>NZ_CP165718.1:0-2704554 GCF_041200125.1 Pseudidiomarina sp. PP-1MA
GTGAATAAATCGCTTTGGCAACAATGTGCGGAACGATTACAAAGCGAATTAACAGCGCAGCACTTTAATACCTGGATCCGTCCCCTTCAGGCAGAAATAGCAGATGATACCTTAACCTTGTATGCACCTAATATGTATGTGGTGGATTGGGTTAAAGATAAGTATCTAAACCTCATCAATGATTACCTAGGCGAGTTAGCAGCAGAGCAAGAGGGCAAGGCACCACACGTTGCGTTTACCGTAGGCAGCATTCAGCAAGCGGCGGCTCCGTCAGCAGCTCCGGTAGCGCCGACTCCGCAAGCAGCTCCAGTTCGTAAGCCAGCGATGCGACATACGCCATGGACCACCGAAAGTACGCCAGCGCCTGCATTTGAGTGCAATATTGTGCCGGAGTATACCTTTGATAACTTCGTTGAAGGTAAATCAAACCAATTAGCCCTAGCAGCAGCACAACAAGTTGCCGAAAATCCCGGTGGTGTTTATAACCCGCTATTTATTTATGGCGGTACGGGTTTAGGTAAAACTCACTTATTGCATGCGGTGGGTAACGGCATCATGGCGCATAAGAAAGACGCTAAGGTGTTTTATATGCGGGCTGAGCGATTTGTGCAGGATATGGTTAATGCGATTCGAAACAGCACCATCGATGAATTTAAACGTTATTATCGCTCCGTTGATGCATTGATGATTGATGACATTCACTTCTTTGCCAACAAGAAAGGGTCTCAAGAAGAATTCTTTCATACTTTCAATGCGTTACTTGAAGGTAATCAGCAAATTATTATGACCAGCGACCTTTACCCGAAAGAAATTGAAGGGGTAGAAGACCGATTGCGCTCACGTTTTGGGTGGGGCCTAACGATTGCGATTGAGCCGCCGGAATTAGAAACGCGGGTAGCGATTCTTATCCGTAAAGCACAAGAACGAGGCATTACCTTACCTCATGAAGTTGCATTTTTTATCGCTAAGCGTTTACGTTCAAACGTGCGGGAATTAGAAGGTGCACTCAACCGGTTAGCGGCTAACGTGAATTTAACGGGCCGTCAGATAACCATAGATTTTGTTCGTGAGGCCTTACGCGACTTGATTGCGGCGCAAGAAAAGTTGGTAACCATAGATAATATCCAGAAAACTGTGGCAGAGTATTATCACGTCAAAATTGCTGATTTGCTCTCGAAGCGACGTAGCCGTTCAGTAACGCGGCCACGGCAGATGGCCATGGCGCTGGCGAAAGAATTAACCAACCATAGTTTGCCTGAAATTGGCGATGCCTTTGGTGGGCGAGATCACACAACAGTTTTACACGCGTGTCGAAAAATTAAATCACTAAAAGACACGCAGAATGATATAAAAGAAGACTACAGAAACTTAATCCGTACGTTGTCGGCATAATTGGTACCGCAGCGTTTGGGATAAACACAACAGGGGAATGTGGGGATGAAATTTTCCATCAATCGCGATGCTTTTCTCAAGCCACTTCAGGTTGTAAGTGGCGCGGTAGAACGCCGTCATACAATTCCAATTTTGTCTAATGTGCTGATTCAAGTTCAGCCTGATGGCATTCGTTTGACCGGTACGGATCTTGAAGTAGAGCTGGTGTCGTCTTGTGCCATTGATGATGGTGAAGCGGGGCAAGTGACAGTGCCAGCCAAGAAGCTGGTCGATATTGTCCGAAGTCTACCAGAAGGTGCGCTCGTTCAGTTTAGCGCATCAGCTGATAAAGCGATGATTCGCTCGGGTCGTAGTAAGTTTACCTTAGCAACATTGCCGGCTGAAGACTTCCCTAACATCGATGACTGGGATAGCGATATTCAGTTAGTGACGAGTCAGTCTACCTTGAAAGACTTGATGGAACGCACGAGCTTCTCTATGGCTAACCAAGATGTTCGGTATTATTTGAACGGTATGCTGTTTGAGACTGATGCAAATACGTTGCGTACTGTTGCAACAGACGGTCACCGCCTAGCGATGAGCAGTTGTGCTATTGGTCAACCTAATTTGGCCGCACGCCAAGTTATAGTGCCGCGAAAAGGTGTCACAGAGTTATTGCGTCTACTAGATGACGTTGATACTGAAGTGAAAGTCTTGATTGGCAACAATCATATTCGGGTTGAAACGAATGGTATTGGTTTTACCAGTAAGCTCGTTGATGGACGTTTCCCAGATTATCGTCGAGTGCTACCAAATGGCGGTGATAAAGTTGTGGTCGCCGACCGCGATACACTTAAGCAAGCCTGTTCACGAGCGTCGATCTTGTCTAATGAAAAGTATCGAGGTGTTCGGGTTAATTTGAGTACCGGCGAGATGTGCTTAACTGCGAACAACCCTGAACAAGAAACGGCTGAGGAAGTGATCGAGGTCGAGTACCAAGGCGCTAGTCTGGAGATCGGCTTCAATGTCAGTTATTTAATCGACGTATTGAACACCATCCAGGGTAACCAGGTTAAGTTAACGCTTTCAGGTCCTGATGCCAGTGGTTTGGTTGAAGACAACGAGGATGATTCGTCGTTGTATGTAGTTATGCCTATGCGCCTCTAAGGCGCATAGCAAGCTTGTTATGTATTTAGATACGTTAGCTATATCGCAGTTTAGAAATTTTGAAAGCGCGAAGATAAAGCCAGGAAAGACCATTAATATCATTTCTGGGCAGAACGGTAGCGGTAAGACAAGCTTGTTAGAATCGATTTATTGCTTAGGTTTCGGGCGCTCCTTTCGACACGGTACCTACAAGCAGTTAATTCGAAATGAGCAAGACCAGTTCGTGGTGTTTGCTAAGGTGGTCGAACAGACAGGCACATTGCATCAAGTGGGTTTTCAGCGCACCATGCAAGGCGATGTTCAACTGAAAATCGACCAGCAGCGCGAAAAGAAATTCTCTGCACTAGCGCGAATGGTGCCTGTGCAGTTAATGACACCAGAGAGTGTTGAACTGATTTTAGGTGGGCCTAAGTTACGACGTCAGTTTATCGATTGGGGAGTGTTCCACGTGGAACATTCGTTTTACCCAGACTGGATGAACTTCAGCAAGGTCCTTAAGCAACGTAATAGTTTGCTGAAAATGAAGCGGTTTGAAAGGGAAAGAGAATACTGGGATAAGCAGTTTGCTCACTATGGCGAGCAGGTGCATAGTTTTCGCCATGCTTATTTAGAAGCGTTTATCCCAGTGTTGTCTGAAAGACTAAAAGAGTTTTTGCCCAGTTATGATTTCAATTTTTCTTTGAGGTCTGGTTGGGATAAAGAACTAAGTCTCGCTGACGCATTGGTAAAGCATCAAGAGCAAGATATTCGATATGGTCACTCAACAGTGGGACCACATAAAGCCGAGATGCGTATGACGGCTAACGGCGAGGATGTAAAAAACATTCTATCGCGTGGCCAGTTGAAGCTGTTAGTAGCAGCCTTGAAGTTAGTACAAGGAGACTATCTTCATCAACGAACCGGTATTCAATGTATCTATTTGGTGGATGATATCACCGCTGAGTTAGATACGGAGAGCCAAGCAAAATTTTGCGGTGCACTGGTTGCATCCAACTCACAGGTTTTTGTATCTGCGATTGATGGAAGTGATATTCACGACCTGTTAAAAAGTCCTGATACTAAAATGTTCCACGTGGAACATGGAACCGTTAAGGAACAATAGAGAAGCTAGTTATGGCAGAAAACAATTACGATTCGTCCAGTATTAAAGTCCTAAAAGGACTAGATGCAGTTCGCAAACGCCCGGGCATGTACATTGGTGACACTGATGACGGCACCGGCTTACATCATATGGTATTTGAAGTCGTCGACAACTCCATTGATGAAGCCTTAGCGGGATACTGCAAAGATATTCTTGTGACGATTCACTCTGATGGTTCGGTCTCTGTACGAGATGATGGTCGGGGTATTCCAGTCGATATTCACCCGGAAGAGGGTGTCTCTGCCGCACAAGTTATCATGACCGTCTTACACGCCGGTGGTAAATTCGATGATAACTCATATAAAGTGTCGGGTGGCTTGCATGGTGTTGGTGTATCTGTAGTAAACGCACTGTCAGATACGTTACGTTTGACCATCAAGCGCCAAGGCCATGTTTATGAGCAAACCTATAAACTAGGTGAGCCAGTAGAGCCTATGAAAGAAGTAGGTGATACTGATAAAACGGGCACAGAAATTCGCTTTTGGCCAAGCTCGACAATCTTTACGGATATCGAATTCCATTACGATATATTAGCTAAGCGCTTACGTGAGCTATCTTTCTTAAACTCGGGCGTATCTATTATTCTGCAAGATGAGCGGAATGAACGCCGTGACCATTTTAAATACGAAGGCGGTATTGCTGCATTTGTTGCTTATTTGAATAAAAGCAAAACTCCAATTCATCAGAACGTATTTAACTTCACCCAAGAGCGTGAAGACGGTATTACTGTAGAAGTATCGATGCAATGGAATGATTCCTTCCAGGAGAACATCTACTGCTATACCAACAACATTCCACAACGTGATGGTGGTACCCACTTAGCTGGTTTCCGTGCTGCATTAACGCGAACCCTAAATAGCTACATGGAAAAAGAAGGGCTACACAAGAAGTTCAAAACCAACGCTACCGGTGACGACGCTCGTGAAGGCTTAACAGCTGTGGTGTCCGTTAAGGTTCCAGATCCTAAGTTTTCGTCACAGACCAAAGACAAACTAGTTTCATCTGAGGTGAAAACGGCAGTTGAACAGGCGATGAATGAGCGCCTTGCAGATTATCTGTTGGAGCAGCCAAACGACGCCAAAATCATCGTCGGTAAAATCATTGATGCGGCACGAGCTCGTGAAGCAGCGCGTAAAGCACGTGAAATGACTCGCCGTAAGGGTGCATTAGATCTGGCAGGTTTACCAGGTAAGCTAGCAGACTGCCAAGAGAAAGACCCAGCACTTTCTGAACTTTATATTGTGGAGGGTGACTCTGCGGGTGGCTCAGCAAAACAGGGCCGTAACCGTAAGAACCAAGCCATTCTTCCTTTGAAGGGTAAAATCCTAAACGTAGAAAAAGCACGTTTTGATAAGATGCTATCCTCACAAGAAGTAGCTACCTTAATTACCGCACTTGGTTGTGGTATTGGACGTGACGAATACAATCCAGATAAGACCCGTTATCACCGTATCATCATCATGACGGATGCTGACGTTGACGGTTCTCACATTCGGACGTTATTGCTAACTTTCTTCTACCGTCAAATGCCCGAGCTTATCGAACGTGGTTACATGTACATCGCCCAACCACCACTTTATAAAGTGAAGAAGGGTAAGCAAGAGACGTACATAAAAGATGACCCAGGTCTGATTCAGTATCTTACCAGTCTTGCACTTGATGGTGCCTCGCTGCATGTCACTAAAGACGCACCTGGTATTAGTGGGGCACATCTAGAGACGTTGGTGAATGACTATCAGTTGGTACAAAACAGCATTAAGTTACGGTTATCTCGTCGGTTGCCGGAAACCTTCTTGCAGCGTTTACTGTATGCGCCGCGATTAACGGAGCAATTGCTGAAAAATCAAGATGATATGCAAAACTGGGCAGCAACCCTAGAAGCTGACTTAACAACACGCGAAATCAACTCTGCTACCTATAAAGTTAGCGTTAAGCAAGATGAAGAGCGGGGCGTTTTCTTGCCAGTTGTCATCGTACGCATGCATGGTATTGATACAGAATACCCATTAACTTACGAGTTCTTGATGTCACGCGATTACGACCAACTTGTTTCCATTGGTGAGAAGATCAATGGATTAGTAGAGCCGGGTGGTTTTGTTCGTCGCGGTGAAAAAGAAAAACCAGTAGATAACTTTGTTGATGCGGTTGAGTGGTTAATTGCGGAGTCTAAGCGCGGTATCTACATCCAGCGTTACAAAGGTCTTGGGGAAATGAACCCGGAGCAATTGTGGGAAACTACCATGGACCCAGAAACGCGACGCATGTTGCGGGTAACTATCGAAGATGCTATTGCGGCGGATCAGTTATTTACCACACTCATGGGTGATGATGTTGAGCCACGTCGTGCATTTATTGAAACCAATGCACTGCAGGTAGCAAACTTAGACGTGTAGTCTTTAACTGAGTCAAATAGGCATGAAAAAAGGGAGCGTTATACAACGCTCCCTTTTTATTTTGGAAACAAAAGAATCAAGCCAGTTATCAAGTAACTTAATTCTTTATGCGCCTAGTTTAGTTTAAAACGGAGATATCCGCAATTTGAAGAAACAGTTCGCGTAGCTGATTCAACAAGGCTTGTCGATTAGCCCGAATGTTTGCATCTTCGGCGTTTACCATAACTTCTTCAAAGAAGCTATCTACCGGTTGCTGCAAAGCAGCGAGTTCATTCAATGCTAAGCTGTAGTCGTTGTTGCCCAATGCCACTGTGGCCGCTTGTGCTGCCGCTTTCATGGCTTGCGCCAATTGCTGCTCAGCTGCTTCTGTTAGGAGCTGCTCATCAACCTGATCAGGGATATCACCTTCTACTTTAGCTAGAATGTTGCTGACGCGTTTATTCGCTGCGGCTAGCGCATCAGCTGCTGGAAGCGAGCGGAAGGCACTGACTGCATGAACACGCTGATCAAAGTCTAGCGGCAAGGTAGGGCGGCGAGCTAACACGGCCTGAATGACGTCCACCGCTATCCCTTGATCTTGATAGAAGGCGCGGAAGCGACCCATCAAAAACTCAAGCACATCGCTCTTCACGTCGGTGTTAGACAGTAAACCAGCAAAGCTATCAGCTGCGATATCGATCAGGGTGACCAAATCTAGAGTGAGTTTTTTCTCAACCAAAATACGCAGCAGGCCGATGGCACTACGACGTAAGGCGAAGGGGTCGCGGTCGCCTTTCGGGATCTGGCCAATGCCAAAAATACCTACTAACGTATCCAGCTTATCGGCAAGTGCAACAGCTGCGCCTGCAGTTGAAGCAGGCAGCATATCGCCGGCAAAGCGGGGCAGGTAATGCTCAAAAATCGCTTCTGGAACACCCTCAGCCTCGTTGTCGTGGCGGGCATAATGCATTCCCATCACCCCTTGGGTTTCAGGGAATTCTAGCACCATCTGAGTGCCAAGGTCGGCCTTACACAGCAAGCCGGCACGTGCGGCTACAGCTGCGTTGGCTCCTAACAGCTTTGCAATCTGCTCAGCAACTGTTGCAATCCGCTCAGATTTATCTTTCACTGAACCAAGTTCTTTTTGGAACAGAATATTGGCAAGCCCGTCGACGCGGCTGTGCAGACTCACTTTTTTGTCAGTCTCAAAAAAGAACTGAGCATCGGCTAAGCGTGGACGCACCACCTTTTCGTTACCTAAAATAATCTGCTGCGGATCTTTGCTTTCGATATTGGTGATAAAGATAAAGGCAGGCAATAAATGCCCCTCTTTATCGTGTAATGGGAAGTAGCGCTGATCGTCCTTCATGGTCACAATCAATGGCTCTTTCGGTACCGCTAGGAATTTTTCATCGAACTGTGCAGAGAGCGCAACTGGCCACTCAACCAAAGCTGTCACTTCGTCGATTAGGTCGTCATCTTGGATAACTTCGCCACCAAGCTCTGCAGCTAGCGTAGCAATAGCTTCTACGATACGTTGCCGACGTTTAGCAAAATCAGCAATAACCCAGGCTTGTTCAAGGGCTTGTTCGTAGTCACCAGCGTAGCTTAGGCTCGTACCTTGTGGGCAATGAAAACGATGGCCCAATAAGTGATTACTGCTTGCTACACCTAATACGTCACCAGCTATCAATTCATTCCCATAGAGCATGGTAACTGTATGTACCGGGCGAATAAACTGGGCGCTGCCGGCACCCCAGCGCATCGGTTTAGGGATAGGAAGCTTCTTCAAGGCTTGGCGTACCAATTCTGGCAATACATCAGCCAGTGGTTGGCCTTTTACCGCTGCCTTATAGAGTAACCATTCACCTTTATCAGTCACTAAACGTTCAGCTTCTGCGACGCTTATACCATTGCCTCGCGCCCAGCCTTCGGCGGCCTTAGTAGGCTGGCCTTGTTCATCAAAGGCGACATTTATCGCGGGGCCACGCTTTTCGACTACTTTATCTGCTTGAGTGGCGGTTAATTCATGAACCTGTACAGCTAACCGACGAGCTGAAGCGAAGCCGGTGACTGCACCAAAGCTAAAGTCATGTTCGCTAAGTAACCCAGCAAGAGCATCGGTAAAGGCCTCGCTTAAACCTTTAAGCGCCTTTGGCGGCAACTCTTCAGTACCAATTTCTACTAATAAAATATCCCGTTGCACAGCTTATGCTCCTGGTTGGTTTGCTAGTGGAAACCCAAGCGCTTCGCGCGCTGCATAATAGGCTTCAGCACAGCCTTTGGCCATTGTCCTTACCCGCAGAATATAACGTTGGCGTTCGGTTACCGAAATCGCGTGGCGGGCGTCGAGTAGGTTAAATGCATGCGAGGCTCGCATCACTTGTTCATAGGCTGGCAAGGGCAAATTGTGTTCTAACAAGTGCTGGCATTCTTTTTCACAGGCCTCAAACCGTGCGAATAGCACGTTAACATCGGCATGCTCGAAGTTATAAGTTGACTGCTCAACTTCGTTTTGATGAAACACATCACGATAGAAAATTTTACCGCGTGGGCCATCGGTCCAAACCAAATCGTAGATGCTATCCACCCCTTGGATGTACATAGCTAAGCGCTCAAGCCCGTAGGTGATTTCACCAGCAACTGGCTTACACTCTAGTCCACCAACTTGCTGGAAGTAGGTAAATTGAGTCACTTCCATACCATTAAGCCAAACTTCCCAACCAAGCCCCCAAGCACCGAGTGTGGGTGATTCCCAGTTGTCTTCAACAAAGCGGATATCGTGCACTAGCGGATCAAAGCCAAGCATCTGTAGCGAACCCAAGTACAGTTCTTGTAGATTACTTGGTGAGGGCTTCATCAACACTTGAAATTGATAATAGTGTTGCAAACGGTTAGGGTTTTCACCGTAACGTCCATCGGTAGGGCGCCGACAAGGTTGCACGTAGGCAAAGCTAGCCGGCTCGGGGCCGACCGAGCGTAAAAAGGTCATCGGATGAAAGGTACCCGCACCTACTTCCATATCTAACGGTTGAACCACCGCGCAGCCCTGTTGGGCCCAGTAATCTTGAAGGGCAAGAATAAGCCCTTGAAAGGTTTTTACATCGTAGCTAGCCATGCGATTCTCGTACTGTTTTTTGTGACGAATTAGCGTAAATTATACCCTGTGTTGTGCTTTGGTTACAGGACTGCATACAGGATACCATGCGAAATGACTGAAACAATTCAACGTTGTAGTTGGTGCGGTACTGCAGCTGATTACGTTGCCTACCATGATAATGTCTGGGGCCGCCCAGTTAGCGATAGCCAAGAGCTGTTTGAAAAGCTCTGTCTAGATGGTCAGCAAGCAGGCTTAAGTTGGCTTACGGTGCTGCGCAAGCAAGCTCATTACCAGCAAGCCTTCGCCAACTTTGACCCAGATGAAATTGTTAGTATGCCAGCAAGTTATCAACAGGAGCTCATGCACAATGCAGGAATTATCCGCAATCGTTTAAAGATAGAGGCTATCTTCAAAAATGCTCGAGCGTATATTCAATTACGTGATAGTGGCCAAGCATTCAATGAATTTTTGTGGCAATTTAGCGACGGACAGCCACGGATCTTCGCTAGAACCGGGGGAGATATTCCTACCCGCGATGAAATTTCTGATACTATGGCCAAGGCGCTTAAAAAAGCAGGTTTTAGCTTTGTTGGCACCACAATTTGTTACGCTTTTATGCAAGCCGTTGGTATGGTGAATGATCATCTCGTTGATTGTCATTGTTATCAGCCCACGTGTCAGCTAATGCGAGAATTTACCTTAACCAAATGAGTGAACCATGTTAGAAATCGTGCTCGCTGATTACAGCAACCCGAAACACCGCCAGGCGGTGTTAGATATGCTAGATGATTATGCGCAAGATCCTATGGGGGGTGGCGAGGCGCTACCAGAAGAAACGAAAGCAACCTTAATCGACGAGATGGCTAAGCGCGACCATGTGTTCTCGCTGTTGGCATTTCAGGATGATGAGCCAGTTGGATTAGCTAACTGTGTTGAAGGGTTTTCAACCTTTGCCGCCAAGCCGGTGATGAACATTCATGACATTGCTGTGATTAAAGCTTGTCGTGGTCAGGGCATTGCCAAACGCTTATTACAAGAAGTCGAAACTCTGGCGCAGTTCCGTGGTTGTTGCAAGCTCACCTTAGAAGTGCTGCAGGGCAATGAACCAGCTAAAATCGCCTATGAGAAGTTTGGCTTTAAGCCCTATCAGCTTGATGACGCCATGGGTAAAGCTGAATTCTGGCAAAAGTATTTGTAACCATCATGAGTGATGCAATAACGCCGACCGCGACGCTAGATGCTCTAGGTTTACGTTGTCCTGAACCGGTGATGATGGTGCGGTTGCAAATCCGTAAACTCAACGTTGGCGATGTCCTCGAGATTATCGCCGACGATCCAGCAACCACCCGCGATATACCCAATTTTTGTCGCTTTATGGACCATGAATTGTTAGCTGCCCAAACCGATACCTTACCGTACCGTTACCTGATTAAGAAAGCATAAAAAAGCCGCTGCAAGATGGCCTTGCAGCGGCTTTTCGATCTTAACCTAGGTTAGTTAAGACGCTCGTATACAGTGGCAATGCCTTGGCCTAAACCAATACACATGGTTGCCACGCCAAGAGTCGCATCTTTACTTTCCATCAGGTTGATTAGGGTAGTAGAAATACGTGCCCCAGAGCAGCCTAATGGATGACCTAGCGCAATAGCGCCGCCATTCAGGTTCACTTTTTCATCCATCACGTCTAACAAACCTAGACCTTTCAGTACGGGCAGTGATTGCGCTGCGAAAGCTTCATTCAGCTCCCACAAGTCAATATCCTGAACGCTTAAACCAGCTCGTTTCAGAGCTTTTTGCGTGGCTGGAACTGGACCATAACCCATAATCGAAGGATCGCAACCTGCAACCGCCATCGCACGAATGCGCACGCGCGGGGTCAGGCCGAGGGCTTTCGCTTTATCGGCTGACATGATTAAACAGGCAGCAGCACCATCAGATAGTGCTGATGACGTACCTGCTGTTACTGTGCCGTTAGCTGGGTCAAACACTGGACGTAACGCAGCAAGGCCTTCTACAGTGGTTTCTGGACGAATCACTTCGTCATCTTTAATCAAACGCAGAATGCCTTCGGCATCATGCCCTTCAATCGGCAGGATTTCGTTAGCGAAGCGGCCTTCAATCGTCGCAGCATGAGCGCGGGCATGAGAGCGAGCGCTAAAAGCGTCTTGTGCGGCGCGGTCGATTTCAAACTTACGCGCTAACAACTCTGCAGTCATTCCCATGCTACCAGAAGCCCGAGCCACAGATTTATTCATGCCTGGATGAAAATCAATGCCGTGGGTCATAGGAACGTGGCCCATATGTTCAACACCACCGGCGATAAAGATCTCACCATCACCATGCATAATAGCTCGTGCCGCGTCATGGATGGCCTGCATTGAAGAACCACAGAGCCGGTTTACCGTAACCGCAGACACATGGTGCGGAATACCGGCAATCAGGGCGGCATTTCGGGCGATGTTAAACCCTTGCTCTAAGGTTTGCTGTACGCAGCCCCAATAGATGTCTTCTAATTCATTAACATCCACTTGTGGGTTACGTTCTAACAAACCTTTCATCAGATGCGCAGACAAATCTTCTGCGCGTACGTTGCGAAACACTCCGCCTTTGGATCGACCCATTGGGGTGCGAATACAATCGACAATCACTACGTCTTTCATACAATTCCTCCGTTAGCTCTGCGCTAATGATTAACCGGCCAGATAAGATTTACCTGACTTGGCCATTTCGCGCAGGCCATCGGTTACTTGATACATTTCACCTAAGTGAGCATATTTATCAGCTAAGGCAATGAAGTTCTCTAAACCTACCGTTTCTAAATAACGGAACGGGCCGCCACGGAAAGGAGGGAAGCCTAAGCCATAGAGCAATGCCATGTCGCACTCTGCGGCCGAAGCTACAATGCCTTCTTCAAGGCAGCGTACGCATTCGTTCACCATAGGTACCATACAACGAGCAATGATGTCGTCAGCGCTCAGTTGCTTATCACCAATATTCAGCAGTTCGTAAACCTCAGGGGCTTGTTCTTTACTCGGGCGACCTTTTTTGTCGACGCCATAGTTATAGAAGCCTTTACCATTCTTCTGACCAAATCGCTCAGCCGCAGCTAGTTTTGCAATGGCGCTGCTGGCATCGCGTGGCATGCGGCTAGGGAAGCCATCCGCCATCACGAGCGTACAATGATCAGCGGTATCAATACCTACGACATCACTTAAGTAAGCAGGGCCCATCGGCCAGCCGAATTGGCGCTCCATAACTTTGTCGATACCAGCGAAATCAACGCCTTCATCGACCATGCCGGCAAAGCCTGCTAAGTATGGGAACAGTACTCGATTCACTAAGAAGCCAGGGCAATCATTGACCACGATGGCGGTTTTACCCATGCGCGCGGCATAGGCAACAACTGCAGCTACGGTTTCATCAGAGGTGTGCTCGCCACGAATCACTTCAACTAACGGCATTTTGTGCACTGGGTTAAAGAAGTGCATGCCGCAGAAGCGCGATGGGTCTTTCAGATTTTTAGCCAAACGGTCGATAGAAATGGTCGAGGTGTTCGATACTAAAATGGTATCGGCATCTACCATAGACTCCATTTGGGCAAGAACCTTACCTTTCACATCTGGGTTCTCAACCACGGCTTCAACGACGATGTCGACGCCCTTCACACTTTCATCAAGCAAGCTTGGGGTGATAGAGGAGAGCACCGCTGCCATTTTTTTATGGTCTAAACGGCCGCGCTCAACTAACTTGCCGAGGATTTTACTGGCTTCGCGCATACCTAAATCAAGCGCATCTTGGCGGATGTCTTTCATCACTACCGGAACGCCTTTATAGGCAGATTGATAGGCAATACCACCGCCCATAATTCCAGCACCTAATACCGCTGCTCGTTTGATTTCTTTGGTTGCCTGCTTCGCAGCTTTCTTAGCTTTACCCTTGACCAATTGGTCGGCTAAGAAAATACCTACTTGTGCTTTACAAGCGTCGGTTTGAGTTAAGCTAACAAAGGCTCGGTTTTCAGCGTTTAAGGCTTCTTCACGGGTATGACGAGCGCCTTCTTCAATCGCGCGAATCGCAGCATGAGGCGCTGGATAGTGTTTACCGGCTTGGGCTGCGACCATACCTTTGGCAGTCACCAAAGTCATGGTTAATTCAACATCGTTAGCCTTGAGGGCTTCGAGTTTTGGCTGACGTTTTTGTTGCCAGTTCAATTCACCCGCCGCAGCAGCTTTCGCCATGGTTAGGGCCGCTTCACGTAATTTCTCTGGGGCAACAACTGAATCTACCAAGCCAATTTTCAAGGCATCTTCAGGACGATTGTTCTTACCGGTGGTGATCAGCTCGAGGGCATTGTCCGGACCAATAATCCGTGGCAAACGCATGGTGCCACCAAACCCTGGGATGAGGCCCAGTTTTACTTCAGGTAAACCGATAGTAGCTGTGGTATCTACCACACGATAATCACAGGCTAGGGCTGCTTCGCAGCCGCCGCCTAAGGCGAAGCCTGTTACTGCGGCAACGGTTGGTACCGGCAGGTCTTCAAGCTGATCAAACACACGTGAAGCTTTCGCTACCCACACTTTGGTTTGTTCTACATCAGCGAAGAGCGTTAAAAACTCAGTAATATCGGCGCCAACGATAAAAGTAGATTTACTGCTAGTTACAATCACGCCACGCAATCCATCAGTACTGGCTAGTTGCGTAAGTGCTTGACTGAATTCTTCCAAGGTCTTCTGGTCGAACTTGTTAACTGAGCCGGCTGCAGCAAATTGTAACTCTGCAATTCCGTCTTCAACAAACTCAACCCGAATATTGTCACCCTGATAAATCATAAAATTCTCCTTCAGCGGTTACTGATTCTCAGATAGCTTTGGGTTAAAGTGGTTCTTATAGTCGCTCTAGAGTTTGGCCCGAATAGGTTAAATTTTCAATCATTTTTTAAACGAGCGTTTGAAAGTATGTGGAAAGCTCAGATAACATCAAAGAACGCTATCAAAGCTGGTGTGCTGGCTGGCGCCTTGCTGATAGCTCCAATAGCCTTGGCGGCGCCGCCCAGTGCCAGTGTGGTTGATGAAAGCGTGCGTGAGCAGCAGCGCGAACTGTTCAAGCAAGCTGAAGTTGCAGTCAAGCGTCGGCGCATCAAAGAATATCAACAGTTGGTACAGCAACTAGAAGGGTATCCTTTGTTACCCTATCTCGAGCTTGATCGAATTGGGCAAATTGGCTATATCGCCAATGAGGACTACGTACTGAGTTTCTTTGACCGGTATCAACAGAGTCCGTTGGATTGGCAAGCACGACAGCCTTGGTTAGATTACTTGATGCGACAGGGTGACTATCAGCGCTTTGTTCGTGATTTTAAAGCGCCAGGCTCGCAAACTCATCAATGTTTCTTGATTGAAGCTCAGCTGGCACTATTGCCTACAGAGCAGCACACAGCTGACCAAGCGGATGTGAATCGGTTGCAGGTGCTACGTCAAGTAGATACCGTGTGGCGCAATGGCTCATCGTTACCCAAAGCTTGCGACACCATTTTAGCGGCTTGGGCCGAGGCCGGGTTACGCACCCCAGAATTAATCTGGGAGCGGGTGGTACTAGCTGCTGAGGGAGGACAACACACGTTGTTACCTTATCTCGGCCGATTATTGCCTGAACCTATGCAGTACTTGGCTGAGCATTATCGGCGGGTACGGGTTAATCCATCATATGTCACGCGTTTCAGCGCACTGACTCAAGCCTATCCTGAACACGAAGCGAAAATCTTAAGTTATGGATTACGTCGCCTTATCTGGCGCGATCCCGATTTAGCCTTGGCTACTTTAGCCAAGCTACCATCTCACATTGTCTGGACCGCCGAGCAGCAGCTTAGCCTAAATCAGACGTTTGCCACCGCACTGAGTGTGAAAAACCATCCGCAAGCGGAGACTTGGCTAGCGCGACTAGCACCTAACGAGCACAATGACACCACGCAGCAATGGCAGTTGGCTGATTGGGTACGGCGAGGTGCTTGGCAGCAAATCATTGAATTCATGCCGCGCTTGCCCGATACCGAACGAGAGTCCGATCAGTGGCAATATTGGTTTGCGCGTTCGCTGGAAAGTTTAGGGCAGCCGGGGGTCGCAGCACCATTGTGGCGTGAGTTGGCGCAATCGCGCAGTTATTACGGGTTTCTCGCTGCCGCCAAGTTAGATTTGCCACTTAACCTGCAGCGTCAGCCGTTGCAATTATCAGAACAGCAGCGCCAAGCACTATGGCAGCTTGATGGGGTGCAGCGGGCCTACGAATTACGAGCTTTAGATCGGCATCTAGATGCACGGCGCGAATGGTTTTATATGGTGAATATGGTGACCCCCGCGCAACAGTTGCAACTAGCAGCTTTGGCAAGTGAGTGGGGATGGCATGATCAAGCGATATATACGCTCGGCCAAGCGGGAGAATTTGATGCCGTGGCACAGCGTTTTCCCGAGGCCTATTTAGAGCAACATCAAAAGTTTGCTGACGCTGCGCAGATTGATGTGAACTGGGCGTTGGCGGTGTCACGGCGTGAAAGCGCGTTTCGTCATGATGCGCGTTCGCACGCAGGTGCTTATGGATTGATGCAACTATTACCCAGTACCGCTCGTTTAATGGAGGATAAGCCATTAAACCATCGCGATTTATTTCATGTTGAAACCAATATTCGATTAGGTACTCGTTATTTATCTCATTTACAACAACGGCTAGAAGGTAATTGGTTATTGGCAACGGCAGCTTATAACGCAGGCATCTACCGAGTTTATGATTGGATTCCGACGCAACCGCTAGCAGCGGATCGCTGGATTGAGACGATTCCATATGCAGAAACACGAAACTACGTGAAGAATGTACTGGCTTACCAGCAAATTTATCGAGCTTTGCGTCAAGGTGAACAGCAACCAGAACTATTTCAGCAGGTCGTACCTATGCGCATTGGTAAGTTGCCGGCAACCTCCGCTAACAGTGGCGATTAATCTGAACTACAAGGTGTGTTCAAATAAATCATGAGTGCAAACTATTTAATTCCGGCGCAGCCCATGACCCATGAGCTGGTCATTAAAAACAGTCGGTTTATTGCTCATGCACAGCTCGCTAGTAGTGCCGCTGAGGTGGCTGCGCATCTGGCTTGGTGTAAACAACAGTGGCCGCAAGCAAGTCATTACTGTACGGCGGCTTTATGGGGTGCGCCCAATAACAGTCAAGCCTATGCGATGAGTGATGACGGTGAACCCAGTGGTACCGCTGGTAAACCTATGTTTCAAGTATTGCAAACTAGTGGGGTAGGAGAAATTTCTGTGGTGGTGGTGAGATATTTCGGTGGGTTGAAACTCGGAACCGGAGGCTTGCAACGCGCTTACAGCCAAGCTGTCGCTGAGCTCATGAAAGTCTTACCAACAGCAGAAAAAATACTACGCAAATCAGCCTGTTTAAACTACGATTACCAGCATCAAAGTGTTGTACAGCATTTATTGCAGCGTTATCAGGCAGATATTGTCGAACAAGAATTTACGGATACGGTACGATTAAGGCTAGCAGTGGTTGCCGCATCAGCAGCAGAGCTTGCAACCCAATTAAAAAACTCCACTCAAGGTCAACTTGAGTTAATTATACTAAAAGAGGCAGGCTAGTGCGCTTTCGCGGCATTCTCAGAATTTTAGGACTACTTATTTGCTTGTTCAGCGTTACCTTGGTGCCCCCAGGCGTCGTTGCTTTGATCTATCAAGATGGCGGTGGAGTGGCCTTTTTACTGGCTTTTATGGTGAGCTTGGTGGTTGGCTTTTGCGTCTGGTATCCGAACCGTCACGAGCGTTCTGATCTTAAAGTTCGAGACGGGTTTCTGCTAACCGTCCTGTTTTGGACGGTGCTAGGCGCCGTGGGTATTTTGCCCTTGTGGTTCACTGCCGAAGTTCCTTTGAGTATTACCGATGCTGCCTTCGAGTCTTTTTCAGGTTTAACGACCACGGGCGCTACCATTTTGACCGGCATTGAACACTTGCCCCACAGTATTTTGTTTTACCGTCAGCAGTTGCAGTGGTTAGGCGGGATGGGGATTATCGTTTTGGCGGTGGCAATTTTACCGATGCTTGGTATCGGGGGGATGCAGCTGTATCGAGCGGAAATACCAGGGCCCCTCAAAGATGCCAAAATGACCCCTAGAATTGCCGATACTGCGAAACATCTTTGGTACATCTATGTGGCTTTAACCGCCGCTTGTGCTATTGCCTATAAGCTTGCGGGTATGGGCTGGTTTGATGCGATTGGCCATGCATTTTCAACCATTGCGGTAGGTGGCTTCAGTACCTACGATGCCAGCATGGGATACTTTGACAGTGCCACCATTAACACCATTTGTGTGGTGTTTTTGATCATTTCATCGATAAATTTTGCGGTGCATTATGCGGCCATAACAGGGCGTTCAATTACTGGGTATTTCCGTGACCCTGAAGCACGGGCGTTCGTGTTGATTCAGGTCGCGTTAATTATTCTAGTCTTTCTCACGGTGCTGGTACACGACCTGTTTTCGTCGACCGAAGAAGCTTTTAATCAAGCGATGTTCCAGGCAGTTTCAATTAGCACCACCGCCGGCTTTGCGACCACAGACTTTTCGTCTTGGCCGTTGTTTTTACCTATTTTGCTTATCTTTGCCAGCTTTATCGGTGGCTGCGCCAGCTCAACAGCGGGTGGTTTAAAAGTGGTGCGGGTGATGTTGCTGTTTCGGCAAGGGGTGCGTGAACTCAACCGCTTAGTACATCCAGCTGGGGTCTACTCCGTTAAGCTAGGTAAGCGCATTATGCCGCAACGAGTGGTTGAGGCAGTGTGGGGTTTCTTTGCCGCCTACGCCTTAGTTTTTGTGGTTATCATGCTCGGCTTGCTGGCAACGGGTTTAGATGATGTGACAGCCTTTTCGGCTACCGCAGCCTGTTTGAATAACTTAGGGCCAGGTTTAGGTGAGGTGGCTGCTAATTACGCTGACATCCCGGACGCGGCCAAGTGGCTATTGGTGATTGCCATGTTATTTGGGCGCTTAGAGGTTTTTACCATCTTAGTGTTACTCACCCCAACATTCTGGCGCAGCTAGCAATAGGGCCTGAACTAGGCCCTAAAAGAATAATGCACTAGGTTGGAATAAGCGTTCCACTTCGCGAATGTACTTTTTATCTACCAAGAACAAAATAACGTGGTCATCGGCTTGTAAGACTGTGTCGTCGTGAGCAATAAGCACTTCATTGCCGCGCACGACAGCACCTATGGTGGTACCCGGAGGCAGCTTAATTTCGCTGATGGTTTTACCGATAACTTTAGAGGTGTTTTCGTCGCCATGAGCGATCGCCTCAATAGCCTCAGCTGCACCTTTACGCAGTGAATAGGCATTAACAATATCACCTTTACGAATCAGTGATAGTAGTGCCGAAATAGTCGCTCGTTGCGGAGATATCGCAATGTCTATGACGTTATCTTGCACCAGATCGACGTAGGCCTGGCGCTGAATTAACACCATGGTTTTTTTCGCGCCCATTTTCTTTGCAAGCATGGCGGACATGATATTAGCTTCGTCATCATTGGTAACGGCAATAAATACGTCCATATCTTCAATATGCTCTTCAATCAGTAGCCGTTGGTCTGATGCATCACCTTCAAGAATGGTGGTGTTTTGCAGGCTTTCATTGAGCATGAGGGCACGACCTCGGTTGCGCTCTATGAGTTTTACATGGTGATTCTCTTCCAGACGGCGCGCCAATCCAGCACCTATGTTACCGCCTCCGGCAATCATGACGCGGCGATACTGATGCTCAAGCTTCTGCATTTCTTCCATAACCATGCGGACATACCTGGTATCGGCAATAAAGAAAACTTCGTCGCCGGCTTCAATGATGGTTGTTCCCATCGGCTTGATGGCTTGCCCTTGCCGGAAAATTGCCGCGACTCGGGTTTCGACATTAGGCATATGGTCTTTCAAAGTAGAAATAGCATGGCCAACTAACTTGCCACCGTAATAGGCTCGTACTGCCACGAGGCTGGCGCGCCCGCCAGCAAACTCCATCACCTGCAAAGCGCCAGGGTAATCCACCAGCAGCTTGATGTAGTCGGTCACTTCTTGTTCTGGTGAAATGAGGTGATCAACAGGGATGTCATCTTTATGAAAAAGCTTATCTTTGTAATCGCTGTATTCTTCTGAGCGAATGCGCGCGATGCGTTTGGGAGTCTTGTAAAGGGTGTAGGCAATCTGACATGCCAGCATGTTGGTTTCATCGCTTGGCGTTACCGCAATCAGCATGTCAGCATCTTCGCAGCCGGCTTGGCGTAGCGTCCGAGGATGCGAAGCATAGCCCTCTATGGTGCGAATATCATGCAATTCTGATAAATAATTTAAACGCCCAATATCTGAGTCAACCACGGTAATATCATTGTCTTCGCCCACTAGGTTTTCTGCTAGTGTACCGCCTACTTGACCGCCACCGAGGATGATTATTTTCATGTGCGTTTTTCCAGTTTTGCATAATAAAAACCATCGCCATGTTGCTCACCCGGAAGCCACTGCCAATCAAGCTCGGTACCAGGCCCTATAGCTATTTGTTTGGCATCCGCATGGCGCGTCAAAAATGCTGCTATTTGTTGTTTGTTTTCTGCAGGTAACACTGAGCAGGTTGCATAAACTAGGGTACCGCCTGGCTTTAACATTGGCCAGAGGTTATCAAGAATCCTTGCCTGTAATTCAGCTAGGGCGCTAATGTCATTCGCGCGGCGTAGCCATTTGATATCAGGATGACGACGAATCACGCCCGTGGCAGAGCAGGGGGCATCAAGTAAAATCCGGTCAAACAGTTGACCATCCCACCAGTCGGCACTAGTAGCATCACCTTGTTTCACAACGGCTGTTAATTGTAAACGCGCCAAATTGTCATGCACCCGTTGCAAGCGTTGGGCATCGGCATCTAATGCCAAGACCGCGGCCGTAGGAGCTGTCTCTAATAGGTGAGCAGTTTTACCACCAGGAGCTGCACAGCAATCTAGAATGCGTTCATGGGGTTGAGGTTGTAACAGGCTAGCTGCATGCTGCGCAGCAACATCTTGTACCGAAACCCAGCCTTGTGCAAAGCCTGGTAGCTGCTGCACATCTACCGGCTGCTCTAGGCGAATTGCCGAAGCTAGTGGGCTATCAGAGGCTGCCGCTAAGCCAGCGTCAGCTAATAATGCCAGATACTGCTCGCGCGTGTGATTCTGTTGGTTGACACGAAGCCACATGGGCGCTTGCTGATTATTGGCCGCTAAAATAGCTTCTGCGTGTTGTGGGTAAGCATGTTGAATAAGTTCAGCCAGCCAGCGAGGATGGCCATGGGCTAACTCGGCGCGGGCGGCAATTTGTTCTAGTAACTCAGACTGTTGCCGTTGCAGGTTACGCAAGACACCGTTGACTAAGCCTTTTTGCCGATTACGACCTAAAGTAATAGCAGCATCAACGGTGGCGGATACCGCGGCATGCGAGGCAGCGCCCATGTAGGCAAGTTGGTAAGCGCCCACTAACAATAGTGAGTTTAAGATTAGTAATTCACCTTTGAGAGGCTTGGTAAGCAGCTTACTTAGCATAAAGTTAAGCTGCGGTAGATGCCGCAAAACACCGTATGCGAGAGCTTGAGCCATGCCACGATCGCGCGCAGAAAGTTTACTCGCTGCCACCGGCAACGCAGTGCTTAACGAGCGTTGGTGCTCAAGCACTTGAAACACAGCTTGGGCCGCCGCGGCGCGGCTTGCTGCACCAGGACGAAGCTCAGTCATGGGATACCTTATGCGGAGCTGCTAATCGACTCCCTAGTTGAAACCAATCACCGCGACCGTTAAGGAAATCTGCTGCAGGCATAGGTTTTTTGCCGGATGGCTGCAACGTTTGGAGGCACAAGGCCTGTTGACTCGTGCTAATCACGATACCCTGTTTATCTGCGCTGATCACGGTGCCAGGTGCAATAGATTCTGATTGCTCAAAGGGTACCACGGTGGCATGGTAAACTTTTACCACTTCGTTGTTACTGGCAAGCAGCCAACAGATGGGCCACGGATTAAAGGCGCGCACCCAACGCTCTAGTACTGCGGCGGGTTGTTGCCAGTCCAACTGAGCTTCTTCTTTACTTAACTTGGTGGCGTAAGTGGCTAATTGCGTATCTTGAACCTGGGCTTGTGGCAGCAGGTCAGTGAGTTGGTGTAGGGTATCTAACAACGCCGGCGGCCCTAACTCGGCCAGCTTGGCATACAAGGACGCGGAAGTATCGCTTGGACGGATCGGTAACCGTCGTTCGAGTAATACCGGGCCGGTATCAAGACCCGCCTCCATCAACATGATAGCAACGCCAGTTTCGCTATCGCCAGCCCATAGGGCTCGCTGAATAGGTGCTGCACCACGCCAACGAGGCAACAAGGAACCGTGCACATTGATGCAGCCATAGCGTGGTAAATCAAGCACAGCTTGGGGCAAGATGATGCCATAGGCAACCACCACCATCACATCGGCCTGATAATCTGCTAAGGTTTGTTTTGCTGATTCTGATTTAAAAGATTGCGGCTGCTCAATCGTCAGTTGATGCGCTAGCGCTAACTCTTTGACGGCGCTGGCCTGTAATTTCTTACCACGCCCAGCCGGGCGATCTGGCTGAGTGTAGACAGCCACCACCTCGACGGTGTCATCCTTAAGTAATGCTGCCAGATGTTGCGCTGCAAAATCTGGCGTACCAGCAAAAACTACGCGCAGCTTATTGGCCATATAAACGAGCTTCTTTCTCTAATTTTTTGCGAATGCGATCACGTTTTAACGGCGATAGATAATCGACAAACAATTTACCATCAAGATGGTCAATCTCGTGCTGAATGCAAATAGCTAGCAAGCCTTCAGCGGTAAGACTGAAAGATTCACCGTTTTTATCCAACGCTTGCACTGTTACTTTGCCGGCACGCTCAACATTGGCGTAGACTCCAGGAAAGGATAAACAGCCTTCTTGATTGGTAAAATGGCCTTCTTGTGCTGTAATCTCAGGGTTAATGAAAACGAGGGGTTCGTTCTGATCTGGGCTGCAGTCGGCCACAAACAAACGGCGGTGAATATTCACCTGAGTAGCAGCTAGGCCAACGCCTTCAGATTCGTACATGGTTTCAAACATGTTGTCGATGTCAGCACGTAGGGCATCGTCTACCTGCGCAATAGGCTGTGCGACAGTGCGTAAACGCTCGTCGGGATATTTTAAAATTGTTAATTTAGTCATAACCTGTCATTCGCTTGTTTCATATTGGCTAATTTTAACGTAATTTGAGGTCAAACACACGGTTTTACAATGGAGCTCCCCATGATTAAGAAGCATTTTTGTACGATTGCGGCTATCGGCTTTTTCAGCCTTAGTTGCCATTCTGCGTTAGCTTCTGCACCGCTGGTTGATTCACAACCGCTACCACAGCCCGCGGTGGCGGCTGAAAGTCGGGGAACGCTGGTGCAAATTAAGCAAGGCGCACCAACCGAATACGTGGTGAAAAAAGGCGATACCTTATGGGATATCTCAGCACTCTTTCTTGATGATCCATGGTTATGGCCCGAGTTATGGCGGATAAATACCGACATTGCCAATCCACATCTCATTTACCCAGGCGACAAATTGTATTTGGTATGGGTAGATGGGCGACCTCAGCTTACTCGCAAACCGCAGCGGACCCTCTTACCTGAGGGTACAGTACAAGCAAAACGACAGCCGATTCCAACCTTTGCGCGCGATATGTTAGAACCATTACTTACGGAACATCGCTTGGTAAGTGCTGAACACTTGGCTCAGCTACCGGTGATTGTCGGTGACAATCGCGGTGCCCCCCGAGTGAACGGCTTAGCGCCAGTCTTTATCGATGCTGCTGCTGGACAACTTGAGCAGCAAGAATATGCTATCTTCACCCCGGTCGCAGAGTTAGCCCAGGGGCAACTGTTACGCTTAGTAGCCAACGTCCAAATTACCCATGCGCAAGATGGCTACTGGCAAGGGGAGGTTAGTAAGTTACAACGCGAAATTCGCCGCGGCGATGTGCTCCTGCCGCTAACGCCTACCGAGCTACCCGAGCTGATAGTTCCCAGTAATGGAGCCGTCCCTATGGGGCATATTATCGGATCTTTAAATGAGCGCCGTGAGCAAGGTAAGTTTGATTTGGTGGTGTTAGACCAAGGCCGAGCAGAAGGCGTTGCTACCGGACAAATGTATCGTGCCGTACGCGCGGGTACCCGGGTGTTTGTCGATGGCGAATCCATCAGTTTAGTGAACCCTTATAAACCCAGCCACGCTATTTCATCGCTGTGGCGAACCACTGCTGAACTGCCGCTGCAACAAACCGCTGAGCTGATGGTCTTGCAAGTGCAGGAGCATAGCAGCTTTGCAATTGTGTTGAGGGCACCAGAATGGTTGCGGGTTGGGGCTACCTTTTTACCCATGCAGGTGGCTGCAATGCAGCGCTAAGCCGGGCTTAGCTCGCTTTTTTACAATTTCAATTGCAAGGATGCAAAGCAATGATGGCACAGGATCATCGCGGTATTTTATTACTCGCTTTTGGCAACGGTAAGCTCCGACGAGAATGTCGCAAAGCCAGCTCATTTACTAACGCCATCGAGCTGGCGCAGAGGTCACCGCACGCAGCTGACGTGGTCATTGAAGCGGCGCACGTGGCCAGGTTAGAGCGTTGGCTTGAATTACCGCAAACCCAGGTTGTGAGTTATTTTGACGCCTCCTATCCTGAAGCTCTACGCTATGTAAGTCAGCCCCCATTAGTGTTGTTTTGTCATGGCGATGTGGCGCTGTTGCAGTGCTGCGCTGTTGCTATTGTCGGCAGCCGCAATGCTAGCCCTACCGGGCAACATACAGCGGATTATTTTGCCCGTGGTTTAGCGAGTAGTCAGGTAGTGATTATTAGTGGGCTCGCCATGGGGATAGATGCCGCCGCCCATCGTGGTGCGTTGGCGACTGGCCGCACCATTGCGGTACTAGCGGGTGGGCCCGACGTTTACTACCCAGCCCGAAATCGGCAACTACAACAACAGATCGCGCAAGCGGGCTTACTCGTTTCAGAGTTCGCGCCCGGAGTACCAAGTAAGCGCGATCATTTTATCCGTCGCAACCGTATTATCGTCGCCTTAGCTCAGTTGGTGTTGGTGGTAGAAGCCAAACCACGGAGCGGTTCGCTGAATACAGCAAAACAAGCCCTTGAGCAAAATCGTAGCCTCTTTGCCGTGCCCGGAAGCATTTGGGACCAAGGAATGGGGGGCTGTCTGATGTTATTGCAACAAGGTGCAGGGTTAGCGATGTCGATTAATGATGTGCGGCAAGAATTGAATTTACCAAGTTTGCCCCCATCTACTTCAGCAGAGGACGAAATTAATTCGCAACCGAGCTTGGCAAACACGCAATTGTTGGCTAATGTGGGCAATGAGGTCACTTCAATAGATACCATAGTAGCGCGCAGCAAACTTCCAGTTGCGATTGTATCAGAGCAACTGGTATTGCTTGAATTAGAAGGGAGAGTGACTTCTGTTGCCGGCGGCTACATAAAAGTGGGGAGGCGCTAACCATGTTTGATATCCTCATGTATTTATTCGAAAACTACATTCATTCTGATATGGAAGTAGTCGTGAATCATGATGAGTTAACCGATGAGTTAACTCGGGCGGGATTTCATCGGCAAGAAATTCAGAAAGCTTTAGCATGGTTAGAGCGCTTAGCTGATCTGCAAGAAAGCGATCTGAAGGCGGGTCTGAATCGTAGTCAAAGCAAATCGACGCGGGCTTACACAGCAGAAGAAGTAGCTCGAATTGATTGCGCCAGCCGCGGCTTTATCATGTACCTAGAAAATCTTGGGGTGTTGGATTTTGCTACCCGAGAAATGGTCATCGATAGAGTGATGGAGCTCGATGCAAAAGAGTTCACTCTAGATGATTTAAAGTGGGTGGTGTTGATGGTGTTGTTCAACGTGCCCGGCCATGAAGATGCCTATAATCAAATGGAAGGTTTGTTGTTTGAAGAGCCAGATGGTTTATTGCATTAAATGAGTGACAACTTTCTAGAGCCCCAAGCACTCGGAGTTCCTTGCCCCAAGTGTCAGCGAGATTTACAACTCAAAAAAGGCCGCTACGGCCTTTTTGTTGGTTGTAGTGGTTATCCCGCTTGTGATTACATGACTGCCGCAGATTTCGATCCCGGTACCGATGCCCGCTGTCCTGAATGCCAGCAAGGTAAGATGGTACAAAAAACTAGCCGTTTCGGTCATTCCTTTTATGCTTGCGATCAATACCCCTCATGTCGTTATTCCGTGAAGTTACCGCCGGTGGCAGAAATTTGCCCGAGTTGTGGTTACGGGTTGTTATTACGCAAAAAAACCAGTGCGGGTGAGCGCCTAATTTGCGCAAAAGATACCTGCGACTACAAATCTCCAGTAAAATAATCCGCAGTTTTAGCGTTAGCGAGAAAGAACATGTTAGACAGTGAACAATGGCTAGCAGCCAAGCAAGCGTTTCAAGCTGGGCAGGTGTTGGCTTATCCTACTGAAGCCGTATTTGGGTTAGGTTGTGATCCTCGTAATGAAAGTGCAGTGCGCGCTGTACTTGCCTTAAAACAGCGCCCTGAAAGTAAAGGCTTGATTCTTTTGGCTGCCGATTACAGTCAGTTGGTGCCCTATGTTGATGATCTTGCGATTCCACAGGATAAGCGGTTTGCGGTGTTCTCAAACTGGCCCGGTGCCGTCACTCTATTATTGCCGGCAGCCGCTAATGTCCCAGAATGGCTGCGTGGCGACCATAATCAAATTGCGGTACGAGTAACCGCACATGAACCGGCGCGGCAGTTATGTAAGGCTCTGGGCTCAGCAATCGTTTCGACCAGCGCCAATCGCTCCGGGCAGCCAGCCTTAACCACAGCTGCGCAAGTAACAGCAGAGTTTGGTGAGGGGGTGGCGTGGGTGATGCCTGCGGATGTGGGCGGAGCAAGTAAGCCGTCACGTATCATCGACCCTTTAACCCAGCAGGTAATACGAGATTAATCATGCCAGATTCGATGTTAGAGCAAGTAAAAGCCTATTTAACCAATCTTCAAGACCAGATCACTGAAGCATTGGAACAGGCAGATGGAAGCGGGCAATTCACCGAGGATGCTTGGCAACGCCCTGGTGGCGGTGGTGGGCGCTCGCGGGTGTTACGTGATGGTGCCGTATTAGAACAAGGCGGGGTGGGTTTTTCGCATGTGTATGGCGAACAAATGCCAGCATCTGCTACGGCGCATCGACCTGAGTTAGCCGGCCGTAACTTTAATGCTTGTGGGGTGAGTTTAGTGATGCACCCGCGTAATCCCTACGTACCTACCAGCCATGCTAACGTGCGCTTTTTTATTGCCGAAAAAGCCGATGCAGAACCCGTATGGTGGTTTGGAGGCGGGTTTGATCTAACTCCGTTTTACGCCAACGATGAAGATATTAAGCATTGGCATCAAGTTGCTTATGAGGCCTTGCAGCCCTTTGGTGATGATTTATACCCAGCCTATAAACAATGGTGTGATGAGTATTTTTATTTGAAGCACCGTGGCGAAACACGCGGCGTTGGTGGTTTGTTTTTTGATGATTTGAACGAACGAGGATTTGATGAGAGCTTTGCCATCATGCGAGCCGTTGGCGATGCCTATTTAGCGGCCTATTTGCCGATTATCTCCCGCCGTAAAAACATGCCTTATGGCGAGCGTGAGCGGCAATTTCAGCTCTACCGTCGTGGCCGTTATGTTGAGTTCAATTTAGTCTGGGATAGAGGGACTTTGTTTGGCTTGCAAACCGGCGGTAGAACCGAATCTATCTTAATGTCGATGCCACCGTTAGTGCGCTGGGAGTATGGCTATCAACCAGAACCAGGCTCACCTGAAGCTCGACTCTATGAGGATTACCTTAGGCCGCGCGATTGGCTCGCCGAACTTTAATCGGTATTTATCATGTGATGAGCCAGTGCCGTGTAACGACTTTTTAGCTGCATCTTCAGTAAATCATCTTGCACTTGCTCATCTAAAACTTGATACATACACATCAACCATTGATCGCGCATGGCTTCGTCTATGCGAAAAGGCAGGTGCCGTGCCCGTAGCCGAGGATGCCCATATTTTTCTTCGAAGAGTGCCGGGCCACCCAGCCAACCACTAAGAAACTCGAAAAATTTCTGCCGAATGTGGGTGAGGGGTTGTGGATGCATGGCCAACAGTTCAGCTGCGCGTGGGTCGGTTTCCATGATATCGTAAAAACGCTCAGCCATAGCTCGTACGGCGTGTTCACCGCCAAGCTGATGATAGAAACTATTATCTGGGGCTGCTTTCTTTTGCGAACGGAGAAAATTAAACATGGCGCTTTTTACCGTATTTGGAAATCCAATTGCACAAAGCCTATCGCCACAAATCCATCAATTATTTGCTGAACAAGCGCAAGTAAGCCTCAACTATTCGCGCAGTTTAACATCTCCGGCACAGTTCTCACGAGCCGTTGCGGCATTTTTTCGCAGTGGCGGCGCAGGAGCCAATGTAACGTCACCGTTCAAACAACAAGCCTATCAGTTGGTGACCCATGTTACAGCTCGAGCGGCCAGTGCTGGCTCGGTGAATACCATAGTTGCACTGGGACACGGCCAATTATTGGGAGATAACACGGATGGCTACGGATTGGTGCGTGACTTACAGCGCTTAGGGTTTGATCTGACCCAGCTAACTATCGTGCTGCTCGGTGCGGGGGGAGCAAGCCGTGGCTGCTTACAGCCTTTGCTAGATGCTGGCGCGGCTAACTTAGTGTTAGCTAATCGAACGCTTAGTAAGGCTCAGCAATGCGTGGAAGGCCTTGAGCATGCGCGCCTTAGTGTTGCTAGCTTAGCCGAACTGGAGAACCAGCTAGAACCCTTACAACAACCCTATCTGTTAATCAATGCGACGAGTGCTGGTCTTCATGGTGATCAACTGGCCTTAGCGCCCGCGATATTTGCCCAGGCAACGGCTTGTTATGATATGAGTTATAGCCCAAATCCTAGTCTGCTCACGCCTTTTCGCCAGCAAGCACAGAAAGCAGGAGCACCACGCACCTTTGATGGGCTAGGGATGTTGATTGAGCAGGCGGGCCTGGCGTTTCAGTTATGGCATCAGGGGATAGAACTTGATACTAGGCTGGTACATCAGCGCTTACAGCAACAACTGCAACAATGATAGGATTAGTCACGCAACACAATATTGGGGCTTAAATCGACATCACCTTCATGGTTTACGGTCGCAAACTCACTGCCGCGCCTAACCACAGCAAGCGGACCTGCCTCGGTGTTGCGAATAAAGGCGAGGTCATAGCCAAACTTCTGTAACTGGTAGACACCAAATTTCTGGTCCATCGAGAGGCGTTCCCACCACTCTGACTGATTCAATGCAATACGTCGGCGCTCAAAATCTTCAAGTTGCCGAAGTTCTTCTGTGCTGAGTTTCATTGATTCAGTTTCCATAACACCACGTGCGTAGCTAGTTACCCAAGTTTGGCGCAAGTATAACCTATGGATGATAGGTTGATCAGCTTTGGCCACTGTCATCTTAAAACAATAGTATAGATCAGATATCGCCGAACTATGACAGTGAGTATATACGAAAACTAAGCAAATGTTGATTCCTTTTAAATTTATAAGGAAATCAGCAAGGTTAAAAAATGATCTAAAAAGATCAAAAATTAGGCTGGTATTCCATTTTCTTTATGGTAGTCTTTCAGACCGGTTAGCAAAAAACCGCATAAGCTTAGCGCCCATTTGGCTGTAGCTTTAAATCAGTTTCCACAACTGAAAGAAAAATAAAAATAAAACGCAGTTATGGGGATTTCTAGTTCGTAACCCCTTGTTTTAAAAGCCCTTGATTCAAAAATACACACCAGAGGTTGATTACCTTTAGCTGGTGCAATAGGTCGTTGCACACAGACTTATGCACAGGTTGTCCACATTTGTATTCAAGTTGAGCTAAGGTATCATTCTGGCGTCTTAACGGCGCCTGTGGCATCCTAGCAACACGACTGGCATAACACCTATGCACCCTAAAGCAACTAAGCTCAAGTAGAGACACATCATGGCTGAAGTTCCAAAGAATCCATTCATATTAGTTGATGGCTCATCTTATTTATTTCGCGCATATTATGCGCCGCCGCATATTACCACCGCAGCAGGTGAGCCAACTGGAGCCATTTATGGTGTCGTTAATATGCTACGCAGTTTATTGAAGAAATATCAGCCATCGCATATGGCCGTTGTTTTTGACGCCAAAGGCCCCACGTTCCGAAATGACATGTATGCTGAGTACAAGGCGAACCGGCCACCTATGCCTGATGACCTACGTCAGCAGATTCAGCCGTTACACGACATAGTACGGGCATTGGGATTACCCTTGCTGTGTATTGATAATGTAGAAGCTGATGACGTGATTGGTACCCTTGCTCGTCAAGCCGGTGAGGAGGGTCGTTTTACCTTGATTAGTACCGGTGACAAAGACATGGCGCAATTGGTGAATGACCATGTCATGTTGATTAATACCATGACGGATACCTTATTAGACCAAGCGGGTGTCGTTGCTAAATACGGGGTTGAACCTGAACAAATCATCGATTATTTGGCCTTGATGGGCGATAGCTCAGATAATATTCCAGGGCTACCTAAAGTAGGTGAAAAAACCGCATTAGCCATGTTAACAGGTATGGGTTCGATCGATGCGATGCTGGCCGACCCTGATGCGCTAGCACAACTAAGTTTCCGTGGGGCAAAGACCATGCCCGACAAGCTGCGTGAGCATTGCGATATTCTTAAGCTCTCGCGTGAATTAGCTACCATTAAGCTTGATGTAGCCCTAGATTTTACTCCAGATCAACTAACGATCAAGCCGGCCGATCAGGAGCAGTTGGTAAGTTTGTATCAAAGGTATGAATTTAAACGCTGGTTAGCCGAGGTCTTAGCTGAAGGTGCTAGCACGGACCAAGCGCTCGAATTGGCTGCAACTCCGGCAGCGGCCACTGCTGCACCAACAGCAGGAGCGCCATTCCAACCGGACCAATATCAGCTTATAACAAGCATGTCCCAGTTGCAGCAGTGGTTGGAGAAATTACAGCAGTCCGAGTATTTCGCGGTTGATACCGAAACTACTAGCTTGAATTATATGGAAGCCGAACTGGTGGGCATGTCTTTTGCGACTTCGGCAACCGAGGTTTGCTATATTCCATTAGCTCATGATTATCCCGGTGCTCCAGAGCAGCTTGACCGGGCCGAAGTCTTAGCTTTGTTTAAACCTTTGTTAGAAGACGCAAAGCCCCAAAAGATTGGTCAAAACCTGAAATATGACAGCCATATTCTACGCCGCTATGGGATTAAATTAGCGGGTATCAAGAACGATACCATGCTCAATAGTTACGTCTTGAACAGTGTGGCATCGCGCCATGATATGGACAGCCTAAGCTTGCAGTTTCTTGGTCATAAGTCTATCTCGTTTGAAGAGATTGCTGGTAAAGGTGCTAAACAGCTCACTTTTAATCAAATTGCTTTAGAACAAGCCGCACCTTATGCCGCTGAAGATGCCGATGTCACCTTGCGCTTGCATCAACAGTTGTGGCCCCAAGTTGCTGATGTGACCGAGCTTAAGTCAGTGTTAGAAACCATCGAACTGCCACTCGTGCCAATCCTTGTGGCTATGGAGCAACAAGGCGTGCAAATCGATGCTCAGCAGTTAGCGCTACAAAGTCATGAGATAGCTAAAGAATTACAGCAGTTAGAAACGCAAGCTTATGAGATTGCGGGCGAGCCTTTTAATTTAAGCTCTACCAAGCAACTCCAGACGATTTTATTTGAGAAACTGCAAATACCAGTGCAGAAAAAGACGCCCAAGGGTGCACCCTCGACAGCTGAAGACGTGCTGCAAGAATTAGCCTTAGATTATCCGCTACCAGATATCATTCTACGCCACCGTGGCCTAAGTAAGCTGAAATCAACCTACACGGACAAGCTACCTAAGATGGTGAATCCCCGTACCGGACGTATTCATACTTCTTACCATCAGGCGGTAACTGCCACCGGTCGTTTGAGTTCAAGTGATCCTAACTTGCAGAATATTCCTATTCGAAATGAAGCCGGGCGGAGAGTTCGTAAAGCTTTTACCGCGCCTGCGGGTTACTCCATTATGGCTATCGACTACAGTCAAATTGAGCTGCGTATTATGGCTCATTTATCGCAAGACCCAGCTTTGGTTGAGGCGTTTTCTAAAGGTCGGGATATTCATAAAGCTACAGCCGCAGAAGTTTTCGGTGTCGCCTTAGATGCTGTCACTAGCGAACAGCGGCGTCGCGCCAAAGCGGTTAACTTTGGCTTGATCTACGGCATGTCAGCGTTTGGTTTAGCCCGTCAACTGGATATTCCGCGTCATGAAGCTCAGCTGTACATGGATAAGTATTTTGACCGTTTTCCTGGAGTGCTGCGGTACATGGAAGAAACCCGCGAACAAGCCAAACGAGATGGTTACGTGAAAACTATCTACGGACGTAGACTGCACTTGCCAGAAATCAAAGCTCAAAATGCGATGCGCAGAAAGGCCGCTGAGCGAGCCGCGATCAACGCCCCAATGCAGGGCTCTGCTGCGGATATTATTAAGCGTGCGATGATAGCGGTGGCTGATTTTATCGAGACAGAAGCGACGACTGACGATGTTCGAATGATCATGCAAGTACATGATGAATTGGTCTTTGAAGTAAAAACCGACAAGGTCGCAGACTATCAAGCTAAGCTGGTAGCAGTGATGGAGCAAGCCGCGGAACTACAAGTGCCATTGATTGCCGAAGCTGGGGTAGGCGACAACTGGGATGAAGCTCATTAATTTTTAAACTATTTAAAAACAAATAGTTATGAACTTATTGGCAAATTATGCAAAAAAAATTCAGGTTTTTGGAACTTATCAAAATTTAGCCAGTCTGAATTAGTGAAAGGCGCATTAAGCGAGTTTTTAAATGTCGTTTGATTAACCTTTCAGAGATGTTCTCTCCCTGGATTGTAGTATGACTTTTGCCCGGCCTTGTGCCGGGCTTTTTCTTTTCTAAGCGAGGTTAAAGCGGCTTTTTACGCGACCGACGATTGGCAATCCAAACACCGAATAAAATAGCAGCCATACCAAACCCATGGGCCATTAAGAACGGCTCACCATCAAGTACGCCTAAAATGAGGGCAACAATCGGAATCAGGTAGGTCACTGAACTAGTAAAGGTGGTGTCGGTTAATTTCACGACTGTGTTAAAGATAACCAGAGCTGCTGCCGTACCTACAATACCCAGCACTAATACCGCCGCCAAGGATAGCTGAACGCTCTCAAAATCGCTCACTTGGGCGATGAATGGCGTGGCAAACAGCAGATACAACAAGGCTGGTGGCGCTACTAGAAATAACGACACGCCAGTAATGGTTAGCGCACTAAGATCAGGAATATGGTGTTTGATTAGGTTTAAATTGAGGCCGTAACACACGGTGGCAGCAAGAATCAGTAATCCATAATGATTAAACGCAAACGCTCCGGCTTCTCCTGCAGTTACGAGTAGCGTCGTACCTACTAAACCTATAGCAATACCTAACCATTGTTGCGGCTTTGCTACTTGCTTGAAAATAAAGACCCCTATCACAAGGGTCGCAAGCGGAGTAAAGGTATTGAGGACGCCGGTAACGCCGCTGGGTAACTGAGTTTGAGCGAAGGCGAATAGAAAGGCTGGAATAAAACTACCAACCAAGCCAACACTAATGAGCTTGGGCCAGTGATGACGCTGCACATTATGCACTCGCTTCACAATGAGCGGAAGCAGTACCAAGCCAGCTGAGGCAATTCGCAACGCAGCCAACTGATCTGGACTAAAAGTGAGCAACCCTTTTTTGATCAACAAAAACGAGCTGCCCCAAATCAGGGCCAAAAGTAACAGCAGCAACCACGCCTTTAATGGCGGTACCTCAGGAGACTGTGTGCTATTCATGATCCGGTGATACTGACTCCGTGTCCAAGCTGTCATCAAGCTCTACAGCTTCGTCAACGACGGGCTGATTTAACCAGTCACTCAGTTTTGCCTCAACTGCTGGCAGGCCTAAGCGATTCAGCGATGAGAACATTTCAATGGTGATGTCACCACCAAACACCATAGCGGCCTCGCGTGCCTGTAATAAGGTTGACTTACGGGCTCCTGGTTTAAGCTTGTCCGCTTTGGTAAGCAGCACCAGCACCGGGATTTCGCTCTCGGTGGCCCAATGCAATAATTCTTGATCGACATCACGGTAGGGGTGACGGATATCCATCAATAATACGAGGCCTTTGAGCGAGCGACGCCTTTGTAAATACTCGCTTAGCGCTTGTTGCCATTTTTCTTTGATCGCAATCGGTACTTTTGCGTATCCATAACCAGGTAGGTCAATAAGACGCTTACCCGGAAGTACCTCAAATACGTTGATTAGTTGGGTGCGGCCAGGAGTCTTACTGGTGCGAGCCAGCGCCTTCTGCCGTGTGATAGTGTTTAATGCGCTAGATTTACCGGCATTAGAACGCCCAGCAAAAGCAATCTCGACCCCTGAGTCATCAGGTAATTGTCGAATATCGGCTGCGCTGGTGATAAATTTTGTTGGTTGAAAGTTTAATATGGTGCTCATAGACGTGCCAGACCTCAATAGAAAGCGTATACTAGCATGATTAGGCGTTTAATCCTTACAACTTTTGTGTAAAATAGCGTCTGTTACAACATCCAGAGCAGAGATATCGATCATGAAAAAAATTGCATTGTTCGTAGGCCTCTACGTTGGTTTGACCGGGTTTGCCATGGCGGCTACTGGTAATGCCGAAGCAGGTCAACAAAAAGCCGCCGTATGTGCCGCATGTCACGGACCTGATGGTAATGCTCCATCGGATATGTACCCGAAAATTGCGGGTCAGCATGAAGGGTACCTGTTTAAACAATTAAAAGATTATAAGCTAGCTGCTGAAACCGGCGGCTCGCAAGGCCGTGCTAACGCAATCATGCAGGGCCAAGTAATGATGTTAAGTGAGCAAGACATGGCTGACTTGGCGGCTTTCTATGCTGGTAAAGACATGAGCGGTGGCGAAGCACCTGAAGATGTCATTGCTGCCGGTAAAAAGCTATTTATCGCTGGTGATGAAACTCGTGGTATTGCAGCTTGTGCAGCTTGTCATGGTCCGCGTGGCGATGGCATGGGTTTAGCTAGATTCCCAGATATTTCTGGTCAGCATGCGGCTTATACGAAACAACAGTTAGAATTGTTCCGCAGCGGTGAACGTGCCAACGATATGAACAATATGATGCGTGACGTTGCCAGTAAACTGACCGATAAAGATATTGAAATTTTGTCTCAATACATCCAAGGCTTGTACTAAGCCTAGCGGATAACGCACAAAATATGAGCAAAAAGGGCAGCTTGATAGCTGCCCTTTTTATTTTTTTGTTGCATCCGAATGACTGTTAAACCCTCGTAAAATAACGATTTGTCAATTATGGTTATATGAAATGCCTTTCTTATAACATAAAAGTCATTGATTAAATTTTGTGAATCAGTAGTCTGAATGCCATTGAAATCAAGCAAGCCCACGTGATTAGTGGCGTAGCGAGAATCAAACGGGTTATTAATTAAGTCAAGAATGACCCAAAAAGGTTCACGTAGAAAAGAATAATAATCCAGGGAATAACAACACGGCCAGGAGGCCACCTTTTAACCAAGCACAATAAAAATAACAGAGCTCGGTTAATGCGCTTAACATAATAACAATAATAATAAAAAGCTCAGGGACGTTATAATTAAAAACAAGGAAGATAGTGACAACCGTTCTCGAAAATCGCACGTGCGCTGTGTGGAAAGATGAGAATAAATCAGGCGATGGCAACATCGCCTTTTTTATTGCCGCCAAGATAAGGTAAACTAGTAGCCAGTTTATTCACTTCCACAGTTGGAATGGCACTATATGACACGCCGTAAGAAAACCCGCAAAACAGGGCCATTAGCCCCTTCAAAACGCGTTATTCCCGAGTGGGAAAAGAGCAAACCCGATGCCTCAGGCGCGCACGCTGGTAAAGGTCGTAAACCTGGGAGTAGATTCAACGTTGCACCAGCCAGTAAAGCTCAGGCAACGGCTCAGGCTAATGTCCATGATCCACGGTTAGGTAGTAAAAAACCCATCACCCTTATGGCTGCAGATGCAGTGGCACCCGTAGTACCAAGTTTTGACCGTAAAGCAGCTATGGCGGAACTCGCAGCCATAGAAAATGATGAGCGGTTGCAAGATCTATTGGACCGTTTAGATGAAGGCGATGAACTATCTGTAGCTGAATCTCGTTATGTAGATGAACGTACCACGCGCTTTGAGCAACTAGCAGAGCTATTGGGCTTAGATCTAAACGACGATGAGGATGATGATGATTGATGCACACATGCCCTGGTGGGGTTGGCTAATACTTGTTGCTGGGGTTTTGATCATTGCCGGCTTAGCTTTTTATGCTGGACGTTTGATTGCGCAAGTCAAGTTTCAGCGGCGTCAGTTGGATCAGCGTCGCGATGAAGCCCTAGCGGGACGTAATGAGCGCTTGCTAGAAAGCATTGTGACCATTGCCAAGGCCATGGAGCAGGGGCAATGTCCGCATTCTGAGGGCGCACTGCGATTAGTGGTGCTGCTTGATTTGCGGGTCGAATCCAATACAGCCAAGTATGCTGAGCGCTACCCAGCGTTGCATGATATGTATGAACGTATTAAGCACATGCCTACTCATGACGCCCGTAAACAGTATCCAAAGCAAGAGATCCGTAAAATGGATCGCGAGCGTGAAGGCTATGAAGTGGAGCTAGAGCAGCAGATTTTGAATGATGTACGCCAGTTACTGAAGGACTTTGCTTAACTAGCAAAGTCCTTCTGTTCGTCAACGTCTTTATTGCTTATAGACCTGCCCGTCTTTGATAACCAAATTGATCTCACTCATTAAGCTGATATCTTCAAGTGGATTGCCTGGGACAGCAACCACATCGGCCTTATTGCCCACTTTAAGGGTGCCAATGTCACTTACGCCCAGTAGGGTAGCAGCTTCAGCCGTAGCAGCGCGAATGGCCTCAAGAGGTGGCATGCCAGCCTCAACCATGTACTGAAACTCACGATAGTTCTCGCCGTGGTCATAAACCCCTGCATCGGTACCAAAAGCTATTTTGACACCGTATTTATAGGCCTCAGCAAAGGTATTTTGAATCTTAGGGCCAATCTCGGCAGCTTTAGGTCGCACTAACTCGGGAAAATAACCGTCTATCTTGGCGCGGTCTGCTACTGAACGTCCGGCCGTGATGGTTGGCACATAATAGACGTTATTCTTCTTCATCGCACGCATCACTTCTTTATCCATGTAGGTGCCATGCTCAATTGAATCTACCCCGGCCTCAATGGCGCGTAACATGCCTTCTTTACCATGGGCATGGACCGTTACTTTCATACCGTAGTCTTTGGCAGTTGTTACAATTTCGCGCAGTTCATCCATCATGAATTGGGGATTGTGGCCGCTTTTAGCAACACTCAAGACACCACCGGTTACGGTTAGTTTGATCAGATCCGCACCATCTTGATAGCGAGCTCTGACCGCTTTCCGTGCGTCATAGGGGCCATCAACGACACCATCCGCTGGGGTTGGTTGTTCATATAAGCCTTCTTTGGCACCATTGGTGGGGTCTGCATGGCCGCCTGTGGTCGCAATGGATTTACCCGCTGAATAGATACGAGGACCTCGCACCTTACCAGCCTGAATAGCATCTCTTAAGGCGATACTGGCATTGTAGGAGTCACCTAGCTCGCGCACTGTGGTGAAACCTGCTAACAGCGTCTTCTCGGCATAGCTCACTGCATCTAGTGTGACATCCGCCGCGCTTTTGGTGAACTTATTCATGTAACTGCCAGGACCCAACTGCGAGGTAAGGTGGGTGTGCATATCAATAAACCCTGGCATAACAGTACTGTCTTTACGGTCGATGACGAGATCATCAGCGGTAGCGGTTTTGTAGCCTTGTTCTATGCCGATAATACGGCCCTCATCAATAACAATAGTCATTTGTTGCTGTGGTTTACTTTGGGTGCCGTCTATTAAGGTCCCCGCATAGACCAAGGTGTCCGCGTAGGCGCTGCCTGATAGAGCTAAAAGGATTGAAGCTGATAGTAATGTACGCATGCTGTAGTCTCGCTGTTATTGTTGTACTGCTGGTGCAACAGGTGCGCCAGTGCTGCCTGAGCGGCGGCTGACTTTCACCATAGCGCTGTCTTGGGGGTTAGGTCAAATGTTAGACAACAGTCCCACAAAAGCACTTGCTTAAGGTAACGCTAAAGAGCAACTTTTGTTATACTAGCCGTCGTTTAATTCTTACTGGCCACAACCCTATGTTTAAGCGTATTCGAGAAGATATTCGCAGTGTTTTCGCTCGCGACCCTGCGGCACGCAACAGTTTTGAAGTTCTGACGACCTATCCAGGCTTACACGCTATTTGGTGGCACCGTATGGCGCACAAATTGTGGGGTTGGCGGTTCTATTGGTTAGCGCGTTTTATTTCTACCTTAGCGCGCTGGCTTACCGGCGTTGAAATCCACCCAGGTGCACGCATTGGGCGCCGTTTCTTTATTGATCATGGTATGGGTGTGGTGATTGGTGAAACTGCTGAAATTGGTGACGATGTAACCATTTATCATGGGGTTACCTTGGGCGGCACCAGTTGGAACCAAGGCAAACGCCATCCAACGCTAGCCGATGGGGTGGTGATTGGGGCAGGGGCCAAGGTCTTAGGCCCTATAACTATTGGTAAAAATGCGCGGATTGGCTCAAATGCGGTGGTCGTAAAAGATGTACCAGCTGAAAATACCGTCGTCGGCATTCCGGCGCGAGTAGCAGGCTCACCAGTCAATGTTGAAGTCACCAAGCGGCGCGAACAAATGGCTAAGCAATACGGCTTTGATGCCTACGCCATCTCAGCTGATAATCCAGACCCAGTAGCGACAGCTATTGGTCGTATGCTCGACCATGTGCATGTACTGGATCAGAAAGTTAGTGACTTATGCTGCGCAGTAAACAAACTCGGTGGCAATGTCTGCGAAGAAATACCCCAAGTGCAACTGGACGATGAAGATTTTATTGATGCTGAAAAAGCAGCTGCAGAGCAGCGTAAGCGTGAACAGCACTAACATCTCTGGGTCGGCATCTTTGAATCGGCGCCTTTGAATATGGGTTTTTAGACGAAAAAAAGCCGCTCATTGAGCGGCTTTTTAGAATGCGTTTCGCTAAATGCGTTGCTAAGGCAACGTCTTACATAGGTACTACGTTTTCAGCTTGTGGGCCTTTAGGACCTTGAGCGATAGTGAACTGAACAGTTTGACCTTCAGCTAAGGTTTTGAAACCGTCAGACTGAATAGCGCTGAAATGTACGAATACGTCTGCGCCTTGCTCTTGCTCGATGAAACCGAAACCTTTAGCTTCGTTAAAGAATTTTACTTTACCAGTTACTGTAGACATGCCGTGATTCCTCGTATTGCATGTGAAAATCTAGGGTAATGCTAATAAAAATACGTGTATTACTTGGGACTTACAAAACGAGGTACAGCAATAGACTTCGTAACAGGCCACAATTAGACAGCCGAATTTTTTCTAGCGACCGCCAGTATACGCTGATCACCTAAAGAGTCAATTAAAGATTTATTAACGCTTGTTTATTGCTTAACCGCCAACTTAGCCCCTAATCCAGTTTTTAGTAATATGGCGGAAAGTATCTGTGCCGGAACGGTGTAGCCATTCGTAAGCAGCCATCTCCGACGTGATGATGATGGCACCGGCTTGGCGTAAACGATACAGAGCGGCTTGTTTGTCGCTATCACGGCGAGAACTCACGGCATCTTCCACCACATACACTTGCTTGCCGGTACTAATGAGGTCGATGGCGGTTTGTAGAATACAAACATGGGTTTCCATCCCCATCAACACCACTTGATTGCGCTCCATGTCGGCTAAAGCAGAGGTAAAATTAGGTTCTTGCATGGCACTAAAATGCATTTTCTCGATAACCCGGGCGTTTTCAATCACCCCAGCCAACTCGTCAACACTGATGCCTAACCCTTTAGGATATTGCTCAGTGACTAGAATCGGAACATTGAGCTCGTTAGCAATTTCACCTAACCAGCGCACTCTTGCCACTACTTTATCGCTTTGGTGAATCACCGGAGCGAGTTTTTGCTGTACATCAATGATAAGTACAACTGTATCTTCAGCACGAAGTAACATGTCATCTTCCTTTTCTAGAGGTAATACAAGTCAGCCAAAAGCTATTGCGTTTAATAGAGGTTAGTTATAGTTTGATAGAAACCATAGTAAGTTGTTAGTTTAATTTAAACAAGAACATCACAAGGATGCGGTCCAGATGCAACCGATTTCCGCTGATGCGGTGCTGCAAGAGTTTAGAAACAAGGTAACCGGCAATATCGTCTGGTTTATTGCGGGCACCACTCTGTTGTTGGCTGCAGTGCAAGGCTGGATGGGGCACTGGTGGCAAACTTTGATGATTCTAGTGGCCGGAGCTATTGCCGCGGCGGTGGCATGGCAATACCGTGGGCAACGCATTCCAACGCCATGGCGGGTGGTACTTATGGTTGTCTTAGTGAGCATCACGGTGATGTCGATTGAGAAGAACGGCAGCTTAGGCGTGTATTGGTCATACCCGCTGTTAATTACCGCTTTTTTTATGTTTAGAGGGGTATTAGCGGTCCTTGTAGGGGCCGTTATTGGTGATCAGATGTTGAAGCAGCTCGCTGAGCGCTTGAAGCGCAGCATTCGTAGTACCGATAAACTGTTTCGCGTAGGCGGTGAAGAGTTTATGGTGGTCATGCCTGAAACAACGCTAACGCAGGCGCTAGCTGCCGCTGAGAAGCTACGTCATGCGGTAGCAGAAAAGCCGTTTGCAGGTAAAGATGCGACCGTATCGCTAACGGTAAGTTTGGGGGTGGCAGAATTGGCAGCAGAAATGACTTGGAGCCAATGGATTAATCAAGCAGATACTGCTTTACTTGAAGCCAAGAAACAGGGTCGTAATCAAGTGAGTCAAGTGCCGACAGGAATGCCAACCCATGACCGAATTTAGCTCCTTTATGCCTACCGCTGCAATCATGCCAACGAACGTCTGGCAGCGTTTTCGCTTAGTTGCGATGCGCACCATCTACTTTGGCGTAGGAGCAATATTGCTCATGCTAGCGGTCCTAGCAGCCATGGACAAGGCTTGGTGGCAAGCATTGGTATTACTTTTGGTGGGCGGTGCCTTTGTGGTGACCTGGTGGAGATATCAACAGCACTTGGCCCCACAGTGGATTAACTTCGTGTTTGTTTGTGCGCTAGGCGCATTGGTTAGTTTTAGCATGAAAAGTGCCGGCATGATGGCGGTGTACTGGATGTACCCGGTATTGGCGATGGTCTTTTTTATGTTCGATAAAACCATCTTCATTCTGGTCATTATGCTGGTGTACGCGCTTTTTGCCGCGGCAATGTATCAGTTTTTACCGTTCGACTACGCGTGGCGCATCGGTCTCTCCATGTTGGTTCTAATTGCGGTTGGCGCAACCTTTTTAGTGATGATGCTGAACATGCAGCGTAATCTGATTAAGGCGACCACCTCAGACCCTCTCACTGGTTTTTACAAACGCGAATATTTAGATGAATTACTGCAACACCACCTACAACAAGCTGAGCAGCGTCAGCACTCTTTGTGTTTGATGTTAATAGACTTAGATGCCTTTAAAGCGGTCAACGATAAATTCGGCTATATGTTTGGCGATGCGGTATTGCAAGATACGGCTCGCCGTATTCGCGCCTGCTGTCGTCCAGATGATATTTTTATTCGCGGCAATGGCGCAGAGTTTATTGTGATTTTTCTTAATGCCAGTTTACGGGAGGCCGCGCAGTACAGTGGCTGTGTACTGGATAATTTACGCCATGAACCTTTTGCTATCAAAAGCATGATGGCACGGGTAACGGCCAGCGCTGGGGTCACTCAATGGCGTCCCGGCGAAAGCTGGGAGCAACTGTTAGAAAAGGCCGACGATGCTATGGATACAGCGAAGAGCCAAGGTCGAGATCGGCTTAGAATTGCGCAATAAATTTGCACCGAGCGCACAGCATGGCTACAATTCGCTCCTTTAAAACAGGAGCAGCTAGCATGGCACCGGTATTAATCTTAATGGGGTCGAAATCAGACTGGCCCGTAATGAAGAACGCAGCAAAAATGTTGGAAGACTTAGGCGTTGCTTGGCAAGCGCAAGTGGTCTCTGCCCACCGTACTCCCGATTTACTGCAAACCACGATGCAGCAAGCTGAACAAGATGGGGTGCCCGTGGTGATTGCTGGCGCCGGCGGCGCTGCGCATCTGCCAGGAATGTTAGCTGCATTCACTGCTATTCCGGTCTTTGGTGTGCCAGTTCCGAGCAAACAACTTAAGGGTTTAGACAGCTTGCTATCTATTGTGCAAATGCCAAAAGGTGTAGCCGTAGGTACTCTTGCGATTGGTGACGCCGGTGCTGCAAACGCTGGTTTGTTGGCGGCTCAGGTTATCGGTTCGTTTGATCCCACGGTACGCGCTAAGGTTCAGGCTTTTAGAGCCCACCAGCGTGAGCAAGTATTACAAGGGTCTAAGCTGGAGTTAGATGCATGAAAATTCTGTTTATCGGTGACGGCCAGCTAGGTCAGATGCTTGGCGCGAGCGGGATTAGCCATGGCCATGAGTGTCTACTTTTTAGTACCCGTAGTAACACCGTTAAACCTTTGAGTGCACAACTAGACTTGAGCATGAGCTTAGCCGAAGCTATTGCTTGGGCGGACGTGGTTAGCTGGGAACACGAGGATATTCCGGCGGATATCATCGCTGCAGCGCATGATAAATTTTTGATGGACCCCGCGCGCATTAAGAGCCTTACCGATCGCCGCGCCGAGAAGAAATTATTTGATGATTGCCAAGTGCCAACCTCTCCGTGGCAAACTTACCACAACGCCGATGAGCTAACCAAGATCCTCCAGCAGGCGGAACAGCCGTTGGTTCTTAAAGCAGCTCGTGGCGGTTATGACGGTAAAGGGCAGTGGCGTTTTGGGGTGGCTGACGAGGTAGCAGAAGTGGCTGCTGCTGCCGGCCAAGCGCCCGGTATCGCTGAACAAATGATAGCGTTTGAGCGCGAAGTATCGCTGGTAGGAGCGCGCAGTAAGGATGGTAGTATTTGTTGCTATCCACTGATTACCAACGTTCATGAGCGCGGTATTTTAAGTTATAGCTTAGGTGCGATAGACCCTGTGTCAGATGCATTGCAGCAGCAAGCTGAGGCATGCTTTAAACGTCTTACAGATGCGTTAAATTATGTCGGTGTGCTTGCTATTGAATTTTTTGTGGTGGAAGAACAGCAACAAACTAAGTTGTTGGTAAATGAGATTGCCCCGCGCGTACACAACTCGGGTCATTGGACCATGACCGGCGCCAATAGTAGCCAATTTGACCTGCATATTCGGGCGCTAACTGGCATGCCATTACCGTTATTAAGATTAACGCCCACGCTGATGTTAAACGTGATTGGTGCCGAACAAATTCCAGCTGGATTGTGGCACCATGCCGATACCGATTGTCATTGGTACAACAAAGAAGCTCGCCCGGGCCGTAAGGTTGGTCATGTCAATATTCGTACAGCCAATCGTGATACGGCCCAGCAATGGGTGAGCCAATGGGCGCATAAGTTGCAGGTTTTGGCGGATTAAACCAATACCTGCTGCAGCCATTTGCTAATGGCGGCTATCTGTTCTGGACACACCTGGTGTTGCATCTGAAACGTCTGATATTGCACTTGATAGTTATGCTCAGCCAGCCATTGCTGGGCATGTCTACCAAGAGCTTCAGCGACGACCGGATCTTGGCTGCCATGTTGCACTAATATGGCCAGATCAGCATTAGCGCTGTGTGGTTGAATGCTTTGATGTGTCGCTAAGTAACTTGATAGCACCAGCAACCCGGCGAGGCGCTTGGGATAACTGAGAGCTGCTTCGTAAACTACCGCACCGCCTTGAGAGAAGCCTGCAAGAACAATGTGATCAGGTTTAATTCCGCGTTCTAGCTCACGTTCAATCAGTGCCTGTACTTGCGCTGCGGATTCACGCAATTGCTGTTCATCGACCTCACGCTCAATACTCATACTCAGAATATCGTACCAAGCGGGCATGCGCATACCACCATTAATGGTTACTGGCAGGTGCGGAGCATGGGGGAAGATAAAGCGTGCATGCACCCCCGCAGGTAACTGCAGGTGAGGCACCAAGGGTACAAAATCATGACCGTCGGCACCAAGGCCATGTAACCAAATGATGGCATGAGTTGCGGGCTGCTGAGGTTCAATTTGCTCGCAAGCTAAATACGACATATGAGTTATTCTCCAGATTTGTTGTTGCTGCGGTTTTTACCTAAACCGCCGCTGATAGTTAATTGCATGGCGTCAGCTGCCGACATGTCCAAGGGGGTCACGGCGCTACGCGGTACCATGATCATGTACCCGCCCACGTTGTAGCTCATGGGGAGAAACACTGCAATGTGGTCATCATCTAAAGTTTCTGACAGGCGGTCGCCTTTAATTCCACTCTTTTTGGTGACGATGCCAATCAAACGAATATCGCCGCCCGGCAAATGCACCAGCACCACCGACTCGTCGGAGAAACTTTTGCCCGACATCAGATCAAAAACATCATTGATGGTGCCATAAATACTGCGAAGTAATGGCATCCGCTCCATAATATTTCCTGGCAACTGCCAGAGCTTATTCAGTGCTGTCCATTGCGAGCTAAAGCCTACCGCTGCGGCCAACACCAAAAAGCTGACAAAAGCCAGCCCGGGCAAATAATACTTATCCCCAAGCAAGGCTTTCCAGATCGGGCTTAACCAAGTTTCGATGGTCACCAATAACCAATGAGCTAAAGCGATTGTTACCACCAGCGGCAACAAAATAGCCAAGCCTTTGAGTAAATACTGTATGGCGGTTTTCATTGTGATAATCTCTAGCGACATGTTTCTATAGCTTAACGTCTTTTGAGGGCGATTATGAAGTTATTTGGCAGTTATACCTCACCCTATGTACGGCATTGCCGCATTGTGTTGGCATTACAGCAGCAACCGTACCAATTTATTATGACCGATCAACAAGCAAGTGGTCAGCATTCACCTACGTATCGGGTGCCTTTTTTACAACATAATGAGCAGACCTTTTATGACTCTGCCTCTATTGTTCGTTACCTACGTGAGCAAGCTGGACAAGCTTTTTGTCAAGATGCAGCGGACTATGATCTGTTTTGCATGGTGAACACCGCATTAGACACTACCATTAATCTCTTTTTGCTTGAACGAGATGGCTTAACAGCTGAGCATAGTGCCTACTTGCAGCGTCAGCAGCAGCGCATTGAGGCCATTTTAGCGTTGTTGAATCAACGTACGTGGAGCCTACCAGAACAGCCCGAGCAATTATCAGATGGGCTGTTACGGTTGGCTTGCTATTTGAGCTGGGCCCAATTTCGGCAGCAAATAGATATTTTGCATTATCCGAATTTACAACAATTTTTATTGGCACTAAATGGTCAGCCTTGGTTTGCTAACACACACCCAGCGCTGAGCTAATAATAACAATCGAAGGGAGTTATTGACCTATGAAATATATCGCCGCGGTGGCTAGCTTGGCACTCTTAAGTGCTTGCTCGCCGCAACCAGAAGAGACCTCAACGGAGACATCCATGCAGACATCCGTACCGTCGTCTATCACTTATCCAACCACGTTTCGAGGCAACGTTACTGATACTTATTTTGGTACGAGCGTAGCTGACCCTTACCGTTGGTTAGAAGACGATCGTAGCGCAGAAACTGAAGCTTGGGTGAAAGCTCAAAACGAAGTAACGTTCGCTTACCTAAATGAAATCCCATTACGAGCGAAGATCAAAGCCCGCTTAACTGAGCTGTGGAACTATGAAAAAGTAGGCTCACCTTTTAAAGAGGGTAACTACACCTATTTCTACAAAAACGATGGGTTACAAAACCAATACGTGGTTTACCGTACCGATGCAGAAGGGAACACGGAAGTCTTTCTTGACCCCAATACTTTCAGTGAAGATGGCACCACCAGCTTGGCTAGCTTGAGCTTCTCAAAAGATGGTTCGATTGCTGCTTATGCGATCTCTGAGGGCGGCAGTGACTGGCGTAAAATCATTGTGATTGATGTCGAAACCAAAGAACAGCTTGAGCCAGTCTTGGTAGACGTGAAGTTCAGCGGTATTTCTTGGTATGGCAACGAAGGCTTCTATTACTCGAGTTACGATAAGCCGGAAGGGTCTGAATTATCAGCGAAAACCGACCAGCACAAACTGTATTATCATAAACTAGGTACTGCCCAAGCTGATGATGCCGTGATTTTTGGCGGTACTGAAGCTGAAAAGCACCGTTATGTGGGTGGCTATGTCACGGAAGATGACAACTATTTGCTGATTAGTGCATCGGTATCAACATCTGGTAACAAGTTGTTTATTAAAGACTTAACCAAACCAGAGAGCGAGTTAGTGACCATCGTGGGTGACACTGATAGCGATACTGGTTTATTAGATAACGTAGGTAGCAAGCTGTACCTGGTTACTAATCGCAATGCGCCTAATCAAAAAATTGTGACGGTTGACGCCAGTGCGCCGCAACCAGCTAACTGGAAAGATTTTATTGCCGAAACTGATTATGTGTTAAGTGCCTCAACGGGTGCTGGTTACATCTTTGCTGAATATATGGTGGACGCGATTGCCCAAGTACAGCAATACGATTACGACGGTAACAAGGTACGTGAAGTTGCGTTACCAGGGGTAGGGAGTGTCGGTGGCTTCTCTGGTAAGCGTGACGAAGAAACGTTGTACTATTCATTCACCAACTACAGCACACCAAGCACCATCTATGCTTACGAGCCGGATGCAGGTGAATCTGAGGTGTATGAACAGCCACAAACCGCGTTTAATAGCGATGATTATGAATCAAAACAGGTTTTTTACACCTCAAAAGATGGTACCAAGGTACCAATGATCATCACGCACAAAAAGGGCTTAGAGCTCGATGGCAGCAACCCGACCATTCTCTATGGTTACGGTGGCTTCAACGTCAGTCTCACGCCTTCATTTAGTATGGCCAATGCCATGTGGTTAGAGCTTGGTGGTGTGTATGCCGTAGCTAACTTGCGTGGTGGCGGTGAGTACGGTAAAGCATGGCATGATGCTGGTACTCAGTTACAAAAGCAGAATGTGTTTGATGACTTTATTGCTGCGGCCGAGTATTTAATTGCTGAAGGCTTTACCTCAAGTGAGCGCTTGGCTATTCGCGGTGGCTCTAATGGTGGCTTGTTAGTAGGTGCGGTGATGACTCAGCGGCCAGACCTAATGCAAGTTGCTTTACCAGCCGTTGGGGTACTAGACATGCTGCGCTATCATACCTTTACCGCTGGCGCTGGTTGGGCTTATGACTACGGCACTGCAGAAGATAGCAAAGAGATGTTTGAGTATCTTTATGGCTATTCGCCAGTGCATAACGTCAAGTCTGGTGTGGAATATCCAGCTACCTTGGTCACCACGGGCGACCATGATGACCGTGTGGTACCTGCGCACTCCTTTAAGTTTGCCGCAGAGCTTCAAGCTAAAGCAGGTGGTAGCAATCCTCAGCTGATTCGGATTGAGACCAATGCCGGTCATGGTGCTGGTACTCCGGTATCAAAAACCATTGAGCAATATGCTGATATTTACGGCTTTACCCTGTGGAACATGGGGATTAAAGAGTAATCCATAAGTGCATGAAAAAAGCCCTTGTTGGTTTATCCAGCAAGGGCTTTTTAGTAGGTGTAATAACTGGTTTGGGTGCTAATCAATACTAGGCTTTATAGCTAGGAACTTTAGGGCCATGTACCACTTCAACACTCAACATGCCTTGGTCGATTGCCGCTGGCAGGTCGGTTTCTAAGAGCGGCTGTGCCTCAGCAAAAGGTACATTTAACGCCATCACACCCCAAGCTTGATTCCGGCCGTGCACTTTACCGGCGTAGAGCACCATATCGGCAAGTTGTAAGGTGTCTTCCCAGTCCATTTGATTCTCGTTTAAATCCGCAAATGGATAACAGATAAAGCCAGCTGTCGCGGTAACATGCAGCTCTTTATCACCAGACTGGATCGGCTTTTCGCTAATGGCTGCCAGTAATCTTGCGGTGAGGGCTGGTAAGCGTTTCTGCTCGGTGCTGCTAAGATAAATTAAGAACTCTTCACCACCCCAACGTACCACCAGATCGGAATCTCGCGAAACCTCTAATAAGCGCTTTGAAACCTCAAGTAACACATCGTCACCCACGGTATGGCCAAGATTGTCGTTGATGCGTTTAAAGTGATCGATATCGAGCAAAATCATCGCATCACCTTGCGCATCATGCTGGTCGTTTAACTTATTTTGCAAGGCACGGCGGTTTAACAGCCCGGTAAGAGGATCACGAATGGATTGTTCAGCAAGTTTTACGTTCGCCACTTTAAGTTCTTGGTTAGAGCGACGCGCTGAGCGGTACAACATAAAGACTAAGACTGCGCCAAACAGTGCCACCACGACCAATAGCAGCAAGATTGTGCGCTTTTGCTCTTGGTTCTGAATGAGCTGCTGGTTCAACTCGTTTTTTTGCTCTAGTAGCAAAATTTGCTGAGCTTTATCTTTGCTATCGTACAAATTCTGTAACTCGGCAACGCTTTTCTGTTGCTCCGCTTTATAAATTTGGTCGCGTAGCTCTCGTTGCTCGAGCAGGATAGCAGCCTTTTCTTGATAGTTGCCGGCAATTCCAAGGGCTTCAGCATACTCACCAAGTAAGGCTTCAGTTTCTACGGGCGCCCATTCAGCTCGTGCTAGTTCGACAATCTCAAGCATCTTACTCAGACCGTTAGCATAGTCGCCTTCGTAAACTTCGATAAAACCTAAGTTAAAACGAATGATGGTTTCATTAAACTCATCGTTATTTAATTTAGCAATAGCGTAGGCTTCGTCGAAAGCTTGGCGCGCTCCGGCAAAGTCACGCACCTTCATATCGATATCACCAATATTATTAAGCACGGTCAAATAGGTACTTTGATAATCCGGGTCGTCAGCTATAAGCTTTTTTACTTGGGCGTAATGAGCTAAGGCTGCATCATAATTTTCGCGGGCTGTTTCGATGACGCCACGCTGGAAGGTGACTTCTACCAAATAGGCTTTTGCATTAGGAAGCTCTGCCGTACGAACTTCAAGGTCATCCAATTGCTCTAGCGCAAGGTCATAGCTCTTCTGCTGATTATAAATGTTGGCGATGCGCAACTTGAGACTAGCTTGGCGCAATATAGTGCGCTCAGTATTGGTGCCGCTAATGGCATCTAGGGCATAAATAAGATGCTCGAGCGCTGCTGCGAATTGGCTACGAGCTGAATACACATAAGCAGCAAGATTATGCACAAAATACTTAACTCGCGGCATGGTTGCTTGTTCCACCGGAACTAACGCGTCATTAAGAATCGCTAACGCCTCAGAAACCTTATTATCTAACAGTAAAATATAGATTTCGGTGCCACCAGTTTCAGCTAAGGCATCGGGTAGGCCGCTGCGCTGCGCAAGTGCTTTCATTTGTTGTAAATAGTCTTGCGCTTGCTCGGGCCGTTTATTGTAATGATGATTAGAGGCGATGTAACCAAGCAGTCGAATGCGAGTCATAACCGGTGTTTGTTCGCTGGTGCTCTCATGCAGCTCAAGTAAACGAACCAACGAGGCCTCATAATCAGACTCATTTAAGAGGCCTTCGAGTTCTTTTTCTATTGCAGCATCTGTCGGCGGAAGCATGTCTGCATAACTTATATTGGCAAAGGTTAATGCCACCAATAAAAGCATGCTCAAAATAGCCGCATGAATGTACCGAACCATGAATTCTCCCGCTGTTCTTCTTGGGTTATTAAGAGCACCTTATCGCACTGGTTGGGCCAGTGACAGGCAAATGCGTTGAATAACCGCTATGACCGCTTATATGCTGTAGTGTTAATTGTTTGTAATCAAGCCGTTTGTTATACCACAAAGATACAAATGGTTACATATCGAAACAATGAAAATTTGCCTGTCAGCCAATTCAAGTTATAGTGCTGCAGTGAAAATATATCTTTACAGTTTCGTGTTTACCTTGAAGGAATCACACATGGCTTTAAGAAATAAATTTATAATCAGTGGGTTAGCGTTATCAACACTGATGATTTTTGGTTGCAGCAATGATGCGGCGACAGAATTAAAAGCGACACCACCTGTCGCTGAGAAGATCCCGTACCTGGTTAAATCACCTCATGGCGACCGTAATGATCCATATTATTGGTTGCGTGATGATGAGCGGAAGGCGCCGGCTATGATCGCTCATTTAGAGGCAGAAAATGCTTATTACGATGCTTATCGCAGTAGCTATGCTGAATTAACCGCCACGGTTGAACAAGAAATCATCGGTCGTATCAAACAAGACGATAGCTCGTTGCCTTATGTGAAAGGCGACTACGAATATTCAACGGTATACGAAGCAGGTAAAGAGTATCCTATTTACCAGCGTCGCGATTTGCGTGTTGCTGATGCTGAGCCTGAAGTGATGCTGGATGTGAACGAGTTAGCCCAAGGGCAAGCGTTCATGCAAGTAAGCAATATGCAGGTGAGCCCAAATCAGCAACTGTTAGCCTACATGGTAGATCCAACCGGTCGTCGTCAATACGAGCTACGTATTCGTGATTTAACCACCGGTGAAGACCTCCCTGACCGGCTACAAGGCTTATCTTCAGCTATAGCTTGGGCTAAAGACAACGAAACCTTGTTTGTGATTGAAAACGATCCGCAGACGTTACTATCAACTCGGGTATTGAAGCACAAATTAGGTCAACCTGCGGCACAAGCAGAATTGGTATATGAAGAAACCGATAACACCTTCTATATGTACGTTAGTAATACCAAAGATGGTGAGTACATTACCATCAGCCTGTCCCAGACGGTATCGAGTGAGTTGCATATCTTAGATGCGGACACACCTAATGCTGAATTTACCTTGTTTGCACCGCGTGAGCGCCATCTGAAATACAGTGCTGACCATATTGATGGGCGCTGGATCATTCGCACCGATATGGATGCTCCGAATTACCAAATGATGCAAGTGAGTCATGCTGACATTGGTGATAAAGCTAACTGGCAACCATTGATTGCGCCAAGTGATGACGTCTTTATCCAAGATTATGAGGTGTTTACCGATTATCTGGCGCTTAACGAGCGTAGTAACGGTTTGCGCCGAATTCGCATTGTGCCTTGGCAAGACCCAGCCGCCGCGCAAGTAGTTGCAGCTGATGAGCAAGCCTACGTGATGTCGTTCGAGCGTAATGTCGAGCAAGCTACCGATACTCTACGTTACACCTACAGCTCGTTGACCACGCCAGCGACTATTTACGCATATGACATGACTAGTGGTGAACAACAGCAGCTCAAGCAAACAGAAGTACCTAACTACAACGCGAGTTTATATAGCACTGAGCGCACTTGGGCTAAAGCTGATGATGGCACTATGGTGCCAGTCACCTTGTTGTACCAAAAAGGCTTTCGCAAAGATGGTACCGCGCCGCTCTATCAGTATGCCTACGGCTCATATGGTTCTAGCTCAGATCCGTACTTCCGCTCGACGGTGTTTAGCCTAGTAGATCGCGGTTTTGTGTATGCAATAGCTCACATTCGCGGTGGGCAAGAAATGGGGCGGCAGTGGTATGAAGACGGTAAACTGCTTAATAAAATCAATACATTTACTGACTTTATTGATGTTACCGAGCACCTCGTAGCTGCAGGCTATGCGCATCCAGATAAAGTGTTTGCGATGGGCGGTAGCGCTGGTGGCTTGTTGATGGGTGCTGTAGCCAACATGGCTCCACAACATTACCGCGGGCTGATGGCACACGTACCTTTTGTGGACGTGGTCACCACTATGCTGGATGAAACCATTCCGTTAACCACCAACGAGTTTGATGAGTGGGGTAATCCTAAGCAAAAAGCTTACTACGATTATATGTTGTCGTATTCTCCGTACGATCAAGTGAGTGCACAGGACTACCCAGCGATCTTGGTTACAACCGGTTTACACGATTCGCAGGTGCAATATTTTGAGCCAGCTAAATGGGTCGCTAAATTACGGGAGCACAAAACTGATGCTAACCCGCTGATGTTCAAAACCAACATGACTGCTGGACATGGCGGTAGTTCAGGTCGGTTTGCGCGAATGAAAGAAATTGCTGAAGAGTATGCTTTTATCTTGAATTTGCTTGAAGCTAAGTAGACTCGATTTAAACCTGCGATAGCTTCAATAAGAAAAAGCCAGTAAGCACTAACTTACTGGCTTTTTTATTTTCTATGCGAAGGGATTAGCAGTTATCTTAAAACTCTGCGTTGTGATAAATGTTCTGCACATCATCACAGTCATTCAGCATGTCTAAAAACTTCTCCATCAACGCAATATCGTCGTCACTGCTAAGCGTAGTACTTACTTGCGGCAGATACTGAATTTCGTCAACTTCAAAGTCCAGATCAGGAAACGCATCCAATAAGGCTTGCTTAGCTTTGTACGACTCTGTATGAGGCGCAAATACGGTGATAAAACCGCCTTCAGCCTCAACATCAGTCACATCGACATCAGCCATCATTAAGGCTTCAAGCACGGCATCTTCATCTTCGCCAGCAAAGCGCAAAATGGCGCAATGGTCAAACATGTGCGCTACACTGCCCGGAGCCCCTAACTTACATTTAGTTTTGGTAAAGCAGTTACGCACTTCACCGATGGTACGGTTAGGGTTATCCGTTAAACATTCCACCATCACCATGCAGTTACCAGGGCCAAAACCTTCATAAATGGCTGGCGCATAATCTTCACCCGCACCGCCTTTTGCTTTATCAATGGCCTTTTCAATAACGTGGGCTGGCACTTGGTCTTTCTTGGCGCTGTCAATTAAGCTACGCAACTGCAGGTTACCACTTGGATCTATCCCGCCTTGCTTTGCTACAACGTAAATTTGGCGGCCATATTTACTGTAAACTTTGCTTTTTGCCGCAGCAGTCTTGGCCATCGACTCTTTGCGGTTTTGATAGGCACGACCCATAATTGCTCTCGCTATTGTTTTTTTAGAAAGGCGCAATTTTAAACTGAGTTACAGGTGATAATCCAGTTTAAACCACCAGATTCGTCCGGGTTCGTTAACTTGAGTTATCTGCTCAAAGCCTGCAACCATGGCTCCAGCACTGCTTAGATGTTCGGCATAAGCTTTATCCAACAGGTTATCAATGCCAAAACTTAGCTTCAATTGCTCGTTTAGTGACCAATGGGCGTTGATGGCTAAGGTGCCAAAACCGGCAGTCGCTTTGAAGTCGTTGCCAACAATATTACCTTGCCCAATGGCAACGCGATGTTGATTATCAACCACCCGCCACAAGCCGGCAAAGGTCCAATCTTGCAACTGATATTCGGCTCCAAACTTAAGCTCTAACGGTGGCTGTTGGGCTAAGGCAAGATGGTCGGTTAAGTTACTACCATGAGTGTAGGCCACCGAAGCATCAAGCAATAGGTTATCAGACCAACGATAGTTGGCTAGCAGCTCACCACCAAAACTCTCTGCTTTAATTGAGCGGGCTAAATCAGCTGCCATGTGTTGGCCATTTTCAATCAGAATGTAGTTATCAACACGGCTATAGAACAACGATGCCATGAGTTCTAGGTTGTGCTGACGCAGATGGTAGCCAACATCCAATTGATGGTTAACTTCAGTGTCTAAGAAAAACGAGGACAAAGAAGTTTCACTACGGGTTTTGTTGCCAATGATCTCCCAGAAATCAGGGAAACGTTCGGCTCTGCCAACCCCAACAAACCATTGATGGTCGCCAACTTTAGTTTCTGCACGCATAAACGCACTCACTAAATCAGCATCGCGCTCGGCATTGGCAGTAGGGTTCACAACTGGGCTCATCATAGTGCCTAGTTGCTGACGTTGGTCAAGGGCTTGCCATTGATCAAAGCGTACTCCCGATAACAGCAAGGTGCGGTCTGTCAGGGCATAGCTAGCTTCCGCAAAAACCCCAGTTTGCTCAAAAATGGCATCGGCAATTCTTGGTTTCTCTTCATAGGGCATCAGCGGTTGGTTCATGCTAACGCGCTCGCGGTGCTCATGATATTGATGGTCTAACCCGACTTTTAGCGCAGACCAAAACTCGCTATCGATGGTGGCAACTAAACGGCCTCCGCGAGTGTAACGATCGGGGTTACGCGCCGCTGGGTTCGGCATCATGGCAGTTGGCCGAAAGTCTCGTAAACTGTAGTTATCCATCACGTGGTCGACATAGCCGTAATAGACTTGTGCATCAAACTCAGCTAACCAATCGGTGAGATACGCTTGGCGCCAACGCAAGCTGGCACTGTCGCGATCAAAAACTGAGCCATCCATCGCCCGGTCAGCATAGGCAGCTTCGGCACCACTATTGCCCAAGGTTACCATCAGTAGCGTATCGGCAGACGGGGTCCAGCCCAACTGTAAATCGGTACCCCAGCGCTCGTAGGCACTATTCACAGCCACCCCATTACCATCCTCATAAGCATCAGCCTCACTGTGGGTGGCGCTTAAACGCATAAAGCCAAGCTCGCTGCCGATACCGTAGTCGGCATTAAATTCGCGGCGACCGTAAGCGGCGCCAATCAAGCTTACTTGGCCGGGGCTTTGGGTTGCATCAAATTGATAATTTTCGCGTTCGAACAATACGGTGGCAGAGGCGGGTCCATACAGCACGCTCTGAGGGCCTTTGATGATTCGAATGCGGTCAAAATTTTGTGGATTAATGTAGGCAGTAGGAGGGTCCATGCGGCCACTACAACCACCCAAGATCATTTGGTCATCACCGGCTATGGTTAGTCTGGAGCCAGCCGCACCGCGGAACACGGGGTCACCACTGGTGCCACCTTTACGAATAATTGAAAAGCCCGGAATCGACTTCAAATAATCAGCACCATCATGTGCCGGTATCGGTTGCTGTGGCGCTTTAGTATCTTTTGCTAATTCAATACTGTTGAGCGGCTTTACCCCAGTAATAATAATACGCTCTAGGTCTTTGTCGGTTTCATCCTGAGTTGGCTCATTGGCTATAGCTGCAGTTGCTAAAGTGGCCATAAATAATGCGAGAGCTGATTTTGCGAACATGGTAAATACCTCACCCAACAATGGTCTGTGTCATAGTGTGCGCTATTATCAACCTATTGAAAATTATACCGATGTGGCAAAGTGTCGCAGCTGGATTTATTGCCATTTGCATGCATACTTAAGAGGTATCTAAAAAGAGGTGAGTGATAGTGACGAAACGAGATAGCATCGTAGCCTTATTGCTACTCCTTATTACATTAACGGCAAGTGTAGTGATTTGGCAGCATGGTGCTGCGGCTAACCCCTATGCGGTGCTAGCCTTGGTGCCAATGGCCGCAGCTATGCTACTACTGCCGTTCCGGCTGGCCTGGCTGGTGATGGGATTAGGCATCGCAGGGCAGCTGTGGCAGCTGCAAGCCGAGCTACCCACTCATCATCAGATGGATACCCATTATCGGGCAATGGTTTATGGCCAAGTTTTTGCTGCACTGCTGCTGGGAGTGACTTTACATTGGCTGCGAGTTCGTATTGTGCGCCAACAACAAGCGATTCGCTCATTGCAACAACGCCAACATCGTGATGAACAGTTGGTATCGATAGGTACGGCCGCAGCGCAGTTTAGTCATGAGGTAGCCAGCCCTATTCAAACCATCCAGTTCTTATTAGAAGACGCTCGCCAGCAATACCCCAACGATGCAGATTTGCAATTAGCGGAACAACAAGTCAAACGTATTCATAATTTACTGTTAGATTGGCGCCAAGTTGCTGAAGATGTTCGTACCCATCGGCTGATGCCGTTTGAGGTGCATCAGTTACTGCAGCAACTCCAAGATGCTTTGCTTATCGCACGACCTGATATTCACGCTAATTGGCACGATCAAGTACAACAGCCCGTTGCTGTGCGTGCTGATCGAACTTTATTACCCGCCTTATTGAGTTTATTGCACAACGCAGCCGATGCCGCGCAAGCAACGCAACAGCAACTCGAGCCCGAGCCGTTAGCGCATCCGCTAGCGATTGAGGTGCTAGCAGCCTTAGATGGTAACGATTGGGTATTAACTATCAGCAACACCGGCAGCGCTGATGAATTACCACCGGCCCCTCAGTTAGGCCAGCAGCTGTTACCCAGCAGCCGCGGTGCAGGCGCAGGCACCTTGCTTAGTTATTCCACCATTGAAAGGTTTCAAGGCCGAGTCAGCTGGCGCCGCGAACTCATTAGTAGTGCAGAGAACTTGATTCAAGTGGTAGCTGAAATTCGTTTACCGACGGAGCCCTACAGTGACTGAACGACTCTTGATTATTGATGATGATATTACTTTATTACAAACCCTGGCTGCGCGTATGCAGCGCTATGGCTACGAGGTGATGACGGCGGCCAGCGAAGATGAATTGAAGCAGATCACAGTGTCGCCAATTGCCAACATCCTATTGGACCTAAAATTTGGCCATGCCAATGGCCTAGAACTGATAAAACCATTACAGCAACGATTTAAACCTAAGCACCTAGTAGTGTTGACCGGCTATGCCAGTATTGCAACCTCAGTTGCTGCTATCAAAGCTGGCGCTACAGACTATTTAGCAAAACCGATTCAAACCCAGACGCTACTGCAAAGTTTAGAACATGCAGAGAGCTCGCATGCGGATGAACTGCCAGAGCTGGCTGAACATCACCTCAGCCCCGCCCAGTTAGAGTGGGAGCATATTCAACGCACCCTGCAAGAATACGACGGTAATATTTCCGCAACGGCCCGAGCTTTAGGGATGCACCGGCGTACGCTACAACGCAAATTAGGTAAGTATTCACCCCTTAAGGAGTAACAGTATGAAAGCCATTAAAATAATCGCTGCTAGTGTGTTAGCAGCCTTGTCGTTAACGGGTTTTGCGCAAACCAGTAGCGCAGATGAGCAACAGCGCTTAGAGCAATCGCGTGCCATGAGTAAGGCACTCGGAAGCCAACTAAGTGCTACGCTCATGAAGGCCATGCAAGAACAAGGCCCGGTGCATGGTATCCAAGTATGCAATGAGCAAGCACCAGCCATCGCTGCAGCCGTTAATGCTGCGAATCAAGGCGATACAAAGGCGGTAGTTTCGCGTACCGCTTTGAGGGTACGCAATACCAACAATGCCCCCACCGCCGAACAGCGCGCTGTGCTAGAGTACTTTCAAGCGCGGATGAACCAAGGCGAAACAGCACCAGAACTGATGTTTTCATCAAGTGACGGCAACCAGTACTATATGAAAGCGATTGTAATGCAACCGCAATGTGCTGCTTGTCATGGGGGCTCAATTAAGCCAGAAATTGCGCAAGCAGTACAAGCGAAGTATCCCGCCGATCAAGCTACCGGCTTTGCCGTAGGTGATTTGCGCGGCGCCTTTTTAGTACAGTGGCTTGACGCAAGAAATTGATCCTGATCAACATCTGCGCACCAATAACCTTATAAAATTTAGGGTATATCAACCAAGGAGTGCAGTATGAAAAAATCAGCAATCGCAGCCAGTGTCGTTTTAGGCCTTTTAGCAACTCCAGCAATGGCAGAATTCAACGCTGACAATTTCAGCGTTAATGTTGGTGCGATCAGTGTTATGCCTGACGATAGCAGCAGCTCATTAAATGTTGTCGAAAGCTTAGCAGGCTTGCCCGCAGGCACGACCGGGGTAAACGTCAATACCAATACTCAGCTAGGTTTAACTTTTGACTATAAGTTAAACACTAACTGGACCTTAGAATTAGTTGCGGCAACACCATTTAGCCATGATGTGTATGCAACCGGAGCTTTAGCTGGTTTAAAAGTAGGTAAAGTAAAGCACTTGCCACCTACATTGTTAGCTCAATATCATTTTGATCTTGCAAATGATGCGATTGACCCGTTCGTTGGTTTTGGCGTGAACTACACTACTTTCTTTGATGAGCAAGCATCATCTGAGTTGGTAGGTGCGTTAACTGGTCTAGGTGCAGTCACCGCGTCAGATAGCGTTACTCTAGCTCTTAAAGACAGCTGGGGCTATGCCTTGCAAGCGGGTGTTAACGTTGCAATTAGTGACAATTGGGGCTTACACTTCATGGTCAGTAAAATGGATATCGACACCGATGCCGATGTTCGTATTAACAACGCAACCGCGCAGCGTGTTAACGTAGATATCGACCCGTATGTAGCGATGGCTGGTATTCGCTATCGTTTCTAAGCGATGGAAACTTATCGATACAAAGGCGGCTTCGGTCGCCTTTTTTTATGGTTGCAGTTGGTGAAAAATCATGTATTTTAGAATAAACCGAAATACGAATGAGTTCGTATTATAGTTAACAAGGCCATTTTAGCTGAATACGACAGGAGCCCTACGATGAGCACTAGAATTCATGTTGAACCTTTTTTAGACGACGATAGCGAAACTTTTAGCTACGTTATCCACCGCACCGATGAAAAAGCTGCAGCTGTTATCGACCCTGTACTTGATTTTGATTATAAATCTGGCCGCACTAAAACCAATGGCGCGCAGCGCATGGTTGATTACATTAAGCAAAACGACTTGTCGGTAGAGTGGATCTTAGAAACACATGCGCACGCCGACCATTTGTCAGCAGCCCCGTTTATCAAACAAAACGTAGGTGGCAAGATAGGTATCGGTGAGCATATCAAACAAGTGCAAACGATTTTCAAAGAGATCTTTAATCTTGAAAAAGAGTTTTTACCTAACGGTACCCAGTTTGATCATTTATTTACTGATGGCGAGCAGTTTCAAGTAGGTAGCATGCAACTGCGTGTTATGCATACTCCGGGACATACGCCAGCAGACCTAGCATACATTGTCGATGAGCAAATGGCTTTTGTTGGCGACACCCTGTTTATGCCAGATGTGGGTACGGCTCGTTGTGATTTCCCTGGTGGTAGCGCCACAACGTTATATCGCTCCATCAAAAAGCTACTAGCGTTGCCAGAAACGACGGATATTTATATTTGTCATGATTACCCACCAGCAGGGCGGGGGCACGAGTATCGCACCACAGTGGCTGATCAGCGTAAACATAGTAAACACGTGCATGATGGCGTGAGCGAAGCAGAGTTTGTGAAAATGCGTGAAGAGCGTGATGCAACGTTAGAGATGCCACGGTTGATTTTACCTTCTATTCAGGTGAATATTCGCGCCGGTAAAATGCCCCCAGCTGACGACAATGGCAAAGTCTACTTAAAGCTACCCATTGATCAGCTGTAGCAACAATAGGGTTATCCTAATCTTTTAACGGAGAGCATTCATGGCCAAGAAGTTGCCAGCTAAGTATGAAACCAAAGTCATGCCGCTGATATTGTCCATTTTAATGACCTTTATTGTGTCCTTGGTAAGCACTATTCGAGCGGTAGGGATGCCTGATAATTTTATGCAGTTATGGTCACAGGCTTGGCTCATTTCTTGGCTGGTGGCGTTTCCGGTATTATTAATTTTATTGCCGATTGTAAAACGCTTGACCAAGGTGATCGTTGAATAATGCAAGTTGCCATTTTTTGGTTACTGTTATTGAGCTGTTTAACCCCATGGATGAGTGCACCCGTCGCGCTAGTTATGGGGTTTGTTGCAACTGCACTGGGATTACACCCAGGCCCTGTAGCAATAGCCAGCTGGGTTAAGCAATTACTCGGAATAGCCATTGTCGCTATGGGGTTTGGCGTGCAGTTACAAGCGGCCGTTAGCTTAACGGGGAGCTATTTGGGGTTGATTGTTGCCTCAATTGTACTGACGTTAGTCGCAGCTTGGTTGCTTGGTAGGGCCTTTCGAGTTCACCCCACCACTAGTTATTTAATTGGCTCTGGTACAGCCATTTGTGGCGGTAGTGCAATTGCCGCTATTGGGCCTGCCATTCATGCTAAAGCCGACCAACTGGCGTTAGCTATGGCAACAGTTTTTACGCTGAATGCGGTGGCCTTGGTGGTGTTTCCTCTTGTCGGCCATGCCCTTGATTTAGACCAGCATACCTTTGGCGTTTGGGCTGCCATTGCTATTCATGATACTTCGTCGGTAGTAGGGGCTGCGCAGGCCTATGGCAATGAGGCTCTGCAGGTCGCCACCACCCTTAAGTTAGCACGAGCTCTGTGGATTGTGCCGCTAGCGCTGTTATCAGCATGGTGGTATCAGCGGATGCAGCCGAACGCCGGGCGGGTTAAGGTAAGTTTGCCATGGTTTATTTTAGGCTATGTGCTGGCCATGTTAGTGCATTATGTTTGGCCGCAATTTACTCCTGCTTATGACCTCCTCTTTCATGGCGGTAAACAACTTCTCGTGGTTTGTTTGTTCTTGATTGGAGCTAGCATGAGTTGGGCTAAGCTCAAAGCCGCTGGCGGAGCAGCCCTGTTATTAGCCGTGTTGCTGTGGTTGTTGATTGGCGCTGGTTCTTTAGCCTGGTTGTTACTAGCGAGTTAATAGAAGCCAACTTCATTTACCTTAAGTTAATTCTCCATGGGGTTAACGCGATGTTGGCGTATGATTATCGCGTTTTAATGAAACTTCCTTTGTAATTTGGCGCGAAACCACGTAGATTACGCGCCTAATTTTTGTTCGGGTGTACAATCGTGATCTCTGCTGCAAACATCACCATGCAATTTGGTGCAAAACCTCTTTTTGAAAACATTTCTGTTAAGTTCGGTGAAGGTAATCGCTACGGCTTGATTGGCGCTAACGGCTGCGGTAAATCTACCTTTATGCGCATTCTTAGTGGTGAGCAAGAGCCGTCTGCGGGTAACGTGTCCATAGAACCGAACTTACGCGTAGGTAAGTTACGCCAAGATCAGTTTGCCTACGAACAATACACGGTTATTGATACGGTGATTATGGGTCATGCCGAGCTTTGGCAAATCAAGGCTGAACGCGACCGCATTTATAGCTTACCGGAAATGAGCGAAGATGACGGCATGCGGGTAGCCGACTTAGAAACCGAGTTCGCCGAACTTGATGGCTATACCGCTGAATCAAGAGCAGGTGAGTTGTTGCTAGGAGTAGGGATACCACTTGAAGCGCATTATGGCTTAATGAGTGACATAGCTCCGGGCCTAAAGCTGCGGGTGTTATTGGCGCAGGTGCTGTTTTCTGACCCTGATATTATGTTGTTAGACGAACCGACCAACAACTTAGACATTAACACCATTCGCTGGCTAGAAACGGTACTGAATGACCGCCAAGCTACCATGATCATCATCTCGCACGACCGTCATTTTTTGAATAGTGTTTGTACTCATATGGCGGACATTGATTACGGCGAATTGCGTGTGTATCCAGGTAATTACGACCAGTATATGTTTGCGGCCACCCAAGCGCGTGAGCAGCTGCTGAACGAAAATGCTAAAAAGAAAGAGAAGATCGCAGAACTACAACAGTTTGTGAGTCGTTTTTCAGCAAATGCTTCTAAGGCAAAACAAGCAACCTCTCGAGCTAAACAAATTGAGAAGATTCAGTTAGCAGAAGTGAAAGCTTCAAGCCGAATCAGTCCGTATATTAGGTTCGAGCAAGAGAAGAAGCTGTACCGATTAGCCCTTGAAATAGAAGGCTTAAGTAAGTCCTTTGACGAGTTGCAGGTGCTTAAAAATCTCACCGCCATGATCGAAGTGGGTGAGAAGGTCGCAATTCTGGGTGCAAACGGTATCGGTAAAACGACGTTATTGAAGTGCTTAGTGGGGCAACATACGCCCGATAGCGGCATCATCAAATGGTCTGAAAATGTCAATATTGGTTACTATGCCCAAGACCATGCCGATTGGTTTAAAGATAAAATTACCGTGTTTGAATGGATGAGCCAATGGATGCAGCCGCACCATGATGAGCAAGCTGTACGCAGTGTGTTGGGGCGGATGCTGTTCTCTCAGGACGATATTAAAAAGCCGGTGACCATTTTATCGGGTGGTGAAAAGGGGCGTATGATCTTCGGTAAATTGATGATGCAGCGGCCTAACATTTTGATCATGGATGAACCTACCAACCACTTAGATATGGAGTCTATCGAGGCATTAAACTTGGCCTTAGAACATTACGATGGTACGTTGATTTTTGTTAGCCATGACCGCGAATTCGTGTCATCGTTAGCATCTCGCATTATTGAATTAACCGACCAAGGCATGCGTGATTTCTCTGGTACTTACGATGATTACCTCCGCCAACAAATGCAGCAGGGCTAAGCTTCAGCCACCACAACTATTAGCTGTATACAGCACGGACCTAGCTGCCGTGCTGCGCGCTGACCATCAACTACATGGGCTATCTGTGAGTGAGCAGCAGCAGGCCGCTCAGTACGCGGCGCCAAAACGTCAGCAACAATTTCTGGCTGGGCGTGCGCTCATTCGTGCTGCGGTAACACAGCTCAAGCCTCAAGTGTCTAATCAGGATATTGTGATTGTACGTGCGAGTAATGGCGCGCCAGAACTCATGGTGCAAGGCCAGCGTTGGCACTGCTCCATTAGTCACACTGAGGGTGCGGCCTTGGTTGGCGTCAGTGCTAGCCATGCCATGGGGGTGGATATTGAACGCAGCCGAGCGCCTAAACAGCTACCGTTATTATTGAAACGTTTTGCGGATGGCTTTTTGGCCGGGTTATCAGCTACCGTCAGTACCTCTGAATTTAGTCGGCGTTGGACCTTAGCTGAAGCCGTGACTAAATATCAGCAAGGGTTACTCATGCGTACCTTGCAGCAGCCTTTTGACGTTTATCAAGCAGCTGCTACTTGGCACCAGGTAGCAGTTTTTCAGTTGGCTATTTATCATCCTGAATTACCCGCTGAAAAACTGCGACTGGTAGATTTCAACCAGCTTACTGAGTAGCCTTGGGTTGCTCTAATTTTTGATAATACTCAGCATATTTGGGATGGTAAGGACCTGGTGGTAATCCCGTTTCTGCGCCATAAAAGACTTGACCGTTGGCAGTTCGGGTTAATGGCAGGTAGTTAGGAGCAGCACGTTCGATAGCTGCAGTGATAGCCATCGCCACTAAATCCGCCAATGGATTACCTGAGCTATTTTGTTGCTGCGGTGCATAAACCAACTCTTTGCGTGCTTGCCATAATAATTGCCCTTGAGCATTAACTAAACGATACTCAAAGTCGATTTTTGTATGTGTCGCAAGCACCATGTATTGGGCTGTCCATTCGTGAATGGTGACATACAAAATCGCATCAGCGCCAAACAACGCAGCTAAATTATCAGCTGGCGCTGCATGCACTTCAGCCGCTTCATAATAGCCTTCCGCTTCAAGTAACATTTTTACGGTATTGACCGGATAAGTGTAATAGCCTTTCTCGGCGAGCATAAAGGGTAAGGTTGCTAACACCGAGGTTGGTGCCTGCACATCAATGGTGTTGTTATTTACTGGCACCACTAAAATCGATTGCAGTTTAGCCTGATGCAATGGCTCGAGGTGCGTGGTATCTGGAGCACTCGCACAAGCCCCCAACACAAGGACAGTAACAAGCATGCTAACACGTTGGAGTAATGTCATGATTATTGTCCTTGTTGAGTTTGCAGGTTACGAATCAGGGCGGCCATAAACAGCTGACTCTCAGGCCACGTGTCATGTTCTAGTTGATAAAACTTAATCGCCTCAGCTCGTTTACCTTGCTCCAGTAAAAAGGTACCAGCTTCAGCAAACAGGCCAGGAGCAACAGGCTTTGGCTTTTGCTGGGCCGTTTCAATAAATTCTAAGTAATCAATCAGAATCTCTTCTTTAACTTCAGGTTCATGATAATAAACAAAAAGCGCTTCTTCGTAATTGCCCCATTGGTAAAGATTATTATTGGTGACACAGGCAGATGCCAGTAGGCTGCCTAAAACAACCAAAAGCAGTTTTAATTTCATGTATGCCAGTTCTCGTTAGGTACTATTCGTTGATGGTTATGGTGCTTTGCGTTGCTTCACTAAAGTAACGTGATTCTTGGTAGACCACTTGCTCCCCTTGGCGCACAATAATCAAATGCTGCCCAGGCACCAATTGAACTGCCCGCTCTGGATAGGTGTATTGGGCAAGGTCACCATAGCTGACGCCGTCAACAACCAATTCTAAGCCCGCAGCATCTGCAACTTTAAAGCTTACCTGCGGAGCCGTATCGGCAATGGTGGTGGTACGAGTCGGTTGTTTGGCACAACCAACAGCTAAGGTTAACGCCAACAGGGTTGCGGTTAGGGCTAAGCTGAGATTCTTCATTATTGTTGCTCTCTTACTTCGAGGGTTGAAAGTTCCAGATCCGTAATGCTGCCTGAGGTAATAGTACCTGCTGCGCCTTGGTCTAAATCTGTGCTGCCAAACAAACTTTGAATGGTAAGTTCAGCCACTTTTTTACCTGGTAACGTGATATTGCCACCGGTAGTGGGTGAGCGCACTACCTTACCTTTGGTTAGCACATCAAACACCATACCCGGCTTAACCCCTTGTTTTTCGCCGCCGCTAATAAACACCAGTTGGTCTTCGCTCGCCAATACATCAGCAGACCATGGTTTGGCTAGAATCAATTCCAGCATTTTCTCTACCGCAGCATTAACGGCAGCACCAATAGCTCGGTCATTTAAGCTGCCATCGTAGCCAGCAACCGAGCCAAAACCCATGGTGCGAGATTGCTCTAAGGCTGAGTTTCCGCTTCCTGATACCGAGGCAATCACTTGGCCCGTATTGGTGTCGACCAAACGTAAGTCTACGGTAGCAGTCGCTTCCTGCTTCGAACTACTCGATAAAAAGCCGCGTTCACCGGTAGTTGAGCGACCAAATTCGGTGAGTGAGCCGATAACTAAGGTATCTACGCCCACTAAGTTATTAGCTTGCCCAGTAAGTTGCTGTTCTGCTGTTACCGCATTGAGATCGGGGCGTTCAAACACTAAAAATCGATTGGTATTGGCGATGGCCTGAGTAAACATATCGGATATTTTTTGGTCATGCTGACCACTACTGGCTTCGCGCAGAAGGCTGCGTCCGTAGTTAGTTTCATTGGTTAATCTACCTACCGCCAGTTTCCGCTTAAGGCCCAACTCAATCGGCTGTTCAGCCTGTTGCTGCGCCTGTGCCGCCAGCTGTTGTTGCTGATTGACTGGCGGTTTGGTTGGTGTGGGTTGCGGCGCTTGGCTAGCGCAGCCAGCTAGGGCTAAAGCCGCCATAGCTGGTACTAAAAGATGTGCTTTGTTCATGGAGGACCTTGTTGATTATTGTTCTACAAACGTCCTTAGAATATCACACGGGCTAACAATAACGCATGGATTAAACAACAAAATTGTAAACAGGTGTCACCATCTGGTTAGGCTGGCGCTGAATCTTTCATTGCTAATACAAAGGCTTTGAGTTAATGGAACATATGTTAGAGCAAAGTGGTCTAAGCACAAGCGAACAGTTTCGATAAAATAGATGGCACTAATCGATTTACAAAACTGGCCATTTTCGAATGGATTGACTATATTTTAGAAAGTTACGAAATAGAGCCGGTTGCATAGATGTTTGTTATTCTGGTCGACACCTCAAGCAGTTGGCTGCCACAACCTAAACAAGCAAAGTGAACTAGGAGAATATGATGGGATTACGTATTGGCGATATCGCCCCAAATTTTGAAATTGAAACCACTCAAGGCAAGATTAACTTCCATGATTGGTCGCAAGGTTCTTGGGTATTTTTCTTCAGCCACCCAGCTGATTACACTCCAGTTTGTACTACTGAAATGGGTCGCACGGCACAGTTAGCTGGCGAGTTTGCTCAGCGTAACGTCAAACCTTTAGGTTTATCGACTGATACCGTAGAAGAGCATTTAGGCTGGATTAAAGACGTTAACGAAACTCAGAATACCACTTTGGAATTTCCTATCGTTGCAGATAAAGATAAGAAAATCGCTGAGTTGTACGACATGATTCACCCAGGTGAGAGCGAAACTGCAGCGGTACGTTCAGTGTTTATCATTGACCCGAACCATAAAATTCGCTTAACCATGACTTACCCAATGAGCGTTGGCCGTAACTTCACCGAAATTCTTCGTGTGATTGATGCCTTACAAACCGGTGATCAATTTGGCGTGGCTTGCCCAGCTGATTGGCAAGTAGGCGGTGATGTTATCATTCCACCAAGTGTATCGATGGAAGATGCCGAGAAGAAGTTCCCGCAAGGGTTTAAAACAGTGAAGCCTTACTTACGTTTTACCAGCGTTAACAAGTAAGTGCCTATCTCAGTGAAAAAGCAGCTCAATCGAGCTGCTTTTTTGTCACTACAGTAAAACTCATCAAAGGCGCAGCGGTTGTATTGCGCCCCAACAAATGCAGCATATCAGCCTCAATATTGAAACTTTGCACTTGGTTTAAAGCTTCTAAAAATGCTTGCTCCGCTTCCATTTGATCTGGAGCGCACATCATTTTGGTAACTGCTATCGGGCTAAAGCTAAGTTCACTGCCGTTTTTTCCAACAGTATAGGTACCATGGAAACGATTACAGCCGGTCGACCCAAACACTTCTGTTTTCTGATTAAACTCAATGGTCGGTGGCTGTTCTAATGAGCTCCCTTGTAGCTGCCATGCTTGCTGCAGGTTGGCGCTGCTTGGCTCTGCGCAGGCGCTGACGAGTAACGTGGCGCATATAATTAAGCCTAGACGGCTGATAACGGATTTGACGGACTGCATAGCGGACCTCATAGGTGACAAAAGAATTAGCACAACAAGAAGATCTAGTATAGCCAAACACCCCCTCTTTTTATGTAGCAAAATAAGTCAGTTTGGCAAGCTTTACGTAAAGGATTCTGCATTCATCTCTTTTTTAGGCATGTATATCGCTTGCCACGGGATGATTGGCTGGAGAAATTTAGCGGCTGTGTTAGCTTAGAAGCTATCTACTATAACTATCAACAAGGTAAAGGCTATGATCAAAGGTTTTCCCTTATCGGCTTGTGCAAGCGTTTTAGCCGCAGGCGTACTCGCACTTTCCGCTCCGATGGCAGCAGCTAATCCGGTTAAAATTAACTACCAACAACCAGCCCAAGACATCATTGATATTGTTGATGCAGCGCCATCACCTGGGGCTAGCTTAAGCCCAGATGGCTCCTTACTGTTGGTAACCGGCTATCCTGCCTTACCCGATATTTATGATATGGCTGCAGACCAATTGAAGTTGGCTGGTCGTCGTATTAATCCGGCCAACTACACGGTCAGCCAAGCGCGATATATCAGTGAGTTAAAGCTGGTTGATGTAGCTACCGGTAACAATCAATCCATTCAAGGGCTGCCTGCTGATCTGAAGGCGTTAGCAGTAAGCTGGGCGCCCAATGGCCGCTACATAGCTTTGGCACAGCAGACAGAAAAGCACGTGGAGTTATGGCTGGTGGATGTTGCCAAGGCCAAAGCAAAACGCTGGTCAAAAACCGCACTTAATGCGGTATGGGGCGCGCGCTTAGCGTGGTTGCACGATAGCTCCGGTGTGTACAGTTACACGGTGGTTGACGGATTAACCAAACCTGCTGCAAAAGTTGTCCCTACCGGGCCGGTGATCACTGAAAGCAAAGGCCGTACAGCACCTGGGCGCACCTACCAAGATTTGTTGCAAAACAAACATGATGAAGACTTGTTTGACTATTATTTTACGAGCCAAATCAAGCTGTTTAGTGTGAAAGGTAAAGAGCGTGTCATCGGTGAACCTGCGGTTTACAATGGCCTGAGTGTGGCTCCAAGTGATGACTATCTTTTGGTAAGCCAGCTTAAGCGTCCTTATTCTTACGCAGTACCTCATTATCGTTTTCCTGAAACTACGGAAGTCTGGTCACCTACGGGTAAGTTAGTTTATCAAGTGGTAGAGCAGGGGTTAGCTGATAACTTACCGATTGCGTTCGATGCCGTAGTGCAGGGACGTCGCTCGATTAGTTGGCGTAATGATGCGGATGCCACTCTAGTTTGGGCTGAAGCCGCAGACCAAGGTGACCCGGCAGTTGCTACTGAAGTGCGCGACCAAGTGTTCCAGTTAGCTGCTCCATTTAAGGGCCAGCCGCAAAAATTAGCCGATTTGAGTAAGCGTTTCAGCGGCTTGCTTGCTGCAGATAATGAGCATCTTCTCATTTGGGAGCGCTGGTGGGCAGACCGTGACGAGAAACTTTGGTTGGTGGATGCATCAGGTAAGCGCAGCACCGAGCTGGTATGGGAGCGTTCATGGGAAGACCGCTATAACGATCCAGGCGCTCCGTTCACCGTACAAACCGATGAGGGGCGAACGCTGTTGTACCTGAAGGACGGTAACTTGTTACTGCGTGGTAGTGGAGCATCGGATGAAGGTGATCGGCCTTTCATCGACAGCTATAACCTGATGGATAAGAGCAGTGAGCGCTTATGGCGCAGTGAGGCGCCTTATTATGAAGCCCCTCGAGAACTGATTGATGCAGAAGCCATGACCTTCTTAACACAGCGAGAAGGGGTGAACGATCCTGCCGATTTCTTTATTCGAGATATTGATGATAATAAGCTCACGGCGCTAACTGAAACGCCGCATCCGATGCCGCATACTTTAGGCATTACCCGCGAGCAAATTACCTATACGCGTGACGATGGTTTACCGATGTCGGCTGAACTGTATTTACCGGCTGGCTACGATAAAGATCGTGATGGCCCGCTACCAACCATTGTTTGGGCCTACCCGCGTGAATACAAGAGCTCAGCAGCAGCAGCACAAATTTCAGGATCACCTTATGAGTTTGTTCGCATTAGCTATTGGTCTCCTCAGTACTTGGCAACCCAAGGTTATGCCGTACTAGATGCTGCGACTATGCCTATAGTGGGTGAGGGCGATGCCCAACCAAATGATACCTTTATTGAGCAGTTGGTAATGAACGGTAAAGCCGCGATTGATGCTGGTGCCAAACTAGGTGTGACTGACCCAGAGCGAGTCGCATTAGGTGGCCACTCTTACGGTGCATTTATGACTGCTAACATGCTTGCGCATAGTGATCTGTTTAAGACAGGTATTGCTCGCAGCGGCGCTTATAACCGTAGCCTGACACCCTTTGGCTTTCAGCGCGAAGAGCGTACCGTGTGGGATGATGCTGACTTATACATTCGCATGTCACCGTTTTTTCATGCCGATAAAATTAACGAACCTCTGTTAATGATTCATGGTATTAACGACAACAACTCAGGTACCTTCCCGATGCAGTCGGAGCGTCTGTATCAAGCCATCAAGGGACTTGGTGGCACCGCACGATTGGTGATGTTACCTCATGAATCACATGGCTACCGAGCTCGCGAGTCAGTATTACACATGCTATGGGAGCAAACTCGTTGGTTAGATGAACACCTTAAGGGTGAGTAGAACCCAAACCAAAAGCCCAGCAATCGTGCTGGGCTTTTTTATTTGCGCTTGCTTGTCACAATATCACTAACGTTTATTGCTTCACTAACCGTAAGTTATGAAAATCAAAGCTGAAATCAGTAAAATCAGCAACCGCTTCTAAGCGCGCGCCAGTAACCTGTTGCTCCCGGTTCACACTAAAATCAATAAAGGCATCGGCTTCTAGCAAGGGTTCATGCCAACGAATCACAAAAGTATCACCGCTATAATGTTCTAGCTGGCCCTGCAACATGGGGGTGTGCGCAAAACTAATGGCTAATTGATCGTCGTTAACACTAATGTTGACGTCACCGTACCAAGCATCCCGATAAGTGCCACTATACGAGGCTAGGTCTAAGGCCGCACGTGTCGTACTCGGTGCCGGCAAGGTGAATTCGGCTTTAGCTTGGATCATATCGTCGTATTTAGCTTGTTCGCTAGCCACCCAGTCTTTATCGGGTAAATCGAGAACGAGCTCCAGTGCTTCTTCAGTGACGGCTGTTAAAGCGCCGAAGGCTTGCTGATTACTGATAACAGTGATAGCAAAATCATGTTCAGGAATAAGAGTGGTTAGTGAGAGCATGCCCAAAATACCACCACTGTGAGATACATGCTTCACCCCGTGGTAATTTTTGACAAACCAACCGAGTCCGTAGCCACGAAAGTGGGTGCCCTGAGCAGCAGCTGCTGGTGGTACCCCAAGAGGTGTAGTTACTTGCCACATTGCCTGTACATTGCGCTCACTTATTAGCTGTTCGCCGGCAGGGCTCACGCCATGATTGAGAAGGGTTAGCAGCCATTGCGCAAAGTCCTCAGCATTGCTGGCAATCGCACCGGCAGCACCAAAGTCTTCTAAATAATCTAGCGCAAAGCGATGGAGCTGCCCTTGTGCTTCAATCGTTCCCACCGCGAAGTTCGTGTTATTGGCTGGAATCGTTGAAAACCCAACGTGAGTGTTATTCATGTTGAGGGGCTTGAAGAATGTTTCTGCAAGATAATCGGCGTAACTCATCCCGCTAACACGAGCTATAACTTCGCCGGCAACAATAAACATCAGGTTGTTGTAGTCAAAGCGTTCACGTAAGCCGTGGGCGATAGGGACATGAGCCAATCCCGCTAATAGATCGGCCGTGGTTTTATCAGTATTCGGCCAAATCATCAAATCTCCAGCACCTAAACCTAAGCCGGTGCGATGGCTCAGCAAATCACGCAGTGTTAACTGCGCACTTAAGTGAGCATCTGCTAACTTGAATTCGGGAAGATGTTTTATTACTGGGTCATCCCAACTTACTTTGCCTTGGTCGACTAGGGTTGCCAGAGCCGCAGCGGTAAAGGCTTTAGTGTGTGAGGCAACCCCAAACAAGGTCTCTTTGGTAACAGGCAGTTGAGATTCTAGGTCGCGAATACCAAAACCCTCAGCTAGCACTACTTTGCCTTGATGCACTGCGACTACCGCCATACCAGGTACGTTAAACGCAGGTAAGCTAGCGGCAGCGGTTGCTCTAATATGTTCGGCTAAAGCTGGCTTTTCTGCCTCAACAGCGGTGTTCGCAAGTGTATCGGTAGCTTGGGCATAACTGCTCAGGCTCGGCATCATGAGGAGTGCCAACGCTAAAACCGTTGGCTTCAGTTGTTGGGATAGTTTAACAACAGACGTTTGCTTCATTAAAATCATCCTATCTCATTATCAAAAAAGTTTATTATCAGCCAAAGCTGTTTTTACCAACCCCAGCCATTACCATCCAAGAATGCGTGGCCAAACCTCGTGCGCTTGTGTTTCAGTGATGACATGATAGTGGGTATGCATGGCAGCTGTGGCACAGGCATGGTTAGGCAAAATACGCAGCAACTGACCTATGTCAAATTGCTCACAACGGATAGCCGCTGGCAGTGCAATCACCCCATGCTCTTGATTAACTCCATTAACCACAATGGATTGATCCGTAGCTAAGGGCTGGCCTGCAATATCACAAACTACGCCATAAGCCGGCTGCTGTGAGTTACGAGTTGCCCCTAGATCGCGCGAGAGCGCCATCCATCCAGCATCGATTAAAAGCCAGTTTTTTTCATGATTGTAACCAATAACTGCAGTAACAACGCTCATCGCTATGTCGTCTAGCGCACATACTCCAAGTTGCTGCATCACTAAGTCAAAGGTGGTGTATACCCCTGCGCGAACCTCAGTGATACCAGTGAGGTCGTCAACGAAATGTGCGGTAGGAGTAGAGCCTACACTCAACATGAGTGGTTCGATACCAACTGCAGCAAGTTTAGTAGCAGCTGTGCGTACTGCTTGGCATTCAGCTTCAGCAACCTGTTTAATGGCGCTAACCGAATCAGTGTCGTAGGAGCCGCCTGCGTGGGTCATAAGCCCAGTGATTGCTGGGCCATGTCGATTAACCGGATAGGCAACTAGGTAGTTTGCCAAGGCGATGAGCACCGGATCTTCCGGGCTCAAACCACCGCGGTGGTCATCGCAGTCAATTTCAATAAAGACGGAAAAATCAACTTGATGCTGCTGTGAGTAGTGATACACCGCAGTTGCTTGTGCTAGGGTATCTAACAGAATATGTACCTTAGCACCCTGCTGAATTAAGTTGGCAATTCGGGTTAATTTGAGCGGAGTAATACCAACCGCATAGAGGACATCTGTATATCCGGCATGAACAAAGGCTTCTGCTTCAGCTAAAGTCGATACCGTGATAGGAGCCTGTGGGTTAGCGACCACTCGCTCAGCTGCGGGCAACGACCTTAGTGTCTTTAAATGTGGCCGCAATGCGCAACCTAACGCTGCCATACGCTGCTGCAAGCGCCGCACATTACGGTTTAACTTGCGCTCATCTATAAGCAACAATGGCGTGGTAAGTTGGGTTAACCAAGCGTCACTGGCAGTCATGAATTTTCTCCTTTGGATTCGATTTGTCAGACTAACCATTCTGCTGCAACTAATAAACCTAGTCTTGTCGCATGAATTAGACGATTTACCCGAACCGAGTTAAGTAATAAGCTGCACTGAGTAGAATGACAATCATGTCTATCTTAAGAGGATGTATCATGAAGTGGTTAAAAAGTCTTGCGCTGATGAGTGCAATGGTTATAAGCGTGGTAGCTCAGGCCAGTCCTGCTGCCATCAAACATCAGTTTACTGAGCAAACCAAGGCTGATGCCAAAGTGTCAGTGTTACTGGTTGGCGCCAATCAAACGGCACAAGTGACAGGTTGGAGTGCGGATACGCAAGCCATGGTCAGTGCTGCATTAGCAGCTAAAGATTTTACCGGAGCCCCACAGCAAATCGTTGAGATACTTGCACCGGTTGGTTTAGCCAGCGAGCGTTTACTAGTTGCTGGAGTGGGTGATAGCGAGAGCTTTAACCGCGTTGCCGCCGAGAAGCTTGGAGCCGCCTTATGGAGCTATTTACCTGAAACCGCTGATGCAAAGCATGCCGTGAGCGTGGATGCTCGGTTGCTCAACAATGCCAACTTAGTTGCCGCGATCGCACATGGCATGGATCTGCGAGATTACCGTTTTGATCGCTATAAAAGCGATCCTGCAAAAACCGAAGTTAGACACGTGCAATGGGCGGTAAACCAAGCCTCGTCCGTAGCAGACCATTATGCTGACTACGCGGCTATCGCTGCCGGCGTATTCATGGCTCGTGACATCATCAACTTGCCTGGTGGAGACGGTTATCCACAGGCCATTGCAGAGATGGTGGAAAAAGCGGTGAAGCCGTTAGGTATTAAGGTGACGGTGCTTAACCCTCGTCAAGTTGAACGGGCCGGTATGGGAGCTCTTTACGGCGTAAGCAAAGGTAGTGAGCATAAGGCTTATCTGCTGGCTCTACAATGGCAGGGTAGCAAAGATGCACCTATTGCCTTGGTGGGTAAAGGCAATACGTTTGATACGGGTGGCTATAACTTAAAAACGTCATCAGCATCTATTTTACGGATGCAAACCGATAAAGCCGGCGGCGGTGCGGTGATTGGTGCGGTGATGGCTTTAGCGGGCCAGAAAGCTCCAGTAAACGTTGTAGCAGTGGTGCCGTTATCGCATAACTTAATCTCAGGATCAGCGCTGTTACCGGGTGATGTGGTTACCGCAGGTGATGGTACTCGGATTGAAGTTGCTAACACCGATGCCGAAGGTCGACTTATTTTGGCTGATGGTATCTGGTATGCGCGTGATAAGTTCAAACCTCGCGTCATTGCGGATATTGCTACTTTAACCGGCTCGAAAGTGGGCGCTTTAGGCACAGCTTATTCAGCTGTATTTACGGATCAAGACGATGTTTTGCGTAGTATGCAACAAGCCGGTGAAGCAACCGCAGAACTGGTCTGGCAATTACCTTTGGGGCCATACCCAGGGATTATCAAAAGTAACCTAGCTGATATTGCCAACGTGGGTTCACCGGGTGCACAGGCGGGTGCGGTATTTTTACAACACTTTGCTAAAGATACCCCATTCATTCATATCGACATGGCGGGAAATGCGTATAGCACGAGTGCGAATGGCATCCACCCTGCTGGCGGGAATGGTTACGGCGTGCGCCTACTGACCGAGTGGGTAAAAATCTACGCCGATATAGCTGAATAATCTGAAAGCCACTACTGAAAGGTAGTGGCTTTTTTATCGTCCTGTTAAACCAAGACGCTGTTAAATATCTTGCGTAAACTATTTTTGCGCAGCTAGATAGCTATCAATCACGTCTGTGATAGTCGTATCGGTAGGTGTTACCTTGCTCACAAAGCTTGATACTTGGCTTCCATCAGCGGCCACGATGTACTTATGAAAATTCCATTGTGGGCTTTGCTGTGCGGCAGCGCTTAAGGCTTGAAACACCGGGTTAGCATCACTACCGCGTACCGGTGTTGTGGCCATCATTGGGAAAGTAACACCAAAATTCACAAAACAGACATCGGCAGTTTCAGCCTCGTCATTATGCTCTTGCATAAAGCTATCTGACGGAAAGCCAAGGATCACGAAATCTTCGTCTTTATAGCGCTGATATAGGGCTTCAAGACCTTCAAACTGGCCGGTGTAACCGCACTTGCTGGCGGTGTTAACCACCATCACCACTTTATCTTTCGTTAACTCACACAAGTCGTGAGAGTTCTTAGTATGCAAGCCGCGCAGCTGATGGTTAAACACAACTAAGCAGCCGTCACTTCCCGTACTAAACTGGTCGCTTGCTTGAGCACTAGGAATGATGTGTTTGGCTGGCTCGCCCGGTAGCGCAAATAACACCACGGCACCCACGACAGCTCCTGCAATGGCAAGAGATACCCCTTTTACTGCTGTTTTAAGACGAATTGCCATAACCTGTAACTCCAAACCTCGGACAATAATGAAAAGGAAAGTTTAGCTGACTTTTCTATGAGTCTAGATGAAATTAAGCGTTGTCACCTATAAAAGATCACTTTTAATGACTTTAGAAACATTTGCACACAGTTTAATCAGCTTTATTGATAGCAGCATTGCAGCAATATGGAATAATTGTACTTTACTGATGACAACCCATCATTCTTATAAAAATAAGTTGCTCACCAAAGCAAGGACCTGTTACATGCAAATTAAAGTGGAACAAGTGGTTAAAGACTATGCAACCGTGCGAGCGGTTGATGCAGTCAGCTTAACCGCGGTTGGAGGCGAAATTCTCGCGTTACTTGGGCCCAACGGGGCCGGCAAATCATCTTTAGTACGAATGATGGTGGGATTAACCCGGCCAGATAGTGGTAGCATTCACTACTTCAGCGATGCTAATCGCGGGCAAGCAGCTCAATTACAAACCAGCGATTTTGGCTATCTACCAGAGGATCGAGGGCTGTATCAAGATCGCACCTTGCTTGATAACTTGCGGTATATAGCAAGCTTACGCGGGCTTCCTAAAGCTACCGCAGCAGCAAACATTGATCACTGGTTAGCAAGATTTAGTTTAACTGAGCGGGCCAAAGAGCCCATGCGTCAATTATCGAAGGGCAATCAGCAGAAGGTACAATTAATCGCTACCTTGTTGCATCACCCCAAATTGGTTGTACTGGATGAGCCCTTTTCGGGTTTGGATCCGGTTAACCAAGAATTTGTGTTAACCGTATTAGACGAACTCAAACGGCAGGGCTGTACTGTGATTCTTAGCGCGCACCAAATGGCTTTGGTAGAGCGCATGGCCGATAAATTAGTCCTGATGAACAAAGGCCGAGTGATCGCTCAAGGCAGCTTGGCAGAAGTGCGTAAGCAATTACAGCAGCAGCATAGTCTAGAGGTCGCATTTACCCAGCCGGTCGCTATCCCTCAATTACAAGCTATGGTAGGTGTGACCCAAGTAACTCAAGTGGATGAATACAGCTATCGTTTGGTTTGTACTGAGCAGTTGGTTGCCGCAGACTTATTGCAGCAACTACAACAGCTGGCGCCAGTAAAACAATTTAGTCCGCAGCAACAAAACCTTCACGAACTTTATCTTCAGGCGGTGCAAGCATGAATCGATGGCAACATATCTTACGCATTGGCGGATTTGAATTTCGGCGCTTCTTTAAATGGAAGCAAGAGGTTTTTTCATTAGTATTGATGGGAGTGCTGTTTGCTATTTCAATAGGTTGGGGACAACTTAAAGTTGCCTTAGAAGAGACCCATCAAGTTGCAGTCGTGGCGCCTCTGACCATGCCAGAACTAGAGAACATTACTTGGGTGCCGGCCTCGAACACCAGTCAAGCTATGACAGAGCTGGGAACAACTTATGCTGGGGTACTGACAATAACCGCTGATGCCGAGCAAGGTTACCTCGCTGAGTTGGCAGTATTAAGTAACGCTGGTTGGCAAGACCGTATGAGTCAGGCCATAAGTAGTTATTTGCAACAGCAGAAGCTCAACGACCTCGCTTTGAATGAGGAGCAGATCGCCTTTTTAAATCAACCGCCAAGTTTTGTGGTGGCAGTGCAAAACCAAGATCGGGCGCGAAGCTCTGCCAATAAAGCCTTACCCACGCTAATTTTGGTAAGCATCATGGTTGCTGTATTTGGTAGTTTTGGTCTGATGATGACGGCCATTACGCAAGAAAAACAACAGCGTGTTACTGAACAGTTGCTCACCTTAATTACCCCGAGCCAATGGATGGATGGCAAGATTCTTGGCATTACGCTGCACTGTTTGAAAAGCATGGCGACAATTTTGATCTTGATTGTGTTGGTGGTGTTAGTCATGAGTGTGGTGGCTGGTGATGCGATGACGTATCCAGAAGTGAGCTGGCAGTTGTTTGTCGCTACGACGTTATTTGCTCTACTAGGCTTAGCTATGATTAATGCGATGATGGCAGGTTTTGCCGCTACTATTGACGATCCTAATCATTCAGGGCGTAGCGCCATGATGCTGATTCCTGCGTTGTTCGTTGGTGCGGGCTTTGGTGTGATGGATACCCCGCAAGGGTTATTGGCACAAATCTTAAGTTGGTTTCCGTTAACGAGCTTTGCGGTGATGCCTATTCGTGTCGCTGATGGCGGTGTTGCTTGGTGGGAATGGAGCGGTAGTTTAGTGGTGTTGTTCTTAACCACCTATATTATTCGTTCAGCAGCCGTAAGATTATTTACGTTAGGCATTACCATGTACGGCAAAGAACCATCGTGGCGATCCATGGGTCGAGCGCTTATCGGCCGCTGATCTTAAACCGCCGTTGCAGGGTATATTGAAGCTACCGCAAACATCGCAACCGGTATAAGGTAGTTATTGGTTATGTTACACATGGATTTTTCGCAACGTGTGGTGATTGATACCCATGCACAGGCTTGGCAACCTAGTCCAGCCGCAGGGGTGGAACGGAAATTACTAGAACGCGAAGAAGCTGAACGAGGGCGAGCCAGCAGCATTGTAAGATATGCTGCTGGGGCGCGTTTCAATACTCATCAACACCCATTAGGTGAAGAAATTCTAGTGCTTGAGGGTGTCTTCTCAGATGAAAACGGAGATTACCCAGCTGGCACCTACATTCGTAATCCGCCAGGGTCCGCTCATGCACCCTACAGCGAGCAGGGCTGTACTTTATTGGTAAAACTCCATCAATTTGATCCTGCCGATCTTGCCTCCGTGCGAATTCAAACCCAAACTGGGCAATGGTTGCCAGGGCAAGGCGGCTTACAGGTGATGCCACTACATAGTTTTGCCACGCAGCACACAGCTTTAGTCAAATGGCCAGCGGGTGAGGTGTTTAAACCTCATCGTCACTTTGGTGGTGAAGAAATTTTCGTATTAACCGGAGAGTTTATGGATGAACATGGGCGCTATCCAGCGGGCTGCTGGCTGCGTAGCCCGCACATGAGCCAACACACGCCTTTTGTTGAGCAAGAAACCATCATCTTAGTTAAAACGGGCCATTTACCCTTAGCTGATTAGTCAGCAAAAGTTACAGCAATGAGGTTGTTAGAATGAATCAGTGGGATGAACGTTACAGTAAAGAAGATTATCACTACGGTACCGAACCGAATGACTTTTTACGAGACCATGCCGCAAGCCTGTTGAAGCATGGTAAACAGCCAGCTAACATCCTTTGCTTAGCTGATGGTGAGGGGCGTAACAGTGTCTATTTAGCTAAGTTAGGTGCCCATGTAACGGCTTTAGATATTTCACAAGTTGGTTTGCAGAAAGCGCAGCGCTTGGCGCAAGCTGAGCAGGTTGTGATTACCACCGAGTGGGCTGATTTGAGCCAAACCGAGCTTCCAGAACAGGCATATGATGGCGTTGTTATGATTTTTTGTCATTTACCCAGTGCCCATCGCCCTTTCTTGTATGAGCAGATAGTAAAAACGCTTAAGCCCGGCGGCTGGTTTCTGGCTGAATGTTACACTCCGGCTCAACTAGGGCGAGGTACTGGTGGTCCACCAAGCGCAGACCTTATGCTAACAGCAGCCGAGTTTAATGAGGCTTTTCAAAGCTTTGAGGTTACCCATAGCCAGGAGCTAGTACGTTCGCTACATGAAGGAACTGGCCATACAGGTGCTGGTGCGGTGTGTCAGTTTATTGCTTTTAAACCTGCTTAACATAAGGCAATAAAAGCGCTTATATTGGGCTGGTAACAGGCGTATAATTTATGCACTTGTTCCTAGCCTTATTAGCTCTCATGGATACCCAGCATATTATTATCGTCGGTGGTGGTGCCGGCGGCCTCGAGTTAGCCACCAAACTTGGCAAGAAGTACCGTAACAATAAGAAGATTTCGGTCACTTTAATCGACCGCAATCTAACCCATGTCTGGAAACCTCTGCTTCATGAAGTAGCAGCGGGCGCGCTTGATGCAGACATTGATGGTGTCGATTATCGGGTTCAGGCAGCTCACGCTGGTTTTAACTTCTTACCAGGTGAATTGAATGATATCGATACAACCGCACGTTTAATTAAACTCGCTGCTATTACTGATGATCAAGGACAGCAAATCGTTGCTGCCCGTGAGCTGCCATATAGCACACTGGTATTAGCCATTGGCTCCGTCACCAATGATTTCGGTACCAGAGGTGCCGGTCAGCATTGTTACTTCCTAGATAGTGTCAAACAAGCGGTGCGTTTTCACCATCGCCTTATGAATAAATTCTTATCGCTGCAAGCTGAGCGCTATCCACGGCCCCTAAAAGTAGCCATCGTGGGCGGTGGAGCGACCGGAGTCGAGCTTTCTGCTGAGCTATTTAAATCAGCAGAACTGATTAGGTCGTATGGGTTTGCTGACTTTGAGTTGAATAAACTGCAAATCACCTTGGTTGAAGCCGGGCCACGTATTTTACCCGCGCTACCGGAGCGTATTGCTGCAGCTGCGCAACAAGAGCTAGAAAAATTAGGCGTACGTATTTGTGATAATACGCAAGTGGTTGAAGTAACAGACCAAGGCTTGGTCACTAAATCAGGCGAACTCATCGAAGCTAGTATTAAAGTATGGGCTGCTGGTGTAAAGGCCCCCGATTTTCTTGCCAAATTACCAGGTTTTGAAACCAATCGAGCCAATCAGATCGTGGTGAAGCCTACCTTGCAAGCCAGCACCAATGACGATGTTTTTGTGATAGGTGATTGTGCAGCATTTACCCAAGCTGATGGGTCTAGGGTTCCACCACGAGCTCAGTCTGCTCATCAGATGGCAGCCACCGCCTATGCTAATATTGTTGCTAAGCAAAAGCATAAACCCTTGCGTACTTTTGTTTACAAAGATCATGGTTCATTGGTGTCGCTATCAAGCTACACGGCAGTTGGTAGTCTGATGGGGAACTTAACCAAGGGTGCCATGAAAGTTGAGGGTTGGTTGGCACGTATCATGTACAAGAGTTTGTATCGTATGCATCAAGTGGCGGTACATGGCTATTTTAAAACCTTCTTGTTTATGCTGATCAAGGGCTTAAGCCGACGGTTGCGACCACGCTTGAAGCTACATTAATCAGGGTTGAGTGCTTGCTACTCAGCTAGTACAGGTTAAACTGGCAATCTCGCTCATAAAACTCTATGTTTAAACATAAAGTTATCGACAAGAGATTGCCAATGCCCGCGAACCAGATACTGTCACGTTACTGCGTTACTCAACATGTCCAGCAGGTAAACCCTAATGACTCGGTACCCACCAGGGTGCTCTTCGGGCATGGCTTTGGTTGCGATCAACTTATTTGGACCCCACTGCTGGCCGAATTACCTTCAACAATAGCCCCCGTTACCTTTGATTTTTGCGGCTGCGGTCGTTCTGACTTTAGTTATTATGATGCTGAAACCTATTCAAGTTTCACTGGCTATATCAATGATCTTATTGCAGTCGTTGAAGCGCTTGAGTGTGGTCCGGTACATTACGTTGGACATTCCGTTGGTGGCATGATCGGCATGCTTGCGTCCATCCAGCGACCTGATTTATTTCGCCAGATCATTGCGATAGGGCCTTCTCCGCGCTATTTGGATAGTGATAATTATCAGGGCGGCTTCAAGTTAGATGAGATTAACGAGCTATTGAGTTTAATGGAGCGTAATCATTTTGAATGGGCTGGTTATTTGGCGCCGATTGTGATGAAAAATAGTCACCGACCAGAACTGAGTGAGCAATTGCGACAGAGTTTTGCTAATGCCGATCCGACAATCTCAAGACGCTTTGCTGAATTGATTTTTCTGAGTGACAATCGTTCACTGCTACCACAAATTACCGTGCCCGTGAGTATCTTATATTGCGACGTTGATGTGATTGTACCTACTGCAGTAATTGATTATATGGCAGCTAAAATTCCCCATTGCCAAACAGCCAACATAGGCTGCAGTGGTCATTATCCCCATGTTAGCTCACCGCATTTAGTACGTGATAAAATCACTGAGTGCCTCGTAAGATGACGACTACTAAGTTTGATTTCTTTAATCCACAACAGGTTCCGATAGGATTATTGGCAATTAACGGTGCGCGTCAAATCGTTGATATTAACCAGACATTATTAGAGTTGCTGGCCTATCAAGAAGACGAACTCGTGGGACAGTCGATTGATAGGTTGTTCTCGGGTGCTGGCAAATTGTTCTTTTTGACGCATGTTTTTCCGCTAATGCAGCATCAAGGTACCGTAGAAGAGATGTACCTGCGCCTGAAGGATAAGCAGAATAATGAATTGCCAGTATTGATGAATGCCGTCAAATTGCCCGAAGCGAACAATGGCTTTGTCATGGTGTTACTGCCCATTCTCCGGCGTTTTATCTTTGAAGACCAGCTAGTAGCAGCAAAAAAAGACGCTGAGCGTGCGCTACGTGAGAAGCAACTGGTGGTGGCAGAATTAGAGCGTGCGCGGTCTGAACTAGAACACAAACATCAGCAATTAACTGAACTAAATAAACAGTTAGAACGTTTAGCAACCACAGACTCATTAACCCAACTGGCAAATCGACGCACCTTTGAGCAACAATTAGAGATTGAGCTGGAAAAAGTCAAACGTGGTTCCGCTAGCGCCGCTTTGCTGGTGATGGATATCGATCATTTTAAATCGATAAACGATAATTTTGGGCATGCTGAAGGCGATGCTGTGTTACGGCGGATGGGACAAGTCTTAGCCGAGCAGACGCGCGCTATTGATACGGTTGCCCGCATCGGTGGTGAAGAGTTCGCATTGATTGTGAGCGGGGCTAGTTTGGCTGAAGCTAAACAAGCAGCACAGCGCATTCGCGAACTGGTTGAACAGACGCATTGGGCTCATGGTCGGGTAACCATGAGTATTGGGGTGACCAATATGGTTGCAGAGGATGATTTAGTTGCGGTCTTGCAACGTGCTGATCGAGCTCTTTATGAGGCGAAGCACAAGGGCCGTAACCGCGTTGAGGTTTCTGCTGATTATTAAGAACTAGAATATTGATAACAACGCCATAGAGGTGCATGTGCGAACAGCGTATTAGAAGTGGCCAGTAAGCGTTAGTACGATGCTTGTAGCAGTTCGGCTAGCCTCGGGTGTTGGTATTTACGAGTTAGCGTCACCGCGTAAAAGTTTTCAAAAGCATTGGGCAGGTCAAAACGTTTAACTAAGAGTCCGCTTTGCAACTCATCGCGCACAACTACTGCAGGCATGACAGCGAGGGCGCCACTGTCGCGAGCGAGTAACCGCAACATGGCCATGTCGTCAGCTTCCGCGATAATTTCGGGGCGCAATTGATGCTGGGTGCAGAAAAACTCAAATGCGGCACGCAGGGGCGATGCTGCACCTGGTACCACCCAACGCTGTTGTTGATAACTAGCGTCTACTTCCGCTGGCAAATGGGCAAGGCGACTCGGCGCAATAACGCTTAGGGCTTGGCGCGCTAACAGCTGAGATTGCCACCCCACATCATCACCACTAGCAAGCTCTCGGTTAGTAAGAATCACGTCAAGTTGATGGTGTGCCAATAACTGTTCTAGCTCGGACTGCGGTCGCGCAATGAGCTGAAAGTGAACATCTAAGCCTTGGGTTAAAGGCTTGATAAAAGCATCGACAAAGTTGCGTGACATACTGGATAGCACCCCAATCTTTAAACTAGGCACGGTAGGCGTCCCTTGGCTGAGTAATTGTTGCAACTCTTCGCCACGCTGATAAATATCCTCAGCATAATTCAGCACCGTACGGCCTAATTCGGTAAGCACCAGAGAACGACCGACACGATTGAACAGAGGTTGGCCAATGGTGTGTTCTAACTGACTGATTTGAGTAGATAAAGCCGATTGAGATAGTGCCAGTTGTGAAGCGGTTGCGGTGAGGTTGCCCTGCTTAGCTACCCGCCAAAAATAGTAAAGGTGATGGTAGTTAAGTCGTGCCATGGGAGTTATTCCTGAGTTTGTCTTAAAGAAAGAGTCACGATAAACCTATTGTTCTATTTTAGCGAACGAATAAATAAAATATATGTATTTTTATAATGTATTTGAATCACGCACAATGCCGCCACTTGCACTAATCTCAACATCAATGGATCACTTTTGGAGGCCATATGCGCTGGCGCATTAGTACCGTTACGATTGCTCTGCTATGTGGTTGCTTTCTGATCAGCAGTTTGCTTATAGGTAGCACGGGTTGGACAGAGGTTAAAGCCTTTGGTTTTGCGTTAACAACCCTGAGCACTGGATTTGCCGCAATGATCTGCTTTATCGGTTGGGTTGTGTTGCGTTTCGCCGCGGTTCAAGTGCGTGGTGAGCAAGAAGAACACCGGTTTCATCGCTGGTTGGTGTTGGTGTTGGTATCCATTCTGACCACGGCATTAGCGGATCATTATCTGTTATTTTGGTTGGCTTGGGTGACCGTGAGCTTAAGTTTGCACCAGCTCCTGTTATTTTATCCTCAGCGGCCCCGAGCACAACTAGCAGCCCATAAAAAATTTATCTTTGCGCGTATCGCAGAGCTATTGCTGGGGGCGGCGCTCATTTGGCTGTGGTATCACACGGGTACCACTCATATCAGTCAACTAACCGAGCAAGGCTCCTTAGTGAATCAACAGGTACCTGCGGTGCTACTGGTACTGGTTGCCTTACTTAAATGCGCGCAACTTCCTGTACATGGTTGGTTATTGCAGGTGGTTGAAGCTCCAACGGCAGTCTCAGCCTTACTGCATGCGGGCATTATTAATCTAGGCGGATTCTTGTTGCTACAATTTGCACCAGTACTTAGCGATGCTCCTCTAGCGCGGTGGTTATTGGCTCTAGTTGCTGGATTGAGCATGTTAGTTGCAGCGGTAGTCACCATGACCCGGATTAGCATCAAAGTACGCTTGGCTTGGTCTACTGTGGCGCAAATGGCGCTGATGTTAGTTGAAATTAGCTTAGGTTACTACACCTTGGCTGCCCTGCATTTACTGGCACATTCTTGCTATAAAGCTTATGCCTTTTTAAGTTCAGGTAGTGCAGTGGAGTTGCGTGAGCGGCAGCGCTTTGTAGGGCTAGCGTTACCGCCGTTTAGCGCCGTTATTGTTACGTTAGTCAGTATTTGCAGCTTAGTACTGATCACAGTTATTGAGTTGGATTTGCTTACGTATGTCGCGCCTTGGTTGGCGGTGAGTTTAGCGCTGAGCTTATGGCTAGCGAGCTATTTTGAACGCTTTGCGTGGGCTGAGTTCATACCAGCAATGGCTATCGCCATGATTTGGCTGAGTTGCTATGGCGCAGCGCTGTGGTTATTAAAGCTGCATCTAGAGTTTGTTGAGGCTCCGCTTGTCGTTGGGCTTGATCTGTGGGTATCTAGTGTCTTAATCGCTATTACGGGAGTTTACCTATGGTTGTTGTACCGACCCCAAGCAGCCCATAGCAGTAAACTTTTTATCATGTTGAATGCAGGCTTGTACCTGGATGAATGGGCTACTCGGCTCACCTTAACGCTTTGGCCTTTACGGGTATCTTCTGCAACTACCGGAGTACCCCGTTAGTATGTTTACAAACTCCCATTCTAAACAAGAACAAGACGTGAACCGCTTGGCCAATTGGATACAACAAACGACAGCTACGGTCGCTCCGGTATGGCCACTAGACCGAAGTATTGCTGTTAATCCTTGGTGGCAACAGCGTACCGAATCAATTCACGAAGTTGCGGCAGAGCAACTAGCATGGTTTAACATACCGCTTGTAAAAGGAGCTGAAGGGTTATTGGCTGAAGGGCGGTTTCATGGCAGCGTGGCGGCATCTTACGATGCGACACAGGCTCAACGTAAGCTCCGTACCTTACCTTGGCTAACTGAAATTCAGCAACAAATGAGCCAATTCTGTGCATTATGGGTTAATTATCCTGCGCAAGTCGGACAGCACCATGACATCAATCAACGTATGTTTAAACAATGGCTGAAGGTGGTGCGGCAAGACCGTGGCATCGCATTGTTGTTGAATCATAAAAACATACAGCAGCACCTAGAGAACTTGCCAGAGGATATTTTCGAACTTTACCAAATAGCCTTACATCAGCTTCCACTAACAGCAGCACAATGGCCAATCTATCTGCAGGTACTGCTGCATGATCTGTATGGTTGGGCGAGTATTTTTGCTCAAAGGCGTTGGCAACGAGAGTTAACCCAGCGGCCGGATTTTAATGACGAGCTTAATCAGCTACTAGCGATTCGCTTGGCCTGGGACCTCGTTTGCTGGCAAAGCTCTGATGAGGCACTACAGCAACAATTCAAGCTAACCTGGAGTCATTATTTAGAGCGTAAGCAACAGGTCGCTATACAGTTACAACCGCTGTGGCAACAGCAATCAAAACGTGAGCAGCACTATCAGCAGCAGTTAACTACCCAATTGATGACGCCATCGACAAAGCAATCCGAGAACACGCTGGGTAAACAGCCAAAGCTGCAAGCTGTATGCTGTATAGACGTTCGCTCTGAACCTATGCGCAGAGCGCTAGAGGCGCAGCATGAGGGGATTCAGACCATAGGTTTTGCCGGCTTTTTTGGGTTACCGGTTGAATATCAAGTAAGCGCAGAATTGAGCAAGCCCCAATTGCCGGCTTTACTGGCACCTCAGTGGCAGGTGCAGTTATCCGGTCATCATGAAACGAGTGAGCAGGTGAGTAAAATCTGGCGTTCCGCCAGTTGGCACCGTGCTCACGAGAGCCCTGCAGGGGCTTATGGTTGGGTTGAAATGAGTGGCTTAGCAAAGATTGCTAAATTACTTAAGAAAACCTTAACCTACCAGCCCCAACAGCGTATCGCGGCAAGTTTGGTGAATACTGGGCCGTGGCTGATCACTCGTCATCAACAACCGGTCAGTAACCGTGAGTTAGCTCAAGTTGCTGCGCAAGTGCTAACGGGTATGAGCCTCACCGAAGCTTTTGCCGAGTCAGTGTTGCTGATAGGCCACACAGCATCAACTCATAATAATCCACATGCTGCTAGTTTGGAGTGCGGCGCTTGTGGCGGTCAGTCTGGCGCAGTTAATGCGCAAGTGCTGGCGCAAATCCTTAATGAGCCTTCAGTACGGCAGCTATTAACTGAACACCATCAGATCAGCATTCCCTCTCAGACACGCTTTATTGCAGCGCTTCATAACACCACATTACAGCAGCTACAGCTTTTAAGTGCAGATGTCCCTGAAGATGTGGCTACCTGGATAGCAGCTGCAAATACCCAAGCGCAACAAGAACAAGCCCAGCGATTATTGGGGCAGCAGGCTGCCACAATCCCCCCCCAGCAATTGTTACAACAACGGGCAGGAAGCTGGGCAGAAGTTCGTCCAGAATGGGGCCTCGCGCGCAATGCGGCCATTATTTTTGCACCGCGCCGTGTTACTCGCAGCTTGAACTTTGATGGTCGTGTTTTTTTACACGAGTATGTCGCCGAGCACGATCAAGACCAAAGCCTATTAACCCAGTTGTTAACGGCACCTATGGTGGTGGCTCATTGGATCAATATGCAATATTACGCGTCAACGGTGGCACCGCAGCAGTTTGGCAGTGGTAATAAGCTACTGCACAATGTTGTAGCTGATGGGTTGGGTGTCTTTGAGGGGAATGGGGGAGATCTGCGTATTGGCTTAGCACGCCAATCGGTACATGACGGACAAGATTGGTACCATGAGCCGTTGCGACTTACCGTTGTGATTGCAGCAGATACGGTCGCAATTGACCAGGTGATAGCTGCGCAACCGGTCGTCAAACAACTGGTTGACAACGAATGGCTGTGGCTATGGCAGTGGCAACCATCAACAGCAACGTTGCAACAACGCACCGCTACCGGGTGGGTAGCGGTACCTAAAACCTAAATCACCTTATAGAGCCATTGGTCAGAGCGAAATTTATTAGCAACAAGCTGTGCTGATGTCGCTAACTCTGCCGCGCTGTAATTGTCAGTATGGGTTTGATAAAGCTGGGTAAACTGCTCCATAAAGGCGTCGATAATCTGGGCTCGCGGTAAACCGGTTTGACTGCGCATGGGGTCGACCCGCTTGTTAGCACTTTTGGTGCCCTTGTCAGAGAGCTTTTCGCGCCCAGTACGGAGTACTTTGAGCATCTTATCGGCGTCAATGTCATAGGCGAGAGTGGCGTGATGCACAATCACCCCATTAGCAAAACGTTTTTGTGCAGCACCCCCAATTTTACCTTGGGTTGAGGCTATATCGTTTAATGGCACGTAGTGCGCCTTAATTCCCACTTCAGCTAGTGCAGCTAACACCCAAGTATCAAGAAATTGATAGGATCTTTCAATACTCATGCCATCTACCAAAGAACTAGGCACGGTTAACGAATAAGTAATACAGTTACCTGGCTCCATAAACATGGCGCCGCCACCAGTAATGCGCCTAACAACATTGATATTAGCAGCCTTGGCTGCGTCCATGTCTACTTCATTTCTAACCGATTGAAAACAGCCAATAACCACAACCGAATCATCCCAATCCCAAAACCTGAGGGTTGGTCCGCGCGTACCTTGTGCAACAGAGGTCGCAAGCACTTCATCTAGCGCCGCATGTTGTATCGCTGGTAAGGTGACAGGTGGAATCACAGCAAAGTCATGGTCAAACCAGCTGCTGGCTTTGCCTAAAGCGCGTCTTACCGCCGTAGCTACTGCCTCAGCAGAGAAGCCAAACATCACCACATCGTCCGCTAGGGCGGCGGTAATGGCCTTACTAATAATGGCATGGCTAGCATCAATGGATAGGCCTACCAACGCTTGGTTAATATGCTCTAGTGCCGTATCAGGCTCCAAAAAGAAATCGCCAGAAATACTAGCCGAGGTAATAACCTCCTGATTAGTTTCAATATCTGCCACTACTAGCTTACCGCCAGGAACTTTAAATTCTCCGTGCATGATGCCACCTCTGCTATTCGTATCCAACGATGTGTAAGTTGCCCTGAGCTTAGCATTTTTAGCGGCTCGAATCTTTGCTCTAACCCGCCTTATTGAATCGTATGTGGTTGTAACTGGCAGAACCCTCAATAAGGTCTAAAATTTAACGCGAATGAGGAAAGCAACACACAAGGGAGAAGCATGATGCAACCATACAAATTAGTCACTTTAGTATTAACACTGGGGCTGCTGGCAGTTTCGTTAGCGCCGGCCCAAGCCATCACTGCAAAAGGAGGGAGTGCAGTGATGATGGATGATGGCGAGCAAGTCAAACTAGAATATTTAGGGACAGATCGGTTACGAATTACTTCTGACGCAGATGAAGGCTACATGCTCATGCGCGGAGACAAGCTTTACGCGGTGGCGCAACAAGGCGGTCAGGCGATGGTGTTTGATTTAACGGCAGCAGTCGCATCAATGGGCGGCATGGTTGAGTCGCAAGGCGTTTGGGATGAAGAGATTCAAGATATTCTTGAACTAACCAACACCGGACAATCTGAGATGGTGGCGGGTATTCGTGGTGAGATTTTCACGATGACCTATATAGATGGACGGGGACATAAGCAAACGAGCAACATGGTTCTTAGTAAAGATGACAGTATCGTGGCCTTAACTCGAGCCATGAACGCTATGACGAAATTGATGATTACCGCGAGCGGTGGTCAGCTACCGCCCGGGGTGATTAAAATGGAGGAGCGGATCCTAAGCCAAGGCTACGGTGTATTACGTCAAGGTGATGACTTTGTGTTCACAGAGATATCCACCACCGAGCCACCAGCCAGTAGTTTTGAGCTGCCGGCAAAGCCGATGAAATTGCCAAGTATGGGGCAGTTTAATTAGCTTCTTAGCATGTCCGCTAGGATAGTTCGGGTGAGCTAAACGTTATCCCGTTTTGAGCAAGTAGACGACCGATATGCAATAAGCGCCCCTCATGATGATGCGGGGCACTTATGGAGATTCCAATAGGTAGTCCCGTGGCGTCACATCCTGTCGGTACAGTCAGTACCGGCTGACCACTTAAATTGAACAAAGCTACAAACGGAAAGCAATAATCCATGTAGGGTATCTGCTCCCCATCCAATGCAATGCGTTGATGCTGATGGTTATGCTGAAATGCTGGGCCTAAGGCGGTGGGGCTGAGAACCGCATCGCAAACCGCAAAACTTCGGTTGAGTTCTGCAATCACCTCACGGCGTCGATACAGCGCTCTGCTCAAATGTTTGAAGTCTAGGCTTAAACCACGTTTTAGCGCAGGAATGAGCGTCAATGAGCTATCTCTGAGGGCAGGACGAAACTTCATGTAGAAAATTTTACGAATCAGCCAGGGTAAATTTTGGGCAATAGAAAAGCCGAATAACTCTGCCCACAACTCCATCGCTTGTGCAGCCAATTGGTTATCTATGGTAACGGGTTTAAGGGTGGCTCCTTGAGCTGTAATTAACTGTTTTAATTGGTCTAAACCCAACTGCACCGACTGGCCTGCGGTTAAGCCATGCAAGGTGTCAAAGTAACCAAAGGTGTATCCGCTCAAGGGCTTACTTTCAAGTTGGAGCTGCTGTTGTGGGTACAGTACTCTAAACGCCAGCTCTAAGTCTTCAGGGGCGCGGGCGAGTGGCCCTGTACAATTCATCACACTAAACCCAAGCTTATGTTCGGGTAAAGGGGGGACATGGCCATCATGACTGTGACCGTTCTCGGTAGGCTTTAATCCGAATAAGCCACAGTAGGCCGAAGGATTGCGAATGGAGCCGCCGATGTCACTGCCCAGTTCAAGAGCACATAGATCTGCTGCTAACGCTGCGGCACCACCACCCGTGCTGCCACCCGGAGTTCGGGTGATATCAAAGGGATTATTCGCAGTCGGATAGAGTGGCCCAAAGGTTTGGCTATCAGCAAGTAATTGCGGCACATTGGTCTTGCCGAGGATGACGGCTCCAGCATCAAGCAAGCGTTGAACCAAGGGGGACGTCTGCGAACCTTGGTAATTCTTCAACGGCGGATAATTGAGAGTCGTTGCAGTGCCCTGATACAGAAAGCACTCTTTAATAGAAATGGGAACACCATGCAGTGGACCTAGACAGTTGGCGTTGTCATCGCGCTGTTTCGCTTGCGACAACGCTTGATGGCGATAGATATCGACAAAGGCATTCAGCTTTGGATTATGCTGCTCAATGCGAGCCAAATAATGCTCAGTAATTGCGGTAGACGTCAGTTCACCCGCTTGAATTGCATGCGCTATAGTTGTTGCTGATAAGTGCTTCATAAGTGCCTGTTAATGTCAGATATCGCTAGAGCTTAAAGCGGGCATAAAGAGGATTATGGTCAGATACTGTACGGGTATCAAGCGCCGATGCTTGTTGCAAAGATAAATTACGGTAGAAAATGAAATCCAGCGGATGTTGCCGATAGGCCTTGATATGGTGTGGATCAGCCATAATGGCGTGCTTGAGGCCTATGCTTCGACAAAACCGTAATAGGCGAAGGCGGCGCTGGCGGCTCCAAACATTAAAATCGCCAGCAACGATAAGCGGCCCTTTGTGATCTAAAATCTCGTTCTTAATCAGCTCAATTTCTTGTGAAAATTGCTGTGTGCGCACAAAGTTAATCGCATGGATATTTACCACTAACAGCGCACCGCCTTCTGCTAGTGTGTGATAGGAAAGCATGTAGCTTTTGTGGGTAGCAAACATGCCCTCGCGCTTTCTACTTAATCGAGCTTGTGCTTCGGTAAACGCATACTGACTGGCTGTGAGCACACCATAAGTAGAACGCCGCATTTGCATATTTGGTGCGACAGCGTAAGACCAATGCGGTAAGAGCCAATTGGTTTTAGAGCTAAGCTTGGCTTCTTGTAGTAGTAAAAATAGGCAAGGAAACTGCGCTAAAAGGCGCGTAAGAGTGCGCTGAAACTCGGGTGTATCTGTGAGTTTCTGCGTATTCCAACACAACACGCCAAACTCTTCGCCATGACGAATAGGTTGTTCGTGAAGGAACTGCTCAGGAACCAAAACTTTAGGTTTAAGCAAATGGCGTCTCCGAAGGTTCTGTCTTGGCACATCGTACCACCTTCTAGTAGACCTTCTTCTAGTCATTTTGGTTCGGCTTGTATCTATCTTAATTGGATACTAACTAAGCTGTAAAAACCGATTGCCGCGATAGCTTTTATTCAACAACGGCGCTGGCAAAGAAAGGTAGAATAATGCAACTCATGGCATTAATGAACCAATAAGGAACACTTTACATGTCTGCACTTTTTCAGCCTTTTCAATTAAAAGACGTAACACTACGTAATCGTATTGCAGTTCCACCAATGTGCCAATATATGGCAGAACAAGGTGTGCCCAATGATTGGCATCTTAACCATTACACCAGTTTGGCCCGTGGTGGTGCAGGTCTAATCATCGTAGAAGCAACGGCTGTCTCACCAGAAGGTCGAATCACGCCGAATTGTACCGGGCTTTGGAATGATGAGCAGGCACAAGCATTTGTACCTATTGTCGAAGCTATTCAGACTGCTGGCGCAGTACCGGGTATTCAACTTGGGCACGCTGGGCGTAAAGCCAGTGCAAATCGTCCTTGGGATGGCGACGATCATATCGCCGAAGCAGATGCCAAAGGCTGGCAAACCCTGTCACCTTCTGCTATTCCATTTGGCGCTAACTTATCCCGGATGCCTAAGGCAATGACCCTCGAAGACATCCAACGGGTACAAGACGACTTTGTCGCTGCCGCCGAAAGAGCCCGTGATATTGGTTTTCAGTGGTTAGAACTACACTTTGCCCATGGCTATCTAGGACAAAGCTTTTTGTCGCCTCACGCCAATCAGCGTGACGACAACTATGGCGGTTCGTTCGAAAACCGTGCACGCTTTTTGGTAGAAACTGTGCGAGCTGTGAAGCAAGTTTGGCCAGATAATTTACCGCTCACCGCACGTTTAGGCGTGATTGAATTTGACGGCAACGATGAACAGCAACTTGAAGAAGCTATCGCACTGACCAACCTATTGAAAGCCGAAGGTTTGGATTTCTTGAACGTTAGTATCAGCTTTTCTACACCAACCGCGTCTATTCCTTGGGGACCCGGCTTCATGGCTCCTATCGCAGAACGTATTCGGCATGCGGCAGCCATCCCAGTTGCCTCGGCCTGGGGAATTGATGCTCCGCAACTGGCCGAGCATACAGTTGCCCAAGGTCAGTTAGACTTAGTGATGATAGGACGTGCCCATCTAGCTAATCCGCATTGGCCTTATGAAGCAGCTAAAGCACTGCGTGTGGAGAAACCATCATGGGTGTTGCCAGCCCCTTATGCACATTGGCTAGAACGCTACTGATGCTGGCAACCTTAGCCAACTTGAACCCAGTAAAACGTACTCCCGGGTACGTTTTAGTGGGTCTACTCGGGCTTGAAGTTTGCTGATTTGCGCATGCCTGCAGCTCGAATGGCTTCTAACTGATTATCGATGGTTGCTCTATCAAGCCACTGGCCTGCCACCATGACACCAGAGCGTCCGGCGAGCGCTGCAGGGTATTCCAGCGGATTTTGCTGTAACAACACCAAATCAGCACGGTGACCTTCTGCAACGCGACCGAATAAATCTTTATCGGCAAAATACTCCCCAGCTGCGACGGTTGCGCTGTGTAAAATTCCAGCCAGCGGAATTCCGGCGTCGTGTAATACTGCAATTTCACGTAAGGCTGAGAAGCCCGGAACACTGAATAATTGGGGCGCATCGGTGCCAAAAATAATGGGTACGCCACCGTCAAATAGGGCTCTAATTAGCCGCTGGCGATTGTCTTGTTGAATGGCGGCCGCTTCGGCGTTGAAGTACCCTAAACTTGGCTCTTCTAAGTAATTAAACCAGCCGGCTCGCACTGCTTCAGGTACATAGTCAATTTCTTCGTACTGGCGCAGCTGCTCTATGTCACTGGCACCAATAATCGTGGCCCACAATGCCTGGGTTGGCACCACCGCGGCACCGTGACGCAGGGTTAAATCAACGAGGTAGTCCAGTTCGTATTTACTAGCAGGCCGATTTAAAGCGTCGATGGCTTCCAAGTAGCCGTCTAAGTGGTCAATGGTACGTTGCCCTTCTGTTAATGCCACTTCAAGACCCACGTCTTTCGGTACATGACCAGCAAAGTCGATGTTTGCGTCACGCGCAGTTTTTGCCATTGCTTGATATTCGCTAAGCGTTAGCCCTGGATGGACTTTAAGTAAATCCCAGCCTTGATCACGTTGTTCAATAACGCGTTGAGTGGCCTTTTCTGGTGATTCAATGCTGTTGCCGTTAAAGCTTGGCCCAGCCAGATAAAGTGTTGGACCTGTCCGCTTACCTTCTGTAATGTCCTGTTTCAATTGTAACTGATGGGGGTAGCCGAGCATGCCCCGCACCGTGGTAATACCGTTGGCAACATACATAAATAGCACATCATCTAGATAGCGCTCTGGCAGTTGGCCAAAGCTTGATGCCGGCGGCACATGGCCGTGCATCTCGGTTAAGCCAGCCATCAAAAACTGGTTGGTACCGTCAATTTCTACAAAGCCGCTGGGAACTGTCACGGCAGAGGTTGCTCCAACCGTGGTAATGCGATCGCCTACCACCAAAACTGTTTGAGCTTCGGCAATCTCACCCAAATTACGCGCAATGTTCACCACAGCAACATTTGTAAACGCAAAGTTCTTCGGTGATTGATGTGACGTTTCTGGTGCGGACGGTTGAGCAGGCTCGCACGCTGCGATAAAGGTTAGTAGGGTAACAAGTGTGATGAAGCGAACCATTGTGTTCATGATGTACTCTCAGTTGTCTAGCGCAGGGTATGATTAATCGCGTCGAGGGCGCACACCTCGCACATCAAAAGGGCTGGTTATGACTATAACAACCATGAAACAAAACTACCAACGCGCAGTACATCTTGATGGTGCACGTTTGTGGCAATGTGAGCAGTACTACCAGCGTAGCTTCGCGGAAATCTGTGCGCTTTTCGACGTCTTCCCCACGCTCGTGGGGGGAGTAGCCAACTAATCTTGGCCACTGTTGTTTCAGAGTGCAAAGCCATTCTTCCAAATCGCTAGTGGATGGAATAGTGCCGGCAAGTTCGTTGTAGCACTGGTATCAACTAGGAGTAGGTCAGCTTTCATCCCCTCGGCAATGCGCCCTTGATGAGGCAGTGCAAAAGCTTGCGCTGGCGCGGCGGTTGCTGCGTGCAGGACTGATTCGAGCGGCAATCCAGCACGCTTTAATAGCTCGAGTTCTACCAGTAATGACCAGCCGTGAGCGGTGCTTGGGTTCGGTGCGTCGCTGCCAGCTAAAATCGGCACTCCTGCTTGATAGAGACGCTCGGTGGTGAGTCGTAGATTTTCATAAAAGTGTGCAGGAAAAGTAGTATTGCCAAATGACTGATTGAGGCTGGCCTCAGCGCTTGCTGGAAGCTTGAGGTTTTCTGCGGTGAGCAGTTCGTCGTTGATTTCGCCACGCAACATCCCCTCGTAAAGCGCCATCGTGGGAATCATAAAAGTCCCGTTGCTGCGCATCAATTGCACCAGTTCATCGCTCGCTGGGCGGTCAAAGAAACTATGCACCAGGCCGTCGGCACCTGCTTTGACGGCGTCCACTGCTGAAGCGTGATCGGCAACATGCACCACGGCGAGTTGCTGTGCTTTATGGGCTGCTGTAATAGTGGCTTCTAGTTCTGCGTAGGAAATCGACGGCGCATGTCGATAAACAGCATCAGCACGGGTGTAAACGATCTTGATAAAATCGGAGCCACTGTCGAGGCGTTTTGCGACAGCTTCAGGGGCTTCGGAAGGTTCACTTAACGTGGGTACGGGAATACCGTATTGCGTGCCATGGCCTTTAGGTGCAGTGACTAAGTAGCCAGCACCAAAGATATCAGCATGTTCAGCTTGCTGGGTCTTCGCACGCGCGGCTTTATGTTGCTGCAAGAAGCTAGGGTCACCGAACATATCGATCACGGTGGTCACGCCAAAGTTCAAACTTTGTTCAAGGGCATCGCCCCAGACGTGCACATGCGCGTCGATTAAGCCGGGCATCAGCACTTGGCCTTGGGTTTCACGGTAGGGTAAATCGAGTTGTGGGCGCGATAATGCAAGTTCAGTAATCCAACCATCGTGAACGACAACAAACTTTTCATCGCGCCATTTTTCGCCGTCAAAGATGTTCACCGGACCGATCACGAAGCTGTTGTCGTTCGCCACGTCAGCAGTTTTCGGAGTTGGTAAATTCAATACGATAACCATTACAGCAACAACAGCGGCAAGTAATAAAAGTATCTTTTTCATAGGTAACAGGCTCATGCAAATTAGTGCGAAAGGCGCTGATAACGCCAGCGTACAAGCAGAACAAGTAACAGGGAAAATCCGACAAGTGCAGCCAAGTGCAGCCAAATGCTATGGCCCTGACTCGTGCCAATCACAGCATGTGCCAACTGCGCATAGTGGTAAGCGGGCAGGCCATAGGCGATGTATTGCACGGCTTCCGGTAAGAATTGAATGGGCACCCACAAGCCGGATAAGAAGGCCATAGGTAAATAAACCAAGTTGACCACAGCGGGAGCGCTTTTGTCGGACAAGCATAGGCCCAGCAATAAGCCGATAAGGGCAAAGGGAAGGGTACCGATTAGCAATACCAGCAACAGCGCTAACCATTGCCAGGTATAGAGTTCAACTTCCGCGAATAAGCCACCGGTGACAAACAGGATTAAGGCAATGCACAAGGCGAAGACCAAGCTACTGACATACTTAGCTGCTACGTAAGCGTTAAAGGGCATAGGCGCAACGCGCTTCAACGTAAGCCAGCCATGGGCTCGGTCACTGGCGACTGCGGTCGCATAATTGAACATAGCCGGCCCCATCATGCCAAAACAGGCATAAGAAACAAGCATGTACTTGCTACTGCCTGAGCTAAAATTAAAAACGATACCAAAAAAGACATAAAAAGTGACTGGAAATAAAATAGCCGGCAAAAAGAACGCGGGTGTACGCCATAGACTTAGTAAATCATAGCCTGCTTCTTTAACGTATAAATTCGCATTAAACATAGCGCTGCTCCTGTATGTTGGCTAGGTAGGCTTGCTCGAGTGAACCATGATCAGCAATCACCTCGGACAAAGTGCCTGCAGCGATGACTCTTCCCTCTCGCAACATCGCGACACGGTCGGCCAAACGCTCGGCTTCTTCAATGTAGTGGGTGGTCAGTACAATAGCCGTGCCCGCAGAGCGGTAGTCTTGAATATGCTGCCAGAGCGCATGACGCGCCTCGACATCCATGCCCACCGTCGGTTCATCCAGAAACAGTAAGTCGGGCTTGCCAGCAACGGCGAGGGCAAAAAGGACTTGCTGGCGCTGGCCGCCAGAAAGTTTGCCAAAGCGTTGCTTGGCGATACTGCTAAGATTCAATTTGTTTATGAGCTCACCAACCTGAAAACCGTTTTGGTAATAGCTACAAAACAGGTCCAACTGCTCGTAGACAGTTAGATTGGCTGCCAGTGTACCGAGTTGCATCATGACGCCTAAACGCTGTCGTACCGCTAACGGTCGATGTTGGTTCAGCATGGGGTGACCAAAAAGTTCAAGTTGATCTGCTTGATAGGCGTGGATGCCAAGCACGCTATTGATGAGTGACGTTTTACCGGCACCATTTTTGCCAAGTATTGCAAGAACCTCGCCGCTAGAGGCCGTGAGATTTATATCGCTAAGCGCGTAATGTTCGCCATAGCTCTTGTTTAAACCTTGAATGGATAGGTGTATGACTGCCATGATCGGTCTCCAATGAATAGTGTTAGAGCCAAGTTTAGGGAGACAGGAGTTCGCGCGACAGTCGTTTTTGTCAGCAATTGAAGGTGACAAATGTCACTAGCCGAATGGGCTAGCAATGGCCATAATGAGGTAACTTCGAGCCAAAGAAGCAGATGATGATCAACGAAAAAACCAAACAAAAGGCCTCTAACGAAGAAGCGAAACATGCTTGGGTCTATCTATTTAACTTAGGTTTTTACATCCTACCGATGGTGCTATTCCCCTATACGGTCAGCGAAATCGTGTTGCTTTCGCTCGCCATGTTGGTATTTGTCGCTCTGTACTTTTATTGCTTCTATTTGCCGCGCCAGCGCATGTTTTGGCCGATTATCGGGATGTACGTTATTGCCTGTGCGGTCACTCCGTGGAACCCCGGCTCTATCGCCTTCTTCAGTTACGTTGGCTTCTTTTTAGGTTTTGCCTATCGTTGGCCCTATGCCTTAACCGCCGTGCTTGGTGTCATCGCTACCCTCGCAGTATTTCAGTGGGGTGTGGGTACGCATTGGGACCTGTTTTTCCATTACGGTACCGTTATTGTGGTAACCGTTGCGATCTTTGGCCGAGTTGAACGCTTGCGGCAACGCCACGCCGCCGCAGAACGCCGCAGTGCCGAAGAAATCGAACGCCTCGCAACGAGTGTTGAGCGCGAGCGCATCGCCCGCGACTTACACGATATCTTGGGGCATACACTTTCGAGTATTGTATTGAAATCTGATTTAGCCAAAGCGCAACTTGGCAAACAGCAATACGATGCCGCTGCGCAACAGCTACAGGAGCTCAGCGAAATAGCTCGTATTAGCTTGTCGCAAGTGCGGCAAAGCGTGTCAGGTTATAAACATCGTGGACTAGCGCTTGAACTGAAGCGGCTAGAACAGCGCTTACAGGATGCCGGTTTTCGCACCGATATCTTAGGTAAGCCACCGCTGTTTGATGCAGCGCGTGAAACAACCCTAGTGCTCGCCATAACCGAATTAGTTACAAATGTGATTCGTCATAGTTCAGGCCAGCTCTGCACTATTCATTTTGACGAAAGCGCTGACGTCTATCGGGTGCAAGTAAGCGACGACGGTAATCATGCAGAAGTTCAAAGAGGTAACGGTCTGTTGGGAGTACAACAACGAATACAAGAGCTAGGCGGCTCCGTCGAAGTGTCCACCGCTCGAGGGTGGGTGGTCGCCTTACAGTTACCCAAGCTTGAAATGCCGAAAATCAACGGAGCAACGACATGAAAATTTTGCTTGCCGAAGACCAAACGATGGTGCGCACCGCGTTAGCTAGCTTGCTTCGTTTAGAGGCAGACTACGAGGTTGATGAGGCGGTCGACGGTGCAGCAGCGCAGCAACAACTGCAACAGGAGCACTACGACATACTCTTGACCGACATCGAAATGCCTCATCTTTCTGGGCTTGAGCTTCTGCAGTGGGTACAGCAGCATCAGCCAGCGCTCAAAACCGTCATTATTACGACGTTTAATCGCGCGGGTTATATCAAACGTGCCGTTGATGCTGGAGTGAGCGGCTTCTTACTCAAAGATGCTCCGATTGCTACACTCATTGATTCACTTCACAAGGTCTGTGCGGGAGCGCGAGTAATAAGCAATGAATTACTGCTGCAAGCACTCGGCCAACAGGACCCACTAACGGAGAAAGAACGCAAGGCACTGCGCCTTGCAGGACAGGGAATGAGCACACAAGCTATTGCAGAAGCATTGTTTATTGCAGAGGGAACTGCCCGCAACTATCTCTCCGAGGCGATAAGTAAATTACACGCAAATAATCGCGTCGAGGCCGCACGCTTCGCTCATCAACAGGGCTGGTTATGAAGATAACAACCATGAACCAAAACGACCAACGCTTAGTTAGTGCGGCAAATTTCTGGTACGAGCATTTACGAGCCTGTCTAATGGCTATAATAAAATCAAACCAACGATAATAGATTCGACAACAAGGAGAGGATAATGGCAGATCAGCAAAAGGCTCTGGAAACGCAAATTGCAAATATTCAGGAGCGGACCGGTAAAACGATTCACGAGTTAAAGGCTTTAGTTTCAGCGAGCGGCTTAAGCAAGCATAGTGATATCGTAAGCATGCTCAAGACGGACTTCAATATGGGGCACGGTGATGCTAATACGGTCGTGCATTTAGCTAAGCGTGATGCCGATGCTAAGTCTACGGAATCAACTAATCCGTTGGATGGCCTTTATGTTGAGAAAAAAGCAGACTTGCGACCGATTCATGAAGCTTTGTTGGAACAGCTCAATCAATTAGGGGACTACGAAACAGCTCCAAAACAGAAATACGTGAGCTATCGCCGCAAAAAGCAATTCGCCATGATAGGGCCTGCGACCAATTCACGCGTAGAGCTTGGACTGAACGTTAAAGACTTACCGGCGGCACCGCGTTTGGAGCCACAGGGTAGTGGGAAAATGTGTCATTACATCGTGAAGCTCACCGATGCTGCCCAAGTAGACGACGAGGTTAAGGCTTGGCTTCGTGCCGCATACACGGCTGCAGGTTGACTCGAGCGCTAGATACGCATCTAGCAGACGCGCTTCCGAAGCTCACGAATGTTGTCGCGAGCTGATTCATTAAAATCATACTTGAGCATTACACGCAGATATCGAGTAACGTACTGACAATGAAACTCTTTATTTGGAGGCAACCAATCGCGAGGGCCTTTTGCGCCTTTACTCCGATTAAGATTAGCTGTAACTGCAAAGAGATTGACGGTGTCGTTCGCGAAGTTTTTTCTTTCTGTATCTGTCCACTTATCCGCACCATGTTCCCAAGCCCACGCCAGTGGCACAAGGTGGTCAATATCCATCTTCGATGAGTCAAAAAGTACGTTCCCCGAGTATGGGTCGTTCCAACGTCCACGAAGCACCCGACATCCATTTTCTGACATTGTCACTGGTCCAGTTGATAAGTCTTGTAAAAGCTCGTGACGAGTGTTTAAGCAATCACCATCGTCATCTGTCCAGTGAGCGAAAGCGCTCCTTGAGTAACTTTGTGATGTTGTAGAATTTGCAGGTTTAGTAACTCCATTCTTGTTGTGGTTGTGACTTCCTTTGGGGAGCTTTCCACCAGCGGCTAAGCAAGCTTCGATTGTTTCGAAAGCGGTGAAGTTTTTCGTTCGTGAATAATATGCACTCGAGCTGTCATGACAAATTTTGCTGGTGCTCATTTTGACTGGTTCGGCAAGCAATTCACCTGAGAAGATTATTAAGCAACATGAAATGAAAGAGATGATGGCCGATTTGAGTACAGGTCCAGTGTAAGTCGATTGCAAAGCGCTGTAGTGCATGTCGTATTCTCACGTGCGGCATTAAATACCCGCAGTGTAAGCCATTTCTTACATTGAGTGTAACGTTGAGTAGCCACTTGAAGTCTTGCATACGCTAAGAAACGTGTATGCAAGCAGTACTGGAGAGGTTCTGAAGAAGAGGATGTTACCACGAGCATCGTAACTAAAGATCTGCGTAAGCTGTTGACCATTTCCATAGGTCATCGCCGTTAATTGACCGTGTAAGTCTCGAAACGCACGATGTATTGAAAGCATGCATTTCTGCTGGCGCTGCTCTTGAGACCAGCCTCTCTCAGCGCGCAATCGTTTTACTGCTATGCGGCAGATTTCCGGCAGCAGTTGGAAAGTGCAGTATTTAAGTCGAGCGGAGTATCTCAACCACGCGGTCATAGAGAATTTTAGTTAACATCACGAGGTCGTTACCGGTAGTACTGACAAACTGAATGACTACCATATCGTCCTCAGGATGGTATCTCGCGATACTTTGATAACCTAACACCCAGCCGGTGTGATTATATGGGTAGAGAGATGCGTATATTTCCTGTTCCTTTTCGGTAAAAAAAGTCCCCTCATTATGCGATAAAAACTATGAACTTGTTGCGCGGGGCTTGGTCTGTTGTGCTCCTTTTGAGGAACGAAATGCGCCATAAATACGCTAGGAGAAGACTGTGTTATAAATGAGGTGATTACACTACGGCACTTCTGAATGTGCATTTAAAGGCGGTCGAGCAATTCATACAGTGCTTTGTCGTTCTCCTGACCAAGCTGCTGTGCAAGTTGGCGATGTGCTTCAACACCCGCTTCGTTGTTGTCCAATTTCATGAGCTGAGCCATGCGAGCATGCGCCCAAGCAAGCTCTGGAAGTTCTAAGTCGTTGTCGAATGCAAGAATGTAGGCTTCCATACTTTGAATTCCATCTTGCACATGCATGCCGCTAAACACTGCATTTCTAGCCACTTGATAGCGAGCGTTTAGTTGTGCTGCACGAATTTCTGGATGCTCCGAGAGCGCGCTGTCTGCCTGTAACATAGCGGCTTGTTTGAATAAGGTGTGAGCGCCTGCATAATCTCCCTCTGCTTGCTTTTGTAGCCCCAAACGAAGTTCGAGTCGGGGTTCATTCGGATGTTTTGTCATGGCCTGGGTTAATGCAGCGGTATAATTGTTAGCGTCGAAAACGTTCACTACACGTAATTGCGCAAGTGTACCTTGAAGGTTGTCGAGCGCTGCTATATCAGCGGCCTTGGCCCGAGCCTTGGTCTCGCCGCCGCCTACAATAGAAGGTGCATTCAAGTAGTAGTTCAGCGCGGCTAGTTGGTACTTCATATTCGTTGGCTCGAGGGCCACGGCTTTTTCAGTACACTTACGGCTTCTTGGTGCATTGCGCATAGCGCTCAACATGCCTTCTCCCGCACGTAGGCCATAAATTACACCACAGTAATAATTCACCTGAGGGTCCTCAGGGTACTGCTCAAGTAGCCTTTCCATTAGGCGCTGCGCAGGGCCAAGTTCATTTGGCAAATGTGCTTCTATTTGCTGCAGCTGAGGCTCAAGAGCTTGGGAATTATGTTGGGCCCAAGTGTTTACAGTGGCAAATGTGCATGCAGCGACTGTGAGAATAAGTATGTGTTTCATAATCGGTCCTTATTTATGGCCTTAATTTAAAGCTTTGCGTGGCGGGTCATATTTCTTTGAGAGTTTGGCGATAAAGAATGATCCAATAACTCCAGGAGCGAACCAAAGGGCAGTTTGTACCCAGCCACTAGCGTGTAGTAACGAATTTCCACCAAACACAATGAAAGCGGTGTATGCACCAATTCCAGAGCCGAGATAAGCTCCCAAGTGTTCACGCAACCAAGCCGTTGGAGACACGCTTTTACGGTAGATATAAACCAAGTTAGACACACCAATCACCACTCCAAGTGCGCCGAATACAATGAGTAAAACGAGACTGTTAAAGAGTCCAAAAGCGCTAAGTGCTAATCCATTGATTGCAAACGCTCCGTTGATGGCTAAAGGCAGAGGCTTTTTCAAGCCATTACGGTTGCGTTTGTGCTCCAGCACTTGATTACCGTGAAAAATAGCGCAGTGAATCAACATGCCAAGATGAATAAGAAACCAAGCAAAAATATAAGTTTGTTTTAGGCGCACCTCGGTAAGGTGAGGAACCGCAGCAAGTTCAGGTTTAACGGCAGTATTGAATAACAACACCATTACGGAAGCAAAAATTCCAGTCAACGCAACCACGTGCATACTTGAGCCATAGATTTTGCCGAATTTTTTGTGATTTAAACCGCCTTTACGAGAAAGTACAGGCACCCAAAATAGGCAGACTGCGAGCGCTCCAGCCAGTACGTGAATTGCTACGGTAAGTTGATAGATGGTTAACATAATTGCCATTCCTCCGAGAACATAGGGGTAAAGAGCAGGCCTCTTAAACCATGGAGGACATTTTAGGTGGCTATGAAAATGTATGTTAGTGACAGAAGTCACAACTTTAAAAATGACTTTTGGCCTATTGGTGATTTACGCAATTGCTTGCATACTCAGGCAATGGAACTGAAAAACTTAAAACTAGATGCTGATCGACTAAGCGGTATTGGCACCGTGCTGGTAGTGGCCGCTTTCGACTTGTGGCTGTTACTCTCAACCACCAACGCAAGCACACCAAGGCTTGCTTTGTTGGCGTTACTTTATGCAACTTTTACGGTTACATTTTTCATCAATACAAACGATGAAGTACCGCTCTCAAGATGGCCCCGGCACCTAATAATTGGTGGTCAATTTGTAGTCATTTGTTCAATAATGTACACCACACCCAATATGTTTAGTGCCATTTTATTAGTGGTGTGGTCGGCGCAGCTCCCTTATTTTATGCCTTTTCGCTGGGCGCTTTGGCTCACGCCACTGTGGAGCTTTGTTGCGTGGAGTACGCACTTTCTGCGTTGGCAGCCCGACGGCATTGTAATTACTGGGGTGCTGTTCACTACGTTTAATGTGTTCGCGCTCATTATGATGGAGTCGAGGCGTAATGCAGAATTTCAAAAAGAGCGCGCAGAGCAAGCGAATCGAGAGCTTATTGCTATGCAGTCACTTGTGAAAGAGGCGTCGCAGCAGGAAGAACGGCTGCGTATTGCCCGCGATATTCATGATCTTGTAGGCCATCATCTTACCGCGCTTACGGTGCAACTCCAGGTGCTGGCGCGTAAGGTACCTGAAGCTCTGAAAGTTGACGTAGAGCGTTCTCGTGCTATTTCGAAATTACTGCTCGCAGACGTGCGTGTTGCCGTAAGCGAAATGCGTGAACATGAACAACTGAATTTGCGTGAAGCACTTGAGGCTTTGGTCGAAAAATTACCGGGCATTGAGGTTTCATTGGCTTTCCCGAATAAAGTTGCGGTACTCAATTTAGAACAAGCGCTAGCAATATTGCGCGGTGTGCAGGAAAGCGTGACCAATAGCGTGCGACATGGCAAAGCCACCAAGGTAGGAATTGAGGTGCAGCAATCTGAACGCGAACTTGTAGTGCGTGTTAAAGACAACGGGCAAAGCAGCAAACCGATCGAATTTGGCAATGGCTTGAACGGCATGCAGGAGCGGCTAAAAAGCTTTAATGGCACTGTAACTGCTGAGCGCCAAGCGCGCGGCGTTTTGGTGTGTCTTAGAATACCGGTGGGTTTATGAGCACTTTGCACTCACCCGAAAAGCACCGAGTTATGTTAGTCGATGACCAAAAATTAATTCGACAAGGCTTAGCGAGCTTATTGTCGCTTTCAGCCCATATTGAAGTAGCACATGAAGCAGCAGATGGCGAACAGGCACTTGCGTGGATCAAAGCCCATGGCAGCGACATTGACATAATCCTGCTGGACTTAAGAATGCCAAAAATGAATGGTATTCAACTTCTACAAGCCATGCGTGCAGAGAATATAAAAATTCCGGTTTTGATTCTGACCACCTTTGACGACCATAATATGCTTCTTGAAGCGTTGAAAGCAGGGGCGCGAGGGTACCTACTTAAAGACGTAGAACTCGAAATGCTAGTGAGTGGTATTGAGCGAATAATCGCTGGCGAGTCAATGATTCAACCTACCATTACCACCTCGCTTTTAAACGGATTACAAGGCTTACATTCCGAATTTGAGGCCTTTGCCGCGCCTGAGGCGCTTTCCGCTAAAGAGCTAGAAATATTACGCCTTATTGCCGCCGGTTGTTCCAATAAAGAAATTGCCGACGCTCTTTTTAAGTCGGAAGGCACCGTTAAAAATCAAGTAAGCGCCATTATGGCGAAGCTTGGTGTGAGAGACCGGACGCGAGCAGTTTTAAGGGCTATTGAGTTGGGACTTATCGGGTTTTGTTAACGCTAAGGGAACCTATAGCTGCTCTCTGTCGCTAACTAGCTCCTTAAAATAACAAGTTCTAATCTTAAGTACCTCAGTGGTGCCGGCTAATTAACGGTATTATCGGACAGACGGCTCTGAAATTCTTTGATGGCGCACCCGACAGGAGTCGAACCTGTGACCTCTGCCTCCGGAGGGCAGTCACGGGTTCGGTGGTAAATCGTTAAAGCTAGGCGTAGCAAGGGTTTAAACGGTGTTTTGATTTTCTATTTGGCGTCGAAATCGACACTTTTGAGACCGTTTAATGACAAAATTGGTCACAGGAAACCGAAGTAGAAATTTCAAATTTTGACCTTTGCCTCGCGACAAAAAATTCTAAATATCCGGAAAAATCTGAGTTTTTAGGTGGAAAAAATTCCACCAATTCGAACGTGGCTTAGGTGCGTGGCATAGGTTATAATTTATGCGACTCATCATAAGGGTACATGATAATGAAACGCACAAAAAACAGCTCAGATAAACAAGAGCGCTTTGTTCCAAATATTGAGAACTTCAAGACCAGTCTTGGGTACGAAGGCCTAAAAATGAAAGAGTCTTCTGAAAAGCAGTCTATTGCATCTTTAAAACGTAAATATGCGAGATAAGTACGGCGTTGGTCAAGATCCGTATTGTTATCCGGACTCTGATGTTTTGGTTAACAAGCTCAATATTCGCGATGAGGAAACTCTTGCCGCTGCCGAAATAGAATTTACTACCCTACGTTATAAATCCTACACAGCTACTACATTAGGCAGTCAGGAATTCACACTCGAGCATCTACAGCGTTTACATCTGCATTTATTTCAGGATGTATACGATTGGGCTGGCGAGTTACGAACAATTGATATTTCAAAAGGTGCAACTCGATTCTGTACGGCATCAAGAATCAAAGCTGAGGCGGATAGGTTATTTCGCCAAATTCCTTTGTTAGAACATGCGAAAACACCAGAGGTTTTCGTGCGTGAAGTTGCTGATTTATACTGCGAGATTAACTTATTACATCCATTCCGAGAAGGTAATGGGCGTGCGCAACGATTCTTTTTTGAAGAAATGCTATTTGCACTTGGTTATGACGTATTGTGGCCTGAAATTTCGCAGCAAGAGTGGGTCGATGCCAATGTTTCTGGTGTGAATCTCGATCTTCAGCCACTTGTCGATATTTTTTCGAGCGCCATGAAGACAAGAGCAGAGTTCAATCAGTAATAGCACTTTCTATTCATAACCGCTCCGATTTTTCGGGGGGATTACAACTGCGCCTTCGACTGGACGATCAGCTGAATGAGGGAGAGAGAGCAAGAATTGTAAAACGCTGGTTCGTTATGACATTACTGACCGGAAGAGCCGTGGGAAGCTTTGAATCCACGTGGGAAACTGACTTACGTCGTATTAAGGACCACGGTGCGGAACAATACTTACGCACTCTTGAAGCCTCAGTTCTAAGTGATAGTTTTTGGGATGTAACTTTAGTTCAGGAGCTCGAGTCACCAAGCAAGCGTAGTCCTGCATTCCAAACATATTTAGCAGCAAGAGTTGCAAAAGGAGGGCGGGGATTCCTTTCAAAGTCGATTAATATCGCACAGATGATCGAGGGGCATGGCGATATGCACCACATAATTCCCAAGAATCACCTTATTCGTCATGGATTCCCGAAACAGGGAGATTACAACCAGATTGCAAACTTTGCGTTGACAGAAACAGCAATCAACATCGCGATTAAAGACCTACCACCGAAAGAATACATGTTAATGGTTCTTGAACAGATTGAATCCGGAAATTTAAGACTTGGCGAAATTTGTGATCGAGAAGATTTACAGAGAAATTTAGCCGAAAATGCTATTCCTGAGCTCATATTCAATACTACCGCAGAAAATTACAAAGAGTTCCGAGCGGGACGCCGTTTTTTAATGGCAACAATGATCAAAGAGTATTATGACAGCCTTTGATCTTAAAGATGAGAAAACTTATACATGATTGTCTTCAATCTATTTAAAACTCAATGGCGGCAAGGTGTCTAGCAAATCAGTGTCGATTCAGCTAGGTTATCTCACCCAGCGCAGCAAGATAATTGGCTAACATCTTTAGTAAACGTTTGAGCGCATAATTTTAAGCCTTCTACCATCGTAAGGTATGGGAAGAGCTCATCAGCCAACTCATTGACTGTCATTCCTGCTCTTATCGCCATTACAGCAGCTTGAATCAACTCACCGGCTTCTCCTGCGACGACTTGAACACCGAGCAGTCGGCCGCTGCCACTCTCTGTGACAATTTTTATAAACCCTTGGGTATTGAAGTTAACCAATGCCCGTGGGACATTTTCAAGGCTCAACGTGCGGCTTTCGGTGACGTAACCACCAGTTTTAGCATCAGCTTCTGATAAACCCACCGTGGCGACTTGTGGATCAGTAAAGATAACCTCGGGCATTGCACTGAGATCAAGATGCGCATCACCGCCCGTCATGTTAATAGCGGCTCGGCTGCCGCCTGCGGCGGCGACATAGACAAACTGCGGCTGATTCGTACAGTCGCCTGCCGCATATACTCTTGAGTTAGAGGTTTGCATGCGCTCGTTAATCGTTATTGTACCGCGTTCAGTTTGTACACCGATGGTTTTTAAATCGAGGTTTTCCGTATTGGGCGTACGGCCTGTGGCCACGAGCAGTTGTTCTGCTTTTAATGTTCCGGCATTGGTTTTGAGAATGAAGTGTTGTCCGTCGTAACGCACTTCGCTGGCTTCTGTATGCTCAAGCACATTGATGCCTTCGCGATCAAAAACAGTCGCTATTGCTTCACCAATGGCAGGCTCGTCTTTGGATAACACCCGACTGCGAGCCAAAACAGTAACTTCACTACCGAGACGCGCGAAGGCCTGTGCTAATTCAAGAGCAACGACCGAGGCTCCAATAATAGCGAGGCGTTTAGGAATGTTACTTAGCTCTAATGCGCTTGTCGAAGTAAGGTAAGGGGTTTCAGCTAAGCCGGGGATGGGGGGTTGTGCGGGTCGGGCCCCGGTGCCGATAAAAGCACGGTCAAAGTAAACCGTTTGCTCACCGCCATCGCGAAGTGATACGGAAAGAGTTTCATCGTTTATAAAGCGGGCTTCGCCGTTAATAACGGTAATGGCGGAATTCTCTCTAAGAATACTCTGGTATTTGGATTCACGGAGTTCTTCTACCCGAGCCTGTTGTTGCTCGAGGAGAGCTGATCGATTTACCTTAAGAGTATGAGTACTTAAGCCTTTATCAAAAGGGCTTTCTCGCCGCAGTTGGGCGATATGAGCCGCTCGGATCATGATTTTAGACGGGACACAGCCAATATTGACACAAGTTCCGCCAATAGTACCTCTCTCAATGAGCGTCACTCGGGCACCTCTCTCGGTCGCTTTGAGTGCCGCAGCCATCGCACTGCCGCCGCTACCAATGACAGCAATGTGTAAATTGTTATTACTCATAACGGTTACTCCTTGGTCTTTCAGTTTTACAGCAGCTATAAGGCATTGTGATGTTTCATGACTGATTTTTTGGTGCCGTTGCTTTCAGTGTTGATGGGTATCCTGCATTTGTCGTTGCTTCAGTGAGCTGCTTAACTGACGTTTTTTCGTCGTCGAATGTCACGGTTGCATCCCGCTCTTCAAAACGGACATCGACGGCGCTCACACCTGCAACTTGGCCAAGTGCAGCTTTGACAGTAATTGGGCAGGTGACGCATGTCATACCGGGTACTGATAGCGTAACCGTTTTCTCAACCGCCAATGCGGGCATGCTAAACAGTAAAAATAAAATGGTTGTTATCATTGTTTTTTTCATCGTGTATTGCCTCCTAGTAAAAGAAAGGAACAACATAGGGGTAAGCCAATGCTGTTAAAGTAAGTACCGCAACGAGCCAAAACATCACTTTGTAGCTCTTACGAGCATTTGGCGTTGCGCAGGTGTTATCAGGGTTGCAGTCATCAGCACGCCGGTATATTCGACGCCAGGCAAAGAATATGGCAATCAATGCAATGGCAATAAAAATGGGTCGATAAGGCTCAAGTGCTGTGAGGCTCCCAATCCAGGCCCCGGATACACCGAGTGCAAGTAATATGAGGGGACCCAGACAACACGCAGATGCCAGAGTCGCTGCGATCCCTCCCGCGAGAAGAGAGCCCCGACCAGATTTTGAATTTGACATAAGAGTAACTCCTTCGGGCATTTTGCTTTAATGTGTTAATCTTAGACCCGTACCTCACTACGGAAGCAATAGCTATGTTAAAAAAACGCAACGTAATGACAATTGGCACGCTGGCCAAAACAGCCGGCGTGGGCGTGGAAACGGTGCGCTATTATCAGCGCCGAGGGCTAATGAGCGAGCCGGAGAAGCCGTATGGGGGGATCCGACATTACGACGAACAAGCGCTTGCTCGGCTTCATTTTATTCGCGCGTCTCAATGGCTCGGATTTAGTCTGGATGAAATTGGTGAGCTATTAACTCTGCAAGATGGCGCTCATTGCGATGAAGCACGGGAGCTTGGAGAGCAAAAGCTCACCAGTGTTCGTCGAAAGATATCGCGCTTACAGCAAATTGAACGAGCGTTGAATGAGCTGGTGCAAAAATGCAGCTCCGGACACGGAGATGTCTATTGTCCACTGATGGCGTCGCTTAATGACGGGGTTGAGGACGCTACCACGGACAAACATAAGGTGCGTTAGTCTGTGTAGTAAAACTTTTGAGCGTAGTTCTTTAACTGAATTGCTTTATAGCTAACGCCAGCCATACACAAGAATCCCCATACCGGTTAGCACAAACGCCGCCCCAATCAAGTCGAAGCTGGATAAAGGCGATTTATCGATAATTCGCAGCTTATGGCAGTTAACACGTAAATACCACCATAAGCTGCGTAGACCCACCCGCTTTCCGCTGGATGAAGTGTTAATAAGTAAGCAAATAAGGCTAAGCTCACTGCCGCCGGAATGAGCAACCAAACCGAATGGCCCTCTTTGAGCCATAGGTAGGGTAAATAGCATCCGACAATTTCAGCAATTGCGGTGGCAATAAATAAGCCCAGTGTTTTCATTAAAAATAATGCACTCATTATCAGTTGTCCCTACAGGCTTCATCAGGATCTTCTAGTTCTACCGTTGTATGGCTTAAAGCATAGGGCGCAAGGACGTCATCGATGCGCTGTTTTAAATCGCTACGGGCCTCAATATCAAGGTTTTTAGATAACACCAAATGAACGGTTAATACATGCTCCTCGCCATCTAGTGACCAAAAATGCAGATGGTGTAGGTCAGCGACATGAGGTAGCTCCAGTAAAGCGTCCGCGACTTGTTTGTAGGTTTTTTTGTCTGGCGTGGCCTGTATGAAGAGTTTCAGTGTTGCCCACAGGTTGCGTAGTACATTCACTAAAATAAATAGAGTAAAGCCAATCGACAATATAGGGTCGAGAATCGGCCAGTCTACGAACAGCAAAACAATACCAACGATAAGTACAGCAACCCAGCCGAAAACATCCTCCAGCAAGTGCCAGTTAATAACGCGTTCGTTTAACGTTTTGCCCTCTGACAATTTGTAAGCAGCAAATCCATTAACTGTAATGCCAACGACGGCTAAAGCAATCATGCCATCAGCGACGGGCATCTGAGGGTTCCAGAGTCTGGGAATTGCTTCCACAAGTACCCAGGCAGAGCCTGCGATTAACACAACGGCATTAATAAATGCACCGGCAAGATTCAGTCTTTTATAACCGTAGGTAAAGTGTTGGTTAGCCTGTTTTTTGCCAAGTTTATTTAGTATCCAAGCGAGACCTAACGACAGGCTATCGCCAAGATCATGAACGGCATCAGCTAAAATGGCGGTACTGTTGGTAAGAAAACCACCAATAAACTCGATAATGGTGAAAACGAAGTTAAGAACAAACGCCCATCCCAGGCGGTTGGACGGCATGTCCTTTGAGTGATCATGGTTATGGTGATGTCCCACAATACGTTCCTCTTTGTAGTAGAAGGGGCGGCAATAACCGCCCCTTTAAGTGCTATTGAACCCTAACGACTCAAATCATTAACCTTTTGTTTCGAAAACCAAGGATAGAGCACGGGTAAGATAACCAGTGTTAGCAATGTCGCAGACACCAAGCCGCCAACAATGACGGTGGCCAGTGGACGCTGAATTTCAGCGCCTGCGCCGGTTGCAAACAGCATGGGAATGAGTCCTAACGCTGAGGTTATTGCCGTCATTAATACCGGGCGTAGTCGCGACCATGCGCCATCAAACACGGCATCATTAACTGCATGCCCATCGGTTATTCTCTGGTTTATACTTTCGACCAGAACCACACCGTTTAGTACCGCCACACCAAACAGTGTGATGAAACCCACGGCGCTGGGCACCGATAAGTACTGTCCTGACACATAGAGTGCCACAATACCACCGATGACTGCCAACGGTACATTCACCAAAATCAACATGGCTTGACCCATGGTGCCGAAAGCAAAATAAAGCAGCAGGGCGATGAGTGCCAGCGATATGGGAACGACAATGGACAAGCGCTCCTGTGCTCGTTGTTGACTTTCGAACTGGCCACCAATATCGACTGAGTAACCGGTGGGTAAATCCACCTTTTCGTCAATTGCCTTCCTAATATCGGCAACCACGCTACCCATGTCACGACCCTGAACGTTCGATTGAATCACAACGCGACGCTGTACGTCATCACGACGGATTTGCGGTGGTCCTGATTCAATTGCGACGTGGGCGACTTCGCCTAAGGTTACCCAGGCCCCTGAGGGAGTTAACAGGCGTAACGAACGAATAGACTCCGGCGTATCGCGGAATTGCTTGGCCAGCCGCACGTAAATATCATAGCGCTCATTACCGCGAATGATCTGGCCTGCCGAAGCGCCACCCAAGCCATTGTCGACAACGCTCAGTACATCGGAGACATTTAAGCCGTAGCGTGAGAGTTGTTGGCGTTTCGGCGAAACCACGAGTTGTGCTTCACCTTTTATTTGCTCCATCGCTACTGCAACGGCCCCGTCAACTTGCTTGACGGCACTTTCTATTTCCTGGCCTTTACGGGCCAACACGTCAAGCTCGGGTCCAAATAGTTTGATGGCTAGCTGCGATTTTACACCTGAGAGCAGTTCATCAACCCGTGTTGCGATAGGTTGTGAAAAATTAAACAACAAGCCTGGGTGAGCATCGAGTTTTGCCTCCATTTTTTCTTGTAAGGCGTAGCGATCCGATGCTGTTGTCCATTCAGACTGCGGCTTGAGACCCACGTATATCTCGATGTTGCTGATAGGCTCTGGATCACCACCCACTTCAGCTCGTCCAATGCGGCTGAGTGCGTAGGTGGTTTCCGGGAACGACATCAGGATTTTTTCAAGCTTCGGAGCCACCTCTAAGGCCGTTTCAAGGTTAGAGGAGGGGGCTAATGTCACGCGAATATTAATCGTGCCTTCTTCCAATTCGGGCGCAAATTCTGTGCCGAGACGAGGCACTAACACCAAAGCGCCGACAAACAGCACACCGGCCAGGGTAATAACAGCCTTTTTACTGCGTAACGCCACCGATAATAGTCTTTTATAACCATTATCTAGTGGTTTAAGCAGTTTATTTTCACGAGGCTTAATACCCCGACTGAAAAAGTAACTGGCTAATGCCGGGACAACCATAATGGCCACAAAAACCGCGGAGATAATGGCCAACATAATACTGATCGCCATGGGCTCAAATAATTTAGCTTCAACACCCTGAAAACTAAACAGTGGCATAAAGACCACCAAGATAATCATGGCGGCAAAGAATACCGGTCGTGCCACTTCGTTCGCCGCTTCCTTAACTCGCAGCTTGATACCATGGCTATCGAGTTTGGCTGCCTGAGGATCTGGGTCGCGGTGCTCTGTGCGTTGCTCGGCGTCGTCTTGGTGTTCACTATCCGGACGACTTAAGTGCTTAAAGATGTTTTCAACCATCACCACGGAGCCGTCGACCAGCATACCAATGGCAACAGCAATCCCGCCCAGCGACATCAGGTTAGCTGACATGCCCATCGCGGACATTACCATCAGGGCAATGGCGATAGAAACGGGAATGGACAGTAACACTAAAAAAGTAGCGCGTATGTTGAGCAAAAACAGTGCTAATACTGCGATAATAAAGACAAAGGCAATGAGCAGTGAATACGCGACCGTAGATACGGCTTTTTGTATTAAATCGGTCTGATCATAATACGGCTCAAAGGTGACACCCTCGGGTAATGCTTGCTGAATAAGCGGAATGCGCTTTTTAATACCGTCGATGGTGGCTTTGGTATTCGAGCCCATGCGTTTGAGCACAATACCCGACACCACTTCGCCCAGCTGGTTGACCTCGCCGTCGACTTTACGCGACATTGAGACCGCTCCCTGGCGAATTTCACTGCCGATTTCGACGTCGGCAACCTGGCCCAGTGTTACGGAAACGCCGTCAACGGTTTTGAGCGGTATTTGTTGTATCTGCTGTAGACCTTTTTTACCGCTTTCCAGCCAGCCGGTGCCGCGAATAACCAACTGCTCCTGACCGCGGGGCATATACCAACCACCAACGTTACCGTTATTCTTGTTGACCGCGCTCATGACGTCTTGCTGGGTAAGGTCGTAAGACAACAGCTTAGCGGGGTTAAGATTAACCTGATACTGTTTAACTTCGCCGCCAAAGGACAAGACTTCGGTAATTCCCTCAACGGGCATCAATAGCAGTTTAACCACATAGTCGTTTAGACTGCGTAGCTCCATACTGCTGACACCGGAGCCCGGTTCGGCAAGTAGCAGATACTGATAAACCTGGCCGAGGCCGGAAGAGTTAGGACCCATTTCGGGTGTACCTACGCCTTCGGGTATTAATTCCTTTGCCGCCTGCAGTCGTTCAAACACCAGTTGCCGGGCAAAGTAGATATCGACACTCTCGTCAAATACTACCGTAATGCCCGATAAACCTGTTTTTGAGATTGACCGAACTTCTTTGACGTCGGGCAGGGCATACATCACCGACTCTATCGGATAGGTAATCAACTGCTCGACTTCGGTCGCTGCTAATCCGGGTGCTTCCGTATTTACCGTTACCTGAACGTTGGTAACATCGGGAAAGGCATCCAGATTAAGTTTGGGAATAATAAAAAATGACGCAATGCTGATGCTGAATAAAGCCAATACCAATAACAGGCGATTGGCGACAGCAAACTGAATAATGCGCTGAAACATACAACCTCCTGTTAGTGGTTATGTGGGTCAAAACCGCCTTTAGCGATTTGTGAGCGAACGAAAAACGCGCCGTTGTCTACGTATTTTGTGCCTTCCTTAACGCCTCGAATAACTTTCCACGGACCCTTTTCATCAACCAATTCGACTTTCTTCGGTTCAAACTTTCCGGGTTCGTGCTCAATGAATATCTGCCAGTCACCATCAGGGGCCCGCATTAAGGCTGAGTCCTTAACTGCAAGCACCGGTCCATCCGACTTGACTGAGAAATAAACATCCGCAAATAAACCAGGGTGTAATTGGTCCTTTTCGTTATTTACCGCAAGTCGTACCGTTCGGGTGCGGGTTTTATGGTCTATTGTGTGGCCTTCCTGAATGACTTTTGCCGCAAAGCGCTGATTGTCGACACTCACTGTAACAGGATCACCAAACTGCACACTAAGGTCAGCTGAGCCTGGTAGACGAGCATTAACCCACAAGGTTTCTTCTTGCAGCACTTCAACCAAGTGATTACCGGCATTAACTTGCTGGCCTTGCTTGAAGTTATCGCTAACCACAATCCCGCCAATTTCTGAGGTCAGTTGGTATTCGCCGATAGGGTAGTTAGCTTTACTTAAACGCTTAATGTCGCTGGCTGACATACCAAATGCTTTGAGTTGCGCTTGCGCTGAGGTAAAGGCGTTTTTCGCTTCGACAAAGCGTTTTTCACCCACCGTTGACTCGCCGAGTGACTGCACGCGTTGCCACTCGTTAAGTGTGACCAAATACTGACTTTGCGCCTCCGCCATGGTGGCGCTGAAGAGGGTTGCCAGTGGCTCACCTTTTTCGACGTGATCGCCAATACTGACAAAACGTTTGAGAACGGTCGAATCGATGCGCGGACTCACGATATAGCTATTAAAGTCGTTAGCAACCACCTCGCCCGGGGCATAAACCGGATATTCAATGACTTGAGTTTGCAAGGTTCGCGTGGTGATATCTGCCATGGATAGCTGCTTGCTGGATAGCTCCACGCCTGAGCTTTCCTTATGTTCACCTTGCTCGTGTTTGCCTTCTTCCTTGTGGGTATCTTCTTTTTCGTCGTGTCCGTGTTCATCCTGCGCCATAACCGAAAAGCTCAGCGCAAGTGCTATTGCTGCGTATAAAGGTTTTACTGACATCGTTTACTCTCCAATCTCTGCGTTTGTTTGCTGGCTTAACGGCGATAACGTCAGCGCTTTACTGAGTTCGCCCGAACGGTACAACCATTCAATGGCGGCCAACCGATATTGTGTTTGCAGCGCTATCCCTGCAAATTGGCTATCGAGCTGCTGTTGCACAGCGGTGAGGTAGTCTGTGGTGGATAGGTCACCGGCGAGCCAGGACTGTTCAATCACCTGCATCGACTCATCCTGCCGAGATTGAAAGTCTTTTTGCCAGCTTTGCCACTGTTTTTTCACAAAGCGATAATTGTTAAGAGATGATTTCAGTGCTGCTTGCCATTGTTGCCTTAGTGCAATCAGACGCTTTTCTTCAGCAACAGCTTCGCTATTGGCTGCGCGTACTGCATCGCTGTAGTTATTGCGAATCTGTAGTGGAATACTGAATGATAAGCCAACCACTGTTTCGTTATCGCTCTCGCCCGCTTCGACGCCTACGGTTGGGTTGGCGGTGGTTAACGAGCGTTTCCAGTCGACATCCGCGCGCTTTAATTGCCATTGCAGGTAAGCGGCTTTTAACGCTGGGTGTTGTTGCCAACGAGCCGTTAACGCAGGTTCAACGTTAAATAGCTCCTCATTAATGGAGAGTTGACCGACATCAGACGTTGTTAGCAGAGCGTTTAACTCTGCTTCAGCGGATTGCAGTTGTTGATAAGCCGCTGCCGTTTGTTGCAGTTGCCGACTTAGTGCGAGTACCGTCAGTTGTTCGTCGACGGCACCTAAGTCACCGGCTTTACGTCGTTCGGCAACCAAGCTTATCGCCTGTTTAACGATTTTCTCTTGTTGCTCGGCCAGTGCGTAACGCTGTTTTGCATCCAGCCATTGCACATAGGCATTCAACAGAGTTTTAGCATGCGATGTCGCCGACTGGCGATAAATACTCACTGCCATAGCCGTCATGGCGTCACTCTGACTGGCTCTTGCTTCATTGCGAGTGCTCCAGTCCAGCGTTTGGCTTAGGCCAACAGTGTAATTATTGATGTCACCCTCACGCTCTAAGCGTGACGATAAGCTAGGGTTGTACAAAGGCTGATTTAATTGTTTGCCCTGTTGGATCAGCGCTTCAGCCTGCTGTTGAGCGGCTTCAACACTGGGGTGTTGCTGCACAGTTTTTTGCCATTGCTCGGGCAACTGCTGTGCATTGGCGTAGCTTGAACTTATTGCCAGACTTACGGCAATAAACAAGCGTTTGCTATGTGTCGAAAACGGACCCATAGATAGACTCCTCAGTCATATTACTGCGTAAAATAATGATTTTTTTGCGCTGCTATAGCAGCTTATTAGGCAGTTATGAGGAGATGGGAGGCCGGAACAGCGGAGATGATAGAGGGTTAGTGTAAAACTCAGTATACCCAGGACGTATTGTGCCCATTCGTGGTAACGCGAGAGTTTTTTCAGTCTCCATGGCATATAAATGAAATGAGCCATGGCAGTGACAGCAGTGATGGTAGTCAAAGCTGATTTCTCCACTTTTAGGGAGATTGCGCTTATCGATGTGGGATTCGTCATGCTCAAAATTGAGGTGTTGCTCAGAAGAGGACTGGTGAGATTGATGCACATCAGCAACCGCCTGACTGATTTGAGTCAGAACAGCAACAAGCACCAGTATTAAAAATCCGAGTCTAAGCATCATTACCTACAGTTCTAAATAAGCAGCTTAAGGATACATTAATTAAAAATAGTTCTCAACTAGTGGCGATTCACACAAATACTTCTGCTGTATACCTATGCACGAATCAAGAGCTTCAGGTAGAAGCGCGAGAAGAAGGTTTTGATTTTATATTTGGTACCGATGTGGCAAATAATGAATTGAGTTTTTTATTCGAGTCAAAATTCGAGCCTTACCAAGAATATTCAAGGACAGACATTAAAGGAATTGATCTCGTACTAAAACTCGGTGACTCATTTATTCGAGCCTTGGAAGTTAAGCTTACAGTTATTCCGGACGATACCACTGCAAACGACAGAGAGTCTGACTGGGGTACCGAGTTGGTGATTAGACCTGCAAGTACTTCTTACGCCGCGCTAGGTATTTTTGATTCGATAAAACCATTTAGAGCGAGACTAAAGGAAATCTTAGAGCCTACCTGTTCGACAATTCAACATTGGGATAATACTGTTGAAATGTTGAGTAAAAGGGAGGAAATCATTGGGTGTTTAAATAAAATATTTACAGAGTTTAAAGACTACCAAAAACCTTTTTTATTACATCCAATATGGAAGACATTGGGTAAGTCACCGATTATTGATAAGGGTAATGCATATGATATTTTTGTTTGGAGCGACTTTGCTATTTGCCGTACCTTTATTGATTGCGCATCAAGAGAGCGAGATGTGGGGAAAGTTACAAGGCTTTATAGATCAACGCTAAGGCTTGCAAGGATTCTTTACGAACTAACACAAACAGATAAGGTAAATATTCATAATATTTATACTCAAATGGCTTTCAACCTGCAGACTGACAAAGAATTTGCTCTGAATGGTAAAATGACTCGTAGATTTATGAATCATCCTCGACGTTATAATCCAATTATGAAATTATCTAGCATCACAAATGTGATTATGAATGGCGGGCACAAAGAGTTAAGTCCAGAACGTCGTTTTGATCAAAGCTTGTATTATACAGCACAGGAATTATTTAAAGACGATGCTTAAAATTGAATATTGTTGTTTATGCTTAAGAGAAAACGACAGAATTTGCTTCCTAAATTGATTAAGAGCAAGAATGTTGTGCGAAGGTCATGAAACTTGGAGGCAAAACCTTAACAAGTCACAATTTTGGCACAGAATCGGCACAAAAGCCTCAAAGTTAGTACTTGCTATCAATGTCAGGCTATAGAATTATGGCGCACCCGACAGGAGTCGAACCTGTGACCTCTGCCTCCGGAGGGCAGTCACGGGTTCGGTGATAAATCGTTAAAGCTAGGCGTAGCACGGGATTAAACGGTGTTTTGACTTTCTGTTTTGCGTCGAAATCGACACTTTTGAGACCGTTTAATGACAAAATTGGTCACAGGATACCGACTCTGAAATTTCAATTTTTGACCTTTGCCTCGCGACAAAAAATTCTGAATCTCCGGAAAAGTCTGAGTTTTTAGGTGGAAAAAATTCCACCTTAAATGACTGAATTATAGTATCACGTAACTAAGTTTACCTTGAATGTAAGCATCAAAGACCTAAAAGTTTTTAGTAAATTCATTCGTTACTTCTACGAATAGATACTAAATAAATGAGGGGATTACAGGTTCGTAAATGAAGCGAAAAATATATCGCCGAGTCTAGTTCTGTTAACTGAGTTTCGACATCAAATCATCTAAATGCGATTTGAAATTATCGGTGTGGAAACACTCCGTAGTAATTTCAAAAAACTTATACGCCGCCTCTGATTTGTTCAGAAACCGCTTATCTCTTGATACGACACACTTAAAATAAGAGCCATTAAAGGCATGACGACTATCAGCTAGCCGAGATCCTTTTTTGTAGATCTTTTTTGAATCACTCCAGAAACCGAACGAGTCGAGCAACGAAAATAAACTAACTAATTTACCGTTTCGAAGCTGAGACTCTACGTCTGCACCCAAGAAATCCCAGATAGGAGTGAAGTGCTCTCGCATATTGTGTTCTGTGTACGCCATAAGATCGTCTAGCGATCTCGGAGGCTCTATCTGTCCCGGCTTTATCCCATACTCGTATTCTGAAATCGCCGAGTTAATCTTAGAAATTGCCTCTTCAGCGGATATATTATTTAAATCATCAGTTGATAGGCCATAAGAGGTTCTAGCCTTCAGCTGTTGCTCAAAAGAAATAAAGTTAGCTAGATCTGCCTCCCAACTTTGAGTCAATGGCATCTTATTAATCGTTTCAAAGACGTTAGTAGTAGGCTCAGTACGAAATTGAAGGCTATTGATGCTGTGTTCAAAATAAACATTACGGCTTATGTCAGATAACAGCATCAGCCTAGATTTGTTTCTGGCTTGCCTTTCATTGTCTGTAATTTCAGAAATTTGCTCTGCAGAATATGGATAGCAGTACGGACCGAAGTAGATGCTCCTCATGACCAAACCAAGGAGCTCATTTTCACGCCCATCAGCCATATCAATGATGACGTTACTATCTAAGTAGACTGGTGTTCTATCCAAGACTCCTCCCAAAAACCGACGGGTGCATTTTAGCTATTTTGGAACGCAGTGGAAGATCCGGTAACTCCTAATTTCTCTACATAGTTTACCTAATGAAGCCGATATAAAACCAGGTTTATAGACTAACACCCTATTTTAGAAGCCTTTTTTGCAAACCAAAAGCGGGGTGGCTCGCCAACCCTTTTCAAGCCAATATAGATTTCTCTGATCCCCGAAGAATTGTCGTAATTATAATCGGAATTGGTCTTTGTAAACTGAATAGTGAAGATTAAGCTTCGTTTGCTTGATTTGAGAAGTTGGTCGAGTCTGTCGTATTTGGCCCATAGAATGGTCCCGTCATCTTGAACTCTGCGCTCTCGATTACTAGAACTGTATCTCCATCCACCCCATACCCCGCTTTTCAAAACAAGCTCTCCCATATTATCGTACCAAAAACGCTCATCGTTACTAGGAGTTAACTTTAGTAACCTACTTATCGTCGCCCCCAATCTGGGGCGAGCTAATGCATACCGCGTGGCCCATTCGTCGTTCTCATCAATGCCAACCGGATATGGTTCTGGTTCCCAGATCAGAGGGGTGATTGAGTCTCTCTTACTCATTGGATCACTTCGCCCGTTGGAGCTAAAGCGGGGTAACCACAGTTCATGATCGGGCGATTTGGAGAAACTCGCGCACTGGCCTACGGCTCCGCGGGTTTTGATTATTGCAGCAGAGATATTTATGTAAACGCCATCCGGTGATTTCCAACTTCCGCAGATAGGAAGGAAATGGTCTTCGGTGATTTTAGAAAAGCCAATCATCGAGAATAGAGTCTCTGTATCCAAGAGCGCTTGTTGGCTCCCTTCACTTTTCCGAAGTAGTTTCAGTCTTGCTTCCTTGGGAACCCGATCCTTGTGATCTGACAGCCATGAGCCATCTTCAAATGAAACATCTTCTATCTTCAGAAACTCTTTCCACGGATCATGTTCCTCCCAGTCGTAACTTCGTTGCACGACAGGCATTATCTTTACCATCGTAGTAGCGGCATGAAGTCGAGCATGCCTTTGAATGTGTTCTCGATACGTTTCGAACCTATCGTCAACACGATAGCGAGGTTTTCCAGGAAAGTAGGACATATTGTTCGCTTGCGGCCAACGTTTTAATATTTCTTTAGCAACTAAGTCGTTCGCCACATTTTTTGAAGTTCCAAATAAACTTCCAAGGTTCGAAATCTTGTATTTAGTGAATTCATAATCAAAATCGAAATCGTACTTTCGGTCTTGATGGCTAGGTATTCCGTCATTTTTAGTAATACCATGAGGGGGCACGTCAATTTCCAACCATAACTGAGCAAGCTCACGATTATCTGATTTGGTTTCACCAATGTGACTTAAACATCTTGTTAAATGAAGTTTGTTCAGAACATGTATTTCTGGTCGCTTTGCTAACTCTAGGATTCGATCCTTTAATGGTCTCAGTTTTTCCCCATGATGAAGAGCCGCCCGTGACAACCCCATTAATAACCATTGTTGAGCATTCATAAAAGAGAAATACTGATTCTCAGAAGCCAATGACAAGTTTTCTTCAGTATCAAATAAATCAAGTAACCGTTCAATATCCTCAGTTAATCCAACGTCAAGTATTCCCTTTAGACTTCTCGCAACGCTCCAACGGATATAAGCGTCACTGTCACCAAGTAGATGCCAAACTATATCTGAGAAAACTTGTCCTTCATTGAAGTTAGCAGCAAATTCAGGCCTATATAAGCCCTCTCCGATCTCGTCCCCAACTTGTGCAGCTGAACTTGATAGCAATTCCTCAAGTGCTTTTACCGCAGTTGCCGGTTTTGTATGACAAGATAAGCTCGAGGCTATTTGAAGCCATTCCTCACCCGAAGGCTCAAGCCGCTCTTTAGCAACTGTATCCAAAACAGTCTTCAATACAAATTTCGAATCACCACATAGTTCAGATAAACGATAAATTTGTCTAGAGACACTTGAATAGCTGAGTCCGAATAATTGGGAGCCTTTGAACGAAAAGAGCTTGTTGATGAGCTTGGTTAAGCTGTTTGATAGGTGCGCCGAACTATTGCTCCAAGTTCCGACACATTCAATTAAAAGATCGAGTATGCGATCAAGCTCTAACTCAGTGGATTCGCAAATTGACTCGAGAAACTTGACTCGTTCGTTATACGGACAAGCTTTTATTAGTTCTTCTAGCAACCGATTAGTATTTCCAAATGAGGGTTTAGTAAAATGCTGGAGTTGCTGAATTGCCTCATCGAATGAAGATGTGGATGTGAAAGAGTAATTAGTTACAATGTTGGCTAGAGCTTTTTCTCGAGCAAGCTCATCTTGTATTTTATTTGTTGTTTTGGTGCTGTACTGGATGATTGGCGTTTCAATATTATGTTCGGCTGTCTCAACCTTTCGCCGTCCGATTGCTTCGTCGAGATGATTTTGGATACGATGGTAAGTCCCCTCTTTGCTAATATTTTCATATTTATCAAGACATTTAAGAAGGCTTTTCCAAAGCCCTTCCCATCCACCATAACAATGTTCGTTCTCCAACTTTTCTGTGATAAGAGAAAATATCGATGCTTTATCACTGTGATCAGCAACAGAGAGTATATCGAGCAATCCATCGCCGACTTGCCATTGATGCCAGCCATGGTCCTTGCAAATTGTCAGTAGTACCGAAGCACGACGAGGGTCAAGGTGACCCGCCTTTGCGAGGTAGCATACGAGCTGCGGAAGGGCGTAAGAATAGTCTACAATATCTTGGTCATTCCATCGTATCAGTTTATATAATGCCGGAAGGCCAATTGAGGCAGCAGAGGCTCGCGCAAATAGCGTCCATCCGAATTTTGACGGCTCATCTTGGAAGATGATTTGGCATAGGTTCATTAACCGGTGTGAAAGCTCGGGTTTAACGAACCCTCCTGGCTGTTCGGCTGCATAATTCAAAACTGAGTAGATCAGGTCATAGTCACTTCCACCCATCTGATCAAGTTGAGCCAAACCTTCGGAATAGTACATTTGCGCTTCGTCAATACTCATCGGAATAAGAGCCTCAGCCAGCTCTCGATAGGCATCGCTTCGTTGCTCGATGTAATCATCTTTAACTATATATTGGGAAATTTTAGCTGCATACTCCCCCGCGAGCTCGTTCAGGTTAGCGCGCCTGGCGATATGACTTAGTAAAGCTAGCTTGTCACCTACCGAGAATTTGTTTTCTTCAGTAATGTTTATCAACTCTTTCGCTTCACTCATTTCGATTGATTCACAGTGATGAAGCAATATTTTGGCAAACCCTATGCCAACATGTCGCACAATATTGTCTAAGCCTTTATCAGACTGCCAATCGACATTCGGTCTCAACTCTGATTTCCAGACAGCCAAAAAAGCAGCAAAAACATCGTTCGAGAGTGCAGTTTTCGACAGAAGCTGAGCTTCAATTGGATTGACCAACCGAAGAATGCAGGCTGTGCCCTTTAAAATATCTTCCTGTTCATATGGGGAGAATTGCTTGTGTTTTTTAAATTTGCGTCCCTTTCGTGTTGGACTATGATTTCTCGTAACTATGAGGCTATCGAGGAATACCCTTAGGTCAGCTTCGGATGCTATCAATTTCGTCTTTCGCCCAGTTTTCACTTCTTTGGGAATTAGGTAGTGAAAAGATAGCCGTTCGCCCGATGACCACGCTTTGATGCAAGCAGTTAGAATAGGTACCCATACCCTTTTCATACGATGCGGGTCATGATAATCGTAACTCGATGGTCGATGGTGACGATATAACCTAAGTAGTTTCTTAGCCGACTGATTTGAATGCATAAGGAGGGATCCTATCGCTGCACCTGCGATTGTACTCTGCATTCTCATTTCGTAGTCTAGATAATCTTCTGTCAGCTTCTTTTTGTATCGCTGAGATAGTGTACATGTTGCTCGTGTAATATCACGGATTTGACTTTTCGCAAGGCCATAATTCCTTGATAGCAGGCCGAGTTGCAACGTAAGAGACAGACACTTTTTCGACTTTGAGAATGCCGTCAGGGTCTGCAAAGCTTCACTTCCATTCGCTGCTTGGTGCTGCGCACAGAGGGAAATTAACTCGCTTATGACTGAGAGTGCAAAATTGTCATGCCACATCTGGATATTACGATTAAATGACGAAAAGTCATTCTCTAACACGTTTAAAAACATTACAGCAGCGATGTCAACCGCTTCTGGGCCAGAGCGTTCTATTGATTTGGTCTCATTATCCGAGCGGAGATACCAATTGATCCAACCAATGGCCCGATGATGATGGATCCGCGCTTCGTTAAGTTCATCAGAAAAACAAAAGGCGACTATGAGACGCGAGTCACGTGCACCGCGCCAACCTGATCGATCATTAAATAAGCGGCGGGTTACATCTGAGCCTCCAAGAATCGTTGCCAACCCAGGAGATTTACCAATGAACTCGTCGCCTCTTGCATTTGCCGAGGACACTTGGGAGAGTTGCATCGACAGGCTAAGAATGCGATCCATATCTTGACTGCGTGTTGCAAGCAAGAATGCAGCATAAAGCCTCGCGAGGTGCAGCCTTCGACGTTCATGTTCGGATGGAATTTCACTGGGAAACTCGTCTGATCCAGCAAGCTTATATGCTCTGTCGCTATCGCCAATTACAACAAGGAAATGGGGTAGGGCTTCAGCAGCGTAAATTGAATTTCTTTGCTGTTCCTGAAGCCTTTGGGCGATGGACTGCTGTGCAGAAACCTCGTATGCGAAATGCTCTTTGATGTAGGTCTCGGTGGGTTCATCACGAAAAATTACACCGTGCTTGACGAGTTCAAGCATTGGCGCAAGATCGGACGCGGCGCTATTAACTTGGGAGTCTGACCAATCTAACGCCCTTGCCAACTCAGTCAGCGGGATAGGTGGTGGAAGAAGCCCTAGCGCTGCAAAGAATATGCGAACTTCACTTTCATTCCAACCTGCTATATATAGGTCAGATAATATTTTCTGGCATCTTTCAGCGATCAGCTCATTTACGGAAACTTCGGATTGAGGCGCATTACCCGACACGTTAGTATCCCAACTCTCCACTAAGTATTGGAGGACTCGGGCATTTCCCTTTGAACGTGAAAGTATAGTTGAGAATTCGACATTAGTTATGTGTGCTCGTCGTGTCTCAATAAATCTCTGCACCTCTTCCACGGAGAATGGTTCAAGCTTGATACGCTTTACTTTGCTTGTTCCAATCACACTATCCATTCTATTATGTTCTGGACGTCCAGTAAGTAAGAGCCTCACGCCATCGATAGGCTCACTGCTAAGCGAAGCAAGCAAGAGCTTAGGAAAAGCAACTTCACCCCTTGCATCAGCTTCTAATTGAGCATTGTCAGCAGCATCTAATACAATCAGTATGCCTTGCATTGTTGACTGCTTTTGGATGGTCTCGCTCGCCTGTTTGAGGCGCTTACGAGCAGCGTCGATTAACCCGTATTGATCGCTGTCAGTTGGAAGTAGCGGATCGCAAAGTCCGCGCGTCGATAATTCGTTGATAATCTGCAACAAACCAACTTTCGGTAGGTGACGTGCCTGAGCTTCGGAGCGATATGCGCCGCCGCCGAAGCAATCGAAAACAACAACTTCAAATGAATCTAGCATGTGTGTGGCGAGGCTTTGGATGAAAACGGTTTTCCCGACACCACCGTCAGCATAAAGAAAAATCGGAAGATTGTTTATTTTGATTTCGTTCTTGATATTGTTAAGAGCGACTCGTTCAATGACGTCACCGACATCAACAAAACGCGTATCAGCAGGAAATAATTGCTCCTCATCACATTCTAATGCATCTAGAACATCTTCGCGTCTGATGGAATTGTTGTTCTGCCCCTCAATTTGTGCTCTCTCGCGTACAAGCTCTACCAAGGAGTGTAGTCTCTTCGCTGCTAGACCGGATGAGCCAACAGACCAGTCGCTAATTAATCTGCGTAATGCTCTATTATGCGCGGGCAAATCTTGTGTCGATGCACGAAACTCGATAAGAGGAAATAGCGCTCGAGCTTCTATGTTCTCTTCGTTGCACCAAGCATTCAGATATTCAAGTTGCTTTTTCGCACTCTTGGTTTTTGGCTGGCTGCTGGATAATACACAAGCAATAGCCTCCCAAAGATCGTCTGAAAACTTTGCATTAGTAACGAAAGCAAAAGATAGTTTCTTTAAGATTGTTTCTTCCGAAACACTGTGTCTAAGTTCTCGAAGTGTCGCAGCAAATTTTTTTAGAGTTTTCTTAAGGTATGATGAAGTGACAGGTTCTCTATTCGCTTTGTATTTAAACTGAATAATTTCCTGAATTCTGCAGCTTTCGAAAGTGTCACCGTGTCCGTAAAACAGTGTGAGGTCGGCAATATCCGCTGCCTCTTGACCAAAATCTATTCGTTCTCTTGGAGAAAGGCCTTCAATAACAATCGCAAAAAGATCGTCCTGTGGAATCACAAGTTGGAGCGCTCGCCGCGCAGTCCACCGTTCGTGAAAGGTGTGTCCGGCACGAGATACTCTAACGTTGTCCACATTTCTTGCAGATTGACTCATGCAGACAATAACTCTCCTGAATTAGTTAGTTTTACAATTTCTAGAACTAGAAAGTGAGCCAGAACGTAAGCTTGTTAATGATTGAGTATGTTTAACTCATACAATAATCATAGTTTATATCAAATGGTTGAACGTGATTTTAGCACCAGTTAAAGACAGCTTTATCCATGAGGCATATATGATTATTTGCCGCAAGGCGACAAGCCCAACTATCAATTTAGTTTTTAATTCTATGAAAAATCCAGTATTCACTCTTGGTGGATAAAAAGTCAATGGGTGCTAGATGCATATTATTAACAGCTTTCAGCTGCTGGAATCTTCAAAGTTCAATCTTAAGAGGCCTTGAAGTCTTGTTGAGTAGTAGTGATTCACTTATTGTTAACCTGAGAGAGCAGGGTTACAGTAGTGAAAAGCATCAATCTAATCAAAGGAGTGAAGTCTTAATGGAAGTTAAGAAAGTCACTTTACAAAACATCGGTCGTTTCAGAGAGCTAGAGGTTCCTTTAGCGCCTCTTGGAAATCGAAACAGTAATGTCACGGTATTAGTGGGCAACAATGGCTCAGGGAAGACCTCTGTCCTTAAAGCTCTAGCTACCTCTCTAAGTTGGCTAGTTTCACGTATTCGAAGTGAGACTGGTCAAGGAAGCCCAATTCCAGAGCTTGTAATAAATAATGATTCAACATCTGCCGCTATTGATGTTTTGGTGTTTAACCATTTGGTTGGGCAAGAGCAGAATTCTGACTTAGAGGCTTATCATGAAAACTTCTTTGAGTGGCGTGTGGCGAAAAGTAAGAAAGGAAGAAAAGGTGAACACAAAAGTGAGCTTACATACGCATCAATGCTAGCCGATTACTACAGAAATCTTATATCTCAAGATGAAAAAGCTTCTTTACCTCTTTTTGCGTTTTATTCCGTAGAACGTGTCGTAATCGATATACCTTTAAAAATAAAAGGAAAACATTCCTTTTTGCAGCTCGATGGATATGATAATTCACTAAGGCAAGGTGTTGATTTCAGGAGGTTTTTCGAGTGGTTCAGGGAGCGAGAAGATACTGAAAACGAGAGCGGCCTCTCCGATAACATGCTAGAAGAGCTCCAGAAATTGCTCGGTAACGATATCGAGACATGGCAGAAACTTAGCAACCTCAAAGCTTCAAGTAAAGATAGACAGCTTAGCGCTGTGCGTTCAGCAATTTACAAGTTTATGCCAGAGTTTTCAAATTTGAAAGTCCGCCGAAAACCTAGGCTTCATATGTCTATAAATAAGGGAGGCGCTGAACTTGACGTGGCTCAACTGTCCCAGGGCGAAAAGTCACTAATGGCCTTGATAGGCGATATCGCTAGACGACTTGCCGTGATGAATCCAGGATTAGAAAATCCATTGAAGGGTGATGGTATTGTTCTAATTGATGAGGTGGATATGCACCTACATCCCAAATGGCAGCGTTCACTGATAAATCAATTAAGTTCAACTTTTCCCAATTGCCAATTTGTATTAACGACGCACTCTCCGTTGGTTATTAGTGATAGTCGAGATGTTCTTGTTTATGTTATTGGTGAAGGGGGAGTTGAAAGGCTGCCACCTCTATATGGGCAAGATGCAAACACGGTCCTTTTAGAAATTATGGATACCGATATACGAAACAAGAGTGTACAAGCCAAATTAAACGAATTGCTCGATGCTATCCATGATTCAAAATTAGAATCTGCTAACGTACTACTTAAAGAGTTAGAAGCGGAATTACCTGCAGGTAATGTAGAACTATCAAAAGCGAAATTGTTGCTGCGTAAAAGGAAACTCAAAGTTGAGAAGGATAACTAAACGAGACAATTTTGAACCTAATAGTTTAAAGGCGTGGAAGCGAGGCAATCGCGGAAAGCTATACTCGGATTTGAAAAATGGAGGAGCTGTAGTTCGTCAAGACATACGAAACGAGGCTTTGAGAGAACAGTTTTATCTGTGTGGTTATTGTTGTAAATCCATCAGTGGGAATAATGATTGTCACAATGAGCATGTTGAAGCTCAAGCAACAAACCCAAATAGAACCTTAGACTTTGATAATTTAATAGTAAGTTGCAACACGCCTCGACAATGTGGTTTAGCCCATAAATCAAAAGTATTACCTTTGACTCCTTTGATGCCTGAGTGCGAATCTGAACTTAAATTTAAATTAAGTGGTCAAGTTGTCGGCTTAACTGAAAGAGCTACAGATGCAATTCAAATTTTGAATCTCGGTGATCAATTAGCAAATAACCGCGCTTTAATTGAACAGAGAAAGCAGTTGGTACATGTTTTATTAATGGCAAATGGAGTGGACGCGGAGGATGGTTTAGAAGATGATGATCTTCTAGAAATGGTGGTAGATGATATTTCTACTCCTCAAAATGGCAAATTAGAGGCGTTTGCTCCTGTCGTTGTAAACATACTAAAGCAATGGCTAGGCTAATAGTGATAACACCGAACTCATCACAACACATCGGGCTTTAGCAATCATCGGTATTGCTTGTGGATAGACGATAATTATTTACAAGAAGCGCTAAGCATTCCGGAAGTGTGTCAAAGGATTGCCGCAGTTAAGAGTGTAACTATCCCATAAGTTAATACAGCTCACTCGTAGAATTTCTTTAAATTACAGCAAAGGAGTTTTACGATGAGCAAACGCAAGACAGAAAGCCAGAGCGAGAGCAAACTTAAAGTAGAGTGAATTATGGACGCGAACCAGAGAAAAGCTTTTAAGAAGCAACTGGAGGAACAAAAACAGCAGTTGCTGGAAAGTGAAGAAGCCAATAAAGACAACACGAAGCCGGTTAAACTAGATCAGCAGAGTATTGGTCGCTTATCACGCATGGACGCGATGCAACAGCAACAGATGTATCAGGAGCAGGCGCGACGCCGCAAAGTTCACCTCCAAAAAATTGAAGGCACGTTGCGCCGAATTGAGTCTGGCGAGTTCGGCGAATGTTTTATATGTGGTGACGACATCGGTATAAAACGTCTAGAGTTTGACCCGACTCAGACACGCTGTATTGACTGTATGGAGTCTGACGAGTAGTTCGTAATGAAATACTCTCCTGACATAACCCCTGATTCGTAGCCTTGTTCTAAACGAACTGGGTTACGCGTAAAACGACCGACTTTAAAGTTAACCGGTGGCGCAATCACATTGACTTTACAGTCAGCGGGCGGTTGTTTAATAAACTGAAGTGCTTCGTTATATTGAGCGTTCCTGGTTAGTAAGGCGCTCTGTAGCTTGGGATGGTCTTTAAATAATCGCTTCATTAGGCCAGTAACCCGAGCGCGCTTTTTCTCATAACCAAGCGATCTGGATAGTATGACGGTTATTTCTTTGGCGCCCATTTCATAGGCTTTTTTCACCGGAATTGAATCTGCTATCCCACCATCTGTCATCGGTTCGCCATTCACGGTGGGAAAGTCACGGTAAGCAAGCGGAATAGCACAAGACGCCGGAAATACGTCGTGCATATTTTCTTTCGTAAGACGAAGATAGTGCGCCCTGCCAGACAGAATACTAGTCGTCACCACATAAAGTGGCACATCGGCTTGCTCATAGCAGGAAAAGTCTAGCCAGACATCATCAAACGACTGTCTCCACAGCCACTGTGTAATCCCCCCGAAAAATCGGAGCAGTTATAAGTAGAAAATTCCGTTAAACTAAAACGAAGGAGTTTTCTATGCGCAAATCACGATACACAGACAGTCAGATCTTAGCGATTCTGAAACAAAACGAGAACGGTGTACCTGTTCCAGAGCTTTGCCGTGAACACGGCATGAGCTCTGCTCAATTTTATAAATGGCGCGCCAAATTTGGCGGCATGGACGCATCGATGATGAAGCGTCTTAAAGAGCTTGAGGACGAAAATAAGCGCCTCAAGAAAATGTATGCCGAAGAGCGACTCAAAGCTGAGATCCGCAAGGAAGCCCTTGAGGGAAAGCTGTAAAGCCATCTCAGCGCAAAGAGATGGCGCAAGCTGCCATTCAACGTCATGGTATTAGTGTTCGTTTTGCCTGTATTTGCATGGGCATTAGCATGAGCTGTTACCACTATCAAAGCAAACTCAGCGATGAAAACGCTGTGATTGCTGATTGGTTGCTACGCTTAACCACTACGCAGAAGCGATGGGGTTTTGGTTTGTGTTTCTTGCACTTGCGTAACGTGAAAGGGTTTCCATGGAACCACAAGCGCGTTTACCGCATTTATCGAGAGCTAGAGCTGAACTTACGAATTAAACCCAAACGTCGTCTGCGACGCGATAAACCGGACGCTTTAAGCGTGCCAACCGCAATGAATCAAGTCTGGTCGATGGACTTTATGTCCGACAGCTTAGCCGACGGCCGTTCACTGCGAACATTTAATGTTATTGACGATTACAACCGCGAAGGGTTAACCATTGAAGTCGATCTGTCGCTGCCAAGTGCTCGAGTCATTCGCGCCTTAGAGCAAGTGATTGAATGGCGAGGAAAACCTGCGGCTATTCGCTGCGACAATGGCCCTGAATACCTTTCGGGTGAGCTCATCAGTTGGGCTGAAAAGCATCAAATTACGATGCTCTATATCCAACCAGGTAAACCAACTCAGAATGCCTATGTTGAACGATTTAATCGAACAGTACGACATGAATGGCTCGATTTACACCTGTTTGACAGCGTCGAACATGCACAAGAACTTGCCACTCAGTGGCTTTGGCTTTATAACAACGAACGGCCTAACACGGCCATCGGAGGCATTCCGCCCAAACAATTAACGCAAGCGGTTCATTAATTCTACGAATAACTGCTGCTTAAAATGGGGGGATTACAGCACATCCGTCATTGTTTTCCATAATTCGATACGCAACCTGGAAAGTTGAGCTGTCAATTTGTGTGATTTCACAGGAAACGACGGGACGACTCGATTTAGAAATACTAACGTCTAGTATTGTGACTTCTTTAGGATTGAAGCGTATTCTAAACGGCTCGAGTATATCTGTATCGAGAATTGGTTTTTGTCCCGCGTTCCAAAAATAGTGTGTCGCAATGTAGATATCCTCATGAATGGGTTCGCCTGTATTCGAAATCACTTTTAACGGAAGATCTCTATCACCATCATTAAAATCCAAAACTGTTCTCGGATAATCATCAACGGCATAGATAGGATTCCTATACTGTTGACTCTTATCGTAGAAATGCCACGAAACAATAACGCCTACTAATATACTAATAAAACTAAGAATGTAGCCTGAGAATTCTTTCTTCATGAGTCTCTCGTTTCACGCTGGTTATCGATACTCTAGTTATTAGACTCTTTAAGTTCGTCAATTTTGACTAATATTTTATCAAAGCACGATTCACAGAAATCAAAGTTAAACCTTTCAGAATCACGTTTCGAACCGTACCCAAATCGAGCGACCAATTGAGCATACTCTTCAAAATCGTCGAAGTTGGTAGTAACTTTCTTATGAAAATCAGAGATCACGCTTTTATTGCAGATATCGCAGAGAATGTCCGTGACGACAGTTCTTTCTCGTAAACCTTGTTTTCGCATGATTATGTTTTTCCTATATCAATGATCGATATCGAGAGATTTAATCTAGGGTAATACAAAGTCGCTAATATTGTTAGTAAGTTGCAGAAAGTCCAACTGGTGAGTTTGGCGCCCAATCACTTCCGATAATAACCATTATGGGAAGTATGCGATTTGCTAGACATAGAAGTATGGGTTCAGTATTTGTCGTGACGAGACTAACTGGAATTATTGCTTGAATTTTCGGTAAGGTTCAGCAAGAATGAAAGCGTAAGGATGAAGAACGTTTCGATTAATAGCCCGTCAAACTATTAGTCTCTTGAATAGCGCTCAATCTGAGCGCCGTTCGGACTTCCAGTCGATTTGTCTATTGGCCCTCTGCTTACAGAGTTGTTTCTGCTTCTCGTTTTGATTGAAATTCTAAACTTCGTGTATGTCTGAGCAATACTGATTTTGTTATTCCGAGTTTTTCAGCAAGGAACTTTGCTGATTTTCGGTGGTAGTAACATCGAAGATACCGATCCATTTGTTTAGTCCACTTAATTCTATTTGCCATCACATTTTGCTCATTTGAAAGCCGCCAGAGGCGGCTTGTGTATCCCTAAAAGAGATATTTAAGACGCCGGCTTTTGGGACTGTAGTTTCTGTAGCGCGACATAACTTGCCAAGGACGGTGTGGTCACATAGAACTCGTCACTCGATTTGTCAGGGTTATGCAAAAGCACATTGACGTCATCGTTGAAGATTTTTAATGCTGCGATTAACGACGATCGTAGCGTTTTAATTTCCTCGAAATTTTCAAGGTCGATATCCGCTTTAATGACCAAACTAAGTTGGCCGCTTTCAGGCTCTGACTCAAACTGAATCAATTTATCCATGCCGTTTTTTGTCAAAGAAATGAAAACGAAATCTTCATTTTTCTTCTGCTTAGCATCGAGCTTCTCGAGTGCTTTTATACACATTTCTTTGTTTAAAGTGAGTGAGTTGACCTCACTAAAATTCGGTAAAGTGCAAACGGTTGGGCGATGAATGTGCTCCTGTGTTTTAAGAAAAACAACAGAATCCTTGGTGCGCAAAATAATTCGTTCATGCTCTTGCGTGAACAATATTTGCGCGTCCGCTGTTGTTCTCAAAAGGTTAATCATTTTCTTCAAAGCGTGAAGCGTACTAGAATCGAGAACCGAGCTCATGGGTAACTCTTTATCAATAGCTTGTGTCTTAATGCTAAAATTACTTGATTCAAAAACTAGAGCACCTGATCTGTTTTGTATCGCGACATAGTCCGCGATCGATGCACCTTGGGCTTTGTTAAAGTCATCGATTAGGGCGATGGTGTTATCTGACGCTTTGCTCAACTGAAATGCATCCTCACTTTCACTTAGCCGCGGTAAGTCATAATCAGAAAGCGTGTCTAATATCTTGATATTCTGTCGAAGTGTCGATGAATCATCATTCGCAACAAATTTATTTTCATCTGGAAACAAGTCCGCTTGGTCATGGTCGATAGGAGCCCTACCGGCCTGAATTGTCATTGATGCCGCGACAGTATTAATTTCTAGTTTTATATGGTGTGCGAATAATGTTTTTTCTATCAGCGTCGAGAAAAAGACAGCATCCAGTTCTATCCATAATGAATCCGTGAACTCATCATCAAAAGTGGCATCTAGCTTGTGCCACGCCCATAGATATTCGTTTAGCGACGAGGCAAGCGTAAGTGTGCTTGAGCTTGCATCACAGATGAGAACAATTGCATTGCGTTGCAGTGTATCGCGATGTTTTTGAAGCAATATCGTCTCTTTAAATAACTTCGCCACACGTTTGAGCGGGGTGCGGTCAACAATAGTATTCATAATGAATTTACTTCCTTTTGGTTCGATTCGAATGTGATGTATGAATCAAGGAGATTCAAAATTTCAGGTAAGTAACGCCAGAGCGGCCAGCGCAAATTGAGTGGCTTGGTTGCAATAGCGATGCAGGTATCAACATCGTGCTCTGAGAGTGATGGTATAAAATCATTTTTATCAATAAGTACCCTCCATCTCTCTGCTTTCGCATCATGTCCCGGTAAGTGAAGTGCGATGGTCAAATTTGGAAGAGAAAGAAGTTTAAGTGCGCGGAAATGTCTCTCGGCGATGCGTAAGTTAGTAATTGAATTTTTTTCAATTGTCTGGCGAAGTGTCTGAATTGCTCGCTGGTTCTTGGCGTTCCAAGTTGTATTCGAAACGCTATCCAGCAGCCGAATCCAGGCTCGATTATTTGACGTAAATGCCTTGTCACTTAGAAAGTTAATATCGAGTTCTCCAGCGTGCACTTCGAAGTGAGTGAGTAGAAGTTCTTCGATGCTGCCCCCTGGTGATTGCTTGTAAAGCTTCATTGCATTCAGATAGTCACTAAATGAAAACGGCTGCGATACGATGGCATCGTTCTTTTTGTTGCTCGCTGAACACTGAAGCACAGACTTTAATCCGCGAGTGTAAGACCTAAACAACAGCTGCTCGCAACGAGAGATATCAGGTAGATAAGACTCGTACTGTTTTTTGAATTCAAATCGATAATTGCCATTTGATGCGAGTGCGGCAGCAAGCTCCGATGATAGCGCCTGCGCACGTTGCGCATCGTGCATAAAGAACAAGACGTCGAGTAAGTGTAGATAGCTTCGCGCTGTGACTGCGGGGCTGACGTGACCGAGGATTTGGGCAGCGACATCTAACGTTGGGAAAAATAGGTTTGCTGACTTCCCAATTTTTTTAAGTGATTGCGAAATGCTGCTTATTCGCGCATCAGAAAACGTGTCGTTATTTAAAAAATAAAAACGCTCTCGATAGTCTGAAAGCTCTAATACACAACACATTGCAAATAGCAGAACTAAGTTGTTTGCTGCTGAATGCCGGAGCGAGTGATTAACGAGCTCATCGTTATTGCATGTTTCACGCAAAATGGCTAAAAACTCGTCATCGAGAGCAGTAAGAGTCGCTTCGTCAAACACAGTTGAATAGCCGAGCCGGCGGCGCTCATCAATATGCGTTTGTAGCTCGAGCTCAACTTCAGCCGACAGCAGACATGTCGGAATGTGCCGAATGGCTCGCATAGTTTTACGTTGCATGAGTCGTGACACATTAATCGTCTCGAGGTTGAAGCACACGTCATCAATTTCAAGCAAAGTTGCTTCTTTACGTCGTAAACCAGTCGCGTAGCTGAGATTAACAAATAGAATAAACTGACGACGTTCTGCAATGTTCGACTTAGCAAGAAAAGCTTCGCATGCCTCATTCAAATCTTGCGTGTTTATATAATGAGCGCGCGTCTCAACGCTACCTGCACCCGAATATTCCAGCTCTTGCGCATCGAAAAACTTGAGTTTGGTGGCTTGTGATAAATACTGCAAAAAGCCAAGCACGGTGCCTTGCTTGGTCGTTTCTCCAATTGCGCTTAGCGCATTAACAACCGATTCAGTCAGCTCTTCGAGTTGCTCGTTTGACTCCTGCGCGTTATGCAAAAGCAGCTCATCGCACCATGCTGATTTTGCAAAAACAGTTAACGTTGATAAGTACGTCTCAATCGTACTCATTCGTAGCTTATCTTTGAAATGACTGCCGTGCAGAGCTAAGTCGACACTATATGTCGCAACGGCAACAGCAGTTAAACTGATGTCACTATCAGCATCATATGCGCTTGATAACGCCGCTATCAGATTTACTTTTAGTAGTTTAAATGCGGCGGTACTTCTGCGCTGGCGTTTATCTGCATTTGCAAATGCTTGTACTGACTTTCGAATACTATCGAGTAGCTCAGAGTCAGGAGATGCGGTGCGTGCGTCAAATGCAAATTTTCGCAAAGTATTGCATTCAAAAAGCTCTGTGAGTTTCTCTAGCTTTACAAACTCTTTTGTTGTGCGCTTCTTGTGTCTTGCCTGTGTTGGCGTCGCATTATCAACAGGATTTGAAGTCATAGTTAAGCCAGTGACAGCTTTTATAAAGCTCACATCACTTAGTTGCGAAAAAACATCTTCAAACGTCGTGGCGGCGATGCTTTGACTAAAAAAAGACACAGCTTGGATTGCGCTTGATAGCGTAACCGCTTTTTCAATAGCGGACTGTTCAGCCAAGTAGGATAGGCAGAGTGATTTGAGTTGAGCTGCGATGACAGCTGTTCTCAGCTCGCGAGGTGGACGGGACTTTAAGAGCTTAAAAGCTTGTATCGCAACTGCGTCGAGTAAAAATCGCTTCGAAGCTGTAGTTAGTGATGCGAAAAGCGCATCTTTAAAAGCCACCAAATCATTGAAGTCAGCGCTAAGGACAGCGGTTAATTGCGCAACAGACTTTATATTGGCGTGACGGCAAAGGAGCAGCGCCAAAACAATGGTCTGTGCTTGAGATTTCTCACGAATGAGCTCTTGCTCAATCATCGTATTAAGAACATCGATGAGAGCAAAGGACGGACTGTCATCGTTAATCACTGTCTTTACTTGCTTAACGGCTAAGCGCGCGGTTGGCGTTGTGAGCGCGTCGTTATACTTTCGACAATATTCGTATAACGCAAAGAAACAAATGCGAACCGCATTGAGTTCGATATCTCTTTTTGCATGCGCGTAAACTTTTTGAGCGCGTTGTGAGAAATAGTGTTTTGGCACATTTTTAGGCTGAGATAAGGCCTTCGTACACTCATCTTGAATGATTCTGTATGCGAAACCAGCACAATCACGTATGCCTTTCGTTTCAGCGCTAAGTTTTTCAACAAAGAAATCGAAGTCTAACTTCATAACTTAAATTCCTTCCTGAGGAGCTCCAGAAGTTGCAACGCTTTTGCGTCGTTTTCATGATGATGCGCATCGTAAAGCTCTACTTGCTTACGTTGGCTCGTGATGAAGTCAGTAATTGAGAGCAGGCTGTGATTGCTAAGCGCATATGCATTACTGCGCGCATGATTAAGAAATAAGTTCAAACCAGGCTGTAAAAACTGACCTCGCGCTATTGAGTTTCGCAAAAACGATTGAGCTGCAGCGTGACGGAGCGAATGATTTGTGACTTTCGCAGTAAGTAGCTGAGTGAGTTTGCCGTTGACGAATGCGCTTGAAAAGGACTCCCAGTTTTTGTTATCGCTGATTCGTGACACAATTCGCCGTGGTGTTGGAATGGCAAGCACTGATGCGAGAGCTTCAGCAACTGCAATGTGTGCATCAATCAGTTCACAAAGTTTTGATGTTAATACAATCAGTCGTCGCTCTTTTTCATGGTGAACGGCTTTATCTTTGACGCTCATGACTCCCAGTTTGCTTGAGTAATACTCTTGTCCAGGGAAAGGCTCTGTAACAGGGCGAAGGCCAACGGTGCTGGCGACGCGCAAATAAATATAAAAAGCTAGCTCGTTGAACGCATGAAAAGCCTCTGTTTTTAAATGTTGTGAGGCTGAATTGACGCTGTGCATAAGAATTTCATCGAGCAGCGAGCTTCGTAGTGTCATTTCAGAGCCTGCGTGAGCGAGATGTTCTGAGTGCGATACCGCGTCCACACGCGTTATTCTCGTAAAACCGATTGTGGCGATGAAGCTGCCCCATGCTTGATTAATTTGCTTGGCAATTTCTCGATGGGATTGAAGTAGGTAGTGCTGTTGCACGGATCCTTGCTGCTGTAACAAATTAAGTGTCGCCTCAGGTATAGCCTCCCGGGCGTATTGTAAAAACACTTTTTCAAATGAACTTCGCGTTATAGCGAACTTAGCAAACCCTGCGCTTTTTATTTGAGCGTTTATCCAAGCGTTAGAGTCATTTTCCTCAATACCAAAGGCATAGGAGATTTCACACTCATGACGGCGAGTTGCATCGATATTAGAAAGTGAGTTCTGTAGCAAGGAAATCAACGGCTCTGGAAGACGAATCGTTATAAGCTCACTCGTGTAGTAGTGGAAACGTCGAGATTCTTCTTTAGGGCCTTCGATGTCGATAAGTCGTGCATTAAGCGTGAGCCGCGCGTCCTCAAGTTCGTTCTTGACGCGTTTTTTTAGTAGATAATCAATAGAGCCAGCCTGAATCATTGATGCTGAAAATTTGGGGGAGCCGCGATTTATGAGCATTAACTCAAGCGGCCTGGGCACGCCTAAGATCTTGAGAAAAAATATAAAGAGATAGGCTGACGTCTTTGCATCGATTTGAGAAAACTTCTCGAGGAGGAGGTTTTCATCGATATGATTCAAGAGCGCTGCTAGCTCGGCTGGTGTCGCAGCGGCTAAGGTCCAAGGCGGCGCAACCTCTGCATTGTACAGTGCGCGTTGAACACCTGTGATTTTCTTCTGAAATATTGAATACTCCTGGCTTGTCAGCTTCGTAAGTTGGGGTGTGATATGAAGCACGCTCGCCAGGTGCTCCCCGTTTTTGTTTAACGCATCGATTAAATCTGCGCGGATATCACCGTCGAGCTGTAAGCGTTGGCGAAGATACTTCGCTGCAGCATTAAAGCCGTCCGAGTGCGCATTTTTTGAGGTTGGTTCACGAGAAGGTTGGTAGTATCTCGCAAGCTTTTCGAGTTCAGTATTATTTCGATTTAATGCGACTTTTCGTAGTTCGACTTGTACTTCATAAATGCTTGCGCGAGTCACGAAGTTCGCGCCGAAAGGGAGCTGTGCGTCGTTGTTTCTTATAAACGTTTTATAAAATTGCAGGTATGCGTCGTAATCATCGGTGCCTCGCGAGCAATAGAGTCGAGCCAGCATTGCGCACTGGAATTTAAATTGATGAAAATTGGCGTGGCTTTCTTTAAACGCAGGTATGAGCATCATCGTCACTGAAAACGGGTGTGACTCCAGCTCGCCATGGAAGCTCGCGCGGCGAAAATTCGTTATTTCAGCTTCTTTATAACTGCACAGATACTCATAAATCCTAGAAAGTTCTGAGCGCTCCTCTGCGCTAATTTCATTTATCTCAAGCACAGCTTCGCATACGAGACGAAGCCGCGCGGCAACTTCAGTAATTGCGAGACTTGGCTGAATATGAAAGTACTTTTCGATAAGCTCACGCATTATGCATTCACTCGCTTTAACTTGGGCGCGGGAACGTCTTTGAGTAACTCCTCAGTATTTATGCTGCTAATTTGTGTCTCAGTGTTGAGCACAGCGCTTTTCGTGAAAGCCTTTTTCTTCTTTTTGAGAGCGCTTGTGGTGCATGCAATGACTTTGGCGTAGTCGCATTGACGCAAAAAGGGAGAATTCGCGTCGGCGGTGTGTGAAAAAGCATAGCCAGATTTGCTATCTAAAGAGCATAGCGATTCGAGCTCTAATCTGTTGAGAATTCTTTGACGCAGGGTAAGCAGTGTCGATGTGTTTTTTAGGCGCGTTACAGTAACGTCAATAGTAAGCTCAGGAGCCATTTCTGAGATAGCAAAGAATACGACCGCATTTTCGTAGAAGTAGAGCTTTTCGCGAATTGAAACTACGCGAACGGGAGTCATTAACTCAAGAAATTGTTCAAGTCGGTTTGTTTCAAATAACAACCGCAGTAGTCGGCGCACCTGGACGTTATGCTTTGCATGAACATCAAGCTCGACACTGTCGATGTCACGCAGTCGTAATTTTTTAATCTTTTCGGCCATAAAAGCGCTCCCGTACTTTTTTCTTTTACTGACGAAAATGCTACGGGCTAAATTTTAAATAGTGAAGAGCACAGACAAGCGTTTTAGAGGCTGTCTGTACTCACACATATAAGAAAATGCTTAATTTTCGGTCAAAAAACAATCGATTTTGATTTTTTGAGGTTTTTGCAACTAATGAAAGTTAATTGTGTTGAGTGAGGAGAGATATTTTTTTGTTGGGGGAGGTAAGGTCCGCTTGGTGCCAATAGCGGACGTTAACGCTTCACATCACCTGCAACCAAAAGCAGAGCGAGGAACGAGCGGCGCTTTTGGTTGTCCGAATGTATGTGATTGTTATGTGACATTCATGATTCCTCTGCATTGAGGAAACATTGTACAACTCCAGAATTTCTTACCGATATTTTGACCTTTCTTGGTTTCTCGCAGAACCATTTCACTACCGCATTTTGGGCAACTCGGGATATTTCTATTTTCTTTTTCGGACACGATATTCTTTACGTGTCTAACATGCTCGCGATTTGTTCTAAATGATGGAGTAAGCCTTCCCTGTTCTATTTGTTTCACGATTTCTATTACTTGTGATTCGCTTAGAACTGGCGTTTTCTTTGATTTGATATACCTCGCATAGCCTCCGCCATAGGTCACATTTTCAGGCATTTCTGTTTTAAATGTGCTGTCACCTACAAAAACAATCACCGAATGTACTTGCTGCTCATTTAGGCCCAACAATGACTCAAGGGTTTTTACATGCTTATAGTTCTGACGCAATGGATTCTGAAATTTGTTTGAATGTTTATAAATCTTCTGAGTCCATGTTTTCTGGTTGGGACCCCCAAATATCCAGCCTTTCATATTTTTTGTTTCAACAACGAAAACGCCAAATTCAGAAACGATGATGTGATCTATCTGTGTGCTTCCATCTTCTGTTGGCAGGGTTACGTTCTTGATCAGTTGGTATTTTTCTTTATCCAGTAAAAGCTTTGCTGATAAATTGACGATAAACTCGCCAACAACGCCTTTGAACCAAGGTGATTTAAGAACTCCAGCGAGAATCGCAATTGGTATAAGATACCAAAGCGCACTGACTATTTGATTGACGATTGGTGAAAAATCCATTCTACGATCTCGCTTTATTCACATAACGCAGCGCTCTGCGGAAATTTAGGAGCGCCAGCGAGTAAATTTTCCGTAACAACGCCTTGTTATATTTCATTTCCCTTTCGCTCTCGAGATCACGCCCATCATGGAGTGAGAAAATTTTCCAATTTCTGCTTTTTCATCGAGCTTATCGGAAATATATTTACCTGTTGCAGCAACCCCACCTAGGGGAAGCAATGCACCTAAGAAAGGGGCAAGAACTGGATACATTGTTACAGCCAGTGTGCCACCAGCAATCAAAGCCGTGTATTTATGTTTGGCTTGATATTTATCATTAAGTGATGAAATCTGCTTCTCATGTTTCGATATGGCTCTTTCAATGTGAGAGCATACTTCGGCTGCAACATACCCTAAATCATCGAGATTGGTATTCGGCAAGCTGTTAACTAAATCTCTTAGTTCTCTCCTAAATTCAACATTCTCGTCGGTCTTCCTCAATGCCACGAGCTGCGCGTCTTTGATATTGGCCAAATAATCAAGTCTTTTAGACATAAGAGACTGTAAAATTGCTGAGGTAGATGGATCAAATGAAGCAACTTCTCCAGCAGATGTATTTTTCATACTTGCGATAAGCTGGTAATAATGCGCCTGTGCGTTTACACACAGAAATGGATGGCTTCTTAGCTCATCGGCATTTTCCAGCAAATGGTAGTTTGGCATAATGCGCTCAAAAATCGCGTTGGTTATAACGCTAACATCACCCTGCGAAAATATCTCATTACACCAATCTGCTGACCTCCATTGCCGCATTTCAGCCTTGTAATTTTCCAGCTCTTCTTTTAGAGGTTCTCCAGGCTCAGATCCGGGTGAAACAAAGAGCCGTGATGCTTCAATTTTTCCAAAGTATTGGTCTGGGTATTTAGAGCCAAACTCCATAATATCTTGAGGATGTTCTATACCTGAGTCCACATAATATGAAAACACATCGGTGATAAGCTGAATGCTGTTTTCTTGCGTTTGCTGATCGTATTCTTCAAGGGATTTCTCAAAGCTTGGAAAAATAAAAAACGGTGGGAGATCAAATCCCTCTCCTTTGAGATCACACAAATGCAATATGAAAAATGCCATCTGAAGCGGTATAACATGACTGAACTTTTCTTCGTCTCGCTTTTTCTCTAGCCATGGCATTACAGGGTCTGGAATTAAAACCGTATCGGAATATAGAAGTGATTTTCGTGTAGCATTTAACTGTGTTTCTAGGAAACGACTGCTTCCACCCAAATTCAATTTACATGCATCTAGTTTCTGAGCTGCACTAAAGGCTTTTCCACCTTCCTCCGAATAAAGTTTTTTAAGTTCTGTTTCGAGAGTTGAAAATGCCACCATAGCACTTTCAGCCATGCCAGAGTTTTCTCTTAAAGTAACAGCCATTCGTTGAATAGATTCCGAAAAGCTATCCAGTGGCGAAAAGTCACGAGGTAGGCAGCCTGTCACTCTGAGGAAAAACTCGGTCAATATCTCAAAGTATCTATCTTGATAAATAATTAAGTCGTGTAATTCCTGCTGACTCACTCAAGTGCTCCGATTGAAATATAACGCCGCCAGGATGCGCGGCTACGGAATGTAGGCGAAGCCGCTATGTAGTAAACGTCACCGTGCCTGGCTTTGTTAGGCTTAAGTTTCAGGTTTATCCTGACCGTCTGCTGTCGATTGTTAGATGCCAGTGCCACTTAATGAACGCTTGCTTTAGAAAGCAAATTTAAAACCAATACACCGCAAACTATTAAACCAATACCCACGAAACCCCATGCATCAATCTTTTGCCCGTAAAGCCCCCATGCAACAGCAGTGACTAATACTACGCCAAGGCCAGACCAAACTGCATAGGCCACCCCTACAGGAATAGACTTCAAGACCAATGAAAGGAAATAAAATGCAATTCCATAGCCAACAATTACGATGAAAGATGGTACGAGCCTCGTAAAACCTTCACTGGACTTTAATGCAGATGTTGCAACTACCTCTCCAAGAATTGCAACAGTAAGAAATAACCAACTTTTCATGATCCGCCTCCAATATGATTTGAAGGGATTATGTGTTCTTTTCTCTTAAAATTGCAGTCTTGAAGAAAAAAATTATTCGTGCGCAACTTTCCGGTTAATTACATCTAACGCCTTGCTAATGGGCAGCCGAAGCAACGCGTAGGCTGTCCCGTGGAGGCCGCGCTCTTGGCGGCCGGAACGTAATTGAGCAACTTGTTAGGCATTTTTTGCACCTAAAACTGACCACTGCTGCCATGAGCCCAGAGCAAACAAGCTGCCAATAACCAAACATATACCAGAACTTACCAGCCAAAATGTCAGACTATTTTCTGGGAACAATGGCATTAACCCAACGAAAGAAACGCCGCGGAGTAAAAATATGCTGGTAATGAGGATTAAGGCTAATTTTGTCAGCGGTAAACGTTTTATTGCACCTGCACCCGACAGGCCATAAAGCGCCCAAACCGAAAGTACCAACACTATGACAGAGGTAACGATAGTCGGATACCAGAGTCCTTGTTCCGCCATCCGAGCCATCTGCTCACCTGCACCAAAAAAGCGATACCAATCGCCGCCGAAAATAATACAGCCAAGATGAGCAAGTGCGGCAAAAAAACAACATATTGCCGCAGCCAAAAGATACTTATTACTCGAAGAATGCATCACTCCTCCTTGAATGCCTAACGCCGCCAACACAGGCCGAGCGTAGCGAGGTCCAGCCCGCGCTTTTGCGGGCGATGTGCTTGGCCTTGTTAACGGCTAGTAGCTCGGATCTTGCTCTTGCTTGCATTGCCATTTATTAACCAGAATTTCAATTTCCACAAACAAACCTTTTGTATTATGGACCGCTCGCATATTGTCGATGTACGGCTTCATTTCTATAAAATGACGCTCGATTTTGTGCGAATACTTTCTTTTTGCCGCCCCCTCATCTGCAACTCCCATATTCACAGCGGTGCAATAGGACTCAAGTTCGTTGAGGTAATTTTTTAAAAGTATTCTAGTGTCTGACTGCTCTGGGCTAAGAAGCTCGTCTAGTTCTGCCTGTGTAAGTGGAGAATTGCGATCTATTAGTTTGATACAGCTTTTATTTAGCTGTTGCTCAATTTCATTGAATTCATGTGTATTAGGAAATAAATTAAATGCGGTACTCAATTTATTCCAGTTTCTTGTATCGTCTAGTGAAATTTTCATTTGCTTAAGCTGGCCGAACGCAACCCATGCCGCAATTGCTGTCCCTATTGCACCAATCCCGGTCAAAGCCTGAAAAAAGTCATTCATACATATTTGTTCCATATATCGAAGTACTGACCTATTGCCCGTTAACGCCGCGTTCACCGGCTTGTCCGGTGCAACGCCTTGTTATCTTTATTGGGGCTGATTTTCTTTAGGTCTTTATAAAATTCAGCGACTTCTGATAGGCCAGAAGAATCAAGACTTGAAACTAATTTTTTATCGGTTACGATCTCTACCATTCGGTTATAACGCTCTCTCATCCAAGAATACTTCACTCTTAAATCAGCTTTTCCATGATGGCTAGAGCCCATTAAACCCTTTCGGATAATATCACCCAAAATCTCAATATATTCTGGAAAATCGTATTCGGGATCATCTAATTCGGTACGAGCTTTAAAAAAATAATCTATGTAATACATCCCATCCGAATCTTGCTCTAAAAGAGATTCTACATACTTTCTTTCATCATCGGATGAGTGCTGGGATGGCTTGTTTCTTGCTGCAACATCAATAACGTCCCGATCTAGAATTATTCGAGGGTACATAGCAGCTTTAGATTCCAACGTATACGCTTCAACTAACGCAGGACCGAAAAGGTAATCATCAGTATGGATGAACTTTCCTATAGCTACTGCGCCTCTGCACAGAATCTTTCGATAGACTAAGCGCATTATCAAATGTTTGATATCAAGCAATGTGGAAAAAACCTGACTTTCTTCCCCAACTTCAAATGAAATGACAATGGAGTCAGAGAATATTGACACCTTTCTAGATGTCGGCTTTGAAAGTGAATTGTATATCTCGTCGACTTCCCAGACATCCTTTATCGTTTCATAGGCCTTTATTAATGCATCAATATTTTCTTCGTTGTCACTGCCATTCTTGCTTGTGGTGTCATTTAAAAGAGACTTAAACCCAAGGATGTCGATGAACGCAACAACTCTATTTTCATACTTCATAGTTCAACTCTAAAAGATAACGCTTGCAGCAGGGGCGCGACGGTAGGAGCGTCCCTTGCCTGCACTTGTTACGTGTTTAGTCATGGAAGTGCTCCAAACCTGCAGCCTTTATGTAAGGCGCAAGGGCTTCCACGGCCCCATTATTCTTATGCCAAATTATGTATGTGTAGTCCCATTCTTCGCTTATAACACATTCCAAATCTGGAATTACTAAAGTTGTAAATTCTGAAGACTCTTTATTCATGCTTTCTTCACAGGTTGAAAGAACAGATTCTATATCACTAACTCTTTCAAGCGACTGCTTCTCACAGTTTACTACCTCGAGGACGAAAACTTCGGCTAGGCGTCTTAACAGTTCGTTGAATCGAGCCCACTCGTTTTCCGTAACTTCATCCAGCTTGTGATAATTTTCTTTGCCAAGCCAGCCTTTCCAAAGAGATATGAACTCTTTGGAATATTCTGGCCTAACTTCCCAATCTTCAAAGTATTCTCTAAACATGATTTCTCGGTGACACGTAACGCTTTGCTAATTGGCTGCCGCAGCGCAGCGTAGGCAGTCCAGTGGAGGCCACGCTTTTTTTGGCCGGAACGAAATTAAGCAATTTGTTATACGCGTTTTGCATTTGAATTAAAAGCAGTTGCGCAAACCAGCAAGCCAGCGCCATGTAAGATGCCGATTATGTTGCTTTGAGTAATTAATGACATCGATGAACCTGAAAAATACTGAGTAGCTGGTATAGCTAAGATGCCACTTAAGCACACAATGACCAAGCCCAAGCAGAAACGAACTTTGCCAGGATGATTAAAACGCCACACTAAAATGCCAGCAATAAAAGCAAAGATAATCGTTGAAAGATTTACTTGAATCGCTGTACTCAGAATGTCCATATTGCTCTCTACTTACTCCGGCTCAAAGCGTATAACATTTGAATATTGTGTGTGCGCATTTAGAAACTCGCCCAATTGCTAGTCTTCGGCTCTAAACTTACTGATCAAGCGGGCATTCCTGACTTGAAAGGTTCCGAGCTAGCAAAGGCAATTTGAGCATGCTTAGTTACACTCTGCCGAGCACACAATATCTAACCTTTACTTTTTTGTTATGTTATTGACAGTAAACGACTTAAATACACAACACAACAACAAAACGCGCAATATTGCCCAAGTGAATGGGCCATGTACCGCTAGCGACACACACTTACTAATAACGGGGCGGCGAGTCACTCGTTGGAGTTGGCTGAAAGCGAGAAGGTCCGCTCTTCGCTCAAAGCTGTCGAAATGCTTCGTATATGAAGAGATGTAATATAATCAATTCTTCATCTAGAATAACTTTCAGCGGATTTTTTGAGGAGGCTAAATATGTCGACAGTCCAGATGATATCGCTGGCGGTTTTGGTAATTGGGATTGGAAGCTTTTATGCACTCGGACTGTGGGGTATCAAGCGAATGAAGCAGTCGGACAAAGAAACATAGCTCGGCATAACGTGCCGAATGACGGACTTGTCACTTTAAAACCCCTTATCCACAAACGCGCTTTCGAAGCTCGCGAATGCTGTCGCGAGCTGATTCATTAAAATCATACTTGAGCATGACGCGTAAATATCGAGTGACGTACTGACAATGAAACTCTTTATTTGAAGGTAACCAATCGCGAGGGCCTTTTGCGCCTTTACTCCGATTAAGACTAGCTGTAACTGCAAAGAGATTGACGGGGTCGTTCGCGAAATTTTTTCGTTCTGCATCTGTCCATGTATACGCGCCATGTTCCCAAGCCCAAGCCAATGGTACAAGATGATCAATATCCATCTTCGATGAGTCAAAAAGTACATTCCCTGAATATGGGTCGTTCCAGCGTCCGCGAAGCACCCGACAACCATTTTCTGACATTGTCACTGGTCCAGTCGATAAGTCTTGTAAAAGCTCATGACGGGTGTTTAAGCAATCACCATCGTCATCTGTCCAGTGCGCAAAAGCGCTCCTTGAGTAACTTTGTGATGTTGTAGAATTTGCAGGTTTAGTAACTCCATTCTTGTTGTGGTTGTGACTTCCTTTGGGGAGTTTTCCACCAGCGGCTAAGCAAGCTTCGATTGTTTCGAAAGCCGTGAAATTTTTCGTTCGCGAGTAATATGGACTTGAGCTGTCGTGACAAATCTTGCTCTTACTCATTTTGACTTGCTTTGCGAGCAACTCACCTGAAAACATCAGTAGGCAACATGACATGAAAATGATGATGGCTGATTTGAGTACGCGTCCGGTGTACTTCGATTGCATAGCGTTATAGTGCATGTCGTCTTCTCGCGTGCGATATCTGATATCTGCAGTGTAAGTTATTTCGTAAATCGAGTGTAACGTCTAGTAGCCTACTTAAACATCGCATAACCTATTTTGAAACTTGATTTAGGATGTTTAGATATGACGCCACAGGACATTAGTAAAGCAATTAACAAGAAGGGTTTTGACCAAGGTGCGATAGCGCACGCACTCAATTGTTCACCAAGCCTTATTTCTAAAATCATTAACAGAAAAGCTATTTCAATGCGAGTCGCCAAAGCAGTAGCTCTTGCGATTGACTTGCCTTTGCTTGAAGTATTTCCTGAGTATGAGCGACTAGTACGTCCAACTTTAACCAAAGAGCAGCAGCAAGAAGCGCTGAAAAGAAAGCTTTCTGAATTACTTTAGTTGCCACATATAAAAGCCCCGTCGAGGCTTTAGTGCTTTTCTAATCCTTGTTGCGCTTATAGTAAATCATTACTAGCCCGGCGATTACAAACACGACCGGCGTCGCTGTCATGATGATTGCTTGTGTCGTCGTCATATGTTTTGTCCTATCCAGAGTAGCTTATGGCGGGATGCACTTTCGAGGGTGATAATTAAATCAGGCCTCTCCGTTGCCTTGCCGCTTTTGCTATCAGTGATGAATAATCCTACCTGATTCAGTATACGTGGTTACACATCTTAAATGAAAAATGAGGGGCAATTGCATGTGCCCCTCGCTAACAATCACGGCATCAGTTCCAGAGATATCCCCACCCTTGCCAGGTCCCAAGCCGTGAGTAGACAAGATAAATATTACTCGGAATATTCATCTGCTTGAGAAAGTCGCGGTTGGCCTTTGCAAAAGCAAACCACTCTTTTTGACAGGTAATATTATGCTCGACCGCTAACGCTCGCACCTCTTCAATGCTCGCATAATGTTTATCTCGCTCTTTAACCGCTGCTTGAATGCGCGACAACCTGATACGCTCCCCAAGCTGCTTAAAGTGATTAAGAATGTCATCAAAATCATCTCGCATTTTTAGAATCGTCATAAAAAAATGGAAGTTGTTCTTCAGTGATGCAAGTCCCACAACACCTTGCTTTTCTAAAAAGTAAATGAGCTCCGGCAGTGGCAGTGTCATTAACTTTTTAGCTTCAGAGTTATCCCGATAACCAAGAGCCGTGGCGGGGAATTCGGTACTTGTTGAAATCCCTGTTAGCTGCAGCGAAGCTTGAAGCTGCTCACTAAAAGCCACAATGTCAAAGCCCTCTGATGTCCAATACTTATCAGAGTCAACAAAAATACATTTGCCACCTAGAAGCTTATATTCATATCGTTTAGAGTTAAGCCGGTCGACATACTTGGAACGCCGGATACCTTGACCTCGCTCTTCGTTTTGCAGTACTTCAATGTGAACATCATGGTCAATGAGTGAAAAGTCTATTGTTCTAGGCTTTTTGGCGTTTGAATTGGCCACTGGCATTTGGGTTAAGAATGAGATGTTATTCAACCGCAGAAAATTGGCGGTAACAAGTTCACCCATAGAGCGATGTCGGAGTCCTTCGACATCTAGATAATAGTTGCGCATAGCGGCTGGATTTCGTTTCTGAAACTCCCATTCGAGCTGGCGCCCCTTGATATGTGCATGGACACTGCAATTTTTGTACTTTAACTCCGCTAATGAATCAACGCCGTCGCAGGTGTTGAGTAATTCTTCATCTGAGAATAGCCAAAAATCGCGATTCGCTGTTGCGAACCCTGCTGCTAGTGCAACTAATGCACGATGTGGGGCCGGAATGTTATAGCGAAGATACGCCAGAGTTTCTTTGTTAGTACGAGTTGCAACCATGTCTTTTATATGTGAAATGTGCTTCTCGTAAAGACTGAGTGTATCTTCGCGAATGTCTTGCAGCGCAGATTTAATCTGCTGCGTTGGGGTATAAAGAAGCGGGTTTCGCGCAAGGGCGAGTGTACCTCTGAGTAGAGGAATGTCCGCTGGCTCTAACCGAGAATTGATAAGCTTAATTAATCGATTGATTGACAGAATTCCGTGTTGTAACAAAGATTCTTTTTGAATATCACCGTTTTGGATTTCTGAATAAATTGTTTGTAACACGTCGAGTTGACGTTCTTTAGTATCACTAATCATAAAATCACCTTTAGAAGAAAAATAAAACCACGAGGAATAAACCGCAAAAGGTCGAGCGCCTAAGGCGGTCTTCGCAGTGACTTTGCTTTCTCCCGAGCCTGCTGCTTCTTTGCTACATCTGCGGTGCTAGTAGGGTGATATAGAGAAATCATGATTTGCATAAGCTCTGTGAGTTCGTGCAAAGTAGGAATAATCCCCGAATCGTTAGCTGCGACAGAAACTGTCGCAGGACTTGTCGATTTATTTGAAAGTGTCATGACAGAATCACGACAGATAAGACGTTTATGTCCTGACTTTTTCGAGTGAAGCTGTCCTAAGTGAACTTTGCGCGAGATAGTGCGCTCACATACGTTTGCAAGCGTTGCCGCTTCACGCGTCGTGATAAAGTCCTGACAACCGTCTGGACATGAGTCGTGAGGCGGTCGGGACATAAGTCCCGACTTGTCTTGATTAGTGCGCATAACGTGTCACCTCCATACGTAGTTGGATGTGATAATCACGCTCAGCCGCTTCTAGAATGCCCTGAAGAATAACTTCTAGCATTTCGAAGTGCTCTTTTGAAAATGGAATTTTCAACGTGTTCGAGATGAAATACACCCATGACTCTAAAGCTTCCAAATTATTACGCTCAAAACCAATTCCGATGATTTTGGTAAGTTGATTGCCTGGCAAAATTTGAAGCTTTGTCATCAAATGACGAGCAGTGAGTCCGGCATATTCACGATGCTCTTTCATCACTTGTTCCGCATCATCAGCCATAAACATATCGTTATTCATCATGGCTCACCTCCAACGTCTTCACATCAAAGTTTTGCTTCAACAAACGCTCAAATGCGCTGCCATCCTGGCGGGTCAGGTTTGGTACATAACGCGAGTAAACTCGAAATAACATCTCTGTCGTTGCATGACCCATCTGCCGAGCAATCCACTCGGGACTTTCACCCGAGGCTAGCCAGAGCGTGGCGGCAGTATGTCGAGTCTGATATGCCCGCCGTTTACGCAGCCCCAGATAGCGCAAGAGGGGGTACCAAACTCGTTTAGTCACATTGTTGTGCGAAAGCGGGGTACCTGCGCGGGTGGTGAAAACGAATTGATTATGACCGGTCGCTTCACGTTGAGACATGAGCGCATCGTAAACAAGCTGACTCATGTCGATAGCTCGAAAAGAGCCATCCGTTTTTGTACTTTCGATGCGGCCATTAACGAGGGTACTGCGGACTAAAACTTGGCGTTGTTGAAAGTCCACTGCATCCCACTGTAAACCATCAATTTCGGCAGTGCGCATGCCAGTGAAAAAACGAACCGTGTAGTAGTTCTTAAAATCAACACGCACATTATCAAGAATGAGCCTCACCTCTTCGAGCGTAAAAGGTTCTACATCCGTACGCGGAACCTTTAACGATTTAATTCCTTGATAGGGTGAGCTAAAATTAAATCGGTTGGCTGCCTCATTAAGGATCATGCGCAATGGCGTCATGATATGGTTGATCCGCGACGGTGATAGCTGTTTGCCATTTCGAGCTGTAACTTTGGCGAGGGAGGCTCGAAATGACAGGATTTCCGCTTTGGTGATGTGGCCAACTTCTTTTTCTCCAAAATTCGGAATCAAGTACTTATCGATAGTATTCCGAACGGTGTCGCTATGTGATTTACGCCACTGGGTTTCCATTTCACCAAACCACTGCTCAGCAAAGTTGCGGAACGTTGGAAAATTACCGGAACTTTCATGTAAAGCCTGATTTGCAAAAAGCTTGGCTCGGTTGCTGTTTGGAAAATATTTGTGATATTCAAAAGAGCCTAGCGTGATTTCGGCTTCGATTGTTTGAAGAAGCTTCTCCACTTTTTTTCGGTTCGTTTTTGTGTCGGGTAAAGAGGTAGTTTCTTTACAACGAACACCTTGGTACCGGAAATCTATAATTAACCGCTTCGTTTCTGGCCGAGCATAAACACTACCCATGAGCTACACCTCCCTTTGCCATGGGAACCATGGTTGATGCCTGTGAGAATTTACCTAAGTCATCACGAATCTGCTCCCAGAGGTACAAGATCTTCCGTTTCCCAAAAGGTCGGATGTAATGAATCCCTTCTATTAGTACGGAATCCTTAAGCTGCTCGCGGATCGTGCGAGTGTCATATTTGATTTTTTCAGCAAGCTCAGCCGTGGTTAAGTAAGTTATATCTTTTTGCATGGAAACCTCCAATTATTGGTGATAGATTAGATGACATATAGTTTTCTAAGATTTCAATTTGCCATCTAAAATGACATATTAGCACGCAAAATGACATTTGCAATGACTTTTTGCCATTTTAGATGACATTTCTTCGGGGGAGTCATGATAAAAGTTCATTTGGCAAGAATGATGGGTGAGCGAAAGCTAAATATTACTGATGTTGCAAGAGCAACGAATTTAAATCGAAATACCGTGACATTGTTGTACCGTGAAACCGCAAGGCGAGTGGATTTCGAAACGCTTGAAGCATTGTGTCAATTTTTCGAATGCGAAGTTGGAGACTTGGTTGAGTATATCGAGGAGCAGTAGGTGTAACATTTTGCGACACATATCGTCGCGCAACCATGATAATACGATAATTCAGCACGACTAGTAACTGAAAAAAGAGTAGGGATACACAATGAATTCGCCCATTTCACAAGACACCATCAACAAAGCGCTATGGAACGCATGTGATACGTTCCGCGGCACCGTCAGTGCCGATACCTACAAAGATTTTATCCTGACTACGCTGTTCTTAAAGTACATCTCAGATGTCTGGCAAGACCATTACGACCAGTATCAAGCCGAGCATGGCGACGTGCAAGAACTCATTGAAGAGCTAATGAAAAACGAGCGCTTCGTGTTACCACGCGATGCCAGTTTTTACGCATTGTATGAACGCCGTTACGAGCCCGGTAATGGTGAGCGCATTGACCAAGCCTTACATGCTATTGAAGAAGCCAACGGCACTAAACTCAAAGACGCCGGTAAAAGCGTGTTCCAAGACATCAGCTTTAACACCGACAAACTTGGCGAAGAAAAACAAAAGAACGACATACTGCGTCATTTGCTTGAAGAGTTTGCCAAGCCAGAGCTAAACCTCAAGCCAAGTCGCGTGGGCTCACTGGATGTTATCGGTAACGCCTACGAATACCTCATTAAAAACTTTGCTGCCAGCGGTGGCCAAAAAGCCGGTGAGTTCTATACACCACCTGAAGTATCCGACCTTATGGCCGAACTGCTCGACCCACAACCGGGTGATAGCATCTGCGACCCAGCCTGTGGCTCCGGCTCATTGCTCATGAAATGTGGTCGCAAAGTCGTTGCCAACCATGGCAGCAAGCAATACGCACTCTATGGCCAAGAAGCCATTGGCTCGACTTGGTCACTGGCCAAAATGAACATGTTTTTGCACGGTGAAGACAACCACAAAATAGAGTGGGGCGACACCATTCGTAACCCAAAACTACTCGATAAAAACGGTGACCTCATGCTGTTTGATATCGTGACTGCCAACCCTCCATTTAGCCTTGATAAATGGGGTTATGACGACGCGGCCAACGACAAGTTCGGACGTTTCCGCCGCGGTTTGCCACCCAAAACCAAAGGCGACTACGCGTTTATATTGCATATGATCGAAACGCTAAAACCAGGCTCGTCATCAACGCTCGGCGGCCGCATGGGTGTTGTCGTACCGCATGGCGTGTTATTCCGTGGCTCGTCGGAAGGAAAAATTCGTAAGCAGCTTATTGACGAGAACTTGCTTGATGCCGTCATTGGATTACCGGAGAAACTGTTTTACGGTACCGGTATTCCTGCCGCTATTTTGGTGTTTAAGAAAAACAAAGATAACGAGCGCGTGTTGTTTATTGATGCCTCGCGTGAATTCAAATCCGGTAAAAACCAAAACCAACTGAGCGATGACAACATTCAGAAGATTGTCGATGTTTATCGGGCCCGTGAAAGCGTTGATAAATATGCATACCTTGCAACTCTAAAAGAAATTCAAGAAAACGACTACAACCTCAACATCCCGCGCTACGTTGATACCTTTGAGGAAGAGGAAGAGATTGACCTGATGGCTGTACGTGCTGAGCGCATGAAGCTAAAAGCTGAACTTGATGCACTTGAAGACCAAATGGCCAAGTATCTGAAGGAGTTGGGTTATGGTGCCTGAGGGGTGGACGGAAGAGTATGTCAAAGGGTTAGTCAGGAGCCTAGATGCAGGCGTTTCCGTGAACTCTGAGGACGATGGTAATGAAAATGCTACACATAAAATACTTAAAACAAGTTGTGTTTCATATGGTTATTTTAAAAGCGATGAAACCAAGTCAGTAATCGAGCAGTCAGAGATTGCGAGGCTTCGAGAGCCAGTGATAGCGAATTCAATCATTATTAGTCGAATGAATACTCCAGCATTAGTCGGGGCGAATGCTTATGTGGAGATTGCTCTCAATAATACTTATCTACCGGACAGGCTTTGGCAACTAAAACCAAAAAATAAAGTTGTTGAGATGAGATGGTTAGCATACTGGCTTGGTTCAGCTCATACGAGATATAGATTATCAAACCTTGGAACTGGTACTAGCGGGAGCATGAAGAACATCACAAAATCAGATGTTTTAAATTTAGCGTTGTTAGTACCACCTCTCCCAGAGCAAAAAAAAATCGCCCAAATCCTTTCCACTTGGGATAAGGCCATCAGTACCACTGAGCAACTGCTTGCCAACAGCCAGCAGCAGAAAAAAGCACTCATGCAACAACTGCTCACCGGCAAAAAGCGTTTGCTTGATGAGAATGGTGTGCGGTTTAGTGGGGAGTGGAAATTTGTCGTATTTAGCGACGCATTCAAGATCGCTAACCAGAAGTCGACTCAGGTTAAATCGTCTGACTATTTAAGTTTTGGTGACGTACCGATTGTTGATCAAGGTCAGAAACTAATTGCTGGGTTTTGCAACAATTCCGAACATTATAAGGATATTCCGGTAATCATTTTTGGAGACCATACGCGATGCATAAAATGGGTTGATTTTGCCTTTTGTCCCGGAGCTGACGGCACTCAGATCTTAGTTTCTCGAAGTACTCTCGACATTAAATTTGGTTACTTTTTATTGAGCCACGTCGATATTCCTAATCTTGGTTATAGTCGCCATATGCGAGTTTTAAAGGAACTAGAGTTTAAGATTCCATCTGACCTTAGAGAGCAACACTCGATTGCTGCTGTGTTGACGCTTGCTGAAAATGAAATTAAGAAGTACGAACAAAAACTCGATGCCCTAAAACAAGAAAAGAAAGCCCTAATGCAGCAACTCTTAACAGGCAAGCGCCGAGTTAAAGTTGACGAGGAGGCCGCATGAGTTTTGAAAAGCAGCCAAGAACCATCCAAATCTTTTTACCCAGTGGCGACCCGTCAGGTATTCGCGTGGCTGAAATCACCACGTCCATTGTTCGAGTAATTGAAGTGCCGCGGAACCAAATGGCTGAATTTTTAAAAATGCCAGAAGCACACCAGGTTGGGTTGTATTTCCTTGTGGGGCGTGAGAATCAAGATGAAGTGTATATTGGGCAGTCGGGCGATGTTGGCCACCGTTTGGGCCAGCATTTAAAGAACGAAAAGAAAGATTGGGAACGCGCTTTAGTTCTTATCTCGCTAACTAATAACTTAACGCAAACCCACGCGCTCTACCTTGAGTCCCTCAGTATCGAAAAAGCAAAGCAATGCGCTCGGTATGAGCTCATTAACGGTAATGGTGGGCAGAAGCCGCACACGCCAATCCCCTTGAAAGCCGACTGTGATGAAATTCATCGCGTTGGTTCATTATTACTGGCTACCCTAGGCTATCCCATTTTTGAAGCTTTGGTGGACCCAACCGAGGGTGATACCAAGGAAATGTTTTTCTGTAAGCGTGGTGGTGTTGATGGCAAGGCCTATTACACCAATGAAGGGATGGTGATGCTAAAAGGCTCGTCAGCGCCTTATGTGCCAACACGTAAAACGACGCAGCCACGATTAATAAGTCAGCGCGATGAGTTGCTTGAGAAAGGCGTTTTGCACAAAGTTGGTGACAGGGTGGTGTTTACCAAAGACTATCTATTTAACTCACCCAGTGGCGCATCAGCTTTATTGGTGCTTGGTGCAACAAACGGTTGGCGTGAATGGAAAACATCATCCGGTCAAACGCTAGATGATTATGTTGATCGAGATAGCGAAAAATCTAGTGACTAACCGTTAATTATTTTCTAATTGGAGTCCAGTGATGGAGCAATACACCCCAAAATTTCAGGAAGAATACGCCGCCAAAATTCCCGCAATGACGCTATTGGCAAACTTGGGGTGGACGTTTCTAGCTCCGGCTGAGGCATTGGCGCTGCGCGGTGGTAAGCAAGACCAAGTTGTGCTGCGAGAAGTATTACGCAAAGTGCTTTCAAATCGCACGTTTGTGTTTGCCGGCGAAAGCCATCCGTTATCGAACAACTCCGTTGATAATATTATCTCGCAGTTATGCTCGCCGGCACTCAATGAAGGCTTACGCCACGCCAACGAGAAAATTTATAACCACCTGCTGTACGGGATGCCGGTAACCGAGTTTGTTAACGGCAAAAAAGTCTCACCAACTATTCAGCTTATTGACTGGCACAACCTTAACAACAACGGGTTCCACTTTACCGAAGAGTATTCGGTAACTCGGGCTAACGGCTTAGATTCACGCCGGCCTGATATTGTTTGTTTTGTGAATGGATTGCCATTGGTGGTGATTGAAGCCAAGCGCCCAGATGGCAATGCGCAAAAGGGCCCAACGGTACTTGAGGGTATCTCACAAAGCTTGCGCAACCAGCGCCCTGATGAAATTCCGCATTTATTCGCTTATACCCAGCTGTTGTTGTCAATTAACGGCAGTGAAGGGCGCTACGGCACCGTCGAAACCCCTGAAAAGTTCTGGGCCGCCTGGCGTGAAGAAGACATTAACGATGCTGAAATGCTAGCGCTTAAAAATAAAAAGCGCTCAAGCGATGACATTAATGCGTTGTTCGCCCACCGCCATCCGCGCGATTTAGCTTGGTATCAAAATCTGCTAGCCGGTGGCGATTTAATGCTAAGTGGCCAAGACCGCTTGCTGATTAGCCTGCTATCGCGCGAGCGGCTGTTTGACATGGTGCGTTACTTCACCATTTTTGACCAAAAAATTGGCAAAATAGTTGGGCGCTACCAGCAAGTATTTGGCATTAAACGCTTAATTGAGCGTATTCAAAAACGCCGTAGCGATGGCAGCCGCGAAGGAGGGGTGATTTGGCATACAACCGGCTCGGGTAAGTCATTCACCATGGTGTTTTTGTCGAAAACACTCATTCTTACAGACGCCCTTAAACAGTGCCGCGTTATTGTAGTGACCGACCGCGTTGATTTAGAAGACCAGCTGGCCAAAACCTTTGCCTCTGGCGGTGAGTTATCATCCAAGAAAGACCGTGAATCAGCCATGGCCACCTCAGGCAAACGCCTAGCCCAGCAAATTGGCCGTGGTAACGAGCGCATTGTGTTCACGCTTATTCAAAAGTTCAACTCCGCGACCAAGCTCAAAGAATGCTACAACCCAAGCCCAGATATTATTGTGCTGATAGACGAAGGGCACCGCAGCCAGGGCGGTGAGAACAGCATTCGTATGGAGCAGGCGCTGCCGAAAGCGGCGTTTGTGGCTTTCACCGGCACGCCGTTATTGAAAGATGACAAAACCACCAATAAATTTGGCTCGATAGTGCATGCCTACACCATGCAGCGCGCGGTTGAAGACAGAACCGTGACGCCGCTGTTGTACGAAGAGCGTGTGCCTGATTTAGATGTGAACGAACGCGCCATTGATGCGTGGTTTGACCGCATTACCGAAGGCTTAAGCGATGAGCAAAAAACCGATTTAAAGAAAAAGTTCGCCAAACGTGGGCAAGTGTACGGCGCTGATGACCGTATTCGTCTTATCGCCTACGACATTGCGCACCATTTTGATAAGAACATTGGCGAGACACTGAAAGGCCAGTTGTGTTGCGATAGCAAAGCCTCAGCTATTAAATACAAACGCTTCTTAGACGAAATTGGCTTGTTTGAATCTGCCGTGGTGATGAGCTCACCCGATACCCGCGAAGGCAATACCTCGGTGGACGAAGCCAGCATGCCGGAAGTGAGCAAGTGGTGGAAAGAGAACGTTGAGGGCGGTGATGAGAAAACCTATACCCAGCATTTGATTGACCGTTTTAAAAATGACCCTAAGTTGAAGCTGCTGATTGTCGTCGACAAATTACTAACCGGTTTTGACGAGCCGCGCAATGCTGTGCTGTATATCGACAAGCCACTCAAGGGCCATAATTTAATTCAGGCCATTGCCCGGGTAAACCGCTTACACCCCGATAAGAAATTTGGTTTGCTGATTGATTACCGCGGCATTCTTGCTGAGCTTGATACCACCATCAAAGACTATCAAGACCTTGCCTCGCGCACCCAAGGCGGTTACGACATTAACGACATTGAAGGGCTCTATCAGCAAATGAGCACCGAATATAAGCGCCTGCCGCAGCTTTATAAGCAATTGTGGGCGATATTTGATGGCGTGAAAAACAAATCCGATACTGAAGCATTAAAGCATGTACTTATTCCTCGCTTAGAAGAGCGTGGCAGTGAGTTTGTTGATGTGAACTTGAAGCGCCGCGAAGATTTCTACGAAGCCCTGACTGAGTTTGCCAGTTGTTTAAAAGTGGCGTTGCAATCGAAGACATTCTTTGACGATAAAAGCTTCACCGACAAAGACCGTGCTTTTTATAAAGAAACCGTGAAGCAGCTATCAAGCTTGCGCCAAGTGGTGCAACAAGAGTCGGGCGAACGTGTCAGCTACGATAGCTATGCCGCCGATGTGAAAAAGCTGCTCGATAAACACGTGGTTGGTGTGGGCGTACGCGATGCCGAGGGTGTTTACGAAGTGGGCAAAATGGGCCAGCAACAACAACCCGAAGACTGGAGCGAAGATAAAACCCGCAACGAAACTGATATAATTCGCACCCGCGTGACTCGCATGATTGAGCAAGAGCTGCGTGACGACCCTTACGCGCAAGAAGCCTTTTCGAAGCTGTTGCGTCAAGCCATTGAAGAAGCTGAGAAGCTGTTTGACCACCCGCTGAAGCAATACATGATGTTTCATGAGTTTGAAGAGCAGGTAAAAGCACGCTACTTAAACGAGCTACCCGATGCGTTTGATACCAACAAACACGCACAAGGCTATTACGGAGTATTTAAACAGAACTTGCCGGAGGCTTTTGCGCTGTTAGACGAGAAAACCCAAGAGAAATGGGTCAAATTGGCGTTTGACGTCGATGACGTGGTGAGCCAAGCGGTTGCCGAGAACTCGATTAACCCGCAAAACATAGAAGCCGATATTCGCAAGAAATTACTGCCAATGATTTTTGCTGAATGCAAAGGTTTAGGCGGTGGCATCGACCAAGCCAAACGCATTGTCGAGTCGGTAGTGCAGATTGTTCGTGTCGGCCGGTTGGACGCTTAACCATGAACGTTGCCATTCAAGGCTTTTACTACGGTGACGAGTGGATACCATTCAGACGCCGCGACAGCAAAAGCGCGGCACACAAAGTGACCATTAAGGTAAAGCCCGACTGCACGGTTCAGGTGGCCGCACCCACGAGCGCTTCTGACAAAGAAGTGCTGGCCGCTGTACGCAAACGCGGCCGTTGGATTTACGTGCAATTACGCGACTTTAAAGCGCAGCAGGCACACATTACCCCGCGCAAATATGTCAGTGGCGAAAGCCATTATTACCTCGGCAAGCAATACCTGTTGAAAGTTACCGTTGATGCCGCAGCGCCTCGTAGCGTTAAATTGTTGCGCGGGCAGTTGCTAGTCAGCGTGCGCGCTCAAGAGCCCGAGCGCGTTCGTTTAGCGCTTGAAGAATGGTACAAAGCCCGCGCCAAAGAAGTGTTTCATAAGCGGTTAGACGCTGTTCTCGAACAAGCTTTGTGGGTGGCCGAACGCCCACCGCTGCGCGTGCTTACCATGCAAACCCAATGGGGCAGTTGCTCGCCTCAAGGGCGCATCACACTAAACCCACTGCTAGTAAAGGCCCCACGCGACTGCATTGACTACGTGATATTGCATGAGTTATGCCATATTGCAGAGCACAACCACAGCGAGCGATTCTACCGCCTGATGGGGCAGGTGATGCCGAATTGGGAATATGTGAAGCATCGGCTAGATGGTATGGCTGGTAAGCTTTTCAGTGTATAGAGGTTTACCTAACTTTGGTGCCGAACTAGGTTTCTTTAATAAGCGAGTTACTCAAAAGATAATAGGGATTGAAAGTAAATGAACCGTGACCGTAAACAAATATCAGACGTATTCACACCTCGGCTTGGGGAAGTAAACACTTCGATGTACGTTGAACGACCTCAGCACGAAAAGTCACTTGCTAGAGCTTTAAAAAGAAATTCGCATACTCTGCTATTCGGTGATAGTGGAAATGGTAAGTCGTGGCTATATAAAAAAGTGATGAATGAGTTAGGTATTCCATATGTTGTAGCTAATTGTGCTAACGCTTCTCGGCTTCGCTCGATTACACATGAGATATGCAATTGTTTAATTGAGCCCGGCACCGTCACAAAGCTTGGATTTAGTGAGGAGAAGGCGGCTGAGGTCGGTGCTTTATTTGCCAAAGGCACTTTAAAACACAATGGAAGCTATTCTATAAGTCAAGAGGAGCCTTTACTTAAGGCATTCAAGATGTTTGCGGAGACGACTAATCAAAAAAAGGTAATAGTCTTAGATAATTTAGAGTCGATATTCTCGTCTGATGACTTAATGGAAGAGCTGGCTGATATAGTTATATTATTGGATGATACTCGCTATGCGGAATGTAATGTAAATATTCTTATCGTTGGTGTACCAAACGGAGTTTTACATTATTTTAGTGAGACAAAAAACCAAGAATCGGTCTCAAATAGAATACAAGAAGTCGAGAAAGTTGCGAGTCTTGATCGACAACAAGTCCAAGAAATAGTCAGAAAAGGATTTGAGCAACTCTCTATCAATATTACGGGTCAAACACTGATACATCTATCGGAGCATATTTGGTATGTGACTCTGGGTGTCGCTCAGCGCGTACATGAATATTGTGAGTGCCTAGCTTATGAGATTGAGGACAATGAATGGAAGTATGACAAAGATCTTCTAAAATATGCAGATGTTGAATGGTTGAAACAGGGGCTAAGAAATAGCTATCAAGTTATCGAAGCGCATCTCAATAGCCGAGAGACAGCGGTTGCGAGACGGAATCAAGTAATATTTTGTATTGCAAAAGTACGACAACATCAGTTCGATTCTAATGATATCGATCAACTAATCAGAAGGGAGTTTCCGTCAACAATTCCTGAAACAAACATGGGAGTGGGAAGTATTTTGGGAGAATTAGCCAAAGGTTCAAATCCACTATTAAACAGAAGTTCAAAAAGCAATTCGTATTCAATACGTGATCCAAGGTACTTGATGTGTATCAGAGTTGCGCTTCACAAAGACAATGATTCTCAGAGGGTAATAAAGAAGAAGTTTTTAAGATAATTTGTAATTGTTGAGATGATGATCTATTCAGCAGTTCTATGCATCATCTGAAATCTTAAAAATAGTCGAGGCTAGGTAGTTTTAGCTAGCGGTCACTTTAGTTCAAATGCGATAATAGCGTATTAAAAATCAGTCCCAAAATGGTCCCAATGTGGTCCCATAAAAATATTGGTTAGTGACTGCTACCGTTGTATTCATTGAAATAATTGGCGCACCCGACAGGAGTCGAACCTGTGACCTCTGCCTCCGGAGGGCAGCGCTCTATCCAGCTGAGCTACGGGTGCGTATTGGAATGTACTGTTGGTAAAACAGCGAGCGTGGATTTTAGGGAATTATTACTCCCATGTCCAGTAACGTAACAGGTAAACTAGTTGCAATGATAGATTTTCGTGTTCACCTGTTTGAATTTTGTACAGGGAGGGTTGTGGATTGTGTTCTTGAGTCTTTTTATTTCAGCATTTCTATCAGCGACCTTATTGCCAGGTTCGTCAGAAGTGCTTCTGATGCTTTTGCTCAATCAGACAGACTCGATCGGAACACTGTGGGCAGTGGCTACTTTAGGGAATGTACTTGGGTCTTGCGTGAATTACAGCTTGGGCAGGTACTTTCTTCATTGGCAAAACCAGCGCTGGTTTCCGGTGAGTAAAATTCGTCTAGCACAGGGTCAGGCTTGGTTTAATCGCTATGGTAAGTGGAGTTTATTATTGTCTTGGCTACCTATTTTGGGCGATCCATTAACTATGTTTGCAGGAATGCTTAGGCTACGTTTCGGTTGGTTTTTATTGCTTGTAAGTCTGGGTAAAGGAGCGCGTTACGTTTTGATTATTGGCTTGAATTATACTTGGCTTCAGCTGGTCTAACGGCAGCCTTGATGGTCGAGGTCATCGGTAGATTAAAAAAATTGAGCGGTGAATGCTAACCTTGGTATGATGTTCCTCTTGTTGAACCCTTACTTTCTGAGATATTCATGGAACGGTTTTTAGAAAATTTAATGTATAGCTTACGTTGGTTGCTGGCACCTATTTATCTTGGTTTGAGCTTGGCGGTGTTGCTGCTGGGGATTAAGTTCTTTCAGGAGCTTATACATGTTTTTCCAGACATTCTAACGATCAAAGAAGTTGACCTTATTTTGTTAACGCTAACCTTAATCGATATTGCATTGGTTGGAGGATTGCTAGTGATGGTGATGTTGAGTGGTTACGAAAACTTCGTTTCGACCCTCAATATTAATAACGACACTGAGAAATTAGCTTGGTTAGGAAAAATTGATTCAGGTGGTTTAAAGAATAAAGTAGCTGCATCTATCGTTGCGATTTCCTCTATTCATTTATTGAAAGTGTTTATGAACGCGCAAAACATGGATGAGCCAACCATCAAGTGGTACGTGTTGATGCACTTAACTTTTGTTGGCTCTGCTTTTGCCATGGGTTATTTAGATAGATTAACGCGAAAAGAGAAAGACTCCGATTAAAGAATTGCCGCTCTAATCAGAAGACCTACTAGGGTGATAGTGATCACCCCGGCAGCCCAAAGACCAATAAACCAGAGCCACTGTCGTAACTTAGTTGGTGGTTTATTCATGATATCCAGAATCCTCACTGGTTTTTCCTCTGAATACCCAATAGGTATAACCAGTGTAGGCAAAAATAATAGGAATTAGAATGACTGCGCCTACGAGCAGGAACGATAGGCTATTATCTGGTCCTGCGGCTTCCCATAAGGTGATTTCAAAGGGGATAAGATAAGGGAAGATGCTCACCGCAAAACCAATAAAAGCAATTAAAAATACTCCTAAAGCCCAGAGGTATGGAGTTCCCTCACGTTTCTTGTTAAGTGCTGTTAGGAGTCCGCCGCCGACTATAGCTAAGGCAAAAGGTAACAACCACAAACCAGCGGAGGTCGGCCACGTTAACCATCTATCAGCGACTTGCCCATAAGTTGATACCAGATAAATACTTGCGGCTGCTATTGCAAGAATCATGAGTAACGATAAGTTACGAGCTAATGAAAAACTTCGGCCTTGTAATTGGCCATCGGTTTTCATAATTAACCAAGTGGCGCCAAGCAGCATATAGCCAATACATACCGCAATGCCTGCAAAAATAGTAAATGGGCTTAGCCAGTCAAACCATCCGCCTGAGTAGGCTCGATCGGTGACATCAATACCTTGTAGCATGGCGCCTAACATCACTCCTTGGCTAAACGCAGCAACTGCGGACCCAAGCATAAAAGAGCGGTCCCACCAATGTTTGTTATTGCGGCTCTTAAATCTAAACTCAAAGGCAACGCCACGAAAAATCAAGCCTAGGAGCATGGCAATAACGGGCATGTAAAGTGCTGGTAACAGCACCGAATAAGCCAGCGGGAAAACCGCGAGTAGGCCACCACCACCAAGAACCAGCCAAGTTTCATTGCCATCCCATACCGGCGCAACAGTATTGACCATACGGTCACGATGTTGCTCGTTTGTAAACCATGGAAACAAGAGCCCAATACCCAAATCAAAACCATCAAGAGCTACATATGCGAATACCGCGATCGAGATAAGTGCAGCCCAAATTAATGCGTAATCCATTGCTTATTTCTCCTCGTGGTAGAGACGTTCTGCAGCCATTGGGATACGAGCATAATCAGGTATGTGGGTATGCTCGGGATCGCCGGCCATCTTTCTTAAGATATAAACGGTACCAGCACCGAAGACTAAAAAGTACACGATAATAAAAGCTAGCAAGCTAGCGCCGACTCCAACCGCATCGACAGGAGAGACAGCCTCAGATGTTCTTAAGAGGCCTTGAATGACCCAAGGTTGTCGGCCTACTTCGGTAACAACCCAACCGGCAATAACAGCTACAAACCCTAGTGGCCCCATCAAGACAGCACTACGATGCAGCATTTTGCTCTGGTAAAGGCCGCCACGTAGACGCTGGAACCCAGACCAGAGACCGATAAGCATCATTAACACACCGATGCCGACCATGATTCTAAAGGCCCAAAACACGATTGCTACTGGTGGCCACTCGTCTCGAGGGAATTGGTCCAAACCGGTAACTTCAGCATTAATATCGTGCTGTAATATGAGGCTAGCTAGGCCCGGTATTTTTACCGCGTAATCCACTTCAGCTGTGGTCTGATTAGGAAGTCCAAACAGGTACAGAGGGGCGTTACTTTGGGTTTCAAAGTGGCCTTCCATAGCGGCTACTTTGGCCGGTTGGTGCTCTTGCGTATTAAGGCCGTGCAAGTCGCCAACAAACACTTGTAGTGGTGCCACAATTAATGCCATCCACATAGCCATCGAGAACATTTTTCTAGCGCTGGCCGAGGTACTATCTTTGAGTAAGTGCCAAGCACCAACTGCGCCTACCACAAAGGCTGTGGTTAAATAGGCAGCAAGTAACATGTGCGCTAAACGGTATGGAAATGAAGGATTAAAAATAGCTTCAAACCAACTTGTAACAATAAATTGGCCTTGTTCATTCATAGCAAATCCAGCAGGTGTTTGCATCCAGCTGTTTACTGACAAAATCCAGAATGCGCTAATGGCAGTTCCAACGGCTACCATCAAGGTGGCAAAAAAGTGCAGCCGCTCTCCTACTTTGTTCATGCCAAATAGCATCACCCCTAAAAACCCAGCTTCCAGGAAGAAAGCGGTGAGTACCTCGTAGCCCATGAGTGGGCCAATAACAGGTCCTGCTTTATCTGAGAAGACGGCCCAGTTGGTACCAAATTGATAGCTCATCACAATGCCAGAAACCACGCCCATACCGAAGGCTACGGCAAAGATCTTCACCCAATATCGAAAGAGCTTCTGGTAGACCGGATTGCGAGTTTTAAGGTAAAGCCCTTCTAGCACGGCAAGAAAACTTGCAAGACCAATCGTAAAGGCGGGGAATATGATGTGGAATGCCACTGTAAAGGCAAACTGAAAGCGAGCTAATAAGACTGCATCAGCTTGTGAGAACCAACTTTCTAGCATGTTCTTGACCTCGTTATGTTTTCTGTTGAGTCAAACGCTACTCACATGGTGTTACAACAAGATGAGTATAGTATTAATTTAGGCACATGCGAAATAAAAACCCTGGATTTACTAGGACTATTTCTAATGCCCGCCATACAAAAAGTAGGCCAAAGACTAGGTTCTTGATAAAGAAAGGGGTACATTAATTACTAATAAAAACAAAACGTTTAGTTTGGAGAATGTCATGATTAAGAGCTTATTACGCTGGAGCGGACCGCTGGCGGTGCTACTAAATGTCGCAGTTGTAAGTGCAGAGCCAGCAGTTGAAACCTTCATGCCAGAAGATATCTTTGCACTTGAGCATGCAGCAGGCCCCCAAATTTCTCCTGACGGGAAGTGGGTAATCTATAGCCGTAACAGCTTTGACATGATTAAGGATAATAGCAAGCGCCACTTGTGGTTGATCAATACCCAAAGTGGCGAGCATACTCCATTGCTAACCATGGCTCATGGTTATGCGAATCCTACCTGGTCGCCGGATGGTAAACGCTTGGCTTTTACCACCAGTCATGAAGGCCGTAATCAGATTCATGTCTATTATGTAGCGCAGAAAACCATGTCAGTTGTGACTGCGGTAGACCAGAGTCCAAGTCAGTTGAGCTGGTCTCATGATGGACGCTGGCTAGCTTTTATGATGAACGTTGATGCGCCTAAATCAGAGTTTGCTCGCTCGGTTTACCGCCCGCAACAGCCTGCTTCTGCAAACTGGGCAAAAGCCCCTACCATCGTGGAGAGAACTTATTATCAGCGCGATGGTGCCGGCATTTTGGCCAATCAATACAGTCAAGTTTTTGTTGTTCCAGCTGAAGGAGGGCATGCACGCCAGCTAACGGAAGGTCCTTACAGCCATTCGGGCCCCCTAGTTTGGAGTGCAGATAATAGTCACCTTATTTTTTCAGCGAACCGTTCTACCGATTGGGAATATCAAGTGGCAGAAGCTGATTTATGGCAAGTAAGAGTGAAAGATAAGGAGCTGAGCCAGTTAACTACGTTGCCTGGACGTGAGTTTGCTCCAACCTTGTCACCGAATGGCAAGCTGTTGGCGTTCTTGCATCGAGGAAACGAACCCATTGCTTATCATCATAATCGACTCCAAGTTTTAGATTTAGGTAAGAATCAGCAGCAGGCGTTATTAGCGGACTGGGACCGCTCGGTAGAAAACCCACAATGGATTAATAATAGTGCGTTGGCCATTCAATTTACCGACCGCGGCCTCGTTAAGTTGGGGCAAGTAAGATTAAATGGGCGGTTAACCGAGGGGGTCAGTGATGTTGGCGGTGAATATATTTCGCGACCTTACACCAGCGGTAGTTATTCTATTGCTACTAATACGGGGCAGGTCGTCTATACGCGAGCTAGTTCATACCGACCTGCAGATGTTGCTTTGTTAGACTCGGTAACTAGCACGAAGGCGCGCCAATTAACCAAGCTCAATGAAGATTTACTTGCGCATAAAACACTTGGCGAAGTGCACGAGATCACTTACAAATCGAGTTTTGACGACACGGAGATTCATGGTTGGTATATCACTCCACCCAATTTTGACCCCAATAAAAAGTACCCACTATTGCTAGAAATTCATGGTGGCCCGCATTTAGCCTACAGCCCCATGTTTGCAGCTGAACATCAGCGCTATGCTGCGGCTGGCTACGTAGTCTTCTACAACAACTATCGGGGTAGCACCAGTTACGGTGCTGAACATGCGTTAAAGCTTGACGGTTACTATGCGTCAGAACGTGACTTTGCAGACCACATGTCGGGTATCGATGCGCTGTTAGCAAAAGGCTTTGTTGACGGTAATAATTTATTCATTGCTGGTGGCTCTGCTGGTGGTATCGCAACCACCTATGCGGTGGGGTTAACCGATCGTTTTAACGCTGCAGCTGCAACCAACCCGGTCATTAACTGGATCAGCAAGACGCTTACGGCAGATAGCTACTTGGGTCAGATTGCGAATCAATTCCCGGCATTGCCATGGCAAGATGTGGATCACTACTGGCAGCGCTCTCCACTTTCGTTGGTTGAAAATGTAACAACCCCAGTATTGCTCTTTAGCGGTGAAAACGACCGTCGAGTGCCGATGTCAGAAATAGAGCAATATTATCAAGCATTGCAATTACGCAAGGTAGATACGGTGATGGTGCGGGTGCCAGACGCCTCTCATTCGGTCAGCGCAAGGCCATCGAATATGATTGCAAAAATTGAACATACGCTAGCGTGGTTTAAGTTGTATCAGAAGCCCACGCCAGCCGAGTAATTAAACTTCGAGTCTAGGAACACGTTGACTAACCCCAGTAAACAAATCGTAACTGATGGTGTTGGCGTGTTCCGCAACGATATTCACACTTAGATTAGGCCCCCACAGCTCAACCTCATCGCCAATGGCGACCTGCTCTAGGTCGGTTACATCAAGCGTAATCATATCCATAGATACAGTACCGGCTAAGGGCACCTGTTTACCGTGAAGCCAAACTGGAGTGCCGTTGGCTGCACTGCGTGGGTAACCATCAGCATAGCCGATGGCAACGGTTGCAATTTTACTCGGACGCGTTGCTCGCCAAGTACCACCGTAACCGACCGTATCGCCCTGAGGAATATCACGTAAGGCGATGATCGGAGCGAGAAGGCGCATCACCGGTTGTAATGGAGGGAGTTCAACTCCTTCTAAAATCGGAGCGACACCGTACATGGCAATACCGCTGCGAACCCAATGAGCATAACCATTGCTGATATCCTTAGCGGCACTTAATAATGCTGGACTATTGATGACACTCATCTGAGCTGAGGGCTTGGTTTGGGCACAAAGATCAGCAAAGGCCTCTAGCTGTTGTTGGGTGAATTGATGGCGTGTATCTCCAATCGCTAGGTGCGACATCAGCGTGATAGAAGCAACTTGCGCAGACTGATCGAGTTGTCGATAAACGGCGGGTAATTGCTCTGGACGCCAGCCTAATCGGTGTAATCCTGTATCAGCCTTTAGCCAGACCCCAACAGGACGGGCCAAGCGTGCAGTGAGCACGGCATCGAGTTGGTGTTGCTGATGAATCACCGGGAGTAAATTGTAATGTGCACAGATAGGAAGCTCGGCAGCGCTGAAACAGCCTTCGAGTAATACAATGGGCTGGGTTAAGCCAGCTTCGCGTAAGGCTAGAGCTTCGTCAATGTAAGCCACTGCGTAAGCATCAACGTGAGCTGCTATAGCCTGTGCCGTGCTGATCATCCCGTGTCCATAAGCGTCAGCCTTAACTACGCCGATAAGGTAATTATTGCCCAACTTTTCTTTGATGAGTTGCACATTGTGGGTAAGCGCTTGGCGTGATATTTCGGCGCGAGTAGAGCGAAAGTGCAAACCGTGTGTCATGTTTGATGATTATCCAAATAGTTGGTAGCAAAAACAAATCAGCTGGCGAGCTTAAAGCATCAGCCAGCTTGCCACTGTATATAAAATTACTGTAAGCCCACCAGCAACCAGTGCATAAGGTAACTGGGTGCGAACATGGTCAAGCAAATCGCTGCCTGACGCCAGCGCAGATACAGCTGTGGTATCTGAAATGGGTGAGCAATGGTCACCGAAAACCCCTCCGCCAAGCACCGCGGCCAGAAGTAGGGGAGCTGGCAAATCTAGTGCTATTATTAAGGGTGCCGCAATCGGGATTAGAATAGCAAAAGTGCCCCACGAGGTGCCTGTTGTAAAGCTAATCAGGGCACCAGCAATAAATAGCATCGGGGTTATCAGTACCAGCGGTAGATAGTCACCGACTAACCCGGCCAAAAAAGTTCCTGTGCCAAGTTCACGGACGCTAGCACCAAGCGCTAATGATAACAAAACGATAGTTACCAGCGGTAATAATTCGCTCATGCCTTTAAAGCCAATCGTCACTAATTGCTGATGGCTGTTACGACGGCTGACCAAGAGCATCAAGTAGGCGACCAAACAGGCTAACGCTGTAGCATAAAGCACTGATTTTGAGCCATCACCAGCGGTTAGATTACCGTCGCCCGTAATCACCATAAAGGCGATCATTCCCACGACCATGACGGTTAAAGGTACCAGCATGTAACGCGCCTTGCTGTTGCTTGGGGCCTGCGGCTGGATATCTTGCGGTGGCTGGGGTTGTTGTTCATGTTTAGCTAATGCGCCATGTACTTTGCCACTAATGGCAGTATAAAACACCAGCGCTAAGGTAATGAGTGCGTAAAAGTTGAATGGAATGGTCGCCCAGAGGGTGGCAACCGAAGACCCCGGCAGTTGCTGTTGTTCTAACATACCGAGCACGTAGGCACCCCAGCCATTAAGCAGAATCAAAATGCAGATGGGAGCGCTGGTACTATCAATCAAATAGGCCAATCGCGCTCTGCTCATGCCTAGCTTCTCAAATAAGCCGCGAGATAATATACCCGCAGTGAGCACACTGAGGTTGGATTCAATAAATATAAAAACTCCGGTAAAGACGGTCATTAAACTGGCACTGCGCTTCGTTTTGCCAAAACCACGTTTGAGTAAACTATTGACCATGGCAGTCACGCCACCAGACTCACGCACATAGGCAAGCAGCGCACCTACCAGCAAACTAAAAATGAGAATACGAGTATTACCGGCCGAACTAAAGACGGCAATGATACGCTCTAGCATGGCAGCACCAGCGCTCCAAAGTGGCTGCTGATGGTGTAAAAGTAATAATAATTCTGAGGTGAAAATGGCAAGGAGTAGCGCAACAATCACTTCTTTGCGCCAAAAAACCACGATAATGGCTACCAAGGGGGGTAGCAATGTGAGCCAATCCATACGCATCTGCCTTGAGCGATAAAGTCAGCAGCCATACTGCCAATACCTAGATGCCAATTCAATACAATCTGTAACTTTTATCTGTGAATAAAAGCGTGTAAGTTAATCTCACTGCAACTCATACAAAGATATCGTTAAAGGATGTAAAGCATCTCGTGCCAGCCACTAGCAGTTCAGCCACTTTTCTCGCAACTTTGGGTCCTTCAGGTACGTTCTCAGAGTTAGCTGCGCGTGAGGTATTGCGCCTACCGCAATTTGCCAAGGCGCCGCCTACGATAAGTTTCTACAGCTCTCTTTCCCGAACGCTGCAGGCCATCCCTGAACAGGCGGGGATTGCGGTAGTGCCGTTAGAAAATATCGTTGAGGGGATTGTTTCACCAGTCGTTGATAGCTTTCTAAAGCAGCCTTTGCAAATTATTGCTGAGGTGGCTATTCCAGTGCGCTTTTCGGTAGTTGCAAATCACCCACAGCCGAACGTTATTTTCGCGCAGTTTGTTGCCCAAGGGCAATGCAGCGATTGGTTATCGCAACATGATATTGAGGTGATTTCTACCGCCAGCAATACCGCAGCGTTGGCGCAGTTGCAAGCAACAACCCAGGCGGCGGCAGCAATCATTCCAGAGCACCTGTTGGCAGCGGTCGAGCCTAATACTAGCGCAGCGGACTGGGCTTGGGTGGAACATGATGTGACAGATTACGCCCACAATATCACTCGATTTGTGGCGGTACAGCAGCCACAGCCTTTAGCCGCACCGGATGATTCGAAACACTATAAATCTTCGATAGTTATTGTCGATGACGCAGACCATCCGGGGCTCTTACTCGAGCACTTACAAGCTTTTGCGGTTCATCAAATTAACCTATTGGCGTTGGTGTCGCGACCAACCGGGCAGCGTTTCGGGCACTATCACTTTTTTATCGAGTTTGAAGGGCACTTACAGCATCCTCGCGTACAGGCTGCGTTAAGTGCGATTGAGTTGCGTAACCAGGTGATTCAGTTAGGCAGCTATGAGTTTAGCTCCTAGTTGCAGCCGCTTACTCCAGCTCCAATTCCAATTGCAGGGCATCATCAGGGTCGGGTAGCGCCACGCTGATGCCAATGAGTCGGACTTGCCGTTGCTGGCGCCTATCCCAGGCATCTCGTAGCAGTTGATAAAATAAGCTGGGTGAGGCTAAGTTAGCCGTTCGGGATACGGTTGTTTGTTGAAAATCTGAAAACTTTAACTTAATCGTCTGGCTTTTAATGAAGGCTTGCTGCCAGTTACTCACTTTCATCCGCTTCTGCAATTGCGGCAGTAGCACTTGTTCAAGGAACTGTTCGAGTTGGCGTAGGCTCGTGGCATCTTGGCTTAGGGTTTCTTCCACTCCAACACTTTTGCGCACACGCTCGGTAATCACAGCTCTTGGGTCGTTACCTAAACAACGTTGATAAACTAACCAGCCGGCCTTTTCGCCTAAAATGCGTTGTAAACTGGTTAACTCAGCTTGTTGGACATCTTTACCTAAAAATAAGCCAGCGTAATGCAATTTTTGTAAACTTTTCGGTCCAATTCCAGGGATTCGCTTTAGATCTAATTGCGCAAGATAAGAGCTCACTTGCTCTGGGGTTACTAAATACTGACCATCAGGCTTGTTTTCTTCGCTAGCTATTTTAGCTACCATCTTTTGATTAGAAATGCCCGCCGATGCGGTTAAACCTAGCGCTCGTAGTTGCTTTCGAATAGCACTAACCGTTAAGCTGGCACTCCCTTGATAGTGCTGGTTGTGGGTAAGGTCCAAATAGAATTCGTCGATAGAAGCAGGTTCAATGATCTCGGTATACTGTTGTAGGACTTCGAAAACTTGATTGGACATGGCGCGATAGTAAGCATGATCAGGGCGCACAAAGATAAGTTGTGGACATAATCGTCGAGCCTGGCTGCCGGCCATTGCACTGCGCACGCCATATTGCCGCGCTAAATAATTAGCAGTAGCAACCACTCCGCGATCACCGCCACCACCCACCGCAAAAGGCTTATCGCGCAGTTGTGGTTGGCGCAAGAGTTCAGCACTGGCAAAGAAAGCATCCAGATCCAAAAGGGCAATTTTACGCGTATCTAAGCTAGGATTGGTTGACATTGCACGGAAGTATTTAACCTTGAGTGGAATCTGGCTATAATCGCAACAACAAACCGAGCGTGCAAGCTCATTAGTTCAATCAGGAGTTTACTGTGAACGTATTATCTATTTTTAAATCTAGCCGTTTAATGGTTGCCGCAATGGCATTTGTCGTAGGTGGTGCTAGTGCTGCTGTAGTACCACAACAAAGTACCGCAGATATTAAAGAGCGCATTGCACCGGTAGCGCAAGTACGGGTAGCTGGAGCTGCTCCAGCCGCAGCTGCAAGTTCTGGTGGCGCGCGTTCTGGTGAAGCGGTTTACAACAAGTTCTGTGTTGCTTGTCACAGCTCTGGGGTGTTAGGTGCTCCTAAATTAAACAATGCAGCCGATTGGGAGCCACGCTTAGCTCAAGGCATGGATACAGTGCTGAAGCATGCTATTGAAGGTATCAATGCGATGCCACCTAAAGGTACTTGTAACGACTGTAGCGATGAAGAAATCCAAGCTGCTATCGACTTTATGATTGCTGAAATTTAATAGTTAGCATTCATAATATGAATAGAAAAAACCGCTTCGGCGGTTTTTTTGTGTCTATAATTTGAGCTGTTTTTTATAAATCTCTTTGTAATTTAGCAATGTAAATATATACTTTGTGGTTGGTTAGTTTTAAAACAATAAATAAAACAAAAACAACAATTAAACAAAACGAAACAGCTAGCTTATGCCTACGTCAACAGGGATGCAGCCTGAAGCTCAAACTTCAGCAGTGCAGAACACCGAAAGCAAAGAAATTACGCGCCTGCGTAAGGCTGTTGCACGTCTGCAAAAACTAGCACTTAAATATCGCCAATCTGAAGTGGTGCAAAAAGCACTGTTTAAAATCTCTGAATTAGCCTCTTCTGTAGAAAACATGCAAGATTTCTATGCATCGGTGCACGCCATTATTGGCGAGCTGATGGATGCTCGAAACTTTTACATTTGTTTGTATGACCAAGCTAAAGACACGGTTCAGTTTGTCTATTTTGTGGATGAATATGATGATTTTCCGGCCCTTGAGCAAGTGATTCCGGCTGAGGTGCTAGGGCAAGGCTTAACCGGTTATGTGATGCGTACGGGTAAGCCATTTTTGTATGATATTGAGGTCTTTGAACGGTTAAAAGAGCGAGGTGAAATTCGCGACTTAGGGTCACCTCCAGTAGACTGGTTAGGGGTGCCTTTGCGCTCAAATGGTCAAGTGGTTGGTGCCATGGTGGTGCAGAGTTACTCTGAGCAGATTCGCTACACAGAGCAAGACCAAGAGTTATTGTTATTCGTTTCGCAACACATTGTAAATGCTTTAGATAGAGTTCGTCAGCGTGAATACATGCAGGCAGAAATTGCTCGTCAAACCGCAAAATTACGGCAGATTAATGATGATCTGATTAATGAAATTAGTGTCCGTGAGCGAGCTGAAAAATTAACCTCCGTGTTGTTTGCGATTTCGGAAATTACCAACACCTCTGAGTCCATGCAAACCTTCTATGAACAGCTTTATCGACAGATAGGGATGCTCATCAATAACGATAACTTCTTTGTTGCTCTGATTAATCAAGACCGAGGTGTGCTGGAGTTTCCCTACAGTGTTGATGCCTATGATGGCAATTTACAACGCGAACGTAAGTTAGCTAAAGGCATGACCGAGTATGTTATCCGTCATGCGCAACCGGTATTCATTGACCGAGCCAAGTATCAACAGCTGGTGCAGGCAGGTGAAGTGGAAGATGCGGTAAGCTATTACGGTACTCATCCAACGCAGTGGTTGGGCTCGCCTTTGGTGGTTGAAGATGAAGTGATTGGGGTGTTATCCGTGCAAACCTACGTGAATGACATCACCTATAAGCAGGACGATTTAGAGCTTCTTAACTTCGTATCACAACATGTTGCGGTAGCCATCGAGCGCCGTCGGAATGCCGATGAAGTTAAACGCGTTAATGCCTATCTTGAGCGTAAGGTGGCGGAGCGTACAGAAGAGTTGGTTAGCGAAATTGAGCGCCGCAAAAAAGTAGAAGAAAAACTATTCTATGACGCGCACCATGATGCGTTAACGGGCTTACCGAATCGCTCCATGTTTACTGAGCGGTTACAGCAAACGCTGAAGCATAAAAAGCGTTTCCCGAACCATAATTTTGCGGTGCTGTTTGTTGATTTAGACCGCTTCAAAAATATTAATGACACGCTAGGGCATTCGGCGGGTGATGAGTTCTTGCTTGAAGCGAGTCGTCGGATTGGTGACTGCATTCGCGATAATGACACAGTGGCACGATTAGGTGGCGATGAGTTTGTTATTTTACTAGATATGATTCGCCATATTGACGATGCTAGAGATGTTGCATCGCGCATTATTGAAAAAATGCGGTTACCGTTTGTCTTTGGTGAGAGCGAACATTATTCGGGTGCCAGCGTGGGTATCGCCGAGTGTAAATCGCGCAATGATTCGGCAGAGCGTTTACTGCGCGATGCTGATGCTGCCATGTATCAAGCAAAAAGTATGGGCCGCGGTCGCTATGTGGTCTTTGATGAAAGTATTCACCAGGATTTGGTGGCCTCGTTGCATCGCGAAACCGAATTGCGGCATGCTCAATTTGACCAAGATTTTGTATTACAACAGTTTACCTTAGCCGATCTGCGCGATAACACAGAAGTTGCCCGTGAATTGCAACTAAGGTGGCAACGCGATGATAGCTTGCTTCCGGCAGATCGCTTTAATGCAGTAGCTGACAAAACCGGGATGACGTTGGCGCTTGATCATTGGATGCTGAAACGCTGTTGCGCTATTTTACAGGCTGAAGATCAGCCGTTACCTATCTATGTGGGCCTGTCTAGTAAGCATCTTTATAAACTGGCAGATGTGAAGGTATTAATTGATATCATCACTAACTCTGGAGTTGCGCCAGAGTCGTTAATCCTAGAGTTTAGTGAGACTGAGCTTAATGATAACTCCAAACGCCAGCTGAGCTGTTTGCGTCAGTTAGCTGAGCTCGGGGTAGGTTTGGCGCTGAACGAGTTTGGCCGTAGTGCAGGAGCACTGCAATTTATTTTGAATTATCCCTTTACCCATGTGAAGTTAGACCCGCGCTTTGTGGCGGACATTGCGACCAGCCAAAGAGCACAAGTGATGGTACGAAATGTGGTGCATCTATGCCGCGATCTAGCCATCGAAATTGCCGCAGCGGGCGTTGATAATCACGATCAATTACAGGCGCTTATCCATAATGGCGTGAATATCGGGCAAGGCCAATTGTTTGGAGAGCCCCAGCAAGTAAAGTCACCATTCAATGCCCAGCCGACCAGTAAGTCGGCAACGCGAGCTTAATCTTCCATAGCTTTACGCAGTAGTGCGATCCCTGATAACCGTGTTTGCTCTTGCTGAGCTTCTGTGGCTATGGTTTGCTCTTCCCACTCTAAATCATCTTGGGGGAGTTCAAATAAAAATCTACTAGGCTCAGGGCGTAGGGTGTCACCATATTGTCGACGTTCTTTCGCCATGGTAAAGGTAAGCGACTGCTGTGCTCGAGTAATTCCTACGTAGGCAAGCCGGCGTTCTTCTTCCACCATGTTTTCATCAATACTGGATTGATGTGGGAGTAAACCTTCTTCCATGCCCACCATAAATACATGTGGGAACTCCAGGCCTTTGGATGCATGCAAGGTCATCAACTGTACTTGATCGCCTTGTTCGGCTTCTTCTTGGCGCGACATCATGTCTCGTAAACACAATTTAGCTACCGTATCGGCAAGGCTAAGTGGCTCGTGTTCAGCATCACCCTTTAGCATATCTGACACCCACCGCATCAACTCATTGATGTTTTTCCAGCGCATTTCGGCGGCACTGACACTCGGACTGGTTTCGTAAAGCCACTCTTCGTAGCCTATCGTTTTAAGCAAATCAAACAAGGCCGATGCAGCCTCTGGTTGATGGTCGCAACGTCGAGCACAGCGTTGTATCAGCTGACAAAAATATTGCACCGACTGAAACTCGCGTGCGCCCAAACGAGTTTTGAGTGCTTGATGGTTTGCTGCCTCAAGGAGCCCTGTATGCAGCTCGTGCGCTAACTCGCCGATCCGCTCCACGGTATTCGGACCGATGCCACGTTTGGGGCAGTTAATGATGCGAATAAAGGCGGTATCATCGGTTGGATTAACTAATAGCCTTAGATAGGCCATCATGTCTTTGATTTCGGCCCGCGCAAAAAAGCTTTGGCCACCAGTCATACGATAGGGAATTCGGTTGGCAATCAAAGCTTTCTCGAAAATCCGTGCTTGATGATTGCCCCGATAAAGCAAAGCGAATTGCGAATAAGGAGTACGCTCTAGAAAGCGTCGACGCACAATTTCTGCGATCACTCGTTCAGCTTCATGTTCTTCATTGCGCCCATAGATAACCCGCAGTGGCACTCCGTATTCCATTTCTGAAAAGAGCTTTTTTTCAAAAACGTGGGGGTTATTCTCGATAAGAATATTCGCCGCTTTTAGAATCCGCCCATGGGAACGATAATTCTGCTCGAGTTTAATCACCTGCAACTGCGGAAAATCACGCTGTAACAAAGCCAAGTTTTGGGGTTGGGCCCCACGCCAAGAATAAATCGACTGATCGTCGTCACCTACCACCGTAAAGTTTGCTTGATCCCCCACCAGTAACCGAACGAGCTCGTACTGACTGGTATTGGTATCTTGATACTCGTCAACCAAAAGGTACTGAAACTTCTGCTGCCAGCGCTGACGAACCGCGTCGTTAGTGCGCAGCAAGAGCGTTGGCAGTAAAATCAGATCGTCAAAGTCGAGTGCGTTGCAGGCTCTCATGTTTTGTTGATAGCGCCGATAAAACTCGGCAAATAACTTATCATCATCGGTTTGCGCTTGGGCTAGTGCCTGATCGGGCAGGAGCATGGCATTTTTCCACTGCCCAATCTTATGTTGTAAGCGTTTCAGGAGCTCTTTGTCTCCATCTAATTCAGGTTCAGTTAAGGCATTTAAGAGTGCCAAGCTGTCTTGATCATCAAATAAAGAGAAGCCCGCTTTCATGTTGAGCTGAGTGACTTCTTTTTTGATAATCGTTAAGCCCAAGGTGTGAAAAGTAGAAACCGTTAATCCACGGGTATACTCGCGACCGAGCGTTTGCCCAACCCGCTCTTTCATTTCTTTGGCTGCTTTATTGGTAAAGGTCACCGCCGCAATATGTTTCGCAGGGTAACCACATCGAGTAATTAAATGGGCAATTTTTTCTGTAATGACTCGTGTTTTGCCACTACCTGCGCCAGCTAATACCAGTACCGGTCCAGTAATGGCCCGCACGGCCTCTTGTTGACGAGGGTTCAACAGCATGACGAATAAACAACCTTCTTGTTGGAGGTGACAAAAGCTGGGTAAAGCGTATGAAAAGCAGATTTTACCGCAACTTCTTGCTAAGCTAAACGTTAATGATGTCAGCCACCACCAGATAAAGATAAGGGGTTGTTATGGATGCGAAAAAAATAGAAGACATAGCCCGCCAGATTAATGACAGCATTCCTGCGGGGATCAAAGATTTAGCGGGTAGTTTTGAACAGCGCGTAAAAACTATTTTGCAGCAGCAGTTAGGCAAACTAGATGTGGTTACGCGTGAAGAATTAGATGTGCAGCAGCAGTTATTATTGCGTCTACGGCAGCGGGTAGAGCAGTTAGAGCGTGATTTAGCAGCAATGCAAAAACCAGAGTAGATCATCATGGCACAATGGCTAACGGGCGAAGTAGTTGAAAACTACGCCTGGAATCAAGATTTATTCACCTTAAAGGTGCGTACTCCTAAGTTTGATTTTATTGCGGGGCAATTTGTGCGTCTGGGTTTAGAAGTAGACGGGCAACGGGTACAACGCGCGTATTCATTGGTTAACGCGCCCACCGCAGATGAATTAGAGTTTTTGGTCAACCGTATTCAAGATGGCTTGTTATCGCCGTTATTACATGGCTTACAGGCAGGGCAAAGAATTGAAGTATCACAGCCACCAAGTGGCTTTTTTACCCTGAACGAAGTGCCGGATGGTGAGAGCTTGTGGCTCATTGCGACTGGTACCGGGGTGGGGCCGTATTTTTCGATGCTAGGTACCGCAGAGCCTTGGCAACGGTTCAAACGGATTCATCTAGTTCATGCGGTGCGTTATGCCAGCGATTTAGCCTATCAGAAACTAGCGCAACAGTGGTTACAGCAGTATCCACAACAATTCAGCTATCAGCCGATAGTGAGTCGTGAGCAGGTTACCGGGGCTTTGTCGGGTCGGGTGCCGGCTTTGATTGAATCAGGAGCTTTGCAAGCTGCGCTAGCAGACCAGTTAGATAGCAGTGCACAAGTTATGCTTTGTGGTAATCCGGACATGATTCGTGATGCCAAACAAGTGCTCGCAGATCTCGGGTTACCGAAAAACCTCCGGCGCAAGCCTGGTAATGTCACCATGGAGCATTACTGGTAAGTCATTTACCTAGCAAGGTTGCGTAAAATCCGCAGCCGCAATCCGCTATTGCGATAGCAACAAGTGCTTCTTACCGCGCTAAACTGAGGTCTTTTCACCACGGAGTGGTTATGAGCTCAATCAGTTTAGCGCAAGTCTATACGCGCGCCTTGTATGGTATGGACGCCCCTTTAGTTACGGTAGAAGTTTGCCTAGCGGCGGGTCTGCCTGGTTTCAACATGGTCGGTTTACCTCAGGCTGGTGTGCGCGAAGCCAAGGATCGGGTTAGATCAGCGATTATGGCCAGCGGGTATTTATTCCCCAAAGCAAAAAAAATCACCATCAATTTGGCTCCAGCAGATTTACCTAAGCACGGTGCGCGCTATGATCTTGCTATAGCTATCGGCATATTAGTGGCCGATAAGCAGTTGTCGTCGGCAAAAGTTGAAAGCCGTGAATTTTTTGGTGAGCTAACGCTTAACGGTGATTTACGTTCGGTATTAGGTATTTTGCCGGCGGTATTGGCCTGTCGAGATGAGGGCCGAGAAGCAGTTATTCCCCTTGATAATGCCCCCGAAGCCAGCATCTTAAAGCAACAACAGTGTGTTGCGGCCATCAGCCTGCGCGATGTGGTGAGCCATTTGCAGGGCCCGCATGGGCTTCCTTATATCAAGTATCAAGAGCCCCATGTCGATTTGGAACCCTTTGGCGATGTTGCCGATGTCATTGGACAAGAGCAAGCGAAGCGGGCGCTATTGTTGGCGGCCATGGGAGGTCATCACTTACTTTTTGTAGGCCCCCCGGGCACTGGCAAAACCATGCTCGCCCAACGCCTGCTGGGGCTTTTGCCTCATTTGGCTGAACAAGAAGGCTTAGAAGTAGCCGCAGTACGGAGTATTTCAAACGCAACGGAGCAGCCCCAACATTGGCAGCAACGCTGCGTTCGTGCACCGCACCATTCCTGTTCAGCGGCAGCACTGGTGGGCGGCGGTTCGCCACCACGGCCAGGTGAAATTTCTTTAGCTCATCGCTCAATTTTGTTTTTAGATGAGTTGCCAGAATTTCAGCGTCATGTGTTAGATTCACTGCGCGAACCTTTGGAGTCAGGTCACGTCACCATAAGTCGGGCTGGTTACCAAGCGCAGTTTCCAGCAAAGTTTCAACTGGTTTGTGCTCTTAATCCATCACCGTGCGGACAATTTGATGGCACCTTGGCAAGTGCGCGCTCGAGCCCAGAGCAAATCATGCGCTATCTTGGCAAGCTTTCTGGCCCCTTGCTTGATCGCATCGATATGCAAGTGGATGTGCCGCGACAGCCTGAGGTGCTCGCCCAGCGTGAGGTTGCTCAGCCACCGCTAACTGCGCTTTGGCGCCAGCAAGTGGCCAGCGCACGCGAGGTACAATTGGCGCGACAGGGCTGTTTAAATGTTGAACTTAAACCGAGTCAACTCGCAGAGCATTGCTGCTTGAGTGATGCGGATCATCAGTTTTTGGTGCAAGCCATCGAGCGCTTGCAGTTATCTCACCGGGCCTATCACCGCACCTTGCGGCTAGCGCGAACCATTGCCGACGCTGCACAAGCTTCGGAGATTCAGCGTAGCCATCTTGCCGAAAGTTTAAGTTATCGGGCTTTAGACCGGTTACTTCAACAATTACAACAACTTTAAGGCCTGATCAAAAGCAATGATCACGCGTTCAATATCCTGGCTGCTGATATCTAAATGAGTGACTAGTCGCAGCCGTTGGCCTGCTCCAACAATAATACCCTGCTCACGTAAGTGTGTGCTCACTTTTTGCGCGTCGTCGGTGCTGTTGTAGTTGAGGTAAACCATGTTAGTTTGCGCTGGCTCTACGGTAATAGCAGCGCCGTTCTGGCTTAACTGCATTAATCCGTCGTGTAGTTGCTGTGCATGCCGATGATCGTCGGCAAGCCGCTCAATATGATGGTCAAGGGCATAATCCATTGCGGCCGCTACGATCCCAGCTTGGCGCATGCCGCCACCGAGCATTTTGCGCCAGCGCCGGGCACGTTCGATGAGTTTGTGCGAACCTACCAAGACGGAGCCAATGGGCGTGCCTAGCCCTTTAGAAAAACAGATAGAGACACTATCGAAGGGTTCAACAAGGGTGGCCAGTGATTGTTTACTAGCTACACAGGCGTTAAAAATGCGGGCACCATCTAAATGCAGCTTAAGGCCATGTTTATTGCAAAGTTTACGTGCCTTGAGCATAAATTCTTGGCTAATCACTTTACCCGTATGAGTATTCTCCAAAGATAGTAAGCGAGTGATTGGAAAATGCGGGTCATCGGGCTTAATTCGTTTTTCGACTTGAGTTAAGTTAAGCGTACCATCCGCTTCCAATTCAAACGGTTGCGGTACGATGCCACCTAGCACTGCGGCGCCACCAGCTTCATAGCGATAGGTGTGATATTCCTGACCAACTAAGTACTCATCGCCACGTTGACAGTGACTGAGGAGAGCTAATAAATTGGTTTGGGTACCACTACTAGCAATGAGCGCGGCTTCTTTACCAGCCAATTTGGCAATGCGTTGTTGCAATGCATTGATGGTTGGATCATCCCCAAAAACATCATCGCCAACGGGCGCTGCTGCCATTGCGGCACGCATGGCCGCTGTTGGTTTGGTGACCGTATCGCTCCGTAAATCTAGCATGGCTCTACTCCTGATAACCCCAAGCTGGTGGTGGTACTGCTATGGGTTGACTGAGATCAATGTGAACTTCAAATAAACGACCCGGCCGGCTCAATTGATAGCTTAGGGTATTGGCGTCAACAAACTCAAACGTCCAAGTATTGGTGGTAGACACATCCAATCCATTCGCGACAAATAAAGCTTTACTGGCCTCATCGACAGGAAATGCCTGCTTACTAGCGCTGCCAGCTTGTACAGTTTGGCCACCGTATGGTGAGACGGCATCGGCACTACCATCTTCATGCAAATGATAATGTTGAAAATCAATAACTTCTTGTTGTTGAGTTTGTTGTCTGGTTAGTACCCATGTACGTGAACGATCGTCACCAACATGCAACGGCATCCGAATGGTATTAGCTTCACAATCGCGAATATGCACCACTAACGGATGATCCCAGGCTGGGCTCGGCTGATTATCGGCCACGATAGTGGCGCTGAAGGCTTGTCCGCAATAAGGTTTAAAAGCCGCCATGAACTGTTGTTGAGGGCTTTCGACTGAGGCTGTTGGTTGGCCGCAGGCACTTAACAGCAAGCCACTGGCAGCAACGGCACTGAGGTACCAAGCTGATCTGGCTTGGGTTAAAGAAGTATGCCTAATTTGCTGATACTGAGGTTGCGGTTGATTAGCCATGATTATCCTTTATTGTTATGTAGCTCTGGTGATATTACTTTGCCACACCGGCTTTTGCTATGGAACACTGCACCGTGCGATAATGCCATTATATTTTAAGCGAACCTAATAGCGGAATTCATTCATATGCATGTTTATCAGAACGTTTTAGAAATGATTGGCAACACGCCGATGGTCAAAGTTAGCAACATTGATACCGGCCCCTGTGAGTTGTATTTAAAATTAGAGCTGCTTAACCCAGGCGGCTCGATTAAAGACCGTATTGCGGTGAGCATGATTGAAGCCGCTGAGCAACAGGGCAAATTACGCCCTGGAATGACGATTATTGAAGCTACCGCAGGCAATACCGGTTTAGGCTTAGCCTTGGTTGCTGCCAGTAAAGGCTACCCGCTAAAAATTGTGATGCCAGACAAAATGTCGGCAGAAAAAGTGAATAACTTAAAAGCCATGGGTGCTGAAGTGATTCGTACTCGTTCAGACGTGGGTAAAGGCCACCCTGAATACTACCAAGATATGGCTGAGCGCTTGGCTGCTGAACATGGTTGGTTCTATGTGAATCAATTTACTAACCCAGCCAACGTGGCAGCGCATTATCGCACGACCGGACCTGAAATTTGGCAACAGATGCAAGGCCAGCTGGATGCCTTTGTGTGCGGCGTAGGTTCAGGCGGAACGCTATCCGGTATTGGTAGCTATTTACGCGAACAAAACCCACAGGTTGATTTGGTTCTCGCTGACCCAGAGGGATCTATTTTAGAACCTTTGATTAATCGCAATGAAGAAGTAACTGCAGGTAGTTGGTTAGTAGAGGGCATAGGAGAAGATTTCGTGCCAGATATTTGTCAGATCAACTTAGCTAACAAAGCTTATGCTATCAGTGACAAAGAAGCCTTTCATACGGCCCGTGAGCTGTTGGTGAAAGAAGGCGTGATGGTAGGTTCATCAAGCGGTACTTTGATTGCTGCCGCGCTCCGCTATTGCCGTGAGCAAACCAGTCCTAAACGTGTGGTTACCTTGGCTTGTGACACTGGTAATCGCTATTTATCAAAACTCTATAATGACGATTGGATGGCCGAGAAAGGCCTGCTGGAGAAATAATAATGGCTGACCAAAAGACACTAAAATTTGCAACTCGTGCTATTCATGGCGGACAAGCACCTGAACCGGCGACTGGCGCGGTCATGCCGCCTATTTTTACCAGCTCTACGTATATTCAAGAGAGCCCTGGTGTACACAAGGGGTTTGAGTATTCACGCTCGCACAACCCAACACGTTTTGCTTGGGAGCGCGCGGTAGCGAATCTTGAGGGCGGCCAGCATGGCTATGCGTTCGCTTCAGGGATGGCCGCAACCTCAACCATCATGGAACTGCTGAACAGCGGGGACCATGTGATCGCGATGGACGACTTGTACGGCGGTACCTTCCGTCTATTTGATAAGGTTCGTGGACGTTCAGCAGGGCTGAACTTCTCGTACGTCGATTTAACCGATCTAGCTGCAGTCGCTGCTGCTATTACGAGCAGTACCAAGATGATTTGGATTGAAACGCCAAGTAATCCGATGTTGAAGTTGGTTGATATTGCCGCCGTGTGCAAGCTAGCAAAGCAGCATAATATTTGGGTTGTGGTGGACAACACCTTTGCGACACCTTTTAATCAACGTCCGTTGGAGCTAGGCGCAGACGTGGTGATGCACTCAGCTACAAAATATTTGAACGGTCACTCAGATATGGTTGGTGGTATTGCGGTGGTTGGCGATAACGCCGAGATAGCTGAGCAAATGACCTTTTTACAAAATGCTGTAGGTGCTATTGCTGGGCCATTCGACAGTTATTTAGCGTTGCGTGGGGTGAAAACGCTGGCGTTGCGTATGCAGCACCATAATGCTGCTGCGCTCAAGATTGCACAATGGTTAGATCAGCATCCGCAAGTAGAAAAAGTCATTTACCCGGGCTTACCAAGTCACCCGCAACACCAGCTCGCTAAGCAACAAATGACCGGCTTTGGCGGCATGATTTCTATTTTATTGAAAGGCGACCTCGATAAAGCACGCCGCTTTTTAGAAGCTGTAGAAATTTTCGCTCTAGCGGAAAGCTTGGGCGGTGTGGAGAGCTTGATTGAGCATCCGGCGATCATGACCCATGCATCTATTCCTGCCGAAAACCGAGCCAAGTTGGGCATTCTTGACAACTTTGTAAGGATTTCAGTGGGGATTGAAGACGTTGAAGACCTTATTGCCGATTTAGATCGTGCTCTAAGCGCTTAATATGTCAGAAAATTTAAGCTTCTTTTACAATTCAATGAAGATAAGGTAGGCTTATTTCCACAATAATAACGAGACATTAAGGAACATCTATGCCTATTAGCCTGTTTTTATTGCAGGGTTTACTTGCGGCGTTGTTGTTTTATGGATTGGTAGGGCAGCACTATCGCCAGCCGTTGTGGAATACCTTAGCGGTACTAACTTTAGGGTTAGTACCGCCAGTGAATTGGTTGGTGCTTATGTTGGCAGTCGGCTACCGACTCTGGCATAAGCCAGCCGCAGCCATGCCGATTAAACATTAATTAAGACGATTAACGAGCCATGAGGCAGTAGGGTCAATGCAGTTACAACCTTTTCATTTGGCTATTCCAGTAAGCTCTATTGAGCAAGCGCGGGCCTTTTACGGAGATGTATTGGGCTTGGCTGAAGGTCGCAGCGCAGCACAATGGGTCGACTGGGATTTCTTTGGGCACCAGTTAGTGACTCATTTAGCACCCGAGCGTGCCGGCGTGGCTCACCATAATCCGGTTGATGGGCATGAGGTTCCGGTACCTCACTTTGGCGTGGTGCTAACTATGCCGCAATGGCAGCAATTAGCTGAGCAAGTGACCGCGGCAGGCATCAAGTTTGTGATAGAGCCACATATTCGCTTCGCTGGCCAGCCGGGCGAACAAGCCACTATGTTCTTCTACGATTACTGTGGCAATGCGCTTGAGTTTAAGGCCTTCCAAGACTTAGGTCAGTTATTTGCTCGCTGACAATTACCACCACTAATAATCACGCCAATGCGCTTGCCCTGAAATAGCTCAGGGTAGCGCGTTATGGCTGCGATAACCGTTGCTGACGATGGCTCTATCCATTGTTGAGTGTGCTCCCATACAAGAGCTTGGGCTTGCAGCACTTGGTCATCATTCACCAGTAAAATCTTATCTACCCATGCTTTAATACGGGCAAAGGTATGCTCTCCGACGCGGGTGAGCAAGCCATCACAAATGCTCAACGGTGGCATTGCTGGTTGCAACACACCGGTTTTAAAACTGGCATAGCCATCGGCAGCTAATTCAGGTTCAATCCCATACACATTGGCTACTTGGTGCTGCTTACCCACGATCGCAGTCCCGCTTAACAGACCGCCGCCACCAAGCGGGGCGAGTAACACCTCTAACTCTGGATACTCTTGTAATAATTCTAGCGCCGCCGTGCCTTGGCCTTGCAGAATGTGAGGATGGTCGTAGGGTGGCACAAAGATGCCACCACTAGGTTCGCGAGCTGCGACAAAAGCTTCACGGGCAGCCATGCCAGGCTCTATATCGATCAATTCGGCGCCATAGCGCTGCATGTTCGCGCGTTTTATCGGTGAGGCATTGGTGGCGACCCCAACGGTTACTGCAATACCCAGCTGTTGCCCAGCAGCAGCTAAAGCCGCACCATGATTACCTGACGAAACCGTATACACCCCCGCTTGACGTTGCGCTGGGGTAAGCTGCAAAAGGGCATTACAAGCGCCTCGAAATTTAAACGCCCCCGTGTGTTGAGTATGTTCACATTTGAGCATCAAGGTAGCACCTAAAGCGTCATTAAGGTGCTGATTGACGATGACATTGGTACGCCGAGTGCGCCCCGCCAGTCGTTTTGCTGCTGCAACAACCTCAGAGTATTCGGTGTTTAGTGATAAATGCATGTATACTCCTGTGACTAAATAAATATGAGGACATTATGGCGGTACTCAATACTTTTGAGCGCATTCGTGCGCTACCTATGCCTTATCAAACGCTGCTGGCGCTTTATTTGTGCCAGCGCATGCTACCTAACTATGAGCTTTTTCATCAGGTCACCGGCTTTGGTGATCCAAAACCCTTGCAAGGTGCACTTAATGCCTGTTGGGAATGGGTCTGGCAACCTAAGAAAGTTAAAGTGAACTTTGCTCGTTGGCAAGAGAAAGTCGATGACGAGACGCCTAGCGAACATGGCCACGATATGCTTGGTGTTTATCCAGCGATGGATGCTTGCACCGCAATCAGTACTTTATTGCAAGGACTGATGGATAACAACAGTGCTGATTTCGTTAGCGTCGCAAAAGTATCTCAAGCTGGCGTAGCGAAATTCCTTGAGCTAACCGAAGGTGCTGAGATGTCTGCCGAGCAGCGCCGCAAACTATTGCGCGAGCATGAGTTGGCGGTGTACGAAGTTGAAGTGCAACAAGCCATGTTAAACTTTTTGGAGACCCTTGCCGCCAGCCAGCCTCAACCAAGTCAGGCACTGGTGCAACAGGTGCGCCAAATGGTAGCAGACGAAGGCGTCTCCAATATTGGGGTTAGCTTAGCTGATTAACGACTCTATTTTGGTTGGCGTTGCGGTTGTGATTGGACAATGGCAAGCCAACCAATAATGCCAAAAATGACTATTTGCCAATAGTCACCTCGTCGCCACAAAATATGCTCTTTGTAGACGGTGACAAACATCAGTAATTGCAACAAATGCACCGCAATCAGTACCATCATTAAGATGAGAAAAAGCGCAAAGCCTTTACCAGGAAACGGCCAGACCAAATTGGCTAGCATCGCGGCCCATACCAAAGCAAATAATAAACGTCCTGCCCAAACTGCCATACTCATTATTGGTATCCTAATTTACTGTCACTCTGGTATCGGAGTCACGTTGGTGCTAGTTACTTGATATAAACGAAAGGCGACTTGGCCAGCTCGCTTCTCTCGATACAAATGCCAATGAGCTGGCACTTGCGCAATCCAATTCGCCTCTGTTTCCACATACACCCAACTGTCTGGTGCTAGCCATTGCTGCTGCTCAAGTGCCGCAATGCATTTATCAGCAAGGCCTTGTTGAAACGGCGGGTCGATAAAGACTACATCAAACTGCTGTAGCGCCGGTTGCGCTAAATAGGTTAAAGCATCCGTTGCTATTGCCTCGGCCTGACAAGGCTCTGGTAGGTCTCTGGCCTGCATGGCTTGGTTGAGTACCTTTGCATGTTGTTGCAATAAGGTCGCGGCTTGCTTATTGCGCTCTAACAGGGTCACGCTCGCAGCCCCCCGTGAGAGCGCTTCGAAACCTAGCGCTCCGCTGCCAGCAAAGGCGTCTAGCACGCGTTGTTGGGCCAGCTCAAACTGCAGCCAGTTGAATAAGGTTTCGCGAATTCTATCGGTGGTTGGCCGTAGCCCCGGTAAATCAGCGATGCTTAGTTTGCGGCCACGCAAAAAACCGCCAATAAGGCGGAGTTCGCCAGCGCCTTTATGACTGGCTTTTTTCTGCTTGTTTGAGCGGTTTGGCATGCTAAAGTACGCCTTCTAGGGTTTGACATGGTAAACTGTTGGGCATTGTAACCGAGCAGCACAGAACTTCCAAAGGTAAAGCAAGCATGGCCAAAGGATCGTTATTTTCGTTTTTTCGTAAAAAAGACAAGCCCAAAGAGGCATCCGAGGTAACCTCAACTCCAGCAACCACTGATTCTGCCACTGATCCAAGCATAGATTCGAACAGTGATTCAGTGAGTGACCAAGCCACGATAGCGGAGGCTGGCGAACTAGCCGAGCGCGAAGAAGCAGCTGTAGTTGGCGAACTAACTGAAAGTACAGAACCAACCGAAAGCAGTGAACCAGCCGAAAGCGCCGAGCCAGTTGAACCAGTTGAACCAGTTGAGCCAGTTGAGTCAGTTGAGCCAGCCGAGCCGACAACAGTGGCGGCGGTAGCAGCACCAGATGCGGCCGAAGTGTGCGCCCAAGTCACTGCAGAGGTAGCCGCTAAGAAGGCAGCTAAACCGGCCAAACAAGGTTTGTGGGCTCGCCTGACCCAAGGCCTCAAAAAAACATCAAGTGCTATTGGCGATGGCTTGTGGGGCTTGTTCAAAGACAAAAAAATAGATGATGAGCTGTTTGAGGAATTAGAAACGCAGTTGCTTACGGCTGATATTGGGGTTCCCACCACCCAGCGTATTGTCGACCGTTTAACGCAGCATGCGAACCGCCATCAGTTGAAAGATGCCAATGCCTTGTATGACCTGTTGCAACAGGATTTAACCGAGATCCTCAAGCCCGTTGAACAACCGTTACAAGTGAATCAAGATGGCCCTTTTGTGATCTTGATGGTAGGTGTGAACGGAGTAGGTAAAACCACCACTATTGGTAAGTTAGCCCAGCAATTTAAACGCCAAGGCAAATCGGTGATGCTAGCTGCTGGCGATACCTTTAGGGCTGCAGCGGTCGAGCAATTGCAAGTATGGGGTGAGCGCAATGATATCCCTGTTATTGCGCAGCATACTGGCGCTGATAGTGCTAGCGTGATTTTTGACGCGGTAGAAGCCGCCAAAGCGCGCGGGGTTGATGTATTGATTGCCGACACGGCCGGGCGTTTGCAAAATAAAGCACATTTGATGGAAGAACTGAAAAAAGTGGTACGGGTGATGCGCAAGCTAGACGAAACCGCACCGCATGAAGTGATGCTGACGCTAGATGCTGGCACAGGGCAAAATGCCATCAGCCAAGCCAAGCTTTTCACTGAAGCTGTGGGGGTATCTGGCATCACTTTAACCAAGCTTGATGGCACCGCCAAAGGTGGGGTTATTTTCGCTATCGCCGACCAATTTAACATTCCTATTCGTTATATTGGGGTAGGCGAAGGTATTGACGATTTGCGCCCGTTTGTCGCGGACGAGTTTGTTGCAGCGCTGTTTCAGCGCGAGTTAACCCACAGTGATAACGCATGATTAAATTTGAGCAAGTAAGCAAAACTTACCCTGGTGGCTTTCAGGCATTAAACAACGTGAGCTTTCATCTGGAGCCAGGTGAAATGGCGTTTCTAACGGGTCATTCGGGGGCAGGTAAGAGTACCTTGCTCAAATTAATAAGTATCCTTGAGCGCCCAACAGCTGGCCGTGTGCTCATCAATGGCCACGATTTAAAACGGATCTCGGCACGGCAAGTACCTTATGTGCGGCGTGATATTGGGATGATTTTTCAAGACCACCGCCTGCTGATGGATAAAACCGTGTTAGACAATGTCGCACTGCCCTTACTCATTGAAGGCTACAGTATGGCCGAAGCGAAAAAGCGGGTTCATGCAGCACTAGAGAAAGTAGGTCTGTTGGACAAAGTTCGGCACTACCCCTATATGCTATCGGGTGGCGAGCAACAGCGCGTTGGGATAGCTCGCGCCGTGGTCAATAAGCCGCCGTTATTGTTGGCGGACGAGCCTACCGGCAACTTAGATCCTAAGCTATCTATGGATATTATTCGGTTATTTGAAGAATTTAATCGGGTGGGGGTCTCCGTATTAATTGCAACGCACGATTTAGGCCTGATTGCGCGGTTACGCTACCGCACCCTAACCTTGCGTGATGGCCGTATGATCAACGATGGCTTGCAGGAGAATTAAGCCATGAGTTTATTATTCCGATCACGCCAACAAGGGGCAAGCCAAGTCAACATTTCAAAGCTTCAACGTTTTGTCATGTTTTGGGTGCACAATGTGCAACAAGCCTTGGCGAGTCTTGGCGAATTGTTACGTTATCCGATGGCTAGCATGATGACGATGGCGGTGCTGGGGTTAAGTTTAACGCTACCAGCAACGCTATACGTGGTGGTTAAGAACACCGAAAGCTTGGGTGCTGATTGGCAAAATGCAGCAGAAATCACGCTGTTTTTGCGCAAAGACTTAACCCAGCAAGAAGTAGATACTGTACATAAGCGTTTAAGCTTGTCTAACGCCATAGAATCCGTACGTTGGATTGATAAACAACAAGCTTTGAGCGAGTTTAAAGAACAGTCGGGCTTTGGTGATGCGCTGGCAGCATTGCAACAGAACCCTTTGCCGGATGTGCTTATTGTAACCCCGGTAGCAGCACAGCGCAGTGCGGCTGCAGCACGGCAATTGCTTAGCCAGTTACAACAAGAGCGTGAAGTAGCTGAAGCGCGCTTAGATTTAGATTGGCTGACGAGGCTGGAGGCTATTTTAGCGGTGATACGCCATGGCTTATCAGCGTTAGCTTTGTTGTTATGTGTGGCGGTGGTGTTAATCGTAGGCAATACCATCCGTTTGAATATCAATAGCAAACGCGATGAAATCATGGTGATGAAATTGGTGGGTGCTACCGATGCCTATATTCAGCGGCCTTTTTTGTATACGGGCATTTGGTATGGCCTGGTGGGTGGCGTGATTGCTTGGGTAGCAACGGCATTGATCATTTGGTGGATCAGCGGTACCGTTGCTCACGTCAGTGAACTGTATCAAAGCCAATTTCGTATTGAAGGCTTAAACTTTAGTGAAATGATGGTGTTATGGTTAGTGGCAATTGGGTTGGGGCTGCTTGGATCGTACCTTGCTGTAAGAAAACATGTACGAACCATTGAAATGACCTAGCTTAGCCCTTAAGTTAAACCTGAGTTAAAGATCTCACAACCATTGTCAGCAGCGTCGTTTTTGCTAGAATGAGGGAACTTTCAGGCTTAAAAAGAGTCTGAGTAGGTGCCTGCAGAACTTAGTACAGGCACCCAAATTTAAAGAGGATGTTGTTGCATGAGCACTGAAATTACGAGTATGGCATTAACGGTACCGCAATCGAGCGGTAGCTTAGAGGCGTATATTTCGTCAGTGAATCGCATTCCTATGCTGTCAGCAGAAGAAGAACGCGAGTTGGCGGAGCGCCTACAAGAACAGGACGATTTAGAGGCTGCACGTCAGCTCATCATGTCGCACCTGCGCTTTGTCGTACATGTGGCCCGCAGCTACTCAGGTTATGGCTTGCCTCAGGCCGATTTAATTCAAGAAGGCAACATTGGCTTGATGAAAGCTGTGCGCCGGTTTGACCCGACCGTGGGGGTACGCTTGGTATCTTTCGCGGTGCATTGGATTAAAGCCGAAATTCATGAATACGTGCTGAAGAACTGGCGTTTGGTCAAAATCGCCACCACCAAAGCACAACGTAAATTGTTCTTTAATCTGCGCAAAATGAAGAAGCGTTTGGGTTGGTTTACTCAAGATGAAGTAAACACGGTAGCTGAAACTTTAGGTGTTAGTACTTCTGAAGTATTGGAAATGGAAGCTCGAATGAGTGCCCATGACCAAGCCTTTGAGTTGAGCTCAGACGATGATGATGCGCGCGAAGGTAGCAATTACTCACCGGCTCAATATTTAGAAGACAAGCGCTCAGACCTCGCTGAAGAAGTTGAGCAAGAGCAGTGGGAGTCTCATACTCAGCAGCGTTTATTATCGGCAATTAATACTCTGGATGAGCGTAGCCAAGATATTGTTAGGGCGCGTTGGTTAGATGAAGAGAATAAAACGACCCTACAAGAGCTGGCAGAAAAATATCAAGTGTCAGCCGAGCGAGTACGCCAGTTAGAAGTGAATGCAATGAAGAAATTGCGGTTAGCGATGGCTTAATTTAATAGCTCAGAAACGTACACAAACTGAAAAGATTCCGTTGGCAACAGCGGAATCTTTTCTTTTAGAAAGGCCAAAGTTTCTGGATGAGGGTGTGCAATTACCACCGCCTGCGAATGCTTCTGCGCCAGCTCTAGGAGTCCCTGCCAAGCTTGTTCTAGCGCCACCTGCTGCAACTGATTATCAAGAAATACATGCCGTCTTATGGTGGGTACGCCATGAGCAAGGGCCTGCTGTTCTGCCACGGTAGCTGCGCTAGTACGGCTATCTAAAAAATACAGCTGACGCTGCTTTAAGGCTTGCATCAACCACGCCATACTTTGCTTTTGTTCGGTTAAATAGCTGCCTTGATGATTGTTCACCCCTCGTGCATGGGGCACCTGCTGTAATGCATAATCAAGCAAGAGTTCAATATGTGCGAACGAGTCGCTCGCGCTTAGCATGCCAGCTTCTGTGGCGGTCTGCTGTCCTTGGGCTTGCATCGGTAAGTGCAGCATCACCTGATGACCAGCCTGATGCGCTGTGGTCGCAAGTTTAGTGGCGTGAGGCGAGCCTGGTAAGATGGCTAAAGTAATAGGAATAGCTAAATCTAGAAACTCTTGATGGCGAAGGTGGTGGCCCACATCGTCAATCACCAGAGCAATCTTGGCTGGCTTTGGCGCTTCGCTGAATGGCGGGGTTAGTAGCTGAGGAGGCTGGGCTAAGGCTATGCTTGCGATCAAGCTCAAGATTAACAGGCAAGCACCCCCTAGCAACTGGCGCGGCATTTAACGACACCATTGGGTAGGATTAACGGCATCGCCTTTAACCCGGATTTCAAAATACAAGGCTGGGCTCTCACGGCCACCGCTTTGTCCCACTAAGGCAATGGTTTCATTACGGCGCACTATGTCACCCTCGGCGGGTAAAATGGTTTGGTTGTGGCCATACAGGCTCATATAACCATCGCCATGGTCGAGTACCAGTAATAGGCCGTAGCCACGCAGCCAATTGGCAAATAAGACGCGGCCATCAGCGATAGCCGTAACAGGGGTGCCATCGGCTGCGTCAATGATCACACCTTTCCACTGTAAGCCGCCACTTCGCGCCGTACCAAACACTCGTTGCACTTTGCCCTCGGCAGGCCACTGTAACTGTCGCTTGAGCTCCGCTAATCCATTTAATTGCGGCTCGTTGCGCATTGCTGCGATGATTGCCGCCAACACCTGTTCGAGGGCTTCTTGGTTCTGGCGGAGTTGGCTAATGGCTTGCTGATCCGCTTGTTGCTCGCGATTTAAGCGTGCGATAAGTTGTTGTTGTTGCTGCTGTTGTTGCTGCAACACGCCTTGTTGCTGGCGCTGCTCAGCCAATTGCTGTTGCTGCTTAGCTTGTTGCTCATCAACGTCGGCCCGTACTTGTTCTAGTTGCGCATAGGTAGCTTGCAGTTGCTCTAACTGCTGCATCCGAGCTTCATTAAAGTAGCGATAGTAGCCCAGCACCCGTTCAATTTTACTGGGCTCTTGTTGTTGCAATAATAGTTTTAAATAATCGTGCTTGCCTAACCGATAGGCCGTATCAATTTGTTCAGCCAAAAGCGCCAGCTGTTGCTGCTGTTGCTGTTCTAGTTGCTGCTGCTGTTGCTGTAAATCCTTGATACGAGCGACCGTCGCCGCTAGCTCGGTGGCGGTATGGTTAAGTTCGTTCGCAATACTGGCTATTTGCCGCTCTAACTGTTGTAGTTCGCGCTCAGTTAAGCTGAGTTGTTCAGAGCGTTGGTCTAAGGCTTGCTGCCGGCGCTTTAGCTCAGTCGCAATTTGCTGCAACTGGGCTTCAGTTGCAGCTTGCTCTGCTTGGCTGTCCGTCTGCGCTGCGGTCGCAGCACTACTTAAGAGCCAGAATGTCAGCGCCAGCCAGCGACCCCAAGTAGCTACCATTAGCTGCTTTGAGTTAAGGTAACAATGGGTTTGCCCGTCATTTCTGGCGGAGTTGATAGCCCTAATAAATGCAGCATCGTAGGAGCTACATCAGACAAGGTGCCACCGGCACGAGCTGTGGCATCACGACCCACATAAATAAATGGCACCAACTCGCTGGTGTGGGCGGTGTGTGATTGCCCAGTATGATGGTCTTGCATTTGCTCAGCATTGCCGTGATCTGCAGTAATTAGACACTCACCGCCAACCTCGCGCAGCGCTTCAACCACCCGTGCGATACAACGATCGACTGCTTCACAAGCTTTTACGGCAGCAGCAAAATTGCCCGTATGACCGACCATGTCGCCGTTCGGGTAGTTACAGATAATCACGTCATGTTGGCCGGCGCGAATGGCGGCAACCAACTCATCAGTGAGCAGCTCGGCATTCATCTCTGGCTGCAGATCGTAGGTTGCTACATTGGGTGATGGGATCAACACTCGCTGTTCACCAGCAAACTCTTGCTCCCGTCCACCGCTGAAGAAAAAAGTGACATGTGCATATTTTTCGGTTTCAGAAATACGCAACTGGGTGTAGTCATGCTTAGCTAGCCACTCGCCTAAGACGTTATTCAGTGACTCAGGCGGATAGGCAACGGGGCCATTCAGCTCTGCTGCATATTCTGTGAGCATAACGAAGGCTCCTAACTGGGGCCGCTGACCACGGTCAAATCCATTAAAGTCTTCATCTAAAAAGGCGTGGCTCAGTTGACGCGCGCGGTCGGCGCGGAAGTTCATGAAGATCACTGCATCACCCTCTTGCATCGGCGCTTTATCGCCAATCCGGGTGGCTTGCACAAACTCGTCATTTTCGTCACGTTCGTAGGCATCAGCAAGTGCTACTAAGGCACTATCTGCTTGATAAGAAGCCTTGCCATGGACGATTAAATCCCAAGCTTGCGCGACTCGATCCCAGCGCTTATCTCGGTCCATGGCAAAGTAACGTCCGCAAAGACTTGCAAATCGCCCCACGCCAAGCTGACTAAACAAGGCATCAAAGCGCTCCAGAGAAGCTTTGGCAGAACGTGGTGGGGTGTCACGACCGTCTAGAAAACCATGCACATAAATTTCTTGTGCCCCGCGCTGGGCGGCTAGTTCAACCATGGCTAACAGATGGTCTTCGTGACTATGCACGCCACCTGGTGATAACAGCCCCATGATGTGAACCGCTTGGTCGGCCCGCACCGCCTTGTCTACCGCCTCAGTTAAAGCAGGATTAGCAAAGAAATCGCCATCGCTGATAGCTTTGCTGATGCGGGTAAAGTCTTGATACACCACGCGTCCTGCACCAAGGTTCACATGGCCCACCTCAGAGTTACCCATTTGCCCGTCTGGTAGGCCTACTGCCATCCCTGAGCCGTCAATCAATGTATGTGGGCATTGTTGCCACAGGGCATCCATAGTCGGAGTATGTGCTGCCGCTATCGCATTATCGGCAACTGCCTCGCGATGGCCCCAACCGTCTAAAATAATTAACGCCAATGGTGTATGCGCTTTACCCATAACATCCTCGGTGGTTTTTTAGTAAATTCATCAAATTGAATCTATTTTATGCGATTTTAGCTTGCTCCGCACCCTTTCTAGACATTCATTAACACCAAATTTTACTGGCAACGGGCAAATCAGTAGGTATACTCTGTGGCTTGTTTTTCAACTGGAGTTACGTTCACCATGGAGCAAATCCTTGCCTTCGCTGCAGACCACCTATTTATGAGTCTGCTTTGGGTTATTCTTTTAATTGCCATTGTGGTTACTTATGTTCAAGCCGCAACTTCCAAAATAAAAAGTTTGACCCCGCAGCAAGCAACCTTATTAATTAATAGAAATGATGGGGTGTATGTTGATATTCGCTCGGTGGATGAGTACCGTAAAGGGCACATTCAGGATTCTCTGCATTTAACTGCCGATAAAATCCGGAAAAATGAACTGGCACCACTTGAGAAATTCAAATCTGCCCCCATCGTGGTGGTATGCGCAACGGGAATGACCGCAAAAGGGGCTGCAGCTACGTTAGCTAAAGCTGGGTTTGAACAGGTTGCAATACTCCAAGGTGGAATTTCTGCCTGGCAGGGCGCCAGTTTCCCACTGGTAAAAAAATAATCGTTTGATCAAGCAATAGGAAGTAGAACAATGGCTGATGAACAGCAAGTAAATGGCGCCGCACAGGACGACGCACCACAACAACAAGCATTCCAAATTCAACGCGTCTATGTCAAAGATGTTTCGTTTGAAGCGCCAAACTCGCCGGCAGTTTTCCGTCAAGAGTGGAAGCCAGAGTTGAGCTTAGACTTAAATGTGAATAACACTAAGTTAGAAGACAACACCTACGAAGTTGTGTTGAAAATTACTGCAACCAACAAAGTAAATGGCGAAGTAGCGTTCCTGGCTGAAGTTCACCAAGCAGGTATTTTCACCATCGCTGATTCACTCGAAGATGGTCAACGTGCACACTTATTAGGTGCGTTCTGCCCAAATATCTTGTTCCCATACGCACGCGAGACTTTGTCTAGCTTAGTTAGCCGCGCAACCTTCCCACAATTGAACTTAGCGCCAGTTAACTTCGACGCGGTATTTGCTCAGCATATCCAGCGTCAGCAGCAAGAAGCTGCCGAAGCTACTCAGCAATAAGTTAGATTGCAAAACGAATGCGTAATGCACAAGTAACAGTGCTAGGAGCCGGTTCTTATGGAACCGCCCTAGCACTTTGTTTTGCCCGTAAGGGTACGGCGACCTGTTTATGGGGTCGCGATGCCGAGCAAGTTGCAGCTATGGCTGCTGAGCGCGAGAACAAACGCTATCTGCCAGGCATTACCTTACCTGATAATCTCCAAGTTACTGCAGACTTAGCTGAAGCAGTAGCTGCATGCCATAATATTGTGGTGGTAGTGCCAAGTAGTGGCTTTAAGCAAGTACTACAAGATATTGCACCGCAATTATTGCCTGATGCCCGAGTGGCTTGGGCGACCAAAGGTTTAGAGCCCGAAACAGGCCGGTTATTATTTGAAGTCGCAGAAGATATTTTGGGTGACGAGCACGCCTTAGCGGTGCTTTCTGGCCCAACCTTTGCGATGGAAATGGCCAAAGGTTTACCTACCGCTATCTCGATGTCTTCTACGGATCCGCAATTTGTTGAAGATCTGTCTGAACTGCTGCACTGCGATCGCAGTTTTCGCGTTTATACCAACGACGACTTTATTGGCGTGCAGTTAGGTGGCGCTGTTAAGAATGTGATCGCTATTGGTGCGGGGATGGCGGATGGTGTGGGGTTTGGCGCTAATGCTCGCACTGCCCTCATTACACGCGGCTTGGCTGAGCTCACCCGATTAGGATTAAAGCTTGGGGCTAAACCAGAAACCTTTACTGGCATGGCAGGATTAGGCGACTTAATTCTAACTTGTACCGACAACCAATCACGTAATCGGCGTTTTGGTTTGGCTTTGGGTCAAGGCAAAACGGTTGACCAAGCCATGGCTGAAATCGGCCAAGCGGTGGAAGGCTATCGCAACACGCGCGAAGTGGTGACCCTAGCACGACGGCATGGTGTGGAAATGCCGATTTGTGAGCAGTTGTATGATGTTCTGTACGGAGATACCACGCCACAGCAAGCCGCAATTAACTTGCTAAGCCGCGCTCGGACGTCTGAATCGGTGGCGACTGATACAGCCAGTGAGAACAATTAAGCGATGCATTGATATGGCCAGAAGCAGACCAGTCTAAGCTGCTCATGCTTCTGGTGCTAGTTGCCTGACTAGCGTAGCAATTGTTCCGCAATGGTTTGCCACTGCTGATCAAAATGAGTGGTTGGTTTATGGGTAAACCCTGACCGCACAAACTGCGCGATTTTGCCATCGGTATAAGCCATAAGTAGATTGGCGAGCATCCCTTCATCTAGCCCAGCGACCACTTTCTCACGTAATCGGCGCTCCCGTAAGACCTGTTTGAAGTTAGCCTCTAGTTTATCAAAAATGCCAGTCACTCGATCTCGTAAACGTTCGTGCTCACCGAGTAGGGCATCTCCGGTAATCACCCGCGTGATGCCAGGGTTACGCTCAACAAAAGTAAGCACTAGCCGCACCATCATTTCACAGCGCGCTAACGTGTCTTTTTCATTTTCTAAGATCTGGTTGATGCGCGACAAAATGGCATCTTCAGTAAAATCAATCAGGCCTTCAAACATTTTCGCTTTCGAGGCGAAATGACGGTACAAAGCGGCCTCAGAGACACCCACTTCAGCAGCCAAACGGGCTGTGGTGATGCGTTGGCCCGGGCTGGTTTCTAACATGGCGGCGAGAGCCGCTAAAATATCCTGTTTACGATTCTGTTTTGCGGTCACGTGGTTGCTTCCTTGGTTATGATTCTTAGTAGCAGAGCCTATTTAGCACGGCTTAGCGGGTACCCGAATGACCGAAGCCACCGGCGCCTCTGTCGGACTCAGAAAAATCTTCAACGAGATTAAATTGCACTTGCACCACCGGCACGATAACCATCTGCGCAATGCGCTCGCCAGGCTCAATGGTATAAGCATTAGTGCTGCGGTTCCAAACCGACACTTTCAGTTCACCTTGATAATCTGAATCGATTAAACCCACTAAATTACCTAGCACCAAGCCATGTTTATGTCCCAATCCAGAACGTGGCAGCAGGGTAGCGGCAAGGTTAGGGTCGGCGATATGAATCGCTAGCCCGGTTCCTACCAGATGGGTCTCGCCTGGCTCCACCGTAAGTGGTTGGTCAAGACAAGCACGCAAATCTAGCCCGGCTGAACCTGGGGTTGCGTAAGTTGGCAAGGGGATGCTTTGGCCAATTTTAGGGTCAAGAATTTTAAGGTCGATAGCAGTCATGCTGGGTTCCTGGTTCTAAACTTAAGAGGTTGCTGAATCTGCGCCACTTTGATAAGAAAAGTCATGGCTATTTTTTAGTTTAACGGCATGCTGTAACAACTGGGTAGCAATACTCAGTTTATCTGCCACCGGCAGATCTAAGTGCTTGAGTTGCCCTTGTTGGTCGTGCCAGTAGAGTGTCATGGCATTGACGTCGCTGTTAAAGCCGATAGCGCTGCTACTAACATCGTTAGCGGCGATCATCGCGAGTTTCTTTCGTACCAATTTACTTTGGGCATACCGGGCAACGTCATTGGTTTCAGCGGCGAAGCCAATAGTAAAAGGTGGCTTAGGTAAGTTACTGACGGTGGCCAAAATATCTGGGTTCTTAATGAGAGTCAGAGCTAACTCATCTTGCTCCGCGGTCTTTTTCATTTTATGGCTAGCAACGGTTGCCGGACGATAATCGGCGACTGCTGCACACCCAATAAAAATGTCGGCTGAGGGAACCGCTGCTAACACTGCCGCTAACATGTCCTCAGCACTAGTCACATCGATGCGCGTCACGCCTGCTGGAGTGGGGAGCTGACAAGGGCCGGCAATTAAAGTAACAGTAGCGCCTAGTTGTTGCGCCGCCGTAGCTAAAGCGAACCCCATTTTACCCGAGCTATGGTTAGACAAATAGCGTACCGGGTCGATGGCCTCGCGGGTGGGACCTGCGGTAATCACCAAGTGTTGATTCGCCAGAAGAGCAGCCACAGATTGTTTATCCGCTGCTAACGCCCGTACTACCAGCTCTCGCAGCTCTAGCGGTTCTGGCATACGCCCACTACCAACATCACCGCAAGCTTGAGCACCGCTATTAGGTTCTATCAGCTGCATGCCGTACTGCTGAATCCGTTGCAAGTTGGCTTGTACTGCTGGTGCTGCCCACATCTGCTGGTTCATGGCAGGTGCCACCCAGATAGGAGCGGCAGTAGCTAAGCACAGGGTGCTAAGTAAGTCATCAGCGCTGCCGTTAGCAAGTCTTGCCAGCATATTTGCACTCGCAGGCGCTAGCAGCACTAAATCAGCCCATTTAGCCAATTCTATATGGCCCATGGCAGCTTCGGCCGCAGGGTCAAGCAAGTCATGATGCACCGGATGTCCCGATACCGCTTGGAGCGTTAGTGGCGTGATAAAGGCTTGGGCACCTTGGGTCATCACCACGCGCACAGAGGCGCCGTAATCACGCAGACGACGCACCAATTCGGGAATTTTATAAGCGGCAATACCACCGCTTACACCCACCAGTATGTTGCGGTTGGCTAGCGGTTGCTCGGGGCTATAAGTCATAGTAAGTCCTTACCTTTACAAGGTCTTTACCTTAGCACATTGGGATAGCTTTAGGCGATATCTGACGTGGTACTTTTCAATCACGCAATCTAGCTTAGATAAGTACGCACGCCTGCTGCGCAAGCCCTTAGTTTAGCGCTTTGGCGCATGAATATCAGACCTTCTGGATTTGGGTCGTTAACCAATGGCGGCCGATCGTCGGTCAAAATTAGCTACATTAGGAGCTCTGACACATCTGAGTAAACAAGGAAAGTAACCATGCCCACCGTAAAAGATTGGCCAGTCGCTGAGCGCCCACGCGAAAAAATGGCTGAACTAGGAGTCGCCACCTTAACCGATGCTGAATTATTGGCTATCTTGCTCGGCACCGGAGTTAAGGGCAAAGATGTGGTCACCTACTCACGCGACCTGTTGAGCCATTACGAGGGTATTGGCGGTTTGCTCGCGGCGCCCGCCGAGAGTCTCCTGCAGCAGACAGGGATTGGCCCGGCCCGGGTAATGCAATTGCAAGTGGTGATGGAAATTTCACGGCGCTATTTGGCTTGGCAATTACGGCGTGACGATGGCTTTACCCAACCCTCCATGGTGCGTGACTATCTTACCGCACAGTTGCGTCATCAAGAACGCGAAGTGTTTGTGGTGCTGCTACTTGATAGTCAGCACCGGCTGTTAAAATACGTTGAATTATTTCAGGGCACCATCAATGCGGCTCCAGTTTATCCGCGTGAGGTGGTTAAGTTAGTACTGCAATGTAATGCGGCAGCGGTTATACTAGCGCACAATCATCCGTCAGGGGTGGCTGAACCTAGCCAAGCCGACCAGCGCGTCACTGAGCGCTTGAAGCGAGCCCTAGCGATGATCGACGTCGCGCTACTCGATCACTTTATAATTGGTGCTGGATCACCAGTTTCATTTGCTGAACGAGGGTTGTTGTAGTAAAGTAGCGCCGCCGTTTATAGGATCAGAAAGATCAAAAAATATCTGCGATCACTTGATTGCCGGGCCAATTTGCTGTATAAAATGCGCCCTCGGATTCAAGGCAAGGCCGCGATGGGCGACAGGCGAGCTTGAAGCAATTTTGGAGTAAATAGAATGTCACGAGTATGTCAAGTTACAGGAAAGCGTCCGGTTACCGGTAATAACCGTTCTCACGCGCGCAATGCGACCAAGCGTCGTTTCCTGCCGAACCTGCAATCACACCGCTTCTGGGTAGAATCAGAAAAGCGTTGGGTTAAATTGCGTATCTCTACCAAAGGTATGCGTATTGTTGATAAAAATGGTATCGACGCGGTGCTCGCAGATTTGCGCGCTCGTGGCGAAGCTGTGTAAGGAGATAAACCATGCGTGATAAGATTCGTTTAGTTTCTTCTGCCGGTACTGGTTATTTCTACACTACCGACAAGAACAAGCGCAACATGCCAGAAAAAATGGAAATCAAAAAATACGATCCAGTGGTTCGTAAGCACGTGGTTTTCAAAGAAGCTAAAATTAAGTAAGCTTCTTCTGAGCATAAAAAAACCCAGCCTAGCTGGGTTTTTTTATGGGCGCTATTTAGTGTGCTCAAGCATCGGGTTAACGGGTAGGATCAATAACACCATTGATACTATTGTTATGCCGATACCAGCCGGTAATGCTATAACGGTCACGTTGTCCGGCAAGTACTTCATGCACAAACACATCGCTTAAAAACAGCACTAACTTGCCCGCCTCGGGGAGCACCGTCTCGAGCACCTCACCACGTTTACCATAAATAATGAGTTGCCCACCATCGGCGTCTTGCCAATCTGGATTTAAGTAGAACACGCTGGTTAAGATGCGATTGCTGCGACCTTTAAAAGCATCTAGGTGTTTGCGATAAAAAGCGCCAGGCGGATAGTGAGCAAGGTGGCACTCGTAATCAAATAAACCCATAAAGAGCTCGCGATTTACTTCTAAGCGCAAGTTATCCATCATGGTTAAATAAGCGTTTTCAAGTGCAAATTCGCGTTGTAACCAGCGGATCTTATCCTGGCGCACGGCCGTATTGGTGGTGTACTGATCAGCCCGACCGATGCCGGCCTGTTGCCAGCAGTTGCTACTCAATTGTTGGGCATACTGGTACAATTGCAGGCAGTAAGGCGCAGCTAGATACTGCGGTACAATAACATACCCGTGCGCAGCAAGCTGGTCATAATCAATAGCTTGAGTACGAAATTGTTGTTCGCTTAAACTAATTTCGGCGGTCATGTGGTGCATGCCTCAACATACTGCAAATATGTGGTGTAGAACAAGAGCGGGAATATAAAATAGCGTAGCTATAAACACAAGCTGCGCGGTATTTTTTGATGAGGTCTAGCCATGCCAGAATTACCCGAAGTTGAAGTCAGTCGTCTAGGTATCAGCCCCCATCTTACAGGGCAACAGATTACCCAGGTAATTGTCCGTGATCGACGCTTACGCTGGCCGGTTCCAGCTTCTTTAGAAACAGTTGCTGGGGCTACCATCGAAGGCGTCGAACGCCGCGCCAAATACCTGATTATTAGCACCACAAAGGGCTACCTGATTGTGCACTTGGGGATGTCCGGAGCTTTGCGAGTGGTACCCGCAGATAGTCTGGTAGTTAAACATGACCATATTGATCTGGTGCTAGGATCCGGCCTTTGTTTACGCTTTAACGACCCGCGCCGCTTCGGTTGTTGGTTGTACAGCGCAACTCATCCTAGTGCCGACCACCCCTTACTGCGCGAGTTAGGGCCGGAACCCTTAACCGATGACTTTACCTTAGACTATCTATTCAACGCCTCGCGTGGCCGCCAGCAAGCCATTAAAACCTTCATTATGGATAATCATGTGGTGGTTGGGGTAGGGAACATCTACGCCAATGAGTCTTTGTTTAAAGCGGGAATTCATCCAAAACGTGCTGCTGGTAAAGTCAGTAAAGCACGTTATCAACGCTTGGTGCCCATCATCAAAGAAACCCTTGCTAGAGCCATTGAACAAGGCGGCACTACCTTGCAAGATTTCACTCAAGCCGATGGTCAACCTGGTTACTTCAAGCAAGAACTGATGGTGTACGGGCGCGGCGGTAAAGCTTGCATGCAGTGCAAGAACACCTTGAAAGAAATCCGTTTAGGTCAGCGTAGTACCGTGTATTGCCCACAATGTCAGCGTTAACTGGGCGCGTATTGCTGCAAAAAGGGTTGTAGGGCGGCCATAAAGCCGCTCGGATCGCTGATGAAAGGCGCATGACTACAGCGTGGCGCCAGATACTGATGCTGTGCGCTCGCAGTGCTTGGCAGGAGCTGGCTTACGTGGTCAGCTACTGCGGCCGGCACTAACGCATCTAATTTGCCATAAACCCGCAATAAAGGTACCGTCAGTTGCGCCAACTGCGGACGCAAATCCACACTGGCCAACATATCTAAACCAGCATCGAGCACCGCAGGGGTCGCCATCGGTTTGGCAAAAAGCCATGCTTTAATCTGTTTAATATCTTCTTTGGCATGCGGCGCGCCTAACGACTGGAGCGCCAGGAAGCGTTCCACCGTACGTTTGAAATCTTTGCTCAGTTGTTTCGCAAAGGTATGCAAGATATGCGGTTCGATACCTGGCCATTCAGGTGTTGCAGGAAAATAAGGCGATGAAGCTACGGTGGTTAAGCTATGCAGGCGTTCTGGAGCTTGCAATCCGATCTGGCTTGCTACTAAGCCGCCAAGAGACCAGCCGATTAAATGACAGCGTGAAGGCAAGGCTGCTAGCGTGAGATCACACAGATTAGCAAACGTCAGTTCGCGGTCCGCAGGCCAAGGTGACTCGCCATAGCCGGGTAGGTCTAGGCGATGGACACGGCCTAATTTGGCTAAATCAGCGACAATCGGCGTCCAGATATTCGCATTCAAACCCCAGCCATGGAGTACCACAATATCCGTCCCTGTGCCCCTGACGGCGCGCCAAACTGAGTCTACCATGAGTGTCCTTGCTACCTTAAACCACTTGAAAAAGGACCTCTATGTTAGGTTATTGCTGGCTCTGTAATCAATCTTTAACTGGTCGAACAGGTGGCGGACTCTGTTTGGTGTGTTTGTATGACCTACCGCGATTACCGCCGAGCTGCCTAAAATGGCGTTGTCAGCAACCCGAACGAGCGCAAGGGCGATACTGGTATGCGGCGATGAGCTGGCAAGCAGATACCCGCTCACTCGTGCATCGTTTTAAATTCCACAGTTGTCCCGAGTTAGCTCAGGTGCTAGCACCCTTGATGGTGGCCCAGGTACTGCATTGCTATCAGGATAAGCCCCGGCCAGATGCGATTATGGCGATGCCGATGAGTTATTCGCGTTGGGTCAAGCGTGGTTATAATCAAGCAGGATTGCTGGCGCGGGCGGTCGCCGAACAGTTACAGTTGCCGATCATTAGTGGTGGTTTACGGCGACTCTACGATACCGGCACCCAACAACATCATAGTAGTGCCTCGCAACGTTGGGATAGTATGCAGCGCAGTCTGTATTGCACTGGTAATATGACCGGGCTAACGATAGCGGTGGTGGATGATGTGCTGACTACGGGCGCATCAATATCGGCCGCCGCTGCTGCAATTGAACAGCGCGGCGCCAAGGCGGTGGATGCATGGACGTTCGCTTTTGCTGAACCTCATCCACCGCTCAATGAATAACTGCTAAGAGAGGTGCTTAGTGAGCACTCTCAGCCGCTTCAGCGGCAGCCTCGGCAGCATTTTCTTCGTCGCTCAGGCTAGGAGTGACCTGATCTGCTAAGAAGATAGCATTACTGAGTAACTTAGCGGTGCCCCAGAAGAAGGCACGGAAGTTAATGTCATCGGTAAAGGCAATCACGCGGCCACGACCGTGTCGATGGGCGATGATTGCTGCTTTACCTGCCAATACTTCACGATTCTGAGAGGCGGCAAAACCGGCTAGCAGTGGATCGTTAGCGCTATATGTTGCTACGGTAACAAACGGCTGCTCAGGCACTACCATCGCATTCAAGCTGTCTTTAAAGACCGGCAAGGTAGCGCGAGGATAACCAAACGTAAGCGGATGGGTAGCATCTAACTCAAGTTCAAAGATAGCTCCAGCTACGCGGCGCTGACCGTAAAAATGATCTTGGTCGGCAAAGGTGAGTCCCGCGGTTGGAAACTTCTTCGAAAACTCATCTGAATTCACAAATTCGGCCGCCAAAATATCATGCTGACTTAACCAACGTGCACCGTTTTGTTGGCCAATTACCACACCGCCGTCGCGCACCCATTGCTGCAGTCGCTCTGCGTCTCGCTTAGACAGGTTAGAATAACGACCGTCGACCATTAAAATGTGCGTATAGCGGCTTAAATCAACGCCACCAAAACGGTCCGTATCAACCATCGAAAGGGGTACACCAACATGGCGATCGAGGTAATACCAAGCTTCGCCGCCTTCGTACATATTGGCATCGTTACCCACCAGCATCATTACTTGGATAGGTTTCACTGGTGCCAAATTACGGCTACCAAGGTCCATACCGCGCGGGGTTAAACCCGAGCTGATGGCATGCACTGTTACGCCGGTTTCTGCGGTAATGGCGGCAAGCTGCTGTTGTACTTCAGCCCAATCTTGTTGTTGATAGGCTTTAGTCACCACCACGGTACCAGCAGTGAAGTTGTAGTCTCCGGCGCTAGTCGTTGCAGTAAAAGCTTGGTTTGCTTGACGCACATGAATGCCCGCTTGCAATAACCGGTTCAGAGTTTTCGGGGCAAAATAATGGTGCCATTCAAACGCATAAGCGTAGGCATCAGCAGCCAAGTCATGGTTAGGGGTGGTGGTGGGTTGCCACGCTTGGTCGGCAATTTTGATGCGGCGACCATCGTAGGTTGCCCAGTTCAGGTTGAATGCGTGGGGTAAGGTCCATGCCGAAACATCATAGAAAGTATTGTCTTTAAAGCTCTTCTGATTCATGAACATCGCACGAATCAATAAATACTGAGGTTGTTCTAGCGGGATGTAAGCAGCATGATCTGCTTGGTAAGTGACCCCGTTTAGTTTTAGATCATCGGTTAATACATAACTCTGAACGCCGTGCTGACGCAAAATGTTAAGCATCTCGTGTAGCCGCGCAGGATCGGTTTCATCACCTACCACATAGCCATTAAAGTCAGCTTTTTTAGCTGCGGCCATCGAGTCATCGTAAAAACGTTGTTGGTAATCCAAGAACCACTTTTTATTGGCGTGAGCGCCATACATGCTGGTTAACGACGTGGTAAATTGGTTTTGAATGGTAAAAGGGAACTCTAATAAGCCATTGATAGAGTCTTGGGCATGACCACGGCTAGAGGCCTGCTCAAAAAGGATACCGATAGCACCTTGCACATCAGGATAAGTTGAACCTTTCCCAACATAGAAATCATCAAAGGCTTCTTCAGTAAAATACAACCGGCCTTGTTCATCCAGTGCCGCCGCATGGCCCTCCGCCAGAGTTTGGGTTAGACGTACGTTTTCGTCTGGCGTATTGGGGTTTTTACGCGATGGAATACCCGGCTGGAAGAAAAAGGTGCTATCTGTGCCCATCTCATGAAAATCGGTAAGGACGTTAGGCTTCCATTTTTGGAAATTGGCAATACGAGCGCGTGACTCAGGATGCTGTAACAACAACCAATCTCGGTTTAAGTCAAACCAATAGTGGTTAACTCGGCCACGAGGCGTAGGCTGCACGTGCTCACGATGTTGAGTATCGCTGACTAAGTTGATGCTTTTATGCTGATTAGCCCACTGTGCAAAACGAGCTAAGCCATCAGGGTTGTAGGCAGGGTCAAGCAAGATAATGGTATCTTTTAACACGCGCTCGATTTTCTCGCCTTCAGCTGCGGCCAAATAATAGGCATACAGCAAGGCTGAGTTACTGCCACTAGGTTCATCACCATGAATGCTGTAACCCATATAGAGTACTAGCGGCGCAGTATCCGGGTTGCCTTTGCGTTTAGGATCGGCCAAGGCGAGGTGTTGATCACGCAACTGTTCAATATTGGCATGGTTTTCTGGGGCGGTCACAGTTAATAACAATAGTGGGCGCCGCTCATGGGTATACCCTGTGACTTCAAGGCTGAACCGAGCGGACTTATCCGCAAGAATTTCCATGTAACGAACCAACTGTTCAGGCCTTACATGCCATTCTCCCACTTCGTAGCCAAGTACCTGCTGTGGCGTTGGAATATCAGGGTTGTAAGTTACATCGTCGGGAAGATAATCATCTAAGCTGGTAGCATTGCTAGCAAAACTAGCTACTGCAATAAAGCAAAGCACACATAGAGTAAGCAAACGTTGCATGAAATTTTCCTGCTGAAACCAAAAGTAGTCTTGTAAACTAGCAAACTCTTAACCGAATGCCCACAGTGGTTACTATGCAATGCCCAAAAATTGCGATAAGATATACCCTACTAATTTAGTCAAGTATAGCTTGGTAGCGACTAGCTTATAGCTACCTACCAACGACGAGTAATTCAAAAGTATTGAGGTGATTTGCCCATGATTCGTATTACCGAAAGCGCACAAGCTCATTTTCGTAAACTGCTTGCTGAGCAACCGGATAACACCAATATCCGCGTATTTGTTGTTAACCCGGGCACGCCTTCAGCAGAATGTGGCGTATCTTATTGCCCACCAGACTCGGTAGAAGCTGACGACGAAGTATTACCATTTAGCGGTTTTGATGCGGTGGTTGACTCAGGTAGTGCCCCTTTCTTAACCGATGCTGTGATTGATTTTGAAGAACAAGATTTAGGCTCGCAACTGACCCTAAAAGCACCGAATGCGAAAGCCAAGAAGGTTGCTGACGATGCGCCTCTGATTGAGCGCGTTGAATATGTGATTCAATCTGAAGTTAACCCACAGTTGGCTAACCATGGCGGTAAAGTGGCAGTCAGCCAAATAACCGACGACGGCATTGCTGTGTTGCAGTTTGGCGGCGGTTGCAATGGCTGCAGTATGGTTGATGTTACTTTAAAAGAAGGCATTGAAAAAGAACTGCTGCAACGTTTTCCTGGTGAACTTACCGGCGTGAAAGATGCGACCGAGCACCAAGCTGGTGAACACTCGTACTACTAAGAAAAACGGGTCTTTACCTTATCTTTGCGTTCTTTTTGAACAATTAGATGAAAGAAATGTGATCCCATCCTGAAATTTCCTGCGTAATTAGATTGCTTATATCAATAACGAGGAAATAAATCATGAATGGGATCACAAAGTTTGGTTTAGCTGCCTCTACTGCGCTTATCTTAGCGGCTTGCGGTAGTAGCAGCAATAGTAATGATAATGACACTGGCGTTACTCCACCGCCACCGCCACCACCAGCGGCCTCAACCTTTGTCCGCGTCCACCATAGTGTTGCTGATGCTCCTGATGTGAACGTCTTAGTAGACGGTTCAGCAGTACTAGAAGCAGTGCCTTACGGTGCTTCATTTGGTGTACTTGAACTTGATGAAGGCGCTTACGATTTGCAAGTAGACGGTATTTTACCTGATGGCAACACTGCAGCAGTGATCACTGCTGATGGTGTTGAGCTAGAAGGTGATACTCGCTACGAAGTTTTTGCCGTAGGTAAAGTAGCTGATGAAACCATTGCGCCATTGATCATTGCCAACCCAGTGAGCGATATCGCCGATGGTAACTTCCGTATTCAAGTACTTCATGCAGCGCCAGATGCACCAGCGGTAGATGTCTATTTAACCGCTCCTGATGCAGTCTTGGCCGATGAAGCCGCAGCCGCAACCCTAGAATTCGGTGATTACACCGGTCAATTAGATGTACCAGCGGGTGAATACCGTGTGCGTGTAACTGTAGCTGGTGACCCAGCGGCAGTAGCATTTGATAGCGGCGCGTTAGAGTTTGCAGCAGGTGCTGATTTAGTGGTGGCAGCGGTAACCAACACAGGCACGGGTGAGTCACCTGTGATGTTGCAAGTTGCCGACGGTGAAGGCGCTGCTATTGTTGCTGATGCCAACGCAGGTGCACACATTCGTGTAGTACATGCTAGTGCTGACGCTCCGGCGGTAGACGTGACCGTAAACAATGCAGCAGAGCCAGCGATTAGCAATTTAGCATTTAAAGAGTTTACCGGCTTTATTGAGTTGCCAGCCGGTGAATACCTAGTGGACGTAGCTGCTGCAGGTGGCACGCCAGTAGTACTAGATGATATTCCATTACCGCTAAATGCAGGCGAAAGCTTCAGTGTGTATGCTGTAGGTGCCTTGGGTGATAGCAGCTTAACGCTGGCATTAGTTGACGATTTAGCACGCAGCATTGCGACTGCAGCTCAAGTACAAATCGTACATGCTTCACCAAGTGCTGGTCCGGTAGATATCTACGTTACTGCAAGCGATGATATTAGCGCTGCAGACCCAGTCTTTACTGCGGTACCTTTTGATTCTGCCAGCCTGGCATCAACCGGCTATGTAGCCTTAACTCCGGGCGATTATGTGGTCACCGTAACCCCAACAGGTACCAAAGACGCAGCTATTGGTCCGGTATCACTAAGCTTAGTAGGTGGTGGCGTATACACCGCAGTAGCAGTAGATGCGGATGGTGGTGGTTTGTTACCACAGTTAATCTTGATGGATGATTTTGTAGCGGCGCAATAAGTACGCTTGAGTTATTCCACGAGCTAATAGGAATAAGGATAACGCCAACCACAGTCCGTGGTTGGCGTTACTTTTTGATAAGAGCCATTGGCTTACTAGCACCGTTGGTAAAAACACCCCTAACGCACTGATAGCCATACTGTTGCGCATGCCACGGGTTAGCCCTAACCCAACAAAGACGCCGTCGTAGTAATAACTCCAATGCGCCAGTAGCGGTAACGCAATTAACCAAGGTAAATAGGTTTGTGCGGTAGTTATCACATCGGGTAGGTGGGTGATTTGGGTGATAATCCAGTTACCGGTCAGGGCAAAAGCCAAACAATAAACCAGGGCAAACAGTGCTGACCAAGTTAAGGTGAGTTTCATCCAATGCCTTATTTGCTGCTGATCCTTGCGGCCGCGGGCGGCGCCGACTAGGGCTTCAACGGCATAAGCAATACCATCTAAGCCAAGTGAAATGAGCATTAAAAACTGCATTAATACGGCATTAGCGGCCACCACCACAGTGCCAAACTTAGCCGCATAGCCGGTCATGGTAGCCATACACAATTGCAGCAGTAAGCTGCGCACAAAAATATCTCCGTTCATGTGCACAAATTGTTTTAACTTGGCGGGCTCGATCCGCCATTTGCTGGGTAATATTAGCCACTGGCGTAGCCACACCAGACCGACCACAGCTACCGTGGTTTCTGCTATCACACTGGCCCAAGCAGCGCCAATTACATTAAGCTGCAAACCAATAACCAGTACCACATCAGCCGCAAGGTTAACTAGGTTCATTAAAATAATCAGACTCATCGCTTGTTTGCTGCGCTGTTGCCCGAGCAGTATCCCGAGTACTGCGAGATTAATCAGTGCAGCAGGTGCGGCTAGCAGCCGAATTTGAATATACTGCCCAGCTAACTCGGCTAAGTCGGCACTGGGCTGAATCAACCACCAAGCTAGCTTGACCAACCAAGGTGCAGCGCTAAGTAAGACAACCCCCAGCCCTATACAAATAAGTAATGCATGAATAAGGAGTTGTCGAATTGCTTGTTCGTCACCAGCACCAAAGGCGTGAGCTGCTTCAGCGGTGGTGCTCATACGCAAAAAAATAGCGAGTAAGTAAGTAAAGCTGACCACCATCGCACCTAAGGCAACGGCACCAAGGTAGATATTGTGGTCTAAGTGCCCGATAATGGCCGTATCTACTAAACCTAAAAGTGGCGCGGCAATATTTGAAAGAATCATGGGCAGGGCAATCGCAAAAATCGCTCGATGATCAGCCCGATACTTGTTCAACCATGCAATGCCGAGGAGTTTATCTATGCGTGTGTTAATCATCTGTTTATGTTGGTTAGGCTTATTAGGTTGCAGCGAGCCGGTGCTGGCTAAATCGTCCGCCAGTGTTGCGGTGCTACAGTATCATCATATTGGTGATGATACACCGCGGGTAACCTCAGTAACAGCGGACGAACTAGCTCAGCATATTGAGTGGTTACAAGAGCATGATTTTGACATCGTCTCGATTACTGATGCGTTGCAGCTGTTGCAGCAACCAACCCCTGCTACGGCTAAACTCGCAGTGTTGACCATCGATGATGGCTGGAAGAACGTTTACCAAAATGGCTTGCCGGTGTTTAAAAAATACCAAGTACCTTTTACTGTTTTTGTGAACCCGCGCTTAATGCGAGAGGCTCCCAATTTATACATGAACTGGCAACAATTACGGGAGTTACAGCAATACGGTGCTACCATTGCAAACCACACCAACTCACATGATCATCTTACCTGGCGCCGTACCGATGAATCTGAAAGCCAATGGCAGCAGCGTATTCGGGCCGATATTTTAGATGCTCAGCAAGAGATCGATGAAGCCTTAGGTGCACAGCCGAAATTGCTTGCTTATCCTTATGGTGAGTACGACCCCGCCGTTGAAGCTATTGTCGAAGAAGCTGGCTTTGTAGCCTTTGCCCAACATTCAGGCGCTTGGAACAGGTTCAGCAACAGTGCTGCGATTCCACGTTTTCCTGCCTCTGCTCAGTATGCGGACTTACGCACTCTAGCAACTAAAATCAATAGTTTAGCCTTGCCGGTAACTCATATCACCCCGGCTTCTATGGTATTAAAGCATGACCAAAGCACGCCAAGCTTTAGTGTGACCTTAGACCATACCGATGATTTTAATCCGGCCCAAATGAATTGTTTTGCGGGTAGCTCGACTTTGCGGCCTAGTTGGCAGGGAAACACCTTTACCGTGGAGCTCAGCCAACCGTTACCGATAGGACGATCACGGGTGAATTGTACTGTTGCTAGTAAGAGTCAGCCGCAGCGGTTTTACTGGTATTCGCAGCCCTTTGCTCGGGCTGATAAAAATGGACACTGGCCTGATTAAGCAAAACCAGCATCAAGAGGTATTAATTATCAGCAATGATGGCAAAGTCAGCGGCTAATTGCTGCATATTCACCGTGGGTATCTCGCCCATGGTGTGCTCTGCCTTAAATATCGCCTGTAAATGACCGGCTGGATTCACCAGAATAATAGCTGCACTGTGATTAACGAGATAATCGGTAGCACCTTCATCGGGAATGGAATACATCAAGCCCAGATTGTTCACAAATGGATACAGTTGTGGATGTTCAGCGCGAACCCCAAAAAATTCTGGGCCAAAAAACTCCGTATAAGCCGCAATGCGTTCGACATCGTCGCGCTGTGGGTCCACTGAAATCATCCAAACCTTTACCGGGGTATCCGTGTGCTGTTGCAGGCTAGGCATGATTTGGCGCAAGTCAGCCATGGTGGTGGGGCAAATATCTGGACAAAAAGTGTAGCCCGTAAACAACAGCGTCCACTGTCCTTGCAGGCGCTCGTTCGTTACTTGACTACCATCGCTGCCCTGTAGCGTAAATGGCTGTAGTTGTCGTGCTGGTTCGTACACTAAGGCTTGGGGTTGCGCTTGTGGCAAACTATTGTAAATCACCAACCCCGCGACCAAGGCTACTAAAGCCACTGCCGTTGCCACTAATCTTTGCATTTTATCTTTTCCTATCGCTGAAAATTAAAACGAACTCATAGGAGGTAATACCAAGTAGTGGTCTACCAACAACAGCACAAACAAAATCATTAAATGCCAAATAGAAAACTTAAACATACTAAAGGCAGTATGCTGTTGCGGAGCAAATTTGAGCTTCCATGCATACACCAAAAACCAAAGACTCAAGACTGTGGAGCCAATCAGGTAAATTACCCCAGACATTCCTACTAAATAGGGTAACAAGCAGACCACGCCTAATAAAATGGTGTACAGCAGGATGCAGGTTTTGGTGAATTCAATACCATGAGTCACAGGCAGCATCGGAATTTCAGCTTTGGCGTAATCCTTGGCTCGATGCACGGCTAACGCCCAAAAATGCGGTGGGGTCCAGGTAAAGACAATCATCACCAGCAAAATCGCAAAGGGATGGATCTCATTGGTGACTGCGGTCCAGCCCAATAGCGGAGGCGCTGCTCCGGCAAGGCCGCCGATGACGATATTTTGTGGCGTGGCCCGTTTTAAATACATGGTATAGATAAAAGCGTAACCAACTAAGCTAGCTAGCGTCAGCCATGCGGTGAGCATGTTGACCCAAACTGCTAACACCACAAAACCTAACACCCCAATAACAGCAGCAAAGGTTAGCACGCGTTTGGGGGAGAGGGCGCCCGAGGGTAACGGCCGTCGTAACGTCCGCGCCATCCGCGCATCGATGTGGCGGTCCACCAAATGATTTACCGCTGCCGCTGAAGCCGACATTAAGCCAATACCGACCAGTGCCGGCACCAGCACCTGCCAAGCAACCCAAGTTGGCGTGGCTAAGGCCATGCCTACCAAGGCCGTGAGTAGCAGCAAGAGCACTACGTTGGGTTTGGTTAACGTAAGGTAATCACGCCACGAGCTGGATTTCTTATAGGTTGCTGCCAAGTCTTGGCTGGCGTCTTTGATACTTGCATGTTCTGCCATCTGGTTCTCCTTACTCGCTTATTGTTGTTTTATGCGTTGCGAGCAATTTTATAATTTAGCCCAACTAAGCTAAGAAGCAACAAGGCTCCTACTAAGTTATGCGCTACGGCTACCTTTAACGGTAGCATAAAAATAACATTACTAAAGCCTAGTGCTAATTGCACCACTAAGGCAACGGCAACCCAAGTTAGCGCACGGCGCATCACTTTGGATTGAGCTTTAGCAAAACCAAACCACAACAGTAGTGCCACTACTACCGTTGTCACATAGGCACCAAGCCGGTGAGCTACATGCATGGTCATGCGTTCAGCATAGTCATGAGCGCCGTATTGATAGGTTTGTGCTTCTGGAATACTAAAAGCTCCGGCTACGTCTAAACGTTCGGTCCAGTTGCCTTCGCAGAACGGCAGGTCGGTACAAGCAAGTGCCGCATAGTTAGCGGCAACCCAGCCACCAAGTGCGATTTGGGCGATGACCACAAGCAAGGCTAACGCGGCTAATCCGGCGAGTTTGCGCATGCCAGCATCGCCCATAGGCATATGGATGCGTTGTAACCTTAGGTGCAACAAATAGAGCAAGCTAAGGGTGCTAAAGCCGCCTAATAAATGCCCCATAACAATCAATGGCTGCAAATTCATGGTAACTGTCCACATCCCCAGCGCTGCCTGAAATATGACCAGGGCGAGCAGTAGCAACGGCAGTTTAACCGGTTGTTCTGGATGTTTACGAACGCGAACCAAGGCACTGATGGCTATTGCTAGAATAAATAAACCCAAGCTGCCAGCGGCATAACGGTGAATCATTTCGTTCCAAGCTTTTTGAGTTTCTAACGGTGCATCAGGAAAGGCTATGGCAGCCTGCTCTGCACTTTTGGGGACCGTTAATTCACCGTAACAGCCAGGCCAATCAGGGCAGCCTAAACCCGCATCAGTAAGACGCGTGTAGGCACCAAGTACAATCACCACTAGGGTCAGCAATAAGCTAAATTTAACTAAGGCCCGCATGCTATCACCCTATCTTTGAAAGTTTTAACAAGGTACGCAAATCGGCCAGGATGTTTTTAGCCTCGGTGCGCATGGCTGATTCATCGGCATGCGTTGGGTAATAAAGGACAATATTTCCCAAGGGATCGATGATAAACAAGTGCTGATCTGGGATGCTGGCAACAGCTGCCGCTAACTGACTGTCGACCACAGCTTGCACTAATGGCGTTTGTTGTAAATCGATGCTCGGCGCTTGGGCGCTGATCATGATTGGGGTAACTCGTTCAGTCTCTTTGCCTAAGGCTATATCAAGCTGATTAATGGCATACAAGCCCTGTTGGCAACCGGCACCGCAATCTTGCTCGGTGCGCATGGCTACCCGCCATCCTGCAGGCAAGCGCTGGTTTAGTTGGTTCAGTTCGATGGGCGGCACTAGCATAGTGCCTTTATTGGTAACCGCCCCTTGATACCAGTTTTGGTCTAGTACCAATTTGGCGCCAATCACCGGAATAAGAAAGGCAAGTACAACGCCTATTAAGGTGGCTCTGGATTTTTTAACAGTACTCATGGGCATTCCTTATTATTTTTCTTTTTATTGGAACGTGCAGCTATAGTAAACACAATCAAGCAAGCTAATGCTAGTGAAAACCACTGCAATGCATAAGCTTGATGTTTGGCGGGCGACATCACTTGAGGTTGCCAAGCACGTGGCCAGCCCCAGGCTTCGCTTTCTGCTAATAACAACTGCCGATCGGCTAAGGGGAGGCTGAGCAGGTTTGTCAGTGCGGTTGGGTCGAAGCGTTGAATACGGATCAGCTCGGTTTGAGCGGCATTTGTTGCTGCCTCAGTAACTACGTGCTCAGATAAGCGAAATCCGCCAAGGCTGGGCGTATAAACGAGTCCGCTGATATCCATGGGTCGGGTCGGCAAGCTCAATGCTGGTAGTTGACTGCGATCACTGCCCGCCGCTACCCAGCCTAGACTAACGCCGATCAAACGAGTGGCCGCAGCAGGTTCAAATAAGCCGATCACTTGGTAGCCCACCTGACCTTGCCATACCTGATTATCCAACAGCAAAATGGGCGCGGGCAAAAAGCGGCCACTAATAGTAACGGGTTGATACTGCTCTAAATCCTGCAGTTGCTCGATAGATTGCAGTGGCACGGGAGTTTGCTGTTGAGCTTCACCTTGTTGAAATTGGTCAAACAGCTGTTGTTTTTCTGCGGCACGTTGCAGCTGCCAAAATCCTAGCTTGACCAATAGTGCAATTGCTAGCACAGTTAAGCCCATGCCAAGCCACATCGACTTACGCATAAGCGTGCGCCACTGGAGCAAAAATAATGGTTATAGCTGCAAAAATCATTCTGGTACTACTCATGTTATTTATGGTCGTAAACCTCATGCGGGCTTTGTTAGCCATGCTCAGAAACGACCCTACCAAACCACCAATGACGCACTATTTGGGGCGTCGCGTGTTATTCTCGGCGATTGCCCTAGTGATTATTGTGGTACTACTGGGGTCTGGTGTATTAGCACCAAACCCAAGACCGTACTAGGCACATGGCCCAGTACGGTAACTTGCTTTAAATGACATAAACAAAGATAAACAAACACACCCAGACCACATCCACAAAGTGCCAGTACCAACTGGTAGCTTGGAATGCAAAATGGTTATCTGGGGTAAAGTGACCTTTCAGAACTCGGAAAAACATCACGATTAACATGATGGTGCCCAGAGTAACGTGCATGCCGTGGAAGCCCGTCAGCATGTAGAAGGTGTTACCGTACACTCCAGAGGATAAAGTTAATCCAAGATCTTGGTAGGCGTGAACATATTCGGCACCTTGTAAATACAAGAAGATACAGCCCAAGACGATGGTAATCCCCAAAAACAACGTGAGTTGCTTGCGGTTATTCTTTTCTAAGCCAACATGCGCAAAATGACAGGTAAAGCTAGAAATCACCAAAATAATGGTGTTGTACAAAGGTAAACCCATCCAGCCCATAGCTTGTGTGGTGGTGCCCCCCGGAGTTTCCGTGAGCGGCCACATAGCCTCAAAGCCTGGCCATAGCACTTCGTTGGTCATGGCATTGTTGCTGGCGCCGCCTAACCACTCCACGGCAATGACGCGCGCGTAGAAAAGAGCACCAAAGAAAGCCGCAAAGAACATAATCTCAGAAAAGATAAACCAGCTCATGCCTTGACGGTAGGAGTGGCCCAGCTGTGGACTGTATAAACCGCCCATAGATTCGTTAATTTGGTCGCGGAACCAACCAAATAACATGATTAGCATGACGGCGATGCCGCCCCAAAGTACATTGCTACCCCAGCCATCAACCGTTTCGTTTTTCATATCGATGACGGTATGGCCAGCGCCAAAGGCTATTAATCCTAGCCCAATTGCGCCAACGATAGGCCAAGGGCTGGAAGCTGGGACATAATATTTTTCGTGTTGTGTTGCCATAACTCTTCCTCAGTCTGCTGGTTGCTCAATGCTCGCCAGCACATCAGGCGTTGCATGGGCTGTCATATCGTACATGGTGTATGACAAAGTTAAGGTGTGAATATGATCTGGAATATCAGGGTCTAGGTAAAACTGCATCGGCATAACTGTTTCTGCACCAGCAGCTAACGGCTGCTGGTTAAAGCAAAAACATTCGGTTTTATTTAAGTACAAACCGGCCTCACCAGGGGCTACTGACGGAATTGCCTGCGCCACCATATTATTACCAGTGAGGTTATGCGCTAAAAAGTTCACCACTTTGGTTTCGCCAGGGTGCACCCGTACCGATTTCACTTCGGCTTCAAAGCCCCATGGCATCCCTTTGTTTACCCGCGTTAGAAATTGCACATTCACTGTTCGTGAGGTGTCCACACTGCGGGTATTCGCCATTGCTTGTTCGTTCTTGGTGCGACCGTTAAAGCCGGTAATGTCACAAAAAACGTCGTACAGGGGCACTAATGCAAAACCAAACCCAAACATACCTACGACAATAAACAGCAGTTTGCGTACTACCCGTGCATTGTCTGCACGGGGTACTTTGGTGACTGTTGGTTCGGGCTTTTGCATGATTACTTCACCTCAGGTGGGGTCTCAAAGGTGTGATAAGGCGCTGGTGAAGGTACTGTCCACTCCAACCCTTCGGCTCCTTCCCAAGGTTTGGCAGGGGCCTTCTCGCCACCTTTAACACACTTAATCACCACCCATAAGAAAATCAACTGGGAGAGGCCAAACGCAAAGCCACCGATACTGACAATTTGGTTAATATCAGCAAATTGTAGTGAGTAGTCAGGGATACGCCGCGGCATACCAGCCAAGCCAGCAAAGTGCATGGGGAAGAACAGCACGTTAACTGAGATCAACGAGCACCAGAAATGCAAGCGCCCAAGCTTCTCGTCGTACATGTGGCCAGTCCATTTAGGTAGCCAATAGTAAGCCGCTGCCATGATGGAGAAAATCGCACCACTCACTAAAACATAATGGAAGTGAGCCACTACAAAATAAGTGTCGTGGTATTGAAAGTCGACCGGGGTAATAGCCAGCATTAAGCCCGAGAAGCCGCCAATGGTGAACAGAATCACAAAGGCTAAAGCAAATAACATCGGGGTTTCAAAAGTGATCGAACCGCGCCACATGGTGGCAACCCAGTTAAATACTTTCACCCCAGTAGGCACCGAGATCAGCATGGTTGCATACATAAAGAACATTTCGGCTGCTACCGGCATACCGGTGGTGAACATATGATGCGCCCAGACCAGGAAACTGAGTATGGCGATAGCTCCGGTGGCGTACACCATGGACGAGTAACCAAACAGCGGCTTACGTGCAAATGCTGGGATAATCGCCGAAATAATACCGAATGACGGTAAAATCATGATGTAAACTTCTGGATGCCCGAAGAACCAGAAAATGTGCTGGAACATGACCGGGTCGCCGCCCCCGGCAGCGTCAAAGAAGCTGGTACCAAAGTATTTATCCGTCAACACCATGGTCACCGCTCCTGCGAGCACTGGCATCACAGCTATCAACAGGAAAGCAGTGATGAGCCAAGTCCAGACAAACAGCGGCATCTTCATGTAATTCATCCCGGGTGCACGCATGTTCATGATGGTTACTATCACGTTGATGGCGCCCATGATGGATGAAATACCCATGATGTGCACAGAGAATACAAACAGAGCCGTTGAATCGCTACTGTAAGTGGTGGAAAGGGGAGCATAGAAGGTCCAACCAAAAGCGGGGCCGCCGCCTTCCATAAATAGCGAGGCTAGCAAAATAGCGAACGCAAAAGGTAGGATCCAGAAACTCCAGTTATTCATCCGAGGTAACGCCATATCTGGCGCACCAATCATCATCGGAATCATCCAGTTAGCTAATCCGGTAAAGGCTGGCATCACCGCGCCGAATACCATGATCAAGCCGTGTACTGTGGTCATCTGATTAAAGAAGTGCGGATCTACCAACTGCAATCCAGGTTGGAATAACTCGGCGCGAATAACCATCGCCATCGAGCCGCCTACTAAAAACATAATAAAACTGAACCATAAATACATAGAGCCTATGTCTTTATGATTGGTGGTAAATAGCCAACGGGTAATTCCCGACGGCGCGTGGTGGTGATGATCTTGGTGATCCATCTCGCCAACAACTGTGCTCATAGCCGGGTCTCCTTAATTATTCTTATATTCGTTAACATCGGCGGCTTGTACTAAATCGCCAGTGCTGTTGCCCCAAGCATTACGCTCGTAGGTGATGACCGCGGCCAACTCACGAAGGCTTAGCTGGTTACCAAAGGCTTGCATGGCGGTGCCATTCTTACCATTCACCACAATATCAATGTGTGCGGGTAAATCGTTGAGCACCATATCGGTGCCGACTAAGCTTGGAAAAACACCAGGAATACCTTGACCGTTAGGTTGGTGACAAGCAGCGCAGTTACCTAAGTACACGCTTTCGCCAAGTTGCATAAGTTCGGCTTCGGTCATCGACATGGCCAGTAAGCGTTGCTCTTCAGCTTTGGCTTGCTTCGCGATCTGCTCCTGCTCGGTAATCCACGCGTCGTATTCGGCCGGCTCTTTAGCAATAACAACCACCGGCATAAAGCCATGGTCTTTGCCGCACAGCTCAGCGCATTGGCCACGGTAAATACCGGGTTCATCTACTTTGGTCCAAGCTTCATTAATAAAGCCGGGGTTCGCGTCCTTCTTCACTGCGAAATCAGGTACCCACCAAGAATGGATAACGTCATCTGAGGTGATAAGGAAGCGGACTTTCTTACCCGTAGGAATAACTAATGGCCGGTCAACTTCAAGCAAGTAATTCTCGCCTTTATCAAGACGGTTATTGATCTGCTCTTGTTGAGTAGCTAGGAGGCTGAAGAATTCAACGTCGTGGTCAAAATACTTGTAATGCCACTTCCATTGCGAGCCAGTAACTAACACGGTAACGTCAGATTCACTGGTGTCTTCCATAGCAATGAGCGTTGACGTTGCTGGAATAGCCATACCTATCAAAATCAAGAAGGGGATGACCGTCCAAGCAATCTCAACTTTCACGTTTTCATGGAAAGTGGCTGGTTTAACCCCCTGCTTTTTGCGGTGGGCTATCATGGACCAAAACATGGTCCCAAAAACTAAGAGACCTATCACACAACAGATATAAAAAATGGTCATGTGTAAGTCATAGACGCGATTACTTATCTCAGTAACACCTTGAGTTAAGTTCAATTGCGACGATTGTGCGCTTGCAGCAAATGGAATGCTCGCAAGTAAGCTAGTGATGAGTCTCGTTCTCACGCGACAGCTCCTCTCATTCTTCCGACGCGGTAACCGCGATTACACCGAAGTGCTTGCCTGAAGAACAAAGAGGTGAGTAGAAAAAGGAACAGCATTTCCTTCGAAAATCGCTTTCCCCACTAACCCTTTGTTGTTGTGTATCAATATTTGTTTTTATTTATTGTGTTAGCAGTTAATGCCTGATCAAAATACCACCTTCTGCACAAATTGCCACCGCAAAAGTTAAGATTTTTTTCATTTAAGGATAAAAAAAGGGCTGCCATCACGGCAGCCCTATCAAATCCTTCACGGCAGATTTAGTGGAGTGGGGTACGTGAAGGTTGTTCATCAAAGATGAAACTGTGGGTATGGCTAACTTTACTTGCCATTTTTAAACGTTGCTGAGTACGCGGTGCTAATTCACCTAACCAGCTTAAAACAATGCTGCTAGTGCCTGCGAGTAGGGCTTGTTCAGTTGCCCATTCGCGCTCGTCTTGATTGCGTCCGCAGACCCATCGAATGCGGGTACGACTGATCCCGGCTGCAACTAATTTTTCTACGACATCTCTTGTCGCACCGATAACAGTCACCCATTGGTGAGAACGTAATGACAGGGCGTGTAAACGCGGCAACAAGGCCTCTAAGGATGAACTTGTTGCAGTTGCTTCAAGCTCACTAGCCCAAGTATCAGGTGTTACTTCGTGGACTGCTGATAACATATCGTGGTGATAAAATTTGTTTCTCATAACCATGCTCCATTGCGAATCACGCCTACAGCTAACCCTTCAATCGTAAAAAACTGTGAGGTTAAATCGACTTTAATCGGGGCGAACTCATCGTTTTCGGGATGTAGGAAAATAACATTGCCGCGTCGTTCAAAGCGTTTCACCGTCACCTCATCTTCAACGCGAGCAACCACTATTTGGCCATTACGAGCTTCTTGAGTTTTGTGAACCGCTAGTAAGTCGCCATCGAGAATACCGATATCTTTCATGCTCATACCGTTAACGCGTAACAGGAAATCAGCCGCCGGGTGAAACAGGTTTTGGTCAACCTGAACGTGACTCTCAACGTGCTCCTGCGCCAAAATAGGTTCACCTGCGGCTACTTGACCAATCAGTGGTAAACCGCTTGGAGCTTCGTCTTCTGCCTCCATTAACTGGATACCTCGAGACATGCCAGGCATCATCTTAATCACGCCTTTTTTGGCTAATGCTTTCAAATGCTCCTCGGCTGAATTAGCGGAACGAAAACCTAAACGCTCAGCTATCTCAGCACGGGTGGGTGGCATACCAGTGGCATCGATATTGTCTTTGATTAAAGTCAGAATTTGCTGCTGACGAGGTGTTAACGGACGCATATGTTTACCTGTTTATCTATACAGTAGTACTGTGAGTATATACAGGTGTTTTGGAATCGCAACTTTTTTGTGCAATTTTTTTCTATCAGACAAATTCAAACAACAATGATATTCTTTAAGGGTTTCATTTTGTCGAGGAAGGTTCATGAGTCTAAAAGGCTTTTGGCGCAGCCTGTTGCACTGGCCAGTGCGTTGGTTAACACGCTTTGAGATTATTGTTGATGAGTCGGTACAAGGGCTAAAGGGCAGCGACCACGTGGTGTATGTGATGCGCAGTGTGTCCAATGCCGACTTATTGGTGGCCCAACGAGCGTTGCGTGCAGCGGGCTTACCTGACCCTACCCAGCCGTTATTGTTAAACGGTAACGAGTATGCGCGGGTCATGTATTTAGATCAGACCGACCAGCATAGTGCCCAACAGGCGATTAAAGATTTCGAACAGTTGCTTAATGCCCATCAACAGGATCGAAGCTTGGCGGTTTCCTTGGTGCCAGTAGGATTATTTTGGGGGCGCCAAGCCGGTCAGGAGCGACGGCAGGGGCGCACCATGATTGCAGATGTGGATAACCCAGGGCATTGGCGTAAATTTTGGCTGGTGCTGTTCTCGGGTCGGCATATTCTGGTGCGTGGCAGTCGGCCGGTGCAATTGCAAGAGATGGCCGAACAGCGCGGTAGTACCAAACATCTAGCGCACAAGCTGGCAAGGGTAGCACGCGTTCATTTTGTCCGGATGCGCCATGCAGTTGCAGGGCCAAAGATGACGGAACGGGCGGTGGTGATTCAAGACCTCCTGGATACGCCAGCGTTACGCCAAGCCATCGCTGATGAGGCGAAGAGCAAAAAGCAAACCGAAGCACAAGCGCGTAAGACTGCTGAAAAATACTTGCATGAAATAGCTGCTAACTATAACGATACCTTAGTGCGTCTTTTAGACCGCTTTATGACCTGGTGTTGGAGTCGTATTTATAACGGGATTCATGTGGATGGCGGCGAGCGTATTCGCGAGCTGGCGCAAGCCGGGCATGAGGTGATCTATGTGCCGTGTCACCGTTCGCACATGGATTACCTGCTGTTAAGTTACGTGATTTATAAAGAAGGTTTGGTGCCGCCGCACATTGCTGCGGGGGTGAACTTAGACTTTTTCCCGGCGGGTCCTATTTTCCGCCGTGGCGGTGCTTTTTTCATCCGCCGTAGCTTCAAAGGCAACAAACTTTACTCGACGGTGTTTCGTGAATACTTGAACCGCTTGTTCCAAAAGGGCTACCCAGTAGAATATTTTACCGAGGGTGGGCGCAGTAGAACCGGTCGTTTGTTACCCCCTAAAACAGGTATGGTCGCGATGACCATTCAAGGCATGTTACGTGGTCAACAGCGTCCGATATCCTTGGTGCCTGTGTACTTAGGCTACGAGCATGTGATGGAAGTGGGTACTTACTTAAAAGAGCTTAAAGGTAAGTCCAAAGAGAAAGAATCCGTATGGCAGGTGCTGAGTAGTTTGCGTCATTTACGCAATTTTGGCCAAGGCTATGTCTCCTTTGGCGACCCTATTAACCTTGGTGATACCTTAGATAAATTGCAGCCGAACTGGCGTGAATCTATTACGTTGGGTGCCGAGGAGCCATCGCGGCCCCAATGGTTAACCCCAACCGTTAATGTGTTGGCTGATGAAATCATGTGTCGAATCAATAATGCGGCGGCGTTGAATAGCATTAACTTGTCGGCGCTAGCCATTCTCAGCTCTGAGCACCATGCGTTAACTCGTGAAGAACTGATTGGGCAACTGGACTTATACACAGATATTTTGCGCCATGTGCCTTATAGCAAGGATGCCTATATTCCAGACCAAACGGGTGCTGAATTGTGGGAGCTTGCGAAACGTCACGATAAGTTTGTGGTAGAAGCCGATACCATGGGTGAATTGATTCGCCTAGACGGCACCACGGCCATCGCCATGACCTATTATCGTAATAATATCATCCACATGGTGATCGTGCCTGCAATCGTGGCCGCCTATGCGATGGGACACAAGAGGTTTGGTATCGCGGGCTTGCAGGCCTTAATAAAACAACTACAGCCCTTATTGCGCGATGAACTCTTTTTGAGTCATCCAGAACAAGATATCGAGCTTTGGGTAGCCGCATTATTAGAGCATTACGTACAGATTGGTTTGTTAACCAACGAGCAAGACTGTGTTTATGGCGTACCTGCACGTGATTCGCAGCGTTATTTCCAATTGGTACTCTTGGCCCGCAGCGCCAGTGAAACCTTGCAACGCTATGCTATTGTGTTGGAGCTATTGCAGCAAGCGCAGCCAATAAGTCGTAGCGATTTAGAGCAGCATGCAGTGACGCTGGCGGAACGTTTGAGTGCCATTCATGGGGTTAATGCGCCAGAGTTCTTTGATCGAAAAGTACTGACAACCTTGGTTGCGACCATTAAGCGTGAGGGTTACATCAGCGTTAATACCGACGGCATGTTGTTGGCTGATGCGCGGGTAGGCTTGTTCAGTGATGCCATCGATGTGTTGTTAGAACCTACTGTGCTGCAAACCATTAGGCAATCGGTGCAACAACTGTTGATGCAGGCGGATACCTCCACCAGCGAGTAAAAAAATGCGCAAGCTCGGTGCAGACCGGGCTTGCGCTAGCTTAGCTTGAACCTAAAAACTTAAAACCAGTACTCGAGCGCGACCGCCAGCGTAAGAATCCAGCCTACATGATTGTTGTGTAAAAAAGCCTTAAAGCAGGCATCAGGCTCTCGCCACCAAATCATCTTTTGCTGCCACAAAAACAGTACTGCCACGATACTTAACCCCAGCCAGTAGGCTAATCCATAAGCTAGTTCGATGCCTAGCCACAACAGTAGCAACAAAGTAATCACTTGCAGACTAAAAATCGCCAGCTTATCAAAACCAGCAAACAAAATAGCTGTAGATTTTACCCCAATCTTCAAATCATCAGGTCTATCTGCCATGGCGTACTCGGTATCGTAGGCAACCGTCCAAGCGATATTGGCGAAAAACAGCAGCCAAGCCACCAAGGGTAAGCCTTGCTCCAACGCGGTAAAGGGCATCAGCACGCCAAAACTGAAGGCAATACCTAGCACTAATTGGGGCAGCTGAGTAAAACGTTTACAGAAAGGATAGAGAGTAGCTACGGCAACAGCAGCGATACTTAGTAAAATAGTCGCTAAATTAAATTGCAAAACTATCAGTAGAGCGATGAACAACAAGCCCACAAACAAAACGATCGCCTGCCAAGGTTTGATAGCCCCCGTTGCTAGCGGTCGTTGTTTAGTACGAGTGACATGACCATCTATGTGGCGATCAGCGTAATCATTAATGACACAGCCGGCCGAACGCATCACAAACACACCCAGCATAAACAACACCACCACTTTTAACGGAGGATTACCGTTACCAGCAATGAACAAAGCGATTAACGTAGGCCAACCTAACAGTAAGGTGCCAATGGGGCGGTCAGCACGCATCAGCTGCCAGCTTGCCCGCGCCAACGAACGCATGTTGGTCATGTTAACTTCCCCTTGATGAACTAGCAGATAACGCCAACTGAGCAGGTATAGAAGCGCCAATAAACACTTCTGCTACCAGCACTTGTTGTTGTGCTGCAGTAAAGCAACTGCGGCGTCCCCATAACTGTTGGCGAGCAAAACCGAGTTGTTGATTGAGGTCACTGACTACCGAGTTATCGGCAAAGCAGCAGACCTCAATCGCGCTGCGCTGCAGATCCGGTTGGGCAAACAGATGCGCCCCTAAGGGTTTATCGCCAAGCTGGCCTAGTTGTAGCTGCTTGGTATCCATGGCGCTGGCAGGAAAAACACTACGCGCAAACACCCAAGGCTGGCCATCGCAGCACAACAGCACCTCACGGATAATCGCATGTTCGCCGGTTAGATCGGTGCCCAGCCAAGTGGCTTCATCGGCACGAATGATACCTGGTTGCTGGCCGATAACGATAACCTGAAAATCACTGCTATGCTGTTTGAGTTTGGCGGTAAGGGATTGCGGGTCTTGTAACCAACTATCGAGCTCAGCATGCTGGCTTAGGTGTTGGGCCTCGGCCTTGCACCAGTTCGCTTGTTGCGCCACCCCAATCACCGGAAAGTTAACCCCATTTGGAAGTAAAAACCCCATATTAAAACCTTATTTGGTGCTGAAACGGCTTAGCCACTGGATCAGTGCACCAACCAATAAGCCACTGACTAAACCTGCGGTGTGGGCGGTGTTAGCAACATTCACCCAAAGTAAGTCGGTGTAGCCTAACAGCAGCCAAGCCAACATAAAGATGATTAATCCACGGGGTAGAAAGAGCGGGTGGCGAGGACGATTCCATGCAACCACCACGGCTAGGCCAAAAAGACCATAAACCACACCCGATAAACCGCCAAAATACGGGCCACTTACCATAAACTGTGCAGTGTTAGAGACCAGCGCCACGCAAACGTAAGTTAAAATCAGCCATTTAGAGCCATAATAGCGCTCAAAACGGCCGCCTAAATACCACCACCAAAACACGTTAAACAAGATATGCATGGCACTAAAGTGCAGTAATGCCGGGGTTAACAAGCGCCAAGGCTGAGCCCATGGCAGTTGCTCAAACGAATCGGGATTATAGAGCAGGGCGCGTAATATCGGCTCTTGCAGCGCATCGACTTGTAGCCCTGCAAAAACCAGCACTACTAACAGTGCATAGCCCGCAGTAAACCAACCACTTTGTTGCAAGAGTTGCTTGAGCAAACTGGGGTTGGCATGACTGTTTGCGGAAGGAGTGTGCGCCGGTTCGGCTTGATCAAGTAGCTCTGGATGATGCTTAAGCTCTTGCAACAGCGCCTTCGCATGCGCACTGTAACTCGCCACGGTAAGCCATAACTCTAACTGGCTACCATGTTCGCTGACGGTGACTGGAACGCCGCGCTGGCTTAAGAACCGGTAGGTTTTGGCCATTAACTCAGCATCTTCAGTACTCATCAGCTTTTGCATTTAACCGCGCTCCATAGCCTCAGGATATTGTTGGCCCCATGCCGTCATGCCACCATCAAGGCTACTGACGAACTCAATGCCTTGGCCAGCCAAATACTGGGCGGCACCTTGGCTACTGTTACCATGGTAACAAACCACTACCACCTGTTGCTCGTCATCTAACTGCTGCAAAAACTCATTGAGGCTGGCATCAGTTAAATGCACAGCCCCTGGGATATGGCCCATGGCGAATGAACGCGCATCGCGAATATCGGCGAATGCCGTGTTGCCCTGCTGCCATAATTGGTGCGCGGTAGCACAGTTGATACGCGTAAATTCTGCCATAGTAAGCTTAACTCCAATCTAAAATGACTTTACCGGATTGACCCGACGTCATGATATCAAAACCTTGCTGGAAGTCAGCAACCGGCAAACTATGGGTTAGAATAGGTGATAAATCTAGCCCTGATTGCAGTAAGCTGGCCATTTTGTACCAGGTTTCAAACATTTCGCGGCCGTAAATACCTTTAATAACTAACCCTTTGAAAATCACTTGGTTCCAATCGATAGCAACGCTTTGTGGTGGGATCCCAAGCATGGCGATTTTGCCACCATGGTTCATGGTTTCTAGCATTTGTGAAAATGCCGAAGGCACCCCTGACATTTCAAGACCTACGTCAAAGCCTTCTTTCATGCCTAGTTCTTGCATCACATCGCGCAAATTTTCTTTGCTGACGTCAACGGCACGAGTTGCGCCCATTTGCTTCGCTAGATCTAACCGGTACTGGTTAACATCGGTGATCACCACGTGGCGAGCCCCAACATGGCGGGCAACGGCCGCGGCCATAATACCAATGGGGCCTGCTCCAGTAATAAGCACGTCTTCGCCGACTAAATCAAAAGCAAGTGCGGTGTGGACAGCATTACCAAAAGGGTCGAAGATAGCCGCTAAATCATCGCTGATATCGTCGGGTAATTTAAAGGCATTCTCGGCTGGAATCACCAAGTATTCAGCAAAAGCACCCGGACGGTTAACGCCAACGCCTACGGTATTGCGGCATAAATGCCGACGTCCGGCACGGCAGTTACGGCAGTAGCCACAGGTGATATGGCCTTCGCCCGATACGCGGTCACCTTTGGTAAAACCACGCACGCCATCACCCATGGCTTCAACGACACCAACGTATTCATGGCCAACCACCATAGGTACTGGAATGGTTTTTTGTGACCACTCGTCCCATTTGTAAATGTGTACGTCAGTACCGCAAATAGCGGTTTTCTTGATCCGAATAAGGAGATCGTTGTAACCGTATTCAGGTTGTTCAACCTCGGTCATCCAAATGCCGGGTTCTGCATGTAATTTAGCGAGCGCTTTCATGGGCAAAACTCCTTAAATAATTCCGAGGTCTTTACCAATACGGGTAAAGGCATCAATAGCACGGTCAAGCTGCTCACGAGTATGGGCAGCATTCATTTGCGTACGAATACGAGCTTTACCACGCGGCACCACAGGGAATGAGAAACCGACCACGTAGATACCTTCCTTAAGCATCCGGTCAGCCATTTCTGAGGCCAAGCGGGCATCACCAATCATCACTGGAATAATGGCATGATCTGCACCGCTCAAAGTAAAGCCAGCCGCAGTCATTTGCTCACGGAAGTAATTAGCGTTGTCCCAAAGTTTCTGGCGTCGCTCATGGCCTTGCTCAAGCATCTCAAGTACGCGGATAGAGGCTTGCACAATCGCAGGAGCCACTGAGTTAGAGAACAGATAAGGACGCGAGCGCTGACGCAACCAATCAATCACTGGCTTTTTACCTGAGGTGTAACCACCTGAAGCGCCACCCAATGCTTTACCGAGGGTGCCGGTGATAATATCAACGCGGCCCATGACCTCGCAGTACTCGTGAGTACCTTTACCGTTAGCACCTAAAAAACCTGTGGCATGACAGTCGTCCATCATCACTAGGGCGCCATATTCATCGGCTAAATCACAAATGCCCTTAAGGTTGGCAATCACGCCATCCATTGAGAACACACCATCGGTGGCTACCAGAATGTTACGAGCGCCGTCGGCTTTTGCTTGTTTTAGTTGAGTTTCAAGGTCGGCCATATCGTTATTTTTGTAACGATAGCGCTTCGCCTTGCTCAATCTAATTCCATCAATAATCGAGGCATGATTAAGCTCGTCACTGATGATCGCATCTTCGGGGCCCATGAGGGTCTCAAATAAGCCGCCATTGGCATCAAAGCATGATGAATAAAGAATGGTATCTTCGGTACCTAAGAACTCACTCAATTTGGCTTCTAATTGCTTGTGAATGTTTTGGGTACCACAGATAAAACGCACCGATGCGGTACCAAAGCCGTGTTCATCTAGACCTTGCTTTGCCGCCGCAATCAGTTCAGAATTATTGGCTAAACCAAGGTAGTTATTGGCGCAGAAGTTAAGTACGGACTCGCCGTTACCTACTTCGATTTCAGCGTCTTGATCGCCTAAAATGATGCGTTCGTTTTTGTACAAGCCTTCGTTTTCAAGCTCTACGAGCTGGGCTTCAAGCTGTTGATAAAAATCGTTCTTCATGTAATTCTCCGTGGTTCGGACTGATTCATGGATTTATGTTGCATAGTTTACCTGATCTACAGGGGGCTGCGCATCCTCATTTATGCAACGGGAGATAATTGATGCATAAACGCGCTATTTACCCAGGCACCTTCGATCCTATTACGAATGGTCATGCGGATCTGATTGAACGGGCAGCAAATTTATTCAGTGAAGTGATTGTAGGCGTTGCCAACAGTCCTAGCAAAAAGCCGATGTTCTCATTAGCAGAACGAGTAGCTTTGGTACAGCAAGTCACAGAGAATTTGAACAACGTTACGGTTGTTGGTTTTAGTGGTTTGTTGGTTGATTTTGCTAAAGAGCAGGGCGCTACTGTACTTATTCGTGGGTTGCGTGCGGTTTCAGATTTTGAGTATGAATTTCAGTTAGCCAATATGAATCGCCGGCTGTTTCCGGGCCTAGAAAGTGTCTTTTTGACGCCCGCTGAAGAGAATTCTTTTATCTCTTCAACGTTAGTGAAAGAAGTCGCTATTCATCATGGCGATGTCCGTCAGTTTACCGATAGTCGTGTCGCAGCAGCTTTAGAACAGCAAGTTAAACTGCGCGATCAGGCAACCAATCAGAATTAACTAGATGAATCATCGTTAAGGCTCTAGTGAGCCTTAACGCTCGATAAGCTCCAACTGAACAGCTTAAAACGCAACATCCACGAATACCCAGAGCAATAGTAGCGGGCACACGACCCGTAAGTGCCAGAACAGCAAACGATACTTCAACTGCTGTTGGGCAAGTTCACGTAAGCGATTGCTGCGCTGCCATAACCAACCCAACACAATAAAATAAAACAGCCCAGACAGCGGCAATTGGAACTGAGTAACATAGGTCACCACCCAGTTGAAGAGTGGCTCAAACCAAATCACCAAAGCACTACCGATGACGGCTATCAGCGCAGCAATAATCCAAGCTGCTTGGCGTCGTGACAGCTGGTGTTGCTCGATGGCATAGGCAATGGGCACTTCCGCAGTAGCAATCGTTGAGGTCAGCGCAGCAATACTGAGTAGCGCAAAAAAGGCAAAGCCTAGCCAAGCTCCGGCCGTACCTAATTGAGCAAACAATTGCGGCAAGATTTGAAAGATCAACTGGCCTTCTCCAATCAGTTGGTCGCCCTCTGCAACGCTGAGCCCTTGTGCCATAGCGACATATAACGCAGGAATGATCAGCAACCCGGCTAGAAACGCAATCAGTGTATCCAGCCCTGCCACCCCAAAGACTAACTTGCCGATACGGGTGTCTTTAGGCAGGTAACTCCCATAGATCATCATGCCGCCCAAGCCGATCGACAACGAGAAAAACGCTTGTCCCATCGCTGCGACAATCAGCCCCGGTTGTTTTAATGCGGATAAATCAGGAATTAAGTAGGCCGCTAAACCAGTGCTAGCACCGGGCAACGTAAGAATGTAGGCAATGAGACTCAGTAGTAGAAGCACCAACACCGGCATTAAACGCCGTGACCAGCGTTCGATACCTTGTTGCACGCCCTTAATGACAATCCCAAAAGTAAGACTAATAAAGGCAAACATCAGCACCAAGTCGCGACTATGACTACCGGTTTGCAGCCACTGGCTTAGTTGGTCTAGGTTGAGCGCAAGAGCGAGCGACGCTAACCCCTGCGCCAACATCCAAGCGGCGACTAAATGGTAAAAACTCAGCATCAAGATGGCGCCACCGACATTCAGGTAGCCCATACCGGCACCGGCCGCAGCACCCACTCCAGCGGGGCGTTGTGCCAAGCTGCGTAAGGCTTGCACGGGGTTGGCTTGAGCCGCATGGCCCAACGAGATTTCGGTATAAAGTGCTGGAATAGCGAGAATTAATACCACTAACAAATAGACCAACAAGAACACGCCGCCGCCATGATTAGCCACTTGGGTTGGAAAGCCCCAAATATTGCCAAGCCCTACGGCAGAGCCCGCGGCTGCAAGAATAAAGCCTATTCTGGTATTAAAAGCATCACGTATCATAATCACAACTATAGGTTGGCAAGTTGGCACTCTAGCGCCACTTAGGAATTAAAAAGTTAGCAAAAACTCAGCCATTCTAGCCCCTATGACATAGGTTAGACTATTATTTTTGAGCATTTCGGGTTAAAATCTCGCCCCACGAATTGTCGTTAATTTAAGCTAAACTAAACCCGCAGGAGTTCAGCCCATGACTGATCTGGATTTAAGCCAATATGGCATCACAGACGTCAGTGAAATCGTACACAACCCTTCGTACGATGTTTTGTTCGAAGAGGAAACGCGCGATGACCTTCATGGTTACGAAAAAGGAACCGTCACTAAACTAGGCGCAGTTGCCGTTGATACCGGTATTTTTACTGGTCGCTCGCCGAAAGATAAATACATCGTTCGTGACGAAACAACCAAGGATACGTTGTGGTGGGCTGATCAAGGCAAAAACGACAACAAAGCTATTTCACCAGAAATCTGGGCCGATTTAAAGCAGACCGTAACCACTCAGTTATCAGGTAAGCGTCTGTTTGTAGTAGATACTTTCTGCGGAGCTAACGAAGACACCCGTTTAGCGGTGCGCTTTATCACAGAAGTTGCTTGGCAAGCCCATTTCGTAAAAAACATGTTCATTCGTCCAAGCGCAGAAGAACTAGCTAGCTTCAAGCCAGATTTTGTGGTGATGAACGGTGCTAAATGTATCAATGCGAAGTGGCAAGAGCACGGTTTGAATTCTGAAAACTTCGTGGCTTTCAATTTAACTGAACGTATTCAGTTAATTGGTGGTACATGGTACGGCGGCGAAATGAAGAAAGGTATGTTCTCAATGATGAACTACTTTTTACCATTAAAAGGTATCGCATCAATGCACTGTTCAGCCAACGTGGGTGAAGCCGGTGATGTTGCGATCTTCTTCGGTTTGTCAGGTACCGGTAAAACCACCTTATCGACGGATCCGAAACGCCAGTTAATCGGTGATGATGAGCATGGCTGGGATGACGATGGGGTGTTCAACTTTGAAGGCGGCTGCTACGCAAAAACCATCAATTTATCTGAAGAAGCCGAGCCAGATATCTATCGTGCGATTCGACGCGATGCGTTGTTAGAAAACGTCACTGTTTTAGCTGATGGTACTGTTGATTTTAATGACGGCTCAAAAACTGAGAATACTCGGGTTTCTTATCCAATTCATCACATCGATAACATCGTTAAGCCAGTTTCTAAAGCTGGTCATGCTAAGAAAGTTATCTTTTTGACTGCGGATGCCTTTGGCGTATTACCACCGGTCTCTAAGTTAACCAAAGAGCAAACTGAGTATTACTTCTTGTCAGGCTTTACCGCTAAATTAGCGGGAACTGAGCGTGGCATCACTGAACCGACCCCAACTTTCTCTAGTTGTTTTGGCGCAGCCTTCTTGTCGTTGCATCCAACTCAATATGCTGAAGTTTTGGTCAAGCGTATGGAAGCTGCCGGCGCAGAAGCCTACTTAGTCAATACTGGCTGGAATGGTACTGGTAAGCGTATTTCTATCAAAGCGACCCGCGCTATCATTGATGCTATTTTAGATGGCAGCATTGAAGATGCTGAATTTGTGCAATTGCCATACTTTAACTTAGCCATGCCAACGGCATTAGCTGGGGTTGAAGACAGCAATATTTTAGATCCGCGCCACACTTATAGCGACGTGATTGAATGGGATTTAAAAGCTAAAGATTTAGCACAGCGTTTTGTCGCGAACTTTGAGAAGTTCACTGATAACGCTGAAGGCCAAGCCTTGGTTGCTGCTGGCCCGCAGCTATAACATGTAAGCCAGTGCCTATAGCTGGCTTAAACGTAAAACAACTCAGCTTGTCTTTGGTATGAGACCTGTCTTACCGAGACAAGCTGAGCTTTTAAATAAAAAGCTTTCTTCGCTCTGACCGCTTAAACCTCATAGCCTCAATAACTACTACTGACCACGCAATTACGGCCACCATGCTTAGCTTTATAAAGGGCATTATCTGCATGCTGAATAAGCTCTACTGCAAGCGCAGAAGTTGATTTACTCGAAGCCGCTGCAAGTTCTGGGGTTAGGACAGCCGTACCTAGACTTAAGGTTAGGTTAAGTTGTAGGTTAGTAAAACTATGATTACCTACATTGACACGAATGCGTTCGGCCAGCTCAGCCACTTCTTTACTGTTAGTTTGGGGACAGATAATCAAGAATTCTTCACCGCCCCAACGCCCCAGAATATCTGCTTCGCGCACGTTATTACGCAACAGCTTAGCTAGCTCAATCAACACTTGATCACCCACCAAATGACCAAATTCATCATTAATTAATTTAAACAAATCGGCGTCAATCATGATCACTGCCAGCGGTTGCTGTTGGCGTTTTGCTTGCGATACTAAGTGCCCTAACATGTGATCTAGGTGCGAGCGATTATAAAGCTCAGTAAGCCTATCGGTAGTGGCCAACAAAGTGAGTTGTTTATTTTTATCTTCAAGAATGATTTGGGCCGCCGCCCGGGTGCGTTCATGATGACGGATGGTCATCACCAAAAAAGTGGTCGCTAAAGTGATATTAAAAAGGCTGGCCAAGTTAAATGAATGCTCTGACCATTCAGGTGCACGCCATAGTAGAAAGCCTATTACGTAACTGAAAAACAAAAGATTGATATAAATAGCCTGGCGCCCACCAAGCAAAAAGAAAGACAGCGATGGCACAATCGTCAGCCAGTAATAAGAATAGTTGCGGCCTTCAGCTACATGCAAGTAGACCAATAAAAAGCTAATGATCAAACCTACCGTAAGCTGCCCGGCTAAACGAATGTTAAGCGTACTTTTGGTATAGCGTTGAACTGCGGTAACCAAAACTGCTGCCACTAAGTCCACCAGAGCCATATCGAACAGCAATAGCACTAAACTGTTTAGGAGCACAAAAAAGACAAAATAAACCTGTAAAAAGGCAAGCACAGCTTGTAATAGCTGTACTTGCCGATACCGTAAATCTTCAGGTTCAAACTGATGCGGAATCACCCACCAACTAAGGTAACTTTTGATTGCATCCATGGTGAGTGATCCTTGTCTTAGCCGTTAAAGATTATCAGCGTGCGGTAATTCATGCGCTGGCGCTTCTTTACCACCATCTACTAAAAAGTGTTGCATCCAACGCATCAAACGCATGGAGTAGTCTAGCTGCGCTGCAACGCGACGGTTACCATGGCCTTCGCCCGGATACAGCACTAACCGCACAGGAACTTTGCCATGGGTCTTCAGGTAACGGTAGAGCTCCATCGACTGACTGGGATGAACTCGCGTATCTTCTTTACCGTGCATAATTAAAATCGGTGTGCGAGCTTTTTCGGCGTGGTAAATAGGGCTGCGCTCTAGGTACCATTGCCATTTTTCCCATGGGTAGCTACGGGCGTGCACGGCGTGCATTTCTTTGGCGATATCGGTGGTACCGAACTTAGAAATGTTATCGCTGATACCTACAAACATCACGCTTGCGGCGAAGTGTTCAGTTTGTGCTGTGGCACCCCACGCAGAGGCAAAGCCGCCGTATGAGCCACCGGTGATACCGACTTTTTTGGCATCTACTAAGCCCATCTCAACCAAATGGTTTTTGCCATCAACTAAATCGTCAAATTCCTTACCGGCATAATCGTTCTGGCCAAGTTTAGAAAACTCAACGCCACGACCTGTGCTACCACGATAGTTCGGGAAGAATAATGCAAAGCCCTGCTGGGCAGCGTATTTTACCGGGCTGCCATAACGATCCAACCAACCATCGCTGTAATGGGCCTCAGGACCGCCGTGTACGACCATAATCAGCGGGTACTTGGTGCCTTTTTTGTAATCAGTTGGATACACCACAATGCCTTCAAGCTCTAAACCATCACGAGCTTTGTAAGTGATGGTTTCTTGGCGTGGCAGGGTAATATCAGCTAGCCATGGGTTTGAATCGGTGACGCGTTGAAGCTGTTGGTTACTCAAACGAAACAATTCAGTTGGGTGTTCAGCACTGTGGGCGCGAATGAGAATATCGTTCTGGCCTGGCGCTGCTTCAATATCTACGGCAATCAGCTTACCTGGCTCGAGTAGGGTACGGCTTTCGAACCACTGCATGGTAAGTGCTTGCACCTCACTTTGAGTGCCACGATGACCTAACCAAATCAACTCATCATTTTTACGCCAAGCAATGTCTTGCACGTGGCCTTGATAATCAGGCAGTACATCTTTGCGTTCGTTGTTTTTGCTGGTGTCATAAACGTACAAGCGGCCACTTGCTGGGTCGTTGTAGTCGGCCGCTGCAATCACAGCTAAATAACGTCCATCCGGAGAGAACTCAGCTTTGCCAAGTTTTCCTTCTGACGCAAATGTGGAGACAGGCTTGCCAGCATAATCGATTAGCTGGTACTGACTACTCATGTAGTTGTCATCAACCAAGGCCGTAGGTGCTGTACGTACTAACAACTGCTCACTGCCAGGACGGAATGCCACCGAAAGAACTTGCTGATTATCCGTCACTTGGACTGGCTCAACAGTATCTGCTTGAGTGTCAACTAACCACGCGTGAGTAAAGACATGTTGTTCTTCATAAATTTCTGCGCGAAAGCCTTTCTTAGCTAATTTGCTCTTGTTTTCATCAGCTTTGGTTTGCGCTCTAAAAGCAACATAACGGCCATCAGCGCTAATGCTGTAGCTATAAATGTTGTTTACATGGCTTACCACCTTCTGGGCTTCACCACCGGTGGTTGCCATACGGTAGAGGCTAGTATGCTTGTCATCACCACGCTTCGCTAAGAAGTACAGAGTTTGACCATGAAAACTAACTTGGCTGAAGCTTTCTTTACCGGTAATGAAAGGCACCTTAGTATCACCCAGCACTGTGTAGAGCGCTTGATAAGAACCACCATCATCATCTTTGTATGGGGTTCTTGGGGTGACTTGAGTGTAGGCGGCAAGTTGGCCATCTGCGGCAAGCACGGCGCTGTTAACCGAACGTACCGTGATGGTTTCAGTTAATGAGATATCACGTGCCATGGCTGGTAACGCAAGGGTTGCCGTCAATAGCACCAGGCTAAGTCGTCGCAACATGGAATACTCCTTGGTGGTTGTTATTGTAAATTTCGCCTCATATTAACAGTAATTTTATTGACTTCACAAAAAATCACGCCAATCTGTAGGTTATCGTGCGATAAATGGACTCTTTATGACCGACCAGCTACTTATAGGTGCAATTTTACTTGCGGCCTTGGCACTTTTTATTTGGGATAAATGGCGTTACGACTTGGTCGCTATGTTGGCTTTGTTAGCCGCTGCAGTGTTTGGCTTAGTGCCGGCTGCAGAAGTATTTACTGGGTTTGGAAATCCTGCCGTGATCACGGTAGCGGCGGTACTTATTATCAGTCATGCCATGTGGCGCTCAGGGGTGGTAGATGCCCTGGCTTCTTTGATGAAGCGGGTGGGCGATAACAGCTTTTTACAAATGGTGGCGTTAACGGGGCTAACCACCCTATGCTCTGCCTTTATCAGCAATACAGGCACCATGGCTATCATGATTCCGGTAGCCTTACAGTTATCTCGAAGCGGTTTAGGCCATGCTTCAAAAGTGCTGATGCCAATGGCGTTTGGCTCGCTGTTAGGCGGTACTATTACCATGATAGGTACACCGCCAAATATTATCATCGCCGACATTCGGCAAGCAGCCTTGGGCACTAGCTTTGGGATTTTTGATTTTACCCCTGTTGGCCTCACCTTAGCCTTGGTCGGGCTGGTATTTATGTGGATCTTCAGTCGTATTTTGGTACCTAGCAGTGGTAGCCGGAATGCGGCCAATTCGCCCTACGATATGAGTTCGTACTTAACTGAACTTTACGTGCCAGCTGGAGCTGCGCTCATTGGTGAAACCCTGTATGAATTTGAAACTAAAATCAAAGATAGCTTTGCGGTAGTGGCGGTGAAGCAGGGGAAACAAGTGATTACTGCGCCGCCACGCTATTACCGCATTAAAGAAGAAGATGTGTTAATCGTTGAAGCCGACACTGAAACCCTTCAGAAAATTATCGATGCGACGGGTTTTGAACTCAATGCAGATGAAGAATTAGATCAACGATTTTTGGTGTCCGATGATATTCAAGTGGTAGAAGGTGTGGTGGGCCCTGACTCGCGGCTGATTGGTCGCTCGGCAGCGGATTTACGCATTCGTCACCGCTTTGGCGTCAATATTTTGGCTGTTGCTAGGCAGGGGCAGCCAGTAAAACCTAACTTAGCAAATATTCGTTTTAAGCCCGGCGATGTGTTGCTACTTCAGGGCGATGCCGAAGTGCTTGCCGATGTGTTTCGGCGGTTCGGTTGTTTCCCCTTAGCACAGCGCAGTATGCGCATCGGAGGTACCCGCAAACTATTTACCCCACTGATTATCTTTGCGGTAGCTATTGTTTTGAGTGCGCTTGGTTGGCTGAGTGTGCCGGTCGCCTTCACCGCTGCTGCTGGCGCAATGGTATTTGCTAATATTATTCCGTTGCGGGAACTCTATGAAAATATCGATTGGCCGATCGTCGTGTTGCTGGGCGCTACTATTCCGCTAGGGTCTGCGTTGGAGCGTAGTGGTGCTGCGGCCACCTTGGCCGATTGGGCGTTACATATCAGTTCAGGTGCCCCCGCTGCGGTAGCCATGGTGGTGCTCTTAATAGTGACAGTGGCACTCTCTAATGTTGTTAACAATGCGGCTGCCGCGGTATTGATGGCACCGATAGGGCTAAGCATGGCCAGTACTTTAGGGGTCTCGGCCGATCCTTTTTTAATGGCAGTGGCCATAGGAGCGGCGCTACCTTTTATGACACCGATAGGGCATCAATCAAATATCCTCGTGATGGGACCGGGCGGTTATGCTTTTGGTGATTATTGGAAGCTTGGGTTACCGCTTACGTTGTTAATTATTGCTGTCGCCGTGCCGCTTATTCTTTGGGTATGGCCGCTGTCCGCGTAGCTTCTGCACCACGGGCAATGATGCGTAGCTGATGAATGGTTTGTTCGGTAAGCCGCTGGCGCTCTTTGCTATCAGCATCGAGCGCATCGGCGCCGACACTAAATACGATACGGACAATGGCATCAGCTTGCAGTTCGGCTAGTTCACGCGTAAATTTTTGCTCATCTACCAAATAGTCTTCTAGCTCTGAGGTGAAGTGCTCAACTTCTCGCGCTACCGCCATCCGAAATTCACGCGAGTTGCCGGATTTTTCTTGCAGTAACAACCTAAAAATAGCCGTGTTATTGTTCACAAACTCCATAAAGGTGGTCACTGAGGCTCGAATAATCGAGCCGCCTTTGGCGATTTGCTGACGAGACTGACGCAATAACTGACGCAGTGTTAAACCACCTTCATCAACTAACGTTAAGCCTAGCTCTTCCATATTTTGAAAATGACGATAGAACGAAGTAGGGGCAATTCCGGCTTCCCGCGCAACTTCACGTAAACTCAAACTAGCATAGCCATGTTCGGCGCTTAACTGATTCATCGCTGCTTGAATGAGCGCGCGTCGGGTTTTTTCTTTTTGTGCAGCACGAATACCGGCCATGGTAATGTCTCTGATTATCGGTGATGGAATACTATAGAAGTGTCTTAAAAGTGATTATGTCAGTGAACTCATGTTCACGCAATTCATCGTATCTTGGGAACTTTTACTTGCGCCAAACGCCTAACCTAGGTAAATTGAGCGTACACGTGTTCACTTAAAGTAGAGCATAGTGTTTCATTTTTTGTTTATTGGTTGGTGTTATGTCTGCACAAAATAATTCAGCAGCCGCTGAAAAACCCCCTATCATTTGGTTAAATGCGTTAGTTTTCGCAATTACCTTTGGTATTACTGTTGTTGCTGTGCCTTGGTATGCAATAACGCACGGATTCTCTACCGCATTGATTGTGGGAATGTTGGCAACCATTTGTTTTGCCGGTATTTCAATTACTGCGGGTTACCATCGTTTGTGGGCGCATCGAGCCTACAACGCACACTGGTCGTTACGCGTGCTGTTTGCCCTAGGTGGCGCATTAGCCGTACAGAACAGTGCGTTACATTGGTCTTCAGATCATCGTGAACATCACAAGCATGTCGATGATAACGACAAAGATCCCTATTCAGCCAAACGTGGTTTCTGGTATTCGCATATCGGATGGATGCTGCGTGAGTACCAAGCTTCGCGTTACACCAACTACGATAACGTAAAAGATCTGCAACAAGATAAAATCGTCATGTGGCAGCACCGTAACTACTTAACCTTAACCTTGTTAACTAGTTTTGGCTGGCCCATCCTGTTCGGTCTGTTAGTGGGTGATATCTGGGGGTCAGTGCTCCTAGTAGGCGTGGCTCGCTTAGTGATTAATCATCACACCACTTTCTTTATCAACTCGCTGGCGCATGTCTGGGGTAAGCAAACTTACACTGACCGCAACACCGCGCGTGATAACGGAGTACTGGCTTTATTAACCTTTGGTGAAGGCTACCATAACTACCACCATATCTTTTCAGCGGATTATCGCAACGGCATTCGCTGGTGGCACTTTGATCCAACTAAATGGTTGATTCGAGCTTGTTCATGGCTTGGTTTAACTAGTGATCTTAAGCGCACCAATGGTTATCAAATTGAAAAAGCCCGGCTAGAAATGCAATTCAAAAAGGCCAAGCAAAAAGCACAAGTCTCCTGTGAGACAACCTTAGCTAAATGGCACGAAGAATATGATGTGTTGATGGCTAAATTACGCGAGTACTATCAAGTGCGTAAGCAGCTGTTAGACGTTAAAGCCAAAGCTTTAGCTGATAGTGTGCACCTACCTACGATGGCTGAATTACAGCACCGGGCGGAAGAGTTGCGTGCTACCTTTATGGCGCATAAACGAGCATTTCAGCAGCAGTTGAAGTTGGTATCTGCGAGCTAACAGCAACCGTTGCTGAACAGATAAGAAAGCCCTACTCAGCATGAGTAGGGCTTTTTTTATTACTTTTTAGCTTTGGCAAAGGCATCGGCAAAAGCCGAACCCATCGCTGAATTTGTAGCGGCCGGTTTGTTTGGTGATGTTGATGCGCGAGCTGGCGCACCTTTGCGGTTCGTCTTAGCGGCACTTTTACCCGCACTACCCGCATTAGCCGCCGGAGCCGGGGCAGGGAGGTCATCGGTTAAACGCATGGTTAAACCGATACGTTTACGTGCGACATCTACCTCGAGTACTTTGACTTTCACGATATCACCCGCTTTGACCACCTCGCGCGGATCGCTTACAAACTTGTCTGAAAGAGCCGACACATGCACCAACCCATCTTGATGCACGCCAATGTCAACGAAGGCACCAAAGGCAGCAACGTTACTCACCACACCCTCTAGCGTCATGCCTGGAGTTAAGTCGTTAATACTGTCGACACCCTCTTTAAAGCTGGCTGTTTTAAACTCAGGGCGTGGGTCGCGACCTGGCTTATCCAGCTCACGCAAAATATCGATGATGGTTGGAATACCAAATTTATCATCGACATAATCGGCCGCTTTCAAGGTCTTTAAGAACCCAGAGTCACCTATGAGTTCAGCAACTTGCTTGTTGTTGCTCTGAGCAATGCGCTCGACTACCGGATAAGCCTCTGGGTGCACCGCCGAAGCATCCAGAGGTTGAGTACCGCCCATGATGCGTAAAAAGCCGGCGGCTTGCTCAAAGGCTTTGGGCCCCATGCGCGGCACTTTTAATAATTGCTGGCGCTGCTCGAACGCGCCGTGGGTATCGCGGTAAGCAATAATATTCTGTGCCACCAATTTCGATAGGCCAGCCACTCGTGCTAATAGCGCCGCCGAGGCCGTATTGATATCTACTCCAACGGCGTTAACGCAGTCTTCTACCACAGCATCCAAACTTTGCGCCAATTGCGCCTGACTCACATCATGTTGGTATTGGCCCACACCAATAGATTTAGGCTCAATTTTCACCAATTCTGCCAGTGGGTCTTGCAGGCGTCGGGCAATGGAGACAGCGCCGCGTAGCGATACGTCTAAATCAGGAAACTCCTGCGCCGCAAGCTCAGAAGCCGAGTACACCGAGGCACCCGCCTCGTTCACAATAACCTTGTGCGCCTTGAGTTCGGGTAGTGCTTTAAGCATATCGCCGACCAATTTATCGGTTTCACGCGAGTGAGTACCGTTACCGATAGCAATCAGTTCAACTTTATATTGCTTACACAAAGTCGCCAAAGTCCGAAGCGATTTATCCACGTGGTTTTGCGGCTGAAAAGGAAACACGGTGTTGGTGGCAAGGACTTTGCCGGTAGCATCTACTACGGCAACCTTCACCCCGGTACGTACGCCTGGGTCAAGCCCCATGGTCACTTTCGCACCAGCTGGTGCTGCCATCAGTAAGTCTTTTAGGTTGTTGGCAAAAATCTGAATGGCATCGGTTTCAGCTCGTTCGCGTATCGCGCCAAAGAGTTCGGTTTCCATGTGCAACAAGATCTTAATCCGCCAAGTCCATTGAATCGTTTGTTGCAACCAAGCGTCCGCGGCACGCTGCTGGTGCTGCCAGCCCAAATGGCTAGCAATAATGTGTTCACAGTAACTGGGGGCTTTAGCATCCTCTTGGTGTGGATCTGCCACCAGCTTCAGTTGCAAGATCCCTTCATTGCGCCCGCGGAACAGCGCTAGGGCTCGGTGCGAAGGGATTTTCTTAAGTGCTTCGCTGAAGGCAAAGTAGTCGCGATACTTACTTCCCTCTTGCTCTTTGCCACTGGCAACGGTGCTAGCAATTTCCGCTTGTTGCCACAAATATTCACGTACTTTCTTCAATAGGGCCGCATCTTCGGCAAAGCGCTCCATCAGAATAAAACGCGCACCTTCAAGAACGGCTTTGCTATCAGCAAACCCAGCTTCGGCATTAATGTATTGCTCGGCTAAGGATTCTGGCTGTTGCTGCGGTTGTGTAAACAAGGTCTCAGCCAAGGGCTCTAGCCCTGCTTCTATCGCGATCTGCCCCTTAGTGCGACGCTTTGGCTTGTAGGGTAAATACAAGTCTTCTAGTTCGGTTTTGGCTTGGGTGCTCTTAATCGCGGCTGCTAGTTCAGGAGTTAACTTACCCTGTTCGGCAATACTGGCCAAAATAACTTGGCGCCGGTCTTCTAAATCACGCAAGTAAGTTAAGCGCTGGGCTAAATTGCGCAACTGAGTGTCGTCTAGGCCACCGGTAGCCTCTTTACGATAACGGGCAATAAAAGGGACGGTAGCGCCATCATCTAATAGCGCGATAGCAGCTTGGATCTGCTGCGAGCCTACCGCTAATTCGGTCGCAATTTGCTGGGTAATCGAGCTCATGGTTTCTCTCGTTAGCTGAAAATTGGGGCCAAGTATACCAGTCTATAGAGGTGCTAGCATTCTCAAATTAAACCTCTTAAGATGCTTGCTATCAGTAGCTTGCCAAGCAAGGATTAGGCGTTGAAGACAAATTTGATTACCCGTGCTGGGTTCACTAAATTAACCGATGAACTCAATTATTTGTGGCGCGAATACCGTCCTGAAATCACCCAGAAAGTAGCCTGGGCGGCAAGCCTTGGTGATCGCAGCGAAAATGCTGATTACAAGGAGAATAAGCGACTGTTACGGCAAATCGACCGCCGCGTGCGATTTTTACGTAAACGACTCGAAGAAGTGCGTATAGTGGATTACTCGCCACAACAACAAGGCCGAGTCTTTTTTGGCGCCTGGGTGGTGATTGAAGATGAGAGTGGGCAACAGCGCCGGTTTCGTATCGTGGGGCCGGATGAGATCTATGGCCGCAACGATTACATCTCGATTGACTCACCGATGGCTCGCGCACTGTTGAAAAAACAAGTAGATGATGAGGTGACTGTGGCAACACCCACTGGCACTAAGTACTGGCTAGTACATACCATTGAGTATGAGTCATAGCCGCAGGGGTTGCGCTTCGACATGTTTGCTTACAAGCCAATTTTGGTAATTATGGTAGGCATCTTTTATAGTTCAGGTAAGTCATAATAAGAGCACTAAATAATGAGCCAAACTACTTTTAAAATACTGGTTGTAGATGACGATGCAAGGTTGCGCAGTTTGTTAGAGCGTTACCTGCAAGAACAAGGTTTTTATGTTCGTAGTGCGGCCGAGAGCGAGCAAATGAATCGGTTGCTAGAGCGTGAAAACTTTCACCTGATGGTGCTAGATTTGATGCTTCCCGGTGAAGATGGTCTAACTATTTGTAAGCGCTTACGCCAACAGAACAATGATATTCCCATTGTGATGCTCACCGCCAAAGGGGACGAAGTGGATCGTATCATCGGCCTTGAATTAGGCGCAGATGACTACTTGGCCAAGCCTTTTAATCCTCGTGAACTGCTGGCCCGTATTCGGGCGGTGCTAAGACGCCGTGGTAATGAAATCCCCGGTGCTCCGGCGGCGCAAGATGAAGAAATCGTGTTTGGTGAGTTCCGGCTTAATTTGGGTACCCGTGAAATGTATCGAGGCGACGAGCAGATGCCACTAACAAGTGGCGAGTTTGCCGTACTCAAAGCCTTGGTGACTCATCCACGCCAGCCGATGTCACGGGATAAACTAATGAATCAGGCCCGAGGCAGAGATTACAGTGCGTTAGAGCGCAGTATTGATGTGCAGGTATCACGGTTGCGGCGGATGCTTGAAGTAGACCCGGCTAATCCGCGTTACATCCAGACTGTGTGGGGTCTAGGTTATGTGTTTGTGCCAGATGGTAAAGCACCGACAGCTGATAAATCTAAGTAATTAAGGTCACGATGCGCCTACTACCTCGCTCAGCTTTTGCTCGCACCGTTGCTTTGATTGCGGTGGTACTGCTGATTAACCAACTGGTATCGTATGTGATGGTTGGTTTGTATGTCGTCAAACCCAGTATGCAGCAAATCAGTAGTGTGGTGGCGCGCCAAGTGCAGGGCATCTTAGTGCTAGATACTTGGCTGCAACAGAGTGAACGGGCACGTGCTGAGCACCAACAGTTGGTCCAGGACTACACTGCCGCCACCGGGGTGTTGCCGCTGTCTGAGTTAGAAGCGGTGAAGCGAGGTTTGCAACAAACCTCTCGTTATAATTTTCTCTCCGCACAAATGTCAGAATTGCTGCAGGCCGATACCGAAGTTCGTATTTCACAGGGCGACGTGTATCGAGTGTGGATAAAAACGGCTGCGATTCCTGACTATTGGCTGGTGATAGATCTGGATAAGTTTGATGAAGCACGGTTCTCACCGTTACTCTTTTATCTAGGCCTGATTGGTTTGTTAAGCGTATTCGGCGGCATGCTGTTTACAACGTGGCAAAACCGCCCGCTCAAGGCCCTAGAAGCAGCAGCTAAACGTATCGGTCGCGGCGAATACCCAGATCAACTTAAAGAAGCAGGCTCGACCGAGGTGGTGGCAGTAACTCGGGCTTTCAACCAAATGACAGAAGGGGTACGCCAACTTGAGCAAGACCGCGCCTTACTGATGGCAGGGGTATCTCATGATCTGCGGACACCACTCACACGGATTCGTTTGGCGACAGAGATGATGCCACCGGATGAAGATTATTTAGCTGAAAGTATCATTAATGATATTGATGATATGAACGCCATTATTGATCAATTTATTGATTATGTTCGCATTGATACTGTAGCCGATAACGAGCGTAATAATCTGAATTATCTAGTTGAAGAAGTGGTGGGCCATAGTCCCGAAAATTGGCACAGCAAGATCGAGGTGATTTACACCGAGGTACCCGATGTTGCAGTGCGTGCCATATCCATTAAGCGGGTGCTGCAAAATTTACTCGAGAACGCTGAGCGTTACGGTAATGGACGGGTACTTATCGAAACGGGTTATGACCAAAGTCGGCAGCGAGTGTGGTTTAAGGTTTGTGACAATGGCCCGGGTATCCCTGCCAAGCAAGTAGCGAAAGTGATTCAGCCTTTTACTCAAGGTGACACGGCCCGCGCCGCTAAAGGTTCTGGGTTGGGGTTAGCGATTGTGAAACGAATTGTCGAACGCCACCAAGGCCGCGTGGTGTTTAGCACCAGTCAACGGCTTGGTGGATTATGCATCCGGGTTGAATTGCCGGCGGTGGTCTAGCTCTTAACGATTAATTTTTTACTCGGTTTAAGCCGTTAAGTGCTGCCACGCGATAGGCTTCAGCCATGGTTGGGTAGTTAAAGGTTGTGTTTACAAAGTACTCGATGGTATTGCCTTCACCTTGTTGCTCCATAATGGCCTGGCCGATGTGAATGATCTCAGCCGCGCGTTCGCCAAAGCAATGAATCCCTAACACTTGTTTGGTCTCGCGATGGAACAGAATTTTTAAGCTCCCTACCAACATATTAGAAATTTGCGCTCGAGCCAGGTGCTTAAATTGCGCACGGCCCACTTCATAGGGTACTTTTTGCGCAGTCAATTCTTCTTCAGTTTTGCCCACCGAGCTGATTTCGGGAATGGTGTAAATTCCGGTAGGAATATCACTGATCAAGCGCTGATCACAGTCACCAAAGAGCATGGCGGTGGCACAGATACGCCCTTGATCATAGGCCGCACTTGCTAGCGACGGATAGCCGATAATATCCCCCACAGCATAGATGTTATCAACGGCAGTTTGATAGTGCTTATTTACTTCTAACTGCCCCCGATGATTGGTGGTTAAACCCACTGTATCAAGTTGCAACTGCTCAAAGTTACCAGAGCGGCCGTTGGCGAACAGCAGGCAATCAGCATCGATACGTTTACCAGACTGGGTGTACATAGTCACCCCATCTTCATGGCCGCGGATGCTTTGGTATTCTTCGTTATGACGGATCACTACGCCACTGTTACGCAAGTGATAGCTTAACGCATCAGAGATCTCTGCATCAAGAAACGATAGCAGCCGTTCACGAGTATTGATTAAATCTACTTTAACGCCTAACCCCCGAAAGATACTGGCATACTCACAACCAATCACCCCAGCACCATAAATAATGATGCTGCGTGGTTCATGTTTGAGTTGCAATACTGTGTCTGAGTCGTAGATGCGTTCGTGACTAAAATCGACATCCTGAGGGTGATAAGGGCGTGAACCGGTAGCAATTACAATCTGTTTGCAGCCAATGATTTCATAAGTACCATCGGCTTGGGTAATGCGCAGCTCGTGGGCTGATTCGAAGCTAGCCACCCCATGCAGCACAGTAACGTTATTGCGCTCGTAAAAACCGCTGCGTAAACGAATCTGCTTACCAATCACCCCTTGTGCATGGCGTAAAATTTCGGCGAAGGTTAGCCCGCGGTGAACTTTTTCGCCGGCAAACAAGGGCGTGCTGTTATATTCAATTAAGCGACTTACCGAATGCCGCAGTGCCTTTGATGGGATCGTGCCCCAGTGAGTGCAGCCACCACCAATCGAATCGTACTTTTCAATCACGGCAACTCGACGGCCATGTTTAGCTAATTGCATTGCTGCACCTTCGCCGCCGGGGCCGGTACCAATCACTACCGCATCAAACTGAATAGGGGGTGTCGCCATATGAATGCTCCTTGTGGGTTGTACCCATTTGCGCTTTATCGTTATAGTACCATTGTCGCGGAAAAAATAACGTCCGATGTGTCAAGCTAGTTAATGGAATCATCATGGCGCGCAAACAAGTTCCAGAAATTTTAACTCGTCAAGTTGTGGCGCAAAGTCGGTTACTCAAAATTGAGGCGGTCGATTTGCGTTTTAGTAATGGGCAAGAACGCCAATTTGAGCGCATGGCGGGTAGTGGTCGCGGCGCCGTAATGATAGTGCCGTTCTTAAAGGCGGATACCCTGATGTTGGTGCGCGAATATGCGGCCGGCTTGCACAATTATCAGTTGGGCTTTCCGAAAGGTTTAATCGACCCCGGCGAGTCGCCTGAACAGGCCGCGAATCGCGAGCTTAAAGAAGAAATAGGATATGGCGCAAGAGAGCTGATTCCGCTGAAGAGTGTGACTATGGCGCCGCAGTTTTTTGCTGCCACCATGCATATTTTTGTGGCGCGAGATCTCTATCCCGAGCAGTTGCAAGGTGATGAGCCAGAACCGTTAGAACTGGTGCCTTGGTCAACCAATGACATCGATGCCTTGTTGGCCCAGCCTGATTTTACTGAAGCACGCAGCATAGCCGCGTTATTAATGACCTTGCGCGAGGGACACGCATGAAACGAGCCGATACGGATGTAGCAGAATTAGCTGAGTTACTTGATGGTGCCTGTGTGGTGGCTCGCCAAGCCGGTGCTGTGGTGATGGATATCTACCAGAATCAAGCCTACGAAACTTATGCGAAGGATGATGAATCGCCGGTCACCAGCGCCGATTATGCTGCCAATCAGGTGATCATTGATGGCTTAACAGCCTTAGATAAGACCATTCCGATTTTATCGGAAGAGGGCTCACACCTGAGTTTGGACGAACGCCAGCAATGGTCACGCTATTGGTTAATTGACCCTATTGATGGCACGCAAGAATTTATCGCTGGTAGCGGCGATTTTGGGATTGTTATCGCATTGGTGGAGCAATCACAACCGGGGCAACATCAGCCGGTGCTTGGGGTGATTTATTGGCCGGCAACCGCAACCTTGTATTGCGCCCAGCGCGGGCAAGGAGCAGTGAAGATCTCGTCGGCGGGCACCGAACGCCTGCAAGTTCGCCAATTTAGCCAACCGGAGCAAGAAGCTATTACCATTGCTATGAGTCGCCGCCAGCCGCCAGCCCGGGTGCTGCAACGGATGAGTGCCGCACGCAGCTACACCACGGTAGCTACCGGGAGTTGCTCTTTAAAAGCCTGTCTTGTGGCTGAAGGCAGCGCTGATTGCTTTTTGCGGGTGGGGCCAACGGGCGAGTGGGATACTGCCGCTGCAGAAGTTATTGTAGGCGAAGCTGGCGGTCGTATTGTCGATGAATACTTTCAGCCCTTAAGCTACAACCGCGAAACTAGCTTAGGCAATCCAAACTTTATCGTGTTAGGTGATGCCAAGGTGCCATGGCAACAAGTGTTTACTCACCACCTGAGTTAAATTCATCAGCGGCCATAATATTCACGGTTTCGTGCAGTTCAGACCAGACCAGCACCGCCTGTTTGTGCTCTAACTGCCGCCGTACATCCTCAACTTTGGCAGCGAGTGATTTTTCTTGCTCGCCATAATCAGTGCCTTCGCGCAGTACAAAGCTTTCGATCAGCGCGGTTAAGGTTTCGGCATCAAGTTGTTGCCATGGGATCAGCATGAAATCTCCTTAGTTATCTTGTTCACTGGCTTGGTGGAGCGCCTCTTCTGCTTCCATCCAGGCTTCTTCGGCCGCTTGTAAGGCTTGTTGTTGTGCGGCCTGACGTTGTAGAAGCTCAGTCAGTTGAGCCTTGTTGGCGGCCTCATACAAACTATTATCAGCAAGCAACTGATTGATTTCGGCTAACACTGCACTTACTTGTTCGAGTTTCTGCTCAGCCTTGGTCACCTTATCCTTCAGCGGTTTGAGTGCTTGACGGCGCTCAGCGGCCTGGCGTTTTTCAGCTTTACGGTCGGCCTTACCGCTACTACCGTCGGTGGTATCAGCGTTGGCGCTACTGGCTTGCTGTTTGAGCCACTCGTGGTAGTTATCCAAATCACCCGCAAAAGGCTGCACCTGTTGATGAGCTACCAGATAAAACTCATCCACCGTGGTACGCAATAAATGACGGTCGTGGCTGACAATCACCATAGCGCCAACAAAGTCTTGTAAAGCAAAAACTAAGGCTTCGCGCATCTGGCTATCTAAATGGTTGGTAGGCTCGTCCAATAGCAGCATATTCGGTTTTTGATAGACAATCAGAGCCAACACTAAGCGTGCTTTTTCACCGCCGGACATAGGCCCCACCGCAGCGGTTGCGGCATCACCGGAAAAGCCAAAACCACCGATAAAATCGCGCAACTGCTGTTCGCTGGCGGTTGGATCTAAGCGTTGTAGATGCAAGAGTGCACTGGCATGCAAATCAAGCAGTTCTAATTGGTGTTGCGCAAAATACCCAAGTCGCACTCCGGGGTTCAACTGCACCACGCCCACTTGCGGTTTGAGTTGCCCTGCTAGCAATTTGATTAATGTTGATTTACCCGCACCGTTGCGGCCGAGCAGACCGATGCGGCTCCCCGGCACTAAATTAAAGCTAATATCGGCTAGAATAGTTACCGCGGCATCACCTTCACCATAGCCCGCTTGCACTTGCTGCATGGTTAGTAAAGGGTTAGGTAATTGAGGCGGCTCTTTAAAGCTGAACTGAAAGCCACTCGCCGCACGTAGGGGGGCTCCTGCCTGTAAGCGCTCTAACGCTTTAATTCGGCTCTGGGCTTGCTTGGCTTTGCTGGCTTTGTAGCGAAACCTGTCAATGTAGCTCTGTAGATGCTTTTTCTGAGCTTGTTCTTTTTCAAACTGCGCTTGTTGTTGCGCTAGCTGTTCTGCTTGTTGGCGCTCAAAGCTGCTGTAATTGCCACTGTAACTGGTAGCGCGCTGGTGCTCGATATGAATGATTTGTCCGGCAATCGCATCCAAAAAGTCGCGGTCGTGGGAAATCACCATCAGCGTACCCGGATACCGTTGCAGCCAATCTTCTAGCCAGAAAATGGCGTCAACATCGAGGTGGTTGGTCGGTTCATCAAGTAACAGTAGGTCTGCGCGCGCAATCAAAGCTTGTGCCAAGTTCAGGCGCATGCGCCAGCCGCCGGAAAAAGCCTTCACCGGTAAATAAATCTGATCGGGTTGAAAGCCTAAACCGTTTAATAGAGCGGCAGCCCGTGCGTTGGCATCATAACCACCAATGGTAGCTAAGGCATCGTGTAAGGAGCCAATGGCATGACCGTCGTGGCGAGCTTCAGCATCAGCTAGTTGCTGTTGCAAGTGGCGCAGTTCAGTATCGCCATCTAGCACATACTCAAGGGCGGCTTGATCTAACGCTGGGGTTTCTTGTTTCACGCTAGCAATACGCCATGCCGGTGGCAATTCGCAACTGCCTTGTTCGGTTTGTAGCTCGCCCCGCAGCAAGGCAAATAGTGATGATTTACCGGTGCCGTTGCGCCCAACCAGGCCCACATGGTGCCCCGGAAAGACAGTAATATCGGCATTTTCTAACAATAACTTGCCACCGCGCATTAATGACATGGCGCGCATTTGTATCATAACGAGTTCCTGAACTTGGTGTTTGTGCTAGGTTTCTGCGACAATTATACCCGATACCATAAGAGGTGAATATGACTCGAACTAGGAAACGCTTTATTGCTGGGGCAGAATGCCCAGCATGCCAGGCCCAAGATACCCTGATGCTGACTATTGTAAATCAGCAAGAACAGGTGCAATGTGTGCAATGCGGGCATAAATTTGAGGAGCGTCAAGCAGCGGCACCGGCCCCTGCATCAGCGCAACAACCCGAAAAAGTCCCCGCGGGGCAGGTGATCGGGTTTTTTAAACCAGAATAGATTCAGAACTCGCTAGATGCGGGAGAGAATAACAACAACAAGGGAGTAATTAGCATGATTGTAGATTGGGTATTATGGGGCCTGTGGGTCATTTTAGTGACGGTGATGGTACAGTGGTTTGTGGCCAGTCGCTTCAAAGCAGCAGCACCAGGAGCTGTACCGGGTAAAATCAGCGCAGAACTCAGCCATGATTCCTTTGTGTTCCGAGCTCATCGCACCTTTCAGAACTCTATCGAAAACGTTCCCTTTTTTGCCGCCGCCGTGTTACTCGCTATTTTGAGTGGAGTGCAGTCGCAGTGGTTCGTCGCTTGGGTGTGGCTCTATGCTATTATTCGCATCATTCACATGGTGTTGTATTATGCGATAGCAACCGAGAAAAACCCCAGCCCACGTAGTTATTTTTTCATTGTGGGCGTGGTGGCAAACATTGCAGTGTTAGTGCAAGCAGCGATGGTCTTGGCTGGGGCTTAACGAACACGAGGTAAATTATGGTTGAACGTCAATATCCAATTGGTACTCCGGGCAAACCTTGGGGGCCTGCAGAGAAACTCGAATGGCAACAAGCCCAGCAGCTCAAGCGTTCTTATTTTGAGGACGTGGTACCCGCTATCAACGCTTTGCATGAACGTTTTGATGTAGAACAATATGGCCTGATTGAATATCCAGCGAATAACTACCCGTTGTTTGCAGTAAAAACCCGCGATTGGCAATCAAACAAGCCTACTGTATTAATTACGGGCGGGGTGCATGGCTATGAGACCAGTGGTGTACATGGCGCTCTGCGGTTTTTAGAAACCCAAGCTGAGCATTACAGTCAGTGGTTTAATCTGGTTGTCGCACCTTGTCTAAGCCCGTGGGGCTACGAAACCATCAATCGTTGGAACCCCCATGCGATAGACCCTAACCGGTCCTTTAAAGCACCTAGCCCTGCGGCTGAATGTGCCAACATCATGGATTATCTAGGCCAACAGCAATGGCAATTTTTAGCTCATTTTGATCTGCACGAAACGACCGATACCGACAATAGCGAATTTCGTCCGGCGAAAGCCGCTCTTGATGGCACTGTTAATACCAACTGGAACATTCCGGATGGTTTTTATACGGTGGGTAACTCAGAAATTCCGACGCCAGAGTTTCAGCGTGCCATTATCGACTCCGTGCGCAAAGTAACTCATATCGCCCCAGCGGACGACGAAGGTAAAATCATTGGGGCTGAATTACAGCAAGAAGGCGTGATTCATTACGCTGGCCGCGAACTCGGATTGTGTATGGGCTTAACCGATGCACCTTATGTAACCACTACCGAGGTTTATCCTGATAGCGCTAATGCCACCCCTGAGCAATGCATCTTAGCTCAAGTGGCTGCGATCGTAGGTGGCTTGGACTATTTGCGTGACCAAGCCTAGAGGGTGAAACATGCAGCAGGTGGTTGAGGTTACCCAACGCTGGTTGTGGCAAGTGATTGTAAAGTACAACATTTGCCCGTTTGCCCGGCAAGAAATTGAAGCTCAACGCATTAACTATCAGGTGTGCAACGCTACTGCGGTCGAGGATATCTTGGCGGCCGTGGTGGCTGAGTGTAAGTTTTTAGATGAGCATCCTGAAGTGGCCACAGCGCTGGTGATAGTGCCCGATGCTTTAGCCGAATTTAGCGATTATTTAGATACCTTAGACTTAGCTAATCAGTTGTTAGGATTAGAAGGCTACGAAGGAGTGTTTCAGTTGGCTAGTTTTCATCCAGCCTACTGCTTCGCCGGTGAGCCTGAAGATGACCCTGCCAATTATACTAACCGTGCACCTTATCCTATCTTTCATATTTTGCGTGAAGATGAGTTGGCCGAGGCACTGGATAACTTTGATCAACCTGAACTGATCCCGGAGCGCAATATAGCTTTCGCGCGCCGTAAAGGTGCCGCATTTTTTGAGCGTTTGCTGCATAAAATTAAAGCTGGCGAGCCCCCTGCCGATAATTCTTAACATCTGTGACTAACTACTGAGCCGTATGAATTTATCAACTCTTATTGGCATGCTTTCGGGCATTGCTATCGTGGTGCTATCGGTGATGCTAACCGCAGCCGATGCTTGGTCCTTTATCAATCTACCAGGCTTAGCCATAGTGCTAGGCGGTACCTTTGCGGCGACCTTGTTGGCATACCCACTCCGTGATGTGGTGCGGGTGTTCAAGATACTGTGGATTGTGCTGCGTAACGAAAAAATGTACGCCGAAGATGACCAGCGCGAACTGGTTGAGGTGGCACGACAGTTAGTACAGGGACGTATTGCCAATGCTGAAGATCAATTAAACCAGGTACAAAACCCGTTTTTAAAAACCGGTTTACAGTTACTCATCGACCGCACGCCGACCGAAGATATCGCTGAGTTGTTAGAATGGCGAATTCTGCGGACTAAGTTAAAAGAGCGCGCCGAAGCTCAGGTGTATCGCACTATGGCCACTTTTGCACCCGCGTTTGGTATGTTGGGTACCTTGGTTGGCCTGGTTAACATGTTGCATGGCATGGGCCAGAGCAGCATGAGCGAGATTGGCGTAGACATGGCCTTTGCGTTATTAACGACGCTGTACGGGGTAGTTTTGGCGAACATGTTGTTCAAGCCGATTGCGATTAAATTTGAGCGTCGCACCGAGAGTCGCGTGCAGCTCATGAATATGATCTTAGAAGGCATCTTGCTGATTGCTCGTGGTCGCAGCCCAGCCTACATTCGCGAATATTTAGCTACCTTCTTCGCCCATGTAGAAGATGAGCTGGATATCAACGAGGCTAACGATATTGCCGCGAAAAATGGGCTCCATGAAGGTTTAGGCAAGGGTAGATCTGAGCGGCTATGAGCAACGAACCTACTTTACATGAGCTGATGGAACGTAGCGGCGGCCCCCAAGCCAAAGCTTCGGACGCAGCCGCCAACTTACATCGCGAACCTCATCGTGAGCATCGCGGTGCTTCAGCACGTCTATTCGGGCATGGAGTGGCGGCACTGCATGACCAGCCCGTTGATGAGGAAGACAGTTGGGTTACTACCTACATGGACTTGCTGACCCTGCTATTGGTGTTGTTTGTTATTTTGCTCGCCAATGCTGACTTGTCCGGCTCGCCGAGCCCATCCGAGCAAGTATTGCAAGCCGCAGCAGGGCAGTCAGCAGGCTTAGCACTAACTGAAAGCGAATTGCAGGCGCAGTTTGCCAGTAGTGGTTTAGCCGATGGAGTAGAAGTAAGCACCTCGCCCGGTAAAGTTAATATTAAGCTTAAAGACAAGATTTTATTTAACAGCGGCGAAGCTGAATTTAATCAGCAGGCCGCCCAGGTGATGCAAACCCTAACTGAGGTGTTGAAGAAAAATCAGCTGCTTATCAGCGTTGAGGGGCATACGGATAACATCCCGATCAGTAATCAGCGGTTTCCTAGCAACTGGGAGTTATCTGCCGCGCGGGCTAGTGTGGTGGTACGCTTTTTAGCAGAGCAAGGCATAGCTCCAGAGCGGATGCGAGCTGTCGGCTATGCAGATAGTGCGCCGCTGCAGACTAATACTACCGCAGCTGGACGCAGCGAAAACCGTCGAGTTAACGTGGTACTAACCGAAGTTGAATAGCTCCAGCGCTGGGCCTTAAGCATCTCGCGGCATGCCTTTTTCTACCGCACGTACCAGCCTTAGCACTTGCTTTTCAACTTTGCCTAAACCTGCTTGTTGCCGCGCTAAGGCCCAATCAATATGCTCTTGAACCATAACGCTAGCGCTATCTCGACGCTGCTGCAAGGCCTCGATAATAGCAGCATCGGCTGGCGCATTGCCTAAGGCCACCGCAATATTCCGCTGCCAACATTCATGGCCAATCCGCCGAATCGGCGAACCTTCAGTTTGTCGCAAAAAAGTGTCCTCATCCCAAGCCCACAATTGCAGTAGTTCAGGAGCATGCAAGTGCTGGCGCGGAGAAAAATCGGCTTCATCGGTTAGGTGGGCGTAACGATTCCAAGGACAAATCAATTGGCAGTCGTCACAACCGTAGATGCGATTGCCAATCAGCGGCCGAAATTCTTCCGGAATACTTTGCTTGAGCTCAATGGTTAAATAAGAAATACAGCGACGCGCGTCTAACACATAGGGCTCGACAATGGCTTGGGTAGGGCAAATAGTCATGCAGGCACTACAGCTACCACATTTTTCGGCTACGGGTGAATCCATCGGTAGAGGTAGATTAACCAGCAGTTCACCCAAGAAAAACCAAGAGCCATGGGCTTCATCAAGCACTAAGGTATGTTTACCACGCCAACCTAAACCTGCTTTGATAGCTAGTGGCTTCTCCATGATCGGAGCTGAATCCACAAAGGGGCGAAAATCTAGCTCAGCACATGCAGCTTGTATCTTATCGCCGAGTTGTTTTAGGCGTTTTCGCATTAATTTATGATAGTCGCGCCCAAGCGCATAGCGACTAATGTAGCCTAAACGAGGATTTTTCAGGGTTTTAGCAAAGCCAGCTTCAGCCGGTAAATAATTCATCCGCACCGAAATCGCACGCACGGCACCGGGATGCAGTTGATCAGGTCGGGTGCGTAACTCCGCATGTCGCGCCATCCATTCCATATCACCATGCATACCCGCTGCCAGCCAACGTTCTAAGTGCTGCTGCTCAGTGCTCAGGTCAACGTCGGTAATACCGACCTTCTGAAAGCCCAAGTCGCGGCCCCATTGTTTGATATCTGCAGCTAGTTGATGATAATCCATGAATGGTGTCGTACTCTTGTAGGTATGCCTGCGGTTGATGTTGGCTAACATAGCAAAATCTGGGCAAAAACGCACGATAGGGAGACTCATGGTGGCACAATTATCGCACTTGATATATCGCACCGAACAGGTTCGTAGGGGTGAGCAAGCAGCTGCCGCAGCGATTGGCTTGAGTATGGCGCAACTGATGCAAGCGGCTGCCCAAGCATGTCTGCAGGCCATCCAGGATCACTGCGCCGCACCAGCCAGGGTGGCGATTGTCTGTGGCCCTGGCAATAACGGTGGCGATGGTTGGGTGCTGGCACGACTGGCTCAAGCCGCGGGCTATCAGGTGACGGTTTATGCGGTGCCCCCAACTACCAAGCTAGCACAACAAGCACAGGCGGCGTGGCAGGCGGAGGGCGGTCGCTGGCAGGGTAGCATCGATAGCTTACACGGCTACCAGATCCTTGTTGATGCTGTGCTTGGCAGTGGACTTACCCGGCCTCTGGCTGGTTTTTACCTAGCTGCGGTGCAGGCTATCAATGCCGCAGCTAACACCGCTTGGGTGTTGAGTGTGGACGTGCCAACCGGATTAAACAGTGATACCGGGCAACCGCAACCCATTGCGGTAACCGCAGCACACACCGTGACTATGGTAGCGATAAAAGCAGGACTAGTAACAGGTAAGGCCAAAGATTACGTAGGGCAGCTGAGCTTGGCCGAAATGGGCATCGGCGCAGCCTTTAGCAAGCAGCCGGCCATGGCTGAGCTGGTGCAGCCAGAGCTAGCGCAGCGCTGGTTGGCGAAACGAAAGCCTAGCTCGCACAAAGGTGACCATGGTCATCTTGTTTTGATTGCTGGCGGGCCTGGTATGAGTGGCGCGGCTATTTTGGCTGGGCGGGCAGCCTTACGCAGCGGTGCGGGTAAGGTCACTCTGGTTACGCATCCGCACACACTTGCCATTATTGCGCAAGCGCAGCCCGAACTCATGGTGCATGGCACCGATGAAAAAGGCCTTATCCCTTGGCTTGAGCAAGCGGATGCTATCGTGATTGGGCCGGGATTAGGTCGTGATGCTTGGGCGCAACAGCAGCTACAGCAGTTGTTAGATTGGCACACGGAGCTTACAGGGCCGCTACCGCCGGTGGTTGCCGATGCCGACGCCCTCAATCTCTTAGCGCAGTTGCCGCAGGGCGAGCCGTCACCCAACTTACGGCAGTGGGTATTAACTCCGCATCCCGCAGAGGCGGGTCGCTTGTTACGGTCTGTGATGAGCACTCGGTTTGCGGATGAGAATATGACGGCCGTGGTGGAAGCGGATCGATACGAAGCGTTAACGCAATTAGTCACGAACTTTAACGCCGAGGTGCTACTCAAAGGAGCAGGAACCTTAATTGCCGGGCCAGCACACCAAATTGAGCGCATCTTAGTGTGTGAGCGTGGTAGCTCGGCCTTGGGCAACAGCCGGCTCGGGCGATGTGCTCAGTGGCCTCTTAGGGGCCTTGCTAGCGCAGCATCGGCAACCTTCAGCTGCAGCTTTGCATGAACTGGTAGCGACTGCAGTTTGGGTGCATGCCGTTGCTGGCGAAAATGCTGCGCAAGCCGGAGAACGTGGTACTATAGCAAGCGATATTGTGAATGAACTCAGAGCCTTGGTGAATCCTTGATGACAACTATTATTCGTAGCGCAGCCACCGAAGCAGAGCTACTGCAGGTAGCGCAACAATTAGCCCGTAACACCACTAAGCTATTACAACAGGCGGGGCCTGCTGCAACTGCCTTTACTTGTTATTTGTACGGTGATCTAGGTGCAGGTAAAACCACTTTTAGCCGGGGCTTTATCCAGACCTTGGGCCACCAAGGTGCAGTGAAAAGCCCTACTTACACCTTGGTAGAGACTTATGAATTGAGTCCTTGGACCATTCATCACTTTGATTTGTATCGGCTTGCTGATCCAGAAGAACTTGAATTCATGGGCATCCGCGATTACCTTGGAGATCATCAGATTATTTTAGCCGAATGGCCGCAGCGAGGGACAGGATACTTACCCGAAGCTGATATAACTATAACCATAGACTATGCCCAACCGGGTCGAACTATGACGATACATGCGCTAACAACACGAGGTCGAGCGGTTCTCGAAACACTTTAATGCCCTATTGGATACGCATTTTTATTAGTTGCAGTTTGCTGCTGTTCAGTACCACCAGTTTCTCGGTGCAAGTTAACAGCATCAACAATGTACGAATGTGGCCTGCGCCTGATAATACGCGGGTCGTTTTTGATCTGTCTGCAACTCCTGATTTTAGTTATTTTACCTTGTATCAACAAACACCCTATCGGCTGGTGATTGATTTTAACCAAACCGCTCTCAAGGTTGACTTAGCCAAAGTGGAAAATAACTCACTGTTGATTAAGAAAATTCGTACCAGTACTCCCAAAAACAAGCAATCCACTCGTGTTGTGATTGAGCTCAACGACAAGATTGAATTTGACATTTTTCCGGTGCGGGCCAACGAGCAATATGGTGAGCGCTTAGTAATCGATTTAAAAGGGCGATCGATTGAGCGCAAAAATACCCCGTTACGTGCCGATGAATTACAAGAAAGAAAAGTGACCATTGCCATCGATGCTGGGCATGGTGGCGATGATCCCGGTTCGATTGGGCCATCGGGAGCCTACGAAAAAGATATTGTGTTGAAAATATCGAAAGCGCTAGCGGATATGATCAACCAAGATCCAGCTATGCAGGCCTACTTGATTCGCAGTGGTGACTATTACGTGGGTCTCAAAGCGCGCGCCCGCAAAGCCCAAGAAATTGAGGCCGATTTGCTGGTATCCATTCATGCGGATGCTTTTACCTCACCGAAACCCCGTGGTGGGTCGGTGTGGGTGCTGTCCTCACGTCGCGCCACCACTGAAATGGGTCGTATGTTAGAGGATAAAGAGCGGCTGTCTGATGTGCTTGGAGGCATCGATTTGCGGGTAGAGTCTGACGATACCCACGGTTACTTAAACAAAGCTCTCATTGATATGACCATGGGCCATGCCATGAGTGCCGGTTTTGAAGTGGCCGAAGATGTCATCAAGCATATGGATGGCATTGCCATTATGCACAAAGACAAACCGCAACATGCTAGTTTTGCCGTGCTTACGTCAGGTAAACCCTCGATTTTGGTGGAAACCGGTTTTATCTCAAATCCACAAGAAGAACAGCAACTGTTAAGCAACGCCTATCAGCAGCGGATGGCGCGCGCCATTTATCAAGGGATACGCGATTACTTTACTCGGCGTCCGCCCGATGGATCGTCGTTTGTATCAAGCCGTGCGGCGCAACATGTGGTAAAATCTGGTGAGTCGTTATCGGTGATTGCAAAGCGCTACAATACAACCGTCAAAGCATTGAAAACACGGAACAACCTAACCAGTAATGTACTGCAAGTTGGGCAAGTGCTAGACATCCCATAACACCCTGATTTATTTCGGACTCACCAGCTACGAGCACGCCAGTTATGCCGATTCAATTATTGCCGATCAGTTTAGCCAACCAAATTGCCGCAGGCGAGGTGATCGAGCGTCCCGCGTCGGTAGTGAAAGAGCTGGTGGAAAACTGTCTAGATGCAGGTGCCAGCCATATTGTCATTGATATTGAGCAAGGTGGTCGACGGCGTATTCGTATTCGCGATGATGGTACTGGTATTGTCAAAGCTGAATTAGGTTTAGCCCTTAGTCGACATGCCACCAGTAAAATCAGCAGTCTCAACGATCTCGAGGCGATTCAAAGCTTAGGCTTTAGAGGCGAAGCCTTAGCCAGTATTAGTTCAGTATCACGTTTAACCCTAACCTCAAAGCCAGCGCAGCAAGCCGAGGCTTGGCAGGCTTGGGTAGAAGGGCGCGATATGCAGGCTGAAATCGCTCCAGCAAGTCACCCGGATGGGACTACCGTTGATGTGCAAGATCTGTTTTTTAACACACCGGCGCGGCGCAAATTTTTGCGCACTGACAAAACTGAATTTGCCCATATCGACGAGGTCGTACGGCGTATTGCACTGGCTCGTTTTGGGGTGCGTTTTAGCCTGAACCACAACGATAAACCGGTGCGTAACTACCCTGCGGTATCGGCGCAACAAGATGCATTACAACGCATCAGCCAAGTGTGTGGTCGGCAATTTACCGATCCAGCCTTAGCGGTGGAGCATGCTAGTGGTCCAGTGCGCCTATGGGGTTGGGTCGCAGCGCCAGAAGAATGTCGCCATCAGGCAGATATTCAGTACTTTTATGTTAATGGTAGGATGATGAAAGATCGCTTGCTGGCGCATGCGGTGCGACAAGCTTACGGTGAAGCTAGCGGGTTAGCGGACCCCAGTAGCGATAGCATGGGGCAACATCGAGTTCCCACGTTTGTGTTGTATCTAGAATTACCGCCCCAAGACGTGGATGTGAATGTGCATCCGGCCAAGCATGAAGTGCGCTTTCATCAAGCGCGGCAGATTCATGACTTTGTGTTAGCAGCTGTGCGCACTGCCTTGCAACAAGCTCCAAGCACCGCCCGCCGCGGTGCTACGGCAGCGCCTCATGGTGCCGGCGCAGCGGATGCCAGCAAGTTTGTGGCAGCGCCACCACAGCATGGTTATCAGCCGGCCAGCAGTCAGCTCAGTCAGCAGGTGCAAGAGTTACAACCACGCCATAGTCAGCTGTTTCCGCAGCGCGCTCAAGCCCACCCAAGTTTGGCTCAGTTGCAGCAAGTGGCTGCTCCCAGTCAGCCTGAGTCAGCTGTCACCGGTCCTAAATTATTATCGGTAATCCAGCAACGTTTTGCCTTATTGCAGCAGGTTGAATTGGGTTCTCAGCAGCACCTGCTGGCGCTGTTAGATTTAGCTGCAGTACAGCAGCATGTGCTGAGCAAACAATTGCAGCAACAATGGCAATTAGGGTTAGCTGGGCAACCCCTGTTGATACCGTTGCAATTACAGGATGCGCCCTTGATCGCAGCATTACGGGCTGTTCCCGCTGAACAGTTGGCGCGCTTAGGGGTCCGTTGTGAGTTTGGCCGCAATCGGGTCACCTTGTTAGAAGTGCCATCCATGCTGCGGCAAACCAACCTCGCAGTTACCTTAGCGGAACTGGTTAAGCAGTTGGACAGCCCGCAGTTATTCCGTTGGCTGGCCCAGTTCCAGGTGTTGTCCCAGTTCAATTTAAGCCAAGCTGAACACTGGTTACAGCAGTGGCTACAAGACCCTATTGCTGACTATTTGTATGCTCTTTCATTGCCACCTGAAGTCAGCAGTACGGACACGGCTAAGGAAACTTGATGACCACTTTTACCAATAAAGTCATTTGCCTTTACGGGCCCACGGCAGCCGGCAAAACAGGCTTAGCTATTGCGCTAACACAGGCGTTACCCTGCGATATTATCTCGGTGGATTCTGCCCTGATCTATCGCGGTATGGATATCGGAACCGCGAAGCCAAGTGCCGCTGAACAAGCGCAAGCACCGCATCGATTGATTGACATCTGTGACCCTAGCGAAAGCTATTCAGCGGCACAATTTGCAGCCGATGCGCGCGAAGAAATAGAAGCCATTCTGGCGCGTGGCCGCATTCCATTGCTGGTAGGCGGTACCATGTTGTATTTCAAAGCCTTGCTAGAAGGCATGTCCGACTTGCCTGAAGCAGACCCGGGCATTCGCCAGCAGCTACTTGAACAAGTTGCTAGCGCAGGTACCCATGCTCTACATCAGCGCCTAGAACAGATAGACCCGGTGAGTGCCGCACGGATTCATCCGCATGATCCCCAGCGCTTAGTAAGGGCCCTGGAAGTCTATTTAAGCAGTGGTCAAACGCTTACTGAACTTACCACCCAGCGCACTGGAGCATTACCCTATCCGGTACTGCAATTAGCCGTGGCGCCCCATGATCGCAGCGTCTTGCACGAGCGTATTAAGGTAAGATTTTTACAAATGTTGGAACAAGATTTTCTCGCCGAGGTCGAACAATTAAGACAGCGGTCCGATTTGCATCTCGATTTACCCGCGTTACGCTGTGTGGGGTATCGTCAGGCTTGGCAGTATTTAGCTGGCGAGTGCAGTTATGACGAGATGGTCGAGCGCGGTATTGCCGCCACTCGGCAATTAGCCAAGCGGCAGTTAACTTGGCTGCGCAAATGGCCCGGGGTGCATTGGTTAGATACGGATGCGGATGATTTAGCGGCCCAAGCGATTGCTTACTGCCAGCAACAGCCAGGCGAAGTATTCGCTGAGTTGCTTTAGCGATAGCAGCAATCGAACAAACTATCGTTCAATTGCTCCTTGAAAAGCTTAAACTAATCCCTATATTCAGTATTAACTGAAATAAAATGGTTCTGAGTTACACTATTTAAAAAAATTGTCTATATTTTAAGTGGCTGGCACGTTTTAGCGCAGTAGTATGTTGCTAGGCACTCACAATAACAAAAAAAAGGACGCACTATTATGGCCAAGGGGCAAACTCTACAAGACCCTTTTTTGAATGCACTGCGCCGCGAGCGTGTGCCGGTTTCGATTTACTTAGTAAATGGAATTAAACTACAAGGACAAATTGAGTCTTTTGATCAATTTGTTATTTTGCTGAAAAATACAGTCAGCCAGATGGTATATAAGCACGCCATTTCAACAGTGGTGCCAGCGCGCATTCCACAGAATTATCTGCCTATGGCAGAAGGCTCTGAAGAAGCGATCGATTAATTGATGTTAGGGGAGCAGTGATAGCTTGTTTGATAGGTTTGAAAGTGGTGAACAGGCTGTCCTGGTACACGTTGATTTTCCTGCAGAAATTGATCGTGAAGATCTCTCTGAACTGAAGTTATTAGTGTCATCCGCCGGGGTTGAAACCCTCGGTGTGGTGACTGCTTCGCGTAGCGCACCCAGTTCTAAGTATTTTGTTGGTTCGGGTAAAGCGGAAGAAATTGCCGATCAGGTGCGCTTGCTCGATGCTAACATCGTTATTTTTAACCACAGCCTTACACCTACCCAAGAACGTAACTTAGAAAAGTTGTGTCAATGTCGTGTGCTCGACCGCACCGGCTTGATTCTTGATATCTTTGCCCAGCGCGCCCGCACTCACGAAGGTAAGCTGCAAGTAGAACTAGCGCAATTGCGTCATATCCAAACACGATTGGTACGCGGCTGGACTCACTTAGAACGGCAAAAAGGCGGGATTGGTCTGCGTGGCCCAGGTGAAACCCAGCTAGAAACGGACCGTCGCTTAATTCGTGGCCGTATCAAAAACATTTTGGGGCGCTTAGACAAAGTTCAGAAGCAGCGCGAGCAAGGTCGTCGCGCACGCCAACGCGCTGAGATTCCGACGGTATCTTTAGTGGGATACACCAACGCCGGTAAATCGACCCTCTTCAATAAAATCACTGAAGCCGGGGTGTATGCGGCCGACCAGCTCTTTGCTACCCTCGACCCAACCTTGCGCAAGCTTGAACTCACCGATGTGGGGCCTATTATTTTGGCCGATACGGTAGGTTTTATTCGGCATTTGCCCCATGAACTCGTGGCCGCCTTTAAAGCGACCCTACAAGAAACCCAAGAAGCGGATTTACTCTTACACGTGATTGATGTGGCCGATGACCGTCAACAAGACAACATCCATCAAGTTGAAGAAGTACTGGCCGAAATTGGTGCCGACGAAATTCCGCAGTTGTTGATTTGTAATAAGATCGATCAGCTTGATGATGGAGTAGCGCGCATTGATACTGATGATCAAGGCATGCCAATCCGCGTATGGCTTTCAGCTCAGAGTGGGGCCGGAATAGATTTGTTACAACAAGCCTTGGTGCAACGCTTGCGTCCACAGATGGTTGACGTATCCTTACGAATTCCACCCTCGATGGGTAAATTACGTGGTAAGCTGTATGCACTCAAGAGTGTCACCGCAGAAACGACTGCGGACGATGGACAATTTTCAATGCAGGTACGTATGTCTCAAGTAGACTGGCGTAGATTGTGTAAGCAGGTGGCCGAAGAATATGGCGATAACCTGCAAGGCTTTGTAGAATAACTAACGAATACAATTAAACAGCAACCCAGAGTTGGAGTAATCAATGGCCTGGAATCAACCGGGAAACGGTAATAACAATGACCGTGATCCATGGAAACAACAAGGCGGCCGCGAACAAGGTCCGCCAGATTTAGATGAAGCAGTGCGTAACCTCCTAGGCAAACTTGGCCTAGGTGGTAAGAAAGGTGGCAACAATCAAAATCGAAGCGGTGGCGGTTTATCCGGCAAGGGCTTTGGTGTGATTGCGATTATCGCCCTATTAGTTTGGTTTTTGGCGGGTATTTATACGGTCAAAGAAGCCGAACGTGGGGTGGTGCTGCGCTTCGGTCAATACCACAACTTAGTAGAGTCAGGTCTGCATTGGCGCCCAGTATTCATTGATAGCGTACAAACCGTTGACGTGAGCAATGTGCGACAGTTCCAGTCCGAAGGTTTCATGCTGACTCAAGACGAGAACGTGGTGCATGTTGAGCTAGACGTACAGTATCGCATCATCAATCCGCGCGATTATCTATACGCAGTAGAGAATGCTGACCGCAGTCTTGCCCAAGCGACAGACAGTGCCTTGCGTTACGTGGTGGGTCACACCACCATGGATGAAGTACTAACAGTAGGACGTGAAAGTGTTCGTGCTGACACGTTAGAATTGTTAGACAACATCATCGCACCTTATCTGTTAGGGATTCAAATTGTTGATGTGAACTTGTTGCCTGCGCGTCCGCCAGAAGCTGTGAAAGACGCTTTTGATGATGCTATCTCGGCGCAAGAAGACGAACAGCGTTTTATTCGTGAAGCCGAAGCTTATGCACGTCAAATTGAACCACTAGCTCGTGGTCAAGTACGTCGAGTGCTGCAAGAAGCGCAAGCCTATCGTGAACAGACGGTACTGAAGGCGCAAGGTGAGGTCGCACGTTTTAAAGAATTGCTGCCACAATACAAAGCCGCTCCAGTTGTTACACGTGAACGTTTGTACTTAGAAACGTTAGAAGCTATCTATGCCAACACCAGTAAAGTGATGGTGGATGTTGAAGGTAGCAATAACATGATGTACTTGCCGTTAGACAAAATTTTAGAACAGCAGCAACGCAGCCGTTCTGAAGCGCAAAGCCAAGAGCGTGCGCCACAGCAAGGGATTAATTCAACGAACCCAAGTTCGCAGAATAACACCCCAGCAAGCACTAACAGCAATACCACACGTAGTAGCGACCGCTTCAACAGTGGCCGGGGGTAAACGATGAAAAACTTAGTAGCCATTTTAGTTATAGTCGCCTTAGCCCTTGGGGTTTCTTCACTCTTTGTAGTGAAAGAAGGCGAACGCGCCATTGTGGTGCAATTTGGTAAGGTACAACGTGACGCAAATACTGGCGAAGCCGTCGTATTTGAGCCGGGCTTACACTTTAAGCTGCCTTTTATTGAGCAGGTTAAGCGCTTAGATGCGCGTTTTAAGACCCTTGATGGTGACCCAGATCGCTTCGTTACCAGCGAGAAGAAAGATTTGATTGTAGATACTTATGTAAAGTGGCGGATCTCTGATTTTGCAACTTACTATTTATCGACCAATGGTGGTAACCAAGCTCAAGCCGAAGCCTTGTTAACCCGTCGGGTGAACAGCGGTTTACGGGCTGAATTTGGTAGCCGTACCATTAAAGAAATCGTGTCGGGTGAACGTGATAACTTAATGCGTGAAGCTCTTATTCGGGGCGCAGATAGTGCTCAAGAGCTGGGTATTGAGGTGATTGATGTGCGCGTAATGCAAATCAACTTGCCGACCGAAGTTAGCCAGTCGATTTATCAACGGATGCGTGCAGAGCGCCAAGCAGTAGCTATGGAGCACCGCTCTGAAGGTCGTGAACAAGCTGAATTCATCCGCGCTGATGTAGATGCTCGAGTAGCCGTTATGTTAGCTGATGCTGAGCGTGAGTCACGTGAACTGCGTGGCCAAGGTGATGCTGAAGCCGCGGGTATCTATGCTGAAGTGTACACTCAAGACCCAGAGTTCTTCTCATTCTTGCGCAGCTTGCAAGCGTATCAGAAGAGTTTTGAAAGTGGCAATGATGTGTTAGTGCTAGAACCAGACAGCGACTTCTTCAAGTATTTGAAAGACGTTACTGGTGGTAAAAACTAGCTCTGAGCTAAGCTTTTGAAACCTATCAAAACCCGCGGTTGTCCCGCGGGTTTTTTGTAGGTAAGCTGCTGGTCATCGCTCGACTACTTTGCTGAGAATTTCTGATATGTCTTACAAGCAGTATTACCAAGGTTTCTTTCAACGCCATCCGGATAGCTTACACTGCGCGCCCCATAGTCATCACTATTGGCCCGATGTGACGCGTGCTGCGCAACTCCAGTATTGGGATGATACCGCCCAAGGTGTCGATCATAAGTGGAACCAGATTTTTGGTGTACGTGTACCCGCCGTACAAACCTTGCTAGCCGAGCTGCTGCAGCATCCTCATCCTGAGCAATTTGTGTTCGCCAGTAACACCCACGAACTGCTGTACCGAGTGATGAGTTGTTTTGACCTGAGCCAACCCGTTTCGATTTTGACCACAGATAGCGAGTTTCACAGCTTTTCTCGCCAATTGCGGCGGCTACAAGAGCGCAGTAACTTAACCGTGACTGTGGTTGCCACAGAACCTTTTGCTAGCTTCCCGCAACGCTGGTTAGAGGCAGTCACAGCTGATGCTTATACGCTTATTTTTACCAGCCAAGTTTTCTATAACTCAGGTGTGGTTGGCCCAGACTTAAATGATTGGGTACCTCAAGCTGATCCTGAAAGTACTATCGTGGTCGATGGCTATCATGGTTGCGGTGCCATACCCACCAACTTAAGTACCGTGGCGGACCGAATTTTTTACTTGGCTGGTGCATACAAATATCTACAAGCGGGCGAGGGCTGTTGTTTCATGGCCGTGCCTAAGGGCTGCCAGTTACGCCCAGAGTACACTGGTTGGTTCGCTGATTTCGCGAACTTAGCCAAGCCCCAACAGGGCGAGGTGCAATATGCTGACGATGGCTTGCGTTTCGCCGGCTCCACGATGGATTTTAGCGCCCTCTACCGGCTTGAAAGTGTGCTGCAATGGTGGCAGCAAGAACAGTTAAGCGTAGACCACATGCATGGTTATGTGCAGCAATTGCAGCAGGGTTTTTTGGCCGTACTAGATGAAGCAGGGCACCCCTTAGTTAATCGCCAACGTTTATTAGTCAACTCGTTGGCGCAGCATGGGCATTTCTTTACCTTTCGTTTGGATAATCCAGACCAAGTGCAGCAACTTGCTGAAAAGCTAGCCAAAGCTGGTATCGAAACCGATTACCGAGGCAACCGACTAAGGTTTGGCTTTGCTCTTTACCATGATGTGGCCGACTATCAGCGCTTAAAAAAGGCGTTAAGCAGCCACTGATCGGGCTACCTTGTAAGGGCAATTCCTGTTAAAATCAGCGCCTGTTTTTTCAACACCTGTTTTTCTAACAGTCACAGCTGGTATCTAACTCATGGGTAAAAACGTCGTAATTCTTGGTACGCAATGGGGTGATGAGGGTAAAGGTAAGATTGTCGACCTACTCACCGATAAAGCATCGTTAGTGGTTCGCTATCAAGGCGGTCACAATGCTGGTCACACCCTGGTCATTGATGGTGAAAAAACCGTCTTACACTTGATCCCATCAGGTATTTTGCGTAGCAACGTTAAATGTATTATCGGTAACGGTGTCGTACTTTCACCAGAAGCCTTGATGGAAGAGATTGCGATGTTAGAAAAGCGTGGCGTACCTGTACGCGACCGCTTACTCATCAGTGAAGCTTGCCCATTGATTTTGCCGTATCACATTGCCCTAGACCAAGCTCGTGAAAAAGCTCGTGGTAACAAAGCTATCGGTACTACCGGTCGCGGCATTGGCCCAGCCTACGAAGATAAAGTAGCGCGTCGAGGCCTGCGCGTAGGCGATTTATTTAACCCAGAGCGGTTTGAAGAGAAATTACGCGAAGTGGTCGAGTTCCATAACTTTACCTTAGTGAACTACTACAAAGTCGACGCCGTTGATGCCGACCAGGTATTAGCTTATTGCCACGAAGTTGCCAAGCAACTAAAAGACATGATCGCCGACATTCCATCGTTGTTAGATGAAACCCGTAAAGCTGGCCAGCACATCATGTTTGAGGGGGCTCAAGGCACCTTATTAGACATCGACCATGGTACATACCCATACGTGACCTCATCAAATACGACCGCTGGTGGTGTGTCGACGGGTGCCGGTTTCGGTCCGCGTTATATTGATTACGTGCTTGGTATTGTTAAAGCCTACACCACCCGGGTGGGTAGTGGTCCTTTCCCAACGGAGTTAGATTGTGCAGTTGGCGAACATTTAGGTGTTAAAGGCCATGAATTTGGTGCTACTACTGGGCGTAAACGTCGTACCGGTTGGTTTGACGCAGTAGCCGCACGTCGGGCAGTACAAATTAACTCAGTGAGCGGTTTTTGCTTAACCAAGCTCGATGTCTTAGACGGTCTAGAAGAATTGAAGATCTGTGTGGGTTATAAATTACCTAACGGCGACATCACTGAATATCCGCCGATGGCCGCGGAAGATTATGATCACGTAGAACCTATTTACGAGACCATGCCAGGTTGGCAAGATAGCACTGTTGGCATTACCGAACACAAAGATTTGCCAACGGCAGCCCTTGCATATATTAAACGTATCGAGGTTTTAACCGGTGTTCCAGTGGACATTATTTCAACGGGTCCTGACCGTGCAGAAACCATTATTTTGCGTCATCCGTTCGCTATTTAACCAAACGAACGCAGAAAAGCAAAAAAAATAGCATTTTCTATTGCATCATCAAAATCGATACAATAGAATGCGCTCCACCTAACCGGGGTGCCGGCATAGCTCAGCTGGTAGAGCAACTGACTTGTAATCAGTAGGTCGGGAGTTCGACTCTCTCTGCCGGCACCAACTCAAAATTAGGTTCGGAGGGGTTCCCGAGCGGTCAAAGGGATCAGACTGTAAATCTGACGGCTCAGCCTTCGCAGGTTCGAATCCTGCCCCCTCCACCAATTTCTGCATTAGTTGTTGAATGCGGTGAGTTCAGAGTGGTTTGAGGTGGCCCGATTCAAGGCATGCGGGTATCGTATAATGGCTATTACCTCAGCCTTCCAAGCTGATGATGTGGGTTCGATTCCCACTACCCGCTCCAAATAATCTGAAAGTGCTGATATAGCTCAGTTGGTAGAGCGCACCCTTGGTAAGGGTGAGGTCGGCGGTTCAAATCCGCCTATCAGCACCATTTTCACCGGCCAAACTCTTCCCTTATCTCATCAAATTCGGCATAATCTGCCCGGTTTTGTTTAATTTCAAAAATGTTGGTGTTTAATCCACCGTACGTTGTCCAAAAGAGGCTGTCATGGCAAAAGAAAAATTTGAACGTTCCAAACCGCACGTTAACGTAGGTACAATCGGCCACGTTGACCACGGTAAAACTACTCTGACTGCTGCAATTACCACAGTATTGGCAAAAACTTACGGTGGTTCAGCACGTGCATTCGATCAAATCGATAACGCACCGGAAGAAAAAGCGCGTGGTATCACCATCGCAACTTCACACGTAGAGTATGACACTCCATCACGTCACTATGCGCACGTAGACTGCCCAGGACACGCTGACTATGTTAAAAACATGATCACTGGTGCTGCGCAGATGGACGGCGCAATCTTGGTAGTAGCAGCGACTGATGGCCCAATGCCACAGACTCGTGAGCACATCTTGTTGTCACGTCAGGTAGGCGTACCATTCATCATCGTATTCATGAACAAATGTGACATGGTAGATGACGAAGAGTTGTTGGAATTGGTAGAGATGGAAGTACGTGAACTTCTATCTGAGTACGATTTCCCAGGTGACGACTTACCAGTAATTCAAGGTTCAGCGTTGAAAGCGTTGGAAGGCGAAGAGAAGTGGGAAGCGAAAATCATCGAATTGGCAGAAGCTTTGGATTCATACATCCCAGAGCCAGAGCGTGATATCGATAAGCCGTTCATCATGCCAATCGAAGACGTATTCTCAATCTCAGGCCGTGGTACTGTAGTAACTGGTCGTGTAGAGCGTGGAATCGTGCGTACTGGTGACGAAGTAGAAATCGTAGGTATCAAAGATACTACGAAGACAATCGTAACTGGTGTAGAGATGTTCCGTAAGTTGCTAGACGAAGGTCGTGCAGGTGAGAACATTGGTGCGTTGTTGCGTGGAACTAAGCGTGATGAGATTCAACGTGGTCAAGTATTAGCGAAGCCAGGTTCAATCAAGCCACACACTCAGTTCGAAGCAGAAGTATACGTATTGACCAAAGAAGAAGGCGGACGTCACACTCCATTCTTCAAAGGCTATCGTCCACAGTTCTACTTCCGTACAACTGACGTAACTGGTTCAGTACAGTTACCAGAAGGCGTAGAGATGGTTATGCCAGGCGACAACTTGAAGTTCGTAGTAGAGTTGATTCACCCAATCGCGATGGACGAAGGTTTACGCTTCGCAATCCGTGAAGGTGGCCGTACTGTAGGTGCAGGCGTAGTATCTAAAATCGTAGCTTAATTGATGCGGTTAAAGAAAAAGGGAGCTTCGGCTCCCTTTTTTAATTTAAAAGCGTTGTTCGTTATTCGTACGCTACGCTGTTCGTGCGCTACGCTGCTCGAACAGTGAACGAAGTGAATGGACGAATAACGAACAACGAATAACGCCCTTGTTTTACATCACTTGATCGGTATAATACAGCGTCCGTTTCTGTCACATACACAGAACCTGCAGGGGTGTAGTTCCAATTGGTAGAACAGCGGTCTCCAAAACCGACGGTTGGGGGTTCGAATCCCTCCACCCCTGCCACAAGAAAACAGCTATTAGCTATTAGATACTAGATATTAGAAGGCGATGGCCGGAGTTTATGCGTTAACTAATATTCAATATCTAATAGCTAATATCGATTTTGCTTTTTAATTACAGGATTAAATAATGAGTGCAAACACCGAAACGCAAAGCAGCTCGTTCGACGCCTTAAAATGGTTAGTCGCTATCGTTTTACTTGCTGCCGCAGTCCTTGGTAACTATTACTACACAGAACAAGTATCAGTACTTTATCGTGCGATTGCTGTTGTGCTGTTGGTTGTTATCGCAGGTGTTATTGCGGGCATGACCTCGAAAGGCCGTCGGTTTCGTGGCTTTGCTAAAGAAAGCCGCACTGAGGTTCGTCGCGTAGTTTGGCCAACGCGTCAAGAAGCTACTCAAACTACTATTATTGTTGTTGTTGCGACCGCAATTGTATCTTTAATCTTATGGGGCATGGATGCGATTTTAGTTCGTGTCGTTGGCTTCTTTACCGGATTGGAGTTTTAATCAATGGCAGAGCAAATTAAAAAACGTTGGTACGTGGTTCAAGCATTCTCTGGTTTTGAGAAGCGTGTTGCTGAGTCTCTGCGCGAGCATATCAAAATGCACGGTATGGAAGACAAATTCGGTGAAGTCTTAGTACCAACTGAAGAAGTTGTGGAAATGAAAGCGGGCAAGCGTGCGAAAAGCGAACGCAAATTCTTCCCAGGCTATGTACTAGTCGAAATGGCGATGGATGAAGCTGCTTGGCACTTGGTCAAATCTATCCCACGCGTACTAGGTTTTATTGGCGGAACGCAAGAGCGTCCGATTCCAATCACGCAAAAAGAAGCTGACACTATTCTGAATCGCCTGCAAGACTCGGTTGATAAGCCTAAGCCAAAAACCTTGTTTGAAGCGGGCGAAGTGGTACGGGTTAATGACGGTCCGTTTGCTGACTTCAATGGTACCGTAGAAAGCGTAGACTACGACAAGAGCCGCTTAACAGTATCGGTCTCTATCTTTGGTCGCGCCACGCCGGTTGAGCTTGAGTTCGGCCAGGTAGAAAAAGCGTAACAGCCGTTATTCGTGATTCGTCCGTTCACTTAGTTCACTGTTCGTCCGTGCTTCGCACTGCTCGAACCGCGAACCCCGAACAGCAAAGCGCACGAACCACGAACAGCGCAGCGTACGAACAACGAAGTGTACGAAAAACGCACTTCGTTAGTTGCAATCAGGGGCGAATAGGACTATAATTCGCCTCCTTTTTATATTGGGGAGCCGTTAGAGTAAGTCAACTCTTAGACTTACGAGGCGTTAGACCCGCAACCAAGAGGCTAAAACATGGCTAAGAAGTTAAAAGCTATCATCAAGTTGCAAGTAGCAGCTGGTGCAGCTAACCCATCACCACCGGTAGGTCCAGCATTGGGTCAACACGGTGTGAACATCATGGAATTCTGTAAAGCGTTTAACGCAGCAACTGGCGAACTTGAAAAAGGCGCTCCGGTTCCTGTTGAAATCAGCGTTTTTGAAGACCGTTCTTTCACCTTTATCACTAAAACTCCTCCGGCAGCCTTCTTGTTGAAGAAAGCAGCAGGCATTAAGAGTGGTTCAGGCCGTCCAAACACTGATAAAGTTGGTACTGTAACTGTAGCTCAGTTAGAAGAAATTGCTAAGACCAAAGAGCCTGACTTAACAGCGGCTAGTCTTGAAGCAGCAGTACGTACTATTGCCGGCTCTGCTCGCGCAATGGGCTTGAAAGTGGAGGGTCTATAAGATGGCTAAGTTAACTAAACGCGCTCGTCTGATCCGTGAGAAAGTTGAAGCTCGTGATTATGAAATCAACGAAGCGATCAACCTGTTGAAAGAATTGGCAACTGCTAAATTCAAAGAAAGCGTTGATGTATCAGTAAATCTGGGTATCGACGCTCGTAAATCTGACCAAAACGTTCGTGGTGCTACTGTACTACCTAACGGTACTGGTCGTGACGTTCGTGTTGCAGTATTCACTAGCGGCGCTAACGTAGAAAAAGCTAAAGCAGCTGGTGCTGATTTAGTAGGTATGGAAGACTTAGCTGAGCAAATCAAGAAAGGCGAGATGAACTTTGATGTTGTTATCGCTTCTCCAGACGCTATGCGTGTGGTTGGTATGCTGGGTCAAATCTTAGGTCCACGTGGCCTGATGCCAAACCCTAAAACTGGCACCGTAACTCCTGACGTAGCTACTGCGGTACAAAACGCTAAAGCTGGTCAGATCCGTTATCGCAACGATAAAGCTGGTATCATCCATGCTACTATCGGTAAAGTTGATTTCGATAACGATAAGTTAAAAGAGAACTTAGAATCTCTATTAGCTGCTCTGAAGAAAGCTAAGCCTTCTTCAGCTAAAGGTCAATACATTAAGAAAGTTAGCTTATCAACCACTATGGGCGCTGGCGTAGCCATCGACCAAAGCACGTTAAGCTAAGATTTCAAAGGTTTATGGGTTGGAGCTAACGCTCTCATCCAAGACCGCAGGTGTATCGCGAGACCATCCTTCGGGATTTAAAGCGACACTTAATTTCCTGCGCAGATGGTGATATCCGACTCAGACTCTCTGGGTAAGAGATTCACCGTGACAACGTGGCAGAATGTGGTTTTCTGCCTATGTGTAACGATGACCCGGCGCGTTTTCGCAAAGGGTCAAAAAAAGAGGTGATACTAGTGGCACTAGGTTTAGCAGCAAAAAAGGCAATCGTTAAAGAAATTAACGAAGTTGCTTCAAACGCTCTATCCGTCGCTGTTGCTGAGTATCGTGGTATGGAAGTTGCGGACATGACCCAACTTCGTCGTCAAGCTCGTGAGCAAGGCGTGTATCTGAAAGTTATTCGGAATACATTAGCTAAGCGTGCGTTCGCTGACACGAAATTTGGTGACATGGATGCGGCACTTGTAGGTCCTTTGGTCTACGGCTTCTCTTTGGATGCGCCTGGCTCTGCTGCGCGTTTGTTCAAAGATTTCGCTAAACAGAACAAGCACCTTAAAGTAACTGCTCTATCAATCGGTAACGGTTTGATGGGTGCAGATAAGCTTGAAGCAGTTGCTTCACTTCCGACTCGCGACGAAGCATTGGCGAAATTGCTTGCAACCTTCAAAGCGCCTGTTAGTAAGTTCGTTCGTACAATTAACGAAGTACCTACTAAGTTTGTGCGTGTGTTGTCGGCAATTAAAGACGCTAAATAGAAGCGGTTTTTATAACCATTTTTTTGTAATTTATAACCCAGGAGTTTAGAGTTATGGCTCTTACTAAAGACGATATTTTGAATGCAATCGCTGAAATGCCAGTTATGGAATTGGTAGAGTTGATTGAAGCAGCTGAAGAAAAATTCGGTGTTGACGCATCTGCTGCTGTTGCAGTAGCTGCTGGCCCAGCTGTAGCTGCTGAAGCTGCAGAAGAGAAAACTGAATTTGACGTAATCTTGAAAGCTGCAGGCGCTAACAAAGTTGCTGCTATCAAAGCAGTACGTGGCGCAACCGGTCTTGGCTTGAAAGAAGCTAAAGATATGGTTGAGTCTGCACCTGTTGCTGTTAAAGAAGGCATCAGCAAAGAAGACGCAGAAGCACTTGCTAAAGAATTGACTGAAGCTGGTGCGGAAGTTGAAGTTAAGTAAGTTTAACCACTTACATAACTTGGCCTTTTAGGCCTAGGGCTGGTGGCAATATTGCTACCAGCCTTTTTGCGCTGTAAAGCATGTATCATTTTTGCCCGTTATTGGGGTGCATGCTCGCGGTGACAAAAACGGGAACGACAAGCTTTAAGTAGTTTGTTTTTAACCATCGACTCCTACTCCGGTGGTTAGGGTCATCAATCAGCTAGCTGAGGAACCCCATGGCGTACTCCTACTCTGAGAAAAAACGTATTCGTAAGGATTTTGGTAAACGGCCTCATGTACTTGAAGTGCCATACCTGCTGTCAATCCAATTAGATTCATTTAAAAAATTCATCGAGCCGGATCCAGAAGGCAATAACGGTCTGGAAGCGGCATTTCGCTCAGTATTTCCAATTACCGCCTATTCAGGTAATTCGGAATTGCAGTACGTGAGCTATCACTTAGGTGAGCCGACCTTTGACGTACAAGAATGTCAAATTCGTGGCATCACATACTCTGCTCCATTGCGGGTGAAACTGCGCTTAGTTATCTATGATAAAGAAGCTGCGGCTGGCACCGTTAAGCACATGAAAGAGCAAGAAGTTTATATGGGCGAAATCCCATTGATGACCGACAACGGTACCTTTGTTATCAATGGTACTGAACGTGTTATCGTTTCTCAGCTACACCGCTCTCCTGGCGTGTTCTATGATCACGACAAAGGGAAAACCCATTCATCGGGTAAGGTGTTGTATAACGCTCGTGTGATTCCGTATCGTGGCTCTTGGTTAGATTTTGAATTTGACCCGAAAGACAACGTATTCGTTCGTATCGATCGCCGTCGTAAATTACCGGCATCGATCATTTTGCGTGCCTTGGATTACAATACCGAAGAAATCTTAGAGATGTTCTTCGAGACTACTTATTTCCAATTCCGCAACAAAAAAGTATTCATGCAATTGGTGCCTGAGCGCCTGCGTGGAGAAACTGCCAAATTTGATATCAAGAACGATGAAGGTGATGTGATTGTTGAGAAAGGTCGTCGTATTACTGCGCGCCATATCAACCAAATCGCTAACCTGAACACCCCAGAAATGGAAGTTCCATTAGAATATCTGGTCGGTAAAGTTCTTGCTAAAGATTACAAAGAAAAAGGCACTGACACGGTTATTGCGCCGGCAAACACTGAGTTAACCCTTGAATTGTTGGCCAAACTGCGTGAAGCAGGGTTCAAGAAATTTGAAACCTTGTTTGTTAACGATCTTGATCATGGTCCATACATGAGCGAGACCTTGCGCATTGACTCTACTAATACTCGTTTAGAGGCGTTAGTAGAAATCTACCGCATGATGCGTCCGGGCGAGCCGCCCACTAAAGATGCAGCAGAAACCTTGTTTGAAAACTTGTTCTTCAGCGAAGACCGTTACGATTTATCGTCAGTCGGTCGGATGAAGTTCAACCGTCGTTTAGGTCGTGAAGACTTAACCGGTGCAGGTGTGCTTACTAAAGAAGACATTATTGATGTGATGAAAAAGCTTATCGACATCCGTAATGGCTTAGATATCGTCGATGATATCGATCACTTAGGTAACCGTCGTATTCGTTCGGTTGGCGAAATGGCCGAAAACCAATTCCGCGTGGGCTTGGTACGGGTAGAGCGTGCAGTTAAAGAACGCCTAAGCCTTGGTGATTTAGATGCCACCATGCCGCAAGATCTGATCAATGCCAAGCCAATTAGCGCGGCCGTTAAGGAGTTCTTCGGTTCAAGCCAGTTGTCACAGTTTATGGACCAAAACAACCCATTGTCAGAAGTCACGCACAAGCGTCGTATTTCTGCTTTAGGTCCAGGCGGTCTTACGCGTGAGCGCGCCGGCTTTGAGGTTCGAGACGTACACCCAACCCATTACGGTCGGGTTTGTCCAATCGAAACTCCGGAAGGTCCAAACATCGGTTTGATTAACTCGCTATCTACCTTTGCTCGTACCAACGAGTACGGTTTCTTAGAAACTCCGTACCGCCGGATTGAGAATGGTGCAGTCACCGACGAAGTAGACTATTTGTCAGCGATTGAAGAAGGCAACTTTGTTATCGCCCAGGCTAACGTTACCCTGAATGATAAAGGTGAGTTAGTTGATGACCTAGTACCTTGTCGTCACAAAAACGAATTTACTCTGATGTCAAAAGAGCAAGTTCAATATATGGACGTAGCGCCACAGCAGATCGTATCGATTGCGGCAAGCTTAATTCCATTCCTTGAGCATGACGATGCTAACCGTGCCTTGATGGGCGCGAACATGCAACGTCAAGCAGTACCAACATTACGTGCCGATAAGCCGTTAGTAGGTACCGGTATTGAACGTACCGTAGCAGTAGACTCAGGGGTGACGGTTGTAGCAAAACGTGGTGGTGTGGTTGATAAAGTCGACGCCAGCCGTATTGTTGTAAAAGTTAATGAAGAAGAGATGGTACCAGGCGAAGCCGGTATCGATATCTACAACTTGGTTAAATACACGCGTTCTAACCAGAACACCTGTATTAACCAAACCCCTACGGTTAACGTAGGCGAGCCAGTAATGCGCGGCGACGTGCTAGCTGATGGCCCGTCAACCGATATGGGTGAATTAGCACTTGGACAAAACTTGCGCGTGGCCTTCATGCCATGGAACGGTTACAACTTCGAAGACTCGATTTTGATTTCAGAACGAGTGGTACAAGAAGACCGTTTAACCACTATTCACATTCAAGAACTGAACTGTGTGGCGCGTGATACTAAGTTAGGTGCTGAAGAAATTACTGCCGATATCCCTAACGTAGGTGAATCAGCGCTGAACAAACTTGATAACTCAGGTGTTGTATTCGTTGGTGCTGAAGTATCAGGCGGTGACATTCTAGTAGGTAAAGTAACACCAAAAGGCGAAACCCAGCTGACTCCAGAAGAGAAGTTGTTGCGAGCTATTTTTGGTGAAAAAGCTTCAGACGTTAAAGATAGCTCACTGCGTGTGCCAAACGGCGTTACCGGTACTGTTATCGACGTTCAAGTATTTACCCGTGATGGGGTAGAGAAAGACAAGCGTGCTAAAGACATCGAAGAGATGCAACTGAAGCAAGTTAAGAAAGACTTAACCGACGAGTTCAAGATCCTTGAGAAAGGTATTTTTGAGCGTGCACGTAGCTTGTTGTTAGCGAACGGTTTCGATGAATCGAAGCTAGCTAGCCTTGAGCAAAGCAAATGGTTAACGCAGAACCTGAAGAGCGAAGACGCTCAGCAGCAGCTAGAACAAATTGCTCAGCAATACGAAGAAATTCGTAATGATTTTGATGCTAAGTTTGAGAACAAGCGTCGTAAGATCGAGCAAGGCGATGACTTGGCACCGGGTGTGTTGAAGATCGTTAAAGTTTACCTAGCTGTACGCCGTCGTATTCAGCCTGGTGATAAGTTAGCTGGTCGTCACGGTAACAAAGGTGTTATCTCAACTATTCAGCCAGTTGAAGATATGCCACACGATGAGCACGGTGTGCCGGTTGATATCGTGTTGAACCCGTTGGGCGTACCATCGCGGATGAACATTGGTCAGATCCTTGAAACTCACTTGGGTATGGCTGCACGCGGCATCGGTACCAAAATTGAGAACATGCTGAAACAGCACGCTAAAGTAGCCGAAATGCGTGAGTTCTTGAAGAAGGTTTATGAGTTGGGCGAAACTCGTCAAGAAGTTGATATCGATGACTTCAGCGATGACGAGGTAATGCGCTTGGCAAATAACCTGAAGAAGGGCTTACCTACTGCAACACCTGTATTCGATGGTGCTGTAGAGCGCGAAATTAAAGACTTGTTGAAGCTAGCTGATTTACCAGAATCAGGTCAGATTACTTTGTATGACGGCCGTACTGGTGAGCGTTTTGAGCGTGATGTAACCGTAGGTTACATGTACATGCTGAAATTGAACCACTTGGTTGATGACAAGATGCACGCCCGTTCTACCGGTTCGTACAGCTTGGTTACTCAGCAGCCGTTGGGTGGTAAAGCGCAATTCGGTGGTCAGCGTTTTGGTGAGATGGAAGTGTGGGCACTGGAAGCATACGGTGCTGCTTATACTCTGCAAGAGATGTTGACAGTGAAGTCGGACGACGTAAACGGTCGTACCAAGATGTACAAAAACATTGTCGACAACGATCTGCGGATGGAAGCAGGTATGCCGGAATCCTTCAATGTATTGCTGAAGGAAATCCGCTCACTTGGTATCAACATTGAGTTGGACCAAGACTGAGACACCACCGGACGCTAATTGCCAGGAGATAAATCGTGAAAGACTTATTAAAGTTTTTAAAGCCGTTAAACCAGACTGAAGAGTTCGATGCGATTCGCATCGGACTTGCTTCTCCGGACATGATCCGCAGCTGGTCTTTCGGTGAAGTGAAAAAGCCAGAAACGATCAACTATCGTACGTTCAAGCCTGAGCGTGATGGTTTGTTCTGTGCGCGCATTTTCGGCCCGGTGAAGGACTATGAGTGCTTGTGTGGAAAGTACAAGCGCTTGAAGCACCGCGGTGTGATCTGTGAGAAGTGTGGCGTTGAAGTTACCCTCACTAAAGTACGTCGTGAGCGTATGGGTCACATTGAGCTTGCTAGCCCGGTTGCGCATATCTGGTTCTTGAAATCACTGCCAAGCCGCATCGGTTTGATGCTTGATATGACTCTGCGTGATATCGAGCGCGTGCTGTATTTTGAATCTTATGTGGTTACTGAAGCAGGCATGACCTCGTTAGAGCGTGGTCAAATCCTGTCTGAAGAAGACTACTTAGACGCGCTTGAAGAGCACGGCGACGAGTTTGAAGCTAAGATGGGTGCCGAAGCGGTATTGTCGTTGTTACAACATATCGATATTGAAGGCGACATCAAGCAATTACGTGAAGAATTGCCAGAAACCAATTCTGAAACCAAGCGTAAGAAGATCAGCAAACGCCTTAAGCTTTTAGAATCATTCCATTACTCAGGCAATAAGCCAGAGTGGATGATCTTAAAAGTATTGCCTGTGTTGCCACCAGATTTACGTCCGTTGGTACCACTTGACGGTGGCCGTTTTGCGACCTCTGATTTGAACGATTTATATCGTCGTGTAATCAACCGTAACAACCGTTTGAAGCGTTTGTTAGACCTAGCTGCGCCGGACATTATTGTTCGCAACGAAAAGCGTATGCTGCAAGAAGCGGTTGATGCCTTGTTGGATAACGGTCGTCGTGGCCGTGCTATTACTGGCACCAACAAGCGTCCATTGAAATCTTTGGCTGACATGATCAAAGGTAAGCAAGGTCGTTTCCGTCAAAACTTGCTTGGTAAGCGCGTAGATTACTCAGGCCGTTCAGTAATTACTGTAGGTCCTAAGCTACGTCTGCATCAGTGTGGCTTACCGAAGAAAATGGCCCTTGAGCTATTCAAGCCGTTTATCTATGGCAAGTTAGAAGGTCGTGGCTTAGCTACTACCATCAAAGCAGCGAAGAAAATGGTTGAGCGCGAAATCCCAGAAGTGTGGGACGTGCTAGACGAAGTGATCAAAGAACATCCAGTGATGCTAAACCGTGCACCAACCTTGCACCGTTTGGGTATCCAGGCGTTCGAGCCGGTCTTGATTGAAGGTAAAGCGATTCAGTTGCACCCATTGGTGTGTGCGGCTTATAACGCGGACTTTGACGGTGACCAAATGGCGGTTCACTTACCATTAACGTTAGAAGCGCAACTTGAAGCGCGCGCGTTGATGATGTCAACCAACAACATTTTGTCACCAGCTAGTGGTGATCCTATCATCGTTCCTTCACAGGACGTTGTTTTGGGTCTTTACTACATGACGCGCGATAAAATTAACGCTCCTGGCGAAGGCATGATCTTTAAAAATGCCAAAGAGGCCGAGAAAGCGTATCGTGCCGGTGCAGCAGCACTCCACGCTCGCGTAAAAGTGCGTCTGGCCGAAGTACATATCAGTGAAGAAGGTGAGCGTACACATACCTCTACCATCTATGACACTACCGTTGGTCGTGCCATCTTGTCACTGATTCTGCCAGAAGGTATGCCGTTTGAGATGATCAACCAGGCGATGGGTAAGAAACAAATCGGTCGTTTATTGAACCGTTCTTACCGTGACCTAGGTTTGAAGCCAACGGTTATCTTTGCTGACCAAATCATGTATACCGGTTTCCACTATGCAATGATTGCTGGTGCGTCAGTTGGTATTGATGACATGGTTATTCCTGCTGCTAAGAAAGATATTATCGATGCAGCAGAAGAAGAAGTAGCTGAAATTCAAGAGCAGTTCGAGCAAGGTTTGGTAACCGCTGGTGAGAAGTACAACAAGGTTATCGATATCTGGTCTACGGCCAACGAGAAAGTGTCTAAAGCAATGATGGACAACTTATCGAAAGAAACCGTGATCAACGCTCAAGGCGAAGAAGAGCAGCAAGCGTCATTTAACTCGGTTTATATGATGGCAGACTCTGGTGCTCGGGGTAGCTCGGCACAGATTCGTCAGTTAGCTGGTATGCGTGGTTTGATGGCGAAGCCAGATGGCTCAATCATCGAGACCCCAATCACTGCTAACTTCCGTGAAGGTTTGAACGTACTTCAGTACTTCATCTCAACTCACGGTGCTCGTAAAGGTTTGGCGGATACCGCACTGAAAACAGCTAACTCGGGTTACCTAACTCGTCGTTTAGTTGACGTAGCACAAGACGTTGTTATCGTTGAAGACGATTGTGGTACCGAAGAAGGCCTCTACATCAAACCGTTGATTGAAGGTGGTGATGTTGTAGAGCCATTGCGTGAGCGCGTATTAGGTCGTGTTGTGTGTGACGACGTGCTAATGCCTGGTACCGACGACGTATTGATTCCGCGTAACACGCTGCTCGATGAGAAGATGTGTGACGTGTTAGAGCAAAACTCTGTCGACCAAGTAAAAGTACGTTCAGTTATTACCTGTGACACTGACTTTGGTGTGTGTGCTAACTGTTATGGTCGCGACCTAGCGCGCGGTCACTTGGTGAACCAAGGTGAAGCAGTAGGTGTTATCGCTGCTCAGTCAATCGGTGAGCCAGGCACTCAGTTAACCATGCGTACGTTCCACATCGGTGGTGCGGCATCACGAGACTCTGCAGCGAACAACGTGCAAGTGAAGAACAAAGGTGTGCTGAAGTTACACAACGCGAAATACGTTGAAAACTCAGACAGCCACATTGTTATCACCTCACGTTCAACCGAGCTGACCTTAATTGATGAGTTTGGCCGTGAGCGCGAGCGCTATAAACTGCCATACGGCGCGGTATTGAAGAAGAACGAAGGTGAAACGGTTGAAGCCGGCGAAATCGTGGCGAATTGGGATCCGCATACGCACCCAATCATCACTGAGGTAGCAGGTCGTCTGAAGTTTGTTGACTTGATTGATGGCGTTACCATGACCCGTCAAACCGATGATCTTACCGGTTTGTCGAGCATTGTTGTCCTAGAAGCCGGTCAGCGTACCAGCTCTGGTAAAGACATGCGGCCGATGGTGAAGTTGGTAGATGCGAAAGGTAACGACGTGAATATCGTTGGTACCGATATGCCGGCTCAGTACTTCTTGCCAGGTAATGCGATTATCAACCTTGAAGACAATGCCGAAGTGAAAGTGGGTGACACGGTTGCACGTATTCCACAAGAAGGCTCAAAAACACGCGATATTACCGGTGGTTTACCGCGCGTTGCTGACTTGTTCGAAGCACGTCGTCCGAAAGAGCCAGCAATCTTGGCAGAAATTTCAGGTACCGTTAGTTTCGGTAAAGAAACCAAAGGCAAGCGTCGTTTGATTATTACCCCAATGGAAGGTGGTGATCAGTACGAAGAGATGATTCCTAAGTACCGCCAGCTCAATATCTTTGAGGGTGAACAGGTAACTAAGGGTGAAGTTATTGCCGACGGTCCAGAAGCTCCACACGATATCTTACGTTTACGTGGCGTTAGTGCGTTAGCGAACTATATTGTGAACGAGGTTCAAGAAGTTTACCGTTTACAAGGTGTTAAGATTAACGATAAGCACATCGAAACCATCGTGCGGCAGATGTTGCGTAAAGCAATTATCCTAAGCCCAGGTGAGACCGAGTTGCTTGAAGGCGAAATGATGGAGCTGTCTGAAGTACTTGCGGCCAATGCGAAAGCAGAAGCTGAAGGTAAGATGCCAGCAACCTACGAGCGTCAGCTGTTAGGTATTACCAAAGCATCATTGTCGACTGAATCGTTTATTTCGGCAGCGTCGTTCCAAGAAACTACGCGCGTATTAACCGAAGCAGCGGTACAAGGTAAGCAAGATCCATTACGTGGCTTGAAAGAGAACGTTATTGTGGGTCGCTTAATTCCAGCTGGTACTGGTTTCGCATACCACCGTGAGCGTGCACGTAAACGTGCAGAAGCAGCGGTTGCATTCGAAGCTCCAAAAGTAACAGCGGAAGAAGCCGAGCAGCAATTAGCTGACGCCTTGAATGCCAGCATCGATAGTGATGATGCAGCTGAATAAGTGTTAGTACGCTTGGGTTACTGTTAATCAGTAGCCTCAGCACCCCAAAAGGCCAGTCTAAGTGACTGGCCTTTTTATTAAAGGCAACGACAAGAGCGATGGGCCATGTAAGAGTTCTGCTAAAACTCTTCAGGGCTGCTCTAACTTGGTGAATAGCCACCCAAAAGCCTAGCCTTGTGTCATTTAATTGACGCAAAACCTAGCTACCATGAGGCGTCGAAAGGTCATTGATCTTACGCTTTTCCTTGACAGTCCAATTATTGACCATTAAAATTCGGCCTCCCCATATTAGGGCGCTTAGCCCGTGGATCGGTTTTTATGATCTAAACTAAGTAAGCTAATCGGGGGAATTTTGGATTTTTCATTCTGTTGAGCGACATCAACACAATCAGGAGTTATGAATGGCAACAGTTAACCAGCTGGTGCGCAAAGGTCGTCAAAAGCCGGTTGTTAAAAGCAACGTTCCGGCACTTGAGGCTTGCCCACAAAAACGCGGCGTATGTACCCGTGTTTACACTACTACCCCTAAGAAGCCAAACTCAGCACTGCGTAAAGTATGCCGTGTGCGTTTGACCAACGGCTACGAAGTATCTTCGTACATTGGTGGTGAAGGTCACAACCTGCAAGAACACTCAGTCGTACTTATCCGCGGCGGTCGTGTAAAAGACTTGCCAGGTGTTCGTTATCACACAGTTCGTGGTGCATTAGACTGCGCTGGCGTAAATGATCGTCGCCAAGCTCGTTCTAAGTACGGCGCGAAACGGCCTAAGTCTTAACGGTTCTCCGTTAGTAAGGCCAAACTGTTAATTAAAGTTTTGGGTTAAACCCTGAATTAATCGGAGAATATTGAGATGCCAAGAAGACGCGTCATTGGTCAACGTAAAATCCTTCCGGACCCTAAGTTCGGATCAGAGTTGTTGGCTAAATTTATCAATGTCGTCATGGTTGACGGCAAAAAATCTGTCGCTGAAAAGATTATTTACGGTGCGTTAGACATCCTGGCTACTAAGTCAGGTAAAGACCACTTAGAAATTTTTGAAACTGCGCTGGACAACGTACGTCCTACGGTAGAGGTTAAATCTCGCCGTGTAGGTGGTTCTACCTATCAGGTACCAATCGAAGTACGTCCTGTTCGCCGCAATGCACTGGCTATGCGTTGGTTAGTTGATGCTGCGCGTACTCGGGGTGAAAAATCCATGGCTCAGCGTCTAGCAGGTGAAATGTTAGATGCATCAGAAAACAAAGGCTCTGCAGTGAAGAAACGTGAAGACGTTCACCGCATGGCCGAAGCGAACAAAGCGTTTGCTCATTACCGCTGGTAATAACACAAGCAACCCAAAGAGGAATTTATGGCTCGACAAACATCGATTGAGCGGTACCGTAACATCGGTATCTGTGCTCACGTAGACGCTGGTAAAACAACCACCACTGAGCGGGTGTTGTTCTACACTGGTCTGTCTCACAAATTAGGTGAGGTTCATGACGGTGCCGCGACTACCGACTGGATGGAGCAAGAGCAAGAGCGTGGTATTACTATCACCTCAGCTGCTGTTACTGCATTCTGGAAAGGTATGGACCAGCAGTTCCCTGAACACCGTATCAACGTTATCGATACTCCAGGACACGTAGACTTCACTATCGAAGTAGAACGTTCACTGCGTGTACTTGACGGTGCTGTGGTTGTTTTGTGTGGATCATCAGGCGTACAGCCGCAAACTGAAACAGTATGGCGTCAAGCGAACAAATACGAAGTACCTCGTATGGTGTTCGTGAACAAGATGGACCGTACTGGTGCAGATTTCTTGCGTGTTGTTGGTCAAATCAAAACTCGCTTGGCAGCTACTCCGGTGCCAATTCACTTAAACATCGGCACTGAAGAAAACTTCAAAGGTGTTGTTGACTTAGTGAAAATGAAAGCGATCAACTGGAATGAAGCCGATCAAGGCATGACCTTCACTTATGAAGAGATTCCAGCTGAGTTGCGTGAGCAAGCTGAAGAAATGCACAACGAGTTGATTGAAGCTGCTGCTGAAGCCAACGAAGAGTTGATGAATAAGTATCTTGAAGGCGGTGAGTTGACTGAAGCTGAAATCAAAGCTGGTTTACGTCAACGTACCCTGAACAACGAAATTATTCTTTGCTTGTGTGGTTCTGCGTTCAAAAACAAAGGTGTTCAAGCGATGCTTGACGCTGTTATTGAATACTTACCTTCACCAACTGAAGTTAAAGCAATTCGCGGTATCTTAGACGACGAATCTGAAGGCGTGCGTAAGTCATCTGACGACGAGCCGTTCTCAGCATTGGCGTTTAAAATCGCGACTGACCCATTCGTGGGTACTTTGACCTTCTTGCGCGTTTACTCGGGTGTTCTAGCTCAGGGCGATACCGTGTACAACCCTGTGAAGAGCAAGCGTGAGCGTATCGGCCGTATGGTACAGATGCACGCAAACGACCGTAAAGAGATCAAAGAGATCTTGGCGGGCGACATTGCTGCAGCTATCGGTTTGAAAGATGTGACTACTGGTGACACCTTGTGTGATCCTAACCACATCATTACGCTTGAGCGTATGGAATTCCCAGAGCCAGTAATCTCTGTTGCAGTAGAGCCAAAAACCAAAGCTGACCAAGAAAAAATGGGTATTGCTTTAGGTAAATTGGCTGCTGAAGATCCATCGTTCCGCGTGAAAACTGATGAAGAGACGGGTCAAACCATCATCTCTGGTATGGGTGAGCTTCACCTAGACATCATCGTTGACCGTATGAAGCGTGAGTTCAAAGTTGAATGTAACGTAGGTAAACCTCAGGTTGCTTACCGTGAAACTATCCGTCAGAAAGTGGAAGTTGAAGGTAAGTTCGTACGTCAATCAGGTGGTCGCGGTCAGTTCGGTCACGTTTGGTTACGTATCGAGCCAATGGAGTTTGACGCAAACGATGATGACGCTCCGAACTATCAGTTCGTGAACGAAGTTGTTGGTGGTGTGGTTCCTAAAGAATACATCCCTGCGGTAGATAAAGGTATCCAAGAGCAGATGCAAAATGGTGTACTTGCTGGCTACCCAGTTCTAGGCGTTAAAGCAACTCTGTATGATGGTTCATACCACGACGTTGACTCATCAGAAATGGCATTTAAAATTGCTGGTAGCATGGCCTTCAAAAAAGGTGCATTACAAGCGCGTCCAGCTTTGTTAGAGCCAATGATGAAAGTTGAAGTTGTTACCCCTGAAGACTTCATGGGTGACGTAGTAGGTGACTTGAACCGTCGTCGCGGCATCATCGAAGGTATGGAAGATGGCCCTGGTGGTTTGAAAGAAGTTCGTGCTCAAGTTCCGTTATCAGAAATGTTCGGTTACGCTACTGACCTGCGCTCGCAGACTCAGGGCCGTGCATCTTATGCAATGGAATTCTTGAAGTACGCTGAAGCACCAAACAACATTGCTGAGCAGGTTATTGCTGCTCGTCAAACTAAAGATTAAGTAGAGTCTGGTCCGGTTCTCTACCAAGGACCGGACTTTTAACTTAAGTTAAGGAAAAGTCATGGCAAAAGAAAAATTTGAACGTTCCAAACCGCACGTTAACGTAGGTACAATCGGCCACGTTGACCACGGTAAAACTACTCTGACTGCTGCAATTACCACAGTATTGGCAAAAACTTACGGTGGTTCAGCACGTGCATTCGATCAAATCGATAACGCACCGGAAGAAAAAGCGCGTGGTATCACCATCGCAACTTCACACGTAGAGTATGACACTCCATCACGTCACTACGCGCACGTAGACTGCCCAGGACACGCTGACTATGTTAAAAACATGATCACTGGTGCTGCGCAGATGGACGGCGCAATCTTGGTAGTAGCAGCGACTGACGGCCCAATGCCACAGACTCGTGAGCACATCTTGTTGTCACGTCAGGTAGGCGTACCATTCATCATCGTATTCATGAACAAGTGTGACATGGTAGATGACGAAGAGTTGTTGGAATTGGTAGAGATGGAAGTACGTGAACTTCTATCTGAGTACGATTTCCCAGGTGACGACTTACCAGTAATTCAAGGTTCAGCGTTGAAAGCGTTGGAAGGCGAAGAGAAGTGGGAAGCGAAAATCATCGAATTGGCAGAAGCTTTGGATTCATACATCCCAGAGCCAGAGCGTGATATCGATAAGCCGTTCATCATGCCAATCGAAGACGTATTCTCAATCTCAGGCCGTGGTACTGTAGTAACTGGTCGTGTAGAGCGCGGAATCGTGCGTACTGGTGACGAAGTAGAAATCGTAGGTATCAAAGATACTACGAAGACAATCGTAACTGGTGTAGAGATGTTCCGTAAGTTGCTAGACGAAGGTCGTGCAGGTGAGAACATTGGTGCGTTGTTGCGTGGAACTAAGCGTGATGAGATTCAACGTGGTCAAGTATTAGCGAAGCCAGGTTCAATCAAGCCACACACTCAGTTCGAAGCAGAAGTATACGTATTGACCAAAGAAGAAGGCGGACGTCACACTCCATTCTTCAAAGGCTATCGTCCACAGTTCTACTTCCGTACAACTGACGTAACTGGTTCAGTACAGTTACCAGAAGGCGTAGAGATGGTTATGCCAGGCGACAACTTGAAGTTTGTAGTAGAGTTGATTCACCCAATCGCGATGGACGAAGGTTTACGCTTCGCAATCCGTGAAGGTGGCCGTACTGTAGGTGCAGGCGTAGTATCTAAAATCGTAGCTTAATTGATGCGATTAAAGAAAAAGGGAGCTTCGGCTCCCTTTTTTAATTTAAAAGCGTTGTTCGTTATTCGTACGCTACGCTGCTCGAACAGTGAGCGTACGAACAGTGAACGAAGTGAATGGACGAACAACGAATAACGAGCATCGGCTTTAGTAAACGCTAAGACCAAGGCGGTTTGCCAATTCGCGAATCATAAACATGCCGCGCGCAGAGTTTCCGAAGCTGTTTAGCGGTGGGCTCCAAGCACTAATGACACCGTAGTCTGGAACAATGGCGATAATTCCGCCACCCACGCCACTTTTTGCCGGCAAGCCCACAGTAAAGGCAAATTGCCCCGACTGATCATACATGCCACTGGTACTCATTAGTGCATTAATACGCTGCGCATCACGATGTGAGGTGATTTGCTTGCCGCTGCGTGGGCATTGACCGCGGTTGGCTAAGAACGCCAAGCTGCTGGCGAGTTGTTCGGTATTCATAGTGAGTGCGCATTGCCAGAAGTAATGGTCGAGTACTTCTTCAACGTCTGACTCGATATTGTTAAAACTCTTCATCAAGTATGCAAGTGCAGCGTTGCGAGCGCCATGTTCACGTTCGGACTCATGAACGCGAGAATCGACGCACACCGCTTCACTGCCGCACAAACCCCGAACCATGCTCAGTAATGCCGATTTACTGGCTGAGTAATGGCTAACTAACACATCGCTGACTAAAATCGCGCCCGCGTTGATCATGGGGTTACGCGGAATGCCTTTTTCCCATTCAAGCTGAACAATTGAATTAAAAGGCTGACCTGAGGGCTCCATCTGCACGCGTTCCCATAACGGGTCGCCAAGACGTTCCATCGCCAACATCAGCCCATAAATTTTAGAAATAGACTGAATGGAAAAGGGTTTATTGGTATCGCCGACCGAGGTGACGTTGCCATCAAGCGTGGCAACCGTCAGCGCGCAGTAATCAGCTTTAACCTCTGCCAAGGCAGGAATGTAATCGGCGACGTTACCGTCATTCACAGACATGGCCTGCTGCAGAATATCCTCTAGCAGTGGTTTGAGGTTGTCAGGAGCATGTATTGGTTGCCCGCCGCTGATTACATCGTGTGTCATGGGTTGAACTAATGATTCCTATTAAGCCTTATTGGCATTGCTCGATAACAGTGGTTTTAGGAAGCGCGCAGTATGTGAGCGCTCACATTTAACAATCTCCTCGGGGCTACCGGCGGTTAATATCTCACCGCCGCCTGAGCCACCCTCGGGCCCTAAGTCGATAATCCAGTCGGCTGTTTTAATCACGTCCAGGTTATGCTCAATAATAACAATGGTATTGCCATGATCTCGCAAGCGGTGCAGTACTGTCAACAGTTGCTGAATATCGTGGAAGTGCAAGCCGGTGGTTGGCTCATCCAAAATATACAAGGTTTTGCCGGTATCGCGTTTGGATAATTCCCGGGCTAATTTTACCCGTTGCGCTTCACCACCCGAGAGCGTGGTTGCTGATTGCCCCAAGCGAATGTATGACAAGCCGACATCCATCAAGGTTTGTAGTTTGCGAGCAATGGCCGGAATAGGCGCAAAGAATTCACGCGCGTCCTCCACGGTCATATCGAGCACTTCGTGAATGCTCTTACCTTTGTATTTAATTTCTAGCGTTTCGCGATTGTAACGTTTGCCCTTACACACGTCACAAGGCACGTACACGTCAGGTAAGAAATGCATTTCTACTTTGATGACACCGTCGCCTTGGCAGGCTTCGCAGCGACCGCCGCGCACGTTAAAGCTAAAACGACCCACTTTATAGCCGCGCGAACGGGCTTCTTCGGTGCCTGCATATAACTCTCGAATTGGGGTGAAAATACCGGTATAAGTGGCTGGGTTCGATCGTGGCGTACGGCCGATAGGGCTTTGATCAATGTCGACCACTTTGTCTAAGTACTGCATACCGTCAATACTAGTATAGGGTGCCGGTTCGCCCGTAGTCGCTTTATTCAACTCGCGGTGGGCAATACGAAACAGAGTGTCATTAATTAAGGTTGATTTACCTGAGCCAGAAACTCCAGTAACGCAAGTCATTAGGCCTAGGGGCAGTTGCACGTCAACGTTTTTCAGGTTGTTACCGGTGGCACCTTTGAGCTCTAACCAATGTTCCCCAGGCTGATGCCGTTGCGCTGGTACTTCAATCGCTTTACGGCCAGATAGGTAATCGCCGGTTAATGAGTTTTCGTCAGCGACAATTTCCTCGTAATGTCCCTGGGCAATTACTTGGCCGCCATGCACGCCAGCACCAGGACCAATATCAATCACGTGATCTGCAGCTCGAATGGCGTCTTCGTCGTGTTCAACCACGATGACCGTATTACCTAAATCGCGTAAGTGGGTCAGGGTACGCAGTAGCCGCTCGTTGTCACGTTGGTGGAGACCAATCGATGGCTCATCGAGCACATACATCACGCCAACCAAGCCGGCTCCAATTTGTGAGGCAAGGCGAATGCGCTGGGCTTCGCCGCCAGATAAAGTTTCTGCACTGCGCGATAGGCTCAAGTAATTAAGCCCCACGTTCACCAAGAAGCCTAAGCGGTCATTAATTTCTTTAAGGATTTTCTCAGCGATTTGGGCTTTCTGCCCTTCTAATTGTAGCCCCTCGAAAAATTCGAGAGCGCCGCCAATCGAGCGTTCAACGACTTCTGGTAGCGTGGTATTATTCACATACACATGCCGAGCCTCTAGGCGCAGCCGAGTGCCGTGACAGCTTTTACATGGCTGTGAGGCCAGGTACTTAGATAAGTCTTCGCGCACCGCCGTCGAATCCGTTTCGCGATAGCGGCGCTGCATGTTGGGAATGATGCCCTCAAACGGGTGAGTGCGAGCAACTCGATCACCGCGGTCATTCATGTAAGTAAATTCAATCTCGGTTTTACCGCTACCAAACAACACCGCTTGTTGATGCGCTTCGCTGAGGCTATTGAACGGTTTGTTCAAATCGAACTTATAGTGTCGAGCCAACGACTGGAGCATCTGATAGTAATAGAAGTTGCGCTTGTCCCAGCCGCGAATGGCACCACCACTGAGGCTTAATTCCGGGTTGCCAACCACTTTTTTGGGGTCGAAAAACTGTTCGATGCCTAAGCCATCGCAAACACTACAAGCGCCGGCTGGGTTATTAAACGAGAATAGCCGCGGCTCGAGTTCCTGCATGCTATAGCCACAGTGTGGGCAGGCAAAGTTTGCTGAAAAAATCATGCTGTCTAGCTTAGAATCAGCGTCCATCGGCGCCACAATGGCGGTACCGCCACTGAGTTCAAGCGCCGTCTCAAACGACTCAGCTAAACGCAGCTCTAAGCCTTCGCGTACTTTAATGCGATCGACAACCACTTCAATGGTGTGCTTTTTTTGTAGCTCTAATTTCGGCGGGTCGCTCAAATCACATAACTCGCCATCAATACGTGCGCGAATAAAGCCTTGCGCCGCTAAATTATCCAACACCTTGGTGTGCTCACCTTTACGATCTTGAATAATAGGCGCCAAAATCATCAGTTTCTCGCCTTCAGGTAGCGCTAATACTTGGTCCACCATTTGCGAGATAGTTTGTGCAGCTAACGGCACATCATGAGTCGGACAACGCGGCTCGCCAACTCGTGCGTACATCAGTCGCAGGTAGTCGTAAATCTCGGTGATAGTGCCCACCGTTGAGCGTGGGTTGTGCGAAGTCGATTTCTGCTCAATCGAAATAGCAGGGCTAAGGCCTTCGATGCTATCCACATCGGGCTTTTCCATCAGCGACAAAAACTGTCGAGCGTAGGCCGACAACGACTCGACATAGCGTCGCTGACCCTCGGCATAAAGGGTATCGAATGCTAACGAAGACTTACCCGACCCAGACAACCCGGTGATTACCACCAGCTTGTCGCGAGGTATGGTAACGTTGATGTTTTTTAAGTTGTGGGTGCGGGCTCCGCGGATCTCAATTTTATCCATGGTGAATCTACCACTCCGTAGCGGTTATAAATGAAACGAGCATTATCGCACATGCACCACCTTCTGGTACAATGGCGAGCGATTTTTTCCTGCAGCAATGAGATAAGCATGGCACATCAGCACAGTGACAATCGATTGACCCCCACCGAACGCCGCGCCTCTGGGGCTTTAGCTACCGTCTTTGGATTACGGATGTTAGGGCTGTTTTTGATCATGCCGGTGATCGCTATTTATGGTCAGCAGTATCCCGACTATACGCCCTTGCTGATAGGTTTAGCGATAGGCGCCTATGGCCTTACTCAGGCTTTGTTACAAATTCCGATGGGGATGCTGTCCGATCGTATCGGTCGCCGCCCAGTGATTGTTGGTGGTTTGCTGTTGTTTGCGCTAGGTAGTGTGGTGGCGGCGATGGCCGATACCCTGACTGGTGTAGTGATAGGGCGAGCCTTGCAGGGCACCGGAGCTATTGCGGCAGCCATTTTAGCATTAGCAGCTGATATTACCCGCGACTCACAGCGCCCGAAAGTAATGGCCACTATCGGCATGTTTATTGGTTTGTCCTTTGCCCTGGCGCTGGTGCTCGGCCCCTTACTTGGCGAATATATCGGCTTACAAGGGTTGTTCGTGTTCACCGCCGTATCTGCGCTGTTTGGAATTGTGGTGCTATTAATAGCTGTGCCGTCAGTGACCCAGAAAACCGCAAAAGGTGATCTTATTCCGGTTGGCAGCGAGTTAGGAAGCCTGTTCAAGCATCCGCAACTGGCTCGGTTAAACTTTGGCGTGTTTGTTTTACATTGTGTGTTAACTGCGTTTTTTGTGGTGGTTCCGCTACAGTTCGTGGCTGGTGGTTTAGCTACCGAGCAACACGCGTGGCTGTATTTGCCCACCTTATTGGCCTCGTTTGCCTTGATGATTCCGATGCTGATCATCGCTGAGCGCAAACGTAAACAACCCGTTTATTTCAGAGTCGCGATTGTGCTGCTGCTGTTAGCTGTAGCTGTAATCGTCTGGGTACCACCGCATTGGACGTATTTAGTTGTAGCCGTTGTGCTATTTTTTACCGGCTTTAACTTTTTAGAAGCATCATTGCCTTCTTCGCTAACCCGTTTTGCCCCCGCGGGTAGCAAGGGCAGCGCCAGTGGTATCTACTCTACTGCGCAGTTTTTAGGAGCCTTTATTGGCGGTGCTGCCGGCGGTTATGTTTATCAACAATGGGGCCTGTTCGGGATTGGGATTTTTACCGCAGTGCTGTTAGTATTCTGGTTCGCCAGTAGCTTCGGAATGCAGCCCCCTCCGCAACAGCAGAACGTCAGCTTACCTATTCGTCAGCTGAACGCAGTGCAAGCACAGCAATTAGCCGAGCAGTTAGCGCAAGCCACTGGGGTTGAAGAAGTACGTATTGTTAGCGCTGAGCAAACGGTGTATTTAAAAGTTCATAAAACCCATTACAATGAAGCAGAATTAGCGGCGCTACTGACGCCCTACCAAAATTAGCAAATCAAGGAGCACAAGGCATGGCCAGTCGCGGCATCAATAAAGTGATTTTAATTGGCAACTTAGGGCAAGACCCAGAAGTGCGCTATACCCAAACCAACACGGCGATTGCCAACATCAGTATTGCCACCAGCGAAACCTGGAAAGACAAGCAAACAGGCGAGCCACGCGAGCAAACCGAATGGCATCGTTGCGTCGCTTATCGTCGCCTAGCAGAAATTGCTGGTGAGTATCTGAAGAAAGGCTCGAAAGTCTATGTTGAAGGGCGTCTACAAACCCGCAAATGGCAAGGCCAAGATGGGGTAGAGCGCTACACCACCGAGATCGTTATTAACGATTTACAGATGCTCGATAGTCGTGGTGGCGATCAAGGCGGCTACAGCAATAACCGTCCGAGCAACCAGAATCAAAACCAGCCGCAGAACCAAGGTGGCCAAGGTCAAAACTTTAATGCTCCGGCGAATAATCAGAACCAGAGCTTCCAGCAATCAAACCCATCGTCAGGACAACAATCACCAAGCCCAGAACCTTTCAATGGCGGTGATTACGATGACGATATTCCGTTTTGATCAACCACAGTCTTAAACTATTCTGTTCAAAAGGAGGCTAATCAGCCTCCTTTTTCGTATCTTTTATAACCAATGAGACTCAATTGCGACAGATTGCCGCAGGCGATGAAATAAAACCTTGCTCTAATTAGGGTTTTATTTCATCTTAGAGGTGTAACCTATAGCCAAGAATCAAAAGTTTACGTAAAATTCCGGCTATGACAATGATCATATTCAGGCTTGAGGTAAGGCGTTGAAGAAGCTCGTATGCTTAATTGGGGTGATGATGGTGTTGGTGGGCTGCAAGCCGCCACCACAGACCCTGTCCGTGGTGGGGAACACCTGGCTAGGCTATCAACCTTATTATGCTGAACAGATTCTTCATCCAGAAGCTATTCCCGCTAATATTCATATCACTATGCTTACGTCGGACGTTAGCGTGGTACGCATGGTTGCTAATGGCGCCGCACAAGCAGCTCTTTTAAGCCTAGATAATGCCTTAAGCCTACAGACACGCACCGACCTTAAACTTTGTATCGCACAGGTGATTAACAGCTCCCATGGCGCCGATGCAATTTATGCCCCACCGGGGTTTGATATCAATGATCGTCAGCAACCTTGGGTGGTGGGGATGGAAGATAGTGCGCTGGCACGCTATCTATTAGCACGCTGGATGCGCCTGCATGATATTCCTGAGCGCCAAGTAAGGCGCGAAATCATTTTACCCAATCAACACGCCACCGCCTATGCTGCTGGGGTGACTGATATTTTTGTCACCTATGCTCCTTTTAGCCAAAAACTAGCCTCGATGGGCGCTGAGCAGATTTTTAGTAGTCGCGAGATACCTGGTGAAATTATCGATACTTTGGTCGTCAAACAAGAGAGCTGGCGACAGCATCAAGCTGCTCTTAAGCGCTTAACCGGTCCGGTTTGGGATAAGGCTTTAACGGCAGCATTGGATCCACAGCATCCGTATTATCAAGCTTTGCAGACGTTATCGGGGATTAATGCCGAAGAACTACGGCAAAGCTTAGCTAGTTTAAGTTTGTACAACAGCGCCGCCAGTAGAACCTTCTTACAACAGGACTACGCCCGAGTGCAGCAACAAGTCAGTGAACAATTAGTGGCTTCAGGGATTCATCAGGTGATCACACCGCTACCGATCTGTGAGGGCGTGCTATGAGTTTGCTGCCTTTTCATCGGCGCTTGAATATCCAAGTGACCCTGCCTATTACCGTCATCGCCTTTTTGATTGTGGGCTTGCTGGGCTATTTTGTGGTGCGGGGGCAAAACCAGATTGCTCTGTACAATGCGCAGTTAGAACTAAGAAGTATGCTCGTGGTAGCGCAAGGCTCGCTTAATCGGATCTTTGGCTTTGGTAGATACGATTCCGTAGGCGAGGTATTGAGCGAGTTTCAGGTGCATCCACGAGTTACTAATACAGCTATTCTTAGCCCAACGGGCGAGCTTGCAAGCTATTACTCCGCCAACGCCATCAGTCCTCATCTGAAAACCTTCGTGCAACATTTAGATCGTCAGCAAATAGCAGAGGTTGCAAGGTCTGGCGTTACCATCATGCAATATCATCCAGAACATAATCACTTTATCGCCATGGTGCCGGTGGTGAGTGGCAAGGTCGTGGGTAATCAGCAACTGCATAATGTGTTCATCGTTGAATACGAGCACGCTCGTAATTGGTACACTTTTACTAACGTTATTTTCAATGAGCTGGTGCTGTTTTTAGCCTTGCTGATCCTTGTTGGAATAATTTTATGGGTGATTTTACAACGTAAAATCGTTCGTCCCGTGAGGCGTTTAATGGTGGGGGTAGATAAACTTGCGCGGCGTGAGTCATTGCAGGATTTTGATATTCACAGTGACAATGAACTTGGCCTCTTGGGTGACAGCCTGCGTGATGCGGCCCTACAACGCGAGCAGTACGAAAAACAACTATTGCGCTTTAGCTCTGCGGTAGAGCAAAGTCATGACAGCATTGTGATCACTAATCTTGCCGGTGAAATTGAATACGTTAACAAGGCGTTCACGGATATCACCGGTTACAGCCTAGCGGATGTGCAAGGGCGTAATCCGAAAATGTTAGCTTCGGGCGAGACGCCGCGCTCGAGCTACGATGCTATGTGGACCGCATTAGTTGCCGGGCGCAGCTGGCAGGGTGAGCTTTATAACCTCAAGAAAAACGGTGAGCCGTACCGTGAGTGGGCAACTATTGCGCCTTTGCGTAGCCCCAGTGGTGACATCACCCATTACATTGCCACCAAGCAAAATATTACCGAACGTCGTGCGGCCGAGGCTCAAGTTCAGTACCTAGCTTATTACGATGTGCTGACAGGTTTACCTAATCGCACCCAATGCCAAGTAATTTTGCAGCAGTTTTTAGATGAACGTGATTACTCTACTCGTGGTGCTGTAGCTTTGCTTGATCTTGATGGCTTGCAACGTATTAACGATGTTCGCGGCTTTGAGTTTGGTGATTTGATTTTGTTGGCGGTAGCCGAGCGCATAGGTAATGTTATGAAAGCCGAGCCTGAGGCGCGAGTTGGTTGCTTGGGTGGTGATTTATTTGCGGTATTATTCCCAACCCGCAGCGCTGACCGAGATGCAACTGTTAATCGGGTTGAGTTCTTGGTGAAAGATTTACTGGCTGAATTAGCCGAGCCGATGTTAATTGAAGGTGAACGTATTTCCATTACTGCTAGCGCCGGTATCGTGGTGTATCCCGAATACGGCGATAATCCCGAAGCTATTTTGCGTCATGCAGAAACGGCGGTACACAATGCTAAAGACGCCGGTGGTAATCAGATTGCTGTGTATAACCCAGCCTACAGTTATGCCCTAGAGCAGCGCTTTGAGGTGGAACGTGAACTGCGAGAAGCTATTGCCAATAACCAATTAGAGCTGTACTTGCAAAGTCAGCAATTGTCCAATGGCGAGGTGGTCGGCGTAGAAGTGTTGGTGCGCTGGAATCACCCTACCAAAGGTATCGTATCGCCAGGAGTGTTTATTCCAATTGCTGAAATGAGCGACTTGATTGTTGATCTAGGACGCTGGATTTTACGTGCGGCGCTGCAAGTGTTAAAGCACCTACCCGGTCAACAAACCCTAGCTATAAATATCAGTCCACGCCAGTTCCGTAAGTATGATTTTGTGTATCAGATTGAGCGTGAAGTGGTGAAGTCCGGCGTGGATGCCTCGCGTTTAATTCTTGAAGTGACCGAAAATTTATTAGTGGATGACGTTGACGATGTTGTAGCTAAAATGAAGGCGCTGCAGAAATCTGGTGTGCAGTTTTCTATTGATGACTTTGGTACCGGCTACTCCTCGCTATCTTATTTAAGCCAGCTACCTTTGCATGAGCTCAAAATAGATCAAAGCTTTGTGCAAGGTATAGGCGAGGAAGAAAAAGAACAACTGGTAGAAACCGTGATTGCAATGGGCAACAACTTGAATTTACGGGTGGTTGCCGAAGGGGTAGAAACCAAGCAACAGGTAGAGTTTTTGAGTGCCTGTTCGGCTCAGGTGGTGTGCCAAGGGTATTATTTTGCCAAACCTATTCCGGCTTCAGAATATTTAGCTAACCAGAGTCAGCAGTAGGGGCGTTAGCCGATAATTGCAAAAGCCACCTTACCCAATCATGGCCAAGGTGGCTTGCGCTGCTAATCAACCCTATCTGTAGCCGTGTTGAGCCGCTACCTTGTCAAAGTATTCAAGTACTTGCTTCGCGTAGGCACGTTTCGACACATAGTCACCGGCAAAAAAGTTCTTTTTAAACCCATAAGCCACCATATCTTTAAGTCGCTTGAGGGGAACATCTACGGCGCTCAGGGCTAACTCGTACTCGCGGGTAACTGTGGTGCGCGATACCAGGCGGTTATCGGTACAAATCACCGTAGCTAAGCGATTGTTGAACATGTGGATAAAATTGTGGTTATGCACATCAGCAATATCTGGGTTGGTTTGCAAGTTACTGGTAATACAGACCTCGATGGCAATGCGACGATCCGCAATGTATGAAGCTAGCCGCTTGGCATAGTCTTCTTTATCAGTAATCGCAGCATCTTGAATCATTTCTGGTGAGAACAGCGAATAGCCATGGCCAAGTCGGTCTGCATAGCACTGGGTAATAGCTTCAAAAATACTTTCCGCACCATAAGCCTCGCCCGCATGCACGGTTTTTAAGAGGAAGTTTTGATGAGCATACTCGTACACCTCTTTAAAATCGTGCGCAGGATAGCCCATTTCTTGCCCAGCGATATCTAAGCCAACAATGGGTAAACCTTCTTCGTCACGCAGCCGCACGCTGGCACGGATCATTTCCATGGCTGCGGTCTTAATCACTTGCTTGGGTTCATGGTCACGCAACATGGCGAACAATTGGGTGTAATAAGGCGAAAACCCTTTCTTGCCGAACATCCGCATGGCGCAGTTAATAATACCGTAATCAAACGGGGGCTTAGCACCACTCACCACTTCAGGTTGCGCGTTGTATTCGTCTTTGGCGCGTTTTAAGCCGGCATTGGTGGTGTGCATCACTCGGTCAAAATCAATCCCCCGAGCTGGGTCCATCATGAGTTGCGGGGCAAAGCGTACTTCAATATAAACCACACCCTCGGCAATATTATCTTGCGCTAATTCGTAGGCAGCTTGCTCTAGGTTTTCCATATCGCGCAGCACCGCACAGGTATACTGAAACCCATTGAGGTATTCGCCAAGATTCTGATAAGACTCTTTAAAAACCAAGTCATAAAGCCCTGCTACCGTATAAGAAGGTAGCTCAATTCCGCTACGCTGGGCCATCTCAATCAAGCCTTGTGGGCGGAGGCTGCCATCAAGGTGAAGGTGAAGATCGGCTTTTGGCATGGCTTTTAAAAACTCGGGGGTATAGGCGCTGCTCATGATTATTCTCCTGTTAGTTGGGCGGATTATAGCAACTACCACTAAGCTCGTCCGCCCTCTGCTACGAATTTTTACTTGAGCCCCCCGCGGTTCCACTCTACTATTGCCAGTATCTTTTTCATTCAAAACTTTCGCTTAAAAACCAATGGCATCACTATATTTTACGTACTCGGCCATGAACGCAGGTAAAAGTACCTCGTTATTGCAGGTGGCTTACAATTACGAAGAACGCGATCAACGCGTGCTCTTGCTTACGCCGTCTATTGATGATCGGGCTGGCGCTGGCACCATTGCCTCGCGCTTAGGCATAGAGCGCAGTGCCTTGGGCTTTTCTAACAGCACCGATTTGGCCGCCTTGATTGAGGCTCGCCACGCAAAGCAAGCCATCGATTGTGTGTTGATAGACGAAGCGCAATTTTTAACTGAGGCGCAAGTGTGGCAATTAACCGATGTCGTTGACCGCGTGGATATTCCAGTGATGTGCTACGGCATTCGCAGCGATGCGTTTGGCCAGGCGTTTCCTGGCAGTGCCGTGCTGTTGGCGGTTGCCGATAAATTGGCAGAAATGAAGACCATTTGTTTTTGTGGGCGCAAGGCAACCATGAACTTGCGTATTGATGAGCATGGCAATGCGGTGACCAAAGGCGATCAAATTGCTATTGGAGGCAACGATCGTTATATCTCTTGTTGTCGTAAACATTGGAAAGAAAAGCTAAACAAGTAAGCGGAAAATAAGAATTACGTTGTAAAATTAGTCTGTTGTTACGTTCGGAATCTCAGATATCTGCTATTATTACACCTAATTACGATTAAAGCTGTTCTATTCTGATTCGATAGCCTAGGAGCTTGAATGATCAAACCACCACTGCCGGCTAATGAAGAGGCCCGCTTACAGCTTTTGCACGAACTTAACTTGCTAGATAGCGAGGCAGACCCTCTATACGACAGTATTACCGCCTTTGCGCAGCAATTATTTGGCGTTGATACCGCCATCATTACCTTAGTGGATGAACATCGCCAGTGGTTTAAATCTGCGCAAGGATTTGATTTAACAGAAACCCCCAGAGATGTCTCCTTTTGTGCTCACGCCATTACCCAGCAGACCACCATGATTGTTGAAGATGCGAGCCAGGATGAGCGCTTTCACGATAATCCTTTCGTAGTAGCAGAAGATGGAATTAGGTTCTATGCCGGGGTACCGTTAGCCCTGAATGACGATCTCAATATTGGTACTCTGTGTCTGGTCGATTCGCGCCCGCGCCAGTTGTCGCCGCAACAGCAGCAATGGTTAGAGGGGTTGGCAGCATGGGTGGTGCACGACATTGTGCAGCATTATGAACTAGAAAACTTTGCCGCCGAACGTGAAGTACTCGCCCAAGGCCCGGTTGCAGCGGTAGTCTGGCAACTCGAGCCCGATGTGCATTTGGTTTACGCTGCAGAAAACGTCGAGCGGATTTTAGGCTACAGCGCTGATTATTTGTTAGACCGTGAGATTAATTATGAATCTATTGTGCACCCCGACGACCAGCAGCAACTGCTCGACCAAATGCAATTGGTGCTTGACGGTATCCAGCCTAGCTTAGAAATCGAATACCGTGTGGTGTCACCATCGCAACACACGCGCTGGGTAAAACACTTTGCCCGCGCCGATTTAGACCGCCATGGCAAAGTAATGCGGGTGCGAGGTTACCTCTATGAAAATACCAGCCGTAAACAGCTAGAATTGGATTTGCTGTACGCTAACCAGAGCTTTGAATTGGCTTTAGCTGCAGGCGATTTATCCACCTGGGATTGGAACTTGGCCGAAGGTACGGTGAGTGTCAATCATACGTGGGATAAAATTCTCAATCGTGATAGTTCTTTTGCGCAAAACAACGGCTGGGCCGAGCTGATTCATCCTGCCGATGTCGCAACTGCAAAAAGCCAACTCATTGAGCACCTGCAAGGCCATAGCGAACGTTTTGAAGCACGGATAAGATTACAGCATGCCGATGGTCACTACATTTGGTTGCACACTGTGGGTAAGGCGGTAGAGCGCAATGCCAGCGGGCGCGTGACGCGCATGGTAGGGATTCATCACGATGTGACTGAACAAGTTGAAAATGAGCTCAAACAGCATCAGCAAGAAGCCATCCTTAGTTTAGTTAGCCAAGTTCAGCATGAGTTTCTATTTGTCGAACATTTCAGTGAGGTTTGCGATATTGCGCTGCCAGAACTGATGAGCTTAAGCCAAAGCAAACTGGGGTTTATTGGTGAGTTGCCGGAGCAAAGTCGGCACCGCAATATGCTTCGGGTGCATGGCTATGTGAATCGGCTAAATGGCTCCCAGCAAGCCACCCAAGCGCTGATCCGACAAGGGCTCGAAGTCGTAGTGTCAGGGAGCGTGGTCAGCGAAGTGTTGTTGCGTGGTGATCCAGAACTTTGTCCTTATCCTGTCGCACAAGATGAACTAAAGTTTACTCCCATCGAGTTGCCCCAATTAGATAACGCCATCATGTTACCGCTTTATTTTAAGCGGGAAGTGGTGGGCTTACTTATTTTGGCGCATTCAGCTCGCGGCTACTTTCGCGAAGATCTGGCGTGGTTACAGCCTATGCTAGACACGCTTGGTACGCTAATGCATATTCGTCGCATCGACCAAGAACGCCGTTTTGTGGTAGAAGAACTGCGCCGCATGGCGACCCGCGATGAGCTGACAGGCGTGGCTAACCGGCGGGTGTTCTTAGAAGCGGCCCAGCAGCGCAAAGACGAGAGTGAACGCTACGATTTACCCATGAGTGTCGCCATTATCGATTTGGACTTTTTCAAAAAGGTCAACGATAGCTTTGGCCATGCCGCCGGCGATGAGGTGTTGCGAGAGTTTTGTCGTCTAGCGAAACAGCAATTAAGAGATACAGATTTGCTAGCTAGGTTAGGCGGAGAAGAATTTGGTATTTTATTTGCCCATGCAGAACTGGCGCAAGCCATGCAAGGCATTGAAAGAGTCCGTAAAGCTATTGCCGAGCACCATTTTAATTGGGATGATAAGCGCATTCCGGTAACCATTAGCGCCGGTGTCGCGCAACTCGTAAGCGCTGATCCTGATGTCGACAAATGGGTAGCCCGTGCTGACGAAGCACTTTATTTAGCGAAGGAGCAAGGTCGAAATCGTGCTATTGCTGCTTCTTAATAGTTGTAACAAGCGAGGTTGATATGAGTTCTGCAGCGGTGGCGAACCACCTAACAATTCCAACACCAGACGATTGGCACCTGCACTTACGCGATGATGATTTACTCGCGACCACAGTGCCTGCCACCGCCGCTGTGTTTGGCCGAGCTGTGGTGATGCCTAATTTGGTGCCGCCGGTGACGACAGTTGCTCAAGCCTTGGAATATCGCGATCGCATTTTGGCGCAGGTGCCAGCCGGCAGTAGTTTTGAACCCCTAATGACCCTGTATTTAACCCAAGCCACCAGTGTTGAAACCATAGTTGCAGCGGCTGCAGAGCCGGCGATTATTGGCTTCAAGCTCTACCCGTCAGGGGCCACTACTAATTCCGCGGCCGGGGTAACTGACATCGAGGCTCTCGACGAGGTGTTTGCGGCTATGGCGAGTCATGGCGTGCCCTTGTTGGTGCATGGCGAAGTGACTAGCGCTGAGATTGATATCTTTGACCGTGAAAAGGTCTTTATTGACCGTTATTTACGGCCTTTATTGGCTCGTCATCCGCAGTTAAAGTTAGTGCTAGAACATATCACCACCGCTGATGCCGTAGAGTTCGTGGAAAAAGCCGGCGCAAACGTAGCGGCAACCATAACTCCGCAACATTTGTTGATGAACCGCAACGACTTGTTGGTAGGTGGGGTGCGTCCGCATAACTATTGTTTACCTATCTTAAAGCGTCGCGACCATCAATTAGAACTGCGGCGTATTGCTGCATCGGGGCATCCGCGCTTCTTTTTAGGAACAGACTCGGCACCTCATGCACAATCGCGCAAAGAAACTGCCTGTGGCTGTGCCGGTTGTTATTCAGCACCGGCGGCTTTGCCGTTGTATGCTGAGTTCTTTGAGCAAATGAATGCGCTCGACAAGTTAGCTGATTTTGCCAGTGGGTTTGGTGCTGATTTTTACGGGTTGCCTCGTGCTACCAGCTCCGTTACCTTAGAAAAAAGTCAGTGGACGGTACCAGCGACAGTCACTACTGCAGTAGGGCCCATGGTGCCTTATTGGGCGGGAGAGCCACTGCAGTGGCGGATTAAACAATAAAGCAACATTTCAATGAACAATTTAACATTGTAGAAATTGTCGCCAAGTCATGGTTTTATATCCGTTATAAAGTCATAATATACCTATAATAAAATACATAATTTGTAAGGGATATTCGCATTGCTTAATTTGTGGCGAGCTAAGTCTAGGAACGACCTGGTGCTAACCTTTGCGTTGGCCAAAGGAGGCGTGTCGTTAGCTATTGCAGAAATTAATGAGTCTACACCAGCCTTGATCGTGTCCGATCATCAAGAGGTTGCGGACGGGCAATGGGGCCATGCCATGCAAGAACTGGCAAACAAATATCCTAAGTACCTCAAAGGTAATCCAGCCTTGTTGGTGGTGCTGGGCCCATCGCTGTATCAAAGTGTGCAGCTCGATAGGCCCAAGTTACCGGCCGCTGAAATCAGCCAAGCGTTGAAGTACAGTTTGCGTGATCTGGTATCGCTCGCACCCGCCGATATCATTGCTGATTATTACGACAGCCCAGTACAGCTCTCCGGACAAGATAAAATCAACGCAATTGTAGCGGATAAAACGATGCTGCAAGAGGTACTTAAAGCAGCCCAAGAGCTGAGCGAAAATATCTGCGGTATTGTGGCTGAAGAGCAGGCCGTGTCGCGCTTGTTTACCCAATTGCAAGAGCCCAGCGTGGTGGTCTATCAGCATGATATCGAGCCCGCCTTATTGCAGGTATACCAACAAGGCGAGTTGCAGGTAAACCGTTTAGTGCGAGCACTGGAGCAAATCAGTGCACTCAGCGCTGATGAGATCAGCTTAGGTGGTGGTTCACCGCTAAGTATTGAGGTACAGCGCTCAGCTGATTACTTTGAACGGCAACTACGCCAGCGCCCGATCAAGCAAGTGGTGTTAGCTGTGGGCTCAAAGCATCGCGCCGCACTGCAACAACAAGTAGCTGACGATTTAGGGTTTGAGGTGCAGTGGGCCGAGTATCCGTTGTGGGCGCAAGAACTGGCTACCGCCGATTTTGCTGATTTCCCAGTGTTAGGTGGGGTTATGCTGGCGCGTGAGTTGCTGTATCCAGCCAAGGAGCAAGCAGCATGAAACGCATAGCTAACTTGTATGTCGCTGAGCTACAACCTAACCGTGATCCGCTTACTTTAAAGCTCGTTAGCTTAGTGGTGGGTACCTTATTGGTTGTAGTGATGATTGGCGCAGGGCTGAGCAAGTGGTATCTGGCCAATCAGCAAGCAACGACAGCTAAGCTAAGCGCACAAAACACCGCCGTACAGCAGCAAGTTAACCAGCAACAAGAGCTGCTCAAGCAGGCCCTCAACGATAAACAGCTACTGGCTGAAATTGACCAGCTTGAGTTACGCCTGGCGCAACGGCAGCGCTTGTTACAGCATATGCGTTCAGTAACCCAAACCGGCCAGCCTAGCTTCGCTAATGTGATGACAGATTTAGCTCGCGTAGACAACGACAACATCTGGTTGCAACGAATTGTGTTGGCCTATCAGGATATGACCTTGCAAGGCCATACCACTGCGGCCAGTGCCTTACCGCGTTGGTTAGCCAGCTTTTCTAATTATCCGACCCTGAAGAACCGTAATTTTGGGGTGTTTGAGTTGCGCGATGAACAAAATGGCGCGTTACAGTTTACTGTGGGCAGTGACAGTCACGGTAGTTTGCTGTTGCAACAGCCCAGTCAGCTAGGCACTAGCTCTGGCTCTAACAGCTCTGGCGCCACTAATAACGGCAGCGGGGCTCGCCCATGATGCAACAACTAACGCAACAGTGGCAACAATGGCAGCAGCAGTTTTTATTGCTCCCACAAGGGCGCCGTAAGTTTTGGTTTGCGCTGGCCGTGGCGGTGGTGGTTTACCTTGGGGTGTGGCTGGTGTTGTTGCCCACTCAAGAGCAATTAGCTACCGAACGCCAAACTCAGCGCCAACAACAGCAGCAAATTAGTATCTTTGAGCAAGAACTCGCAGCGGTAAAAGCACGCTTAGCTGGTGATCCGAAAGCAGAATTAAAAAGTCGTCGCGGACAACTGCAAGAGCGTCTAGATCGCTTAGAAGCCCAGTTGAATGCCGAGGCCAACTACATCAGTGCCTCCGACAACAAAGCACTGTTGCGCGCCCTGTTAGATTCAGCCAGTGGCATCAAAGTACAGTCAGCCCAAGCCTTGCCGCCAGAACGGGTGTATCAAGATGCGCAAGATGACACGACAGCCATTTACAAGCACCGCTTGCAGCTCTCTGTTACCGGCGACTTTTTTGCCGTGCGGAACTACCTCAACCGGCTTGAGCAGTTGGATTGGAACTTTTATTGGCAAAAACTCGATTACCGAGTGAAGCAAGCGCCGCAAGCAGAAGTGACCATAGAAATTTATACCTTGAGTCTGGAGCGTGACTATGTGGCCAGCTAGTAGGTTTTTGATAGTTGCAGTGCTGCTAGCAGCACCCGTTTCTGCACAAGAGCTGAGCGACCCAACGGCGCCACCGGTGGTGCGTAGTAACACCAATGCTGCGGGGCCAGCGTTAGCGGCAGAACTTAAATTACAAGCGATTCAATGGAGAGGTACACGACGCACCGCACTGATTGGCGGGCAGCGTGTTTCTGTTGGCGATACGATAAATCAATACATTGTTCGGGCCATTGATATGAATCAAGTGACCTTAATGGATTCTAAAACCAACAAAACCGTACGGTTAGCCTTATTTAGCAACGTTAAATTGCAATCTGGGCAAGAACAAGCGGCTAACTCGGAGAGTCAACCATGAAGCGAGTTTTATTGGTTGCGGCGCTAAGCGCATTATTGGCAGCTTGTGCGCATCAACCAGAACAGCCACCGGAAGAATTTCAACAAGCGTTAGACCCTAACGCCAAAGGCAAGGCCAGCGAACGCCCGCCGTTACCCGAGTCCGTGCGGGCCAGCCTGCGTGGTCAGCAAGATCAGTTGCGAGCAGCCAGTGCTCAGTTGTTAGCTGAACCGCGTTTTTCTATTGCCGCCAACGACATGCCTGCGGCTGAATTTTTTGCCGGTTTAGCGGTGGATTCTCCTTATAACTTTGCCGTGCATCCAGATGTAGACGGTATGATTACGATTAATTTAAAGGATGTCACCCTCACTGAAGCGCTCGACGTGGTAGGGGATATTTATGGCTACGATGTGCGTCGTAACAACCGCATGATTCAGGTGTTTCCAGCGGGCTTACGCAGCGAAACCATTTCGTTAGACTACTTAGCCTTGCGCCGTATGGGTGTATCACAAACCAGCGTCAGCTCGGGCGGGGTTAAAGATAGCGACCGCAACAGTAATAGCCGCTCTGGTAGCAACAGCTTTGGCGGTAACACCAACAATAACTTGCTGGGTAATCAGGGTGGAACTTCGAACCAAGCCGGCTCAAACTTAGGTGGCATGCAAACCAATGGCTCGTCTATTAGTAGCTCGTCTGAAACCGATTGGTGGAAAGACTTAAAAGCTATTATTGAAGGTATCGTTGGTACCGGTGATGGTCGTCGGGTCGTCGTCGCACCGCAAGCAGGCTTAGTGACTATCACTGCGTTGCCAGGTGAATTACGCGCTGCCCGCGAGTTTTTGGAGCGCGCCCAAAGCCGTTTACAACGCCAAGTGATTCTTGAAGCCCGGATTGTTGAAGTGGCTTTAAATGATGACTACCAACAAGGCATCAACTGGAATGATTTATTTGAAGCTGGCAGTGGCGTCAGTGACTTCTTTGGCGTTGACCAAGTAACCGGGTCGGTGAGTTTAAGTGGCGGTGATGTCACCGCTGGAGGCCTCGGCGGTGTGTTTGGCATGACCCTGAACATCGGTGACTTTTCTGGCGCACTTAATTTGTTGCAAAGCCAAGGAAACGTGCAGGTGCTCTCGAACCCTCGAGTCAGTGCGGCTAATAACCAAAAAGCCGTGATTAAGATTGGTGAAGACGAGTACTTTGTCACAGATGTCTCCACCACCACGGTCACAGGTACTGCTACTACCTCTACGCCGAACATTGAGCTAACGCCGTTTTTCTCAGGTATCTCGCTGGATATTACTCCGCAAATCAGCGAGAACGGTGAAGTGATTCTGCATGTGCATCCGAGTGTGGTGCAAACCCAAGAACAAGAAAAAGTCGTGAAGCTGAACGATGACACCTTTGTTCTCCCGCTAGCACAAAGCAACATTCGTGAAAGCGATACCATTGTCAAAGCCCGTAATGGTGAGATCGTGGTGTTAGGCGGTTTGATGCAAACTTCGTACACAGATTCAGAATCGAAAGCACCTTTCTTGGGAGACATTCCGGTGTTGGGTAATTTGTTTAAAAATACCCGCCGCGTGGAGCAGAAGAAAGAGCTGGTGATTTTAATTCGCCCCACGGTTATTGGTGCGGAGAGCTGGCAAGAAGAGCTGCAACGCTCTAGCGATATTCTGAAAAAATGGTATGGCAATGAGTAACATCAGCAACGGGAAGAGCTAATGTACCAAAACCACTACGGCTTGCGTGAACTGCCTTTTACATTAACACCGAACACCAGCTTTTACTGTGATCTTGAGGGTCATCGGTCAGCGCTGGAGGTGTTATTGACGGCACTGCAAACCGGTGAAGGTTTTATCAAAGTCGTGGGCGAGGTTGGCACGGGTAAAACCTTGCTGTGTCGCAAGCTACTTAATGAGCTACCCGAAAACTATGTCACTGCATACATTCCTAATCCTTATTTGAGCCCGGAAGAATTGCGTGCCCAAATTGCCCAAGAGCTACAAATAGACCTGCACGGCGAGCACAGTCAGCAACGAGTTACCCAAGCCATTCAGCAGCGGCTGTTAGACATCAACCAGCAGGGCAAAACCGTGGTGATCGTGCTGGATGAAGCGCAAGCCCTACCGAGCGACAGTTTAGAAGCCTTGCGGCTGATTTCAAACCTAGAAACCGAGTCGCGTAAGCTGTTGCATATTGTCTTATTCGGCCAGCCCGAATTGGATGAGCGCTTAGCTGCTCGCGAACATCGACAGTTACGCCAGCGCATCTCTTTTAGTTATCATTTACAGGCGATGAGCGTGCAAGAGTTGGCGCGTTATATTTCGCACCGCTTGCATATTGGCGGCTACAAAGGGCCGCCGATGATGAGCGCCAAAGTGGTTGCCATGTTGCACCAAGCCAGTCGCGGCATACCTCGCTTGGCCAATGTGTTATGTCATAAGGTGTTGCTGCTTAGCTACGGCGAAGGGGTGTATAGCATTACTCCCAAGCATGTGCGGATGGCAGTAGATGACACCGAGGATGCCTATTTACCCAACGCCAACTGGGGTTGGTGGTTGTTGGGCTTATCTGCCGTAGTAGCGGCAATTCTAGCTTTTGGTTATTACCAAGGCTGGTTAGCGGAGTATTTAGCATGAGCGTGATAAACCGCATGCTGCGCGATCTTGATAAACGCGAGCAACAGCAAAACAACCAAGCTTACACACCCGCAGCCGTAGCACCAAGCCATGGCAGCAAGCGCCGCGTGGCCCTCATCGCCAGCATCGGCGCCATCTTGGTCCTAGCCGTGTTGGTCTGGCAATGGTGGCATGAAGGACTTGCAGACCCAGCTCTGGACCCCGCTCCGGACCCAGCGGCGCAGCAAGCTGAAAGCCAGAACACTGATCCTGGTAGCTATGTGATGCAAGCTTTGCAAGCTGAACCTGCGCAGCCCGAACCGGCAGTGGCGCAGGAAGCGACACCGGAAGCGGCTAACGCGGTCAGCGAAACCAGCGACGATGCTACCGAGGGTCGTAATCAATTGGTGGTGAATGTAGCCGAGCTGCAACAGTCCGCCTTACCAGCACAAACAGAAGCAGCCCAAACCGAATCAAAACAAACCGAAGCTGCTACAAGCATCACAGCAGCAAGCCAAGCTGAGCCGCAAGAGGAACTTGCAGACCCAGCTCCGGACCCCGTTCCGGACCCAGCTCCGAAGGTGGGGCCGCCCCCCGCCTCAACCTCGTCGATGAAAGTAGAGCGAGTGGAGCTCACCCCAGAGCAACTGGCCGAGACCAACTTACGCCGCGCCCGTGAGGCCATGGCCAAAGGTGACCGCGATCTGGCTCAAGAGCTGCTGGAAAAGGCGCTGATAGTGCAACCCATGCATGTTGAAGTACGCAGTGAATTGGCCGCTTATTGGTACGGTCGCGGGTTTGCAACGCGCGCTCTGACCATTTTGCAGCAGGGCCTAGATAGACAGCCGCAACAAAGCGAGTGGCAGTTGTTGTACGCCCGTATTTTGGATCGCATGGGGCGCGTAGACCAAGCGTACAGCGCCTTAATTAACATTAATGAGGACACCGACGAAGCCCTAGAGCTACTCGAGCTACGTGCCGCCGCCGCCAATCAATTGGGCTATTATGCCGAGGCCGCAGCTGATTACACGGTACTAGCAGGGCGTTTTTTACAAAGTCGTTGGTGGTTAGCCGCAGCCGTGGCCCATGAAGATTCAGATAATCCAGCCGCCGCAGTGCGAGCCTATCAACAGGCCCTGCAGTATCGTGACTTAAGCAGCGAAGCGCGGCAATATATCAATGATCGTTTGTACGCATTAACCCCTATCGAGCCGGAGACCAATTAGCATGCGCCCTCGTTTAAAAATGCGGCTTGGCGATTTACTCGTCCAAGATGGCATTATAACTGAAAGCCAATTGCAGCAGGCGCTGGCCGATCAAAAGCAAAATGGGCGTAAGTTAGGGGTTACCCTGATTGATTTGGGCTTTATCTCTGAGCACGATTTGCTGGAGTTTTTGGCGCGTCAGCTGAATATCCCCTTGCTTGATTTAAGCGATAAGAGAATTCCCGAGAACGTGGTGAACTTGGTGCCTGAAGTGCAGGCCAGACGTCATCGCGCTTTAGTGGTTGAAGCCGACGAAAGCTCGGCCTTGGTCGCCATGAGTGACCCCGCTGACCTCGCCGCAGTGGATGCTATCTCTCAGTTCTTGCAGCCGCGTGAAATGCGCTTAGCGGTAGTACCAGATAGCGAGTTATTGGGCGCCTTCGACAACCTCTATCGACGTACTAAGGATATCGCTCAATTCGCTAAAGAATTGCAGACCGAAACTCAAGACGGCGGCGAGTTCGATTTAGGTGCTTTGTCGCTCGATGCCGATGACGACGACGCCACCGTTGCTAAGTTACTGCAATCGATTTTTGCTGATGCGGTGCAAGTTCGAGCGTCGGATATTCACATCGAACCAGACGACCGAGCCTTGCGGATTCGGATGCGGGTGGATGGTGCGCTGCAAGAGAACGTTTTGACCGAAACCAATATCGCCAATGCCTTGCTATTGCGGCTAAAGCTGATGTCGGGCCTAGATATCTCAGAAAAACGCTTGCCCCAAGATGGCCGGTTTAACATCAAAGTACGCGACCATAGCATCGACGTGCGGGTATCGACCATGCCGGTGCAGTATGGCGAATCTTGCGTGATGCGTTTGCTCGACCAATCAGCCGGATTGTTGAATCTAGAGCAGACTGGGATGCCCGAAGATATTTTGGCGCGCGTACGCCGCCTAGTGCATCGGCCGTATGGGATGTTTGTGGTGACCGGGCCGACCGGTTCTGGTAAAACCACCACGCTGTACGGTGCCTTAAGCGAACTGAACCAAGCCGAGAAAAAAATCATCACCGTAGAAGACCCGGTGGAATATCGCCTGCCTCGGATTTCTCAGGTGCAAGTAAACGCGAAAATTGGCTTAAGCTTTTCGAACGTGCTGCGAACCACCTTACGGCAAGACCCTGACATCATCATGGTGGGTGAGATGCGTGACCACGAAACCGTAGAAATTGGTTTACGTGGCGCCATCACCGGTCACTTGGTACTTACCACCTTGCACACCAACGACTCTATTACCAGTGCGTTGCGCTTGATTGATATGGGTGCTAAACCCTACTTAGTTGGCGCCGCCTTACGTGGAGTGCTGGCGCAGCGCTTGATCCGACGCGTATGCGAAAGCTGCAAAACCAGCGCCACGGTAGAGCCGCACCAGCTTGCTATTTTACGCATCATGAACCCAGATATTGCTGCTGATGGCAGTGGTTTTGTGAAAGGCAAAGGTTGTCGTAACTGTAACCATACCGGCTACAAAGGCCGAATCGGTGTCTTTGAATTATTAGAAATTAACGAAGCCATGATAGACGCACTGCGTGACGGTGATATGCGTGAATTTGCCCATGCCGCGAAAGAGTCGCCCGGCTTTAAACCCCTGGCCAACGTCGCGTTAGATTACGCCATGCAAGGCATTACCAGCATCGACGAAGTACTCTTCTTAGCCGAAACCGTCGAAGAAAAAGAATTACGGGTTAGTACCGCAGCTGCCAGCGATCAAGTTGAACCCGAGGTAGGCTCAGACCATGGCGAGCTATAGTTATCGTGGCCGTGATGGCCAAGGTCAACTGGTACAGGGCGTGCTTGAGGCTAGCTCGGAGAACACTGCGGCCGAGGCTTTGCTGCGCCGAGGTATTACGCCCATTCAGCTCAAAATAGGGGCTGCAGCGAACGCCGACAAAGCCGACAAAAAATCTTCTAATTCATTGTTTCAACGTAAGATTAGTACAGATGATCTGATTGTTTTTACCCGCCAGATGTACGCTTTAACCAAGGCCGGTATTCCTTTACTGCGAGCCATTCAAGGGCTCGCCGACAATACCAGTAATCGGCGCCTCGGTGCCGTCTTACACGAAGTGGTGGATCAGTTAGAGCGCGGCCGCCAGCTAAGCTCGGCTATGGCAGCACACCCCAAGGTGTTTCCACGCTTATTGGTTGCCATCGTGCACGTGGGTGAAAATACCGGGCAACTTGAAGAAGCCTTTATGCAGCTCTCTGAGTACCTGCAAAAGGAACAAGAAACCCGTAAGCAAGTTAAAACCGCTTTGCGTTATCCAACTTTTATTATTATCACCTTGGTGATCGCAATGTTTGTTTTGAACATATTCGTCATTCCGACTTTTGCGAATATGTTTTCACGTTTTGATGTGGAGTTACCCTTGTCGACACGCATCCTCATCAGCACCTCCAACTTTTTTGTGAATTGGTGGCCAGCCTTGCTGTTAGGCATAGCGGTAACCACGATTGCGGCAACCCGCTACGTAAAAACCCCGTCAGGCGAGATGAAGTGGGATTATTTTAAAGTGAAGCTCCCCTTAGTGGGTGACATTATCTTCCGCTCTTTGTTGTCGCGCTTTTCGCGAAGTTTCGCGGTGATGCTCAAGGCCGGCGTCCCTCTCACCCAGGGCTTAAGCTTAGTCGCCGATGCCGTGGATAACCGCTGGATGGGCAAGAAAATCAATGACATGCGCCGAAATATTGAGCGCGGAGAAAGTCTTTCGCGAGTCTCTCGTAGCAGTGAGCTGTTCACCCCACTGGTATTGCAGATGATTCAAGTAGGTGAAGAAACCGGTCGCGTTGATGAGATGCTGCACGAAGTAGCCGACTACTACGAGCGCGAAGTAGATTATGATTTAAAAAGCTTAACCGCCAAAATCGAGCCTATTATGCTGATTGTGGTGGCTGTTATGATTTCTGTTATGGCGCTAGGTATTTTTACCCCGATGTGGGACATGATGAACGCCTATAAAAACCGCTAGGGCACTGATTTAACAAATTTAAAACAAAAGGCTTTAACTTATAATATTTGCGATTATTTCTCGCACAATTGATAATAATAAGCATAGGGACTATAAGGATAAGAAGATGGCTAACAAACCAGCATTAGCGCTGAAACAAAATGGCTTTACCTTGATTGAATTGATTATCGTGGTCGTCATTTTAGGGTTACTAGCCGCCTCTGCCTTACCACGCTTCACCAGCGTGACCGCAGATGCCGAAGACGCCGCAGTTGAAGGTGTTGCCGGTGGCTTTGCCAGCGCTGTGGGCCTAGTACGTGCGGAGTGGGAACTGCGCGGCCGCCCCAAAGGTAATATTGATGGGGCTGGCGTAGAAATCATTATGGATGGCATTACCGTAAACGTGGACGGAAGTACCGGTTATCCAGTAAGTGGCGACAACAACTTAGACGCCCATGACCTGAACATAACCAGCGAAGATTGCCGCACCATCATGCAAGCAATCTTACAAGGTGCGCCTACTGCCACCACCAGTTTTACCCTGTTGGGTGAAAACCGTTACTATGTAGTACGAGAAAGTAACGGAGTAAATGATATTTGCGTGTATTATTTAGCAAATACCATTAAAAACTTAGCGTCAGCTCCCACCGGAACTGATTACCTAAGCGTCGGTAATGCGTTTGTATACAACCCTCGCACGGGTGGGGTGAGTATCTTTAGTAACAACTAATTTTACATTTACGTTTAACTTTTGGGGATAGTCCCGCTTTTTTTAAAAAGGAAGTGATTTATGAAAACACAACAAAAAGGTTTTACCTTGATCGAACTGATCATCGTAATCGTGGTATTAGGTATTTTGGCAGTAACAGCAGCTCCGCAGTTTTTTAACTTTGCAAAAGATGCTCGTGTTGCAACCCTAGAAGGTATTCAGGGTAGCATTAAAGGTGCAAACCAAATGGTTTACGGCCGTGCATCAATCAAAGGCGCAACCTTAGGAGCTTCAGACGTTATCGTGCGTGGAACTTCGACCGTCAATACTTATAACGGTTATGTACAGGCGGCGGACTTAGAAAGCATTTTGGATGCCGCAGACTTTGAATTTATTGAAAAAACTGCTGGTGATTACACCGACACAGGTACTGCTGGTACGCCTACCACTGCCGGTGTTTACTACGTTATTTCTAGCGACATTACGCTTTCTAGCGCCGATGCAGCAGGTGTGGAAGCGGCAGCATGTTATTTGAGCTACACGGATTCTGCAACGGCAAACAATGAGCCGACAATTGCTTTAGTAACCACTGGCTGTTAATCACTAACAAGCTAGCGAAAAGCCAACAAGCGTTGCTTGTTGGCTTTTTTATTGGCTGGCGTTTAGCGAGTGGGCAGTTGCTCACATTGTATGATGCCAAGCTTAACCCTAATAGCTAAGCTTTTGTTGTACCCAGCTGTAAGCAATTCATGTATAGTCAAAAAGTTGTTATTTAGATGATGGCAAAAGGATCATGAGTATGCAGTGGACGAAACAATTCAGTGGTAGTACCTTCTTAAAGCCGCTCTTTGCTATTCTGGCGATGCTGGCTTTGGTGAGCGGCTGTGGTAGTGAGCATCCCGACCAACAGCCTGGTGGTAGCGCCAATCCTTATCCAACCCTGTCTTTGCTGGCTAGCAGTGAGGTGAGTCAACCCGCCGCCGGGCAAACCACGGCGTTACAGGTGCGTATTCAGTTTTCTAACCCGGCACCGGCAGCCGGTAGTATCAGTGTCGCAACCACCAGCGATACCGCTCGTGCGGGCACCCATTACAGTACCTTCAATGATGCTGTCACCTTTGCCGAGGGCGCTACTTCAGCTCAATTCAGCGTCGATATTCTCGATGGTAACGGTGATACCGAAGATGTCAGCTTTCAGATCCAGCTTACGAGTGCAGTTAATGCGCTATTAGGCAGCAGCACCACGCAAACTGTCACCATCTATTCCACCACTGAGGTGGTGGATCCGGTGAATCAAGCCAGTCTGAGCTTACCGCAGAACCTGAGTTTACGGGCACCGCGAGTGGGTCGTGACAGCATTGAATATCCGATCGTATTCACCTTAAGCGAGCCGTCGCCGGTGGCTGGTGAGATTAAGCTCAGAACCGTCGAGGGTAGCGCTGAAGCAGGCGTCAACTTCGAGGCTTTCGATCGTATCTTGCCGGTGGCTGCGGGAGCGCGCGAAGTAGTGTTCTCGATAACCTTGCTGGCAGATGCCAATCAAGCTGAAGATCTCGAGTTTTCGTTACTTGCAGAAACGGCAACCAATGTGCAGCTGCCAACCACGCGCACAGTGCCAGTTACTATTATCAATGTAAACGGTGAAACAGCGGGAGGGGTGCCGAGCATCTTATGGCCGAGTGTCACTGACCTCTATGAACCCACCAGCGGCAGCGCAACGTTCAACTTACTCTTGCCGTTTTCTGCGCCTGCGAGCCAAGCAGGTTCGTTCCGATTAGCCACGCAATCAGCCACAGCGTTAGCGGGTGAGCATTTTGAAGCGTTCTCTGAGCAGATTGACTTTGTCGCCGGCGATACCGAAGTGTTGGTGCCGGTCACTGTGATGCGGACGCCCTTGGGCATGACGGAACCTTTGTCATTTTATCTGCAGATTAGCTCAGCAACAAACGTGACCCTACCTAATACCCGTGATCTGGAATTAACGATTTTGCCGGTGTCGGTGTCAACCCCGGCCACCGCAGAATTGCAGCTACAGCCCATGGTAGAAGTGCCAGAGCCCTTTAGCGATGCCAGTCCGGTCACCTATAGCTTAATGCTACCGCTGTCGATGCCTGCGCCCACTGCTGGTAGCGTACGGGTACGCAGTGTGGATGATACTGCCTTAGCTGGCCGTAACTATACTGCGATTAGCGACCAAGCTGTGACCTTTGCCGAGGGCGACGAAAACCTGTACCTCGATATTGAGATTTTGTTTGATAGCTTAGGTGCCGAAGGTAAGGAGTTTACCTTAGAATTCTATGATGCAGAGGGCATTCAACTTCCCGAGAGTCGCTCCATGAGTATTTTAATTCGGGCGAGTGGTCTGGCGTTGCCGGTGCTAGAAACACCAGCAACCATCACCTTCCAACGCCCCGACGATGGCACATCATTTGACGTACAGCTGGTGTTACCTTTTGATCGCGCGGCAATTTTAGCGGGATCGATTGAGCTTGCGGTTAACCAAGGCAGTGCGATTGAGAATCGAGACTTTACCGGTATTCTCCCGGAATACAGCTTTGCTAAGCATGATGATGAGATAGTCGTTGACTTTACCTTAGTGGGTTCTAATTATGCTGATGACCGCCAATTTACCTTGGTTGTTACCAAAGCTAACAATATGCAGCTAGGTACCAGCACCGAAGAGCGCACCATTACGGTGATTATTGAAGCTCCTTAGTTATGCGGATAAAGCACTTAAAAAGGCGCCTTGACGGCGCCTTTTGTTTAAGCAGCTTAGTTACGGCGTTCTAGCCAAAAGATGATCCTGTCATTACCCCGATACTGACCAAAGCCCGCCGTTGCGGTTGGGTCGTCTAGTGGGAGACTAGCATCATTATTCCAATCAAATTCTAGCCACGGCTGGGTGTCATACTCAAAGATAAACTCACCCACAGCACCTGGGTCTTGCCACCACCAAGTTCCAGCTGGTACCTCACCGTTAATCAGCGTGCCAGCGCTGGCGCCACCGGGGCTTGCGTTGAGATTGGCTGGGTCGGCAACAATGGAGAGGTTGGCGGCGTCATAGACAAAGCAACTATCCTCGCTGTTAAGGACAAACTGGCTACCATTAAAATATTGATTTTGCAGTACTATATCTAAATTATCGCCTTCTGGGCCAAAGATATCATCCAACACAGTACGGCCGTAGCGCAGGTTTAACACACCCGGAATAGCCGCTGCGTCGCCCACTTGAGTTGTTATGAGCGGTTGGCTATTGGCCCACGGTGTGACATCTAGGCCTTCGTTTGCCACCTGTAAGCCTAAGCGCAAGCTAGCAAAGGGCCCATCGATTAAGCCAACGGTGGGATGCCGTAAAAAAGCAACAGCACTGTCATTAACTTCTAACACGCCGTTGTTCCAAGTGTTGTTGGTGATGATATTAAGACGTTGCTCAAAGGCGTCGCTGGTGCTATCGGCAGGGCTAGTATTAGCACTTTGCACGCTCAGCTCTGCGGTGGCAGCACTAGCCTGTTGATATAGCGCAGTATCGTAGTTAGCCGTCACGCTACCTAGGGTATTAAGTGCCTGCACGCGGTAAGTCACGTTTATGCTAGGTTCACTCATGTAGGTGAAACCACCCGCCAAACAAGCGTTATCGGCCATCGATACGCTGGCATCAATCAGGTATTCGGCGGGGGCGAACCGTCCTACCGCAACCTCTGGGCGCACCAAGGCATCACCGGTGCCAAGATAGTTGATGGCGGCGGCTTGGGCATTAAAGGTACCTGCCTCTAACCAGCGGCTATTGCTGCTAATAAAAGTGCCGTCATTATTGGTATCAAGGGTAAAAGTACCGCTGATTAATTTACTAGCATCGCTACCAGGTGCGGCTGGATTGGGAAACGCCATCGAGGCAAAGCCAGCTGCCACCGTGGTTTGAGGAGACTCCAAACCAAAGTTGGGCGTCACCGCACCGTTACTGTTCTGCGCTTGCACTACCATATTGAAAGGCTCGCCCGCGCGTTTGAACAAAGGCTGAGGAGCGGCACCGGAGGCGTTTAACAGCGTACCTGTATCGGTAAGAGCCGCCGCCACTAAGGTATGTGGCTTTACTACAAAATCGTTAATACTAATCCCGGTTAAAGTGGTAGTAGGGTCATTCAGACCCGGTTCGGTTGGGCTTGGCGCTTCCGGTAAGGTGAGTTCAGCGTGTAACCGAAGCAAACCCACATCGGAATAATTATTAGCCACCAAGGGAGCATTACCGTTGGCGTCAAAAGTGACATTAATAGGTGCATAATTAGTCACGTTGCCGGCGTTATTGAGACCGATGGCGGTGCCATTGATTGTGTAGGATTGGCCAGCTTGGCATGCCCCCGGGTTCAAGCATTCCATGCCTAAATTCACGGTTTGTGTCCCTTCTAACCGGGCTTCACAGGCACCGGTCGTGGTATTGGTGCGCACCGCACGCAAGACGCTATTGAAATCGTCCCCGGCAATCTGTGTAGCCAAGGGCACATCAGGGGTAGCGCCTACGATAACTAACCCTGCCAAATTGAAGGTCACTTCACAAGAGGTGGCTGTGGTGCCTGATAGGTCATAACATTCGGTCGCTTCGACCGCTGTCGGCGTCGCATTGCTGAGGGTTAAGGCTGCCGTACCACCGCTGCTGTTTCGTAACCCGGCAAGGCCGCTACCGTTGCTAAAATTAAGATTAGCGCTGGTGCCGCTGCTGCTACTGATATCACCGCCTTGCCAACTGCTATTGGCTAGCGCGGCGGTTACCATGATGCCCACCGGATCATCAAAGGTTGCGCTACAGGTTGCATCCGCACAAGCTTGAACTTGCACCGCAGCAGCATAGCAAGCAACGGTTTCAGTGGTATGCAGCAGCCGATAATGATGAACCTCGGCATCAACTGGTGCACAACCCGCCGCATCAACCACCGCTGCTTGTACCTCAGGGGTGTAAGTAATCACGGTATTGTTACCAAACTCGACATTACCGGGCGTTAACGCACCCCCTTGAAAGTTGGTATTGTTACCAAAGGTGATATCGGTGGTGGCATAAGGGCTGTAAATCAGGCCGTTAAAGGTAAACTCTGGGCAGTTATTGCCACCATTACAATAGTTACCTACGGTGAAGTCGGCACCTTCATACAAATAGACCACTAAATTACCCACCGAGCCATTGGTATTAAAGGAGATATCATTACCGCCTGTAATGCCATTCAAAACATAGATGCGAACCAAGCCAGCAGGTGAAATATTGATGCTAGAGTTGTTTCCTAAGATCATGTTTTTGACGAAATAATCACCAGGGCCAAGTTCTAGCGTATTATTGTTCGTTGAAAAACTGATCGTGTCTATGTAATAGGTACCACCGCCGGAGGTTGATGAAAGACCGTTATTTTTATCAGTAAAGATGGTGCCATAGGTGCCCGGCGGCGTGTTCGTTTCGTTTTCTAGAAAGGTGCCGGGGCTGCTAAAGGTCGGAAATACTGCTGGGTTTAATGGCGGAAAATCTAAGTTTATCGTATCAACTTGGCCAACAGGCGTCGGCGTATTACCTTCACCTACGATATTATTATTGTTAATTTCAGAATTGTTGCCCGCATCAAACCCATTGGAGCCCACAATACCGTAATCGGCAAGGTCATTAAATAATTCGCATTGGTCACCAGGGCTAGGGCCTGGACCAGGACCCGGATCGGGTGGAGCAGCGGTACAAGCAAAAGCATGGTTAGCATCGTGACTACTCGAAGAGTCGTCGCAAAACTCATCACCACCAACGGAGTCTGGATTACCACTGTTGTTTTGGATAGTCGGGGCTGTCGCATCGCCACCGATACTTCCAGCCCAACCAATGATGATTTCATTGGTAGCAGTCGCATTTTCAGTAATGTATGCATCAGAGTCAGTTAACTCGATGGTGTCGCCACTCACTGCACTGCCGGTGATCCCTGAGCCGCTGTCGATGAGAATATTGCCGGCAGAAGTAACATCACCTGTGACATCTGAGTTCGATGCACGAATGCGAACGCTCCCCGCGTTAACATTACCCGTAACTTGGCTGCCGCTGGCTAGATCAAAAATACCCGTGGCGGTGATATTACCGGTCAAATTAACGGGACTATCAGTTGTGATATCAGTACCGCTGATGTTGCCATTAACTTGGTTCCCGCTACCAATAAAAACCGGACCGTTAGAGATGATATTGTTACCGTATTGGCTCCCTGATGGCAGTAATGACACGGATAAACTGCCAGTAACAGGGCCCGTGACTGAGTTCTGTGAACCGAGAGTGACTGTGGTTCCGGAGATCGAACCCCCGACGGTGACATTTTGGGCGGTGGTAATGGTGGTGCCCATGACGTTACCATTAATGACGTTGACACCACCGATAGCTAATTGAGTGCCGGAGACTGAGCCCCCGATAGTGACAAGATCATTGGTAGAAACAGTGCCGCCAATAAGGTTCCCGGTAACTGTTGTATTGTAACCAAGCGTTATTTGGTTGGCCTCCATGGAGCCATCAAAGGTGCCGCTATTAGTCGTAATTTGGCTGGCTGAGACATTACCGACTAATTGGTTTCCACTCCCAAAACTAACATTGCCATCGGCATTAAGCGAGCCTTGCATGGCAAAACCTGAGCCAGTAGTAATATTGCCCGTAGCATTGATAGTGACGGCGGCATTGCTACCCACATTGATTTGGGCATTTTGCAAATTCACATCGCCCGTAACATTAATCACCAACACCTGGCTCGCATCGATAATATCGTTCCAGTTCAAATTCAAACCATTGCTACAAAATACCGGGTTATTCCCTTGCTGAGAGCAGCCTGGCGGCACACTTTGCTTTAAGTTGTAAGTTTCTGCCGCAACACTCACGCTCGCTAACGACAAGACTAGCGCAATGACCAGTAGGGCAAGGTTGTTAAAGTGACGCATTGCTTGCCTCCAGCATGATTTCGCGTGAATAAATCATGTCGCCGGCATCACAACTGCCTTGGGCGACGATTCGATAATGGTTGACGACAACGGGGCTGGTGATTTCAGCGACATCACAATAGACAGTCGCAGTACAGCTTTGTAAGCCGGCCTCAGCAAAGTTATAAGTGTTAGGGCTGCTATCGTTATCGCTAGGGTCGAACGTGCTGGTGGTGCTACGGTTAGCGCAGAGCCCGGTGGTTACTACGCCTTCGTTTTCAAACAGGGCCACTAAGAACATCTCAGCGCCGGAGCGAGCTGCGTTGTTGGCGCGAGCGCCAATCACATCGCTGACGACGCCTTGGGTCGCATCGCCAATAACTCTGACCATGGCCGCTCCGAGCAAGGCCATTACCACGATGATAAAAATCGCCACCGGCAGGGCGGCGCCACGACTACGGTGGTACTGGAGAGGTTTATGGCACATTAGGAACATGAACCTCCTGCAAGAGTTGTAGGCGCTCGGTGTCAGCTGCGCGGGCAAAACGTAAATCTAGATGCACTAAACTATTTCGAACCAAGGTAGCGTCGTCCACTACAAAGGGCCGCTCGGGCGTGGTTAAGGTTAAATCGTTAGTAAGATTCTCAGCCATCACTTCGGCACTGGTAGTAAGCGCAAGTTGTAGTTGGGCTAGGGTTGCCGCATTGGCATTGAGTCCATAACCGGTATAGCGCCAGAGCTGGCCAGTAGCTTGTTGATAGCACCAACTGATGGGCTGGCCGGCGATAAAATAACGCTGTGCGGGGCTACTACCGGTAAAATAACTGATGCTATCGGTGTAAGCTATTTCAACCACATGATCATCGCCGGTGCTGACGATGGCGTCAATAATCTTGCGTCGCTCGGTTTGCGTCGGGTTGTAGATAAAATTGGGTGTCGATGCATAAATCAGCAGGTATTGGCCGATCAAATTGACGCCTTGATCCGCTCGCGGCTCGATAACTAACAGCGGGTCGCTGGCGCTAGGTCCTTGTCGTGGTACTTGCAGATATTGGCTGCTAGCAAGGATCGGCATAAATTCGATGCAGCTATTATCTGCTGCTACACGGACGCTGCGTGGCACGGCATTGCGAATTTCTCGGGTGAGGCGTTCTACAGCAAATCTTGATTGCGACATCAACTGCTCACGAGCGGTAGTATCGACGTAGATTTGCGCCCCAAAACCAACGTACGAGAACACGTAACCGCCAAGAATACCTAAAATAACGATAACCACGATCAGTTCGATCAGGGTAAAGCCACGCTGGAGGTTAGCGCGGGGCAGGGGACTTAACGTGTGCCGCAAGTTATTCATCAGAAATTTCCCCGCACGGCGCTGAATTCAAAGTTTTGCCCCAAACTGGTGGTGATGGTTATGGTTATCAGTTTATAGCGGGTGATACTGGCCTGCTCGGCACCCGAGTTTGGGTCGTAATAGGACACCTGAATTTCGTAATCAAAGCCGTTGTAGCGAGCAGCGATATCTGCTCCGAAGACGTCGGTTAAATTGGTGCTTAATGATGTTAAACCGTGGTAGTCGTCGACATCGTTGAAATCGCTTCGTACCTCGCCATCGTCGCCGAGATTAGCCGGTAGCGTACAAGGAGGAGCAGCAGCTTCAACGCTACAGCGCTCGATACCACTGCTGCGGTCGCTGTTTTCATCAAAGCTTTTGCTCATGATCTCGTTCAACAGCGCTTGGCCAAGCCCCGCTGCACGAGTTTGCAATAGGGGTTCGGCGCTACGTTGCGCCTGCGGGAAAATCAGCACCGCAAGCATCACCACGGATAAGCCGAGCACTACGATCCCAATAATGAGCTCGACTAATGTAAAACCTCTATTGGTGCGTGGAGTAACGCCAAAAGTGCGCATGCAGGTCCCCGTTGGTATCGATTGGTCTAGATTACCTGTTTTTTATACCGATGTTTATATATTGTTCTTCATACTGTGGTTTTTTAGTTTACACTACATACTAGAGATTAGGTTAAATACGTGGCGCGCTATTTGTCAGCTACGAGCAGCACTAAGGTGAACCATCTATGACAAGCTTAAGACCTATGCGGCAACGGGGTTTGACGCTGGTTGAGTTAATTATTGTTATCGTGTTGGTAGGGATTTTAGCCGCTACCGCAGGGCCGCGTATTTTTGGTAAAGCCGGGGTGGAAGAAGTGACCCTTCAAGGGCAACTGATGAGTCTGTTGCGCTTGCAACAGCAGCGAGCCGTGCAGGATACGATCCAAGATTGCTATGGTGTTAACTTTTCTGCAACAACAGTAAACCCAGTTGATTGCGGCTCTTTGGTGGCGCCGGAGCGCATTTTGGCGATTCCTAGCGCGCTTTCAGTCGCCGTGATATCAAGTGTGCCTAATGCAAGCAATGGAATTCGCTTCAACAGCTTGGGCTGTCCGGTATCGACAGCGCATGCCAGCACCCCGGAATGGTGTGGCAATGCACCAATAGAGTTAGAGATTCAAGGGGTTAACCCCCGTTATATTTGTATTCAGAGTCAAGGCTATATTCGCCAAGGGCAATGTACGACTTAATTAAGGGCTGATAGCGCAAGTAAAGCTAGGTTAAAAGCCATGCAATGGCGCTTGCCCGCAGCATGGCAGCTTGGTAAAGTTACACAGTTAACAGTCCACCCCATTTACGAGTAAGGGAACATCCCCTCATGTTTAAGAAGTTACGCGGAATTTTCTCAAACGATCTGTCGATCGATTTGGGAACAGCAAACACATTAATTTACGTTAAAGACGAAGGCATTGTACTGAATGAACCTTCGGTTGTAGCGATTCGCCAAGAGCGCTCGGGTGGACCCAAGAGTGTGGCGGCAGTAGGTACTGCAGCAAAACAAATGTTGGGCCGTACTCCTGGTAACATTAAAGCCATTCGGCCAATGAAAGACGGCGTTATTGCTGACTTTTTTGTTACTGAAAAGATGCTGCAGCACTTCATTAAAAAAGTGCACGACAGCCATTATTTCCGTCCTAGCCCGCGGGTGTTGGTGTGTGTGCCTTGTGGCTCCACTCAAGTAGAGCGCCGAGCGATTCGCGAATCAGCGTTAGGTGCTGGCGCCCGTGAAGTGCATTTAATTGATGAACCTATGGCGGCGGCGATTGGCGCTGGCTTACCGGTCTCGGAGCCAACTGGTTCGATGGTGGTTGATATTGGTGGCGGTACCACTGAAGTCGCTATTATCTCTTTAAATGGTGTGGTGTATTCGTCATCGGTACGTATTGGCGGTGACAAATTTGACGAAGCCATTGTTAATTATATTCGCCGTAACTTCGGCTCTTTGATTGGCGAAGCTACGGCGGAGCGGATCAAACACGAAATTGGTTCGGCATTTCCTGGTGATGAAGTGCGTGAAATCGAAGTTCGTGGCCGTAATCTAGCGGAAGGTGTACCTCGCTCATTTACGCTGAATAGCAACGAAATTCTTGAAGCCTTACAAGAGCCTTTGATGGGTATTGTTAGTGCCGTGATGGTTGCGTTAGAGCAATCGCCACCAGAGCTAGCGTCAGATATTTCTGAGCGCGGCATGGTGCTTACCGGCGGTGGCGCGTTACTGCGTGACCTTGATCGCCTGTTAATGGAAGAAACCGGGATTCCGGTGATTGTCGCGGACGATCCATTAACTTGTGTGGCGCGCGGTGGTGGTAAAGCGTTAGAGATGATCGATATGCACGGCGGTGACCTGTTCAGTTATGAGTAAGCGGCCGCATGAAGTCGCTATTTGAACGAGGCCCAACACTACTTACGCGGCTGGTGCTTGCACTCGGCTGCGCTCTCACTTTGATGTTCTTAGACCACCGGCTCAATACGATGCAGCCGGTGCGTTCGTTTATGAGCACCCTGATTGCTCCGGTTCAATACCTCGCCGTACTGCCTGAGCAGGTAATGGACAGAATTGTCTATCTCGCCACCACACGCACCATGCTACGCAATGAAAATAAACTGTTAAAGCAAGAGCTGGAAGAACTGCAGATGGCAGTGCAGCGACTGAACTTTCTAGAAAACGAGAACGATCGGTTACGCCAATTGCTAGGTTCGGATGTACGTGAAGCTAGTCGTCGTATGGCCGCTGAAGTGGTTGCAGTAGCAACGGACCCATTTTCGCATCAGTTGGTGATCAATAAAGGCCTTGCCAATGGCGTCTACGAAGGCCAGCCGGTATTGGATAATCGCGGCGTGGTGGGGCAAGTGATGAGCGTTGGCCGTGGTACGGCGCGGGTGTTACTGATCGCCGACCAAAGCCATGCTATTTCGTTACGGGCCGAACGTAATGATATCCGCGTCTTAGCTAAAGGCACGGGTGATTTGCAGCAGTTAGAATTGCAGTTTATCCCCCACAGCACGGATTTAGAGGTAGGCGATAAATTAGTATCATCTGGGTTGGGTGGCATCTATCCGGAAGGTTATCCGGTAGCTGAGATCATCTCCATCGACCGCAACGAGCGCTTACAATATGCCCGCGTGTTAGCACGTCCTTATGCCCAACTTGATAGGGTGCGCACCTTGCTCTTGTTATGGCCAGCGGATGCTACGGAGCAACCGGTTTACGATACCGAAGAAGAGACGGCAGGAAACGATAATGTGGATTAAAGCCGGATTATTACCGCTGTTTATTACTTATATTATCGGGCTAGTACTGATGGTGATGCCGATGCCGCTGTTTTTAGAGGCTTGGCGTCCCGATTGGTTAAGTTTGGTGATCATTTATTGGTTGATGGCACTGCCCCACCGCGTAGGGATGGGAACCGTTCTGATTCTGGGGCTGATGACGGATATCCTGATGGGGTCTATCTTTGGAATCTATGCTAGCGCCTTATTGGTCATGGCCTATGCGCCGATTCGTCATTTTCAGCGCTTTCGAAATTACTCGCTGACGCAACAGGCATTGGTAGTTGCGGTGCTTATTTTAGTCAAGCGGGTGTTGGTGTATCAGTTAGAGCACTGGCTGAACGATGCGGTGTTTCATGTGTCCTATTTATATCCGGTGATTTCGTCGGCCATAGCTTGGCCATGGGTGTATCTGATTCTACGCAAATATCGGCGGCACTATGGTATCCAATAACCTGGTATCCAATAAACCCGCCGCGAGGCAGTTAGTGTTGGCGTCGGGGTCGCCGCGGCGTGCTGAGCTATTGCAGCTTTTGGGTCGGCCGTTTCAGGTGGTGTTACCACAGGTTCCCGAACAACGCGCGCTAGGAGAATCTGCAGCGGCCTATGTACAACGTCTCGCCATCAGTAAAGCCGAAGCCGGTGCAACCTTGTGGCGCACCAAGGCAACGGCGAACACCACGAGCAACAGCTTGGTGCTAGGTTCTGATACTGTGGTTGTGGTTGGTTATGCACAAGCGCACGAACAGGTGTTAGAAAAGCCGCGTGACTTTGCCGATTTTCAACGCATGATGCAGTTGCTAAGTGGCACCACTCATACGGTTCTAACTGCCGTGGCGGTGACCCAGAGCGCACAGCTAGAGCCGACGACAGACGTGACTATGGCTACTACGGTCGCCACCGAGGTGAGTTTTAAACCCTTAAGTGAGGGCGAGATCGCAGCTTATTGGGCCAGCGGTGAACCGCAAGATAAAGCCGGTGGTTATGGTATTCAAGGCTTAGCAGGGCGCTTCGTCACCCACTTGCAAGGCAGCTATTTTGCCGTGGTGGGGCTGCCGTTATATGAAACAGCAGAATTATTAACGCGTGTTGAGACGCAGCAAGCAGGCGGTCAGCAGTAGGAGTAACACGCATGAGTGCAGAAATTTTAATGAACGTCACACCCACCGAAACTCGCGTGGCTCTGATCGAAAACGGTATTTTGCAAGAAATCCACATTGAGCGCCAAGCCAAGCGTGGTTTAGTGGGTAATATTTATGTGGGTAAAGTATCGCGAGTACTGCCAGGGATGCAGGCTGCCTTTATTGATATTGGCTTAGATAAAGCGGCGTTCTTGCATGCGTCCGATATCGTGACCCATATTGATCAAGAAGAGCTGTCGCGGAACAATGTCACCACCGCAGACATCGCCCAATTAGTGCGCCCAGGGCAGCAAATTCTGGTACAAGTGGTCAAAGATCCACTTGGTACGAAAGGCGCGCGCTTAACCACCGACATCACTATTCCTTCACGCTACATGGTGTTGATGCCGCAATCACCGCATGTTGGTATTTCACAGCGGATTGAAGACGAAGCCGAACGGAATCGTTTGAAAGCCGCTGCCCAGCCTTATTGCGACGAAGACGGTGGCTTTATTGTACGTACCGCTGCCGAGGGTGCAGCCGATGACGATTTACAGCGCGACGCGAAATTTTTGCGGCGGCTTTGGGACACTATTCAAAAGCGTCGCAAAGGCATGCGTAAAATCGGTTTGGTGTATGAAGATTTGAATTTATCTTGCCGTATTTTACGTGATTTTGTTGGCGATGAAATTGAACGTATTCGGGTTGATTCACGCATTACTTACGATGTACTGCGTGAGTTTGTCCAAGAGTTTATTCCTGAACTCAGCAATGCGCTTGAGTACTACAGCGGCGAGCGTCCTATTTTTGATTTGTTTGATGTTGAGAATGAAGTGCAACGAGCGCTAGAGCGCAAAGTTGAGCTCAAAAGCGGTGGTTCTATCATCATCGATCAAACGGAAGCTATGACCACTATAGATATCAATACCGGTGGTTTTGTTGGGCATCGCAATCTCGAAGAAACCATTTTCAATACCAACATCGAGGCGACTCAGGCAATCGCTCGGCAACTGCGGCTGCGTAACTTAGGCGGTATCATCATTATTGATTTTATCGATATGCAAAACGCAGATCATAAACGACGGGTATTGCACAGCCTTGAGCAAGCTCTTGCTAAAGATCGCGCCAAAACTTCGATTAACGGCTTCACCACCTTAGGCTTGGTGGAAATGACGCGTAAGCGCACCCGCGAAAGCTTGGAGCACGTGCTCTGCACCGAATGCCCAGTGTGTAGTGGACGCGGCTCAATGAAGACGGTTGAAACCGTCTGTTATGAAGTGATGCGAGAAATTGTGCGGGTAAACCGTGCTTATGCTGCCGATCATTTCATGGTATATGCTTCGGCAGCAGTAGCCGACATGCTGCTGAACGAAGAAAGCCATGCTTTGGCTGAACTTGAGGTGTTTATTGGCAAACAAGTTAAGGTTTTAACCGAGCCTATGTATAACCAAGAGCAGTTTGACGTGGTGATGATGTAGCCCCATGTTGAGATTTACCGCACGCTGGTTATTTCGGACTCTGCTCTATTCACTGGCCTCAGCGCTGGTGCTTTTTGCGATGCTGTTAACCGGCTTGCGCTATCTGTTACCGCAAATTCCTGATGTGACCAAACAAGTTGAGCAACTCTTAGCTGCCCAGTATCAAGTGCAAGCAGATGTGGGCACTTTAAGTGCCGACTGGAGTAGCGCAGGGCCTGAGTTGGTGTTGCATGATGTGCGCCTACAAACTGCCACCAACCTCAACTCTCAAGTGAGTGTTGACGAAGCTCGTGTGCAATTTAATTTTTGGCAAAGCGTCACTTCGGCGTCGCTGCAATTTGAGCAGGTGAACTTTAGCGGCCTGCGGTTGCAATATGACCTGCGTGATACCCAACAAGATAACGCCGCTAGTTTGGATGTTCCGGATACCCTACTTAGCTTTTTACTGACCCAGCTTGATCATGTCGAAGTATCTGATAGCGTGATTGAATTGGTTAACTTGATTGGGGTGAAGCGCTCGATTCAAGTACAGCGGTTAAGCTGGATGAACCGCGGTGCGCGCCACCAAGGGGTGGGCGAACTTAGTTTTACTGGGGTGTCTGAGCAGAGTTTAGATTTAATCATTGACGTACATGGCAACGATCCGCAGGCGTTATCCGGGCAGTTTTACGTGGCGGCGAACCAGGTAGACATTACCCCTTGGTTACAACAACAGATTGTCGATACCCAAATTCAGCAAGCTGAGTTTAATTTCACCATGTGGCTTAACTTCGCCCAGAATAGCTTTACCCAAGGTCTATTAGAATTAGGCGAACACCAATTGGCGTGGCGGGTAGGCGAACAGCAACATCATTTGCGGATTCCAAGCGGACAGTTGCAACTGCAACCGGAAGGCGATGGCTGGCTAGTGAATAGTAGCCCCATGACTATTACCCACAATCAACAGCAGTGGCTCCTCCCTACGTTCAGTTGGCAACAGACCCCAGCGCGAACTCGTTTAAGCGCTAATAACATCCCCCTTGCGCCGTTACTGCAATTGGCCAACTTGTTAGGATCGCGGGGTGTTGAACTGAGCGATGAGATGAGTCGCCGTGAGGTTGGCGGTGAACTTGATATCGTTTTTGATCATGAAATTAACCAGCCGCCACGTTGGTATGTGCGCGGCCAACAGCTGGCATGGCAAGAAGCTGCAGGTATTCCTGGCCTACAGAGTGCTGAATTGGAATTACATGGCACCGGCCAACAAGTAAGTTGGCATTTACACGGGCAAGACATGGCCATTCAAAGTGCTGCTTTGCATCCAGACCGACCTTGGCCGATAACAGCTCTCGATATGCATGGCCGCGTTGATTGGAGCCAAGCAGACTGGCAAGTTGAGGTCTATCCCAACAGCTATTTGGGCTTGCCAGGCATGCAGTTGGCGGTGGCGGCACTGATTCATCCTACCGCCGACTCGGTGATGGTGAATGCCCATGCCGAAAGTTTGGATACCACCCCCATTAGCGCCGACACCTTGCGGAATCATTTGCCGCTGGTGATGGGGGATGATCTACACGACTACTTAAGTGTCGCCATACAAGCTGCAGAGGCGCAAGATTTAGCAATGGTATGGCGCGGCACCATCGCTGATTTCCCGTACATTAACCAGCGCGGGGTGTTTCAAGCCCGCGCCCGGGTGCACGAATTAGTTTATCAATTTCAACCTGATTGGCGCCCAGTTTACGATGCTGATGCTGTGGTGGAATTCCATAATGAGCGTATGCACATTGTTGCTGAGCAGGGCTTAATAGGCGACGTTCAGTTACCACGAGTAGATACGATTATTGCCAACATTATTGGCACGCCTTTACAGCTCGATATAAGTGCTAGCATTCAAGGCGATAGTAAGCACTTACAGCCGGTGTTTGAAGATAGCCCACTGGCAGATTCTCTAGGGGCTACCTTTACCCAGTTGCAACTAACGGGAGCCATGCAGGGCACGCTACAGCTCACCATTCCTTTTGGTGAAGGCCAGCAAGTGATTGCCGAAGGAGCTGCCACTCTAACCGATAATCAGTTGTATGTAACTAGCCTGCAACAACAGTTTGAACAGGTGAATGGCACCGTGTCTTATCGTAATGACGAGATCAGTGCCGACGATCTAAGCTTGACCTGGCAGGGCTTTCCAAATCAAATTGATTTACGCGGTCTGTCTCGCAGCGACGATTATTTTGTTCAGGTTAAGGCGCAAGGAGACTGGGCTTTAGATAAGTTCGCGCCACTGGCCATGGGTACCAGTGCTTGGCAGGCTGATTTTAACTTGAGTTTACCTAAAGACGGCGGTTATTCATTCAGTTGGAATCAAAGCGCAGACTTAAGCCAAGTACAACTTGATTTACCCGCACCGCTTAAGAAGCCTAGCGGACAGGCCAGCGATTTACAGTTGCAGGTATCCGGCAGTAGCGAAAGTCTATTGATTAATGCCGAGTTAGATGACAGTTGGTTAGCTGAAGTACAGCTGAATGGCGATGCCTCAGAGTTGCGTAACGGTTACATGCGCCTTGGCAAAGACTTTAGTCAAGCACCTAACCCTAACGTAGTGCGTTTTAATCCAACCTTCACTATTGATGTTAATGCCCCAGCGATTAAGGTGGATAGCTGGTTAACAGCATGGGCAGAACTGGCTGAGAAGTTGCCTGCGGGTACCGGTGACAGTGAGCTAGTGAGTGTGCTTAAACCTGATTTAATTCAGTTGGTAACGCCTGATTTAACCTTGTTGGAACATCAGTTTACCGGGGTTGCTTTTGTCGCTTGGCCGGAGAATGGTGAATGGCGCGGTCGGCTGACCGCTGATCAAACTTCGGCTGATCTTGGTCTTGTCCAAAACGGCCCGCAATCCTTGTTACAGATTGATGCCGATTACTTGGAACTCGCTTTGCCTGCAGCCCTCGCACCAGCCGCTAAAACAGAGAGTGATACTGATAGCGACGAGGTGGTCGCTAACGCAGTCGCTGCAGACTTAGATCAGCGCCTAGCTCAATTATCAGCACCTGCGAACTTTAACAGTGTTCCCAATATTAAGTTCAGCTGTGAGCGCTGTCGTTATGGGCCTTATGACTTGGGCCGAGTAGCGATTGCGATTGATGCCCAACCAGAACAGCTAACGGTACAGGAGTTTCGCTCTGACCAAAATAACCATACGCTCGCGGTGAGTGGCTTTTGGCGCTTGGCAGCAGCTGATAAACCAGCTGAAACCCGTTTTACCGGGCGCCTCGATTCTGATGATTTTGGTCGGTTCTTACAGGAATACGAAATTACCAGCATGGTCAAAGATAGCGGTGCTACTTTTATCTTTGACTTAGGCTGGCAAGGTGCTCCCTATCAATACAACAGCGATACCCTTAATGGCGAAGTGAACTGGCGATTAGGTCAAGGCTATCTTAACGAAGTGAGTGATCGCGGCGCGCGGCTATTCTCGCTACTTAGTTTAGACAGTATTTTGCGTAAGCTGCGTTTTGATTTTCGTGATGTGTTTGCCAATGGCCTGTTCTACACCAGTTTTGCCGGCGACTTTAATATTAACCAAGGTGTGGTTAATACGGATAATACCCGCCTAGAAGGCGCCGCCGGTGATATGGAAGTACGCGGCAGCAGCAACTTGGTGAACAGCCAACTCGACTATAATCTGCAGTTTGTGCCCAAAGTAACCTCAAGTTTGCCGGTGATTTTGGCATGGATGATTAACCCACCCTCGGGTTTAGCCGCCTTGGTGATTGACCGTATGCTGCACGATGCTAAGGTGATTAGTCGCTTAGAATATAAAATCAGCGGTACCATCGATCAACCTGAGATCACTGAGGTTGCGCGGAGTAGCCGCGATGCCCCAATTCCGCAGGAGGTGCTTAATGAACAATCAGGCGAACAACCAGGCCAACAACCAAGCCAGCCCAGCGCCGCGACGGGTACAACTGACGGCGCTGCAACTGAACAGTCAGCCACAGCCACAACAAAACCTGCAACAAATTCAGCAGCTACTAGCTCAACTGCCCAGCCATCGGCCGCAACTGGTGGTGCTGCCTGAGGCCTGCTTATGTTTCGGCGCCGGCGACAAAGCCCAGCGCGAGTTAGCCGAGCTACCGCTGCTCTCTGATAATCAAGCTGCCAAGCCTGCAACTGACCAAGCACCGTTGCAGCAGCAATTAGCTGATTTGGCACGCCAACATCAGATCTGGTTAGTGGCCGGTACCGTACCTATTGTAGATGATGCCAAGGCTGCTAAATTTAGCGCCGCTAGCTTAGTCTTTAATCCCCAAGGGGAGTGTGTGGCTCGCTACAACAAAATGCATTTGTTTGATGTCGATGTCGCCGATAATACCCGCAGCTACCGCGAATCCGCATGGACTCAGGCGGGCACTGAGGTGGTAACAGTCACCACCGAGTTTGGCGTATTAGGCTTGGCGGTGTGTTACGATGTGCGCTTTCCTGAACTCTTTCGGGCGCTACGAGAGCAAGGTGCCGACATCTTGTTGCTGCCATCGGCCTTCACCCAAGTGACAGGCGCAGCCCATTGGCACGTGCTAACTCGGGCCCGCGCCATCGAGCAACAATGTTTTTTAGTTGCCGCAGCCCAAGCTGGGGTTCACGCCAATGGCCGTGAAACATACGGTCACGCCTTGGTTTGTGATGGCTGGGGCCGCATCTTAGCAGAATCTGACGCCACCAGCGTAAGCTATGCCAGCGCGCTGGTGGATATTAATGAACTTACTAAAATTCGACGCGACATTCCGGTTGCGACGCATTTTTCTGAAACCAAGAAGGGTCTTCATGCAGTTACCTAACCAACCTGAATTTTCACGGGTTTACGATAATTTATTAACTCAGCATCAGCTGGATAGCGAACAGTTGCAGCAAGCCCTGCAACGCTTGTATACCGGCACCATTGATTTTGCCGATATTTACCTGCAAAGCAGTGTGAACGAATCTTGGGTGCTTGAAGATGGCATTGTCAAAGAAGGCAGTTTTCATATTGAAACAGGTCTTGGTGTGCGGGCCGTGCAGGGTGACAAAACCGGATTTGCCTACGCCGATGATATTTCGCCACTGGCCTTACAGCAAGCTAGCAGTGCCGCTCGTGGTATTAGCGCCGCGGGCGAACAAGGGCAACTAAAAGTGCTAACTGCCAGCCCTTATGTGCAACGCTACGCACCATTAAACCCGCTGGAAACCCTAAACGAAACCGCAAAAATTGAGCTGCTACGCGAGCTGGATGTTTATGCGCGTAGCCTAGATAGCCGCGTCGTAGAAGTGATTGCCAGCATCAGCGGGAGTTACGATGAAGTCTTGATTGCCGCCACCGATGGGACCTTCGCAGCGGATATTCGGCCGCTTTGTCGGGTTAACTGTACCGTGCTGGTGGAACATGATGGCCGCCGTGAACGCGGCAGTGCGGGCGGTGGTGCGCGGGTTGGTTATGACTATTTTAGTGAGACGCTGGCGGGCGCGAAGCCGCGCTGGCAGACCTTTGCCGACGAGGCGGTGCGCCAAGCACTGGTGAATCTAGAAGCGCGTCCTGCGCCGGCAGGAACCTTCCCGGTGGTTTTAGGCGCCGGCTGGCCAGGCGTGTTGCTGCACGAAGCGGTCGGCCATGGCCTCGAAGGTGACTTTAATCGTAAAGGCGCCTCAGCTTACGCCGGCAAGATGGGCGAATTAGTCGCCTCTGAGCTGTGCACCATTGTCGATGACGGTACCATAGATCACCGCCGTGGATCCCTAGCTATCGATGATGAAGGTACGCCAGCAGGCTACAATGTGCTGATTGAAAAAGGCCGCTTGCAGGGGTATATGCAAGACAAAATGAATGCTCGTTTGATGGGTGTTGCACCCACCGGAAACGGACGCCGTGAAAGCTATGCGCATTTACCTATGCCGCGCATGACCAATACCTACATGCTCGGTGGTGAAAGCGACCCGGCTGATATCATTGCCAGTGTCAAAAAAGGGATTTATGCGCCGCAGTTTGCTGGCGGCCAAGTAGATATCACCTCAGGTAAATTTGTGTTCTCAGCGTCAGAAGCCTATTTGATTGAGGATGGCAAAATTACCGCACCTATCAAGGGCGCAACCCTTATCGGTAATGGCCCAGAGGCCATGCGCATGGTGTCTATGGTAGGTAACGACCTAGCCTTAGATAATGGTGTTGGGGTGTGTGGTAAAGACGGACAAAGCGTGCCCGTTGGAGTAGGTCAGCCTACCTTAAAACTGGATGCGTTAACTGTGGGTGGCACCGATTAAACGGTGGCCACCTCACGTAAATATTTGAACAGCTCGCGCGCGGCAGCAGGGGCTTTGCCTTGTTGCTGCTGTTTGCTCGCTTGGCGATAAAATTGCCGTAATTTCTGCCGATCAGCGTGCGGATAAGCGGCTAAAAACTGCTGAATAGCGGCATCGCCGTCAGCTAAAATGTGGTCGCGGTATTTTTCTAACTGATGAAATAACGCGTTTTGTTCGTCGTGTGATTGCTCGAGTTCAGCCAGGCCGCGTTCAATCGCAGCCGTATCACGATTGCGCATCATTTTGCCAATCAGCTGTAACTGACGGCGGTAACCTTCGCGTGTATTACGAATGCGTTGGGCTAATTTAATGGCATCAAAAAGATCCTCATCAAGAGGGATCTTAGCAAGTTTACCGTCAGACAAATTAACCAGTTTTAAGCCGAGCTCTTGTTGAGCTTCGGCATCACGCTTGAGCTGCGATTTACTAATTAAAAAATCGTCATCAGCGTGGTTTGAATTACCATCATGATTCATGAAAGGGTCCTTGTGCATGACCTTAGGTGTTTATGTTCAAGTGAATAACCGATAGTGTACCAGAAAATTAAGCGCCCGCATGCTAAACCGCTGCGCAGCGATTCGCCGAAGGGCAAGAGGAGAGTTAGTTTGATCCCAGATGTAAAACAATTAAGTAGTGAGATGCAAGAAGTTAAGCAGTCGGTAGCGCAGGCACTGGCATATGCTAAAGAGCTTGGTGCCAGTGCGGTTGAATGCGCGTTAAGCCGTAGCCGGGGAATTAACGTCGGCACCCGCCTTGGCGAAGTTGAAACGGTAGAATTTAACCAAGACGGCGCCCTAGGTATTACCTTGTTTCGGGGCCAGCAAAAGGGTTCAGCATCTACTACCGATTTAACCGCCGCAGCCATTCGTGCGGCGGTAGAAAAAGCCAATAGCATCGCCCAGTTTACCTCGCCCGACCCCTACGCGGGCTTAGCTCCAGCTGAACTGATGGCAACCGCTATCCCTGATTTAGACTTGTGCCATCCCGCCGACCAAAGCGCTGAATTTGCCTTAGAGCAGGCGTTACGCTGCGAGCAGCACGCCTTACAAATGGATAAACGGATTGTTAACTCTGACGGTGCTGGTTACAGCAGCCACGTCGGCTATCGAGTTTATGGCAATAGCCACGGCTTTTTAGCGGGTTACCTACAATCACGACATAGCTTAAGTTGCAGTTTAATTGCCCAAAGCGGCGAGCAGATGCAGCGCGATTACGCCTACAGTGTGGCACGCCATCGTGACGGCTTGTGGACTCCAGAACAAGTGGCAGAAGATGCGGTGAACGCTACTATCGCGCGCTTAGACGGTCGCAAAATAGCAACCGCGAAGGTGCCAGTCATCTTCCGTGCAGACGTTGCAAATTCACTGTTTGGTCACTTTGTAGCAGCTATTAGTGGTGGTAGCTTGTATCGCAAATCGAGCTTCTTGGCTGACCATTTAGGTAAACAAGTATTGCCTAGCTGGTTAACCATTACCGAACAACCGCATTTGCGCGGGGCGTTAGCTAGTAGCCCGTTTGACCATGAAGGGTTAGCGACGGTGGAGCGCGATATTGTTGCCAACGGCGTCTTGGAAACTTACTTACTGACTAGCTATTCAGCGCGCAAATTAGGCATGCAGCCTACCGGACACGCCGGTGGTATCCACACCTGGCAAGTGCAGCATGGTGAGCAAGATTTAGCAGCTTTATGTAAGCAGATGGGCACCGGGCTGTTGGTCACTGAACTAATGGGCCAAGGGGTCAATATTGTCAATGGTGACTATTCTCGCGGTGCGGCAGGGTTCTGGGTCGAACATGGCGAAATTCAGTACCCAGTAGAAGAAATTACCATTGCCGGCAACCTAAAAGACATGTTGGCTAACATTGTGGCTATCGGCAATGATATTGACCTTCGCCATGGTGTTCGTACCGGTTCTGTGTTGCTAGAACAGATGCGCATCGCCGGCATGTAGCCGGCGTTAGCTCAGTAGTAGCGTCGCTGTGCCTAAGAAAGCAAAAATACCGACCACGTCGGTGACGGTGGTAAGAATCACCCCGCCGGCTAATGCAGGGTCGATATCAAACTTCTTCAAGATCAAGGGCACAGTCACCCCGGCCAAGCCAGCCGCGAGTAAGTTAGCCATCATCGCAAAGGCGATGATGGCGCCAATCAGAAGGTCTTGCTTCCAGATCGCCACCACGGCCGCAATCAGTAACGCCCAAATCACCCCGTTAAGAGCGCCAATCGCAAGTTCCTTACCAATCAACCAACGTTGGTTACTGGCACCTATATGACCCAGTGCCATCCCTCGAATGACCAAGGTCAGGGTTTGTGAACCGGCAATCCCGCCCATACTTGGCACAATGGTGTTAAGGATAGCGAGGATGGCCATTTGCGCTAAAATATCTTCAAACAAGGAACTGACCATGGCCGCCAGCAGCGCTGTGATCAGGTTGACACCTAACCATACCGAGCGGCGCTTAGCACTGGTCCAAACCGGAGCAAAGGTATCCTCGTCATCATCTAAACCAGCCATGCTCAACATCGAGTGCTGGGCATCTTCACGGATGATGTCGACCACGTCATCGATGGTAATACGACCAAGTAAGCGATTGTCTTCGTCAATGACCGGGGCCGAGATCCAATCTTGCCGCTCAAACAGTTTGGCTACTTCAGTTTCGTCCATATCTGCCGGAATGCCTTGTACCTCTTGGTCCATGACATCGCTCACTAAACGGCTAGGATCAACGGTAAGTAAGCGGGTAATGCCGATTTCACCAATAAATTTGTCTTCGCGGCTTACCACGTACAGTTTATCGGTAGCCTCAGGTAGCTCGCCTTTCAACCGCAAATAACGTAATACCACATCAATGGTAACGTCTGGGCGTAAGGTGATGGTATCCGTATTCATCATACTACCGGCGGTTTCTTCGGCGTATGACAGAGCTTGCTCGGCACGATGGCGATCTTGCTCGTCCATCGATTTTAATACTTCTTGATAGACCTGTTCGGGTAGGCCACGTAATACGTAGGCGAGGTCATCGGTATCCATGCCTTCGGTGGCGGCGGCCAATTTCTCTGGCGCCATCTGCCGAATGATGGATTTTTGCACTTCTTCAGATAATTCTTCAAGGATGTCGCCGTGCTCGTCGGCGTCAACCAATTGCCAAATGATAGCCCGCGCTTTAGGTGGCGAGGATTCAAGTAACAGGGCAACATCCCAAGCGGGCAGGTTGTGCAACTGGCGCCGAGCTTGCACGTACATGCCACGCGTAAGAGATTCGGTGACCTCTTGTAAGCGCTGTTCGGCAAATTCTTTATCGGCGATTTCTACTAGCATGCTGCAAAACTCCTGTGAATGTCAGAAGTTTACCGCATCATTGCTCTTCATCAAAGCGCGATTCGATTAACTCGGCAACGGCAGCGACAGCTGCCTCGGCATCATCACCTTCAGCTAAGATATCAATTTGCCGTCCTTGCCCACTGGCTAACAACAACAAACACATCACACTGGAGGCATCTACTTGCTGCTGCTCTTGCACAATGTACACCTTGGCGGCAAATTGTTGCGTGAGTTTAGCTAGCTTGGTGGCGGCGCGTGCGTGTAAGCCGAGTTTGTTACGGATAGTGACTGATTTGCGCACACAAGTCGGCATAAAGGGTAACTCCTAGCTTTTAAACAAGCTAAAGCGGGCTGATAGGACGGTGACGAGGGGCCTCGCGATGCTTCACTTGCACTTTGAAAGGTTGGCCCTGAAAGCGTTCTGCTAGCTGCTCGGCAATGTAGACCGAGCGATGTTGGCCACCGGTACAACCGATGCCAATGGTGAGATAGCTACGGTTGCTGCGTTGAAAGTAGGGTAACCAAGTGGCTAAGAAGTTTTCTACCTGATGAATAAACTTGGTCATTAACGGCTGTTGCTGAAAAAAGTGTTGGACGGCTGGATCTGTGCCGAGCAAGGCCTTTAACGAGGGCTCCCAATGCGGATTAGGCAGGATTCGGGCATCAAATGCGTAGTCCAGATCACTAGGTAAACCATACTTGTAACCAAAAGATTGGAAAACCACAATCAATCGTGACGCTGACTTACCCAGGGCGCGCTCGGCCACTTGTTCGCTCAGCTGGTGCACGCTTAAATCGCTACTATCAATGCGCCAAGTTGCTCGTTCCGCCAACGGCTCAAGCAAAGCTAATTCAGCTTGGAGAGCATCACTTAGAGGTAGCTCATTCTTAGACAGGGGATGTAAGCGGCGGGTTTCCGCAAAGCGGCGCAACAACACGGCCTCAGATGAATCAATGTAGAGAATTTCAGGTTTAATTTGGTCAGGTAAAAACTCCAGTGAATCGGTTAACTCACTGGCTTCGATCGGCATATTGCGCACATCAACACTCACCGCCACTTTATTGTACTGCTCAATAACCGCATGCACTAACGTAGGAAGCAAGGTGATCGGGAGGTTGTCGACACAATAGTAACCAAGATCTTCTAACACGCGCAGGGCAATAGTTTTACCGGAGCCGGAGCGGCCGGTAACTATGATCAATTGCATTTTATCTGCGGGGTTAAGGTTGCTATCGGTCATTTTACAAACAGTTCATAAAGTTCTTGGTCTGAGCTGGCATCACGCAAAGCGCGGGTGCAGGTTTTGTCGTTCAGACGCTGGGCCACTGCTGCTAAGGTTTGTAAATGCTGTTCATGCGAATCTTCTGGCACCAGCAACGCGAACACTATATCTACCGGCTGGTTATCAATCGCATCAAAATCGATAGGCTCTTCTAGGGTCAACAAAATAGCCACCGGCTTAGTAGCCGAGGCTAAGCGCCCATGGGGGATAGCAACCCCCAGCCCGATGCCAGTACTACCTAATCGTTCGCGATTGAGAAGACTTTCGAAGACGTCAAAACCGGTGGTGCCCGAGAGACGCGAAGCGGCCAGTTGGCCGATGATTTCAAGCACTTTCTTTTTGCTTGTTCCCGCGACTGCGCAGCGAGCGCAGTCGGGGCTTAACAGAGTGGATAAATCCATGATTTAGTGGCGTTTCATCTTTTCTTTATGTTTAATAACCTGCCGATCGAGTTTATCAATCAGCCCGTCAATAGCCGCATACATATCGGTGTGCTCTGAATCAGCGAAAATTTCGCCGCCATTCAAATGCAGCGTAGCTTCCGCTTTTTGCGTTAACTTTTCAACATTTAAAATGACATGGACGTTATTTATGTGGTCAAAATGACGTTCCAGCTTAGAAAACTTGGTATCGACATAGTCACGCAGAGCGTCAGTAATTTCGATATGATGACCGGTCAGATTAATTTGCATAACATCTTCCTTCTGTTTGTCCAAGATTCAGATAAGACGTTTGCGTTGGCTCGAGGGCGGAATATTCATGGCCTCACGATACTTCGCAATTGTCCGTCTAGCTACTTGGATACCCTGTTCGGCCATGAGTTCAGTTAATTTACTATCACTGAGAGGCTTCTTGGGGTTCTCCGCAGCAACTAGCTTTTTCAATACCGCTCTAATTGCGGTAGAAGAAGCATCTTCTCCATTATCCGTTGCCAATTGGCTAGAGAAGAAGTACTTCAATTCAAACACACCTTTAGGTGTATGCATATACTTTTGTGTGGTTATTCTTGAAATAGTTGATTCATGCATCTCTACTGCGTTAGCAACGTCAGCAAGAACCATAGGCTTCATCGCCTCAGGGCCATATTCAAAGAAACCTTGCTGACGTTGCACTATGGTTGCAGCTACTTTCAGTAAGGTATCGTTACGGCTCTCAATGCTTTTAATAAACCACTTTGCAGCTTGCGTATGCTGCCGAATATACTGTTGTTCTTCAGATTGCGAACCACTTTGCAGCAGCGCCGCATAATCTTCGTTCACCTTTAGTTTAGGCAAACTTTGCGAATTTAGCTCTACTGTCCAGCGATCATTTTTTTTGCGCACCAGCACATCAGGAATCACATAATCGTCATCACCTGCACCAAAACCGTCCCCAGGATGTGGTTGTAGCTGCTGAATCAGCGCTAGTACTTGGCTTAAATCGGCTTCTTGAATACGTAATCGCCGCGCCAGATTGCGATAATCGCGCTGGGCGAGCAACGGCAAATGTTTTTCAACGGCTTGCAGAGCTAAGTTCAGGTAGGGAGTATCGTTAGGAAGATGTCGTAGCTGAATTAATAAACATTCGCGCACATTGCGAGCGCCAACGCCAATCGGATCAAAATGCTGAATTCGTTTGAGCACCACAGCTACTTCGGCAAGCTCAACTTGGATGAGCTCGGGGTGTTGCTGTCGAATCGCTGGCAATAGTTCTTCTAATTCAGCCGTTAAGTAGCCGCGCTCGTCAATACTATCTATCAACAGCGTAGCAATGGCTTCATCAAGGGGAGAAAAATGTGACAGTCGCATTTGCCATAACAAGTGCTCTTGTAAACTTTCACTGGTACTGCCCTGATAGAGGGTATCTTCACCATCGTAAGCTGTGCCAGAACTACCTAAAGAAGCCGAGTAGCTTGGTTCCCAGCTCTCCTCGGCAGCAGCGACATCAGTTTCGCCTTCAGCGCTTTGGTCGGCCACCTCAAGCAATGGGTTTTCATCCAGAGCTTGTTGTACTTCTTGCTGCAATTCTAAGCTAGAAAGTTGCAACAGTTTGATGGCCTGTTGCAGCTGTGGGGTCATGCTCAGCTGTTGACTAAATTTGAACTGCAGGCCTTGTTTCATCATGATAGCTACAGCGTAAACTGGTCGCCCAAATACACGTCTTTCACATGCTGATTATTAAGAATGGTTTGGGCATCGCCTTGCGCGATAAGCTCGCCATGGCTAACAATATAAGCATGTTCACAGACGCTTAGGGTTTCGCGCACGTTGTGGTCGGTAATGAGCACCCCGATGCCACGTTTGCGTAGGTGTTCGATAATCTTCTTGATGTCCAGCACGGAAATCGGGTCAACCCCAGCAAAGGGCTCGTCCAACAAGATAAACTTTGGCTCAGCCGCCAGCGCCCGTGCAATTTCAACCCGGCGTCGTTCGCCCCCAGACAGACTCATGCCTAAGCTGTTGGCGATATGGCTGATGTGAAACTCTTCCAGCAAGCTATCAAGCTTATCTTCACGCTGGGCCGCAGATAGTTCTTTGCGGGTTTCGAGTATCGCCAAAATATTATCGCGCACCGTCAGCTTGCGAAAGATGGAGGATTCTTGTGGTAAATAGCCAATCCCAAGGCGAGCGCGTTCATGCATAGGTAATAACGAGATATCGCGGTCGTCTAACTTAATCAGGCCTTTGTCGTTATTCACTAAGCCAACGATCATATAAAAAGTGGTGGTTTTTCCGGCACCATTAGGGCCCAGCAAGCCAATCACTTGGCCTGCTTCAACAGTTAAACTAACGTCTTTAACAACTTGGCGTTTTTTATAAGATTTGGCTAAATGTTCAGCTACTAATCGGCTCATGGTTGCTCGTTGTTCTTATCGTCTTGTTGTTTCGGCATGTAGATGGTGGTTACGCGGTCGGTATCTTTGTCACCACGCGTGGTCATTTGCTGTGTAGCAAAGTTATAAACCATCTCTCCACCACGACTGACGCTGTTTCCTTGCGCAACTTCAACATTCCCCCGCAACGTCAGTAACTGTTGCGCTTGGTCATAAATGATTTGGTTGGCCTTGGCAGTGATAACACTACCGTCTTCTAATTGTTGGGTATAAACCGCCGGTGCCCCTTCAGCGATAAACACAGCATCTTCGGCCTCACCTTCACGCTCTACTGATAACTTGTCAGCGGTGATTTTTAAGCTGCCTTGCTCGATGATGACGCTACGTTCAAACACCACAATTTTATTAGCAATATCAACCCAATCGCGCTCAGCATTGATGCGAATGGGCTGATTAAAGTCGTCTTTGCCTTGGCTAAGTGCTGCGTTAGAGAATAATGCAGCACTTAGCACAAGACTACTGAGAATTAGTTTGGCGACCGGTATAAATGGTTTCAACATGTTTCGTTAGTTCCAGAGTTTGAGCGCGTAAGTTAGCATGCATGCCTTCGCCTCGAATAGTAAAATCACGACCGTACATCACCACCGCTTGCTCAGTCGTCATGGTTTCGGCCAAAGTATCAATGGTTAGGTAGCTGGTTTCAACCCGTTCTAAAAAATCTTCGGCGGTTAAGCTACGCATTAAAATATTACGTTCTAACACCAAGCTTTTGTCGCCATAAAAAGAGCCAGCCTCAGCTGCCACCTGCCACACCGGACCTCCATCACGGGTGTGCACAATGTAGGTCGGCTGATCTAACTCGGTTAAGCCGATCGGGCTGTAATGAGTCATTTTCTCTGCAGCAATCCGATGCGCTAAGGTACCATCCTCACTGTAAACCCGCACAATCAGGCCCTGTGCGGTAAAATCAGGCTTGATCTCACGATAGCCCGCTGGTTCATCGGTGAGGTCTTGATCTCCAAAAGGACGCCACACCAATAGCGCTAAGGTGGCAAAGATGATGGCGATAATCACCACAAGATTACGGGTCATAAACTGACTCCACCGTGCAGTTGCAATTGTCCTTGGCTAAGTAAAATCAGATCACTCAGCTCACGAACTGCACCAAAACCGCCGCGCTGCGAGGTCACATAAACCGCGTGTTGCTGCACAAAGGGATGGGCATCGTGAGGCGCTACTGCCACTGCGCACTGCTGCAGCATCGCGAGATCAGGTATGTCATCACCCATACAGGCAATGGCCTGATCCGTTAACTGATATTTCTCCGCCAGCTGCTGGTAGGCGCTGAGTTTATCTTCTTGGCCTTGATAGATATCGCTGACGCCGAGCGCGTGCATGCGGTTTTCCACCAGTGCTGAACGGCGTCCGGTGATAACCGCAACCTTGATGCCGGCGTTAAGAAGTGCTTTCACCCCAAACCCATCGCGGGTATGAAAAGCTTTAAGCTCTTCACCTTGGTTGCCTAAATAGATCCGGCCGTCTGAAAACACGCCATCCACATCAAAAATGACCAGTTTGATTTGGGCGAATTTATCCATGAGCAGGCTTTCAATATCACCGTACCAAGTACTAATCATGGCTGGGGTTGCGAGACCAAAACTCATTAGAGGACTCCTGCTTTTAACAGATCGTGCATGTTCAAGGCGCCTTGGGCAAAACCCTGCTCATCCACCACAAATAACCCGTTGATTTTTCGGTCTTCCATTAATTTTAATCCCTGTGCAGCAAGTACATCGGGCTTTATGGTAATGGGATTTGGCGTCATCACTTGGGCAATCGCGGTGGTATGCAAGTCAATGCGCTGATCTAAAATACGGCGCAAATCACCATCGGTAAAAATACCTACTAAGCGGCCTTGGTCGTCAGTGATACCTGTCATGCCCAGACCTTTGCGTGACATTTCTAACAAGGCGGCGCTGATAGTTACTTGCTGATTGACCAGCGGGGTGCGCTCACCCGCGTGCATCACATCATGGATGTGCAGTAACAACCGCCGGCCCAAGCTGCCACCGGGATGCGACATGGCAAAATCATCGGCAGTAAAGCCGCGCGCATGCAGCAGCGCTACCGCCAACGCATCACCCATGACTAAGGTCGCAGTAGTGGAGGAGGTCGGTGCCAAACCTAACGGGCAGGCTTCTTGCTCAACGGCGATGCAAACATGCACGTCAGAGAGCTCGGCCAGAGTTGAGCGTGGATTACCCGTCATGGAAATGAGCTTGACGCCGCGTCGCTTAATTAACGGCGCAATGCTAAGCACTTCAGCAGTTTCACCTGAGTTAGAAATGGCGATCACCACATCCTGCTCGGTAATCATGCCGAGGTCACCGTGGCTAGCTTCGCCAGGGTGCACAAAAAAGGCGGGAGTACCGGTGGAGGCCAAGGTTGCGGCAATTTTACCGCCAATGTGGCCCGATTTACCCATACCAATCACAATCGCCCGTCCCTTACATGCCAACAGTAACTCGCACGCAGTAGCAAAGTTTTCATCAAGAAAACGGCTTAATCCACGCACCGCGTCGGTTTCTATATCAATGACTCGTTGGCCAAGCGCGGCAAACGTCTGTTTGCTGGTCGTGGTCGGGTTGTGTTCGGTCATGTTGGGCCTCATATGCTAGTGCAGCCAAAGTAGATGACAAGTTAATGATGACAATGTAATAACGCAATAATACCCGATCGTTTTCTTCTTTGCAGACGTAATGTGACCACTGATAACGATTTGTCACAAATTTTACGGCTTTTTGGTGGGGCTTCTTGACGAAATCGGGTAAACTAGGCGGTCACGTAAAGGAGACTATCTTCGCATGCTAACCACTACTCTCGAGGGTAATCCCGAGCACTTGGTTGAGATAGATGACATCTATTTTCACTACAATCACAGTACTCACAATTTATACGAAGGCCTGTCGATGGCCATCCCACGCGGTAAGATCACTGCGGTGATGGGTCCTAGCGGCATTGGCAAAACAACCTTGTTGCGCCTAATTGGTGGCCAACTACGCCCGCAACAGGGGCAGATTCGCTTTGCCGGGCAAAACATTCCTAGCCTCAAGCGCAGCGAATTGTATCAATTACGCAAGCGCATGAGCATGTTGTTTCAAAGCGGTGCCTTGTTCAGCGACATGACAGTGTACGACAACATTGCCTTTCCGCTGCGTGAACATAGCCGGCTGTCAGAAGAACTGATTGAAACCATTGTGCTGCTAAAATTAGAGGCGGTGGGTTTGCGTGGCGCTCGGCATTTGATGCCAGCGGAGTTGTCTGGCGGTATGTCGCGGCGGGCTGCCTTGGCGCGTTCAATAGCGTTAGACCCAGAGCTGATCATGTATGATGAGCCCTTTGCCGGCCAAGATCCTATTTCGATGGGCGTGATAATCAAGCTGATCAAAGAGTTGAACGAGTCGCTCGGGTTGACGAGCATCATCGTCACCCACGATGTTGAAGAAGTTCTTACGATTGCCGATTACGTGTACATCATTGCCGACAAACAAGTGGTTGGGCACGGTACGCCAGAACAATTATTAAGTTCAGATAATGCCTTGGTGCATCAATTTTTACACGGCGAAGCTGATGGTCCGGTGCCTTTCCATTACCGTGCACCGACCTTGGCCGACGAATTATTAGGAGCTGGCGATGCTAAATAAAGTTGCTGCCCTCGGCCAAGCTACCCTCAATAGTATTGCTGGCGCAGGGGCGGCGTTAATCATGCTCACCCGAGCCTTGGTTGGCAAACCGCAGTTACGCAAATCTTGGCCGTTGCTGATGCAGCAAATGTACTCGGTTGGGGTGATGTCGCTGATTATTATTGTGGTCAGCGGACTCTTCATCGGCATGGTGCTGGGCTTGCAAGGCTATACTATTTTGGTGGATTTTGGCGCCGAACAGTCGTTAGGGCCCATGGTGGCGCTATCCTTGTTGCGTGAATTAGGGCCGGTAGTCACTGCTTTGCTGTTTGCAGGGCGGGCTGGCTCGGCACTAACAGCAGAAATTGGCTTAATGAAAGCCACTGAGCAATTATCCAGTTTAGAAATGATGGCCGTAGATCCGCTGCGCCGCGTGATTGCCCCACGTTTTTGGGCCGGCTTATACAGTATGCCAATTCTAGCTGCGGTGTTTTCTGCCGTGGGTATTTATGGCGGCTACTTGGTTGGCGTGCGCTGGTTAGGCGTCGACGACGGCGCTTTTTGGTCGGTGATGCAAGCTAACGTTGAATGGGGTCATGATATTATGAATGGCATCATCAAAAGCGTGGTGTTTGCTTTTGTAGTTACTTGGATAGCGCTGCACAAAGGCTTTAACTGCACGCCCACCTCGGTAGGTATTAGTAAGGCCACCACTTCGACTGTGGTCACTGCCTCGTTAGCCGTACTTGGGCTAGATTTTGTTTTAACCGCTTTGATGTTTGGATGATCACTATGGAATCGAGAAATACTCAGTTAGCAGTTGGTTTGTTTGTCATTATTGGTGTGTTGGCGTTGTTGTTTCTAGGCTTACAGGCAGCTAATACCAATGTTGCCACCGCGGGTGAAACTTATCGCTTGTATGCCAAGTTTGATAATATCGGCGGTTTAAAAGAGCGCTCGCCAGTTAAAGTAGGTGGTGTGGTTGTAGGCCGAGTGAGCAAGATCACCCTTGATGGTGATTACTACGAGCCTCTGGTCGAAATGGTGATTAGCAAACAATACAATGAATTTTCTGACACCACATCGGTCTCAATCTTAACTTCTGGATTATTAGGCGAGCAGTATATTGGTCTAAATCCAGGCTTTATCGATGACACCGTACAAATGTTAGAAGACGGTGATCGCATTTACGACACTAAGTCGGCCTTGGTATTGGAAGACTTGATCGGGCAGTTCCTGTTTAGTCAGGGTAATGATTAAGGAGTAAAGTATGAAGCAATTAATCGCAAGTATTTGGCTTTCTTTGATGGCAGCTGTTGCTATCGCTCCGGCGGCAGCCGATGAGCTGATCCGCGAAGATAACCCTTATGTGTTGTTAGAGAAAGTAGCCAACAAAACGCTAGAGCGTATTGAGCAAGATCGCAGCAAAATTGATGCAGATATTGACTATGTTCGCGTGGTTATCCGTGAAGAAATGATGCCGTACGTAGATTATGTTTATGCTGCGAAGCGGGTGCTAGGCCGTAACCTCACCGAAACCACTGAAGAGCAACGGCAAGAGTTTTATAGCGTGTTTCGTGAGTATTTGATTGCCACTTATGCGCGTGCCTTTACTCAATACGACGAAACTAAGCATACCATTCAGTTTGGTGATGCGGGTCGCTTTGATGCGGATAGCCGCATGGTTGTGGTGAATACCCGCTTGATTGAGCAAGGTCGTCCACCAGTGCGTATGGATTTTAAAATGCGCTTTGATAACAACCAGGATATCTGGCAAGCCTTTGACCTCGTAGTAGAAGGCGTGAGCTTGTTAAATAGTAAGCAAACTGAAATTGCTGGTGTGATTCGTAGCCGCGGCATTGACGGAACCATTAGTTTATTGCGCGACAAAGCGCAGCAGCCGATTACCGCTAACGACCAAGAGAATGCCGAATAACTAGTAGGCATGGCCAAGGCCGTGAGTAAGTACCGAAGGAGCACCCTCATGAGTAACTGTCAGTGGACCATTGATGCACACAACGCAGTGCAGTTTAGCGGCGAGTTAACCCGCGACACCGTACCGCCGGTGTGGCAAGAACGCCAACAATGGCTGAATGCGCGTGACCATGTGGTGTTGAATGTAACCGAGGTAACTAAGGTAGATACCGCTGGGGTTGCGATGCTGGTGAATGCCAAAAAGCAGGTTGGCTTACAACAGCGCGAGCTTAGTATTGTTGGAGCCAGCCCCCAGCTACGCGCTATTATTAGTGTTAGTGGGGTCGCCGAAGTGCTAGATGTGCCCTTTGCCGGGCCAACGGCAACCCCAACCAAAGTGAAAGTAAGCCATTCATCTATTGCCAAAAAACGTTGAGACTATGATTACAACTGAATCGATTCAAACCTTGATCACCGATGCCCTGCCGGTAGACGAAGTACTGGTTAAACTAGATGGCAGCCATGCCAACATTACCGTGGTTGGCGAGCTATTTGCGGAACTATCGCGGGTGAAAAAACAGCAAGTGGTTTATGCACCATTAAAAGCGATTATCGCTAGCGGTGAATTACATGCGGTCTCTATCAAAACTTATACCCCAACTGAATGGCAGCGTGAGAAGAAACTCGCGATGCTGAGCTAATAGGACTCAGCAATGCAAAAACTAGTGATTCAAGGCGGCACTTCGCTGCAGGGTGAGGTGGTCATTTCGGGCGCTAAAAATGCGGCACTCCCCATCTTAATGGCGGCTATCTTACCGTCAGAGCCCGTTACCTTAACTAATGTGCCAGCCTTACAGGATGTCCGCACGAGCTTGAAATTATTAGCTGAACTGGGCGTTACCAACACTGCATTGGGGCCTAACAGCTACGAAATTCAGCCACAAGGTCTGCATCATCATGTAGCTAGTTACGACTTGGTGAAAACCATGCGTGCTTCTATTCTGGTTTTGGGGCCGCTACTCAGTAAGTTTGGCGAAGCCCAAGTATCCTTGCCTGGCGGCTGTGCAATAGGTGCCCGCCCGGTCAACTTGCACATTGAAGGGCTACGCCAGATGGGCGCCACCATTACCGTGGAAAACGGTTACATCCATGCCAAGGTCGATGGCCGATTACGCGGTGCGACCTTATTGATGGATATGGTGAGTGTGACTGGTACTGAAAACTTGATGGCAGCGGCAACCTTAGCTGACGGCGTGACTGTGATTGAAAATGCGGCGCGGGAGCCTGAAGTGGTAGATCTCGCCCGCTTTTTAAATGCTATGGGCGCAGATATTCGTGGCGCAGGTACGGATACCATCACCATTCATGGGGTAGAGCGGCTACATGGTGGCAGCTATAGTATTCAGCCAGACCGGATTGAGACTGGCACCTTCTTGGTGGCTGCATTAGCCACCGGTGGTGATGTTACCTGTCGTAACACGGATCCAACCATGCTGGATGCAGTGTTGAAAAAGCTAACTGAAGCGGGCGCAACCATTACCAAAGGCGCTGATTGGATTCGTTTGCAAGCGCCAACGCGGCCGCAGCCAGTGACTATTGTAACGGCACCACATCCAGCTTTCCCAACGGACATGCAGGCGCAGTTTTGTGCCTTGAATGCCATCGCGGATGGCACCGGTTGGGTGCGCGAGACTATTTTTGAAAACCGCTTTATGCACGTGCCCGAACTACGTCGCATGGGCGCCAATATTGAGCTGGAAGGTAACACTGCGATTTCTAAAGGGGTTGCAGAGCTGACCGGTGCGCAGGTGATGTGTACGGATTTACGCGCCTCAGCCTCGTTGGTGATTGCGGGTTTAGTAGCCAAAGGTGAGACGGTGGTGGAGCGTATTTACCACATTGATCGCGGTTATGAAGCCATTGAAAAGAAACTGCAGGGATTAGGCGCTAATATTCAGCGTATTGCTTAATGCCAAAGTCAAGATTGCAACAAAGAAGCCACAGCAACCGCTGTGGCTTTTTTATACGGCTTAATCTGCTAAGCGGGTGATAGTCACCTGTGTGGTAAATTCTTGATTGGCTCGTAAATAACGAACCTCAACCACAGTACCCGGGCGGGTTTTAGCAACTAACGCTAAGCCTTCCGCAGCCGATGACATGGGCTTGCCATCAATCTCAATAATAAAATCGTCGGCTTGCAAGCCGGCTTGATCCGCAGGGCTATTAGGATCCACTCCAGTGACATAAATACCTGATTGTTTGTATGGATCTGAATGGGCGTTACCGCCCACCTGCACGCCGAAATAACCGCGTACAACTTCACCTTCAAGAATCAAGGTATCCATGATGTCTTTGGCAAGTGGGTAGGGGATAGCAAAATAAATACCATCAATACCTTGGCCGCGAGCATCACGAAAACGGGCATTATTGATGCCCACTAAGTAGCCTTGGCTATTCACCAAAGCGCCACCAGAAGCACCTTCGTTGATCACTGCATCCATTTGAATGAGATCCGCATGGCTATGAATCACTCCCATCCGACCGCCACTCGCACTGACAATCCCCTGCGTGATGGTCTGCCCGAGATTAAGAGGGTTACCGATAGCCAACACCACATCGCCCACTTGCGTGCGCAACTGATTATTTTGCGGAATCACAGGTAAGTTATCGGCTTGGATCTGAATCACCGCCAAATCACTGATTTTATCCAAGCCAATCACCTGGCCACTGTATTGGCGACCATCCTGCAGGGCGACGTCAATTTCACTGACATTAGCAACCACGTGAGCGGCAGTAAGAATGTGACCTTGGTCATCCATAATCACGCCAGACCCTAATCTAAATACCGTGCTCGGCCGGCGTGAATAAAACGAACCCTGCACTTCACCCACGCTGTAAATATTCACCACAGCAGGTGCGGCTCGGCGCACGGCTGTCGCATAGCTAGCCGGTGAATTATCCAGTTGTAAAGGCGTGGTGGCAGGATTTTGCAGTAGTGGCAGCGCTACAATCACTAGGGCAGCGACAATAAGTCCGAGAATAACCGAACGAGCAATAAAGAAGAGCCCTGTACGAAGCGTCATGATTGAAGTTTGCCTTTCTATAAGTCTAGTTATTATTGTTAAGTGAGCTAAAAGAATAACACCTATTAGCAAAGAAGGCAGCACTGGCTGCCTTCTTTTGCACTTGCTTGGTGCAGTTAATTAAGCGACTTAGCCGCCGCGCAACACCAAATAGAGCTCGGTATTACCGCGTCGTAAGTTCAAGGCAACCACTGGCCCAGCGTCATTAAAGGCTTGGCGTAACTCACTGATTGAGCTTACTGGGGTGCGGTTGACGGCCATGATCACGTCATCTTTGCGCAAGCCATAGCGAGCCGCCACAGAGCCTTCCTCAATGCTGGTGATTACCACCCCATCATTATCGTTTGCTGCCAGCTCGACACCAGCCAGGGCCGGGTGCAAGGTGGCTGCGACGACCGCAGTATCATCAGCCACTAAGGTCACTTTAAAGTCACGTTTTTTGCCATCGCGCAATACCGTAATCTTCATTTCCTTGCCAGCACCGATGGTACCCACGCGAGCAATTAAATCAGCAAAGGTGCGAATGGTATCGCCATTCACGGCGATAATCACGTCACCAGATTTTAAGCCAGCTTTGGCGGCAGCGCTGTCGGCAATGACCTCACCAATAAAGGCACCTTGGTTGGCGTCTAATTTCAATGCTTTGGCGATGTCATGAGTTAAGTCGTTGCCACGCACACCCAGCACACCACGGCGCACCTCACCAAATTCAATCAGCTGTGCCACTAAGTTCTTCATCATATCTGACGGAATCGCAAAACCTATACCGATATTGCCGCCGTTAGGGCCTAGAATTGCGGTATTGATGCCAATCAGCTCGCCTTTTAGCGTCACCAAGGCACCACCTGAGTTACCGCTGTTAATTGCTGCATCGGTTTGAATAAAGTTTTCTACTTCTTCAATGCCTAAGCCGCTACGGTCTAACGCACTAACAATGCCTGAGGTTACTGTTTGGCCAAGCCCGAAGGGGTTACCGATAGCCACCACAAAGTCACCTACACGCAAATCAGATGAGGTACCAATTTCTATATCCGTCAGGTCTTCGCCATCTTCAATTTTTAGTAGGGCAATGTCTGAACGATCATCAGTGCCAATCACTTTTGCATCAAATTGCCGCCCGTCTTTGAGGGTGACTAAAATTTCGCTGGCACCGTCAATCACGTGATTATTGGTGACGACGTAACCGGCTTCGGCATCAATAATCACGCCCGAACCTAGGCCTTGAAACGGCCGTTCTTGAACTTGTTCACGTGGGCCATTGGGGCCAAAGAAGAACCGAAACATGTCAGGCACCCGTTGCCGCACTTCACGTTTACCTTTTACTGAGATATTCACCACCGCTGGGGTGACTTCTTCCAGCATCGGCGCTAGGGTAGGGGTTTCATCACTTTTGCCAAAAAATGGGATGCTGGCTGTAGCTGGAGCTATAGCAACTGAGCTTGCTAGCGCTACGGACGCCACTACCGCCAAAAATTTTGTCTTCATTCACTGTACTCCTATGTTGACCCAAACATAATGACTAACCTAGAGCGAGTGCGTCAGCGATTACGTTGTGCCGGTTGTGATTTCCACATAACAACAAATGGTAAAGTTGTAGCAAAATAGCTACTGATAACGAAGATAATGACTCGCTAAACAGAAATAAGTTCAGCTGGCAGGTGTTTCAAGATGTAACCGGCAACAAATTTGCCGGCTACTTTGGGAGAGGAGTTACGGTACCTAGAATTAGTCGGTGCTTTCTTTGGCCGTAGACTTGCTAGTAGCAGCTTTACCAGAAAATAAACCTGAATGAGAATCGCTGTAATCACGCGGCATGTCCGCCGCTGGTCGGTCATCACTGCGGCGCTTTTCCTGCTTATGCTGGTTGGCCATGCGTAACTGACGCACGGTATCTTCTGCAAAAAATGGCAAACTGGGCTGCAATTGTTCGCGCTGAAGCAAGTCAGCACTGTGATGCAAATAGCTTTTTAGTTTGGCTTGGGTTTCTTCGAGTTGCCCAACCAAAGCTTGAGCAGTGGCAAGATGATCGGCAACTTCTTGACGATAATCAGCTAGTTGCTGTTTGGTCTGGGTCACTTGCTCAGTGAGTTCGGCCTCGTCAGAATGATTGCTCAGCCAATAACGCGCCACAAAAAAGCCAATGATGGCACCTACTGCGACTAACAAAATGCCAATAATCCAGCTCATAAAAACTCCTTATAAAACACGTATCACGTGATAAACTGATAACCCATAGCATAATCTAGATCAGGGTCAAAGTGGTAGTGACAACGCAAAACATCACCCCAATGAGTAAATATGAGGCTGATTTGGCTTCCGGTAATTTCACCCCAGATGCGGCGCAGCGCAAGGCTGTAGAGGCATTGCAGCGGTTGTATGAACAACTGGTCGTAGTTCATCAACAGCAGCAATCCAAGGGGTTACTTGGGCGCCTTAAAGGTCTACTTGGTGGCACTCAAGCGGCCCCGCAAGGCATCTATTTCTGGGGCGGCGTGGGTCGTGGTAAAACCTACTTGGTGGATACCTTCTTTGATACCTTACCGTTTGAGCAAAAAATGCGGGTGCATTTTCATCGTTTTATGCATCGCGTGCATGACGAGTTAAAGCAACTCAAAGGCCGCAGCGATCCGCTGCCGATTATTGCTGACAAGTTGGCAGCAGAGGCACGAGTGCTGTGTTTTGATGAGTTCTTTGTGCAAGACATCACCGATGCCATGATTTTGGGGACACTCATGCAAGAGCTCTTCAAGCGCGACGTGGTGCTGGTGGCAACCTCTAACATAGTGCCCGATGAACTTTATCGTAATGGTTTACAGCGACAGCGTTTTCTACCCGCAATAGCCTTAATCAAAGAGCACTGCGAGGTCATCAATGTGGATAGCGGTATCGACTACCGCTTGCGCACCTTAACCCGCGCGGAAATTTACTTAACCCCAGCAGACTCCAGCGCTGATGCGAAACTTCAGCAATATTTTACTGAACTGGCGCCTGACCACTGTAACCGGGCCGAACAAAATTTGCATGCGATTGCCATTAATCAACGCGATATCGTGGTACGGATGGAATGTGACGATGTGGTGCTGTTCGATTTTAATGCCATTTGTGGCGGCCCGCGTTCGCAAAATGATTACATTGAAATTGCTCAGCTTTATCATGCGGTGCTGATCAGTGATGTGCCCCAACTAGGAGGCCATAACGATGATGCCGCCCGCCGCTTCTTGGCCTTGGTCGATGAATTTTACGAACGCCGCGTCAAGCTTATCATCTCGGCGGCGGTGCCGTTGGAGCAACTCTATAGCGAAGGCAAATTAACGTTTGAGTACCGCCGCTGTGTTAGCCGTTTACAAGAAATGCAAAGCCATGAATATTTAGCGATGGCCCATAAACCATGAGTTTTGCCGATCTCGCCATTGCACTGGGTGGCTTAGGGCTCTTGCTATTGGGCATGCAAATGCTGACCGACGGTTTGCGTGCCGCCGCTGGTAGCCACCTCCAGAGTTTTTTAGAACGCACCACCCAAACCCGCTTACGGGCAGCTATTTCTGGCTTCACCGTGACCGCTATAGTGCAGTCGTCAAGCGCGGTGGTGGTGGCGTTGTTAGGTTTTACTAACGCGGGCATGTTGAAGTTACGGCAGGCAGCTTGGGTGGTGTTTGGTAGTAACGTCGGCACCACCATGACCGCATGGATTGTGGCCTTGATTGGCTTGAAGTTGAATATTGCAGTGATTGCTTGGCCTTTGATCGGCTTAGGGATGTTAACCCGCTTGGTGCGACAAAATTCCATTGCCGCCCACATAGGTACAGCGGTAGCAGGGTTTGGGGTATTGTTTGTGGGCCTCGATACCTTACGCGAAGCTTTCACCCAAGTAGTACCTTTGTTGCCCGTTGCGCAACTTGAGGTTAGCGGTGTCGGTGGCGTGCTATTAGCCGTGCTTGCTGGGGTTATTTTGACCGCTTTAGTGCAATCCTCGTCAGCGGCTTTAGCCATCGTACTTACCGCCTCTGCTACCGGTGTTTTCAGTCCGTTAGCTGGTGCCGCAGTGGTGATTGGGGCGAATATTGGCACCACGGTAACAGCGCTGTTGGCGGCTATTGGCGCCACTGCCCACGCCAAACGTTTAGCGGCTGTGCACGTGGTGATGAATGCCCTCACTGGTGCTGTGGCATTGTTGCTGCTAGTACCACTGTGGTGGGTGTCAGCTTGGCTATCTGGCGGTAACGACGTCGCCAATATCAGTGCGGGCCTAGCCGTTTTTCATACTTTATTTAACGTGCTTGGCTTAGGCTTGATGCGGTTAATCGATAATCGTCTGTTTAGCCGGGTAGAAAGCTGGTACAAATTACCCCCGATACGTTCTGGTCAGCCGCGCTTTTTGGATAAAACGGTGCTACAGGTTCCGGCTATGGGGATTGCTGCCGCACAACAAGAGCAGCAGCGGGTGTTGCGCCAATACATCATGCGCCTGCGCACGTTTTTACGCGATAGCTCAGACGATGTTAGTCATGCCGAAGATATTGCAACCGGTGAGTTACTGGAACATATATACCGCTACATCAGTAAACTAGGTGAACAAAACCTTACTGGAGCAGAAGCTTTGGCGTTAGCTCAGTTGCATAGTAACCATGGGCGTTTAGTGGATTTACGACAGTTGGTTGAGGCGTTTAAGGCCGCATCACCAGAACTGTTGGATGCCAGCTTGAACCACCAGTGGCGAGCACAGCTGTTGGCCTTTTTGAATGGTGCAGATATGGCCACTCGCAGTGAAGCTGAATGGCAACAAGGTGTGCAACAGATCCAACAGAGTCGGCAACAGCAACGGCAACAGTGGTTACAGCAAATTGCTGCGGATCAATTAGCTCCCACGCGCGGCGCCCAACTGGTGCAGTTGGCGAGCAAGTGGGAGCGAAGCGCTGAATTAGTAAAGGCGTTGCAGGTGGGCAGCTAGCTTAACTTGGCCGGTGTTAGTCAAGGTAAAAAACATCTACACTGGGTTGTTGATCTTTTAACCCCTTTTCCCTATAATCCGCGCAGCCCACGTTACAGGTACAACTAACCGCTATGTGGCAATTAACCACAACGGTTGTTGTGGTTCGCGGGGAAGCCCGGAACTACTGTCGTGAACCTTAAAAAAAGAGTAAGTTTCCAATGAGTACATTTGTTGCAAAACCAGAAACTGTACAACGTGACTGGTATGTTATTGACGCCGAAGGTAAAACCTTAGGTCGTTTGGCTACTGAAGTAGCTCGTCGCTTACGTGGTAAGCACAAGCCTGAATACACTCCTCACGTAGACACTGGTGATTACATCATCATCGTAAACGCTGAGAAAGTGGCTGTTACTGGCCGTAAGGCACAGAACAAAATGTATTATTCACACACGGGTTACCCAGGTGGTATCAAAGAAATCAACTTCGAGAAGTTGATTGCTAAGAAGCCAGAAATGGTAATTCAGAAAGCGGTGAAAGGTATGTTACCTCGTGGTCCATTGGGTCGTGCCATGTTCCGTAAACTGAAAGTATACGCAGGTGCAGAGCATAACCATATTGCTCAGCAGCCTAAACAACTTGAAATTTAAGACGGAGCATTAACAACATGGCACAGAATCAATACTACGGTACTGGTCGTCGCAAAAGCTCTACTGCACGTGTTTTCTTGCGTCCAGGCAGCGGCAACATCAGCATCAACAACCGCACTTTAGAAGAATACTTTGGTCGTGAAACTGCTCGTATGGTTGTTCGTCAACCGCTTGAGTTAGTAGACATGGTTGAAAAATTCGACTTATACATCACTGTTAAAGGTGGTGGTTCAAGTGGTCAAGCTGGCGCAGTGCGTCACGGTATCACTCGCGCACTTATGCAATACGACGAAACCCTACGTGGTGACTTACGTCGTGCAGGTTACGTTACTCGTGACGCACGTCAAGTTGAACGTAAGAAAGTCGGCTTGCACAAAGCACGTAAACGTCCTCAGTTCTCGAAGCGTTAATTCGAAATCTCGAGTACGTCAAAAACCCGGCCTTTGTGCCGGGTTTTTTGTCTTTGTCCTTGTAAAAATCAGGGTATTTCTTTATCATCTGAAGGCATTTTTTGCCGATTCCCTTAAAACGAGCATCATTCGTCTTAATGGGAACCTACGCAGTAGCTAATTACTGACTTCACGGCTAAGTTTCGTGAAGCGTCCAAACGGAGAGTAAGTGGATGAGCAATGCGCCTGTAGATAAAGGCCGCCGTCGTTTCCTAACTGTCGCGACATCTGTTGTCGGGGCCGCTGGTGCGGTTGGCGTTGCCGTTCCTTTCATTGCATCATGGAACCCAAGTGAGAAAGCCAAAAACGCGGGTGCCCCAGTGGAAGTGAACATTGGAAAAGCCGAGCCGGGTCAATTGATTCGTGTTGAATGGCGAGGCCAGCCAGTTTGGGTGGTACGTCGTACCCCTGAAATGTTGGCATCGTTAGAAGCGGTTAACGACCGTTTACGTGACCCAAATTCTGATGAACCACAACAGCCCGAGTATGCCAAGAACTTGCATCGCTCACGCAAAGAAGAATTCTTTGTGGCCGTTGGTATTTGTACCCACTTAGGTTGCTCACCGCAATTCTTAGATGTTGGCTTTAGTGACTACATTGAAGAAGCTAAATCAGGTTTCTTCTGCCCATGTCACGGTTCAACCTTTGATATTGCTGGCCGCGTGTTCCAAGGTGTTCCGGCACCATACAACCTAGTGGTTCCACCTCATTACTACATCAATGACACAACCATCTTGGTGGGTGAAGACGGGGAGCAAGCCTAATGAACAAACTCATCGCCTGGTTTGACGAACGCATTCCGATGACCAAAACGTGGAATATCCACTTAGCGCAATATCCAGCTCCGAAAAACTTCAACTTCTGGTACATCTTCGGGGTGCTAGCAACGTTGGTGTTAGTTAACCAAATCCTTACCGGGGTATGGTTAACCATGAACTATGTTCCTTCTGCAGAAGGCGCGTTTGCTTCTGTTGAATTCATCATGCGTGACATTGAATACGGTTGGTTGCTACGTTACATGCACTCAACGGGTGCTTCCGCCTTCTTCGTGGTGGTGTATTTGCACATGTTCCGCGGCATGATGTACGGCTCTTACCAGAAACCTCGTGAATTACTATGGGTGTTCGGTATGCTGATCTTCTTGGTGTTAATGGCAGAAGCCTTTATGGGCTACCTGTTACCATGGGGTCAAATGTCATACTGGGGTGCTCAGGTTATTATCTCGCTGTTCGGTGCTATTCCGTTTGTTGGCGATGATTTAACCCTATGGATTCGGGGTGACTATGTTATCTCCGGCGCTACCCTAAACCGCTTCTTTGCGTTACACGTGATCGCGCTGCCATTAGTGTTAGTGATTTTGGTGTTCTTACACATTATCGCCTTGCACGAAGTTGGCTCGAACAACCCAGAAGGTATTTCGATTAAGAAGCCAAAAGGTTCTGTACCTGAGTCTGAAAAGCCGAAGTTCCAGTTCCATGAGCGCTTCACCAAGAAGTACGACATTGTTGATGCTTTCCCATTCTTCCCGTATTACATCGTGAAAGATTTGGTGGGTGTAGCTATCTTCTTGTTCTTCTTCTGCTACGTGATTTTCTTTGCTCCAGCCATGGGCGGCCTGTTCTTAGAGCCACCTAACTTTGAAGCGGCGAACCCACTGAAAACCCCAGAGCACATTGCACCCGTTTGGTATTTCACGCCGTTCTATGCAATTTTGCGTGCGGTACCAGATAAGCTATTAGGTGTTATCTTGATGTTCGGTGCGATCGTGGCCTTGTTTGTATTGCCATGGTTAGACCGCGGTAAAGTGCGTTCAGTGCGCTACCGTAGTGGCTTCCACAAACTTAACCTAACGGTATTCGCAATTAGCTTTATTGCACTGGGTTACTTAGGCTTGAAGCCGGCAACTGAAGTTTATACCTTCTTTGCTCGAGTGTTCACTTTCTTGTATTTTGCGTTCTTCGTACTGCTGTTCTTCTACAGCAAAAACGAAAACACAAAACCAGTTCCAGAGAGGATTACTAAGTGATGAAACAGTTTCTTAAAAATACTCTGCTGGTAGCAGCATCACTGTGGTCGGTCGCAACGTTAGCGGCTGGCCCGACAGTACCCCTCGATAAAGCAGAAGTAGACATGCATGACAAAGCGTCCCTGCAACGCGGCGCACAATTGTTCATGAACTACTGCTTGGGTTGTCACTCAATGCAATACCAGCGTTATAACCGCACCTTCAAAGATCTTGAGATCCCTGAAGACTTGGGTATTGAGAACTTGCAATTTACAGGCGAGAAGGTTGGTGATCTAATTACCAATGCGATGGCTACTGAAGATGCTGGTAACTGGTTTGGTACTGCCGCACCTGATTTAACCTTAGTAGCACGGGTACGTGGCGCTGACTGGATTTATACCTATCTACGTTCGTTCTACGTAGATGAGACCCGTCCGTTTGGCGTTAACAATACCGTCTTCCCTAACGTAGGTATGCCGCACGTGTTGCAAGAGTTGCAAGGTGTGCCACGCAAAACTACCGAAGCAAAGCTTATCGACGGTGAAATGAAAGATGTGTACGTTGGCATCAAAACTGATGGCAGCGGCATGCTAACAGAAGCTGAGTACGACCAAGCCATGCTAGACCTGACTAATTTCTTGGTCTACACCGGCGAGCCGATGATGTTGCAACAACGCAGAATCGGTTGGTATGTCTTTGGTTTCTTATTGGTCTTCTTAGTATTCGCAGTGCTACTTAAGCGCGAATTCTTTAGAGACGTGAAGTAAGTTTGATGGAGAGTAACATGTCGGTTGCGGCAAACAAGCGGTCGGTAATGACCTTATTCTCGGGCCAAAATGACTTACGTAGTCATCAAGCTCGAATCGTATTAGCGGAAAAAGGAGTGGGCGTAGAGATAATTTATGTCGATCCAGACAATCGTCCGGAAGACTTAATTCAGCTAAACCCATACGCTGATGCGTTACCGACTTTACTAGACCGTGAGTTGGTGTTGTATAACGCCCACATCATCATGGAGTATCTAGATGAGCGTTTTCCGCATCCGCCATTGATGCCAGTGTACCCGGTAGCCCGTGGTACCAGCCGCTTGATGATGTACCGTATTGATCGTGATTGGTATGCGCTAGCTGATGCTATTCTTGCTGGTGGCAAGAATGCGGACGCGGCGCGCCAAGAATTGCGTGAAGGTATTTTAGCGTTAGCCCCTATCTTTGCTGATACGCCGTTCTTTATGAGCGAAGAATTCAGCTTAGTTGATTGCTACCTAGCTCCGCTGTTATGGCGTTTGCCTAGCTATGGCATCGAACTTGAAGGTACTGGTGCGAAAGCGGTAAAAGCCTATATGGTACGGGTTTTTGAGCGCGACTCTTTCCAAGAATCACTGACTGACAGTGAACGTGAGTTAGGCCGGTGAGTGAGCCGGTTATGACCCCTCGTCGCCCGTACCTAGTACGGGCGATTTACGATTGGCTGTTGGATAATCAGCTCACCCCCCACTTGGTGGTAGCGGCAACTGTGCCCCATTGCCAATTACCGTGGGAGTTTGTTGAAGATGGCCAGATCATCCTGAATATTACGCCTACTGCGGTTGGCCAGTTTGCTATCTCGAATGAGCAAATTAGCTTTCATGCGCGCTTCTCTGGTAAACCTCATCATGTAGTGGTGCCCATGGCTGCTGTAGTGGCCTTATATGCCCGCGAGAATGGTGCAGGTACCATGTTTGAAGCAGAGCCTGCCTACGAGGCTTGGATTGCTGCTGAACTCGCAGCAGAAGAGCAAGCAGGGGATGATGATGTTGAGGGTGACACCGTTAGCCTAGCTTCTAGTGAAGATTCTGCTAGTAGTGGTAAGGCTGACTCTAACGCCGATGCTAACGCGGAAAATAAGGCGGCCAAACGCTCGCATCTGCGCGTTGTTAAATAGAGAGTAAATAGAGAGTAAATACAGGGTAATAAATAGACGGCGAGTAACTCCCGAGTAGGTGTCAGACAAAGACAAAAAAGGCGACCATAGTGTCGCCTTTTTATTAGTCTGAACGCCATAACGTCGTTAACCGCTTATTGAAAAGCGTCAATGACCTGCGTCACACCGCTAACGTTGCGGGCAATATCAATGGCTTGGCGAGCTTGTTCTGGGCTAACTAAACCCATCAACGCCACTTCATTATTCTCTGTGATCACCTTAATGTGCACTGCTTTCACGTTCTCATCAGCAACTAACTGGGCCTTGATTTTACTGGTTATCCAAGTGTCTTTACTGATTTGTGCCACATCAATAACAGGCGCAATACGGAGTTCATTATGGACCTTGCTAACACCCTCGGTGTTGCGCACTAAATGATTGACTAAATCATACAAAGAGCTATCGCTGACTTGGCCTAACAACAGCACCGAACGATTAAAAGCCACCACCTGAATGCGCGTGTCATCCAAACGGCTATCACCTTTGAGCTTACGAATCACTCGCAGTTCGATGGTTTGATCATCTAACTGCGTACCTAAGCTACGACTATCCGTAGCGGCTGAAATACCTACCGCGGTGGCGCCAACTAAGGCTGCGGCACAACCGCTCAACATGATGCTGCAGGCGGCAGCTGCTAAAAGTGCTTGATAGCGCTTCATTCATCCATCTCCTGTGGAAAAATTTGATGTTCAACTAAACTGCAAAGCATATTTACGGTTTGTAATAAGTGCTCACTCGCCCGAGCGATATTCGTCGTGGGTATTCTGATTTCCACGTCGTCGGGGCCTAATAACCCAGCAATGTCATGATCGCCCTCTTGGGTGATAGCTACAATCAGCATATTACGCCCAAGGGCTGCTTCTAGCGCACGAGCGGTACGCGGTGCGCGCGCGCCAGCACTAAGCACCAGCACCACATCATTGGCTTGGCCGACAGCTTGTAATTGCTGCGCGAATACCGCTTGATGATCATTCGCACCAAAATCTGCATGCAGGCTGGTAACAGGAAACGGCGGCCGCTCAAAACTCAAGCCGGTGAGCATAATGTGGGCAAAATGCCGTGAGGTGGCATGGGCCATACCCTCACCGCAGCAATAGATTTTCTGGCCGCTAAGCAAGGTGGCCACCAGCAATTCAGCAGCCCGCTGCAACGGCTCTTGCAACTGATCCGCGGCCGCTATTTGGGTCTGAATACCTTCGGTAAATAAGGTCTTTATCTGCTCTTGCATGGGATGCATGTAAGCCTCTTAAAAAGCATCGGGTAGCCATTGCATTGAGTTGTAATCGCTTACTAGTGCAACCACATCAAAACGCATCGACGTATAATGTTCGTTTAACCCTTCGGTGATTAAAAAAAACTGCGCGCAGCGTCGTATTCGTTGACATTGCTGGGGCTTTATTTGTTCCAATACAGAAGCAAAAGTTTCGTCTGCGCGAACTTTAACTTCTACAAACACAAAAGTCTTGCCCTCTTTTAAAATGAGGTCAATTTCGCCCATCTCACAACGAAAATTCTTGGTGACCAAGTGTAAGCCTTGACCCTCCAAATATTCAAGCGCCAGGGCCTCCCCTAAACCGCCATCTTCTTGTTTTGACATTCCTTGTCCTTAGCGCCACAGCGCTGTTAGTCGTTATCGGCAATCACCTCATGGCCTTGGTAGCTGGCCCAAGCCAAATCGCGTTGTACGCGACCTTGGTCGATATGTAAGCGTCCGGTTAAACCAGTAAGAGATAGTCCTGGTACTCGTTGTAATAGGCTTAATTGCTGCGCCAATAGCACTGCATCGTGGCCAAACGCGGCAAGACGAGCGTGACTATAGCCCCAATCAGAACGTTGGCTGAGCAGCTGCCGTAGCTGTTGTTGCTGGGCATGACCAGGAATCAACCATTCTGCGTCGGTAAAATGCACGCCGTTGAGGTCGTTTTCACTCAAATCGTTATTTAAGGTGTGGCTAGAAGAATTAGCATACACAGGAATCGCCTGCATAAAAGGCGAAATATTCACATCAATAAAGGGTTTTAATAGGCGCGTTTGTTCAATCCCGCCCACCAAGTAGATGGCATCAATATCGGCGCGGCTGCGGTATTGGCTATCGACGATGATTTTACCTGCGGCAATTTTCACTTGCCAAATGCGCGCTTCACTGGTGGTGACGCCTAATTGGTCTTGTACCGCTGTTTTCATTTCTTCGGTGTTGGTGTAGCGACCTTGGCCGGCCTCTACTTGGTCAGGCTGAGCCTCCAGCCAAGCTTGAGCGAATTCATTCGCTAGGTGCTCGCCGCGATTCGTGGCCGGCGCCAACACCAACGGCTGCTTAAAGCCTTGGGCGGCAATATGTGCGGCTGCTTGGCGCACTTCTGTTTCTGTATCTAAGGCAAAAAAGCTTTGTCCTGGCAAACGATTATCCAGGCCTTGTTCAAGTTCGTTCAGGGTAAGCCAGCGTAGCTGTTCAGGCAGCTCCAGCTTACTCATTTCTGCCACTTTGTCTTTTAACAGGGGCCCAATAATGAGGTCGGTTTGGCTGGTTTCTAACAGCCCCGGTAAAGTCGCAAAATCAAAACCATTGCTGTCAATAAAGCGCGCCGACAGCTGCGGCTGCGCGGCTAAGGCTTTCACGATCCCATCGCGTACCGCTTGCCCTTGGCTACGATATTGTCCGCTTAACGGCAACAGCACTATGGCTTGTTGCTGACCCAAGCTCGCCCGTTGCAGACCCGCCTGATAATCGCTCATTAATTCGTTCGCAACGGCCGTAGCTGGGTGGTCAGCAAACTCTGCTTGCCATTGCTGTAAATTGGTCAACAAAGAGACTTGGCTACCGGTCTCATCGCTAGTGTCATTGACATCGATGGCACTGGCGTGAATATGCTGCACTAAGCGTAACCAACCGGCCGTGACTTTATTACGAAAACCACCCGCTGGTGGCTGAATCGCGGCGGGTTCAGGTAAATGTTGCAGCACGGACCAAATCTGTCCGGCACTGGCTTGGTATTGCGGCTGCTCTAATAATTGTAATTGTAACTCGGCGGCAATCACCCAGCGGCGCTGGGCAATGGCGCTCGTTAACGCTAGCTCTAAGGTTTGCATCCCATAATCGGTTGCTTGCCGTGGCTGTAGTAGGGGCTTCAGCAAGGCATCGACGTAAGGCCAGCGCTGTTGATGGGCGGCAAAACGTGCCTCTAGCAAGGTTAGTAAGCGTTGTTGTGGCGCGCTAAGGGCTAACTCTGACTGATACCGTTGCAGCTGAGCGATAACTGCGGCACTAGCTTGCCAGGCAGCGTCCTTTTGCAATTGTAACGCCGCCTGTAACAGAGCCTCGGAGCGCTCGCTACCGCTACTGGCAGCAGCGCGTTCTAACCACTCTGCCGCGCTGCGATTGGCTGCCGACGGAATATCCTGCAGCACTGGAGTCGATGAGATAGGCACAGTGCTATCGCTGGTGCTAGGTGATGGACCACTGGCACAGGCAGTTAAGCCAATAATAACCATGCACAGGAGTAACTTCTTTGGCACAATAGCGTCCTTTAGCTGATATCTTAAATGGCCTCTACTATAAACCGAGGGGCTTGCTGGTACAACTTACAACATCCATCCTTCGCCTACGCTAAGAGTAATTTACAAGGGGTTTACATGAGTGACAGTAACGGCTGTTTATACATAGTACCAACACCTATTGGTAATTTAGCCGATATCACTGAGCGCAGTGTGCAAACCTTGCGTGCAGTAGACGCCATTGCCGCCGAAGATACCCGTCATAGTGGGCAATTATTGCAGCACTTAGGGATTCGCAATGAGTTGTTTGCCTTGCATGAGCATAACGAACGCCAACGTGCGGAACAGGTGGTGGAACGGTTACTACAAGGTCAGTCGATTGCCTTGATCAGTGATGCCGGAACGCCGTTAATTAGTGATCCTGGCTATGTCTTGGTGCAACAGTGTCGCGCTGAAGGCATCAAGGTGGTGGCGCTGCCTGGTGCCTGTGCTTTTGTAACTGCCTTGTCAGCGGCGGGGCTGCCCACGGATCGATTTGCGTTTGAGGGCTTTTTACCAGCCAAGCCACAGCAGCGCCGGAAGCGCTTGCAAGGGCTCCTAAGCGATACTCGCACCTTGGTGTTCTACGAGTCACCGCACCGGATTGTCGATTGTTTGGCTGATTTTGTCAGTGAATTTGGCGCTGAGCGGCAGTTGGTGTTGGGCCGCGAGCTCACCAAAACCTTCGAGACCTACTTGCACGGTAGTATTGCAGAGGTGCAGGCACAAGTACTGGCTGATAGTAACCAACAGCGCGGTGAGATGGTGTTAGTCTTGGCTGGTGCAGCCGCTGTCGCTGAGGACGATGTTACGCCGCAGGCGCTGCGTACGTTAACCCTGTTGCGAGAGCACTTACCGCTGAAGAAAGCCGCCGCCTTAGCCGCAGAAATTCATGGCGCACGCAAAAACAATTTGTATCAGCTGGCGCTCGAGCAAGATAACCAGTAGAATGCCCGCCGGGAGTCAGCCAGACAATCGCTGCCTGTGTGTTTACATACAGGGGGAGGAAAGTCCGGGCTCCATAGGGCAGGGTGCCAGGTAACGCCTGGGCGGCGCAAGCCGACGACTAGTGCAACAGAGAGCAAACCGCCGATGGCCTGCTAAGGCAGGATCAGGTAAGGGTGAAAGGGTGCGGTAAGAGCGCACCGCGCGGCTGGTAACAGTTCGTGGCACGGTAAACTCCACCCGGAGCAAGGTCAAATAGGGGTTCATTGGCGCGGCCCGCGTTGAACCCGGGTAGACTGCTTGAACGCTGAGGTGACTCAGTGGCTAGACGAATGATTGTCCTCGACAGAACCCGGCTTATCGGCTGGCTCCCACCTCATTCTCCGCGCTGGTTTCAGCATCGCGGTTAAGCACGTCGCGGTTAAAATTCTGGGTAAAGGTAATGAACTGGTTGAGCGGCATCGCGCGACCATAGAAAAAGCCTTGCTGTAAATGGCAGCGCTGGCGTTGTAAAAAGCCCACCTGCTCAGCTGTTTCTACGCCCTCAGCAACCACCTTCATATTCAGGGTGTGCGCAATTCTTATCAACACCTCTACCAAGGCCGTCTGTTGGCTTTGTTCGGGCACGTTATGCAAGAAACTACGGTCAATCTTAATCACATCAATCGGGTACGAACGCAAATAGTTTAAGCTGGAATAACCGGTGCCGAAGTCGTCAATGGCCAAGCTTACGCCGGCATCACGTAACTTCCGCAAGTTGGCAAACTGTCGCTCTTTGTTGCGCATCAACATAGATTCAGTGATCTCAAACATCAGCCGGTTGGTAGGCACATCCGCTGCGGCAATCATGTTGAGCCAATGGTTAGCCGCTTGGCGGTCATTAAATTCACGCGGCGAGCGGTTCAGTGCAATAGACAAATCTAAACCGGCGGCATGCATTTTCTTCCAGTCGCGGAGTACTTGGCTCAGCACAAACTCACCAAGACCAATGATGGCACCGGTTTTTTCGGCAATTGGAATAAACTCAGCCGGTGAAATAGCGCCGCGTTCAGGGTGGGTCCAACGAATCAAAGCTTCACAGCGGGTTAACAAGCCGGTTTCGGTTTCAATCACGGGCTGATAATGCACCTCAAACTGTTCCGCTTCGATGCCCTTGATGATTTGGTGATGCAGATTAATATCGCGTTCGGTACTTTGCCGTAGTTGTTCATCAAAAAAGTGCACACTCATGGCGCCCGCTTGCTTGGCCGCATACATGGCGAGTTCAGCATGTTTAATCAGCTGCTGCACTTCTTGGCCATCGTGCGGGAACATAGCGATACCGGTGCTGGTGGTCATATTGATGTGGTTATGCTCAATATCCAAGGTGTGCAGCAAATCATTCATGATAGCTGTGGCACGAATTTCAGCTTCGCTGGGGTCGTTTAAGTCTCGCAGTACAATCGCAAATTCATCGCCACCAATACGCGCCAATAAATCGTCTTCACGAATACTGGTACGAATCCGCTCTGCCACTCGTTGTAGTAGGGCGTTACCTACTTCATGCCCGAGCACGTCATTGATTTCACGCAGATGGTCTAAATCTAGCACCAATAGCGCAAATTTCTGTTCATGGCGCAGTGCTGAGCGAACTGCTGCGCCTAGCTGTTCTTGAAAGAAATTACGATTTGGTAAATCGGTTAAGCCATCGTACCTGGCTTGATAGGCAATGGTAGTAATGGCGCCGCGTAATCGATGCTGGGTGAACACCAACATTAAAAAGGCCATCAAAATCACGGCGGTTAAGCTAATCCCAATCGCCCAGTGCAGCCAAAAATCTACATTGGTAGCAACCCAGCTGCCATCGCGCGGAAACGCCGCTAACTGCCAGCGCCCGCGCGGAAACTGTACTTCAGTAAGAATAGGATCGTTGATAAAGACATCGTTATTGCCGGCAAACGCCGGTTCTTGCGCGACATCTTGGTCTAAGCTAGCCAGATTGAGATGGCGCAGGGCAAATTCGTAGTTTGGATGCCGATAGAATGCCACTTGTTCAAGCAAGTGATTGTGATCAATAGCTAACGTAGCAACGCCCCATAAGCGACGGTCGTCATGAAAAATAGGCATACGTGCCAGCAGCGCCGATTGTCCTTGCACCAGCTGTAACGGCCCTGATACCACCATATCTTTAGCTGCGATAGCGCGCAAAATACCGCTGTATTGCTCGGTGGCGAGGCGATAATTAAAACCAAGCAGACTTTGGTTACCTTCAACCGGATAAATAAAGCGTACGGTTAAGTCCGGCGCCAAGGCGAGATGCATGATATCTAGGTCGGATCCTAAAAACTCATCCATGATGCGCTGAACTCGCACCCGGTCTGGCGTGTCTTGCCAGAGGATTTCAGGACGTAACGCGCGTAGTGCGAGGATATTGGCTTGCAGCCGTTGTTCGATTTGCCCGCGCATACTACTTAAATGTTCAGCGGCGCGGCGCTTTTCTACTTCAAGTTGTTGCTGGCGCTCGCTATCAACCACCAAATAGACAGCATAAAGCAGAGCGGATGCAATAAAGAGCACCACTACCAAATACCGCAATAATCGCCAACGCTCAGACTGCACACTGAGCCGATCTGGGTAATTCACAAGGTCTATCTGCTTCATAAGGGTTTAAGCCAGCATATTATAATTGTTATGCGCTGAACTATATAGGGTTTTTGCATGATGCTATGCAAACTGCCAAGCGTCAACCCCTGGCGCAGGGGTTAAATCTCTGTAATTTCCCTTGACAGGTAGAAAGATCGGCACCTAGACTGTCACATTGTGGGGATTTGTGGGAAAAAGTGGATCATTTATCATGTTTCGTGGCGCAGCAGCACTCAGTCTAGATGACAAAGGCCGACTGGCGATACCAGCAAAGTATCGCAAGAGCCTGCTGTTGGATTGCGACGGGCAAATGGTTTGCACCATCGATATTAAGCAACCCTGTTTGTTGTTGTATCCGTTGCCACAGTGGCAGTTGATTGAACAGAAGCTAACGACTTTATCTAACATGAACCCCGCCGAGCGTCGTCTCCAGCGGCTATTGCTGGGCCATGCCGAAGATTGCCAAATGGATAAAAACGGCCGTATTTTGATTGCACCAACCCTGCGTCAACATGCGGATTTGAGCAAAAAGATCATGATTATTGGTCAGCTCAATAAGTTTGAACTTTGGTCTGAGGCTGCGTGGCAAGAGCAAATTGCGGCAGATATGCAAGCCGAGCAACAAGACGACATCATTCTGAACGATCGACTACAAGACTTCTCATTATAATGACAACAGAAGCTGCACAACACGTCTCGGTGTTGTTACAAGAGTCACTCGATGCTCTTGCTATCAAACCAGACGGAACCTATTTAGATGCCACCTTCGGACGAGGCGGGCATTCGCGTGCAATTCTGGCTCAATTAAACAGTAACGGCCGGCTCTTCGCCCTCGATCGCGACCCCACTGCGATTGCCGCTGCGGCTGCGTTACAACAAGATCCGCGCTTTACCATTATCCACACCCCATTCTCACAGCTTAGCGAGGTGCTAGATGCGCAGCAATTGCGTGGGCAGCTCGACGGTATTTTATTCGATTTAGGCGTGTCTTCCCCACAATTAGATGACGCTGAACGTGGCTTTAGCTTTATGCGCGAAGGGCCATTAGATATGCGCATGGATACCACCCAAGGCACCACCGCAGCTGAATTTTTGGCAGCGGCTAGTGCAGATGAGATCGCTTTTGTGCTGCGCGAATATGGCGAAGAACGATTTGCCTGGCGCATTGCCCAAGCGATCGTGAAACAACGCGAGCAGCAGCCCTTAACCACCACGCGCGAGCTGGCTGAGTTAATCGCCGCCGCGGTTCCTTTTAAAGACAAACATAAGCACCCGGCAACACGCAGTTTCCAGGGCATTCGAATTCATATTAACGGTGAACTCGACGAAATTGAGCAAGCGCTTACTGCGGCTGTAGGTGGCTTAAAAGTTGATGGTCGCTTGGCTGTGATCAGTTTTCATAGTTTAGAAGACCGGTTGGTGAAGCGGTTTATGCGGGCCCAAGCTCAAGGCAAAGCGATTCCTGCCAATCTACCTATTCGTGATGTCGATTTTGATCGCGGCCAAACCTTACGTTTGGTAGGTAAGGCCATCAAGCCTTCGGCCTCAGAAATCAAAGCCAACCCCAGAGCACGGAGTTCAGTGCTTCGTATTGCGGCGAGGTTAGACTATGAAAGCTAGCCGGGTACCAGCTTTATCGATGGTTATTGTGGATGACTTGCGCCAGCACTTGTTGCTGGTGTTGCTGTTTTTAGCGCTTGTAGCTAGCGCACTGACAGTAATCTATGTCGCCCACGGCCATCGGTTACTGGTTACCGAGCGCGACCAATTGCTCTCTGAGCGTGATCAAATTGATATTGAGTGGCGCCATTTACAGATTGAGCAAAACACCCTGACTGAGCACAGTCGGGTGGAACGAATTGCCGTGCAGCAGCTAGAAATGGTGCGTCCACAAGCAGATGAGGAGGTGCTAGTACCATGGCATTAACCTCGAAAGGCAATCGGCGTGTGCTGAAAAAAGCGCAACCCCATTTAAGCACGGGGCGCTTTTACTTTGCCTTATTGGTTGTGGTACTGGTGTTTGGCAGTTTGGTGGCGCGCGCCGCCTACATTCAGGTGGTAGAACCTGAACGGTTAATTTTTGAAGGGGATCGGCGCTCATTGCGGGCTGATACCACCACGGTGCAACGGGGTTCAATCATGGATCGCAATGGCCGCGAACTAGCCGTGAGCGTGCCGGTGCAAACCGTGTGGGCAGACCCCCAACGCGTGCACGAGGGACATGGCCTAGATAACCGCGAGCGTTGGTTAGCGTTAGCCGAAGTTTTTCGTACCGATGCTGATAGTTTGATGGCTAAGGTCGCTGATCCGAACCGTCGTTTTGTCTACTTAGAGCGCAAAGTTACGCCCGGCGTAGCTGAGTTTGTCAGACAGTTAGGCATACCCGGAGTCTATCTCAAAACTGAATCACGGCGCTTTTATCCCGCTGGCGAAATTGCCGCCCATGTGGTTGGCTTTACGGATATCGATGGGCTGGGCATTGAAGGTTTAGAGGCTATTTATAATCAGGTGCTTACCGGTGTGCCTGGTGAACGTTTGTATCGCAAGGATGCAGCAGGACGGGTTGTTGAAGAAATTAGCGTTACCGCTGCGCAACAACCCCAGCAACTCACCCTAAGTATTGACCAACGCTTACAAGCATTGGCTTACGCCGAAGTTAAAAAGGCCGTGCGCTATCACCAAGCTACTTCGGGATCTGCGGTGATTCTGGATATAACAACCGGCGAAGTACTCGCTATGGTCAACAGCCCGTCCTACAACCCGAATAACCGTGCCGATGCGCAACCACATAGGTTGCGTAACCGTGCTATCACCGATGCCTACGAACCAGGCTCAACGGTGAAGCCCTTAGCAGTGATTGCGGCACTCGAACATGGGGTGATTAAACCTAATCAAGTGATTGACACCAGCCCCGGCTGGTTGCGCATTGGTGGCCGCCGTGTAAGCGACCCGAAAAATCGTGGGCCGTTAACCATTACTGAAATTTTAGAAACCTCAAGCAACGTAGGTACCGCCAAAATCGCCCTGCAAACAGGTATCGATAACATGCTTGATACGTACGCCGCTGTTGGGTTTGGTAACGATACTGGGGTCGCTATGTTGGGTGAGAGCTTTGGGGTATTGCAAGGCCGCCAGCGTTGGTCGGATTTTGAAGTGGCAACCTTGTCCTACGGTTATGGTTTAACTGTGACCACCCTACAGCTGGCACAAATGTACGCCATTATCGGTAATGGCGGCGTGCGCTATCCGCTCACCATTCAGCGACGTGAAGGCACGCCCGTAGGCGAACAAGTGATCAGTAAAGAAACCGCTGATACGGTGTTAGCCATGCTTGAAAGTGTGGTGGCCAACGGCTCTGGTGAACGAGCTCGGGTGAGAGGCTATCGCGTGGCCGGTAAAACTGGGACCACTCGGAAAGCCGTGGCGGGTGGTTATGGCGATGAATACGTGACGCTGTTTGCTGGGGTTGCGCCGGTCAGTAATCCACGCTTAGCCGTCGTCGTGACTATCAACGAACCTAGTGGTGATGAGTATTACGGTAGCCAAGTATCTGCCCCCGTGTTTGCGGAGATTGTTGGCGATGCGTTACGGATGCTGAACATCACCCCAGATCATTTACAAGATACCCAATTAAAGGCCGCTGGGTGGGTGGACGTGCCTGAATTCTTGCGAGCAAGGAGTAACTAATGATTGAGTTAGTCAGCTTATTGCCAAATTATCCATTGCCCTTGCCAGCCTTGCAGATTGGCGGTTTAAAGCTAGATTCGCGACAAGTAGCCAGTGGCGATGCCTTTGTTGCGGTGCCGGGCTATCAAGTTGATGGGCGTGATTATATCGATGCTGCTATTGAGGCGGGCGCCGTGGTCGTGCTCACCGAGTCTGAGTCGGTAGGGATGCAACCGCGTGGGCGCGCCTGGGTGATTGAAGTGCCCGGCTTAAAAAATCAACTCTCTTTTATTGCGGCGCGCTTTTTTGGCGAGCCGGCTCAGCACCTGCAAGTGATCGGGGTCACCGGAACCAATGGTAAAACCTCGGTCACCTACTTAGTGGCTCAGTTGCTAGACGCGCTGGGCGTACGCTGTGGGGTGATTGGTACCACCGGCAGTGGCTTTAGTGGCAAACTGTTGCCAGAAACGCACACCACCCCCGATGCCATTGCGGTACAGCAACGGTTGCGGGTGTTGCAAGCTGAAGGTGCGCAAGCGGTGGCGATGGAAGTATCTTCTCATGCTTTGGTGCAATGTCGCGTTGAGGCGATTCAGTTTGCGGTAGGCGTAGCCACCAATATCAGTCGCGATCATCTTGATTATCATGGCACCATGAGCAATTACGCTGGAGCTAAGCGGCGCTTATTTACCGAACTAGATACCCGCCATGCGGTATTAAATGCTGATGATGCCGCGGTGGCGGCATGGTTGCCTGATCGCCAAGATAGCTGGCGCTTCAGTTTAAATCCTCAAAGCGCTGAACGCAGTCTATGGGCAACCCAGATTGGTTATGCTCAGGCTGGCACCGATTTTACGGTACAAGCACGGTTACCTGGCACGACCGAGGTCGTCAGTCTACCGGTGCAATCCCCGTTACTAGGACATTTTAATGTTTACAACCTACTAGCAGCCATGGCCGCGGTGGCTAGCCTCGGTCATGACCTCAGCGCCATCGCTAAGGCATGTGCTGGCTTACACGCGGTGCCGGGCCGGATGGAAGTCTTTGGTGGTAGCCAAGGTAAACCCTTGGTGATTGTCGATTACGCTCATACTCCAGATGCGTTACAGCAAGTGCTGACAGCCTTGCGCCGTCACTGTCGTGGACAGCTGTGGTGCGTGTTTGGCTGTGGTGGTGATCGCGACCGCGGTAAGCGCCCACAAATGGGTGCCGTTGCTGCTGAATTTGCCGACCGCGTGGTGGTGACCGATGATAATCCACGCACCGAAGACCCCGCCCAAATTGTACAAGATATTTTAGCTGGCATGCCGCGCCAACAGCGGGTGCAGGTATTGATGGGCCGAGCTGAAGCGGTGGCAACAACCATTGCCCAAGCCGGTGCCGATGACGTGATTCTGGTGGCTGGTAAAGGTCATGAGGATTATCAAATCATTGGCCGTGAGTATTTGCCATACAACGAACGCGCTTGGGTGGCGGAGGTGTTGGCATGATTCGAGTGAATCTAGCTTGGCTCAAGGCTGCGGTAGCGGGCGAGCTGGTAGGCGATACCAGCAACGGCCACTTAGAACTAGACCAAGTAAGTACAGACACCCGTACCTTAGCGCCGGGGAGCTTATTTATTGCCTTGAAGGGCCCCAATTTTGATGCCCACCAGCTGGTGGAGCAAGCCATCGCCGCTGGCGCAGTAGCCGTACTGGTAGACCACCCGTTGCAAAGCTCTGATGGCCAACCCTTGCCGGTGCCGCAAATTGTCGTCAGCGATACACGCTATGCGCTCGGCCAATTGGGGGCCGCGGTCAAAGCCGCAGTCGCACCCAAAACCATCGCTATTACCGGCAGCAGTGGCAAAACCACCGTCAAAGAGATGCTAGCAGCGATCTTGGCACAACGTGGCAAAGTGCTGGCTACCGCGGGTAACTTCAACAACGACATCGGGGCGCCACTAACGCTGTTGCGATTAGAACCAGAGCACCAATTTGCGGTGATCGAACTAGGTGCGAATCATCAGGGCGAAATTGCCTACACCGTTGGCTTAACCCAACCTGATGTAGCCATCATCAATAACGTAGCACCGGCCCATGTGGAAGGTTTTGGCGGTATTCATGGTGTCTACGTGGCTAAATCTGAGATCTTTCGCGGTTTAGCTGCAGATGGCTTAGCGCTTACGCCGTATCATTCTGAATTTGCCGAGGGCTGGGCGCAACAATTGGCCGACCGTCGGCACGAAACCTTTGGCCGTGCCGAAGCTGCGGGTGCTTCTAACGGCCCCGATGTGGTAGCTACGGACATCGAGTTAGATAGCCGTGGTTGTGCTGCTTTTACCCTGAGCTGTCGCCAGTTAAGCCAAGCGAGTGCTCGTATTCAGCTGAACTTGCCAGGTTTACATAACGTTGACAATGCGCTGGTAGCCATCCGGGCCGCGCTTGAGGTAGGTTGTGCGCTGGCTGATGTGCAAGCCGCCTTAGGGCAACAGCAAGCGGTTGCCGGGCGCCTGCAAGTCATCCCGGTGAACCCACAGTTGCAACTGATTGATGACAGTTACAACGCCAATGTGGGCTCAGTCAAAGCTGCGTTAGATATGCTCGCCGTGTACCCGGGTCAACGGGTGATGGTGTTAGGCGATATGGGTGAGCTTGGTCAACAAGCACGCCAGTACCATGAAGAAATTGGGGCCTACGCAATTACGGCAGGAATCGACAAATTGTTCACTGTGGGCGTGCTTAGTCAAAGTGCCAGTAGCCTGTTCAATGGCCGTGGTGGTCGTCATTTTTCCACTCATAACGAGGTTGTTAACGCCTTGCTTGAGGTGATTGCGGCGGCGGCAGAGCAGACTCAGCCCCTAACCATTTTAGTTAAAGGCTCGCGCAGTGCGCGCATGGAGAAAGTTATCCAAGCGCTACAAACTCAGCTGGCGCCGAGCTCAAGCGATAATCAAGAGGAATCATCTGCATGCTAGTGTGGCTTGCTGAATACCTAACCCAATACGCGACCTTCTTTAACGTGTTCTCGTATTTAACCATGCGCGCTATTTTGAGCGTGCTTACCGCGTTACTGATCTCGTTGTGGATGGGGCCGGCGCTGATTCGCGCGTTGCAGCGGCTGCAAGTAGGGCAAGCGGTACGTGATGATGGTCCGCAATCACATTTGAGTAAAACCGGTACCCCAACCATGGGCGGGGTGCTGATTATCGCTTCTATTGTGGTTTCAACGTTATTGTGGGCAGACCTAAGTAATCGCTACGTGCAAGTGGTGTTGGGCGTGGTGCTAGGCTTTGGCTTGGTTGGCTTTGTTGATGACTACCGCAAAGTGGTGCAGAAAAACTCTCGTGGGCTGCCGGCTAAATGGAAGTATTTTTGGCAATCGCTCATTGCGACAGTCGCGGCTGTGGTGCTTTATGCCCATGCTACTTTGGGTGCTGAAACCCAACTGTTGGTGCCTTTCTTTAAAGATGTCATGCCGCAATTAGGGTTGCTGTACGTGTTATTGGCGTACTTTGTGATAGTCGGTACGAGCAATGCGGTTAACCTTACCGATGGTCTTGATGGTCTTGCTATTGTGCCTACCATCATGGTGGCTGGGGCACTGGGGATTTTCGCTTACGCCTCAGGTAACGCCAACTTTGCAGCTTATTTGAATATTCCTTTCTTGCCACTGTCGGGCGAGTTACTGATTGTTTGTACCGCCATTTTTGGTGCCGGGCTTGGCTTCTTATGGTTTAACACTTATCCCGCCATGGTGTTTATGGGTGACGTGGGCTCGCTGGCGTTAGGTGCAGCCTTGGGCGTCATTGCCGTGTTAGTACGCCAAGAGTTGGTGCTGCTCATCATGGGTGGGGTGTTTGTGATGGAAACCGTCTCTGTGATGTTGCAGGTAGGTAGCTACAAGCTGCGCGGTAAGCGGGTATTCCGGATGGCACCTATTCATCATCACTATGAGCTCAAAGGTTGGCCAGAGCCGCGGGTGATTGTTCGTTTTTGGATTTTATCATTGGTTTTTGTGTTGATTGGCTTGGCGACCTTAAAGCTCCGTTAATGGGGCTTAGAGCCACTAGCCAGCAGCAGTTATTACGCACAACTTAGGAAATATTCATGCACTTAGCAAGTTTAGATAAGTATCAAAACATCGCAGTGGTTGGCCTCGGCCAAACCGGGCTGTCGGTGGTGCGTTACTTGCTAAGTCAGGGCGTTCAACCGGTGCTGTTCGATACTCGCGAACAACCACCCGGAGTAGCGCAGTTACCACCCACGCCAGCCCCTCTAGAGTTACATACTGGGCCGCTGCAGGTGGAACATATCTTGGGCATGGATTTACTGATTGTCAGCCCCGGTATTGATTTGCGTACCCCGGTACTGCAATTAGCCGCAGATGCAGCTATTCCAATCATCGGTGACATGGATTTGTTGGCGCTGCATTGGGCAGCCGCGCCCGACGCTGCCCCGGTGATGTTAGGCATTACTGGCTCTAATGGAAAATCGACCGTTACCCAGTTGCTGCATGATATTTTGGCGGAGCAAGGTATGGCCGTCGCCATGGGCGGTAATATTGGTATTCCGGTATTGGATTTGCTGGCACAACCAGCCAACATTTATGTGCTAGAGCTGTCCAGCTTTCAGTTAGAGTTGATGCACCAGTTACCGTTACGCGGCGCTACCATCCTCAATGTCAGCGATGACCATATGGATAGGTACCACAACCTTCACGACTACACCCATGCTAAACAACGCATCTATTTAAATGCAGACGTCGCGGTATGGAACCGTGACCAAGAACTTACGGCGCCCGTGTATATCCCGCCTAGTCGTCAACGTACTTTTGGGGCCGATACGGGCTTAGCCGATGGTATTGGCGATCTGACCCATGCGCAGTTTGGTTTGCTGCGCCAAGCGGATGGCTTGTGGTTGGCGTATCAAGGCAAACCGTTAGTGGCAGCCCATGAATTGGCCTTAAGCGGCATTCATAATTTGCTGAATGTGCAAGCGGCTTTGGCCTTGGCCGAGCTGGTTGGGGTAAAGCCAACGGCAGCGTTAGCGACGGTGAAGCAGTTCCGTGGCCTCGCCCATCGCTGTGAACTGGTAGCTGACCAGCAGGGTGTGCGCTGGGTGAATGACTCTAAAGCCACTAACATTGGTGCCGCTGAAGCAGCTATTCAGGGCCTGCGCGCCAGTGTCAGTGGTAAGCTGATTTTGATTGCTGGCGGGGATGGCAAAGGCGCCGATTTTAGTGCCTTTAAACCAGCTTTAGCGCAAGTAGATCACCTAATCGTGCTAGGCAAAGATGCCGAGCGCATCGCGCAACAAGTAGACCATGCGGAGCGCGTCAAAGATTTAGCCCAAGCGGTGGCCGTGGCTGCCTCCTTGGCAACGCCTGGCAGCATGGTGCTGTTATCGCCTGCATGTGCCAGTTTAGATATGTTCAACAATTATCAGCAACGCGGTGAGATGTTCCGTGCCGCCGTGGAGGCCTATTATGGCTGACACTCCAGCACGCACTGAACAACAACTCGAACTACCCATGCCCGACCGCGCTGAAGCGGTATGGCGGCAATGGGCGCAACGAGCCTGGCAATGGTGGTTGCCACAGCCGACGGTATTGTACGACCGAGTGCTGTTATGGCTGGCGTTCTGCCTCATCGCCATCGGCTTAGTGATGGTGAGCTCAGCGTCGTTTCCGGTTGGCGAACGGCTTACTGGTAATCCGTTTCATTTTGTTACGCGCCACGCCATTTACGTGCTGTTAGGCTTGGCCTTATTGGTGGTCTGTGTGCAAGTGCCGGTGCGCTGGTGGTATAACGGCAGTGGTTTACTGTTGCTGTTAGCCATGGCCCTGCTGGTGTTAGTTAGCGTAATTGGGCACGAAGTAAATGGCGCCAAACGCTGGATTAAAATCGGCCCGCTAACCCTGCAGGTAGCCGAAATCGCCAAGCTATTTTTTGTGCTCTATATCGCAAGTTACCTGACTCGACGTGTGGACCAGGTGCAAGAAAACTTACGTGGGTTTATTAAGCCATTGATCGTGCTGGCGTTGTTTGCAGGCTTGTTGCTGATGCAGCCAGACTTTGGCTCCTTGGTAGTGATGACTGCGATTGTGGTGGGCATGCTATTTTTAGCTGGCGCCAGGTTGTGGCAGTTCTTCGCCATCTTGATCACCTTTGCCGTGGTTATCACCTTGCTGATCATTCAAACGCCGTATCGGATGCGACGCATCGTGAGCTTTTTAGATCCGTGGCAGGACCCCTTTGGCAGCGGCTATCAGTTAACTCAATCTTTGATGGCCTTTGGTCGTGGTGACTGGTTTGGCCAAGGCTTGGGCAATAGCATTCAAAAGTTACAATATCTGCCCGAGGCCCATACCGATTTTATTATGGCCGTAGTTGGCGAAGAGCTTGGCTTTATCGGTATTCTGGTGATTTTGGTGTTGGCCTTTGCGCTGGTGTTACGCGCGTTGCAGCTAGGTCGCGCCGCATTACAAGTGAATCAGCAGTTTGGCGGTTTTGTCGCTTACGGCATCGGCATTTGGTTTGCCTTTCAAGCGATGGTTAACATTGGTGCCGCGGCCGGGCTGTTGCCCACCAAGGGCTTAACCCTACCTTTGGTCAGCTATGGGGGTACCAGCTTACTGATTAGCTGCGTAGCGCTGGGCTTGTTGATGCGAATTGATTACGAATATCGGGTTAGCCAAATCAAAGTGGCACCACGGCGAGTTAACACCAAACTAGGAGGGCAGGCATGAACAAAGTGATGATTGCTGCTGCCGGTACCGGTGGACACGTATTTCCGGCCCTCGCAGTTGCAGAAAAATTACGCAGTTACGGCTGGCAAGTGGTGTGGTTGGGCACCACGGAACAGCGGCTTGAGGCCAAAGTTGTTCCAGCTGCTGGTTTTACCCTAGAGCAAATTGATATGCAAGGCATGCGCGGGCATGGCTTACTACGTAAACTGATGACGCCATGGCGCTTGTTTAAAGCGGTACGGCAAAGTCGCAAACTGTTGCGCAAGCATCAAAGCCAGTTGTTACTTACCTTTGGTGGGTACGTGTGTGGGCCTGCCGGTGTGGCTGCGCGCAGTTTAGGTATTCCTTTACTGGTGCATGAACAGAATGCCGTGGCCGGACTCACCAACAAATTACTGGCGCGGATAGCACAACATGTGATGGTGGGCTTTGCTGCTGCGAAACAGCAACTACCGGGTGCCGAAGTTACTGGTAACCCCTTGCGGGCCCAGTGGGCGCAGCCTCACGCAAGTGCCAACCCAACCGCACAACCGTTGCGATTACTGATCGTGGGCGGCAGTCTGGGCGCTCAAGCGCTGAACCAAAGTGTGCCGGCAGCGGTAGCGCAGTTACCAGTAGCGCTATTGCAGCAACTGCAGGTACAGCATCAGTGCGGCGCGCAGCAAACGGCGGCGGTGCAGCAGGCCTATCAGGCGCTGCCGTTAGCCGAAGTGCAAGTACAAGAATTCATTGAAGATATGCACAGCGCCTACCAACAGGCGACGGTGGTGATTTGTCGTGCTGGCGCTTTGACCGTGGCTGAACTTGCGGTACTAGCAACCCCCGCGATTTTTGTGCCCTTGCCCCATGCCGTTGATGATCATCAAACGGCGAACGCCAATGAGTTGGTGAGCATCGGCGCAGCAAGGTTGCTACCGCAACCCCAATTACAGCAAGTTAGTCCGCTAGTGGCTCTGTTAGAAGAGCTGTTTAGTCAACCTGAGGTGCGTCAGCGGATGCGCCAACAGGCAGCTAGCTTAGCCCGCGTAGATGCAACCGAAGCGGTTGTGAATCAGTGTGAACGTTGGGCCAATCCAGAACAATTAACAGCAGGCAATAGGTTATGACAGAGCAAGTAACTGCTAACAGCATCCCTTCCGCACAGGTGAAGGTGCCGGCCATGCGGCGGGTCAAACGCATCCACTTTGTTGGTATCGGTGGCGCGGGTATGGGCGGTATTGCCGAAGTGTTATTACACCAAGGTTATCAAATCACCGGCTCAGATTTAGCAGAAAATGCGGTAACCCAGCGCTTGCGTCACTTTGGTGCGCAAGTATTTCTGGGGCATGCCGCCGAGCATGTGCAAGGCGCTGATGTGATTGTGGTGTCATCTGCCATAGCAGCGAGCAACCCCGAGTTAGTGGCAGCGCAACAGCAGTTTATTCCACAGGTACGACGGGCCGAGATGCTCGCCGAACTGATGCGGTTTCGCCATGGAGTTGCGATTGCTGGCACCCACGGTAAAACCACCACAACCAGCTTAATTGCCAGTATATTTGCCGAGGCCGAGCTAGATCCAACCTTTGTTATTGGCGGTTTGCTTAACAGCGCTGGCACCAATGCCCGACTGGGCACCAGTAAATACTTAATTGCTGAAGCCGACGAATCTGATGCCTCGTTCTTGCATTTACAGCCGATGGTCTCGGTCGTAACCAACATCGAAGCCGACCACATGGATACCTATGGTGGTGACTTTAATAAGCTGTTGGATACCTATGTGGAATTTTTGCACAACCTGCCGTTCTATGGTCTCGCGGTGATGTGCGTGGACGACCCTGTGGTACGTGAATTACTGCCAAGAATAGGCCGCCATATGATTACCTATGGCTTTAGCCAGGATGCTGATGTGCGCGGTAGCGATTATCGCCAGCAGGGCGGGCAAACCGAATTTACCGTGCATCGTGCCGGCCGCCAGCCGTTGCAGATTCGGCTGAATCTACCAGGCCAGCACAACGCCTTGAATGCGTTGGCAGCCATTGCCGTGGCCACCGATGAAGGGGTTGCCGACAGTGCGATTGTGAGCGCGTTAAACAAGTTTGGCGGCATTGGCCGACGCTTCCAGCATTTGGGCCAGTTCGAGTTGGCAGAAAGCGCAGGCGATGTGTTGCTGGTGGATGACTACGGCCACCACCCATCTGAAGTTGCGGTCACCATTGCGGCGGCCCGCGCCGGTTGGCCTGAGCGGCGCATTGTGATGGCGTTTCAGCCCCATCGCTATTCTCGTACCCGGGATTTGTTTGATGATTTTGTGCAGGTGTTAGGGCAAGTGGATGTGTTGCTATTACTGGACGTTTATAGCGCTGGCGAGGCCGCCATCAACGGCGCCGATAGCAAAGCCTTAGCACGAGCTTTACGGACGCGTGGGCAGATGGAACCTATTTATGTTGGCGATCGAACTCAACTCTATCAAGTGTTGGCCGATATTTTGCAGCCGGGCGATTTAATGCTAGCTCAAGGTGCCGGTAATATCGGCGCCATCGCTCGTGATTTGGCCGCGACGCAATTACAACCGGCCGCATTACGCCGGCTAGCCGCTACTGAACAGCAGCAGTCACAGGATAAAGGAGCCTAAAACGGTGAAACAGTTTGGTAAAGTTGCGGTATTGATGGGTGGGCATTCAGCCGAGCGCGAGGTGTCGTTGCGTTCTGGAGCCGCCGTGTTAGCCGCGTTGCAGAGTCAAGGAGTGGATGCGCACGGTTTCGATCCGGCTGAGCAGCCGCTCACCGAACTGGTCAGCCACGGCTTTCAGCGCGCTTTTATCGCGCTGCATGGGCGTGGCGGTGAAGATGGTGCGGTGCAAGGTGCACTGCAGTATTTAAATATCCCTTACACTGGCAGCGGGGTGTTGGGCTGCGCCCTAGCCATGGATAAAGTACGCACCAAGCGGGTCTGGCAAGGTGCGGGACTACCAGTAGCGGCAAGCGCAGTGGTGCGTCGTGAGCAGGCTGTCGACGTCGCCGGGTTATTGCAAGAGTTGGGCGGCAAAGTGATGGTGAAACCAGCCCAAGAAGGGTCAAGCATTGGCATGGGTTCTGCTAGTTCAGTGGCAGAACTCACGAACGCCTTAGCCCAAGCTCATCAGTACGATGATGAAGCCTTGGTAGAAGCTTGGTTGGCTGGGCCAGAGTACACCGTAGCTATTTTGGGTGATACGGCGTTACCGGCGATTCGGCTCCAGACCACCCACGAATTTTATGATTATGCGGCTAAGTACCAAGCTACGGATACCCAGTACCATTGTCCCGCAGGGTTATGCGAATTAGAAGAGCGTGCTCTTGGCCAATTGGCTTATAGTGCGTTTCAGGCCGTTGGCGGGCGCGGTTGGGGCCGTATTGATGTGATGTGCGATGCACAAGGTAACTACAAGCTACTCGAGGCTAACATGGTGCCCGGCATGACCACTAAGAGTTTGGTGCCGATGGCAGCGAAAGCAACGGGCCTGAGTTTTGAGCAACTGGTGCTGAGCATTTTGCAACACAGCGAGGTGTAAGGTGGCGGCAATCCGCTGGCAGTTTTGGCTAGGCTTGAGCTTTTTTACCAGCGTAGTCATGGCCACCCTAGCTGGCGCTATTTGGTTGTACTATCTGGCCATGGATGCCAACCAAGTACCTATTAACAAGCTGGTGGTGCAGGGTGAGTTGGTGTATTTGGAGCGTAGCGATGTGCGCGCCCTATTAACGGGCGAACCGCTGGGGAGTTTTTTCTCTGCCGATGTGAACGAGATTCGGCAGCGCTTAGAGCAGATGCCGTGGGTAGAACAGGCGTCGGTGCGCAAAGAATGGCCGGATGTGTTGCAAGTGTTTATTGTAGAGCGGCAACCCTTGGGGTATTGGAATGCGAAGCAGCGGCCGAACGCCTTAGTGAGCACCAAAGGTAGGGTATTTGAGGCTGATGTAAGCCGCATTGAAGTGCTGTTGCCTTACTTTGAAGGGCCCGAGAACGCTGTGTTAGAGACCCTTGAATATTATCAGCAAGTGCATGAATTATTGAAAATTAATGGTCACCAAGTAACAGCCTTACGGCTCAGTGAAAGGTTTTCGGTAGAAGTAGATTTGCTGGCGGGTATTACCCTCCGGCTGGGGCGTGAAGCCATCGTTGAACGAGTGCAGCGGTTTATTGATTTATTTCCGCAGATTGTGCGCCAACGGGCAACCCCAATAGCATATGTAGATTTGCGCTACGACACAGGTGTGGCCGTAGGCTGGAAACAACCAACAGAGAAACAAGAAAGAGAGTGACATAACATGTCGAAAGCAGCAGAGCGGAACATGGTTGTAGGGTTAGATATCGGCACCAGCAAAGTGGTGACGCTGATTGGCGAAGTGATGCCAGACGGCGAAATCAGTGTGATTGGCGTTGGTGCAGCCGCTGCCCGAGGCATGGATAAAGGGGGCGTGAACGACCTTAATCTGGTGGTGCAGTCGGTGCAGCGAGCCATCGAAGAAGCTGAGTTGATGGCGGACTGTCGCGTGGCCTCGGTATATCTAAATATTTCGGGGCGCCATATCGCTTGTCAGAACGAATCAGGCATGGTGCCGATTAACGAAGCCGAAGTAACCCAAGACGACGTCGATGCGGTGATTCATGCGGCTAAATCTGTGCCTATAGCGCAAGAGCGCCGCATTCTGCACGTGTTACCGCAAGAATTTATCATCGATTCTCAAGAGAGTATCAAAAGCCCTATTGGCATGTCTGGGGTACGCATGGAGGCACGGGTGCATATCATTACCTGTGCCAACGACATGGCCAAGAACATTGTGAAGGCAGTTGAACGCTGCAGTTTAAGCGTCGATTGCTTGGTGTTTTCAGCGTTGGCATCAAGTACTTCGGTGCTTACCGAAGACGAAAAAGATCTAGGCGTTGCGCTAGTGGATATGGGCGCGGGCACCATAGATATCTGTATCTATACCGGTGGCGTCTTGCGTCACACAGCGGTCATCCCTGCTGCAGGTAATCAAGTGACCAGCGATATTGCCAAGATCTTCCGCACCCCGCTGAATCACGCCGAAGAAATCAAAACCAAATACGCGTGTGCGCTGCGCCAGATGGTGAACAAAGACGAGCACATTGAAGTACCGTCAGTGGGTGGGCGTCCAGCGCGTAGTATGGAGCGGCATATCTTGGCTGAGGTGGTCGAGCCGCGCTATCAAGAACTGTTTGAGTTGATTCGTGACGAAATCACCAAAAGCGGCCTAGATGAACAGATTGCCGCTGGCATTGTCTTAACTGGAGGCTGCGGCCGCATGGAAGGCGCCATCGAATTTGCCGAAGAAATCTTCCAAATGCCGGTACGCTTAGGCGAGCCGTTAGGGATGCAAGGCTTAAGTGATTACGTGCAAGATCCTACCTATGCAACAGCCGTAGGATTATTGCGCTATGGGGCTGCCGATATGCAGCGTCAACAACAAGAAAAGAGTAGCACCAATGTCATTGGCATTGGTAAGCGCCTAGTAAGTTGGTTAAAAGGCGAGTTTTAATCAAAACAATGTTTTCAATGAAGTTTATGGGGTAGTACAATAAGCAGGTAACAGGAGAACTAACATGCCAGACGTATTCGAAGTAGTCGACAACTTTGATACTGACGCAGTGATTAAAGTCATTGGCGTTGGTGGTGGCGGTGGTAACGCCGTTAAACACATGATTCAAAACTCGATTGAGGGTGTTGAATTTTTAATTGCCAATACAGATGCGCAAGCATTACGCAATAATAATACCTACGGTACCATTCAGTTAGGCGCTGAAATTACCAAAGGTCTAGGTGCCGGGGCCAACCCAGAAATTGGCCGTCAGGCAGCCGAAGAAGCGCGTGAAGAAATTCGCGCTAAGCTTGAAGGCGCCGACATGGTATTTATTGCCGCAGGTATGGGCGGTGGTACCGGTACGGGTGCAGCGCCAGTAGTCGCAGAAGTTGCGAAAGAGCTGGGCATTTTGACCGTTGCCGTGGTGACCAAGCCGTTTCCGTTTGAGGGGAACCGACGGATGGCTGCAGCGAACGAAGGGATTGCACAATTAGCCCGTCATGTTGACTCGCTAATCACCATTCCTAACGAAAAGCTGTTGAAAGTATTAGGTAAATCAACGTCGTTGCTGGCCGCTTTTGCAGAAGCCAATAACGTCTTGTTAGGTGCGGTACAAGGCATCTCTGATTTGATTACCCGCGACGGTTTGATCAATGTCGACTTTGCTGACGTACGTACAGTGATGCGCGAAATGGGTACCGCTATGATGGGTACCGGTATCGCAAGTGGTGAAGACCGTGCGTCTGAAGCCGCAGAAATGGCGATTAACAGTCCGTTATTGGAAGACATCGACCTGTCAGGTGCACGTGGCGTGTTGTTGAACATCACCGCCGGCATGGATCTGAGCATGGAAGAGTTTGAAACTGTGGGTAACATCGTGAAGGGCTTTGTCTCTGAAAACGCCACAGTGATTGTCGGAACTGTAATCGACATGGATATGTCTGATGAGTTGCGGGTGACTGTAGTTGCAACGGGGATTGGCGGTGAGCGTAAGCCAGATATCTCGATTGTAACTAAGCCGAAAACCGAAGAGCGTCCTACTTACGGTTCACGTACTACGCCTAACCGCACTGCGAGTTATGGCGGTGCGACAGCACCAAAGTTTGACCAAGAACTCGACGAAGAAGAGCAAGAGCTGGTAGAGCCGCAAGCAACTAAGCCTGCAGCTAAGCCACAAGGCTCGCAACGTAACGATATGGATTATTTAGATATTCCAGCGTTTTTACGTCGTCAGGTCGACTAATAATCACACAATATTGTGATGTTAGCGGTGTTTTGATAAACTATTGCGCCTTTTGCTGGTCCAATGACTAGATGAGAAGAGAGAATAGATGATTAAACAACGTACCATAAAGCAACCTATTGCAACCACAGGTGTGGGTTTGCATAAGGGTAACAAGGTTCATTTATCGCTGCGTCCAGCGCCGGTTAATACTGGCTTGGTGTTTCGGCGGGTAGATTTGAACCCAGCTGTTGATATTCCTGCTAACGCTGAGTTAGTGCGGGATACGCGTATGTGTACCTGTTTAATCAATGATGACAACGTGCGTGTATCAACGGTTGAGCATTTGCTCGCTGCGATCGCTGCGATGGGCATCGATAACTTGATCATCGAAGTCGATAGCCATGAAATTCCGATCATGGATGGTAGCTCACACCCATTTATTTACCTGCTACAGAGCGCAGGAATTGAAGAGCAGGGCGCAGCCAAAAAGTTTATTAAGATCAAGCAGCCGGTTCGGGTTGAAGAAGATGACAAATGGGCGGAACTACTACCCCATGATGGCTTCCGCATTGATTTTGCCATCGACTTTGACCATCCGGCTATTGCTGACACCAAGCAAATGGTGAGCATTGACTTCAATAGCAACAATTTCATCAAAGAAATTAGCCGAGCTCGCACCTTCGGCTTTATGAAAGATATTGAGTTTTTGCGTGCTAACAACTTAGCCCTCGGCGGCAGCTTTGATAACGCCGTGGTGTTAGATGAGTTCCGTATTTTAAACAGCGATGGCTTGCGTTACGACGACGAGTTCGTGAAGCACAAGGTTCTTGATGCCGTGGGCGATTTATACATGGGCGGGTATGCTATTTTGGGCAACTTGCGTGCGTTCAAATCGGGCCATGCGCTCAATAATCAGCTGTTACGGGCGGTGCTACAAAATCAAGAAGCGTGGGAATTTGTCACCTTCGACGATGACGTTGCTGAAGCACCTATTGCGTTTGCCAATCCGATTTTGGCCTAAGCAAGCAATCAGCACGAGCAGTAAGTGCAATAAATAACGAAAGGCTCTGACAGTATCACTGCAGAGCCTTTTTTGTTGGGTAACTCAGATTAGCCAATTCAGGCCAGCTAACTCTCGTTGGCCGCGTCAGCCTCGTACTTATCGGCTAAGGCCAATAACTGCGAACGCAGGGGCTCTGGACAAAGCTGTGCTTGTTGGCGTAATTGGCTGGCTGCCGAGCTTTTGCTGGGGGCAGAGCCGCTGCCAGCGGGTGCTGTTGTCGGTTGCGGTGGCACCGGCGCTGCAGGCGTTGGGTTGTGATTATCAGCCTGTCTCATCGCCGGGGTTTGGCTCACGGGACGCACCTGCACTTCTAGCTGGTTGATTGCAGTCGTAGAATTAGCGGCAAAATGCGTTATAATGCGCCCTTGTTGAAGTTTTAGCCGGCTGGCAATAGTGCCTGAGGCAGCTTCAATAACCAAGGTGTTGGCTCGCACTGATAGCACCTTACAATAAGCACTAAGAGGCGCCAGCTGTAACGATATCAAACAATCGTTTAAAAGCTGTTGCCAGAGTTGGTATTGCTCGGTAAAGTCAGTAAAACGCCGTAGCTGCTTACCATCTATAAGCTGTTGTAAATTGCGTGGGCGGGTACGGGCCATAAAATCATTCATTAGCAACGAGAGATTGCATGAGTTTAACAGTCTTCTATCGAGGCTCCAAAGTTAAATTCGGTATCAAACTTAGTCGGCGGCGCATGCTGTCGTTAGCTGGGTTGGCCGCATTAGGCGTGCTGGCGGTAACTAAGCCGTGGCAAGCAGGAAGCCTCGATCTCGATCAAGCACGGCAGAATATCAGCAAAGAGCAATTGGCTTTAGCTGCGCAAGAGCAAGCTGTGCAAGCGCTAAAAGCTGATACCGAGAAAAAATTAACAGCCATGACCATCTATTTGGGTGAGATGCAATCGCAGCTGCGTCGACTTGACGCCTTAGGCCAGCGGTTAGCATCCGTTGCCGAATTGGATAATGGCGAATTTGACTTTAATGAGCCGCCCCAGTTGATTATGGGTGGCCCTGAAGTAGCTATTACCGAAGCACCAGCCGTAGACGCGCGCGATGTGATTGAACGCATCGAAGCCATGATGGGTGAGCTTTCCAACAAACAAAAACAATTGGCGCTACTTGAGTCTGTGATGATGAGTCACCATATCTCAGCAGAGAGCTACATTGCTGGGCGCCCTATCGAGAAAGGCTGGCTCTCGTCGCAGTATGGGGTTCGTAAAGATCCTTTTAACGGTAATCCAGCCATGCATAAAGGCCTCGACTTCGCCAGTTTAGAAGAAGGCGCAGGCGTTTTTGCCACTGGTGCTGGGGTAGTAACCTGGGCAGGGGAACGCTCTGGCTATGGCAAGTTAATTGAAATTGATCATGGGGGTGGCCTCAAAACGCGTTACGGCCACAGTAAAGAATTGCTGGTTAAAGAAGGTGACGTGGTCACCCGCGGCCAGCGTATTGCCTTAATTGGCAGCACCGGGCGCTCTACGGGGCCCCATGTTCATTACGAAGTGCTGCGCAATAATAAGCAAATCGACCCCTATAAATACGTATACCGCTCGGCCGAATAGGCCCAGCGGTTTTCACCACAGGAACACGCATTCTCATGTTAGGTAGTTTATTCCGTAAGGTTTTTGGTAGCCGCAACGATCGTATTCTGAAAGGTTTACAAAAGAACGTTCAAAAAATTAACGCCATAGAGCCAGAATTCGAAGCCCTCAGCGATGAAGAACTCAAACAAAAAACGGCTGAATTCAAACAACGCATCGCTGCTGGTGAAACGCTGGATAATTTGCTCGTAGAAGCTTTTGCCACAGTCCGTGAAGCATCCAAGCGAGTGTTTAAGATGCGCCACTTTGATGTGCAGCTAATAGGCGGCATGATCTTAAACAACAACCGTATTGCAGAAATGCGTACCGGTGAAGGTAAAACCTTAACGGCGACTTTATCCGCTTACTTGAATGCCTTGGCAGGTAAAGGTGTTCACATAGTTACGGTGAACGATTATTTGGCTCGTCGTGATGCGGAAACCAACCGCCCGCTGTTTGAATTTTTGGGCATGACGGTAGCCTTTAACATCCCCGGTATGCAGCAGCACGACAAGCGCCTCGCTTACGCTGCTGACATCACCTACGGTACCAACAACGAGTTTGGCTTTGATTACCTGCGCGATAACATGGCGTTTCGTCCAGAAGACCGCGTACAACGCGAGCTCAACTACGCCATCGTCGATGAAGTCGACTCGATTTTGATCGATGAAGCCCGTACCCCATTGATCATCTCGGGTGCCGCGGAAGACAGTTCAGACATGTACACGCGCATGAACGAGCTGGTACCTATGTTGGTACGTCAAGAGAAAGAAGATACCGAAGAAGAGCGAGGTGAAGGCGATTTCACCATCGATGAAAAATCTAAGCAGTTGCACTTAACTGAACATGGCCAAGAACACGTTGAGCAGATCTTGAAAGAACGCGGCATGCTGGCTGAGGACGACTCGCTCTACAACGCTGCCAATATCACCTTGCTCCATCACGTGAACGCCGCATTGCGCGCCAATCACCTGTTCCAAAAAGATGTTGATTACATCGTCAAAGACGACCAAATCGTGATTGTTGATGAGCATACCGGGCGTACGATGGAAGGCCGCCGTTGGTCTGAAGGCTTACACCAAGCAATTGAAGCGAAAGAAGGGGTGCGTATTCAGAACGAGAACCAAACCTTGGCCTCGATCACCTTCCAGAACTACTTCCGTCTCTACAACAAGTTAGCGGGTATGACAGGTACCGCCGATACCGAAGCCTTTGAGTTTCAAAGTATCTATGGCCTAGAAACTGTGGTGATCCCAACCAACCGACCGATGGTTCGTGATGATCGTGCAGACTTGATTTTTATTACCGCTGAAGAAAAATACGAAGCTATCGTGAACGACATTGAAGAGTGCCGCAAAGCACAGCGTCCTGTGCTGGTGGGTACTATTTCGATTGAAACTTCCGAACTACTATCACGGTTACTGAAGAAAAAGAAAATCCCACACAACGTGCTGAACGCCAAGTTCCACGAACGTGAGGCTGATATCGTAGCCCAAGCCGGTTTACCAGGTGCAGTCACCATAGCTACCAACATGGCTGGGCGTGGTACCGACATCGTCTTAGGTGGTAATTTACAAGCTGAAATTGAAGCCTTGAAAGAGCCAACCCCAGAGCAAATCGAGCAAGTGAAAGCGGCTTGGCAGCAACGCCACGATGCCGTGTTAGCCGCCGGTGGTTTGCATATTATTGGTACTGAGCGTCATGAATCTCGCCGTATCGATAACCAACTGCGTGGTCGTGCCGGGCGTCAAGGTGATGCCGGTTCATCGCGCTTCTATTTATCGCTAGAAGATAGCTTGATGCGGATTTTTGCCTCAGACCGTATGGCTGGCATGATGAAGCGTTTGGGCATGAAACGCGGAGAAGCCATAGAGCACCCGTGGGTTAGCCGAGCCATTGAAAACGCACAACGTAAAGTTGAAGGCCGTAACTTTGATATGCGTAAACAGCTATTAGAGTACGATGACGTAGCTAACGACCAACGTAAAGTGGTGTACGAGCAGCGCAACGAACTACTGGATGAAGGTGATATTTCTGACACCATAAAAGTGATTCGTGCCGATGTGATGGACAGCGTTATCAGCGAATATATTGCACCGCAGTCACTGCATGAAATGTGGGATATTGCCGGTTTAGAAGAACGTTTACGTGCAGATTTCGCCCTACCGTTGCCAATTCAGCAGTGGTTAGACGAAGATGAGCGTTTACACGAAGAGAAGCTGCGCGAGCGCATCCTAACGGAACTCGAGCAAGCGTATGAGCAAAAAGAGCAGATGGTTGGCCCTGAAGTACTGCGCCAGTTTGAAAAAACCATCATGCTGCAGAGCCTAGATACCCACTGGAAAGAACACTTGGCCTCGATGGACCATTTGCGCCAAGGCATTCATTTGCGCAGTTATGCGCAGAAGAATCCGAAGCAAGAATACAAGCGTGAAGCTTTTGAGTTGTTTTCAGACATGCTGGAATCGTTAAAGCTTGAAGTGATTACCATTTTGAGCAAAGTACGGGTACGTGCCGAAGAAGACGTTGAAGCCGTAGAGGCTAAACGAGCTGCTGCGGCTGCCGCTCAGCGCCAAGAGTATCAACACGAAAGTGCCAGTACCAGTGGCGCCGACCAGCCTAGCGCACCAGCCGGCCCAGCTCCGGTTGGTCGTAACGATCCATGCCCATGTGGCTCTGGTAAGAAATTTAAACAGTGCCATGGCAAGCTCTAATCGCGTTCACGTGGCCGTTGGCGTTATTGAAGATGCCAATGGCCATATCTTTATCAGTTGTCGCCACCCACATTTACATCAAGGCGGTAAATGGGAGTTTCCTGGAGGCAAGGTAGAGGCAAACGAGAGCGTCTATGAGGCGCTTTGTCGTGAGTTGCTAGAAGAGTGTAATCTAACTGTGCAGCAAGCCTGTCCACTAACGGTGATCACCCACGATTACAGTGACAAGCAAGTGCTACTGGATGTGTGGATGGTGACCGCGTTTAGTGGTTCGGTAAGCCAGCAAGAAGGGCAGCAGTGGCGCTGGGTGCCGGTCTATGAATTGGATGCTTATCCGTTTCCGCCGGCCAATCAGCCGATTATTGAGATCTTACAACGGCGTTAAGTTCACTGATCAGCAGGGCATTGATGCAGGCACTTAAGCGAAAACTTAAGGGCACAAGGCCAAATCAAAGGCCACATCATGGTCGACCGAGGCCCTGCCATTAACGGGCTCATAGCGCATAAACCTGATACTAAATCGCTGTTTATGGCCAGAAATGACCGGATAGGCAGCAACCTCAGGGGCAACTTTGATGCGTAGTAAGCTCAAGGGTTCGGTGCTCTCTTGCAGGAGCCCATTACTGGCCACCACCGTATTAAACCGCGCTTGCCCGCGCAACAGTTCTAGCTCTAGCGCCAAACCGCGCATTAACACGTCTAACTCAGCCCACCACCCAGCAGTATCTTGATCGCGGGTGGCTTGGGGTAAATGCAGCCAGTAGTGCAGTTGTGGCACATCAAAGTTACAGGTGCCACCTGGCATCGCAAAGCGCTGGCGGATAACACTTAGCAAGCGGTCTTGTTTAAGCGCACTGCCGACCCGGTTGAGCGGCTGAATCGCACTTAAAGCACCATGCACGCGCTGCATGGTTTGCTGCAATTGGTCATGATTCACTTCGGGATGCTGCGACCAGACCTGTAATTGGGCGCGGCGTTTATCTAAATCCTTTTGCACATCGGTGCGCACATCGCTGCGTTCGCAAATATCCAAAATAGCGAACAGCGCACTGAAGTAACGGGTGTAGTTCTGTTGCGTTACTGGCGTGTGCGGTTGTAATGCGGCCAAGATATGTTCAAGGCGCAAATAAGTTCTCACCCGCTCTAGTAACGGGTATTCATAAGCGATCATCGGCTGGTTATCGTTATTATGCATGGCTTCTATCATAGCGGCTTATGAGCAAGTTTCAATTGTTGTCTGCCTTAGCAAGTGCTAAGCGCAGGTAAAGCTCATGTAAGCGCTCTACTTGTTTGGTTAAAGCGGCCGGTTCACCATTGTTATCAATCACGTTATCGGCGGCTGCGAGTCGTTCCGTACGGCTGGCCTGCGCGGCCATGATGGCGTCCACTTGGCTAGCATCTACTTGGTCACGAATTAAGGTGCGTTGGCGCTGATGATGCTCATCAACATCCACAACCAGCACCCGATCACATAATTGGGTTAAGCGATTTTCGACCAACAGGGGGGCTGACAGCATCACGTAGGGTGACGTGGCCTGTGTTAATTGCTCAAGGATCTGTTGCCGAATCAGTGGATGGGTCAGTTCATTGAGCCACTGCTTGGCCTCTGGGTGGGTAAAAATGTGCTGGCGTAGCCATGCTCGGTCTAGTTCACCGTCAGCCAATAGCGCTTGCGGGCCAAACTTTGCGGCAACTGCGGCGAGCGCCTGTTGCCCCGTTGCTGAGGTTGAATCAAAGATACTGCGGGCAATCACATCAGCATCCACAATCTCAATACCCTGAGCGGCAAACAGATCGGTCACCGTGGTTTTACCGCTGCCAATACCGCCGGTTACTCCTACCACTAACATCTAATAACCCCCGCCCATTAACCATTGCCAATAGCCATGCAGGATTTGTTCACCCCAAAGCATCGCAATCACGCCACCACAAATTAAAAAGGGCCCGAACGGAATCGGTTGGCCCTGGCGCTGCTTATTGATTTGCTGATAGATGATGCCAAGCACGGCACCGCTGGCGGCGGCGGCGATAACAATCACCGGCAACATTTGGTAGCCAGCCCAGGCGCCAAACGCCGCCAGGAGCTTGAAATCACCATAGCCCATACCTTCCTTACCGGTTAGCAACTTAAACGCCCAATACACACTCCACAGGCTTAAATAACCCGCGGCAGCACCTATCACGGCATCTGCTAGCGGAATATGGCCATGGTACAGGGTGAACAAGAGGCCGCTCCATAGCATGAGGTAGGTCATTTGATCCGGCAGAATCATTTCGTCCGCATCAATAAAGAACATGCAAATCAGTAAACAGGCTAACCCCATGTAGACCAAGCTAGGAATTGTGATACCGCCGTACCAAGCCAACAGAGCAAACACCACACCGGTTAGTAATTCGATTAGCGGGTAGCGAGCAGAAATGCCGGTACGGCAATTGCGGCACTTGGCTTTCAGCAACAACCAACTGACCACCGGAATATTGTCATACCAAGCTATCTTGTGATTGCATTTAGGGCAGCGTGAGGGCGGGTAGGCGAGGTTGAAAGGCTCGGCTTTGGTTGGCGTGGCAGCAGCCTCCGCTGAGCTAGCCTGCAAGGCTGCGCATTCTTGTCGCCATTGGCGCTGCAGCATCAGTGGAAAGCGGCCAATCACCACATTCAAAAAACTACCAATCACTAAACCAAACACCAGTGCTGTGAGGGTTAACCAGACTGACTCTGCAGGAAACTCCGCCATCTATCCAACCACCTTACCTAAACTAAAGATCGGCAGATACATGGCTACAATCAAGCCACCCACCAAACCACCAATAACCACCATGATCATCGGCTCTAATAAGGCCGTAAGATTATCTACCAGGTCGTCGACTTCGCGCTCATAAATTGAGGCAACTTTGCTTAACATATCGTCTAACTTACCGGCTTCTTCGCCGATAAACACCATTTGTACCGCTAACGTAGGGAACACATCTTGAGCTTGCATGGCCGTGTTCATCTGCATGCCTGAGGTCACCTCATCGCGGATCCGCAAAATAGCATCGCGGTAGAGGGCATTACCTGAGGCTCCAGCGGCAGAGTCGAGGGCACTGATCAAGGGCACCCCAGCGGCAAAGGTGGTCGACAGAGTTTGAGCAAATCGCGCCACCGCAGCTTTATTTAGAATGTCTTTGATGACGGGGATTTTGAGTGACAGCAGATCCACTCGGTCGCGTAGCGCCAAACTCTTATTGTAGGCGCGCTTAAACAGCCAAGCACCGACAAAAATCGCGGCTGCAACATATAAAAAATAGGCTTGTACAATTTCGCTTAAAGTGACCACAAACTGGGTCATGGCGGGCAGCTCTGCCCCAAAGTCTTTAAATACGGCTTCAAACTGTGGCACCACATACACCAGCAAGATCACGGTAACCACCAAGGCCACCACAATCACCGAGGCGGGATACACCAAGGCTTTCTTGATTTTAGCCTTGAGTGCTTCGGATTTTTCGCGGTAAGTTGCGATGCGGTCAAAAATATTCTCGAGGTTACCTGACTGCTCACCTGATTCAACCAGATCACAATAAAGATCATCAAACACCCGTGGATGCTGGCGCAGTGAACTCGCAAAAGGTGCCCCTGCCGCGGTTTGGTTGGCGAGATCTTGCATCAACTCACGAATTTTGGGGTTCTCGGAGCCTTTTGCCACCATCTCTAAGGATTGCAATAGGGGAACTTGCGCACCTAACATGGTTGCGATTTGTCGAGTAAAAATCGCCACGTCGGCGCCGGTAATGTTTTTACCGCCAAATAGCGGCTTACGCTTTTTCTTGATGGTTCTGGGGGTGACCCCTTGGCTACGCAAGTTAGCCCGCACCATTCGGTCATTATCAGCACGCATCACGCCTTTAATGCGCTTGCCGCGACGGTTAATCCCGGTCCATTCAAACTCGGTGATATCTTTCATGGCTTTTGTTGTGCTTGCCATCCCCGTACCTTTTGCTGTTAACGTTAGTGAGGTGCTGCCGACGTCAGCGCCTAGAAGTTAGTGACGCGATTTGCCTCGGCTAAACTAATAATGCCTTTGGCTACTTTAAGTAAACCCGACTCACGCAGTGAATGAATGCCATCATCACGAGCGGCTTTGGCGATATCTAAAGACGAACCGCCTTCCATGATCAAATCTTGAATAGCCGGAGTAATGGGCATCACTTCATACACCCCGGTCCGACCTTTGTAACCGCCGGTGCAATGCTCGCAGCCCACGGCTTTATAGATGGTCAAATCAGCTAACTGCTCGGCTTTAAAGCCCTGTCGTAATAATTCATCTTGGGGTAAGTGCTCTTCCGCTTTGCAGGAGTTACACAAGCGTCGTGCTAGCCGCTGCGCAATAATCAGGGTGACCGAGCCGGCAATGTTGTAAGAGGGCACGCCCATGTTCATCAAACGGGTCAGGGTTTCTGCCGCCGAGTTGGTGTGCAACGTGGACAAAACTAAGTGCCCGGTTTGTGCCGCCTTAATCGCAATTTCCGCGGTTTCTAAGTCACGGATCTCACCCACCATCACCACGTCCGGGTCTTGGCGCAAAAATGAACGCAACGCATCAGCAAAGTTTAAGCCCGCTTTAGCGTTAATATGTACCTGATTAATACCATTTAAGTTGATTTCGACGGGGTCTTCGGCGGTAGAAATATTACGTTCGGGCGTATTGAGAATATTCAAGCCGGTGTACAAACTTACGGTTTTACCTGAGCCGGTGGGGCCGGTTACCAAAATCATCCCTTGTGGCTTACTGAGTGCTTCTTCGTACAAGGCTTTTTGGTCTGGTTCGTAGCCCAGCGATTCAATCCCAATCATGGCGGCGGCGGCATCAAGTATCCGCAGTACAATTTTTTCGCCATACAGGGTAGGCAAGCTACTTACCCGAAAATCAATGGACTTATGTTTGGATAAGCGCAGCTTAATCCGACCGTCTTGTGGCAAGCGCCGCTCAGCGATATTCAGCTGGGCCATGACTTTTAGGCGTGCCGCAATGCGCCCCGCTAAAGCCACCGGAGGGCGCGCAATTTCATGCAGCACGCCATCGATTCGAAAGCGCACCCGATACTCGGTTTCATAAGGCTCAAAGTGCAAATCCGAGGCACCACGCTTAATCGCATCTAGCAACATCTTATTGATGTAGATGACAATAGGAGCATCGTTTTTGACATCAGCAGAGACAGCACCCGAATCATCTTGGCGCTCATCAGCGGCATCAATATCGCGCAGCTCTTGTTCATCTTGCTCGGTGACGCCTAGGGCCGAATGCTCGTTCTCAAGCAACTTATCAATTAAACGCTGGAGCTTGTTCTCCTCAACCAACACCGCCTCGGTTTGCAACCGCGTACGAAATTGAAACTCATCTAGCGTCTCAATTCGAGTAGGGTCCGACACGGCAATATAGAGGACATTACCACGCTGATACAAAGGCACCGCATGGTTTTTGCGAATCAAACGTTCATTGATAAATTTCTGGGGAATAAAGTCAGGATCAAAGGCATCAAGGTCTAGCCACGGAGCATTGCTTTCTAGATAGCAAAAATTGGCCAGTGCACTTGCAGACAGGAGTTTCTGCTCCATCAAGCACGCCGTAAACGACAGCTTGTTCTCCCACGCATACTCACTGCAACGCGTTAGCTTATCTTCTGGTATCAGCTTGTCACGCAGCAACAGAGCCGCTAAGGAGTGGTGCAGCATGAGTCTTCCTAACGGAGCGGAAATTGAACTTCAAGAATCAGCCTGCGGCACATACACCGCAGGCTGTCACAACTTTTTAGCTAGGTTTTAGCCACCTGTCGCAGTCGCTGTGTACGACGCGGTACAACCATCAACCCGCGATGAACCATCAGTGTTGAAGTCTGTACAAGCGATAGTCCAATTCATGTTGCTACCATTTGTTGATGGTACCGGAGTTAGCTGAACTTGAATTGCTGCTGGATCAGTATCAGTATCACCTTCATCCATCGCCGTGAGAGTTGCAGTAATAACGCCGTCAGCCACATTAGCTGCAGCTAACCCATTCACGGTTCCAGTAGCGGTAATTGCCGCTGGAATACCATTAGTAGCAACATTACAGCCAGCCAAAGTACCAGTACGCTGGTGACACATAGCTACTGCAGTTTTGTAAGATGCCAGTGCAGCGATACCTGTGCTAGCTTCAGCCCGCTGCGTGTAGTCGCTATACATAGGAATAGCAACGGCAGCCAAAATACCGATAATCGCTACTACGATCATCAATTCGATTAATGTAAAACCACGTTGTAATTGCGCTTTCATGAAAATCTCCCGGAAGTTTTCTGTACTTATTAGAATGTAATTATTGTTGTAGTCAGGTGGCACTCGATAGCACAGTAGCACATCAAGTGATCCTTGCGGACCACAACAAAGCTATCTGCATTAGCCGAAAGACCGTGGTGAACTGGCATCGGCTTGAGTGCATCGAACTGCCACTTTATCCACCAGACTCTAGCTTGCAGCCCCGCTATCCCTACTATCTAGTGGTTTGCTATCCACGAGTATAGTTTAAAAGGACCGGAGGTTTTGCGTCACCACCTTGCAATGGTTTTGCCTTTTAAAGCTTGCCTGGCTCTCATAAAGTGGCACTAGACCACTTCATGATTGCGCATTGCTTTTCAAACATAGCAGATCAATGAATTTCGTCAATAGCTAAAAGCGTTGAAATCTCATCGAAAGATCGATGGCTTGTATATGTTTTGTTAAAGCGCCAGAAGAAATGAAATCAACTCCGGTACTTGCAAGTTCGGTAAGGCGTTCGGCGGTAATATTGCCCGACACTTCAAGTTGCGTTGCCCCTGATCGTTGACTGACGGCGGTGTTGATATCTTGTATTGAAAAGTTATCTAACATGATGATATCGGCACCGGCGTGGAGCGCTGCTTGGTACTCATCAAGGTTTTCAACTTCCACTTCAACCGGTTTACCCGGGTTGAGCTGGCGCGCCGTAGTAATGGCTTGCTCGATGCCGCCGCAGGCCATGATGTGGTTCTCTTTAATCAAGTAGGCATCGTAGAGGCCTACGCGGTGATTATGACCGCCGCCACAAATCACGGCATATTTTAGCGCTGTTCTCAGGCCCGGAATGGTTTTCCGAGTATCCAATAATTTGGTGTTGCTGCCAGCTAAATAACGCACGTAAGCGGCAGTAGTGGTGGCAACGCCGGAGAGGGTTTGCAAGAAATTCAGTGCGGTACGTTCGCCGGTAAGGATCACTTGGGCTGGGCCAGCTAATTCGCACAGCAGGGTATCAGCGGCAACTTGGTCACCATCGCGCACCTGCCACTGGATAGTCACTTGTCCGCCTAACTGAGCAAACACCTCGTTAACCCAAGCCACGCCACAAATCACCGCTGGCTCGCGAGTGATCAGGGTAGCACGCGCACTTTCGCTAGCTGGAATAAGTTGGGCGGTGATGTCTAAATTGGCATCAAGGCCGTTTAAATCTTCATGTAAGGCGCGTTGCACCATGTCGGCACGGTCGTTAGCCAGTAACTGCGGGTCAACTCGTGTATCCATTGGGTATCTCTCTGTTCCGTGTAGCGATATAGGTTGATCAATCAAGTGCGCCTATTGTAGGACTGCGGCCAGGTTCTAACAAGGCACATATCGGATTAGCTAGAAGCTTTTGCTTAATTAATGCGGCTATTATACTTTGAGCAACCTAATTAGCGAACGCAGGAATTTTGTTGATGATGACAGAGGGTTGGCTGGCGCACAGCAAGCAGCGCCACTCGCCGCATGCTGATGAACGCCCGGATGCCACAGATATCAGCTTGTTGGTGGTGCATGGTATCAGTTTACCGGCTGGGCAATTTGGTGGTCCGTTCATTGATGACCTATTCATGGGTAAGCTTAATCCCCAGGCACATGCCGACTTTGCCCCATTGGCAGGGTTAAGAGTATCGGCTCATTGCTTGATTCGGCGCGATGGCGAGTTACTCCAATACGTTCCTTTTCACCGCCGTGCATGGCATGCTGGGCGTTCACACTACTGCGGGCGTAAGCGCTGCAATGATTTTAGTATTGGCATTGAACTTGAGGGAACCGACCACACCCCCTACACTGAACAGCAATATCAGGTGTTGGCTAAGGTTGCCGCACAACTGGTGCAGTATTACCCAGCGTTAACAGCACAACGCATTGTTGGGCATCAGCATATTGCTCCGGTGCGCAAGACCGATCCGGGACCGGCGTTTGATTGGGCTTATTTTCGGCAGTTGTTAGACCAGCACTTAGTGCGCTAACAGGTATGCTTCACTGTTACAGTTAACCGCAACAGTTCATTGCAACAAACAGGTGAGAGGTTAAAAGGAACCCCATGTCGTTACTGGCCATTTTGTTAGCCTATAGTTTAGAACGCACCCTTGAGGTGACCCGCAATCTACATTGGCGGCGGTTGGTGCTGCGCTGGCAACATGCGCAATTCAACAATACCCAGTTGCAGCAATGGCGCCAAAATAATTTAGGGCAGGTGTTCTGGGCGTTAATTCCAGCGCTGTTGGTGGGATTTTTGCTGGCCATTTTTAATAGCCTTTTGCTTAGTTTTTTAATCAGCAGCTTAGGCCTCTTAGTGGCGATTCAAGCGCCGCAAGCGCGAGCAGCCTATAAAGCTTATGTTATCGCTCAAGAGGAAGAGGATGCAGCCGAGCAGGCTTACCAGTTGCGGCGTTTACGCCAGGCCAGTGGGCGTCAACAAGCCGCGCCCGTTGAGCATTTACTATTGTGGATTCATCTCCGCCATTATTTTGCGGTGATGCTGTATTTTGTCCTGTTTGGGGTGATGGGGGCCTTGCTCTACGCGACCTTGCGCGACATGCGGCATGAGCGCAGCGAGGGTTGGCAGACGTTGCAGCAAATTATTGACTGGTTGCCAACGCGAGCGATGGGGTTAGGCATGCTGCTGGTGGGTAATTTCCGCCAAGCCGCGGCGGTTTGGTTAAGCTCCATTGGCAATAAGCCGCAGAATAACTTCATTGCCTTAACCAAAATAGCAGAAGCAGCAGAGCAGTTAACTGCTCAGACCACTGTCGCGCTAGTTAAGCGTAACTTCTTGTTGTACATAGTATTGATAGCACTATTGACGATTGCCGGCTGGCTGTAAGCTTTTTCTATTTGGCTTTTGTCAGCCGAAGGCTTACAATATTGGTCTATTGGTAATACCACTGGCAATATTGCGGGAATGAATTATGGCGTTTCAGCGCATACAACAAACCAAACTGTCAGATGTGATCATGGAAAGAATTGAAGCCATGATCGTCGATGGCACACTAGAAGCTGGTGCGCGGCTGCCATCGGAACGTGATTTGGCGGCCAAGTTTTCGGTATCGCGGCCAAGTCTACGCGAGGCCATCCAAAAGCTAGAGGCGCGCGGCTTAATTGAGCGCCGTCAAGGCGGTGGCACCTATGTGTGCGATAACATGCAACAACGCGTGGCCGAACCCTTACTTGATCTACTCACCAAGCATCCAGAATCACAATTTGATTTACTTGAGTTCCGTCATGCGCTTGAAGGAATTTGCTCGTACTATGCAGCTATGCGCGGTACCCCTGCGGATTTAGAAGCTATCCAGGTGGCGTTTGCGAATTTGCAGCGCGAGCCGGGCATGCAGTTGGCAACTCAGGCGCAAGCACTAGGTGAATTTAACTTCAGAATCGCTGAAGCATCGCACAATGTGATCTTATTGCACCTAGTGCGCAGTATGCAGCCATTGTTGCAGCGAAATATTTTACAAAACTTGCAAGATCTCGCCCACAAACCGGGTGTGGTTCAGCAATTACATGAACATCGGCAGCACATTGTTGCTGCTATTGTGGCTGGCGAACCAGAACAGGCACGAGAACATTGCCATCAGTTGTTGGCCTATATTGAACATGCGTTGCTTACCTCGAATCGTGAACAATCACGCATTCAACGGTCGCTACGCCGAACTCAGCAAGGGTAAGGATAAAGTATGACTGACCATTTGAAAGATGACATCGACCCGCAAGAAACCAGAGAGTGGCTAGACGCTCTTGAGGTCGTGTTAGAGCAAGACGGCGCTGAGCGCGGTCACTTTTTATTGGAGTCATTGATTGAAAAGGCACGTCGCAGCGGTGCCTATTTGCCATTCAATGCCACCACTGCATACTTGAATACGATTCCGGCTAGCCAAGAGCCGACCATGCCTGGCGACCGCACCATTGAGCATCGAATTCGTGCGGCGATTCGTTGGAACGCCTTAGCTATGGTTTTGCGTGGCTCGAAAAAAGAGCTGGAGCTAGGTGGTCACATTTCAAGTTTCGCTTCATCGGCCATGTTGTACGATGTGGGCTTTAACCACTTTTTTAGAGCACCAACGGAACAAGACGGTGGGGACTATTTGTTTATTCAAGGTCACGCCTCGCCAGGGATTTATGCACGTGCCTTTTTAGAAGGCCGCATCAGCGAAGAGCAACTGAATAACTTCCGTCAAGAAGTAGACGGCAAGGGGATTCCGTCGTACCCACACCCGAACTTAATGCCTGATTTTTGGCAGTTCCCTACCGTGTCCATGGGCTTAGGCCCAATGCAGGCGATTTACCAAGCACGTTACCTGAAATACCTCACGGACCGTGGCATTAAAGACTGCTCAAACCAGCGCGTTTACTGCTTCTTAGGTGATGGCGAGGTGGATGAGCCAGAAAGCTTGGGTGCCATTGGCCTAGCTACTCGTGAAGGCTTAGACAACCTCACCTTTATTGTGAACTGTAACTTGCAGCGCTTAGATGGTCCGGTACGTGGTAACGGCAAGATCATCCAAGAACTCGAGGGTACTTTCCGCGGCGCCGGCTGGGAAGTGATTAAAGTGATTTGGGGTCGTTACTGGGATCCGCTGCTGTATCGCGATACCGAAGGTAAATTAGCGCAAATCATGCAAGATAGCGTGGATGGCGAGTACCAGAACTACAAAGCTAAGGGCGGCGCATACACGCGTGAACACTTCTTTGGCAAAACCGAAGAAACCAAAGCCATGGTCGCTAACCTCACAGACGAAGATATCTGGCGCTTAAACCGGGGTGGTCACGACCCGATGAAAGTTTACGCTGCCTACCATAAGGCCGTAAACACCAAAGGTCGGCCACAGGTAATCTTAGCCAAAACCGTGAAAGGTTATGGCATGGGTGCTGCTGGTGAAGGTAAAAACATTGCTCACCAGGTGAAGAAAATGGACATGGAAGCGATCAAGCACTTCCGTGATCGTTTCAACATTCCAATCAAAGATAGCGAGCTTGAAGAGATTCCATTCTACAAGTTCCCAGAAGACAGCGCAGAAATGAAGTACATGCGCGAGCGTCGCGAATCACTGGGTGGCTTTATGCCAGTGCGCCGTCCAAACACCGATGTTGAGTTAGAAATTCCATCGTTGAAGGCTTTTGAGGCGGTCACTAAAGGTTCTGGTGAGCGTGAAATTTCAAGCACCATGGCGTTTGTGCGGGTTCTCACGGCGTTACTCAAAGACAAGAAGATTGGTAAACGGATCGTCCCTATTATTCCAGACGAAGCCCGTACTTTTGGTATGGAAGGCTTGTTCCGTCAGGTGGGTATTTATTCCAGCCAAGGGCAGAAATACGAGCCGCAAGATGCTGACCAAGTAGCTTATTATCGTGAAGATAAACAAGGCCAAGTATTACAAGAAGGCATCAACGAGCTTGGTGCGATGGCCTCGTGGGTAGCAGCAGCAACCAGCTACTCAACCAATAACGAGCCGATGATTCCGTTCTACATCTATTACTCGATGTTCGGTTTCCAACGGGTGGGTGATTTGGTCTGGGCCGCTGGTGACAGCCAAGCGCGTGGCTTCTTAGTCGGCGGTACCGCCGGTAGAACCACCCTCAACGGCGAAGGTCTGCAGCACCAAGACGGCAGCAGCCATATCTTGTTTAACACAGTGCCTAACTGTGTCACTTACGATCCTACCTTCGGTTACGAAGTGGCAGTGATTGTTCAAGACGGTTTACGTCGCATGTACGGTGAGCAAGAAAACGTGTTCTATTACCTCACCGTAATGAACGAAAACTACGTACAGCCAGAAATGCCAGAAGGCGTTGAAGAAGGCATTATCAAGGGGATGTACGAGTTAGAGAGTCATCAAGCCAAAGGCGCCAAAGCCGAAGTGCAATTGTTGGGCTCTGGTACTATTTTGCAGCAAGTACGTGAGGCTGGCCGTATCTTAGCCGCTGATTTTGGGGTGAATGCCAAGGTTTACAGCGCAACCTCGTTCAACGAGCTGGCGCGCAACGGTTATGATGTCGAGCGTTACAATATGTTGCACCTCGGTGGCAAGCAAAAAACGGCTTACGTTACCCAAGTGTTAGCGGATGCTAAAGGCCCGACCATCGCAGCAACGGATTACATGAAGCAATATGCTGATCAGATCCGTGCGTGGGTTCCTACTGCTTATCGCGTGTTAGGCACAGACGGTTTCGGCCGCTCAGACAGCCGTGAAAATCTGCGTCGTCACTTTGAAGTGAACGCACAGTACATTGTGGTGGCAGCATTAACCGAGTTAGCCAAAGCGGGTGATATTGAGGTGAAAGTGGTGGAGCAAGCCATCAAGGACTTCAACATCGATACCAACAAAATCAACCCACTGTACGCGTAAGCAACGGGAGCGGAGGCTATTATGGCAGACTTGAAAGAAGTAAAAGCCCCAGACGTGGGCGGTGATGAAGTTGAAGTTATCGAGATCCTGGTGGCTAAAGGCGACCAGGTAGAAACTGAAGACTCGTTGATTACAGTTGAAAGCGATAAAGCGTCGATGGATATTCCAGCGCCTTTTGCTGGGGTTGTGGCTGAACTGAAAGTAAAGGTTGGCGACAAAATCAAAGAAGGCGATTTATTGGCAATGTTTGAAGCAGCAGCTGAAGCTGGCGCGGATGCTGATGCTGACAAAGATGCTGATGCTGATGCAGAACAGCCCGCCGCCAAAGGTGAAGAGCAAGAGGCAGCAAGCGCTAAAGACAGTACTGACAACAGCTCTGACGACAGCTCAGAAGCCAGTTCAGAAGAGCAGCAGGCAGGCAGCGGTGCCACCAAAACCATCGACGTGATGGTGCCTGATATTGGCGAATCTGGTGAAGTGGACGTGATTGAAGTGCTGGTAAGCGCTGGCGATGAAATTGCCGCAGAAGACGGTCTGATCACCCTAGAAACCGACAAAGCCACCATGGATGTTCCTAGCCCACAAGCTGGCGTGGTTGAATCTGTGGAAGTGAAAGTCGGCGACAAGGTAAAAGAAGGCTCGTTGGTGGTGCGTTTGCAAATACGCGAAGCAAGCGCAAGCTCAGCGGCACCAGCTGCTAGCCAAGCCGAGCCAGCACCGTCGGTAGCGAGTTCAGATACCGCAGAAGACGACGCCGCCACCGCAGCAGATAGCAGCACTAGCGAGCGCAAACCACCGGTACCTGACCATCCGTTAGACAAAAAAGGTAAAGCCGAAGGCCTAGCCTATGCGTCACCAGCGGTGCGTCGCTTAGCACACGAGTTTGGGGTGAACCTGACTCAAGTGAAAGGCTCAGGGCGTAAGAGCCGTATTCTCAAAGAAGACGTGCAAGAGTATGTGAAATACGAATTGTCACGGCCTAAGGCCACTGCCTCTAGCGGCGTAGCCCAAGGTGCCGGTGGGTTGCAAGTAATTGCACCACCTAAAGTAGACTTCAGTAAGTTTGGCGAAGTAGAGCAGGTGCCACTCACCCGCATCCAGAAAATTTCTGGGCCAAACCTGCACCGTAATTGGGTAACGATTCCACATGTAACCCAGTTTGACGAAGCCGACATTACTGAGTTAGAGGCTTTCCGTAAGCAAGAAAATGAACTGCAGGCGAAGAAGAAAGACGGCGTAAAAATTACCCCGCTGGTGTTTATCATGAAGGCAGTTGCGAAAGCTCTGCGCGAATATCCAGTGTTCAACTCATCGTTAGCAGACGATGGCGAACACTTGATCATGAAGAAATACGTGCACATTGGTATTGCCGTCGATACCCCGAACGGCTTGGTGGTTCCTGTGATTCGTGATGTCGACAAAAAGGGCATTTACGAGCTTTCGGATGAGCTGTTGGAAATCAGTGCTAAAGCACGAGATGGCAAGCTTAAGGCCCAAGACATGCAAGGCGGATGTTTCTCAATTTCTAGCCTAGGTGGCATTGGTGGAACCGCCTTCACGCCGATTGTGAATGCGCCTGATGTCGCTATCTTAGGCGTATCTAAGAGCGACATGAAACCTAAGTGGAACGGCAAAGAGTTCGAACCACGATTAATGTTGCCATTAAGCTTAAGCTACGACCATCGCGTGATTGATGGCGCCGTGGCCGCACGCTTTAGTGTGTACCTGAGCAATGTCTTGTCGGATATTCGTAAATTAGTCTTATAAATTAAACAATTTGTGGTGGGGCTGTTATAATCAGCCCCACAGACCGAACACAGCCGAATTCAAAGAGGTTCTTATGAGCAAAGAAGTGAAGACCCAAGTCGTCGTTCTAGGTGGCGGCCCAGGTGGTTATTCAGCAGCATTCCGTGCTGCCGATTTAGGTTTAGACACAGTGATTGTTGAACGTTACAACACCTTAGGTGGGGTATGTTTGAACGTGGGCTGTATTCCTTCTAAAGCCTTGTTACACATTGCTAAGCACATTGAAGATGCCAAGCACATGGGAGCCGAAGGCGTTGAGTTTGGTGCTCCGAAAATTGATTTAGACAAAATTCGTGCGCACAAAGAAAAAGTTATCGGTCAATTAACCGGTGGCCTTGGACAAATGTCCAAAATGCGTAAAGTCACCGTGGTCAATGGTGTTGGTGAGTTCGCGAGCGATAAGCAACTGAAAGTAAAAGATGCTGATGGCAAAGAAACCACCATTAACTTTGAGCATGCAATCATTGCTGCGGGTTCACAGTCGATCAAGTTACCGTTTGTGCCACACGAAGATGAGCGCATTTGGGACTCAACTGCAGCCTTAGAATTACGTTTTGTGCCAGAGCGTATGTTGGTCTTAGGTGGCGGTATTATCGGTTTAGAAATGGGCTGTGTATACAGTGCCTTAGGTGCCAAAGTTGACGTTGTGGAAATGACTGATCAGTTAATTCCGCCAGCGGACAAAGACATCATTAAAGCCTTCACTAAATCGATTGCGAAGAAGTTCGATAACATCATGTTGAACACCAAAGCAGCGAAAGTTGAAGCCAAGAAAGATGGTATTCACGTAACGTTCGAAGGCGACAAAGCTCCTGAAAAACCAGTGAAATATGATGCTGTGTTAGTCGCTGTAGGTCGTGCTCCTAACGGTAAGAAAGTTGGCGCAGAACATGCTGGCGTGCAGGTAACTGAGCGTGGCTTTATTGAAGTAGATAAGCAGTTACGTACTAACGTAAGTAATATTTTTGCTATCGGCGATATCGTTGGTCAGCCCATGTTAGCGCACAAAGCTGTGCACGAAGGTCATGTTGCAGCAGAAGTGATTGCCGGCAAGAAACATTACTTTGATCCGAAAGTGATTCCTTCTATTGCTTATACGGATCCTGAAGTTGCATGGGCTGGCTTAACTGAAAAAGAAGCGAAAGAGCAAGGCATCGAATACGAAGCAGCAGTATTCCCGTGGGCCGCTTCAGGTCGTGCTATCGCACAAGGTGCTACAGACGGCTTCACCAAGCTATTGTTTGATAAAAACAACCGTATTATCGGTGGTGCTATCGTTGGTTCTAATGCCGGTGAGTTGTTAGGCGAAATTTGTTTAGCCATCGAGATGGGGTGTGATGCAGAAGACATCGCGCTGACTATTCATGCGCACCCAACCTTGCATGAGTCTGTGGGCTTAGCAGCTGAAGTGTTTGAAGGCTCTATTACTGACCTGCCAAACAAAAAAGCCAAGAAAAAATAAGCTGTAGGCATTATGCCGCAGCCAAGAATCCGCAGTTGCTCAGCAGCTGCGGATTTTTTTTGCCTTTTGTACGAGCGGGTTTTGCGACAAATAAGCCGATGGATGCGGGTAGTTGTAGGGATTTTTGTTGTACCACGCCGCACCTTGGCTTAAGGTAGAAAGGATAACTTAGCAACAATATCCAGCAATGAGGATTTTATGAATAAAGTAAGCACGTTAGCGCTAAGCGTCGCCTTAGCCCTAGGGGTGGCTGCGTGTTCGCCCCAGCAACCGCAACAGCAAGAACAACAACAAGAACAGCAACAGCCACAACAGCAACTGACCTCTGGCTTAGTGTTAGAAAACTTTGATACCAGTGTTCGTCCGCAAGATGATTTATTCATGTTTGTGAACGGTACTTGGCATAAGAACACCGACATGCCAGAAGATAAATCACGCATCGGTAGCTTCTTAGATTTAGCAGAACAAAACCAAGAACGTCTGCGTGGCATTATTGAAGAAGCCGCCGCTAGTAGTGCGGAAGCTGGCACTAATGCGCAAAAAATTGGTGATTTCTTCAATAGCTTTATGGATGTTGAAACTCTAAACAGCCTTGGTTACAAACCGATTGCCGCAGATTTACAAGCCAATGCAGAGGTTAAAACTCATGCGGATGTGGTCGCACGGATGGCCGAGCTAGCTAAATATGGGGTGAGCTCACCGTTTGGTTTTTATGTCTATCCAGATGCGAAAGACCCTGAAGTTAACGCTATTTACATGTCACAATCAGGTTTAGGTTTACCCGATCGTGAGTATTACTTGAGCGATGATGAGAAGTACGTTGAGATCCGTCAGCAGTATCAAACTTACCTCGCTGATATCTTAGGGTTAGTCGATTATGCTGAAGCCAGTGCCGCCGCTGAAGCTATTTTGGCGTTAGAAACCAAATTAGCAGAAGCCCAGTGGACTCGTATTGAAAGCCGTAACGCGGATAAAACCTACAACAAAATGACCAAAGCAGAATTAGCTGAGGCCTTAGGTAGCTTTGATTTTGATGCTTACGCTGCTGCCACCGGCGTCGCAAAAGCGGCTGATGTGATTGTTCGTCAACCTAGCTATTTTGAAGCTTTTGGTGACATGTTCGCCGATGTTGATGTGACAACTTGGCAGCATTATTTAACCATCAAAACCGTTGAGCGTTATGCTGGTGCCTTAACTGAAGAAATTAACGACCGTCGTTTTGCCTTTTACGGTACCGTGCTTAATGGTACTCCAGCGCAAGAACCACGCTGGAAACGCGGCGTTAACGCTACCAATGGCGTGTTAGGTGAAGTCTTGGGCCAATTATACGTCGCTGAATACTTCCCACCGGCAGCCAAGGCGCGCATGGAAGAACTGGTAGCTAACTTGATTACGGCCTACGGTGAATCTATTCAAGATCTTGAGTGGATGAGTGCCGACACTAAAGCTAAAGCATTGGAAAAACTGAGCAAGTTTACGCCTTACATCGGCTATCCAAGCGAGTGGCGTGACTATTCTGAATTAACCATTGCAGACAATGACTTGGTAGGTAACTACAAGCGTTCAGCGTTGTTTGAGTACAATGAAGAGTTAGCTAAAATCGGCGCGCCGGTTAAAGAAGAAGAGTGGGGCATGACGCCACAAACCGTCAATGCATACTACAGCCCAGTGCGTAACGAAATCGTGTTCCCGGCTGGTATCTTGCAACCACCATTCTTTGATATGAATGCTGAAGATGCAGTGAACTACGGTGGTATTGGTGCTGTTATTGGTCACGAACTAGGTCATGGTTTTGACGACCAAGGTTCTAAATACGATGGCGATGGTAACTTAAGCAGCTGGTGGACTGAAGCAGACCGCGCAGCGTTTGAAGAACGTGCCAACATGTTAGCGGCACAAACAGACCAATACGAAGTCATTCCGGGTGCCTTCTTGCAAGGTAAACTCACCTTAGGTGAAAACATCGGTGACTTAGCCGGTTTAACCATTGCTTACCGTGCTTATAAAAATGCCTTAGCTGGTGAAGAAGCTCCAGTCATGGATGGCTACACCGGTGAGCAGCGCGTGTTCTTAGGCTGGGCGCAAGTATGGAAAACCAAAATGCGTGATGAGTTTGTGCGTAACCAAGTAGTGCGTGGTCCACACTCGACCGCTGATTACCGTGTGAATGGCACTGTGGTAAACGTGCCAGCCTTTTATGAAGCCTTTGATGTGCAACCAGGTGATGACCTGTACTTGCCACCAGAGCAACGCGTAAAAATCTGGTAAGCCGTAGTCTCAAATGGTTTAACCCAAGCTGAAACAGTTTTATCGCTGTTTCAGCTTTTTTATCAATGCATTAAATACAAGAAGCAGCGCCGCAGTCACTGCCATCAATGACTGACCTCCACGCCAGCGAGCTAGACTGATTTCTTATTTCAATAAACTTACCTGATTCATGATCAACAATACGTGCAACAGTTCCTAATGGCTGCGAGCCATGCTGCTCCTCCCAGCTCTGCATATCGCCCATGATGTAAAGTTGCCCAAGCATGTTTTCCCAAACTTGCTCTTGCACCACCCGGCAAGAACGATCGCAAGCTATGATAGGGCCATCAAAGTTATCCACATCCATATAAGTGAGTGACGCATCAGGGGAGAGACTGCTACGCTGCTTTACTGAAACATACTTATTGACGCGCAGCGCCAGCGTAATGGTTCTATCAAAGGTACGATAGAACTGACGAAACTTGTCAACGTCAACATCAGCGCGAGCAGCCAATAGCTCGGTTTCAATCAGGTAACGTTGCGCCACCAGCATGAGTTGTTGGTTGTCGAGACTGGCGAAGGGTTCTGCAGACCTATCAATCATGAGCAGCAGCTCATCATCAGAAAGTGAATCTAGTTCTGGTAGGGTAAACTTACCGGCTTGAAAATCTGAGATCACATTAAAAGAACGGTTCAATTCATCTAATGAGAACCCGATGGTAGATGCGACAAGATAGATGACTTCTGCTCCTGGATCGGGTCTGGGCTGTTCTTTATTACTGGCAGATTTGGCATTCACAGAACTAGCGCCTAGTAACGACAGCATAGCCATGAGCACTAATGATTTAACGGGCAATGTCATGATGAGTCATCCTTTGTATCGATGAAATAATGGGCGTTCAACGTACAACTGGTTAAAAAATGTTAAGTTGAAGTTTAATTTAAGCAGCAGAGGGGGGAGTGTCAAGGTGAAATAGCATGACTGACCTGCTGCAATCGTTGAATCTAGCTCTTACCTACGGCTAGCTTCACCGCAAAAATAGCGCTATATTATGAGCATGCAGAAATTAATCGTCATGCTTACTATGCTCAGCCTTATGTTGACGCCATTCACGGCCTCGGCAGCGGGCAGCTATGACAACTTTGCTCAGTTCCAACAGCAAGGTAGCATGCACATGGATGGCGCAGCGAGTCATAGCAGCATGCACATGGATAGCAGCCAGCAGATGGATGCTAGTCATTCCTGCTGTGATGGAGAGCCGAGCAACCAGCTCGACACCGATTGTGGCGGCCAGTGCGGTGATTGCCAGCATGGCTGTAGTCACGCTAATAGCGCCATGATAAGTCAAGTCATCACTTCTCTACCATTGCTGCAGCAGCCAGCTTGGCGCAGCAGCAATAGTCTAATAAAAGCTTTAATAAGCCCATTGTTACGCCCACCTATGGGGTTCTAATCTTACGTCGTTGAATGTTTCTATAACCAACTGATTTAGATTAGGATTCGCTCATGTTTTATTACCTTTTTGGTCCTTCTGGGCCTGCTGCTGTTGTGGCTTTAGGCCGGGCATGGTTAGCCATTTTGCTGATGGCTGGCTGGTTGCTTGCTCCTGTGGCTTCTGCCTTGGTTCCGGCGCAAACGCACCAGCACTCGCAAAGTACCGTAGCGCCTTCGTTCAGCTTGAACGAAGCCGAGCCAATACAATACATCTGCCCTATGCACAGTCATATCACCAGTGAAGAGCCGGGTACTTGTCCGATTTGTGGCATGGATTTAGTGCCCCAGCGGCCGCAGAGCCATCAGCAGCCACAGGCACAGGTATCGTCGGCGATGCAACAAAGCATGGGAGTGCGTACTGCGGTCGCCTCTCACACCACCTTGTGGCGCTATTTGGTCACCCAGGGACAGGTGCAATGGAATGATAATGCTCGTCATCATGTGCATGCGCGTGCCAGCGGCTGGATTGAGCGTCTGCACGTGCGCAGTGAGGGGCAAACGGTGAGCCAAGGACAGCTGCTGTATGAAATCTATAGTCGCGAATTGGTGGTTGCTCAGCAAGATTATCTGCAGGCGTCCAGTCTACTTATGCAGCAGTCATCGCAGCAGGTATCGCAGCAGTCATCACCACAGTCAGCCCAACGGTTGCTCAATGATAGCCGGTTACGACTGGAGTTACTGGGCTTTGCCCCGCACCTCATCGAGCAACTGGAGCAGCGCCAAGAAATCTTGTATCGCGTACCTGTCTTTGCGCCGAAAGCTGGAGTGGTAACGCAACTCAATAGTGCGCAAGGGATGTATGTTGAGCCGGGCCTCGAGATCATGACCATCACAGGTACTGAGCAACTCTGGCTGGAAGCTGATGTGCCCGAGCAATACAGCCACTGGTTTAGCCAAGGCACGCCAGCCGATATTACCATCGCTCAACTAGGCCTTACGGATTACGAGACCAGCGTCAGTTATGTCTACCCCGAGTTGGATGTGCGCAGTCGCAGTCAGCGCTTAAGAATAGAACTGCCTGCTAAGCCGGGTCTGTTGGTGGGCATGCAAGCCAAGGTGGAACTCTTCGGAGGCCCCAAACGGGAGGTTTTGGCTGTTCCTCTCGCAAGTCTGATCGTTACCGGTGACAGTCACGGCAGCGGTAGCAACCGAGTGCTGGTGCAAACCGATGATAATACCTTTGTACAACGGCCCGTTGAGGTAGGTTTAATCGTTGGTGACCAAGCCGAAATTATAGCCGGTCTAGCCGCGGGCGAACGGGTGGTGGTGTCGGGGCAGTTCTTGCTGGATTCAGAAGCAACTTTGCAGGGCATGCACAACAACGCTAACAAGCAGGAGGCCGTCGATGCTCACCAACATCATTAAGCTGGCGTTGCGCCAGCGCCTGATGGTGATCTTGCTGGCTTGCTTGTTGGGCTGGCTAGGTTGGCGCGCCATGATGCAAACGCCGTTAGATGCCATTCCGGATTTATCAGACGTGCAGGTGATTGTGAAGACCTCTTATCCTGGACAATCGCCGCAGTTGGTCGAAGAACAAGTGACCTGGCCCTTAGCCAATATCATGTTAGCTGTGCCAGGTGCCACTGATGTCCGTGGCTATTCGTTTTTTGGTGACTCTTATTTGTACATTTTATTTGCTGATGGTACCGACCCCTATTGGGCACGAAGCCGGGTGTTGGAGTATTTAAATCAGGCGCAGCAACGTCTGCCAAACGGTGTTACACCCCAGTTAGGGCCGGATGCCAGCGGCGTTGGTTGGGTTTACCAATATGCTTTGGTTGACCCCACCGGGCAGCATGATTTGGGCCAGCTCACCAGTTTACAAAACTGGTTTATCAAACCAGAGCTACAAAGCGTACCCGGCGTTGCAGAAATCGCTACTGTAGGCGGTATGGTGCCGGCTTACCAAGTGGTGGTGGAGCCACAGCGGCTACAAACTTACGGGTTATCCTTAGCGGTAATTGAACAGACCATTGCCCAAGCCAATAATGAAGTTGGCGGTGGTATTGTTGCTATGGCTGAGGCTGAATATATGGTTCGTGGCACCGGTTACATACAAAGCATTGAAGATTTAAAGCAGTTGCCGCTGCCCGTTCGCAGTGCCAACAATGTGAGCGTAACCCTGGCAGACGTTGCTACCATTAGACGTGGCCCCCAAAGCCGTCGCGGTATCGCTGAGCTGAATGGTGACGGCGAAGTAGTGGGCGGAATTGTGGTGATGCGCCAAGGCGAAAATGCGCAAGCAACCATTGCCCGTGTGAAAGCTAAGCTAGATGGTATTCGCCAAGGGCTACCTGATGGGGTGGCAATAGAGACGGTGTATGACCGCTCGCAGCTGATAGAACGAGCTGTTAATAACCTAAGCCACAAGCTGATTGAAGAAATGATCTTTGTGGTGCTGATTAGCGGCCTCTTTTTACTGCATGTGCGCTCAGCATTCGTGGCGGTTATTACCTTACCCTTAGCGGTTCTGATTAGCTTTATTGCTATGCGAGCGCTCAATATTAACGCCAACATCATGAGCCTAGGGGGTATCGCCATTGCCATTGGGGCTTTAGTCGATGCCGCGATTGTGATGGTTGAGAATGGCCATAAACATTTGTTGCGGTATCAGCAGCAACATGGCCAACCAGCTCAAGGTCGGCAGCATTGGCAAGTGATAGGTACCGCTGCCGCAGAGGTGGGGCCAGCGTTATTTTTCTCGTTGCTTATTATTACTTTAAGCTTCTTACCTGTATTTGCCTTAGAGCAACAAGAAGGCCGCATGTTTGCGCCGCTGGCGTACACTAAAACCTTCGCCATGGCAGCGGCAGCGTTACTTGCGATTACCTTGGTACCGGTGTTAATGGGATATTTATTGCGAGGGCGTATTCGTAGCGAACAAGCCAACCCGCTCACCCGCGGGCTGATTGCCGTGTATCAGCCGTTGTTAACATGGGTATTGCGGTGGCCCAAAACGACACTGGCGGTGGCGTCTGTGATAGCACTCAGCGCTTATTATCCTTGGCAAAAGCTGGGCTATGAATTTATGCCAGCAATGCACGAAGGGGATTTGCTGTACATGCCCACCACCTTACCGGGTATCAGTCCAGAAGCTGCTGGGCGCCTACTACAGCAAAGCGATCGTCTGATTAAGCAAGTACCAGAAGTAAAATCCGTGTTTGGTAAGGTAGGGCGTGCGGACTCGGCCACCGACCCCGCCCCGTTAACCATGCTTGAAACCACCATTCAACTGCACCCGCAGGAGCAGTGGCGGCCTGGCCTAGAGCTCAAGGACATCATTGCAGAACTTGATCAACGCGTGCAATTACCGGGGATCACGAATGCCTGGGTTCAACCCATAAAAACCCGTATTGATATGCTGTCAACAGGGCTGAAAACCCCGCTAGGACTAAAAATTGCAGGGCCCGATTTACAGCAGATTCAGCAAATTGGGGCTGAACTAGAACAGCTGTTGCAAGATGTACCTGGGGTGAGTTCAGTCTTCGCTGAGCGTCCTGCCGGCGGTCGTTATATTGAAATTCGTCCAGATCTAGCTAAGGCGGCCAGTTACGGGTTAAGCCAAGCGGATTTGCAGCGGATCATTCGGTATGCCATCGGGGGCGCTACGGTAACTGAAAGCATTGAGGGCACTGAACGCTATCCTATTACGCTGCGCTACCCACGGGTGTATCGCGATCATCTGGTACGGCTTCAGCAACTCCCCATTGTCAGTATAACTAATAGTGACAACAGCACTTGGTTAACGCTAGAACAGGTGGCCGACATAAGAGTAACCAGTGGGCCGGCGATGATCCGTAGTGAGAATGCCCGCCCAACCGGCTGGGTTTTCGTTGATGTGGATGCTAATACCGCCGTCAGTGATGTGTTAGCGGCCGCGCAACCTTTGGTGGCTAGCTATCAGTTGCCGCCACGCTACAGTGTCAGTTGGTCGGGTCAGTATGAATCCATGCAACGGGTACAAGATAAGCTGAAGACGGTGGTGCCAATCACCCTGGTGATTATTTTTATGCTGCTGTACGTCACTTTTAAGTCGTTCAAACAAGCCTTACTGATCATGGTCACTCTGCCTCTAGCACTCAGTGGTAGTCTTTGGTTGGTATGGGGATTAGGCTTTAACTTATCTACTGCAGTAGGAGTGGGTATGATTGCTTTGGCGGGGGTGGCAGCAGAATTTGGGGTAGTGATGATGCTGTATTTGAATCAGGCCCTAGCTGAGGCTCGCCGTGCTAACAGCAAGCCTAGCTTGGCTGAGCTGCAGCAGGCGATTATGCAGGGCGCCGTACAGCGGGTGCGGCCCAAAGCCATGACGGTGCTCACTATTATCGCTGGGTTGTTGCCGATTATGCTGAGCGGAGGTACCGGTAGCGAAGTGATGCAGCGTATCGCTGCGCCTATGATAGGCGGCATGATTGTAGCGCCATTGCTGAGTTTGTTGGTGATACCAGCAGTGTATTGGTTGTACTTAAAGCGGCGGTGAAAATCGCCGTTTAGTTAGTATAAATTTAACTAAAAACTAGTGAAATAGCTTAAGTAACCATTCCTCATCTCGAAGGGTTGCGACTTAACTTGTTGTTTTATAGGCGTTTATCAAAGTTGGCACAGCATTTGCTTAAGTCTTAGCAAGTGATTAAAAATTCAGACCAAAGGTTGCAGCGTAATTTAGCAGCTGCAACCGGTCTCATAACCAACATGGATAAAAGGAATAAAACAATGAAAAAGCAACAGGTTGTATGGAACTTTGCGACTGGATTAATCGCCTTGGTAACGTTAGCCAGCATGCCCTTTCAAGCCGCTGCTACTACTGAACAGCAAAAAACCATGAGTGCCGAATATCAAGTCACCAGTAGCACTAAGCTCAGTTTAGATTCTGGCGTTGGAGAAATTAAGTTTATTGCGACCTCTGGCGACACCCTGTCAGTTACCCTAACAGCCAAAGCTGATAGCGACAAAATGTGGAACGACGGTGACCTTGAGGCGGTTCAATTAACTGCAAATCAAGACGCTGACCGTTTGGTGCTAAGCGTACCAGAGCAAGATAACGTTAAGCTTGATTGGGTGATTCAGCTGCCCAAGATTGCGTCCGTAGATGCAGATTTGGGGGTAGGCACCATCGGTGGTGAGATGTGGACGACCGACATCAATCTGGATGTGGGCGTAGGCGAAGTGGACCTTGAGTTACGCGGCGACCTAGCCATCATCACCAGCGATATTGGCATCGGCGACAGCCAGGTAAAGGGCGTAGCGGAAGTCGAGAACAACCGCTTCTTGATGACCGCCAGCAGCAAAGGTCGTGGTGCGGGTACCGCGGTAGTCTCTATCAACCTAGGTGTGGGTGATTCAAACGTTAAAGTAAGCACCTACTAACCTAGCTTGAACACGCATTGTTGAGCGGCAAGTTATAGCAGCACCTGCCAGCCCTGTGGTGGGTGCTGCTGCCGCAATTGTTTATGTACTTCATCCGCCACATCTGGTTTTAAATGATTGATCCATACCCGTTTTGGCGGTTGCGTCAACTCAGCTAAGAGTTGCAAACATAGCTGTGGGGTCAAATGACAGCTTTGCTTGGCCACTGCTGCCAACTCATTAGGAAAGCTACACTCCAGAATAATATCGTCAATCACTCCCAGCTGATTAATCTGTTCAACCAGACTGCTGGCATAGCCGGTATCGGCCACATACACTGTGTGTTGCTGCTCTTTGCAAATAGAATAACCGAAGGTTGGCACCGTATGATAGGTGGCAAAAGGGGTCAGGCTAATGCCATCAATAGCAATGGTTTGGCCTGCAGTGATGGTTTGTAAGCGCAACAGTGGTGCTGCTTTGCTGGGTAGTTCCTGCATATCGGGCCAGATGACCCAATTAAACACATGCGCTTGGATAGCCGCAATAGTATCGGCCGAGCCATAGACGGTCACAGGTTCACCAGCATCAGCAACATTAAATAAGTTACCTAACAGCATAGGTAAACAAGCGATATGATCACTGTGGCTGTGAGTAATGAAAATATGCCGCACTTGCTGCATCTGCTTTAACAACAATTGGCTGACACCAGTACCTACATCAATCAGAATACGTTCTGAAACTTGCACACAGGTACTACCGGTCATGCCACCGAGGCCACCACTTGCTCCTAACACTGCTATATTCATTTTACTCGCATCACCAACGCATACATCACCGGCACCACAACCAAGGTAAGTAAGGTTGCAAAGCCCAAGCCAAACATGATCACCACTGCCATGCTCACAAAGAAGTCATCAAACAGCAGCGGAATCATCCCCACAATCGTGGTGGCGGCAGTCATAGCGACGGGGCGCACCCTACTCACGGAGGCGTCCACCAGTGCCGTTATGGCTGCTTTACCAGCACTTAATTCTACGCGCACTTGTTCTAATAAGACCACGCCATTTTTAACTAACATGCCCGATAAACTTAAAAAGCCTAATAACGCCATAAAACCAAAGGGCTGATCAGTGAGCCACAGCCCCAGAGTAACCCCAATCAGACTCAAGGGAACTGTGGTCCACAGTACCCCAGCTTGACGGATAGAGCTAAACAGCAACACAGTAATAATGAACATCACCAAAAACGCCAATGGCAAGGCTTGAAACACTGCGCCAGTGGCTTTTTGTGATGCCTCAAACTCACCACCCCAGCTTAACTCATAGCCGAGCGGCAAGGGAATGGCTTCAATATCTGGGCGCACTCGGGCTAACACCATAGCGGGCGTTTCGCCAGAGAAAATATCATGATCAGCCATCACTGTGATGGTTCTTTTCCGGTCGCGTCGCACAATCAGGTAATCTTCGGCGGCAAGCTGAATGCCATGCACCACCTGACCCAGCGGAATATGCTGTTGCAACGCCGAGCTATAAACTTGCAGCTCAAACCAGTTATCGAGATCGCTACGTTCCGGTGCTGGCGCTCGAACCAAAATCGGCAGTAACTCGGTACCATCGCGATAGACTCCCACCGTTTGCCCGGTGAAATTACGTTTAAGTACATCATCAACGTCTTGTTTGGTAATGCCTAACCGTCGCGCCGCGGCTTCATTAAAGTCTACTTCGAGCACTTTGGTGCGTTGGCGCCAGTTATCGCGCAGATTATGAACCCCAGCATCGGCTGCCATAATCTGCCGAGCCTGGTCTGCAAGTTGACGCAGCACTAACGGGTCAGGGCCGCTGAAGCGCGCTTCGAGCTTCGCTGTTTGGGAGGGGCCCATTTCAATGGGCTTGATCTTAAATTCAACATCGGGCTGCTGCTGTTGCAGGTAGCCTTCAAATTGCTCGAGTATCCGTTGCAAATGCTGATTATCGGTACCACGCAGAATCAACTGGGCATAGCTTTCGTAGGATTTTTCGACCATATAGGTGAGGGTAAACCTAGGAGCGCCTTGGCCTATGGTGGTGGCAACAAAATCTAAGCCAGCAGCTTCTTGGCCTGCTTCTGTTTGTTGCAAGTACTCTTGTTGCAAGTAATGTTCAAGCTGTTTCACCTGCTGTGAGGTCGAGCGAATATCGGTTCCTTGCGGGTACCATAAATCAATAAAGGCCATCGGCGTGGTACTGGGCGGAAAGAAAGACTGTTTTACGCTAGTAAAACCATATCCAGCCAGCACCAACAGCGCCAACATCACGGCTACCGTGGTTTTTCGCCAACTTAAAAAGCCCAGCAAAAGCTTGCGGTAGCCTAGAAATACCCAGTGTTGATAAACATGGTCATCATCTTCGGGCTGTTCGATAGCGCTACGCGCGCGAGCATCTTTGCGAAACAGAATATTACCCAAGAACGGCGTGAGAGTGATGGCAGTAAACCAACTCAATAGCAGCGATATGAACAGCACCCAGAACAACGAGTTGGCGTATTCACCGCTAGCATCTTTAGATAGCCCAATCGGCGCAAAGGCAATGATGGCAATCGCTGTCGCCCCCAGCAGTGGCCATAAATTTTGTTGCACCACGTCGCTGGCGGCTTGAATCCGCGACAAACCACGTCGCACCCCAACCAGCATACCTTCGGCCACGACTATGGCGTTATCAACTAACATGCCTAAGGCAATAATCAAAGCGCCAAGAGAGACCCGTTGCAGCTGAATATCCATTAAATACATGAAGATAAAACTACCGAGCACGGTCACTAGCAGCACACTACCAATCAACACGCCAGATCTCAGCCCCATGGTCACCAACAAGGCTACCACCACAATCACCACGGCTTCGGCTAGGTTGATAAGAAAGTTGGTGACAGATTTATCCACTTCACTGGGTTGATCGTAGATGTTGCTGATCTGCATGCCGACCGGTTGGGCGTATTCTAACTCAGCCAATTTAGCAGTAACGCGTTCACCTACTTCCACCACGTTCACGCCAGGAGCAAAAGACAGTGCTAGCCATAAAGATTCTTGCCCGTTGTAACGCACCATATGGGTTGGGATTTCTTGATATTCGCGAGTTACAGTGGCCACATCGCGTAATAAAATCCGCTCTTCTGCGCCTGGGTTACTGATCATCAAATCAGCGAGTGCGGCGACATCTTGGAATTCACCACTGGTTTGCAAACGGATGCGCTCCTCACCAATTTGCACGCGGCCGGCATCGCTAACCGCATTTTGTGTTTGCAGTAGATTCACCAACTGCTGTGGAGCAATACCAAAGTTAGCAAGCTTCTCGCGCGACACTTCGACAATCACTTGCTCGTTCTGTTTGCCGGCTACCATCACCTTACCTATGCCTTTCACTAGCACCAGTTCGCGGCGTAAAAAATCGGTGTAATCAGCAATGTCTTGATAACTGTAGCCGGGGCCGGAAATCGCAAAAGTCATGCCATACACATCCGCAAAGTCATCTTTCACCATGGGCACCCCACTGCCGGGCGGAAGTTGAGGCTGGGCATCGTTAATCTTGCGCCGTAACTCATCCCACACCTGTGGCATCTGATGTTTGCGCAAGGTACTTTGCATTTCTACGGTGATTTGGCTAAGCCCGGGTTTAGAGACCGAAGTAATGTGGTCAACATTGGCCAGTTGCTGGATGGCATTTTCCAGCTTGTAGGTGACTTCTTCCTCAACTTGTTGCGCCGTTGCGCCAGGGTATTGGGTAATGACCATGGCTTGCTTCAGCGTAAATTCAGGATCTTCTAAGCGACCAATATTAAGCAGCGCGATAATCCCGCCAAGTAAGAGAATAAATAGCACCATCCAGCTGGTGGTGGTGCGCTTCATACTGTAACGAGCGATATTCATTACAGACCTCGCTCTTTAGTCCATGGCCGTACCTGCTGCTGGTCTGTTAATGCATGCACTCCAGCAACGACAATTTGCTCGCCATCGACTAGGCCTGCGGTCACCTCAATGCCGTGATTGGTTACCGCACCTATGGTAATCGGACGTAGCTCAACCACGCCGGCCTCTGGCTGATAGACCCATACGGCATGACCGCTGCTAGCCGCTTGGGTGGCTGGTGAAAACACCGCTGAACTAGGCACAATAATGGCCGCTGCTGCTTGTTGAGCAATGGCGCTAGCGTCTACCTCAAGGGCGGCAGACATGCCTGGGAGTACGTTTAAGTCTGTCGGTACCGGTAAGGTGAACACCACTTTATAGGTGTTGGTAGCCGGGTCTGCAGTAGCATCCCATTCTTTAAGAGTGGCTTTGAAACGACGCTCTGGGGCTGCTGCAAAGATCACATCCGGTTGATAATCTGTCTGTCTTTGTACACGTGCAAATAAACTCTCAGGCACCCGAATACTCACGTCTACGGCATTACTGAGCTGAATAGTGGCAATAGCTTGCTGGGGTTGCACGGTTTCGTAACGCTCAACAAAAACATGAGCCACGGTACCGGCAAAAGGCGCGCGTAATTCGGTGTATCGCACATTCGCCTTGGCCGTCTCTAGGTTCGCGCGGGCCACTTCGAGGTTAGATTTAACTTCATCAAACTGTTGCGGTGAAATCACCCCTTGCGCCACCAAATTCTCAGTACGAGTAAATTGTGCTTGGGCTAACTCAAACCGAGCTTGTGCTTGGTCGAGCACCAATTGGTAGTCAGTTGGGTCTAGCTTGGCAATTAACTGCCCCTGACTCACATCATGACCAGCCTTGACCGGAAACTCGGTAATTTCACCAGCGACTCGAAATGCCAGTTGTGCCACTTGCGCAGCTTCAACCACAGCTGGGAAGCGGCGAATCCGTTCTCCCTGACCGTAGCTAACCGTCATTAACTTCACCGGTTGAGCGACAGCCGTTGGCGCAGCTGCTTCTGGAGCTGGAGAACATGCGCTGGTGCTGAGAACAGCAACCGCGAACAAAGACCAAGTAACTAGACGAGCTGGATAGTTCATAGAGTAACCTCAGCGTGGAATGTTCCAAGCGTTTGATAAAACTTAGGCTGTTATTTTAGCCAAAGCAAAGCTAAAGTAGTACTGAATAAAAATTAAAAACATATTAAGAAAAACTTATAGGGTTAACGATGAAGCTGAACCAACTAGAAATGCTCATTCATTTGGCTGAAGTCGGTTCGGTGCAAGCCGTTGCTGAACGCATGCATCGCACCCAAGCTGCGGTCAGTATGGCACTAAAAAACCTCGAGCAGGAAGCTGGTTTCAAATTATTGGATCGCAGTGGCTATCGCTTAGCGCTTACACAGCGTGGCCAACAGTTTCTGCGCCAGGCCAGTGAGGTGATTCGGCAAAATCAACGACTGCAATCACTCACCCAGCAATTACGCACCGGGGCTGAGCCGCAGTTACGGATTTCTTATGACTACACCTGTGCACCGGCGGTATTATTTCCCGCGCTGCAGCAGTTACAGCAGACCTTTCCGGCAACGGAGTTATTGCTAAGCGGCGATTCCCAGTTGCGCTCGTTACGCAGAATTCGCGACGGCGAAGCTGAATTGGCGCTGTGCCCTTGGTTACCTGTGTTTCGTCAGCACGGTGATTTTGAGACGGTAAGGGTGCGACCGTTTGAATTACTGATTGTGGTAGCACCAGCGCTGTTGCAGCAAGCTGGTTTAGTTGACCCCGCGGCAATTCATCCTGCAGCAATAAAAGTATCACGCCAAGACTTGCTGGATTTGCCCATGTTGATCCCGCAAAATCAAGATGTTGGTATTGATCTTGATATTATTTTACGGATGCCCGGTCAGCAGCGAATTCGGGTGAATGACTCCATCACCCAACGCGAGTTATTGCTAGCTGGGATGGGATGGGGGATCATCCCCGGCGATCTGGTCGGTGATGCCATCGCACAACAGATGTTGCGGCCTATTGATATTCCGGGTTTTATTAATCAGGTGAACCTAGAGGTACACATGGTTCGTTCAGCGGAACGCTTAGCTGGCCCAGCTGAACGGCTGATTTGGCAGTATTTTGCTGGTGCTCATGGTGATACTAGTAGTGATGCTAGCGGCGAATATTAAAGTCAAAGACAACTTTGCGATTGACGGTATCGACACTGGCCCCATTCACATACCGCGGTGCATAGCGCCACTGCTGCAAGGCTTTGGTGGCGGCCCGAGCCCAAGCTTTATGGCTGGCTTCTTCGACTCGAATATTTTCCACCATGCCTAGCTTATTAATATCAAACATCAAGACCGTTGAACCGCTATGACCGTCACGCGCCATGCTAGGCGGAAACTTCGGGTTCACTCGATAAATCGGGGTCGGTTCTTCTTCGTCACCAATACCGCGCCCCATAGCGGCAATAGCTAAACAATGCTTGGTGGCTTTATCGCTTTCACCAATGCCTTCATACGTAGCAACCAAACGCGCATGGCTCATGTACTTGATACTCAGTTGGGTCTCTGAGGCTTGCTCAGTAAATGGGTGTTGGCTGATTTTCTCAAAGTAGTCAGTTGCACTTCGGGTTTGTTGGTTCACTTCTAAATAACGAGCCGCTGAGAACTCTGCCAACAAAGTTAAGTCATGGCTTGCGCCAAGCTGTTGCTGAGCTTGTTCAGGAAAATCAAGCAGGGCTCGACTAGCTGGGTTGCCTTGTGCCAACAACAAGGTGGCAGCGTCAATTTTGAGTCGTAGTTGTTGTTCAACGCTAAGGCTAGGAGAGCGTTCTGCCGCTTCGATTAAGCGTTCAAATAGGGCTCGGTTTTTGCGTAAATGAGCGCGCACGGGTTGCGTTCGTAACACCATCATCAGCGCCGGGATCAGTTCATCGGCGTCGGCGCCGTATTCGCTTTCGTAGGTATCGAGCACGCTGGTAGCAAGGTCAGCAAAATCACCGCTGCTGTGCTGGCTCGGAGTTAACACATTCAGAAAGGACAGTTTCATTTTAGCCGTATTGATGTGCTCGTCACCAAAATAGGCACTGGCCGCTTGATAGGCGCTTTGCGCGTAGCTTCTTAGCTCGTGGCTAGGGAGTTGTTGCTGGTGCGCTTGCTGTAAGGCAGCATAGGCCTGCTCAAAGGCGTTTGCTGCGCTGGTCTTGGCTGCAGTCTCAGCTAGCGCTTGCGGGGCCATGAGTGAAGCACCAAGTAACCCTGCGCTTAATAGCAAATTGCGAACCATGAGATGCATGAGAAATCCTTGTCGTTATTGTTATATTTTTTTAAAAAATAACAAACAAGAATAGCGAAGGCAAATGATTTACAGATCGCGCAATAAAAAAGAGCTGACCTGGGGCCAGCTCTTTTTTTTACTTACATTAACCTAGGTTAATGGTCGGAATGATGTTTGCTTTCGCCGCAGCTTCAGCCGCACGGAAGGCATCCATTTGATCAAAGTTTAAGTACTTATAAACTTCACCAGCCATTGAGTTAATATCTTTAGCGTATTCCATGTACTCTGCAGGCGTTGGTAATTTACCTAAAATCGCACCCACGGCAGCTAATTCAGCTGAAGTTAAGTACACGTTAGCGCCGTCGCCTAAACGGTTCGGGAAGTTACGCGTAGAGGTAGATAATACCGTTGCACCTGGCTCTACTCGTGCTTGGTTACCCATACACAATGAACAGCCTGGCATTTCAGTGCGCACGCCATTGTTTGCGTAGATGTTGTAGTAACCTTCTTCACGTAGTTGCGCTTCGTCCATTTTGGTTGGCGGCGCAATCCACAGACGCGTGTTGAGCTCTTCGGTGTTTTTCTCTAACAACTTACCAGCCGCACGGAAGTGACCAATGTTGGTCATACAAGAACCAATAAACACTTCGTCTACTTTATCGCCAGCAACTTCGCTTAAGAATTTAGCGTCGTCTGGGTCGTTCGGACAACAAACAATCGGCTCTTTAATGTCAGCTAAATCGATCTCGATAACCGCAGTGTATTCAGCGTCAGCATCAGCACGCATTAATTGCGGGTTCGCTAACCATTCTTCCATTTTACGTGCGCGACGCTCAAGGGTACGGGCATCGCCGTAGCCTTCGTTGATCATCCAACGCAACATGGTGATGTTAGAACGCAAGTACTCAGCGACCGACTCTTCTGACAAGTTGATGGTACAACCCGCAGCTGAACGTTCGGCTGACGCATCAGATAATTCAAAGGCTTGCTCAACGGTTAAGTGATCAAGGCCTTCGATTTCTAAGATGCGGCCAGAGAAGATGTTTTTCTTGCCGCGTTTTTCTACGGTCAATAAACCTTCTTTGATAGCAAAGGCAGGAATGGCATGAACCAAATCACGTAAGGTGATACCAGGCTGCATCTCGCCTTTAAAGCGCACTAATACTGATTCAGGCATATCTAGTGGCATGACGCCGGTAGCAGCTGCGAAAGCAACCAAGCCTGAACCTGCTGGGAATGAAATACCTAGCGGGAAACGGGTGTGTGAGTCGCCACCAGTACCTACGGTATCAGGTAACAACATGCGGTTTAACCAGCTGTGGATGATTCCGTCCCCTGGACGCAAACTTACGCCGCCACGGTTCATGATGAAATCAGGCAGAGTATGCTGGGTTTCAATATCAACAGGTTTTGGATAAGCCGCGGTATGGCAGAATGACTGCATGGTCAAATCAGCAGTAAAGCCTAAACAAGCTAAATCTTTCAGCTCGTCACGTGTCATTGGGCCGGTAGTGTCTTGTGAGCCCACGGTGGTCATTTTCGGCTCGCAATAAGTACCCGGACGGACGCCAGCCATACCACAAGCCTTACCGACCATTTTCTGCGCTAAGGTGTAGCCTTTACCTGTATCTGCTGGCTGCTCTGGCTTCAAGAATAGCTCAGACGGACCTAAACCTAGAGCTTCGCGAGCTTTTTCAGTTAAACCACGACCGATGATCAGGTTGATCCGACCGCCAGCGCGTACTTCGTCTAAAATCACGCGCGAGGCATAGTCGTACTCAGCAATCACTTCGCCAGCTTCGTTTTCAATTTTGCCAGCATAAGGGTAGATGGTAATCACATCACCCATGTTCATTTTTTCTACATCTGCTTCAAACACTAACGCACCGGCGTCTTTCATGGTGTTGAAGAAGATTGGCGCTACTTTGCCACCAATACAGATACCACCAGCACGCTTGTTTGGCGTACCAGGCATGTCTTCACCAATAAACCACAACACTGAGTTGGTGGCTGATTTACGTGATGAACCTGTACCAACCACGTCACCTACAAATGCGACTGGGTGGCCTTTTTGCTTCAGCTCTTCAATTTGCTTAGCCGCGTCAGTAATACCTTCGCGTGGCATTTTGTACATGGCTTTAGCATGTAATGGGATATCTGGACGAGACCAAGCGTCTGGCGCTGGTGACAAGTCGTCGGTGTTAGTTTCACCAGTGACTTTGAAGACGGTAGTTTTGATTGCTTCAGGCAATTCATCACGGCTGGTAAACCATTCAGCCTCAGCCCATGATTCAATCACTTGCTTGGCTAGCTGGTTACCCTTTTTCATTTTCTCTTCCACATCGTGGAAGGCATCGAACATCAGTAGGGTATGCTTCAATTCTTCTGCGGCTAACTCGCCTAATTCAGCGTCGTCTAGCAGCTCTACTAGGGTCACGATGTTATAACCACCGTGCATGTTACCTAACAAAGCAACAGCGGCTTCTTTGCTAATGATAGGGCTGCTGGTTTCGCCTTTAACGATGGCTGATAAAAAGCCGGCTTTAACATAAGCAGCTTCGTCTACGCCTGGCGGTACACGCTCAGACACTAGCTCGACTAGGAAGTCTTCTTCGCCCGCTGGTGGGTTTTTTAATAATTCTACTAAATCAGCAACTTGCTCTGCTGTCAGTGGCTTTGGCGGAATGCCTTCTGCGGCCCGCTCTTCGACATGCTTACGATATTCTTGCAGCACTGGGTACCCCTTTTGCTGTTGCGGTTAATAAAGTGCCACGAATTATACGGGCTTTTGTTACATATTTGAATTGGCATAAGTGTTTTCACGCATATTTTTGCGATAAACATGATGAATACTAAACAAGCAAGACATAACTGATAATTAAAACTGATAACAAAACAAACGGTTAAACATTTGTGATGGCTATCGCCTTGATAAAATAGAATCTTTGCATAATCTTTACTTTGCTGCCTGTAAATTAAGCAGTGCCAATAACAAAAGTTATGATTAATCCTAGGTTTTACGGCTGTTTGATTAAAATCTCCTATTAAATCATAACGACTAGACAAAACTTTGAGCTCAATGGAGAGCTGTTATGAACAACATCAAATTACTACTTGCCGTATGCCTATCTTTGTTACTGACCGCCTGTGCTATGGGGCCGCAATTGGCCCAACCTAATCAACTAAGATCACCAACCCCAATTCAAGGTAACAGTGGTAGTTACATGAGTCCCTACACCTCAGACGGGGTGCTAGCCGAGTGGGTTAATAACGCCCGAAATGCCGAAATGGGTAGCTCTATCGGTGGTATGGCCGGAGCCTATGCAGGCCAAAAACTAGCTGAAAATATTCCTTTCTTTGGTGGCATGCTTGGTCAGGCTGTGGGTGAAAGTATCGGCCGCGAAGTGGCGCTAGAGATGGCCGGTGGCGAAGAAGTGATTCGTGGTAGCTCAGATATCTCGTTTAACTCGCTGCAAGATTTAGCGGTTTGGATGTATGTGAATCATTCCTCGCATCCGCATTATCAAGATGCGCTTAATTCAGTGATGTCGATTTATCCAGAGATGAAAACCAACTACATGCAGTACCTTTATAACGCCTCAGCTGGGGCGGGTGTCAGTTACTAACTTAATCCTACCCGTCAGCCTATCAAACAAGCTGCAATGAGGACGTTACCATGAGACAGTTCGTATTAACCGGCATCACGCTGATCGGTGGGCTCTTGCTCACCGGCTGCGGTGCCACCAAGATTGATAACAGTGCCGGCCGCGCCACCGTCTATGAAGATGCGCGGTCACCGGGCAAAATCCAAGGGGTAGGGGTTGAGTCCCAAGACATCATGGCGGTCACCGACCAAATGATGCGCGATATGCTCAGCAACCCGCAATTGGTGAATCGCGAGATCGCCCCCCGCATCATTATCGACAGCGAATATTTTACCAACGAGAGCTCGTCGCGCATCAACAAAAACATGCTCACCGACCGCTTACGCATCAACCTGAATCGTGCCGCCAATGGTCGACTAACCTTCGTCGGCCGGGAATTTGCCGATATGGTTGAGAAAGAGCGTGAACTGAAGCGGATGGGCGTGGTGGATGGCGGTACCATTCGTAGCACCCAAGCTACTGCTGGCGCAGATTTTCGCTTAGTAGGGCGGATCATGTCCCTTGATGCGATGGATACCCGTAGCCAAGAGCGCTCGCGTTACCATCAAATTACCTTTGAGTTAATCGATCTAGAACTTGGCACTTATGTGTGGAGCGGCATGTATGAATTCCAGAAAACCGCGCAAGATGACATCATCTACCGCTAATACGGCAAAGCAGACGGTGCGGCTGGCGGGGCTGGCCGTTGTCAGTTTAGCGGTAGCCGCCTGTGGAGCCACGGGGCCAGCTACTTACCAACCCTTGCAGCTTAATCAGCAAGAGCAAAGCAGGGTGGCAGAGCAACCCAGCTATGCCCAAGCACAGTATCAAAAGCTATTTGCCGAGGGTAAGCGTAACGAAGTACTCAACCGCATGGAGATAGGAACCGCTGCTTTTTATCGGGGCGATCTCGATCTTGCCCGCGAGAACTTTGATGCTGCGCTAGCGGTGATTGAAACTGTGTATGCAGATAACCAAGCCGCACTTCAAGCGCGCAGCCTGTGGCACGAAGAAGGCCGCAAAGACTTCAAAGGTGAGCCCTACGAACGTGCTATGGCCTACTACTATCGTGGCCTGATTTACCTAGCTGACGGTGAGTACGACAATGCTCGCGCCAGTTTTATCAGCGGGCTGTTGCAAGATGCCTTTGCCGAAGAAGAACAGAATCGTGCTGATTTTGCGGTGCTATTGTTGCTGGCCGGCTGGTCGGCGCAAAAAATGGGCAGCCCCGGCTTAGCCGCTGAGGCGTACGCTGAGTTACAGCAATTGCGGCCAGATATCGTCATTCCTGATGCCAACGATAATGTACTTGTGCTAGCTGAAACGGGCTTTGCGCCGCGTAAATTAGCCGACGGTATGGGCCATTACGAGCTGGTGTTTCGCCCGGGTAAAAATTTCACCGAGAAACAAGTCACCCTAACCATGGCGGGGCAAACGCAACAGTTAGCTCCTATTGAGAGTGTTTACTGGCAAGCCACCTCACGTGGCGGTAGGCCAGTAGATGCGATTATTGAAGGCAAAGCTAGTTTTGCCAATACCACCGCGGATATTGGTGCGGATTTAGCTAAGTTAGGGGTAGCGGCACGAGTCTGGTCACCGGCAGTTGGCGGCAGTAGCGGGCAGGTGGGTAATACTTTGGCCTTGATTGGGGTGGCTAGCATGGCGTTATCGGCCAATGTTAAACCGCGCGCAGACACGCGTTACTGGGCTAGTTTGCCGGATGCCATTCATGTCAGCACCTTTTCCGGCTCGCCCACTGATATTAGTGATTGGCAGGCAACTTATGCAGATTTAGACGGACAGCCGGTCTCACTCCCGTCCGGGGTGTTTCGGCATTATCAAGATCAGCGTGGCAATCATCTGATTTGGCATAGCTCACGCGCGCGCTGAGTCAGCATTCTAAACAAGATGATGGCATCGGCAGCAGAAGGATAACAACAATGAACAGTCATTTAGGCACCAAGTTAGTAGCTATTGCAGCGGTCACCTTGCTGGCAGCAGGCTGCGGCAGTACCACCCAAAACGGCTACCAAGGCGCGCACCCAGTGCAGCGCACCACCACCAATGAAATGAACACCATAGTATTTATTGATCATCAGCTTAACCGCACTGATATCACCAAAACCATCTTTGGTGAGCGGGTACAAGATACGGTTAAAGTAACTCTTGATCGCAGCGGCATCAGTAACAGCGCAACTGGGCAATTAGAAGTCTGGACCATGATTCGTAACCGTACCGACTACGATTTACAAATTGAAGGCAAGGCGTTGTTTTTTGATGCCAACCAAGCGCCTTTGATGGATGAAACTATGTGGCGGCGGGTGTATGTACCAGCCAATGGCACGGCTATCTATAAAGAAACTTCACTGAACGACCGTGCCGCCTACTTTTTAGTTGAGCTACGCGAAGGACGCTAACATGAACAGGTATGCTGATCGTTCGAGTGTTACTGGTAAGTTTTTAGGGCCCACCAAGTTGCTGTTGGCGGCCTTGGGGCTAGGCCTGGCGACTTGGCCCGTAGCCAGTACTCCACTAAAGCAACAAGATGCTCCCGCCCAACCTATGCTTAAAGAGTCTTATTTTGATCGTGCTCGCGCAGAACGAGCTGCTCCTAAGTCCTTAATCAAGGTAGATGAGGCGACCTTTCGTGCAGCCTATGACGCAGCAGGGCGCCCGCAACTGATCATGTTAGTAGGTGAGCCCTTCAGTGCCATGGTGTCGGATTGGCAGATGCAACGGCGGGTAAGTATCAATAGCCAAGCTACAGGTACCGAAGGCACCTTTACACCCAGCTCGCAAGATATCCAGATTGGGGTAGAGCAGCGACGTAGCCAAGGTGATTATCGCGACCCTATGCTCACGCCGGCACAATGGCAAGAGTATCAACGCGGCTATCAAGGCACCTTGCTTAAATACGGGGTGCGTTTGGTAAATCGGGCGGTGGCCATGCGGCTGCTAGACGCCGAAATCCGCTCTAGTACCGAGCGTAATCCGCAGGATGACCAGCAGCGCCTAGAAATGGACATGCTGCGTAAACATACTAAGCTGTTGATAGAAGTCTTGCCCTACCGCGAGCAAACGTTGAACTATGAACCGATTGGTTACCATATCAGCATGACCTCCATGACAGATGCCACCTTGCTGGCAGACGAGCGCATTAAAATTCCACAGGCAGCACAGTCTTACCGTGGTCGTGCCGGTGGCTACAATTTAGAGCGTGAGCGCCAAGTGGCAGGTGTGAGCGCAAACCGTGGCGGTTATCAAGTTATCGAGCAACCGCTGGAAATTTGGGCAGAACAAGGTGAACGAGCAGCAGAGGCAACGTTGCAGTTATTGTATGACAGGTATCTCTAAACGCTGCAGACTAGCGCTGGGCGGGTTGTTGCTGGCGCTCAGTGGGTGCACGGCTAATTTAGCCCCACAACAGTTAGAGATTGCCGATGGGGTGTATTGGTCAGCCCACTACCACAGCTACCTTGAAGCCAAAGACGGCCTGTTAACGCGTTATCAATATACGCCCAGCCAATGCTGGAGTGCCGATGCCGGCTTACTGCCACGGGTGTTTTCTAGTGCTTACAACCCGGGCCAGCACGAATGGGTGGGGGCGGGCCGCAACACCTTGGTGTTACGCCGATTATCTGATGGCATACCGGTATTTTTTACCCGTGAACCCTTGTTACCCGCTCCTTGTCGGCAACCACCCGAGGCCTCCGCCAGCGCCGTCATCGATACCTTAGCCGAGGTACTTACGCAGTTTCAGCATGGCCTAAGCCAAACGGAATTATTGCGCTGGCGCTATCAGGCGCAACGGCTGGATGCTCAACATAACCTTACCGATACGGATAAGTCCGTCGCTTTGTATCAACTGGTGCGCGAAGTCTTGGTAGATAGCGATGATCGCCACGCCTTTGTGCTGGCGCGCGAGCTTGGAGCTTATTATCGCGTTAACCCATTTACTGTGGGCGAGGCGCAACGCGAACTATCCCGCCAGCAATGGCAGCAGGAGTTGCAACAAAGTGTACTCTATAACGATTGCGAACAAGCCTTGTGGTGGGGATTGCTGAGCTCTGGCGAATATTATCTGGGCGTGTTACGGCTGCATGGTTTTACCAGCGCACAACAAGGCCTGCAGCAAGTTGAAGTGAGTTATAGCGAGGCTGGTCAGCGCTGCTTACAACGCGCGTTAGATAAGCTCGCCAGCGATCTCAAAAAAGCCAGTCAGAGCCTTGGCAAGCCCCCCAGCTTACTCATAGATTTGCGTTTCAACGAAGGTGGCAGCCTGCTACTGGCCAGCCAACTAGCCTTGAGTTTGCAAGCGCAACCTTTGCCTTTTGCGAGTATCAATCAGCATCAGCTAACCGAGCAACGGCGTCCCGATTTGAGTCGTCTGTATCAAGGGGGGCGGGTGTTAGTGAGTGAAATAACCGCCAGTGCCGCTGAACATTTAGCCCAAGCGTTGCGTTTACGCGGCTTTAGCTTGCATGGCCAAACCACTCGCGGGGCCTTCTCGCCAACCATTGTGAAGAGCCTACCCAACGGCTGGATCATCGGGGTCTCTATGTACGCCCCAGCCACCCTGCTTGACGGTCATGGTCAGGCGTTACCCGAAGGCACCGGCTTAGTTCCCGATCAGGAATTGCCGGCGACTTGGGTGTTTCCGGTGCGTTAGCTGTTGGCTTGCGTTTGCACGCTAGCATCAATCCAAGCCCGTACTTCTTGTTCCAAAATATCGAGCGGCACACTGCCGTTTTTCAGCACCTGATGGTGAAACTCGCGAATATCAAAATGAGCACCAAGGGCATCTTCGGCTTCAATGCGTAGCTTACGGATCAGCATCTCACCTAGTTTGTAAGACAAAGCTTGCCCAGGCCAGGTAATGTATCGATCAATTTCTGTTTGCACGTTATGCATACTTAGTGCCGTATTCGAAGCCATAAACTCCATCGCTTGGTCACGGCTCCAACCCATGGCGTGCATGCCGGTATCTACCACCAATCGAGCGGCACGCCACATTTCGTAGCTGAGCCGACCAAAGTCACTGTAAGGGTCTTGATAAAAACCAGCTTCTTTACCTAGCCACTCGGCATACAAGCCCCAACCTTCGCCAAAAGCAGAAATGTACGTGTGGCGACGGTAAGCTGGTAAGTCTTCCATTTCACGCGCTAGCGCTCCTTGCAAGTGATGTCCAGGTACCGCCTCGTGCAAGGTTAACGCCTCCATCTGATACAGCGGGCGGCGCTCCAGTGCATAGGTATTGACCCAATAAAAGCTGGCACGGTCATCACGACTGGTGCCAGCATAGCGGCCGGTGGTGTACTTAGGCGCAATCTCTGCTGGCACCGGGGCTATGCCATAGGGCTGGCGCGGCAGCAATTTAAAGAACTTAGGAAGCTCACCATCCATCTTCTTAGCAATATAAGACGCGTATTGCAGCAGCTCCTCGGCACTTTGCGGATAAAACTTCGGGTCGTTGCGTAAATAATCAGTGAATTCTGCAAAACTGCCTTCAAAGCCAGTTTTTTCAATCACTAACGCCATCTCATTACGGATACGTTTGACTTCGGCTAAGCCCATTTGATGGATCTCAGCAGGGGTCAAATCTAAAGTGGTGTAATGCTTGATGCGGTTTTGGTAATAATCAGCACCGTTTGGTAGCTCACTCGCACCGATGCTGGTGCGACTATTGGGTAAATAATCCATCACCATGTAATTAAACAATTGCTGATAGGCAGGCACCACCTCGTCGTCAATGATGTCTTGCGCGCGAGCGCCAAATTGTTGCCACTGCTGGTCGCTAACAAACGCTGGTTTGGCTTCGGTGAAAGGGGCAAAGAACACGCTCTCACTTGGGTCTTGCACAATGTAGGCGCTGATACTTTCTTCAAAGCCCTTCATAGCCGCTTGTGGTTGACTGTAACCAGCCGCCAAGCCGCGTTGCAACCATGCAGTTTGTTGCTCTAAATAACGCGGAATAGATTGCAGCCGAGTTAAGTAATCTTGATAGTCTTGGGCGCTGCGAAAGGCGGTGTTGCTAACCATAAAACTAAGATTGCTATGAAAGCCACCCTCGGCATTGAGCGGTTGGTAATGGTCGTTGTAATCGTAGCTATCAACGGCATTTTGGAGCCGATAAACCAGCATTCGGTGGTTAATTTGCTGCTGGCGCGATAGCTCAGCTACCGGTACTTGCTGCAACTGTTGTAACCATTGCCGTTGTTGCTCAGCGCGTGCGGTTACCGCCACTGGGCTCATATCCGTTAGTTCTACTCCGCGGCCTTGGTTCAAATAAGCCTGATAAATGCTATCAGCGAGCTCGCTAAAAGCTTGATCAGCACTAGCCGCGCGGGTAACCGCAGTGGCGGCTGGCGCATCAGCGCTAGCAGTACCAGCACCACTACTAGCACAGCCTGAAAGGGTTACCGCTAAGGCAGCAACTAAAGCCGTTGATAAGTAAGACGAAGGGGTACGCATAGGTTCTCCAAAAAGACATTTATTTTGCTACACTACTTTTTTGCTACAAAGCTTGGCAGAATAGACTAACCAAACATAACATTGTGCGGGGCCAACGGATAATTGCAAACATTAATCGACCGATACGCGTTTTTTTTCGAGGAATTTACCAGGTAGGTAAGCGACCATGACGGCACAAGCACAATCAGGCGTATACGCAGAACCTAATTTGCACGGCATCACGTTACTGTTGAACGTGATGACTGATGAGGTGGATACCGTGCGGCGTAAGCTGGCGCGGATTCCCATGTTGCTCGAAGGCCTAGATGCACGTTTCTCTGAAGCCATGCTCAATGGCATGGTGGCCATCGGTAGTGATTATTGGGATATTCTTTACAGTCATGTGCGGCCGTTACAATTAACCGGCTTTCCTGAGGTGAGCGATGGCGACCGACAAGCGCCACGGGAGTCTTTCGATTTATTACTCAACATTCGTTCGGATCGGTTTGATGTTAACTTTCAAGCCGCTCGCACCTTACTTGAATGGCTTGGTCATGACGTCGAGCTTGTTGAGCAAATCACCACCTTCAGATTTATGGATGGCCGTGATTTATTGGGCTTTATAGAAGCGCCTGATAATCCACGGGGGCTGCGCCGTCGCCAAGTGGCACTGGTACAGGATGATCCTGTGTTTGCCGCCGGTAGCTACATTTATTTGCAGAAATTTCGGCACGATTTGCGCCGCTGGGAACAGCTCAGCACCGATATGCAAGAGCATGTGATGGGGCGCAAAAAAGTCACCGGCGAGCGCATCAGTGAAGCCTTGCTAAGCCAAGTCAGCCACAGCCGTGCCGCGCGGTTACTGGATGCCAACGAGCAACCGTTAGAGCTGCTACGACAGAACATGCCATGGGGAAATTTGCGCGAGCAGGGCTTGTTAGGCTTGTATTGCACCGGCCAACCCAGCCATCTGCATACCTGGCTCAAACAACGTTATCTGGCCGATAGCCAAGGCGATTACGATCCGCTGCTAGATTACATCGAGGCCATCAGCAATAGTGCTTACTTTGCCCCGTCCGTTGATTTCTTACAGCAGCAAGGACAGCTCTAACTGACGCTATCGAACAACTGTTGCACGTTGCGCATGGTTTCTTCAATCTGCGCAACCTTCACCGGGGCAATAAAAATCGTATCATCGCCGGCAATGGTGCCGAGTACGCCTTCTTGCTTGCCCACCGAATCTAACAACCGCGCGATCAACTGGGCGGCGCCAGGGGTGGTTCGAATGATCACCATCACATCATTGTGTTGAATATCTAAAACAAGCTGCGTTAATGGCGCATGGGTGCTCGGGATGCCTAATTCTGCGGGTAAACAATAGACCATTTCTTGGCGCGCATTGCGGGTGCGCACGGCGCCGTACTTGCTCAACATGCGCGACACTTTAGACTGACTAATGTTAGTAAAACCAAGCTCTTTTAGCTGTTCAACAATCTCTCCCTGCGAGCCATAACACTCCTCTTTGAGTAGCGCTTTGAAGGCTTCAATTAAATCAGCAGCTTTAGGGTCGGCCATGGGTATATCTCTCTATGATTTTCTGGTTGCTAGTTATTATTATGGATTTACAGAGTAGCTGCTGAGTGTACAGCAATACAAGATAAGCGCCTAGTCAGGCGGTCGCCCGTTGTATTTTTCGCTAAAAGAGAGTAGAGTTTTTGGCCTAAATTTCCCCACATAAATGGATGGAGTCTGAGATGAAAGTTGCAGTTTTAGGTGCAGCCGGTGGTATCGGTCAAGCACTATCATTACTTTTGAAAACCCAATTACCAGTTGGTACAGAGTTGGCTTTATACGATGTAGCGCCAGTTGTTCCTGGTGTTGCTGTCGATCTCAGCCACATCCCAACGGCGGTTAGCGTAAAAGGTTACGGCAAAGACGACCTAGCTTCTGCGTTAGTGGGCAGCGACATCGTATTAATCCCAGCTGGTGTACCACGTAAGCCAGGTATGGACCGTTCTGACCTGTTCAACATCAACGCTGGTATCGTTGCTAACCTGATCGAAGCTATTGCGGACAACTGCCCAACGGCTTGCATCGGCATCATCACCAACCCAGTGAATACTACCGTTGCTATCGCTAAAAAAGTGTTAGAGAAAAAAGGCGTTTACAACAAAAACAAATTGTTTGGTGTGACTACCTTAGACGTGATTCGTGCAGAAACGTTTGTGGCTGAAATTCACGGTAAAAACCCAGCTGAAGTCACAGTTCCTGTGATTGGTGGCCACAGCGGCACCACCATCCTGCCATTGTTGTCACAAACAGGCCTAAGCTTTACCGACGAGCAAATTGAAGCGCTAACTAAGCGTATTCAAAATGCGGGTACTGAAGTGGTTGAAGCTAAAGCTGGCGGCGGCTCTGCTACCTTATCTATGGGCCAAGCAGCAGCGCGCTTCTGCTTGTCACTGGTGAAGGCACTGCAAGGCGACAACAGCGTTGTAGAGTGCACTTACGTTGAAACCGACGGTAAAGATGCCTTGTTCTTCGCTCACCCAGTTCGCCTTGGCGCTAACGGTGTTGAAGAAATCCTGTCTTACGGCGAATTAAGCGCTTACGAAGAAAAAGCCAAAGCCGACATGTTAGACGGTTTGAAAAACGACATCCAAATTGGTTTAGACTTCGTTAAGTAAGCTAAACCATTGAAGACGTTCAAGCAGAGCCTAATGGTACCTAGTGCACTTAGCGCTCTGCTTGTTATCTGTTATTACCTGCTAACACCTTGGCATTCCGCCTGGTTTATGGTCACCGCGCAAGTTTATGCAGGCGCTTGGTGGCAACCCCTCACCGCGAACCTGATGCATCATGACCAAGCCCATTTGTGGTTCAATGTGGCTGGCATTTGGATTGCTTGGCTGTTATTTCCGGCCCAATTGCAACGAAATCAAGATTGGTGGGTCCTGCTCCCAGTAGCCATCGTAAGTAGCCTGAGCCAACTCTGGTTTGCCCCAGGCCACGAAATCTATGCCGGCTTTTCAGGCGCCTTGTATGGCTTATTCGCCTACGCCGCGTTGCAAGATGCGTTGGCTAAACAATGGATCGGCGCTGCTATCGTGCTAGGTATCCTGATCAAAAGCCTGCTTGATTTTAGCTTTCCTAGCTTGGTTGAAGGCATAGCACTGTACGCCCATAGTGGCGGTATCGTCAGTGGATTTGTGCTAGCGCTGGTGGTTTTTCGCTGCTCCCAAGCAAAAAATAGTGTACAATCTGCGCCATGATTTTACTTGTGGCAGCTAAGCAGCACTAAGCAATGAACCTAAAACAGATCAATGCGTTAATGGCCGAAGACATGGCCGGCGTCAATCAATTAATTGGCAGCGAATTACAGTCAGATGTAGCACTGATTAACCAACTCGGCTTATACATTGTGAATAGTGGCGGCAAACGCTTGCGCCCACTGTTAGCAGTAACTGCCGCACGTGCCGTGGGTTACCAAGGCCATGGCCATCTCACGTTAGCCACTATCGTCGAGTTTATCCACACCGCTACCTTGTTACATGACGATGTGGTTGATGCTTCTGAATTACGCCGCGGCGAAAAAACCGCCAACGCCGTGTTTGGTAACGAAGCCAGCGTGCTGGTTGGTGACTTTTTATACACGCGCGCCTTTCAATTAATGGTCACCTTAAACTCCATGAAGGTGATGAAAATCCTAGCTGACGCCACCAATATTATTTCTGAAGGCGAAGTGCTGCAGTTGATGAACTGTAACGACCCGGACACTACAGAAACCAGCTACTTTGAGGTGATTTACGGCAAAACCGGCAAACTGTTTGAAGCGGCCACTCAGTTAGGCGCGGTACTGGCAGCTCAGCCGGAGCCCGTCGAAGCTGCGTTAGCAGCCTACGGCCGCCACCTTGGTACCGCTTTCCAGCTGGTCGATGACTTGTTGGATTACACCGCCGATAGCGACACTATGGGTAAACAAGCCGGTGATGACCTGGCCGAAGGTAAGCCAACGCTGCCGCTGTTGTACGCCATGTGGCACGGCAACGATAGCGAAGCTAACCTGATTCGCCAAGCCATCGAGCAGGGCAATGGCCGCCAGCATTTAGCCGCGGTACTAGCTGCCATGCAGCGCACCGGCGCACTAGAATACACCCGTAACCGCGCCTTGGCCGAAGCCGAATTAGCCCAACAACAATTACAACAGCTACCGCCATCGCCCTATCGCGACGCACTGCACGCTCTCGCCGCCATCGCCGTGGACCGAATTGCGTAATTTTAAGAGCAAGAGCGCGATTGGCTATAAGTCATTAGCTATTGGTTTGAAGAGCAAGAGCGGTTTTGTGTCGCACTTAATAGCTAATAGCTAATAGCTAACAGCTAACATCGTATTTGCACTTTACTCGCCTCGCGAGTTTATGTACAATTCGCGCCCAGATTTAAATAAAGAAACCCTCACCACCTCGGTGAGGATCAATCGGAGAAAATCTATGTACGCAGTATTCCAAAGTGGCGGTAAGCAACACCGTGTAACTGAAGGCCAAATCGTCCGCCTGGAAAAGCTGGAAGCAGCCACCGGTGATGTGGTTGAGTTCGATCAAGTATTAATGCTATCGAACGGTGACGACGTTAAAATCGGCGCACCTTTTGTTTCTGGTGGATCTATCAAGGCGGAAGTTATCAATCATGGTCGTGCAGACAAAGTGAACATTATCAAGTTCCGTCGTCGTAAGCACCACATGAAACGCCAAGGTCATCGTCAGTGGTTCACCGAAGTGAAAATCACTGGTATTAACGGTTAATTAAGGAGTAACGACAAATGGCACACAAGAAAGCCGCAGGCTCAACTCGTAACGGTCGTGACTCAGAAAGTAAACGTCTGGGTGTGAAACGCTTTGGTGGTGAATCAGTATTAGCTGGCAGCATCATCGTTCGTCAACGTGGTACTAAGTTCCACGCTGGTGACAACGTAGGTATCGGTCGTGACCATACTTTGTTCGCGTTAGCGGACGGCAAAGTTTCTTTTGCGGAAAAAGGTCCTAAAAACCGCAAATACGTAAGCATCGTTACTGAATAATTTCAGTTTAAACGAGCTCGCGAAAGAAATAAGAAACCCCGTCCGATGTGGCGGGGTTTTTTCATGTAAGCAGGTAGGTAATCATGAAGTTTGTAGATGAAGTTCAAATTCGCGTAGAAGCAGGCGACGGCGGTAACGGCGTGGTAGGCTTTCGCCGTGAAAAATACATCCCAAAAGGGGGACCTGATGGGGGTGATGGCGGCGATGGCGGTGACGTTTATCTAGAAGCTGATGAAAATATCAATACCTTAATTGATTATCAGTTTGAGCGCTTTCATCGGGCTCAGCGCGGTGAAAACGGTTCAGGCAAAAACTGTACCGGTAAGCGTGGTGAAGATTTGGTGCTGAAGGTGCCTGTGGGTACCCGCGCTACTGATATCGAAACCGGTGAAGTGCTGGGCGATTTAACTCGCCATGGGTTACGTAGAATGGTCGCCAAGGGCGGCTTTCACGGTCTTGGTAACGCTCGTTTTAAGAGCTCAACCAACCGCGCCCCACGGCAAAAAACCATGGGTACGCCGGGTGAAATTCGTAACCTCAAGTTAGAATTAATGCTGTTGGCTGACGTTGGTTTGCTGGGCATGCCAAATGCTGGCAAATCTACCTTTATTCGTTCGGTGTCAGCAGCGAAACCTAAAGTAGCGGATTATCCGTTTACCACCTTGGTGCCTAACTTAGGCGTGGTACGTCCGGTACCACATGCGAGCTTTGTGATCGCAGACATTCCAGGCTTGATCGAAGGTGCTGCTGAAGGCGCTGGCTTAGGTATTCGTTTCTTAAAGCATCTTGAACGCTGCCGTTTGTTATTACATCTTGTTGATTTGGCTCCCTATGATGAGACAGATCCAGCTGAGCAAGCAGTAACGATCGTGCAAGAGTTAGAGAAATACAGCCCTGAGTTGGCTGCTAAACCGCGTTGGTTGGTGGTGAACAAAGTAGACTTGCTGTCTGAAGAAGAAATAGCTGAAGGCATTGCTCGAGTGAAGGAAGCTTTGCAATGGGACGGCCCAGTTTATCAGATCTCCGGCTTAGCTCATGTGAACACGGACGCTCTGTGTAAAGAGATCGTCAATTACTTAGAGGCACTGCCTAAGCCAACTCCAGAAGAAATGGAAGCCGAGGCTAAAGCTAACGTCGAGTTTAAGTGGGATGACTATCATAAGCAGCAATTAGAAGCTTATGAAGATGACTACGATGACGAAGACGATGATGACGATTTTGACGACGATGATTATGATGTCGAGGTCGTTTACCAGAAATAGGATGGAAAGCCCATGTTAATTGCTCTTGTTGCTGCGATGGCAGCCAATCGTGTGATCGGTAAAGATGGCGATATGCCATGGCATTTGCCAGCTGAGCTGAAACACTTTAAGCAAGTAACCTTGGGCAAGCCGGTGGTGATGGGCCGTACCACCTATGAATCTATTGGGCGCCCATTACCCGGGCGCACCAACATTGTTTTAAGCCGTAAGCATCAGCAGCCTCATACCGATGAACTAGGCGTGATTTGGGTGAACAGCCCGCATTATGCGGTGCAAGCTGCCGGCCATGCCGATGAGCTGATGGTTATCGGCGGCGGCCATGTGTATGCTGAGTTTTTACCTCGTGCCGACAAACTCTACCTCACCAAAATCGATTTAGACACCGCCGGCGATACCTATTTTCCTGATTACCAAGCCGTGGCAGATTGGGACCTCATCGAAGCCGTTGAACACCCCGCCGATGCCAGTAACCCGCACGCATTTGTAACAGAAGTTTACCTACGCAAGAGTTAACGGCGAGATCGGAACGCAGCGCCTTTAAAGTGTAATTATTCTGTAAAGACCTCCGTATTAGTTAACATTTTATTCCGTTGCAAGCCCTAGCCACGCTCAGTAATATGATTGAAACAGTTGATAGCTAAAATCAGCGAAAAGTTTAGCTGAAGATGTGAAGGGTAGGGTTGCGGTGCAGCGTTCTAGTTATTATGCAGTTCAAGTGACAGTCATGTTAGCCGTGGTGCTAACGACACTTGTGGCTGTGCGCCCGGCGCAGGCCAAACCGCTGTTGCAACCTTACGACGAAAACCTCGTTCTTAGCCTATGCAGTTATGTGCGCGCCAACGATAGCATAGGTTTTCGCGACAAGCTGCGAGACTACCGTCTACGTATCCGCGATATCTATAGTGACGTGCGTTGCAACCATAGCACCATGATCCAATTCGCAATCGAACATCGTGCCGATGACATCGGCCGCCTTTTGGTGTTAAGCATAAGCCCACGTGATTTAGCCGCCAATGGCGATGTCGATTGGGTGCGGCAACATAGCAGCAGTGTAGAAAAACCTACCAGCAGTTTGGCTAACGGTAATGTCATTGAACTGTTACGGCAGCGCATCGCTGACTACTCCCAAGAATAACCATCCAGCTTAAATAATCATTTACAGTTTAACGCTTCCCAGACTCTGTGCTTCTCGTTACACTTAGGCAACTTGTTACAATCGGATAACAACCTATGAGAACGAACGGAATGTCCACCATGCTGCTGACCAAACTAGCAGTGGCGTCTAGCTTATTGATGAGTTTGCTGTTGCCCGCCGTTGCACAAACCGCACCTGAAGCCGACAGTACAGCTGCTACTAGCAGCACTCCCACCAGCAAATTAACCGGCTGCTACCTCAAAGGGATCAGCGAGCAGGTACAATGCGGAAGTTTATCGGTACCGCAAGATTATGCGGCGCCAGACGCTAAACAACTGACCATTAATTACGCAGTGTTACCAGCCGTCAGCGAAAGTAAACGTCCCGACCCCTTATTGATTTTAGCTGGTGGTCCCGGCCAAGCAGCGGTTGAGTTGGCGCCCATGATTAATCGCATCTTCGCTGAGGTGCGCAAACGTCGCGATATTTTGCTTATCGACCAGCGCGGTACCGGTCAATCCGAGCCACTGAGCTGTAGCCTGAGTCACGAGCAAGAATTGGTAAAAACCGATGATGATGTAAAACTAGATGAGATGGCGCGTGAGTGTTTGGCGCAGTTTGAGCAATACGATCTTACTCAGTTCCACAGCTTGCATGCGATTAAAGATTTTGAGCAAGTACGCCAACATTTGGGTTATCAACAAGTTAACCTCTATGGCGGCTCTTACGGTAGCCGCGCCGGCTTAATCTACCTGCGTGAATTTCCGCAATCTGTCCGTACCGCAGTGTTAGATGCGGTGGCACCACCTGAAGTTGTAGTTGGCCCCTTTGGTCGTCATGGCGCTGATGCCTTCAATAAATTATTAGAGCAATGCAGTGCGAGTAGTGCCTGTGCGGATACCTTCCCTAACTTGGGCGATACTTACGTGCAGGTGTTAAAGCAGCTAGAGCAACAGCCGCAACTGATTAGCATTAAAGACCCGCTCACTAATGAGCCGTTAGAGATCATGGTCACCGCCGGGCGTTTTAGTAGCGTCATGCGGGTGGGTTTGTATCATCCCACCACCCGCCAAATGTTGCCGTACGTGATTGATCAAACCGCCAAAGCTAATTACACCCCGTTAGTGGGCTTGTTAGGCACCACTACTGCCCAGGCAGAAATTTACATGGGCCTGATGCTGTCGGTGCTTTGTAGCGAAGATCTTGCCCGCGCAACCCCAGAGCTGCTTGCTGCCGACGGCGATAATGATTTTATCGGTAGCCGCACCGGCGATGCTTTTGTACAAATGTGTTCCGTTTGGCCACAGGCCGAGCGGCCGAGCGAATGGTTCGCCCCAGTCGCAAGTGATATTCCAACGTTGCTGTTGTCTGGCCGCTTAGATCCGGTCACGCCACCTACCTGGGGTGCCTTAGCGGCGCAGACCTTAACCAACAGCCGTCACGTGATTGCTGAGCATGGTTCACACACTATTGTTAGCCACACCTGTGCTAACCAATTGGTGGCCAAGTTCTTGGAAACTGCAGACCCAGCCGCGTTAGACACCAGCTGTATTGAAACTAAAAAGGCCGTACCTTTTATTTTAAACAGCAACGGCAAAGGCTTATAGGGGGCTAGCATGATTGAAGTATCTGAACTACGGAAAAGCTTCGGTAAGGTGAATGCCCTCAATGGCTTAAGCTTTGTGGCCCCAGAAGGGCAAATCACCGGCTTGCTTGGCCCTAATGGCGCCGGCAAAACCACCTGTTTGCGTACGATATATGGCTTGCTTAAGGCCGATAGCGGACATGCCCTTATTGATGGCATAGATACCAGTAAGCAACCCCTTGAAGCGCGTCGCAATATTGGCATCTTCCCGGATAAATTCGGGCTCTATGAGCGGCTCACCGCGCGCGAGCAAATCGCTTATTTCGCAGCCTTGCACGGGTTTAGTGGTGGCCAGCTTGAACAAGCAACCCAAACCGCGATTGACCGCTTAGATATGAGCGCCATCGCCGACCGTAAAGCCCAAGGCTTTTCGCAGGGTCAGCGAATGAAAGTCGCGCTGGCACAGGCTATTGTGCATCAGCCCAAGCACCTGATTTTAGACGAACCAAGCCGCGGCTTAGATGTTATGAGCACACGTATTTTGCGTGATCTGCTACGTGATTTAAGAGCCCAAGGCACCAGTATCCTGTTCTCTAGCCATGTAATGCAAGAAGTCGCCGCACTGTGCGACCAAGTGGTGGTGATAGCTGCCGGTAAAGTAGCAGCACAAGGTACCACCGAGCAATTATGCGAACTCACGGGCGAAACGGCTTTAGAAGAAGCCTTTGTTAAAATTATCGGAACTGACGAGGGCATTGCGGCATGAGCAACCCCATTGCAACTGTATGGCGTAAAGAACTGAAAGATGCCCTGCGTGATAAACGCTCGGTGATGGCGGCGATGTCTTATGCCTTTTTTGGTCCGCTGTTCATGGCCGTGGCCTTTTACTTTCTTATCAGCCAATTAACCGACCCCAGTGATGTCGAAATTGATATCAGTGGCACGGATCACGCACCGGCGCTGGTCGAACACCTGAATCAACAGGGTATCGTCCAACGCGACAAACCTTGGCCTGCCGGTACTACTCCTATTGAGCTGGAGATTCCCGCCAACTGGGGCGAGCAAATCGGCAAAGGTATCCCCGTTGAAGTGATCATTACCGCGGATTTCAGTGCGCAGAAGCAGACCACAGATTTGCGTCGTCTGGAAAAAGCCATCTCGGCTTACGGCAACCAAATTGCTTTTATGCGATTACAAATGCGCGGAATTGATCCAAATGTCGCTAATCCGATTACTTTAATAAAGCATGACACTGCTACTCAAGGCTCGCGTGCAGCATTGTTGATGGGGAGTGTGCTGATTTTCTTCTTGATGTCAGTGTTCTTCTCCGGCATGAACGTAGCGATAGATATCAGTGCTGGCGAACGCGAGCGCAATTCCCTGGAACTACTGCTAGCGCAGCCGTTAAGTAGTCACCAATTGGTGTACGGCAAAGCGCTGGCAGCTAGTTGCTTTGCGATGTTCGGGGGCGTGTTGTGCGTGTTGTTAACGCCTTTAGTGTTTCAATTTTTGCCGCTCCACGAAATCGGCATGAGTGTGTCCTTGTCGGCCGCTGATCTACTGCTCATCATTGCCCTGTTAGCCCCCTTAGCATTACTGGCTACGGCACTGCAATTGTTTGTGAGTTTCCGCGCCAAGAGCTTCAAAGAGGCCCAAACCTACATCTCGCTACTATTGATGGTGCCGATGATTGCCGTGTTTGGGGTAGAGTTTGCGCGCTTGAAAAGCCCAGCACTTTACTACCTACCCGTTACCGGACAGCATCAAGCCCTGTTAGATTTAATCAAAGGTGAGTCATTACAATGGCTGCCGCTGGGTTTAAGTGCCTTAGCGACACTGGTGGTATCTTGGGTGTTGATGCGCTTGATTGGTAAGATGCTGGCCAGCGAAAAAGTCGTGTTCGGGCTTTAACAACTAACGATGAGCATAGTAATAAAGGCGTTGGCCGAGGCGGCGAAACCGCGCGAATGGAAAGCGCGGTAACGCCGACTGATAAAACGGCAGTGCCGGTAGCTCAGCGCCCATGGCCAGCTGAGCTACCCGTTGCCCCGCTAACTGAGTAAAAGTCACGCCCGCCCCACAGTAACCCATGCTAGTAAAAACTCCCGGGCTTGGTGAGTAAATCCGCGGGTAGTCATCCAAGGCCACACTCACCCAGCCACTCCAAAAGTACTCGGCTTGAATACCACGCAAACAACTGAAGGTATCGGCCAAGGCGGCTAGTAAGTGCTCACGATAGCGTGGTTTATCCGCATCTTTGCCGGTAATGGCACCACGTCCGCCAAACAAGAGACGCTGATCTGGCAGCAATCTAAAATAATATTTCAGCGCTCGGGTATCCATTACCAAGCGTTGACTCGTCAGTTTGATGGTGGCTAGCTCAGTTGGGGTTAGCGGCCGCGTCACCACCACACTCGATAACACCGGCAGGGTGCGCCCCTGAACACTTGGATGTAAGTTCTGGGCGCTGTAGCCATTGCTAGCAATAATCACTTTGGCGCAGCGAATGGTGCCCGCTGGGGTACTAAGATGATGCTGTTGCTGCGGATCGGTATGCCAGTGTTGCACCGGAGTATGGCTGTATAGTTGGGCGCCGGCCTGGTCGGCCTGACGAGCAACGCTAGCAGCGAGTAATAGCGGGTTTAAGCCAAAACTTTGCGGAAAATGGATAGCAGCATGAGCATGGGGGCTGTTTATTTCATCTTGCAACTGTGTCTGGTTGAGCCAGCGCGTGGCGGGTTCAAACCGTTGTAGCTGTTGATATTGCTGTTGCAGCGTAGCTACGGCTTTAGCCGTATGGGCAATTTTGAGGTAGCCACCCGGTTGTGTCTGTAACTGCTCGGGGCAGGCTGCTTGATGCCGAGCGAGCCGGGCAAAGGCCTGCTGATATTCAGCTTGAATGCCACGTGCGGTGGTTTCGCCAAAGCGTTGTGCCCACGCCGCATAACCTAAGCGGCCGGTACCTGGCATGGCAAAGCCGGCATTACGGCTAGAGCACCCCCAGCCCAGTTGGTTGGCTTCTAACACCACCACCTGCTGCTGATAGCGCTCAGCTAATTCTAGCGCGGCATTGAGCCCGGTGTAACCGCCACCGATAATCACCACATCAGCGTAGTTTGGTAACGGACCCGCGGTTGCGGGCCAACTGGTGTGACTGTGATCTTGCCAATAGCTTGGCGCAGGGGGTTGCTGCGGACCCGGACACGAATCATGAAGCGGGTCGTACATCATTATTTAAATCTCAAGATCATCTCGCCGGCGCTACAGTAACAAATACCGTCACACACCGGACAATGATAACCATCGTTGACGGATAAATCGTACCAACGCTTACCATGCTCTTCGATAAGCTCACCGCCGCAACGAGTAAAGTATTCAAAGGCAGCGTTATCTGGGCTTTGCATCCAAATGTGCGCTAAGCCGGCACGACAGCCAAGCTTCTTCGCTTCGTTAATGCTGCGCTCTAGCATGCCGCGACCGATACCAGCGCCGCGAATATCAGGATCCACCGCCACGCATTTAAAGTAGCACATCTGCTCGGGGGCTACCGGCCATTCTGCCGGTGTACAGTGGTCATCTAACTCCCAGTTACCCGGCGCAAAGGTCAATCGGATGCCCGCTAATTGGCCATCCACAAACGCCAACCAATTGAGGTTAACCCCATCTTTGATGCCACGCTCGGCATAATCAGCCAATGATTCATCGGTAAGATAATTATCACCATGAACCTTGTTGCCAAGTTCTATCACGGCGTCGAAATCAGCCGCGGTAAGTTGTTTATATGAAACCATAAATAGCTACCTTGCTAAGCAAGTAAATGTAAACTGCAGTTTAGCGCGCTAGTTTATCATTGTTTTTTTACCTACGCCCAATCGCTCGATAAAAAAAGGCTGCCGTCCAGAACCTGAACGGCAGCCTTCAACGAATCAGCTTTCGCTTGCTTAGTAACGGTAATCGTCAGATTTAAATGGCCCGTCAACCGTCACATGAATGTAGTCTGCTTGCTGCTGGGTAAGTTTAGTCATAACCCCACCAAAACCCTGCACCATATAACGCGCTACTTCTTCATCTAACTGTTTAGGCAACACTTCTACTCGCAATTGTGCCGCTTTATCGGCAGCAGGCAAGTCAGCAAACTTCTCGCTAAACAAATGCATTTGCGCCAATACTTGGTTAGCAAAGCTACCATCCATGATTCGGCTTGGGTGACCAGTGGCATTGCCTAAGTTCACCAATCGTCCCTCAGACAACAAGAGTAAGTGGTCACTAGCATCATCGCTACGATAGATTTTGTGAACCTGTGGTTTCACTTCTTCCCAGCGCCAGTTGTCACGCATAAACTTGGTATCAATTTCATTATCAAAGTGACCAATGTTACAGACCACAGCAGTTGATTTAAGCGCCGCTAACATGTGCTTGTCGCACACATTCACGTTACCCGTGGTGGTGACTAGCAAATCGGTGTTTTGTAACAAATCGCGGTTAATGCCATCAGCGCTGCCAGTGTTAACACCGTTCAGGTAAGGTGATACTACTTCGTAGCCATCCATACAGGCTTGCATCGCACAAATCGGATCCACTTCAGTTACTTTAACAATCATGCCTTCTTGACGGAGGCTTGCGGCAGAACCTTTACCCACATCGCCATAGCCAATAACTAACGCTTTTTTACCGGCCAACAAGTGATCAGTAGCGCGCTTAATGGCATCATTTAAAGAATGGCGGCAGCCGTATTTGTTATCGTTTTTAGACTTAGTGACAGAGTCGTTCACGTTAATCGCAGGTACTTTCAGCTCACCATGCTTCAACATTTCTAACAAGCGATGCACACCGGTAGTGGTTTCTTCGGTAATACCATGAATCTTGTCTAGCATTTGTGGGTATTTTTGATGGATCAGCAAGGTTAAATCGCCGCCGTCATCAAGGATCATGTTGGCATCCCACAGCTCACCGTTCTCGTGGCAAGTTTGCTCTAAACACCACTCGTATTCTTCTTCGGTTTCGCCTTTCCATGCAAATACTGGCACCCCAGCTGCCGCCATAGCTGCCGCAGCGTGGTCTTGGGTAGAAAAGATATTGCACGACGACCAGCGCACTTGTGCGCCTAATTCAATCAGGGTCTCAATCAACACCGCCGTTTGAATGGTCATATGGATACAACCAATAATACGCGCACCAGCCAGTGGCTTGCTATCCGCGTATTTGCGACGAATGGTCATCAAAGCTGGCATCTCTGTCTCAGCAATGGCAATTTCTTTGCGGCCCCAAGCGGCCAAATTAATATCTGCTACTTTGTAATCTTGCATGTAAAACCTCTTCAAATTCAAAAGCGATGTTGGCTAATAGATATTAGATATTAGCCTGCGAATTCAGGTTGATGCTGTAATCGGATCAGCAGCTGTTGCTGGCGATCGGGGCTCAGGCGTGGGCCAAAATTAGAAACGACCTCAGCTGCGGCATGGCTTGCCAATAGTCCGCAAGCGGCTAGGCTATAGCCGCGGGTGATGCCGTACATCATAGCGCCGGCAAACATGTCGCCAGCACCGTTGGTGTCGACTGCTTTAACCTTCACGCCAGGCACCGCCACTTGGCGGGTACCGTCGCCGAGTAGGGCACCGTCTTTACCTAAGGTAATAGCCACTAAATGAGCGCGCTGCTGCAATAGCTGCATGGCTTCTTGTACGTCATCAGTACCAGTTAGGATCCGTGCTTCTTCTTGATTGCAGAACATCACGTCTACGCCACCATCAAGAATGGCTTCGATGCCGTCACCAAAGTATTTCACCATGGCAGGATCGGAGCAGGTCATGGCAATCTTGGTACCGTTAGCGCGCGCGATTTCTTTCGCCCGGGCAATGGCTTCTAGAGCAATCGGCGACGTCACCAAATAACCTTCAATATAAAGGTACTCGGCACGGGCAATGGCCGCTTCGTCTAATTCAGCTACGGATAAGTCGGCAGTGATACCTAGATAGGTACGCATGGTGCGCTCGGCATCAGGCGTGACCATCACTAAACAACGACCGGTTTTGCCTTCGTGCTTCTGGCTGCCGGTGTTAGTGGTGATGCCTACGGCTTCTAGGTCTTCGCAATAGAACTTACCGGCTTCGTCGTCGGCTACTTTGCAGCAATAAAAGGCTTTGCCACCAAATTGGGCAAAGCCCACTAAAGAGTTAGCAGCAGAGCCACCACCCGATTGTTTCTTTAATTCGCCGCGGTTAGCTAGTTCAGCGATTAAACGTTCTTGGTCGGCGTCTTCAATCAGCGTCATCATGCCTTTTTCGATCTGATGCTGCTGCAAAAACTCATCGGTTACTTCAAATTCTTGATCGACGAGCGCGTTGCCGATACCAACGATATCAATAGGTTCCATCTTGTCCTCAATCGGGCAGTCATGTAAGGTTCTAAAACAAAAAAATCCGGCCGCACAGTATACCGCAGCCGGATTGGTAGGTCGATATTTTGGCTTAAGCTTTAAAGCCGCCTGGGATACCTTTGGTGGTAATACTTACCGCATCATGCGCATGCAATGATTCGTAGTGGTTTACCCGAATCCAGAAGTCGGCAAACCCAGCGTGCTGATGCAACTCATGTTGTAAGCGCCGTGCGGCATCTTCACAGAACATCAAGTTTTGGCCATTGAGGCGGGCAAACTCTTGCTCATCTTCGCGTTTAACCGCTGCTTGAACCGGAGTTTTCAAGGCATCTTCAATGGCATCAATCAACATGATAATCGGTAACTCGTTGGCTTGCTCCGCTAAAGCTACTTTCACTTGGGCGATTGAGCGCTGGCTATGTGGGGTTGCCACGATACCTTGGGTGGTGCCTAACCAGCGATGTACTAACTCGGCATCAACCTCTTGCTCGGTGCCGAACTGCTCGGCAAAAGCTTCTTGAATTAATTGCCGCGCCAACGCTGCCGAACATGGGCAGGTAGACGAGTAGGGCACTTCAACGCTAAGCTCAAGCTGCAGGTTGCCATTATCGTAGCGACCAACTACAGTCACAGGATAGGCTTTCCAACCTTGCTTTTTGCTGATCAACGACTTGCGGCGTAAATGATAGTCAAAACTAAATTTTACATAGGCTTGATCGGCCAAACCTTCGTGACTATCAATAAAATCGTGCAATAATGTGCGCAACGATTGATGGCTTAATACATCGTTATTGGATAAATCTTCCAGTAACAGGTATAAACGAGACATGTGAATGCCTTTCGCTTTCGGATCGGTCAGATTCACAAAGGCATCAACGCGAGCGCTGACGGGGCGCTCTGGCTCGTTGGCGGCACCGACTACCAGCGGCATCTCGATGTTGCTCATGCCAACCCAATCAAGCTTACCCTCGGTTTGCGCGCGGGTTTGATTGGCGATATCTGGCATCATAGTAGGGGTTGCTGTTGGCATGCTGTACGGCTCCAAACGTTACAAATTAGCTGATGTACCCAAAAAGGGTCGGTATTATACTAGATTCAAGCTGATTACGGTAGTTTGCCATACTTGGTTCATTTTTTAGGTTAAACTTTATCGATTGGGGATATCGAAAATCCCATCCCATAGCACAAGGAAGCGGACAAGATGTTAGACGAAAAATTACTCACGCAGTATCACGAACTACTTGGCAACGAAGGCGTGCAAGAAATGTACGAAGCCTTTGCCAGCAATATTGGCGGTTATGTCGATTACCTCACCCGGCTGATCAAAGCTCGTGATGAAGAGCAAACCCGCTCGCAGGCGCACAAAGTTAAAGGCGCGTGTCGTACGCTTGGTTTACGCCAATTGGCGGCAAACATGGAATGGCTGGAACGCGAAGAGTGGCACTGGGATCAAGTGGATGACATGTTGGCACAGTGGGTTTTGGAATTACCACTGCACCAACATCAACTACGTCACTGGTTAAAGGCTCGGGGAATTGAGTGACGGTTGTTCTAAATGTTTGATATTGACGTCGCCGACAAAACGGTAACCCTCACCATGAATGGTGGTGATTAAGTTTGGCGAGGTCGTATCACTTTCAAAGTGACGACGAATACGACGAATGGCAACATCAACGGTGCGGTCATTCGGACGTAATTCACGATCAAGCATCTTCTTAACTAAGGTTTCGCGGTCTAAAATTTTACCTGGGTTGGTCAGGAATAATTCCATCGCGCGGTACTCGCTCTTCGGTAACCGGAACATTTTACCATCCGGTGAGAACAAGCAGCGGCTATCGCTTTCAAGGCGCCAGCCATTAAAGTCGTACACAATACTGTCGTGACCAACGGCTTTCTGTTGGCTTTTCAAGGCTTCAATACGACGGTACAAGTTGCGTACGCGAATAATCAATTCTTTAGGGTTGTATGGCTTGATGAGGTAGTCATCAGCACCCAGCTCTAACGCAAGCAGACGATCTTCTTCAGCATCACGGCCAGTTAAGAACACTAACCCGATGTTATCGTTTTCACGTAACTTTTCAGCAAGCTCGATACCGCTCTTGCCTGGTAGGTTCACGTCCATGATCACCAAATCGATTGCCTGACGCGCCATAATACGCTGCATTTGCATGCCGTCGGCAGCATCAAATACATCGTAGCCCTCTTGTTGGAACAAGCGGGTAAGAGTGTTTCGGGTGACAACTTCGTCTTCAACAATCAGTAGTCTTGCGCTCATAATGTCGGTCCAGGAATTCTGTTAACATGTGTTGAAATTTGGTAATAGGAAAATAGTGTAGCATGTAAATTAACATATCGCCCAATTTTTTTCGTACAGCTGTTCGATAATGCCAATCGAAATTTTCATCGGGCCTAATCGGCGCTAGCCAAATGTGTTTAATTAGCCACTAACTCTACCGGTATGGAAATTCTAAAAGCCGCACCGTGATTGGCAATCGGGTCGATTTCTATGGTCCCTTTTAAAACCTGATGCACCAGGTTATACACCAAATGCATGCCTAAGCCGGTCGCACCTTGACCACGTTTACTAGTTACAAACGGCTCAAAGATATGACCACTAATAGACTCAGGAATTCCCTCGCCATTATCACGATAGTGGATCAGTAACCGGCCACTATGGTTGCTGCTGCTGTTATCCGGTACAAAACTGAAATGGAGATGAATGTGTGGGTTTTCAACGGTATGAAAAGCATGCTGTGCAGAATTTTGGAACAGCTGTGAAATCACCGAGGCCAGCGGGCCAGCCAAACAACGCACGGTAAGCTGCGCAGACACATCAATGACGATATGCACGCGGTCTAATTCTGGATAACGGCTATGCAGCTGCTGCAAAATATCTTGGCTAAAGCTACCTAGGGTAATTGCCCGCTCTGAATCACTGTACTGCTCTAGCCCTAACTGCTGGAAGGCATTGACAATATCAGCGGTACGACCAAGATTGCGAGTTACCAATTCTAAGTTTTCCGTAAACGAGGTTAAAAAGCGCTGCATGTCGTCGCTTGTCAGTTTTTTCTCGTTGAACTTAGCTGCAAGGGCCTCCAGCTTGTCTTGCAAAATAGAACTGGACGTCACCGCCAAACCCACCGGTGTGTTCATCTCGTGGGAGATCCCTGAAATCAGGCGGCCGAGCGATTGCATCTTGCGTGCCTCGACAATCTCATGCTGATACTGATGCAACTCATCTACCACGTCGGTTAGATCTTGGTTAGCCGCGCGCAGCTGTTGCGTGCGTACCTCAACCTGGCGCTCAAGTTCTTTATTGAGTTCGCTAGCGCGCTGCTCGGCAATATCTTGTTTTTCGATATGCTGCTGAATGCGCTCTAACAGCGAGTTAAAAGCGTGGCTCACTTGGTCTAATTCTGCCAACTGCACTTCGGCTAACTTAGAGCTGTAGTCGCGATTACGGGCAATGGCGTTGATATCAGCTACCATGCTATCCAAGGGCTGAGTAATACGTCGACGCAACCACAGGCTTAAGGTCCAGCTCAGGGCAAAGCCCGCTGAGATAGCCGCTAGAGTAAGCCCGGTGCTCAGCGCTATGGCATGGTCTAGCTCACTACGCGAACTGCGTAAATAGACGTAACCGAGCAACTTGCCATCGAGCAGGATAGGTTTGGCAAACTCATAATAACGCTCGCTGCGTACCGGCTGTGACAGCTCTTGGGCGCGGTCATAACGCACCGGGATCGGACTGCTTTGCTCGGCGTAAAAGCTCGCAAAAAACGTCAGGCTTTCGCTGATAGGCTCAAATTTATAGACATGTACATGCTGCACCAAAGGCAGATAGGTGAGGCTGGTTAGCCAAGTATCGGCTTGTTCCGGCTGCGCAAAAACCAGCGCCGGGGTAACATTACGCTCCACATAAGCCACCAGATTACGCGTGTCTTGGCGAAGGCTTTGGTCAATATCACGAATATACATCAAACTTAGGGTGGCACTAGCAGCTGTCACCAACAAGGTGGTAATCAGAATCACCAGTTGCGTGACGCTGCGTTTGATGGAGCCGATCTGATAATTGACCATAATAAACTAACCGCTATTGCCACTGCCGCTGGCGTGGCTTGCGCTGACGGCTTGCTGCTGGTGCTGGTTTGGGCTTGCTGGGGCTGGCGCGGCGCACGGATTTAATCGCCTTGTAGACGGCAAACTTATTATCTTGGGCAACCCGTTCACAATGGCCAAAAGCTTGCTCTATCAGCTCTGGCCAAGGTAAGAAGCGGTTTGCCACCACCCATAACTCGCCGCCTTGACACAAATGCTGATTAACCTGCTGTAAAAACTGCTGGCCAATGCTGTAATCCGTGGCTGTGCCCGTGTGAAAAGGCGGATGGCTTACCACATAGTTAAAGCCATGTTTAAAGCTGGGCTCTTTGCTCGCTGCCATTAAGCTATCAGCAGCAATCAAATGGCCCTTCAGCTGGTTGCTACGAAGGGTTTCAGCACAGGCGGCCAAGGCCATTGCACTGACATCCAAATAGCTCACCTCTAACTGCGGTTGTGCTTGTTGCAGCACCGCCCCCAGTACGCCATGACCACAGGCAAAGTCCAGCACCCGGCCGTGACTGATGCGGGGCAAATGCTGTAGCAGCATAGCGCTACCTTCATCAATGCTCGGAAACGCAAACACCCCAGGTAAACTAGCTAAAGTTAACGGCGCTTGCTCAGTAGCGCCCTGATAAGTCGTGTAAACAAGATAATCAGCTAGCTCAAACTGGGCGAGTGGCTCGCTGATTTGACAGTGCAGCAACAGCGAGTGATTTCCATTAGCGACCTTATGCGCGGCTGTAACTGACGCTGGTAAGTTCTTATGAATGCTTTTGATACCACCACGATTTTCACCAACCAACCAAATATCAGTGCCGACTGGGAACAAAGCTCGCAGCGCATCGAGCAGAAACAGCGTCAGGACCTTTTCTTTAGGTAACCAAACCAACGCAGCTGCGGCAGCTGGCACGTCCGTCAACGACGGTGGTTGCGCGCCAAAATGCTGAGCCACGTGCGGTTGCTGGGCCTGCCACTGCGCTGCATAACCTGCATGTAAATGCCATACTCCCGCTACGTTAAGTTCGCTTGCCACACTGGCATCAGGAGCGTTAACTAGCAACAAGGGTTGCTGAGTAAACTGCTGCTGTTGGCGCAGAACAAGTTGTGAGGGTGGCTGCAATGCCTGCATAAGTTTCTTACTCGCGGTTAAATGGGCTTCTGCGCATAGGCTTCAGCAAAAACATCAACGTTTTCGCTGGCATGCTCAATCACTTCACTATCAAATTGCGCCACATTAAACAGCGCCTCGCCTTCATTAGCCACCGGGATGTTACTAATACCAATCACGATGCCATGATAGGGGCTTTTAATCGCATGCAGCTCTTCGCCGTGAGGGTTTACGGTTTGCGCAATCACTTGGCCCTTGGTAATGGTTTGGCCCAATTCAATTTTGGGGATCACCAACCCATCGTATTCGTTGCGCACCCAGCCACTGCGATGGGCTACCACGGGTCGTACTTTTTTCCGACTACGCCGGCCTTTAAGCATCTTCAACGACTTCATCACGTTCTGCACGCCGGTTACCCCGGCTTTTATGGCTGCATAGTCAAAGCGTAGAGCCTCGCCGGCTTCGTATAAAATCAGCGGAATACCAAGTTCGGTGGCCAGTGAGCGTAGCGAACCATCGCGTTCTTTTGAGTGCAAGATCACCGGCGTACCAAAAGCCTCCGCCATATCTAACGCTTCAGCGTTATCGGTATCGACGCGAATTTGCGGCAAGTTGCTGCGGTGAATGGCACCGGTATGCAAATCAATAATATGGGTAGCGTTTTGCACTAACATTTCATTAAACAAGAAGGCTAAGCGGCTACCTAAAGCACCCCGCTCAGAGCCCGGAAAACAGCGATTCAAGTCGCGTCTATCGGGCAAGTAGCGCGATTGCTGAATAAAACCAAATACATTCACCACCGGCACAATAATCACGGTGCCGGCTAATTCTTTAGCATCTAAAATGCCCATCAAGCGTCGGCATACTTCAATGCCATTCAGCTCATCGCCATGAATGGCGGCACAGACCAACAAACAAGGGCCCGGCTTAACGCCATGAAACACCTCAGCATGCAAATCCATCGGGGTATCGTTGTAGAGCCGCGCGGCTGGGATTTTGACGCTATGGCGCGAGCCTGGAGCTATTTTTTTGCCAGCTAATTCAAACGAGCGTTGTTTCATGCAGAAACCCTAAGTCAAAAGGCGGGAGCGGACTTAGCCGCGCCCCTTGGTACGAGTTTTATTGACGGCTGCGTTTTTTTCTATAAACGAAATTATTTGGTCAGCAACATCTTTGCCAGTCGCAGCTTCAATCCCTTCCAGTCCAGGCGACGAGTTCACTTCCATCACCAACGGACCATGGTTAGAGCGTAAAATATCCACCCCTGCAACATTTAAGCCCATGGTTTTAGCTGCTTTAACCGCAGTAGCACGTTCAGCAGGAGTTAATTTAACTAAGCTGGCGGTACCGCCTCGGTGTAAGTTAGAACGAAATTCACCGGCTTTGGCCTGGCGTTTCATAGCGGCAATCACTTTATCGCCAATCACAAAGCAGCGAATATCCGCTCCGCCTGCTTCTTTGATGTACTCTTGCACCATAATGTGCGATTCCAAGCCCATAAAGGCTTCAATTACGCTCTCTGCCGCTTGTCGAGTTTCTGCTAACACCACGCCAATACCTTGGGTGCCTTCCAGTAATTTAATCACCAGCGGGGCGCCACCCACCATGTCAATTAAATCAGGAATATCTTGCGGCTGACTAGCAAAGCCGGTGGTTGGCAAGCCAATGCCTTTGCGGCTTAACAGCTGTAACGAGCGCAGTTTGTCGCGGCTACGAGAAATCGCCACACTTTCGTTGAGCGGGTACGTGCCAATCATTTCAAACTGACGCAGTACCGCCGTACCAAAGAAAGTAATCGAGGCCCCGATACGAGGAATCACCGCATCGTAGGTCGGTAAATCCTTACCTTTCATGTGAATTGACGACTCGCGTGCGTTGATGTTCATATAACAGCGCAAGGGGTCGAGCACATCCACAGTGTGGCCGCGCAGTTCGGCGGCTTCAATGAGGCGGCGCGTTGAATATAATTTGGCGTTACGCGATAGTATGGCAATTCTCATGCGGTGGCTCCAGGCTGGCCAAGTAAATAAGATTTATCAGGGTCGACAACAAAATGGCCGCGCATGGCTTGGCGGCCTAATAGCATTCTAAACTTCATGGTGTCGCGATTGGTTAGGGTTAATTCTACCGGGGCATCGAAGTTGCCCACGTGCAGGCGCGTTAAAATAACATAGCGCATCTCGGTATGACCACCAGAATCTGTGACTTCGCGTTGGTCATGAATCTTGGCTTCGCAAACCAATTCACGATCGCTGTGCTGCTCGGGGTGCAACCAAATTCGCAGCCATTCTTCACCTTGCTTGTTAAAAGGTTCTAACCTAAACGCATGTAAACAAGACGTCCGAGCGCCTGTGTCTACTTTCATTTTTATGGCACTAATGCCCAGCTCCGGCAGTGCTCCCCACTCTCGCCAACCGAGTGTATCCATGAAAATTTCCTTCTCTGCTGCTGCATATACTCAGCAGTTTATCATTGTTTGCTCAATTGTTTGCTAATAACGCACAGAATTACCGTGCAAAAATGCGTTGAATGATCTGTTCGGTAAATTGGGTTTTTAAATAAAAGCCCCGCGGTAACGTCTGAATGAGTTCGCCCTCGGGGCCAATCGCATCCGTCAACACCCGGCTATTGGCGGCTTTCGGTCGTAACTGCAGCACTTGCCCTTGGTGTGCCGTGATACTTTCCACTTGGCCTAGGGCAATGCGGTCCATGTGTTCCTGCCAATCTTGTTGCAACAAGTGTTCTTCTGCAGCAGTAGGCTGCCACAAAAAAGCTGTACCAATGCAGCGTTGCGCGAGCGGGACCTCGCGCCGGCCATCAATCGGAATCCACAGCACGCATTGTAATTTATTGCGCACATTACTGTCGGCCCAAGTTAATCCGGTCACCTGAGTTAGCGGTGTGGTGCACACAAAGGTGGTCTCGAGTGGCTTACCGGCAGCATTAAGCGGAATGGTTTTAAGCTCCACGCCTAGCTCCGGAAAGTCTTGTAACGCCTGTGAACCGGCGCTTGCACCTAAGGCCGCCTCTAATAATTGTCCGACCCAACCCTTGTTACGGCGTAAGTCGGCCGGCACCGTCAAACCATGCGCTGCAGCCACTTCGGCAAAGCTATATCCGGCCAAGGCGCTGGCCTTTTCGAAGAGTTGTTTTAAATCCATTGTTGTTGCCATGGCGCGTATGCGGTACCTTATTTCTTTTAATATTAGCTTGATTATGGAAAAATCTATTCCATAAGTCGAATTTATGAGGGCGCTCGCGTGATAGACGCTGAAGGATTTCGCGCCAACGTGGGAATCATCATCTGTAATGAGCACGGTCAGGTGTTTTGGGCACGGCGGTTGGGCCAACATAGTTGGCAGTTTCCGCAAGGTGGAATAGATGACGGCGAAAATGCTGAACAAGCTATGTACCGTGAACTCTGGGAAGAAGTCGGATTAAAACCCGAACAAGTAGAGATTGTCTACACCAGTCGCCATTGGTTCCGTTATCGTTTACCTAAACGATTGGTTCGTAAAGAGCAGCGGCCAACCTGTATTGGGCAAAAGCAGAAATGGTTTTTACTGCGGTTAAAATGTCAGGATAAAGATGTTGATGTGATGCAATCGTCGCATCCAGAATTTGATGGTTGGCGGTGGGTGAGTTATTGGTACCCAGTGCGACAAGTGGTGTCTTTTAAGCGCGATGTTTACCGCCGCGTGATGAAAGAATTTGCCCCTTTTGCCTTGGCCCCGTCAGCCAAGAAACCTCGGCCAGCACGCCGCCGTCGGTAGGCGTCGACTGCTCCGAAACAAGTACGAAGGCCGCTTATGCCAACCATGTTGCGTGATTTACAACGTATTGTTGAAGCTGTGAATCAAGCGCCAGACTTTGAACTGGCGCTACGTACCATGGTGCGCCAAATTAAAGCGGCGCTGGATACGGATTCTTGTACTGTCTATGTGGCTGATCACGACCAACAAATGTTCGTGATGGCGGCCACAGATGGGCTCGAAATCCGCTCCGAAACCCCCATTAAAATTGCCTTTGGCGAAGGTGTGATCAGCTTGGCTGCCCGGCGCGAAGAACCACTCAACTTTGCCGATGCGAGCAGCCATCCAGCTTTTATTCACATCCCAGAAGTGATTGAATCACAGTACAAAGCCATGCTGGCTGCGCCCGTCATTCATCGGCGTCGGGTGTTAGGCGTGGTGGTGGTGCAACAACATGAAGCGCGCGCCTTTACTAGCGATGAAGAAGCCTTTGTGGTGACCTTAGCGGCTCAGCTAGCGGCGGTTATTGCCCATGCTGAAGCCAAGGGTTTGTTACATCAGTTTAAACAATCGCCCTGGCTAGAAACCTTTAAAGGCCATCCGGCCGCGCCCGGGGTAGCCATTGGTGAAGCCTATGTGGTGACGCCGCTGGCTCGTTTAAGTGAAGTCACGCCCAAGCGTACCGATATGCCGGAGCACGAAGTACGGCGCTTTCGCTCGGCCGTAGCCCGTACCCGGCAAGAGCTCAACGAACTCAGCGAACGCATGAAGCATCAAGTGGCGGAAGAATCTTTGGCGATTTTTGAGGTCTATCACGCCATGCTTGATTCGGCCTCGCTGGGACAAGAAGTTGAGCAAACCATTAACGAAGGTTGGCGTGCGCAAACGGCACTAAAAAAAGTCGTAGAGCAGCTCGTAGAACAATTTGAAAACCTCGATGACGACTACATTCGTGAACGGGCCAGTGATGTTCGTGATCTGGGTCAGCGTATTTTGTCGCACCTGCAAGATCGCAGTCGCCGCCATCTTGAAACCCCAGCCAAATGCATCTTGGTGGCCGATGATGTTACTGCCACCATGCTGGCCGAGCTCCCCCATAGCGACATTATTGCCATGGTTGGGGTACGCGGCTCCGGTAACTCCCATGCCGCCATCATGGCGCGTAGCATGGGCATCCCAGCAGTCTTAGGCTTAGCCGATTTAGACATCAGTGAGCTAGGCGGGCAAACCCTGATCGTGGATGGCTACAACGGCGATGTGTTTGTTAATCCGCCTTTGCAAGTGGAACACGAATACCAATTGCTGGCCGACGAAGAGCTGGCGTTGCGGCAAAAAGTGATGCAAGGGCGCCATTTGCCTGCTGAAACCACCGATGGCGTACGGGTACAATTGCAACTGAATGTGGGCCTGAACACCGAGCGGGATTGGCTCAGTGAGCTGAACGTGCACGGGGTGGGCCTGTACCGCACTGAAATTCCTTTTATGATGCAAGAGCGTCTGCCCACAGAACATGAACAAGTGGCTTTGTACGGACAGGTACTCGAACAATTTCGTGGTGCCCCGGTAGTGATGCGCACCCTTGATGTGGGCGGCGACAAACCCCTGCCTTATTTGCCTATGAGCGAAGAGAATCCCTTCTTGGGCTGGCGCGGCATCCGTATGACCTTAGACCATCCAGATATTTTCTTGGTACAAATCAGGGCCATGCTGAGAGCTTCCGTAGGGCGCAACAACTTACGTATTTTATTGCCGATGATCACCAGCGCCGACGAAGTCGATGAAGCCGTGCGAATGATTCATCAGGCTTACCACGAAGTGGCAGAAGAGCTAGAATGCAGTGTGGACGAACAACTCTATCAGCCGCAAATTGGGGTGATGATAGAAGTGCCAGCGATGATTTATCAGTTGCATTTAGTGGCTGACAAAGTGGACTTTTTCTCGGTCGGCACCAATGATTTAACGCAGTACATGCTGGCGGTGGATCGCAATAATTCGCGGGTAGCAGATTTATACGATACCTATCATCCGGCGGTACTGCATGCGCTGCAGCAAATTGCTCTACGCTGCCAAGAGCTGAATAAACCGCTATCTGTGTGTGGTGAATTTGCGGGCGAGCCAGGTGGCGCCATCTTGCTATTAGCCATGGGCTATCGCAATTTAAGCATGAATAGCTACAACATAGATCGCATTCGCTGGATAATAAGGCACATAGCTGCGGCCGATTTGCCCGAGTTGTTGCGCCAAGTGCTGGCTGCTCGCAGCCCCCAACAGGTGCGGCAACGGGTTATCTTAGCCCTAGAAAATGCAGGCTTAGGCGGCTTTGTTCGCGCTGGCGCATAACGCGCAAGTTCAAGTTAAAAACTAAGGAGCAGGAGTGTTACTATCAGGCTGGTTATGGTGTTTAGCCGGAGGCATGGTGGCAGGCTTATTAGCCGGCATGCTGGGTATTGGCGGCGGCCTGGTGATAGTTCCGTTACTGATTTATTTGCTGCCGTTACTCGGCGTTGCCCCTGATTTAGTGGTGCAAATGGCGGTGGCAACCTCGCTCGCCACCATCGTCATGACCACCTCCAGTTCAGCCCGCTCGCATCTCAAGCATGGCCAAGTCAGCTGGTTTTGGGTACGGCGCTTAATTCCGGGGTTGATGGTAGGCGCGGTGATCGGAGCTTGGTTAGCCACCTTGCTGAAACCCGAATGGCTGCAACGTATATTTGCGGTGGTGCTGATGCTGCTTTCCATCCGCATGCTGATTCCACAGCGTGGCGGAGAGCCTCTTACTGACGTATCTAAGCGTTTGATGGCGGTGATTGCCGCGGCCATGGGCACCTTATCGGCGCTGGTTGGTATCGGCGGTGGCTCGCTTACTGTGCCGCTGTTACAACGTTTACGAGTGCCTATTCGACAAGCCATCGCTGTATCATCGGTGGGTAGTTTGAGCATCGGCGTGAGTGCCGCACTAGCGTTTATTATTTTGGGGCAACAGCTAGACAATGCCCATGGCTTGTTAGGTTATGTGCATGTGCAGGCGTGGCTGGCAATATCGATTACCTCGATGCTGTGCGCCCCGCTGGGCGCCCATTTAACCCAAAAGCTGCCGGTCAAACACCTGCAGCGTGGGTTCGCCATTTTCTTAGTTATTATCTCGTTAAAATTAGTTATAGGATAATTCATGTCATCCGAAGTTTTGCACCACCCTTACATCGACCCCATCATTGTTAGTGTTGGGCCTTTAGATTTACGTTGGTACGGGCTGATGTACTTAGTGGGCTTTTTGTTTGCTTGGTGGTGGGGCAATCGCCAATGTAAAATGTCTCATTATGCCGCCCAAGGTTGGACCGAACAGCGTTTCAGCGATTTACTGTTCTGGGGCTTCATGGGCGTGATTATCGGTGGCCGAGTTGGCTATGTGATTTTCTATCAGTGGGCCTACTTTATTGATAATCCCCTATATTTATTTGATATCACCAGTGGTGGCATGTCTTTTCATGGCGGCTTGCTGGGGGTGATTACCGTCTTGTGGATTTTCGCTAAACGCAGTCAGCAGAGCCTGTTAGCTATTGGTGACTTTGTTGCGCCGCTGGTGCCCGTAGGGTTGGGGGCAGGGCGCATCGGTAACTTTATTAATGGCGAGCTCTGGGGGCGCGTCAGTGATGTGCCTTGGGCCATGGTATTTCGCGGGGCCGGTGACTTACCACGGCATCCGTCGCAGTTGTACCAAGCCGCTCTCGAAGGCCTGTTGCTGTTTGTGGTGTTGGCGTTGTTCAGCCGCAAACCACGTCCTACCGGTGCCATTGGTGGCCTCTTTTTAGTGGGGTACGGGTTAGCCCGCTTCGTCGTGGAATATGCTCGCCAACCCGATGAACATCTGGGTTACCTCGCCTTTGGTTGGTCGATGGGACAATGGCTAAGCGCACCTATGGTGCTGGCCGGCGTCGGCTTAATGATCTATGCCTATCGTGCGGGTGCAGGTACCAGCGCTAGCAAGAGCAAAGGAGCAAACCGATGAGACAGTACCTCGATTTATGCCAACGTATTGTCGATGAGGGCGTCTGGGTCACCAACGAGCGTACCGGCAAACGCTGCCTGACAGTCATCAATGCGGATTTAGATTACCGCGTCGATTTGAATCAGTTACCTTTAGTCACCACCCGCAAAAGCTATTGGAAAGCGGCAATTGCGGAACTACTTGGCTATTTGCGCGGGTATTCCAGTGCCGCTGACTTTCGCGCCTTAGGTGCACCTACTTGGGATGCCAACGCGAATGAAAACCAAGCCTGGCTTAACAACCCTCATCGTCGCGGTACCGACGATATGGGCCGAGTGTATGGGGTACAAGGCCGAGCGTGGGCGAAGCCCGATGGGGGCACGGTGGACCAACTGCGCAAAGTGGTGGACAACCTCAGCAAGGGCTTAGATGATCGCGGCGAAATCATCAGTTTTTACAACCCCGGTGAATTTGATTACGGTTGCCTGCGCCCGTGCATGCACACCCACAACTTTTCGCTGTTAGGCGACACCTTGTATCTCACTAGCTATCAGCGCTCGTGCGATGTGCCACTGGGGCTAAACTTTAACCAAGTACAGGTGTATACGTTGCTGGCGCTCATGGCGCAAATCACCGGTCATAAACCGGGCATTGCTTACCATAAAATTGTAAACGCACACATCTACGAAGACCAGTTGCAACTGATGCGCGATGTGCAGCTCAAGCGCGAACCTTTTGCCTCGCCGCAACTGCGCATTAACCCGGATATCAAAAGCCTCGACGATCTGGAAACCTGGGTCACGCTGGATGATTTCGCCGTTGAAGGCTATCAATGTCATCCGCCCATCAAGTATCCGTTCAGCGTCTAAGGCCGGCAACGTCGGTCTTGGCTAATAGCTAATAGCTAATAGCTAACACGCCATTTGCTTGTCACAGGAGATCAGCATTGAGTAAGCAACGATTTTCAGGAATTCAGCGGGTGTATGGCCAGCAGGCTGCTAACCACTTTAGCCAGCAACATATCGCTGTGGTTGGGCTGGGTGGAGTCGGCTCGTGGGCGGTTGAAGCCTTAGCTCGCAGTGGCGTAGGGCAGTTAACCCTGATTGATTTGGACGATGTTTGTATCACCAACATCAATCGCCAATTGCCGGCGCTTACCAGTACCGTCGGGCAGCTCAAAACGGAAGTGTTAGCAGCCCGGGTACGGGAGATTAATCCTGACTGCCAAGTGCATATCATCGATGATTTTTTAACTGCTGACAATCTTGAAACATGCTTGGGTGGTAGCGTGAGCGGAGTGCTGGATGCTATCGATAGTGTGACCGTAAAGGCGGCCATGATTGCTTGGTGTAAGCGGCGCAAATTGCCTCTGGTGACTTGCGGTGGCGCCGGAGGCCAAGTGGATCCGAGCCAAGTAACTTCAGCTGATGTAGCCAAAGCCACGCAAGATCCCTTGCTAGCTAAAGTGCGCTCTATGTTGCGCCGTAATTACAACTTCTCGAAGAATCCTAAACGCAGTTTTGGTGTTACTGCGGTCTATTCCACCGAGCAGCTACGCTATCCCGCCATCCTTGCGGATGGCAGCCAAGAATGGTCGCATGCTAAACCTGGCGCTGGCAGTATGCGCATGGATTGCAGTACCGGCTTTGGCGCGGCCATGCCAGTTACCTGCACCTTTGCGATGCATGCAGTCGCTTTATTGCTCAATAAATTAGCCGCCAAAGCCAAGGCTTAAGGCGGCTAACGAAAGTTCCTGAACACGAACTAACGGCTTACACCATTCAGCTTACACCATCGGCCGCACACTCTTGCCATCTTCACCGGTACGCTGGAACACGCTGTTGATCCGTGCGCTGCGGACAATCAGCCAAGTTAAGCCAAACAAACCAAGGCCTAACACCGCCGCCAACCAACGCCGATAAGTGGTGGCATTATAGACCCCGCCATTACCCACAGCGACGGGCTCGAGTGGCGCCAACGGTAAGTTATAGCGCTCGGCTAAGCCTTTGATACCAATCATATGGATACCCGGCGTGCCTTCGCGAATAAAGTGTCCCATCACGGTTTCTACCGCAAAAGCGCGCGCTGGAGCATCGTAAATCAGCCCTGATTTAAACTGATCATCAATCCCTGGCGGGCCCACGATGGTGGCACCACCACCAACGTTAATAAAGGCTTTGTACTTCTCACCTTCAGCGTATTCACGAAACAGGGCAACGCGTTCAGCAACGGCTTCTTGGTAATCTTGTGGCTCTAATAACGGAATATCAGCGCGATCGATACTTTGTTTGATCAGCGCAATCCCCTCTGCCGACAGATCCACACCACGGTCCTCTACGCCACCGATAGATACCGCAATAGGTTTTAACGAGAGCTTGCCGCGTTGGCGTAGCTCGCGTTCCATATCAATCCAGAGCAAGCCCGGCACGTTCGCGCCCCATTGTGAAGACGAAGCCGAAGCAATGATGACCGGCTCGGCACCAATCGCTTCAATAGCTGAATACACCGCAAGGTTCATGGCCGGAAACGAGCCAGATACGGTCACCGCCACCTTGTCGCCTTGTTCAACGCCGGCTTGCTTCATCAACTTCACTGCCACTGCCGCCCAGTTCGGGTTAATGGTGGTTTGTTTGCTTTCACGGCCACCACGAGTAGTGGTTACCGGGCTGGTCGATACCCCAATCAAGCCAGAACGCTGCGGATCAAATTCCGGATTAATCGGTTCACGCTGGGCCCGAATCGGCTGCAAGGTATCCATGGCATCACGCATGATGCGAGCTGCAGTAACCATGGTGGTGTAGTTCTCCTCTACCACGGGGTCGCGCTGTTGTAGCTTTTCTGCCAGCAAAAAGGCAGACAAAGCGGCAATCGTCAGAAACACTAAACCCCAGGTAGGTACGCCACTCGAGCGCCAATAAATTTTCGTATATTTCGCCATCTGTTACTCCTTACCAACCTGGCATCTGAAAGGCTTGGCTGGCTTCATAAGCGGCCAGTTGATCGGGCATTAAAATAATCAAACTTAAGCGTACCAGCACTGCGGTCACTGCAAGACCGCAGAGGGTTTGCAGTACGCCTTGGCGGTCAAACCAAATGGCAATCAAGCCCGGAATGATGTAACCAATCAAATTAGTCTCCATCACCGACATCAGTAGATTTGATTCCAGCATCGCGACTTGCGCTTCGCCTTCGCCTGAGGTGCTGCCCACCATGTCGAGATCAACCCAAGTGACCAAATTAGCTAAAAACACATCAAACAGGCCGGCAATTAAGTAACCGGTTAAAATCATGATGATGGTTTGCCGACGCCCATAAATCACCGCAAAACTAGCCACGGTGCGCACAATCAAATAGGTGAGTAGGGCAGCAAATAAGGTTAACGCTATGCTCATCGGATTGGTGAGTTGCAGCGCCATATAGCCTGGTACCACTAAACCACCTGCTGCTAACCCCAGCATTTGGCTTAAAAACAACGCAAAGAATAAACCGATACCAATGGCAACGGCCAAAATGTTGAGTGCTATCATACGTGAACCTCTTCAACTGCACGGTTATGGAAAAAGCGCGCGATTTGTTCGCCGCCACCGTGAATATTACACATGCCTACAATCACCGCATGCTGCCCAGATTGCTCTAAAATATGTTCAATAACTTCGGTCACAGGTGCGTTTTCTAACACCAATAACCGCTCCGGCGGGATCCCGTGCTTCAGCGCCGTTCGCACAAATAACAAGGTACCGCTACCAATCAGCAAATATTTATCGGCCGGGGTCCATTCCGCTGCAGCTTCAGCCATTTGCTGACTACGATGGGGGCGATCGGCCCGACAGTTAATCAGTGCGATACGTTTGCGCGGTTCGCCATCTTCCGTTTGTGCTGGCGCATGCTGTTTAAGAATGTTCTCCCAAATCGACCCGGTAGATTCAGGGTCGTTAGCAGCAAAGGCATTGACGAACATCAAGTGACGATTAAAGTAGCTGATTTTTAAGATTTGCATGGCGCCGGCTTCGGGCTCGAGGGCCAGCATACCTTGCAGCGCTTGTTGCCGGTCGACCCCAACAAACTCACAAATCTTCAGTGCTAAAGCGACGTTTTCGGCATGCTCGCGATACTTAAATTGACTCATGGTGTCAGCATCAATCGCCTCTACCTCAGCTAAGCTCACCGCGTGCATGGTGCTGCGCCTATCCGCCGCGGCATCACTAAGAATAGCGAGCAAATCGCGTTCGGCAGTAAACATATCGCCGCGCACACTGGTACTGCCGGCTAACGCCAAAGCAACATCCGTTTCGTTCGGGCCCATCACGTCCAAATGGTCCGGCCGCGCATTGGTGATCACGCCTATATTAGAGCGCACCATTTTCAGCTCAGTCAGCGATTGATAATGAGGCTGCAGGGCCATGCACTCAATCACCACAGCTTGCGGTTTGAGTGCCGCCATCCGCTTTAATAAGCGCATCTGCTCTAGAATATTGGCTCCAGCAATCCGATAAATCGGAAACTCACGGCCATCAGGGTCGGTCATCGCTGCGGCTGAGCCGGTGGTTTTGGCACAGGTACGAATACCACCACCACGCAAACCGGCGGCAATTAAACGAGTGACAGAAGTTTTGCCACGGGTGCCATTCACATGAATGCGAATGGGAATAGAACGTAGCGTCCACCGGTGGCTGAGTGCTTCAAAGGCGAGCAGCACTACCAACGTCAGCCATAGCCCTAACATCAGCAGCAGCATGGTTGGAATGTATTGGAACATCTGATCGGTCATATCAGCTCCATCAGGTTATCGAGTCAGAATACTTGCTCAACTCAGTCTAGCTGCTTCTTAAAAAAATGCTTCTTCAAGCAAACCAGCTAGTTACTAGGGTCTTTACAATGCAATCATTACGAACTGATCTACGCTTTAATACAACCAATAGATGATGACTTTACCTAAGCTTTACCCTTGATTGCAGCCACCACAGCCTGCAAACCATCGCGTCGCGACTCACTGATGTAGTCATCTAAGTGTAACGCGCGCAGATACGCCACCAAATCAAACGCTTCTAGTTGCGTGGGGCTGGCGCCTTGCAACGCTTGCTTGATCAGCTGTAATAGACCATGAACGGTGCGCGATTCACTACCAAGCTCAAGCTGTAAGGACGCAGTCTGCGGTGCAGCGGTTGGAGTGGCGGGGCCGCTGGTGCTCGCCAGCCATTGGCATTGCAACCATACCTTAGCTTCGCAGCCAAACACCTCAAACTGCGGCTGCTGCAAGGCCGATGTAAGGGGCGTCTGCTTAGCTAACAGCACCAATTCGCGCAGCCGCTGATCGGGCTTCACAAAACTCGTCGCCAGTTGCTTGAGATCGGATTCAGAGAGGATGCCGTACATGATATGAAACAAACCTTGCTAAGAAATATGGCGGTAAGAGTACCATTTTTGCTGCGAAAAATGTTAATCTTGCAGAGTCTAAATCCATTTTTGAACTGAAAATAACACAACAGGAACGACACCATGAAAGTATTAGTGGCGGTGAAACGCGTCATTGATTACAACGTTAAAGTTCGCGTCAAAGCGGACCAATCAGACGTTGATCTAGCCAATGTCAAAATGGCTCTTAACCCGTTCTGTGAAATTGCGGTAGAAGAAGCTGTTCGTCTTAAAGAGCAAGGCCATGCCACCGAAGTTGTGGTGGTCAGTATTGGTCCTAAAGCAGTGCAAGAGCAACTGCGTACCGCCTTAGCGCTAGGCGCCGACCGTGCTATTCAAGTTGAAACTGATGAACTACCAGACTCACTTGCGGTAGCTAAGTTATTGCAAGCCGTGGTTGCCAAAGAAGAACCACAGCTGGTGATTCTAGGTAAACAAGCTATCGATTCAGACAACAACCAAACCGGGCAAATGCTTGGCGCCTTAACCGGTATGCCACAAGGTACTTTTGCCTCAAAAGTGAACGTTGCTGAAGGTAGTGTGCAGGTCACTCGTGAAATCGACGGTGGCTTACAAACGGTGAAGCTGCAATTGCCAGCTATCGTCACCACCGACCTACGTTTAAATGAGCCGCGCTACGCATCTTTGCCAAACATCATGAAAGCGAAGAAGAAGCCGCTAGATGTGATGAGCGCCGCCGATTTAGGCGTCAACGTAGCCCGTACCGTAAACTTATTAAAAGTTGAAGCCCCAGCAGAACGTAGTGCCGGTATCAAAGTGGCCGACGTTGCTGAGTTAGTTGAAAAATTAAAAAATGAGGCAAAAGTGATATGAGCATTCTTCTCATTGCCGAACACGATAACGCTAGCTTAAACGCAGCTACACTAAAAACCCTAGCCGCTGCCCAACAAATCGGTGGCGACATCCACGTGCTAGTTGCTGGCGCAGGCTGCCAAGCGGTCGCAGAACAAGCCGCACAAGCTGCTGGCGTGAGCAAAGTATTGCTCGCAGATAATGCCGCTTATGGTCATTTCTTAGCTGAAAACTTAGGCGATTTAGTAGCTGATTTAGGTAAGAACTACAGCCATATTCTGGCTGCTGCAACCACCACCGGCAAAAACTTCATGCCGCGCGTTGCCGCTCTGCTAGATGTTGCTCAAGTATCAGACATCATTAGCGTAGAAAGCGCCGATACCTTCAAGCGTCCGATTTACGCAGGTAACGCCATCGCCACCGTACAGGCTACCGATGCCATCAAAGTCATCACCGTTCGCGGTACCGCCTTTGATGCGGTAGCAGCCGAAGGCGGCAGTGCCAGCGTAGAAGCCATCGACGCCGTCTTTAACTCAGACAAAGCTGAATTTGTTGGCGAAGAGCTAGCTCAATCTGAACGCCCAGACCTAACCGCCGCCAGCGTGGTTATTTCAGGTGGCCGCGGCATGCAAAACGGCGAAAACTTCCAGTTACTCGAAAAAGTAGCAGACAAACTAGGTGCAGCAGTGGGCGCATCTCGTGCAGCCGTAGATGCCGGCTTCGTACCAAATGATATGCAAGTGGGTCAAACCGGTAAAATCGTTGCCCCAGACCTGTATATCGCTGTTGGTATCAGCGGTGCTATCCAGCACTTAGCAGGCATGAAAGACTCAAAAGTCATCGTCGCCATCAACAAAGACGAAGAAGCACCGATCTTCCAAGTAGCAGATTACGGCTTGGTCGCTGATTTGTTTGATGTGTTGCCGCAGTTAGAACAAGCGTTGTAGATGAAAGCAAGAGCGCTGTTAGCTATTGGATATTAGCTATTAGCGCTCTTGCTCCAATATCCAATAGCTAATATCTACCAGCGCCCCCTCCAATATCCAATAGCTAATATCTACCAGCGCTCTTGCTCTTATATCCAATAGCTAATATCTAACAGCGCCCTTGCTCTAATATCCAATAGCTAATATCTAACAGCGCCCTTGCTCTTATCCAGCTACTTTTTTAACGAAGCACTTGCATATTTCTAACTCATCGGACATGATTGACTGCATAACATCCTAATAGGATTAGGTGGCTAACATGAAAAGAAGAACAACTATGCTAAAAAAATTACCTCTCGCGACCGCAATTACGCTCGCACTAGCAGGAACAGCAGGCGTACAAGCAGCAGAATTCGATGTTGGTGACGTTAAAGTCAAATTCGATTCAATCATTTCTTATGGCGCCGCTTGGCGTATGGAAGAGCGCGATATGCGCGTTATCCACCCAGGTAATATGGTCGGTGGTTTAGGCCAATCTGGCGTCGCCGACGACGGTAACTTGAACTACGACAAAGGCGACATGGTGTCGTCAGTTTTCAAGGGCGTTCACGATTTAAGTATTGATGGCGGCGATTACGGCGCTTTCTTCCGTTTCAAATACTGGTATGACGATGTTATCAAGAACAATAACGTAGCTCATGGTCATACGGGTACCAACTATTTCTCAGATGTTACTCTGAACAACGATGCATTAGATGACTACTCAACCGGTTCTGGTTTTGAGTTGTTAGATGCGTTCGCATACGCCTATTTTGATATCGGTGATATGCCAGCTAACTTGCGGGTTGGCCGTCAGGTATTGAGCTGGGGTGAAAGTACCTTTATCTTCAATGGTGTGAACGCTATTAACCCGGTGGACGTGAACGCAATTCGTCGACCAGGAGTGGAAATTAAAGAAGCCTTGTTGCCAGTAGGCATGGTGAACCTAAACATAGGTTTAACTGACGAAACCAGCTTAGATATGTTTTATCAGTATGAGTGGGATGACTACAAACTAGATGGTTGTGGTACTTTCTTCTCTACCATTGATATTTTAGGTGGCCCAGGCTGTAACAAAGTGACCCTGAACCCGCAATTAGTGCCTGGTGACCCAGACTCTAACCTAAGCGATCTTGAGTCAGTACAGTACGGTACCTACTTAGAGCGGGCGCCAGATATCGAGCCAGACGATGGCGGCCAGTACGGTTTCGCGATGCGTCACTATGCTACCGACATTGACGTTGAGTTTGGCTTGTACTTCATGAACATTCATACACAAACGCCAATCATCTCAGCATACAACTGGACCAAGCAGCCAACTCCGGCGCTAAGTCACCCAGATGGTATTCCAATTGCTGGTCCTGATTACGTGCTTGAGTTCCCTGAAGACACCAAAATCTTCGGTGCCAGTGTAGCAACTACCTTAGGCGACTGGTCTGTTGGTGGTGAAATGAGCTATCGCATCGATATGCCAGTGCAAATCAACACCACTGAGATTTTGTCGACCGGTTTACGTGCAGGTGTTCCTAGTACTTTCAGCAACCGTATTCAACGCGATGAAAACGGTCTGATTACTAACCTAGGCGAACTGCAACACGGTTACGATGAATACGATGTCTCGCAGTGGCAGATGTCAGGTATTCGCTTCCTAGACAACGTGTTAGGTGCCAGCCGCGTTACCTTCATCGGTGAAGTTGCGATCAGCAAGGTGCACGGTTTAGCCGGCTTAGACGAACAGCGTTACGGCCGTAACCCAGTGTACGGCAAATGCTTGAGCGTAGCTGACCAAATGCAGTTGGGTAACCCGGCTCCAGCGGGCGATATCAACTGTGAAGGCTTTGTCACCAGCACCTCGTGGGGCTATCGTGCTCGTATCGTCGGTGACTACAACAACGTGTTTGCGGGTTGGAACATGCAACCAACGTTGGCGTTAGGCCACGACGTGAAAGGCTATTCAGCTAACTCAAACTTTATCGAAGGTCGTAAAACCATCGGTTTGAGTGTTGATTTCAGCTACTTAAGCGCATACAAAATTGGTATTGGTTACAACATCAATACCGGCGGTGATTACGAGCCAGCTTCTGACCGTGATTTCGCAGCCATTAGCTTCAGCTACAGCTTCTAAGCAAGCGGGCTACAGCAACATGAATCAAAAACCCGCCTCGGCGGGTTTTTTTCTAAGTAGTCTTTAGTTCAATAAAAGTCCAACAGTTAGGGTCGGTGAACAATGAAAACGATAATGACAACAGCCCTTGCCCTGGTTGCCAGCGCTCTGGTTTACGCACCAGCGCAAGCCGCCAATAGTGAGGCGCAGAGTAAACAGCAGTTGCTCCAACTTGAAGATGTCTTTCAATTAGAATACGCCAGCAATCCAGCTATTCACCCGTCGGGCGATTACACAGTCTTTGTGCGTAACTTCATGAACATCATGGCAGATCGCAAACAAGGAAACTTGTGGAGGGTAAACAACAAAGGCGAATTACGGCCACTAACGGGTGGTGATGCGCAAGACCATTCGCCCACTTGGTCTCCCGATGGCAAACAATTAGCGTTTGTGTCTAATCGCTCAGGCAGCAACCAAATTCACCTGTACTGGACCGATACACGCGAGCATGCACCTATTACCCGCCTAACCAGCAGCCCCAGTAACCTATCTTGGTCACCGGATGGTAAATGGTTGGCCTTTACTATGTTCACGCCGCAGCACAAAGCTGCGCCCGTAAGCCTACCGGGCAAGCCGCAAGGCGCTAATTGGGCTGAGCCACCGCGTTACATCGATAAAGATAATTATCGCGCCGACGGAGCTGGCTACACTCCAGATGGTTACAGCCAAATTTATGTGGTACCTACTACCGGAGGGTCACCTCGACAGTTAACCTTTGGTGATTACAACCATGGTGGCGCGTTGGCGTGGAGCGCCGATGCCAAGCAGTTGATCTTTTCCGCTAATGCTCATGCTGATGCGTTCGAGCAACCCAATAACTCTGAGCTCTATCAGCTCACCCTAGCAACCGGTGATATTCAACAACTGACCGATCGTCAAGGGCCCGATCATTCACCGGTGATAAGCCCCGATGGCAAAAAGTTAGCTTGGTTAGGCTACGATGATACCTACAAGAGCTATCAGCTCACTCATCTATACGTGATGGACCTTTCTGGCCAGTCACCTAAGCTGTTAACTCAAGATTTTGATTACAGCGTAGGGCAGGTGAAGTGGGCTGATGACAGCCGTGGCTTGTATTTTGCCTACGATCGCGAAGGTAAGGGCCACATAGCCTATCAGAATCTCAACGGCAAACGCCGCGTGCTAACGGATAGCATGGGAGGCTTAAGCTATTCTCGGCCCTATAGCGGCGGTCAGTTCGATGTCAGCAGCAGCGGTGATTTAGTCTATACCTTAGCGAGCGCCAATCGTCCTGCCGATTTAGTGCTACAAACCAGTAAAATCACTCGTAAGCTGACCGCGCTTAACGATGACTTGTTGAATCATAAAACCTTGGCGCGTATCGAAGAAATTTGGTACGACAGCAGCGTCGATGACCATAAAATTCAAGGTTGGATTGCCTATCCGCCAAACTTTGACCCAACCAAGAAATACCCGCTGATTCTGGAAATTCATGGCGGCCCACATACAGCTTATGCAGGGTCTTTTGCCGCAGAAATTCAGTTAATGGCGGCGCAAGGTTACGTGGTGCTTTATACCAACCCGCGCGGTAGCACCAGCTATGGCGAAAAGTTTGCCCAAGAAATTCACCACAATTACCCAAGCCATGATTATAACGACCTCATGGATGGTGTGGATGCAGTGATCAGCAAAGGCTTTATCGACGAGCAACGTTTATATGTTACCGGTGGTAGCGGTGGCGGAGTGCTCACCGCATGGATTGTCGGGCATACGGATCGCTTTGCTGCGGCAGTAGTAGCTAAACCTGTTATCAACTGGTACAGCTTTGTGTTAACTGCTGATATGTATAACTATTTCAGCAAGTATTGGTTCCCTGGTAAGCCCTGGGAGCACCAAGAGCACTACATGAAGTATTCACCTATCAGCTATGTCGGTAACGTGACCACGCCTACCATGTTGCTAACCGGTGAAGCCGACCATCGCACGCCGATTTCAGAATCTGAGCAATATTACCAAGCGCTGAAATTAGCCGGTGTCGAAACTGCTATGGTGCGGGTGCCAGATGCTCCTCACGGCATCTACGCCAGACCCTCGAATCTAATGGCCAAAGTAGCGTACATCCTGCATTGGTTCGAGCAACACCAGCCAAGCGCTAATTAGTGTGCTCAAACTCGGCTGCTGCTTTACGACCATCTAAGTAAAGCAACAGCTGATGTTTTAATCGTCGCCATGGGTGACGTTTCACCTGACGCCGATCGGCTACAGACTTAATATCGCTGCCATGAGTGTGAGTATTGTCTACCGTGTACGGTAATAATCCATAAACCTGTAACCCCAGTTCATGCTGCCACTGCATATCTACATCAATTGGGCGAAATAAAGGTGGGCGTTGGGCCAATAGCCGTTTGGCTCCGGCCAAGCTGATGACTTGTGCACAAGCACCAATCGGTGGCTTACGATAGCGCACCAAATCAAACTGCTTGATAGCACGGGTTGTAATAGCGGGCTGTTGCTTAAACGGAGCGGCAAGTTTTAACACGTGCCACGGCTCAGACACTGCTGCAATAGCCTCATGGATGTCTTTGAAGTCCGAACTAAAACAAACATCGTCTTCTAGCACCACGGCATAATCAAGTTGATGGTCAACAATGTATTGCCAAGCCTTGAGGTGCGATAAATAACAGGCAATTTCACCAGCCGTTAACTGATAATGAAACTCGCGCTGACTACGTGAGGTATCGATGACGGCCGATAGTTGCTCCTGAGTAAGCTCTTTGCCCCATACCGCATCGATGCGGGTATAGGGCATGCCTAATTGGTCAAGTTGCTTACTCACGTTCAACCATCTATCGGTAGAATGCTTAAGATTAATCACTAAAATCTGTGCAGATAACGACTGCTGCATAGGGTTATTTCTCTAACGGTTTGTTACTTTTTGGGTTTTGTTCACGCTTCGCGCGGTACGCCATCTCGTAGAGCTTGGCCTCGGTTAAGAAAAAATGAAAGGCATCGATATTGGCTTTGATAAAGCCACGCCAACCCGACCAAATCATTTGTCGACCCAGATAAAATTTTAAAAACATCAACGGAAAAATCAGCAGCAAACGCGGCAAACTGCAGGGCCGGCCTTGCTCCAGCCGTTGCTTGGCTTTTAGCAACGAGTATTTATTCAGCTTGTCCATATAGCCGTGCGCGGTATCGTAACCGTAATGCTTTAAATAAATCGGCAAATAGGCGGTCGGCTCTTCTACCTCAATGTGCTCATGCACAATCACACTGGTATCCATCTTGCTCTTATCACGACGATACACCCGCCGATACTTATGATGGCGCGCCTTCTTCAGACTATGCCCCATAAAAATGTCATCATGATGAATCCAAATGCCATTGATATCGCCCTGTGCAATCCGTTCGCGAATCATCTGCAAGCCACCCTCTGGCATCACCTCATCGCCATCTAAGTTCAGAATCCAGTTGTGGCTGCATTGGGTAATAGCAAAAGCCTTTTGCTTGGAGTAGCCAGGCCAATCATTGTGGACAATACGCGCCCCGTGATGCTTGGCAATTTCTAAGGTCGCATCGGTCGAGCCGGAATCCACCACTACAATCTCATCGGCCCCAGCCACACTGCTAAGAACCTCGTCTAAGTGTTCACCCTCGTTCAAGGTGATTACAAAGACACTTAAGGGCGGGTAGTTGGGTTGCTGTTGTGCAGAAGCTGTCATAGCGTCCTCATTAGTTGTCGTGATTCGATAAGTCTTCGGCTTGCTGTGGCCCTCATTATAGCCAGTTAGACAGTAAAAATAGTCAGTTAATTGCAAGTTAAATTACGTATAATGACGTGCGATAACTACTAATAAAGAGTAAAGAGAAGGCTTATGCAGCTTACGTTAGACAACGATTGGCAACCTTGGTTAGCGCAACAACAACAGCAAGCCTATTGGCCACCGTTGCAACAACGGGTACAGGCAGCGCGTCAACAGAGCCTCGTTTATCCGCCCGCAGCGCAAGTGTTGCGCGCTTTTGAGCTCACGCCATTGAGCCAAGTACAAGTGGTCATTATCGGACAAGACCCGTATCACGGACCTGGCCAAGCCCATGGTTTAGCCTTTTCTGTGGCCGACGGCGTCGCCATACCACCGTCGCTACGTAACATTTATAAAGCTATCAAACATGATTTTGCCGACTATCAAATACCCTCTAGCGGCAACTTAGAAGGCTGGGCCAAACGTGGAATCTTATTGCTAAATACCGTACTCACCGTCGAGCATGGCAAAGCACACTCCCATGCCAAGTGGGGCTGGGAAAACTTCACCGACGCCGCTATTCAGGCCGTATCAGCGCAACGCGAAGGAGTAGTATTCATGTTGTGGGGCGCCCACGCACAGAAGAAGGCTGCGCTCATAGATGACTCGCGTCACACCATTCTGCAAACCGTTCATCCGTCGCCGTTATCAGCGCATCGAGGCTTCTTCACCGCAGGGCATTTTGCCACCACAGCAAAACTCCTCAACCGCTCCGGCCCCGAGTTATTTGCTTGAGTAAGAGCAAGAGCGCTGTTAGCTGTTAGACATTAGATATTGGCAAAAGCGAAGGCAAGAGCAAAAGCAAAGGCAAGAGCGCAGTTAGCCGTTAGACATTAGCTATTGGCAAAAGCAAAGGATGGTGCACGGGCGGCACCAATATCCAATGACTAATGACCAATAGCGTATTTGCTCTTACTTACAATTCATCGAGATCGGCGTCGAAATCGAAATCAATGTCACGAAGCTCATCGCGTAACCGATACTTCTCCTTCAACATTTCAATTTCTCGCCATTTGCGAGGGGCACTGCGTTTACTAGACTTAGATTCAACTTGCTGTAGCTCTTGTGAATGATCCATGGGACACTCCGGCTTTTCTGTTGGTTGTTGTTCTAATAATTTGCACAAGAATCGTACTCTTGTACTTGTAGCGCAGCATTTTTATAACACGGCTTGATGGAAATGTGAACAGGTAAAAGCAAAGGCGCTGTTAGCTGTTAGATATTAGATATTGGTGCCGTCCACGCACTCGCCTTTACTAATAGCTAATAGCTAATAGCTAATAGCTAATGTCTAATAGCCAATAGCGCTCTTGTCTTAAACCCCAAATCCACGTATAATCCGCGGCCACAATCGTTCTTTTACAGCACAGGTAATTTGGTATGCATCCCATGTTAAACATCGGTGTGCGCGCAGCGCGTGCCGCCGGCAAAATCTTAGTTAAAAACTTCGGCGTAGAAGTTGACCTCAACGTAGAAGTTAAAAGTCAGAACGACTTTGTAACTGAGTTAGACAAAGCCGCTGAAAGTGCCATCATTCGCACCATTCAAAAGGCCTACCCAGATCACTCCTTCTTAGCAGAAGAAAGCGGAGAAGTGATGGGTAAAGATGCTGATCATCAATGGATTATTGACCCATTAGATGGCACCACCAATTACTTGCGCGGTATCCCTCACTTCGCTATCTCTATCGCATACAGCTACAAAGGCCAGGTACAAGTTGCCGTGGTTTACGATCCGCTGCGCGAAGAACTCTTTACCGCTACCAAAGGTGCGGGTGCACAGCTAAACGGCAAACGGTTACGCGTTAAAGCTCAGCGCGACCTTAACGGTGCCTTGTTAGCTACCGGCTTCCCATTCAAACGCAAAGACATGACCAAAGAATACTTAGCGGTATTCGCAGCCTTGTTTGAGCACGTGGGTGATATGCGTCGCAATGGTGCCGCCGCCCTTGATTTAGCTTATGTTGCCGCAGGCCGCATCGATGGCTTCTGGGAATTCAGTTTGAAGCCTTGGGATATTGCCGCCGGACAACTGATTGTGCGTGAGGCAGGTGGTCTTGTGGCGGACTTTGCTGGTGGCCATAGCTTTATGACCAGCGGTCACACCGTTGCAGGTAACCCGAAAGTGGTGCAGCACCTTCTGACCAAAGCGCGTCCGCATTTACCTGAATCACTTCGGTAGGAAAGCAAACACGATATTAGACGTTAGACATTAGCGCCGCTCCGGCGCTACCTAATATCCAATAGCTAATAGCTAATAGCTAATATCGAAGTTGGGGTTTAAAACCATGCTAGATAACATTCGGATTGTGTTAGTCAACACCAGCCATACCGGTAACATCGGCTCGGTTGCTCGTGCCATGAAGACTATGGGGCTCACGCAGCTGACGTTGGTTGATCCGGTGCAAGCGCCTGATAGCCAAGCATCGGCCCTAGCCGCTGGTGCTACCGATGTGCTGTTTAACGCCAAGATTGTTGGCAGCTTAGCTGAAGCCATTAGCGATTGTGGGCTAGTGGTAGGTACCAGCGCACGTAACCGTACGCTCGACTGGCCGTTATTAGGCCCGCGCCAAACCGCCACGCAAGTGCTACAAGAAGCGCCTAACTACCCTGTTGCGCTGGTGTTTGGGCGCGAGAGTAGTGGTTTAACTAACGAAGAGCTGCAGCAGTGTACTCACCATGTGCATATTCCTTCTAATCCAGATTACAGCTCACTGAATTTGGCCATGGCCGTGCAAACCCTGGCCTACGAAATTCGCATGCAGTTTTTAGAAGGCCAGCAAGCAGCAACGGACCCTGCCGCAGAAGTTGTAGAATACCCGTTAGTTGAGGATTTAGAGCGCTTTTACACGCACCTAGAACAGACCCTTTCAGCCACCGGCTTTATCATTAAGCAGCATCCCGGCCAAGTGATGGCCAAGTTGCGGCGGCTGTTTACCCGTGCTCGTCCTGAGGCGGCCGAACTGAATATTTTGCGCGGCATTTTAACCTCAGTAGACAAGAAGATGAAGTAACGTCACGGCTGTTATTGGGGCCCTGCTGACGGTGCCGATAATGGCCTGTTGAATACTTGACTAAAATACTCGGGTATGACAAAATTGCTTCCAGAATTAACAGGAGGCAGAAAGGCTATGCGCTTAACCTCAAAAGGCCGCTACGCGGTCACCGCAATGCTCGACGTAGCTTTGCATACAGCTCACGGACCTGTGTCTTTGGCAGATATTTCTGAGCGCCAAGGCATTTCTCTGAGCTATCTTGAACAATTATTCTCGCGCTTGCGTAAACAAGGCTTAGTCAGCAGTGTGCGTGGGCCTGGTGGTGGCTATCGATTGGGCCAAGAGCCGTGCAATATTTCCATCAGTGCGGTGATTCAAGCCGTTGATGAAAGCATCGATGCCACGCGCTGTCAGGGGAAAGGGGGCTGCCAAAGTGGGAGTCGTTGCTTAACCCACTCGCTCTGGACAGGCTTAAGTGAACGGATAGAAGACTTTCTAACCAGCATCACCTTAGCGGAGCTGGTCACCCAAGAAGATATTAACCGCGTTGCTCAGCGTCAAACAGCGATGGTGAGCGAGCAGAAAAAGCGCGAATACAACATTGCATTGCAAAGCCAATAAGCCTTAGCGGCTTGCTGTATGGCAACCAAGGAGTAGCACTGATGAGATTACCGATTTATTTCGATTACGCAGCAACCACCCCGGTCGACCCTCGGGTAGCCGAGAAAATGATGCAGTTTTTAACGCCAGACGGGCAGTTTGGTAACCCTGCATCACGTTCGCACCGGTTCGGCTGGCAAGCTGAAGAAGCGGTAGATATTGCGCGTAATCAGATTGCTGAATTAGTCAACGCAGACCCACGCGAGATCGTGTTCACCTCAGGTGCAACTGAATCAGATAACCTGGCCATTAAAGGTGCTGCTGAGTTCTACAGCAAAAAAGGTAAGCACATCATCACCGTGAAAACCGAACATAAGGCTGTGCTAGACACTGCGCGTCAGATGGAGCGCGAAGGCTTTGAAGTCACCTATTTAGACGTTAAAGAAGACGGTTTGCTAGACCTTGATGTGTTCAAAGCCGCCTTACGCGAAGACACAGTGTTGGTTAGCGTGATGCACGTGAACAACGAAACCGGCGTAATTCAAGATATCGAAACCATCGGTAACTTGTGCCGCGCGAACAAAACTATTTTCCATGTCGATGCTGCCCAAAGTGCTGGCAAAATCGATATCGATTTAGAGCGTCTGCCGGTCGATTTAATGAGCTTCTCGGCCCACAAAATGTACGGTCCGAAAGGTATCGGCGCCTTGTATGTGCGCCGTAAGCCACGGGTTCGTTTAAATGCACAAATGCATGGTGGCGGCCACGAGCGCGGCATGCGTTCAGGCACCTTGCCAACGCACCAAATCGTAGGTTTTGGTGAAGCAGCTCGCATTGCCAAAGAAGAAATGGCAGCCGAGTATAAGCGTTTCCAACAACTGCACGAGCGGTTATGGAACGGCGTGAAAGATATCGAAGAAGTGTACATCAACGGTAGCCAAGAACAGGGCGTACCACACATCTTCAACATCAGCTTTAACTTTGTTGAAGGCGAAAGCTTGATCATGGCGCTCAAAGATCTGGCCGTATCATCAGGTTCAGCTTGTACCTCCGCCAGCTTAGAGCCGTCGTATGTATTACGTGCGCTAGGGCGTAACGATGAATTAGCGCACAGCTCAATTCGTTTCAGCTTCGGTCGTTTTACCACTGAAGAAGAAGTTGACCACGCCATTGAGCAAATTAATAAATCAATTGGTCGCTTGCGCGACATGTCGCCCCTTTGGGAAATGTTTAAAGACGGAGTTGATTTGAACTCGGTTGAATGGGCGGCACACTAACAGAGGTAACAAGTTATGGCATACAGTGAAAAAGTAATCGACCATTATGAAAATCCGCGCAACGTAGGTGCGTTTGACAAAAACGATCCCTCTATTGCGACCGGGATGGTCGGCGCTCCGGCGTGTGGTGACGTGATGAAGTTGCAGTTAAAAATTAACGACAGCGGCATCATCGAAGACGCTAAGTTCAAAACCTACGGTTGTGGCTCAGCCATTGCCTCTAGCTCGCTCGTCACTGAGTGGGTGAAAGGCAAATCAATTGAAGAAGCAGCCCAGTTAAAGAACACCCAAATTGCTGAAGAGTTAGCGTTGCCACCGGTAAAAATCCATTGTTCTATTTTGGCCGAAGACGCCATTAAAGCGGCAATCGAAGATTACAAAAAGAAACACGCAAATTAATAAGTAGGTTCAAGCATGGCAATTAGCATGAGCGAAGCGGCGGCGCAACGCGCCCGTGCGTTTCTGGAACAACGTGGTAAAGGCGTAGGCATCCGGTTAGGCGTTAAAACCACCGGCTGCTCTGGCCTCGCGTACGTGATGGAATTCGTTGACTCGATAGAAGACAGCGACACAGTTATCGAAGATAAAGGCGTGAATATCATTATTGACGGCAAGAGTTTAGTGTACTTAGATGGCACTGAAATCGACTTCGTTAAAGAAGGCCTCAACGAAGGCTTCGAGTTCCGTAATCCCAATGCTAAAGGTGAGTGTGGTTGCGGCGAAAGCTTCAACGTCTAACCCACCTTAGTGCCGGGTAGCCGCTAGTGGCTGCCCCCATGTTCGGTAAAAGGTTAAGCGTAACCATGAACCATTTTGAGCTATTTGATTTACCCGCCGCATTCAATCTTGATGCGGCGGATTTGCAACAGCGCTATCGTAAGTTGCAACAAACCCTGCATCCAGATCGCTTTGCCAATGGCAGTCAACGTGACAAATTGCTAGCGGTGCAGCGCACGGCACAATTAAATGATGCCTATCAAACCCTGCGTAACCCGCTGCTACGGGCCGAGTATATCCTGCAACTGCGCGGGCTAGATCTAGCGCACGAGCAAACGACCCTACAAGATCCTGAGTTTTTAATGGCGCAAATGGAATGGCGCGAGCGTATCGCTGAGCTTAACGACTGGGAAGAAATTGACGCCGCCTTGCGCGAATTAGCAGTAGAAAGTCGAGATTTACAATCCGAGCTAGAGCAGCACATTAACGCCGAACAGAATGAGGCCGCTGCCAACAGCATTCGCAAGCTTAAGTTCATGTTAAAATTAGAACACGAGCTAGAAGAAAAAAGCGAATAACGATAAACGAATTTGAGGTTGCCCCATGGCATTATTACAAATTGCGGAACCCGGCCAAAGCACGGCACCGCATCAGCATCGGCTCGCCGCTGGTATCGATTTAGGTACAACCAATTCATTGGTGGCAAGTGTCCGTAGTGGCACTGCTAAAGTATTAGTCGACGAGCACGGGCGTGCGATTTTACCATCGGTGGTGTATTACGGTGCCGACACCATTGCTACCGGTTATGACGCTATAGCCAAGCACCAAGACAAGGCCATCGCTACTGAAAACACCATCGTCTCGGTGAAGCGCTTTATTGGTCGTACCATCGCTGATGTTCAGAAAAATTTCAGTAACTTACCCTATCGCATGAGCGAAACGGACAACGGTGTCCCGGTTTTCCACACCGCTGCCGGTGAGAAAAACGCCGTAGAGGTATCAGCTGATATCTTACGCACCTTAGCTGCGCGCGCTGAAGCCTCTCTTGGCGGCGAGTTAACGGGCGTCGTTATCACCGTGCCTGCCTACTTTGATGATGCTCAGCGCCAGAGCACCAAAGATGCTGCGCAACTCGCGGGCTTAAACGTGTTACGTTTGCTCAACGAACCCACCGCTGCCGCAGTCGCTTATGGCTTAGATACCGGTCGCGAAGGCCTGATCGCCGTGTACGATTTAGGCGGTGGTACCTTCGATTTATCGATTTTACGGCTGCAAGGCGGCGTCTTTGAAGTGTTGGCCACCCATGGTGACAGCGCCTTAGGCGGCGATGATTTTGATCAGTTGCTAGTGCAGTGGTTAAAACAGCAATGGCAATTGCCGAGTGCGGTAGATGCGCGCACGGAGCGCGAGCTGATCAATGCCGCCAAAGCTGCAAAAGAACAGCTTACCGAGCACCAACAAGTGACGCTCACGTGGCAGGCCGAAGCCGATTCGCCAGCCGCCGGCACCGTGCAGGTGCAAGCTGAAACTGAGGCTAGCAGCGCCGCTGCGAGCCAACAGCTAACGCTAACCCGAGACCTATTTAACGAACTGATTGAGCCGCTGGTGCGGCGTACTTTGACCACCTGTCGCCGTGCTCTGAAAGACGCTGGCGTGAGTGCGGATGAGATCCAAGAAGTGGTGATGGTAGGTGGTTCAACCCGCGTACCACGAATACGCACAGCCGTAGGTGAGTATTTTGCCCGCGAGCCGCTGACCTCCATCGATCCTGACCAAGTGGTGGCTATCGGTGCGGCTATTCAAGCGGATATTCTTGCTGGCAATAAGCCCGATTCTGACATGTTGCTGTTGGATGTGATTCCATTATCTCTTGGCCTAGAAACCATGGGAGGCTTGGTCGAAAAGGTCATCAGCCGTAATACCACCATCCCGGTCGCTAAAGCACAAGAATTTACCACCTTTAAAGACGGCCAAACCGCGATGATGATTCATGTGGTGCAAGGCGAACGCGAGCTGGTTGATGATTGTCGCAGCCTGGCCCGCTTTGTGCTCACCGACATCCCGCCGATGGCCGCCGGCGCCGCACATATACGCGTGACCTTTCAAGTGGACGCCGATGGTTTGTTGAACGTCACCGCAATGGAAAAATCTACGGGCGTCAGTGCGTCCATCCAGGTAAAGCCGTCGTACGGTTTAGGCGATGACGATATCACTAAAATGATTCAGGCCTCGATGAGCAACGCCAAAGAAGACATGGCCGCACGCATGTTGCGCGAGCAACAAGTAGAAGCAGACCGTGTGTTGGAAGCACTTAGCAGTGCGCTAGCCGCCGATGCTGAGTTGCTCGAAGCTAGCGAACGCGCCACCTTGGATAGCGCCATGGCCGTCTTACGTGAAGCCCGCCACGGCACCGACACTGCGGCCATTGAACAAGCCATTGCTGCGGTCGACAAAGCCAGTGATGAATTTGCTGCCCGTCGTATGGATGCTAGTATTCGCAAAGCGCTCTCGGGCAAAAAGGCCACCGAGCTGTGAGTCTCTAATAGCTAATATCTAATAGCTAGTAGTTAATAACGAAATTGAGGTTTAACCAGTATGCCGAAAATTATTTTTTTACCGCACCACGAGCTGTGTCCAGAAGGCGCTGCAGTTGAAGCTAGCGAAGGCGAAAGCGTGTTAGACGTAGCGCTGCGCAATGGTATCGGCATAGAACATGCCTGCGAGAAAGTTTGTGCTTGCACCACCTGCCACGTGTACGTGCGCGAAGGCTACGACTCGTTAGATGATATCGAAGAAAACGAAGATGACATGCTCGACAAAGCCTGGGGCCTAGAGCCAGAGTCGCGGCTAAGCTGCCAAGCACGAGTGCACGGCGAAGACTTAGTGGTCGAGATCCCCAAATACAGCATCAACCACGCCAAAGAAAATCATTAGCTGACGGCGGATAGCTGGCTGCAAAGAACTGGCGGCTGATAGCAGCTGCTGAAAAAGCGCACATAGGTGGTCGTTATCGGCTGGTTATGGCGCTTTTTTTGTCCCCGTCGTTTGTCCGTTAGCCAGCCGCTTCATCTCGCACCTGTCGTAGCCAAACCTCAGCCAAGCCAAGCTCTACCTGCTATTTATGGGCAGTTGCCATGAGCTTGCTGAACCTCTCCTAAACAATTGCCGCTGCACTCATGGGTGCACCGCGGCATGGCTTACATCCTTTTGACCCCCTTAGCAAAGTTAGTAAAAGTACAGCTTCTGTTGCGGTAACTGCAGAGCAAGGACGAGAATCACTAGCTAGCAAGGATGCTGGCACCTTGCCATCTCAGTTAAGCATAACCTTGGGCTTGCCTGGTTTAGCGCAAACGCCGTTGGAGCGGCAGTTAGCTCAGCTAGTAGAGACTAAAACAAACGGAGTGGCGAATGAACAAAGCAACATTCTTGCTGGCGATTTTAATCGGGGTCGGTATTTTGACAGGTTGCAGTAGTGCAGAAGATGAAACCAGCAGCGGTAACAGCGGCGATGGCAGTGGTGAACTTATCCATGCCAGCAGCGATAGCGCTGACATTTTATTTCAACAGCCGTTATCGTTAGATGTGCTTGCTAACGACAGCAGTAAACGCGATGCCGAGTTAACCCTTGTCGCAGCGGGCCCAGCACCAGAGCAACAGCTGCAGGGTGCCGTAACGATTATCGGTGGCCAGTTACACTACACGCCAGCTGCCGATTTTGTTGGCGTTGAAGAAATCTGGTACCAAGTGAGCGATGGCACTGAACAAGTAAGCGCCAAAGTCACCTTAACCTTGCTCGATAGCCTGCAATTGAGCGGTACTGTTAGCCCAGCTAATTTGGCTACGGCTGGGTCTGTACCGGTTGAAGTCAGCAGCATGATCGATGGTCGTCGCTTTAGTAGCTATGCCGATGCCCAGGGTAATTATCAGTTATTGATTGGTTACCTGCCAAGCACGGCAGATGCCAATGACGGCGGTATGCCAAACGAGTTGGCGACCACAGAGATGGTCGAAGTGGTAGCCAGCTTCGCCACAGACCAGCATGCGGGGCAGACCTTACAGTTAGCTTCCGGGCTGGCTCCCATCAGCGAACTCTTTCAACAGGCCGTCACCGGCAAGGTTACGCTTGCCGATTCTGCCGCTAGCATTACCGGCGCGACCTTGAATCAAGAGCTATTGCCGGGGCTCGCTATCACGCCGTTGAGCACCGCACTAAGCATGCAGGTTAAGCAGTATTATCAGGCCAGTGATTTCTCTAGTAGCTATACGTTGCAGCAACTCACTACCGCCCTGAATAACTCTGATATCACTCAACTAAGCGAGCTAGCCGGGTTAATTTATTTATTATGTACCCATCCAGACTACCCGCTGCCACCCGAATATTCATCCTGGTACATGTATTTCACGGATTCTGAGGCGTTAACGGAAGTATTGACCCAGGCGAAACAACACAATGATTTTGGTCCTGCCCTAACTGCATCTTTAATGACTGCACCCACCATCCCGATGGATAAGATCAACCACTTGGCTGATACCTACGTACGTATGGCAAGTAGCCAAGATGAAGGTTTTGATTTTAATGGCTTCTATTATTTCATCGATGAGCACCAGCGCCTTACCTATTTCCCCACAGATGGCTGGTTTGCTGATTGGACGAGCAATGGCTGGACGCTCAGGTATGCTGGCTTTGACGTAAGCCGAACCATTGCCAACTTTATCGACGACCATGCTCATCAGTACGATCCGGCCTTGTTCGACTTGTTTGTGCAGAGCGTAGCAAGCTTAGATCCGCAAACACCACTTGAGGATATCGATGATGACCGAGTTGAAATCCGCCCTGTGTCATACCAGAACGGGCATATCTATGCGGTGTTTGAGGTACTGAGTGAATTCAAACCTATTCCGTTCACTTATCAGGGGGTGTCTTACGAACTACCACGATTAACCGTAAATCCCCCTACCACCTATATCGAGCACGGCGTAGCAACGGCGATGTTTGCATCAGCGCGAACCTTCGACATCAGCGAGGGGAGTCAGTTTGTCATACCAGGTGTGTTTTGGGAGTACAACAATAACGAAGACCCCCTTGCAGATGCTGGCGAGCTGCTGTATTCCCCATTATTGGCAACCTTCCATCCACAAACAGAGTTCGCAGGTAGCTTTACCCGTCGCCATTTAGACTCGGGGACCTATCAACTGAATGCCGATAAAACTATCCTCTCGCTACAATTTGATGACCCAAGCGTGTCTGCGGTGAGCTACCAATTAAGGTATATCAGTGATGACCCAAGCTTACCGAAAGTTTTTATTACTGAAATCCAGCAACTGGCTGATGGCACCATCTGGCAACCTACTGTAGATGTTTATTGGCCTGCGGTGCAAAATCTTGATAGCGTGGCAGCCCTGCAAGGCAAGTTACTCTTTAAAAATACTTTTTTAGTTACAGATGAGGATGGAAATATAGCCCCTCTAGAGCAGCAATCCAGTTTTCTTAAGGTCTATTTATTGGGAGCAGATAATCATGCGCCATTTATTAGTGTGATGTGCGCCGAAGCAACAGACGATCTTACCTGTACTAAAGCCAAGCTAGTTTCAAGTGACATGGGCGATACCTGGCACAGTTATCAAGATCCCGAGTTACCCGATCAGCAGCCACGGGTACTGTTTAATGGCGATTGTATTAACGGCCGCTGCGGTGGTGAGTTGTGGCAAGTAGTCGGAGTAAGTCCCGAACGACAATTGGTGGCGGTCTATCTTCATGACGAAAGCCCAGCTGGTACCGAGGAGTATGGCCCTGCGGTGCGGCCGTTCGGCACCAGGGTGAATGATTCCTTTGGTTTGCACTTGTTTAAGTATGTCGACCCAGCGGAGTATGGGCTGTAACGGCACTGGCGCCGCTCATGGTATGCTTGAATAGGTTCGACACCATGGGCGGCCTTATCTTTGTAGGGCTGCAAGCACCAGCAAGCTACAACGGCACATGCCAGCTGAGCACCCATAAGTCTAAGCCATCATTGGGTTTCGCCAAATCCGCTTGGGAATAATGAGAGTAGCCCAAACTTACCCGGGCTTTAGATTCTTGGTCGTATTCCCAACTTAAACCAATCCGATCTTCAAATTGGAATGAAATTGAAAGCTCACGGCCCGCCAAATGCTGCTCATCAAATAGCGACACGCCAATGCCAGCTTCGAGATACAGTGGCTGTTTCCAATCGGTTAATCGCCATTGCAAGACTGGACTGAAGGTGAGGGCATTGATACGCTCGCTTGATTCTTGCGTGTTTTCCCAACTGTTGATGGCTGCCTCATAGTGAACCCGAGGCGACCCTATCGCAGCTAACCAGCTGGCTGGCAACGGCTGCCAAGCATCGGTCCAGCGATAACCAAGACGCAGGCCATCAATATTGCTAGCAGAATAACTGACTGCTACATGCAGTTCATCGGCATAACTTTTGGGGAGGATCATGGTACTGGCAAAGACTGCTAATAACAGCAGGCTGTATAGGGTTTTTCTTAATTTATTCATGGTGTTGAATCCTTCAAAACAAACGATAGCAACAAGGATTAGAGATGCCGCTATTTTACATACATTCGTGTATGTATGTAAGCATTCAAGCTCATGAAAAGATCGATTGAAGAGTTCGAGAAAACCGACAGGTTTGCTTGCTTTTTAATCAGCTGCGATAAAAATCAATCACCTAGTGAAGATGGCAAATGTCGCTATAACTAGCAGCAAAACTGGATTTATTACGCGGCATATAATTATTTGTAACTAATTGGTTGACAACTTGTTAACACGGCTACATAGTAAGCAACGAACAACAGTTATCAATCCGGCAATAGGAATGCAAAAATGAAAAAAACCAATCAATTCGCACTATCGCTTATCTGTATCTCACTGCTTACCGCCTGTGGCGGCAGTAGTAGCGATGATGTCGATCCACCCATTCTTGAAGAGCAAGGCCCCTTTACTCTGGCCGGCAGCGTGAGTGGACTTAACGGCGAACTAGGCGTTACCGCCGCTGATGAGACCCTGACCATAAGCGCCGACGGAAGCTTCGAATTCACCAGCGAATTCGATAGTGGTGACACAGTAGCGGTCGAACTAAGTGCTATTCCCACGTTGCAATCGTGCAGCATCACCTCAGCTAGTAGCTTTACTTTCGCCAACGCTGATATTGATGATTTAACCATCGAATGCCGAGATCTTGAGCTGTATACCCCGGCCGATGATAGTGCCAGCACCAGTAACGATACGGCCGTTACCATCGATGTGTTAGCAAACGATAGCAGCGAACTGGACGTGGCGTTAGCAATCACCAGCGTGACCGAGCCTGAGCACGGCACCGCTGAAATTGTAGACAACAAAATCGTCTATACTCCAGCTGCAGGGTTTGCTGGCACCGATACCTTCACCTACACAGGTACCGACGGTGAGGCCGAAGGCACCGGCAGCGTTACTGTGACTGTTGCGCAAACGGTTGCCATTGCTGGTCGCGCTATTGACTCGCCGATTGCCAATGCCACCATCACCTTAACCGTGGGTGAGCAAACGTTCACCACCACCGCCGATGCAGATGGTTATTTCAGCTTAGATTTAGAACTATTGGATTTAAGCAGCGATGCCGTACTTAAAATCACTGCCACCGGCGCCGGTGAGCAAGAGTATGTCACCTTGAACTCGCGGTTAACCACAGTGGCTGAACTCCTGGCGCTCGCAGGAGATGACCGCGTGTTGTCGGCGGAAGAATCAAGCAACGTGGTGATCACCCACGTCACTACTGCCATCAACCAGCAATTAGAAGTATTGGCGCAGGATGCTCAGATCACAGCGGCTAATTTCAATGAGTTGCTGATGCAACTTGATGGTTACTTAACCATGGAGATGGCAGCACTGATTAAGCTGTTAGTCGATGACGAAAATTATAGTTTGCCGGAAGGTTTCACGAGTATCGCTGACTTTTTAAACGATGCCGATGCCTACAATACGTTGTTGGCACAGGCCGATGCCGCTGGTGATTTACAAGCCATGATTGCTGCCACCGCAGCCGATAGTGAATTAGTACCTGCCATTGATCCAACCGAGCTCGCTGGTGCTTACATGCTGTTCTACAATTACCACCGTTACAATGCTCACCAAAACTATGTCAGCTACTCTATCGATGAAGACGGCGCGCTCTTTAGACAGGGCATTTATGATGGTGAATCAGAGCATGTGCCTTTTGTTGATGGTAAGTGGGTTGGTCCGTTGCAAACAACAGCCCGATTCATCCCATTAAACTCCTTTGTGAATAATTATGGCCATCTTTATGATGCTGATTTACTAGCAAAATTTGTAGCCAGCCAAGAAGGCTCAACCACCGCTGGCAGTGTGCCATTAACTGTGAGTAGTTATCTAGAAGCGATGCCGTTAAGTGTAGTGGGTGCGAGTCTGACTATCTATGAATCGTATGAACTCGAGTTGGCACCTATTCCGTTTGAATACGAAGGTGAGCAATTAGAACTACCTGCGGTGTCACCCGAGGGGAGTGCATACACCAACACCTACACGCGAGCTGAAAGTTTGATTAAAGATCTCACGTTTGATCTATCAGCGCCAACGGAATATGCCTACTACGGTGAGTTTTACGGATACAATAACTTGACGTTTGATGGTTTGCCCGACGATGTGTATTACTTTACCCGCATGGCTTATAGTTTTTACCCCACGTCTGAATTTAGCGGTACTTTTGATCGCGACGTGCTCGAAGGTGGTAGCTACGAGTTAAGCCCAGACAAAACGAAGTTAACGCTCACCTATAACGATCCGAACATGAATTACTACGCTGAAGATTTGTATCTGTTAGACGACCAAGAGCATGCGCAAATTGTGCTTACCAAGCGTCATCTTAAAAACGGCGGTGAGAATTGGAATACAAACAATATGCCTAGCATCGATCACAGCTTGGATACCGCCAACATGATTGCCGATAAGACCATCTGGGATGGCGTTAATGGCGAGGGTAAGTTAACGCCATTAACCGCTCGCATTGGTGGTGGTGGCTATCGATACAGCAGCGATGGTAACTATTATATCGTCGATATTGAGTGTGATGAAGTCGCACCGGGTGGTGATATGTGGGACGACTGCCTCTCGGCTAGCATCGAGCCACGTAGCTTGCCATCTGGGAACTGGGAAGATGTTGATGGCAATAGTATTTTAGTGGGTAAGAGCTGCTATCAAGACCAATGTGGTGGTAGCTTCCGTCGATTTGTGGCGAGCTACGATAATGGTGTGATGGCGCTGCTATCGAGTAGTAAGTTCCCGTACGGTACTGGTCCTTACAATATTTACGTTGAGCCAGGCAAAATGTACTTTATGGCAGGTGGAATGACTTATTACAAAGCCAGCGAAACCGGTGAAGAACCGGTACCGGTTGCTGCAGCTAGCTTGATTGAAGTGCCAACCGCAGCTTATCAGCGCAGCTCAAGCTGGACGCCAGACCCGCTGCGGTTAACCAAGCCGTTTGCTGAAGTAACTGAGAAATAAAGGCTTGGAAAACAACTAGGAAAATAGGTTGGAAAGCAAAAAGGGCTCACCCATCGGGTAAGCCCTTTTTTTATTAACTGCAAATATTAACCGCAAATATTAACCGTCAAGTTTCTCAGCAAAAGTCCGCTTAAACTTCGCCAACTTAGGATGTACCACTGCTTGGCAGTAGGCATTTTCAGGATTACGCTCCACGTAGTTGTCGTGATATTCCTCCGCCGGCCAGAATTTTTCCAGCGGCTCAACGGTGGTCACAATAGGCGCATCCCAGGTTTGCTCGCGCTCCATTTCCGCAATGATTTCTTGCGCCAAACGCTGCTGCTCATCGGTCTGATAGAAAATCGAGGTGCGATACTGGCTGCCAATATCGTTACCTTGACGGTTGACCTGAGTGGGGTCATGCAGTGCAAAAAAGATCTCATAAATCTCGCGCACGCTCAGCGAGGTCGGCTCAAAAGTGATTTGTACCACCTCAGCGTGGCCGGTATCGCCCTTGCAGACTTCTTCGTAGGTAGGTTCGGCTTTATGGCCGCCGGCATAACCCGATTGCACCTTTAATACCCCACGCACTTGCTTGAAGGCGCCTTCAAGGCACCAAAAACAACCGCCGCCTAACGTAATTTGTTGCGTCATAACTTGTAAACTCCGTCGCAAAAGAACGAAAAGACATCCCACGAATAGACGTCTAGATGCCTGTATTAGATGGTGTTACTTTACGCCTGCAGCCATAGTTTGTAAAGCCTCTGATCAAGCCACAGCAACAAAAACGAGCGACCACACGCACGTGGCCACCCGTTTGTTATCGTTGCTGTTATCGTTGCTGAGAGGGGGGCGTTAGTTACAGCTCGCGGATATGAAAACGCAGCTCTAGTTCACGACCGTTGGCGTTGTCACCTTCAATCTCAATACGACCGCTATCATCAATTGAGATCTCTTCAAACACCGCCATGCCTTGGCTATTCGCCTGTTGCATCACTTGTTCAACTTGCGCCAAGGTCAAGCCCCACGGCTGTACGATCTTACTTTCTTTGCGCTCGTGCTTTACTTCAGCTGCGGCTCCGGCACCCTGAAACGTCACTTCGGCAAACCAGTTGTCGGCTAGCCAACCTTCCACTTCCAGTTGCGGGCGATGATCATCCCACTCCAGCTCATTAATATGGGTATAGCCGTAATTCTTAAGCGCTTGCAACTGCTCCATTTGGCTGTTGGCGGTAACTGCTGAGTTAGCTGCAACTACGGCAGTTGTGCCCATTAGTAATACGGCTGCTAAACTTACTACCAAGCTTTTGTTTGTCATAGTCTGTACTCCTTTGTTGATGTTGCAGCTATCCTATCAGCCTATCAATGAGCCTAGTATGAACCACTCGTTCATGTTTGGTTCATGTTTGTGAACCGTTTTTCGGGTAAGCTTAGCACCATGAACAAGTTATCTTATCTCATCTTTGTCACCAGTCTTAGTTGGGGCCTGCAAGCGGCTCTGGCTGCGCCCGCCGGCGTCTGGCCCGACAACAAGCAACAGCAACGTTTGTACCAACAAGTGCAAGCGGGCGAGGTGGTGTCGTTAGAAGTGATCTTGGCGTATTTACGCGAGCGCTATGACGGCGAAATCGTGGAGATAGAATTAGAAGACGATGATGGTATGCTCGTCTACGAAATAGAGATGATCGGCCCCCAAGGGCAACGGGCCGAGTTTGAATTTGCCGCCCGTACTGGCGAGCTAATGAGCGTAGAAGGGCGTCAGTTAAAAGCCATGAGCAAACAGCCATGAGTTATCGGCCATGAATGATGGGCTAGGAACCATCGGTTATGAACCATCAGCTATAAATCATCAGCTAGGAACCATCGGTTATGAGTAACTTGCATGAAAATTTTGATTGTGGAAGACGATATCAAATTAGCGCAAAACCTCACCAAGGTGCTGACCGAGGCCGGCTATAACGTCGACCACGCCGGTACCGGCGCCGCGGCTGACTATTTGTTAAGCACCGAAGTGTTTGATTTGCTGATCTTAGATTTGGGCCTCCCCGACGGCCAAGGCAGCGATTGGTTGCAGCGCTGGCGTCAAGCTGGCATTGGTATCGTCACGCTCATTTTAACCGCGCGCGGCACGTGGGCTGATAAGGCTAGCGGTTTTAATGCTGGCGCTGATGACTACTTGGTAAAACCTTTTGCGGTGGCTGAATTATTAATGCGCGTTAAGGCGCTTATCCGCCGCAGTTACGGCCAAGCTCACCCACATTTAACCGTTGGTGAGGTGGTCTTCGACACCCTCACCAATCAGCTCAGTAAACAGGGCATGCCGGTTAAGCTTACCGCACAAGAAACCAAGCTGATCAGCTACTTAATGCATGCCAGCGGTCGCATCGTAAGTCGCACCGAGTTACACGACCACGTGTACGACCGCGACGAAGAGCCGGACTCCAATGTTATCGATGTTCAAGTTGCCCGGCTGCGCAAAAAACTCGGCCGTGATTTTATCGAAACCATTCGTGGCCAAGGCTATCGGGTGCAAGCCCCAGCGGTTGATTAACATGCCAAAAGCGACTCGCACGGTACCACCTATCAGCATACGTCAGCGCACGATAATCGCAGGCCTGGTGTTGCTCTTGGTAGCTCTGCCTAGCGCAGGATGGGCCCTCAGTCATGCCTTCGAACGCTCCGTTACCGCGTCGTTCGATGCTCGCCTCACCGCTTGGCAAAACGTGCTGGTGGCTGCCTTAGAAGTGAACGCCATGGGCGAGTTAGAAGTTCAAGATAAGTTAGGTGACCATCGTTTTCATGAGATTTATTCGGGGTGGTATTGGCAGATTAGCAGTGCCGAACAAACCCTCGCGCTGTCGCGATCGCTGTGGGACCAACGCTTGCAACCGAGCGTTGATGGCGTTGTGAATAACTTGATCTTGCGCCCCGGCATTGGCCCACAGCAGCAAGCCTTACGCGTGTCTGAACGAGATTATTTGCTCGCTCAGCTCGAACAGCCGATTCATGTGATGGTGGGCGGCCCCGTGGCCGAAATAGACCGCGAAGTAGCCGCCTTTAACCAAGTGTTGTGGCTTGCTTTAGCCGGCCTAGCCGCCGTCTTACTACTATTTCTCGCCGTCCAACTGCGCTGGGTACTCGCCCCCCTCGCCAGCCTCAGCCACCAACTGCAGCGGCTCCGCCATGGAGGAACTTGCGGACCCAGCTCCGGAGCTGGGTCCGCAAGTCCCTCATCGCGGCTCGATAGCGCCGCTCTAAGCAGTGAGCTCAAACCGTTAGCTGAGGCACTTAACGACGTGCTTGAGCGCGATGAAAAGCTGCTTGAACACAGCCGCGCCGCAGCTGCGAATTTAGCCCATAGCCTCAAAACGCCGTTGGCGGTGATGCAAAGCCAACTAGCCGAACTACCGCCGCAGCTTGCTGCTGAATTCACTCGAGAAATCCATCGTATGGACCAAGTGGTACAGCACCACTTGGCGCGGGCAGCCGCAGTAGGTACTCACCAGCTTGCGGCTCATGCGAATCTGCAAGCAGCGCTACAGCCGATCCTCGCAGCCATCGCCAGCATGGCCAAACAGCGCCAACGCAAGTTCAGTTACAGCCAGCTTGACCAGCCGCAGCTAACTGCCATTGCCGTACGCGTTGCGGCTCCGGATCTACAAGAAATCGTCGGCAACCTGTTAGAAAATGCCTTGAAATATTCGCAGCAGCAACTGAGTTTCAGCGCAACTATCTCTACCACTACCGCTGCCACAGTCACTGGCAACGTTAAAGGCGTGGCTGATGCCACGGCAGCACCGCCAACGCTGTTGCTACAAATCGATGATGATGGCCCAGGCATGACCGACGAGCAGTGCCAGCAAGCTTTAGCAAGAGGCAAACGTCATGACATGTCGGTGCAGGGTAGTGGAATTGGCTTAACGGTTGCGGCCGAGCTGGCGCATTTGTATGGCGTGGAAATGCATTTGGGACCTAGCCATCTCGGTGGCTTACAAGTACAGTTACGTTTCAACTTATAACTGAGCTTAAACTTAAAACTGCGGCCGTCGTGCTGACGACCGCAACCGGTAGAAAACATCAAACCCAATTAAAAATGATAGCTGAAACCGACTTGCGCCAAAGCACTGTCGGAATTAACAAAGGTGTAGCCGAGCTCCACCGCCCAGCGTTGATTCACATAGTAGCGCCCAAGCAAACGCAAGTTTTGGTCTCCGGCGCCGAGATCCACATGGCCAAAGCGCGCATCAAGCTCCAACTGCTGATTCACCCGATGTCGCACGCCAACATTGAGTTCGTAGCCAGACTCGGTCACCGCCCCAATAGCATCGGCTTGGTCACCCCAATCAATCCGCCCCTGAATAAAGCCAAAGCCGCCATAAATCACGGTGTTCTGACGGTAACTGTGAGCGTAACCCAAGCCCGCATTAAGGCTCGTCATGGAGGCGTCATCCAAACTCTCGCGGTCCGCATTCAGGTAGCCAAACCAAGCATCGGTCAACATAAAAGATGCGCCCACAATCGCGCCGTTGGCCCAGTCATCGCCCCATTTAGCACTGGCAAAGCCGGCACTCACATAATCAAATGAGGGCGCAGGTGGCGGCGCCGGTCGATAGCCGTAACTGCGTGCCTGTGCAGTGCCGCTAGCCAGCCCTTGCAGCGCCAAAGCCAGCGCTCCAACCACCAAAACTCGTCCTAAACCATGCATAGATAACATCCTTATTCTAATGATAAAAAGTGCAGGTGTAAGTTAGTAACAAGCCACAATGTCCGCCAAACTGCGCCGGTAATTGGCGCAAACCACCTACAACCGTAAGCGCCCCAGTACCGTAAATTCAGCCGCAACAAGCAGCCAATCACTCAGCTTCACCCACCACCAAACAATCCCTATCAGCAACCACATCCCGCCACTGCCGTGCTTTTTGCACTCAGCCGTGAATTACCGACCAGCTATTTTACCACCTCCTCTTGAAAGACTTGCGGACCCAGCTCCGGAGCTGGGTCCGCAAGTTCCTCAAGCAAGTCGCTCACGTTGTAACGATAGAAGGGGTCAAAACGCTTACAACGCTGAACAAAATACCACCAAATGCATATTGATTTAGCAATGACTAAATTAGATATTAAAGAAGTCATTTGACAAAAACGGAGTTTGACTATGAAGCCTTCCTTGAGAATTCTGCCGCCTTTGGCAGTAACTGCAGCGACCTTGTTCTTAGCAGCATGTGGGGGCAATAGCAGCCCCGATATTCCTACGCCACCACCGCCGCCACCACCGCCACCGCCGGTAACTTATAGCTTGAGCGGAACGGTCAGTGGTTTAGCTGGTGACTTGGTGATTAGCGCCAATACCGAAGAACTCAGCGTAACCGAAAATGGTGATATCACCTTTGTTACGGAATTTAGTTCTGGAGACGAAGTCGATGTGGCTATCGTCAGTCAGCCGCCGACGCAAACATGTGAAATCACTTCTGCGGCAAGCTTCACTTTTAGTGATGCTGATATCGATGACTTAACGATTGTTTGCACAACCCTTGAAACCTTAACCATTCGTGGGCAAATTTTTGACCCCGTCGGCACCGATGCAAACCTGACGGTGATGCCATACAGTGACAGTGTTGTCAGTAGTTCCATCGATGGCAATGGCTATTATGAGCTGGTGTTATCCACGGCCTCTTCAGCCAGTGCTGTTGAAGCTGATTCTGAAACTGCGTTGCAGCTCTTAGTGCAAGGTCAAGACGATTGGGCACCGGTGGTGTTGAGTTCGCGCCTCGTTGGCTTGTCTCATCTAGTTGAGCTGGCAGGGTCGGATCGGGTGCTCGATGCCAGTGAGCTAGCCCAAGTTAATATTGGTGCTTTCACCACCGCCAGAGATGCGCAAATTCAGATCTTAAGCCGCGACATGCCTATTAACGCAAGTACTTTGGCGCTGATTCAACAAGAGCAAGATATTTGGTTGCAGTTAGAAATGGCCGCAATGGTACAGCTCTTGATTGCAGATTTTCTGGAGGACTTAGCAGCAGCTGATCTCACCACCTTAGAAATCCTCTTAAACGTTGATTTATACACCAGCCTGCTTGGTGATCTGGACGGGGATGAGCTTGCCGCACGCGTTCAGCTACTCATCGAAGACCCGAGTTACTTAGGCGACGCTAACTGGGCCAACCTAGAAGGCGAATACATCGAGCTAGAGCCTACTGCATTCTATTTACCGCAAACTGGCGATGCAGATAACCGCTTGAAGCTTTACCTCGAAGCAGGGCAAGTGGCATTAACTGGCTTCATGAAAGAGGGCTTTACTCCGGTGGCTATCGAAGAAGATGGTCGCGTGTTGGCATTGCCTGATGATGAGCCGGCTTATTCTATCTACTTGGATGTTGACCTAGAACAGTTCGGTCTATCGGCGGAAGAAATAAGCGCCTACCAAGAGGAATTTGGCTCCAATAGCGTCGATCTTTTAACCATCTTCGAGCACGATTTTCGTCTCCTAAGCACTGATGAAAGCTCTATCACTGTGCTTAATTCTTTTCGTCATTCAACGAAAGAAAAGCGGGTTGCATCCACTCTGCTAGAGCGAGATATCGTTTTCCCTCCGGTAGTGCTGTCCAATCAAAAAAATCCGTTGGTATTTGCGAATATGGCAACCTTGCGCGAACAAGCTCCTGTGTTTGCTATCAGCAGCATGAATCAACTGCTAATACCGCTGGCTCAAATCAGTACCAATGAGGGCATTGGCATCGCAAACTTGGGGACCTTGCAAGAGGTGACACTGCATGAAAATGGTCGCGCAACAATGGGTGAAGTTGAGTTCAGTTGGAGCTTATCCGCCGACCAGCGTGAACTAACCCTATTGTTGCCATACACCACGCCTAGTGCCGTACCTGCAACCCTTGAAGCGAAACTGTTTTGGCGTAAATTTGATGACTACGCTCAAGACATGATCGCTGAGTTTAACTTTGACTCATACGGAACCCCAAAACAACAGCACATCTTAAGCCGAGCAGCAGTGTTGCCAGGGGAGAATGTTAGCTCAGATGTACTCTTGTCAACTAGCGAAACATCAGTCATAAACTACATGCTTGGTACGCATCAAAATTTGTGGGATGCCAACAAGGGAATGGTTTACTCAAACTTGCTACGGGTACCCAACGATAACGCGCCGGCAGATGGCTACCTCTTTTCTAGCGATAATGTGGCTATTACCCATCGGCTCACTTGCGAAAACTTTATATCAGCACATGAACTCGAGCAAACCGTCGCGAAGTGTCTTGACGACCAATACATATGGCAGCCGTTAGCGCCAACCACTCCGTGGCAACGCGCAGGCACAGCTATCTTTGTTGGCGGCGCAACTTGTAACCCCAACACCGAAGTATGCCCCGGCCGGTATTACCAGGTCTTAGACAGCCTCGAAGATCTTGGTGTTCATACTGTGCTGCAATCCTCGAAATACTTAGTGGAAAGTGCTGGCGTACCTAGCTACATAGAAACGTCCTATCAATTACAAACCTTGATCGGAGTATCACCAGACCCAGTGGTCAATCCCATCGAACCAACAGAGCCAATGAAGTTTGAGGCACCACTGCAAAACTACCCACGCGTATTGCAGTAATCTTGAAAGACTTGCGGACCCAGCTCCGGAGCTGGGTCCGCAAGTTCCTCCCGCACTAGCCGCGCCAGCGGCGTTCATGTATAATCCGCGCGACTAAAATTTTGACCCTTTAACTTTTAAACTTGATTGGAGAAAATCATGGCTTTAGAGCGCACTTTATCAATTATCAAGCCAGACGCTGTTGGCAAAAACGTCATCGGCGCTATCTACAACCGTTTCGAAACTGCTGGTTTCCGTATCGTTGCAGCTAAAATGATGCACCTGAGCACCGAGCAAGCAGAAGGCTTCTACGCTGAACACAAAGAGCGTCCTTTCTTCCGCGCGTTGGTAGATTTCATGACCTCTGGCCCAATCATGGTGCAAGTACTTGAAGGCGACAACGCGGTTAAACGTCACCGCGATATCATGGGTGCTACCAACCCAGCTGACGCACTGGCAGGTACCTTGCGCGCAGACTATGCTGTATCTATCGACGAGAACGCAGTACACGGTTCTGACGCAGTAGAATCAGCAGCACGTGAAATCGCTTACTTCTTCAGCGACGAAGAAATCTGCGCTCGTACTCGTTAATAATTTTGTAAGTCATCAGAGGCTCCTACCGAGCCTCTGAGCTGTTAGCTATTAGCTATTGGATATTAGTAGGAGCCCAAATCGGCAGGCCCAATATCTAATAGCTAATATCCAATATCGCACTAAGGTTTTAATTAAATGAATGCAGTTGATAAAAAAGTGAATTTGCTCGATTTGAACCGCGCCGCAATGCGTGAGTTCTTTCAAGAATTGGGCGAAAAACCATTTCGCGCTGATCAGGTGATGAAGTGGTTGTATCATTTCTGCATCGATGATTTTGACCAAATGACCAACCTTAACAAGGCGTTGCGTGAAAAACTTAAGCAAGTTGCTGAGGTGCGTGCCCCGGAAGTTCGACTGCAACAGCAGTCCGCCGATGGCACCATCAAGTTCGCGATGACCTTGTTTGATGGCCAAGACGTGGAGACGGTTTGGATCCCAGATCGTGACCGCGCCACTTTGTGCGTGAGTTCGCAGGTAGGTTGTGCACTAGAATGTACTTTCTGCTCAACGGCGCAGCAAGGGTTCAACCGGAACTTGCGCGTGGCCGAAATCATTGGCCAGGTGTGGCGGGTAAACAAACTGTTAGGTGCCTTTGGCGATACCGGCGTGAAAGCCGTGACGAACGTAGTTATGATGGGCATGGGCGAGCCTTTGCTCAACCTGACCAATGTGGTGCCAGCCATGGATCTGATGCTCGACGACAACGCTTTTGGCTTGTCCAAACGTCGCGTCACCCTGAGTACCTCGGGCGTGGTGCCGGCTTTATATAAGCTCAAAGAACAAATCGACGTGGCCTTGGCGATTTCTTTGCATGCGCCCAACGATGAGCTGCGTAACGAAATCGTACCCATCAATAAAAAGTACAATATTCAAGAGTTTTTAAAAGCTAGCCGCGATTACATCGACGGCTCTAAAGCCAACAAAAACATCACCATCGAATACGTGATGCTAGACCACATCAACGATTCGATGGAACAAGCCGCGGAACTTGCCGAGTTATTGAAAGATACCCCGAGCAAGATCAACCTGATCCCATTTAACCCATTCCCAGGCTCTGATTACGGGCGCTCCAGCAACTCACGCATTGACCGTTTTGCTAAAGTGCTGATGGAAAAAGGCTACATCGTCGTCGTCCGTCGTACTCGTGGCGATGATATTGATGCCGCTTGCGGCCAGTTAGTCGGCGATGTGATTGACCGCACCAAACGGATTCTGAAAAAGCAGCAAGCCCAACGCGGTGGCGATGGCATCGATGTCAAGGCGCTGTAAATAAGCCCGCGACCGTGCGCTGTCGCTTGACCTGAAAGGTAATCGGGTTAAGATAGCTGTCTTTACGGGGGAATTTACATGCGCACACAGCTGTACACACTGCTTATTGCGATCGTCAGCCTGGTCTTAGCCAATGGTTGCGTAAGTCAGCGTACCCTAGACGGCAAATCGCAGCCGGCTCAACAATTTGATGCGCAAGAAGCAGCACAAACGCGCTTGGCCCTTGGCCTGCAGTATTTGCGCAGCGGCAACTTTGAACAAGCCAAAGCCAATTTAGAGCGCGCCCTCAGCTATACCCCTGATAATCCAGATGTTTATACGGGCCTTGCGTTCTACTATCAGCAGGTGCGAGACCCCCAGCAAGCTGAATCCTATTACCGCCAAGCACTCAAACTGCAACCTACCGATGGTAATAATTACAACAACCTAGGCGTGCTCCTCTGCAACCAAGGCCGCTTTGCCGAAGCTGAACAGCAATTTCTGCGGGCTATCGACCAACCTGGCTACGTTAAAGTCGCAGGAACATATGAGAACTTAGCGCGCTGTGCTAATCTAGCTGGGCAGTGGCAATTAGCCGACCAATATTATCAATTAGCGCTGAACCACAGTGGCGGCAGCGTTGCCATGTTAGAAAGCTATGCGACCTTTTTATTAGCTCAGGGCAATTACCCCAAAGCTGCTGAGGTTATCGCGCAACGCGCTGATTTTCCTCAGCTTTCAGCAAGTTATTTATGGCTAGAAGTGCAATTAGCTCACGCTCAAAGAAACAATAACAAACGCGATGAGTTTGGCGCGCTCTTGTTGTCGCGTTTTCCGCAATCGGACCAAGCGCGCAATTATCAACAACTTAATAAGTAGTGGCACCGCATGACAAATAAGCAATCGAAATCAAATAACTCCAAGCCACAAACCGACGACATCTTTGCCGACGAGCACAAGGATGCTAACGCTGGCGCAAGCACCGCGCCTGCGGATGCCGCGCAAGACTCTGGCCCAGAAACCGGCTCAGAAGCCGGGCAAGAGCACAGCCAAGAAACCGAGTCTCAAAGCAGCAGCGAAGCAGCCTACAGCGGCGAAACCGCTGGACAAATCTTGCGTGCCGCCCGCGAAGCCAAAGGCCTTAGCGAACAACAAGTAGCCGACAGCTTACGCTTGCGCTTAATTGTCATCAAAACCATCGAAGCCGATGATTTTGAAAAACTCGGCACCGCCACCTACGTACGTGGCTATTTACGCTCCATCAGCAAAGCTCTCGACGTCGACTCCGCCAAAGTCTTTGCCGCCTACCAAGCCCAAGGCTTTGGTGAAGCGCCTGCCGCCGAGCTGAAAATGCAAAGTTTCTCACGCCGCAAAGTCCGCGAGCGTAATGACAGCCGTCTGATGCTCATTAGCTACATCATCATCGCACTTGTGATTGCTATGGCCATAGCTTGGTGGTGGCAAGATTCACAAAATAACGACAGCGACGCGCAAGTTGAGCCTCGCAGCGAAGTCACCGAAACCAACAGCCCTGAAGGCAACGCCCGCCGCGCCACCACGGTCCCCTTGGACACCGGCAGCACCACCATCGGCACCAACGATGCCAGTAGCGGCAACGCAGGTAGCAGCACCAGCGGTAGTAACAGCGACAGTAACGGCGGAAATACCAGCGATATTACTAGCGACTACAGAGGTGGAAGCACTGGCGATAGCACCGGAGGCACCACAGGTGGCACTTCTGGCGGAAATACCAGCGATATTACTAGCGACAACAGCGGTGGAAGCACTAGCAATAGCACCGGTGGCAACACAGGTGGCACCTCTGGCGGAAGCACCAGCGATACTACCAGCGACAACAGCGGTGGAAGTACCAGCGATAGCACCGGCGGAACCAACACCGATGGCACCTCTGGCGAAAATACCAGCGACAGCACCAGCGGCACCACAGGTAGCAATACCGGCAGCTCCGGCAACACCGGTAGCACCACCGCCGGCCAAGACTCCCTAGTCTTAGAATTCAGTCAGCGCTGTTGGGTGAAAGTAACCGAAGCCGGCGGCAACGACATCGCCATTGGCGTCAAAGAACCCGGCTATCGCATGCCACTTACCGGCAATGCGCCGTTCGACTTGATTTTGTGTAAACCCGAAGCGGTCACCATAACCTATAACGATGCGCCCGTAGATCTAAGCAACTACCGCCGCAATCGTAGCGTTACCATGACCATCGAATAACAACCAACAGCGATCAGCTAGGAGCCGGCAGCCCTAATATCCAATAGCTAACATCGCTTTTGTTTTTAACTATCGAATTTGAACTCAAATAGGTAACCCATGCATCACAATCCAATAAAACGTCGACCATCACGCCGTATCTACGTTGGCAACGTGCCTATTGGTGACGGCGCCCCGATTGCGGTTCAGAGCATGACCAACACCGAGACCACCGATGTGGCAGCAACGGTGAAGCAAATTCAGGCCATCGCTAATGCTGGTGCTGATTTGGTGCGGGTTAGTGTGCCCACCATGGATGCTGCTGAAGCCTTTAAGTTAATCAAGCAGCAAAGCCCCATTCCGGTAGTGGCAGATATCCATTTTGATTACCGCATTGCGCTCAAAGTAGCGGAGTACGGTGTCGATTGTTTGCGCATTAACCCAGGCAACATTGGTAACGAAGAGCGCATTCGAGCAGTGGTTGATGCAGCGCGCGACCGCGGCATTCCTATTCGCATTGGGGTGAATGGTGGCTCGCTCGAAAAAGAAATTCAAGAAAAATACGGTGAACCCACTCCGGCCGCTTTGGTTGAATCAGCCATGCGCCACGTGGACATTTTAGACCGGCTAAACTTTCAAGACTTTAAAGTAAGTGTGAAAGCGTCAGACGTGTTCCTAGCGGTAGAAAGTTATCGCTTATTGGCCAAGCAAATCGAGCAGCCATTACACCTGGGTATCACCGAGGCGGGCGGCTTGCGTAGTGGCTCGGTAAAGTCATCTATTGGCTTGGGCATGCTGCTCGCCGAGGGTATCGGCGATACCTTACGGATCAGCTTAGCAGCAGACCCCGTAGAAGAAGTGAAAGTGGGCTTTGATATTTTGAAGTCGCTGCGAATTCGTAGCCGTGGCATTAATTTTATTGCATGCCCGAGCTGCTCACGGCAGGAATTTGACGTGATAGCAACGGTGAATGCCCTTGAGCAACGGCTAGAAGACATTACCACGCCGATGGACGTGTCTATCATTGGCTGCGTGGTGAATGGGCCGGGCGAAGCGCTGATCTCGCACGTGGGCTTGGCCGGCGCCAAGAATAAGAGTGGTTTTTACCTTAATGGCGAACGCCAAAAAGAACGTTTAGATAACAATAACTTAGTAGACAGATTAGAGCAGCATATTCGGTCTGAAGTGGAACGCCAGCAAAAACGAGCAGCGGCCGAACAGATTCCCGTGAAGCAAGGCTAAAGCTAGGGTATACTAGGCGCCATTTTTTATCTGTTTACGACGAAAGCGAAAGAATAACCGTGGCTAAAAACATACAAGCAATTCGGGGCATGAACGACATTTTGCCCAGCCAATCGCCTGCTTGGCAGTACGTAGAAGGCGTATTGCGACAAGTGGCGGCGCAGTATTCGTATCAAGAGATTCGTATGCCGGTACTCGAAAGTACCGACCTGTTTAAGCGCTCAATTGGCGAAGTTACCGATATCGTAGAAAAAGAAATGTACACCTTCGATGACCGCAACGGCGATAGCCTCACGTTACGGCCAGAAGGCACGGCCAGCTGTGTCCGCGCGGGTAACGAGCATGGTTTGCTCTACAACCAAACTCAGCGGCTGTGGTATTTAGGCCCTATGTTCCGGCATGAACGTCCGCAAAAAGGTCGTTATCGCCAGTTTCACCAGTTTGGTATTGAAGCGTTTGGCATGGAAGGCCCAGACATTGATGCTGAAATCATTTTGCTATCGGCCCGTCTGTGGCAACTGTTTGGCATTGCTGACCAGGTAGAGCTGCAGCTTAATTCATTAGCCTCCAACGAAGCACGTGCCCGTTATCGCGACGCCTTACGCGAGTTTTTGCGCGCTCACGAAGAGCACCTCGACGAAGATTCTAAGCGTCGCTTAGACACCAACGTGTTGCGGGTATTGGATTCTAAGTCACCAGAAACTCAAGCTATTTTGGCCAACGCGCCACGCTTATCCGAGTACTGGGATGACGAATCACGCGCGCACTTTGACGGTTTATGCCAGCGCTTAGATGCTGCCGGCATTAACTACAGCCTGAACGAACGCTTGGTACGTGGGCTAGATTACTACAACCGCACCGTGTTTGAGTGGGTCACCACCGAACTTGGCGCGCAAGGCACCGTGTGTGCCGGCGGTCGCTACGATGGCTTAGTTGAACAGCTTGGTGGTAAAGCAACCCCAGCTGTGGGCTTTGCGATGGGCATGGAGCGCTTGGTGTTATTACTGGAATCACAAGGTAAAATTCCACCAGCTGCCAGCATTGATGTGTACGTGATGGGCGCTACCGAAACTGGGGAACTTAACGCCCCAGCCGTTGCCGAAACCATTCGTAACCTGCAGCCGCAACTGATGGTACAACTGCACAGCGGCGCGCAGAACATGAAGAAGAAGCTAGCCAAAGCGGACAAATCTGGAGCCACCTTTGCGCTAGTCGTACGCGATAACGATTATGAATTAAAGCATTTGCGTAACCGTGATGCCGAGCCGGTCACCGCCGCCGCCATCCCGGATTTATTGGGTGAAATGCAAAAGAGCTATTAGACATTAGCTATTAGACATTAGGCACGAGCAGCTGCGGCAACGGGTTTTGTAATATCCAATAGCTAACAGCTAACAGCTAGGTTTTTACAACCTACCAACGAGGTTAAACATGGAAACTGAAGAACAACAAGTCGAACAAATCAAACAGTTTTGGAAAGATCACGGTAAAGGCATCGTTGCTGGCTTAGTGATTGGTTTTGCACTGTTTTACGGATGGCGCTATTACGATGCGCAAACCATCGCCAAGCAAGAGCAGCAATCGAGCGACTATGCTCAAATCGTTGCTAAGCTTACCGCCGAAGATGAGCAAGCCTCGGTAGCGGCACAAGAATTTATGAGCGCCAACAGCGGCAGCACCTACGCCCATTTGGCGGCGTTAGAACTAGCTGGTGCCGCAGCTAAACAAGGCGATTTAGCTACCGCAGTAAGCGCGTTGCAAAGCGTGCGCGACCAAGCCAAAGGCGCTTTGAAAGCCGTTGCTGATATCCGTCAGGCGCGCTTATTGTTCGCCCAAGAGCAATATGACGCAGCTTTAGCAGCCGTGCAAGCCGCAGAAACTATGGAAGGTTTTCAGGCCATCGCAGCTGAAATTAAAGGGGATGTGTTGCAAGCTAAAGGCGATTTAGCCGGCGCGCGTGCAGCCTATCAAGCAGCAGTAGCGGCTAATCCGAACAGCTTGGCTGATTTAAAACTTAAAAGCATTCCGGCGGCATCATGAAATTAGCAGTAACAGCAAAACTCACCGCAGTAGCCTTGGCTGGTTTAGTGCTAGCAGGGTGCTCGATATTTGACGACGAAGAACCTACCTATAAGTTCTTGCAGCCGTTTGATCAGCAAGTGCAGCCACGGGTAGTGTGGGAAGAGTCGGTAGGCAGTGGCGTGGGCGATTTTTTCTCGCACCTAAACCCGGTGACCGATGCTGAACGTATTTTTGCCGCCGACCGCGAAGGCGTAGTAGCCGCATTAAACAAAGCTAACGGCCAAACCATTTGGCAAGTAAACCTGCTGGATATGTTAGGTTTAGAAAGCGGCGGTTTTTGGAGCAGCGGCGAACCAGTTCGAATCAGCGGCGGCTTGACCTTAGCAGAAGGGCGCTTGTACCTAGCCAGTGAGAATGGCGATGTGGTGGTGCTAAATGCCGATAACGGCGAGCTGATTTGGCATGCCCAAGTTGATAGTGAAATCTTAGCCGATCCGGCCGTGGGCGACGGTTTGGTGGTTGTCAAAGGCGCTACCGGTGAGGTGATTGCGCTTGATGCAGAAACCGGCGAGCAAGTGTGGGACATGGTCACCGAATCGCCAGCCTTAAGTCTTCGTGGCACGGCGGCACCAGTTATGACCGCAGGCGGGGTGTTTGTTGGCACCGCGACCGGTAAGTTGATGGTTATTATCGCTGAAAACGGCCAACCAGCCTGGGAGGCGCGCTTAGCGGTACCTAAAGGCAATACCGAATTACAGCGCATGGTGGATTTAGATTCGGCCGCAGTGGTATCGGGTGGCTTAGCTTATAACGTAGCTTACAACGGCCAATTAGCAGCCATCGAATTGCGTACCGGCCGTACCGTATGGACGCGCGAATACTCGTCGTTTCAAAACCTGATCATGGCGGGTGGCCGATTATTCTTAACCGACCATGAAGACACCGTGAGCTCAGTGAACACTGATGGCGGCGTAGAGATCTGGTCGAACACCGATTATACCGGCCGTGGCTTAACCGCACCGGTGCGCTTTGGCAATTACATTGTGGTGGGTGACAGCTTAGGTTACCTGCACTTTTTAGATTTATTAAGCGGTGACACCGTGGGCCGCTTAGAAGTAGGCGAAGGCGTTTATGTGGCGCCGGTAGCCGATGGCGATACCTTGTATTTACAATTACGCGACGGCACGTTACTCGCGGTAAGGATTTAAACCTATATGTTACCCGTAGTGGCCCTGGTCGGGCGCCCCAATGTGGGCAAATCAACCCTGTTTAATCGTTTAACCCGCACGCGTGATGCGCTAGTGGCGGACTTTCCTGGGCTAACGCGTGATCGCAAATACGGCCAGGCGAACTACGACGGGTACCAATTTATTGTGGTGGACACCGCGGGTGTGCACGGCGACGAAGAAGGCATCGATGCGGAGATGGCGGCGCAATCCTTGCGGGCCATCGACGAAGCCGACGTGGTGCTATTTATGGTGGATGCTCGCGATGGTATCACAGCCGCCGATATGGGCATTGCCGCACACTTGCGTCGCATTGGCAAACAGGCCTACGTGGTTGCTAATAAAATCGACGGTATCGACGCTAACGCGGCACGGGCGGATTTCTACGAGCTAGGCCTAGGCGAAGTGTATGGCATTGCTGCGGCTCATGGCCGCGGCGTAGAGGCCTTGCTACAAGGCTGCTTTGACCCGTTATTAGAAGCTTACCCCGAGGTGAAAATTCCGGTTGCTGCCAGTGGCGAAGCGGTAGATATCGACGCTGAAGGTAATCTGATTGATGCCGAAGGCGCCGTGGTTGAGCCCGACGAAGATGGCAATATTTATGACCCGGAAGGCAATATCGTGGATGCCGACGGCCATATTATTGACCATGAAGGCAACATCATCGGTCAGCTGGGTACTCGTGATCACGACGAAATTGATTACGATGCACTGCCGCTGAAACTTGCCATTGTCGGTCGGCCTAACGTGGGTAAATCGACCCTAACCAACCGTATTCTTGGTGAAGAACGGGTGGTGGTGTATGACATGCCAGGCACCACCCGCGATTCGGTGTATATTCCGATGGAGCGCGATGGTCGCCAATATATTTTGATTGATACCGCCGGTGTACGTCGCCGTGGCCGCATTGATGAAACCGTAGAAAAATTCTCGGTCATCAAAACCCTGCAAGCCATCGAAGACGCCAACGTGGTGATTGCGGTGATGGATGCGCGCGAAACCGTTTCAGATCAAGACCTGAACCTGATTGGCTTTGCCTTAAATGCCGGTCGTTCGATCGTGATTGCGGTGAACAAATGGGATGGCCTCTCGAACGATCAGCGCGAAGAAATCAAACGCGAGCTAGACCGTCGCTTAGGCTTTGTTGATTTTGCGCGAGTGCATTTTATCTCCGCACTGCATGGCAGCGGCGTCGGCAACTTGTTTGAGTCGGTACTAGAAGCTTACGCCTCGGCGTCAGCGCGCGTAGGTACAGCAAAACTTACCCGTATTCTAGAAGCCGCTGTCGATGACCATCAGCCGCCGTTGGTGAGCGGACGTCGGGTGAAACTCAAGTACGCCCACGCCGGTGGCTACAACCCACCGCGTATAATCGTACACGGCAACCAAGTGGATCACCTGCCTAACTCGTACAAGCGTTATCTGATGAACTACTTCCGCAAGAGCTTAGCGGTGATGGGTACCCCCATCAAGGTGGAGTTTAAAGAGTCGGTAAACCCGTTTGCCGGCCGCAAGAATAAACTCACCATGACCCAAATGCGCAAACGTAAGCGCTTGATGAAGTTTATTAAAAAGAGAAAGTAGGTGTAGCCTATGGTGCGCATCGACAAATGGTTATGGGCAGCGCGGTTTTACAAAACCCGCTCGCTAGCACGCCAAATGGTGCAATCCGGTAAAGTATCGGTAGATGGCCAGAAGTGTAAGCCAGCCAAAATGGTCAACGTGGGGCAGCTGATCAAAGCCCCGCGCGGCCATGATCTATTTGAAGTTGAAGTGTTAGGTCTGAGCGAAAACCGCCTCAGTGCTCCGCTGGCCCAAGAGCTTTACCGAGAAACCCCAGCCAGCATCGAGCGGCGCGAAAAAGAAGCCGAGCTGCGCAAAATGAATGCGCTTTATAATCCGCACCCCGACCACAAACCCGACAAAAAAGAACGCCGCCAATTGCTGAAGTTCAAACAGCAATAACAGCGGCGTTGTTATGTTCGGCGGCACTTAGCCCACTAAATCGGCTTCACTAAACACATATTGTGCGTTGCAATATTCGCAGGTCATCACGATTTCGCCATCTTGCGTTAAAATCTCATGCAGCTCGCTTGGCTCTACCGTGGCTAACGCCTCTAGCGTACGCTCACGCGAACAACCACACTCAAAACTAACCGGCATTGGCGGATACACTTCTACTTGTTCTTCATGATACAAGCGGTGCAGTACTTCAGTGCCAGGCAAACTGTAGAGTTCGGCAGCGGTCATGGTGGCAGTAAGATGTTGCAAGTGCTCAAACCCAGTCAAATCTTTGCCAGCCGCCGGCATCACCTGCAATAGCATCCCCGCTGCATGTTCGCCATCGGCGTGCAACCACAAGCGCGTGTTTAACTGCTCCGATTGCATAAAATAGTTTTCAATAATTTCCGCAATGCTATCGCCATCACCGCTCACTACCCCTTGATAGCGCTCGCCCTCAAGTGGGGTTAGGGTAATCACCATCACCGCTTTGCCCAACAACTCACGCAGCCCGGTCTGCTCATCGCTGATGGCTTCACGCACGCGGGCGATACCGCGTAGTTGCTGATGATGCGAACCATTCACCGCCAAAAAGTTAATCGGGCCATCGCCTTGCAGCTGCAACGCAATATGGCCTTCAAACTTCAAGGTTGCCGTTAACAGCGAGGTGGCCGCCATCAATTCGCCTAACAGGCGTTGTACTGGCGCCGCATAATCATGTCCTTGTAGCATCCGCTGGTAGCTACTGGTAAGCTGCACTAATTCGCCGCGCACATCTTGGTCAATAAAGGTGTAGCGTAACAGCTGATCGGTTGGGTAATTCATAGGTTCATCCACAACAGTAATATTAATGTAAGAAGTTGTAGGCATTATACCAGATTCCGCAATTTTGATCTGTTCACTTGGCGCAGAGCAAGCTAGAATGACCTAACCATGCAGATGTCACAAAATTATAACGAAAGCGCATTAATCATCCATGCAGATACAGAATAATCAAGCCGTTGCCCTGTTGCAGCGTTACGGCAACAGCCTTATTACCGCCGTATGTGCCGTCGTTGCCGTGTGGTTTGCCGCCCAGCTCACCTGGCAGCTGATCACACCTCGCGCGGAGGTGCCAACCGGCCCGATTCGCCAGCCAGCCAGTGCCAATAGCAACGTTGCGCCAAGCATCAGTGGCCTCGTGCGGCTGCAATTATTTGGCAGCGCCGAGGTCAAACAACAGCCGCAAGTGGCCGCTCAGAACGCCCCCAAAACCACCTTGAATGTGCGCCTGTTAGGGGTGTCAGCCTCCTCTGACCCCGGCCGTTCGGCCGCCATCATTGAACGTACCGGTAAACAAGAAGTCTATGTGGTGGGCGAAAAACTATCGGGCACGCAGGTGGGTATTCACGAAATTTACGCCGACCGCGTGATCCTAGATAACAACGGTCGCTTAGAAACCTTAGAGCTAGAAGGCATAGGTGAGTTAAGCGAAGGCTTATCGCTAACCATGGCGAACATGCAGCGTAACAATAATCAAGCCGGCGCCAACGTTGCGGCCGGGCCCGTCGCCGGTGGCTTACCGCCTACGGCAACCGACCGCGGCGTGCCCGCCACTGACCCAGGCCCACAGCTTGAAGGCGCCGCCCAAGCCAAAGCGCAAGCCTTGCTTACTTTTATTCGGATAGCGCCGGTGCGCGAAGGTAGCGGCTTAAAAGGCTATCGCCTATCGCCCGGAGCCAACCCCGCGCTGTTTAACCAAGCCGGGTTTAAAAGCGGCGATTTAGCCGTGGCCATCAATGGCCAAGATTTAACCAACATCGCCACCGCCATCAAACTAACTAATGAGTTGGCGACCATGACCGCTGCCACTGTCACCGTGGTGCGCGGCACTGAATACATCGACTTGCGATTAGATATCAATGATTTACCGCAAGGTGAAGAGTAATGAAAGGAACCCGTATGCGTAAAACCTCACTTTCGGTCGCTATCGCCTTGGGCCTCGCGCTCGGCGCTGCCTACACCGCTCCTGAGCAAGCCTTCGCGCAAGCTGCACGGCAGGCTCAAGATAAACCGGTGGAATATACGGCCAGCTTTAAAAACACCGAAATCACTGAGTTTATTCAGGTGGTGGGCCGTAACCTCGGCAAAACCATCATCATCGATCCCGACGTGCGCGGCCGCATTGATGTGCGTAGCTACGATGTGATGACCGAATCGCAATACTGGCAGTTCTTTTTAAATATCTTAGAAGTGCACGGCTTTGCCACGGTCACCATGGAGTCTGGGGTGATTAAAGTGATGCGCGACAAAGACGCACGCAACGGTGCCATTCCGGTAGTTGACGATAACTCGTTAGGTGGCGATACCTTGATCACCCGTGTGGTGCCGGTGCAAAACGTGGCCGTACGAGAGCTAGCGCCATTATTGCGGTTGCTCAATGACCAAGCCGGCGGCGGCAACGTGGTCAACTACGATTCGTCGAACGTGCTGATCATTACTGGCCGCAGCGAGACTGTGCAGCGTATTGTGGAGATTGTTGAGCGCGTCGACCGTGCCGGAAACCAAGACGTTGAAGTGATTAAACTCGAGTACGCGTCGGCCTCAGAGGTGGTGCGGATTGCCTCGGCTTTGTTTGAAAAAACCAACGATGGCTCGCCTGCGTTGTTGATCCCTAAAATCGTTGCCGACGAACGTACCAACAGCGTGGTGGTTAGTGGTGAGCCGCGCGCCCGCGAGCGAGTGGTGAAACTCATCAACCAGCTCGATCAAGATTTGAAAACCGAAGGTAACACCCGCGTCTATTACCTGAAATATGCTAAGGCGCCTGATTTAGTGGACGTATTGCAAGGCGTGAGCCAAAGCTTACAAGCCGAAAAAGCTGCCTCGGGTGGTGGCAACGTGCCGGCAGCCGCCGCGCGCCGCACCGGTGGCAGCAGCGCCGAAATCAGTATCAGCGCTCACGAAGCCAGCAACTCGTTGGTCATTACCGCTGCGCCTGATTTGCTGACTAGCCTAGAAAGCGTGATTCGGCAGTTAGATATTCGCCGCGCCCAAGTGCATGTAGAAGCCATTATCGTAGAAATCATGGAAGGCGATGGTATCGATTTAGGCCTGCAATGGATTAGCGAAGACGGCGGCATGGTGCAGTACAACAACGGTCGCCAAGCGCCTATCGGTCAGCTCGCTTTGGGTGCTTACATGGCGCGCGAGCGTGAAGGAACCACCACCACCCAGATAGACAATGCCGGCAACCCATTAACCACCAGTCAGCCGGACACTCCCGGCGATGCTTCGTTATTGGCGCAGGTATTAGGTAACGTGAACGGCATGATGGTTGGCGTATTGCGTAACGATTGGGGCGCTATCATTCAAGCGGTGAGCAGCAACACCAACTCGAACATCTTGGCCACGCCCAGCATCATGACCTTGGATAACGAAGAAGCCTCGTTTTTGGTGGGCCAATCGGTACCTACTATTACCGGCTCAACCACCGGCTCTAATAACGACAATCCGTTTCAGACAGTAGAGCGTGAAGACGTAGGTATTAAGCTTAAAGTCACCCCACAAATCAACGAAGGTAACGCCGTACAATTGGTGATTGAGCAGGAAGTGTCCAGCATCAGTGGGGCTACCAGCGTCGATATCATTGTCAACAAACGTGAGCTGAGCACCGTGGTGATGGCCGAAGACGGCGAAACCATAGTGCTGGGCGGCCTGATTGACGAAGACGTGCAAGAGTCCGTCTCCAAAGTGCCATTGTTGGGCGATATTCCTTGGTTGGGCAACCTCTTTAAGAGCACCTCAACCACCCGTCAAAAACGTAACCTGATGGTATTTTTACGGCCCCGCATTGTGCGCGATAGTGGCGTAGCAAGCCAGATCTCCAGCCGTAAGTACAACTTTATTCGGGCCCAGCAATTGCAGCGCGACGAAGAGGGCATCGCCTTGATGCCACTCACCTCACAGCCGCGCTTGCCAGAATACAATGATGAGCTGATCTTGCCACCGAACTGGGAGCAGGGTTTGGAGGAAGGGGAGCAGGATAACAATGACTGATATCGCTGATGTTGCCGCGCAAGTGGCACCGAAGCGGTTGCCGTTTGCGTTTGCCAAACGTCACGGAGTGATAGTGGCCATGCCGGCGTCCGCGCCTGACAATACTGATGTAGCCGCCGACGAATCCACCGAGGTCACGAGTAAGCCGGTGGTGCATGCGCGCCAGGGCGTTAGCCCCCACACCTTGCTTGAAGTACGGCGGGTGCTCGGGCGTAGCTTTGCCATTGAGTATCACCCTAACGACGAGTTTGAGGCCATCCTCACCCAAGCCTATCAGCGCGATTCGTCTGAAGCGAAACAGCTGATGGAAGATATAGGTAACGAAAGCAACCTGTTCTCGTTAGCCGATGAGCTACCGCAAACCGAAGATTTATTAGAAAGCGAAGACGATGCGCCCATCATCAAGCTTATCAACGCCATGTTGTCTGAGGCGATCAAAGAAGGCGCTTCAGATATCCATATCGAAACCTTTGAAAAAGAACTGTTGGTGCGCTTTCGGATAGACGGCGTACTGCGCGAAATCATTCGCCCCAATCGCAAGTTAAGCTCGCTGTTGGTGTCACGCATCAAGGTCATGGCGCAGCTTGATATCGCAGAAAAGCGGGTGCCACAAGATGGCCGTATTAGCTTGCTGATTGCCGGCCGTGCCGTAGATGTGCGGGTATCAACCATGCCATCTAACCATGGCGAGCGGGTAGTACTGCGCTTGCTCGACAAAAACAATGCGCGTTTGAACCTCGAACAACTGGGCATGACCGAAGCCAACCGCAAGGTCTTTTCGCAGTTGATCAACAAACCACACGGCATCATTTTGGTGACCGGACCCACCGGCTCGGGTAAATCCACCACCTTGTACGCCGGCTTGATGGAAATTAATTCGCGCGACCGAAATATTTTGACCGTTGAAGACCCGATTGAATATTCCATCGAAGGCATCGGCCAAATGCAGGTAAATGCCAAAGTTGATATGACCTTTGCCCGTGGTTTGCGTGCTATCTTGCGGCAAGACCCAGACGTGGTGATGGTGGGTGAGATCCGCGACGTAGAAACCGCGCAAATTGGTGTACAGGCCTCGTTAACCGGGCACTTGGTACTCTCTACGTTGCACACCAACACCGCCGCTGGCGCTATTTCGCGGCTAGAAGACATGGGCGTGGAGCCCTTCTTGCTGTCGTCGTCGTTACTGGCGGTACTGGCGCAGCGCTTAGTACGTACCCTGTGCGACGACTGCAAAGAAGCCTACGACGCCACCGCAGACGAACTGGCCTACGTGGCTGATGCCTTTGAGATTAAAAAGAAAAAAGGCGCAACCTTGTATCGTGCGGTGGGCTGCGACAAGTGTAATCACACCGGCTATCGCGGCCGTACCGGTATCCATGAGCTGTTAGTGGTGGACGAGAAAGTCCGTGAACTTATCCACAGCGGACATGGTGAACAAGCTATCGAAAAATATGCCCGCAAACACGCTCCCAGCATCCGTGACGACGGCTTAGCTAAGGTGCTGCAAGGCCGCACCACTTTAGAAGAAGTGTTGCGGGTAACGCGCGAGGAGTAGGGCGTGGCAGCATATGCATTTCAGGCACTGAATGCCAGTGGCCGAAAAACCAAAGGCGTGATTGAAGCCGATACCGAGCGCCAAGTACGCTCGCAACTGCGCGAGCAAGGGCTGATCCCGGTCAGTGTTGAGCTCGCCGAGCAAGGGCGCAGCCGCGCCCGTGGAGAAACTGTCAGCCCCAGCTCTGGAGCTCGCTCCGCAGCCGGGTCCGGAGCTGGGTCTGCAAGTCCCTCGCTATTAACCAGGTTGCAGACGCGTGGGGTAAGTGCCGGCGATTTGGCGCTGATCACGCGCCAGTTGGCCACCTTAGTAAGTGCAGCGTTACCACTGGAGCAGGCGTTGTTTGCGGTATCCGAGCAAACCGACAAAGCCCGCCTGCAAAAACTCTTGATGGCAGTGCGCTCCAAAGTGGTTGAGGGTTATTCGCTGGCCGAAGCCATGGCGGAATACCCCCATGTGTTTGATAAGTTATTCACCTCAATGGTGGCCGCTGGCGAACGCTCGGGCCATCTTGGCGAGGTGCTTAATCGCCTAGCTGATTACACTGAGCAACGCAACCGGCTCAAAGGGCAGTTGGTGCAAGCGCTGGTTTATCCCGCGATCATGACCTTAGTGGCGATAGGCGTGGTTATCTTCTTATTGGTGAGCGTGGTGCCGCAAATCGTGGAACAATTCAGCGACCTAGACCAAGCCTTGCCAGCTACCACCCGGTTCTTGCTGGCGGCCAGCGAATTCTTACAAGCCTATGGGCTGATCGCCTTGATTATGATCTTGCTCGGGTTAGCAGTGGGCGGACAATTGCTGCGCAAACCTGAACGGCGCGATAAATTTGATGCGTTTGTATTGAAAGTGCCGTTAGTGGGGCGGGTGATCAAGGCCGTGAATACCGCACGTTTTGCCCGCACCCTTAGTATCTTAGCGGCGTCGGCGGTGCCTTTGTTAGATGCGCTAAAAATTACTGGCAAGGTGATGACCAACCGCGCTATGCAAATCGCCATCGACGAAGCCTGCGACCGCGTACGCGAGGGCAGTAGCTTGCGCGCCGCCTTGGCGCAGAGCAAACTGTTTCCGCCGATGATGCTGCACATGATTGCGGCCGGTGAAAAATCCGGTGAACTCGAGCAATTGCTCGGGCGGGCTGCGGATAACCAAGACCGTGATTTTGAGACCACCATGAACGTTGCGCTAAAAATATTTGAGCCAGCACTGATCGTTGGCATGGCCGGCGTGGTCTTATTAATTGTACTAGCTATTATTCAGCCGATTTTGGCGCTTAATCAAAGCGTCGGCTTGTAATTATTCTTGTTATTAGAGGTGAATCCGATGAAAAAACAAACAGGTTTTAGTCTTATCGAAGTGATGGTAGTTATCGCCATCTTGGGTCTTTTAGCCTCGTTGATTTTGCCCAACGTGTTAGGTGCCGGCGAACAGGCCAACCGCCAAAAAGCCAAAACCGATATTATCTCGCTCGAGAATGCCTTAGCGCAGTATCGCCTAGATAACGGTTTGTTTCCTACCACTGAGCAAGGCTTAGAGGCTTTAGTGAACGAGCCAACCAGCGAGCCAGCGCCGCGTAACTATCGCCGTGGTGGCTACATTAAACGCCTACCGAAAGACCCGTACGGCAGCGATTATCTCTTACTTAGCCCAGGCGAGAATGGCGATATCGATATTTTTTCAGCCGGCGAAGATCGTCAACCTGGTACCGATGACGATATCGGCAACTGGAACCTTGATCAGTAGCGGATACCAGTAACTGATGGGAATGCAGCGCCGCCGCGGTTTTACCTTAATTGAAGTGATGGTCACTTTGGCGGTTATTGCCATGTTGGCCCTTACCGTCAGCTTTGTGGTGCCCGATCGGCGTGATACCAGTGTCGAAGACCAAGCGCGGATGCTGTATCAAAGGTTAAATTACGCCCGCGACTATGCGCTGGTGCGTCATGCCATTTTAGGCCTACGTATTGATGACGGCATCAGCTATCGCTTTGTGCAGTACCGCGATGGCATTTGGCAGAACATCAACGAACGTGGGTTACGTCCGCATCAGTTAGATCAACAGCTTTCGATGCAAATTAGTAGTACCGAGCTTGCTCTACTTGAGCAAGAAGACATAGATTTAGTGGATATTTTTGGAGTTGAAGATGACGCTTTCGCCAGTTCATCTACTAGTACTGCTAGTGGGGATCGTAATTCCAGCAATGGCAGTGCTCGGGGCAATGTATTACAGTCGGGTGACGATGAAGCGGGCCGAGGCGCGCGAGCAAGCCGCAAAAGCGAGCCAATGCCGCAACTGATGATTTTTGGCAGTGGCGAGATGCAGCCCTTTGAGCTGGTGCTGCAGGATGATTTTGCGCTGCGCGCCGGTACCGCATGGCGCATTCACAGCAGCGATGGCCTAGCGCTAAGCCTCGAGCGAGTACGTGATGACTAGGTTAGCACGCGGCTTCACCTTGGTGGAGGTAATGATTGCCTTGAGCATCTTTGCGCTCGCAGCAACGGCAGCGGTGATGGCCTCTAGTCAGCATCTGAGCAACCTCAGTTACATGCAAGAAAAAACTATGGCGCGCTTAGCCGCGTCTAATGCGTTAGCTCGCATGACCCTAACTTATCCACCGGAGAATGGTGACAGCGGCAGTGAGCTGATCGCTGACCAGTATTGGCCGTGGCGCGCCAGTGTCAGCAAAACCGCCACTGCTGGCGTCTATCAAGTAGTGGTGAGTGTGTACGAGCCGCGCCAAGAAAGCTCTGTGATTAGTGGCCCGTCTGCAGATGCCCGCGAGTTGCATCAGTTAGCACGCTTTTTAGGCCCCCAATCTGCCACCGATCAACGCTCGGTGAATAGTAACGAGTGGGACGACTGATGCGCCGCGCTGGTTTTACCTTAGTTGAAGTGCTGGTTACCGTTGCCATTATGGCGGTAATCGGGCTAGCCAGCGCTGCCGTGGTGAACGCCATGATGCGCACCAGCGAGCAAAGCGAACAAGCCATTGCCCAATTAGAACAACTGCAATACACCATGCTGCTGATTGAGCAAGATATCCGCCACATAGTACCGCGCCAAACCAGCACCGATTTCTATCTCTTAGCCGAAGAAAACCTGTTAGCTTTTGTCCGCAGCGGTTGGTTTAACCCCGCTGGCATCTTTCCGCGCAGCGAATTGCAGCCGGTTGTCTACCGCATTGAAGAGGATACCTTGTGGCGGCAATCAGCGATTTTTGTGGATGTAGCCGATGGCGAAGACTCCTTTACCAAACGGCCGATGTTGAAAGGTGTCACTGCGCTAGAGGTCGAGTTCTTAGGCTACAGCAAAGAACTCAATGACCAGGCCAACGAGTTTGGTAGTAGCCGCAATATTCAAAGCCAACGAGCCAGCGGCGAATTACCGCCAGCACTGCTGCTGCGCGTGCACACCAACAGCTGGGGCGTGATCGAACGGGTGTTGTTACTGACGCCAATGAGCGAAGCAGAAGAAACTCAGCGCCGCGAGGCCGAGCAGCAGCAACAACCAGGTGACGACAATGGTTAGGGCAGTTAGGGCGCAGCTTCCTTCACGCCAGCGCGGAGTAGCGCTGTTAATGGTGCTATTAGTAGTCGCCTTAGTGAGCGTGCTGGCTATTAGCTTAAGTGGGCGCTTACAAACCAGCGTTCTACGCACCGGAAATTTACAACAAGCAGAGCAAGCTTATTGGTACAGCTTAAGCGCCGAAGAAGTGGTACGAGAATTATTACAACGCGAATTAGCCGATAGCGAAGGCATCGCCAGCCAAGACCAAGTGTGGTATCAGCAAAGCCAAAACGGCGTGGCCTTTCCCGTGGTGGGAGGCAGCATTGCCGGGCGCATTAAAGATTTACACAGCTGCTTTAACCTGAACTCTTTACGCATGGTCACTAGTAATGATAATAACAACCCCGGCGGCATAGACGGCAGCGCGCTAGATGAAGCCACCAAAATACGCTTAGTACGGCGTAAAGCGCAACTGCGCATGTTGCTGATGGCAATCGACGACAGCATGGAGGCCTACGCAGCGGATGTGATAGTGGATTCACTGGCCGATTGGTTAGATCCTGATGATGACATAGGTACCGGTGGTAGCGGTACCTATGGCGCCGAAACCAGTGACTACCAGAGTCAGCAGTTTCCGCACAATGCCGGTAATACATGGCTGAACCATATCAGTGAATTTAGATTAGTGCGCGGGGTAACCGCACCGCTGTACCACAAAATCAAGCCGTACGTATGCGTTATCCCACGGGATAACAGCTTGAAGATTAATCTTAATACGGTATCGTCAGAGCAAGCGAACTTGCTGCATGCCGTCAGCTTAGGCGCGCTCAGCCTTGAAGATGCGAAAAGCTTTATTAATAATCGTCCGCAAGCCGGCTATGAATCGGTGGAAGACGCTAAGGGCAATGGCGTACTGAATAACGCCGCCCAAGGGCAAATTCGGCCAAACTTTGGTGGCGGACCACGCGACCCCAGTGTAACCAACGAGAAGTTGGGTGGGGCGCTGGAAGATTTTGATGTAAAAAGCAAATATTTTGAGGTCCATAGCCGCATTACGGTCGGCGACCTTGAGATAGATGCGCATAGCCAGTTATTAATTACCAACGAGCAGACCCAAGTACTGTATCGCGGGTTAGGAGAGCCGTAATGGAACAGCTATTTATTCGCCTTAGTGCTAACGCCCCCAGCGCCGAGCCTCTGCTGGGCGCGCAGTGGTTATGCTGGAACGCCAGCCAGAGCGAGCTGATTGCCAGCGGCGAAATCAGCCACAACGACCAGCTTAGCCAATTAACCGAGCAGGGCCGCAACCGCCGGGTGATTTCCTATGTGCCCAGCACCGAAGTGCTGCAAACGCAAGTAGAACTGCCGGCTTCGGCCATGCGCATGCTGGCGCAGGTTATCCCCAACACCTTAGAAGACGAACTAGCACAGGATATCGCTGATCTGCATTTTTGCTGGCCAAGCCTAGCGCGCAAGCACCAAGGGCCGATACCGGTAAACGTGGTTGCCCACGACAAGATGGAGCAATGGTTGGCGGCATTTGAAGCACAGGGATTAAGCGTCGATGCCATGTACGCCGACAGCTTTATGCTGCCGGTGGCAGCAACGCCCGAAGCCATCATCACCACCTGTATTATCGAAGGGCCACTCGGCAAAGAGCAGCTGGTGCGCACCGGGCTATACAGCGGTTTTAGTGCCGAGCCTGCCATCGCGCAGATGTTGCTTGACCAGCTAGTAGGCGTGCAACAAGCCACGTTGATTGATCCAACAGCCAACCTTGAGCATCCGCTCTCGTTGATGGCACTGACCTACAATAATCAACTGAACGATACTGATGCCGCCACTGATGCCAGCACTGATGCCAGTGCTGATCAAAAGAAAGCCAGCGTACGTTATCAGCGCCAAATCGCTCCGATAAACCTCCGTCAACACAGCTACAAGCCGGTACGCAAAAAGAGCAGCGGCGGCAGTTTTAAATACAAATCAGCCGCCATCGCCGCCGGCATTTTGGTGGTGCTAGGTTATACCAGCCAAGTGATTGAATACGTGCAATTAGGGCAGCAATCCACCGCCTTGCAACAAGCCATTGAAGACACTTATAAAGGCGTGTTCCCGAACGAAACCCGTATCGTCAATGTACGTAGCCAGCTGAATCAACACCTCAGTGGTATCGGTAGTCAGGGCGCAAGTGAGTCACCACTTACTTTGCTGCAAGCACTCGAACCCGCCTTTAACGCACAGCAAGACATTAAACTAGAGTTGGTGCGCTACGACGCCAACACCTTGCGCTTGCAAGTACGTGCCGAAAGCTTTGCCAGCCTCGAAAACTTTAGAAAAGTAGCCAACCAAGGCGGCCAGGTAAGCGTAGAGCAGGGGCCAACCAGTAACCAAGATGGCGCGATTAACGGCAACCTCACCATCAAACGTGCAGGCTAAGAGCAACACAGGAACATCTATGGATTTTATCAACAAGACATTAGCGCCATGGCAAGAACGTTATCACCAGCTGAACTCGCGCGAGCGGCTGCTGGTGGTGGTTTGCGGTACCTTATTTCTCATCACCCTGCTGTATTTTCTGGCCTATAAACCGATCGTCGATGGCAAGCGCGACCGTCAATTGCAGATTCAAGCGCATCAAGAGCTACTGCAATGGGTACGTGAAAACACCGGTCGCTATCTGGCCGCTAAAGGCCAAGCGTCCAGCACTACAGCTAACACCGCAAGTAACGCTAGCATCCGCGGCGGTTTAAGCGAGCGAGTTACACAATTGGCCAGTCGCAATCAAATTGAAATCACCCGCATGCAGCCGCAATCCAACAGCCTGATTGTGGTGATTGATAGCATCGAATTTAACACCCTGCTGCGCCTGATAGAACAATTGCAAAGCCAAGCCGGCCTAACCGTTGAGCAAGTAGATGCGGTGGCGGCGAATGAGCCAGGTGTGGTGCGAGTGCGACGTTTACAAGTAAGTGGAGCTTAAGCCCAAGATGAAGTTATTTAAATTATGGTGGTGGTTACTGCCGCTGTATCTGATTATTTTACTCGCCACTGCCCCAGCGCGTTGGCTCAGCCTTGCTAATGATGCGCTGCCAGCCGGCACCCACATCACACCACTGCAAGGTACCTTGTGGCGCGGCACCATGAACCTACAGGCGCAACTGCCCACCGGTGCCAGCCTCAACCTCGAGCAAGTAGCATGGCAGCTCAGCCCACTGGCGCTGCTGCTGGGCAAACTCGACCTACAACTCAGCATCCCCGCCGGCAACGTTTTCGAAGGCCAAGTGCAGCTAGTTGCAGTTAGCGCCGATGAGGAACTTGCAGCCCCAGCTACGGAGCGGGGTCCGGAGGTGGGTCTGCAAGTCCTTCACCTCAGCGGTGAGCTGGCGGGCAACGTGCAGGCGGCGGTGAATCAATTGCGCTTGCCGGTACCGTTGACGGTGGCGGGCGAGTGGCAGTTGCAGCTCGATGAGTACAGTAATCGTAACGCGGCGAGCGGTCGCTTCTGCGACAGCATGCAAGGCAGGTTAGATTGGACTTCCAGCGAAATTCGGCTGAATCAAGCTTGGCACGCTCTTGGCGACTATCGCTTACACTTGGGCTGTACCACTAACCAAGCTATCTCTGCTACAATCAAGGATAACAATTGGTTAGGGCTTATCGTCGACGCCCAAGTAACGGGTTCAATGCAACGCCCTCAAGTAACTGTCACGGGCAGCATCAAGCCCACGTCGCAGGCGCCACAGCCGGTGGCAGAACTGGTGAGTTTTATCGGTCAACCGGATAGCCAGGGGCGCATTCCGTTTAATTGGTAAGGCGTATGCCAGCAGTAATACAGTAACAGCCCTTACAACTGCAACAAGGAGTAACGTATGGATCAAGTGGTCACTTGGATTAGCGAGAATCAAGAGCTGATTTTAAGCTACACCGTGAAATTTATCGTCGCCATCATCATTTTGATTGTCGGTAAAATGATTGCCAACTCAGTCGCAAAAATGATGGGCAAAGGCATGGAGAAGCGCGGCACCGACAAAGCGGTGATCAGCTTCTTAAGCGCCATCGTCAAATCGGTGATTTTTATTGCCGCGATTTTAATGGCATTGTCGCAAGTAGGGGTTGAAACCACCTCGTTCATCGCTATTTTGGGTGCCGCCGGTTTAGCCATCGGCTTGTCGCTGCAAGGCTCGCTATCGAACATGGCATCGGGCGTGTTGATTATTTTATTCCGTCCATTCCGCGCCGGTGAATACGTCGACGCCGGTGGTGTATCTGGTACCGTCAACGAAGTGAATATTTTCCAAACGGTGCTCAAAACCCCAGACAACAAAGTGGTGTTTGTGCCAAACGCACAAATCACCAGCCAGCCCATCACCAACTACAGCCGCGAAGACACCCGCCGCGTAGACTTGCTGATTGGCGTGAGCTACGACGCCGACTTGCACAAAACCAAAGAAGTGCTAGAAAGCGTACTGGCAGCTGAAAGTCGTCTGCTGAAAGACCCCGCTTGGAACATCCAAGTACATGCACTAAACAGCTCATCTGTAGACTTTATCGTGCGCCCATGGGTGAAAAGCACCGACTACTGGGGCGTGTACTGGGATCTAATGCGCGAAATCAAGCTCGCCCTAGACAACAACGGCATCGGCATTCCATACCCACAAATGGATGTGCATTTTCACAAGCCCGAGTGATTAGGTGTTGAGGAACTTGCGGCCCCAGCTACGGAGCTGGGTCCGCAAGTCCCTCACGGGTCCGCCAAACTCCCACACAAGCCTCTTGCGCTAGCTGCGCCTGCGCCATACAATAGCCACCATGTGTTAACAAATTTACAAAGTTTACTATTTGCTCGCTGAACGAACGAGAGGAATAGAGGAACTATCGGCCCCAGCTCCGTAGCTGGGGCCGACACCCCCTCAGACACCCCCTCAACGTCGAAGCAGCGCAACAAGGACGAGGTTACAATGAAAATTGCAGTAGCGGGAACCGGCTATGTCGGTTTGTCGAACGCCGTGTTGTTGGCGCAACATAACCAGGTAGTTGCCGTTGATATCATTGAAAGCAAAGTAGCGCTGATTAATAACAAACAATCGCCGATTGTCGATAAAGAAATCGAAGAGTATTTGGCCACCAAGCCATTGCAGCTGAGCGCCACCACAGATACCGTGCAGGCTTACCAAGATGCCGATTTTGTGATTATTGCCACGCCCACGGACTACGATCCTAAAACCAACTATTTCAACACCAGCACCGTTGAAAAGGCCATTGATGCCGTGCGCCAAGTAAATCCAAACTGCACCATCGTTATCAAATCGACTGTGCCGGTGGGCTACACCAAGCAACTACAGCAGCAGCGTAACGACAGCAACATCATCTTCTCGCCCGAGTTTCTGCGCGAAGGCCGCGCGTTGTATGACAACTTGCACCCGAGCCGCATCATCGTTGGCGCACAAACCGCTGCGGCCAACCAGTTCGCTGCGTTATTAAAGCAAGGCGCCATCAAGCAAGACGTCGAGGTGCTGTTTACGGACTCTACCGAAGCCGAGGCCATCAAACTATTTGCAAACACCTTCTTGGCGATGCGCGTTGCCTACTTTAATGAACTCGATTCGTACGCCGAAACGCACGGACTAAATGCCAAGCAAATCATTGACGGCGTGTGCCTTGACCCACGCATTGGCAATCATTACAACAACCCAAGCTTCGGTTACGGTGGCTACTGCCTACCCAAAGACACCAAACAGTTGTTGGCCAACTACGAAGACGTGCCGCAAACCTTAATTCAAGCCATTGTGGATGCCAACCGCACCCGTAAAGACTTTGTCGCAGAGAGCATTCTCAAGCGCCAACCTAAATGCGTCGGCATCTACCGTCTAGTGATGAAGGCCGGCTCCGATAATTTCCGTGCCTCAGCCGTGCAGGGCATCATGAAACGCCTCAAAGCCAAAGGCGTTGAAGTAATCGTGTACGAGCCAGTGCTACAAGAGCCGACTTTCTACAATTCAAAAGTTATCAATGATTTGAACGAGTTTAAGAACTCATGCTGCTTGATTGTGTCGAACCGACTCACCGACGATCTACAAGACGTCGCTGATCGCGTCTATACCCGTGATCTATTCGGCTCAGACTAACCCAAGCTAGATAAGAGAAAAGAGAGACTTGCGGCCCCACCTCTGGACCCGGCTCCGGAGCCGGGTCCAGAGGTGGGGCCGCAAGTTCCTCAACAAAGGAGCACCCATGGTCAACAACACCCCAACTACCACGACCTACACCGTCGAAACGGAATTTCTGAACCTCGATTACAGCTATCAGGGGCTCACCCCTGAGCAAATCAGCGACTACGCCCAGACCAAACTGCCGGCCAATTTCAGCAAGCTGAAACAGCAGCTGATGAAAGGCGAATTCCGGAACAAAACCGAGAACCGTAACGTCAGCCACGTGCTCAACCGCAGCATTCACAACGTGGTGAAAGCCGGTAATGGTAAGAATCGCTTCACTGAGATCGTCCGTAGCCTGCGTAGCGGCCAGTGGCTGGGTGCCACCGGCAAACCCATTACGGACGTGGTCAATATCGGCGTAGGTGGCTCCGACTTAGGGCCTATGATGGGCTCGTTTGCGCTCAAAGAATTCGCCGACGACAATAGTCTGCACACGCTGCACACTCATTTTGTGAGCTCAATGGACGGCGGGCAGCTGTACGCAGTACTGCCCATCATCGACCCTGAAACCACATTGTTTATTATCGCCAGCAAAAGCTTCGGTACCATCGACACCTTGGCCAACGTCAACACCGTAAAACAGTGGCTGCAGCCGCACCTAACCGAAGACCAATGGCTGAGCCGGCACGTGATTGGCGTTAGCGCCAACAACCAAGCCATGACAGAGTTTGGCATTCCGCCTAGCCAACAGCTGAGCTTTGCTGATTCAGTAGGTGGACGTTTTAGCATGTGGTCGGCGATTGGCCTGCCGATTGCACTGACCATCGGCACCAACCAATTCAGCAAAATGCTGGACGGCGCCAAAGCCATGGACGAACATTTTGCCCAAGTGGATGACCCAACCCAGAATATACCGGTGTTGCTGGCGCTACTTGGCGTGTACAACCGCGAGCAGCGCAACATCAACAATGTCGCCATTTTGCCTTACGACGGTCGCCTGCGTTACCTGCCCAGCTACATGCAACAGCTGGATATGGAAAGTAACGGCAAGCAAGCCACCCATGACAACCAGCCGCTAACTACCCCGACCGGTCCTATCATCTGGGGCGGTTACGGCCCGAACGGGCAGCACGCATTCTTCCAGCATCTACACCAAGGCTGGGATACCTTTACCGCCGACTTCTTGGCTGTCTTACATCGCCATGCGCCAGGCTTTAGCCCAGCCGTACAAGCAGCACTGAGGGAGCAACAACGGTTAGCTGTGAGCAACTGCCTCGCCCATCGTAAACTCATGTGGGAAGGTCACACCAGCGACGATGCCCGCAACACGTACATCGGCAATCATCCAACCAATTTACTGTACGTGGATGAGTTAACCCCTCATAGCTTTGGTGCTATCATTGCCGCTTACGAGCATAAGGTGTTTACCCAAGGCGTGATTTGGGGCCTCAACAGCTTCGATCAGCCCGGCGTTGAAAAAGGCAAGACCTGCGCCACTGACATCTTGAAGGTGATTGACGGGCAAGCCGACACCACCTTCGACGCCAGCACCGACAGCATCATCCGCCGCATGTGAGGAACTTGCAGCCCCACCTTCGGACCCTGCTCCGGACCTGGGTCCAGAGCTGGGTCTGCAAGTCCCTCAAGAACGAAAGGAGTTTGCATGACTTGGTACGTTGTACGCACTAAGCCTCGCCAAGAAGGGCGCGCTAAGCTGAATCTTGAAAATCAGGGCATCGTTGCGTTTTTACCTGAGATCACTTTGCAGAAGATCCGGCGTGGCAAGCGCACCCCGGTTACTGAGCCGTTGTTTCCCGGTTATGTGTTTGCCGATCTTGACGATTACGCGGGCAAGTTCCATAAAGTGCGCAGCACCTTTGGGGTGAGTAAGCTGTTAACCTTTGGTGAACGTCCTGCGACAGTTCCTGACGCATTAATCGAAGAAATGAAGCAGCTTAACGCCCAATCCTCCACTATTCAGAAAGCCACCATCGCTGCCATGCCGCAAATTGGTGAGCAGGTAGAAATCACCGAAGGCCCGTTCAAAGGCTTTATGGCGCAAATCGTTGGTTTGGACGGCGAAAGCCGCTGTATTGTGCTGTTAAATTGGTTGCAAAAAGAAGTGCAAGCCGAGTACGAATTTAGTCAAATTCGTCGATCATAAAAGCGTCATATTGGCGCTGTAATATAACATTCATCGAGTGTAAAAATTGTTAAATGCACGTTGTAGGAGATCTCCTAATGTGCTTTAATAGTGCGGTCTGTGGGGTTATTCGATTTTGTTTAACATTTAACCGATCAACCTTACCAGCGTAAAATCCATCATCAACAAACATACATTGATGCCAGATAAAAACGCTAACTAGATAATAAATAATAAGAACCGGTATATGGAAAGTACCAATCACCTACCTACTAGTGATGGTCTAACTTTCCTAAAACAGCTTCAACATTAAGTCTTAAAACCGACCTTAAGACCAAGTGCAAGCAACCCTACCGAGAAAAAATAAACAGTTCGCTATCGGTATTTAGGAACCGCAACCTAAGGGCGGTAGCGTGTTTGCAAGTCTCAAAAATGCTTGAGCAATAAAAGTTTAACGACAAAGCCATGTAAAACTGGTTGCAAAATAATCACGTATTGCTATGCTTTCAACTAAGTATTTGTAAGCAGAAATACGAAATCGGATATTTCCAAGGAGTTATTATGAAAACATTAACAGCTTTAATCGCTGCCGCAGTATTAGCACTGTCTCCAGCTGCGTTCGCCCAGTCTGGCGGCAAAGGTGGCATTGGCAGCGCTGGTGGTGGACCAGCAGCTACTGGTGCTGCTGCTGCAGAAGGCGTTGCTGCTGCTGCTGCACAAGGCGGTGCCGGTGCTGGTGCAGCAGGCGCTAGTGCAGCGGGTGGTTTTAGTTTCGGCGGCTTAACGTTCCCATTAATAGGTGGTGTCGTAGTAGTCGTTGGCACTGCTGTTGCAGTGGCAACTTCAGACGACGATCCAGCTCCAGCTCCAACTACTACCACTACTGCAACTAACTAAGTTGTTGTTAGTAGTAAACTTGGCTGATTATATTAATGCTTAACCAGTAATTACATAGCCACCGCGCATGTTATTCAAAATTAAGCTTTATAAGCCAAGTAACAAGCACAACAAAAAGCCGCTGAGTTTCAGTGGCTTTTTTATTGCTTGCGTTACACTTGTATCTCTACAAGGTGTAAGCCAGCTCAGTGGTGCGCAAACAGCCCAAGCGGCCCAAACTAACCAAACCACCAACGCATCGCAACAGCAGCAACAAAACCAAGAACAAGAATCGCTATTAGATAGCCTGTTCGGTAAAAATTTACGCGAGAGCCTCGATATCGCTTTCGGTGCTAAAGAAGACATCACGCTCACCCCAGCACAGGCGCAAGCCTTGCCGTACGCTGCCAATTACATGAAGCTTGGTGATTTTCCCCGCTCGTTGGTGGTGCTAGGCGAGGCCGATAATTTAGTGCAAGGGCACAACCCCGATGCGGTATATGCCCAGCGCCTGCAGTGGTTTACCACCAGCAACGAAATTATTGAAACCGTGCAAGGCCGGGTCCAAAGCCTTGAGAATTTAAAGCATGCTAAGGTGAAATCCATATGGCTTGCGCAGGCGCCAAGCTCCGGCATGCGAGCTAGCCATGCTAAGCAAATAAGTAAGCAAGCAAGTAACCAACTCAGCTACGATTTCCGTAAAACCTCGGCGTTTCATACCGAGCATAAGCCTCATTTTGTCACCGTGCGCCAGAGTTATCGCGTGGTGAAAAGTCAGCGTGAGCAATCTTTAGCAATGCCAAATGGCACTACCTTGAACGTACTAGTTACCGAAGAACAGCTCTACCCAATAGCAGACCAGAACGACAACTCAAGCACGCAGGCCATTGCCACCAACGAGTTCTACCGTGATCTAGCGAGTGGTCGTGTCGTACAAAGCAAACAATGGTTAGGCCCAGAGCTGGGCTATTTTGAAATGACCGAAGTGCAGCCGTTTAATGGCGTGGGCGGACCCACGCAAAATTGGGGTTACAGTGCCTTACCTGCGCAATCAGGCTTTCAAGATCTCAAAACCCAAGACGGCAGCGACCCCACTCAATACCGTCAGTTACGCATCAATGTTACGCAGCAGGCAACTACGCAGCAGGAAACAACGCAGCAGGAAACAACGCAGCAGCAAGAAGCCAGCCCAACCAGCCAGCTATTCAACGGCTTGTTCTTTGGCAAGATACCGAATCAACCAGGCCAACCTAACCCGCGTAGCTTGCGCCTCAACGATGTGGTGACTGAGTTTCATCGGTTAGGGTTAGAGCAAGTGCCTTACGCACCCCTAACACGTTTACACAGCCCTAAGCTAGACCAATGGTTTTCTGGTCGTAAAGCTGGTATGTTGGTTCGCTTACGTATGTTAGAACAAACTTACAAAGCCGATGGCGAAACGGAACTTGCTGCGCAAGCCGCTGAGCTAACCCAAGCATTTCAGAGCTGGCCGTTACGTGCTACCTACATTCACGGCTGGTCTCTAGGTGATGCCCGTATTAACCAAGCAACAAACAAAGCGCTGAACTTAGCCGATGCCGCTGTCAGTAACAGCGTGATCCCAAGTTACGAGCTAAGCTTGAACGCCGCCCCGCAAACTAGCAGCCTACAGGTTGGTTTGGCCACCCAGTTAAGCGACCATGAACAGGTGTATGTGACAGATGCTCATGGCCAAATCAGTTTGGTGCCGCTACAAAGCTACAACAGCACAGCGGAGCAACGGGCATTGGCCCACCAGCCAGGCGCATTGGTGTTACATAGCATCGCCGATAAAGATTTACCGAAAGGCTTCAGAGACGTGAATTATCAACTGGCCATGTTCTTACAACATTGGGATTGGTCGGCCAACAGTGCTACTAGCAGTGCTACAGCTAGCACCAAAACCACCACGCAGCCTGATACAACAGAATTAGCTCATGCCAAGCACTAAGCCCGCTAAGCCTGCCAAGCTCGCACTTGCCATCACTTTGGCGTTAGCCTCGTTAGTTACTGCTAGCCAAGCTCAAGCAGATATCATCGACGGCCCGTTAGCGCAAAGTGACTTTGGTGGCGTAGGTTTACTACAAACGCCAACCGCACGGATGAACCCGTATGGCGAGCTAAGCATTAACTACAGCGATGCCGATGAATATCGCCGTACCGCCGTCAGCTTGCAGCTGTTCCCTTGGCTAACTGCGACCGCTCGTTACACTGATATCAGATATCAACTGTACAGCGGCGATTCCAATTTTAGTGGCGACCAAACCCTCAAAGACAAAGGCTTTGATGCCAAAGTCTTGCTATTGCAAGAAGGCAAGTACCTGCCGCAACTAGCGCTAGGCTTGCAAGACGTGGGCGGTACTGGGATCTTCGCTGGTGAATATCTAGTTGCCAACAAGCGCTTTAGCACCAGTGAGCTCGGCAGCTTTGATGTTAGCCTAGGCATGGGTTGGGGCTATTTAGGTCGGCGCGATAATATCAGTAACCCGTTTTGTGAGATAGCTGACCGCATGTGTGAGCGCCCCAGAGGAACGAGCGGTTCTGGCGGTAAATTTGAAGTCGATAAATGGTTCCGAGGCCCTGCTGCACTTTTTGGTGGCGTGCAATACTATACGCCTATAGATGGCCTGAGCCTGATGGCCGAGTACGATCCGAACGACTATCAACTGGATAACGCTGGGCGTGATATTGACGTTGATTCCCCTTGGAACCTTGGCGCCCATTATGCTTACAACGATAACGTTAGCTTTAAATTAGGCTACGAGCGCGGTAACACAGTCACCTTTGGTGTGACTTTTAATTACAATTTTAATAAAGCCTATCAGCCAAAAATTGAGCCAGCCAAGCGCATCGCAAAGAGCGATAACACCACTCCTGCGAGTATCAATGAGGTGGATTATCAGAAGCTTGCCAACGATCTACTTACCGAGTCAGGCTGGAAACTAGCTGAAGGCACAGGTGCTCACGATAACGAAAGCGCTAACGTCAACGCCAACGCAAACGCCACAAACAAAACCAACAGCATCGAACTCATCGCCACGCAAACACGTTTTCGTGATACCGATGAAGCCGTCGACCGTGCCGCACGTATCCTAGCCGATAGCATGCCCGAGAGCCTGACTGAGTATCGCATCACCGAATACGATGGCAACCTTGGCAAGGCCACGCATGTAATTAATGCTGAGGCCTACAAAGCTGCTTATCGTGGCGAGCGCATGTTAGCTGATACAGATAATGCCATCAGAACCACCAGCGCCACGCCATCGCAGCAGCAAGTGAGCTTTAAGCAAGATAAATTCAGTTGGTCGATAGAGCCAGACCTAGACCAAAGTTTTGGCGGCGCTGAATCTTTTTACCTGTATCAGCTTAGCTTAAAAGCCAGTGCTAACTATCAGTTTAACGATGCCCTGCAGCTTAGTGGCAAAATGGGCATTAACTTAGCCAATAGCTACGACAAGTTTAATTACTTACTTGATAGCCAAGGCGCGACTTTACCGCGCGTACGTACTCGTATCCGGGAATACGCCATTAACCAAGAAGTGTGGCTAGAACATTTAAGCGCCCGCTACACCGAGCAGTTAGGCCGTAACCTCTATGGACAAGTCTACGGCGGCTACCTAGAGCGGATGTTTGGTGGGGTAGGGGCTGAAGTATTAAAACAAGCACCGAATAGCAACTGGGCCTTTGGCTTTGACGTTAACTACGTGAAGCAGCGCGACCCATATAAAGATCTTGGCTTTGATGATTACGACGTACTCACCGGCCATGCCTCGGTGTATTGGGATACGCCTTATATACCTAATACCACTTTGATTGCCAGGGCCGGACGCTTCTTAGCCAAAGACGAAGGCGTGCACTTAGAGCTACAACACGAATTTGATAGCGGCGTAATAGCCGGTGCCTTTGCCGCGTTTACGAACGTTAGTGACGAAGAGTATGGCGAAGGCAGTTTTACCAAAGGGTTTTACTTAAGTATCCCCTTCGATTTATTCTTTGTGCGTAACACCAAAGCGCGCGGTAGCCTAGGCTGGATGCCGATACTACGCGACGGCGGCCAAATGTTACGTCGCCCCCATTTATACAGGTAGTGAGAGTAAGATAAATGGTTGTCCTTAGCGTCCTAGCCGGAGTTAGTGACTGCATTAGAACACGGGCGTTCGTGCATCAAAGCACACGTACTAGTATTTAGAACTAAAAACTCATGGTGGGTACACAATGATAATAAACAAATCAACTCTTACGCTTACGGCAGGTTTAGCTCTTGCCCTTACAGGCTGTACCATGGTACCTGGTTCTCATATTCCAACGGATGTGCCTAACGGACTTTATGAAAATGCGAACACTGAGTATGTGAGTGAGGCCTTTGAGGAAGCTGATTTAGATAAACTTGTTCGGCGGTATGCTATCACCCCAATGTTAATAGCTGAGATGAATGCCACGAAACCAGCAGTGGAAGTTAATACTTCATTGACTGCTGAACTAGAAAATTATGACTACAGGATCGGAAAGGGTGATGTACTTAGTATAACTGTTTGGAATCATCCAGAACTTACTATTCCAGCTGGCTCAAACCGAAGTGCAGAAGAAGCCGGAAACTGGGTTCATAATGATGGAACTATTTTTTACCCTTACATTGGTCGTGTTGAAGTAGCCGGCAAGACTATTCCAGAAATTCGAAAGATTATCTCGGCTCGATTAGCAAAATATATTGAAAATCCTCAAGTAGATGTCACTATTGCTGCGTTTCGTTCGCAACGAGTTTATGTCACCGGTGAAGTGAGTAATCCTGGAACTCTGCCCATCACCAATGTACCTTTAACCCTGCTTGAGGCTATTAACAGAGTTGGTGGCTTAAGTGCCAGCGCTGATTGGGCAGGGGTAACCGTAACTCGAGATGGTCGAGATATGGTGTTCAGCTTGCGTGATCTCTATCGCTATGGCGATACCTCTCAGAATCTAGTACTGCGTACGGATGATGTGTTGCACGTTGAGCGGAATGAAAACAGTAAAGTCTTTGTTCTTGGTGAAGTGGTTCGCCCACAAAGCTTTGTGATGGGGCGTCGTGGCATGACACTCGCTGAAGCTCTCACTGAAGCAGGTGGTTTTGATGAACAAAGCGCTAATGCTTCAGGTATCTTTGTACTCCGACAAGCAGATGCCGATAGCGGTTTGATTGCCGATGTGTACCAACTTAACGCAAAAAACGCAGTTGCTTTAATCATGGCAGAACAGTTTACACTCCAAGAACGTGATATTGTCTATGTCACAGCGGCTCCTGTCGCACGGTGGAACCGTGTGTTGAGTCAACTGTTACCTACAGTTAGTGGCTTGTACTCGGTTGGTCGAGCTAATAGTGAGTTAACTCGCTAATAGGTAAGGTAAATGTTTGATAAAATTCTAGTCGTATGTGTAGGAAATATTTGCCGTAGCCCCACTGCAGAGCATATGCTACGAGCTAGGTTACCACACAAACACGTTCGTTCAGCTGGCTTAGCTACTGAAAAAAGTGGCTTAGCTGGCAACGGAATAGATGCGCAAGCTAAATCAATAGCTGCCCAGCACGGCCTGATGATTGAAGACCATGTGGCAACACAGATTTCAAATGATTTGGTTAAATGGGCAGACTTAGTGTTAGTCATGGAACAAGGGCACAGGGAGCAGCTAGCGCGCATGTATCCAGAAGCACGAGGTAAAACTCTACTGCTAGGTAACTGGCTGGGTGCCAAACATGAAGCAAAAGACATTCCCGATCCTTACCGTAAAAGCGATGAGGCCTTTATATTTGTCTACGAGTTACTGGAAGCAGCTGTAGATAGTTGGGTAAATAAACTTAATTAATAAGATGTTCTAGGGCAAATAATGACAACGACGAAAACCAGCTCGCAACCGATCAACAAAGTAACAGATGACGCCATTGATATTGGGCGTTTTATTGGGATCATCATTGATAATAAGAAGCTACTAATTGCTGCTATTGTTATTTCCACACTCGTTGGTTATTTGGTTGCGACTTTATCTACTCCAATTTATCGTGCCGATGCATTAATTCAGATTGAGAAAAAGCAATCATCTATCCCTGGCTTAGATATGGCTGCGATGTTTCGGGGAACCAATGAAACCGAGGCGGAAGCTTTTATTTTAAGATCGAGAATGGTTGCAGGCCCAGTAGTTGAAAGATTAGGTTTGAATATTAACGTTCAACCTCAATACATGCCTTTTATTGGTGAATGGCTAGCGCGTCGCAGTGGTAAACCAGATAGCATCGTGTTTGAAACGTTTAATCCGCCATCACCAGGAACCTACGATTTAGTCGTGACCGGCGCAAATAGCTTTGAGATTTATCAATTTGATGAGTTATTAGTGTCTGGTAAAACAAACCAATTGCTCGAACAAAATGGCTTCAAAGTGTATGTCACTAGCTTAGAAGCCAATAATACCGAAGAATTTAAAGTAGTGAAAACGCGAGCAGCTACTGCGATTAATCGCCTAGCAAATAGTTTACGAGTCATTGAAATGGGTACTCGGACAGGCATTCTTGAAGTGTCACTACAGAATCCAGATCGGCAGAGCGCGGAACGTACGTTGAACGCAGTGATAGAAGAGTATCAATTACAGAATATTCGTCGAAGCGCAGCCGAAGCACAAAACAGCTTGAAATTTTTGCAAGAGCAAATGCCAGAAGTTAAGGCTACTTTAGACAGTGCTGAAGCGGCTCTTAATAGCTACCGTATAAGTGCCGAATCGATAGATCTTCAAACGGAAACCCAAAGTTTGCTTGAACGCATTGTCGAGCTAGATAAAGTGGTGAATGAGCTAGAAGCTCAGGAGAGTGAAATTTCGCGGTTATTCACTAAAGAACATCCTAGTTACCAAGCCTTACTTGAACAGAAAACTCGTGTCTTAGAAGAACGAGGAAGCTTATCTGAGCGCGTGCAAGGTCTGCCAGAAACACAGCAGAAGATTTTACGGCTGATGCGAGATGTAGAAGTATCTCAGCAAATCTATTTACAACTGCTTAATCGCATGCAGGAACTTAATATCGCCAAAGCCAGTACTGTTGGAAACGTACGTATACTCGATGCGGCACAAGCAACCTTTGGTCCAGTAGCACCGCAAAAATCTATTATTATTGTTGTTGCATTCTTACTTGGTGCCTTCGGTAGTATTACTTGGGTGTTGGTGCGGGCGCTTCTTAATAAAGGGATAGAGCGACCTGAGCAGTTAGAAGAAGAAGGGTTGAATGTGTATGCATCCGTCCCTCTCTCCGATGCACAAAGAAGTTTTAATCTAAAGCTTGAACGATTTGCACGTAGTAAAGATCGTCAGACACAACATATGCCTTTGCTGGCCAAGGAAGACCCTACCGACTTGGCTATTGAAGCGTTACGAGGTCTACGAACCAGTCTGCATTTTGCGATGTTAGAGGCAAAGAATAATATCTTGATGATCACGGGGCCAAGCCCCGCGGTAGGTAAAACCTTCGTGACAGCCAACCTTGCTGCAGTATTAGCGCAAAGTGGTAAAAAAGTACTAGTTATCGACGCCGACATTCGTCGTGGTTATATGCATAGCATTTTTAATACAAGTAATGATTATGGTTTGTCTAACTTCCTCGCAGATAAGGGTAAGCAAATAGGCGAATTTAAGAACGTCATTAAACAATTACACGTAGATAATTTGTTCTTTTTACCGCGAGGCGAGGCAGCTCCGAACCCTTCTGAATTATTAATGCATGATCGGATGCAAGCGTTGCTTGAGCTTTGCCAACATGAATATGATTATGTGATTGTAGATACGCCACCGGTGTTGGCTGTAACTGATGCTGCTATTGTAGGGCGATACGTAGGAACCACCTTACTAGTGGCTCGTTTTGGTGAAACACCAGTAAAAGAAGTAACCACAACCGTACAGCGGTTAGCGCAGAACGGGGTGGATGTAAAAGGCATTATCCTAAATAGCGTTGAACGTAAGGCAAGCGCCTATTACGGTTATGGGTATAGCTACGGCTACCAATATGGATATAGTTATAAGTCGGAGAAGTCTTAAGTGCAGTTGTCTAATGTAAAGTTGGCGATTATTGGTCTTGGCTATGTGGGTTTACCGCTAGCGGTTGAGTTTGCGAAGAAATACCCAACTCTTGGTTTTGATATAAATCAGGCTAGGATTAACGAACTTAAGCAAGGTTATGATCGAACCCAAGAAGTGGACGCCGTAGAACTTGCCGAGGCGACACAAATAACCTTTAGCGCAAACTTTGATGATTTAGCCGAGGCCAATGTCTACATTGTCACGGTGCCAACGCCAATTAATAAGCACAAGCAGCCCGACTTAACCCCGCTGTATAAAGCCAGTGAAACTATTGGTAAGTACTTAAAGAAAGGCGATATCGTTATTTATGAATCGACAGTTTACCCTGGTGCAACCGAAGAAGATTGCGTGCCCGTACTTGAGCGGGTATCGGGGTTAACGTTCAATCAAGATTTTTATGCCGGCTATAGCCCTGAGCGCATCAACCCAGGCGATAAAGAACACCGAGTAACAACTATTTTAAAAGTAACATCGGGTTCAACACCAGCGGTTGCTGACTTTGTGGATAGTTTGTATGCCTCCATCATTACCGCAGGCACTCATAAAGCGAGCAGCATCCGCGTTGCAGAAGCGGCAAAAGTGATTGAGAATACCCAGCGTGACGTGAATATCGCGCTGATCAATGAATTAGCCATGCTGTTTAATCAGATGGGCATCAACACCCATGAAGTATTAGCGGCAGCGGCGACTAAATGGAACTTCTTACCCTTCAAGCCAGGCCTTGTAGGTGGCCATTGTATCGGCGTGGATCCCTATTATTTAACCCATAAGGCGCAATCCATTGGGTTTCATCCAGAGATGATTCTTGCGGGCCGTCGCATAAACGACAATATGAGCAAGTACGTTGCGGCCGATATTGTGAAGAGAATGCTGTTAGCCGAAAAGCCGGTAAGAAATGGGCGCATACTAATGCTTGGCGTGACCTTTAAAGAAAATTGCCCAGATATTCGCAACACCAAAGTGATTGATTTAGTTCACGAGCTCCAATCTTACGGCGCACTGGTTGATATTTACGACCCTTGGGCAGATAACGAAGAAGCACAGCATGAGCTAGGTGTGCAACTGCTTCCAAGCCTGCCAGATAGCGCCGATTACGATGCTGCAGTTGTAGCAGTAGCTCATCGTGAATTTGTTCACGCCGCTCGGCTTGGTTTTAACCGTTTAGTCGGCGAAAATGGTATCGTGTACGACCTGAAGAATATTGTGCCAACGGCCAACGCAGTCAATGGGTTATAACCGTACGTAATGCGAATATCCATTAGCTCGCTACAAAATCTCGCCATAGCCTACGTTGCGTTGTGGGTAACCTCACCGGCTATGGCCTACGGAACGCTGTTCAGGGCTTTGGCCGTACTGGCGGTTGCAGGTTGGTTTTTTTTAGAGTTATTACGCCCCAATAACCTGTTGTTAAGGCCTTCTGTACCCGCACTGATTGCGACAGTATATATTGTTTACATCGCTGTTATTGATTACTTGCAGTACGGTGGGGCGGGCCTGATTCAGAACTTTCAGTTATTTATTGCCTTTTATTTTTTATATGTCATAGAAAGTCGGCGAAATAACGTAGAATCACTACGCCCTGTGTTTTGGTGGGTGTTGCTCACCTTACCCATCACCTACATAAAAACCATTTATACGCTCTGGTTTGTTAATGGCCATGCCATGCGACTTGCCGTTCGCTCCGGTGATACAGCAATGCAAATTGCACAAGAAGGAGTGGGTGGTTACGGGTTAGCTTACAGCACAGTCATCATGGTGCCTGCGTTATTGATGTTATTTAAGTACAGTAATCAGATGACCATAAAATGGTGGCAAAAGCTATTGATAGCTGCGAACCTTGTGCTGGCCGTTACTTTGGTTCTTAGTTCAGGCTTTACCATTGCCGTGTTAACACTGATTGCAACGCTGGGAACGTTGGTGATTCTTGCAAAGGTAACTCTTGCTAGAGCGCTTTTAGCTACTTTCTTGGCAGCACTTCTGCTGATTGGCTATAAACCCGTATTACAGACAAGTCTGACAGCCATTCAGCCATTGACCCAAGGGACTAATTACTTTATTAAGATTCGAGATGTACTTGAAACTCTAGAACAGGGGGAAGCGCAAGGTACAGCAAGCGATCGAATTGTACGATGGGAAAGAAGCGCGAAAATCTTCTTAGAACACCCTATTTTAGGGGTTTGGAGTAACCGTGATATTGGCAAGCATTCGGAAATTTTGGACACTTTTGCTCGATTGGGCATCTTCTTTGGTGTTATCTTTGTTTATTTGGTGATCTATATCCCGATTCGGTATTTAGGAACATCAATGAGAACAAACGGTTTAGTTTTAGCTTCTTTAGTGTGTATGGCTGCGGTGACCTTTATGAATAATTTCGTGGCCTCCCAAGGAATGGCTCTATTTCTTTTCCTACCAGTATCTATAGCGCTTCTCACTTATAATACGATGCCTAGAATAAAAAATATTGAATGAAGAAAAAGATTCTTATATGCGGTGGCTTCCAGTTACCAGATAGAAATGCCTCAGCGGTTCGCGCCCTTGGCAACGCCAGACTCCTGCAACAGCTGGGTTACAAAGTTTATGTTCTGGGTAAATTGCCAAACCCAGAACTATCTAGCCTTACTTGGCAGTCGGGCGACTTAGAGCCGATTGAATGCATTAACATCGCCCAACCCACCCCCAACTATAGCGGCCCTTCGTATGTGGCATCAGATGCGCCAATACGCGCCTTTGTTGAGCGTGTTGGTAGGGAGTCTATTAAGGCGATTATGACCTATAATTATCCGGCACGGGGTACGCACAAGGTCAACCAGCTGTGTCGTGAGTTAGGTGCTGCATCGATTCTCGATTGCACCGAATGGTATGGATGGGAAGGTACCAGCATGTTCCGAAACTTATATAGGTTGCTTGGCGTACAAATAAAAATGCGTTTTTTAACCAAGCAAGCGGGTAACGTTATCGTTGCATCGTATTTTCTTGAGCGCTTTTTGCCCGGCCAACACGTGTTGAAATTGCCCTTTGTTGTCGACCCTGCGGAGCAGCGCTGGCAGCTTGGGGCTATTCCGCAAAATAAATATACGACCTTCACATACTCCGGCAGCCCGGGTCTAGGAATGCATAAAGATCGGCTGCCCAGTATGTTAAAAGCCTTTGGTGAGTTGTATACGAAAGGGCACAAATTTAAACTCAATATTGTGGGGCTAACCCAGCAGCAATACTTAGCTGAAGTGCCAAATCAGCAAAACCTGATTGAGCGAATTTCAACGGCTGTAGAGTTTCATGGGCGTGTACCTCATACCGAATCGATCGCATTATTAAAAGCGAGTGACTTTGCGGTGTTTTTCCGTAAGCCCAACCGTGTTGCCAATGTCGGGTTCTCGACAAAGTTTGTAGAAGCAGCTTCGCTAGGTATTCCCATTATTAGTAATGCGACCAGTGATATTCCAGATTATTTAGATGATGGGGTAAACGGTTTTCTGGCACCTGAATTTACTGACCAAGCTATGTATCAAGCCTTAGAGAAAGCCATGATACTTACTCCGAATGAGCGCAAGGAAATGCACGAGCGCTGTCGTAAGCTACAACCTTTTTGTTACGAAAAATGGCGCGATGTTACTCAACAATTTATGGATAATTTAGTGGTTCGAGCATGAGTAAGCCGATTAAAATATTATGGACAGCCAATATCCCTTTGCCAGCGGTGGCCCCTGAGCTTGGGTTACCACAAAGCCCCTTTGGCGGGTGGCTGACACTAATGACGCGCGAGTTAGCAAAAAACTCGCGGTTTAAAATTGCGGTAGCCATGCGGTGCCCAATAGCAAAATTGCAGGTTATAGAAAAGGGTAATATAACTTACTACGCGATGCCGCAAAGCAAGAGAGATCAATACGATGTCGAGCAACAAACGTGTGATACCGTATTGAATGAATTTAACCCCGATATTTTACATTGCGAAGGCGCCGAAATGCGTTATACACGGCGCTTTTTAGAAACATGGCAAGGCGCGCGTTTGTTATCCATGCAGGGCGTAATTAATGGCTACAAAAACTACGAATTAGGGCGTTTGCCTTTAGCTGCTATGCTAAGCCCGCTTCGGCCTAATGTCGCGTTAACGGCGTTAGCATTAATGGTTAATAAGTTCTGGCGTTTTAATAGCCGTCTTAACCATGAAGTTGCGGCTATGCAAACAGCAACTCACCTCATGGGCCGAACCGATTGGGATAAAGCACAAGCTTATGCCATAAACCCCCAAGCAAGCTACCACGCCAGTAGCCGCATTTTGCGCGATACCTTTTACAACACCCGTTGGCAGCTTGACAATACCAAACGCTATACCTTGTTTGTGGGTAATGCAGGTTCACCCAGAAAAGGGGTGCATGTGCTGTTGCATGCCGTGGCTCAGTTAAAGCAGCATTACCCTAATATTGTCGTGCGTATAGCAGGTGAGAATCCGCAAACCAAAGGCAGCAAGCTGAAACGAATGGTTGGCTATGGTGCCTATTTAAACGCATTAATTAAGCAGCTTAATTTAAGCGAACATGTCGAGTTTTTGGGGGTGCTGCAAGAAGCAGAAATGGCGCAGCAATTGGCTACATCTCATGCGTATGTTATGAGCTCGATAATCGAAAATAGCCCGAATACCCTGGGTGAAGCCATGATAATGGGCGTGCCTTGTGTAACGGCGTTTGCAGGCGGTACGCCATCCATGGCAAGCGATGAGCACGAAGCCTTGTTCTATCGTGCTGATGACTCAGCGATGTTGGCACTAAAAATTAAACGTATTTTCGATTCGGATGAATTAGCCCAACACCTCTCAAAACACGCGAGGGAGCGCGCTATGGTTACTCACAATCCGGAGCGTAATGTAGAAGCTTTGGTGAATACCTATCTAAACATAACAAGCCAATCCCTTGAACAAGGTAATGATAACTAGATGACTTTGGCTCCTGTAGTTTTATTTGCTTATAATCGTCCCGATCATTTGCAACAAACCATTGAGCGCTTAGCATGTTGTACGGAAGCATCCCAAACTTCTGTGTACATCTATTGCGATGGGCCCAAAGCTCAGGCCACACCAGAGCAAAAAGCAAACATAAAGAAAGTTAGAGAGCTGGCTGACGCGACTAGGAATAATAGGAAGTTCGCGGCGGTCAAAGTCATCAAAGCAGAGCAAAATAAAGGGTTAGCAAATTCTATTATTGCTGGAGTAAGCGATGTCATCACGCAACACGGCAAAGTAATAGTGGTTGAAGACGACTTACTTGTCGCGCCCGACTTTTTAACCTTTATGAATGCTTGCCTAGAGTTTTATTCACCGATAGCAGAGATAGGTTCTATTTCCGGCTTTTCACCGATAGTTCAGTTACCGAAAAATTACCAACACGATGTGTATATAGCGCCACGCAATTGTAGCCATGGTTGGGCAACGTGGAGCGATCGATGGGCTTCGATTGATTGGAGTAACGAGCCACTGCTGCAAGTCTGGACGAACAGAGCGCTAAGAGCAAAGCTACGCCAAGGAGGCGATGACAGGGTGGCGCGAGTTAAACGGCAGCTTGATGGTCGGATTGACTCTTGGTCAATCCGCTTTGGTTGTTGGCAAGTTCTAAATAATAAAGTAACTATTTACCCTCGTCACAACCGAGTGCAAAACATTGGTATGGATGGCTCAGGTATACACACCAAGGCTTCTGACGTTGTGAATGAATGCATGGCCGATGAAATCAAAAACTTTCAATTAGATCTACCTCAACTTAGTCCTTCGATTATTCGCAGCTTCGCGAATAAATACTCAGGCACCCCACTAAAACGAGTTGCACGCTTTATTAAAACAGAGATTTTAAGACGTTAATGAGTACGAGCACGGACAAGAGCAAGAGTATTCTTTTTCATTACCCTGTTTTCAATACTGGTGGTGCCGAAAAGTCATCACTACGCATGTTAAAGGCGTTTGTCGCTGAAGGGTGGACAGTAACCTTTGTACTGACTGTTCCTGGCGGTAATATGGAACACCTTATTCCGCCTGAAGTAACGGTTGTGCACTTAAGAAGCAAAGTTGCGGGCCAAATATTTTTTGCTGCAAAAGGAGTTGGTAGACTAAAAGCCATACCCGATTTAATTAATTATATTTGGCAACGTATAGTTCAAAAATACCGAGAGCACCTATTCAAGAATCAGCATTTCGACGTTGCCGCAGCACTGTTAACAGGCATGTCGACAAACTTTATTCGGAAAGGCGTCAATGCGAAAATTCGAGCCTTATGGATACGCAATGACCTAAAAGGTATAGATAAGTCTGGGGAAATCGCCCAAAGTATTCGAGCTGCTGATTCCGAAATTGATTGGTATATCTGCGTGTCTGAAACCGCCAAGCAGTCACTTGTGGATGCAGTACCAAACACTCTCGGTAAGGCCCATGTAGTCTATAATTTGTTGTGTCCAGATGAAATGAAAGCCCTAGCTGACGAGAGGCCGGCACCTTATCAAATGATGGATTCTCATCTAGAATGTGGAAAAACGAAGATACTAACGGTTTGCCGTTTAAGTGATAAAGCGAAAGCTATATTTCGGATGGCACGAATTTGTAAGCAACTTAAGGATAAAGGCCACGATTTTGTATGGTTTGTTATCGGTGACGGTCCTGATAGAGATAAGCTAAAAGAACTGATACTAGAGTTAGATGTAGACTCGCACTTGGTACTGCTAGGGCGTATGGAAAACCCTTTTCCTGCCTACAAAGCAGCCGATATTGTCGCTGTCGTATCGTATTATGAAGGTTTGTGCGGTATCGTAAATGAAGCGAAAGTACTCGGCAAAGCGGTAGTTGCAGCAGAAGTGTCGGGTATTCATGAGCAATTAATTCATGAACAAACGGGATTGATCTGTGAGAACGAAGAAGGTGCAATAGGCGCAGCCATTGAACGACTTATAATCGACTCAAAGCTGAGGAAAGCCCTAGCCGAAAGTGATTACTCACAAGTCATTGTTGACGATGCTGCAAAGATGCAGCGGCTTTGCAATTTATTTGATGTCAGCAAGTAGGTCTGGAACACGACATGAATCATACCAAACCTATTGCAAATGATTGGGTGGCTTACGTTGGGCCGATTGATTTTCCTGAAGGCGGCGCGGCAACACGACGCGTCTTAGGTATCTCACAAAGCTTGTGCGATGTAGGGTATAGAGTTACGGTCGTTTCAGGTTACCTTTCGGCGAATCGAGCAGAAGGCGAGTCTGTTGCAGTAGAGCCAGGTATTGAATCGGTTCAGGTGAATGAACGATCGGCTGAGCATTTACCAAAATGGCTACGGTTTGCTCGGTATTTTACGATGGGACGACGATCGCGAAGTTGGTTTGAGCAACAGTCCGAGTGGCCAAAAGCAATCATTATCTATAGTGGATATAGCCCGTACTTACTTTCGTTTACTCGCTGGGCTAAAAAGCGCGGCATTAAGATAATTTTTGATGCTGTCGAATGGTATGCTGCGGAGTCTTGGTTAGGCTTTATTACATCGCCATATCTGATGAATACCGAGTTCGCCATGCGGTATTTAATTCCGAAAACAGACGGGGTTATCTGTATTAGTCGTGCACTACAAGACTATTACGATGGCAGGAAAGTACCGACCGTTCGTGTGCCGCCTACTTTGAGCATTTTACCCAAGTCAACAACTGAAACACTGGGCCCTTTTGATTCAGACAATGTGGCCTTAGTGAAAGGTGATGGTCCAATCCGACTCGTCTATGCAGGCACACCCGGTAAAAAAGATAGGCTCGATAAAATAGCAACGGCAGTTAAGCAACTTAATTCTCAGCAGATTTCTGATGGATTAGATAGAAGACAACCTGCGCTTGAGTTGCATGTTGTTGGTATGAATGAAGTCGATCTCATTAATTACATGAGGCAGTCGCCAGAGTCGGGCGTTTGGGATCAACAAACATTGACCACTGCTGGCTTAGTGTGCCATGGGCAGATACCTCATGCCGATGTAACTAAGTTATTAGAACAAGCGCACTACACAATTTTTATTCGAGAAATAAACCGTGTCAGCACCTTTGGATTCCCAACCAAATACGTCGAAAGTGTTGCCTTTGGTTGCCCTGTCATTACAAATATAACCACCGATCTCGGGCAATTTCATCATGCAAAAACTGGCATTGTGATACCGAGCACTGAGGTTGCAGATATTGAAGCAAGCCTAATGCACGCCATGTCGTTAAGTGAAAGCCAATATTACGCGCAAAAAGAGCAAGCATACCAAGTTGCGATTAAATACTTTGATGTGGCGCAATATGCAAAACCACTCAAACAGTTTATTCAACGCCTGTCGTAAACTCAAATTTATTGAAGTTTGGTAGCCTAAAAATATATGTCACAAAAAGCTAAAGGTGCAGTACTTGGTTATGTTGCCATTGTTGTGGGTATTGTTACCGCCCTTGTTTTTACGCCGATCCTCGTAAAGGAACTTGGGACTGATAGCTATGGTATTCTTACTCTTGCAACTGCATTTGTGGCATTTATAAACCTGTTAGACCTCGGTATGAACGATAGTTTGCTACGTTTTTTTGTAAAAAACCGTGGTAACAAGGAGGAAACAGCTAAATTTTTAGCGCGTATGCTGTTGTCATATCTGACTATTGGTTTATTCGTTATTTGTATTATTTGGCTGCTTACTGAGTCGTTCACAGCTATTTTCGCTGAAGGGTTGTCGCCTGCTAATATCGAAGTTTTAGAAAAAATGTTCAAGATAGTGGGTATTGGTGCTGCCATTATGATTGCAAGCAACCCACTGTCCTCCTTAATCTATGCAGAAGAGCGATTTGTTTTTCTCCGTACACTAGAAATATTTACGTCGTTACTTTCATTAGTTGTCATTTGGCTGCTATTAATTAGTGATTATGGGCTAGTTGAAATAGCTTGGAGCATGTGTGCGTTTAAAGTCATGACGGCACTGGTTAGGCTTGGTTATGTAGCTCTGGTACTAAAGTATCGGGTGCACCTTCGTTTACCTGAATGGCCTGAACTAAAACGCATACTATTATACGGGGCACCCATTTTTGTCGTCGCTATGTTCGAGCAGTTATTTCATCGAATTGATCATGTATTAATTGGTTCTATGGTAGGTGCGGCTGCTGTTTCGATCTATGCCATTGGTGTGATGTTTAACAAATACATTATGTCGCTAACCATAGTAATCACACGCGTTTTAACTCCTGATATTATCCGGCGTATTGACAGCGGTATCTCGGCCGACAAAATTTTGCAACTCATGGTGCGTATTTCTCGCATTCAGGCATTGTTCATTTATTTGGTGATTGGCGGCGTTGTCGTATTTGGACAACAGTTTTTAACGCTTTGGCTAAATGATGATTTTGCACAATCCTACTACGTGTTGCTGCTCGTGCTCTTGCCTTTCTCGCTCGAGTTGATTGGTAATTCACGGAATATTGTTTTGCAGGTAAAGGAAATTTATTGGTACCGCTCAATGACCATAGTCATTATGGCTATCGTTAACATTGTTATTACACTCGTACTTTTACCTCATTATGGTGTTGTTGGCGCAGCTATTGGTACCGGATTCGCGTTGCTGGTTGGATATATCATCTTAGGTAGCGTGTTGCAGCTCAAGGTTGGGGTAAGTTTTGCTCGGTACTTGGCAGGTGTTTACGGTGCAACATTGCCGGTAAATATGATGCTTGTCGGTTTCGCGCTGTGGGTTGTTGATAAATTCACATTGACTTGGCTTAGCTTCGCCACTGCAGTCATTATTTATACGATTATTTATGTATTCATGACCTACAGTATGCTGCTAAATAGTGAAGAACGGCAGCTAATCAAACGTTTTATTCGCAAATAGTGCTTTGCGAGATGATGATTTAAATGAAGAAAGGGATAACAAAGTGAAAGCGTTAGTAACTGGTGGTGCCGGTTTTATCGGCTCAAATATTGTAAAAACCCTACTTGAGCAAGGTGCCGAAGTAACGGTTTTAGACGACCTTAGTTCAGGTCATGAACAAAATATTGCGGAACTCGTTCAAGCAAAGGATATACGCTTCGTTCAGGGGGATATCCGAGATGAGGCCGCGGTGCGAGCCGCTATGAAAGGTGCCGACACTGTTTTTCATTTAGCTGCATCAGTAGGAAACAAACGTTCAATTGATCATCCAGAAATAGATAGTGATATTAATGTAAATGGCACCTTACGCGTGCTAGAAGCAGCTCGAGATCTTGGCGTGGAGAAAGTGGTATCTTCATCTTCAGCGGGTATCTATGGCGAACTAAAAACCATACCTATTGATGAAGGTCACCCCATTGAGCCTTTAACGCCGTACGGTGTGTCGAAGCTTTATACGGAAAAGCAAACATTAGCGTTTGCGAATACCTATGGCTTTGAGGCAATTTGCCTTCGTTACTTTAATGTGTACGGGCCGAACCAACGTTTTGATGCATATGGAAATGTTATCCCCATTTTTGTATTTAGAGCGTTACAAGAGCAGCCTATTATTATTTTTGGCGACGGCAAACAAACCCGCGACTTTGTACATGTTGCTGATGTGGTTCAGGCAAATATAGCGGCTGCAAGAAATCGTGGCGTCTCAGGTGCATTCAATATAGCCAGCGGCACACAAATTGAGATTCTAGACTTAGCCCAGCGAATTAATCAGTACTTACCCAAGCCAGTAAATATAGAGTTTGGGCCTACACGAATGGGTGATGTTTTACACAGCTTAGCAAATATTAGTGCTGCCCAGTCATCATTTGGTTATAACCCAAGCAAAACGATAGATGCGGGTTTACCTGAATATGTTGAATGGGCACAAAAAGAATTCAAAAATTCGAAAGGATAGGAAAATGACGTCTGTTTTTGCAGGAAAAACACTTTTAATTACTGGTGGTACGGGTTCATTTGGTAATGCTGTTTTAAAACGCTTTTTAAAAAGCGAACTTGCTGAAATCCGTATTTTCAGCCGTGACGAGAAAAAGCAAGATGATATGCGTAAAGCGTACAATCACCCCAAGCTAAAATTTTATATTGGTGATGTACGTGATTATCAAAGTGTTTTGAATGCTACACGCGGTGTTGATTTTATTTATCATGCTGCGGCTTTGAAACAAGTGCCCTCATGTGAGTTTCACCCGATGGAAGCGGTGAAAACAAACGTGTTAGGCACAGAAAACGTGCTTGAAGCCGCTATTCAAAACGAAGTGAAACGAGTCGTTTGTTTAAGTACCGATAAAGCCGTGTACCCCATTAATGCAATGGGTATTTCTAAGGCCATGATGGAAAAAGTCATGGTGGCTAAGTCGCGTAACGTGGATGCCAATAAAACCGTGATTTGCGGTACCCGCTACGGTAACGTGATGGCATCGCGAGGGTCGGTTATACCATTGTTTGTAGACCAAATTCGTGCTGGTAAACCCATTACTATCACAGACCCTAGCATGACCCGATTTATGATGACGCTTGATGATGCAGTCGATTTAGTTTTGTATGCATTTGAGCATGGCCAAAATGGCGATATCTTTGTGCAAAAAGCACCGGCTGCAACCATTGAAGTGTTAGCAAAAGCCATTTTAGAGCTCATTAACAAGCAAGAGCACCCTATGCAAATCATGGGGACCCGCCATGGTGAGAAGCTCTACGAAGCCTTATTATCGCGTGAAGAGATGGTCTGTGCTGAAGATATGGGTGACTACTATCGCGTGCCGCCAGATTTACGCGATCTGAACTATGCAAAATTCGTTGAAGAAGGCGACAGCAAAATTGCCGAAGTAGAAGATTATAATTCGCATAACACTGATCGTTTAGATGTAGCAGGGATGAAACAACTCTTGCTTAAACTCGACTTTATGCGTGCTTTTGCAGCAGGCGAATACATTCATCCTGAAGGTTAATTAGGTTACAAGGACCCAACCATGAAGTTATTGGTAACCGGTGCTAGCGGCTTTGTTGGTAAAAACTTTGTCGTGCATTTGAGTGAGATGCCAGATATTGAAGTAGTGACCTTCACGCGTGATAATCACGTGAGCGAGCTACCGGAGTTAGTTAGTAATGTTGATGGTATTATTCACCTAGCTGGAATTAACCGACCGCAGCACAACGATGAATTTATCCAAGGGAATGCTGATTTAACCCAAGCATTAGCAAATGCTGTATTTAATGTGGTGCAATCGCAGCAACGCTTCATACCTATTGTTTATAGTTCGTCTATTCAAGCAGAGCGTGATAATCCTTACGGGCAAAGCAAAAAAGCTGCAGAAGACATTCTATTAAAACTTTCGGATACCACAGAAAATCCGGTTTATATCTATCGGTTAGCAAACGTTTTTGGTAAATGGTGTAAGCCTAACTATAACTCCATGGTAGCGACTTTTTGCCATAACATCATTCGTGACATCCCTATTGAGATACATAACGAAGATGCTGAAGTACAGCTTGTTTATGTTGATGATGTTGTCAGTATGATGTTTGCTCGACTTAACGAAGCTCTCATAGCTTTGCAAGCAAATGAAATGACACCAACCTCAGGCTTTGCGCTAGCAGGCCCTGTATACACCAAAACCGTTGGACAAATTGCAAAGCAACTGAACTACTTCAAAGAAAGCCGTCAGACGTTAATTTCTGAGCGCGTTGGGACAGGTTTTATTCGCAAGCTTTATTCAACGTATGTGAGTTATCTACCCACCGATAAATTCACCTATACGGTGCCTAAATACGGTGACGAGCGTGGCGTGTTTGTTGAAATGTTAAAAACGCCTGATGCCGGCCAATTTTCATATTTCACCGCACACCCAGGTATTACCCGAGGTGGACATTACCACCACACCAAAACAGAAAAGTTTTTGGTGATAAAAGGAAAAGCCTGCTTCAAATTCAAACATATGGTGACTGGTGAGTTCTATGAGTTATTCACCGATGGCGAAACCCCAGAAATAGTAGAAACAGTACCAGGCTGGAGCCACGACATAACCAACGTGGGTAGCGATGAAATGGTCGTTATGCTTTGGGCGAACGAAATCTTTGATCGTGAAAACCCAGATACCTTTGCTTGTCCTGTCGTAAAACCAGAATAAACGTTTAAATAAGAGCCGCATCATGAAAAAGTTAAAAGTAATGACTATCCTAGGCACTCGCCCAGAAATCATCCGCTTATCGCGGGTTATGGCAGCGTTAGACCAAGTGGTTGATCACAAAATTGTTCATACAGGGCAAAACTACGATTACGAACTCAATGACGTTTTTTTTGAAGAACTCGGCGTTCGCCAACCCGACCATTTTTTAAATGTAGATACCTCAAGTTTAGGACGTAGCCTTGGCGAGATTTTAATTAAAACCGAGCAAGTTATTTTAGAAGAGAAGCCTGATGCCGTTCTGGTACTTGGGGATACCAACAGTGCCACCGCGACCATCATGGCCAAACGAATGAAAGTACCCACGTACCATATGGAAGCAGGTAACCGCAGCTTTGATGCTAACGTGCCCGAAGAAATCAACCGCAAGCTTGTTGATCATCTCGCAGATTTTAATTTGGTGTATACCGAACATGCACGTCGGCACTTAATTAGCGAAGGCTTATCGCATCGCTTTATCTATCTTACCGGCTCGCCGATGCGCGAAGTACTTGAGCATTCGTTAGAGAGCATTAAGGGTTCAGATATTCTCCAGCGATTAAACCTTGAACCTCAAAAATATTTTATTGTCAGCGTACACCGCGAGGAAAACGTCGACAGTAAGGAAAACTTGAAGAAAGTTGTTGAAGCACTCACTGAGTTACATAACCAGTATGGCTACCCAGTTGTCGTGTCGACACACCCACGCACACGTAACCGACTTGAAAAACTTGGGTTAGACAATCTGAGCGAAGGAATTCAGTTCTTAAAACCATTTGGCTTTTTTGATTACAACAAGCTTCAAATGGCGTCTTATTGCGCAATCTCCGATAGCGGTACTATCAGTGAAGAAGCTTCGATTCTAAAATTCCCTGCCGTAACTTTAAGACGTTCGATTGAACGCCCAGAAGCACTAGACACGGGGGCCATTGCTCTAACAGGCCTTGATGCAGAAACATTACTTATGGGCGTAGAGATTGCGACTGCACATCGCGATATATTTTCAGGAACCGAGCGCGAAGTACCTGAGGAATATAAGATATGTAACACCTCAGAGCGGGTAGTGCGATTAATAACGGGAACAGCAAAGCTAACGCCTCACTGGAAAAATATGGATAGTTTTAGTCGTTATGACTGGTAATTTCGAGTAGTAATTCAAGTATTGTCCGCGTGAAATAAGGAAGTTATAACTAAGTGAATGAGGCTCGTAAATCACCCTTTACTTACAGAGCTGACATTGATGGTCTTAGAGCAATTGCGGTTCTTTTTGTTATACTTTACCACTTAGATGTAGCTCCTTTTTACGCAGGGTATCTTGGTGTTGACGTTTTCTTTGTTATAAGCGGGTATTTGATTACTCGATTGTTAGTCGCAGAAATAGACCAAAGTAAATCGATTAGCATAACAGCGTTTTACACACGACGGGCAAGACGGCTGTTACCAGCACTTTTTGTAGTCATAATATTCACGATATGTGTAGGCATATTCGTGATGACACCACTCGAACTATTGGAGCTTGCAGAAACAGCGTTATCATCGGTATTTTTTAGTTCGAATTTCTATTTTTGGAGAACAAGCGATTATTTCAATCCAGTATCGGAACTGAATCCATTATTGCATACATGGAGTTTAGCTATCGAGGAGCAGTACTATGTTGTTTATCCAGTCGCTTTTCTTCTGGTTTCTAGGTATGTAATCTCCTATCGAAAACAATTACTCGGAGTGACTATTGCGCTTAGTTTCGCTCTATCCATTTTTGCTTATGATATTTACCCGCTACCAAATTTCTATTCTTTACCAACTCGCTTTTGGGAGCTTGGTGTCGGTGCACTTGCCGCTCTTTATTCTGGCGTAAACAGTAGAATAAAATGGTTGCCTGAGTTTGGCCTAACGCTTATTAGTTTTGCTGTTTTTTGCTTTAATCGTGATACACCGACACCATCGTATTACACACTACTACCCGTTTTGGGAACAATATGCATACTGATTGGTGGTCAGAGCCAGTCTGCTTTAACTCGAGGACTCTCACTTCCGGCATTAACAGTGATAGGAGCTATGAGCTACTCACTGTACCTATGGCATCAACCGGTGATTGCGTTTCATCGGATCGCCATAGGACCAATCTCTAGTGTGTTTAATTATCTCCTCGTAATTTCCATCATATTTTTATTAGCATATGGAAGCTATAAGTTGGTGGAGCAACCGATGCGCGACAGCCGACGGGTTAAGAACAAAAATTTCGTTGGTATAACTATAGTATTATTAAGTGTCATACTTATAGTGGGAATACTGCTAATCAGGACCGATGGCAACCGGTCAAATTGGTTAGTCTCCAATTCAGACAAGCAAGACATATTCCTTGCGATTACAAGAAAAAATAGCGGTGTTCCGCGTAACTTTGAAGCGACCTGCTTTTTTAACATACAAAAAGTTGAAGCGCTTCCTAAAAAAAGTGCATTAGCAAGCTGCGAGCGCAAGTATGGTCCTGGTATTGTCATTATTGGCGACAGCCATGCATTTAATATTTACCGAGGTCTGATGGCGTTAAGCGCTAAAGAAGAAATAGAGCCTATCTCGCCCAGATTTGTAGTGAGCTTTATCCGGGGAGGATGCAGATTAATCGAAGCAGCCTCTGATTGCCCGCTGAACCTTGCGGCAAAATTTTTGAATGAGAATCGTGATTTCTTTTCTGGTGCTATTTATCATCAGGCTGGATTTTACTTCATAAGACATAACAGTTCAGGTATGTCTCATCGAGCCATGTTTACTCGATTAAGTGAAACAGATTCCGTTGATATAACTAAGTATACTTTACGCACAGAAATGATCGAAGAAACAATGTCCGAATTGGCTGCTTTAGGTAACCATGTGCCAGTCAGATTTATTACTCCTAGAATTGAACCACATATTTCAAATCGCTACTTATTAGACAACGGTTGCAATTTTTCTTACAGCATTCGCCCTGGCTTGTTTGAGCTTTTTGACTCTATAGCAATAGCAGCACATAAGGTAGGTGGATCATACCCATCGGTTGAACTATTTAATCTACCACGTTTTATTTCAATGAAAGAAAGTAAGGATTTAATCGATTGCCCTCAGTTGATGTGGAGAGACGGAGATCATTGGAGTCATTTTGGTGAAGTTTATTTTGTTAAAAAGTTAGTTGAAGGCAATGCCTTTGATTTTTGAATGCGACTCATAAAGTTTTTCTTAGAAAAAATTGCAATTTCTTTAAATTTGCGACTTACAAATGTTGCAGTGTTTTACATAACCGAACAACTAGGCATCAAGACGGATAGAATATGAAAATATTAATAACAGGCACAGCCGGCTTTATCGGCTTCCATCTTGCACAGAAATTACTTGCTCGGGGCGATGAAGTTGTTGGCCTTGATAGCATTAATGATTATTACGATATTCGTGTAAAACATGGCCGTTTGGCTGAAACTGGTATTAATAGCGATCAGGTTCAGTACGGTCAGATGGTGCAGTCGACAAAACACGAAAATTATCGCTTTGTGCAGCTCAAATTAGAAGACAAAGCAGAGCTTGACGCACTATTTGAACGTGAGCAGTTTGATGCCGTTTGTAACTTGGCCGCACAAGCCGGCGTACGTTATTCATTAGAGCATCCACAAGCTTATATAGACGCCAATATTGTTGGTTTCTTGAATATCTTGGAAGCTTGTCGTCACTTTGGTGTCAAGAATCTCAGTTATGCCTCGAGTTCGTCGGTTTATGGCCTCAACGAGACATTGCCGTTCTCAACATCGCATAATGTTGATCACCCCATAAGTCTTTATGCGGCGAGTAAAAAATCGAATGAATTGATGGCACATACCTATTCGCATTTGTTTGGTATACATACCACGGGCCTACGGTTCTTTACCGTCTATGGGCCGTGGGGTCGACCAGATATGGCGCTGTTTTTATTCACCAAAGCCGCTCTAGAAGGGCGAACCATCGATGTGTTTAACAACGGTAACATGTTGCGAGATTTCACTTATGTCGACGATATCGTCGAAGGCATTACTCGCGTTATTGATAACCCTGCACAGCCAGCAACGGATTGGATTGAAAAGGGTGCCGATGCAAGTCGTTCGTCAGCACCTTACAAAGTCTACAATATCGGTAACAACAACCCAGTGAAGCTTATGGATTTCATTACTGCCATTGAAAATGCGGTAGGTAAAGAAATACCGAAGAACTTAATGCCGCTTCAGGCTGGCGATGTTCCTGCGACCTTTGCAGATGTTACCGATTTGGTTGAAGACTTAGGCTACAAGCCGAGTACATCGGTACAAGATGGAATTAATAAGTTTGTTACTTGGTATAGAGACTTTTTTAAGTGTTAAAAAAGGCCTTTATTCTGGCCTCAGCGTCACGCTCGTTAGTAAATTTTAGAGGCCAGCTCATTCTAGATTTGGCCGCAAATGGTTACCAAGTTCATGTTTGTGCGCCAGAACTTTCTAACGATACTGAAGCATGTGAATGGTTAGAATTGCGGGGTGTACACTGTCATGATGCACCTTTTAATCGAGCTGGACTCAATCCGTTACATGATTTAAAGGCTTTGTTTCACTTAATAAAGTTAATTAAGTCGATAAAGCCCGACCTATTCATTGCATATACCATCAAACCAGTAATTTGGGGAACTTTTGCGGCAGCAAAGGCCAAAGTGCCAATGCGGGTGGCACTTATTACGGGCCTAGGGTATGCCTTTACCGGGGAGCCTTCTGGAAAGCGCCGAGTCATTCAATATATCGCACGTAAGCTCTATGCTGCTGCATTGCGACGTACGAAATTGATATTTTTTCAAAACAAAGACGATAAAAAAGATTTTAAGCGCTTAGGTTTATTACCCGCCCATGTGCCTGTATATATTGTGAACGGTAGTGGCATAAACATTGATGAGTTCCCTGATTCACCATTACCCAGTCAACCGGCGTCATTTTTACTTATTGCAAGACTACTTGGCGATAAAGGAATACGAGAGTACGTAAACGCTGCGCGGCTTATTAAACAACAATGCCCAGAGGTAACATTCCATATTGTTGGTGGATTAGATAGCAACCCTGATGCATTGAAACAGAGTGAAATTGAGGCGTGGTGTAATGAGGGAATCGTGCACTGGCATGGTCACCAAACAGATGTACGTTCGTTCATTAAAGCCTGTCACGTCTATGTATTGCCGAGTTATAGAGAAGGAACCCCGCGCTCAGTATTAGAAGCTATGGCAATGGGCCGTGCAATTATTACTACTGACGCCCCAGGGTGCAGAGAAACTGTGATCGAAGGTGAAAATGGCTATTTGGTACCTGTTCAATCGGTAGAAGCATTGGCAACTGCTATGCAAGCATTTATTGATAACCCAGAATTGATTACAGCAATGGGTAAGCGCTCACGAGAAATAGCTGTTGAAAAATATGATGTACACAAGGTAAATGAAGCTATGTTTAAAGCAATGGGTGTGCACCAAGAAAATAGAGATTAAAAGCATGGTAGATTCAAAGATTAGCAAACTTCCAAATTTCGTATATGCTGGATTCCCCAAAACAGGAAGTGCAACTATAACTGAAATATTTAAACGACATCCCGAGATATTCACTACTCGTCAGAAAGAAATTAATTTTTTTAATTCTGAATCTAAATTTCAGAATGGTGAGAAGTGGTTTATAGATACTTATTACGCAACTGTAAATGAACAGCCAATTGTTGCTGATAACTCTATAGGCTATGGTACAGGGCTTTCGAATTTAACAGCGGAACGCATTTATTCTTCGTTAGGAAAGGGAACGAAATTTCTTTTCACATTGAGAGACCCCGTGGAGAGGGCTTTCTCTCAGTATCTAATGGCGAAAAACAAAGGTCAATTCGAAACACTCTCTTTTAAAGAGGCTATTGAAAGCGCTATAGCTGCTGCTGGCGAAGTGGATGAGGCTGTACTTGATGAGATTACCCGAGGAAGCTATCACTCTAATAGCGAACATTTAGCCATCTACAGAAACCGTATGTACTTGTGGCCAAGTATGTATTTTAGAACGATTTCTGAATATATAAGCAAATTTGGTCACGATAATGTTTTGGTGCTGTTCACTCATGATCTAGAACATGATTTGACTGGCCAAATGAAGCGAATTTTTGACTTTTTAGGTGTGAATGAAATAGAAGTGGACAATAGTGAGCGGCATAATGAAGCAACAACCCTTAAGTACCCTTGGTTGAGAAAAATGCTCAATATTGTATATCGAAACAAAGTTATTAGAGAAGGGGTTGTCCATCGATTATCGTTAACATCACGAAAGCGATTACGGAGATGGTTGTTAAGCTGGAATTATAAAAAGAACGAACGTAAAGAGCGAGTCAGTAAGGAGGATAGGGAGCAGTTAATCCCCTTTCTAAGAAGCGATATTGAGCAATTAGAACAACTACTTAATGCAGACTTGTCTGCATGGAAAAGCTAATCGTTGTTAATAGTCCAACAACTTATAGCCACCAAAAATTTAGCACAATTTGAAGTGAGAGTATCGTGTTTATAAAAAGGCTGTTTGACGTTTTGGTATCACTTTTGGCCATTAGTCTTTTGACGCCGTTCTTGATTGGTTTAATGCTGGTCGTGCGATTTAAGTTGGGAAGTCCAATTTTGTTTAAGCAAGTTCGACCTGGCATTAATGGCAATCCATTTAAAATGATTAAATTTAGAACCATGCGAGACGCAAAAGATGCAAATGGGAATCTACTCCCCGATGCAGAGCGACTTACAAAATTTGGTTCATTTTTAAGAGCCTCTAGCCTCGATGAACTCCCTGAATTGTGGAATGTACTAAAAGGCGACATGAGTCTTGTTGGCCCTCGCCCTTTATTGATGGAATATGTCGACTTATACACACAAGAGCAAGCACGTCGTCACAACGTACGCCCTGGCATCACAGGTTGGGCTCAAGTGAATGGACGCAATGCCATTAGCTGGGAGGATAAGTTTAAGCTTGATGTATGGTATGTCGATAATCGTTCGCTATGGCTTGATATAAAAATTATGTGGCTTACCGTAAAGAAAGTTCTTGTACGTGAGGGAATTTCTGCAGCAGGTGAAGCGACAATGAGTAAATTTGAAGGAACAAAAAATGAATAGAATTATTGGTGTATTCGGAGCTAGTGGTTTTGGGCGGGAAGTTATGCCATTGGTTAAGGAGTCTTACCCACGTGAGCAACTAGTTTTTGTCGACGATAATCCCCCATCAAGCATGCTGAACGGTTATCAGGTAATGACATTTGAAGAGTTTGTTAGCTCAAATGCCTCAGAGAAGTTAATTAGCATAGCAATTGCCGATTCAAAAATTCGTAAGGTACTTACGGAAAAGTGTATAAATGAGAATATTGAATTAATCTCATTACGAAGCTCGAACGTTATAACAATGGACGCAGTTAATATCGGCGAGGGCGCTATTTTGTGTCCTTTCTCGACGATAACTTCAAATGTGCAAATAGGGAAATCCTTCCACTCCAATATCTATAGCTACGTAGCGCATGACTGCGTGATTGGTGACTATGTGACTTTTGCACCAAGAGTGCATTGTAATGGTAATATCCATATTGATGACTACGCCTATATCGGGACTGGTGCGATCATCAAGCAGGGTACTCCAGAAAAACCACTAAAAATTGGTCGCGGAGCCATTGTAGGTATGGGGGCCGTTGTGACCAAAGATGTTCCACCTGGGGCTGTAGTAATTGGTAATCCGGCTAAACCTCTTGAAAAGAAAAGTTAAAGAGAACTCTCGATGAAAGTATTTCTGATTGGTGCTGGTACAATGGGAACCGGCATTGCGCAAGTTCTGATGAGTAGCTCGGTAGTAGACCAAGTCTATGTAATGTCTCGTTCGAGAGAAAAAGCAAAATCTCTAATTCAACGCTGTATCGTAAAACTTGAACGATTAGTTCAAAAAGAAAAGATGTCTTCCGAAGGACTAAAGGTTGCGGTCGACAAGGTAACAGTCGTAGATGATTATCATGAGGTATCAAACTGTTCACTTGTGATCGAAGCCGTCGCTGAAGATTATGAGATCAAAAAGATGGTTTTAGGGGATATTTGCAAACATATCTCAGAAAAAACCATCATAGCTTCTAACACCTCTTCCCTATCCATTACGGCATTAGCAGGTCATGTTAGGTGGCCCGAAAATGTAATTGGTCTTCACTTTTTTAATCCAGCACCTGTAATGGAGTTGGTTGAGATTATTGCCGGAGCTGTTACATCCGAGGAAACGCGAGCTAACGTTTTTAAATTTGTTGAAGATTTAGGCAAGAAACCTGTATTAGTCGACGAAGCTCCTGGGTTTATTGTTAATCGAATGCTGATTCCCATGCTTAATGAAGCTGTTACCATTCTTGCCGAAGGCGTTGCCACTAAAGAGGATATTGATACAGCAATGATGTTTGGTGCGCACCACCCAATGGGACCGTTGAAATTATCTGATTTGATCGGTAATGATGTTGTGTTATCGATAATGGACGTTATTTATAAAGAAACAGGCGATAGTAAATACAGGGCTCATCCATTATTAAGAAAAATGGTGAGAGCAGGCCTTCTGGGGCAAAAAACAAACAAAGGTTTTTACGAGTACGATAATGCTTAATACAAAATTCTCACCTTGGCCGTCGTTCACAGAAGAAGAAGCCAAGGCCGTTCATGATGTTGTTCTATCAAATAAAGTGAATTACTGGACAGGTACCGAGTGTCGTGAATTTGAAATAGAATTCGCGACTTGGACGGATGCGTCTCATGCTGTCGCATTAAGTAATGGTACGTTAGCGTTAGATGTTGCTTTGAAAGCCTTAGGAGTTGGCGAAGGGGATGAAGTGATTGTTACCCCGCGTACCTTTATTGCTTCTATTTCAACAGTAGTCAATGCTGGCGCAACGCCTGTATTTGCTGATGTGGATCGCAACTCACAAAATATTGAAGCCCATACTATCGCTCCGGTTATCACCCCACGCACGAAGGCAATTATTGTTGTGCATCTTGCTGGGTGTGCCGCTGATATGGACCCCATCATGGAGCTAGCCGATAAGCATGGTTTGTACGTTATCGAAGACTGTGCCCAAGCTCATGGTGCTCGCTATAAGGGGCGGTCCGTGGGTAGTATCGGCCACATTGGTGCATGGTCGTTTTGTCAGGATAAGATCATGACAACCGGCGGCGAAGGCGGTATGGTCACCACCAATGATGAAGCTTTATGGCGCAAAATGTGGTCGTTTAAAGATCACGGCAAGAGCTACGAAGCAGTGTATGAACGCGAACATCCACCAGGCTTCCGCTGGTTGCATGAAAGCTTTGGTACCAACTGGCGCATGATGGAAATGCAGGCTGTGATTGGCCGTATACAGCTTAAACGCATGACTGAGTGGACAGCTATCAGACAAGCTAACGCTGAAGCTATTTGGCAAACAGCTCGAGAGTTTGATGTGGTACGCGTACCTGATTCGAAACTAGGAACCTGTCCTAAAACATGTTCATCTTGTCAAGCTTCGGCAGTTACGCAAGAGAAGGAACCGACCACACAAGGTTGCGCTCATGCGGCCTACAAATGTTACATGTTCGTAAACCCTGACAAGTTAGCCAATGATTGGACTCGTGATCGCATCATTGAAGAAATCGTGGCTCGCGGCGTGCCTTGTTACCAAGGCTCATGCTCTGAAGTTTACCTAGAAAAAGCATTTGATAATACTGGCTGGCGCCCTACAACATCATTGCCAGTTGCTAAAGAACTCGGCGAAACATCTTTGATGTTCTTAGTGCATCCGACACTCACAGAAGCTGAAATTGCGAAGACCTGTGATGTGTTGAGGGAAGTATTGGGGATGGCACAAAGTCACTAATTTGATCGATTAATAGTTCCTGTGCAAGTTGCCTTTAGAGGAAATCAGTAATTTGTTGGCTATTTCAAGGAGATGAGATTGTTTCTAGAGCTGATTCGGAATGTATTGATTGTTACACCGCATGCGGATGATGAAGTATTAGGCTGCGGTGGCACGATTAAGAAACTAACAGATGCGGGGATAAATGTTGATCTAGTGGTAATGGCCGCTGGTGGAATTAAGCATCATCATTTAGCAACCCCAGTTGTATACCAACAAAGACAGCAAGAACTTACTGATAGTTGCAAAACATTAGGTATTCGTTCATTTAGAATACTTTATCAGAACTTTGATATGAAGTTAGAGCAACTAGATAAAACTAGATTGGTTTCCGACCTCGACACTATTCTTGAAAAAGGCACTTATGATTGCGTAATGGTCCCACGAGAGAGCCACAATCAGGACCATCGAGAAACTCATTTTGCTATGTTAGCGGCTTTGAGACCAAGTCGTCAGTTAAACTTAAAATTAGTGCTTGCATACGAAGGCACTTCAAAAGATCTATTGGCATTCCCAGAATTATCGACCGGTAAACTATACATTGATATTAGTAACGAATTCGATGCTAAGATAGCTGCTTTAAACTGCTATAAAAGCCAGATTCGTGCATACCCGCATCCAACCTCGATTGAAGCTATGAGGAGGTTAGCTGAGTGTCGAGGATTAGAGAGTAATCTTGATAAAGCTGAGCGCTTTGATATTTTACAGGCCGTTATTTCGTGAATGTTTGGTCTTTTTTACAGAGGTTTGTGGCGTTAGTTATCTTAATTATTATTTCTCCAGCCTTAATCCTTTTGTTTGCTTTGATATCCTTTTTCATAAAAGGAAGTCCAATATTTCTATCAGAGAGAGTTGGGCATAAAGAAAAGCCTTTTCTCATGCTTAAATTCAAGACAATGAATTCATCTCTTCAAGATCAATTTAGAATTCAACTAGAAAAAGATTGTGATTTAGCAGAGCATTATGCGCGTTATGGGTGCTTAAAAAATGACCCAAGAGTAATTAGACCCTGGGGAGCAATTTTAAGAAAGTATAGTATTGATGAGCTTCCTCAGTTGGTTAATGTGATAATCGGTAATATGCTATTGGTTGGGCCAAGGCCTTTACCGGCTGCTCAATTAATTAACTTGGCCAATTCAGACGTAGAGCTTCGGCATAAAGTTACTCCAGGCATAACAGGATTGTGGCAGGTTTGTGGGCGTAGTAATTTAACGTTAAAGCAAATGGGTCGTTTAGATAGTTTTTATGTAAAGAATAGAACGGTCACTTTAGATTTCTTTATAATATTGAAAACTATAAAGGCTGTATTGTTGTCGCGTGGTGCTTTTTAATACTCAATGAAAGTTCTTTATATCGTAACGCCAGCCAAATATTTTTTGTCGCACAGGATTGAGCTGGCAAACTATGTACATAGGCACGGGTTTGAGGTTATTTTGCTTTCCAAGATGGCAGGCAATGAGAGGGCATTATTTTCTAATTTATGTTTTCCATTAAAAACTTTTGACGTTGATTTAACTAGAAACCCACAGGCAATCCTAAAAGAAATTTCAGTTATTCTTAGGCTTAAGAACCTGGTTAAAAAAATAAAGCCGGATATCATTCATTGCTCATCCCATAAAGGTTGTATTTTCGGTGGCTTAGCTGCAAGGTTTCTACGAATCCCATGTGTATTAGCACCAGGTGGCTTGGCTACTCCATTTAGAATGGAAGGTATTAGATATAGAATTATTAGAATCTTTATTTACTCTGTTTTTAATTATCTATTAGCTGGTGATAATTTTCATTCGATTCTTCAAAATAGATACGAGTTAACTAGACTTATTTCAAAGCGGAATAGGCATAAAGTATCATTGATTCGAGGGGCTGGTGTTAATACTTGTGGTTTTTTGAGTAACCCTCCCCAAAAAAATAAGCATGATTCTATTGTCAGAATACTCTATCTAGGAAGAATAATAAAATCTAAGGGTATTGTCGAATACTTGAAAGCTGCATCTGACATAAGCAGTAATAATAGTAATGTTGAATTTCTGCTAGCCGGTGAGCTTGATTCAAGCAGTCTGGATAGAATTGAACCCCATGAACTTCAGCATCACTTGGCGCCTCGTAGTGTAACTTGGTTAGGCGCAGTGCGAGATGTAAGAGGGCTTCTATCTACGGTCGATATTGTTTGTTTGCCAAGTTACACTGAAGGTTTACCCCAATGTTTGGTAGAAGCTGCTTCTGCTGGTTTACCCCTTGTTGGATGCGATATCCCCGGGATTCGAGAGGTAATAATTGACGGTGTAAATGGACTTTTATGCAAACCTAAAGATGTCAAATCTTTATCCTTTGCGCTCAGTCGACTTGTTAATGATGAAAGTATACGAAAACTTATGGGCGCACAATCTTTATTGATGAGTAAACAGTTTGATATCGAAAACGTTGGCTCTAGCACGATTGATTTATACAGAAAGCTAATCGGTGTAAGTTCTCGGCATGAAATATTTTAATTGTTTTTACCCTAAGAATGGAAATTTAAGTAGGTTATTAGGTATTCGGAAGGGATACAATAGTAGAGCGCAATTGATAAAGAAGATAACCGGGAATATGTCAGGAAAGCATGTCATTGATATCGGATGCGGAGATGGTTCTCTTTTAGTTGATATAATTCAAGGAACTCCATCAACCGTTACTTTAATTGATAGCTCTGAGAGATTTTTACAAATAGCAAGAGAAAACGAGAGCCTACAGGTTTTAAATCCTACTTACATTTGTACGAATGGTTTTCATTATAAGTGGAAAAATCCAAGTTTAGTTCTGATGATTGGCGTGCTAGATTACTCTCAAAACTGGATTAATGATTTGAACGACTTGTTAGTCCAAGAATTTTCTGGGAAGTTGATTTTCTCACTCCCAGTTAAAGATAATTGGTCATTCCGATTCATAATTAGAAGATTATGGTTGCGGCTATGGGGCATTAAACTTCAGAGTTGTACATATAGCGATTTGAATAAGTTAATGCACCAAGTAGAAGTGAAGTTTTTAGCTGTTCGTTGCGAATATGATTGGATTATTAACGTGGAAGATATTTACTAGTTTGCATTACTTCTATCAACGACTTAAAAGTCATATACGATTAATCAACCGCCTTAGCCCTCCAATGCAGAAAGTGCTTGCGTAAGTAGCTATTCAGGCGCTTTTCAAAGTCACTTGCCCCTTGTTTTTTTCATCGGGCTCCGATAGTGGCTGATTTATCATTCCTGCCCCAACAGTGCTATTTGTTACGGTTACATTGGTAACAGCGAAACAGTCCAATTACTTGATTTTATCAAGGCTGTTGAGTCCGCGGCTGGTGTTGAAATTGCTAAAGAGGTTTCTACCAATACAACCAGGCGACGTTGTAGCGACTTATGCTGACGTAAGCGACCTGGCTGGGGATATGGACTATCGTCCGTCTACACCGGTTGTCGAGGGGATGAAGCGGACGGTGGCTTGGTATAAAAATTTCTATAGGGTATGAACAAAAATTTTTACCAGCCAAAAACCTTCGGAATTAAGTACAGCGCAGAAGCGCTGTACGCCCCCCACACCAATATCCCTATTTTTGTAAAATCCGCAAACTTATAGTTTCCTGCGTTCATTACCATCAAGTTAGTTTGATAGCCAAACGGGCTAATAAAACTAGCTGAGGCACCAAAAGCAACAGCCATAACAAAGGGCATGATGTTCACATTTAGGCTTGTTGCAATTCCCACCGCGATAGGGAATACAATAGCGGCGGCAGCGTTGTTGGTTACAATTTCAGTAATTATCCAAGTCAAAAGATAGACTGCAATAAATGCTAACCACACACTTTGTTCGCCCTCTCCGAGCATTGAAAATAATGCTTGTGATACGCTCGTTGCAAGACCTGAATGAATAAACACGTCAGCGATACAAAGTGCCGAACCAATTACCAACCAAATGTCTAGCGGTAAGCGGCGACGAATGTCTGCCGCTGATATTACCTGTGTTGCCAATATAATCCCTAGGTAGCCTAATAATCCGTTAAATAAACTGATAGTTTGTGTCGCGGCCCCTGTTACAACTGCTATAAAACCGAGCATAGTAATAACTTCTTGCTTCTGATTAAGCGTAGGGCTTAGGCGTTTACCCTCTAATACGAAGAAGTTACGCTCTAGATTACGATGCCTATAAAAATCTTCGCTAGCTGCTAGTACTAATCTATCTCCCGCCTTAATTTCAACTAACCCTAACTTTCCTGAAATTCGCTGACCTCCGCGACCGATGGCCACAACCGCAGCATCAAAAAGAGCTCGGAAATTCGCTTCTTTAAGTGTTCTACCGACTAATGTTGAGGTTGGGCTAACGATAACTTCAATTAAGTTATCCTGTAGTAAGCCATTTGTTTCAGAAAAGGCTTCATGGGCAAACATGTTGACCCCCGGCAGGCTTGATACCTGCTGAGCTGCTTTCACGTCGCCACAAAAAACTAACCGGTCGTTAGCTTGTACGGTTGTTTCTGGTTTCACCGGGCTAATTAAGTTACCGGATCTAATTATTTCAGCTAAGAACAAGCCATCTAAGGCTCGTAATCCAGCTTGTTGAACTGTTTTACCAATGAGTGGTGAATCATTAGTTACCTTCGCATCAAGAAAGTAATCTTGACTGATATCACTTGCTACTTGATTGTTAGGCAGTAGGTAGGCAGCTAAGCAGGTAGTTAATCCTGCAATTGCGAGCACTCCTAGGCCAACAGGCAAAAAGTCGAAGAAGTTGAAGCCGGGGTGTCCCGTTTCAACTAAAAAGCTGTTGACGACTAAATTGGTTGACGTACCGATAAGGGTTAATACACCGCCTAGAATAGCAAAGTAACTCAGGGGAATAAGTAAACGTTGGGCAGGATGGTCGCGATTTTTCCGCACTGTAGACATCAGTGCCGCAACCACAGCGGTATTATTTAAAAATGCGGAGGTAAAGCTTACCAAGCCCATCATGCGTAGCAAAGTTACAAACTGGCTTTTATGAAATAAGTTTCGACTCACCCACTGCAAAGCACGAGTGCGTTCTAATGCCATCGAGCCAATTAACAATAACATCAGTGTTACTAGGCTTTGGTTAACGTAATGATTCAGTAGATCTTGAGCTGACAGCAACCCGGGAAGGTAGAGTGCAAGGGCAGCGATGACAAAGAGCGTTGCGGGGCGCATTTGGTTCGAAATGAGCCCCGCAAACAGTCCAATAATGACAAGCCCAACATAGGCCTGCATCATATAATCTCTTTGGCTCCCCAATGTGGGAAGTGTTTACGCACAAACGCGTTTAGGTCTTTTTCAAAGTCACTGACTTCATTTTGCTGCTCTTCTTTTTCTGCTAGCGGTTGTTCGATCATACCCGCACCGACCGTCACATTAGTAATGCGATCGATAATAATAAAGGCACCGGTCTTCTTATTAATGCGGTATTTATCAAACACTACCGGTTCTTGCAGACTAAAATCAAGTAAACCAATTTCATTTAGCGCTAGGGTTTCAGCATCTTTTTCTTCAAAGCTATTAACATCAATTCGATGATGGATTTTTTCCGCACTACCGCTGGTAAACTTAGTACCAAACTTGATGTAATAATCCCGGTGAGGAACTAGAGCATCTTCGTGCATCCATACTACTTTGGCACGCAGGCGATTTGAGGTATGGGGTAATGCGTCCTTTTCGACGATCATATCGCCGCGGCTAATATCAATCTCATCATTTAAGGTTAGGGTAACAGCTAAAGGAGCACTTGCTTCTTGGAGCTCGCCATCAAAGGTGTAGATGCTTTTAATAGTGGATACTTTACCGGACGGTAGGGCACGAATAGTATCACCAACTTTAACCGCTCCCGAGGCAATGGTACCAGCAAAACCACGGAAATTTAGGTTCGGCCGATTAACGTACTGAACCGGAAAGCGGAAATCTGTGTGATCGCCAGCGCGGCTGATTTCTAACGTTTCAAGGTATTCCATGAGCGTGCGGCCACGAAACCAAGGCGTATGTTCGCTGCGGTTGACGACGTTGTCACCTTCTAATGCTGAAATAGGCACAAAGTGAATATCTGGAATGTCCAGCTGGCCAGCAAGTTTGAGGTATTCATCTTGAATTTCTTTGTAGCGCTCTTGGCTGAACTCAACTAAATCCATTTTGTTTACCGCAACAATCACGTGCTTAATGCCTAGCAAGCTCACGATAAAACTGTGGCGGCGAGTTTGCGTTTGTACACCATGTCGCGCATCAATCAAGATGATGGCAAGGTCGCTGGTGCTGGCGCCAGTGGCCATGTTTCGAGTGTATTGTTCATGACCAGGGGTGTCGGCAATAATGAACTTGCGCTTGTCGGTACTGAAATACCGATAGGCAACGTCGATGGTGATGCCTTGTTCACGTTCAGATTGCAAACCGTCAACGAGCAGAGCCAAGTCGATGCGGTCACCGGTAGTGCCTACTGTTTTTGAGTCTTTGGTAATGGCTGCAAGTTGGTCTTCAAAAATCATTTTGCTGTCGTGTAGCAAACGACCGATTAATGTACTTTTACCGTCATCAACGCTTCCGCAAGTAATGAATCGCAGCAGTTCTTTATTTTCGTGCTGCTCAAGATACTTCAGAATGTCTTGTTCAATTAGTGGCGATGCGTGACTCATTAGAAATACCCTTCCATTTTTTTCTTTTCCATAGACCCAGCACTGTCGTGATCAATCACGCGGCCTTGGCGTTCCGATGTAGTGGTCAGCAACATTTCTTGAATGATCTCTGGCAGTGTTGCTGCGCTTGATTCAACGGCGCCAGTAAGAGGGTAGCAGCCGAGGGTACGGAAACGCACCATGCGCATTTCTGGAGTTTCGTTTTCTTCTAGTGGCATACGGTCATCATCGACCATGATTAAAGTGCCATCTCTTTCAACTACCGGGCGTTCTTTGGCGAAATACAATTCCGGAATTTCTATGCCTTCAAGATAAATGTATTGCCAAATATCAAGCTCAGTCCAGTTACTCAATGGGAAGACACGAATACTTTCGCCTTTGTGAACTTTACCGTTGTAGATACTCCACAACTCAGGACGTTGGTTTTTGGGGTCCCAACGATGTTTTTTATCGCGGAAACTGTAGACACGTTCTTTGGCGCGAGATTTTTCTTCATCGCGACGCGCGCCACCAAATGCTGCGTCAAACTGGTGTTTATCCAGCGCCTGTTTGAGTGCTTGGGTTTTCATTACATCAGTGTGAACTGCGCTACCATGAGTAAACGGCCCAATTCCTTGAGCAAGCCCTTCGGGATTGCTGTGAGTTATTAATTCAAAACCATGTTGTTTCGCCATACGGTCACGAAACTCAATCATTTCTTTGAATTTCCAAGTCGTATCTACATGCATCAGTGGAAAAGGTATTTTGCCCGGAGCAAAAGCCTTACGAGCTAAATGCAAAAGAACTGAGCTATCTTTACCTACCGAGTAAAGCATCACAGGATTTTGAAATTCAGCAGCTACTTCACGAAATATATGAATGGATTCCGCTTCTAATTGCTTTAAATGAGTAAGCTTTGAGGCCATGGTTTGGGACGTCCTTGACTGCTAATCTGTTTAAAAAGATCTGGGGTTCAACTTGGCGTTGAAAAGTTGTTGCATTGTAGCTTAGTTTTAGGGCTGGTGGAAGTGAGAGAAAGGGTGCAATCCGAGAGATTAGTTGAGCGTCTAATAAACGAAAGTGTCTCTACTTGCCTTCTCGTTTCGGAGGCGCTGCAATTTCGCTTCTAATGAAGCAATGCGGTCGTCATTTGTTTCTGACATTGACTCAGTGATGCTTTTACGAGTTTGATCGTCAGACAGGTCAAGCGCTAAGGATCCATCCTTATTTATAATGACTTTGCGATACATTTTTTTTGACATTGTGCTTTCTCCTTAGCATTACGTTCACCTGAGAGTTTAATCCTAAACTCGCAACAAAGCAAAATGCATATTTTATACGAAATCGCGCAATATCGTCTTACAATAAAGCTTTCTTTACTGGCTTTTGTTTGATGGCTACACTGCGCGAAGGTTTATTGATAGGGATTATTGAATGAGTACAAATATTGTCTGGCACCAAGCTTCGGTTTCGACTGCTGAACGCACAGCGCAAAAAGGTCACGCATCTTGTGTACTTTGGTATACCGGCTTGTCTGGCTCAGGTAAAAGCACGATTGCCAACGCAGTAGATAGAAAACTATATGAGCGTGGTTGTCACAGTTACGTGCTGGACGGTGATAATGTGCGCCACGGCTTGAACAAAGATTTAGGTTTCGACGATGTTTCGCGAGTGGAAAATATCCGTCGCATTACCGAAGTCGCGAATTTGATGACCGATGCCGGGTTAATTGTTGGTACTGCTTTTATATCGCCGTTTTTGGTTGACCGTGAGCAAGCCCGTCAGCTTGCCGTTGCTAAATTTGTAGAAGTGTTTGTGGATACGCCTTTGGGAATTTGCGAACAGCGTGACCCCAAAGGCTTGTATAAAAAAGCCCGAGCGGGTGATATTCCGCATTTTACCGGTATTAGCTCACCATATGAACCGCCGGTTATGCCAGAGGTGCATTTGCGCACAGCTTCGTTAAACGTCGAAGAAGCGGCTGAACAGGTGATTCAAGCGCTGATAGAAAAGGACATCATCTCGTGAAACACATTGACGTTTTTAACGGCGACGCCGATGGTATTTTTTCGCTGATTCAGTGGCGTAAAGCCTTTCCTGTCAATAAAAGCCAAGTGATTAGCGGAGTGAAACGAGATAATGCGCTTATTCAGCACATCAATCCTGAGCAAGCGTCTGGTGCTAGGGTGACTTCGTTAGATCTTTCTTTTGATAAAAATACGGAGGCACTACGGAGCATCTTACCAAGTGTGGAGTCGGTGTTCTATTGTGATCACCATCAGGCCAAGACTCTATTTGAGCATCCGCGGCTAACTACAGTCATAGATTTCTCTCCGTCAGTTTGTACGGGATTGCTAGTCAGTGAGTACTTAAATCAGCAGTATCATGTTTGGGCTATCGCCGCAGCTTTTGGTGATAGTTTAAATAGTGTAGCTTATGCCGAATGCAGCAAACTGGGTCTTTCTAACGAGCAATCAGAGCAGCTGCGCGAATTCGGTGTGTTGGTTAATTACAACGGTTATGGTGCTAATCTGACGGACTTGCATTTTAAGCCGCAAGACTTATACCAAGCGTTACTTGCCTATGATTCGCCCTTTGATATTGTTGCTGATAGCACCTCTCCGTTTGCAGCGCTTCGTGACGGTTATGCCGAAGATATGCAGAAAGCTCGTAATGCTGTTGTTGTGGCTGAGAATAAATCAGTGAAAGCCTTGTTACTTGATGATGCGGCTTGGGCGCGTCGAATCAGTGGTACGTTAGGTAATGATTTAGCTCATGCAAATCCTGATAAAGCGATTGTAATTGCTACTCCTAATGCCGATGGCTGCACATTAACTATCAGTTTGCGGGCACCTAAATCGAATTTGCAAGGTGCGGGCGATATTTGTTCAGGCTTCGCTACCGGCGGAGGTCGAGCTGGAGCTGCTGGTGTGAACGCGTTGCCGATGGAGCAATTAGATTTGTTTATTAATGCAGTAACTTTAGCCTATAGTTAGCCCTGAGGAGAGTGTGTGATAACAACCAGGTTAGAACCGTTTTCAGATGCCCGAGATGGCGACTTGGCCTACACACTCTTTGCTGACCAAAAACAGCAGGAGTTTTCACGCTTACTTTTACCTCCCGCCATTTTAGAGCAATTACTACGTTCACAATATGATATTCGTGAGCAGTCTTACTCTGTTTCTTACCATGATTATCAAAAGCTCACCGCCACCTTGAATAGTCAACCGATTGGAATACTTCGTATTGGGCAAGCTCAGATTACTGGATGTTTAAGATTAGTTGATATCATTATCGATCAACGCTATCGATGCCGAGGTGTTGGTACTCAAGTGCTTGAACACTTCATTGATCTTGCGAGGGCTAAATCTTTAGATGCTGACCTTCACGTGCAAAAAGATAATCCTGCATTACGACTTTACCAGCGCTTAGGTTTTTGTATTTGCGGCGAAACCGATCTGCATTGGTATTTGAAAAAGTTGTTATAAACACTTGCGTTTGTTCAAAGTTTGTTCTATATCAATGTTCTAGATGTTAAATTCTTAACCAATTCCAATCGAATGAACAAGAAACGCAAGAGGAGTTCGCCATGGATAATTTTCTTGGTGAAATAAGATTATTTACTTATGGATTTATCCCTAATGGTTGGATGATTTGCGACGGACAAACGCTACCGATAAATCAATATCAAGCATTGTATGCATTACTTGCTAACAGATTCGGAGGTAATGCGGGAACTACGTTTCAGCTTCCTGATTTGCGATACCGGGCTGTGGTGGGGCAAGATTACAACATTGGGCTGACTGTGGGGACTAAAGTAGGGAGTGAGCGAGTCGCCTTAACTGTTGAAGCAATGCCTGCGCATCGTCACCAAGTAATGGCAACAAGCCTTGCTGCCGACGTTCCTCAACCAAGACCTAATACCATGTTGGGAGAAGTATCTGGCGATGCAGCTGATATTTATGGTTCAGTGGTCCCTGATCAAATGCTTACCAGTAATAGCTTGAGTAGCGTCGGAGGGAGCCAAGCCCATAACAACATGCAGCCCAGTATTGGCTTGGTCTATTGTATTGCGACAACTGGCATCTTTCCTAGCCGGCCGTAGAAGACCATAGAGGACATTGATATGAGTGATTTCTATCTTGGTGAAATTAGAATTTTTGCGGGAGATTACGCTCCGCAAGGCTGGTATATCTGTGCTGGGCAGTCGCTTAAAATTGTAGAAAACGAAGCGCTATTCTCATTACTGGGAACAACCTATGGCGGTGATGGCCAAACTCATTTTAAGTTGCCTGATATGCGTAGCAGAATTCCTATTGGAGTTGGTACTAATCCTGCAACCGGTAGTAATGTGACTCGAGGCCAAACGTTAGGCACAGAGACGGAGACCTTAACCGCTGCAGAAATGCCCTCACACCAACATAGTGTTATGGTTAGTATCGCAACCGGTGATACCAATATTCCGGCCAATAATGCGCTCAATTTAGGCGATAATAAAAGTTACAGTACATCAACTAATCCGGCGGATATTAATGTGTTGAATGCTGAATGTATTAAGCCTGAGGGCCATGCAATGGCACATGAAAATAGAATGCCCATGATGGCGTTAAATTACATTATTGCCCACACCGGCATTTATCCATCGCAATACTAGGAGCAACTATTATGGATGCTTATCTTGGAGAAATTAGAGCCTTTCCGTATAACTTTGCACCAAGGTATTGGTTGGAATGCATGGGGCAAACTTTACAAGTGTCGCAATATCCGGCACTTTATTCTATTATTGGTACTAAATTCGGTGGAAGCTCTACCACTTATAATCTCCCTGACCTCCGTCATAAAGTGATAGCTCAGTGGGGACAGGGGGCAGGGTTATCTGGTTATTCTTTTGGTCAGTCTTTGGGAGCTAACTCCGTTAACCTACTGCCACCACAACTTCCACCACATACTCATGAATGGCGGGCTGTTCGCAAAGCTGCAGATTCGGCTATTCCGACATCTGGCTATTTAGCGAACATTCAAGATACTATAGAGTTTAAAACCTTTACCGCCGCTGGCACTAATCTTGTTCCGCTGCATCCCGCGACCATCGGTATTACCGGTGCTGGGCAAGCGCATGAGAACAGACAGCCGGTATTGGCAATGGGGTTTTATATTTGTGTTGATGGTGGTGAATATCCAATGCGCCCGTAGTGTATTTCGTTTTAACTTTATTGGCATGTTGATTAAATTTTGTGTTATAAAACAACACGGCTATTATTTGAACGATAGGTCATTAATTGGTAATCATAGGGGAAAAACCATGGACAACAAACATAATAAAGTCATCGTCGATGCGAACGAACAGCGTGAAGTTTGGCAAAAGCCTACATTGAAAGTTTTAGCTTCAGCAACCACCGAAAGTGCTGCTAAAGATAATAACTCTTTTGAATCTGATACTTACACAAGCGTAGGTAGCTAATTAGCACCGTGCTGTCATGATGAATAATGGGCTAGCGATGCCTTAAATGGTTTTGCTAGCCTCAGTTTCGGGGACCTAAATGGTAACAACCACGAAGACATCGATTCAATTACTGGTTGTTACATTTATCTTCGCGACATTATGTATTATTGCGTTCGTTGTTGTAACACCAGCTCAGACAGAACCAAGGGAATTAGGTTCGACATACTCGGTGCGATTTACTGGGTCAACATTTTACCCTCCATTTCAGTGGTCTCAGAACAATGAAATTCATGGCTTTCTCGTTGATCTTGAACGTCAGTTTGAGTTAGAGGGACATTTTGCTGTTGAGCAAAATTTAGCGGTTTGGTCAGATGCTTTGGCTGCTGTGCTGACGGAGCAAGCCGATGCTGTTGCGTTAATCACTACCGAAAAGCGCGCTGAGCGCTTTGATTTTTCAACTCCCTTTTATTTTGTGGCCCATGCACTATTTATGCGCGATGACGTAGCTTCAGTAGGGGCATTAGCCGCAGTAACCGATGAACGAATTGCTGTGGTGAAAGGGGCCTACGCAGAGCTTGAGTTACCGCCCGCACTCAGGGCCCAAATTGTTTGGGCAACAGATGAGCTTGATTGTTTGGTATTAGTGGCCCAACGCCAAGCTGAGCTATGTATTGAAGTCGTCCAATCGTCGCGGCATCTCATCCAGCAATATAACTTAGATGTGGTGCAGACGAGCCCGCCATTTTGGGCAGTGCCTTATGCTTTTGGAGTTCGTAAAGGCAATACCGAGACCTTAGCGAAGATTAATGATGCGTTATCAAGCATTATCGTCAGCGGTGGCTACCAGCAGGTTTATGATCGTTGGCTGCCCACCTTAGAGTGGAAGAATTTGTCTTGGTATGAGCAATTACAGCATTACACCGGATTGTTGTTGGTCTTTATTACCTTATTAATTGGCATTATTGCGGTACTGGTGTTGTTTCGAATAAAAACAGTTAATTTTGCGACACAGTTTAAATACACAGCAACGCATGACTCGTTAACTCAACTGCTAAACCGAGATGCATTTGTTAACTATTTAAATCAGCAATTGGATAACAACTCTACTGATGGAGCATTGCGCTGGTTTGTGGTAGCTCGGATTGTTAACCTTGAAGCGGTGACAACGGCGTTCTCACATCAAACCTCGATTGAACTAGTGCAACAGTTTGCTCGCAGACTAGAGCATCCTTCTTTTCATTCTAAGGCTCATTTGGGTGCTGGTTTATTCGCTTTTACGTGTCACTCAGACTTAACTGCTGAACAAATCTACGAGTTTATTTCCACGCCCCTTGAAATGTCTAATATTGATATTGACCCTGTCATCGCCATGGGGGTTGTCGAAATCGAACTTAATGAAAGGTTAGCCAACGTTACAGAAGAACTTTTACGCCGTGCTCTAACCGCATTATCGTATGTTCAACGTCATCATATGCAATGGCTAAAGTATCATGAGAGTTTTGAGCCGGATCCCGTTGATTTAATGCTCTTAAAAGATTTCACAACGGCTAGAATGCGTGACTTCGAGTTATTGCTTCAACCCCAATATAACGTGCATGAGGGCAGCATGGACAGTGCTGAAGCGTTAATACGCTGGCATCATCCTACTCGTGGTATCTTATCGCCAGCTACATTTATTCCCCTCATTGAACAAGCGGGCATGATGCCTATCGTGACGCGTTGGGTAATCACTAAAGCCTGTGAGTATGCTCAGGACTTAGCTAAGAATTACAAAGTGAATCGTATCAGTGTAAATATTACGGCGGATGATCTCATGGAGCCGAGCTTTGTTGATTTTGTCCTGGCAGCGGTTATTGGTTTAAAGGGTGTTCGGCTATGTTTTGAAATTACTGAGACGGGTTTGATTACTGATTCTGGAGTTGCGCAAGATGTGCTGCGAATTTTATCCCAAAGAGGCATTTGTTGCAGCGTGGACGACTTCGGAACCGGTTACTCCTCACTCAGTTATTTAAGTTTGTTTCCGATTGCTGAAGTGAAACTAGATAGATTGTTCGTAGGCTCTCTTACTAGCGATGAACGCAGCCTGATCATTATAAAGTCAACCATTGAGTTAGCTCATAATCTTGGCATGCAAGTGACGGCAGAAGGTGTTGAGGATCAAGCAACTCTTGATCAACTTAAGGCTTTAGGATGCGACCGTATTCAAGGTTACTTTTTTGCAAAACCGTCGTCTTATAAAGACGTTGTGCAATACTTTGCGCGTAAGCTGGATAGCTAATTGATCAGGATGGCGGCGAATCGTTGGCGCTGCGGACGTAACTAAGAGGAATAACGGCAGGGAGCTTCCATGCATTAAGCTCAATTAATGTGCTCTTTAGCCGTAAAGATAAAACGGGGTATAGTTGTTCCGAAACACCTCTACCCTCGTTTTATTTCCAAACAGCTAACCGGGGAAAGGGTTAGGAACCATAACTTATGCCACCGACTGAGCTTTCTAGTGGGGCAGGAACAGACTTTGACCCTTCCGTATTTTCGGCCGTTAACGATGTTACGGTTGGCTTTTCCCATGAGGCCTTGCTTGAAGCAGCATCAATTGCGTCTAGCTGCGTGATTGGGAACACTTTATGTGCCATAGGAATTTCCTTTTTACTCAAGTGTGGTTGATAAAACAACAAGATAGTAAACTAGAATTACGAAAATTGTAATGCTTTTCTTATTATTTTCTGGGAGTTTTTAATCAAGGTATGTTTATGAGAACCGAAAAGATGAAGCACTCCCCAGTAATGCCGAACTCTGGTTTTATCGTTATTTCTTTCCCCAAGCTCATTGTATTTAGTATATGATTCTGTTGAATGAAAAATTCCCTATAAATTGTGGATGTATATGAGCGTATTCAACGTATTATTTGCCCCTAGAAAGGCTGCTTCAGCACCATCAACCATGGCTGACTTTGAGCTGGTTATGCAGAAAATGATCGCCGCGAGCGATTATTGGAACCCTGAGCAATGTGCCATGGAAAAAGCAGAACGTTCTCAAAGTGACTTATTGGTAAGTCATTTGCTGTTCAATAATACACCGCAATCTCTATTTGAAACTGTGCATAAATCGCCATGTGGTAACTATTTTTGTGTTGCGAATGCTCGGCTAGACAACCGGGATGAATTATTGCACGAGCTAGCTATTTCGTCAGCCGATGACTTAGCCGATGGTGCTCTCATTCTTACGGCCTACCAACACTGGGGCGAAGGTTGTTCGGCAAAGTTGCTGGGTGATTTTGTGTTTACTATTTGGGATGGGCCGAACCAGTTGATTTATATTGGTCGTGACCACATTGGTATCAAAACGGTATTTTATAGCGTAACCGATTCGGTCGTGTTGGTCAGCAACGAACACAATGCACTTCTGAGCTCGGGGTTGGTGCCTCGAGCACTCAGTCATGATTTTGTGGTTGACCAGTTTTTGCCTCGCTCTCAATCGGGTTATTACTCACCTATTGAGGCTATAAAGCGCGTTGAGCCCGCACATTATGTGGTTATTGATGCTGAGGGCGTGCGTCAGCAGCGCTATTGGCAGCTTGAAGTAAAACACTATGCTGGGCTGACAACCGATGAAGATTATTTACGTGAATTGCGGGCGCAATTTGAACGTGCTGTTCAACGCCGGCTGGTTACTCAACACCCGATTGGGTGTGAGCTAAGTGAAGGACTCGATTCCACTGCAATCACTGGGTTAACGGCAAAGTTGTTACCAGAACAGACCATTTATACGTATTCCTATGATTCGCAGCAATTAACCGATGATAACCGTCATATTTATGCTGCAACCTACAAAGATATTTTTGATTTTTTAGCGTTACATACAAACTTAGAAGCCCAGTGGTCAACTCACCCCCCTCCCGAAAATTACCAAGAAATTGCGACTGGATTTTATGGGATCTTACCACCTAACCCGGGCCAGCAGGTGACGCGCTATTACTTAATGCAAGAAAAAGGCGTGCGAACCTTGTTAAGCGGTTGGGGAGGGGATCATTGTGTGACGTCCTATGGTTCATTCTATGAAGATGAACTATTTAAACGTGGGCGTTGGGTTAAGCTCTACAAGCAGCTTCATGACATGCGAAGTCGTGGTCGCGGTACACGGCCGTTAGCTTCATTTTTGAAGCTATCAGTAAAGTATCTCTGCCCCCCCCTGTTTCGCGTTATTGAGCGCCGTCGAAATGCGCTCGTTCGGTTGTTAACTTTTGCGGCCGAGAATGCACCGTTACGCAATGGGTTGGTCTCACCAGAGCGTTTGAAGAAATCTCGAGATTATGCAGATAGCTATACCTGCCGAGGGGTTCGTGAACGCGATTATCGAGAACTTTTTTATGTGGGGACAGAGTCTCGTGTGACTGGCTCTGAAGTGCACGCACGTGCATTCAATTTTGAATATCGTTATCCGATGTTTGACAAGGAGTTGATAGAGTTCGCCTACTCTGTACCGAACCATCTGAAGTGTAAGTTTGGTATTGAGCGTTGGATGTTTCGAGAGATCATTAAAGATTTAGTGACTGAGCGTATCCGTATGCGTATGAAAAGCGATGTAGACCTTCCTAAATACGATCGTCTTGACTTATCGGCACGTTTCAAGAAGACCATTGATGAAGTTCTGCAGCGCAAGCACGAACCATTGCTTCGCGAATATATTGAGAGCGAGCGCCTTGAAGAGCTGACGAAAATAACTTTTGTCGGGAATTTACGTGCACTTGACACGTTATTACAGCTGTCCACGTCGGAACAACTCGGGCATATTCAGTTCGAGAAGCGTAACACAAATAATTCAGTGTAACTCAGGTGAAAATATCGATAGTATTTGGTTAAGAAATCGATGAAAACACATGCAAGACGATAAGAATTAAAGGAGTTTTTCAGTGGCTGTAAATTTACAAGATAAAGTTCAACGTCATCCTGATTTGGTGTTTGCTCATATGGGTGACGAGGTCGTGATGATGAGTGACGATCAAAGTGATTATCTCGGTTTGAATGGCGTGGCGAGTAAGATCTGGACGATGTTGGAAAATCCGCTAACCGTTCAAGAATTATGTGAGAGGTTGCAAACTGAATTTGATGTAGGCAGAGAACAATGCGAACAAGACGTGGTAATTTTTTTAGATGACATGAAGCAAAGGGGCTTGATTCGAGTGCTCGATTAATTTAAGAAAAGGACGTTCCATGTCTTATTTATACCAGATCTACGGCGTTGTTCTTGCAAGTGAGCTGAAGCTGAGTGGTCCGTTAACAGTATCAGAAAAAGTTGCTGATATTTATGTTCGTTTGGCTGATGTGCCAGAAGATCCACCAAAAGAACTTGAGATCGGTGCAGCTTTTGCGGCTATTGGTAGAACTCAGTTTTGGCTTGATGTGCCTCATGTTGCGCGTTTTTTCGCTACCGATTTAGCCACCATTGATGTGCAACCGTATGCTAACTCTGATGCCGAAAGTATTGAGCTTTTTTTGCTGGGTTCCGTGCTTGGACCATTGCTGAACATGCGTAAACACCTAGTGATGCATGGCAACGTGGTGCACCTTCATATAGATGATCAAAGGTTCCGAACTTTAATTTGTGGTTACTCCGCCGCAGGTAAATCCTCATTCGCCGCCCATTTAATCAAGCACCATAAAGCACGATTAGTAGCTGACGATTTAGCAGTTTTTGATGAGCACGGCAATGTGTTACCAGGTTCACCACGGTTGAAAGTATGGAAAGATGTGGCCCTTGCATTAGAGCTTGATCAATCCGAATTATCTGCAATTCGCCCTCAAGTTGAAAAATATGATTGGCAACTCACGGGTGCGTTCAGTGCAGAGCCGCAGCCAATCGATCTGATTGTCATACTAAACTCAGATAGTGACGGGGATTTAAAAGTTAACAGCATAAACGGTGCTAATAAATTACTGCCTTTGCAGCGCCAAATATTCAGAAAGAAATTTGCAAACCTTGCAGGGTTAGAGCGTTTGCAGTTTATGCTCGTTGCCAAACACTGTGGAAATGTCCCTGTCCTACAACTGGCACGTCCACGTAGTAAAGAAATCTCTAAAAATTTACATGAAATGTCAGAGAGGCTTTTTAACTACCTGCTGGGTAACCATGCGGAGGCCGTGAATGAGTAGCTCGACGGCGCAATTGTTTTGGTTAGCCTCGTACCCAAAATCTGGTAATACTTGGACTCGCAGTTTTATTGCCGCTTTAAAGAAAGTGGCAGGCGATACTGACGAAGCTAAGAAAAGCGCAGATGATTCCATCGACATTGATTTGAACGAGTTACGCACTGGTCCAATAGCAAGTGGCCGTGAGTGGGTTGAACAAGCGTTAGGGTTTTCGCTTGATGGTTTTAATCCTGATGAAATTGATGCCTTGCGACCTGATGCGTATCGCTATGTCAATACAATGGCTGAAGAATTGAGCTATCACAAGGCGCACGATGCATACAGTTGGGTTGGTCAGGGAAGCGCTCAACAGCCCATGTTTCCAAATGAGGTAACACGCGGGGCTTTGTATATTGTACGTAATCCATTGGATGTATGTATTTCATTTGCAAATCATTCAAAGTGCTCGATTGATGAAGCGATTGCACGAATGAATTATGAAGATGGTGGCTTTTGCAAAACTAGCATTGGGCAAGCGAATCAGCTACGCCAATGGCTATGGCGCTGGAGTGATCATGTGCGTAGCTGGCAACAGTCCGGTCTTCCTTTGAAACTTGTGCGTTACGAGGATATGAGGCTTAATCCGCTGGATACGTTTACGGAAATAGCGAGATTTTTGGAGCTACCGCACCACCAAGAGGCGATAGAAGCTGCACTTGAACTGACCCGTTTTGAACGCTTACAGGAAAAGGAGCGACATTCAGGTTTCCGTGAAAAACCACCTGGAGTAGAGAGTTTCTTTCGTAAGGGCATTGTTGGTGATTGGCGTACTACGTTATCGCCAGAGCAAGTTCAACGCATTGTTGAGAATCATAATGAGGTGATGGCTGAGCTTGGCTATTTGCCTTAATGGCATAATCTCAACAAGATTGAAGTTTAAACTTGAAGCAACTCTTTAATCTCGCGAGCATAGTCATTAAAAGTCGAATAGTATTTGATGTCTGGTAGGTGTAAGTCGCGTAACTGAGCTGTTTGGCTAAATAGAGAAGCTTGTTCAAAAAAGAGTTTGTTTAAGCCCAAAAAGGGAATGAGCCTAGGGCGATATACAAAGCATCGTAACAGGTTGATTGTTTGAAAAGGGCTCATTGGAGAGCTCACAGAGCCTGCTTCTTGATGGCGAACTTTACGTAATAAATACAGGCGTGATACGCGAGCCGGTTCGTGTGCAAAGCTTTCTTGTGGTGCCACCCATCCTATTTTATCGGTGTTTGGATAGGCCGTTTCTATTGAATGATTCACAGGTTGATGGTTTTCGCTTGGTATCGTTAACTCAGTGACTAATTGTTGTGATAGCTTTAATCGACGATGCGCCGGATGAATAAATAACTCATGGTCTCGTCGCTCGATAGGTAAAATATCATCACTAAAAACAGGAATTCCTGCGCTTATGCAGGCCGCCGTTAAGGTACTCTTTCCTGCGCCACTCATACCAAAAACTAAACTTGCGGTGTTATCAGAATTTAAAAATGCCATACCGTGCATTGGAATCATTTGCCGTAAGTAAAGCTGCACCCCTAGCCCACTACCCAGTGCGAACGATATAAGGTGTTGGTGCGGAAGGTTATCGATAGGTGCAAGTGTTACACTGGACGGCGTGAGTTTAAAGCTACCTAGTTGGTCTACTGTGCCGAATAAGTGATTTGGATACTCAGGTGAGCGATAAATACCATGATTAAGCCTGACGTAAATTCGTTTATTCTGCGCTGGCTGTTGAAAAGAGGTGTGGGCTAGGCTTATTACTTGCCGTTTTAACGTCGTGTTGTTCTGACTATATGCAGGAGCCAGCCCAGGTAGTATGAAATCGCTTTCAATATATTGTCCGTATACCTGTGAAGAAAACACGTCGTTCCTTTCTTGTGTCATAATTTGTGTACCTAATTATACATAAGTGCCTTGTGGTGGTACATAAAAGACATGATTGTAGATGGAGTGTAAACGCAAGGTATCGTATAGTGGAATCCTTGTTTATCAAAAAATAAAGACAGGGCATGTCAGGATATCATCAATTACCAGTACTGTCGGCACGACAAACAGTAACCGAAGCGAAAAACTATTTTCTAGACTTCTTTCGTGCATTTCCAAAGCGTATTTCGTTAATTGTCCTACTCATGGTGGCACAAACGCTTTCTGCTGGCGTAGGCGTTCTTTTTATTTTGCCGTTATTAAGCGTGCTCGGTTTTGCTGGTGAGACCGCTTCAAATCATGAAATCACCCAAGTTGTTGCAGCGATTTTTGAGACGTTACATATCCCTTTAAATTTAGTGTCGATGCTCGTGGTTTATGTCGCTCTGATTACCTTAGTGGCAACGCTTCGTGCGTATAATATGACGTTAAGTGCATCGGTACAGCAACGCTACACGCATGTGTTACGACAAACGATGTATCGTTTGGTTATGCGTACTCAGTGGAGCGTTTTGAACCGTTATTCTCTGGCTGACTTGGGTTACCTTTTAAATGGACAAGTGAGCCAAATAGGGCGTTTAAGCCAACTTACTTTTCAGTTTTTGTCGCAGTTTTTGCTTACGATTGGCTTTTTTGTAGTGGCGCTAGTGGTGTCGTGGCAAATGAGCTTCATGGCGCTGCTGTTTGCGGTGTTGTCATCGGTGTTGTTGTTACCCTTGTATAAACGAACACTGGGAAGCGGTCGTACGCAGTTGCGTGAGAATCAGCGCTTATTTAAGGCGGTAAGTGAGCACTTACATAGTTTACGAATGATTAAGCTATTTGGTGCTGAAGATCGCTTTGCGCAGGCCCTGTCTCATACCAGTGAACGTCTGGAACAGCAGCAGATTCGATTGACCCTTATTAATGCCGTGACAACGTGGCTGTTAACGATTATCGCAGCGCTATTAGTGGCCGCGTTTTTCTATATTTCATTAACGGTTATCGGTAGTGAAATCGCTGAGTTAATCGTGTTGGTGGTTATTCTTGCGCGTATGCTACCGCTGTTATCGAGTGTGCAGAAAACGGTGCAGCAAGCGTTGCATGCTATTCCGGCAAGTGCTAATGGCCGCGCTGTAGTAAAACAATTGCAGCAAGCGCAGGAGCCGGAACTAGCAGCGGTTGATGCCACTAAATATGTTGTGCAAATCACTCAGCAATGTGAGTTACGTCATGTCACGTTCCAATACAATGGTGCTAATGAACCAGTTTTACAACAGTTTTCGTGTGTCATTCCAGCTAATAAAATAACAGCATTAACAGGGCCATCGGGTTCAGGCAAGAGCACGGTTGCTGATCTAATTGCGGGTCTGCAGCAAGCTACCGCCGGTGAACTCGTGGTGGACAATATTGTGTTAAATGCGATGCAAACGTTAGCTTGGCGTCATTCCGTCGCCTATGTGGTGCAAGAGCCCTTACTATTTGACGACACAATTTACAACAATTTAATTTGGGTTCGCGATGATATCTCGGACATTGACATAGAACGAGCGTTGCGGGATGCGGCAGCTTGGGATTTTGTACAAAGTCTACCTAAAGGCTTGCATACTCGGGTGGGCGATCATGGGCGGCAGTTAAGTGGTGGTCAACGCCAGCGATTAGCCATAGCAAGAGCACTTTTGCGTAACCCCCAATTGCTTATTTTGGACGAGGCGACGAATGCTTTAGATCAGGCTAATGAAGCTTTGGTAAAAGAGACGATTCAGAGTTTGCGTGGCAAATTAACGGTAATTGTTATATCACATCAAGCATCGATTAATGAGCTTGCCGATAACCAAATTCATTTAGGTTAAACAATGAAAAGAGATCATTCATGGCGGTGTTGAACAAGCTTCAAACTTTCTTCATTAAGATGTCGCTGCGCAAAAAGCTGTGGTTTATCTTGATGTGGCCATTAACGGGCCTATTTCGGGCGGCGGTGTTGGTGTTGCCGTTTCATTGGTATCGTGGTGTGCTTGGGCAGCATTGGGGGAATACGGAGTTGTGTGTTTTGACTAGTGATCGGCAGTTGCAGCGCGCTTGGCAAATTGGCAGAGCGGTTGAACTTGCTGCTCGGTTTACGCCATGGGAATCCAAGTGTTTGGTGCAAGCTTTAGTTGGAGCTTGCTGGTGTCGATTATATGGTATTCCGTATGTGGTGCATTTAGGTGTGCGCAAAGACGAGACCGGGGCCATGAAAGCGCATGCATGGCTTTGTACGGGAAAGGCAGTGATTACAGGCAGAGAAGGGCACCGTTCGTTTACGATTGTTTCAACTTTTGTGCATTCCTTGGCTAAGCCCATATAAGTGTGAAACTATTTGAATCGCTGCCAGGCCAATATAGCCAAATGACGGCCTATTTGGTAGCGATGTTGATGCGTCTTATGAGCGAAATACCAGAACAATCGGCGTTCAAGCCGATATGCAGTATGGGGTTTTCGACCGCTGCATTGATTCGCATGGGTAATAACGCGTTTTGCCGCAAAGCGAATTAACGGTGATTGTTGAATTTTAATTTGGACAACTTCTGGTAACGAGGTTTGAAATATTTGGTGGGCCAAATACCAACTAAGTAATAAGGGGCGCTCGCAGTCTAAGTTATGTGCTTTAGCTAACAGATCATTGATATCGATTTCGTTTGACCATGCAGTAATGTAAAGATGAATATCGTAGAGCCACTTTAACCGATGATACGCAGTTGTTGTACCGTGATAGCATAAATACAAGAATTCTTCGGCACTTAAGTTCTGTTGATTATTTTGCCAGATCCATGCTTCGTAGGCTGTACCCAACGGCGTGGGTATTGCAGTAACGCGATAGTGCAGCTCGAGTGTGCCAAACGTAGGGTGTGATAATGGAATATCCTTGTATAATTTAAGATGCTGCTGAAGGTGGTTGGGGGTGTTTTTATTGGCATTATTGGAATACGTCCAGCCCTCAGCAATAAGTTTTACGGCACAGGTAAGAACCGCGTCTCTGCTTTGGATGAGCACATCTAAATCGCTTGCGTAGCGAGATGCCTGCGTTGGGTATAACTTTTCGGCTAAACCCTGGCCCTTTAACCATTTAAATTTAACGGCGTTTTGGTTAAAAAAATCACTCAGGTATTGCTTGGCTAATAGTTGTATTTTGGTGCGCTTAAGGTTGTGAAATTGCCATTCTTTGAGCTGTGGAAGCGGTAATACTTCTTGTACCGCCGACACTAGCTGGTGGTATTTTAACGCAGTAATAAAGTCAGGATCTATCGGATTGGCTGCTTCATGAGATCCTGAGTGTGTTAAGCGGTGAGATAGTTGTGATACAAAATTGACCAAGTTGGAGTGCCTTTAGCGATTTTTATTGTATTTAACCCATTTTAAGTGGATTGACTGCCTTGAGTAAATTTCTAAATTTCTTTTACCAACGTATTATAAAAAGAACAATACCGCATACATTGATAAGCTGGCGCTTTTTCGTTCCAATGGGTTGGGCTGATTTAAACATGAGTGCTTATAAATTGCACAAAAAAGTTTTTCTTCAAGCGTGGCCGCAAATTCCTCGATGGTTATATGTATTCGGTGTTATCTATAGTTTGTTGGTCTGGTATTTCATTTGGGGGCCATGGTTTTACACTCGGCATTTGATTAAAAGGCGATGTTCAAAATCAGTCGACCAGCCTTTAACAGGCTTAACATTTCTTCATTATATGAAGCAATCATTCTTTGCCTATTTGCGCGGCTTGGCTCCGGTTTCGTTTTCTTCGTTAAATTTTGCAGAGCTAGCGCGTAATGATTGGTGGGCATATGTACCAAACCAAGTGCTACCGCATTGGCATATGGTATTGCAGGAGGGGTATAGCAAGCGTTCGTCGGCAATAATATCAAGTAAGCTGGAGTTAGCGCAGGCAATGGCGCAGGCCGGTCTTGCCGTGATACCGACTGAGAAAGTGACGTCTGATACTCTTGTGAAGTTGGCAGCGGGACCAGCGCTGTTCTTTAAGCCGGAAATATCATCACAAGCAAAAGGCTGTCTTATAATCGAGTGGACAGAATGTGGCGAAGCGCATTTGCGAAGTAAAGATGGTAAAACTCAACGCAAGGGCTTAACGGCAATACGGAGCTATTTGAATGAGGCTTTGTGTTCGACCTCTTATTTAAAGCAACCGAAACTCGTGAGTCACCCAGATTTAACGCCATTCTACGACAATCATGACTTAGTGGTGATTCGCATTGTAACGTTGCGAACCACCAAAGGTTTTAGGGCGTGGCGAGCTAATCTCGAACTTCCGGTTCTGAATCAAGTATTTGTGAAGCCTTATGCAATTGACGTTACTGATGGTCGTGTTGGGGAGTTAGACAATTTTACGTTACCGTGTTGGGCTGATCTTGTTGTTTTAGCGATTCGGGCTCATGCAGTAGTTGCTGATTTAAAGTCAGTTGGTTGGGATGTTGCTTTGACTCCTCAGGGCCCGATATTAATTGAGGGTAATTTAAATTGGGGGACGAGCGCTCTACAAACGCAAGGCCGCGGTGGTCTAGTTGACGGTGACTACTTGGATATGGTGAGTTGCGCGGGGCTACCCCAACGTAGCCCAAGCGTTTAGCCCCGCCTCCATGTGTCATGTCTCACCCGTTGTTCACAGGTTGCCACGTTGAGCAGCAATCGCTTGTGGGGTTAGCTAGGACCTTGCCATTCTGATCCGTACCACTAAAAGTGGACACTTTGCTAAGCACTATTTTTTAATTCAAAGTTCTCTGGGCTGAGATAGCCAATAGCACTATGCCTTCTTGTCTTGTTGTAATCAACTTCGATGTACTCAAAGACTGCTCGGCGCATATTTTCTCGATCCATGATGGGCTCGTCCTGCAAGGCTTCGACCTTTAATGAGTGAAAGAAGCTTTCGGCACAGGCATTATCCCAACAATTTCCTTTTCGGCTCATACTCTGAGTAAGTCTATGTTTTTTAATTAAATCTCGATAATCGTTTGAACAATATTGACTACCTCGGTCGCTGTGAACAATGATCCCTTCGGGAAAGGCTCTGCGAAATGAAGCCATTTTCAGAGCATCACACACCAACGTTGCGGTCATTCGGTTACTCATCGACCAACCAACAACCGAGCGTGAATATAAATCGATGATTACCGCTAGGTACAGCCAGCCCTCACTAGTGAATAAATACGTGATATCGCCAACCCACTTTTGATTCGGAGCACTTGCCGTAAAATCTTGCTCCAGCAAGTTTGGCGCCACAGGCTGATTGTGCTTACTGTCCGTGGTGACCTTAAATTCACGTGCAGCCTTAGGTACAAGGCCCTGGCGTATCATACTATTGCGAATAGTTTTGATGTCGGGTGTCATGGCTCATACCGTGTTCACGCCAAAGCTCTGGAACGGGGACACCATTCTCGTTTTGCTTCAGAATCGCTAAGATCTGACTGTCTGTGTATCGTGATTTGCGCATAGAAAACTCCTTCGTTTTAGTTTAACGGAATTTTCTACTTATAACTGCTCCGATTTTTCGGGGGGATTACACCGCCTTGTAGCATCGTTCAGTGGTACTGTATCGAACAAGACGTTGCGTATTGCCGAAAATCCGAACTAGATTCGCAACTACTTTGCTGTCGGTGTCTAAATTTATAAAAGCTTGAATTTCTTTACTTTTAAATTCACACCCCAGCGTGGCGATAAAACGCCCCACAAGCTCCGCAGGTGTCGTCGACCCTAGTGCAAGAAAAAATATACTTGCTTGTAATTCATCAACGCTCTTGCCGTTTTGCTCAGCTAAACGTTTGAATTTGTCAATAAAGGGCGTAATCGCCCCATTAGTTTTAAGCGACTGATTAATAATCTCGAGCAACTTGCCTGCACTAACATCGGCCTGTTTTAACTTTCGAATTGGTGCCAGGTGTTCAATCATTTGCTCGGTGCGGTGGATTTCACTTAAAAAGTCATATTTATCCCGCGTAGGCAAATGCAATCCCAGAATATCAGAACCGATCAACTGTGCGAGCGGTGCAACAAGGCTGTCCAGTAAATCGACGGCGTGACCTTGGGCTATCTGAGCTTCCACGTCAGCAAACACGGCTTCCGCTTTCTCAAAGTATCGCGGTAACAAGGGCCGAATAAAGGGGGCTGCTAAGCCTGGTCTCAGAAACCGAGCAAACGAATGCTCCGATTCGGAAAAACCTACACCTGAGAACTGCACGCCCTTCTATCTCGCTGCAGAAAACACGATGGCTAGTCTCGTTTAAAACATCCATTCAGAGCAGAATGTTAATGTGTTATCTATTGTTTACTTAAGACGGTGGTCCAAAAATAGAATGTTCCGTGGGGGCGGTCAATGTTTTCGATTCGGTCATATCTACAGCAAAATCGATCACCTCTGGCGTTTCCCATATTTTCTTGTCAGTAGCTTCGGCACTAACTTTCGCATTGAACTCGTTGCAAAGATTTTTCATTCTCGTGCTCTCTTGTTTGTATAAAAATTGAAAACCAACACCCTACTGATGTGTCGGTTATAGAGTCAAAAAATGGTTACCTTAAGTAACTTGTGTTGTCTATACGTTTAATTTAAGTCAGAATCACTTACTTGCCAACAATTAAATTCGCCCTTTTACTAAAGTGACGTAATTCAACGGCATTAGGCCTTTGGCTTTGGCGGTTTCGACCACACTATAGCGTATTGCGCTCGCTTGTTCACCGCCGCGTGACTTTAAGAACAGCCGGGCTTTACGCCCGATAACGAACGGTTTAGTGGTGAGTGGCGCAACAAGGCTGTCCAGTAAATCGACGGCGTGACCTTGGGCTATCTGAGCTTCCACGTCAGCAAACACGGCTTCCGCTTTCTCAAAGTATCGCGGTAACAAGGGCCGAATAAAGGGGGCTGCTAAGCCTGGTCTCAGAAACCGAGCAAACGAATGCTCCGATTCGGAAAAACCTAAACCACGTGCAACCATGTGCACATGTTTTAGGTTTGGGAATGAGACACAGCCACGGGAGCCTTCCTCAAGTGAGAGGCTATAAAACGCAAAAAGTCCGGAGGTATAGAATTCCTACACCTGAGAACTGCACGCCCTTCTATCTCGCTGCAGAAAACACGATGGCTAGTCTCGTTTAAAACATCCATTCAGAGCAGAATGTTAATGTGTTATCTATTGTTTACTTAAGACGCTCCAAAATCAGGGTCAATTTCGATGGTGTCGATAATTGGTTTCGATTCGGTCATATCTACAGAAAAATCGATCACCTCTGGCGTTTGCCATATTTTCTTGTCAGTAGCTTCGGCACTAACTTTCGCATTGAACTCGTTGCAAAGATTTTTCATTCTCGTGCTCTCTTGTTTGTATAAAAATTGAAAACCAACACCCTACTGATGTGTCGGTTATAGAGTCAAAAAATGGTTACCTTAAGTAACTTGTGTTGTCTATACGCTTAATTTAAGTCAGAATAACTTACTTGCCAACAATTAAATTCGCCCTTTTACTAAAGTGACGTAATTCAACGGCATCAGGCCTTTGGCTTTGGCGGTTTCGACCACACTATAGCGTATTGCGCTCGCTTGTGCACCGCCGCGTGACTTTAAGAACAGCTGGGCTTTACGCCCGATAACGAACGGTTTAGTGGTGAGCGGTGCAACAAGGCTGTCCAGTAAATCGACGGCGTGACCTTGGGCTATCTGAGCTACCACGTCAGCAAACACGGCTTCCGCTTTCTCAAAGTATCGCGGTAACAAGGGCCGAATAAAGGAGGCTGCTAAGCCTGGTCTCAGAAACCGAGCAAACGAATGCTCCGATTCGGAAAAACCTAAACCACGTGCAACCATGTGCACATGTTTTAGGTTTGGGAATAAGACACAGCCACGGGAGCCTTCCTCAAGTGAGAGGCTATAAAACGTAAAAAGTCGGGAGGTATAGAACTCCTACACCTAAGAACCGCACGCCCTTCTTCTTCGCCGCAGAAAACACGGTGGCTAGTCTCGTTTAAAACATCCATTCAGAGCAGAATGTTAATGTGTTATCTATTGTTTACTTAAGACGGTCCAGCAAAACCTTTGGGGGCTTGTTAAAGTCTATTTGCCCAACGAATCAAAGGTCCCCGATGATCATTGCAGTATGTAACTCGTCAACAATAGTAATCGAATTGAACTTAATACCGACTCATTGAAGAGTAGTCGAACTTTGATCGAAGAAATTGCATCGAACAACTAGCCATGACAAGCTATGTTGCTCGTTTAAACTGGCCAAGGTCATTGGTGCTAGTTACTCCTATGCGCCCCAAACTCCTTTCTTACTTTGCAAATCCTTGTAACACCCCGTTAACAAAGCTATACTTGCGCCAATGTTTTACCTACCAAGGCAGCGGATTGCCTATGGTGTTGGAGCTACCTTTCTGCACAATTAGGATGTATTGCACGTGAACCTGCTTAGTCAACTTTTGCAACTTCCACGCTCGGTGAAACGAGTGATTAGCTTAGTTGTCGATTCTGCGGCGCTACTGCTGGCGTTAGTGATTGCTTACTGTTTGTCGTTTAGCCTGAATATGCCGGGCCATTTATGGCAGTGGGCCGGGGTATACGTAGGCTTAGCGGTTGGCTCGTTGGCGGTCTTTACTAGGTTAGGGTTGTATCGTGCGGTGGTGCGCTATGTCAGTATCCGAGCTCTGGGTTTGGTTTTTGCCGGGGTGCTGGTAGCAACCATCTGGTTGTATACCTTGGTACATTTGTTTGGTGTCAGTTTACCTTTCGAGGCCATCGTTAATTTTGGCTTGGTGAGTTTACTGTTGATAGGTGGTAGCCGGTTGGCCATGCGCGAAATGTATCATCGCATGGTGAGCCGTCGTAAAACGCGTGTGATGATTTATGGTGCTGGCTCGGCCGGACGCCAGTTGGCACAGGCATTGATCAATGGCGAGCAGTTTCATCCGGTAGTGTTTGTCGATGATGACAAAACCCTGCAGCGCTCAACGATTCTGGGTATCCCTGTTATCGACCCGACTCGAGTGCCTGAAGCAGTGCGCTGCTCACACATACAACGCATTCTACTGGCGCTGCCGTCTGCACCACGTTCGGTGCGTAAACAAATTCTAGAATCATTAGAATCGCTTAACGTACTGGTACAAACGGTACCTGGTATGGCCGATATGGTGAATGGCGATTTAGCCATCGATGCCTTGCAAGATGTTCACATCGAAGATTTATTGGGCCGCGACCCGGTAGACCCAGAGCCAGCGCTGATGCAGCAGCATATTCGTGGCAAAGTGGTTTTAGTTACGGGAGCCGGTGGTTCGATTGGTTCTGAGCTGTGTCGTCAGATCTTGCAACAAAAGCCAGCCGCATTAGTACTCTACGAACTTAGCGAGTACGGCCTTTACAGCATCGATAACGAACTCCGTGCGATGTCTGCGCGTTTGGGCTTATCAGTACCGATTTATCCGATGATAGGCACGGTACAGCGCCGCAACCGGGTTGAAGCCGTGATGCGCGCTTTTAAAGTGCAAACGGTTTACCATGCTGCGGCCTATAAACATGTGCCGCTGGTTGAATTTAACATGGTAGAAGGCGTGCGTAATAACGTGTTCGGCACCTGGCATACTGCGGAAGCAGCGATTGCCTCAGGCGTTGAACAGTTTGTGCTGATTTCTACAGATAAAGCGGTGCGCCCCACCAATGTGATGGGCACCACCAAACGCTTGTCAGAGTTAGTCTTGCAGGGCCTCGCGTCACGCTCTGACGTAGCGACTCGCTTCTGCATGGTACGCTTTGGTAACGTGTTAGGTTCTTCTGGCTCCGTAGTACCTCTATTTAAACGGCAAATAGCCGAGGGTGGCCCTGTTACCGTCACCCATCCAGAGATCACTCGTTACTTTATGACCATCCCTGAAGCCGCTCAGCTAGTGATCCAAGCTGGTACCATGGGAACGTCCGGTTCGGTGTTTGTGTTGGATATGGGCGATCCTGTGAAAATAGTCGATTTAGCTCGTAAAATGATTCATTTATCCGGCCTTGAAGTGCGTGATTCGAGTAACCCCCATGGCGATATCGAGATAGCCTTTAGCGGCCTGCGCCCTGGCGAGAAGCTCTACGAAGAACTGCTGATCGGCGATAATGTCATCGACTGCGCCCACCCACGTATCTGCCAAGCCCAAGAAGCCTATTTACCCTGGGATGAAATGTCTGCGTTGCTGGATGCCCTGGACGACGCCTGTCAGAACTTCAAAATTGATGAACTACGCGCGCTGTTACTCAGCGCCCCTTGCGGGTACGCACCTACTGAAAGTGAGGTGAATGATTTGTTGTGGCTACATCGTTAGTTTGAGTTGAAAAACTCAGTTGAAAGACTTGCGGCCCCAGCTACGTAGCAGGGGCCGGAGGTGGGTCTGCAAGTTCCTCACTTTACTCTGAACAAGGATAGATACATGGTTACTCCAGCAACGAGAATGCAGAATATTCGTTACGATATTCGAGGAGCTGTGCAGCAAGAAGCTGAACGTTTGGAAAAAGCAGGACATCCGATTATTCGTCTCAACATTGGTAACCTGGCGCCATACGAGCTATACGCCCCCCAAGAAATTGTTAGCGATATTGCAGAAAATCTATTTCATGCGCAGGGATACAGCCATTCCAAAGGCTTATTTCAGGCTCGTAAAGCGGTCATGCAAGAAGCCCAACGTAAGGGCATTGAAGGGGTGACCCATGAGCATATCTTTATGGGGAATGGCGTTTCTGAACTTATAAGTTTGGTGACTCAAGCTATTGTGAATCCAGATGATGAAGTGCTCATTCCATCGCCAGACTATCCGCTCTGGTCTGCGGCAGTAACCTTAGCTGGTGGCAAGCCGGTCTACTATCAATGCGACCCTGCAAATCAATGGGCCCCAAACGTTAAAGACATTGCTAGCAAGGTTACGGCAAAGACACGTGCTATTTTGGTGATTAACCCGAATAACCCAACGGGTGCTGTTTACAGTAAAGCTCTACTAACAGCCATCGCAGACATTGCTGAAACTCATCAGTTACTTCTGTTCTCTGATGAAATTTACGATAAAGTATTATTTGACGAAACTGAGCACGTTTCGATAGCTGCACTTAACCCGCGAGTGCTTTGTTTTACCTTTAACGGCTTATCAAAAGCTTATCGAGCAGCCGGGTTTCGGTCTGGATGGTTAATCATCAGTGGTGCGGTAGATCAAGCCGGTGATATTTTTAATGCGTTAGAGACGCTTTCAAGTATGCGGCTGTGTGCCAATGTTCCAGCGCAGCTTGCCGTTCAAACAGCTTTGGGCGGTAGCCAGTCGATAGAAGCTTTATGTGCACCAGAAGGGCGATTATATGAACAACGCAATTTTGCGGTCGAGCATCTTAATGCGATTCCTGGAGTCTCGGTAAATAGCCCTCAAGGAGCCATGTACTTATTCGTACATTTAGATCCTGAACTTTATCCTATAGAAAACGATCAAGACTTTGCCATGCAATTACTGCAACAAGAAAAAGTCTTGGTCGTACCAGGTAGCGGCTTTAACCTTGCCAGCAACCAATACTTCCGCATGGTGTTCTTACCCAAAATTGATGACCTACATGAAGCAATCAGCAGGATTGCCCGGTTTTTGAAAGAAAGACTTGCGGCCCCAGCTACGTAGCTGGGGCCGGAGCTGGGTCTGCAAGTTCCTCAAGCGCTAGCGCTTCATCAGCAAAAGCGGTATCTTAATCGGATACCGCTTTTGTCGTTTCTGGAGCTGAGTTTTGACCCAAGCCATCACCTTACAGCAGTAGACGTTATCGAATCGCTGGCAATGTCATCGCAGGTGTTATTTGATGGTTCGATTCAGCCGCAGGATAAAGAGCGGTTAGTTACCAATAATCGACTGTACAAAAACTTATTGAAGGCTACGAGCTTAGCAACGGTTCAAGAGCGTTTGGCTTGTTGTGAGCAAGCCGCGACACAATCTTGGTTAATGATTGATGACTGGCTTACGAATCCTGCTAGCTGGGTGGACGAATCGCCCATTGCGGATGCAGATGCAGCAGCATTTTGTCGGGCGTTGCACGAAGGGGTAGCGTTGGAAGGCAGTGCACTGCAATCTTACGCGGAGCAGGTTGCTGATGATTTGAGCTTTCTTGGTGCCAAAGCTGTAGCTGAGGTGCTCTTAGCTATGCCAAATAGCTTCGCCCATACCACGTTGCAAAATGCCGGTGGCTATTTTCAGTCATGTTGGCAAGTGTCTCTTATCTAAATTCTTTTTATTCCTTAAAAAATAAGATTAGTTGTTGCATCAGGATAAGTTCTATACTATTTTGTTTAAATAATGTAAAAAATTTATGTGGTAATTAATTTTAATTAATTTTAATTGATTAAGGAAGATCTGATGAATTTACCCAAGTTATTTGCAACTGTTTTTATTACTGCTGCCGTTGCTTTGTTTAGTCATAACAGTATGGCTCAATCCGTGCTTGATGAAAACGAAGTGACGGCGAAACGACTGAGCGAAATTTTTGAAGCGGCTTTTATGAAGCCAAAGATTGATGAGGATGGAGACATCCTAGTTGATCGCGGCGCTGTGAAAATATATGTGCAGGTAAATGAGGACAAGAAAATTATCACCTTCATTAGTATGTTTGGATTGAGTGAAGGAGCATCCGAATACGACCAACTGAAGTTTTTCAACAAGCTAAATAGCGATTTGATACTTGCGCGCTATCAGCTCATGAAGGGAAAGTTAATTGTTGATTACCAAATGCCTTATGAGGGCGGACTCATTCCCCATGCATTTATGAACTCCTTTAATTTGTTTGAATTGGTGGTGAGAGGGACTGCCATACGGGACTCTGACGATCTCATTAAATAGTAAAAACTATCGATAAAACAAGGAACCAAAATGAAAAAGCTTATTCCCTTATTATTTTTGACGCCCGGCTTTGCTTTCGCACAAACCGTTGAAAGGATCCCCGATATTGTGAAGTTGGTTGGTCCTTACGAAATCACGACAGCCCAAGCCCAAAGTTCTGTGGTTCATCTCTATTTACCTTACGGTAGTGTTGGCGTTGTTGGATTAAGTGGCGGTGACACTTTTATTGAAGCTGAGGAAAATATTAATAGCTTTGACTTAGAAATATCCAAGGACAAAAAGTCGGTGTTTCTATACAACAGTTTGTCTGCAGGGACTTCTACAACCTTTGTAGTGACGACCGCCTGCAGCATATCCATCTCCGTTCATTTACACAGTATTAAGACCGATGACCCAGAGAAAGAGGTCAAACCTAAGCTATCATTAGTTTCTTCTCCTTGTGGCAAAGGAGGTTGATTTGCGGGTGAGCCACTTGCGGCCCCAGCTACGGAGCCGGGGCCGGAGGTGGGTCTGCAAGTTCCTCAAGCGCCACTTCCTGCTGTTAATTGTCAGGTGCTAGATAGCTTCATTAATATCAGCCCTGAAACAATGAGGATTGCCGCAATGATTCTCGTTGCGTTGACGGGTTCGCCCAAAAAGGCAATACCGACAAGAAAAGCTCCTACAGCCCCTATCCCTGTCCAAATCGTGTAGGCCGTTCCAAGTGGAATGGTTCGCATGGCAACGGCTAGCAGCCCGAAGCTGGCCACCATTGCAACAATCGTAATGACTGATGGCATGAGCCTACTAAAGCCATGAGACTGCTTCATTGTGTAAGCCCACACAATCTCAAGTACACCGGCAATGAGAAGATAGATCCAAGGCATTGAGCCCTCCGAAATATAAAGGTGCTAGGTCGTCCTAGTCATTTATTCCTAAAGTGGGGGAGGTCGTCCTCCCTTTGGCAGTATAGTTGGCACCACCCAAAAATTAACCAGTTGGGGCGTTAAGGTTTGATTGTGCCACGCCACCGTCCGCGCCGCCACCGGCACCAGCCTTCAAGTTAGAGATTGAGGTACCACGCGGCGATAGAGAAGTACAAGATCACGCCGGTAACGTCGGCAATGGAGGTGATCAACGGACCGCTTGCGGTGGCAGGGTCGAGGTTGAATCGGCTCAGCAAGAAGGGCAACGATAGCCCAATCAGGCTTCCTACTAGTACTACAAGTACCATGGTTAAGGTCACTACCACGGCTATGTCGGCGCCGCCACGCCAGATACCTAAACCAAATACGGCGGCAGCCATGGTTAACCCTAGTAGCGATGCCACCAAGCACTCTTTGCCGAGGAGGTAACTCCAATCTTTTAAACTGACATCACCGGTAGCTAATGCACGGACCATTAGGGTGCCAGATTGAGCTCCGGCATTACCACTGCTAGCGATGAGTAAAGGGAGAAAGAACAGTAAAGCCAAGTAACTTGAAATGGTCTCTTCAAAGTAGGCGATACCCGCGCCTGAAAAAATATTGCCAAATACTAGGACAACCAGCCAAAACACTCGCTTTCGATAGAGTAACGTGACACTGGCTTGTTTCACACTACTCTCGAGTTTGCCAATGGTGGCGGTTTTGTGAAAGTCTTCCGTGGCTTCTTGTTCAACAACATCCATGGCGTCGTCATAGGTAACGATACCAATCATGTGTTGGTCGTCATTGACGATAGGCAGTGCCATCAGATCGTAACGAGCAATGAGTGCGGCGATTTCTTCTTGTGATGTATGAACGCTGGCGAAGATCGGGTCATGGTTCATCAGTTCAGAAATCAGAGCCCCTACCGGTGCTAAGATAAGTTCACGTAGGGTAATAACACCAATGAGCTTTCGCTGGGTGTTCACCACATACGCGGTGTAGATGGTCTCTTTATCTGGCGCCTCGCGACGCAATATGTCGAGTGCCTGTTGGACCGTGACATGGTCAGGAAGTGTTGCATAATCAGACGTCATAATGGCACCGGCTGTTCCTTCTTGGTAGGCCGATAGTCGCAATAAGTCTTCTCGTTCAGCATGAAACAATGCAGGTAGCAAAACATCCCGTTGTTCTTGTTGGAGGCGGTTAAATAAGTCTGCTCGTTCGTCAGCTGACATTTGCTTAAAAATACTAGCCAAGTGCTTGCGACCGATTTGCAGAGCAAGCTGTTGCTGTGTTTCTTCACTTAAGTACGCGAAAATCTTAGCTTGCGTTGCCGTGGGTAGAGTACCCATCAGCAACCACAGGTCACTGAGGATAAAGTGCTCTAGGGCACTGGCAAAATCAGCTGGGTGCACGTCATCTAGTGTCTTAGCTAACGCATCGAATTGATGAGTTTCTAGCGCGTGGCGTAGATGATCAATAATGATTGGGAGCTTCATGTCTATTCTCTCACATCATGGCGCCAGCAGGCTGCGGTCTTGAACATATGCAGATGGGAATTGGTCCACCCCATGGCTAGCTGAATGTAGTAATGCAGCCGGTATAAATCGATTTTAGCTGGCACCAACAGCTGGCGCGACACTTGGTAAGGGGCGTCTTCAAGATTAATGTTCAGTGTGATGTATTTGGCCATGGATAGTGCTCGCTGCGGGGTGGTGGTGGGTAGGATAGCAGAAGTTTGCGAGCATCGGGAGAGACTTGGAGGGACTTGCGGCCCCAGCTCCGTAGCTGGGGCCGCAAGTCCTTCTTCGGCTCAATCGAAGCTGTCTAGAACGGCGCGCAGGGCGCGTTTGGCGGCGGGTTCGCCGTGTACGAGGCGGATATCGGGGATAGGGCGCTGGGCACTTTGTACGAATTCGACCAGTTCGCGCTGATCGGCGTGGGCTGAGTAGCCGCCAAGGGTATGGATACGGGCGTTGATGGCGATGCGTTGGTGGTCTAGTACCACGTAGCCGGAACTGCCGGAGCCGAGACCCTGTTCGGCGTAGCGTTGGATGTCGCGGCCGGGGGTGCCTTCGGCTTGGTAGCCGACAAAAATCAGATCGGTGCGGGCATCGGGCAGCAGCTCTTTCAGGTAGTTGACGATGCGGCCACCGCTGCACATGCCGCTGGCGGCTATGACAATCGCTGGGGTGCCGCTATCACGCAAGAGTTCCACCAGTTGTTCGTGCTGTTCGTGGCTTTCAACGATGTGCAGCCGTTCAAAATTAAGCGGATGGCGGTCGTCGGCCAGACGTTGCTTGGCTTCGTCATCCCATTGCTGGCGCAGGCGTCGATACATAGCGGTGTATTGCGATGCTAGCGGCGAATCTAAAATCACTGTCATCTTGGCCCAATCGGCGTTGCTGTGGATCAGATCTTCAAGTTCGTACAGCAGCTCTTGGGTGCGGCCGATACTAAACGCCGGAATAAGTACCGTCCCTTTATCTTCAAGGGCCCGCTCGATGACTTGTTTGAGCTGTGCTTGACGATGTTCGCGCGGTTCGTGCAGGCGGTCGCCGTAGGTACTTTCTAGTACTAAGATATCGGCGTATTCGAGTGGGGTCGGATCGGGTAGCAAGGGCGTATTTTTGCAGCCGAGGTCGCCTGAAAAGACCACCCGAAAGCCGTCTTCGATTCGCTCAAACTCGGCGTAGGCAGAGCCTAAGATGTGGCCGGCGTTGCGCAGTCGTAAGCGGATTTGATCGCGGCTAAAGGGCAGGGTGAACCATTGATCGTAAGCGATAGGCATGACTTGGCGCTGGATGCGGCGCACCAGGTGGTCAATCATGTCGTCTTGCTGGTTGCTGTGGCCGAGCTGCAATTTTAATGCATCGCTCAAGACGATCGGCAGCAAACTAGCGGTGGCTGGTGTGCAGTAAATAGGGCCGCTGAAGCCGGCGGTGATCAGCTGTGGCACGCGCCCAACGTGGTCGATGTGGCAATGAGTGAGCACCAAAGCTTCAATGGTATCGATGCTAAAGCCAAGCCCGCTGCTATCTCGGCTGCTCATGCTGCTAGCACCGCGAACGCCACCACCAGCTCCAGCAGCTCCGCCAACGCCGCCACCAACGTCGCTGTAACCCAGCGTGCCCTCTTGTTCGGCGACCGCTAGCATTTGTTGATTAAGTTGATGGCGTTTAGCATCCATCCCTTGAAACATACCGCAGTCGATCAACACGGAACATGGATTGGAGCTACCTTTGATATCGAGGTGAAGTTGATGGCAAGAACCCGTGACCCCTTCATGAGCACCATGATGTGTAATATCCATTTACATTTCTCCTTGAGTTATAAGCGAAAAATCAGCCTAGACCAGAAAAAAATTACTGACAATAGCCGATCTCTCAGGTAGCCTATTTGTATTAGGAGAGGCAGCACCTTGTTCGAACTCCGTAATCCATACTTTGGTCGCACTGCTGCCTCTTCTAATTCTTTTTATGCGCTAGCGCAAACTCCGAACAAGCTCCGATTAAGCCCCCGCTAAGTTCCAAATAAACAAGCCCTCACCAAAACCTTTACACTGTTAAAATAACGGACGCTCAAATCATCCCCAATCTGACAACGATTTCGTATAAAACCCGATTGTTTTTTAACCCTTTCGTGCCTTATTCTTTAAAAATTAACCAAGGTGCAACAAATCGTTACGATTTTGAGCCTACTATATCGAAAATGATTTATAGCGTAATCTTTACATACTACCTACAATTATAAGCACTATTTTCTGTACGGACATGGGGGAACAAGCAGTGACAGCTGGTGAGAGTAGTCATTATAAGAGGCACCGCAAGATATCGTTATATAACGGTGACGAAAAATTATCTGATATTGGAGTGCCAAGCAGTGAATCGAATGGTCAAGCCTTGCGTCGGGCCATGATGGAAATGGAACGGTCACCGATTCTGACCCACGCGGTGTTTCGGGATCGCAATGGTAAGCTTTGGGTGTTACCACGCTCAGCTTCGATCTTTAAGCGGCTCCATATCAGTATTCTAGCGCATTAAAGCTAGTTTTCGCGTTAGTTATTGCATTAAGGCGACTTCATGAGGCTATCCGCAAGGTATGCCCACGGTAGTTACACATCTAAAATCTGCTCTATTACTTTTAAGCTAGTTATCTCAATCTTCATCAGGATTCTTTTGGTTTTTGTTGGCAAACTCGCTAATCCGACTAGTCATGGTTATCTTCTTATGGTTATATAAGCTTATGTCGTAAATGCTGATGTGATGAGCTGACGGCGCTACCCATAATAATAAGAATAATTAGACTAGCAGGATTACCGAATGCGTATAATTCAGGTAGACCAACAAGCACGCGCAGTGACGCATTTGGTGTTGTCGCTTTCACTGCTATTAGCTGGGATTTTTATCCTGGGCTATCGCTACTGGGAACCGACCCAGTTGCCGCTGTACCACACCATGAGCTCATCGTTGTTATTAGGTGCGGTGTTTAATGGCTTGAGTCTCCTTACCTTTGATTTGCATTCAAAACGCTCGTGGCAGCCTTGGTTGTCGCGGGCGTTTGCCGTTATTGGGGTGGTGGTAGCTGCCAACGGCTTGTTTGGCTCCGTGATTGATCCTTACGATTCGCAGGTGCATCCGATTACGCACGGCTTGATGGGGCTATTGTCGCTGTGGTTAGCGCTGCGGTTACGTGGGCGGGTGGCGATGCGCGTGCAAGCGTTGCTGGCGGCCCCGATTGCGCTGGGCATGTTAACCATGATAGTGCTGCATTTTTATTATCAGCAGCCGTTGCTGGCGCGGCATCCGATTGGCAGTTTGATTAGTTGTACGCTGGTGTTGCTGGCGGCATTGGCGGTGTGGAATGCCAGCCGTGCTGGGCATGAGTACCTGCCTCCTGTCAGTACTTTGACTACCGGGATGGTCTTGTTAGGTTTAGCCGCCGCAACCAGCTTTGGTTTACTCACCTTTCATAACCAGATGAATAACTTGCGTGAGCAAGGTCGTGAGGTTGCCCAGAATTTAAATGAGAGTAGGCGTTCACTAGGTTCGCAGCATTTGCGGACGTTCGAGCGGATGGCCGAGCGCTGGAGTGACTATCCTGCCAGCCATCATGATCAATTGATGGACGCAGATGTTAAAGCCTACTTGGAAGATATTGATTTCCTTGAAAGTATGATGCTGCTTGAAGGGACAGATGTGGTTTGGGAGCAGAATAAAAACGGCGACAGCCATTACACCCATCTGTGGAACATCGACCCCTATTTGCGCGTGAGTGCAGCTGCGAGTTTAACCCGGATTGAAATGTTGGTTGCCTCTCGGGATAACTCGCCTGATGGAACCTTGTTGTTTGTGCGTTTGCCGGTGGAATTTACTGAATCGCATCCTCCGCACCAAGAACAGCCGGAGCGACACTTTTCGTTATTGGCGGTGTTTGACGTGCCGCTGATGCTAGCTCCGCAAACTCGCATTATGGAATCGCCTATTACCGCGTACACCATGCTTGGCCGAGGCGTGTTGATTGACTATGCGGGGTATTGGATCAGCGATGAGCAAAGAGCCTACCTCGCCAGTAAGGCATTGTTTTTGTATGACAGTGCGTTAGTAACAGACTACAACACCTCAGGTAACCCGATTCAAACCTACCTAGTAGACCTAAGCGATTTGCAAGAGCGAGCTAATCTTGAGGTGTTGGTGGTGTTTGCGGGGATTTTGCTGGTGCTGATGATGGCGCTGACGGTAGAGCGTAACCGCGAGTTGGTGTTGCAGGGCCGGCAACTGAAGTTTCAGGCCGAGCATGATGCCCTGACCGGGCTGTTTAACCGCACCACCAGTGAGCAGGTGTTAGCGGATAGGTTTCATAAAAATAAGCAGCAAACAGTGTTGTTTATCGACTTGGATGGCTTTACCTACATCAACGATAGCTTGGGCTTGCAAGTGGGTGACCGCTTACTCCAAGTGCTGGCGCAGCGGTTAGAAGCTGTGGTTGGTAAGCAGGCTATCTTAGGCCGGTTTGGTGGTGATGAGTTTTTAATCATTACCGACAAAGTGCATGACAATGAACGGGCGGTCAAAGAGTTGACGGATAAGTTATTAGCGGCCGTCGCACAGCCGTATCGGATCATGCACCATAAAATATACTTAACTGCCAGCATTGGCGTGGCGCATCAAACGGACGACCAATATGCGCCATTGGAGTTGGTGCAGCGGGCCGATATGGCCATGCACCAAGCCAAACGCCAAGGCCATAATCACGTGCAAGTGTACCAAGAAAGTATGAGCTTGCAGTTTAAATCATCGGCGGCGATGCGCTCGAGCTTGCAGGAGGCGATTGAACGCAATCAGTTAACCTTGCATTATCAGCCGATTGTGCGCTGTAGCGATACCGCGACGGTGGGCTACGAAGCCTTGTTGCGCTGGGAGCGTGAACCTGGGCGCTTTATTCCGCCGTCGGAGTTTATTCCTTTAGCCGAAATGACCGGCCAGATCATTCCGTTAAGTGAGTGGGTGTTTAGACGGGCCTGTGAGGCGGCGGTGCAATTGCAGCAATATGGGCCATGTAAGGTAGCGGTTAACTTAAGTACCTTGCACTTTAACCGCAGCGAATTTAAAGGCTTTTTAGAGCGTACGTTAGAAGAAACCGGGTGTCAGCCGCAGTGGTTAGAGTTAGAACTCACCGAAAGCATCTTGATGGAGAACACCGACTATGCGGTGGATATCTTGCAAAGCTTGCGTGATAAGCAGATCAGCATCTCGTTAGATGATTTTGGTACCGGCTTCTCCAGCTTGAGTTATCTGCGCCGTTTGCCGGTGGATAAAGTAAAAATTGATCGGAGTTTTGTGGCTGGGATCAAAACCCATCGCAGTGACCGAGTGTTGATTGGCTCGGTGATTAAAATTGCGCAAAGTTTGAATTTTAAAGTGGTGGCAGAAGGGGTGGAGACCCCGCAACAAGCTGAGTTTGTTACTGAGCTAGGTTGTGATTATATGCAGGGCTTTTATTTTGGCCGGCCAGTGCCCCTAGACGATTTGTTTGAAAGTTAAAGGTTGTAGAAATGAAGGACGTAAGCATGTTACAGGATGATAAAAGGTTGGTGGCTGGGTCGGCGCGTGGTATCACCCACATGGCTACGGCTATGCTCTTGTTGGCGGCAGGAACGACCGCTGCTAGCGCGGCACCCGTGGCGGCAAACCAGCTTAACGTGCAGCAAATTCAGGCTGATGCCAATCAGTTAGCCCAAGCGCGGCAGCTATTGAGTCATGCCGATGCCAACGTACGTAGTAGTGCACTGAATAAGTTGCTGCAATCGGAGAATACGGCGCTGCGTGAAATGGCCTATGCGGTCGGGTTTGGCAGTGCCGACGACGTGGCGCGCGCTATTACTTTGAGCCATAGATTTAACGAAGTACAGACGTTGCAGATCACCTTGAACGAAGGTGATGGCGGTAAGGCCGAGCAATTGCGGCGCAGTTTAGGTGGCGTGATGAACGTAACCGTGCGCAGTTATAACGAGGTGAATGGCCGCTTTGAGGTGCGTAACTTCGGCGGTAGCCACAATGGTTATGGTGAAGTAGCTGGGCTGCAGGTTAGCCTATCACAAAACGCCTGCAGCGCTAAATTTGAGCTTAACGACGTGAGTGAGTTAAGTGGCAGTGTGACTTGTGCAGGAGTTACTCTGCCAGCAACGATTGACTTGTTTTAATCTCTGAAATCACGATCTGTTCCGCGTCGGCTTGCCAATGAGAATGCACCACCAGCATAAATTGGCGAGCTGCGACGTTGGCCTTGCTTAGATCGATCTCCTTTTGCTCTTGGCCGAGCATCCAAGTGCCGCTATACACAGGCACCCAGCCTTGCGCGCTGCGCTGGGAGCGGTTGGCAAGAATTTCAAAATCACGGATAAAGCTGCTACGCTGCTTGCTATGGTTAGCCAAGGTAATGCTATTAAGCTGTTGTAAGTTATCACCTAGGCTAAACGTCAGCCGCACAGGATTGTGTGCTTGATAGTTACCGAGCTTGTTATAGTTCGGCCCTTGTTGCGGCTGATAGCTCCAATGGGTGCCGGTATCACCGTCGGTGAGTAGATGGCTATTGCTACCGGCGCTGGGCACATGGCTCCAAGCACTTAGCGTCACGCTTTGTTGTAGAGCATTCAGACCGGTATTATTGGCAAGATCTGCGACCAAGCCATCATTGAAAAAAGGGCCGATAGTTTCTAGTAAACGGTCGATGCGCAACACCAAGCCTTGGCCGCTATCTGCATCCACTGATTGCAACATCCCCACAGGCGTTTGGCCGACATAAACGGTACTGCCGCTCATGCCTTGATACAAAGGCGTGTTGATAGCATCGATGGGTTGTACGTAAAGGCGCAACAAATCAACGCTGCTGATGCTTACTGGGGTTAAGGTGCGAGCGCCATCGGCGCTAACGGTGCTAACACTGAGTTGGCTAGCACTTTGCAATTGTTTGAGGACATCAGCACTGGTACTGGTGAGCTCGTTAAAACTAGCGCCACAGCCCTCAGCAGCAGGGCCACTCACGCCCATAATCGATAGGTCGTAACCGAAGTTTTGAATAGCAACGGCTTCACCTTTGCTGCGCGCAGCGTTGGCGGCGGTGAGGTTGGCAAAAAAGTTGTCTTTGACGACGTGTTCGGGGGTGATCAGGTAACAGCTGTCTAGGCGTTTGAGCAAAAAGCCTTGCCCGATCTCACCGGCCTCAACAAATACCGGGGTAATGGGCGTGTTTTGTGCCCCTGCTGGTTGGGCAATAGCTGCGGTGGCGATGCTTAGCCCCACCGAGGCGGCTAGCAGCGGCTTGATTGCCGCTGTAGGTCGTAACTTAGCCATGATTCGGATATCACCTATTGTTTTTATACGAGCAGCTGTTAGCGCTCAACCACCACTTCTTCTGCTTTGATTTGTTCTTTTTTCGGAGCAAATAAGCTCCTTAACATCACGGTAAACTCAAGCATTAAGAAGATAATCGCGTACAAACTGGTCAGCGCCATCACCACAGGATCGTTACCGAAGCGCTTCCAGAGCGAGGTTTTAGCATCGTAGCCGGCGCTGCCAAGGCGCTCTACCCGTGCGACCGTGGTCTCACCATGGGTGGTGATATACATGCTGTCATCGGGTTCATAGCGCACAAAACCACGCAGCACGGCGTTGGTGTTGCGCTCAATATCGTTGTGTAGCGTCACGCGGTCGCCTTGGTCTAACTCAAACTCGCCCGATACGTAACGTACGTCGCCAAACAGTTCCTGCTCGATGATACGAATATTGCCACTGAGTAACGTCGCTGCTACCGAAGTACTCACGTCGTCACCTATCACCACTTCTCCCATGAAAGGAAAGAGCAGTTGGCGTGATTGATCCATGATCACATCCACGTACGAGCCCAATTCTTGGCGGCCAAGGTCACGTTCTAAGTAGCCGACTGAACCGTTAGCAAAGTCTGGATGTTCGAGGGTAATGACAAACTCGCTATTAGCATGATTAACAAAAAAGGTAACCTGAATACCTGGATTAACAATGATAAAATTCTCGCCAGTTTTGTAGTCAACCAGCTCCATTTGTTCTGCTGGATTTTGCTCGGGGTCCATCAGTGCCTCGCCGGTGATACCGCTAAGTACAGTCGCATCATTTGGGATACGCCACTGATTGATGGTGCTTTCGGCGGTCACAATGCTCATCACGTCCGTTCTAGCGCTTACCGTGTAAATGTTGACCCGGTCGGCAAAAAGCACGTACGCAAGCGCTGCTACCATCCCCGACAAAATCAAAAAAATCACGCTTTTACGAGTCCAGCCGCGACCGCGCAGGTTCTTCACCCGCGTTACCATAAACATGCGCATCGCGCTATTTTTCAATACGGACATAAGTATTTCTTCTTATTAAATGCGAAGACGTTATTAGCTATTAGATATTAAATATTAGTTGATTGCGGAGCATCGGCTCGAATATCTAATATTTAATAGCTAACGGCGCCTTTGCCGTTATCAATACACTAATTCGAATTTAACGGGTGGCAGCATGCGGCCGGCTTGGCGACGGACGAGGGTGATGGCGTTGCTGCCATCGCGCAGTAATGCTGGGTCGATTTCACACAGGGTATCGTAGCCGGTGCGGACGCCTTGCTTGATAGCTTGGCAACGGTGATTTTGGTTGCCAGAGTCGAGTTGCAGTTGCATGAACACATCGCTACGCCCCGAGTTAGCGAACACGTATACTTTGCCGCCTGGCTCTTCGCCGCGATAACTTAAATACACTTGTTGAATGCTGTTACTCTGCTCACAAGAGCCGGGTACGGCGACCATAGCCATCTCGTCAGCTGAGAGCTTATTTAACACATCAGTATGCTTACTGGGATATTCCACAGAATATAACTCAGCCTCTGCGGCTGCGGCCATGCGGTATTCATTTTCTGAGCTGTAGCTACCATCGCGCGAATGCACTTTCAAACAAATAGGTTGATCTAAATCAACTTGTGGCACTCGTACGGCAAGGTTTCCACTAAGGTTGGGAGAAGCATACACCACCCCAACTAAGATGCGGCCACTTACTGGTACGTTGGAGGCGTACGACTCAGTGAAGGCTTCTTGCGCCAGACGTAATTCTTGAACGGGGGCAGCTAAACTCACGCTAGACCAGAGGCCTATTGCGCTTAAGGTTAGGCTACCAAGTGCGATTTTTGTTAGCTTTTTGACATATTTCATCAGCAGTTTCGTCCTGTAAAACGGCTATTACTCTGTTAATCTTTCGTAAAGATTGCGTAGCTATGGGCTACTATGCCTGTAATAGAAGCACCATTCAATAGCAGCTAATTACTTTTTTAGCTATTTCAGATTTTTTTGTTGCAATGCGTTTACAAATTATTTACCTTAACGCTAGTGGCAAAGTATACAATTATATAACAATTTGCCTTGGACCTCTCTCAGCTTAGTTAGTTATTGGTATACAGGCTAGGTTGGGGGAACGTATGGAAAGCTCGTTGGAGCTTACGGAGAGACTCTTATTATGAAAAAATTAATCATTCCTGCTTTGTTGGCTTCAATGTTAACGCTTGCCGGTTGTGGCGCTACTACCAGCGATGCAGCCAAGTTAGATCGTAATCTTGCGATTGCCGAATTAACTGAACAAATGGATGAGCTGGGCTACGAGCGCATCACTGCGTTTCCTGGTATTCAAGACTTCTTAAATATCGTGGTAGATATCACTGAGCGTCAGAAGAAAGTGATGGGCCTATATCGCACTCAAGCAGAGAACCATGCTGATGTGCAGGCGTTCTTGTATGCGCAGCGTGAAGCAACGCCAGAGCAGTTGAAAGCCGCCATCATGGAATTTGATTTAGGCGCAACCACTGAAGCAGAAAAAATTGGTCCGAAGATCGATGCTTATCGTGGCGCGATCGCAGAAGTTTCTGCAGCTAACCAAGAATTATTTGAAGAGATTCTAATTCAAAGTGCTCAAGGTACTTACCTACTGACTCAATACGGTACTGAAATTGCCAAAGCTACCGCAATTTATCAAGCACAAAGGCTGATGCTAGGTGGCGGTGAAGAGCAAACCGTGAATAATAACATTTACCTGGCTATGACTCGGGCTATGGATCAAATCGATTTGGCGACTCAAGCAAGCGACCTTATTTCGATTGACCAAGATACCATGTTGGCGATTGATGCTTTGCAAGCTGAATTAGAAGCTAAATAAGCTATTAAGTAAGGCACTGGCTGATAAGGCCAGTGCCTACTGTTGCAGCTGAGACCTTTATGGCATTCATGCTAAAAAAATCAAGATCAATCCTGCTCATTGTTGTGGCTGTAGCCCTGGCAGGTTGTACGTTATCTCCGACACCGCAGCAGCGCGCAGAATGGCTGATAGCGAGTGGCGAAGATTCTATGGTTGAGCTGCAGCAAGAGTTGGCAGCTCAGCGGGCGGTGCCCTTAGCCCAAGACGGCAAATTAGGTGAGCTCAATAAATCGATGGTGGTTGTAGTTGAGCAAACCGAGCTCTGGCTAAGCCAGTATCGCCAATGGTTATTGCAATATCCGCAGCTTTATTTGTTGCTGCATGAGTGGCAGCAGCTCGATGAAACCGAGGCATCGCTGCAACAGCGGTTGGAGGCATTAAGCCCGGCTGAAGTGGATGCGTTGGTGACGGAGTTAAAGGCACAGTCGAGCTTCACAGCGCGCCTGGCTCAGCTTCGTGCAGATCATCGACTGGTTTATGAAAGTTATGAAGCCTTAGGGGCTGAGGCTCAGGAGGTGTTGGTGGAGCTGGGGACAGAGATAGCAAAATCCATGGGTGTTATAGCTTACCCGGACCCAGTACCCCAGACCCCCGAAAATAATCTGTATGTGGGATTCATGTATTTGATCGATATTTATGACCTTACTGGTGGGCTTTTAAGCGACGCTGATTCACAGCTACAGCTGTTAGATGGATTAGAAGGGGCGCTGTTGATGCGGCAGCAAAGTGAGCCGTCGCCCGCGCTTGCAGCAGTTTCTAGCCAAGATGATTGGTCAGGCTTGTTTCGTGATGACATTTTAGCAGGTATAGGATTGGTGCGTGCTGCTGATGGGTATCAAGCCGAGTATCGCTTTGCCGATTGGGAGCAGTTTTCGCCGCACTCTTTGCAGCAACTAGCGGCGGTGCCTGAGTTACTGATACAGCAATTAGAGCTCGCGATAACAAAGCCTCAAGGTGCAGCTCAACTTGTGCGGCGGCTGGACGATAATCAACAATTGTACGGGCGCTGGCGCGAGCAATCGCAACGATTACAAGCATTTGAACAAGCTCATCAGCAGCAGCTTAAGCAGCACCGAGCACTGTGGCAAGTGGATTTTGTGATGGGGTCGGATGACTCTAGGTTACAAGCCGAGCACAACCTGTACGTTGCGCTTAGCTTTACGCGTGACCAGTTAGCTTGGGTGCAAGCAATCAATGCCAGAGTGGTTGGGCAATTGCACGATGCGTTGAGTAAAGATCATGAGTTTTATCATTTAGGAACGGAACTGAATTGATGCACACATTTTGGATGCACACAGGTAAGATGGCGATGCTGTTGGGGCTGCTACTAGCGCTGCCCAGCGCGGAGGCGCAACAGTCGCCAGCGCAATCTGCAACGCAGCCGGCTACCCCAACGGAGGCCGATTGGCCAGATTGGGTGTTTGCGCCGGTCTCGGATTATCCATCAACCCACTTATATGCAGTGGGTTTTGGCGTTTCTAAGGCGATGGCGCGGCAGCATGCGCTGGCTGAAATTAGCCTGCAAGTATCGGCTGATGTGAATACCTTACAGCGCAGTGTGTTGGCGCGTAAACGTAGCGCAGGTGCTACTGAAATTCAGGATGATTTTAGCCAAGTGACGCTGTTAGAGGCGCTGGGTTTGCAATTAGAGCAAGTAGAAGAACAGCAGAGTGCCCTGTTAGAAAATGCTGATGGTAGTCAGGTTGCGGTGTTGTTGGCGGTGCCTAAGGCCGCGATTGTTGCGGGTTTGCATGACCGTTTGCGGCCCTTAGAGGCGTTGAATTTTCCGTTTATGGATGACGCCAGCGAGCAAGGGCGAGCACAACAGTTATTGTGGAGTTTACAGTATCGGCAGAGTATCGACGATGGCTTGCGCCTAGAGCGCGCCATGGCAGCGTTAGGCGGTGGCCAACCGATGGCGCGGATGCATTTAGAACAATTGCAGCGCGAGGTACAGCAAGTGTGGCAGAATATGGGCGTACGGGTGGTTGCCAATTATGAATTGCAGCCCTTGGTAGGCGCCTTATCGACGCAATTGCCAGCAGCTACCGACAGCGTACTCTGGTTACGGTTAACGGAACAGCGTAAGCGCGGCCAAAAACAAGGTAAGTTTTTAGAACAGCGTGTGGTACAGGTGCAGTTAACCAGCCCTACCGCGCCTTTTACCGTGTATCAGCAACAACAGTTGCGTAGTATCGGTGAAGGAGCTAGCGCCAGTGCCGCTGAGCAAGCTGCGCTGCGCAGCATGCAACAACAATTAGAACAGCCCCTGCGGGCATGGTTATTTTTATAGTAAAGGACAACAAATATGAAGTTTGCCAAATTAGCCGTATCAGCTATCGCTTTGAGTGTGTTGGTGGCGTGTCAATCTACCGCACCTAGCCAAACGCAAAGCACCAAGGTGTCGAATCGGTCATCTGGAGTAAATGTTGCCAAGGCACCTGAACAATTCAATGATAGCGATATTTCGGTACCGGCATTTTTTAACACACAAGGGCTAGAGAACTGTACCTTTGATGTGGATAACGAACATCCTGCGTGTCCTTTGAAAAAGCCGATTGTACGCATGTACTTTTCGGGCACTGACGTGGGTGGCGAAGGCCAAGGCGTTGATGCTCTGCGGGCCTACGACGATACCCAGTTGCTGTTTATGCTAGAAAACCAATTCAGTGGTATTAACCGCTACCGGATTGTAACCCGTGATGATGCGGTGATTGATGCTGAAAGCGCCACTGTGTTAGAGCAGCAGGGCGCAGCAAAAGCGGCGGAATACTTTAGTGGTTCAGGCCCGTTACTGCCTGATTACGTGGTAAAAATTGATACTTTACGCACGGTTAAGAACGAAGGTTCGATTACCGGCTGGATGGATTACACCTTGGAGCTTACTGCGGCTACCATCAATCCGCGTACCCGTGAGATCATGTCGTATCCCAACCTAGGTAAAGTGCGGGTGAAATCAGAAGAAGTGCGCGACCGTAGCGAGCTGAAGTTTATCATGGCCAATAACCGTTACGTTTCGGGCTTCCGCTATAACGACAGCGCTCATGTAAACGCAGTGATCAATGATATGGCGTCTCGCGGTATTGATATTTTGCTGACGCGGATGCTGTCAGAAATGCCAGCTTCGGCACAGGTGTTAGGCATTAAAGGCGACCAAATTAGTTTAGATCGGGGCCAGAATGCCGGTGTGTTACCTAACGAAACCATGATTGTGTTTCAATACGAAGCAGGGTTTGTGGAGCCGATTGGGGTTGCTCGAGTGCAGCCGTCGATTAATAGCGCCAACGGTACTATCGTGCGTTGGAAAAATTCGCGCTTGGCCGATCAGATTGAACGTTCAGCCAGCAATGGTATTTATCGTCCAAGCAATGGCGTTAAGATTTTCGCCATCAGTGTCGGAACTCCAGCGGGGTTCTTGGAGAATAGAACATGATAAAAGCACGCAACCATACTGCTAAATTACCAGCAGTGGCGATGCTTTCGGGGCTGGTAGCGCTTGCGTTTGGGGCGGCCCCGGCAGCACACGCCAGCTCGATTAGTTTTAATAGTAATGCCGATATTACCGTGCAGGCTTGTGCCTATGGGCGCGGTGCAGCAGCCATTGCTCAAGCTGAAGCGCAGGCGGCGGCAGAATTAGCGGCTTTTGTGAAAGGGCCTGCGCTGCTCCAATTGAATGAGGTAGCTGACTCGCTAACTACCACCAGTGCCGCTGAAGCGACGCAGTGGGTACAGAGTTTGCAAGAGGCCAGCCAAAGTGGCATCACGGTCGCTAATTTATTTGTGCAAAGTGGCCAACCCTGGCTGCAAGGTTCAGATACTTGCGTCAGCATGACGCTGGTGCGAGGTACGGATGTCGGTGGCGCTGATGCCTTGGATGGCGATATCGTATGGGATGATGCCAGCCGTGAAGTTGCGGTGGTGGTGAACGGCGAAGGTTGGCCGAATAAAGCCAAGGGCTTAAGCGCGCAACAAGTGGCGGAAGTTGATGGCTTGCGTCGGGCGGTATCGCAAGTGGTTGGGGTGTGGTTGCAGCAAAACTACAGCCAGTACTCTAACTCGTCGATTGAACAAACCAATGACGAAGTGAACGAAAGCCTTAAGGATGTGGTGGCGCAACAGTTGCACACTCGCAGCAATGGCTTGGTAAAACGTTGGCAGTTATTGGATACCCAGATGCTGAGTGATGGCGGCGTTAAGTTAACCCTAGAAGCTGTGGTTGAAAAGCAAGAGCTAGCGCAAGCGGCGCAAGATATTTTGACTGCGATTGGCTCGCCACGGGTACGGGTGATGGCACCGCAACCGCTAGCTGATCATTTGCGCTTGTGGCTGAATCAGCAAGGTATTGAAGTGAGTGAGAATGCCAGTTTATTGGTGAATGCCAATGCCGATGTGCGTGTCAGTGGCAATAGTGCACGGCTGCATTTAGGCGTGCAGGTAGAAGATGCCGCCGGTAATCTTTATGGCCAGTGGAACAATAACCCGGCCTTATTGGCGCTGCCTAACAAAACCGGTATTCATCGCGATTTATTGGATGTTCATTTAAGCCATGAGCAACAGCGCGCGGCCTTAGCCAACGCGTTGCATGAGGCTTTTACCCAGATGGTAGCGCAGGGCGGACTGATTCATGAAATCGCCATTGCTCGACGCTATTTGAGTAGTACCGCAGAGTTGCCTGGTGTGTTGCAGACCATCGGTGGTGTGCGCGATGTGCAGGTAGCTGGCAATGAGCAGTTAGTTACGGCGCAGTTGCGCTATAACGGCAGCGCAGCGGAGTTGGCGTCGGTATTGAGCCAAGTACTGCCACCGTTATTAGCAGCACCGTTACCGCAGGCGCGAATTGATAACGCCTATAAAATTAAATTTCTATAAGTTTAAGTAAGTTAAGGACAAATTATGAAACATTCGTTGATTGCGGTGGTTATTAGCAGTGTGATGGGTTTGAGCTCAGCAGCTACCATGGCACAAGATTTTGATTTAACCGACATGATGCCAGCGCGACCAGGCCAAGCAGCGCCAACCAGCGGTGATTATGAAGTCAAAGATAATGTGGTGGTAGCCAACGATGAAGCCACAGCGGTGACCGTGGCGCACCAAAATCTGATGGAAAATACCCAAGATGGGGTGATGACCATCGCGGTAGGTAGTGGGATTGGGGTGTTATCTACAGGTTCGGCAAGTTATCAATTGTTTGATAACCCGAATGCCAGTTTGTTGAGCAAACGTGCCGCCTACAACCAAGCGTTTTTGGTGGCTAAAAAAGGCTTAGTAGAGCACCAGAAAGGTGTGAACGTGGTTTGTAGTAACCTCGTGAGCATGAGCATGGACTTTATTGACAGCGGTACCGATGGTATGGGTAACGAATCTGTGAGTTCAGAAGAAGCTTGTAGCGAGTCGGTGAACGGCTCGGTGGCAGGTTACGTTACTTACGATGTGTTTGATGATGTGGACACCAAGCGGGTACGGGTGAGTGTGATTTCAACTCCAAAAACCCGTTCGATTATTCGTGACAACGTGGGTGCGTTGAATGTAGTGACCGACCCGAACGAAGTGTTCAAGCAAGTGGTAAGCGACATTCAAGATGGGGTGATGCCCCCGATGGGCGCTAAGGTATTAACTAATGCCAATACCGGCGAAGTGATTGTGATGGGCTTTGGTTCGTCAATTATTCGCCAGAATAGCAACCCACGGTTGGCTTCGCGTTTAGCCGATGCGGCCTTGCGTCAGTCGCAAACGCGGGCGCGCGCTGCCTTGTTAAGCACCATGCAAGGCGAAGAAGTTTACTGGCGTGGTAGCTTTGATGAAAGCCAAGTAGAGAGCACTGAGCAATTTACTTACGATGATCCGGTATTGGCTGATCCTGAGAATGTTACCCGCTTAGAGCAAGATAAAGTGACTTTCTTAAACCAAATGCGGCAAAGCGATGACTACGGTACTTTGACCAAAGGCCAGTTGCCGCCGGGAGTAGGTTTGCGTTCGTTTGTCTCTGAAGATGGCTTTTGGCAGTACACGGTGGCTGTGTATGCACCATCATTAGAAGCTACGGCGCGGCAGAACGCCACTAATGCACCAGGGCAAGGCAAGTCTAATGCCCGTGGCGGATTGAACGAGCGTGCCAAGAACTCGCAAGGCGCGTCTGGCAAAGTTAGCGATGAAGATAACTTGTAATGCTAGCCGCAGCTCATAAAGTTGGTGTGTTAGCGCTGCTAGCTGGGCTTAGCCTAGCTAGCTTTACGGCGATGGCGGCTGGTATGAACGAGCCGGCGCAGCAACGCCAAGGTGAGATCCTAAAAAGTAAGAATATGCCCGATGGCATGCTGCGCAATGCCTGTACCACCGCCATGCAAGCTGAAGATATGGCGCGGGTTCGGGCGCGCTTAGCCGAGCAGGTCGGTTTTGCGATAGACGAGCAGGTGGGTTACGTTGAAGCTGAGGTGACTAACTTTAAGCTGAGTAGCAATGCCGATGCGCATGTTTGTACGGGCATGGTGAGTATTACCGATATGCCGCTGAGCATTGCCGCCACAGCGGTACGTGCTGCTTGGGCGCAATACCCTGAGTTAACCCCAGAGCAGTTAAAACAGTTGTTACAGGTTGCCTTAAGCCATGGTGCGACTGCTGCTGATGGAGCTGCTCTGATTGCTAAATTGGCGCCTGCGCATCAGGGGTTGGCGTATGCCAAAGCCAACGTAGACTTAGCGGCGCTGCAATTGGATGATGCGCGCTTAGCGGTGGCCGAGTTAATGCTACAAGGCGGCGAGATCGCAACGGCCATGATGCTGGCTAACAGCTGTGGTAGCGTGGCCTGCAGAAAATTGCTGCCGCAAATCAAACAGGAGTTACGCGCGTATGAAGCGAAACAAGCGATGGACCTCAACAGCTACTTTGGCAACTAGTATGAAGCAAGCTGGTGCTTTGCGCATGAGTGCGGTGGCCTTGTTGTTGGCCGTGGCGATGCCAGGTGCGGTGTTGCACGGTCATGCCCAGCAAGCGGATTTTGAACGCTTTAAGCAGCAAAATAAGGCCCAGTTTGAGAAGTTTTCGGAGCAGCGCGAAGCTGAATTTCGAGCTTTTGTGAAACGCTGGCAAGATGCCGAAAAGAACTACGTAGAGCAGCTTAAAGAGCGCTGGAACGATGGCATGGTGTCGGGTAAAACCAAGTGGGTGAGCTACTCCGATGACCAAAGCCAGCGTACCATCATCGATTATGAAAATGACACGGTGACGGTGGAGTTTTTAGCCTCTGAGACGGCCGGTAAATCTGAGGCAGCAGTGCGGGCTGAGGCTGAACAAGTGTTAGCCAAAGCGACCGGAACCTCGTTAGCAGAAGCTGTGGCCCAAGATCCTATTCATGTGAATGCTGGGGTGAATCTTGCGCAATTAAAAAATTCGCAGCAGATGCAGCAAAGTTCGTTGTTAGGCGGGGTGTCGGCAGCTGAGGTGACGCAGCAACCAGCGCAAGTAAAGCGCCAAGGCAAGACCACCTCAGTGACCATTCAATTGCCCACGAAAGTGAGCAGTGAACGGGCGCAACGTATGTTTCCGATTGCTGAAAAATATGCCATGCAACGCGGTTTGCCGGTTGAATTGGTGATGGCGATTATGCACACTGAGTCGAGTTTTAATCCGTTAGCGCGGTCGCCGATTCCTGCTTTTGGATTGATGCAAATTGTGCCTACCTCGGCGGGCCGGGATGTGACTGAGTTCTTAACCGGCCAGCAACGGGTGTTATCAGCGGAATATTTGTATGATCCTGAGCAAAATGTGCAGGCTGGTACCGTGTATTTGCATCTGCTTGGTAACAGGTACTTTAAGCAGGTGGAAGATCCCGTTAGCCGGATGTATTTGGCGATTGCGGCCTACAATACGGGGCCTGGTAACGTGAGTTTGGCGATGGCCCAAACGAAATCGCTGAGCGATGCGGCGCAGCGAGCTAATGGTATGAGCGCAGCAGCCGTGTATGAGCATTTGATGCAACATTTGCCGGCTACTGAAACCAAGAATTATCTGCGCAAAGTTGTGCAGCGACAGCAGTTTTATAAAGAGGAATTACAATCATGAATAAACACTCTAAAGTTTTACAATTGGCGTTAGCCGGTGCTGTAGCTGCCACCTTAGCGGCTTGTAGTTCTAATGATGGCGCGCAAACCATGCGCGAGGTTACTAAAAACGAAACGGATAATGCGCCTAGCTGGGTGTTTTTGCCGGAAGTAGAAGGAGCTCTCGCGAGCTCTCAGTGCGTGCAGTGGAGTGGCCAGATGCAAGTCGACCGGGCCCAAGTGATTGCGGCCGCACGTGCTGATTTGGCGCAACAGATTCGTACTCGCGCGGCGGTGTTAGATAAATCTGTCAGCGCTAAAACCATTGAAGGCGTAAGCGCCATGGTGAGCAGCAGTTTTGCGCAAGCTAGCACCCAATTAAGCTCTGAAGTACTTGAGGGGGCGATTCCGAAAGAAGTGACTTTGGCGCAAATCGATGGCCAAAAACAGCTGTGTGCATTGGTTGCGTTAGAACAGCCAGAAGAAGTCTTTAACCAGATGGTGGGCATGAGCGGCATGCAATTAGACCCAACCTCTGAGCAGGCTTTGTTTGAACAATTTATGATTGAGAAAACCAAAGCTGAATTAGAAGAGATGCTGAAGTAATTCACATATTTGTTGATACAAATAAAAAGGCAACGCGATAATGCGTTGCCTTTTTTGATTTGAAGTTCTAAAGGGCTGTTAGAACGAATACATGGCCATGAATTGGAGACGGGTTAGGTCGCCATCAAGGTTGTTGGCTGTTTCACGAGTAGCGCGTGAGATTTCGGCACCAAAGGTGAGTTTTTTGTCTACAGAGTGCATGACGTTGACGCCAAAACGTTGGGTGTAATCGGTGGCACTTGAGGTTTCGAGATTATCGGTATTATCGGCCCAGCCGCGGCTGAAGACGAAGTTAGAGCGGGTTTTCTCGTTCCAGTTGTGGCGATAGGCCAAGGTTACGCCCATTACATCCAGTGCCTCTAGGCTGCCATCGCTGGCAATGTAAGCACCGTTGAAGGTGTTTAGACCCATGTAACGACCAACGCCAGAGCCGGCAGTAAAGGAGGCACGAATGTCGTTACCATTGCCGAGGCTGTATTTAGCACCAAAAGTGACACCGTAACCAGCTACGGTTTCATCATCGCCGTCACCGTCAATGTCATGTGCTAATTGACGCACTAAACCAGCAACGCTGTAGCTGAAGTTATCGCTTTTACCGGTGTACTTCATGGTGATATCCGGCATGATGCCTTCAGAGGTGGCCAAGCGTGATACTGCTCCGGTGCCAGAAACAAGGCTAACTGTGGTTTCTGGGTTTTCTAAGGAGAAGCTTAGGTTACCTTGGGTATAGCGGACTTGTGGCTGGCGCATAAACACCATGCCGTCGGTAGCCCCGATAAAGTCTACGGATTCAGGCAAGATACTCAGATCTTGGAAGTTGGACCAGGTTTGGCCAATGGTCCAGTTCTTGTACTTCAAGAAAGCCTGACGTAAGCGCGGCGCGTACGAGTTAGTAATACGCTCGTCACCACTAGGCACCGTCATAAAATCGATTTCAATACGACCGGTGATGGTTTCGCCGTTCTCTAAGCCCTGTTTCACATCAAACCAAAAGCGTGATTGGCGCGCATGAAAGTCGGTGACAGCATCGTCACCTTGACCACCTACTGGGGTTAGGCTAGGAATATAGAACTGACGACCGATGTTTTTGTCGCTACCAGAACCGGCTGAACCATCCGAATAATCAGACATCATGGCATCAAGTTTTACGTAGCCACCGAATGACCATTCGGGGCCCTCTGCGGCTTGGGCATTGAATGCCAATCCGCTGAGTACTGCACCGGCAATCAGCGATTTGGTTAGAGTTTTATGCAGCATTGCTGTGCTCCTTGTTGTTTTTAAAATCAAGTTCGTATTGAGATGTCGGCTATTAGATATCAGCTACACTTTTAATTTGTTGTGTTACATCAAGCTAATATCAGCAATCTTTAACGCTGGCACTCTTAGGTTATAGTCAATAGCAGGATGGGTGATTTATCAATCTAGACTATGGTCTAATGGCTTCGCAGCCCCGAATAAATGAAGGTAGGGGCATTGAAAAACATAATAACAAGAGCGCTGTTAGCTATTAGATATTAGCTATTAGAGGGCGCCCACCGTGGACCAATATCAAATAGCCAATAGCTAATGACGATGTCGCAGTTGAAAGGAGGTTTTATGCAACATGACTTATATAAAGTGCCGGCGGATGCCAAAGCGCGGGCGCTGATTGATAACGACCAATACCTCGCTATGTATCAGCAAAGTGTTGATGATGCAGAGGGTTTTTGGCGTGAGCAGGGGCAACGAATCAGTTGGTTTAGCCCTTACAGCAAAGTTAAAAACACCAGTTTTGCACCGGGCGATGTCAGCATCAAATGGTTTGAAGATGGTACTTTGAACGCCTGTTACAACTGTGTCGACCGCCACTTAGCTGAGCGCGGTGACAAAACCGCAATCATTTGGGAAGGCGATGACCCGTCCGTTAGTAATGAAATCAGCTACAAGCAGTTACATGCGGAGGTCTCTCGGTTTGCCAATGGCTTGAAAAAATTAGGTGTGGCGAAAGGCGATCGGGTAGCTATCTATATGCCGATGGTGCCTGAAGCGGCCTATGCGATGTTGGCGTGTGCCCGTATTGGTGCAGTGCATACGGTTATTTTTGGTGGCTTCTCGCCAAATGCGATTGCGGACCGCGTGAACGACTGTGGCGTGAAAGTGATTGTTACTGCTGACGAAGGTCGTCGTGGTGGCAAAGCGACACCACTAAAAGCCAACGTTGATGAGGCGTTGCATAACGGCAAATGCCCGACGGTAGAGCATGTGGTCGTGGCTAAGGTCACCCATGGTGAGGTGGATTGGCACGAAGATCGCGATGTGGCGTGGGACCAGCTGGTGAAAGATGTGCCGGCTGAGTGCCAACCAGAAGTGATGAATGCCGAAGATCCGCTGTTTATTCTTTATACCTCAGGCTCAACGGGTAAGCCCAAAGGGGTGTTGCACACCACCGGTGGCTACATGGTATATGCGTCGATGACACATCAGTATGTGTTTGACTATCATGAAGATGATGTCTACTGGTGTGCCGCCGATGTGGGCTGGATCACGGGCCATAGCTACATTGTTTATGGACCCTTAGCCAACGGTGCTACCACCTTGATCTTTGAAGGATTGCCAACTTACCCAGGCGTGGGTCGTATTGGCGAAGTGATTGATAAGCATGGCGTGACTATCTTATATACCGCGCCTACTGCGATCCGTGCGTTGATGGCGAAGGGCACTGCTGCGGCTGAAACCTCAACCCGTAAATCGTTGCGCACCATGGGCTCGGTGGGTGAGCCCATTAACCCAGAAGCCTGGGAATGGTATTATAAAGTGATTGGCGATAGCCGTTGCCCGATTGTTGATACTTGGTGGCAGACTGAAACAGGTGGCATCATGATCACGCCATTACCGGGTGCGACTGATTTGAAGCCAGGTTCAGCAACACGGCCGTTCTTTGGCGTGAAGCCATCCCTGGTGGATGCCGATGGTAAGGTGCTAGAGGGCGCAGTTGATGGTAACTTGGTTATTCTTGATTCATGGCCGGGCCAAGCCCGTACCTTGTGGGGTGACCATGAGCGCTTTGAGCAGACTTATTTCTCAGCTTATAAGAACATGTACTTTACCGGTGACGGCGCGCGTCGTGACGAAGACGGTTACTTCTGGATCACCGGTCGGGTTGATGACGTCTTGAACGTATCCGGGCACCGTTTAGGTACCGCGGAAATTGAGTCGGTGTTGGTTGAGCATCCGAAGATTTCTGAAGCTGCCGTGGTGGGTTATCCGCACGACGTGAAAGGTCAAGGCATCTATGTGTATGTGTCGGCCATGGCTGGTACTGAGGTAACGGATGAGCTGACCAAAGAGGTGCGCGATTGGGTGCGTAAAGAACTGAGCCCAATTGCAACGCCAGACTTTATTCATTGGACAGCAGACTTACCTAAGACCCGTTCAGGTAAGATCATGCGGCGTATTTTGCGTAAGATTGCTGCCAATGAGTTTGAAAACTTGGGGGATACCTCTACCCTTGCTGACCCGAGCGTGGTAGATTCGTTAATTCAAAACCGCTTGAATAAATAATAATTATAGCGGTACCGGATGAACGAATAACGATGCAATGTACCACCTAGCTCCCGTAGCTAGGTGGTTTAGCATTGCCGCGGGAAGCTAGTATGGCCAAATTTTTGATTGCGGACGATCACCCGTTGTTTCGGGAGGCATTACAAGGGGCATTAGCCAATCATTACCCAGAGTTACAGTTGCGTGAGGCCGGCGATTTAGACGCGACCTTAGCGGCGCTGCAACAAGATGATGACTTAGATCTGCTGTTACTGGATTTACACATGCCAGGTAGCGGAGACTTGTATGGATTGATTCGTATTCGAGAAGACTTTCCGTTGTTACCGGTGGCGATCATTTCAGGCTCTGAAGACGCTGCTGTGATTGCTAAATGCATTGGTTTTGGTGCGCTTGGATTTATTCCGAAATCGTTGCCCTCGGCGCAGATTGCGGAAGCCATTGATGCCATTTTACAAGGCGATACTTGGGTACCGAACGAGGTACGCGGTCGTCTTGATTCTATTACCGATGAAGATCAAGAGTTAGCTAAGAAAGTGGCTGACTTAACTCCCCAGCAATATCGTGTGCTGTTTTTGCTACACGAAGGCTTACTCAACAAGCAAATTGCATATCAGCTGAATATTACCGAAGCTACTGTGAAAGCGCATATTACCGCGATTTTTCGTAAGCTAGGTGTGTATAGCCGTACGCAAGCGGTGTTGCTAGCAGAGCGGTTGCAGTTAGAACCTAATCATTAATTATCGTTAAACGAGTTGCTCGGCTGAGTACTTCTTTGTCACTGCCCGCTGTTAGCTAGCCTGCGACATTATGTCGCTATGGCATTGACGCGTTCAATAACATTTTTTAAACCTCGTTTTCAATAAAATGCACCTTGTTGGTGCATTCAGGCTGGCTGTTTTCTGCTCAGATACTGCTTAAAATGTAAGCTTCCTTTATTTGTAAGGAATGCAGAGGTGGTCATACCTCTATGATTTACCTGGTTATTTATTTCGAACGATAGCGAATTATACTCTGCTCATATAACAAACGACTGCGTTATAAAATGATTAATAAGCTGTTACAGTTTGATACTTCTCTAACAACAATAAAAGGGAAGTTAAATGACAACCACAAGACGTATTCGCTGGTCGAGTATTGCACTGGCTGTTGCTGCCGCTACGGGAGTATCAACGCTTGCTGCACAAGACCTTTATTCTTCACCAAGCCAACCTAAAGTAACCGAGCAAAGTGCCAAGCCGATTGCTAACAAAGCGTTACTGAAAAAAGCCGCGGCTAAACAGGCCGCCAAACAATCCAGCCGTTACCTGATTGAATTAGAACAAGCCCCAGTTGCGACCTACAAAGGTGGTATCGCAGGTTATGCTGCTACTTCAGCGAAAGTGACCGGTGCCGAGCAATTGAACGCTAACAGCGGTGCTGCGCGTGCTTATACGAATTACTTGCGTACACAGCAGCAACAGGTGTTGGCTGCTGCTATGCAGCGGGTACCTGGATTACAAGCGCAATCGCAGTTAACGCTAACTTTTAACGGGATTGTGGTAGAGCACCAAGGTGCGGGCGATTTAAGCCGGCAGTTGCGTGACATTCCTGGCGTGAAAGCAGTGCATAAAGATTATGAAGTAGAAGTGCATATGGACTCTTCTAATTCATTAATCAACAGCGAGAGTGCTTGGGCCTTATTGGGTGGTCAAGAGGCCGCAGGTAAAGGCGTGAACGTTGCTATTATCGATACCGGGATTGATTTTGCGCATCCGATGTTTGCCGACAATGGTCATGATCCGATCGCGGTTAGCCCAGGTGATGACTACTGTGCCACCAACGTTGAAATCTGTAATGACAAGATTGCCGTAGCGCGCTTTTTTGATGCGCCAAGCAGTGTTCACCCTGAAGAATTCATGGATTCGCCGCAGGATATGAACGGCCACGGTTCGCACGTTGCTGGTACTGCGGCTGGTAACCCAGTAAGCGCCACCATCGATGGCGTGGGTTTAAACTTTTCTGGTGTGGCACCAGGCGCAAACTTATTAGTTTATAAAGCGCTTTGGAATACCTCGGATGGCCGTGGTTCAGGTTTGACCATCAGTTTGGCTGAAGCGCTCGAAGCCGCAGCGGCTGATGGTGCTGATGTTATCAACAACTCATGGGGCGGTGGCGCTGGCGGGCATCCTGCAAGCAGTTATTACACGCCTATCATGCAGTCGCTCGATGAAATGGGCGTGGTGACCGTGACTTCTGCTGGTAACTCGGGCCCTGGCCCAACTACCGTGGGTTGTCCGGGTTGTATTGAAGAAACCATCACGGTAGCTAGTACCCAAACGGGGCGGATTTTTGCTAACCAAGTGAACGTGACTGGCTTTGACCCTATTTCAGCGCAATTAGGTAACGGTGCGTTTAGTGTGGTTGAGCCGATTACAGCTGAACTGTTACCGGCGATTGAAGTAGACGAAGCAGCCTTTGAAGCTTGTGAACCTTTTGCAGAAAATGCTTTTGCCGGCAAGATTGCGATGGTGAGCCGTGGTACTTGTTCGTTTGAGCAAAAAGCCAATACGGTACAGGCTGCTGGTGCAGTAGGTATGATTGTTTACAACAACGCCGAAGGTACCATTTTAATGGGCATGGGCGCGGCAACCTTGCCTAGTATTTCTATTACCCAAGCTGCGGGGCAAGCGATTTTAGCGGCCTATGACGTGGGTATGGAAGCCACTATCAATCCAAATACAGTGCAAGTGATTGATGCCAATGTGGATGCTTTATCTGACTTCAGTTCGCGCGGTCCGAATGGCGACCCAACCATGCTGAAACCAGAAATTGCTGCACCGGGTTCAGATATTTTATCTGCGGCACCGGGTCAAGGCTTTGCCATGATGAGCGGTACCTCAATGGCTGGTCCTCATGTGGCAGGTGCTGCGGCGCTAGTGATGGCTAACTACCCTGAGTTAGCACCGCAACAAATTAAATCGATTCTGATGACTTCAAGTGCTGCAGGCGTGCGCAAAGAAGACACAGTGACGCTGGCAGACCCGTTTGATGTGGGTGCTGGTCGGTTAGATTTAGCAACCGCCATGGAAACTGGCGTGACCTTTGATGTGGCCAGTTTTGCGCATCCTATGTGTGTGAATGAGTGTCAGTTTGACCGCACCATCACCAGCTTAGCTGATGCTGAAACCGTGTGGAACGTTAGCGCAGAGTTTGCTGACGCTGGCATGAGTGTTGAGCTACCAGCAACAGTGACGTTGGCTGCCGGCGAAACCCTCGACTTTGATGTGACCTTTAACGGTAGCTTGGCTGAGCCAGGTTGGCAGTTCGGTACCATCACCTTAACCGACGCGAGTGGCACCTTTGCTGATGCGCGCTTACCAGTAGCGGTTTATGCTGAGTTATCTACGGATTCGAGCGTATTAACCTCTGGTATTACCGCCGGTGAGATTGCTGCAGGCCAAGCGATGACTGCAACCATGCTAGCACGCATGGGTGATAGTGCTGAACCAGTCACCATGGTGGCGCAGTTCCCGCAAGATGAAAGCTTTGTGATTGATGCTGAATCTTTGGCAGTAACTGAAGTCGGTACCACGGCGAGCGAATGGGATTTCAATACAGAAACTCGTACCTTTACCTGGACCGGCGACCAAACTGATGATCCAGCCGTTACCACCATTGCAGCAGCAGGAGAAAGCTTCCCATTTGCTGGTCTGAGCTTAGATGACTTACAAGCTCTGGCCGACATTGCCCACGAGAAGCTCTGCGTTGAAGGTTGTGATGAGGCGATGATCCAATTTGACCTCAGTGTGCTTGAAGACGAAACCTATTGGACGTTAGATGGGGTGAACTACTCAGGCATGGTGATGTGGGAAAACGGTATCGTGGAGATGGGTGAAAACCGCGCGATATTCACTTTCATGAATCAAGATTTGCCGAACCCAAGTTCACCGAACGGTATCGTTGCACCATTCTGGGCTGACTACGAGGTGTTTGCTGAGGACGGTGAGTTACGTTACAGCTTAATTAACAGCACCGATGGTACCCGCTACTTGATTTTAGAGTGGTACAACGTGCGTAACTGGAACGATCCAACCGGCCCATCTTATACCTTTAACGCTTGGTTTGAGCTGAACACCGATAAAGTGTACGTGAACTTTATTGATGTGAACCAAGGCGCAGCGCCAGACGGTGGGGCGGTGATAGGTTTGGAGAATATCGACGGTACCGCCGGTGGTTCTAACTACATCGCCACTGCAGATTTACCAGCTAATGGTTCTGCCCTTGAAATGAGCTTGTTAGCAGGTACTCCAGCGCAGTTGCAAGTAGATGTTGAGGTGAGCGTAAGTGACTTTGGTGAGGTGGCTGCAATGGCTACTGAAACCGGTCATAACACCGCTGTTACGGTTGACTTAAGCGAAGCCGTAGGTGAAATGGAGCGCGATTTTGCAACCTTGCTCAGCGTGACCAGTGGTGATCGTGCGGCAGAAGCGGTCTTGCCAATTAAAATCAAACCTGAAGGCACCTTAGCACCTGCAGTTACTGCAGAACCAGAGCATGGTAGCGTCAGCTTTGATGGCATGGTAGCTACTTACACGCCAGAGGGTGGCTTTGCTGGAACTGATAGCTTTAGCTTCCATATGGTGGATGAAGCTGGTGCAACGTCGGCGAGTAATACTGTGACTGTCACTTTAACCAATACAGCCCCAGTAGCGGCAGCCACGGCACCTGCGTCAGCTGAATTTGAAGCTACCGTACAGCTAGATGCCTCAGGCTCTTCGGACGCTGATGGTGATACTTTGAGCTACAGCTGGAGCCAGACCAGTGGCCCAAGTGTTAGCTTAACTAACGCCAGCCAAGCGATTGCTAGCTTTGTGGTGCCGGGCCTTGAAGAAGATACTAACGTGAGCTTCACAGTCACTGTATCTGATGGCATGGCCAGCAGCGAAGAAACCGTAACTATGGAACTGAAAGCCGAACCTAAATCAAGCAGCTCGTTTGCTTGGTGGTTAAGCTTACTGGCGTTGCCATTGGTATGGTTACGTCGCCGTAAGTAACATGTAAACTTTATTTGTTGTGTAAGCGGCACTCCTTAGCGGGTGCCGTTTTTTTATGCAAACTGAATAAGTTAGCAGCAGCTCGTACAAGAGTGTGGCTATGACATGTGTCAGTACGGTTACAAATACTTACAATTACAAATTTATATTTGTTCAAATGTGAATTAATTGTGTTAATTTCTATCTTGTGACTTTTTCAATAAAGTCCGCTTTCTTATTACAAAAACAAGGTAGATAACATGAGCAGAACTCTCCATACCCGCTGGTCTGCAATTGCGTTAGCAGTAGCAACAGCAACGGGCTTGGGCGTGGCGACCGCACAGGACGTGCAATCGTTAGCAGTCGACCTTCAGCCGCACGAAGAAGCGCTGAAAGTTGAAAAACGTGCACGCCAAACAAGCATTATTTCCAGCCAGAACAAACGCGCTAGCACGCGTTATTTGATTGAGTTTGAAGATGCTCCAGTAGCGACCTATAAAGGCGGCGTTGCTGGCTTTGCAGCAACTTCAGCAGTGGCAACCGGCGCTGCTACACTGAGCATGAAGACCAAGCCAGTACAAGATTATCAAAGCTATTTGGTGCAGCGTCAAAACCAAATGCTAAGCCAAATGAGTGCTCGCGCGCCAGGGCTGAAAGCGAAGAAAAACCTGACCGTTACCTTAAACGGTATGATCGTAGATTATGCTGGTGGCGATTTAGCGGCCCAGTTACGTGGCATGCCGGGCGTGAAAGCTGTGCATCGTGATACTGAGATGCGCTTAAAAACTGACGTATCACCAGCATTGATTAATGCGGATGATGTGTGGGGCATGTTAGGTGGCCAGGACCGCGCCGGTGAAGGTATCAATATTGCAATTATTGATAGCGGTATTGATAGTTCGCATCCGATTTTTGCCGATAACGGGCATAGTCGTCCAGAAGGTCTACCTACTGACGATTATTGTGCAGTAACCGATCCTACTTTCTGTAACGACAAAGTTGTTTTGGCGCGGGTTTATGATCCCTTTGATCCAGAAGATATCAGCGAAGATGAAATCTTAGATTCACCGCAAGATACCGATGGCCACGGTAGCCACGTTGCCGGTACTGCTGCTGGTAACCCGTTAAGTATTAACCTGAATGGCTTAGCGGTAAACGTCACCGGTATAGCGCCGGGCGCTAACATCATGGCTTACAAAGCCTTGTTTACCACGTTAGATGGCGTGGGTTCTGGTTCGTCATTAAGCCTTGCCGCAGCCCTTGAAGATGCTGCAGCCGATGGCGCTGATGTTATCAATAACTCATGGGGTGGTGGTGCTGGTGGCAACCCTGCCAACAGTGCGTATCGCACTATCATGACTAGCCTGCAAGAAATGGGCGTAGTTACCGTTACTGCTGCTGGTAATGATGGCCCTGGCCCGAACACTATTGGTTGCCCAGGTTGTGTGGAAGATACCATCAGCGTAGCTAGCACCCAGCATGGCCGTCAGTTTGGTAACAACATTGAATTGGAAGGTTTTTATCCGATCACAGCGTTACCAGGTAACTACGATAATGAGTATACCTTAGATGAGCCCGTAACCGGTGAATGGTTACCAGTATCGCAAATCAGCGAAACCAACTTGTTGGCTTGTGCACCTTATGAAGCAGGTTCGCTTGAAGGTGCGATTGCCATGGTACCGCGAGGCGAGTGTAGCTTTGCTGAGAAAGCCGCGAGCGTACAAGCCGCAGGTGCAGTAGGTATGATTGTGTATAACAATGCTGCCGGTACCATTTCGATGAATATGGCTGATGCCACCTTGCCGGCCGTGTCTATCACTCAAGCTATTGGTGAGCAGTTAGAGACTTTGTACGAGCCGGGCTTAACGGTGAGCTTGAATCCGTTTGAAGCTTGGGTTGTGCCAGCTAACGTAGATGCGGTATCAGGCTTTAGTAGCCGTGGTCCGAACGGTGACTCGAACGTGTTGAAGCCTGATTTGGCAGCACCAGGTTCAAGCATCCTGTCATCATTGCCAGGTGGCGAGTTTAACCTGCTGAGCGGTACTTCAATGGCGAGCCCACACGTGGCTGGTGCTGCGGCCTTGTTGTTAGCTAATAATCCAGAGCTAACGCCGGCGCAGGTAAAATCGGTACTGATGACGTCAGGTGTTCGTGCGGTGACCAAAGAAGACACGCAAACTGCAGCGGATCCGTTTGATATTGGTGGTGGTCGTATTGATGTACTGAATGCCACTCGTGTAGCAGTAGCGCTAGATACAGCGAGTATTGCCAATAACTTCTGTGAAGATGTGTGTTCGTTCACTCGCCAAATCACCAGTTTGGTGGGCGAAGAAACTGTGTGGAATGTAAGCGCTAGCTTCAACGACAGCGCAGTGACTGCAACTTTCCCTGAAACTGTGACTATTGCTGGCGGCGGTGCTGCTGAATTAGGCGTAGAAATCGATATTTCAGCAAGTGCTGGTGGCTGGCAGTTCGGTACTTTAACGCTAACTCACAATGCCGGTGACTATGCTCCAGTAAATGTGCCAATCGCGGTGTTTGCTGAAGAAATGGCACCGGTAGGTTCAATCGGTGGCTCTATCGGTGACGCTGATACCGGAACCACCAATACGCCACTGAACTTCAGCATGACCGGTCGTTTAGGTACCCTTGAAGGGGCTAATGTGACTTTGTCGGCGCAGTTGCCAGTAGAAGGCGTGACCATTGATGAAGCTACGTTGGTAGAAACGGAAGTAGGTTCAGTAGCTAGCGAAAAAGGCTTAAATACTGAGACTAATACCTATACGTGGACTGGGGTACAAACCAATGCTCCTGCTGAGTTAGATCTGGCCTTGTTAGGCGGCGGTATTGCCGGTGCAACCTTGGATCAATTAGGTGTTACAAGTTATCAAACCTTCTGTAACGAAGCGCCTGGCTGTGATGAAACTCGCGTCAATATTCCGTTAGGCGACTTTAGCTACGTATTCGATGGCGTTGAGTATAACAACATCGTGATGTGGTCGAACGGTATCATTGAAATTGGTGAGTCTCGCGTTGATTCTACTTATCAGTTGTCGTTTATTCCTGATCCAACTGCTCCAAACGGTGTCTTAGCACCATTCTGGGCGGATATGGTGGTGAATCAAAATGTTAACGTCGGCGGTGAAATGCGTATCGCTGTGGTTAATGCGGGTGCACCTTATTTGGTGATGGAATGGGTGAACGTGTCTGAATATGACGAACCTGGTTCAACCTATACCTTTAGTGCTTGGGTAGCGTTAGATGATTCAGCCGACGTGATGTTTAACTACGTGGACGTGAATGCTCAGGCTCCAGCTGCTGCGTTAGCAGGTGGTGTTGAAACCATGGATGGCACCGGTGGTGGCTTTATCTATGTCGGTGGTACGGATATTGGCGGTGATTTAGCTGGCAGCATGCCGCAAGACGGTTGGTTAGTACAAGCTAATCTAGTACCGGGTGAAGCCGCAGAAGTAAGCGCAAGCTTTGACTTCAGCGTGTCTAACTTTGGTGCAGTTGGCGCTGGCGAAGCTAGTGGTCTGCACAGCCGTGCTATCACTGTTGACTTAACCGAAGCGGTAGGTACGCCAAGCCGTGAGGTCGTAGCTATGCTTGCTGCGAGCACCGACGAAGGCGAAGTAACAGACATGGTTCCTGTAACTATCAGCCCAGATGGCGCGTTAACAGTTGAAATTGTTGACCAGCCAGCGAATGGTACGGTTGAGCTAGACGGCATGACCGCAACCTACACCCCAGCGGCAGGCTTTGTTGGCGACGATAGCTTTACTTATCGTGCAGTGGACGAGTCTGGTGCGGTATCTGATGCAGGAACTGTGACCGTTGCGGTGACTAACACCAACCCAACAGCTACTGTGACTGGGGTAACTGACCCGAAAGCGGAAGGTGATGAGATCACCTTGTCGGTCTCTGCATCTGATGCGGATGGCGATAGCCTGACTTATCAATGGGAAGTGATTAGCGGCCCTGCGGTAACCTTAGGTAGCGCAACCGGTAGTTCAGTCACCTTTACTGCGCCGTACGTAGAAACTGAGCAAACCTTGCAATTGCAAGTAACTGTGAGTGACGGTGCAGGCTCGGTAGTACGTCCTACCTCGGTTAAAATTGTACCACCGAAGAGCAGCAGTGCCTTTGGCTGGTGGCTAACCCTGTTAGCATTACCTTTGGTATGGGCTCGTCGTCGCACTAGCTAAGTGACTCGAGTGTAAAGATTGAAACGGCGATAGCTTTCTATCGCCGTTTTTTTTAGAGTAGAGGTTAAGCTAATGTTGCTTATACTCAGGAGAATAACATCATGGGAATGTCACGTTTAAGTGTAATTGCAATGCTAGTAGCTGCTAGCCTGACGCTGGTGGGTTGTGCCGATGACACGGTGCAACTGGATAGTGCGATGCCGGATGCGGCTGGTGAGCCAGCTAGTGTGCAAGAGCAGAGCTTGAGTGAGCGTTTAACCACGCTAGATAGAGCCATTCGTGAAGAAGTTGGGATAGCGCGTGCAGAGCGTTTTGATCAGTGCCAGTTATTGGCGGTGGGTAAGCGTGCCTGCGGTGGTCCAGAATTCTATATGGTGTATTCAACCGCGAGTTCTGATGGGGCTAAGCTGCAAGCACTCGCCAATGAGTACACGGAGTTACGAGTACAACAGATTGCGCAAACGGGCGAGATGAGTACCTGTGAGATGCTGCCTAAGCCAGGCGTGATGCTTGAGGGTGGTATTTGTAAGGTGGTTCAATCGGTAGACCGCTAAACAGCTAAGGGCGGCCTGGGCCGCCCTTATTTTGTTACCGATGGCGTTCGATGTGTTTGAGCAGTGCTTTCAGTGCCGCAGGTTTAACGGGCTTCGCTAAGAAATGTAAGCCACTCTCACGGGCTTGTTTGCGCACGCTGTCATCGCCCATGGCGGTAACTAATGCCGCGGCTACATTGTCGCCCCAGTGCTGCCGTAAAGCCTTCGCCAGACGTAAGCCATCATAGTCATCATCTCCCAGCTGATAATCAAGTAACAAACCATCAGGGCGTGGATGGGTAGCCGCGTACTCCATGACCGTGGCACTACTGTTAAAGGTTTCTACGGTACACCCCCATTTTTCTAGCAGCGCACGCATGGCCGAGAGGTTTTCTTGGTCGTCGTCTACGCATATCAGCAGCAAATTGGAGTTGGGCGTATCAGCGCTGGCGACCATCGGGCGTTCGTAGACTTGGGCAGCACTGCCCATAGGTACGGTCACCGAGAAACAACTGCCTTTGCCTTCGTGGGTAACCAAGGTGAGTTCGCAGCGTAATTGCTCACTCATGCGCTTGGCGACACTTAAGCCCAAACCCACGCCTTCAACGCGGGTGTTGGAGCCCCGATAAAAAGCATCAAAGATACGATGGCGCTGCTGGGCGGTGATGCCCAGCCCGGTATCCCATACGGCAATAACTAGGTGCTCACCGCGCTTACGCACGCCTAACAGCACGCGGCCGTTATCGCGGTTGTATTTAACCGCGTTGGATAAAAAGTTTTGGACGATACGACGCAAGTAAGTGGGGTCTGTGTAAACCACCGCATCTTGTAGACGGCTACGAAGTTTAATACCGCGTTGTTCGGCTAATACCGCATATTCGTTAATCAGCGGCGCCAAAATATCTTGCAGGGCGCAATGTCTGAACTGCGGTTGTAATGCGCCTTGGTCCATTTTAGCTATTTGTAATAAGGTGCTGAGCAGGTGTTCCGTAGAGGCAAGCGCGGTATCCAGCTTACCTGCCAGCTGCCGATTGTTAGCATTCATACTGTGCTCATCCATGGCACTTAGATACAAGCGGGCGGCGTTCAGCGGCTGTAAAATGTCATGGCTGGCGAGCGCCAAGAAGCGGGTTTTTGAGGCGTTGGCTTCTTCGGCGTCCTGTTTGGCCTGTTTTAGCTCGACTTCAACTTTACGACGGCGTTCGATTTCTTCGGTGAGCTCATTGTTGATTTCCCGAATTTTTCGCTGGCGCACGTTAATGCGCTGCTCTAAATCGATATTAGCTTCTTCGAGTGCTTGAGCTGTTTCGACGTGTTCAGTGATGTCGGTAAACGAAGTTACAAAGCCACCGTTAGGTAGCGGGTTGCCAACCATCTCAATCACTCGGCCATCACCGCGGCGTCGAATAAATCGATGCGGCGAGCCCATTTGCATGTAGTTCAGGCGTTTGGTGACCAACTCATCGATTTCACCCGGTCCACATTCGCCGCGCTCGGCGTTGTAACGAATCAGCGTGGCGATAGGCTGGCCGGGCTTGACCATGCCCTCGGGGTATTCAAACAAATCAAGATAACGCTTGTTCCAAGCCACTAAACGCAGCTCGGCATCGACTACCGAAATGCCTTGAGCTAAATTCTCTAAGCTACTGAAGAGAATAGACTGTTGGGTTTGAAGGGCTTGGGTGGTGTCGTCAAAAAAGTGCACCACCTCTTCTAAGTGCAAGCGGCGGTCGCGCAGGGCCGCTTCTACCAGTGAACGCGCGGTTGCGGCACCGAGTACCCCAGTTAGCGCCCGCTCAACGTAATCAATTAGCTCACGCGAGGCCACATCATCGCGGTTGGCCGCAGTCATGGCAACGCCGCCTTTACTTTCAGCAAAGAACGTCAGCAATTGATGACAGCGATCTTCGCCCACAAAGGTGGTCAGCAACAACACCATATCGGCGTTAGTGGCTTGGTGATGACGACCTATGGTGTGTTCTTGTAAATGACTACGCGGCTTCACAAAGGCGGTCGCTTGAATACGATCCACCAAGCGCGCCCGGGCCAGCATGGAGAACACCACGTAGCAAAGGGTATTGATGGCCATACTGATGACGGTGCCGTGAGTGATGATGCTGGTATCACTGCCGTCGTGAGGCAGGTACATGGGCAGTGCCACGGCAAACAGCCAAGCTAGCAAGCCCGCACCTAAGCCAACATAGACGCCGCGGGCGTGGCCACGACGCCAGTAGAGGCCGCCAAGCACCGCTGGCAATAACTGTAAGACCACCGAGAAAGCTAACAAGCCGATACTCACTAGGCCGGTGTTGGCGGCCCAGAAGGCATAACAGAGGTAGCTGAGTAGCAAGATAATGGCAATAGCAACGCGGCGAATAAACAGCAGGCGGTTTTGAAAGCCGGTAGGGAAGCGCTGTTGGCGCTGCAGAATAATCGGCATGATAACATCGTTGGTGACCATGGTGCTGAGGGTTACCGAGGCAATAATCACCATCGCTGTAGCGGCTGAAAAGCCACCGATAAAGATAAATACCGCGAGCCAGGTTTGATCATGTAGGAGCGGTAAGCGTAAGGCGTAGGTATCACCGTCCACGCCGGTACCGAAGAATAATTGGCCGCCAAGGGCAATGGGCACAATGGCAAGCGCAATCAGCACCAAGTACAACGGAAAACCCCAGCGCGCGGTTTTTAGATGGTTTACATCCACGTTATCAACCACTGCCACATGAAACTGGCGCGGCAAACAGAGAATGACCCCTGCCGCCATAAAAGTCTGCACGATAAAGTCGAATTCTGTTAGAGCTTCCCAACTCCAGGCTTTGCTACTGGGATTGGCCAGCTGTTGCCACATGCTAACGGGCGAGGCGTCGTTAAATAAAACGTAGGCAAATACTGCCGCCGCCAACAGCGCTAATAGCTTTACCGCAGACTCAAAGGCAATGGCTAAAATCATGCCGTTACGATATTCAGTGACCTCAATATGGCGAGTACCAAATAGCATGGCAAACACTGCCATAATCGCCGCGGCAATCAACTCGTTGATGGAAAATTCAGTAAAGGCTGAGGTGTTTTCAGTAAGCACCACAAAGGTTAAACCGACCGCTTTGAGCTGCAAGGCAATGTACGGAATGGTCGCTAACGCGGCGATAAGTGTCACGAACAGCGCCAATCGTTGCCGTTTGCCGTAGCGGCTCGCAATAAAGTCAGCAATCGAGGTGATGTTCTGTTGTTTGGAAACACTGACCAGTTTTTGCAGCAACGGCAAGGCAAAAATAAAGAGTAAAAACGGCCCCAGCAAAATCGGAATATAGGCCCACCCGTCGGTCGCGGCGTTACCCACCGCACCGTAATAGGTCCAACTGGTGCAGTAGATGGCCAAGCTCATACTGTAAATGATGGGCTTATAACTGATGCGGTTGGCCAACGAGTTGGATTTGTCGCCCCAATGGGCCACCGCAAAAAGTAAGGCAATATAAGCTAGTGAGGCAAGTATCAGCAGTAGGGTCATGGCTGTTTTATTTTTGTCGTTGTAGATTTCCTGTTGCTCGATATTAGGTACTGTGGTGTGGAAAGGCAAGGGCGCAATTAGCTATTGGATATTGGATATTGGGGGGCAAGGGCGCCGTTGGCCAATATCTAATAGCCAACAGCGTCTTTGCTTTTTCAACCTTACGACCAATGTCGTATTTCCTACATTGCCATTAGGCGTCTAGATTGCATAGTGAACAAATCACAATAACAAACACAACTAGAACAACCTGGAGGACGTATGGCTTTCAAAAGCGAAGAACTCGCAAAAGCCTACTGGCGCGATAATATCAGTCTGGTGCTTAAGCTACTGGCGGTCTGGTTTATCGTTTCCTATGGCTTTGGCATTATCCTGGTGGATTGGCTTAATCAATTTACCTTTTTCGGCTTTAAACTGGGCTTTTGGTTTGCTCAGCAAGGGTCGATTATTTCTTTCGTCATTCTGATTTTTATTTACGTAAAACGAATGGCGGCCCTTGATAACAAATACGAAGTTCACGAAGACTAAGGGGCCCATCCATGGATATTCAAACTCTCACGTTTATTATCGTTGGTGCGACCTTTGCTTTATATATCGCGATTGCGATTTGGTCTCGTGCCGGTTCTACCTCTGATTTCTATGTTGCGAGCGGTGGCGTCCATCCAGTGATGAATGGTATGGCAACTGCTGCGGATTGGATGTCGGCGGCGTCATTTATTTCAATGGCAGGTATTATCGCGTTTGCTGGTTATGATGGCAGCGTGTACTTGATGGGTTGGACCGGTGGCTATGTGTTATTAGCACTGTGTTTGGCACCTTATCTGCGTAAGTTTGGTAAGTTTACTGTGCCAGATTTCATTGGTGACCGTTATTACTCGCAAACAGCGCGTACTATTGCGGTTATTTGTGCAATCTTAATCAGCTTTACATACATTGCCGGACAAATGCGTGGTGTAGGCGTGGTGTTCTCGCGCTTCTTAGAGGTTGAAATTGCTACCGGTGTTTACATCGGCGCAGTGATTGTATTCTTCTACACCGTGTTAGGTGGCATGAAAGGTATTACTTATACTCAGGTAGCGCAATACTGCGTATTAGCCTTTGCATACTTGGTGCCAGCTATCTTTATCTCGTTCCAAATGACGGGGCACATTTTGCCGCAAACCGGTTTTGGTGCGACTATTGCTGATGGTGTATCAGGTGAGGGGCAATACTTGTTAGCGCGCTTGGATGGCTTGTCAGAAGAGCTGGGCTTAGCAGCTTACACCTCTGGCTTGAAGTCTAAGATCGACGTGTTTGCGATTACCTGTGCCTTGATGGTAGGTACTGCTGGTTTACCACACGTAATTGTACGTTTCTTCACCGTACCTAAAGTACGTGATGCGCGTCGTTCAGCGGGCTGGGCATTGGTCTTTATCTCTGTTGTTTATTTAACTGCACCATCGATTGCTGGTTTTGCCAAAGTGAACTTGATCAACACCGTTAACGGTCCGGATATGGCTGGCGTGGAATATGATGCGGCTCCAGATTGGGTGAAAAACTGGGAACAAACCGGTTTGATTAAGTGGGAAGATAAAAACAACGACGGCAAAATGTTCTATGCTGGTGATGAGCGCAACGAAATGACCGTTGACCGCGATATCATGGTATTGGCAAACCCTGAGATTGCTGATTTACCAGCTTGGGTAGTGGCGTTGGTTGCAGCCGGTGGTGTTGCGGCTGCGTTATCAACCTCAGCCGGTTTGTTGTTGGTTATCTCTACGTCGGTGTCGCACGATTTGTTGAAACGTACGCTAACGCCGAATATTACCGATAAGCAAGAGTTACTGTGGGCGCGGATTGCTGCCGCTGTAGCTATTGCTCTGTCTACTTGGTTCGGGATTAATCCGCCCGGCTTTGTGGCGCAGGTGGTCGCCTTCGCGTTCGGCTTAGCCGCAGCGAGTTTCTTCCCGGCCATTATTTTAGGTATTTTCTATAAGCGCATGAACAGCACAGGTGCTATTGCTGGTATGTTAGTGGGTGTGGTCTTTACCTTGGCGTATATTATTTACTTCAAGTTTGTAAACCCGGCTGCCAATACTGCAGACAACTGGTTGTTCGGCATTTCGCCAGAAGGCATTGGTACTATCGGTATGATACTGAACTTTATTGTGTCGTACGTGGTGCACAAGCTGACCGGCGATGCGCCGCAGGATACCCAAGACTTGGTTGAGTCGATTCGGTATCCGAAAGGCTCGGGCGCTGCCTCTAGTCATTAATGATGAGCTACTGCAAAGCCCGGCACTGCCGGGCTTTTTTCTGATTGGAAAGTGAGGTTCTTATGCAACCGGAGCTGTTAGAAGTACAACGATTTTTACTGGATTGTCCGCCTTTTGATGAACTCAATGGTGACCAGCGCCAGTGGGTGGCGGGGCAAATTAAAGCTGCTTATGTGAACGAACATAATGTGGATGGGCTGTTTAAACAACATAGCCCAGCGCTTTATATTGTACGTTCAGGCGGTTTTGATTTGCTGGCGCCAGATGGGCATTTGATTGAGCGACTTGAGTCCCATGATTTGTTTGGTTTTCCGAGCTTGCTAAGTGGGCGGGCGGTGGTGAACAAGCTGCAGGTGATTGAAGACGGCATTATTTACATTATTACCGCCGCAGTGTTTGACCAGCTACGCCAGCATGTGCGGGCGTTCGAGCAATATTTTATCCGGGCGCATGAGCAGCGCTTGCTCTCAGAAACAGCGCGGCGTGAAGGCGATGTCACGCGGCGCGGCAACCTGACAGGTACAGCTAACAGTAACGGCAGCCGTCAAGGGAGCGCGGTAGATACTGGCGCGGCTGGTGTGACTGAGCTGGGGCTGGCTGCAAGTGGGCCCAAGCAGGAGCCGGTGGCCAGTTATGATGCGTTGCAATTGCCCGTGGCCGAAGTGATAGTGCGAGCGCCGGTGATGTTATCTATCCATACCACCATTAAAGAAGCGGCCGAGCGCATGCGCGACGAAAAAGTCTCCTCGGTATTGGTAGTAGAAGGACCTGTGGCAGAAAATGCGGCGGCAGAGGGGGCTGTGGTAAAGGGGACTGTGGTAAACGACACTGTGGTAAACGCAACTGCGGTGAATAGCCCTGCAGATAGCGAAGCTGCGGCGGTGAAGTTGTGCGGAATTTTGACCGACCGTGATTTGCGCAATCGGGTGGTAGCGCAAGGATTGGCCTATGATTTACAGGTGAATGCGGTGATGACCCAAGCCCCAGCGACTGTGTATGGGCGCCAGACCCTGATGGATGCGTTGGCGATTATGACGCAAGAAAATATCCACCATTTGCCGGTACTTAATGACGCTGACCAGCCGATTGGGATGATTACCAATACCGATTTGATGCGGCAGCAGCGCAGTGAACCTATCATGCTGATCAGTGCGCTGAACAAAGCGGCGAGTAAAGCGCAGCTAGTGGCGGAGGCGGCGCATATTCCGGCCTACATGCAGACGTTTGCTGCGCGCGTGCATGACACCACCATGGTGGGACGGCTGCTGGCGTCGTTAACCGATAGTATGACGCGTAAATTAATCAGTTTGTATGAACAAGAACATGGGGTTGCGCCGGGGCCCTATTGCTGGATAGCGTTTGGCTCGCAAGGGCGTGAAGACCAGGTGCTGAGTTCGGATCAAGATAATGGTTTATTGCTGGGTAACGGGCTTAACGACAATCAGTTGGATTGGTTTAAAGGGTTGGGCGAATACGTGAGTGGCGGTTTGCATGAATGCGGTATTCCGCTGTGTCCGGGCGATATTATGGCCTCGAATGTGGATTGTCGACGCACCTTGGATGGCTGGCTGGAGCGCTTTAAAAGCTGGACGGAAAGCCCGACGCCGAAGGCGTTGATGTATTGCCAAATCTTCTTCGATTCGCGGCTAGTTTACGGCAATAAACGGCTATATCAACGCTATCGTGAGCAAGTTGCACGGCTGGCCCAAAAGGACTTTTTCTTAGGTAATTTGGCACGTTTACAAGTGAGTGTGCAGGTACCGTTAGGCTTGTTTAATAGGTTTCGTGGTACGGAGAGTGGTAAAGACTCGGATCTGATCAATATCAAGCGCTACGGCATCGCTTTGATTAACGATATTGTGCGCATTTATTCCTTGCAAGCGGGAATTATGGTGCCGCAAACCTTGGCCCGATTAGAGGCGTTGAAAGGTAGTAAATTGCTCAATAATAAAGATAACCAGTCGTTGGCCGAAGCTTGGCAATTTTTAACTGAATTACGGCTACAGCACCAATTGCAGACGTGGGGCAGTGACCAGCCTAAAAACGCGTTAGACCCTGATGAGCTCAGTACCTTAACGCGACGCCAATTAAAGACCGCCTTTCGAATTATTAAAGAGTGCCAGCAAGGGGTCGGCTTGAAGTTTGGACGGATTGGTTGATGGCGGCTCATTCTTCAGGTTGGCGTAACCGTATCGCGGCTTGGTGGCAGCGGCGGCAGGCTTTAGCTCAGCCGTGGACAGCGCAGCGCTATGTGGCGCTAGATCTCGAAACCAGTGGTTTAGATGCGCGCCACGATAACATTATTGCGGTGGCTTGGGTGGAGCTCACGCCACCTTTGCTTGATTACCAAAGTGCCCGTTATTACACCGTGGCAACGGCACAAACCGAGCTGAATCAGTCGCCGGTGGTACATGGTTTAGTGAGCCGCGACTTACAACAAGTAACGCCCTTGGCTGAGGTGCTCCACGAGCTACAACAGGTGCTCGATGGCGCGGTTTTGGTCTGCCATCATGTGCAACTGGATTGGGCTTTTTTAAAACAAGCGGGGAAAGCGCATCAAGTGCGGTTTAAACCATTGCTACGATTTGATACCTTGACCTTTGAGGGCCAAAGATTAAAGAATTCTCAACATCATATTCAGCGAGGTAGCTTAACCTTGAGTGCTTGTCGCAGCCGTTATGGCTTACCGCAATACGATGCCCATCATGCGCTCAGCGACGCCATTGCTTGTGGTGAATTGATGCTGGCCCAGCTGTATAAATACGCTGGCGCTCAAGCAGTTAGGTTACCGCGCAGTTGATTTTGTAGGGCCGTTGGACGCTCTTCAGCGCAACCGAGTAGACCTCTCAGCTGTGAATTTCAGATTTATCTTAAAAACAAATTATCGAAAAGTTTACAAGTCTGTGCAAAAAAACAGGTAAAAACCTTGTTGCAAAACTATTGTAAAAAGCATCTAACTGTGGTTGTATTAGCAACGGAACTCAGGAGACATGCGCAGATGCATCTCTCACTGGAAGCCACTATTAAGGCTTACGACTAATAACTTTTACAAAAGTTCCGTATCAGCCAAATCAACAATAAAAAAATCAGGGAGACTTACATGGCTAAGCAGTCATTTTTGTCAAATTCTATCCGCGCCATCATGATGGCAGGGTTTGGTTCTGCACTATTAGCTGGCGCACCGGCTATGGCGCAAGACCAAAGCAATGAAAGCGAAGACGGCGAACAAGCGAAAGCTGCCGAAAAAATTCAAGTAACCGGTTCTCGTATCCGTACTGACGGTTTGGATAGCCCAACTCCGGTTGAGATCATCACTACTGAAATTGCTACCGATCAAGGTTTGAACACCCTAGGTGAATTGTTGCGTACGTCAACGGTTGCCTCTGGTTCTGACCAGTTGATCTCTGCATACTCTGTTGGTTATGTAACTAACGGTGGTTCAGGTGCTGAGTCAATCTCAATGCGTGGTTTAGGTGCTAGCCGTACCTTGGTACTATTGAACGGCCGCCGTGCAGGACCTGCGGGTACTCGTGGTACCGTATCTGCGTTTGATATGAACGCATTACCAATCAGCATCATCGAGCGTGTTGAAATCTTGAAAGATGGCGCATCATCTTTGTATGGTTCTGACGCGGTTGCTGGTGTAATCAACATCATCACCAAAAAAGGTGAAGGCGGCGAAGTTAACTTCTCTGGCTTAGCTCCTTTTGAAGGTGGCGGCGAAACTTATCGTTTAAACGCTACTTACGGTGACTCTTTTGACCGTGGTTCATGGCGTGTGGTTGCTGACCACAACGTAAACACTGGTTTGATTCGTGCAGATCGTGATTACTTCGACTGTTCAACTCGTTACTTGTTCTCGAACATCGTAACTGGTGAGCGCGCTGACCCAATCGATCCGCGTACTGGTGAATACCACTGTAACGAATCAGGCTTTGGTTTATTCCACGCCTATTCAGGTGTTGGCTTGCCAGCAAACACTAGTGCTGGTCGCTTCCAGTACAACTACGGTGGCTACGATGTAGCTGATCCGACTACCATTAACCCATACTACAACCCTGCTGATCCACGTAGCATCGGTGTTGAAGGCGTTAACCCGTTCTTGCGTGCTGCGCCAGACGGTTGGTACTGGGCTGGTTACGATGCTGAATCTGACGGCTTGTTGGACGGTGGCGGTCACCCGTTCCGTTTACAACAAACGATGGTTCCTGAAACTACCGTTTCTTCAGTATTCTTACAAGGTGACTACGACCTAACTGACACCATCTCAGCTTATGGTGAATTATTGCACAGCCGTCGTACTACCAAGTCTGAAAGTGCTCGTCAGTTCTGGACTGCAGACTACGGTTACATCTCAATCAATGCTGTTGACGGCTTTGACGGTGATGGTTTCGTGATGCCAGTGCATTACACTAATCACTACGGTAACAAAACAACCATCGACTACTCTCGTGCAGTAGTAGGTTTAGAAGGCGCTATCGGCTTCTGGAACTGGGATGTTTCTTATCAGCGTTCACACAACAGCGGTACTTACGCACAAGATATCATCTTGCGTGACTCTATGTTGTTGTCACAAGAATTGTTGTTCACCGGTGCAACTTGTAACGGCGAAGTAACTCCAATTTCTGGTAAAGCTTGTCACGACTACGACTGGTTCGATCCACAAAACATGTACGGTAACCCAAGCCAAGCAGCTCGTGACTTCCTATTTGGTTACGACAAAGGTAAGACTACCTACAAGCAAGACACTCTTGATGCTTACATCACTGGTGACTTGTTCGATTTACCAGCAGGTGCTTTGTCAACTGCAGCGGGTATCTACTGGCAGCGTGACGAAATCAACGACGTACCTGGTGAGAACACTCGTAACGGTAACTCATGGGGCTTATCAAGCGCTGGTATCACTGCTGGTAAAGCAACTACCAAAGCTGTTTATGCTGAGTTCCAAGTACCAGTATTACGTGACTTACCATTCGTTGAGAGCTTAGATTTAACGGCTTCTGGTCGTTGGACTGACGTTGATGCGTACGGTGATGACACTACTTATAAACTAAGCGCTAACTGGTCTATCGGTGAAGGTTTCCGTGTACGTGCTTCACGTGGTACTTCATTCCGTGCACCAGCATTGTTTGAATTGTACTTAGAAGGTCAAACAGGCTTCTTGGGGCAAACCAACGATCCATGTTTGGACTACGTAAACGCAACCAACCCATTAGTTCGTGAGAACTGTGCGGCAGCAGGTATCCCAGAAAGTTATACTGACACCGTAGGTACTGGTAGCTCGTCATTTACTACCATAACTGGTGGTGGTGCAGGCGTACTACAAGCTGAAACTTCAGTGTCTGAAGGTATTGGTTTAGTTTACGAAAGCGCTGAAGGTACTTTCGCAGCGTCTGTTGACTACTACGACGTAGTAATCAGCAACCAGATCTCAAGCGTTTCAGGTGCAGCAGTATTGAACCAGTGTTACACCTCTACTGACTTCGCTAACGAGCCATTCTGTAATCAGATCGACCGTAAAGACGGTACTGCTGATGGCGACTGGTCAATTCAAGAAGTTCGTGGTGGTTACTTGAACACTGCACAACAAACGGTTCGTGGTTTCGACTTCGTAGTAACTTATCAAGATTCATTTGATTTTGGTGACTTACGCGTGAAGTTAGACCATACGCACCAAGTTGAGCGTTCATTCCAGCAGTTCGTAACTGATACTCCAGAAGATTCACTAGGTTGGATCGGTAATCCGAAGTCTATCGGTACGTTAAACACTACCTTGACTCGTGATGAGTGGAGCTTCAACTGGAACATGGCTTACTATGACCGTACTGAAGACTATTCATACTACGGCACCGACTCTACCACTCTACGTGGTGAAGACGTTCGCTTCGTAGCACACATCCCAACGTATGTGTTGCACTCAATCTCTGCGAACACTACGTTCAATGACAACATTGACGTAACTTTCGGTATCGGTAACTTGTTCGACAAGCAACCGCCTTCAGTGAGCCCAGCAGCAGCTGCAGTGGTAGGTAACACTCCATTGTTCGCATCGCAAATGGACTACTTAGGTCGTCGCGCGTTCTTCAACATCTCTTACCAGTTCTAATTGGTAGGTTCGTTGAAACGAACAAGCAAGATGAATGATAAAAGCCCCACTTAGGTGGGGCTTTTTTATTTACTTTGTTTTACAATTAACGATAGTATTATTAACAATTATAAAGACAGACACTCTCTACAGAACACGAGGCAAATATGAAGTATTCTTCATTGGTGATGGGGTTAGCAGCATTAGCTGTACCCATGTTAACGAATGGCGCTGAGGTGAAAACCGAGCTGCTAGAAAACTATGCGAAGCATTCGCAATACTTGGATGTAAAAATCTCCCCCCGCGGTGACTATTTAGCAGCAACATCGCGCAATGAAGAAGGCTCGGTATTACTAACTGTCTTAGATATTAACGAGAGCAAGATTCTATCTATCACCCAAGGCAATGGGCGTGAATCAGTATCTTCGTTTCAGTGGGCGAATAACGAGCGTCTAATCATGACCATGGCGCGCGAGATTGGCTCTTTGGATGCACCGGTACCTACGGGTGAAATCTTTGCCATGAATGCTGATGGCTCGAACCAAGTGATTCTAACTGGCCCACGTTCAAGCGATGGCAACTACGAGTTTGCACAAGTGGTAGATTATTTACCGGAAGATCCTGAAGCCATCATGATCTACACCCGCTCGTTTTTCTCCAAAGAACCCTATTTAGATCTTTATACCATGAAGGTTACTTCTGGGCGTAAGCGTTCAGAAGGGCGCATCCCGCTGCGTGCCTATGCGAGCACTAACGTGCAGGTAGTACTAGATAGCGATGGGGTGTCGCGGATGGTGTTAGGGATCGACCCGAACGAGAAAAACAAGACGGTGATCCTAGGGCGTGACGGCGCCAACAAAGACTGGTACGAAGTTGACAGTTATTACGAAACCGATGGCGGTTTTATGCCCTTACTGATGTTGCCAGGTACCGACCAAGTGTTAGGTCTGAGTGATAGCCAATCGGATACTCGCTCGTTGAGTGTGTTGGATTTAAGCACCAAACAAGAAACCGTGATGGCTGAGCATCCAAATACCGATTTGATGCCGATCATGAGTGTGAAGAATGGTCGTGCCAACGAAGTGATTGGTGCTGCCTTTGAATACAATGGTATTGATACTTTCTTTTTTGATGATGTTGAAGATAAGGATTACGCCCGCCTGGTGCAAAGCTTGATCGCTACTTTCCCAGGTCAGTCGGTGGGCATTAACTCGTCAACCCGTGATAATCGTAAATTGATTGTGCGGGTAGAGTCAGTGAATGCTCCTGCAAAGTTTTATTTGTTCGACCGCGATAAGCGTGCGCTGACGCCGATTGCTGCGGCTAAACCTTGGTTGGATGGACATACGATTCCAACGACGCAAACTATTGTCTATAAAAGCCGTGACGGATTAGATATTCATGCTCTACTAACCTTGCCTAACGGAAAAGAAGCCAAAGATTTGCCGTTGATCTTATTACCACATGGCGGCCCGCATGGTATTCGCGACAGCATGGGCAGTATGGACTCTGATGCCAAAGTGTTAGCAGAACATGGCTATGCGGTATTGCAGCCTAACTTCCGTGGCTCAGGTGGTTTCGGTCGGAAATTTATGGAACTTGGTTATAAAAACTGGGGCACCACCATGATTAACGACATGACCGATGGGGTGATGCACTTAGTGAAAGAGAAAATAGCTGACCCTGATCGTGTGTGCGTGTATGGCGCCTCTTATGGTGGTTATGCGGCGGTACAAAGTGGTATTCGTGAGCCAGATCTGTATAAGTGTATTGTTGGCTTTGTTGGGGTGTACGACTTAAACCTGATGTACGAACAAGGCGATATTTCTGAAGCTCAAGCGGGCCGTAACTATTTAGATCAAGTACTACCTAGTGATAGCGAAGGCCGTACTGAGCAATCACCGATTGATAACGTGGATAAGCTCAAAGCGCCAGTGTTCATTATTCAAGGTGGTGCCGACATCCGGGTGCCAGAAGAGCATGCCTTCCGCTTGCGTGATGCCTTGAAAGAGCGTGAGCATCCGTACGAGTGGTTGTATAAGAAAGGTGAAGGCCACGGATTCTACAAACCAGAAAATAACGTTGAGCGCTGGCAGAAGATGCTTGCCTTCTTCGAAGAGCACATTGGCGACTAAAAGATGCGTCATGAAGAAGAAGCCTCACTGTTTTGCAGTGAGGCTTTTTTTTGCTCAAAAGCAAGACCTTAACCATGTTAAATGAATGCAAAATTATTTAAGTGAGAGCCGAAATAACACGAATATGGCGATAAACTGCATGTTTATATCGGTGATAAGACACAGTGCGGTGAAAATAAGATCACTTTTGTTATAGTTATTTGCGATAGAACGCTTGCTCACATCGATTATTTTCATTAGTATCAAGTTGACCCTAATCAAAAAAACAACGATTTTACGGGGTTTTTTCTGATCTGGGTCAGACTTGGTTCGCGCGCTGCTATGCGTGTTGAGCTATAGCAAAAAAATCACTTAAAAGTGGTCCAGGGAGAATAATTATGTATACCAATAGCAAAGTTGCTAAGTCTATCCGCTTAGCCCTGATGTTTGGTGGTGCTTCATTAGCATTATCAGGCACAGCTGCAGCACAAGACACGTCTGAAGACGAAGCCGGTGCTGAAGCCCAAGAACGCATTTCTGTAACAGGTTCACGCATCAAGCGTACCGACCTTGAAACCGCAAGCCCTATCTCAGTATTTACTGCTGCCGACCTTGAAGCATCAGGTTACGCTACGCTAGAAAAATTCGTACACTCGTTGCCATCAGTGAACGGTGCTGCGCAAGGCTCGAACGTAAACAACGGTAGTAACGGTAGCGCCACGGTATCATTGCGTGGTTTAGGTTCTGGCCGTACCTTGTTGTTGGTTAACGGTCGTCGTACTGCTTTCAGCGACATGAACTCTATCCCAATGGCTTACGTTGAGCGCGTTGAAGTGCTACGTGACGGTGCATCTACTGCATACGGTTCTGATGCGATCGCCGGGGTAATCAACTTTATCACCAAGCGTGACTTTGAAGGTGCTGAGTTTGTAGCTCAATACGACCTGACTGGCGAAGGCGACGGTGAAACTACCCGTATCGCTGCTACCGTAGGTACCTCAAGTGACCGTGGTAACGTGGTATTGTCGTTAGAATACACCAACCGTAACGAAATCTGGCAGGGCGATCGTGACTTCTCTGAATGCCCATTGTTCGATGACGGCGAAGGTGGTGTTTACTGTGGTGGTTCTGGTACTACTGCGATGGGTACTTGGACAACCGTATCTAATTCTTACAAAGGTTACGTAGTTGACCCAACCACAGGTGCACTGCGTCCATTTAACAATGCTACCGATGGCTTTAACTACGCTGCAGTAAGCTACATGGTTACGCCAATGGAAGTATTTAGCATCAACGGTGCTGCCACTTATGAATTAACACCAAGCACCACTGCCTTTATCGAAGGTGGTTTCACTAACCGTCAATCAGACCAGTTGATGGGTGCAGAGGGTACTTTCTGGGGCCAATTCGTTCCAGCAACTAACCCGTACAACCCAGTAGGTGAAGACCTTTACATCAACCGTCGTTTAGAAGAGTCTGGTGGCCGTGCGTTCACGCAAGACATGAACGACTATCGTATGGTTGCTGGTTTTGAAGGTTACCTAGACAATGGTTGGACGTGGGATGTGTCTTATAACTACACCCGCTTTGTTGATACCCGTGTTGACTACGGTCGTGCCAACGCAAATCGTTTCTTGAACTTAACTGATCCAGACTTGTGTGCTGATGATGCAGCTTGTCCAGGTGTGTGGAACCCGTTTGCACAAGGCACCTTAACTCAAGCGATGATGGATTATGCGTTCTTACCTAACTCTCCGGTAGTACGTGGCCAAACCAAACAGTTCTTGGCTAACATCTCTGGTGACTTGATGGGTATTGGTTTGCCAGCAGGCGATATCGCTTGGGCAGCCGGTGTTGAGAAACGTTGGGAAGACTACTTGTATCAACCAGACGGTGCTGCACTGATTGGTGAAATCTACTCAGTAGCTGGTGAGAAAACCGAAGGTCAGTACGATGTAACTGAAGCTTACCTTGAGCTTGACGTGCCATTATTGGCAGATATGCCAGGGGTTGAAGATTTAAGCTTGTCTGCAGCAGTACGTAGCTCAAACTACAGCTTCTTGGATTCAACCACGAACACCAAATTTGGTTTAGAGTACAAGCCGTTTGAAGGTTTGTTGGTTCGTGCGACTCGTGCTGATGGTTTCCGCGCGCCAGGTATTGGCGAGTTGTTCTCACCACAGCAAGAATCTAACTTAGCGTACAACGAGCCATGTAATGACTGGGGTACAAAAACCAACCAAGCGTTACGTGACAACTGTGCGTCAGAAGGCTTACCACAAGACTTCGAATTAGCATCTAACCAGTCTGCGTCATTGGTTGGTGGTAACCCAAATCTTGAGCCGGAAGAATCAGAAAGCTTAACCGTAGGTTTTGTTTACACGCCTGAGTTCATTGAGAACTTCAGTTTGGCCGTTGACTACTTCGATATCAAAATTGATAACGGCGTAGGTTCAATCGACACCAACACCATCGTGAATGGCTGTTATACCAGTGTTGATTTCAGCAGCCCATTGTGTGACCTGATCCTTGGTGCCGCAGAAATGGACCGTCCAGCTTACGGCCCAAATGCTCCAAATCGTGACATCCTTGGTGCCGTTTCTGGTATCGTAGCTAGCTTAGCTAACTTGTCTACCTTTGAAACTTCTGGTTATGACTTTGATGCAAACTGGTCGACTGACCTTGCTTCAGGTTTGTTGAAGTTACGTTTAGACGGTACTTACCTGAAAGACTACAGCTTTGTTTCTTCACCTGGTGCTGAGCCTACTCAGTATGCTGGCTACTATGCGGCTGACCAGTGGGAATCAAGCATTGCTGCATTCTCTAAAGTTCGTGCAAACTTCACCGCTACTTACGATATGGACAATGTGTCAGTATCTTGGGCAGCTCGTTACATGCAAGGTACTGATGACTTAAGTGGCGAGCCTACTTACACCAGCACCTATGCAGGTAGCGCGGTTTACCACGATTTGCAGGCAAGCTACATGTTAAACGAAACCACCACTATCAGTGGCGGTATCCGTAACATGTTTGACCGTCAGCCTCCATATACCACGAACAACCAAGACATGAACACCATTGCTACTTCTTATGACTTAGCAGGTGCGTACTGGTACGTTCGTTTAGGTATGAAGTTCTAAGCGTTGACAGTTCCGATGAAAAAAGCCAGCATGAATTTGCTGGCTTTTTTATTGGTGGCCTTTTTTCGAGAGCTTAAGGAGAGCAGGTGAAGCGTTCCCAGCAACCGCAAGCAGTGCTGCAGCAAGCACTGACACTGTATCAACAGCAGCAGTATCAAGCGGCGCTACCTTTGTTGCAGCAGCTTAGTCAACAGCTGCCTGAGCAGGCGTTGGTATGGCACGTGCAGGCCTTAACTCTGCGTAAGTTAGGACAGTTAACCGCGGCCGCACAAAGTTTTACGCGGGCTTTAAAGATAGCTCCTAAGCATCACGAAATTCTGAATAACTACGGTAATTTATTACGTCAACAGCAACGATATGAGCAAGCTCAGCAGCAATTTAGGTTGGCTTTACAAGCTCAGCCCAACTTTTTTGAGGCGCGCTATAACCTTGGTTTAACCGCTTTGGCACAGCAGCAGTTAGATGATGCCTTGGCTGCCTTTTTGACAGTGCTTAAACAGCAACCGCAGCATACGCAAGCGCGCTTAGCTGCAGCAGAAGCTTACCGCTTACAAGGGCGGGCGCAGCAAGCGCTGGAGCTCTTGCAAAAGAGCTTTCATGCTCAATCGGTGGCATTTTTACGCCAACGCGCGCTTGCGTTTTTTGCCTTAGATGAAGTCGACTTAGCCTATGCCGATATGCGGGCTGCACTTGCTTTGCAACCACGTCAGTTGGCGCTGCACGAAACTTTTTCAGACATGCGCTGGTTGCAGCAAGATAGCGATTGGCTGGGTAGCTATCACGAGCAATTAGCTGCTCATAACGACTGGCATGATCTACGTCTTGGGTTAACTCATCGATTAATCAAAGCTGAGCAATTTGAGCAGGCGGAGCAGACCTTACAGCCCTTGTTGCAATTAGACTCGGTGCCAGCGTCGGTATGGTTATTGCAAGGCCATTTAAAGCGTATGCAAGGGCAACTGGCCCGTGCAGAAGATTATTTGCAGCAAGCCTTAAGCTTGCAACCGGAGCATCAAGAAGCATTGTACGAGATGTTTGTGACTCAACTCGGGCAGCAGAACTATGTAGAGTGCTTGCAGCTGTCGCAAAAGTTGGTGACGTTAGCACCTGGGCATCAGGGCTGGTGGGCGATGCGTGCTACGGCGTTGAAAGCTAGTGGCGATTGGCAGGGCTATCAGCGTTTGTACGATTTCGCACGTTTCGTGCGCCCGTTTGCGTTAACTACCGCCGCAGACGGCGGGTTGTCTGATTTTAATCAAGGCTTGCTGGCTAAACTGGAGCGCCTGCATACGCAAAAACAACATCCGTTGCAGCAGTCGCTACGCAGTGGTACTCAAACCGACGGCCAGTTATTTCTTAATCAAGATGAAGATATTCAAGCGCTGAAGCAACAGATTTCAGCCGCGGTAACACAGTATATTGCCGAGCTACCCGATGACCCAGAGCATCCGTTTCTAAAGCGCAAAAGTGGGCGATTTAAGTACACTGGCGCCTGGAGTGTGCGGCTGAATTGTTCAGGCTTTCATCGTAATCATTATCATAGCGAAGGCTGGATCAGTGGCTGCTTCTATGTGTCGATTCCCAAGGCGGTAAACCATGACGGCCATGGCTGGATCAAGTTTGGCCAAGCGCAGTTGGATCCGACCTACATGGATGAACCTGACTATATTGTTAAACCACAAGCTGGCGTAGTGGTCTTGTTTCCGTCGATGATGTGGCATGGAACCGTGCCTTTTGCTGACGATGAATACCGCGTGACTGTGGCTTTTGATTTGGTGCCAGAGGAGTAACGATAAACATGTATTGGGGTGCTTTTAGTAAAGAACAGGAGCAGGGCGGCAGATTAAAACGCCATCCGCAAGCCGTTGAAATGCCCAAAGGCGAGATGTTTTTAGCGGCCATCACACAGATAGTGCGGGCCGAATACGGCTTTGTGAAAGCAGTAGACGAAGGTACAGCACAGGATGCCAAGGGGCAGCCGTTACCTTTGTTTACTTACCCTGCTATTGAATACTTGCAACAGTTTGATTATCGTCAGAAGCGAGTGTTTGAGTTTGGCGCCGGCGGCTCTACTAAGTTTTGGATGCAGCGGGCGCAGCAGGTGATGAGCGTCGAGAATAATGCCCAGTGGGTGCAAAAATTAAAGCCTGAACTCGCTGCTAATGTGACCTTGCTGCATGTTGATGGGGATGATTTTCCGTGGACCATTGAGCAGTACCAGCATGGCTTTGATGTGATTATTGTGGACAGCGCTGGTTACCGTTATGACTGTGCTAGTGCCGCCATAGGTAAGCTGAACCAAGGTGGCATGATCATTTTGGATAATGCTGATTGGCACCCTAATACGGCCAAGTTTTTACGCGAACAAGGCTTAATCGAAGTGGATTTTACGGGCTTTAAGCCAGGCGAATGCCACAGCTCGACCACGTCTGTGTTCCTTCATCGTGATTTTAATTTTACCAGTTTAGCTGCGACCCAACCTAGTTTTGGCATGGGCGCTAAATGGATTCATTCTGAGGCCTGGGATAAACCTTACGCACGCCGGCAGAAATAACTTTAAGAATTAGGTACCCTCATGACAGATGCAGTAACCACAGCAGAACTCCAACAACAACTAGTAACAGCTAGCGAACAAGGCGATTTACTGCAAGCGATTGGCTTGCTAGAGCGACTGATCCAAGCGGAGCCGAAGCAAGTTGGTTATCATGAACAACTGGGGCAAGCACTTCGCCAGTATTGTGATAGCGAAGCCAAGCAGCAGCAACTAACGGGCTTAGTAGAACAACAGCCTTATGCTTTTACTACGCGCTTGCTAGTGGCGCGCTTTGCTGAAATGCTAGGACAGCCTGAAGCTGCATTTTTGCATTACAGCCAAGCCATTAATACGGCGCAAAGCCTTGGCTTTTGGCTCAATGATGCATCTACTGCGCCTTGGTGTCGGCCGTTTGTGCAGCATGCGTTGAAAGTAAGTGCGCAGCAACGAATCGCCCAAGGCCAGCAATGGATTAGAGAGCTACAACGAGACTACGAGCAGCAAGATCTGGCGCGAGTGATTAAAGCCGTGCGCATGCATACGGGTGAAATCGCAGTTGAACATCATGACAAGCGCCAGTTACCCAGCTATTTTTACGTGCCGGATTTACCCGTAGCACCGCAATTTCCGCGCGAGGCGATGCCTTTTATTGATGAGTACGAAGCTGCCGCTGCCGGCATTCAGGCTGATCTGCATCGGGTATTAGAGACCCAAGCTGAGTTCCCGCGTTTTCAGTATCAAGGTGGCGAAGAGCAGTTAACCGAAGGCGGTAGCTGGGATGCGTTCTTCTTTTATCGACATGGTAAAGCCTTTACTGAAAACTTAGCCCAATGCCCAACCACGGCCTCGGTGCTAGATAGCTTACCCTTGTGTCGCATCCCTCTGCACTCGCCTGAAGTTTGTTTTTCTATTCTACGCCCCGGCGCTCATATTTTGCCCCATCGGGGCGTCACCAACCTGCGCTCGGTATTGCATTTGGGCTTAGATATTCCCACGGACTGCGCGTTGCATCTACCGGATATCACCGAGATACATTGGGACGAAGGCAAAGCCTTTGCGTTTGATGATACCTATTTGCATGAAGCATGGAATCGCAGCGACCGCACTCGAATTGTGTTGCTGGCAGATATCTGGAACCCGTACCTGACTGAGGTTGAGCGAGCTGCACTTACAGACGTGATGGTTAAGCTAGGAGAATTTAACCGCGCCGTTAAAGCGGTGGCGTAAATGGCGCTCTAGGTACCCAAGTAATACGAAAATTGGCGTTCCCGGCAGGATTTGAACCTGCGACCTGCCCCTTAGGAGGGGGCTGCTCTATCCAGCTGAGCTACGGGAACGCAGCCACAAAAAAACCGGCAGAAGCCGGCTTTTTCGTAACACGAAGTTAATCACACACCATGCAAGCAGATGCTTACAGTGCGTTGATTTTCGCGCTTAAACGGCTCTTATGACGAGCAGCTTTGTTCTTACCGATCAAACCTTTGGTCGCATAACGATCCAATACCGGTTGAAGGCCAGTAAATGCCTGCTGAGCAGCCGCTTTGTCGCCCGCTTCAATAGCAGCAATTACTTTTTTCAATTGGGTACGCATCATAGAGCGACGGCTCGCGTTGTGGCGACGGTTTTTTTCTGCTTGAACCGCACGCTTTTTAGCAGACTTAATGTTAGCCAAGGTGAACTCCTAAAATTCGTTATCAAAATGCATTGGTGTAATAGGGCGGGGAATATGCCTGTTTTTAGACCTAAAGTCAAGTGCGATATTAGCTATTAGCTATTCGATATTCGTAAACATAGGCTACCTTTATGATTGCAAAGGAGGCTGTCGTGTTTAAAAATTTGAAAGTATATGAGGTAGCCATAGACTTGGCTGTTCTTATCTATAAGATAACTGAAGTTTTTCCTGATTCAGAGCGGTTTGGTTTGGTAAGTCAAATGCGTCGCGCTGCCGTGTCTGTATCAAGTAATATTGCAGAAGGAGCAGGTCGAGGTTCGTATCGTGAACAGTTGCGCTTTTATTTTATTGCTAGAGGTTCACTCGCAGAACTTGAAACGCAGTTAGAGATAAGCTTCAGGCTTGGTTTTATAGATAGGCGGATGCAGGCAGAAACAAGCTTTGTTTATAAGCTGCTTAATGGCTTGATTAGGTCAACTAAAAAGCAAGAACTGGAGCAGTCAACGGCGACTGATATCCCTAATATCTAATAGCTAATAGCTAATAACGAAGTTGAGGTTACATTGTCTAAATCCCTTGCTAAATCTGGTTTAATCGTTAGCTTCATGACCCTTATTTCGCGGGTGCTGGGGTTGGCGCGTGATGTGGTGATTGCGAACTTGATGGGCGCGGGTGCGGCGGCGGATGTGTTCTTTTTTGCCAACAAGATTCCGAACTTTTTGCGGCGATTGTTTGCGGAGGGGGCGTTTGCGCAGGCGTTTGTGCCGGTGTTAACAGAATATAAGCAGGGCAAGACGCTGGATGAGCAGCGGCTGTTGATTGCGCGGGTAGCGGGCACGCTGGGTACCTTGGTGACAGTGGTTACTTTGGTGGGGGTGGTGCTGTCGCCGGTGGTAGCGGCGTTGTTTGGTACGGGTTGGTTTATTGATTGGTATTACGATGGGCCGCAGGGGCATAAGTTTGTGTTGGCGGCGGATTTGTTGCGGATTACCTTTCCGTATTTGTGGTTTATTACCTTTACGGCGCTGGCTGGGGCTATTTTAAATACCATTGGCAAGTTTGCGGTGGCAGCGTTTACGCCGGTATTTTTGAATATTGCGATTATTGTATTCGCGATCTGGTTGGGGCCGCAGTTAGAGCAGCCGGAATATGCGCTGGCGTGGGGTGTGTTTGTTGGTGGGGCGGTGCAGTTTTTGTTTCAGCTGCCGTTTTTGCGCCGTGCGGGATTGTTGGTGCGGCCGCGCTGGGGCTGGCGTGATCCTGGGGTGACTAAAATTCGGACCTTGATGATACCGGCGTTGTTTGGGGTGTCAGTGAGCCAGATTAATTTGCTGTTGGATACTTTCATTGCTTCGTTTTTGATGAGTGGGTCGATTAGCTGGCTGTATTACTCGGACCGGTTGTTGGAGTTTCCGCTGGGGTTGTTTGGGATTGCGATTGCGACTGTGATTTTGCCGGCGTTGAGTTCGCGGCATGTGGATAAATCGGCGGCGGAGTTTAGTCGCACCTTGGATTGGGGTATTCGGACGGTGGTGTTGCTGGGTTTGCCGGCAATGGCGGGGCTGATCGTGTTGGCCGAGCCGATGCTGATGGTGCTGTTTATGCGCGGTGAGTTTACGCCTGAGGATGCGCGGTTGGCGTCGTACAGTTTGTTTGCCTACGGTTCTGGTTTGTTGAGTTTTATGTTGGTGAAGGTGTTGGCGACGGGATTTTATTCGCGCCAGGATACCAAGCGTCCGGTTAAGTACGGGATCATCGCCATGGTGACTAACATGGTGTTCAATTTGGTGTTTGCGATTCCGTTTGGTTATGTGGGTTTGGCCATTGCTACGTCGTTGTCGGCGGCAGTGAATGCGGGTTTGTTGGGCTATAATCTGTGGCGCGATGGGGTGCTGAAGCGTTATCCCGGTACTTTGACGTATTTCGTGAAAGTGGCGCTGGCCGTGGCTGCGATGGTGGCGGTGGTGTTGTACTTGGCGCCGCAGCGAGATTGGTGGTTGACGGTAGAATTTATGGATAGGGTGTGGCAGTTGGCGGTATTAATTGGCGCTGGTGCGGGCACTTATGTATTGGTATTGTTGCTGTTAGGCGTGGCTAAAGGGCATAAGCTGTTAGCGAAGGGCCGGTAGCATCATTCACGTAGGATAATTGGAGCCGGCGCTAAGTGGTTTAGCTGGTGTGGTTTGACCCTTGCTGCTGTAACAGGATGTTTTCATGAAAATGTATTCTCTTCTTATGCTGCTACCCCTGCTATTTAGTATGGCGGTTAGCATATCGGCTAGCGCTGCTGACGATGCTGTGGCAAGCGCTGAGCAGCCGCAGTTGCCGGAGCACTCGCGGTTAGTCAGCACTACTGCAGGGCAGTTTCATGTACGGGCGATGGGGCTGGAGAACAGTGGCCCAGCGGTGGTTTTGTTAGCGGGACCAAATCATAACTATCACAGTGATAGTGCGTGGTTCGCAGCCTTGCAGCCGTTGTTGGCGCAGCAGTATCGAGTGTATAGCGTTGACCGGCTTGGTAATGCCTTGAGTAGCTATAGCGAGGAGGTGTCCTATCGCCGCTTTGCCGATGATTTGGCCTTGGTGCTGCAGCAATTAGGTGAAACCGAGTTGGCCGTGGTGGCGTTTGCCAGTGCCAGTATCAGTGCGCGTTGGTTTTATCAGTCCTATCAGCAGCAATTTGCCATTCAAGCCATGCTGTACATTGACCCTGACATTCCTTTACCCCATTCGTTGAGTTTGTATCAGGGCTATCCGGCTGACTGGTATGAGGCGAATCTGGATAAGTTGCTACCGCATTTGGCGGCGGGCAATTGGACCGCGAGAACGCAGGAAAAACTTGAGGCTGAGCATCAACATGTGCGCGACCTCGTAGCGCAAGATTCGAGTGTGATGGATTGGAGCTACTTTGAACAGATCATGCAGTTGCGCTTGCTGGTACCGCAGCAACAGACGCGGGCGCGTGAGATAGCGGCCTACCGTGCGGACATAGAAAGTTATGCCTCGCTAGCCATGATTACTAAGATACCTGTGAGTGTTATAGACAGTGATTTCGAGCAGCAGGAGATTGCAGCTGCAGCGGATGACGCCGAGCTGGTGGCAGCCCTGCAACAGTGGCAGCGCGAAGGCAGTGCTTGGAGTGCTGAGCAGGCCAAGATTTCTGGCGGGCAGTATATTCCGTTGTCTGATAGTGACCATCTGGTGCCACTACAGCACCCACAGGTTGTCGAAAAAGCTCTAACTAAGCTACTCAACGCCGACGGCGATGAGCATTAACTACACCGCAACATCTTGATGAGGTGCTTGAGCGATCAGCTACTCGAGCTGGTATTAATGAGTCTTTAGTGTCTGGTTAGCCTTTGGTGAGCCTGTTATAATCGCCACTTTGTTAATCATTTACGTTAATCATTTACGTTAATAATTTACCGAATCACCAGTAACGATAGGCTCACTACGTTCTCATGCAGTTAATTCGCGGAATACATAATATTCGCTCTATCCACCGTGGGTGTGTGCTCACTATTGGTAATTTTGATGGGGTACACTTAGGCCATCAAGCGGTGCTGGCGCAAGTTAAGCAACAGGCGCAAGAGCGCGGTGTTGCAGCCACCGTGATGACCTTTGAGCCACAACCGCAAGAATTGTTTCAGCCGGATAAAGCACCGGCGCGCTTGACCAATCTGCGCGAAAAACATCAAGCGTTGCGAGCCCAAGGGATTGATCGCCATATTGTGATTGAGTTTAATCGTAAGTTTGCTAATTTGCCGGCGGCTGATTTTATTGAGCAGGTGTTGGTGGCAAAACTCGGTGTGAAATTTTTAGTGGTGGGTGATGATTTTCGCTTTGGCCACGGGCGCACAGGTGATTTTGCGATGTTACAGCGGGCTGGCGCCGAATTTGGTTTTGCAGTGGTCGATACGCAAAGTTATCGGCAGCAGCAACAGCGAGTGAGCAGCACCGCCATTCGTCAAGCCCTCGCAGAAGGTGACTTTGCTGCAGCCGAGGCCATGTTAGGTCGCCCCTTTGCTTTTGCTGGGCGGGTGGTGCATGGTGAAAAAAAAGGCCGGACGATAGGCTTTCCTACTGCTAATCTGCAACTGAAGCGTTTACACTCTCCGTTACGAGGTGTTTTTGCCGTGCAGGTGCAAACCAATGATGGCAAAATGCATGCTGGCGTTGCTAATATTGGGCGTAGACCAACGCTTAATGGCGAGCGGGTACAGCTTGAGGTGCACTTGTTTGATTTTACCGGCGACTTGTACGGGCAACAGTTGCAGGTGGTGCCGCGGCATTTTATCCGTGCTGAACAAAAGTTCGCTGACTTTGCTGCGTTGCAGCAACAAATAGAGCGTGATGCTCGCGCTGCGCGCGAGCTTCGGCCGTGATTCGGCGGTGATTCGTCCGCGCTCTGTTCGTGGTTCGTCCGCTTCGCTGTTCGTCCGCGTTGCTGTTCGTGCTTCGTCCGCTTCGCTGTTCGAACAGTGCGAAGCACGGACGAATAACGAATCACGAACAGTGCGAAGCACGGACGAATAACGAACAGTGAACGAAGTGAACGCACGAACAACGCTTCTCAAACCCAAAAATTGAAATAAGTCATGGGGCACAAAACACCCCAGAAAAAGGAACAGAAATAATGACCGACTATAAACACACGCTGAATCTGCCGGAAACAGAGTTTCCGATGCGCGGGAATTTGGCGCAGCGCGAGCCGCAGATGCTAGAGCAGTGGTATGCCGACGACTTGTACGGCAAGATTCGTGCCGCTAAAGCGGGTAAGCCGGTGTTTATTTTGCACGATGGCCCTCCGTATGCGAACGGCAGCATTCACATTGGTCATGCGGTTAATAAAATTTTGAAAGATATGATCGTGAAGGCGAAAACCCTTAGCGATTTTGATGCGCCTTATGTTCCTGGCTGGGATTGTCATGGCTTGCCGATTGAGCTGCAAGTAGAGAAAAAGTATGGCAAGCCGGGTAAAAAATTGACCGTTGCTGAGTTTCGGCAGCATTGTCGCGACTATGCGTTAACGCAAGTAGATGGTCAGCGTGAAGATTTTAAACGTTTGGGTGTGTTTGGTGATTGGGATAATCCTTATCTAACCATGAACCCGCAACAAGAAGCGGATAGCATTCGGGCGTTGGGTAAGATCATTGCTAATGGTCATTTACAGCAGGGCTTTAAGCCAGTGCATTGGTGTACTGACTGTGGTTCAGCCTTGGCGGAGGCCGAAGTAGAGTATCAAGATAAGCGTTCACCAGCTATCGATGTAGGTTTTGCAGCGGTTGACCAAGCCCAGTTGGTAGCGGCCTTTGATCATCCGCAAGACCACGCCGGTGAAGGCGAAGTGCAGGTGGTGATTTGGACGACCACGCCTTGGACTATTCCGGCCAACCGGGCCATTTCGCTGCATCCAAGTTTGGATTATAGCTTGGTGCAGGTTGAGGCTACGGCAGAGCGGCCGGCGCTGCGCTTGGTGTTGGCTGATGATTTGGTGACCAGTGCGATGGCGCGTTGGGGTATTGAGCATTACCACAAACTTGGCTTTGCCAAGGGCCAGGCGTTAGAAAATATGTTGGTGCAACATCCGTTATTTGCGGACGTGCAGGTGCCTTTAATTTTGGGTGAGCATGTCACCACTGAATCGGGTACGGGTTGTGTACACACGGCACCAGGCCATGGTGTGGATGACTTTATTGTTGGTCAGCGCTACGGCATTGAGGTGTATAACCCAGTGGGTGACAACGGCGTCTATAAAGATGACACACCGATGTTTGCTGGTCAGCACGTGATGAAAGCTAACGACAACATCGTTGAGGCGTTAAAAGAAGCCGGCAAGTTAGTTCACCATGAGGCCTATCAGCACTCGTATCCGCATTGCTGGCGGCACAAAACCCCGATCATTTTCCGTGCTACGCCACAGTGGTTTATCAGCATGGATAAGCAAGGGCTGCGCAGCACAGCGTTAGAGCAAATTAAACAAGTACGTTGGGTACCAGAGTGGGGCCAAAGCCGTATTGAAAGTATGGTGGAAGGTCGTCCGGATTGGTGTATCTCGCGCCAACGCACTTGGGGTAACCCGATTGCAGTGTTTGTGCGGCGTGACAACGATGAGTTGCATCCGCGTACACTGGAACTGATTGAAGAAGTCGCTAAGCGAGTAGAACAAACTGGTATCCAGGCTTGGTTTGATTTAGATGCAGCAGAGCTACTCGGTGACGAGGCAGCGGATTATCGCAAAGTAACCGATACCTTGGATGTATGGTTTGACTCGGGCGTAACGCACGAAGCTGTGCTGCAAAAAACACCGGGCTTACAGTGGCCAGCTGATTTGTATCTAGAGGGTTCGGACCAGCATCGTGGTTGGTTCCAGTCGTCGTTGTTAACGGGCGTGGCTATGTATCAACAAGCGCCTTATAAGCAAGTACTGACCCATGGTTTTACCGTAGATGGACAAGGACGGAAAATGTCCAAGTCGATCGGTAACGTGGTAGCGCCGCAAGAGGTCATGAATAAGCTAGGTGGTGACATTCTGCGCTTGTGGGTAGCTGCAACGGATTATTCCGGTGAAATGACGGTATCTGATGAAATCTTGAAGCGTGCAGCCGATAGCTATCGACGCATTCGTAATACGGCGCGTTTCTTGTTGGCTAATATCAATGAGTTTGAGCCAAGCCAACACGCGGTCGCAGCTGCTGAGATGGTTGCTATTGATAAATGGATTGTGGCGCGTGCTGTTAGTTTGCAAAATGAATTATTGGCCGCGTTAGACGATTATCAATTTCATGTGGTGGTGCAAAAGCTGATGCACTTCTGCTCGATTGAACTTGGTAGTTTCTACTTAGACGTGATTAAAGATCGTCAGTACACGGCAAAACGCGACAGTGTAGCGCGTCGTTCATGTCAGACGGCCTTGTATCATATTGCCGAAATGCTGGTACGCTGGTTAGCACCGATTTGTAGCTTTACTGCCCAAGAAATTTGGGATGCCTTGCCGCGTCAATTAGCCGATGGCGAGGCTCGTCAGCACTATGTCTTTACCGAGAGTTGGTATCGGGCTGCTGAATCTATCACAGTGACTGCGGCAGATAACGAATTGTGGCAGACCGTGTTGGCGGTTCGTGATGAAGTGAACCGTACCCTTGAGCAAGCGCGTCGCGACGAGGTGATTGGTGGTTCGTTGCAAGCTGAAGTAACGGTTTATGCGGTAGCAGATATTGCCAGCCAGTTAGCGAGCTTAGGTGATGAGTTGCGATTTGCCTTTATTACCTCTGCGGTGACTGTCGAAACCGTGACCTCTGCCCCAGCGGGTGCAGCGGCTACTGATTTAGCAGGGGTGTGGGTGCAAGTAGCGAAAGCAGCAGCACAGAAGTGTGACCGTTGTTGGCACCACCGCCCTGAAGTGGGCACCATTGCGGCGCATCCAACCCTTTGTTCGCGCTGCGTAACTAACGTTGAAGGTGCAGGTGAGGAGCGTCATTTTGCCTAGTAAGCCGATAGATTTGCAAAAGCGTGCCAGTGGCTTACGCTTTTTGTGGTTAACCTTGCTACTTATTGTGCTGGATCAATTTACTAAGCAGTGGGTGATCCGGGTGTTTGATTTGTACGAAAGCATAGAGATAATGCCGTACTTAAATTTCACCTACGTACGCAACATGGGTGCAGCTTTCAGTTTTTTGAGTGATCAAGGTGGTTGGCAGCGCTGGTTATTCACCGGCTTGGCTATTGCCGTGAGCTTGGTGTTATTGGTGTGGTTGCGCCGTAATCCGGTCGGGTTATGGCGGCAGAACCTCGCCTTTACGCTGATTTTAGCGGGCGCTATTGGCAATGTGATTGATCGCATCATTTATGGCTATGTTATCGATTTTATCGATGTTTATGTGAATGAGTGGCATTGGCCAGCATTTAACATTGCCGACATGGCCATTACTATTGGGGCTGTATTGATGTTGCTAGAAGCGTTTTTTGAACAGCGTCAAGAGCCCGCGGGGCAGGAGTCAAAATAATGATCAGTCGTCTCCCGATCGAACACGGTCGTGAAGTGATTATGCACTTTACCATTAAGTTGAGTGATAACTCAGTAGCCGATAGCACCAAGATGACCGGTAAACCGGCTAAGTTTCGGATGGGCGATGGTTCGTTAACTGAAAATTTTGAAGCCTGTTTGGTTGGGCTCAAAGCAGGCGATGAGCGTGAGTTTACGCTCGAGGCCAAAGATGCCTTTGGCGAACCTAATCGCGACAACTATTATCAAGTGGATACCACTAAGTTTGGCGCTGAGCGACCCGAAGTAGGAATGATTTTTACTTTCCCGCAACCCGACGGCACAGAGTTGCCTGGTATTGTGCGTAGTATCAATGACCAGTTTGTGACCATTGATTTTAATCATCCGTTGGCGGGCCAGCAGGTACGTTTTGCGGTTGAGATTATTGAAGTGAATCCTTAAGAACAACGCACTTGGAGTTTTAAAATGAATATTGTGCTGGCGAATCCGCGTGGGTTTTGTGCTGGGGTAGATCGAGCCATTACTATTGTAGAGCGCGCGTTGGAAATTTTTGAGCCGCCGATTTATGTGCGTCACGAAGTGGTGCACAACAAATACGTGGTGGACTCGTTGCGGGCTAGTGGCGCAGTGTTTGTGGATGAATTACATGAAGTGCCAGACAACAGCATTGTGATTTTCTCTGCGCATGGGGTCTCGCAGGCGGTACGCCAAGAAGCCAAGGACCGCGGCTTGCAGGTGTTTGATGCCACTTGTCCATTGGTCACCAAAGTGCATATGGAAGTAACGCGGGCGAGCCGTAAAGGCCATGAGTGTGTGTTGATAGGTCATGCTGGGCACCCAGAAGTAGAAGGCACCATGGGCCAATACAATAACGCCAAAGGCGGTATTTATTTGGTTGAGTCTGTTGCTGATGTGGCAACCCTTGAGGTGAAAAATCCGCAGCAACTCCATTACATGAGTCAAACCACCTTATCGGTAGACGATACCGCTGATGTGATTGATGCGTTGCGGGCCAAGTTTCCGGATATTCAGGGGCCGCGTAAAGATGATATTTGCTATGCCACGCAGAACCGGCAAGATGCAGTGCGTGAGTTGGCTGCCGAAGTTGATTTGTTATTGGTGGTGGGCGCGCGCAATAGCTCCAACTCAAATCGCCTGCGCGAGTTGGCTGAGAAAATGGGCACAGTATCGCATTTGATTGACGATGCCAGCTGTATCGATAAGAGCTGGTTGGATGGCGTGCAGGCGGTTGGCGTGACTGCTGGCGCTTCGGCCCCCGAGGTGTTGGTGCGTGACGTGATCAAACAGCTACAAGCTTGGGGCGGCAATCAGGTTGAAGAACGCAGTGGCCGCGAAGAGAACATTACTTTTTCTATCCCTCCTGAATTACGTGTGGTTGAAGTAAACTAACAGCTTTGCCGCTAGCCTTGTGCTAGCGGCCCAAACTCCTTGGAAGGAGATGGCAAAGATGGGATCGGGCTTTAAAGAAGACCATTGTAACCAACCTAAAGCTTCCCACCAACGCCCTTAAATTTATCAACAAACGCCGAAATCTTCTGGAATACTGTTTGCTTCTTGGTACGGTACTCGGGGTTCAGCGGGCTTAGTTTCGGAAGTGTTGAATTCAGCTCGGTGCCGTTCTCGCTGGCGTATTCGCGGCGTAATGACGCTGCTATGTAGCGCTTGGCGGCGTCTTCGTTAAGGTTCTCTGAACGAATAAGCTCTTCGGCTTCGCGATCACGTTCCGCTTGCGCGAACCTATAGAAATCATCAATGATTTCCGACTTGTCTGGTATCGCATCTAATTCAGTTTGGTTAATAAACTTAACCACCAAGCTTTCTTTGGCGCGGTTGCCAAGGCTAGCTCGAATCAAACGGCGAACTTCTTCAATCAAATCACCTTTGCTTTTGTTTTTCTTGTTCTGCTCGAATATCAGTTCAAGAATGTAGTCGAGGTTAATTTCCTGCGATTTTAGCAAGTCGATTTCAAACTCGATATCGTCCCAGTCAATCGTTGACTGTGCTTGGTTCTCGGCTGATTTCTCGCGGCGTATCCAGTCGCGAATATCGTTATAGGTCGAGCGATAATCCTGCACCTTGCGTTCAGGCGGTATGCGAATCGTTTGTAACGTCGCAATATCGTCGTCGCTTAAGTGATGCTCAATCTTGAACGCTTCAACAGCTTCTGCATCGCTCGTATCAATGGTCTGCAACGCTTTTAAGCTGGCAAATTCATCGTAGTTTTGCAGGATATTTTCAACACGCAAATACTCACCAAATAACTTGGCGAAGTCTTTCTTGTCTTTCTCGAGCTCAATTTCATCGGGGTTCGGAAAACGCTGTTCAAGCTCGGAAACCACCTCCATAAAACCACGTCGCGCTTGCCCTGTCACGAGGTCCGTGAAGCCCTCCATGTACTCTGTGTAGCTCTTTTCGAGCACCACGTTCTTGGTATTCTTATCACCAAATAAAGTGATGGCATCAATGGTCGCTTTCTCCAAATCACGGAAGGTCACGATATTGCCGAAAGTCTTCGTAGCATCGTAAATACGATTGGTGCGCGAATAGGCTTGAATAAGTCCGTGGTAACGCAGGTTCTTATCCACAAACAAGGTATTCAGTGTCGGTGCATCAAAACCGGTGAGGAACATACCCACCACAATCAGCAAATCAATTTCTTGGTTCTTCACGCGCTTGGCGAGATCGCGGTAATAATTTTGAAAGCCGTTGCTGTCCACACCATAGTTGGATTGAAACATGGCGTTGTAATCAGCAATCGCTGCGCTCAGAAACTCCTTACCGCTGCTATTCATAGCGGAGACTTCAAAGCTTTCATCCGGTATCTCACCGATGGAATCTTGCTCCTCATTCGCGGCGAACGAGAAAATGGCCGCGACGCGCAAAGGTCGCTCGACATCTTGCTGCAGTTGTTTAAACGCCTCGTAGTAGGCTTTTGCGGCATCAACGCTGCTGACCGCGAACATGGCATTAAAACCTCGCCCGCCCGCCTTCATGCGGTGCGTTTTTTGGCGAAAGTGGGTCAGTATGTAGTGGGTGATTTCCCGAATACGTTCCGGGTGTAGTAATGCCTGTTTATTTTCCGCTGCACTGAGTTTTTTCTCGTCCTGCTCGGTTTCAATTTGCCGGAACTGCGGGCGTACGTCGTTGTAGTCCACTTTGAACTTAAGCACTTTATCGTTGCGAATGGCATCAGTGATGGTGTACGAGTGCAATTCGTGGCCAAACACTGATCTAGTAGTCTCAGCGCCTAATGCATTCTGTGGAAATATCGGCGTGCCGGTAAAACCAAACTGATAATAGCGCTTAAATTTCTTCTGTAAGTTCTTCTGCGCTTCACCAAACTGACTGCGGTGACACTCGTCAAAAATAAACACCACCTGCTGACGATAAACCGGCAAATCACGCTCGGTTTTCATCAGGTTATTCAGCTTTTGAATGGTGGTCACAATGATTTTGTTGTCGTCCAAGCTCAAATTACGCTTAAGGCCTGCGGTGCTATCCGAGCCATTCACGCTATCCGGTGAGAAGCGCTGATATTCCTTCATGGTCTGGTAATCGAGATCTTTACGGTCCACCACGAAGAATACTTTGTCGATAAAATCGAGTTCGGTCGCTAAGCGTGCTGCTTTAAAGCTGGTTAATGTTTTCCCCGAGCCTGTGGTGTGCCAGATATAGCCGCCAGCATCGGTTGAACTCCATTGCTTGGCCTGAAACGCGCTCTTAATCTTCCACAAGATGCGCTCTGTGGCGGCAATTTGATAAGGCCGCATCACCAGCAGGGTGTCGCTTACATCAAACACTGAGAAGTGCAGTAATACTTTGAGCAAGGTCTCTTTTTGAAAGAAGGTCGCAGTAAAGTCTTTGAGATCTTTAATCAAGCCGTTGTCGGATTTCGCCCAGTTCATGGTGAAATCAAAGGTGTTCTTGTTACGCTTGACGGTGTTGGCAAAGTAGCGCGTATCGGTGCCGTTTGAAATAACAAACAACTGCAAATACTTAAACAATGAGCTTTCGGCATTGAAGCTTTCTTTGCTGTAGCGGTGCACTTGGTTAAAGGCTTCACGAATAGCCACACCGCGTTTTTTCAGTTCAATTTGCACGAGTGGCAGGCCGTTCACCAAAATGGTGACGTCGTAACGATTCGCATGCGAACCCGTTTGTTCAAACTGCTTGATCACCTGCACTTTGTTGCGCGCAATATTCTTTTTATCGACCAGATAGATGTTTTGAATACGACTATCATCAAACACGAAGTCTTCAATGTAATCGTCATGAATTTTTCGGGTTTTATCGGTGATGCTGTCGCTTGGTCTATCAAGGTAGGTTTCAACAAAACGCGTCCACTCGCCGTCTGAAAATTCAACGCTATTCAACGTTTGTAATTGCACGCGCACGTTGGCAAGCATCGCCATTGGGTTATTCAGGCCGGGCACATACTCATAGCCCTGATTCACTAAATCTTGAATCAACTCACGCTCTAAATCACTCTCGCTTTGGTAGCTTTCAGCAACTTCATATTGCTTGGTGTACTTATCTAAAACGATAAAGTGTTTTGACTCGGCTATGGGTTTGTAGGTGGTCATTCCTTTGTTTCCTTTTTCTGCAGCAGCTTTCTCACTTCGCAGCTATTTTTATTGTTATCGAACTGTTTCCAATTTGGAAAGAGTTGCTTCAACTATCCGATTTGAGCAATACAAAGTGCTCGACCAAACGAATCATCAGCTCTTTTTGGTCGGGTAAGCTTTCAGCAACTAATAATGCCAGCGCAACCAGCGTATTGTCGTTAATGAGTTGTTCAACAGGTTTTGCCAATAAGTGCTGGTTTACTCGCAAATACCACAAAAATAAAAATGATCCAGTACGCTTGTTACCGTCGGCAAGCGGGTGGTTCTTAATCACAAAGTAGAGCAGGTGCGCAGCGCGGCTGGCAACATTCGGGTAAAACAGTTCGTCGGCGAAGCCTTGCTCGATGGTTGCCAACGCGGACGCCAAGCCACCACCGCGTAGTTGACCAAATAATTCGGTCGCCTCACCTTTTTTAATAAGCGTTTTTTTAAGTTCGGCAATCGCGGCAAGTACATCTTCTAGCTCCAGCGCCAGCATGTTATTTTGCTTGTTCGTTAGTGAGGTTAGGCTTTGTTCGTCATAACCCTGTAACAGGCTCCAACTGCGCGCATAGTCATTAATGACAGCAAGTACAGCCTCGCCTTCATCACTTACCAGTTGCCGATTCGCCAGTGTGCGAGATAGCAAAGCAATCGCTTGCTCAAACTCAACGCCTCGCTCTTGTAGTCGCCGCTGGTTAAGCGTGTAGCCATCAATCAAATGCTGCTTCAACGTGCGAGTAGCCCAGATGCGGAATTGCGTTGCGCGCGCTGAGTTCACACGATAACCGACGGAAATAATGGCATCGAGATTGTAGAGCTTGGTTTTGTATGTTTGCCCGTGATCTGCCATATGTTCCAAAATGGAACATGTGTCTGCCTCGACCAATTCGGCGGCTTTGTAGATGTTGCTTAAATGCTTGGTAATCGCTGGACGTTTTGTACCAAAAAGCTCGGCCATTTGCGCCTGCGAAAGCCAAACCGTTTCGTTCTCAAGCGCAACCTTGAGTTCTAGTTTGCCATCATCGGCTTGGTAAATTTCAATACTATTGGTCATCGGAAATTCCTTTTCCTTGAATGCCATTCAATCGACTAACGACTTGAACTGCTAAGAAATTCTTATGAGTTGCGGTTAACGACCTATTTTCTGCAGGCACAGTTGTCTCAGCCGCTCGGTAAACAACGTGTAATCGGGTTACTTTACGTTGCGACATACACATATCAAGCCACCTGCTCGTCTGGTTTGGGAAAACTTAGCAGCAAATCACGGTAATACTCGTACTGCTTTTGCCGCAGCTCGATTTCGCGCGGGAGGCCCTCGGTGATTGAGTTGGTTAGAGCATCGAACTTATCGAGTGTTGCTACGATCTTCTCTTTTACCGCTAGAGATGGGCTTGGAACGGGAATGGTTTCCAAGTTCTTCTTGTTAAGCTTCGGCTGAGCTGCTCCTGAAATAAAGGGAGTCAAATCGATACTGTTTAGGTAATACTCAACATATCTGCGCTCTGCATATGTTTCAAACTTAAGTACGTGAGCATGATTATTTACCCACGTTTTGCCACTAATACTGAACGCAATAGGAGTGTTACGGGCTAATAAGTTTGCACCGTCCTCTGAAATCAACAATAAATCTTCATCAAAAATATAGTCCTGAACATAGTCGACAATGCCCGAGGCGCCATAATATGGAATCTTTCCAGCAACTCGCTGCCCGCTAGTGATTGGCTTTCTTTTTGAGTTAAGGTTTTTTGCTAGCTCACCCAAAGGCTTCCACTCCACCTCGCCGTCTTCAAAACTGAGCAATTTATCGCGGTAGTAGTTGTATTGTTTTTTGCGTGCGGTAAGCTCGGCGGTAAGCTCGGCGGTAAGGGAGGTAAATGCGTCCAAAATTCGGACGATTTCCGCTTGGATTTGTAGCGATTTTTCCGGTTTTTCAGGGCATGGGATGGGGACGAGAATTTTCGCCAAGTCATAGCTGGATACACGACGCACTTTTGCGCCGGTTATATATTTTCGTTTTTCACTCTGAAAGTTTGCCGTTTGAATGAAGTAGGCTAGATACTTCACATTTTGCCGATGCCTAAACAGCATCATGTCGCCCGATATAGCTGCCTCACTACCGAGCCATGCTAATGGTTTCACGACATCCTCATCATTTTCGGATGTTGTTGCCAATAAAAGGTCGCCTTTGCTAGCCTTTCTCAGCTTTTGTGCTAACTGCTCCGACACAAAAGTAAAGGGAACATCAGCGAACATTCCGAATTTCGTATAAATTTGGCCGTAATGTATCGCAGGAAACCCCTGTTCGACAAAATCCTTTTTCTGCAATCCATTACCACGAATAAATTTTCCAATATCTCCGAAAGGTATCCACTCGACATCAACCCCATCAAGCAACTTCTCCATGTAGCTCAAATCGCTCATGTCTCAGCCTCCGCCCCCTCAATTTCCGCCACAATCGCATCAATATCTGCACGCAACTGGTCAATTTTGGCAACGGTGGTTTTCAGCTCGGCGTTGAGTTCAGTAATGTCGATAACTTCTCGATTGTCTTTGGCTTCAACATAGCTGCTGACGGAGAGGTTGTAGTCACTTTCTGCTACCTTCTCGAATGGTACCGACTTAGCAAAGTGCTCAACATCCTCTTTGCTCTCGAACACTTTCATAATCTGTTCGATGTGCTCATCGGTCAGTACGTTGTTATTGGTTTCTTTCTTGAACAAGTTACTCGCGTCAATAAACTGCGTGGTGGTGTCTTGCTTATGCTTGGAGAGCACCAAAATGTTGACGGCAATCGTGGTACCAAAGAACAAGTTTGGCGCTAACGAAATCACGGTTTCAACGTAGTTGTTATCCACGAGGTACTTACGGATTTTCTGCTCGGCACCGCCGCGATAGAAGATACCGGGGAAACAAACAATGGCTGCACGGCCTTTGCTTGAAAGGTAACTGAGTGCGTGCAACACAAAGGCAAAGTCAGCTTTTGACTTGGGGGCTAGTACACCCGCTGGGGCAAAACGCTCGTCGTTAATCAAGGTGGGGTCATCGCTGCCTATCCATTTCACCGAGTACGGCGGGTTAGAAACAATGGCATCAAACGGCTTGTCATCCAAAAAATGTGGATTCGTAAGCGTATTCCCTAACTGGATATTGAACTTGTCGTAGTTGATGTTGTGCAGGAACATATTCATACGCGCAAGGTTGTAAGTAGTGTGGTTAATTTCCTGCCCGAAGTAACCGTCCTCAATACGATGCACGTCGATGTGCTTTCTCGCCTGCATCAGCAAAGAACCCGAACCCGCTGCCGGGTCATAGATTTTATTGATACTGGTTTGCCCATGAATAGCCAGCAACGCAATGAGCTTCGATACATGTTGCGGGGTGAAGAACTCGCCACCTGATTTCCCGGCATTCGCTGCATAGTTTGAAATAAGAAATTCGTAGGCATCGCCGAAAAGGTCGATTTGGTTGTCTTCGAAGTTGCCAAAGTCTAACCCGGCTACACCCTTTAACACCGCCGCTAAACGTAGGTTTTTGTCTTTGACGGTATTACCCAAGCGGTTGCTGGTGGTGTCGAAGTCTGCGAACAAGCCTTTAATGTCATCTTCCGATGCATAGCCGTTGGCTGAGCTTTCAATTTCACCGAAGATGCGGGCAAGGTCAGTGTTCAAGCTCTCGTTGTTGTGCGCGGTTTTGGCGACGTTCACGAATAACTGGCTTGGGTAAATGAAATAGCCTTTGGTTTTAATCGCATCGTCTTTGATGTCGTCGGTAATCACTGAGTCATCAAGTGATGCATAGTTAATGCTTTCGTCACCGGCTTCGATGTAGCTGGCGAAGTTTTCGCTGATAAAGCGATAGAACAAGGTACCGAGTACATACTGCTTAAAATCCCAGCCGTCTACTGAGCCACGAACGTCGTTGGCAATCTGCCAAATTTGGCGTTGGAGTAGGGCGCGCTGTTGGGTACTTGTCATCATTCTTTCCCTGTTCTAGTCCATTAAATAAGCGTCAATTTTTGTCGCTTGGTTGGCTTGGAATGCTTGCCGTTGTGTGCTCAAAAGAATATCACAAGGTGATGGCGATTTGGGAGCTTTGAATGGGGTATTTGAGTAGAGAGAGAGTATGCGGTAGTCGCATGCGCGGACCACCATTTTTTCAAGTAACGCTAGTTTTTACAGCCGTTTTTATCGCAGGTGATCTTGTCGTGCGTGCGTATTCGACCAATAATGCGAAGGGTTTACCTTCGTATCTATGCCGCAACCCGTTTTTCCGCCTTTTTGCTCTTGATGAAGAATGAGGTTGCCGCTTGGAGGTGAATGTTTAACAGCCATCATCGTTTCCTCTTTTTGGTTTGCAGAATTGGAATACTCATTGTAGTTTAGAATTTGAGCGGTTTAGGGCTGGTTTGAGCGAACAGCGGACCAACTACAGCCCCAATAGTAGCCGTGCATTGGCTCAATTACGAATTTCTAGCGAGGATCTATTCGTTCGGACGCTCAGTTAAACTTTCTGGGACAAAATATGCTCGGTGTTGATATAGCCAAGAAGGCAATAATGCATGAGCTAGTGCCTCATTACGCAACTGTTGATTGATATTTTGATCAGCCACAAATTTTCGCTCATCGAAGTCATAGCGACCGGTTTTATCCTCTCCAGGAGTTAAAATCGCTACTCCTTTGGGTGTCATCCATGCGTAGTTATTTCCAAATTGCATCATGGCACGATTAGCCGGTGGCACGCTATCATTCGAAATATCCTGACCTATCGCCGGGGTCCAAGCTGAAATGCCTGCAAGCGAGATAACCGTAGGCATTAAGTCAATCTGACTGGTAATTTCATCAATCTCTTTGGGTTGAATAGAGCCACCCAGAATGAGTCCTGGAATACGAAACTTTTGGATCGGAACTAACTCGTTTCCATAGACGCGCGTATCGTGATCAGCAACAATCAAAAAAATCGTATCTTCCCAATAATCACTCGCCTTTGCTTTGTTGATAAACTTTCCCAGCGCAAAGTCAGCATATTTGACAGCGTTTTCTACCGAGTTCTTAGGCGCAGAATAAAGCTCGACTTCATTGTATGGAAACTCAAATGGTTCGTGGTTTGATGAGGTAAATACCAAGCTAAAGAAGGGAATTTCCTTTTTAGTGAGCATCTCAAACCTTTTATGAGCGGTATTAAATAGGTCTTCATCGCTCGCTCCCCAGCTACCGACAAACTTGGGGTTATCAATGTCACTCTGTCCAAGAATAGACTGGAAACCATTACTTGCGAAAAAACTTCCCATGTTGTCAAAGTGGGTTTCACCACCATAAATAAACTCAGTGAAATATCCCTCACGCGACAACAGATCAGCAGCGGTATAAAAATTTTGCTGAGACAGTGAAAGTTTCACCGTACTTCTTCCCGGTGTGGGTAAGAAGCTTGAAATAACCGCCTCAATACCGCGAACTGACCGAGTGCCAGTTGCGTAAAGCTGCTGAAACCACCACCCTTCCTTACTAAGTCGCTTTAGGTTTGGCGTGACATTAATACCACCGAGATCTTCAACAAAAGTCGCGCCTAGGCTTTCCTCCAAAATAACGACGATATTTTTGGGCTTGTCGAAGGTCCGGGAAGCTTTATTAAAGTGCACTGTGGGGTAATCGTCAGATGGAAATTCCTTGCCTGCTAGGTGTGGCTGGTTTTTAACTGTTTTAAGAATTTCCTCTATACTGGCATCACCGTATATACGAGAGGCATTTTCCTCGTGCCTCATGCTGTAAATTGCGTATTCAAGCGAATAGGCTGAACTGATAACTAAACTATTTACCAAAGCATCCGATGTCACCGCAAAAAATGCTGGGTTCGCCGGGCGGTGCGCTAAAGTTGAACGAATGCCGGCAAAAACAAGCACCATCAAAAGCGGCCAAACAATAAGCGCCCTGCCAGCGTATTGTTTATGACCATAAGGCGCCTGGTTCAGTCGCTTAGCAAGCTTACCGAGTCCGTACAGGCAAATACTCAACACCACCGCGGTCAAAAGTAACCAGATTTTAAACCCTCCCCAAAGGGTACTTAGCACTTCCCTCGGGTACTCTAAATACTCAACAAACAGACGGTTTGGTCGCAAGTCGTATTGCATAACAAAGGCAGGCGTTGAGACCTCCATAAACGTGATATAGGAGATAGCAATAATCAACCACGCGCTTTGAACTGTTTGCCAAGCCCTCACACCCCAGCGATTTAAAAATAATGGCGCGAATAGCAATAATGGTAGCGTCAGATAACCCATTTGAACGACGTCTGCTCTGAGGCCCATTAACATCAAGTAACTGAACTCTCCTGCCCCAGTTACGCGCTCAAACTGCCATATAAATAATAGTAAGCGGCTAACACCCAGGATAATTAGACCCAGCGAAAAACCCGCTATAAGCGTCCGATATAGGAATAGCGACGACTTCAGTTCTTTTATTAATAAAGGTGCATTGCTCATAAGTAGCCCAACTTAGCTCTGATAATGAACGCGATACTAAAGAACGAACCTTAAGCTGAACTTAATATTGACTGTTTACTATGCAGTTTTTATTTCTAAAGAGGTGACTATGAAACCAGGAAAAACTGGCATAGCCCGAATCATCGATGCAACGCAATATTCCATGAAAGGGCTTAGAGCGGCGTGGTGTTTTGAAGCAGCTTTTCGACAAGAGGTACTTTTATTGTTGGTGTTGCTGCCAGTTTTAGTGATAGCAGAGCTTGAGCTTTCAGAGCGGTTGCTAATGTTCATGTCGTTGCTTGGTTTACTTATTACAGAGCTACTAAATTCCGCCATTGAAGCGGTTGTCGACCGCATTGGTCCCGACTTTCACGAGCTCAGTGGTCGAGCAAAAGACATCGCATCGGCTGCAGTATTCATTGCTATCTGTCAGTTCATCGCCGTTTGGGTAGCTGTGTTATGGCCGCTTTAAAGTCCATAACGGTTTGGAGGCGTTGGACAAGTGTTTTGGCAGTTTTTGTCGCTATATTACTGGTCGTAGAATTTTTAGAGCTTAAGTTTTTAATCGCCAATGCGTTATACCAGCTTGAAGGGGGACAGTGGTCTTTAAGGCACCACTTTATCACTGAAACGATTCTTCATGACGGTATACGGAAGCTTAATCTCGCATTTGTAGTGCTTGTCCTAGCCTTAACTGTGGCTCAGTTCTTATCAAGCAAAGGGGACAGCAAGCGGCGCCGGTATGTATTGTTACTCTTATCGGTTTTGTTGTCTTTTGGTTTAGTGAATTACCTCAAGGCGATGCTTGGTATGGACTGTCCTTGGGATTTGCAGTTATACGGAGGAGTCAAACCATATATCAGTTTGTGGTCGTTCAACGACACTCATTTTGGCTCGGGTCGGTGCTTTCCTTCGGGACATTCAAGTATTGGCTTTGCCTGGATTGCTCTGTACTTTTTCTGGCGTAAAAACAGGCCTCTTCTTGCGAAAGCTTCGCTAATTCTCGCACTTTCTTCCGGCTTTTTACTTGGAGCTGTTCAACAGCTGCGGGGCGCGCACTTCTTTATTGATGACATAACAACAGCATTCATCTGTTGGAGTGTTTCTTTATTTGTCTTTCATACAGGTGATCAATATGCAGCGACTGACGCTTAATTTTCCAGTTCTATTAATACTCGTTGCGGCTTGGCTTGCTCTAGCATACTCGGGTCCTCTTGTGAGTGCGTTGAGTGAATACGGGGTTCATGGGCTCATGCAAGTCAAACTGATGGTGTTCATTGCTTTTTTCTATACTGTTGCGCTCGCCACCAGTCGATGCGTTAATGCTTTTAAGCCATTCGCAATATTGTTGTTTGTTCTTGCTGCTCCTGCACTTTTTTACATGTCGGAATATGGCATTATCATTGATGCAGATATGATAATTAATGCAATTGAGACCGATACGGCTGAGGCTCGTGAACAACTCTCGGGAAGTTTTTTTGAAACCTTCATAACACTTGGTGTTATCCCATCGCTATTGCTGGCGTATATAAAACTCCCCACCTCCAGTGCAACAACAAAAATAAAACAAGGTCTTGCAGCGGCGACTTGCTTTTCAATATTAGCGGTCGGTATCGCTTACACCAGTTATGACGACTTCGCGTCTTTATTTCGCAACCATCGAGATGTGAAGTATAGAGTTGCTCCTTTCAACGTCATATCATCAACCGTCTCGGCTTTGAAACGAAAACTAGAAACCCCAACTCAATTTATAAGACTAGGGCAAGATGCCGTTCAGGTAAGTACGTCTGAAAAACCGAGAGTCATGGTAATCGTTTTGGGTGAGACAGCGCGTGCGGATCATTTTGCAATCAATAACTATGCTCGGCCGACAACGCCTTCACTGAATGCGCTCATGACATCAGAGCCAATATTCAGCTATAAAAAAGCTACGTCTTGTGGAACGGCAACTGCTATTTCAGTGCCGTGCATGTTCAGTTTTTTAACCGCTGATAATTACTCGGATGTTGCTAGAAACTCGAGTAATGTATTAGATGTATTAGAAACTGCTGGTATTAATGCAACATGGATAGAAAATAATTCTGGCTGCAAAGATGTCTGTAACCGAATTAAAACCGTCAAAATGAGCGAATCCCGATGTGAAGAATCGCAATGCTATGATATAGATATGCTCGAACAACTCAAATCTTGGTTAAGCAATTTGCATCAAGACTCAATTATTGTGCTTCATCAAATGGGAAGTCACGGGCCTGCCTATTACGAACGGTCGCCTAACGAAATGAAACGGTTTTTACCCGAATGTAAAAGCCAAGAGCTGTCGAATTGTTCTGTGGATGAAATTACTAATGCATATGACAACAGTTTGCTCGTAACCGACCAACTTGTAAGTCAGGTCATAAAGTTATTGAAAAGCCACACTGAATTGGAGAGCAGTATGATGTATGTATCTGACCATGGTGAATCACTCGGTGATAACGGTATCTATCTGCATGGCTTGCCTAACTGGATAGCTCCAGAAGAACAGCGCCACATACCCTGGATAGTATGGCCGTCGGACACATTCAATGTAAGTAAACACGAAACGGGCGCTACTATCAGCCATGATAATTTCTCGCACACGATCCTGGGCTACTTTAATGTTGAAGCCTCTGTTTACAACGAACACCTTGACTTAACTAAACCTGATGGACGGTACGCACATGCGTTTGCTACTACTAGAAGATGATAAGCATTTGGCGGAAGGAATAATCAAGGGTCTGAGCCGAATGGGATACTTAGTTGAACTAGCGGCAAACTTGTCTCAAGCTGAGAGCGCCCTTAGGACAGATAAATTTGACCTTGCAATATTTGATCTCGGACTGCCCGACGGAAATGCCGTATCACTGATTAAAAAGTTAAGGAAATCAGGCCAAGAAATCCCGATTCTCGTACTTACAGCGTGGGATGATATTGATACTAAAGTACTGGCATTAAACGAAGGCGCCAACGACTATGTGGTTAAGCCTTTTGAATTACGCGAATTAGAAGCGCGTATTCGAGTGCAGGTTCGCAAAGCAAACCAACACTTAAACGATATTATAACCTGTGGGCAGCTGACTATTGACCTATCATCACAGGAATGCCGTTTTCGTGACAAAACGATTAATTTAACTCGACTTGAGTGGCTACTACTGAAACAGTTAGCGCTGCATAAAGGAAAAATAGTGAGTAAAGATCAATTAGCGAGTGCGTGCTATGGGTGGGAAGGCGATCATGAGAGTAATTCGTTGGAAGTGCACATCCACTATTTACGCAAGAAAATCGATGGTAGCCTTATCTCAACAATAAGAGGTTTAGGTTATCGCTTACAAGAAGGGTCATCATGAGCCTGTGGTCACTTCGTCGTTCATTGGTTGTTGGCATCAACTTAGCCGTTGTTACTGTACTCGCCGCCACCGCTTGGGCTAGCTACCGAGATATTCTGCATGAGCTGGATGAGGTTTTTGATGCGCAACTGGCTCAAACCGCAAAGTCACTCGCGACATTTTATGCGCCGCCCAAAAATAAACTGTCAGTCACTCAAACAATTCCGATATCCGCATATGATGATGTTGGTGAGGGTAGCTCCACTGAAGAAAAAGGTCCCAGCGGTCATAAATATGAGTCTAAGATTGGCTACCAAATTCATAGTGTTGACGGTAATTTGCTGGCTTCAACAAACCAGCCTCAATCATTGAGTCTTAAGGGGTTAGAAGCCGGTTACCACACATTAATGAGTGACAAAGACACGTGGTTTATCTTTAGCTACTTTGAGGAATCGAAAGGCATATGGGTTCATACTTTTCAGCGTCAGGATGTTCGAGGTGAGCTGAGTGGCTATTTAGCCTCAGAGCAACTCTATCCACTACTATTAATGTGGGTCCCAATAAGCCTAATAATACTGCTCATCGTTTATATCGTCCTAAAACCCGTAAACCGTTTTGCTGCCGACCTAAGAGCTAGGGAGTTAAATAACCTGTCGCCAGTTGAGTCTGAGTTACCCAATGAGTTGGTTCCGATCCGGCAAGCACTAAATCGGTTGTTGCATCAAATTAAAATGTTTTCGGAACGCGAAAAGCGGTTTGTCGCTGATGCTTCTCACGAACTGCGCACACCGTTAAGCGCAATCCAAGTACACGCCGAAAATGTCATTTCAGCTGATTCACTTGACGATGCCAAGCACTCTGGCAAGTCAATTTTTTACTCCGTGGAGCGAATGTCACGCCTCGTTAATCAACTATTGTTGTTGAACCGGCTTGATAGCCTAAACTTTACTGAAAAGTTTGAGGAAGTTGAAATCAGTAAGTTGGTCTCTTTGGCGCTAAATAGCTTACCAATTAATAAAGTGGAAAATCACCAGTGGCACATTGATGTTTCCTCTATTCGAATAGTTTGTGACGAAACTCTTATCGTTAGCGCTTTAACCAACCTGTTGTCCAATGCGATGAAATTTTCGCCGAAAAATTCGAAAATACAGATAGTCGCGACCGAGGCGGCTAATAGAGTTATTATCAAGGTTGCTGATGAAGGCAAGGGCGTCCCTGAAGAAATACTTGAGCGCTTGGGAGAGCGTTTCTATCGACTTCAAGAGCATAGTGGTGTATCAGGAGCTGGTTTAGGCCTGTCAATTACACATAAGATAGTGCAACTACACCATGGAAAAATTTCATTCAACAATGCATGCACCAAAGGCCTTGAAGTGCATATAGAGTTACCTAAGTGACACTTTGGATAATTGAGCGTATTTTACTGTTGGTCCCCCTAACGACTAATCTCATGAGATTCTAACGTCCGCTCTTGGCAAAAAGCAGACCAAACCACCCGCTTCATCAAGTTCATCTGGCAGATTCAGAATGTTATCAACCTCGAAGTCGATATTTAAATACTCGCTCATTACTTCGTAGCGCTCGTTGTCGTTAAAAGAGGAATGGGCTGTAAATACCCCATTTATAACACAGCTATTTCGTAGCATATTTATGCGGGATTTCGTGACTCACATGGTGTTATGTCATTGAGTGGATCGGTAACTTGCGTGCCCAGGTTTTCGGTTCTGCCACAGCAGCTAAAGCTTTTTTATGATGTCTTCTTGCATCTGTGACTTAAGGCTCAACTCAGCATACATCTACTTGAGCCGGCGGCTTTGTCGCCATGCTTTGCATGAGCTTCAATCAATACTTTAATTATTGTTGCGTCGCTAGCGCCAGCAATCGGCTGGCGTTTTCGCATCATTCTGATCAATACTCATAGCAGCACAATCGGTGTCCAACGCCTGGGCACCTGTGGCTGTGGCCGTAAGCGTATAGGTTTCGGCACCGATGTTGCTGGCACTAAAGCTGTAAAACTCGCTGCTGGGGTTGGCGCCGAGATCCGCTATGCTGGCGTAGCTACTATTTCTTAAGCGATATTCTTCTTGCGCGAGCTGTAATTTCAGCAGTTCAGTGATGGCGTCGGCGCGGCGACTTGCTCTAACATAGTCGACGTAGTTGGGGTAGGCGATGCTACCGAGAATGCCGAGAATAGCAACGACGATCATGAGTTCGATGAGGGTGATGCCTGCCAACCTTTTTTTAACTTGCATTTATTACAACCGTCCATACTATGCTAGGTAAGATACATCATTAGTATTACACTTTTAGGCGAAACGCAATGCAGCGTGGTTTTACTTTATTAGAGCTGTTGGTGACTGTGGCCATTCTCAGCATAGTGCTGGGAATGGGGGTGCCGGCTACGCTCGATTTAGCTCGGTCGCTACGGTTGCAGGGAGCGGCACAGGATACCTATGCCTTGCTGCAGTACGCGCGAGCGGATGCGTTGGCGACTGGGCAGCAGCGTTTTGTGGTGTGGGACGATGAAGACGGTGCCTGGTGTGCGGCGGTAGCCGACACGGCGGACTGTGATTGTCTGGAAGAAGATTGTGCAATTGACGGTGTACTACGGCAAATCTCCAGTGCTGACTATAATCAAGTAGAACTGCTCAGTAGTACCTTTGCGGCTGGCGAATTTACCGCCTTTGATGGCATGCGCGGCTTGGCTGAAGGCAATGCGGGCACGGTCATTTATCAGTTGAGCGACAGTACCGGGGCGATGGAAAAACAAGTGCAATTGGTGGTGAGCTCGTTGGGGCGTATTCGCTATTGTCAGGTGGGCGATGTGGGGAGTTATCCGGCATGTTAAAACAACGCGGCCTGTCGCTGATTGAACTGATGATTACTATTAGTCTGGGGCTGGTGTTGATGGCTGGCTTGGCGAGTGTGTTCTCGGCCACGCTTGGTACCAATTCAAACAGTTTGCGCTTAAGTCAGTTGCATGAAGAAACCACCGCGGTGATGGATTTGTTGGTAGGTGATGTGCGTCGCGCTGGGTATCGAAGCGATGCACACCTGTTAGTGACAGATGCCGAAAATGCTATTACGGCTTTCAATGAATCCGTGCTAGTGAGCGCTCACCCTGATGAAGTAGCAGCATCCTGCTTGTTGTTTGATTATGATGCGGATGCCGATGGTGTGCATGATGGTAACGTTGAGCGATTCGGCTATCGGTTACGAAACGATCAAATTCAGCGCCGTCAAGGCGGTGCCGGTTGTGATGAAAACGGATGGGAAGGTTTAACCAGTCCTGATTTGGTGCGGGTTGAACAACTGCAGTTTGTGCTGACGGAGCGCATGTTGGATGAAGTTACCGAACAGGTCGTGTTTATTGAAGCGCGGTTGAGTGTGCCTTGTGATGCCGCGCTGGATCGCGAGTTTATAACCGAGGTGGTGCTACGTAATGCGTTCTAAGCCAGTGTTGCCACCACAGCAGTTACGATATGGCTACCAGGCTGGCTATGCCACCTTGACGATCTCGGTGATGCTGTTGGCGATTTTGATTTTGGTGACCTTGTACACGGCTCGTTTTAAGGTACAAGAGCAGCGTATTATGCGTAATCATTTAGCCGCGCAAGAGGCCACTATGGTGGCCGATGCAGCGTTAGAGCGAGTTATCAGTGAGCTAGATGATGACAAGACTAACTTGGATCGAACGCTGAGTGGTACGCTAGGTGGCGCCAGTTATACCGCGACCATAAGCAGCCAACGTTTTGACGATACCCTACGTGGGGTGGTGGATATCGTTGATGTGGTGATTTCCGCACGTTCGGCTGATGGGCGGGGGCAGCGTACAGTGCGCCAACAACTAGCTGTATTGCCGATCATTCGTTCCGCACCTGATACGCCAGTGGCAGTTCGTGGCTCGATGAACGTCTCTGGTAACTTTAAAGTGGCGGCGAACCCGAACGGCGGTGGTGATGGGGTGCCATTATCTATTTGGACTTCAGGTGATGTGGATATCAACGGTAGTGGCAGCACCTGTGGCCAACAAGAGTTCGAGGAAGGACGCTGTGATTCTAACCCCTTTAGTGAGCGGGGTGACCACGGTGTCGATATTTTAGATAACGACCCGAATTTTCCTGATGACTTGCTGGAGTATTTGTTTGGCGTGCCCTCGTCACAGTGGCAATCACTTAAAGCATCAGCCAGCCAGATTGTGCCTAATTGCAGCAGTCTAAATACAGCCAGCACTGGGTTTATTTGGGTAACAGGCTCTTGTGCCCCTGGAGGCTCTATTGGCAGCCCGGAGAACCCGGTAGCAATAGTGGTTGAAAGTGCCGACGTGCAGATTAACGGCAATGTGGTCATTCATGGCTTGTTGTTTGCGTTTACGCGACCGGATGACTTAAATACGTACGACTTAAAACTCAATGGTGGTGCACGGATTGAAGGGGCGGTGATGGCGAATCGTGACCCTAAGCTCTCTAACGGGAGTTTGGAAGTACGATACAGCCAAGAAGTACTGACCAATATTGTCACCAACGATAAGTTTCGACGGTTATTTCGCATAGGAGGAAGTTGGCGTGATTTCTAGACAACAACGCGGCTTTACCTTTGTTGAGGTGCTGGTAGCGCTGGTGATTATTGCCGTAGGCGTTACCGGTTTAGTGAGTTTGCAACGTACCTTTACCCAAGGTTCGGTGCGTGCTGCTGAGCGCAGTGCCGCCTTAGAAATCGCCCAGCATCGATTGGAACTGCTTCGCTTTAATGAATACGCCGATATTGTTTCTGGCAGTGCGACTGTGGCTCGCGATGGCAAAGATTATCAAGTGGTGTGGACGGTAACGCCGCAATATTATCACAATGGCTGGAAAACCAGTGGCGATGTCGGCTTACCCAACCCCTTACCCAGTGAACCCGATGCCAAGGCGGCTTTGGTACAGGTGAGTTGGACCAGTCGTGGCGGTGAAGCTGACACTGCTAGTGTGGAAGGCTGGTTAAGTAAATTTAATATGCGTGATGGCGGCTTGGTGGTCACTAATCCTCCCCCCCGCAGCGAACCCAAGGTGACTTATAACCCAGGCGCAGCGCCTGAGGTTATTGCCATCAAATTAACCGACGATAGCAATGCGACCTTGTTTCAAGTGAAAGAAACGACCCGGCCGACGCCTTCGGTGCTGACCAAAGATGGTCGACGTATGGTGACCTTTGATACGGTGACCTATGACCAAGCCACGCAAACCCAACGCGTCGAAGACTTTGCCACGGTGGAGTGTTTGTGCAAGTTTGTGGGCATACAGGATGATGTGGGGCGCACTCCCCAACGGTTGATCTTAAAAGATGACCAATTAACGCTAGACCCCGATGGCGGCAAGTTGGTACGTAAAATGGTGGGGGAACCAGCGGATAGCAATCAACCTGAGCTGTGTGTTGAATGCTGTCGCGACCATCATGACAACGAAGAAATGGTAGCCAGTGGAAACGTCTATCGGGAAGAAAGCGCAGCGGCCCGCTTGCCGAGTGGTGACCATCGACATTTTAGAGCATCGAGTTTTATTTTGGGCACTGGATTAGCCCAAGCCAGCCTCAATGAAAACTATTTGGAAGTATGCCGGATGCGGCGTATTGACGGTTGGTATGAAGTGTATCCCGATTGGGAGATGCAAGCTGTTACTGTCTCCACCTCTGAGTACTTAGTGGATGAAGCCAGTAACGAGACCTATGCCAATTATGTGCGCGCGGTGATCCGTGCCTTGGTGTTAGGCGAGGCGCTACCGGCGGCTCCTAATGATCGTGATGCGACGCTGATGAATGGTTCTTATCAGCTGATTGGGCGCGCTATTTATCTAGATAAAATGAGTGATAGCCATCTGCAGGCGGTCATTAGTGCGATTAAGAACGGTGAAGATGATTGGCTCACTAAAGTGCCCTTTTATGAGGTTAACAACACGCTGTTAGGTGATTGGGATTCGTCCAATACGGGGGTGGCCACAGTCACCAATGAAGAGATAGAAACCATCGTCGATCCTGATCGTAATTATTACGGAAACTACAGTCGTGGGCGCTTAACCACGGTGGCTGGTGGCACCACTCAGGTTACAATGCTGAGCCAAGGCGGTAATACCGGAATTATCGGGCGACCACCGATTCATGTGCGAGATATTGGCCGTGATATCAGTAGTGCCATGAACATTACCGTAGAAGAGCGTAGCGGCGAGACTACTTATTTTGCTGTCTCGGGTGAGTTCCATTGTCTATTTAACAAAGTAACTGGTAATACGGCCAGCTGGGAAGATTGTAAGAAAAACGATTATAACGGCTTAACTATTAGCGCGTCTGATTTAAATGTGACCTGTTCTTTTAGTTTTGTGGGCAAATCAGCCACCCCGATTTATTCCTGTAACGGGATTCAGCAGGGTAGCTCATTAAGCATTCAGTTTGGCTCGTCAAATCCGGGCATGGTGTTTACTCCGTCGGTAATTTCGGTATCGAATATTCAGGCTAATGACCCAGAGCAAGATATAGATATTCGTATCAACAACTGATCCAATCCACGGCTAACCTGTGGTACTATCGAGCCAATTTTAATTGACGAGATAGGCCACTAGCCGACATGTCTGTTGTGATTCAAGCTGATCAGCTGACTTCTGTGCGTGCCGGGCGCACGTTGTTTGCGCAGCTTTCGCTGCAATTGAATGCAGGCCATATTCTGCATATTGAAGGCCCTAATGGGGCCGGCAAATCTACCTTATTAAGAATCATTGCTGGGTTATTGCGTCCGCAAGAGGGCCAAGTGCGACTGTTTGGCCAACCGCAGCGTGATGATCCCGAGTTATGGCAACGACAAACCCTTTTTATTGGCCACAAACCTGCGGTAAAAGCTGAGCTGACAGCGCTGGAGAACTTGCATTTTCAAGCGCAATTAGATGGCGCTGGCGCTATAGACCCTTGGCAGCTGTTAGAAACCGTTGGTTTGCTTGGCTTAGAAGATATTCCTGCGCAACAGCTATCGGCTGGGCAGCAACGCCGAATTGCGTTAGCGCGGCTGTGGTATAGCCCTGCGACTTTATGGATCCTTGACGAACCCTTCACCGCCCTAGATACTCGCGGGATTGATATGCTCCATCAGCGTTTTGCTGAACACTTAGAGCGTGGTGGCGCGTTATTGTTAACCTCGCATCAGCCGTTAACTTGGTCGGGCGAGCGCTTGCAAAAATTGCGGATTGAGCCCCAAGACGAGGAGTTTGTCGATGAGCTTAGTTGAGACCAACTCGCGTACTAGCAATCAAGCATCAACCTTTGCGTTATTGCGCGTGATCATGCGCCGTGATTTAGCGGTGACCTTGCGCCGCCGTAGCGATGTGATTAACCCATTGCTGTTTGTGGTGATCGTGGTGACGCTGTTTCCGTTGGCGGTAGGGCCTGGGCCTGATATTTTAGCTCGCATTGCCACCGGGGTGATTTGGGTCGCTGCTTTGTTATCGGCTTTACTTGGCTCTGAGCGCCTATTTCGCGACGATTATTTAGATGGCTCGTTAGAACAAATGACGCTACTACCAGTGCCGTTGGCGGTGCTGGCGTTGGGCAAAATTCTGGTGCATTGGTTGTTAAGTGGCTTGCCACTGGTGATCTTAGCGCCGCTGTGTGCGTTATTATTAAAGTTACCGTTTGAGGCGTGGGGCGTGCTGATGCTCACCCTCTTATTAGGTACTCCTATGTTGAGTGCCATGACTGCGATAGGGGCTGCGCTGACGGTTAGTTTAGGCCGCGGTGGGGCATTATTGAGCTTATTACTGCTGCCGTTGTTTATCCCTTTGTTGATATTTGCAGCGGCCGCCGTTGAAAGTACTCTAGTAGGTACGTCCGCGCTTGGCCAAGTGTTACTCTTGGCGGGGCTTATGGTTTTAACGCTGACTTTGGCACCGCTTGCGGTGGCAGCAGCAATCCGAGTGAGTGTGAACTAACAATGTGGAAATGGTTACACCCGTATGCAAAAGGTGAGGCAACCTACCGGTTGCTAGGCGCTTGGTTACCTTGGTTGGCTGGCAGTGCCTTGGTGACCTTAACGGTTGGCTTGGTGTGGGGAATGCTGTTCGCACCTAGCGATTACCAGCAGGGCGATAGCTATCGCATCATCTTTATTCATGTGCCATCAGCGATGTTCTCGATGGGCGCTTACACGGCGATGGCGATTACCGCTTTGATTGCTTTGGTGTGGCAAATTCGCACCGCGGAATGGGCCATTGCAGCCATAGCTCCGGTCGGTGCCGTGCTGACGTTTATTGCGCTCTTTACCGGTGCCGTTTGGGGTAAGCCCATGTGGGGAACTTGGTGGGAATGGGATGCGCGGTTAACCTCACAACTGATTCTACTGTTTTTGTACATCGGGGTGTTGGCACTGTACTATGCCTTTACCGATGCGCGTACTGGGGCTAAAGCGGCAAGTGTGCTGGCGTTAGTCGGAGTGGTGAACGTGCCGATCATTCATTTTTCGGTGTACTGGTGGAACAGCCTGCACCAAGGGGCCACCATCACTAAATTTGAAAAGCCGTCGATGGCCCCCGAGATGCTGATCCCATTGCTGATTAGCATTTTGGGCTTTGCGCTCTTAACCGGGGCGTTAGTCTGTCAGCGGTTACGCAACGAAATTTTGAAGCAAGAAATACATCGGCCTTGGGTTCACGCCCAACTCGGCGTGGCTGAGCAGGAGCGGTAAGATGGCATTTGACAGTTGGTATGACTTTATTGATATGGGTGGCTATGGGTTTTATGTATGGCTGGCCTATGGGGTGACCTTATTAGCGCTCACTATCTTAGTGATGCATGGCTTACGCACCCGTAAACAATTGCAACAACAAGCGGTGCAGCAACAGCAACGGCAGCAGCGCTTAGCCCGACGTAAACAGCAAGAACGAGGTACCACATGATTCCACGACGTAAGAAACGCTTAGCCTGGGTATTGGCTTTAATCATTGGGGTGGCAGCGGCGCTTAGCTTGATTTTGTTTGCGCTATCAAAAAATATTGATTTGTTTTATACCCCAACAGAAGTGCTAGAAGGCAAAGGCAAAGACCTTACCAAGCCTAGCGTAGGACAACGGATTCGGGTAGGCGGTATGGTGGTTGAGGGTTCGGTTAGTCGAGATCCTAAAACCCTAGAAGTGAGCTTTCGAGTCACCGATACCGGGCCTGAAATGACCGTGTTGTACCAAGGTATTTTGCCTGATCTGTTCCGCGAGGGACAGGGCATTGTGGCGCAGGGCACCTTGATCGAACCTAGCGTGCTCAAAGCAACGGAAGTGCTGGCCAAGCACGACGAAGAATACATGCCACCAGAATTGGCTGAAGCTATGAAAGGCATTAAACATGTCAACCCGAATGCACCTGACTACACAGGTGAAAAGCCCGAATCTAAAAAGCCAGAGGGTTACTAACAATGATTGCTGAATTAGGTCAAGTTGCATTAGCGTTAGCTTTGGCATTTTCGGTGCTGTTGGCGGGTTACCCGCTATGGGGCGCGTGGAAAGGTCATAGCGGCGCTATGTTGTTGGCGCGACCCCTAGCTTACGGGCAGTTTTTGTTTACTGCGGTAGCCTATGCAGCGTTAACTTGGGGTTTTGTGGTTAACGATTTTACTATCGCTTATGTGGCGCATAACTCCAATACTGCGCTGCCCCTGATGTATCGTATTACCGCGGTGTGGGGTTCGCACGAAGGCTCATTTTTACTGTGGATGCTGATGCAAGCGGGCTGGATAGCTGCGGTGGCGATGTTCTCGCGGCGCATGCCGTTAACCATGATGGCGCGCGTGTTAGCCATTCTGGGGCTGATAAGTATTGGCTTTTACCTGTTCATGATGAGCGTGTCGAATCCCTTCGAGCGTGCGCTTCCGTTAATCCCCGTTGATGGACGCGACTTAAATCCACTGCTGCAAGACCCTGGGATGATTATTCATCCACCCTTGCTGTACATGGGCTACGTTGGTTTCTCGGTGGCGTTTGCCTTTGCCATTGCGGCACTTATCAGTGGTAAATTAGATGCCTCATGGGCGCGTTGGTCGCGCCCTTGGGCTACCGCCGCTTGGAGTTTTTTAACCTTGGGTATTGCTATCGGCAGCTGGTGGGCTTATTACGAGCTTGGTTGGGGCGGCTGGTGGTTCTGGGATCCGGTCGAGAATGCCAGTTTTATGCCTTGGTTGGTCGGCACTGCCTTGATTCATAGTTTGGCAGTGACAGAAAAGCGCGGTGCCTTTAAGTCTTGGACCGTGTTACTCGCTATTTCCGCCTTTAGTTTAAGCTTGCTCGGCACCTTCTTGGTGCGTTCTGGGGTGATCGTATCGGTGCATGCTTTTGCCACCGACCCTGCTCGAGGTCTCTTTATTTTAGGCTTACTGGCGATAGTGATTGGCGGCTCGCTGCTGCTGTTTGCCTTACGTGCTGGGGCTGTAAATAGCACCACCAAATACGACGTTAACTCGCGTGAAGTGATGCTGCTAGGCAACAACATCTTGTTAGTAGCAGCTACCGCTGTGGTGTTGATCGGGACCTTACTGCCACTGGTGCACAAAGAGCTCGGTTTAGGCTCGATTTCAATCGGTGAACCCTTCTTTAATCAGATGTTCACTTATTTGATAGTGCCTTTTGTGGTGTTTATGGGCTTAGGGCCATTGATGCGCTGGCGCCGCCAAGAGCTGCAACCCTTGTTAGGTAGTTTGGGCTTGGCCTTAGTATTGGCATTAGCGTTGGGCTATGTGATTCCGTGGGTTGTCACTGATCAAGTGATGGCCATGACGGTCTTAGGTTTGGTGTTAAGCTTATGGATTGTGTTGACCCTGGTGGCTGAATTACGTCAGCGGGTGCAGCAACGTGGCCAAGGCTTAGCGAGTCTTACCAAGTTAGGTCGCAGTCACTGGGGCATGGTGCTTGGCCACTTAGGCTTCGCCATTACTATTGTGGGGATTGCCGCAGTGAGCCAATACGAGATTGAGCGCGATGTGAGGTTGGCGCCGGGTGATCAGGTGGAGGTGGCTGGATACACGTTCCGCTTTGATTTGTTAAGCGAACAACAGGGCCCGAACTACACTACCGACCATGCAGAGTTCAGTATTTTGCGCGATGGTAAGCTGGTGAGTGAGCTGGTGACTGAAAAACGTTTCTACACCGTGCAGCAAATGAGCATGACCGAAGTTGGCCTCGATGCTGGTTTCTTGCGTGACTTGTACGTGGCCTTAGGCGAGCCACTAGGTGATGAGGCTAGCCCCGATGCTTGGGCAGTACGGATTTATGTGAAACCTATGGTGCGTTGGATCTGGCTAGGGGCCATTTTAATGGCCTTAGGCGGTGCTTTAGCGATGAGTGATAAACGTTATCGGGCCAGCCGTAAACAGCCGGCTCAAGGAGTTGCTCATGGCTGAAGCTCAAACATCTAAGTCGTCGCTACGCTGGTTGGTGTTAGCGTTACCGCTGGTAGCGTTTTTAGCCCTGACCGTGTTTTTGTTAAGGGGCTTGTTTTCAGACCCCACCGAGTTGAGTTCGGCTTTGGTGGGCAAACCTGTGCCGGCCTTTAGCTTGCCGGATATTTACGATACCTCAACGGAGCATACCGAGGCAGTCCTAAAAACCGGCGAGCCTTTGTTGTTAAACGTGTGGGCTACTTGGTGTCCAACTTGTAGAGCTGAACATGCTTTTTTGAATGAGCTAGCAGCGCAGGGTATTCCTATTGTGGGGTTAAACTACAAAGACGATTCGCGTGCTAAAGCAGTGAATTGGCTTAATACCTTAGGCGACCCTTATGTAGTTAACCTGTTTGATGAGCGGGGCATGGTCGCCATTGATTTTGGCGTGTATGGCGCGCCAGAAACCTTTTTGATTAATCATGAAGGCGAGGTGGTGTATCGCCACGTTGGCGATGTTAATGCTCGCAATTGGAGTCAGTTGTTGGCACCGATGTTCCAGCAGTTACAGCAACAGGCCAAAGCTGCAGCGGGCGAACGAGGAGGTGAGCAATCATGACCACAGGCACATTATCCATTCCACCGCACAGCACTTGGCGACAGCTGTTCAGTAGCCTGTTCGTAAGCTTCAGCTTGGTGCTCGTGTTAGCTCTTAGTAGTCAAGCTCAGGCGCAGGTGAGTTTAGAGCAATATAAATTTGACGACCCGGCGCAAGAAAGTTTGTTTAGAGAACTAATTAACGAGCTGCGCTGCCCTAAATGTCAGAACCAAACCATTGCTGACTCAGATGCTCCGCTGGCCAAAGATTTGCGCGACCGCACATATTTGATGGTGAAAGACGGTGCCACTAAGCAGCAGGTGGTAGATTACATGGTGGCAAGATACGGTGATTTTGCCTACTATCGGCCGCCGGTGCGCACCAGTACCTTGGTGCTTTGGTTAGGGCCGTTGGCAGTGGTGTTAATAGGCGCAGCTGTGGTCTTGTGGCGAGTGCGTTCAGGCTCTGAAGAAACCCAATTAAGTGAAGCAGAATTAGCCCAGTTGGCGCGTCTGCAAACCGAGAAGCAGGATAAATCAGAATGATTGCTCATATAGCGATGATCTTGGCCGTGGTGACGGCGGGCGGTTTATTTTTAATGGTAACCGGGCGGCGCCAGCGCGAGCAGCAGCGCACCCGTTTAGATGTCAATCGCGAGCTCTATCAACAGCGCAAATTAGAGTTAGTGGCAGAGCGCGACGACGGCTTACTCACGGTGGAAGCGTTTGCGCGTGCTAATGATGAGTTAGACAAGCGCTTTGTTACCGAAAACAGCGAATTAGAACAAGTGGCTGATCGCCAGATGGGCAACGCCGTGTGGGTACCGGCGGTGGTGGTGATGGTGGCTGCAGTGATCCTCTATTTTACCTTTGGTAGCTGGCAGTTGCAGCGCCAAGCGGATGACGCCTTAGCAGCGTTGCCTGATTTAGGCCGAAAGGTGATGTCGGATCAGTCGGCGCAAACTACCCGTGAAGAACTTGAAATCTTTGCACTAGGTTTACGTCAGCGCTTAGCTCAAACGCCCGATGATAATGGTATGGTATGGCAGATTTATGCGCGGGTGATGACCCAGTTAGGGCAAGCGGAGCAAGCGGTGGATGCTTTTGAAAAAGCTCTCGCAATTAACCCGAGCAATCAGCAGGCGCAGTTAGGTTACGCTCAGCTGTTAGTAAACTTTGGCGAAGAACAATATTTAGCCCAAGCAGCACAATTGTTGGTGCAAGTGCTGCAACAGGACCCCACGCAGCAAGAGGCTTTGTCATTATTAGGCCTGATCGCTTATCAACGCGGTGATTGGCAGCAGGCACAAACGGCGTGGCAATTGTTGCAAGACCAAATAGCCCCCGCGGATGAGCGTTTTGCCGCCATTCAACAAGCGCTAGATGATGTCGAGCAACGTTTAGTGGCCGCTGATGCGAGTTTGACTGTCACGGTAAGCTTGGCTCCGGAGTTACAAGATCAAGTGCCAGCGGGTGGCACCTTGTTCGTCTACATTATCGATCCTGATGGTAGTAGAATGCCGGCGGCTGCAGTACGTCAGCCAGTGGCGAACTTTCCGATAACGATTGAGCTATCGGATGCCAATGCCATGTTGCCGGAATTTGTGATGAGCGGATTGAACCGTTGGCAGGTGATGGCACGTATATCAAGCGATGAGCAGATTGAAGCTGCACCTGGTGATTTAGATGCCGAGCCGCTGGTATTAGAAGCTGGTTCTGCTACGTCAGTGCAGCTAGAAATTAGCAAGATAGTGAACGACTAACTCGTTAAAACCAACAACATTGAGGTGATGGTGAAGAAGTATTTACTGATTGTATTGGCGGGATTAACCTTAGCAGGCTGTGCCAGTACGCCCGAAGACGAGTGGGCCGACCCACGCGATCCCTTTGAAGATTTTAACCGCGACATGTGGGATTTTAACGAGCAGCTAGATGAAGCTATTCTGTGGCCAGCCGCTAAAGCTTATGGTGAAATTCCGCAGCCGGTACGAACCGGTTTACGCAACGTTGCCGATAACCTTGGTGAAGTCTCGTGGTTTGTGAATAATCTGCTGCAAGGCAAAGTGATGGATGCCGGTAGTACCTTTTGGCGCTTCTCGATTAACAGTACTGTGGGTGTGTTAGGTATTTTTGATGTTGCCACGCCACTCGGGATTGAGGCAAAAGAAGAAAGCTTTGGCGAGACGCTAGCGAGCTGGGGTGTTACGGAAGGCCCTTATGTAATGTTGCCAGGTTTAGGTCCGACCGTGCCTATCGATCGCGGCGGTGACGTGGTGGATGGCATGTATTTTCCGATTGATAACTTAAATGGCCCTACCAGCGTCGCGCGATTACTGGTGAAGGCACTAGATACGCGGTTACGCCTGCAAGAACAACAAGCGCTGATGGAGAACTCGTTAGACCCTTACGGGTTTGTAAAAGAGGCGTATTTTCAAAATTGGCAACATAAAGTTTATGATGGTAACCCGCCACAAACCGAAACGGATGAGCTGGACGACGACTTTTACGACCAATTTTAAGCAACCATTCAGCCCAGAAGCCTTGCAACATGCAAGGCTTCTGCGTTATAAAAGCCCGTCACAGTTACGTTCTGTATAACTATAACTATATTTAACCGAGGAATTTGTATGAGCCAGGCGCCTTCAAAGTCAGAACTTTGGGGTCACCCCAAAGGACTGTACGTGCTTTTTACTGCCGAAATGTGGGAACGTTTTTCTTACTACGGCATGCGTGCCCTTTTAGTGTTAACTCTCGTCGCAGCTACTGAAGCCGCAAACCCTGGTTTTGGCATGAGCGATGCTGAAGCTTTATCTTTGTACGGTACTTATACGGCGCTGGTTTATTTCACCCCCTTGATTGGTGGTTGGTTGGCCGATAACTACTTAGGCCAACGTAACTCGATTTTACTTGGTGGTATTTTAATGGCCGCAGCACAATTTACGCTGTTTGCCGCCACACCGCACAGCCTCGACTTGTTTTATATAGGTTTGGGTATCTTGATTGCCGGTAACGGTCTGTTCAAGCCGAATATTTCTACCATCGTTGGCGATTTGTACAGCCAAGGAGATGCGCGTAGGGATAGTGCTTTCTCAATTTTCTACATGGGGATTAACTTAGGTGCTTTCATAGCGCCATTAGTGACCTCTACTTTGGGCGAAAGCCCGGACTACGGCTGGCGCTGGGGTTATTTTGCCGCGGGCGTAGGGATGACCTTAGCGGTGATCACTCAAAGTCTCTTCTTCCAGCGCTACTTGGGTGACATCGGTAAAATACCAGGTGCTAAACGTGACCGTGAAGCCTCTGGTGGTGTGAAAAAGCCATTGAGCAAAGTAGAGCATGACCGTTTGCGCGTGATTTTGTTCTTGTTTGTGTTTGTGACTGTGTTCTGGTTAGCGTTTGAGCAAGCCGGCGGTTTGATGAATATTTACGCCGACCGCTACACCGACCGTAGTTTTGGTGACAGCATTATCCCTGCGGGCTATTTCCAATCACTTAACCCGTTATTTATATTGATCTTTGCACCTGTCTTCTCAGTGTTGTGGGTATGGTTGCATAAAAAAGATAAGAGCCCGGATGCACCGATCAAAATCTTTGCTGGTTTGGTGCTAACCTCGATTGGTTTTATTTTCTTAATTCTTGGTTTGTTTGAAATTCAAGTCACCGGTCAAGCCAACATGATGTGGTTGGTACTAGCCTACTTATTCCATACCTTGGGTGAGCTGTGTATTTCACCGGTAGGCTTGTCGTTAATGACTAAATTAGCCCCACTGCGCTTAGCTAGCTTGGTGATGGGGGTGTGGTTCTTGATGCCGGCTATTGCTAGTTATTTAGCGGGTATGGTGGGTGCCTTCAGTGAAAACGCCGATAAGTACGATTTCTCGATCAACCTAGCGCAATCTATTGGCCTAGAAGCTCAATATTCTGGCCTGTTGGTGGTGTTTGGTGGGGTTGCCGTAGGCTTGTTGGTGTTCGCAGTTATTTTATGGGCTATTTCTGGCATGCTAGTGAACTGGATGCATGGTGCCGAAAAAACTCAAGCCGAACCGGCTGACCTTGCCGAAGGTGTTGAACAAGAGTTACAAGCAGTTGCCGAACATGAAGGTTTAGGCGAACAATCTAAAAAATAAGGACGCAATACCATGGTGAAAAAAGTCGTTATCCCGGTAGCAGGGCTAGGAACACGCATGCTGCCAGCTACCAAAGCCATTCCGAAAGAAATGTTGCCTTTGGTAGATCGACCGTTGATTCAGTTTATTGTAGAAGAGTGTGCTGCGGCAGGCTTAACGGATATTATCTTGGTGACCCATTCGAGCAAAAATTCGATTGAGAACCACTTTGATACCAGCTTTGAACTTGAAGCAACGCTTGAGCAACGGGTTAAACGACAGCTACTGGCGGAGGTGCAAGCCATTTGTCCGCCAGGAGTCACCATCATGCATGTCCGCCAAGGTGTTGCCAAAGGTCTTGGTCATGCGGTGTTGTGCGCGCGTCCATTAATTGATGACCAGCCGTTTGCGGTGGTGCTGCCGGATGTTTTGGTAGATGCCCAAAGCTGTGATTTAAAACGCGATAACTTAGCCGAGATGGTGCGTAACTTTAACGCCACGGGTGCAGCTCAAGTGATGGTAGAAAAAGTGCCGCACGAGCTCACCAATCAGTACGGTATCGCAGATTTAAACGGGGCGGAATTAGCGCCGGGCGAGCAGGTTGCGATTAAGCAATTGGTAGAAAAGCCACCGGTGGATGAAGCACCGTCTGATTTAGCTGTAGTGGGGCGTTACGTGTTCCCGGCGGCACTGTGGAGTCTGTTAGAGAAAACTCCAGTGGGCGCTGGCAATGAAATTCAGTTAACCGATGCCATGGCCATGCTGCTCGAGCAACAACCGGTAAATGCGTACTACATGAAAGGCCGCAGCCATGATTGTGGTAACAAGCTAGGTTATGCCCAGGCCTTTGTTGAACATGCTTTGCGTCATCCGGCGTTAGGCGACGACATGCGTGCTTGGCTGAAAACTATCGTGTAAATGGTGCAGCCACAGTAACGAGGATTACTGTGGCTGTTTCTTATAAATGACCGCTGCTGCTAATTGGTAGCGTATAAAAGCGTACCCCCAAAGATTCAGCGCTAGCCGGCTTTAATTGTTTGAGCAGGGTTAGCACGCGCTGTTTTTCTGGCTCAGTTACCATCACTTCTAGTCGTAACATACGGCGATATCCAACCACCTGTTCTAACCTATCTAGTTGACTATTCTGGCGGCTATGGCCATCAATTTCTGCGAGTGAAAAGCCACTGAGTTGCTCATCAGCTAGCAATACATCGACTACATGGGCGCGCAGTTTAACCGGAAAAATCACGTGCAGTAGTTCATACTCGGGCATGACGACCTCGCAATAGCTTGTACATTAATGGAAGAATAAATAAGGTGGTGAAAGTTGCGGTAACCAAGCCACCAATCACGACAATCGCTAGCGGGCGTTGAATTTCGGCGCCAGGGCCAGTGGCCAAAGCTAATGGGAAAAGACCCAGCATCGCTGTGGTCGCAGTCATCAGGATGGCGCGTAAACGATCACTGGCACCAACGATCACCAGTTGTTCTAACTGTTCATGTTGATGTTCTATCGCTTGAAAGTGAGTCAGCATGACCACACCGTTGAGTACTGCTACCCCTAATAAGGCAATAAAGCCCACCGAAGCTGGCACCGACAAATATTCGCCGGTGATAAATAATGCCAGCACACCGCCCATCAGAGCGAAGGGAATATTGGCGAAGACCAGTCCGGCTACGGCCAAAGATCGGAAGGTGGCGAATAGAATGAGTCCAATAACTAAAAGAACGACAGGGACAATCGTCAGCAGGTTATTGGTAGCTCTTGCTTGATTCTCAAATTCACCGCCAAAGTTAAGATAATACCCACTAGGTAGCTGTAACTCACGCGCGAGTTGTTGCTGTAGTTCTTCAACAAAACTAACCACGTCACGGTCGCTAACATTGGTGGTGACGACCGCAAAGCGACTGCTGTTTTCTCGCTCAATGAGGCTCGGGCCTTCGTCACTACTTATGGTTGCGAGGGCACTTAACGGCGCCCAGTTGCCGTCAGGTAAGCTGACAGGCAAGTCTTTTAATTGCTGTAAGTAACTCAGCTTGCTGCTGTTACTAGCGGCAAAGACTAACGGTGTTTTAATGCGGCCATGAATAACGTCACCCACGTGCAGACCATCAACAAACAATCGAATAAGACGTGACAGTTCTGCCGTAGTGAGATGGTAGCGCGCCGCAACATCAGGGCGTAATCGAATGTTGATGTATTCGCCCCCGTCAATCAAGGTTGTTTGTACATCGACGCTCCCGGCCACGCCAGTAGTTATCTCAGCGATCTTCTGGGCCGTGCTACTAAGAGTGCTAATGTCGTCACCAAACACCTTGATAGCTACATCTCCAGAGCTACCGGTAAGCATTTCAGCGACCCGCATTTGAATGGGTTGAGTGAAATTAAAGTTTATTCCTGGGTAGTCTAGGAGTACCTTCCGAATGGCATCAATCAATGCAGCTTTGTCACTCACTTGCCAGGTGTCACGCGGCTGTAACTGAATAAACATATCGGTTTCGTTGAGTCCCATCGCATCCATACCTAATTCATCTGAACCAATGCGAGCAACGATTTGCTTAATTTCTGGGATGTCAGCGAGTAGTCTTTGTTCTAATTGTGCATCTAAGGCCAAAGATTCAGCTAAGTTAATGCTGGGATGCTTTTCTAGCTGCACAATGAGATCGCCTTCATCCATAACTGGCATAAAGGTTTTACCCGTAAAACTGATAGCTACTGCTGCCACTGCCAGTAGTCCTACGGCGCTGATAAGCCATGCAGCAGGCCGTTGGATAACTCGTGCAAGTAGGCGTTGATAATGCGCTATAAGCCATTGGATTAGGCGTGGGGTAGGTTTAGGCTTAGCGCTGATTAAGGTAACCGCCAACACTGGAATAACTGTTAACGCCACTAGCATGGAGGCTAGCATCGCAAAGACAATAGTTTGCGCGACGGGGGAAAACAGCTTGCCCTCTAGACCACTCAGAAACAAAAGTGGTGCGAACACGATAATCACTATAGCGGTACCTGAAATCACCGGCTGTGCCACGGCCAGAGTGGCCCGATAGATTCGATGAGCGCGCGGTAAATAGGCCTGTTTCTGACTTTGTGTGACGATGTTTTCAACAACGACCACAGCAGCATCTACCAGCATACCGATGGCAATAACAATGCCACCAAGACTCATGAGGTTAGCCGTAAGACCTACTTGGTCCATAGCTAAAAAGGTGATGGCTACGGCCAGTGGAATGGATAAGGCGACCACTAAAGCGGCGCGAACATCGGCTAAAAAGATGAAGAGAATTAAAATAACAAGTAGCACTGCAGCAAGTAGTGCTTCGATGATGGTGCTCACGGCAGTACTAATAAGATCCGCACGGTCGTAGAAGACATTAAGTTCGCTACCGGGCGGCAGGGTTGGCTCAAGTTGAGCCAGTTGGGCTTTAACAGCAGCAACTACCTCGTTCGTATTAGTATCTTTTAAGGCAATGATCATGGCTTGCGCCGTTTCTTCACCGTTATGGGTTACGCCACCAAAGCGCGGCAGGTAACCATTGCTGATCTCGCCTAATTGCGCCAAGGTGATAGTTTCGCCCGTTGCCGTGGGGAGTTTCAGTTGCGCCAGGTCATATTGGTCAGCGAGTTTGCCTTCGGTACGCAGGATGAGACTGGTGGAGCCGTTATCGATGCGTCCCACGCTACCATTTAGATGATTTTGTTGCAGCCACTCAACCAGTTGCGCTAGGGATATTCCTGCTTGCTGGAGACGACCTAGATCAGGGGTGAATTGCAGCGTTGTAACAAAGCCGCCCATAGTGGTGACCTCGGCTACCCCAGACACGGTACGCAACAACGGCCGTACTTGCCAATCTAGCAGGTGCCGACGTTCGGCTAAGGTTAAATTGGGATTGCTGTAACTCAGCATAAAGATTTCACTAAGTGGGGTGCTCATTGGGGCTAAGCCACCATCAATGCCTTCGGGTAAGCTGCCCCAGACGCCGCTGAGGCGCTCGCTTACTTGTTGCCGAGCCCAGTAGATATCCACACCTTCTGCGAAATCAATGGTGATAGAAGTGATGCCATACTTGGTGGTGGAGCGCAAAATCGCCTGATTAGGAATACCTAGCAGTTCGGTTTCGATAGGTTGCGTGATTTGCGCTTCGATTTCTGCGGCGGTCATGCCCGGCGCACGAATAATGAGCTTGGCTTGGGTTGGAGAAATATCTGGGAAGGCGTCAATCGGCAGGCGCTGCCAAGCCTGCACCGCTAGCGCCAAGACGAGGGCGGTAAGAGCTAAGATAAACACCCTTTGAGTGAGCACAAAACGCAGAATGGCTGCCATCTATTACTCTCCCCCTAGCCCAATAAAGTGGCCGTAAACAGCGCCTACGGATTGCTGTAACACTTGGCTGTTAGGTGCTAGTTGGGTACTGGTGATCTGTAAGTAAGCTGCACCGTTGGCCGTGTTCATCGCTTGCTTACCAATAATGTCGACCGGTACTAGCACCAATGCTTGCTGCACTAATTGCCACACATAGGTTTGCTGTTGATGCCGGATGATACTACTGGCGGGTACGTTAAACACCGTCTGTTGATAATGCGGCGTAACGCTAAGCTGGCTGCCTAGCGGCGCTTGACAGTGAGCGGGTAAATCGGTGAGCGGAATGCTCCACCAGGTTTGGGTAAACCCCTGACTGGTTTGCTCGACATAATCGATCGCTAGTTCGCATTGCTGCCAGCTGACACTGGTTGGTTGCTTACTAAAGGTGGCCAGTTGTCCGCGTAATCTTGATGTTGCCGCAGCACTGACACTAAATAGTATCGTTTGGTTGGCGACAATGTCTATGTGTCCCGCTTGCGGAGCCGCTAAGGTGATGCTGTTGTTTGCCTTATTGATTTGAACAATATGCTGGTAAAAATGGTCGAGGTGCTCAAATGCTAACAGCGTGCTGTGGTAAGCCGCGCTGATCTCCTGCCACTGGGCGGCACTGATGGCTTGCTTTTGAAACAGCTGTTGATTGCTCTGATAGCGCTGCGCTACCACCTCTAGCTGCTGTTGTTGTGCTTTGTATTCAGTAAGAAAATGTTCGACGGCATCGCCACTTAATTGCACTACCGGTTGTTTATGGGTTACCTGTTGCCCTTGCTGCACTAGCCATTGCTGTTGTGATACTTCGAGCATATTGGCAACGGGATAACCACTTTGCACAAAGTTAGTAACTCGTGCGGTAAGCGCGGCGCCGGTATAGTGAGATTGGGGCGTCACCTGGTGATAACTTAAAGAGAGCTGTCCGAGTTCGCTAAGCTCAACTTGGTCTGCCGCTACCTGAGTTGTGGTGGTGACAGCCAGAAGCAGCACGGCAACGCGGCACAGTTTTAGGCAAGCAGCTTGCTGGTGTTGATAACCCTGATTATTGAATCGATTGATAAGGCTCATAAGGGTACTCCTGCTGCTTGTTGAAGTTGGGCATAGGCTTGTTGGATTTGTTGTTTGAGTAACTGCACTTGGCGTTGCTCGGCAAATAACTGTTGCAACCTCTGTTGTGCGATATCTGGATTGATCTCTTGTCGCTGCAACAACAGAAGCAGCGCAGATTGGGCCTGCTGGCGCAACTGTTGATGTGGTTGGAGCATTTGATATTGCGCCTCTAACAGGCTTAGCTGGGCTTGTGCTTGCTGATACTGCTGGATGATCTGCTGACGACTTTGCTGATAGTCTTGTAGCCATTGTTGCTGACTTATCTGATAATTGCTTTGTTCGGTTTGGCTCAGTTGCACCCCCAACGACAGCGGAATATCGAGCTGTAAGCCAATTTGATTTTCTGAGATGCCGGCAGTATCTATCCGTTTGAAGCGGGTGGTGACCTGCCATGGGGTATTACCGCTGAGATTTTGTTGCTGTTGTAAGTAGAGTTGTTGCTCGTGCAATTGTAGTAATGCCAACTGCGGATGCTGTTGCCATGCTGCAGCGTCGAGTTTAGTGGGGTTGGCATCTGCTAAGTTAGTTGGAATTTGGCGGGTGCCAGTGAGTTCCATAAGCTGTTGCTCAGCGGCTTGCTGATGTTGTTGGTGCTCTAACTGCAACATAGCTAATTGAGTTTGTGCCTGCTGCAATCCGTAGCGAAAATAGGTATCAACCTCGGTGGTTTCAGCTTGCTGTTGCAATGGTGCCATTAAGCCCTGATAGGTTTGTAGTTGTTGCTGTAACAGCTGCTGCTGTTGTTGATGCTGAGCAATGGTCCAAACTAAGTTGCGTACTTGGCCACTGGCGTACCAGCGGCGTAGTTTTAGCAGCTGCTGCTGATAGTGCTGTGCTATCGACTGCCATTGCTGGTTCAGTTGGTGGCCACTCGGACTTGTAAGAGGCAATGACAGAGCCAGTTCAAGTTCATCGGTTCCTTGGTCGGCTTGGCTTTTCAGGGCCGCTATACTTACCGTCGGTGCCGCTGCCAGCCAACTAGATACCCAGGTTTCGGGACGTTGCACTAGATCCGTTTGCAGCCTAGCTTCAGCGGCGTCGGTTAAGCTACTTAAGCTAGTGTTAGCCGGTGTTTGAGCATGTGCTGTTGTGCTGAGCAAAAGCAGGTTTAGCAGCAATAGACTGATGGCTAAATCGCGCTTACCCCATGCAGGTAAATTGAGATGTTGTTGAACAAATTTGTCGATCCACACGATAAAGCTCCTTATTACTGCAACTAGCAGTAACACTCTATGAGGGTTTGCTTAAGGAAGTCTTAAGAAAGCTTAAGCTTTGTGTGGGAATTATGCCAAGCTTGCGATAATTTGCGCTAAATCAATTCTTTTATTAGCAATTGATAAAGCATGCGGGCACAAGGGCCGGTGGTATCGCCTTTGGGTAAGGTAAGGTACATCGAGCCGCTGCGCTTGCTGCTACCAGCTAGGGTTAAGAAGCACAGGTTGTCAGCATGACGGGTAACGTGAGGTGGCAACCAACTAAAACCTAAGCCATTTTGCACCAGCTGTAGTGATTCGTTAAAGTGATTCACTGTCCAGCGTTGTTCAGACTTAAGCCAGCCCTCTACTTCTATCGGCTTTTTGGCCGTATCACGAATCACGATTTGTAAATGTTGACTCAACTCATCGGCACTAATGGGGCCTGGCTGTTGGGCCAGCGGATGCTCTTTGCTGACCACCAAATCTAGGCGATAGCCGCTGATGGGCTCGCCCACATGACCTTTGGGGAGTTGGTGGGTGATTACGATATCTGCGCTTTGGTCTAAAATATGTTCAATGGAGCCGGTTAATACCGTGTCTTCAATGACTAAGCGAGTGCCCCGACTGAGTTGTTGAAACTCATGCAACACAGGCACCAGTAGCTGGCGGTCAAAGACCATTTCTACGGCCAAAGTGATTTTAGTTTCCCAGCCCTGCTTAAGGTTTACCGCTAACTGCTCAAGTTCAGTTACTAAACTGGTGAGCTGGCGTGAGCGGCGCACCATGGTCTCGCCGATGGGCGTGAGCTGAGCCTTACGGCCCACCACTTCGAGCAGTTCAACTTCGAGCGTATCTTGCAGTTTTGCCACCGCATGATTGAGCGAGCTTTGGCTTTTATTCAAGACTTGCGCGGCATGAGCGTAGCCGCCATGGTCCACTACGGCCTGTAAAATACGCCATTGTTCAATTGTGGTTTTGGGGCGGTAGGGCGTACTCATGCAATCTCCAACGGGATGATTCGGCTAGGTGTTAGCAATAATAACGGCTCGCAGGGGGGCTGGATAGCCCTCGATGGTTTTGCTGGTATCGTGCGGATCTAAAAAATCCACTAACGACTGACCAGGCATCCATTCGGTGGCACGTTGCTCAGCTAAGCTGGTGACGTTTTCATCCACCACGCGGGCGTTTTTAAAGCCACAGCGTTCAAGCCAATGTAACAAGGCCTTGGTGCTAGGAATAAACCAGACGTTGCGCATCTTGGCATAGGTTTCGCCGGGTACTAAAACGGTCTGCTCATCACCTGTCACTACCAGCGTTTCTAACACTAACTGGCCACCTGGCTTTAGCTGGGCTTTGAGCTGGGTGAGAAAATCAATGGGCGAGCGCCGATGGTAAAGCACGCCCATGCTAAAGACGGTGTCAAAGGCTTTTAGTTCGGGCATATCTTCTATGCCCAGCGGGAACCAGTGTGCGCGTGCTTGTAGGTCAGTCGGCATAAAGCTGCGCACCGCCATAAACTGCGCCATAAATAGCTGGCCGGGGTCGATGCCCCAGACTTGCTCGGCGCCGCTTTCAAGCATGCGCCAGAGGTGATAACCACTGCCACAACCCACATCAAGCACCTGTTGCCCGCTTAAATCACCGATATGGGGTGCCACTCGTTGCCATTTAAAATCTGAGCGCCATTCGGTATCTATCTGCACCCCATGTAAATTGAACGGGCCCTTGCGCCATGGGGTAAGTTGCATCAGTAGCCCTTTGATGCGTTGCTGTTGGCCGTCGCTGATGCTGTCATTCAGGACGCTCACAGTGGCGCCTAAAGCCACAGTTGTAGCTTCAAGCTGTGGCAATTGTGCGACACAGCGTAACCATTTGGGTAACTCGCCATGTTGTTGCTGTTGCTGCCACTGTTGAAGTTGCGCGGGGAGGCTCGTTAACCAATGTGCCAACGGCGATTGGGCGACAGCGATTAAATCCTTGGTAAATAAAGTCATGATATCCCTTGAGCGTAGGTTAAGCGGCGGCGACTATTTAACAGCAATCAGTGCGGCAAAATTGTAACACTGAAACCACACTTGCGATTGGCTAAAGCCAACCTGCTGTAATCGCTGATGGTGAGTTTCTAAGGTGTCGATGCGCATCACATTTTCGATGGCCGCACGTTTTTGTGCTATTTCGAGTTCACTGTAGCCGTTGGCGCGTTTAAATTCATGGTGAATATCTACCAACAGCTCGTTCATGCTGGGGCTATTGCTGCGAAATTTTTCACTGAGTAACAGCGCTCCGCCCGGTTTCAGACTGTCATAGATGCGCTGTAACAAAGGCTGGCGCTGCTCTGGTGGCACGAACTGTAGGGTAAAGTTCATGGTGACGACCGAGGCATCGGACAATTCACTATGCAGAATATCTTCGCAGCGAATACTGACCGGAACCGTGCTACGATAGCCTTGTAAATGCAGCTGGCAGCGTTCAACCATAGCACTGGAGTTATCAATACCAATGATCTGCACCTGCTCTAAATGGCTTACGTGCTGGCGCATGGCTAAGGTTGCCGCACCTAACGAACAGCCCAAATCGTAAAGGTTACTATGGCTTTGGGCGAAACGTTTGGTTAACTGGCCAATACCTTGCAGAATACTTTGATAGCCAGGTACCGAACGGTTAATCATGTCTGGAAACACTTCAACCACGTTTTGGTCGAAGACAAAATCACTGACTTGCGGTAAAGGTTCGGCAAAGATGGCGTCTTTTTTGCTCATGCTGATAACTCGGGCTGGCGTTTAACATGGCGGCTATTTTAGCGCATGCAGGTGCTAAACTAAATTTTTTCTCAAAGGCGGGCTAGTTGCTGACAATCAGCGCCAGTCCGTTATAATGTGCAGCTTTGTAATTTCTTAATTTGTGGTAGGGACAAACCCATGCGTAGCCATTATTGTGGACAGCTAGAAACAAGCTTAGTAGACCAACCCGTAACCCTTTGTGGATGGGTCAATAAACGCCGTGATTTAGGCGGTTTGATTTTTATCGATATGCGTGACCGCACGGGCTTAGTGCAAGTGGTGTTTGACCCAGATCAACAAGCGCTGTTTGAAACTGCGAATAAGCTTCGGCAAGAGTTTTGTATTCGTTTAACCGGCACGGTGCGGGCGCGTCCTGACAGCCAAATCAATAAATCAATGGCCACGGGTGCGGTAGAAGTGATGGCTACTGAACTGGAAATCATCAGCCGAGCAGAGCCACTGCCGATTGATTTTAACCAGCAGGTAAGCGAAGAGCAGCGCTTACGCTATCGTTATCTCGACTTACGCCGTCCGAACATGAGCCACAACTTACAATTTCGGGCTAAAGTGACCAGTGCGGTGCGCCGCTTTTTAGACGATAACGGCTTTTTGGACATAGAAACACCTATGCTAACTCGTGCTACGCCTGAGGGCGCGCGCGATTATTTGGTGCCGAGCCGTACCCACAAAGGTAAATTCTTCGCGCTGCCACAATCCCCGCAGCTGTTTAAGCAATTGCTGATGATGTCGGGTTTTGACCGCTACTACCAAATCGTGAAATGTTTCCGCGATGAAGATTTGCGCGCCGACCGTCAGCCTGAATTTACCCAAATTGATATTGAAACCTCGTTTATGAGCGCTGACCAAGTGATGGCGGTGACCGAACAGATGGTACGTGGCTTATTCCAGCAGATGTTGGATGTCGATTTAGGTGAGTTTCCACGGATGACTTGGCATGAAGCGATGCGTCGCTTTGGTAGCGACAAGCCTGATCTGCGTAATCCGCTGGAGTTGGTCGATGTTGCTGATGTGCTGCAAGAAGTTGAATTTAAAGTATTCTCTGGACCAGCTAATGATCCTAAAGGGCGCGTAGCAGCTTTAAAAGTGCCTGGTAAAGCAGATGCTATCTCACGTAAAGCCATTGATGAATACACCAACTTCGTGGGTATTTATGGAGCTAAAGGCTTAGCTTGGATGAAGATTAACGACCTAGCGGCCGGCCGTGAAGGTTTGCAGTCACCGGTATTAAAGTTTATTCCTGATGCTGCTTTAACTGCGATTTTAGAGCGCACCGCAGCAGCCAATGGCGATATTATTTTCTTTGGCGCAGACAAAGCGAATGTAGTAGCTGAAGCCATGGGCGCATTGCGCTTAAAAGTAGGCCAAGATTTTGATCTGGTCAGTGATGAGTGGCGCCCGTTATGGGTGGTTGACTTCCCCATGTTTGAAGAAGCCGATGGACGCCTTTACGCGATTCACCATCCTTTTACTGCGCCAGTGAATGTCACCGCAGAAGAACTCAAAGCAAACCCAGAAGCGGCGCTGTCAAATGCCTACGATATGGTGTTGAATGGCGTTGAAGTAGGTGGTGGCTCGGTGCGTATTCATAACAATGATATGCAGCAAGCGGCGTTCGAAATCTTAGGCATTGGTAAAGCTGAAGCACAAGAAAAATTTGGCTTTTTACTCGAGGCACTTAAGTACGGTACGCCACCACATGCGGGCTTAGCCTTTGGTTTGGACCGTTTGGTGATGTTGATGGTAGGCGCTAGCTCCATTCGTGAAGTGATTGCCTTCCCGAAAACTACCACCGCGGCTTGTGTGCTCACCGATGCCCCAGGTGTGGCAAACCCTGAAGCCTTGGCAGAGTTGCATGTTGCTGTTACGGTAAAGGACAGCTAAGTTAACGTTAGTTAAGTTAACGTCAGACAAGTCACAGGAGCGAATCATGGCGATTATTCTGGGCATTGACCCGGGGTCTCGGTTAACGGGATATGGCCTGATTCGCCAATCTGGGCAACGGGTAAGCTATTTAGGTAGCGGCTGCATTAATGTGATGCGCAGCCTCAAAAGTAACAGCGAACCTTGTTTGGCGGATAAATTAAAGGTGATTCATGATGGCGTTTGTGAGCTGATTACTCAGTTTCAGCCGACCGAGTTCGCCATTGAACAAGTGTTTATGGCACGCAACCCTGATTCAGCCTTAAAACTTGGCCAAGCCCGTGGCGCTGCAATTGTTGCGGCCGCCTGTGCCGGCTTACCGGTAGCTGAATATGCTGCGCGTTTAGTCAAGCAGGCGGTAGTGGGTACTGGCGCTGCTGATAAAGCGCAAGTACAGCATATGGTGATGGCCATGCTGAAGCTAACCCATAAGCCGCAAGCCGATGCTGCGGACGCTCTAGCCGTGGCTTTATGCCATGCTCATACCCGCACCCAACCCATTTTAACCGCAAGGGGACGCGCGTGATTGGACAATTAACGGGTACCTTAATAGCTAAGCACCCACCGGAAATTCTGCTAGACGTGAACGGCGTTGGCTATGAAGTACAACTGCCGATGACCTGCTTTTACGAACTACCTGAACTGGGCGAACGAGTAACCCTGATCACGCATTTTGTGGTGCGTGAAGATGCCCAATTATTGTATGGTTTTAATACTTTTGCCGAGCGCATGTTATTTCGTCAGCTGATTAAAGCTCAAGGCGTAGGCCCGAAGCTGGCCCTAACTATTATGTCGGGCATGACTGCGCATCAGTTTGTGCATGCCGTAACCCACGACGACGTTACCAGCTTAGTGAAGCTACCAGGGGTGGGCCGAAAAACGGCGGAGCGCTTGGTGGTAGAAATGCGCGACCGGTTGAAAAACTGGGGTTCAACCACTCCGGCTACGGATGCAGCGCCCATTGATTTTGGTGACTTGACCCCAACCATAAGTGCGGATTCACCGCGCGATGATGCACTGAACGCCTTGCTGGCGCTGGGGTACAAGCTTGCGCAAGCGGAGAAAGCGGTAGCCGCGGCACTGAAAGCGGAACCCCAAGCTTCGAGCGAGCAACTGATTCGGTTTGCGTTGAAGAATATGTAGGGAAGAGCAAGAGCGATATTAGCTGTTGGATATTGGATATTGGGTGAGAGCAAGAGCAAGAGCAAGAGCCGCGAACAACGAGGATGAGTGAGTAGGATGATTGAGCCAGACCGGATAAACCAGCCCCATGCTATTGCCGAAGACGAGGTTGTGGATCGTGCGATACGGCCCAAGCAGTTGGCTGATTACACCGGACAAAAGCATGTTGTTGAGCAAATGGAGATTTTTATTCAGGCGGCCAAGCAACGCTCTGAAGCCCTTGATCATGTGCTTATTTTTGGCCCGCCAGGCTTGGGCAAAACAACCCTTGCGAATATTGTCGCGAACGAACTAAACGTAAATATCCGGCAAACTTCCGGTCCGGTACTAGAAAAGGCCGGTGATCTTGCGGCATTGTTAACCAACCTGGAAGAACACGATGTGTTGTTTATTGATGAAATCCATCGCTTGAGCCCGGTGGTTGAAGAGATTTTGTACCCAGCGATGGAAGATTATCAGTTGGACATCATGATTGGCGAAGGGCCTGCTGCACGGTCTATCAAGTTAGATTTGCCGCCCTTTACCCTGATTGGTGCCACAACGCGAGCTGGCGCTTTAACCTCACCCTTGCGTGATAGGTTTGGAATTGTGCAGCGCTTGGAGTTTTACAATGTTGAAGAGCTTACTAGTATTATTAAGCGCTCAGCGAGTTACCTGAATTTACAGTTAGAGCCGCTTGGCGCATTAGAAATTGCACGTCGTTCGCGCGGTACGCCACGGATAGCTAATCGCTTGTTACGGCGAGTACGCGATTTTGCTGAGGTTAAAAATAACGGCCATATTGATCAAGCCACGGCTGCTGCTGCCTTAGCTATGGTTGATGTGGACGAAGCCGGTTTTGACTACATGGACAAGAAATTACTGCTGGCGATTATTGAGAAGTTCATGGGTGGCCCGGTGGGGCTCGAGAATTTAGCCGCAGCTATTGGTGAAGAGAAAGATACGATTGAAGATGTGCTGGAGCCTTATTTGATTCAGCAGGGGTATTTGCAGCGCACGCCGCGCGGACGAGTGGCAACTTTAAATGCCTATCGCCATTTCGGACTGGATAAAGAAGGGCAAGAGCGCCGTTAGCTAATAGCGAATTTATTGTTACCAACAAAAAAAAGCCCGCTCAGGGAGCGGGCAAAATACAGAACAACAAGGAAGTTAAATCCAGGGAACAATAACAGGAAGAAGTGACAACCGGTCTCTTCGTATCTGGTATATGCTGCGCATTATAAAGAGGCTGGACCAGTTTTCAAACGAGAAAAATTGTGCTTCGCATTACTTTTACTAATATCAAATATTTAATGATGCTTAAAAATTAGGCTTGGTAAAATTGGTAAGACCAAAAATATCGTTTATAAATAGAATCTTAGTGATTTTTGGTCATATTTTAATGATAAAAAAATTTTTGGTGTAAAATTGAGCAAATCAACATTTCAATGGCCCATTCGTGTTTATTATGAAGACACAGATGCTGGCGGTATCGTTTATTATGCGAATTATCTCAAATTTCTTGAGCGGGCCCGTACAGAATGGTTACGCTCGCTAGGAATTGAGCAGGACACTTGGTTGGCTCATCGGGTTGGCTTTGTGGTGCGGCAGGTGCAGATGGATTTGTTGCGGCCGGCTAAATTTAATGATGAACTGATAGTGACGGTTAAGGTCGAACGCCTAGGTCGGGCATCGATTGTGTGTCACCAGCAAGTTATGCTGCAAGATGGTACGGTATTATGTGAGGCTGTGATTAAAGCGGCCTGTGTTCATTTGGGTGAGGCGGGTACCGAGGTTCGTGCGGTGCCTATGCCTACTGAGATATTTGAGGTATTAAAACGTGCAAGCTGAATTGTCTATCACCGCGTTAATTTTAGAAGCCAGTATTGTGGTGCAGTTGGTTATGCTCTTACTGCTGGCGTTTTCGGTGGTTGGCTGGATGATGATATTTCAGCGCCGCAATGTGATTAAGGCCGCTAGCGCTGAAGCTTTGGCGTTTGAAGACAGGTTTTGGTCTGGCGTTGATTTAGCGCGGTTATTCCAAGAAGTGACAGCGAAAGCACAAAATGCCGGTGGCATGGAAAAATTATTTCATGCGGGTTTTAAGGAATTTGCTCGGTTACGTAATAATCCGGCGGTAGGACAGCAGCAAATGTTGGAGGCTTCGTATCGCGCCATGCGGGTGGTGCACTCGCGTGAAGTGGATAACATGGAGCAGAATTTGAGTTGGTTGGCGACCATAGGTTCGATCAGCCCTTATGTGGGCTTGTTTGGCACCGTGTGGGGGATCATGAACGCATTTATCGGCTTGGGCGCGGTGCAGCAGGCGACCTTGGCGATGGTTGCGCCAGGTATCGCGGAAGCTTTGATTGCGACAGCGATGGGTTTGTTTGCAGCGATTCCAGCGGTGATTGCGTACAACCGCTACACTTACCAAGTGGAAAAGATTGATAACCAGTATTTGAATTTTATGGATGAGTTGTTGGCCATTTTACAGCGGCAAACGGCTCAATCTGCAGCTAAAGCAGGTGCGCCGGCATGATGAGCGTGGTGCGTAAGCGGCGGAAGCCGGTGGCTGAGATTAACGTGGTGCCCTACATCGATGTGATGTTGGTGCTGTTGATTATTTTTATGGTTACGGCACCGTTAATCAGTCAAGGGGTGAAAGTTGATTTGCCCAAGGCCTCAGCGGAGCCGCTTGATCCTGAGAGTGAACCACCGATTGTGGCATCAGTGGATCAGCAGGGGCGTTATTTTCTGAGTACCCATCCGGAGCCGAATACACCGCTCGAGGTGGTGGATTTAGCGGTGATGGTTGCAGCCGAGTTGCGCATCAGCCCGGAACGTCCGGTGGTGGTTAAAGGAGATGGCGCTGTCAGCTATAATCAGGTGATTCAGTTGATGGTGTTGTTGCAGAAAGCTGGTGTGAGTCAGGTTGGTTTGATGACCGATAGTTCGTTAGCTGAAACGGCGGGGGCAGGGCGATAGCATGAGTGACATCAAGCCATCGCAAGATGGTGCCAAAGGTACTTCAGCTAAGTCAACGTCAGCTGCTAAAGCCACGGCCACGCAAGCCGGAAGACGGCTGCCAGCAAAAGGCAGTGAGCTAGGTAAGCCTTTGCTGTGGTCGGTGTTAGTGCATGTGGGCGTTGTAGGTGTGTTAGCAGCGGGGATGGTGTTTCAACCCCAGTTGCCAAACACGCCCATGCAGGTGCAATTGTCGGATCCTAATCTGAGCCCAGATGAAGAAATACCGGCGCCGGATGATTTTGAGGCGGTACAGGCCGTAGCGGTAGATCAAGCCGCGGTAGAACGGCAAGTGCAGGCGATTAATGAGCGTAAGCAAGCGCAAGCGGCGGCGGAGCAACAGCGCCAAGCAGAATTAGAACGCCGAGCGGAAGCTGCAAGAAAGGCGCGCGAACGTGAGCTACGTGAGTTGCGTGAATTAGAAGCCAAGCAAGAAGCGGAGCGACGTAAGTTAGCTGAAGAGCGAACCAAAGCACAACAAGAAAAGGCAGCGGCCGAGAAAGCGGCAGCAGACGCAGAAGCCCGTCGTAAACGCGAAGAAGCGGCAGCGGCAAAGGCTGAGCAAGAGCGTAAAGAACGGGAAGCTGAAGCGAAGCGGTTGGAGCAGGAACGGCTAGAGCGTGAGCGCGAAGCAAAAGAGCGTGCTGAACGCGAACGGCAGTTGCAAGAACGGTTAGCGGCCGAAGCAGCAGAACGAGCTAAGGCACGCCAAGCGCAGATGCAAAGCGAGATTCAGCGCTTTACGGCGTTGATAACAGGGGCTATTCAGCGCAACTGGATCGTGGATGATTCGATGCGTGGTAAAGAATGTCAGCTGACCATTAGCTTGGCGCCGAGTGGCTTTGTTAAATCGGTGGACCAAGGCGTTGGCGATGAGCGGGTGTGTCAATCAGCTCGGACTGCGGTGCTAAAAGCTGGTACACTGCCGGTATCGAAAGATCCTGAAGTGTATAAGCAGATGGAAACCATTAAATTGACGGTTAGACCTAATTTGTAACACTAACGTGTAGTTGAAGAGCTTATGATGAAAAAACTGTTTGCCTGTGTTTTGACAGCGGCGCTAAGCCTGATGGTCTTGACGAATTCGGCCCGTGCGGCGCTCGAAATCGTGATTACCGAAGGTATTGATAGTGCCCGGCCGATTGCGGTAGTGCCGTTTGCCTGGAAGGGCGATGGTCCGAAGCCAGAAGGATTAACCGAGGTGGTGGCTGCCGATTTAATGCGCAGCGGCAAGTTTAATCCGATCCCGGTAGCGGCGATGCCACAACGACCTAGTTCGTCGGCTGAGATTGATTATGCCGCGTGGGCTGCGCTTGGTGTCGAGGCCGTGTTGGTAGGGACGATTGAGCCTTACGCCGTAGACCGTTACACAGTTTCGTTTGAAATCGTCGATGTGTTGCGCGGCCAAATCACCAGCGGCACGCAAGTGCTGCGCAATGGCCAGCTGGTTAACTCGCAAGATCATATTCTCGATGCACGTAGCAGTGTGATTGACCGGAATCAGTTTCGGCAGTACTCGCACCGCATCTCTGATGTGTTTTACGAGACTTTAACGGGGCAAAAGGGTGCATTTATGACTCGTATTGCTTATGTTACGGTGAACTATAAGCTGGATAAGCCTTACGAGTTAGTAGTAGCAGACTATGATGGTTTTAATGAAAAGGTGCTGTTGCGTAGTCCTGAGCCATTAATGTCGCCGTCTTGGTCTCCTGATGGTAATAAATTAGCTTATGTGAGTTTTGAGAATAAAAAGCCACAGATTTTTATTCAGGATATCTATACCCGTAGTCGTGAACAAATTACTGATTATAGAGGCATTAACAGTCGGCCAGTATTCTCGCCCGATGGTAAACAGTTGGCGATGGTGTTGTCGAAAGATGGCAATCCAGAATTGTATACCATGGAGCTGGCAACGAAGAAATTGAAGCGAGTTACGAATCATCATGCTATCGATACGGAGCCAAATTGGTCGCCGGATGGTAACTCGCTGATTTTTACCTCAGAAAGGGGTGGAAGACCGCAGCTTTATAGCGTAAATTTAAGTTCAGGACAGGTTCGCCGATTAACCTTTGAGGGTGAGCAAAATTTAGGTGGAACCTATACGCCAGATGGAACGCAAGTGATTATGGTAAACCGCACGCAGGGGAATTATCATATTGCGCGGCAGGATTATCCGAACGGCAATATGCAAGTGTTAACGCAGACAGCCTTGGATGAATCGCCGAGCTTGGCACCGAATGGAAGTATGGTGATTTACAGCACCACTCATAACAACCAACAAGTACTAGCGTTGGTGTCGTTGGATGGGCGCTTTAAGGCACGGTTACCGGCTCGTGAAGGTGAAGTTAAATCGCCCTCATGGTCACCATTTTTAAGATAGTTTTACACACACATACACAGACAGATTTCATTTGATCGAAAGGAACGCGGATATGAACGCAAATAAAGCCCTGAAGAGTTTGTTCATTGCAGTACCTATGTTGGCATTGGCTGCTTGTAGCTCTAACCAAGCTGCTGAAGAAGCAGTAGATCAACAAACCAATCAACAGCAACAGGGTCAAGGCTCTGGTTCTGGCGTTGATGTTGGTGGCATTGAGCGCCCGAAAACACCTGAAGAGATTCGTGCTGAAAAAGTAGCTGAATTACGTCAAGCAAACACTGTATTCTTTGCGTTTGATGATTCACGCATCAGCTCTGAGTACGCGCAAGTGTTAGCAGCTCATGCGGACTTCTTGGTTCAGAACCCAGCGGTCTCTGTTACTGTAGAAGGTCACTGTGACGAGCGTGGCACTCCAGAGTACAACATTGCTCTAGGTGAGCGTCGTGCCAAAGCGGTTGCTCAGTATCTGCAAAACTTAGGCGTAAGCTCAAGCCAGATCAACACTGTGTCTTACGGTGAAGAAAAGCCTCTGATCAAAGCGTCTAACGACGATGCTTATGCTAAAAACCGTCGTGGCGTATTAGTTTACTAAGTTAGTTACTTTAACCAACGGTTAAGCCAATGCAAAAAACAATACTGGTATTGGCCTTACTGATTCCCGGCGTTCTGCATGCGCAGGCGCCGGTATCTAAGTTAGGCAGCGGTTCAGTAGAAGAGCGTTTGGCGCAGCTTGAACGAGTGATGGATGCTCGTAATGCGGCGCAAATGGCGTTGCTGGACCAGATGGGGCAGTTGCAAGACGAGGTCGCAAATCTTCGCGGTACCACTGAAGAGCATGCCTACCAAATTGAGCAGATTTTGCAGCGTCAACGTGAAATCTATCAAGAAATCGATCGTCGTTTGGCGACTAATCCACAGCCACTTCCGGTTGCTAGTGATACGAATGCCACAGCAAATTCTGGGGCGTCTGCTAGCTATTCAACTAACCTCAGCGAGAACGAAGCCTATGAGCAAGCCATTCAGTTGGTGTTGCGAGATAAGCGCTACGATGCTGCGGTGCCAGCGTTCAATGCTTTTATCGAGAATTTTCCGCAGTCAAGCTATGTCCCCAATGCGCATTATTGGTTAGGGCAGTTACTCTTTGCTGAAAGCAATTATGACCAAGCTAAAGTGCATTTTGCGACCGTCATGAATGACTTCAAAGATAGTAACAAGCGCGGCGATTGTATTTTGAAATTGGGTATTATTGCGCAACAGCAAGATGATACAGCTACTGCTCGCCAGTATTACAACCAAGTCATGCAAGAGTATCCAAGTAGCACCGAAGCTGGTTTGGCCAAGAAACGCCTCGATAATTTGTAAGTATTCTGTAGAAAATTCGGGAAAACGTTCGCAATTTGAGCAAACAGACCCGATTGATGCAATTTACAGTTGCAACGAGCGGCTTTTTCAGTAAACTATGCCGCCGTTGCCACTGATAAGTGTGCAGCACGACAGTGATGGGTTGTTAGCTCAGTTGGTAGAGCAGTTGACTTTTAATCAATTGGTCGCAGGTTCGAATCCTGCACAACCCACCAATCACCGTCACCCTTTCAAAGTTCTAGAGTGGGTTGTTAGCTCAGTTGGTAGAGCAGTTGACTTTTAATCAATTGGTCGCAGGTTCGAATCCTGCACAACCCACCACTATTTTCCCCCAGTCTGTTTTAGTCTATACTACCGCAACTTTTATTCATGTATTGAAGTGGTACCATGAGCATAACTGCAGAAATTCAAGCACGTGTCATTGATCAGTTGGATTATCCGTTTCCAGCCAAACCCAAACCGTTAAACGATGCTGAAAAAGCAGCGTACACTGCCCGTATTAAAGAATTATTACGTGAGCAGAATGCGGTGTTGGTAGCACATTATTACACCGACCCAGAAATCCAAGCTTTAGCCGAAGCAACCGGCGGCTGTGTAGCTGACTCGCTAGAAATGGCGCGATTTGGTGCGCAACATGAAGCCGATACGCTGATTGTGGCTGGAGTAAAGTTTATGGGCGAAACCGCGAAGATCCTAACGCCTAACAAACGTGTGTTGATGCCTACCTTAGAGGCCACCTGTTCGTTAGACCTTGGCTGTCCCATCGATGAGTTTTCAAAGTTCTGTGATGAGCATCCAGACCGTACCGTGGTGGTCTATGCCAACACTTCGGCGGCAGTTAAAGCGCGCGCTGACTGGGTTGTTACCTCAAGTATTGCACTAGAAGTTGTGGACCACTTAGATGCTAACGGTGAAAAAATTCTGTGGGGCCCTGATAAACACTTAGGTGCTTACATTCAGAAGCAGACGGGTGCTGACATGCTGATGTGGCAGGGCGCTTGTATTGTCCATGATGAATTTAAGACGAAGAGCTTGGAAGATCTCAAACGCGTGTATCCAGAGGCTGCCATTTTGGTGCACCCAGAATCACCCGCGGCCATCGTTAATCTAGCTGATGCTGTAGGCTCAACCTCACAGCTTATTAAAGCTAGCCAAGAACTGCCGAACGAAACCTTTATTGTTGCCACCGACCGCGGTATTTTCTATAAAATGCAGCAGTTGTCACCACATAAGCACTTTATTGAAGCTCCTACGGCTGGCAATGGTGCTACCTGCCGGAGCTGTGCGCATTGTCCATGGATGGCAATGAATGGCTTGGTAGCTATCACGGAAGCCCTTGAAAAGGGCGGTGCTGCCCATGAGATTCACGTGGATGCGGCACTCGCGGAACGCGCACTTCGCCCCCTCAACCGCATGCTCCAGTTCAAAGGCTAATCATGATTCGTTGTTCGTTACTCGTACCATTACAGCCGAGTAACGAACACCCCCCACTAATATCTAATATCCAATAACCAACAGCGCTCTTGCTCTCCCCCCCCAATATTCATTCATCAATATAACGGATATATTTGCCATCAAGCCAATAGCTGCCTATGTTGAATTGTTAGCTATCACAATGAGGCAGGTAGTATGGCTTTTTATTCTCATGACGATTTTCGTGATAACTGTGGTTTTGGGTTGATTGCACAAATTGATGGTAAACCCAGCCACGATTTGGTCACTCGGGCGATTACCGGGTTGGCCAATATGCAGCACCGCGGCGGGATTAACGCCGACGGTAAAACGGGCGATGGATGTGGTTTATTGCTGCAATTGCCGGAGCAATTTTTTCGTGACTATGCAGCGCAACAAGGCTGGCACCTGAGCAAAAAGTTTGCGGTGGGCATGGTATTTTTAAGTGTCGATGAGCAGCAGGCAGCAACACAAAAAAGTGTGCTAGAACGAGAGTTGGCACAAGAAACACTCACCGTTGAAGGTTGGCGCGAGGTGCCCGTTGATGCTGATATTTTAGGCGAGTTAGCGCAACAAACGCGACCACAGATTGCCCAAGTTATTGTCAGTGCGCCACCGGGTTGGCGTAAAAAGGATTTAGAGCGGCGGTTGTTTATGGCCCGGCGGCGGGCTGAGAATCGATTAGCTGGCAATAGCGATTTTTATGTGTGTTCGTTGTCGTGTCTAGTGATTGTTTACAAAGGCTTGATGCTAGCCAAAGACCTTGCCCATTTTTATCTGGATTTAGCGAATCCGGCGTTAACCACGTCGAACTGTGTTTTTCACCAACGTTTTTCTACCAATACGCAGCCACAATGGCGGTTGGCGCAACCTTTCAGATTTTTAGCGCATAATGGTGAGATTAATGCCATTCGTGGCAATCGCCAGTGGGCGGCAGCACGCCAGTACAAGTTTCACTCGCCACTGTTACCTGATTTGCAGCAGGCGGCGCCGTTTGTGAATAGCGACGGTTCAGACTCGTCGGCGCTGGATAACATGCTGGAGTTGCTGTTAGCAGGGGGCATGGATTTGTTTCGGGCGCTGCGTTTATTGATTCCGCCGGCTTGGCAGGGCGATCCGACCATGGATGATGCTTTGCGAGCGTTTTACGAATTTAACTCCATGCACATGGAGCCGTGGGATGGGCCGGCTGGAATTGTCATGAGCAACGGGCGGCATGTGGCTTGTAGTTTAGATCGGAATGGGCTACGTCCGGCCCGTTTTATTTTAACCGACACCGGCGTGCTTACTATCGCTTCTGAAGTAGGGATCTGGGACTACGATGAAGCTACCGTGATTGAAAAGGGACGCTTAGGCCCGGGCCAAATGTTGGCGGTGGACACTTACAATGGTCGAATTTGGCGGAGTGCTGAAATCGACCAAGATTTGCAGGCTCGTCATCCTTATCGAGATTGGTTAACCAGCCATGTGCGAATCTTGCAACCGTTTCGTGAGTGCGCGGCTGAGTTATTAGGGCAGCGTTTATTTGATGATGCGCAGATGTTGGTGTATCACAAGTTGTTTTTGTACAACCGTGAGGAACTGCAGCAAGTACTGGCAGTGTTAGCCAGTGATGGCCATGAGGCTACGGGTTCGATGGGTGACGACACTCCAATTGCAGTACTTTCAGCCCATCAGCGTTCATTGTACGATTATTTTCGGCAGCAGTTTGCGCAGGTCACCAACCCACCTATCGACCCTATTCGCGAACGTCATGTGATGAGTTTGGCTACCTGTTTAGGGCGTGAGCAAAATGTCTTTAGTGAGACGTCAGGTTATGCCGAGCGTGTGGTGATTGAGTCACCGGTGTTGATGTATACCGATGTGAAGCAATTACGCCAGTTACCTGCAGAAGGCTACAAGTTAGCCAAGCTAAGTTTGCAGTTTTCTGCACAGCAGGACAATTTAGAGCAAGCACTGACGCGTTTGTGTCAAGAAGCCGTACGTCTGGTACGAGAGGAGCAGGTGGTACTATTGCTGCTAAGCGACCGTGATATCGACCGCAACCTATTAACCATCCCCGCGGCATTGGCCGTAGGTGCCGTGCAGCAAGCGCTAGTGCGCGAAAACCTACGCTGTGATTCAAATATTTTGGTGGAAACCGCATCGGTGCGCGATGCTCATCAGATGGCGGTGTTGATTGGGTTGGGTGCGACTGCGGTGTATCCGTTCTTAGCCTATGAAAGTATTGAACAATTAGTAGAACAAGGGGTGGTTAAGGAAGAGGTGCGTACCGCCCTGACGAATTATCGCGAGGGCATCAACAAAGGTTTGCTTAAGATCATGTCGAAAATGGGCATTGCCACCGTTGCCAGTTACCGCGGTGCTTGTTTGTTTGAGGTGGTGGGCCTGGCCGATGGGGTGCGCCAACGTTGCTTTGCTCATGCGCCTGCCCGCATTGGTGGTGCTGAGTTTAGTGATTTGCAGCTGCAGCTTGAACAGGTTCGCCAGCGAGCCTGGTTAGCGCATCAACCGTTACCCGCAGGAGGCCTGTTAAAGTACGTGCATGGGGGGGAATACCATGCCTATAACCCGGATGTAGTGACCAGCTTACAACAGGCGGTAAAAACAGGTGATAGCGCAGCCTATCAGCGTTTTGCTGACCATGTTAACCAGCGTCCGATTGCCTTTATTCGTGATTTATTGCAACCCCAGCCGGTTGCCAAACCATTACCTTTAGCCGAAGTAGAACCAGCAACTGCTTTGTTTCATCGCTTTGATAGCGCCGCCATGTCGATTGGCGCGCTTAGCCCCGAAGCCCACGAGGCTTTGGCTGAGGGGATGAATAGCATCGGTGGACATTCAAATTCAGGTGAAGGCGGGGAAGATCCGCGCCGTTTTGGTACCCCTAAAAACTCACGGATTAAGCAAATTGCTTCAGGCAGATTTGGGGTGACGCCGCATTACTTGGTGAATGCTGATGTGCTGCAAATCAAAATTGCGCAAGGAGCAAAACCTGGTGAGGGCGGACAACTACCCGGTGAAAAGGTGTCAGCGGAGATTGCACGGCTTAGGTATGCCGTGCCAGGCACAACGCTGATCTCACCACCACCGCATCATGATATTTATTCGATTGAGGATTTGGCCCAGCTGATTTTTGATTTAAAGCAGGTGAATCCTCAGGCTTTAATTAGTGTGAAATTAGTATCGTCGCCGGGCATCGGCACCATAGCTACTGGGGTGGCGAAAGCCTACGCCGATTTGATCACCGTATCTGGTTACGATGGCGGCACCGGCGCAAGCCCTTTAACCTCAGTGAAGCACGCCGGTTCGCCGTGGGAGTTAGGCTTAGCCGAAGTGCAGCAAGCCCTAGTAAGTAATAACTTACGCCACAAAGTACGAGTACAAGTAGATGGCGGCTTAAAGACAGGTTTAGACGTCATCAAAGCGGCGATTTTAGGGGCCGAAAGTTTTGGCTTTGGCACCGCGCCTATGGTGGCGTTAGGCTGTAAGTATCTGCGTATCTGTCATTTGAACAACTGTGCGACTGGGGTGGCAACTCAAGACGAAACCTTGCGTCGCGAGCATTTTAGTGGCTTACCGGAGCGGGTGGCGCAGTACTTTACCTTTGTGGCTGAAGAAGTACGTTATTGGTTAGCCCAATTAGGCGTAGCGCAGTTAACGGATCTTATTGGCCGGGTGGATTTATTGGAACGCGTGGCTGGAACTACTGCCATGCAGCAACGGTTAGATGTGTCGGGGCTATTAGCCGCAGCAGGTACAGATAATGGATTGCCTCGTCATTGTACCGAGCGCAACCCGGCCGCTGACCAAGGCCAGCTTAATCAGCAGTTGTTGAGCTTAACCGAAGCTGCTATCGCCGCCGGTAGTGGCGGCCATTGGCACCTGCCGGTACGTAACTACGATCGTGCCGTAGGGGCTGCCGTAGCGGGGCAAATTGTCCGAAAATACGGTAATCAAGGGATGGCTGGCGCACCTATTACCCTTACTCTTGAGGGTTCGGTCGGGCAGAGTTTTGGTGCCTTTAATGCTGGCGGCTTACGACTCGAACTTACTGGCGATGCCAACGACTATGTCGGCAAAGGCATGGCTGGAGGGCGGTTGGTGATAAAACCGCCACGAGTGGCGACATACCAAAGTAATCAGGCCATTATCATGGGGAACACCTGCTTGTATGGGGCTACTGGTGGCAAATTGTTTGCCGCCGGCTGTGCTGGTGAGCGCTTTGCGGTGCGTAACTCAGGCGCAACGGCCGTGGTAGAAGGCATCGGTGACCATGGCTGCGAATACATGACTGGCGGTATTGTGGTGGTGTTAGGCCGCACTGGCATTAACTTTGGTGCTGGGATGACCGGCGGCTTTGCTTATGTGTGGGACCAAGATGGCCAGTTTAAAGCGCGGCTTAATCGTGAATTAGTAGAGCCTTGCGCAGTAGATTCGCCGATGTTGCAGGAGCATCTGCGAGGGCTGATTCATGAACACTATGAACGCACCGGCAGCGAACACGCACACCAGTTACTGCGGCGCTTAGAGCAGCATTTTAGTGAGTTTGTGATGGTTAAGCCTAAAGCCGCAGACTTAGCTGATTTGGTCGGGCATCGAGCCCGATCAACCGCTGAATTGCGCGTGGAGGTGATGTAATGAACAAGAATATTTATCAGTTTTTGGATGTTCAGCGCATCGATCCGCCGAAAAAATCTGTCCGCGAACGGCAAATTGAGTTCGTGGAAATCTATGAACCTATGGCTGAGCATCAGGTGAGTGGTCAAGCCGATCGTTGTTTAGATTGTGGTAATCCATACTGTGAATGGCAGTGCCCGGTGCATAATTATATTCCGCAATGGTTAGAGCTAGCACAGCAGGGGCGTATTTTCGAAGCCGCTGAGTTATGTCATCAAACCAATAGTTTACCGGAAGTTTGTGGGCGTGTGTGTCCACAAGATCGGCTCTGTGAAGGCGCTTGCACGCTGAATGATGAGTTTGGTGCGGTGACCATAGGCAGCATTGAGAAGTACATCACCGATACTGCTTTTGCACAAGGCTGGCGCCCGGACCTATCGCAGGTACAGAAGCTTGATAAGCGGGTGGCAGTGATTGGGGCCGGACCGGCTGGGTTAGCTTGTGCGGATGTGTTGGTGCGCAACGGCGTCAGTCCGGTTGTGTTTGACCGCTATCCTGAGATTGGCGGCTTGCTCACGTATGGGATCCCACCTTTTAAGTTAGAAAAGTCGGTGATGGAGTTACGGCGCGAAATTTTTACCGAGATGGGTATTGAGTTTCGCTTAAATACCGAAATTGGCAGCGATGTGCAGTTCAGCGAGCTGTTACAACAATTTGATGCGGTATTTGTGGCGCTTGGCACCTATCAAGCCCTCGACGGTAAGCTCTCAGGGTTGGATGCAGAAGGTGTGCATCATGCCTTGCCGTACTTGATAGGGAATACGCAACGGCTGTTGCAGCACGCCCCGATGCCGGCCTATCCTTGGTTAAATTTGCAAGGCCAGCGCGTGGTGGTATTAGGCGGTGGTGATACGGCGATGGATTGTGTGCGGACTGCTGTGCGCCAACAGGCAGCTAGCGTGATCTGTGCTTATCGGCGCGACGAGCAAAATATGCCAGGTTCGCGGCGCGAGGTGCAAAATGCTCGAGAAGAAGGGGTGGTGTTTGAGTTTAACTTGCAACCGTTAGCGATTGAAACTGATGCGAATGGCAAGGTGAGCGGGGTGCGGATGGTGCGCACGCAGCTCGGTGCGCCTGATGCGCAAGGCCGACGTCGCCCCGAAGTGGTGGCAGACTCAGAATTTGTCTTGGCAGCAGATGCTGTGGTGATTGCGTTTGGCTATCAGCCTAATCCGCCTAGTTGGCTTACTGAGCAAGGCGTAGAATTGACGGATTGGGGCACGGTTGCAACTCAAGAACAGCAAACCTACGCCTTGCAGACCAGTCATCCGCAGATTTTCGCTGGCGGTGATATGGTGCTGGGGGCCGATTTGGTGGTGACCGCAATAGCCCAAGGGCGCAAGGCTGCCTTGGGCATTTGTGATTGGCTACAACGGGCCGATTAGCGCTCGGATGTGCTAGCTAATTCAGGGTGTAACAGCTGATAGCCGGTTGCCAATAGCCGTTGATTGCTTAAGCGCTTGCTACCGCGGGCGCCGACTTTATCGCTACGCGGCAGCTCGGTAATAGTAACCCCGAGTTGTGCGGCGATGCGAGCATAGGCATCTTGCTGTAACAGCGGCTGACTATCGGTGACCAAGTAGACGTCTTCGCAATGTTCAGGATGAGCCAATAAGTGGGCAATAAAACCAGCCACGTCGTCACTGTGAATGCGGTTGGTCCAGGTAGGAGAAATAACCGCTGTACCCGCTTGAATTTGCTGGCGCAGGCGCTCCCGACCGGGGCCATAAATGCCTGAACAGCGCAACACACTTACCGTAGCGGCGCTACCTTGAATCACTCGCTCGGCTTGCAGCAGCATCTCGCCGCTATCGCTGGTTGGCTCGGTAGCGCTTTCTTCATCGACCCACTCGCCATGGGTTTGGCCATAAACGCCGGTGCTAGAGACATACAAGACACGAGGTGGCGCAGCTAGTTGATTGAACACCTGCTGTAAATGCCGACATGGCACCACGTAGGCTTGATGGTAGCCATCACGCGAGTAGTCATTTGGTGTTAGGGTGATCACTACGGCTGCCACCGGTTCATCAAACAAGGCTTTAAGTTCAGTTTCGTTGTTGGCACTGGCTGCTACTAATTCTACCCCCGCCGGTGCGGTTTTGCGTTCGGGTTGTCGGCAGACGCCAACTACCTGCCAGCCTTGCTTAACTAATAAAGGTGCGGTGCGTTGGGCGATATCGCCATAACCTATCCAAAGTAATCTCGGCTTCACTATACGGCTCCTAACCAAACGTCTAAAAATAGCATCAGTACCAAGCCTATCATTAAGCCACTGGTGGCGCGCTGATGATGGCCATGGCGGTGCGTTTCTGGGATGATTTCGTGACTGATTACAAATAACATGGCCCCGGCGGCAAAGACTAAGCCCCAAGGGAGTAATAGCTGTGACAAGTTTACAAAGATGCCGCCAACCAGGCCGCCGAGAGGCTCAATAAGGCCGGTTAAAGAGGCTACTACGAAGGCTTTGAGGCGGCTGTAGCCCACCGCCAATAGGCCAACTGCAACCGCTAAGCCTTCGGGTAGGTTTTGCAGGCCAATCCCTAATGCGAGCGAAAAGGCGCGCTCTTGGTCTCCACTACCGTAGCCTACGCCAACGGCGAGGCCTTCGGGGAAATTGTGAATAGCAATGGCAAAAACGAATAGCCAGATACCTGCTACTTTGTCGCTATCACGGCCTTCGGGGCCACTTACAAAGTGTTCATGGGGTAACAGCCGGTCAAGCAGAGCAATCGCTAGTGCTCCCATTAAAATACCAACCACAGCAATGGTAGCGGGCCAAGGACCAGGACCATAGATTTCGGTGGATATATCAATGGAGGGCACGATCAAAGAGAAAAATGAAGCGGCTAACATGACCCCGGCGGCAAAGCCAAGCAAGGTGTCATTAAAGGCTGCGGAGGGTTGTTTACCTATCAGAATGGGCAGTGCCCCGATCGCGGTAAGGCCGCCAGTTAGGGTACTGGCTACTAAAGCCATCAAAATCAGTTCCATCAGCTCGCTGACTCCTACGATGCGATAACTTGTTGACTAGTATACGCCATCTGTGGGGTTGCGCTAGTAGACAAAAAAACGCCATTCGTCAGAATGGCGTTTTACATAGGGGAGAATACTTGTAAGTGAGTTGGCTAACTCAGTGGGGTACCTTAGCCACGGCGGCGGCGCCACCAAACTAAGCCAACCAGAGCTAACATCCAAGCACCGAACTGGCTGCTTGATTTGCTCGCTGGTGGTGCTGGTTGCTCATCACCGTCACCAGAGCCATCGCCTGAACCATCACCCGAGCCATCACCATCGTCACCACCGTCGGTTGGTGGCTCTTCGCCATCAGAAACAACCGTTAAAGTGAAGCTGGTTGACGCTTTGTCGGTAGGGTTTTCTACGTCAGTAACAGTCACTGTAACCAGCGTCTCGCCATGGAAATGCTCGGCAGGAGTGATGGTCGCAGTTGCTCCTGATTGGTGTCCGCTCACTTCAGCAGTGATGTTGTCACCGGTGATGGTGATTTCATTAACACTGTTTTGGGCGTCCACGTAGTAGATCACTAAATCTTCTAGGCTGGTATTCTCATCAATGGATTTATCACTGATGCTACCTAGAGTGATGTTACCAGGTGCTGACAAGGTTTGAGACATAGTGATGTCGTCCATGCCCTCAACTGAGCTGACTGCGTTTACGGTAAGATCGCTACCGACGGCGTTAGCCATGACCTCAGTCCACAGCGTTACGTTGAACTCAGAAACTTCTGGACCCACGTAGTCGTAGCACACGACCAAGCCATCTTTGACGACCTCATCAAGATTTTCTAAAGCAAACTGCTTGCCTAAGAAACCTTCGATCGGACCAAAGGTATGAACCGGGCCACGATAACCTTGGAGACCGATTGAACCGCGTCCATCTTGGCTGCCGAAATCGATATTATCGTAGGCCATGATCAATTCAAAGTCGCCGCTGCCATGCTTGGTTTGTGCGTTGAATATCAACTGGAAATCAAACCGGTCGTCGCGTTCTTCCCAGATGATTTCGCCACTTTCAGCGATGTCAGCGAAGGCGTACGAACGGGCATTATCCCACTCTACGATAGCCCAACCTGACTGCGTGCTAGCAATAGAAATACCTTCTGGATCATACGGACTTGGATAGAAAGGAACGCTCATCATTTCCATCGTTTCCATACTAACAGCACGCCAGAATGGCCCGACTTGTTCGTATGGATGACCGCCGTTAGGGAAAGCAAAGTGGAACGGTCCGAACAGCGGCGAATATTCGCTGAAGGAGATCATTCCCGTAGCACGAATTTCTACCCCATTCTTTTTGCCCACATTAAGGTAGTCGGTATTGTTATAGAGGTGAACGCTGTCGAAGGCGCCATTATATAAATCAATGACCGGAATCACTAACCCTTCGGTGTGCAAGATATCGCCATCACGACCTGGTAACACATAACCATTTTCATCGTATTCGACCGGAGCGAAACCACCCATGACTGGCGTGATGTTAAACTCGGCTAAATCGATATAGCCACCGGGATTACTGTTACCCACGTTAGGTGTAACACACTGGGCATCGGTGAGATTGGTGGTGATGTTATAGTCAGGTGCAAGATCACGGGTGTTCGGTTGAATACCACTGATAACCACTTGGCCGTCGGCTTGTTCAATGGAGAACGCTGTTTCTGGCTTGTTGGTATTCACGCTGACCACTTTCAGACCCTCTGGAATATCTGTCTGAATGGTAAAGGCACGATCACGACCACTGGTGTTAGCTAACACATCAAAGGTAAACGGCACCAGATCACCAGCTTGGGCCGCGGTTTGGCCGGCCCTAAGAGACACATCGTTGTTACCACGAGTGAGCTTAAGAGCGACTTTACCGATATTACCGGCATTGACTTGCGAGGTACCAAAATCCACCAAAGAGTAGTAGATATCATCTACTTCAGCGTCTGGTAAAGTCCAGTTGAGCTCCACGCTAGTACCTTTACCATCAGCGTATGGCACAGCGACCGTCATGTTGCTAGCCACTTGATCACTTACTACAGCGGTAGCAATACGGAAGGATTCTTCTAAACCATCCAAAGGATCTTGGTTAGACCAACCTTTTTGTGAGTTATAGAATACCACCCAGTAGTCGCCGGCATCAGGATTGTTGATGTTACAGAAGTTGTTGTAGATGATGTGCTGCGACATACAAACAATTTCATCATCCATGTCCACTTGGCCATTACCATTGTAATCTTTACCTACATAAAGAATTAAGTTACCAAGGTCAGAGGTACCCGTTAATGGCGATTGCTCAAGACCAATCACCTCAGCAACAAAACGTTTAGAACCGGCCGGCACGTTTACCCATTCGGTATGAGTAGCTTCGTCTAATCGATCGGCTGGATCAGCAGTACTGCCGCTGAGCGTGTAGGGGAAGAAGCGGTCATCGTCTTTCGGTACGGTAATGAGTTTTTGTTCGGCTTTCACCGGTGCAAAGACCCGCCCCATGTTCTGTCCTTCAGGTAACGCAATGTTATTGAAGGTTTGGCTGCCGTTTGCACGGTGTGCGATAACCTCTAGATTATTAGGCATACCGTTGTTGTCATATTTGAACGCAATCGGCCAATGCTGGTCGCTGCTACGCTTACCAACTTCAGTTAAACGTAGCGTTGAGTGCAGCTCAACCTCAGCGTTACTAAACCAATCTTGGGTATCCATAATCGAAGCAGTAACCACGATGGTTTGGCTTTCGCCAGCTTGCAAACTGAACTCGGTAGGATGTGCAGTAATAGTCACCCCGTTCTGGCTGGTTTGTTGCTTAGGATCAAACGCCCAGTTGCGTACTTCGTCAATATCCACTTGCCAAGTACCGTCGGTAGTCGCGGTCACCGTACGCAACCAAGAACAGGTTGGCTTACAGCTAAAGTTAACCAGTTGCGGTAGATTTAAGCGGTCTACTGCACCACCATTTTCGGGGTCGGCAGCGGCAAAGTTAGCTGCGCTTTCATCCATAATTAAACCAGCATTAACCGCATTGGCTACGTTAATTCGGCCGTTACCTGCGCGGTAGGTTTCAGCTGCCATGATGTCGCCATCGGCGCGATTAAAGTAACGGAAACGAACCGTTTCATCAGCGGTAGAAACTAACGCCGATTGAATTTCTGCTGCACTCCAATCAGGATGAACTTGCTTAAGTAACGCTAAGGCACCGGCAGCATGTGGAGATGCCATTGAGGTACCGCTTAAGAACGTAAAATCACTGGTAGCAGGAGCTTGGGTGAAGGGATGTTCATCAGACCAAGCGGCATAAATATTCACCCCCGGAGCAGCTACTGTAGGAATCAGTGATGCTGGCGTTGATGGGCTTGGGCCACGTGATGAGAAAGGCGCAAGCCAATCCGCATCTTCAGCAATCCGCTGTTGCTCTAACAGGGTTGGCTGAATTGTCATCAGATGACCTTTACCGTTGTTGCGCAGCCAAGCAGAGAGGCCATAGTAACCGTTGGTGTTATCTCCAGACCAAGCACCACTGGTGATGTGAATAGCAGGCAAGGAATATGCAGAAGTGACAGCGATAGGGTCACCATAACCGCTATTGTATAGCACAAAACCATCGGCGCCACCGGCTTTGATGTTGTCGGCTTTTGCTGTGCGAGCAATGCCATTCGGGTCGGTGATAGGATTACGTGCACAGGCCACGATGGCAGGTAAGGGTTGTCCGGCACTGTCTACAATCGGACTGCCATCCGGGTAGTAGTCAAAGGTACCTTCGGCATAAGCTTCACCGCAGTACTTGTCTTTGTTGCCAGCGCTGTTGAGGTAATCTTCAGCTTTAAGCACCACCCCAGTTACGCCTTCGCTATTTAAGGCACCGCCGACAATACGCTCAACGGTAGGTAAACGAGTTCCGGCATCGGGGCCTTCAACGAAGCCAAATTGGTTCGCCACGGTTTCGATAATCACCGAGCGATCGTGAGTTGATGCCGCCACGTTTAATAACCAAGGTGAGGCGTGGTCGATGGCACCAAAATATTCCTCATAATTACCTAGTTGGCCTGAGTTACCGGCAGCCGCCGCGACTAAAATGCCGGCTTCGCGAGCTCCTAAAAAGGCCATTTCAACGGCGTCACTCCATGGATGAGAATCTTGCCCACCGATGGAGAAGTTGATGACATCGACACCATCTTTGATGGCATCTTCAATACCAGCAACTAATGCTTCACCCGGACAGCCTTGGACGGTATCTGCCGCAGGTTGACAGACTTGATAGCTAATGATGTTCGCACGTGGTGCAACCCCACTGATTTGGGTAAAAAATTCGTCTTTAACGACAGTACCATCGCTGGCGCTTAGTGGCTCTGGCACCACTAACGGAGCGCCGTAGATAGGGTTGCCGGCCACGGTTGAGGCAACGTGAGAACCGTGACCATGATAATCTTCGCCGATAGGAGCTGCGGTATTGCCTAATTCACCTGTGGCAAAAGCATCGGTGATAACACCATAGCTGCGCATGCCGATAAGTTTGTCGTTACACCGCTCGGCATAGGTGGCAAGCTCACAATCGCCTACGTAGTTACCACTGCCAAAGGGGTTGGTATGAACATAACCATCTTCGGCAACAGCCGCAAAAGAAGGGTGGTCTGAGTTGATACCTGAGTCAATAATACCGACAATAAGGCCTTCGCCTTTGGCGGCGATACTGTTAGGAGCGGTTCCCTGCCAAACTTGGTCAGCTTGAATGAGCTCAGGGCCAGCATCCGTATGCATTTGATAGATTTTGGAACGCTGCACGCTCACCACGGCGGGGTGTTCAGCTACCGCAGCGGCCTGTTGCTGAGTAAGTTTTAATGAAAAACCGTTGAGGGCCGCGGTAAAACGTTGTCGTGCAGAAGATTGTCCGGTAACCCCAGCCAACTCAGCTAACACGTGATTTTGATTTTGGAGCAATTGGGCTTGTAGGGTTTCAACTTCTTTGTTGACGGCTTGGCCAGCAGTAAAAAGTTTGCCACGATTGCGTTTTAGATCGCGTTGGGTTTGGCTAGAGAACTCTTGCTCAGCAAGTGCGGGTTGCCGCAAGCGTACAATATAAACATGTTCGCCTTGGATATCATCTTCGTACACAAATTTGTGTTTTTGGCTACCTAGTTGCACGTTCAAACCATCGTTTTGTAACACGCTGTAGGAGCCTTGGCGGACGGTTTGTTGTTGTTGGCGGAGCTGCTCAACATCCACGTTAACCGCTTGTAAACGGTCGGCTGCAGGGATAGTGACAGTAGCGTCTGGCATGGCTGCCTGTAAACTACCGGCGCTATACAAGGCAGCTAGTACTGCTGTTGTAAGTAGTTTTATTTTCACGATGAACTTCCTGATTTTATTAGAATTAGTTTTTTCCATTAGCCCGATCACGTACCGCAAAACCATGATAGGGTAGGCAGATAAAAGCACATCTGGATGATTCTCAGGCAGTAAATTCATGTACGACTTTGTATCAACCCCAGTCGTAACTAGCGACAGCGCAGCATAAAGCTCGTACAGTAGTCGCATGATTATTTTGAGGTAGAATTGATGACCATCCACCGCCGCAGAACTCAGTTCGTTGGCCTTATCCTCATGCTGCTTGTTATGAGCTTATGGGGCACGCAAGTAGCTGCTAACGATGTGCAAGAAATCGACACCAAACGCTGGCATGTGAACCTTGCTTTGGGATATGGCCAGTTAGATAACCCTCGTTTTAAGAGTGAGCCGATACGAAGTCTTGTGCTGCCTAGCGTGAGCTATTACGGCGATCGCTTTTACTTGGAAAACCTTACCTTGGGGTACAGTTTGTATGAATCCGATCAGATCATTATCGATTTGCAAACTCACCTCAACGAAGATGGCTTGCTGTTTGAATTAAAAGGGCTCGGTAATGTGTTGCTGAGTGACTTACTGGGCTATGCGCCTATTAATGACCCATTTGAAGAGCCTAATTACGCTGATGTGGAGCGTAATATTTCTTACTTAGCTGGCATCTATATGGAACTGCCTACCCCCTGGGTGACTGCTTCGTTAGGGGCTTATCAGGATATCAGTGGTGTGCATCATGGCCATGAAGTGCTATTTAAACTTAATCGTCGCTTTGAGTATGAGTATTTTGCCACGGCAGTTGAGTTAGGCTGGGCTTATAAAAGTTCTGAGTTAAGTCGTTACTATTATGAAATCGGTCCGGCTGAAGTGCATCAAGAAAGTGATAGATTTCGGCAATACAGCGGCATCAATAGTTATGCGCGAGGGATTTTAAACCTGCCGTTAAATCCTTCTTGGAGCCTCGTGGCGATTCTTGAGTACAATCGCATTGATAGCGGTATTGCGCGGAGTCCGTTATTAGATAAACAGCATTATTGGGGCGGCTTTTTGGGGTTTAGCTATGCCTTTTAAAAGGCTCTTAGTCACGCTAAAGCCTTTGCTATTGGGGCTAGTTACGCTGTTAAGCTGGACCCTACCTAGTCCGGCCATGGCGAACGCTCTGAAAGGGCTGCAAGTGACCCCGAAAACCTGTGTACAAGAGGCTGGCGCAAGCTCCTGTAACATGACCGTGAGGATCCGTTATCCGACCATTCTGGCCCAACCGAGTTGTCTATGGTTGTCGTCGGTTGAGGCGGCGCGCCAACAATTACAGTGCTTTGCGCAAGGCACACCTATCAGTACTCAGCGCCAGGTTAGGTTACAGCAAGATGGCCTGATTGAACTACAACTAGTAAATGGTAACGTGGTTGCTAGCGCCGAGCTGCGCATTGCGCAATTGATTGAAAGTAAACGCCGGAAACGACGAGGTTTGGGATGGAACATTCTGTAGCTACACCAATAAAATTGCTGTTGATTGAGGATGATCAAGCACTGGCGCAATTGATCGTCGATTATCTGCAAGAGCAGCATTATCAGGTCTTGCACTTTACCTCGATTGAAGAAAGTCTGCGTTTAGCGAATCGGCAAGCGATTGATTTAATAATCTGCGATGTGATGCTGCCGGGGGTTAATGGGTTTCAAGGTATTGCGCGACTAACCAGCCATTTTGCCTGTCCGTTGTTGTTTTTGAGTGCGTTATCAAGCCAACGTGAACAAATTATGGGGTTAGAACTAGGTGCTTGCGACTACATTACCAAGCCGGTGGACCCTTCGCTGTTACTGGCCAAAATTAAAGCGAACTTGCGTAAAACCAAAGCAACCAGTAATCCAACGCTATTACTCGGCGACATCGAGTTTAATCGGCAACGCCGCAGCATGCACTACCAGCAGCAGGTTTGTGAATTCACTCATAAGGAATTTGCACTGCTGTGGATGTTGGTGCTGCATTGCAATCAGGTTCTGTCACGGGAATATTTGTTTGAGCAGACGGTGGGACGAAGGTACGACGGATTAGATAGAACCATCGATTTAAAAATTAGCCGGTTGCGGAAAAAACTCGAACAGGCGGCTATTCCGCAGCTGGAATTAATGACGGTTTACGGCCAAGGCTACAGCCTGATATACAATAGCCGCGGTATGCCATGAAGGGATTGAGCTTGGGCGGCATGCGCTGGAAATTTGTCAAGCTGATGAGTTTGTTGCTGCTGTTATCTGGATTTCTTTATCTCAGCTTGAGTGAATTAGCGGCCCGTAACGATCCTGAGCAAGGTCATTATTTTGTATCCATTCAACAGTTTGAACGTGCCGGTGAGTTGACTGACATTAGACTGGTAGATGCTAGCGAACTAGCTCTGCCGGAAACCAGTTTGCAGCAGTTAGCGCAGGGGCAAACCCTGGCCCTGCGATTAAGTGATGAACAGCTCTACTATTATCGGCAAATAGCGACGGGGGAATTGTTGCAAGTTGGGCCAGTGTTTGCACACCCAGTAGATGATAGTTGGTTACGATTGATCATTATTGGCTTTTATCTTGGCTTAGTAGTTATTGTGTTAGTGCTGGTGTGGCCGGTATTTCGTGATTTGCAGCGGCTACAACAACAGGCACTGATGTTTGGCGAAACGCCACAAGTTTTGCCGCAGGTGATTTCTGCTCGTTCGCCGATTGCGCCCTTAGCGCAAACTTTTAGCCGCATGTCGCGGCAGGTGATGAAGCTGGTCACCATGCACACGCAGTTGTCGCAAACCATCTCGCATGAGGTGCGCACGCCGCTGGCGCGGATGCGTTTTGCGTTAGAGCTGATGAAGCAAACTCCACACAATGATAAGTATCAGCGGCAAATTCAGCGTGATCTCAAACTGATTGAAAACCTAGCCAACAGTTACTTGGCATTTGCGCGGTTGGATTACTTTGACGAGCATCCGTTGGCCGCTTTTGATTTAGCTAAGTTTATGGATTCGGTTGCTGGGCACTATGAGGTCTTTGAAGATACGTTACAGTTGTCGTTTAGGCATGAGGGGCAATCTGGTTACGGTGATAGCGAGGCCTTGTTTGTGGTATTGCAGAACTTAATTAGCAATGCGATGAAACATGCGCAGGGCGCCATTCAGGTGAGTTTTGTAGTGAATTCAGCGTGGTGTGAGTTAACAGTTGAAGATGATGGTACTGGTTTCTTGCCGGGCCAAGATCTGTTTGCGGCTTTTGTTAAGCCCGATGCGCATACTGCGGGTTTTGGCTTGGGGCTTTATATTGTTCAACAGATTGCACTCTGGCATGGTGCTAAGCTTAGCTGCGATAGTTCACCCAAGCTTGGTGGCGCTCGCATTATCATGCGCTGGCCCAATCAACGGCGTACCAGCCGCGTAACCAGCACTTAACCGCTACAAAAAAACCGCCACAAGGGCGGTTGTTTTGTATCTGGCGGAGAGAGAGGGATTCGAACCCTCGATACGCGGTTAGCGTATACACACTTTCCAGGCGTGCTCCTTCAGCCACTCGGACACCTCTCCAGAAGTGGCGGTATGATAGGGAAAAGCTGGGGGTAAATCAACAGACTTGTGGTGATCCGAAGCGATTAACTCAGTCTTTGCACTTTTTCATACCTAAGTCGAATGGGAATATTTACTGGCTGGGCTACTCTAGGGGCATTGCAGTACAAACTTTGAGAGGCCTACCATGAGTTACCCCCGAGAATATGAGTCATCGTTGCAACGCCGCGACGCTTTTTGGTTACAGCAAGCGAAGAAGCTGCATTGGTTTAAAGAGCCGCAGCAAGCTGTATCGCTCAAACCTAATGGCTGTGCGGATTGGTTTGCTGATGGTGAGCTAAATGTGTCTTTCATGGCGTTGGATTATCACGTGGATAATGGTCGTGGTGATCAATTGGCGTTGATTTATGATTCACCGGTGAGTGGTGCTAAAGCAAGCTACACCTTTCGTGAGTTGCGTGATCAGGTGGCGCTATTTGCTGGTTTGTTGAAAAAGCAGCATGTGAAGAAAGGCGACCGGGTGGTGATTTATATGCCGATGATTCCGCAGGCGGCAATTGCGATGTTGGCCTGTGCGCGGCTTGGAGCGGTGCATTCGGTAGTGTTCGGTGGATTTGCACCGCATGAATTGGCGGTGCGGATTGATGATGCGACACCCAAAGTGATCGTGACGGCGTCGTGCGGCATTGAGGTGAATCGAGTGATTCCTTATAAGCCGATGGTAGATAAAGCCATTGAGGAAGCGAACCACAAGCCGGCGCAAGTGATTGTGTGGCAGCGCCCGGAGTGTCAGGCTGAGTTATTGCCAGAGCGTGATATTGATTGGCAGCAAGGGCTGCAAGGGGTATCGCCGGCGGAATGCACCGTGGTTGCCGCGACAGATCCGTTGTATGTATTGTACACCTCGGGCACTACGGGTAAGCCAAAGGGGGTAGTGCGAGACACGGGTGGCTATGCGGTGGCGTTGCATTATTCGATGAATTTAGTGTACGGCTTAAAGCCCGGGCAGGTGATGTTTACGGCCTCGGATGTGGGTTGGGTTGTGGGGCATTCTTATATTGTCTATGGGCCCCTGCTGGCTGGTGTAACGACGGTGCTGTACGAGGGTAAACCCGTGCGTACGCCGGACGCTGGCGCGTTTTGGCGGGTGTGTGCAGAGTATGGTGTCAATGTCTTGTTCTCTGCTCCTACAGCGTTTCGGGCGGTGAAAAAAGAAGACCCAGAAGGACTGTTGTTTGCAGGCTACGATTTATCTAAGTTGCAACGTATTTACATGGCGGGTGAGCGGTTAGATCCGGCCACCTATGAATGGACGACCGCCATTACCGGTAAGCCGGTGTACGACCATTGGTGGCAAACGGAATCAGGCTGGCCAATTTGTGCTAACCCGGTGGGCGCGGCTGAGCATCCGATTAAACCTGGTTCAGCCACCTTGCCACTACCTGGTTATGATGTGCAAATATTGGATTATAAAGGGCAACCGGTAGGGCCTAACGAGCAAGGTGCGGTAGCGATTAAATTGCCGTTGCCGCCAGGGTGCTTAACCACTATTTGGAATAACGAAGAGCGTTTTGTCAGTGGTTATCTGAGTGAATTTGAGGGCTACTACAGTACCGGTGACGGTGGCTATAAAGACGATGATGGCTATGTGTTTATCATGGGGCGTACCGATGATGTGATAAACGTTGCCGGGCACCGTTTGTCTACCGGTGAGATGGAAGAGATTCTGGCGCAGGACAATGCCGTGGCTGAGTGCGCTGTGATTGGTGTGCATGATGAATTGAAAGGACAAGTGCCGGTGGGGCTAGTCATCACTAAAGATGGGGTACAGGTGAGCGCTGAAGAACTCACGGCTCGGTTAGTGCAGCTGGTGCGGGATGAGATTGGTGCGGTAGCTTGTCTGAAGCGGATTTTAGTGGTGCCGCGGTTACCGAAAACTCGTTCTGGCAAAATTTTACGCAGGGTATTGCGCCAATTAGCTGATGGCGAGCCGGTACAAGTGCCATCAACGATAGATGATCCTAGTTGTATTGATGAATTACGCGAACAGCTAGCGGGCTAGCTGTTCTGCGGGGGTATTCATTAAAGATCCTTAGCAGCGTCATTTTCGGGGCGCTGCTCGGGGTCGGCACTGGGCTCAGCGGTGGCACCAGCCTCTTGTTGCTGCTCTAATTCTTGCTGTTTCTGTAAGCCGCTGGTGCTGGCGCGGCTATGTGGCATCACCGCATGTTCAGACCAACTACGAATATGCAGATCCCGTTGCGGGAAAGGCACTTCAATCTTGTACTCTTCAAGTGACGTATGGATTTCCCACAAGAAGGCGGCTTTAACGGCGCCAGGGCGATTAACGGCTTCGGGTTTCAGCCAGGCCACCAACTCAAAATTAAGTGAACTATCACCAAACTCTACGAACCACACTTGGGGTGGTTTATGGGTGCCATCCTGTAGGGTATGAGGCACTCGTTCTGCGGCTTCTAAGACAGCCTTTCGTACCAGTTCTTTATCGGTTCCATAGGCGACGCCAAAGGGCACATGAATACGCCGATAGGTGTCGCGCATGGTCCAATTGGTCATGCGGCCACTGACAAACTCAGAGTTTGGCACGATAATATCAATGTTGTCGTTGGTGGTGATGATGGTACTGCGAATATTGATTTCTTTCACTTCACCGGTCACGCCAGATTCAAGTTCAACAAAGTCGCCAACCTTTAGCGTTTTTTCGAACAGCAACATGATACCGGCGGTAAAGTTGCTGATCAGGTTCTGTAAACCAAAACCGACGCCGATACCCAATGCACTGGCAAAAATGGCAAACTTAGTGAGATCGATCCCGACGGAAGATACAGCCACTAAAAAGCCAATCAACATCACCACATAGTGGGTGATGCGAGTGAGGGCGTATACCGAGGACTGCGCCATCGATTTACGATAGCTGGCAAAGCGGCGCAAGGCATTTTGGAGTACTCGCGACACCACGTAGGTGATGATTAAAATGAACAGCAGTCGCGCCACAGAACCGTAGGTGATTATGGTTTCACCTACGGTAAAGATCTCGTGCTCAAACCAATGAAAAAAACTGCTTATTTGGTTTAGTAGTTGCTCCATAGGCTTAGCTCATGCGGGCTTGCAAAAATAGCGCTAAACCTAATCGCTCAATCAGACGCAGCTGTTGGCGCAACCAATAGGCATGATCTTCTTCGGTATCTTTGAGGATGCCGACTAGCATGTCACGACTAACAAAGTCACCTTGCTGTTCACAAAATTGAATCACTTCACGCAGTGTTTTGGCGTTGTTACGCTCAAGCTCTAGATCGTTAGCCAGCATGGTGGGTACGTCGGTGGCGATGGTGTGTGGTTCGCGTTGCTCTAAGTTAGGTTGTTCACCCAAAAATAAAATTCGGCGAATCAGCAGATCTGCGTGACCACGCTCATCATCCACTTCGTGGTTGATTCTTTCGTACAATGCATTCAAGCCCATATCTTCATAGATACGAGAATGGGCTGTGTACTGGTCAATGGAGGTCAACTCAAAGGCCAACAGACGATTTAACTGCGCAGCTACAGCGCTTGCATCAAAGCTCATGATCACTACTCCCAGGTTCTGTTAATCTGATAGTTTGGTTTGCAGATACATAGGCACGCCAAGTTTGCCTAGCAGATCGAGTTGGGTATCTAACCAATCTAGATAATCTTCTTGTTGTTCTAATATCTCGGTGAGCAGATCTCGGCTAACGTAGTCTTGGGCTTGTTCACAGTGCTTAATAGCACTACGTAGCTCAGTCACATCGGCGGCTTGCACTCGCTGATCAAGCTGCAAGGACTCTTCAGGATCTTCACCTATGTATAATTTGCCGAGGTCTTGCAGGTTAGGTAGGCCATCTAAAAACAAAATACGCTCGATGATTTTATCGGCGTGTTTCATTTCATGAATAGAGGCTTTATAGGCGGCTTGGTTGAGAGCTTCGAAGCCCCAGTTGCGATACATGCGGGCATGCAAAAAGTATTGATTAATCGCGGTAAGTTTACGCGTAAGTATGCGGTTTAGTTCAGATAAAACCTGTGGTTTGCCATGCATGGTGATACTCCTAACTGTTTCCTTTGGGTAACAGCTTAAGCGTAGCACACCTGAATTGGCAATAAAGTTTCGAATTGTTTTTGTTGTTTGCGTTCGGCAACGGCTTCTTTTAACACCGTTTTTGCGCACTGAGTACAGCAGCCACACTGGCTGCCTACACCATACTGTTGGCGTAATTCGCGCATGCTAGAAAGGCCATCATCCACCGCGCGACGGATGGTTTTATCACTGACCCCTTTGCATAAACACACGTACATACTCATCTCCTAGCAACAACTAGAGAGATGATAAACTTAATGAGAATGATTTGCAATAGCGCTATATGCTAATGATCAATAAAATGACATGTAAGGCTACGACAGTAAAGGTGAGCCTACCGCGGAGTTCAAGATACCAGCCGTGCTCACTGAGCTTGCGCCGCTCGTAATTCAGCCAAAATAGGTGCAGCAGGGCTAAAATAGCCAGACTAGCTAGCTGAGTATCGCTGCACCAAGGCAAGGCTTGCCACACTAACAGTAAAAAACCGGTGACTGACGGAAACATACTCCATTGCAAGTTGCGTGATTGGTCTTGCTGTGGCTGTTGCAGGCTAAGCCCCCAGTGCACACCACCCAAGAAGCTGAAAATAATGGCGCTGTAGATAATAAAAAGTTGTATTGCGTGGGCGCCATAGATATCCAGCAGGGCCAGCAAGGTTAGCCCAATAAAGGGAATAAGCCCGGCAAAGCCTAATCGTTGAGCGGTGTACTGAGTGGTTAGCTGCATGCTTTATAAGCCTGTTTTAAGTAAATAAATGGTGTAGGCCACGTAACCGATCAAGAAAATCACACCATGCACTCGATTGATACGGTTTTGGCGCGCATTTGGACGGAACGCGAAAACTAACAACAACACGGTCAATAGCGCCATAACCAGCCAATCGCGACTAAACACTAAGGGGTCTAGGTCGATCGGATGAATAGCGCCGGCGATACCAACCACTGCCAGCGTATTGAACATGTTTGAGCCAATCACGTTGCCCAGGGCTAAGTCATGTTCGTTTTTACGCACAGCAGCAATAGATGAAGCTAGCTCTGGCAATGAGGTGCCAATTGCGACCACGGTTAGGCCGATGACTAAATCACTTACGCCAAAAGCGGTAGCGATATCAACGGCTCCCCAGACTAAAATACGTGAGCTGATGATAAGTAAGATCAAGCCAATCACAAGCCAAGTGATAGCTTTGCCGAGCGGCATGGCATGGGCCTTCACTTCCGCTTCAAATTCACCTGCCATGGCATCATCGCCACCGCGCATGCCTTGATAGATGCTCCAGCCCATGTAAAGTGCAAATACCGCCAGCAGGACCCAAGCTTCAAGCTGAGTAATCACACCATCGACTAAAGGCCACGCAACTAGAAAGGTAATGGCGATAAGAATGGGCGCTTCACGTTTGAGCACTTGGCTAGCTACTGCAATTGGAGCTAACACGGCTGTTAAACCAAGAATTAATGCAATATTGGTGATGTTAGAACCAAAGGCGTTACCCAGAGCCAGACCCGGATTACCTTGCAGTGAGGCAATGGCTGATACCACCATCTCTGGTGCTGATGTACCAAAACCGACAATCACCATACCTATGAGCAGGGGGGGCATGCCTAAATGGTTGGCGGTAGCGGCAGCACCATCGACAAAGCGATCGGCACTCCATACCAAGAGTGCAAGTCCAATAATTACAGCAGCGATGGCAAGTAACATAGGTTTCCTAAACAAGTGAACGATAAGTTGTCATAGTTTAACGTGAAATGATAAGGCTTGTGAATGTGCTTGTGGTCGGTCTAGACTGAATAAAACATGAAAGGATAACAATATGACAGATAATCACTCACAGATACCGCCTCAGCGGCCTGACTTTATCATCGATAGCTGGGATTTTTCGGTAGTGCCGGCGCAGCCGGTGCATCAGAACTATCATCAACGACAACAGAGCTGGTTTCATTTTCAGCGTGATTTGCCCGGCTTGAGTGACTGGTTGTTGGCGGCGGGTATTCCGGAACCGTTGATTGATGCGGTGTTAGAAGAAGATACTCGGCCTCGATTTGAACGGGTTAGTGCTGGCTTCTTGTTGATTTTGCGTGGGGTGAATTTGGGGTTGGGTGAGCAACCTGAAGATATGGTGAGCTTGCGAATTCTATTTTACAACGACAACTTGTATAGCTTCAGAAAACGCCCCGTGAATGCGGTGCGAGCGCTGCAGAAAAAGCTCGAGTTGGGCCAGGGCCCTGACTCTATTGCTGATTTTTTGGTGCATTTGGTTGATGAGACCAACAATCAGTTGGAGCAATTGCTAGATACCATCGAGTTAGAGATGGAAGAGCTGGAAGATGACAGCAAAGGGACTACGGCGCAACGGCAGCGGCAACTTACGGTGTTGCATCGACGCTTATTGCGATTAACTCGTTTTGTGCGCCCGCAAATTGCCGCGTTAGATAAGTTAGCGGTGGATGGACCTAAGTTATTTGAGGCTGAGTGGGTGCAATGGTTGCTGAATGAGCGCGACAATACCCAACGTGAACTTGAGAATATGGACATGCTGCTAGAGCAGGTGTGGATGTTACGAGAGCATTTGCAGCAAGAAGTGGCAGAAAAAATGAACCGCAATACCTATTGGCTTTCGATGGTTGCGGGGGTGTTCTTACCGATCAGTTTCTTAACCGGACTGTTTGGTATTAACATTGGCGGCATGCCAGGGATTGACGATGCCGCTGCTTTTTGGATTTTCAGTGGGGCGTTACTGATTATCGCAGTGGTTGAATTCTTGCTATTACGCCGACTTCGCTTTTGGTGAGGTAGGCACGGGCTGAGCTGGTGGTGCAGTAGATACTGGTGGCGTAAACGGGCGTACCAGCGGTGCTTGGTCATGAAAGCCGGGCAATTCACAATGATCTGCGGCAAACACCACCAAGTGGTCAAATTCCGGCCGTAAACCTACCTCATCGCCCACGTTCATTTGTTCGTGGGACGGGCTTAAGGTGAGTACTTCGATGCCGCTGTTAAGCTGTACGCTGTAAAGATTGTGAGCACCACGAAAACCGCGTGCTTTAATGCGCCCGCGCAGACGCGAATTAGTATCAGGAACGATATCGTCCGGGCGCACTAAAAAACTCACCGGGGTGCCATCAGGTACGGTCAATAAGCTCGGATGCTCTAGCATGCCTAGCGGTGAGGCTAACGAGCCCGAGGCATTGACGGTACCTTGCAGCAGCACGCCATGGCCGATAAAGTCGGCCACCAGCTGATGGCGTGGCTGGTGATACAGTTGATACGGGGTTTCCCATTGCAAGAGTTCGCCCTGATACATCACCCCAGCTTTATCAGCCATGGCAAAGGCTTCTTGCTGATCGTGGGTGACGAGCAAAGCGGTGATTTGTTCTTGTTTGAGCAGCTCACGAACTTCAACGGCTAAGCGCTCTCTTAATTCTGCATCAAGACTTGAAAAGGGTTCATCAAGAAGCAATAAGCGTGGTTTTGGTGCGAGCGCCCGAGCCAAGGCAATACGTTGTTGCTGGCCACCGGAAAGCTCATGAGGATAACGTTTTTGATAGCCGGGCAAGCCAATCCGCGTCAGTAATTCATCCACGCGAGCGCGGCGCTCGGCGGCACTGGCTTTGCGCATACCAAAACTAATATTCTCGGCCACGGTTAAATGCGGAAACAGGGCAAAGTCTTGAAACACCATGCCAATGCCACGCTGCTCTGGTGGGGTCAGCTGGTTGGCCGAAGAAACACATTCGTTGGCCATGGTAATGGTACCTAACTGTAACCCTTGAAAACCCGCGATAGCACGCAACAAGGTAGTTTTACCGCACCCGCTGGGCCCCAGTAAGCAGCCGATTTCGCCTGCTTCAAGCTGTAAACTGACACCGCGGACAATGTGCTGGGTGCCAAAGCTGATGTGGATCTTATCAAGCTGTAACAGGGGCAAAATCAGACTCCTTGGTCGTGTTGGTGGGAGCTGTTAGCTGCGAATTGCGACTTTTTAGCATAGCTCGCGATAACAAAATCACCGGAATTAAACCTACTAGTACCATCATCAGGGCCGGCGGGCCAGCATCGGCAAGGCGTTCATCGCCTGCCATTTCGTAGGCGCGCACGGCTAAGGTATTAAAATCAAACGGCCGCAGTACCAGCGTGGCTGGCAATTCTTTGAGTACATCTACGCCGACTAAAATCAGTGCGGTAAGCACACTGGGGCGCAGTAAGGGTAAATGTATTTTACGCAACACCTGCAGCGGGCGGTAGCCCTGAATGCGGGCAGCTTCGTCCATGCTCGGACGGATCTCGGCCAAGCCAGCATTGATGGTTTGTAGCGAGACACTTAAAAAGCGCACCACATAGGCAAACAGCAAGGCAAACAAAGTGCCCGAGAGTAATAAGCCCGGATTGTAGTCAAACCAGTTTTTGCTCAGAGCAATGATAGCGTGGTCTAGTTTGCTCAATACCAACAACAGGCCAACGGCAATCACCAACCCGGGAATGGCATAGCCTAAACCGGCAAAGGTCACACTCACGCGTACCGCTGGCGTAGGTAACTGGCGGCGGCCGTAACCAAGCCAAAGAGCCATTGTCACTACAATCACCGCGGCGATAAGAGCTAGCATAAAGCTGTTAAAGGTGAGCTGCCAAAAGTCAGGGTCGACCCACACTTGCCAGCGCTCTAATGACCAACTGGCCAATTGTAGTGCTGGTAAAATAAAGCCAAACACCAGCGGTAACCAACACACCAAGCTGGCCAGCCAGGCTTTGGTGCCGTGTAATTGAAAGGGTTGGGCGGGGCGACTAGCTCGTTGGTCGTATCGTGCTTGGCGGCGCGACCAACGTTCTAAAAACATCAAGGCAATCACTGCGATCAGCAGCATCCCAGCCAACTGTAGAGCACCGTTTAAATCACCTAAACCGTACCAAGTACGAAAAATACCGGTGGTAAAGGTGGTGACGCCAAAATAGGCGACGGTACCATAATCGGCGAGGGTTTCCATTAGCGCTAGGGTGGTGCCGGTCACTATGGCTGGGCGTGCCAGCGGCAACGCCAAGCGAACAAAACACTGCCATGGGTTTAGGCCAAGACTACGTCCTGCTTCTAGGGTCGTGGCAGATTGCTGAATAAAAGTGGCTCGGGTAATCAGATAAACGTACGGAAACAGTACTAAGCTCAAGACGAGGATAGCGCCGCCTAAGCTCCGAATTTGGGGGAACCAGTAATCACCGTAGCCCCAACCAAAGGTGTCGCGCAGCGTGGTTTGCACCGGACCGGCAAAATCAAGCATGCCGGTATAGGTGTAGGCGGTGATGTAGGCCGGCATGGCGAGTGGTAGTAGCAAGGCCCACGTGAGGATCCGTTGGCCAGGGAATCGACAGGCTGTAGTCAGCCAGGCGGTGCTTACGCCGAGCGTGATAACGCCAACGGCAACCCCAAGTAGTAACCATAAAGAATGCCGGATGTACTCGGGCACCACAGTTTGCCACAGGTGGCTAAGGGTAGCGTAATCACCGCCGATGAGCAGTTCTACGCCAACCCATAAAATCACTAACAACGGCAGCCCTAACAGAGCTGCCGTTGCAATCAGCGATAATTTACGCCACGCCGTGAACAAGCTTAACGCCAGCCTGCACGGTTCATTAATTTAACCGCATCGGCATTGTTCTCACCTAAGAAACGCATGGACAGGTCGTCAGCTTTAAACTCGCCCCATGCTTGTAAGGTTTCGCTCCACTCTACCCCAGTTACCGCAGGGTATTCATTGTTGGTGGCGGCGTACCAAGCTTGCGATTCAGGCGACAGCAAGAACGCAATGAGTTGCTCTGCAGCGGCTTTATTTTTCGCATGTTTGGTGATACCAATGCCACTGACGTTGACGTGGGTACCAAAGCTATCTTGGTTCGGCCAGAAAATCTTCAGTTTGCTGGCGGCTTCGCGCTGCTCGGCATCATCGCCAGTTTGCATCAGGCCAAAGTAGTAAGTATTGGCAACGGCTAGGTCGCACATGCCTGCAGCGGCTGCTTTTAATTGGTCACGGTCACCGCCCACCGGAGGTTTTGCTAGGTTAGCAACAAGGCCTTCAGCCCATTGCTCGGTGGCCTCTGGGCCCCAGTGTTCGATTAGCGCCGCAGTTAACGATTGGTTGTAGATGTTGTCTGAAGAACGGATACAGACTTTCTTGCGCCATTCTGGTTTAGCTAAGTCTTCGTAGCCAGTTAATTGGCTCGGGTCAACTTTACCTTCAACATAGAAAATAGGGCGTGCCCGTAAGCTTAAGCCTACCCATAAATCATCGCTACCATGCAAATGCTCAGGCACTGCAGCTAACACAGCTGGGTCGGTCAGCGGCTGAAACACGCCTGCTTGCGCAGCACGGTGCAAGTTACCAGCATCAACGGTGAGGAATAAATCGGCCGGAGTATTTTCGCCTTCGTTCTGTAACCGGGCCAGGAGGGCATCGCCGCCACCGGTTAATAAGCGTACTTCAATGCCAGTTTTGGCAGTAAATTGCTCCAGTGCAGGTTTAATTAGCGCTTCTTTACGCGCAGAATATACGTTAACCGTGGTAGCTTGTGCTACTGTTGCGGTTAAGCTTGCTGCAATTGCAGTCATGGTAAGTAATTTACGGAACATGATTGAACTCATGGTGATTTACCTCGTAGTGTTACGTGGATTATATAGAAAAAATAAAAGGAACGATATTGATTCGCATTAAGTAACCCTTAAGAGTTATTCTCGTGCAAATGCGAATCATTATCAACAAATAATTTGTAAAATCTAGGAAAGAGACCTTCAGCCTATGTCAAATATGTCAGCACTAGCGCTCATTGGGGTGTTATCTATCTTGTGCCAATGGGGTGCGTGGCGGTTAAAAATACCAGCGATTTTACCTCTGTTGTTGGTGGGGTTAGCGATTGGCCCAGGTTTGGGCTGGTTAGATCCTGATGCGGTGTTTGGTGATTTGTTGTTTCCGATAGTGTCACTTTCGGTTGCCATTATTTTATTTGAAGGCGCATTAACCTTGCGTTTTGATGAAATCCGTGGACACGGCCGCATGGTAACTAACTTGGTTAGTATCGGTATGGTCATTACTTGGCTGATGATTGCGGCGGCGGCCTATTATCTGATTGGCTTTGGCTGGGAGATGGCGGCACTGTTTGGGGCGTTGGTGGTGGTGACTGGCCCGACAGTGATCATGCCGATGTTACGATCGGTACGGCCGTTAGCTCGGCTGGGCAACATTTTACGTTGGGAAGGGATCATCATTGACCCGATCGGTGCCTTGTTGGCAGTGTTGGTGTATGAATTTATTATCGCCAATCAAGGCGCCGGTATCAGCCACGCCATGCAGGCCTTTGCCACTACGTTAGGGGTAGGCTTCGCGCTGGGTTTTGCCAGCGGCAAATTACTCGGACAAGCGCTTAAATTTAGTATCTTTCCGCATTATTTGAAAAACGTCGCGACCGTAGCTGTGGTGTTAGGGGTGTTCGCTTTATCCAATGCCTTACAACACGAGTCTGGGCTGCTGACCGTCACCGTTATGGGGATGGTGATGGCGAATATGCGCGGGCTAGATTTAGATGACATCCTTGAGTTCAAAGAAACCTTAAGTGTGCTGCTTATCTCTGGGTTGTTTATTCTGTTAGCGGCGCGCTTAAATGCGGATGCCTTTAGCAGCCTAGGCATGCCGGCGGTGTTACTGTTGGTGATTATCATATTTGTGGTACGCCCAGTGAGTGTGTGGGTGTCTTCCATCGGTACCCAAACCACCTTTAAAGAGAAGATCTTGCTCAGTTGGATTGCGCCACGCGGGATTGTTGCAGCGGCGGTATCAGCGTTGTTTGCCTTAAAAATGCAAGAGGCTGGTTGGGAACAAGCAGAATTGTTAGTGCCTTTAGTATTTTTGGTGATTTTAAGTACTGTGGTGTTGCAAAGCTTAACCGCCAAGCCGTTGGCGCACTTTCTAACGCTGCGGGAACCGCCACCACGGGGCTTTCTCATATTTGGCGCTAATCCGCCGGCACGGCAAATTGCCAAAGCCCTAAAGGAACACAACTTTCCGGTATTGTTGGCCGATACTAACTGGGAACATGTGAAGTTAGCACGCATGGAAAACTTGCCGGTGTACTTTGGTAACCCTACTTCAGAGCATGCTGAAAATAATATGGATCTGAATGGCATTGGCCAGGTGTTGATTCTGTCGCCATATCGGCAGTTAAACCCGGTTGTCGCGATGCACTTTATGGATTGGTTTGACGAAGACAAGATCTTTGCTCTGCAAAACTCCGAGCATGATGCGCCGGCTCGTAACCAATTACCGGAAGTGTTTCGTAAGCGCTTAAAATTGTTCGGCAAAGGGGTAAGCTTTTCTAAGTTATCAAGTTTGTCGTTTCAGGGAGCGCAGGTAAAAACCACAGCATTGACCGAGTCGTTTCATTACGATGATTATCAAGAGCGCTACGGTAACCGAGCTTTGCCGTTATTTGCCCTAGACGAACGTGGGGTATGCCATTTGTTTAGTACGGACCAAACCTTCACTCCAGCAGCCGGTTGGCAGATTGTCGCGTTGATAAGTCCAGAGCAAGAAAAGAAGCTAGATCAAGCTTCCGCTTAACACTAAATTAACCAAGAAAACAGAAACTTACCATTTTGTTGCGAAATTGTAATTGATTTGGAAAATAAAGTTAGTTATAGTCTAACTCATGGATTGCGGGGTTACTTCACGGATTGACGTGACCCTGTTCGAACACGGATGTTCTTCCTTTCTTTTTATTCAGTGCTATTCCCTTTATACTCTTGTACTTAAATTATCTGTAAGTGAACCTTACCAGCCCAAGCTGCGGCCGCTGCCGTACTGTCATGAGATGAATATGATGCAGTTGAACAAATCTTCCACATTGACGCATCTAGGTAGCCTAGTAGTGGCTGCGAGTTGGCTGTTGCTCAGCGGTTGTCAGCCAGCTGGCGATGCCGAACGTTTAACCAACCAAGAGCTAGCCTTAGTACAGACTCTCGACCAACAGCAGCTACCTAACCAAGATTGGGCGCTGTCGAGTGCGGTCATTCAGCTTAGTTTTTGTCGCAATCGAGTCAACGATGCCTTACTGGCCGAAGGTGAAGAGCTAAACCGCTGGCGCCTGGTGGGTGAGCGCTCAGCGTTTCCGCGCCAACGTCAAGAAGGGTTGGAGCAGTTAGCAGAGCTCTACCATGACCATGGCGTGCTGTTATGGCAGCAGTGGGGGACGGTAAGTTCACAGCTCTATCGCATTGTTTATCCTAGCCGATACAGCGAACCTAATGTGTTTAATGCGCTGGCCAGCTTAGGCCGCGATGAAAAAATTTGTTTCAGCTCGTTAGACGCCAGCCAAAGTGAGTAGTAACGCCTTATGACCGCACTTCATCAACATTTACAAGCCAAACTCGCAGCCGCCTTTGCCCCTATTTACCTGCACTTGCTGAATGAAAGCGATCAGCACGGCACAGCTAGTGATGATTCGCATTATAAGTTGGTGCTGGTGAGCGCTAGCTTCGCGGGCCAACGTCTGTTACAACGCCATCGGGCGGTCAACAAACTGCTGCAAGAAGAACTTGCAGGGCCAATTCACGCGTTAGCTCTGCATCTTTACAGCCCAGACGAATGGCCGCTGCAGCAGGTTCCAGATTCACCAGCCTGTCGCGGTGGTAGTAAGCTCGACAACTAATCAGATCACTTGATGGGTGCAGCTCGGTTAAACTACCCGGATCAAAGCACCAGCTTGTTGATTATGGCTAACTCAAGCCTAGACCCTAGTTTAAAGGATAATAGTAATGATTATTCAACCTAAAATTCGTGGTTTTATTTGTACTAACGCCCATCCTGTGGGCTGTGCGGCTCATGTACAACAACAAATTGATTTTATCAAACAACAACCTAAATTAACGCAAGTGCCACAGCGGGTGCTAGTGATCGGCTGTTCTACCGGTTATGGTTTGGCCTCGCGTATTGCTGCTGCCTACGGTGCTGGCGCCAAAACCTTAGGCGTGTGTTTTGAAAAAGAGCCGAGCGAAAAACGCACCGCGACTGCAGGTTGGTATAACACGGCAGCATTTCATCAAGCAGCTAAGGCTGATGGCCTTTATGCCCATACCATCAACGGTGATGCTTTCTCCAACGAAATCAAAGCACAAGTTATTGAACAAATTAAGCAAGACTTCGGTCAGGTTGATTTGGTGATCTACAGCTTGGCTTCGCCGAAGCGTAAAGATCCGGTTACAGGTGAAGTTTATAGCTCAACGTTGAAGCCTATTGGTGACAGCTATACCACCAAAACCTACCACACCGATAAAGACCAAGTAACTGAAATTACTTTAGAGCCTGCTACTGATGACGAAATTGCGCAAACCATCAAAGTGATGGGTGGCGAAGATTGGGAACTTTGGTTGGCAGCCCTGCATGATGCTGGCGTATTAGCACCTAATGCAAAAACCACGGCCTACACCTATATTGGTAAAAAGCTGACCTGGCCAATTTACGGTCAAGCCACCATTGGTAAAGCTAAAGAGGACTTGGACCGTGCGGCAGCTGCGATGCGTACGCGCTATACCGATCTTAATCTAGAAGCCTACGTATCTTCATTAAAGGCCCTAGTGACTCAAGCTAGCTCAGCAATTCCTGTCATGCCGCTATATATCTCGTTGATTTATGGGGTGATGAAGCAAGAGGGTACCCACGAGGGTTGTATCGAACAAATTTATCGATTGTTCAACGAAGCCCTTTACAGCGAAGACCGATTGTTGGATGAAGCTGGCCGTTTATTTATGAATGGTTGGGAAACCAATGATGCGACGCAAGCTAAGGTTGAAGCTCTTTGGCATCAAGTGAATCAAGATAATTTCCATCAATTGGCTGACTACGCAGGTTATCACAGCGATTTCTTGAAGTTGTTTGGGTTTGGGATTGATGGGGTTGATTATGATGCCGATGTCGATCCTATGGTTGGGTTTGATTGAAGGGCAACAGCAAAGCTCGGTTAGCTTTTAGATAGGAGCTATTGGTTGGCTTTTTCGGTGACCGAAATACGACTAACGAATAACGACTATCGATTGGTTTTTACATTTGTTTTGTAATCCAAAAGTGCTAAAATGCCGGCCCTAGGTGAAAATGGACAGAATTTGGTCAGTCGCGGCGTGCGGAGAAATTCGTACGACGTGGCTGGAATGAGATTAATCTTCCCTAACGAGTAGTGCAAACGCGTATGATTACGATCAAAAAAGGGCTAAATATCCCAATCTCGGGAATGCCCCAACAAGCTATTGATGATGGCCAAGCCATCACCACCGTTGCCGTACTGGGTGAAGAGTATGTGGGGATGCGCCCAACCATGCAGGTTAAGGTTGAGGACCGCGTCAAAAAAGGCCAGGTACTTTTCGAAGATAAGAAAAACCCAGGAATTAAATTCACTGCACCAGCTGCTGGCGTTGTAAAAGACGTGATGCGTGGCGCCAAACGAGTGTTACAAGCCGTTGTTATTGAAATTGACGGTGACGAGCAAGAAACGTTTGCCAGCTACGACAGCAAAGACTTAGCTAGTTTGCCGCGCGACCAAGTGGTTGAGCAATTGAACAATGCGGGTCAATGGGTAGCCTTACGTACGCGGCCTTTTAGTCGTTCGCCGAAGCTAGACGCAGAGCCTACTGCGATCTTCGTGAATGCGATGGACACCAATCCGTTAGCGGCCGACCCAGCTGTAATCATCAGCCAAGAGCAACAAGCCTTCATCGACGGCTTGAACCTGTTAACCACTCTAACCAAAGGTAAGGTGTTTGTGGTGAAAGCCGCTGATGCAACAGTGGATGTGGGTAATGCTAAGGTTCAATTAGAGAGCTTTGCTGGTCCGCACCCTGCAGGCCTGGTGGGTACTCATATTCATTTCTTACAGCCGGTATCTATGGCCAAGCAGGTTTGGCACATCGGTTATCAAGACGTGATTGCCTACGGTAAACTCTTCACCACCGGCCAGGTTTACACCGACCGTGTGGTAGCGTTAGCCGGTCCTGCTACCAAAAAGCCTCGTTTGTTGCGTACTCGATTGGGCGCAAACTTGCGCGAGCTAACCAAAGGTGAGTTGGCGCAGGGTAAAAACCGTATTATTTCTGGTTCAGTGCTAAACGGTCACAAAGTTGACGATGCTCATCAGTGGTTAGGTCGTTTCCATACCCAAGTGAGTGTGTTGCCTGAAGGTGATCAGAAAGAATTCTTTGGTTGGATCAAGCCTGGTTCAAACCAACACTCAGTTACGCGCGCTTATTTAGGTCATTTGTCACCTAAGAAGCTGTTTGCGATGACAACTACCACCAACGGTTCAGATCGTTCAATGGTGCCAATCGGCAACTATGAGCGCGTGATGCCGCTTGATATTTTACCAACGATTTTGCTACGTGACTTGCTCTCTGGCGATACTGAACAGGCGCAAAAGTTAGGCTGTTTAGAACTCGACGAAGAGGACTTAGCGCTCTGTTCTTATGTTTGCCCCGGCAAATATGAGTACGGTCCGGTGTTGCGTAACATGTTGACCGAAATTGAGAAAGAGGGCTAATCATGGGCTTGAAACATTTTCTTGAGAAAATTGAGCCAAATTTCGAAAAAGGCGGCAAGTACGAGAAGTTCTATGCCTTATACGAAGCTGCAGCAACTATTTTCTATACGCCAGGCAAAGTGACCAAAGGTATTACCCACGTTAAAGATAGCGTTGACCTAAAACGCATCATGATTTTGGTGTGGATGATGACTTTCCCTGCGATGTTCTGGGGCATGTACAACATCGGTAACCAAGCGGCATTAGCCTTAACTGACGGTTATCAGTTAGCTGATATCTGGCAAGTAGGTATTTTTACTGCCTTAGGTGGTGATTTAGCTACCGCAGGCTGGGCCGGTAAACTGTTCTATGGCGCCTGCTTCTTTGTGCCTGTGTACGCGACCACCTTTATTGTGGGTGGCTTCTGGGAAGTTTTATTTGCTTCTGTACGTAAGCACGAAATCAATGAAGGCTTCTTCGTCACGTCAGTTCTGTTTGCCTTGACCTTGCCGGCAACCATGCCGTTATGGCAAGTAGCCTTAGGTATCACCTTTGGTGTGGTGATTGGTAAAGAAGTGTTTGGCGGTACTGGCCGTAACTTCTTAAACCCAGCCTTAACCGGTCGTGCGTTCTTGTACTTTGCCTTCCCAGCGTCTATCTCTGGTGAGCAAGTATGGACTGCTGTTGACGGCTACTCGGGTGCTACTTTGCTAAGCCAAGCAACTCAAGGTACTGATTATATTGCCAACATGGATTTATGGATGGATGCCTTCTTGGGTAATATCCAAGGTTCAATGGGCGAAGTATCTACCCTGATGATTCTGATTGGCGGTTTGGCACTGATTTACTTCCGTATTGCCTCATGGCGCATCGTATCAGGTGTGTTTGTAGGTATGGTCGCGTTGTCATTATTGTTCAACGTGATTGGCAGTGACAGTAACCCGATGTTTGCTATGCCTTGGTACTGGCACCTAGTGGTAGGTGGTTTTGCCTTCGGTATGATGTTCATGGCAACCGATCCGGTGTCAGCCTCATTCACCAACAAAGGTAAGTTTTATTATGGCTTCTTAATTGGTGCCATGACGGTACTTATCCGAGTGGTAAACCCTGCGTATCCAGAAGGTATTATGTTAGCGATTTTATTCTCTAACGTATTTGCCCCGCTGTTTGACCACTTTGTTGTTCAATCAAACATTAAACGGAGACTGGCACGCAATGGCTAATAAAAATGAATCACTAGGCAAAACGCTGTTTGTGGTTATCGCCCTCTGTTTAGTGTGCGCGATAATCGTGGCAGGTTCTGCGGTTGGCTTGAAGCCTTTACAACAGAAAAACGCTGCGTTAGACATGCAACGTAACGTGTTAGATGCTGCGGGTTTATTAACTCCAGAAACTAACGTTATCGAGCTGTTTGAGCAGCGCGTAGAGACGCGTTTATTCAACCTTAATACGCTCGAAGAAGTTGAATCTGTAGACGGCAAAAATGCCACCGACTACGATCCTATCGCGTCTGCTAAAAAAGCAGGTTTGGGCACTAAATTAGATAAAGCTGATGACGAGGCTGGTATCGGTTCTCGTGAAGATGTAGCTAAAGTCTATTTTATCAATGATGCTCAAGGTGAATTAGAGACAGTCGTTGTGTTTGTTCGCGGCTACGGCTTGTGGGGTACCATGTACGGCTTTATGGCAGTGGCACCTGACATGAATACCATCAAAGGTATCAACTACTACGAGCACACTGAAACTCCAGGGTTAGGTGGCGAAATCCAGAATCCAAACTGGGCTGCCAGCTGGCAGGGTAAAGAAATCTACGCCGACGGTGAGGTTGCTCTTAACGTGACGAAAAACGTGACTGACCAAGCTCATGACATAGATGCACTGTCTGGTGCAACCTTAACCAGCAACGGTGTTGAAAACACCATGCAGTTCTGGTTTAGCGACAAGGCTTACGGCCCGCTATTTGACAAAATTCGCAAAGGGGAGCTGAACTAATGGCGAGTGCAAAAGAAGTCAAAGAGGTTCTATTTGGACCGATTTTTGCCAATAACCCAATTGCCTTACAAATCTTAGGTATTTGCTCGGCGTTGGCAGTAACGTCAAAAATGGAAAATACTTTGGTTATGTGTATTGCACTAACCTTAGTAACGGCATTTTCTAACTTGTTTATCTCAATTATCCGTAACCACATTCCTTCGAGTGTACGGATTATTGTGCAAATGACGATCATTGCCAGCTTGGTTATCGTGGTTGACCAAATCCTGCGTGCATACGCCTACAGCATAGCCAAAGAACTGTCGGTATTCGTTGGTTTGATTATTACCAACTGTATCGTTATGGGCCGTGCTGAAGCCTATGCGATGAAGAGCCCACCTATGTTGTCGTTCTTAGACGGTATCGGTAATGGTTTGGGTTACTCGGTGGTATTGCTTACTGTCGGTTTTGTTCGCGAATTGTTCGGTTCAGGTAGCCTGTTTGGTTATCAGATCATGTCACTGGCTTCTGAAGGGGGTTGGTATCAACCAATCGGCTTGTTGGTATTACCACCAAGTGCGTTCTTCATTATCGGTGGTTTTATTTGGGTACTGCGTACCTTCCGCACAGAACAAGTAGAGCCGAAGGAATAAGGAGCAGACCATGGAAGCCTATATCAGTTTATTTATTAAATCGATTTTCGTTGAAAACTTAGCGTTGTCGTTCTTCCTTGGTATGTGTACTTTCTTGGCGGTGTCTAAGAAAGTAACCACAGCTTTTGGTTTGGGCGTTGCAGTTATCGTGGTACTGGGCATTTCAGTACCAGCGAACAACTTGGTTTACCACAACATTTTGGCGCCAGGGGCGTTAGATTGGGCTGGTTTTCCGGATGCAGACTTGAGTTTCTTGCGTTTCTTAACCTTTATCGGCGTTATTGCAGCGTTGGTACAGATTTTGGAAATGGCATTAGACAAATACGTACCTGCTTTATACAACGCGTTAGGTATTTTCCTACCGTTGATTACCGTGAACTGCGCTATTTTTGGTGGCGTGTCATTCATGGTAGAGCGTGACTACAACTTCACTGAAAGTGTGGTTTACGGTATTGGCGGTGGCGTTGGTTGGGCGCTTGCCATTGTGGCGTTGGCTGCAGTGCGCGAGAAGCTGAAATATGCGGACGTGCCAGATGGTTTACGTGGGTTGGGCATCACCTTTATGACGGTGGGTCTGATTGGTTTAGGGTTTATGTCTTTCTCAGGCATTTCACTCTAATTTCATCCGGTTACGAACGATAACGTATTAAGTAGAGGTACGAGTCGATGCAAGGGCAAGATTTAACACTAATAGCGCTCGGCGTAGGCATGTTTACCTTGATTGTATTAATTTTAGTGGCGGTGATCATGGTCGCCAAGTCAAAATTAGTGCCTCAGGGTGATGTCGAGATTTTAATTAATGATGATGAAGACAAGAAAATTACCACGCAGCCAGGTACTAAATTATTAGGTGCCTTAGCTAATGCTGGTATCTTCGTATCGTCAGCTTGTGGTGGTGGTGGTTCATGTGGCCAGTGCCGTGTGATTATCAAAGAGGGTGGCGGTGATATTCTGCCTACCGAACGTGATCACATTAACCGCAAAGAAGCTCGTGAAGGCTGCCGTTTATCGTGTCAGGTAAACGTTAAGCAAGATATGAAAATCGAGCTTCCAGAAGAGGTGTTTGGTATTCGTAAGTGGGATTGTACGGTTAAGTCTAACAACAACGTAGCCACCTTCATCAAAGAGTTTGTGGTGCAGTTGCCAGAAGGCGAAGAAGTACCGTTCCGCGCTGGTGGTTATATTCAGATCGAATGTCCACCGCATCATGTGAAATTTAAAGACTTCGAGATTGAAGACAAATTCCGTGGTGACTGGGAACACTTTGGCTTCTTTAACTTAGAATCTAAAGTTAACGAAGAGACCATTCGTGCTTACTCGATGGCGAACTACCCAGATGAGAAAGGCATTATCATGTTGAACGTGCGTATCGCTACGCCTCCGCCACGTGATATGAGCTTACCGCCAGGCAAAATGTCATCGTACATTTTCAGCTTGAAAGCTGGCGACAAAGTAACGATTTCTGGTCCATTTGGTGAATTCTTTGCTAAGGACACTAAAGCAGAAATGGTGTTTGTTGGTGGTGGTGCTGGTATGGCGCCGATGCGTTCACACATCTTTGACCAGTTACGTCGTCTGAAAACCGACCGTAAAATGACTTTCTGGTACGGTGCACGTTCTAAGAAAGAAATGTTCTACGTGGAAGATTTCGACATGTTGGCGCGTGAAAACGACAACTTTGAATGGCATGTGGCCTTGTCTGACCCACAACCAGAAGATAACTGGGAAGGTTACACCGGCTTTATCCATAACGTGTTGTACGAAAACTATCTGAAGGATCATGATGCGCCTGAAGATTGTGAGTTCTACATGTGTGGACCACCGATGATGAACGCAGCAGTTATTAAAATGCTCAAAGATTTGGGCGTAGAAGATGAAAACATCCTATTGGATGACTTTGGTGGCTAAGCTTGGCTTAGCCCCTTAAATAGCCTGATTTAAAGGTGGAAAAGAGCCTGATGAAAACAAACAGTTCATCAATGCTACGAGTTTGGCTAGCCCTAGTGGGGCTAGCCTTTTTCGTTTCTTGTACTCATGCGCCGCAACAATTGGCGGTGTCTGGTAAGACGATGGGGACGACCTATCACATCTCTTATGTTACGGCGAATCCGCAGCATAGCCCTGAACAAGTGAAGCAACGAGTGGATGCGGTGCTGGAGCAAGTAAACAGCCAGATGTCGACTTACGACCCGCAATCGGAACTATCGTTGTTTAATAGCCGTCAAACGACAGAGCCGGTGGTTATATCGCGGTCGTTAGAAACTGTGATTCGACGCGCGCTAGAAATTGCCAACGAAACCGATGGCGTACTTGATGTTACGGTCGGGCCATTAGTTAATCTATGGGGCTTTGGGCCACTGGCTAAGCCCGAGCGTAAGCCCACAGAGGCCGAGCTGCAAGCGATGTTAGATGAGGTGGGATATCAGCATGTTCATGTTGAAAACCACCAGTTACGTAAAGCTAAGCCCGAGATTTATATTGATTTATCGACCATTGCCAAGGGCTATGGCGTGGATCGCGTCGCAGTATTGTTGGATCAGATGGAAATCACCAATTATCTCGTTGAGATTGGTGGTGAGATGCGCACGCGTGGCACTAAGCCAGGTAATCAACCTTGGCGCATTGCAATAGAAAAGCCGGTCACTTCTGAGCGCAGCGTGCAACGGGTGATTGAGCCGGGCGATGCGGGTATCGCAACTTCTGGTGATTATCGTAATTACTACGAAGAAGATGGTGTGCGTTATTCTCACATTATCGATCCTCGTACCGGCTATCCTATTCAACATAATTTGGTGTCGGTTACCGTGGTAGCGCCCACCAGTATGGATGCCGACGCCTATGCGACTGCATTGACGGTGATGGGGCCAGAACGAGCGTTAGCCTTTGCCGAGCAAAAGGGCTTGGCGGTGTTACTGATTAGCCGCGAGGCAGAAGGCTTTAAAGAAGAAAGCAGTACTGCATTTAAGCAGTATCAGCAGTAACCGAAGGGGGTAGTATGGGAGTGTTTTTAGCAGTATTCGGCATCATGCTAGTAGTGGTATTGGCCATGTCGGTTGGGTTTATTGCCCAGCGTAAAACCATTTCGGGAAGTTGTGGTGGCATTTCTGCCTTAGGTATGGATAAAGCTTGTGACTGCAAAGACCCGTGTGAAGAGCGCAAGGCCAAGATAGCTGCCGAAGAAAAGGCCGCCGCAAAACGTGCAGCCAAAGAAAAACTTTGGCAAGATAACCGTATAGATTCGTAAAGGTGCAAGTTTTAAAATCTAATTAAGGGAGTAGTACCATGGTAACACCGGTTCAGATTAAGCCGAAAACGGCAGAAATTTACCTCGATTGCAACGCAACGACGCCGGTGTTACCGCAAATTGCTCAGGCCGTTCGGCACGTGATGGAGCATGTCTTTGGAAACCCCAGCAGTAGCCATATCACTGGGCTGCAAGCACGCTATATTCTTGATAGTACCCGCCGTTTAGGACGCCAGCTAGTGGGAGCAGGGCTTGGCCGTTTTATTTTTACCAGCGGTGCTACCGAAGGCATTCAAACAGCGGTGTTATCGGCCCTCACCCATGCTAGAAATACCGACCATGGTCAGCGTCGTTGGCTGTTATACGGAGCTACTGAGCACAAAGCGGTGCCGCAAGCGCTCGAGCACTGGAATAATATTTTACGTTTGAATGCCGAGCTCAAAGCTATTCCGGTTAACCGTCAAGGTCTGTTAGATCTAGACTTTATTGCCGAGCATGTAGGCGCAGCCCACATGATTTGTACCATGGCTGCCAACAACGAAACTGGTGTACAACAAGATTTAGCCCAGTTAGAACAAGTGATCCGTAGCAATAACCCAACCATTCCTTGGATGGTGGATTGCGTGCAGGCCTTGGGTAAGTTAAAGCTAGAATTAGCACAAACCAGCATTGATTACGCTCCTTTTAGTGGCCACAAGTTGTACGGCCCCAAAGGCATCGGCTTTTTATACGTGCGCCAAGCAGCGCCATTTACGCCCCTGATTATTGGTGGTGGACAAGAGCAAGGACAGCGGTCTGGAACGGAGAACCTACCGGGCATTGCCGCTTTACATGCGCTGTTTGAGTTATTGCTTAACGATCAACAGCAAGTTTTTAAATCGACCGCAACCCTTTGTGAGTATCGGGACCAATTATTGGCTGCGTTAAAGCAGGCCTTTCCTACCCTAGAGCTGAATCACGATTTGGATTTGAGCTTACCTACCACGCTTAACTTTTCGGTACGTGGCATGGCGTCTCGCGACATCATGGATGTATTTGATGCGGCTAACATTCGAGTCAGTTCAGGTTCGGCCTGCAGCTCAGGTGTCACTCGTAGCTTTGTGTTAGATGCCATGGGGCTTGAAGATTGGCGCTCATGTTCAGCGATTCGATTATCCTTTGGGCCAGCCACCGAAGCTGCCACCATCAAGGCCGCGTGTGAGCGGATTCAAACGGCGGCTCATGCCTTACGCCAGTCATGCTTATTGATTGCAGATACCAGTGAAGATATTGATTCTAATCTGGATGGTGTGGTGCAACTAAGGTTTGGCAATCAGTGCTGCTATTTATTGATTGATAAAGCCGCCAAAGAAATGGTGGTTATCGACCCCTTGCCTGAATTAGCCGAGCGGATCGAACGGTTGGTGGCTTGCCAGCATTATTGTGTGAAGGCGGTGCTCACCACTGAGCCACAGCCGGCTAATAGCCCCGCGGCGATGTTAGCCCAATTACTGAGTTGTGAGGTAGCGCAAGCGGACCTTGATGCCGTGGGTTGGCCGCAGGCATACAACGGTGGCTGTGATGTGCCATTGGGCTGCGCCGCCACGGTAGAGGGCTGCTTAGCTGTAGGACAGCGCCGCCTGTTTCGCGTGGGCACGCGCCAACCGGTGTATTTGTTAAGCTCGCCGCTTACTACGGACGCTCCTGCAGAAGTAGACTTTGCTTTTATCGGTGACATTCAGCAGCCAGAACTGATTCGCTCGATGGTTCATGACAACACCTTGTTGTTAAGCCGGGCCGATGATGATTTTCGTATCACTCAGCGCTGGTGCGAATTAGCTGGTCATTGCGTTAACTGTGAGTTAGTGGATGTTGATCTAGAAGCTCAGCAAGAGTGGCTCAGCAAGCCCGATACCTTGGTGATTGATGTACGTGAGCAGCAAGAATTTGCAGTGAGTGACTTGGGTTTAGCGGCCGAGGTAATCAACGTGCCGTTAACGCGCTTGGCGCAGTTCATTTATGAGCACCGTGAAAGCTATCAGCAGCGGCCGATTGTCTGTGTCTGTCGCTCTGGGCATCGCAGTGCTGTGGCAGCTCGGGTGCTAGCTCGGCTTGGGTTTAGCCAAGTCAGCCATCTAAATGGCGGCACCGCCTTGTTACTGGCCAGCTAAAGTTAAGTTGGCCGGTGCTAAAGCCGGCATTTTGGGGTGAAAATTTTGGCGTGAAAGTTATTTGATAAAAGCTATTGGCCAAAAGTAACTTTTGCGAGGTAGCCGTCTTTTCCTACCAGATAGCAGCTGTTAGTGCTGCAGGCGCTATTCCAAATATTGGCTTCGGCTAGGGTCTGCCAAGCATCTCTGCTGCTATTGAGTAACGCCGCACCGGTGGGGTTGGTGACTAGGATGCTGCCATCATTGCGCACCGTTAGGCTATACAAGGCGCCGCTCAATGGTGGCTCGATTAGGGCGGTAAACTGGTCGTCTTTATACTCTACCAAGCGTGGTTTCGCATCGGCATGGTTCAAGCTGCCGCCGGCCAACAGGATATGCTTTTCGCTAAACGGCCAAACACTGGCAATGCCAGCACTCGGACCTGCCGGTAAAGGCGTATCGATAGCTTTAAAGCGAATGCCAAAATTACGTTTAACCAGCAAGCGGGCAGTGTTGCCGTTGGCAGTACCAATCGCCCAAATGCCATTGTTGTGACGTAAACAGCCACCACTTGCAGCTAGGCCACCTTCATCGGAAAGCGGTTGGGTATCAACCATGTTGCTGGCGGTAAGCCAGTTGCGACCGTCTACACTGCGCACCATGTTCCAACGGTTTTCTACCGTGTCACCATAAACCCAAGCTTCGTTGGTGGCAGATAACGCCATACAATTGAGAAATTGATTACCGCCCGCGCGATAGCGCAATTGCCAATTACGGCCACCGTTGCTGGTGTAATAGATACGCGAATCGCCATTATTGCCAATGCTTAACGCATACGCATGGTTGGCATCGAGGGCCTCAATATCACGAAACTGGAGGTTCTGGGTGGCCGGCTGAAAATACTCCCAGGTTACGCCAGCATCACTACTGCGAGCAATATGCGAGTTCGAACCGCTTAGCCAAATCACATCAGGGTTAGGAGCACTAACACCAATCCAATTCACGTCAGCTTTCGTGGGAATCAGGGTCAGGCTTGCTGCCAAAGTAAGTGCGCTTAACATCATGAATAACTTAACCTATTGTTCTGTAGCATCAATTGTCGCTGACCTTAGCAGCAATTCGTGCTTGGGTATCAGACGTTAGTGGTTACCATAGCACGGAACTGGGTTAGGAGTTCAATCGTAACTTTTGTAGTCGTAACGCATTTAATACGACAGATACTGAACTTAACGCCATAGCGCCACCTGCTAACCAAGGTGCGAGTAGGCCTGAGGCCGCAATCGGTATACCTAACGTGTTATACGCAAAGGCCCAGAATAAGTTTTGTCGAATATTTTTCACGGTTTTTTCGCTAATCTCTAGGGCGTGTAGCAAAGAACGTAAATCGGCGCGCATCAGGGCAATATCTGCGGTTTCTAAAGCAACGTCGGTACCTGTGCCCATGGCAATACCAACGTTAGCCGTCGCCAAGGCCGGCGCATCATTAATACCATCACCAACCATTGCCACGATGTCGCCCTGTTGCTGCAACTCAGCAACGGCAGCTGCTTTGTGTTCAGGTAAAACATTAGCGCGGACCTCGGTCATCCCAACTTGGGCCGCAATGGCAGCGGCAGTACGCTGGTTGTCACCAGTTAACATCACCACTTTTAAGCCGCGCTGTTGTAGTGCTGCAATAGCCTCGGCTGCATGCTCACGCACGGTATCTGCTACGGCGACAATACCTACTAGCTGTTTATCCCAGCTAATTAACATGGCAGTTTTGCCTTGCTCTTCTAATTCTTGTTGGCGCGCACTCCAAGCGTCACTTTCAATATTGTGCTCGCGCATTAAACGCAAGTTACCAATCTGTAAGTGATGGCTGGTTGATGGTTGCTCAGCGTCAGTATCAGTGTGCACAAGTTGCACTTGCGCTGATACACCGCGCCCGGTATGGGCGGTGAAATCTGTTAATTGCACCATCTTGGCGGTGCTAGAATCAACCTCAATACCAGTCGCAATCGCTTGCGCTAGTGGGTGCTCAGATTGTACTTCAAGCGCTTGCACTGCGGCGCGTAACTGCTCTGGCGTGAGTTCTTGGATGCCTTTGAGATCGATTTCTAAATCCGTAAGAGTGGGGGTGCCAGCGGTGATAGTGCCCGTTTTGTCCAGCACCACAGTGGTAACACTATGGGTAATTTCTAACACGTCACTTTGCTTGAACAAGATACCCATTTGCGCGGCGCGGCCAGAGCCCGCCATAATCGATGTTGGCGTGGCTAAACCTAGGGCGCAAGGGCAGGCAATCACTAAGACGGCGACAGTCGCCTCTAAGGCACTGCGATAGTCGCCTGGTGCCAGCCATAACAGCCAGACCAAGAACGTCATTAAAGCAATAACTAAGACCACAGGTACAAAGATCGCCGACACTTTATCCGCAAGCCGTTGAATGGGCGCTTTGGAGTTTTGCGCTTGCTCGACAATAGTGATGATTTGTGCCAGCGCCGAGTCTTTTCCTAGCTTGCTGACCTTAGCTTTAACAAAGCCTTGTTTGTTAATCGAGCCGGCCACCAAGGTATCGCCGGGTTGCTTGTCGGCGGGCACACTTTCACCGGTAAGCATGGCTTCGTCAACGCTGGTGGTGCCTTCAATCACTTCGCTGTCAGCCGGAATCTGTTGGCCGGGTTTAATGTGAATAATATCCCCGACCACCAGTTCGGCAATGGGCGTCAGCTTGGCTGAACCATCGGCTTGCTGGCGTAGGGCATGCTTAGGTTGTAGTTGCAGCAACTGCTTAATGGCCGCCGAAGATTGGCCTTTGGCACGGGCTTCAAACCATTTACCGAGTAAAATAAGCGTGATAAGTACTGCACTGGTTTCAAAATAGAGCCCTTGATGAGCAGCCATAGCGCCTTCGGTGAGCGCTAGGTAGACGCTGTAGAAATAGGCCGCTGAGGTGCCTAACGCGACCAACACATCCATGTTAGCAGCACCGGCGCGCAGGGCGGTGTAGCTACCCTTGTAAAACTGCCAGCCAATAATAAACTGCACGGGCGTAGCCAGCGCCATCTGTACCCACGGGTTCATCAACCAAGCCGGCACATAGATGCCGGCAGTAAAACTAAAGTGGCCCACCATGGTGTACAGCAGCGGCGCCGATAACAGAGCGGCAGCAACAAACTTGTACCATTGCTGACGCTGTGCTCGCTGTCGTGGGTCGGCTGCGGGAGTTGCGCTTTGGTGGTCAATCAGGGCTGCATCATACCCAGCTTGCTGTACCGCAGCTACTAGCCCGTCTGCGTTGTTGTTGGTGCTAGTAACTGCGGCAACTTCATTAGCAAAGTTAACATTCACCGAGGTAACCCCAGGTACCGCTTGCAGCGCACGTTCGATACTACGAGCGCAGCCGGCGCAACTCATACCACTTAGTTGTAACTGGAAAGTCTGGGTTGCCATAGGAATCTCCTGCAAATTGCTTAAAGTTATCTCATGCTAGTGCTGTTGTTACTGAGCATTCACCGACTGGTTGGTGATACCTATACTATCGTCGGCCATGAAGTAAACATAAGTTGGCATTAACTGCTCAGCAGTTTTGAGTTTGCTGGCATCTTCAGCCGGATAGGCTTTTGAGCGCATGGTGGTGCGCGTTGCGCCCGGATTAATCACATTAACGCGAACGTGGGTGCCTTCATACTCATCGGCCATCACTTGGGCTAAACCTTCGGTAGCAAATTTGCTCACTGCATAAGGACCCCAAAACGCGCGGCCTTGGCGACCAACACCAGACGAAGTAAAGACAATGCTCGGCTGTGCAGCGCGTTTTAACGCTGGCATCAAGGCTTGAGTAAGCATGAATTGGGCGGTGACATTGATTTGCATGATCTCGTTCCAAGAATCATGATCGATGTGCTCAAACGGCGACAATACACCCAAGACGCCAGCGTTGTGGAGCAAACCATCTAATTTGCCAAATTGCTCAACGATAGTAGCATTTAAGCCCTGATAGTGAGTTTTTGTGGCGCCTTTTAAATCCAACGGCACAATGGCGGGCTCTGGACCACCCGCGGCAACAATCTCATCATACACAGCTTCAAGTTTTTTGACCGTGCGGCCCAATAAAATAACGGTAGCACCACAGCTTGCAAAGGTTTTTGCCGCAGTACGGCCAATGCCGTCGCCAGCCCCGGTCACAAGAATGGTTTTACCTGCTAAAGTATCTTTGTTGAACGAGTAATTATGCATTGCAGTCATTTTATGCTTACACTTATGTTGATGTAGAAAGCTGCAAGTGTACTGTTTTTTGCTATGATTCTCAGCAGCTGGATAGAATATTATTAAAAATACTTTTAAGTTTGGCCGTAGCAGTGTATAAAATTTTGTTAATTGATATGTCTTGTCGTACCAGTTTAAAAAGGCGATGATAGGCAAGACGAATAAAAAGCATCTGCAGGTGCTCAATACATAACAACACGAACAAGGATTGGGGAAGCCTCATGAAAAAACTCTTGCTTGTAACAGCGATCGGTAGCGCACTCAGCTTAGTTGGCTGCGGTGGTGGCGATGACGCACCAGAGTCGGTCGTTACAGAATACCAAGTAGCAGCAACACGCGCTGTATTTGACCCATCTAATGGGCAGGTACCGGTGCCGTCGAATATTTTATTAAGTGGTACTGTTGATGGTACGTTAAATATCCCAGTCGCAGATCCTACCGATGGTGGTAACCCGCAAGTAGCTATCAACGGTTTGGACGGTTGGGGGACTCACTCCACGTTAACCTTTAGCTTCTCGTTACCGAAAGATGCCAATGGCAATGACGTGACCGTGGATAGCAGCTCACTAGAAGCGCCAGGTGCGGTGCGGATGTTTGAAGCCGTGATGGGCGGGACTGCGGTGAACGAAACTTGTGCTGCAGCTAACCCTGCTGCTACCTGTGCCGTTGCTGCTGAATTAACCTATGGCGTGGATTATATCGTACGTGCCACCGGCCCGGCTGGTGTTGCCGTGATTCCACTAAAACCATGGAAACCAAAAACCGGTTATTTAGCTATTTTAACCGATAACATCACCGACTCCTTGGGCCGCTCAGTGAAGCCGTCACAAACTTACGGTTTGATGAAACGCAACGTTGAAACCGATCCTGTCTCAGGGGATGCTTCTGCGCTGAGCTTGCAAGGTTTGATTAACAGCCATGAAAACGCATTGGCGGCCGCTGGTGTGGATAAAGACAGCATCATTTATGCGTCAAGTTTTACCACCCAGTCTACTGATGATGCCTTCCATATGGTGAAAACCATGATGGCGGCACAGTTTGCACAGTCTGCCCAAGTAGGCTTGCCGAGCCCGAACATTTTAGGCGCACCTTTGGGTGTGAGCGTTGCTGATTTCCTCGTTAGCAATGGTATGTTGGAGCCCGATCCAACGAGCCTAGCTTACTTAGCCGCAACTGCTGCCAACATGTATCAAGCCCAAGTGAGCTTGCCTTATTTTTCACCGTTACCCACGGCTGAAAATCCACAAGCGCCACTGCAAGGTCGCTGGCAGGCAAAATGTGATAGCGGTGTCTCTGTCTTAGGCGCTATTCAAGCCGGTGCAATCGACCCAATGAACACCCCTAGTATCAATCCAGCATGGTTAGCTGGTGGTGCTAGTACCTTCATCCCTGCTTGGGTACAACAGTGTTTGTTAGCAACAGACCCAGCAGTTATTGCCAGCATGGACTTCCCTGGTGTCGATACCGAGCGTCATGTGACCAAATACAACCCAGTACCCGCGGTACAAGGCAACCAAACTATCGGTGCCATAGTGACTGTGCCTAACCCTGAAGCAGCAGCTCCAGTTCGTGCAGCCTTAGGTTTAGGTGAGTTGACCATGCCAGAAGGCGGTTGGCCAGTAGTGATTTTCCAACACGGTATTACCGCAGATAAAGGCAGTGCCTTAGGGATTGCTGGTACCTTAGCCGTAGCAGGTTTTGCTACCGTAGCTATCGACCATCCGCTGCATGGTGATCGTGGCTTCGGTCCGATCAACGCAACCAGCGGCAAAGGCCCAGCAACTGCGTACATGAACTTGGGTAGCTTGCTAACTACGCGTGATAACTTACGTCAATCGATCTCTGATATGTTAGGTTTACGCTTAAGCTTAAATGCTAACAACCTAGGCATTGATGGTACAAACGCTTACTTTGTTGGCCACTCGCTAGGTGCTATCACTGGTACACCATTTACGGCATTAGCTAATTCACCGCTAAGCGGCGACCTTGCCCCTTATTCTTCATGGTTTGAAGTACAAGGCAGCAGCTTGATGGCACCGGGTGCGAGTATCGCGAACTTCTTGTTAGGTTCACCGAGCTTTGGCCCAGTGATTAAGAGCCAGTTGTTGTATTCACAAAGCCCTGATTTTGCGGCGGCAGTGAATGCAGCGGCAGAAGGTGCTGGTATTGCGCCAACAGATCCACAGTTCCAAGGCTTGTTAATTCAAGTGTATAACGGTTTCTGGGGACAGTTGAGTGCAGCTGAGCAAGCTGAAATTAACGGTGTGTTTGAGCAATTTGCCTTTGCCGCACAAACCGTGGTTGATTCTGCTGACCCAATTAACTACGCAGCGGCAGTACGTGCTACTGAAAGCCCAATTCACTTGATTGAAGTGGTAGGTAACGGTAGTGATGTATTACCAGACCAAGTTGTGCCTAACACAGTTGCTGGTAAGCCATTAGCTGGTACTGAAGCACTGATCAGTGCGCTCCAGTTAGCTACCATTACTGAAACCACGGTAGGTGCCGATGGTTCATCAGTATCTGGTGCGGTGCGCTTTACCGCCGGTGACCACGGCTCTATCGTTAGCCCAGCAGCTTCGGCTGAGGCAACCCTAGAGATGCAAACCCAAGCAGCTTTCTGGTTTGCTAACGGTACTAGCGTATTGCCAATTTCAGATCCGTCTGTGATTAAGCAATAAGCGTCATCTGTTTATGCCGAAGGCCGCTGCAACTCAGCGGCCTTTTTGTTATCTGAAGGAGTATGACAATCATGTGGGATTTTTTACTAGATGTGGCTAGTTTTGTCGCCAAAGCGGCGGTGATTGCCTTTGTCGCATTGCTGATCATTGGCGCCATTGCCCAAGCCGTACAAAAGCAAAAGCCACGTAAAGGGCAACTGTTGGTAGATAAGCTGTCGGAGGACTTACGCGATGGCGTGCAGCAATTGCAGTTAGATCTGTTGGATAAGAAGCAACGTAAAAAGGTTAAGAAAGATTTAAAGAAGCAGCACAAGCAACAGGCTGGTGAGCAGCGTAAACGCTTATTCGTGATTGACTTTAATGGCTCTATGGATGCACGAGAAGTGGATTCTTTAAAGCGTGAAGTAAACGCTATCGTGTCGGTTGCGCAACCGGGCGAACAAGTATTGGTTCGCCTAGAAAGTGGCGGTGGCGTGGTGCACGGTTACGGGTTAGGGGCGGCCCAGTTACAGCGCCTGCGTGAGGCGGAACTTGAGGTGATTGTCAGTGTCGACAAAGTAGCGGCCAGCGGTGGTTATATGATGGCGGCCGTTGCGCATAAGATCCAAGCAGCCCCCTTTGCTATCATTGGCTCGATTGGGGTGTTGGCGCAAATGCCGAACTTTCATCGTTGGCTAAAAAAGCATGACGTGGATTTTGAACAGGTCACTGCTGGCGAGTACAAACGTACCCTGACTATTTTTGGTGAGAATACCGATGCTGGGCGCGACAAATTTAAAGATGAATTAGAGAATATTCATCGTCAATTTAAAGCCCATATTAGTCAGTATCGGCCACAAATTGATATTGAAAAAGTAGCTACCGGCGAGTATTGGACTGCCCAAGAAGCGATAAATTATGGCTTAGTTGACGAGTTAACTACCAGCGATGGTTGGTTACTAGCGCATCGTGATAGTCACGATATGTTCTTGGTGCGCTATGTTACTAAGAAAAACCTAGGCGAGCGCATGGGGCGCAACGTCAATGCCTTGTTGTTGCAACTTAAAAACTTGGTGGGGCGGCAAGCCTAAGTAACAAGGTGAGTTAAAAGCAAAAGAGGTGACCATGAAAGACCGCGATGAATTTGAGTTGTTTCGCCGTGAAATGACAGGTGTCACCCCGTTAGCGGGTGCTGATGTAGCGGACGTGAAAACTGCGTTTACGCCTACGTTGGCGCAATTAGAGCGGCGTAAAGCAGCCGAAGCGCAGTTGGAAGAGGATATTAATTTTCTCTCAACAGAATATGTTGAGCTGGTGGAGCCCCTTGATCTCATTAGCTTTCAGCGCAACGGTGTGCAGCACGGCGTGTATAAAAGATTGCGCTTAGGGCAGTACCCGATTGAGGCGAGTTTAAATTTACACGAGCATACTCTAAAGCAGGCGCGCCAAGCATTGTTTGAGTTTGTGCAAGACTGTCATCGCAGTGGCGTGCGCTCTGGGCTGATTATTCATGGACAAGGCAAGCACAGTAAGCCGCATCCGGCATTAATCAAAAGCTATGTGAATAAATGGCTACGTGAACTTGAGCCAGTGATGGCGTTTCATAGTGCGCAACGTCATCATGGCGGTACCGGCGCAGTTTATATTATGCTGCGTAAGAATGCTGAGCAAAAGCAACTTAACCGAGAGCGACATCAGCGCCGCTAGTGTCTCAGAAGTGCTGCAGAAGTGCTGCAAAAGAGCCACTAACGTGCCGCACAAGCGTGTATTAGGGCGTCTTACAAGCACACTAGGGCGTTAAGATGCAAAAGGAGTAGGGATGGTAGGAGTAACAATAGTACGCACAACAGTGGCACGCTGGCTTACAGTGGCGTTAGTAAGCACTGGATTAGGTGTTGGGCTAACGAGTGGTGGCGCCTTAGCTGCTGAGCAAACTTGGTCAGAACGACTGGCACAAGAGTTGCAACAGCGCGCTGATACTCACTTAGATGCAGATTTTAGCTATGCCGAGTTAGATCTCAACACTCTGTTGGGTGAAATCAGCGCCCGTGAGATCAGTCTATCCAGCCGCGTTAACGAGTTGGATGCGGGGCTTAACCAAGTTCTGCGTGCCGGTCGTTTGTTGGTGCGTGGCGATTGGCTAACGCAACAACGCAATCATCTACAGGTAGACGAAGTGATTGTTGCTGATGCCCAGCTAACCATCGCCTACTATGGTAAAGGCCAGTCTAATCTGCATGCGCTCTTGACCGCCGCCAAGCAGCAACAGCGCTTACAAAAAGCATCAACAGCACTGGTATGGAGCGTGCAGCAGGCCCAGCTTGAAAATGTGGTGGTGAACCTATTTGATCAAGGCCAGCCCCTATTAAGCGTGCGGATTGCAAGTTTGCGTTTGCCTGAGCTAAGTGCCGATGATACCGCGGATACTTACATGGCAAAATTACTATGGCCGATTGTGGAACAGGTGATGGAGCAGAGTTTACGTGGTGAATCTGATGCAGTGGTTGATGTCGCTAAACTGACGGGTTTTATTTGGCGTGAAATTAGATGAACGCAGCGGTTTGAAGAACCAGCGCAGCAAGTCTGACTAGAAGCTTGTGCGCTGGCAAGTTTGAGTGATGCAGCTGAACCAGCTCAGCTGCAACCGGCGTTTGCTATCAGGACAGATTACGCTCGTCGATGTCGGCCTTGGCATCGTTAAACACATCTTCATCCAAGGCTCCTTCGCTTTTGGCCACTATCACCGATACCATGGCATCACCAGTGACGTTGACCGCGGTACGAGTCATATCGAGGAGCCGGTCGACACCAATAATCAAGCCAATCCCTTCTACCGGTAAGCCTACTTGGCCCAACACCATGGCCAGCATGATCATCCCTACGCCGGGCACGCCGGCGGTTCCTACCGAGGCTAAGGTTGCGGTGAGTACTACCATCAGGTAATCAGCCATGGTGAGGTCAACTAAATAAACCTGCGCGATAAAGACAGTGGCTACCCCTTGCATGATGGCGGTGCCATCCATGTTAATGGTCGCACCAAGAGGTACCGTGAACGAGCCGACACTGTTGTGTACGCCCAAGCGTTTGGTCACGGTTTCTAGAGTTACTGGCATGGTCGCGTTAGAGCTGGCCGTACTGAAACCAAAAATCTGTACCTCACGCATTTTCTTCAAGAAAGTTAGCGGGCTCATGCCAGCTAATCCTTTCAGAATAATCGGATAGGTGATCAGCATGTGGATAAAGAGTACTGCTAGCACCAATAAGAAATATTTAGCTAAGCTGAAGATGGTCTCAAACGAGGTTTCTGCGAACAGTTTGGCCATCAGCGCAAACACCCCGTACGGAGCTATGTTCATCAGAATAATGACCAACTTCATGATGATTTCGTTAAAGTCTTCGAATAAGGTTTTAACTCGTTCACCCGGCTTGCCTACCAACGCCATGGCAATACCAAACAGCAGGGCAAAGACAATGATTTGCAACATGTTGCCGTTAGCGAACGCATTAAAGGGGTTGGTTGGGAAGAGGTCAATAATGACTTGAGCCAGCGACGGAGCCGCTTTCGGCTCGTAGGTCGCATTGGTGTCTAGCTCAATGCCGGTGCCCGGCTGCACTAACACAGCCAACGAAATGGCTAAGGTGATGGCTATGGCTGTGGTGATTAAATAAAGACCGACAGCTTTGCCGCCTAAACGTCCCAATTTGCTAGGATCACTGAGTGAGCAAGTGCCTACCACTAACGAGACAAACACCAAAGGCACGACCAGCATCTGTAGCGAGCTGATAAAGATTTGCCCCACCACAAAGAACAATCCTTTTGATAAATAACCTTCGACCAGGGTGCTGTCTGGGAATAGTGCCTTTAGCAAAATGCCGACAATAATACCGGCAAACATGCCAATCACGATGCGGCTGGTAAGACTCAGCTTCTTGTTGTTCTCACTCATAGGAGGAATCCTGCATGTCAATCGAGATAAAAGTTGCGCTATTGTGCGCAATTAAGTGCCGTTAGCCTAGCAGAATTTATCGCACAGCTGTACCGTTTTGGCGCAAATGCTCCCGCTAACCTTGTTACTGCTGAGCTGGTAAGGACATCTTGGTGACATATTGTTGTCATGAGGCTGACATGTCGCTGACATGTTGCTGACATAGTACCGTCACGTTAACCAGCTACCTTAAGGCTCTAAAGCTGCACCTATCACCTAGGTTTCGGCCCTGCCAAAAGTGAGACGCTTATGATTCAGGTAGAACAAGTAGCTGCAACGACATTGCCCGCGGTGTATCAGCACCAGTTGCTGCAACGACCGCTGCTTTGGTGTTTACGCGGATTACTCTGCGAACAACACATACAAGAGTTTGAGCGCCGCTATCCGGCGGTACAAGGACTTGAATTTGTTGAGCAAGTATTAGACTTTTTTAACTTTACTTATACCGCTAGAGATAACGAGCTCGATCATATTCCTAGCCATGGCCGGGTCGTTATTGTTGCTAATCATCCGATTGGCTCGCTGGATGGTTTGGCGTTATTAAAGTTAGTGAGCGCTCAGCGTGGCGATGTGAAAATTCTGGCCAACGATATGCTCGGGGCGATCGGACCACTGCAAGAACTGATGTTTCCGGTGCGGGTGTTTAGGTCAGGCAGCAATGGCAGCGCTGGCGAGCGTGAGCGGCTAAAAAAAGTCTATCAGCACCTACAAGATGAAGGTGCTTTGATTGTATTTCCGGCCGGTGAAGTGTCGCGTTTACGCCCGCAAGGAGTGCGTGACGGCCATTGGCAAACTGGCTTTTTGAAACTAGCGCTGCGCTGTCAGGCACCAGTACTGCCGGTTTTTATTGGTGCGCATAATTCGCCTTGGTTTTATGGCGCCTCCATGTTGTATAAGCCACTTGCTACCTTGTTACTGGTGCAAGAGATGGTGCGGCAACGTTCAGGACATATTAATTTTCGTATCGGTGAGTTGATCCCGTTAAGTTCCTTTGCTGGGGATCAACTTAGTTTACCCATGCGGGCAAAGCTGTTTCGGAAGCATGTGTATCGATTGGGTCAAGACCGTCCCGGCTTGCTGAAAAGTCAGCGTCCGATCGCTCGTAGCGAAGCGCGCGAACGCTTACAACAAGCCCTACAAGATTGCGAATGCCTTGGTGAAACCGCCGATGGTAAATCCATTTACTTGTATCGCTATCAGGGCAACTCGCCGATCATGCGCGAGCTAGGACGCCTGCGCGAGGTCGCCTTTAGAGCGGTAGATGAGGGCACAGGTAAGCGTCGTGATTTGGATAATTTTGATACTTGGTATTTGCATTTGATTCTATGGGACCCGCAGGATCTTGAAATTGCAGGAGCTTATCGGTTAGGTGATACCAAGGCGATTCTAGCTCAGCATGGGGTGGCAGGGCTCTATAGCCAGACCTTATTTGAGTATCAGCCGCAATTGTTGCCGTTGTTGGAGCAAGGCTTAGAGCTAGGCCGTAGCTTCGTACAGCCGCGTTATTGGGGCAAACGTAGTTTGGATTATTTATGGCAAGGGATTGGCGCTTTGTTGCGACGTCATCCTGAATATCGCTATTTGTTTGGGCCTGTGACCATGAGCGCCAGTTTGCCCAAGCTAGCCCAAGATGCCATGGTGCAGTTTTTTACCGAACAATTTCCGGACCCTGATGGCTTAGCGGTGCCGCGCGCTCCTTATCAAGCCCTTGAACGTCCGCTACCGCCGCCCAGCGGGGATTATTTGCAAGATTTCACCCATTTAAAGCATCATTTGGCGCACCAGGGCGTCGCTATCCCAACCTTGTACAAACAATATGCGGACCTTTGTGAACCGGGTGGGGTAAGGTTTATTGGATTTAATGTGGATGCTGACTTTGCGGATGCTGTGGATGGCTTGGTGTGGGTGGATATCACGCGATTAAAACCGGGAAAAAAGGCGCGGTACTTATCTGGTTCTAGTCAATGACCAGTAAGTAAATCCGCGCCAGTTACTTCAATATCAAGCTTACTTTCAACATTTACTACAGGGGATTACATGTACTGCGGGCCAAACCCATTGGTCCAGACGATGGCCGAAGTTACCATCAAAATAACCAAGAGAATTAGTCCGGCAGTGACTACTGAGCTGGCATAGATAAAGCCACGCTCTTCAGGGATGTGCATTAAAATCGGTACCCCTGAATACAGCAGATACACTGAATAGGCGATACCCGCTAAAAAGGCCATGGTGACGAACCACAATTCTGGATACAATGCAGCCACCCCAGACATAATAGCCGGAGTTGCCGTGTAGGCAGCAAGTTCAAGAGATTGCGTGAATGTGGGCTCAGCACCAAAGGTTTTTGCCATCCAGTGCACCAAATAAGCTAACGCAAACACCGCAGCAATAATGCCTGCATACATGGCTACGGCCATGGTGACAGCGCTACTTTGGGTGAGATAGGTCAGCTCTCGGGCGCCGATGCTCCAGCCAAGATGCGCAGATGCGTAATAGGCAGCGGCACAAGGGATAAGTGCAATTAAAAGAATGTGCGTGAGTGAGAAAGTGATGCTTTCGTGCCGTTGGTCGATGGTTTTCCATTCATCAACCGGATGTGCGTATAGTCCCCAAATATGATTTAAAATCATGATATACCTCAACTTCTGTTGTTATTCTGTGGTTTTATAATTGCCATTGACGCTTTTTTATGCGCCTTGACTTAAATATTGGTCGGTTTTTCGGCATAGTCAAGGAAATTGCATGATTTAACCCTAAAAAAAGTAGTGAAATAAAACGAGGTCTTTGTTTGGACGAATTATTGCAACCCATTCGCGGTTTTTTACACTGTGCCACGCCGGCTGCTTGGCTAGCTCAGGCCAAGCGCCCTGAGCAGTTGCCGGTGTTGTTGCTCGACCATCTGGTGTGTGAGCTGAAGGCAGCGCAATCAGCGATGTTTTTAATTCGCCGTTATGCTGTTGATGAAGCCAGCGGTGAGGCGTTGCTGCAATGGTTGAAGCCCTATGAGGATTTTACTTATCGTAAGCAAGGCGATTGGCGCAGTTTAGCTAATCGGCCCTTGAAAAAATCGATGATACCGGCGGCCCGCTCAGCTTATGGACAAGAATTAATTGATAAGATGGTGTTGCTGATAAAAGAAGAACTGCATCATTTTTATCAGGTGTTAGAAGTGATGGAGCGGCATCAGGTAGCCTACGATACCATTGGCTCGAGCCGTTATGCTCGCGGGTTGCTCCGGCATGTGCGTACTTACGAGCCAGAGGCGTTAATAGACAAGCTGATTTGTGGGGCCTACATTGAGGCACGCTCGTGTGAACGCTTTGCTTGCATAGCGCCCTATTTGCCAGCTGATATTGGTGATTTCTATATCTCGCTATTGCGTTCAGAAGCTCGGCATTATCAAGATTATTTGAGTTTGGCCACGGCGATTGCTGGGCAGGACATCAGTGCACGGGTGCAATTCTTTGGCGAACGCGAGGCGGAATTGATTTTAACCCCTGACGAAGATTTTAAATTTCATAGCGGGGTACCGGCCGCCAGTTAGCGCAATGGCGCTGTGTGCAATTGCAACCCTTGTGCGGTCACTGCTAACCAGCTGCCTTGTTGATACCAATCACCAAGCACAATGCGTTGCGCGAGGGCTTGGTTGGCTAGTGTTACCTGATGGATATTGGGGCGATGGGTATGCCCATGAATCAACCATTGCACTTGGTGCTGCTGCATTGCCTCTTCCACGGCGCACTGGTTGACGTCCATGATCTTAAGTTGAGCATCGGTGAGAGGTTTCTGGGTGGCGCTATTGGCGCGCAATTTGTTGGCAATCCGCATGCGCCAAGCCAACGGCAATCGCAGTAACAGCTTGGTGAGCCAAGAGTGACGAATGATCCGCCGGAACCGTTGATAGCTAACATCGTCGGTACAGAGGCTATCGCCATGCATGATTAAGGTTCGACAGCCATACAAATCAATCACGCTTGCCTCTGGCAACAAAGTAACGCCAGTGCGTGTGGCAAAGCTTGGGCCGATGAGAAAATCGCGATTGCCGGCAATAAAATAAACGGCAACCCCCTGCTGAGTTAGTTCAGCCAATGCCGCTTGAATGCTCTGAGCGAAATCACTGTTATCGTCATCGCCTATCCAAGCATCAAATAAGTCACCTAAAATATAGAGGGCATCTGCATTGGGCGCTTGCTGGCGCAAGAACTGCAGAAACAGCGCGGTAATATCGGGCCGCGCTGGACTCAAATGAAGATCAGCAATAAACCAGGTGGTGGCTGCCATCAGTAATCGAACTTACTCAGCGATAGACACGCTTTGAATCACCACGTCGTCAACCGGCACATCTTGGTGAAAACCAGCGTGCGAGGTACGAACTTGTTCAATCGCATGAACCACATCCATGCCGGCGACAACTTCACCAAACACACAGTAACCCCAACCACCCATGCTTTCATTGCGGAAGTTCAAGAAGTCATTATCAGCAACGTTAATAAAAAACTGAGCGGTGGCTGAATGTGGATCTTGAGTACGCGCCATGGCGATGGTGCCTTTGTTATTTTTAACGCCATTGTTAGCTTCGTTGGCAACGGCGTCATGGGTAGGCTTTTGCACCATTTCTAAGTTAAAACCACCGCCTTGAATCATAAAACCTTTGATAACACGATGAAACAAGGTGTTGTTGTAGAAGTCTTCGCGCACGTAAGTGAGGAAGTTTGCAACGGTTTTAGGGGCTTTATCAGCAAACAAGGTGAGGGTGATATCACCGTGGTTGGTGTGCAGGGTTACCTGAGGATTGGCAGACATGAGCTACTCCAAACTAAATAAATAAACGAAACAGCAAAAAGGATCGCTGCTTTTCGGAAAAATTAACCCGCGCAGTTTAGCATTGTTTGTGGCAAGGCTGCACCTTGCGTTATGATATCAAGCTAGCATTTTTAAATTTATTTGGCCTTATACAGGAGCAGCCGTACATGTTGAAAGTTTTTAATACCTTAACCCGCCAAAAAGAGGAGTTTAAGCCCATTACTCCAGGTAAGGTAAAGCTGTACGTGTGCGGTGTAACTATTTATGACTACTGTCACATTGGTCATGCGCGCACCTATGTTGCCTTTGATGTGATTGTCAGATACCTACGAGCCCGCGGCTTTGAGGTGACCTACGTGCGCAATATCACCGATGTGGATGATAAAATCATCCGCCGCGCGCAAGAAAATAGCGAAGCTATTGCGGATGTCACCGAACGTTACACGCAAGCTATGCATGATGATTTTGATGCGCTGAATTTGTTACGCCCAGATATTGAGCCGACGGTGACCGGCCACATGCAAGATATCATTGTGATGATTGAGCGTTTAATCGCTGACGGTCATGCCTACGTAGCTAACGATGGTGATGTGCTGTTTGATGTCAGTACCTTCAAAGAATACGGCCAACTGAGTCGGCAAAACTTAGAACAGCTGCAAGCTGGCGCGCGGGTAGATGTCGCCGATAATAAACAAGATCCTTTAGATTTTGTGTTGTGGAAACAAGCGAAAGCGAATGAACCAAGCTGGCAGTCGCCTTGGGGGGCTGGGCGTCCGGGCTGGCATATTGAATGTTCAGCCATGAATAAACGCCATTTAGGCGAGCACTTTGATATTCATGGCGGCGGTTCTGATTTGATTTTCCCACATCATGAAAACGAAGTAGCGCAAAGCTGCTGTGCCAACCATAGTCCTTATGTGAATTACTGGATGCATAGTGGTATGGTGCAAGTAGATGAAGTAAAAATGTCGAAATCGTTGGGTAACTTTTTTACCATTCGCGATGTGTTGGCGCAGTTTGACGCCGAGACGGTACGATATTTCTTGTTATCGAGCCATTATCGCTCGCAATTGAACTATTCTAAAGACAACTTGGAGCAGGCGCGGGCCAGTTTAGAACGTCTGTATACAGCGTTACGTGATGCGCCAGAAGTAGCTGCTTCAGAGCCTGCTGCGGCAGACATGCATGATCGCTTTTATGCAGCGATGGACGATGACTTTAATGCCCCAGAAGCCTTAGCCGTATTATTTGAATTAGCGCGCGAAGTAAACCGTGCGCTCACCGCTGGCGATAGCGCAGCGGCGGGAGCTTATGCCGCACAACTACGACAACTGGGCCAGTTGTTGGGCTTATTGACACAAACCCCAGCTGCCTTCTTGCAAGGTGCTGATGCCGACGTGGTGGAAATTGAAGCTTTAATTGCCGAGCGTAACGCGGCCCGGGCCGCTAAAGATTGGGCCAGAGCCGATGCCGCCCGCGACAAGTTGGCAGCCATGCAGATTGAATTAGAAGATACCGCCACCGGCACCCGCTGGCGTCGCGGTTAACTCACTCACAGACAACGAGGTACCTTATGGGATTTCCTACAGCGCAAGTGTTAGATAATTATCATGCGGCGATGACCGGCGACTTTGATGCGGTGATTGTGGTGGGCGATTTTGCGCAAGACTTACCAGAAGACTTTGCCGACTTTATTGAACAAGCGGCGCAATTGGACAAACGGGTTGGCAAGCAAGCCTTGTTAGTCGCTGCTGAGGTGCCGGGCGGACGCTTAATTTTGGCACCGACTGGGTCGTTGGAGCGGGATTACGATGACGTGCGCGTGATTGCCGAAGCTGCTGGTACTGGGGCACGCATTGCCCAGCAAGCGGGTAGCAGCAAACCTTTATTGGTGGTGTTTGGGGTGCCACAGCAAGCGCGTTATGGGCAAGCTGAAGCGGTAGCCTACTGGGGCGCTTGCCAGGCTTTGTATGAGCCGTTAGAGGCGCGTGAAGCACTCGGTGAGGCTGAGTTAGAAACGGTCAGCAGCATTGGTATTGTCGGTGCTCTAGATGCCAGTTGGTTAGAAGCCGTAGAGGCGGGCAAGCGAGTTGCCCGTGACCTGTGTGGAACCGAGCCTGAGCGGATGGCACCGCCGAAGTTTGCCGAGTACTGTCAGCAGGCTTTTGCCCACAGTCCGGTGCGGGTAACTGTCATTGATGACGTGCAACAATTGCAACATGAATACCCGTTGTTAATGGCAGTTGCGCGTGCCTCACTTGGAGTGGAGCGCCATTTGCCGTGCGTGGTTCGGCTTGAATACAAAGCTCCACAGCCCGAGCAAACCTTGCTGATGGCTGGTAAGGGTATTGTTTATGACACCGGTGGTGCGGATGTCAAAACCGGTGGCCATATGGCTGGCATGAGCCGTGATAAAGGTGGCGCTGCAGGTGTGGCTGGGTTTATGAAAACCGTCGCCTTGATGCGTCCAGACACCGTGAGTGTGGTAGCTGAGTTAGGCGTGGTGCGCAACAGCATTGGCGCGGAAGCTTTTGTTGCTGATGAAATCATCACCGGTCACAGTGGCGTACGAGTGCGCATTGGTAATACTGATGCTGAGGGCCGTCTCCTCTTGGCCGACTTATTATCTCATCTGCGTAGAGAAGCGCATCAATACACCAATCCACAACTCTTTAGTGTGGCGACCTTAACCGGCCATGCAGCCTTAGCGAAGGGGCCTTACACGGCGTTGATCCCGAATGGTCCAGCGCGCGTAAATGCTATCACGGATAACTTATGGGAAGCCGGTGAAGTTTACGGTGACCCGAGTGAAATTTCGTGGTCTCGGCGCGAAGATTTTAAATTTGTCGCACCGCGGACTAAGGCCGATGACATTTTATCAAGTAACAATGGCCCTTCAGCAACCACTGCACGTGGGCACCAATTCCCGATGGCATTTTTAACCATTGCCGCGGGTTTAGATAAACACGGTAGTGACAGCAACAAACCGCTCCCTTATGTGCATGTCGATATTGCTGGGAGTGGGGTAGAAGGCGGTGATTGGCAACATGGTAAGCCTACGGCGACGCCTGTGGCTAGCTTTGCTGGTTGTTACTTGCACCGTTAATAGCTAACTTTGAGGACAGTAACATGCGTGGATTTAAACTGGTTCAGTTAAAACAGACGGCGTGGGCCGCATTGGTCTTGCTTGTTGCAGCACCAGCGTCGGCACAGGCTAACCTTGCTGAGGTTGAGGTTAAAGCCACGCAAGTTGCAGGCAATGTGTATATGCTCACGGGTATGGGCGGCAACATCGGCGTTTATGTAGGTGATGATGGCGTGGTCATGATCGATGCCCAGTACCAAGGGTTAGCAGACAAGATCACTGCGGCGATTGCGGCCGTGACCGAGCAACCGATTAAAACTCTAGTAAATACCCATTTTCATGGTGACCATACTGATGGTAATGCTCCGTTCGCTCGCAACGGGGTGATGGTCGTGGCTCATGAGAATGTCAAAACACGATTAGCGGCAAACGATAAATTTGACCGTGATGGCCTGCCTAAAGTGACCTTTAGCGATGGCTTAGAAGTGAAGGCTGGTAGCCAGAGCGTGCGGCTGCAGCATTATCCAAACGGTCATACTGATGGCGATGTGGTGGTATGGTTTCCGCAAGCAAATGTCATTCACGCCGGTGATTTGTTCTTTGTTGATCGCTTTCCGTTTATCGATTTAAACGCGGGCGGCAACGTGCAAGGCTTTATTGATAATGTACGGACGGTGATTGCCGAGCTAGATACACAAACTCAGATCATCCCGGGCCATGGGCCTTTATCTAAACGAGCAGATTGGTTACGCCTAGTGCACATGATTGAGGCGACGCGCGAAGAAGTACTTACGTTGAAGCAGCAAGGCATGAGTGTTGAGCAAGTGATCGAGCATGGCTTAAGCGAGCAATGGCAGGCTTGGTCATGGAGCTTTATTAACGAAGAGCGCTGGATTCGTACCCTATATCAATAAGTTTGGATTGCGCTACAACAATAAAAAGCCGCTACAGTGGTACTGTCAGCGGCTTTTTTGTCAGTTATGGCGTTAGTGAATGGAAGCGCCAACCTTACATGATTGGAGTTTCGATCTCGATCGCATCCAACTGTGCTTTTGTTTTGCCGTGGGGCTGTGGCGTGCGGCTGGTTGGGTCGATGTGAACAAATACAATGTCATCGGCCACGCAAATATTCTGTTTGGTTTGCTTATTACGCACCACACAGGTGACGGTCACAGAGGTTTTACCCACCTTTTTGACACCTAACCCAAATTCAACCACATCGCCCTGATACGCAGAGGTTTCAAAGCTGATGGCGCCAATGTGTTTCGTTACTAAGCTTTTGGCATCTAGCTGGCAGGCCGCATAGATATAAGCTTCTTCGTCAATCCATTCGAGAATACGACCGCCGAATAACGAACCGGCAAAATTCAAATCATTAGGCATAACCAAACGACGAGATAAAAAGCGCATGAACACCCACTCCTTTGTGGAACTGTCAGTGATACTTAGAGTACAACCTGTACGGTTACTTAGTATAACTTATTGTAAGTGTCTGGCAAAAAAGTCTGCGATCATTTGGTAGCGATGAATACTAGTCTCGCGGCCGCTTAAACCGTGTGCCTTACCGGGGTATGCCATCATCTCAAAGGGCAGCATCTGTTGTTGTAACTGCCAGGTGAGCAATGCCGTATGGCTGTACAGTACGTTGTCGTCCGCCATGCCGTGATAAATCAGCAGGGGGCGTTGTAACTGCTTCGCATAGGTCATCACATTTGCCGCCCGGTAACCATCTGGATTATCTTGCGGGGTGCCCATGTAGCGCTCGGTATAATGAGTGTCATAAAGCGCCCAGTCGGTGACCGGAGCACCGGCTACAGCGGCCGCAAATTGTTGCTGGGCCCGTAAAATAAGGTGCAACGCCATATAGCCACCGTAACTGTGGCCAAATACGCCAATGCGCTCACCGTCCACATAGCTTTGTTGTGCAAGCCATTGCGCTCCCAACTGTTGATCGGCAACTTCAAGTTGTGCTAACTGTCGATAAATACCGGTTTCGAACTGGCGGCCACGGTTGCCACTACCGCGATTGTCTAAGGCAAAGACCACAAAGCCTTGGCGCGCTAAGTATTGGGTAAAATAATCACCCCAGCTGTTGGTTACCCGCTGAGCACGCGGGCCACCGTAAACCATAACGACGGCCGGATAACGACGGTTATCGGCCATCATGGGTGGTTTGTGTACGCGGTAATAGAGGGTCTGGCCATCGGCGGCAGTGAGTTCGCCAAATTCTGGGTAGCTCCATTGCTCGATATAGGGTGCCAAGGGATGTTCGGCATTGATTTTATTCTCGTGCAGCCAGACGATGCGCTCACCGGTGGGGCCATGTAAACTTACTTGAGGTGGTTGCTTGGCACTGGAAAAATAGCTGATATAGCTGCGTCCGTTGCCGGCAAACACCACTTGATGCATGCCGCGGCGCTGACTGAGCTGACTCGGTTGACTAGGAGTATTGGTGTTCAAGCTGGCGCGGTAGAGATGGCGCTCTAGAGGGGTTTGTTTGCGGCCAGTAAAATAAACCACCCCAGTGATTTCATCCACATGACTTACTTCATCGACATTCCAATCGCCACTGGTGAGTTGGCGAATCAAACTGCCATCCAAACGGTACAAGTAAAGATGCTTGAAGCCACTACGTTCAGAGGCCCAAACCAAGTGACGAGCATCTTCCATAAAGTGCAAATCATCATGCAGATTCACCCATTGTGCGCTGGTTTCTTGCAGCACCAGTTGGGGCGCACCTGTTGTGTTGATGTCCTGCACATAAAGATTCAGTTGTTGCTGCAGGCGGTTCTGCCACTGATAGCTCAGCCGTTTGCTGTCGGGCACCCAGTTAACTCGGGCTAAGTAGCCGCTGCCATGGCGTTTCGGCAAGTTAAACCATTGTGGCTTGAGTTGCTGCGAGAGTGGCTGCGAGAGTTGCTCGGCAGACTCTTGCGACAGCTCGGTGGGTAAACTTAATACCCCTAAATCAACCAACGCATTGGTTTGTCCTGCCGCAGGGTAGGGTTGTTGTACCAAGGTGCTTTGGTTGGCATGAATATCCACTCGAGTTTGAATCGGCACTTGGCTCAAATCGACTCGAGTTAAGGCAATATGACGCTCATCGGGGCTCCACCAATAGCCCGTCATGCGTTTCATTTCTTCTTGGGCGACAAACTCAGCCGTTGCAAATTGCTCAGTGGCACTGCTTCTTTCAGTTAACTGTAACGTGCGCTGTTGGGCGAGATCAATTAACCAGAGGTTATAATCATGAACGAAGCTGATGTAATTGCCAAGCGGAGAAAAGCGTACATCTGTGGCGAAGTAATCCGCATTGGTGAGCTGCTGGGTGTTTCCGCTGGCGATGTCGTATAAATACAATTGTCCCTGCAAAGGAAAGAGCAGTGACTGGCTATCTGGCGACCATTGATAATCAACAATACCGCTGGCGCTGATGCGCATGCGTTCACGGCGCGCCTGCTCTTCAGCAGAGAGAGTAATATCACTGGCAGTGAGATCAGCTGCTTGAACTAAGCGTTGATGTTTATTTTCGCGTACTTGGTACAACCACAAATCGTAAACGTTCGGAGCATCAGCAGAGCCAGCCAAATAACTGACCCACTCACCAGAGGGGGAGATTTGAATGCGCTGTGGGGCTGTGGTGGTTAGGCTAGGAGCAGAAAAAATGCGCTCGATATCAAAATCAGCAGTGTCCGCCCGAGCCGCAGCCGGCGCTAAAGCGGTGAAGAAGAGGCTTAACGTTAAAATCGCAATGCTAATCGCAGTGGGCATGCCTGCTAGGTTCCTGTGTTAAATTTTACTTGTAGCATTAAGTAATATTTAAGCAGTGTATCAAAGCAGGCCGCCAACTGAGTTAAGGTGCGGTAAAGTGCGCCTTGTGTGCGCTAGAATTCACCACGTATACCAATACTAAAATTACGTCCACGAATGGGAGCGTCATCTTTGAGGTACGAGCTATGCACAAAACCGAGTTCGTCGGTTAGGTTCTCGGCCTTTAGGTATAGGGTGATGCCATGCTGCTGTAACGCCACCGGAAATAAATTAAGCTGGGCATTGAGTAAGCCATAGCTAGGCGTGGTAGTTTCGTACGCAGTGATTCGGGTTTGGCTGTTGTACCAGGTGTAGCCTAACTTGGCTTCCCATTGGTCGGCTTGATAACGCCCCTCCGCACCTAAACGTTGGGCTGGAATGCGCGGCAGGTTGTCGCCACCATCGCGGGCGCGGCCACGAATGTAATCGCTAAAAGCAGTGAACTCAACCTGTTCGGTGACTTCCCAGCGGCTACTTAGTTCGTAGCCGTAAAGTTCAACATCACGTTGCTGATAGGCGACGATGGGCAAAGCACCGCCATGATCATGGTCATGAGCTTCGCCTGGTTGTTCGGCATGTTCGTCGTGTTCATGGTGGTGAGCAATGTCGCTGCTAACAAAGCCGCTGTAGGCATTAAATACATAATCATCAATGCGGTTATAGAACATGGTCCAGTCTAAATGGAAACTGGCTAAGTTTAGGTGCAAGCCAAGATCGATGTTATTGGATTGTTCTTTGCGCGGTGCCTTTGTTGCTGGTTCAATATGCAGATGGTGGTCGCTTATCGCATCGAGTTGATAGGTTAAGCCAAGCTCGTAGGTACGAGTTGCCAAGTGCTGACCATTGGCAAATAGCTCATTGGCCGACGGAGCCCGTTGGGCATGACTGAGGTTTGCTGAGAGCTGAACTCCTGGCTGCAGCTGGTAAGTTAAGCCTAATGATGCGGATACCGGTTGGAATGAGTACTCATTGACACTCACATCCTCGTAACGCACCCCAGTTTGCCAGGTGACTTGGTTAATTTCGCGCTCCAGCAACCAAAACAAGCCATGTCGCTCGGTGGTTGAAGCTGGAGTATAGGCTTCGGCACCAAAAGCGCTCTGTTGCTGGTCAAAATAATGATAGCCAAAGGCACCCTGCCAGCCTGCCAGCGGCTCATGATTTGCGGTTAAACGCAATTCATGCTGTTCGTTAGTAAAGGTGGTTGAGGGCAGTTGATCTTCAATTTCTTGATGTTGATAATCAGTAAAGCCGTAGCGAAGTTCTACTTTTTCAATGCCTTGTAAGCTAGGCGTGAGCCAGCCACCGTGTACTTGGATACGGTTCTGCCAAAGATCAGCGAAGGGGCCGACCTCGGCATGCACCTCAGCCTCGTGCTCGTGTTCATGCTCATCGGCGTGCTCATCAGCATGGTCATCTTGGTGGGCATGGTCATGCCCAGGAATACCATATTGCTGCTCTAAACGTCCGTAAGAAACGCCAAAGTAGCCTTGGTCAAACAGATAACTGACGCCAAGGTTTACCCCTTCAGCATCCACAAAGGTGTTGTTAATGCGCGTGAGGTTTTCACCCTCGTCATTGGTAAAGCTTGGAACATCGTAGTCATCGCTACGACGAATAAAGGCATCAGCGTGCCACACGGTATTTTTATGATCAGCATTAAAACCGACGGTAGCATCGCGCAAGTTACTGGCGGTATTAAGGTTCACGCCATAAAAGCCGCGACTGCCGCCGACAAAATCTTGCGCAATGCGCTGGTCAACAACGTTAACCACGCCTCCGATGGCACCACTACCGTACAACAAGGTGGCGGGACCACGAAAAATTTCGACTTGCTCAGCTACCGAGGTCTCGGTAGTGACCGCATGGTCCGGTGAGCCGCGTGAGACATCGGCACTATCTAAGCCGTTTTGGGCGATTTTAACCCGCGGACCATCAAGGCCACGAATGATCGGGCTACTGGCAACTCCAGCAAAATGAGTGGCGTTGATACCAGGCTCATGCATGAGGGTGTCGCCCAGCGTGTGAGCTTGATTTTCACGCAGTTCATCGCCAGCCATAACGCTGATGGGTTGCGCCGATTCTAAGGCAGTACGAGCCAACGGGCTACTGGTGATAACAATCACTTCAGTGTCTTGATGCTGATGCTGTGCTGCTTCTGTGGTGCTTTCGGTGGCTGTGGTTGCGCCTTGGTCTTGGGCCAGAGTGTTGCTACTAAAGCCAGTAACCACAACACCTGCAAGCAAGCTTGATACCATCAAGCTGAGTGCTTTTATGGATGTTTTGATAGGTTTCTGTGACCTAGCAAGGGTCGCTTGAACAACAGGCATTGATACTTTCTCCACAGTCATAATGAGGTAAGCTATGTAATGTTATAATGTAACAATAACACGGGTTTTTGCACGAGGCAATAGGGTCATTCCTACCCAGTGTGGTTGCTTAGGCTATTGTTGCCAGTGGTCTTTATCGCTAAACTGTGGTGCGAAAAATAACAAATACACCATGAATGGAACCCTTTATGCGCTTAATTTCGATGTTTGGCTTGACGCTGATCGCGGCAAGCTTGGTCGGTTGCAATGATGTGACCGACACCGAGGCTAGCAATAACAGCACTGCTGCCGCAGTGACTGCCAATGCCAGTACTTTGCAAGCCCACTTAGAATTTTTAGCTAGTGATGAACTTGAGGGCCGTGACACCGGCAGTCAGGGGCATGAAATTGCAGCTAAATACATTGCCACCGAGTTTAAGCAGTTGGGCCTAGAACCGGCTGGTGATGATGGCACTTATTTTCAGCGCATTAAATTCAGACGGAGCTACTTAGAAGAAAACTCAGCCACTTTCACCGTGCGCAACGGCGATACTGAAATTGAGTTTGATTATCCTAAGCAGTTTATTACCGGGCCCAGCGCCTACACCGAGCAGGATGATGTGACTGCGCCGCTGGTGTTTGTTGGTTATGGTTTGGTATCAGAAGCGTTTGGTTTAAACGATTATGCTGGGGTGGATGTTAACGGTAAAATTGTGGTGATGCTTACTGGCCGTCCAGCCGATTTACCAAGCGAAGAAGGTGCCCACCTGAATAGCAGCAAAACAAAATTTGCAGCTGAGCGCGGAGCGGTAGGCATTATCACGCTGCATAGCCCAGAGCGCGAAAAAGTAAGGCCTTTTGAAGTAGGGGCTATGTATCAACGGGCGCCTACAGTGCGCTGGTTGCAGCCAAATGGTGAACCCAATGTGGCCTACAAAAATATTGCCGCGGGTGCCTATTTGCATCACGAAGCAGCAGCGCCATTATTTGCTAAGGCTCCGCAGAGCTTAACAGATATTTTTGCGGCAGCTGAAGCAGGCGAGCCGGTGCCTAGTTTTGAATTAGGTTTTGAAGCACAGCTTACACGCGCTTCTCGCCACGAAGAAATTAGCAGCCCGAATGTTGCGGCGGTATTACCGGGTAGCGATCCACAGTTAAAACATGAGTACGTGCTCTACACCGCACATTCAGATCATATTGGTATCACCAAAGATCTAAGCCAAGACGACCACATTAACAATGGTGCCATGGATAACGCCTCAGGCGTTGCTGTGATGTTAGAAACGGCACGAATGTTTGTGGAATCAGGCGTCGCTCCGAAGCGTTCGGTGTTGTTTTTATCGGTGACAGCCGAAGAGCGTGGTCTGTTGGGTGCGGACTATTTTGCGCATCAACCGACAGTGCCTTTGGCAAATATCGTAGCTAACGTGAACCTTGATATGCCGGTGTTGTTGTATGATTTTGCCGACGTGATTGCATTTGGCTCAACCCATTCAACCTTGGGTGAGACAGTGGCCAGTGCAGCCGGCAAGTATGGTATCGAGCTGAGCGAAGATCCGATGCCAGAACAGGCGATTTTTACTCGCTCAGATCACTACCCATTCGTGAAGAAAGGCGTACCAGCGGTATTTTTAATGACTGGCTTTACCGCTAAAAATGAAGATGAAAACGGTGGTGAAGTGTGGGGTAAGTTCTTTGCTGAGCACTATCATCGCCCTAGCGACTCGACCGACTTACCCATTAATTACGATGCCGGCGTGGTCTTTACCAACATCAACTATGCCATTGGCGAAGAAATTGCTAATCAGCAGCAGCGTCCGCGTTGGTTGCCTGAGTCATTTTTTGCCAAGCTCGATTAATGATTTAAGTTTAACTAGCTTAAAAAGCGCGGGTTTTGGACCTGCGCTTTTTTGTATATCGCCTTTACATAAGTTATACATATAGCGTAGCAAGCACAAATCAAGCCCGTCGTTAGTCGCTATTTTCCCGCTCTGTAGCAAGAATATTCCGTTATTTACTTGTAATTTTATAAAGAAATTGGATACATTGAAGGTCAGTCATTGTTTTGCGACAGTGCTTCTGGCAAAAAGTTTCCTGACTTTTTGTTGATTACAAAAATAAAATATGATCTGGAGAGATGATGAAAGATAGTCACATCGCCAAATCAGTACGTCTTGCTTTAGCTTTTGGTGCAGCCTCTACGCTGTTATCAGCTGGTGCATATGCACAAGATGTCACTGATCAAGATGAGAACGCCGATGCGGAAGAAAAAGCGGAACGTATTACCGTTGTAGGTTCGCGTATTCGTACCGACGGTATGGATAATCCTACCCCACTTGAAGTTATTTCCACCGAACTAGCCGTTGAACAAGGTTTAAATACCTTGGGTGAATTGCTACGTACCTCTACTGTGGCTTCTGGTTCAAACCAGTTAACTGCAGCTATGTCGGTAGGTAGCGTAACCGAAGGTGGTGCTGGTAACGAGTCTATCTCAATGCGTGGTTTAGGTGCGAACCGTACCCTCGTATTGTTGAACGGTCGCCGTGCAGGGCCTGCCGGTACTCGTGGTCAAGTAGCTGCGTTTGATATGAACTCGATTCCGGTATCTGCCGTTGAACGAGTTGAAATCTTAAAAGACGGTGCGTCGTCTTTATACGGTTCTGATGCGGTAGCTGGTGTTATCAACATCATCACTAAAAAAGGTGATGAATCAGCGATTAACTTCAGTGCCAATCAGCCAACTGAATCAGGTGGTGAAAACTACCGTTTGAATGGTACTTACGGTCAAGCCTTTGATAAAGGATCATTCCGTGTGGTTGCTGATTACCGTTTACAACAAGAATTGGCCCGCGGAGATCGCGACCACTTTGCTTGTGAACAGCGTTATTTGATCGATCAAGCCACTGGTGAGCGTGCTGATCCGATCGACCCACGTACCGGTAACTATCACTGTAACGATTTACCTTACGGTATGTGGTTATGGTACAACGGCGCAGGTAACTACCTGTCAACCATTCAGAACTACGATTACGATGGTTCTAAAGCAGCAGCTGGTTTGCCAACCTACAACCCGGTTAACCCAGGTGACATTGGCGTACCAGAAGGTTGGTACCCAGTGGGCTACGACAAGCTTACTGATGGTTGGTTAGATGCCGATCACCCGTTCCAAGACTTGCAAACCATGGTACCACGTACTGAAGCATGGTCATTGTATGCGCAGGCCGATTATGATTTGTCTGACAACGTGCGTTTCTACTCAGAAATCTTGCACAGTGTGCGTGAAACTAAAATCAACAGCTACCGCCAATTCTGGGAACCCTACATCCCTGCATGGGCTGGTTTGGTACCTGGCTGGGAAGGTGATGTCTATTTAGATCCAACGGCTGTAACAGATCACTCTGGTAGCGTTACCACCATCGACTACACCCGTGGTGTGGTAGGTTTGGAAGGTTCACTAGGCTTCTGGAACTGGGATATTTCTTGGCAGCGTAGCTTAAGCAGCGGTACTTATGACACCAAGATTATCATGCAAGATGCGCTAGAAATGGCCGCTAATGCGATCTGGGGTGACCCATGTGAAGGTGAAGTATCACCTATTTCACAACGCGCTTGTTATGCAATTGATTTCTTTGATCCAGAATACGTTCGCGGTAACTTTGACCAAGGTACCCGTGATTTCTTATTCGGTATGGACCATGGTAAAACCATCTACAAACAAGATACTGTTGATGCTTACATCACCGGTGATTTATTTGATTTACCAGCCGGTACCGTAGCCACTGCAGTTGGTGTGGCTTATCAAACTGACTCGATTGTGGACACTCCCGGAGAGCAAACCTTACAAGGTAACTCATGGGGTATGAGTAGCGCTGGTATTACTGCCGGTCGTCAAACCACCGTAGCTGCTTATGGTGAGATTCAGGTTCCAGTACTACGCGATTTACCAGGTGTGTACTCATTAGATTTAACCGGTTCTGCCCGTTGGACTGACGTGAACACTTACGGTAGCGACACCACCTTCAAGATCAGTGCAAACTGGGCAATTACTGAAGATTTGCGCGTACGTGCATCACGTGGTACTTCGTTCCGTTCACCGGCGTTGTTTGAATTGTACTTAGGCGACCAATCAGCGTTCTTTGATCAGCGTAGCGATCCATGCTGGAATTGGGCAGAGCGTCAAGAAGCTGGTAGCATCAACGAGCGTGTGCTAGCCAACTGTCAAGCTGACGGTATCCCTGGCGATTACGCACAAGACTTCGGTTCTGGTACCGCCTACACAGGTGGTGGCGCTGGTACTCTGAAAGCTGAAACCTCAGTATCTGAAGGTGTAGGTATTGTTTGGAGTAGCCCAGAAGGTACGGTTGCAGCGTCAGTTGATTATTACCAAGTGCGTATCGACAACCAAGTGGACGATATCACCGGCGTAAGTATCCTAAACTTATGTTATCGCTCAGATGATTTCGAAAACGAACCGTTCTGTGATCGCTTTACTCGTAACGACGGTACTGAAACTGGTAACTGGGGTATCGATGAAGTTTACGGTGGTTACGTTAACGTTGCTAGCCAGTACGTACGTGGTGTGGATACCGTGTTAAGCTATCAAGACGATACCCCGATGGGTTATTTACGTCTGCGTTTAGACCACACTATCCAAATCGAGCGTACTTACCAGCAGTTTGCTGATAGCCAACCAGAGCAGTACGTAGGCTTGTTAGGTAACCCACGTCATTCAGGTACTATCACTGCCTCATTAGAGCGTGATACTTGGACCTATACTTGGGCCACTCGTTATGCTGGTAAAGTTGACAACTACGGTGAATACATCAAGGGTTCAGCAACTACCTATCGTCTTACTCCAGTGTACTTTAAAGCTGAAGCGCCAACGACTTTCTACCATACTGCGTCAGTATCTAAGCAGTTTGAAAACGATATTGATTTAACCGTAGGTATTACGAACGTGTTTGATAAGAAGCCACCATTAGGTAGCCCAGCTTACTCATACACTACCGGTAATGCGATGATGTACTCACAGTACGATCAGTTCGGTCGTCAAGTGTTCATCAACTTGAACTACTCGTTCTAATGGTATTAAGCTTGTTATAAGCTCTTGTAAAAGAGGCCAAGTCGGATAACGACTTGGCCTCTTTTTTTATGCCTGCTGGGTAGGTGAGACTCTTTAGATTGGCGAACCCGGTGGTAGGGCTGCAGCAGCCGGCACCGGCCAACGTTGATGCTCTAACAACTGCTCGAGTGCATACACCACATAGGCTTGATGGGCTGAGGCTGGCGCCTGTTGCCATTGCTGTTGCTGCTGTTGTAAAAACTGCCACAGCGGAGCTTTGACGACCGCACTGAGCTGTTGTTGCTGATAGACCTGAGCCACCGCAGTCAGTGTTTCAAAGGCTAACCGTTGCGTCAGGGTATCCGCCGAGGCGGCTTGTGCCGGAGTTAGAGTAGTGTCTGCTAGGGCCGCTAACAGAGTGCTAATGCTAGGGATACTTGGCGTTTTGCTATGCTGTTGCGCGAGGCGCTCAAGGCGTTGTGGCTGTAACAGCAAATCAAGGGTAAAACGGGCACTGCTGGCCGCCATGCTATCGGTATCTGGCAATAATCCAGTAAGCCCAGTAAAGCGCTCACGGTCGTAGCCCTCGCCGTAGGCCGGTGCAGTGAGTAAGTCGTGTATTGCGGTGGGTAAACGCAAGGTATCGGCTTGTAGCGTCTTCATTAACACCTGCAGTGCGCGCTGTTGTTGGCTAGCATTGACCGCCCGTACAGGTCGCAAGGGCTCACCTTTCACGCTGTAATCGTAATGCACTCCAGCAAGCATTTTTACGGCGGCTTCTACTTGATAGCGATGCAGTAAATACACCGGGACTAACACATTTTGCAACTGGCTTAAGGGTTGGCCAGCGGCTAAGTTGGCCAGGCCAAATTGCTGCAAAGCGGTGGCGCGTACCGCGAGAATACGCTCTAGTTCGGTGACCGCATCGCTGCCGTTATCCCATAAATGGGCGTCAGGATGAGCGCCACCAGGAGCACGCGCATCACGGTCTGAGATAAAGCTTAAGCCCAACCGACGATTCTGCTCGAGCACCTTGGCTAAATCGCCGTCACCATAGCCGTAAGCTACCACTTGCTTATCCCAAATACCGAGGCCTTCGGTGTAGGCTCCGGCCAAGCTTAAACCTTGCTCATTGGTGCTTAAACTTACTAAAGGATGGGGGTAATCCATCACCGAAGCACGGTCATGGCTGCTGGCGGCAAAATTATGGGCAATCCCTAATGTATGACCGATTTCGTGGGCTGATAGCTGACGAATCCGTGCCAGCGCCATGGCCTCGATATCAGCAAGTAATTGCTGCTGTGTGGCGGTATCGGTGTGGTCTTGATAAGGTGCCAGTAAGCCTTGGGCAATGAGCATATCTTGACGGACGCGAAGAGAGCCGAGCGTTACATGACCTTTGATAATTTCGCCGGTACGGGGGTCGATAATTGACGCGCCGTAAGACCAGCCGCGAGTGGCTCGGTGCACCCATTGAATGACGTTGTAGCGCACATCCATCGGATCGGCATCGGCTGGCAACTCGCGTACTTGAAAGCCGTCAGGGTAGCCAATTTCTTCAAAAGCTTCCGCCCACCACTTTGCTCCGTCAAGTAGCGCCGTACGCACCGGTTCGGGTACGCCGGGGTCTAGGTAATAGATGATCGGGTTGGTCGCGCTTAACCGATGGCGCGGAATGTATTGCACCGTGAGTGGTTGTCCTAACGGGGCGGCATAGTCTTGATGGGCCTCACTCCAAAACCCACTTTGCGGATGAAATTGCCGCGGTTGGTAATTGGCATCAGGTAATCGAATAAAAGAGTGATGCAAGTGCAGAGTCAGCTGATTGGCATCGGCGGCCACTTGGTTGACGTAACTGCCACTGGCTTGGCCACTGAAGGTGAGTTTAGCTTCGAGCTCGGTATTGTCGGCAAAAGCTTTACTACGCGCAGGATAAATCACTGATTGAGCGCTATTGACCTTATAGTTGCCCTGTTTGCTCTGAACCAAGCGTTGCACCACGCCATGGGTATCGCTGAGTAAGAACGGCGTATAATCAATCAGTACTGCATCGGCATCGGCAGCGACTACTTTAAAACCCGCAATGACTGAACTAGCAAAGGCTTGCTCGATACTGGCGCGCTCAGCCGCATTGTCGCTATTAGCGCGAAACTTGGTATTATGTTGTTGCAACAACACTTTATCGCCTTCAATTAAAAAACTTGCTAGCCGAGTAGCTCCTAATTGACCGCGGTCTAAACCTATGTCGTTAGAGCCTAAGCCCCACGGCAAACTGGTTTGAAAAATAAATTGGGTTTGCGCACGTGGCACCTTGAGGTAGATATTGCCTTGGTGCTGATCGTGATAAAAGCTAAAAAAGCCTTGGTGCTGCTGCATCTTTGCCGTAAAAGTAGCAATAGCCGAGCTTTGCTCATTGGTAGCTGACGGAGCTGTTGCCGCAGAAGGAGCCGAGGGTTGAGCGGGAGTTGCGATGGCAGTACTGCTGATTAAGCTCACAGCAATAAAGCCAGCTAAGCTAAGTACGCCTATTGAACGCCGAGATAAAGTTATACATTGCATGATAATCATCCACTGAAAAACGGAATACAAAATGTCAGACACAGGGTATACCAAAGCGCCAGCAGAAACTAACCTAAGCACGACTAACGGGCCAAAAGATGATGCCAATTTCAAGCTTGATGAACGTTTAGCGGCCGATAGCTTTTGGTTAGCAAGCTGGCCGTTGTGTGAGCTGCGACGGTTTGACGATCAACGCTACGCGTGGCTGATGTTGGTGCCGCGGCGGGCTGATATGACCGAGTTTGTTGACTTGAGCGAGGCCGACCAAGTGCAGTTGGCGCGTGAGATCAAACAAGCAAGTGAGATGCTGTTACAGGATGCGCGGCAACGCCAGCAAAAGGTTAAGCTCAATGTCGGCGCGCTAGGTAATGTGGTGAGCCAGTTGCATATTCATGTGCTGCTGCGTCAGCCCAATGATCCTGCGTGGCCAGGGCCAGTATGGGGCCACTCAGCCGCGTTACGATTTGCCGCAGCCCAGCAGCAACAAGAGCTTACACGCTGGCAAGCTCTTCTTTAAGTTGCACACACCACTGCGCAATACGCTCATCGCTATACTGGTATTGGCTGTCTTCATCTAGCGCTAGGCCGACAAAAAATTCGTCGTTGTTGATGAGGGCTTTTGAGGCGGCAAAGTCATAGCCTTGGTTCGGCCAGAAACCTAATCGAATGCAGCCACGGGTATTGGCGTGGCTGGCGAGCTCATCGTGCAGCATGCCTAGTGCATCTTGAAACCAATCGGTGTAACCCACTTGGTCACCCATACCAAACAGCGCCACTTTTTTACCAGTGAGCTGCAACTGGCCGATATCTTGCCAATGGCTTTCCCAATCTTCTTGAATTTCACCAAAATCCCAAGTTGATAAGCCAAAAATAAGTACCTCGAACTGCTCTGCATGAGCCAGAGGTACATCTTTGATATTAAACAGCTCGACTTCGCCTGGGGCAAACTGAGCTTGAATTTTTTCCGCTGCAATTTCGGTAAAACAGGTGGTGGATCCGTAGAATAATCCTATCGGTGTGGTCATTCTTCCTCACAGCATTGCGTTATCTCAATCAAGGTGGCACTAGTGTATCAGAAATGCCTTGGCTTATGGTATTCTTGCGCACTGCAACAGCCACGCCAACAGGTGGCTTAAGTAACGTTTGGGTGAAGGAAAGTAGGTGATGGCATCAGCAGAGTTTCAGCAATACGTGGAACAATTAGAAGAAGTTTTTGAGCGTGCGGTGGTGACAGGCACAGACGACGAACTGTTTGCCAGCGGCTACTTGCGCGGCCATTTTGATTTGGTGGTGGCGCAATTGGAATTGCAAGAGCTGGCCCAAACCACAGCCATTTTGCCGGCGGTGCGTGCTTCAGTAGAGCACGCCAAGCACGAATTAGCACCGGCCGACATGGTTCATATACAGGCTATGCTGGCGCAGCTTGAAGCCGTTGCGGAGCCAACCGCTGCAGCAGCTCAGTAGCCAAGGGCAGGGGTTCTTGCAGCCATTGGCTGACTAATATTTCTGCGGCCAAGGGCGCACTGGTAAACCCACGTGAGCCGAGCCCACCTAAGACTGCTAAGGTGGGAGTGAGCCAGCCGCAGGCGGGCAAATGATCGCGGGTGGTGTTGCGCTCGGCGGCACGGTCAGCTACAGCTTCTAACTGCTCGGTCCAAGCACTGGCAGCCGGCCCCAGATTATCAATCAGGGTGGCTAAATTTTCCTGCTGATCGGCCGTTTGTGGTTGCTGCGCTAAGCTGGCTGGGTAGTTGCGCGCGTAGGTGGCGCCAACACAATGACGACCGTCTTCGGCAGGCGTAAAATAGCCCTTGTAGCAGACCACCGTTGGGCAGCTACTGCTGGTTGCTGTTGCTGCCACCTGAGTGACTTGGCCACGCACATTACTGAATTGCAACTGCCACGGCGCTAGTAACTGCTGCATGCCGGCGCCGGCGGCGACCCACAGCAGATCAGCGCGACCAACTAAGCTATCCCCACTATAGAGGTGCCAACCAGAAGCATGTGGCTTGATGGCGGTAATGGCTTGGTGCCCGCTACTTGGCTCTTTACCCAGTTCTTTTCCTAATTCAATGATGGTTAACAACTCGCCGCATTGCTGCAATAAATCAGCGACGAGTTTGGCCGGACTGACCCAACCGGCGCGCGGATAAAACAAGCTTGGCTGCGCTGGTAATTCCGCCCAATGTTGTTGAGTGGCGGCAGCGCTCAAGCCATGCACGGTTTCTGCATGGTACAGTTGGGCGGCTAAAAGTTTGTGTTGGCGTTGCTGGCGCTCCTGATTAAAGCCGAGCTGCAAGACTCCGCTTGGATGCCAACAGGCGGGTGCATACTGTGCATAAAACTGGCGAGCCTGATGAAAGGCACCGACAAAAAACTGTGCTAGCGGACTGAATTGCGCATGTAACAGAGGGTAGACTGCACCTTGCGCATTGCCTGAGGCGCCACTAGCGATACCCGTGGTATACAAGGTCACCGCGTGACCGCGGCGGGTCAGTGACCAAGCCAAGCAAGCTGCTGCGATACCTCCGCCAATAATGGCTAATTGCGGTGCCTTAGAGGTCGCTCTCGCAGCGCCATTTTGCTCGGACTGTGTGGGTTCAGAACCTGTTTTTTCGCAAAGAACGCCGCGTAGCATCTCACGTTTATGGCCAAAACCTTTGACCTTGTGCACACTAAAGCCAGCTGCTTGTAAACCACGGCGAACGGCACCGGCGGCGGTAAAGGTAGCAAAAGTACAACCAGCACGAGCATGATTGACCATGGCGTTAAACAATTCAGGTTGCCACATGGCGGGGTTTTTATCCGGGGCAAAGCCATCCAAAAACCATGCATCGACGCTTTGTTGCGAAGGCCACGCAGGGAGTAGTTCGAGAATGTCACCAAGCCACAAATCGAGAGTGACCCGGCCTTGGGCAAATTGCAGTCGATGACACCCAGCCTCGGCCGCTGGGTAATGCGCCTGAAGTTGCGCTGGTAACTCTGCTAGCTCTGGAAAGTGGGCTAGCGCCCGCTGTAAATCAGCGCGGGCTAAGGGGTACTTTTCAAATGAGACAAAATGCAGTCGCAGCGAGCTAGGCGCCTGTTGCATAAAAGCATGCCAGCAGGCAAGAAAATTCAAGCCGGTACCAAAACCAGACTCGGCTACTACAAACAGCGGATGCGGATGAGTTTGCCAGCGTTGGGGTAGATCGTTATGCTGCAAGAATACGTATCGACTTTCGGCCAGCCCATCGCTGTTGGTAAAATAAATATCATCAAAAGCGGTAGCGACCGGTAAACCATGGTCGTTGTAGCTGATTTGCGCAGGCTGCACCGGCTGGGGGAAAAATTTACTCACAAAAAAGTCATCCAATCAGGTGGCTAATCTAGCGCATTAGTGTAACAATTTTTAGGTAAAAATACGGAAAGCAGACCACTTTTTTTCAGAAGTGGGCTACCATACAGCAGCGCTCAGCAAGACAGGACATGAGAATGAGAAGAGCAGTGATTACCGGACTTGGCATTGTGTCGAGTATCGGCGTGAACAAACAAGAAGTGTTGGAGTCGTTACAACAAGGACGCTCGGGCATTGAATTTTCTCAAGAATTTGCCGATATGGGGTTACGTTGTCAGGTTTGGGGGCCAGTACGGGCTAACCCAGCTGATCATATTGACCGCAAAGCATTACGCTTTATGGGAGATTCTGCCGCCTATGCCTACATGGCCATGGCGCAAGCGATAGCCGATGCCGGCTTAACCGACGAGCAAGTGTCAAACCCACGCACAGGTCTGGTGGTTGGCTCCGGTGGCGCTTCTGGCGAGCACCAGGTTGCCGCTGCTGATATCATGCGTGAAAAAGGCGTGAAGCGAGTGGGACCCTACATGGTGCCACGCTGCATGGCCTCTACCACGTCGGCATGTTTAGCAACGCCATTTCAGATCAAAGGGGTGAACTACTCCATCAGTTCAGCCTGTGCTACTTCGGCGCATTGTATTGGTCATGCCTTAGAACTGATTCAATTTGGTAAGCAAGACCGTGTGTTTGCTGGTGGTGGCGAAGAATTACACTGGACCTTAGGCATGGAGTTTGATGCCATGGGTGCACTTAGCACCAAGTACAATGACCAGCCTACCAAAGCTTCGCGTACCTACGATGCAGATCGTGATGGCTTTGTGCCGGCCGGTGGCGGCGGCATTCTGGTGATTGAAGAACTAGAAACAGCGTTGGCGCGTGGTGCTCATATTTATGCTGAAATTGTTGGCTATGGTGCCACTTCAGACGGCTACGATATGGTTGCTCCATCAGGCGAGGGTGCCGTGCGTTGTATGCAAATGGCATTAGCCACGGTTGATACCCCGATTGATTACCTGAACACACACGGTACCTCAACCCCGGTTGGCGACACCAAAGAGCTGGAAGCTATTCGTGAAGTGTTCGGTGACACCACACCAATGATCAGTGCCACTAAAGCGATGACTGGTCATGCCCTAGGTGCGGCGGGTGTCCACGAAGCCATTTACTCGTTACTAATGATGCAACATGGTTTTGTGGCGCCATCCATCAACGTGGAAAACTTAGATCCAGGTGCTGCTGGGATGAATATTGTCACCAGCCCAACCCCAGCTAACATTACGACGGCGATGTCTAATAGCTTCGGATTTGGTGGCACCAATGCCACGCTGGTTTTGCGTAAGTATCAGTAACCTAGCTTACTGCAAGCCGCTATCTTAACGGTAGTTGATGGTTTACAAAAAAGGTGCGCCAAGGCGCACCTTTTTGTTGTAAGCTAGCTCGTCTGTTTTAGTGAGCTAAAAGTGGCCCATCTATGATCAATCTTCTCGCCGATGCCAGTATGCCGGCTCTGGCCCAACTAGTACGCACCTGTCAGCAAGCCGGGATGGCGTTGCAGCTAGAAACTTTTAGTGGGCGCCAGCCCGACGCTTCCCAACTAGCGCGAGCCCAAGTACTGCTGATCCGCTCGATTACCCAAGTTACCAAGGAACTGTTAGATCAAGCTCCGCATGTGTGTTGGATCGGTACCGCAACTATAGGTACTGAGCATGTTGATGCGGCTGCTTGCGAGGCGCGGGGCATTGCGTTTGTCAGTACCCCAGGCGTAAATGCCCAAGCCGTGGGTGACTACGTCGCTAGTGCCGTAGCTGCGTTAACCTTGGCGCAGGACGCACCCTTAACCGGGCCGGTGGCCATCATTGGTGGTGGGCATACGGGCCAAGCTGCTGGAGCCCGACTGCAAGGTTTGGGCTATCAGGTGCATTGTTACGATCCACCGTTAGTAGCACAGGGGATAAGCCAACGAGATGGCATGCCGATTCACGCCAACTGGCAGCAGGTGTTAGCCAGTGCAGCGATCAGCTGTCATGTGCCACTCACGCGCAGCGGACCATTCGCTACCTACCATTTGCTGGATGACGCCAGTATCGCTCAGTTACCTGCAAATTGTGTGCTAATTAACGCAAGTCGCGGGCCTGTAGTTGCAGAGTCTGCTTTGCGGGCCGCAGCCAACCGACAACAACCATTGCGAGTGGTACTCGATGTGTGGGAGCATGAGCCACAGATAGCTACGGATTTATTGCCCTGGCTGAGCTTAGCTACCATGCATATTGCTGGGCATAGCATGGCTGGCAAAGTGGCCGGCACCTTGCAATTACTGCAGCAACTGCTGTCTTGGTTGCCAAGTTCCGAGTTAGCCCAAGCCAGTGGCACCGCCATGCCCGTACATGAATTGCCAGACTTAACTGATTTATTGCAAGCTTGGCCGACAAGTGTGCAGCCGCACCTATGGCAGGCAAATGAGGCCCCTGATTGGCGAACACTAGCATCCTGGGTCTTGGCGATTTATGATATACGCCAAGATGATTTAGCGTTACGACAGCAGCCTGCTACCCCGACCGCTTTTGACCAACTGCGGCGTGGTTATGCACATCGTCCTGAATTAAGTGTTGGACAGGTGCAAGGTGGTTCTTGGCTGGCCACAGAAGAATGGCGTAAGCGCCTAAAACAATTAACTTTTCAATTCAATAAGGGTTGCTAAGGCGGCCCACCAAAGCTAGGAGTGGTTATGTCACGTGCATTTAATGTTGCGGTATTAGGAGCAACCGGACTGGTTGGCCAACAGATGATTGAAATTCTAGAAGCACGTGGCTTTCCTGTGGCTGAACTGTTTCCATTAGCCAGTAGTCGTTCGGCGGGTACCCAGGTGCAGTTCCGTGGTGAAGAGATTACCGTACAGGATGCCGACACCTTTGATTGGAGCCAAGTTGACATTGGCTTCTTCTCTGCCGGTGGAGCGATTTCTCGCATGTACGCACCACGCGCTGCCGATGCTGGCTGCGTGGTGATTGATAACACCTCTGAATTTCGCTACGAAGCAGATATTCCGCTGGTGGTGCCAGAAGTAAATGCCCATGCGTTGGCCGATTTTCGTAATCGCAATATTATTGCGAACCCCAATTGCTCAACCATTCAGATGTTAGTGGCCTTGAAACCTATTTACGATGCGGTAGGCATTGAGCGTATCAACGTGGCGACCTATCAGTCGGTATCCGGTGCTGGTAAAGAGGCTATGGACGAGTTAGCCCAGCAAACGGCTGCCTTATTAAACGGACGGCCGGTAGAGGTTGAAACCTTTAGCCGTCAAATTGCTTTTAACTGCATTCCACAAATCGATGTATTTTTAGACAACGACTACACCAAAGAAGAAATGAAAATGGTGTGGGAGACGCAAAAGATTTTTGGTGATGAAAGCGTGCGCGTGAATGCCACGGCAGTGCGGGTACCCGTTTTCTTTGGCCATGCCGAGGCTGTACATATAGAAACCATGCAGCCGATAGATGCTGAGCAAGCAAAACAGTTGTTGCGCGCTGCGCCCGGGGTTATCTTATTGGAAAATAATGAAGATTTCCCAACCCAAGTAGGTGATGCGGCAGGTCATGACAGCGTCTTTGTCGGCCGCGTGCGTAATGACATTTCCCATCCGCAAGGGCTGAATTTGTGGGTGGTAGCTGATAACGTACGTAAAGGTGCGGCGACCAACAGTATTCAAATTGCGGAACATTTGATTCGCGATTATTTGTAGTCAAACCTCGTAGCATGGCTATCGATAATAATAACAAGAGTAAATGAGGGATCTAGTCAATGAAACGGAACATCAAGCGTAGCTTGTTGAGTAGTGTTGTAGCAGCGTTGGCAATCGCTGGCGTCGCGGCGCAGGCGAGCATCGTGCCAAGCTCTATTGCGCTTGCTGGACAGGCGCAGACCGCCTCTCGTTGGCAAGCTGAGCGCTTTGGCCCTATTGTATCGAGTGATACGCTGTGGACCATTGCTATGTATTACAGCGACAAGCGCGATCTCAATGTGTACGAGATGATGGACCTCATCATTGAAGCTAACCCGCGGGTGTTCCCGAATGGCCTTGCTGACCATATGTTGGATGGGTTTTATCTAACCATTCCCACGGATGGCATGGTTGCCACGACCGAGGTTACAGTCGCTAAGCCAAAGCCGACTGCGGGGGATAACTCAGCTGAGTCGGCAGCAAGCCAAACAAGCCAAGCCGCTGCTGCAGGTGGTTTAGCCCCTAGTGAACTGGCTGGATTACGCAATCAGCTGGCCCAGTCGATAGAGTTAATTGAACAACTGCAGCGACAAAATCTTGAGTTGCAGGAGCGTTTGTTAGCGGTCACTGAAGAGCTCGGTGAGTTGCGCTTAAAAGTTAATGCAGAGCAACAAGCAGAAGCTGAGTTACAACAGCAAATCAGTGCGGAAGTGACAGCTCAACGACAAGAAAGTGCTACCACTGAAACTCCTGCAGATGCAACTGCAGCAGCGTTGCAAGCGGCGGCATCAGTAGCTGCGGAGCAATCAGAACAGGCCAGCCAAGCTGTGACCATCCAACAACAGCCACCAGCCCCAGCTAAACCAAGTTTATTGGCTTGGTTAATGCAGCCACTGCATCTGTTACTGGTGGTAGGGGTACCATTACTACTGGTGTTGTTATTTGGCTATCGTTTTTATCGACAACGTCAACAACAGCAATCGAGTCAGTATAAAGGTGCATTAGATGCTGCTGCCAGAGAGCAGCAATCGGCAGCGGCCGCCGACAGTGCTGCTGCGGCCAGTGCTGTGGCGGGGGGCACTGTTGCAGATGCCGCAAGTTCGCAAGTGGCGCCAACCTTGGAAACTGTCCCCAGCGCCTTTGAAGAAGCCGAGCAAGCAGCGTTAGCAGCCGGAGTCACCGCCTTAAGAGCAGATGCAGTTCAAGCTGATGATGCAGCCGAGAGCGCGGCCGAGAGTGCTGATGAGAGTGCAGCTGAGCTGGCCGAAGAAGAGACCGAAGCTGACGCTGACGCCGCAGAAACTAGCTTAGAACAGTCGTTACAAGACTTGGATGCGGAACTAGAATTCACTCCGCAAGCAACCACAGCGCAAGATTCATCAACAGCTGCCGAGCCTGATGCCGAGTTGGAAACCGAGCTCGATGCCGAGCTAGACACCGAGCTCGATGCCGAGCCTGACGATTTGGATGCGGAGCTAGAGGCTTTGTTTGCTGAGCAAGATGCGGTGCTTACGGCTGCGGCAGAGACTCGTGGTGACGCTGAGCCAACCGATACTGCTGCGGAAAACCTGATTGAATTTGAGTTGGAGGATTCAGACCGGCCGGCAGCAAATGCTGCGGAGCAGGAGCCCGATGACGGTAGCTACGTGGATCAAGAATTTGGTGATAGCGCCTATGCCGGAAAAGCTTATGGCGATGAAACCTATAACGAAAACCAGTATCAACAAGAATACCAACCGGCCTCGCTCGTTGAAAGCGATGATGAGGATCTTGCTGCCTTGCTGGAACAAGCCGAGGATAGCAGCGAAGCTAGTTGGCAAGATGAGCCAGCAGGCCAAACTGAATACGATTTATCGCAACAAGATTCAGACGATGACTACTTAGCGATCGAGCAGCTCTTGGAAGAAGCGGAAGCCGAGGGTGCCAATGATTTTTCACACACCCTCTATGAGAGCGAAGCCGGCAGCTTGCCTACGGGTGAAGACACCGCACTGAATCACCTGGATTTAGCCCAAACTTATTTAGACATGGGTGATTTTGCTGCTGCGCGGGCTGAGTTATTAGCGATTGATGCCAGTAACGATGAAGATTTGCAGCGTGAAATAGCTATGCTGCAGCAACAGATAGATGAACAGGACGGTGCATGACCGAGCAAGGTAGTAGTAGCGGAACCAGCCGCATAGCCTTAGGGATTGAATACGATGGCAGCGCTTTTTATGGCTGGCAACGACAACGCGAAGTTATCTCAGTACAGCAAGTACTTGAACAAGCGTTGAGTAAGGTGGCTAATCATCCAGTTGAGGTCACCTGTGCCGGACGTACCGATGCAGGGGTGCATGCGACCGGACAAGTGGTGCACTTTGATTGCCAGTACGAGCGCGCTATGCCGGCCTGGACCATGGGCGTGAATAGTAATTTACCAGCGACCGTGGCCGTGCGTTGGGCGCAACCGGTCGCGGCTGATTTTAACGCACGCTTCAGTGCGACCGGACGGCGTTACCGCTATATTATTGCCAATGGCCGTTATCGGCCGGGGATCTTAGGCCAGGGCTTAAGTCATTATCACCAGCCGTTAGATGCAGCTCGTATGCATGACGCCGCGCAAGGGCTGCTAGGTGAGCATGATTTTAGTTCGTTTCGTGCCGCGCAATGCCAATCTCATTCACCAAATCGGTGTGTGACCCACATTCAAGTGCAACGCTTAGGCGACTTTGTCGTGGTCGATATTGCCGCCAATGCGTTTTTGCATCATATGGTACGTAACATCGTTGGCACCTTGCTGGAAGTAGGCAAAGGTAGCCAAGCGGTCGGGTGGCCAGCCCAGGTGTTAGCGCTAAAAGACAGAACCCAAGCTGCAGCTACCGCGAAGGCCGAAGGATTGTATTTGGTGCAGGTAGATTACCCCGCCCACTTTAACTTACCGCAGGTAGAGCCTGGGCCCTTATGGTTACCAAGTGCGGTGGTATGGGGCTGACGGCTAACAGTTAAGACCACTTTTTGCTAAACTAGTAAGCACGAATGTGCTTTAATAGCGCCATTAAATTATTGAGACAAGCGAATTACTATGAGCTGGATTGAGCGAATTCTTGCAAAACCAAAGAGCAGCAAAAAGCGTGAAATTCCTGAGGGAGTTTGGGCCAAATGCAGCAGTTGTGATGCTATTTTGTACAGCGCTGATTTAGAGCGTAGCCTGAATGTCTGCCCTAAGTGTGATCACCACATGCGGGTATCGGCGCGGATGCGGCTTAAGCACTTTTTGGATGAAGGTAAAGTTACCGAGATTGGTGCTGAGCTTGAACCGAAAGATGTGTTGAAGTTTCGAGACTCAAAAAAATACAAAGATCGTATTGCCGCTGCGCAAAAAGCTACGGGTGAGAAAGATGCCTTAGTTGCGCAAAAAGGTACCTTAAAAGGTATGCCGGTGGTGGCTGTTGCGTTTGAGTTTGAATTCATGGGCGGCTCTATGGCATCCGTGGTTGGTGCGCGATTTGCTGAAGCTGCCAAGGTGTGTTTGCAAGAACGGATTCCATTGGTGTGTTTTTCAGCATCAGGTGGCGCCCGTATGCAAGAAGCCTTACTGAGTTTGATGCAGATGGCAAAAACATCAGCGGCGTTAGCGCGCATGAGTGAAGCTGGTTTGCCTTACATTTCGGTACTGACAGATCCAACCATGGGTGGCGTATCAGCTAGCTTGGCCATGTTAGGTGATGTGAACATTGCAGAGCCCAAGGCACTGATTGGTTTTGCGGGGCCACGAGTGATTGAGCAGACGGTACGCGAGACGCTGCCAGAAGGCTTCCAACGCGCCGAGTTCTTACTCGACCATGGGGCTGTTGATATGATTGTTGATCGGCGCCAGATGCGAAATACCATTGCGTCCTTGTTGGCCAAGTTCCAAAACTTACCGGCTGTAGCCGACGAATATTAAGCCTATGACACAGCTTTCTGTTCCATCCACATCAGCCGGGCTTCATGCCTGGCTGACTTATTTAGAGCACTTGCATCATCAAGCCATCGACATGGGCTTAGACCGAGTGAAGCAGGTTGCTGAGCAACTCAATTTATTGCAGCCAAGCGCCAAAGTGATGACCGTTGCTGGTACTAACGGTAAAGGTTCGACGGTGCGTTACCTCGAAACTATCTTACGCGCGGATGGCTATCAAACTGGCGTCTATATTTCTCCGCATTTGCATCGCTATAACGAGCGCGTGCGTATTAATGGCGAACAACTCAGCGATGCTGAGCATGTGGCAGCTTTTGCGGCAGTAGAAGCTGCTCGGGGCGATATTTCGTTAACCTATTTTGAATTTGGCACCTTAGCGGCATTGTGGCTAATGCAGCAACGTAACCTCGATGTTTGGGTGTTAGAAATAGGCTTAGGAGGCCGCTTAGATGCGGTGAATATTATCGACGCGGATGTTGCTTTGCTGACCAGTGTGGGGATCGATCACGTTGGCTTTTTGGGGGCCGATCGGACTGGTATCGCACGAGAAAAAGCTGGTATTTTTAGACCCCATCGTCCGGCTATTTGCGGTGAACCTGATTTGCCAGCGGCCGTAGTAGAACAGGCTCAAACCCAGCAAGTTCAGCTGCAGCGAGTCGGCTATGAGTTCTTCTACAAACCACAAGATGCGCAGCACTGGCAGTTCCGCAACAGTGACATACAACTGCTTGATTTGCCGTTACCACAATTGCCTTTACCAAATGCAGCCACGGCAGTAGCTGCTTTAGCAGCGTTGCCGCTACCTGTTACTTTAACCGCCATTAAGCAAGGCTTGGAGCAGGCGCGTGAGCCGGGTCGGTTACAGTTTTTAGCAGCCACGGCACAGCGGCCTGCGGATACCTTACTCGATGTGGCTCATAATCCTCATGCGGCGGCCTATTTAGTGGAAGTGCTGCGGCAGCGTTATCCTGAGCGCCCCGTGTTAGCGGTGGTTGGGATGCTGCAAGACAAGGATATCGCCGGCACCCTAGCGACCTTACAGCCGCTGGTTGCCCAGTGGTTCTTTGCCGATTTGAGCGAACCACGTGGTGCGCGAGCTGAGCAACTGCAACAACAGCTGCCGAGCACAGCTAACGTGGCTGGCTGTTTTGCCGATGTGGCAAGTGCCTATGCCGCCGCTCTAGCTGCCGCTGCACCCGCGTCCGAGGGGAACAACCAACAACAACCGCTGGTATTGGTTTGCGGGTCGTTTTACACTGTGGGCAAAATAGCAGATACGGAGTAACTGATGGCGTCGCAATTGCAAAACCGGTTAGTAGGGAGCGTTATTCTGATTGCGCTTGCGGTAATTATTTTACCTGAATTGCTGGATGGCAAGCCGCCACAGCAACAAGAGCAATTTGAGACGATTCCGTTGCAACCCGAAGTAGCAGTCACCAGCACCCCGGTAGCGGAGATCCCAACGGAGCAATTACCACCCTCGTTGGATGATGTAGCGACCGTTGAGTTAACCGCCGACACGGCACCGACGCTCAACCAATCAGCACCGGCGAGCAGCACTCCGGCAGCGGCTCAACCACCCAGCGCCGCCGCATTAAAAGAGTCCGGTTGGGTTATCCAACTAGGAGCGTTTCGCAATCAGCAGTCCGTTGACCAATTGGTGGCTGAACTGCAAGCCGCTGGTTACGCTGCTTATCGCGAGCAAGTAGCCGGCAGCCAAGGGCCTCTCCATAAGCTTATGGTAGGCCCTAAATTAGTGAAAAGTGAACTCGAACAAGATCTACCAAAACTCAAACAAATCACCTCACTCAACGGTAAAGTGGTGCGTTACCAACCCTAATGCTACCGTTTAATAACAACAATAATGGCGCAAAATCGAATCAAATCTGGTATAATTCGCGCGCCAAAAATAGCTAAGGAATGCAGTTATGAATTGGTTTGATATCACCATTTTAGCCATCATTGGGCTGTCTACGCTAATTAGTCTTAGTCGTGGTTTTATTAAAGAAGCGATGTCGCTGGCAATCTGGATTGCCGCATTTTTCATCGCCAGATTTTTCTATTTAGATTTAGCAGTTTATTTCACTGGTATTGAAGATGAGATGCTGCGCAATGGTGCCGCTGTGGCTGCTTTATTTGTGGCTACGCTGATTGTTGGAGCGATTCTAAACAATCTGCTGGGGCGCTTAGTAGTAGGCACAGGTTTAAGTGGCACTGACCGTTTGCTCGGCGCCGTTTTTGGGGCGCTGCGTGGGGTGTTAGTGGTAGCGGCGTTATTGTTCTTTTTAGATTCCTTTACCGGTTTCGCCCAAGCCCAATGGTGGGTTGAGTCTTCGTTGATTCCTCACTTTGGCATTGTGATTGAATGGTTTTTTGAATACCTAGAGAAAACCTCAAGTTTTCTCCCCTAACTCAATAAATGAGCGCAGTAAATAGGCGCAATCAATGAGGTTGTTATAGCATGTGTGGCATAGTTGGTATTGTTGGTAAAGACCCAGTTAATCAGGCCTTGTACGATGGTTTAACGATGCTACAGCATCGCGGTCAAGATGCTGCCGGCATCATGACGGTAGATAACAACACCTTGCGTTTGCGCAAGGCGAATGGTTTAGTGCGAGATGTGTTTCACACGCGCCATATGCACCGGTTAACGGGGCGGATCGGGATTGGTCATGTGCGTTATCCAACCGCAGGTAGCTCCAGCTCGGCCGAGGCTCAACCTTTTTATGTGAACTCGCCGTTTGGTATTGCCATGGCGCATAATGGCAACCTCACCAACGCGCAAGAATTACAACAGCAGTTGTTTGAGAAAGCTCGCCGCCATATTAACACCACCTCTGATTCTGAAATTCTTCTCAATATTTTTGCCCACGAACTGTACCAACAAGAAAGCCTACAACTGACCGCAGAAGATGTGTTTGCCGCGGTAAGCCGAGTGCATCGACAGATTCGTGGCGCTTATGCTGTGGTAGCCATGATTATTGGCCACGGCATGGTCGCGTTTCGTGACCCATGGGGCATTCGACCGCTGGTATTAGGTAAGCGTGATACCGCTAAGGGCCCTGAATATATCGTTGCTTCTGAGAGTGTTGCCGTAGACGGTACCGGCTTTACTTATGTGCGTGATATCGAGCCGGGTGAAGCTGTTTATATCAGCGAAGATGGCCAGTTGACCTCACGCCAATGTGCGGATAACCCACAGCATTGCCCTTGTATCTTTGAATACGTGTACTTTGCGCGTCCTGATTCTTTTATTGATAAAGTGTCGGTGTATGCCTCACGCGTTAACATGGGCCGCAAGCTAGGTGAAAAAGTGAAACGAGACTATGCTCACTTAGACATCGATGTGGTGATCCCGATCCCTGAAACCAGTTGTGATATTGCGCTAGAGATGGCTAATATTTTGGACCTGCCGTATCGCCAAGGCTTTGTTAAAAACCGCTACATTGGCCGTACTTTTATCATGCCAGGGCAAACCCAACGACGTAAATCAGTGCGCCGCAAGTTGAATGCGATTAGCGCTGAGTTTCGTGGGAAAAACGTGCTGTTGGTAGATGATTCAATTGTCCGTGGTACCACATCTGAGCAGATCATTGAGATGGCCCGTGAAGCTGGCGCGAAGAAAGTTTATTTTGCCTCGGCCGCCCCAGAGATCCGCTTCCCGAACGTGTATGGGATTGATATGCCAAGCGCCAATGAACTGATTGGCCATGGTCGTGAAGCTGCGGAGATCAACGATTTAATCAAAGCTGATGGTTTGATTTATCAAGAACTGGACGATTTAATTGCGGCAGTTCAAGAAGAGAATCCTGCCATTGAGCAATTTGAGACCTCGGTCTTTAACGGCAAATACATCACTGGCGATATCAACCAAAGCTACTTAGATCGTCTTGATGCAGCCCGTAACGATATTGCTCGTGGTGGCGATAATAGTGCTGAAGATGCTAATTTAGAGCTACATAATGAGCTTGATGACGAGTAGGTGCTGATAACAGTTCGAAAAAAAAGCCATGATGTTTTATCATGGCTTTTTTTATGGCTGCTGCTTAAACAGCTTGTGTTTAAACAGATGCTACTTAACCAAATAGCCCTTACAACTGGAACGGGTACACCGAGCCAAGTTTTAAGATTTGGGTGAGCTCATCTAACGCTGTCCGAGACTCGGTGAGTAACTGTGGATCACTTAAGTCAGCCACACTCAGCTCATCGCGATAATGTTTATCGACCCATTGGTTCAGACGGGCAAATAACTCATCGTTCATCAGTACCGCAGGGTTTACCGCCGCCAGTTCAGTATCATTTAAAGCAACTCGTAAACGCAGGCAAGCAGGGCCACCGCCGTTGCGCATGCTTTGTTTAACATCAAAATAATGCACTTGGCGAATCGGGGTATTGCGGGTGACTAATTCTGCCAAATAAGCAGCAACCCGCGGGTTCTCTTGACACTCAGTTGGAGCAATAATAGCCATATGACCGTCTTGCATGGTTAACAGCTGGGTGTTGAATAAATAGGTTTGTACGGCATCTTCAACGGATACTTCATTGCTGCTAACTTCAATGAAATGGACAGGTTCGTCGCCAAATTTGCGCTGAATTTCGGCGAACTTCTGCTCTGTATCCAAAAACGCTTGCTGGTGATAGAAGAGCACGTTTTGGTTACCCACTGCAATCACGTCATTATGGAACACGCCCTGGTCGATGACGGCTGGGTTTTGCTGAATAAAGACCGTATTATCGTCGCTTAATCCATGCAAGCGTGCGATAGCTTGCGACGCCTCAAAGGTTTGCCGCGCCGGATACTTTTGTGGCGCTGGCTTGCTGCTATCAAAGGCGTACCGGCCAAAGGTGAAAATCTCCACCCCAGCATGACCGTAGTTACTGCACAAACGCGTATGGTTAGCGGCGCCTTCGTCACCAAAATGCTCGTTATCAGGCAAGTGAGTGTGGTGCTCAAAGTAGCGACCATTGTTAAACATCGCCTGTAAAATACGACCGCTGGTTTGAGGCTCTAAGCTGCGGTGAAATTTATTGGTTAAATTAGCCGGCGTAAAGTGTACCTTGCCATCGGCCGTATCAGCACCCGGCGACACGGTAGCGGCGTTGGCGGTCCACATGCTTGAAGCCGAGCACACCGCTTGGAAAATCTGCGGGGCTTGGCTGGCGGCACGGCTTAACACTTCGCCATCTGAACCACTAAAACCTAAACGCCGTAAGGTAGCAATATCAGGGCGTTCTTGCGGCGCCAAGACACCTTGCACCATACCCATATCGTGCAGCGCTTTCATTTTGGCTAAGCCTTGTTTAGCCGCTGATTTGGGGCTAGAGGTTGCTTTAGCATTGCTCAACGACGCCACGTTACCAAAAGATAACCCAGCGTAATTATGAGTGGGGCCGACGAGGCCATCGAAGTTTACTTCAACGTGTTTCATGCTTAACGAAACCTCCATTGCGGTTGCAAGTGTTCATTTGCGGAGTATTATACCCACTAAATAGCTTAGGTGTAAGTGCTGTAGCCCTTGAATTATCTGGCGTTTCGGGCTGTTTGCATGTTTATACTTAAAAAATGATTGTTTATTTAATTTGCATTCGGTGGTTGTGAAGTGAATGCGAAACGGATATATCTAAAAAAAGAACCCGGTAAATCACCAATACATAGAGAGTCGCATGGCAAAAGCGCTAGTTATTGTCGAGTCCCCCGCGAAGGCCAAGACAATTAATAAATATTTAGGGAATGATTTCATCGTGAAATCGAGTGTGGGCCACGTGCGTGACTTACCCACTCGATCGGTAGCCACGGTAAAAACTAAGCCGGCTGCAGAAGTTCGCAAAATGTCGCCTGAAGCAAAAGAAGCTTATCGCCAGCAGCGTGAGTTCGCCAAGTTGGTGGCGCGTATGGGGATTGACCCTGAACACGGCTGGCAAGCACACTATGAAATCTTACCCGGCAAAGAAAAAGTAGTTGCTGAGTTACAGAAGCTTGCCAGCAAAGCCGATGCAATCTATCTCGCAACGGATTTGGACCGCGAGGGAGAAGCCATTGCTTGGCACCTACGTGAGTTAATCGGTGGCGATAAACAGCGGTTTCAGCGGGTGGTGTTTAATGAAATCACCAAAAAAGCCATTCAAGAAGCGTTTTCGAAGCCCGCCGAGGTCAACGAAGATCGCGTGCACGCCCAACAAACCCGTCGCTTTTTAGACCGCGTAGTAGGTTTTATGGTGTCACCCTTACTGTGGAAAAAGATTGCTCGCGGCTTATCGGCCGGACGGGTGCAATCGGTAGCAGTGCGCTTGGTTGTGGAACGTGAGCGCGAAATCAAAGCTTTTATTCCTGAAGAATATTGGGATATTTACGCTGATTTGAATACAGCTGCCCAAGCTGAGCTGCGGATGCAGGTGCAGAAACACCTAGGCAAGGCCTTCAAAGTCGGTGATAAAGCCGCAGCCATGGCGGCAGTTGATGCGCTGCAAGGTGCGCAATATAAAGTGGTGGAGCGTGAAGATAAGCCGACCAGCAGTCGTCCCTCGGCACCTTTTATCACCTCTACGCTGCAGCAAGCCGCCAGCACTCGGTTGGGCTTTGGCGTGAAGAAAACCATGATGTTGGCGCAACGCTTGTATGAAGCCGGTCACATCACCTACATGCGTACCGACTCAACCAATCTAAGTAGCGAAGCGGTAGCGAGCTGTCGTAGCTATATCGAGAAACAGTTTGGTGGCGACTACTTGCCGGCTAAACCTAATATGTACGGCTCCAAACAGAATGCGCAAGAGGCGCATGAAGCTATTCGTCCATCAAGCGTCACGGTTAAATCAGAGCAGTTACGTGATATGGAGCGCGACGCTCAGCGCTTGTATGAACTTATTTGGCGGCAATTTGTTGCCTGTCAAATGACTCCGGCGCAATACGATGCGACTACCATTACGGTGGCAGCTGGTGATTATGAATTGAAAGCTCGAGGCCGAGTGATGAGATTTGCGGGCTGGACCAAAGTGCAGCCACCGGCAGCGAGTAAAGCGAATGATGATGCGTCGTTACCTGATGTTAAAAAGGGCGAAGTGTTAGCATTGCAACAGCTAGATCCACAACAACATTTCACCAAACCACCGGCGCGTTTTAGCGAAGCATCCTTGGTGAAAGAACTAGAAAAACGCGGTATAGGTCGTCCATCTACCTACGCTTCAATTATTTCGACCATTCAAGATCGCGGCTACGTACGGGTTGAGAACCGACGGTTTTACGCTGAGAAAATGGGCGAAATCGTGAATGACCGGTTGGTGGAAAACTTCTCGCGGCTACTCAACTACAATTTCACCGCTGAAATGGAGCAGGCGTTAGATGATATCGCTGAAGGCAAGCGCAACTGGACCGAGACGCTCGATAATTTCTACAAAGAATTTAAAGCCAAGTTAGAGCAAGCCGAATTAGATCCAGACGAGGGCGGCATGCGCACCAATCAGATGGTGCTAACGGATATCGACTGTCCAAGCTGTGGCCGCAAGATGGGTATTCGTACGGCGAGTACCGGAGTGTTCTTGGGCTGCTCAGGCTATGACTTACCTCCAGCGGAACGCTGTACGCAAACCTTAAACTTGTTACCAGGTGAAGAAGCAGTCAGTGTCAAAGGCGACGATGACGAAGCCGAATCGCTCGCCTTACGAGCGAAAAAGCGTTGTCCTAAGTGTGGTACTGCCATGGATAGCTACTTGATTGATAAATCACGCAAGCTGCACGTGTGCGGTAACAACCCGGCCTGTAATGGGGTGGTAGTTGAGCAGGGTGAATTCAAAATCAAAGGCTACGATGGTCCGGTGTTAGAATGTGACCGCTGTGGCAGTGAAATGCAGCTCAAAACCGGCCGATTTGGTAAGTATTTTGATTGCACCAACAGTGAGTGTAAAAATACTCGTAAATTACTGAAGAATGGTCAACCAGCACCACCGAAAGAAGATCCGGTGCCATTCCCTGAGTTGCCATGTGAAGACTCAAGCGCTTACTATGTGTTGCGTGACGGTGCTTCTGGAGTATTTCTATCGGCCAATACCTTCCCTCGTTCACGTGAGACGCGGGCGGTGAAAGTAGCGGAATTACAACGTTTTAAAGATCGTATTCCGAGTAAGTTTCATTATCTTACTGAAGCCCCAGCAAAAGACGATGAGGGTAACGAGGCGATTGTCCGCTACAGCCGTAAGAACAAAGAGCAGTATGTGATTACCGAAGCGGATGGCAAGCCGACTGGCTGGCAAGCCTTTTATCGTGACGGCACGTGGAGCGTACAAGAAGCGAAAAAGCGTAAGAAATAAACCCTAGGTAAATCATATATTTACCACTTGTTGGCAGCAAGCCCCTCAGCTACATTGAGGGGGTATCACAAACGGAGGTGATACGTTGCCGACAAGGAGGTTCCATGGTCTATGTACCATATCGGGCGAGAGTCCAACTGGTCGCCGCTGCATTCAGCATCATTCTGAGCTGTTTGTGGCCGGCGTCAGTAAACGCCAGTAGCTGCCCTAGCTACGCGTTTACGGTGGCACCACCCAATGCAGTTAATCATCCCTATTATCCAGCTCCTACTGGGGTATCCATGGTGTTTGCCGCGGGCCTAGTACGGCCGCAACTCGAGCAATACTTGATGGATTACTTTGCGGTGCGCTGGATTGACTGGCAAATTGCCGCCGATTATCGCTGGGCGGCCCCTTTTCAACTTCATGCTCCTGATCATCCGCAACTGCTTGAACAACTGCTGAGCTCAGCAGCACTGGCGGTTACCATTTTTGCCAATCAAGGAGCCTTGGTCAGCTATCAAACGCCGGCTGCTGCCGCTAATGCAGCGCCCCCGCGCTGGCCGCAACCGGCCGCACCACAACCCCGTCAATATTATGGCCGCACAGGAGTGCTACGATGAAATGGCTGATGTTAGGTTTAACCGCAGTGCTACTAAGTGGGTGTCAACTACCAGAAGATAACTACCAACAGCATAAGCAGCAGGCGTTGCAAGCTTTGGCGGCCATGGATGGACAGCAGTACGGTGGGCGCACCGCAGTTCAATACGGTAATCCCTACTACCCGATTCGTGAGTTGCCAACACCTTACCAGCAAGCACCTGTGGCTTATCCGGGCAATGGCTATCCGATGCCGGCTGGCAATCAACCGCCTCAGCCACCGCCCGGACTTGCTGGGCCTTATGCTGGACCCTATGCCGGGCCTTATGCCGCGTCCTCGGCTGGCTCTTTAATAGGTGCGCCACAACAGTTGGTACCGGCGTGGCATAGTGCCCCCGTCACCTTGCGATCCAATGGCTTAACTGCCGCAGCAGTGATGCAGCAGGTGTTAGCTCCCCATCAGATTAGTGCACACTTTTTGGGGCCGGAGCTAGGTCAGCAGGTGGTCAAGCTTAATTATCAGGGCACGTTAGGTGGCTTACTGGAGCAGATTGCAGCGCATACGGGCTGGCATTTACAGCAGCAACCACGGCAAATTTTATGGAGTGAGTTTCAAGTTGAAGAGTTTGATGTTGCCTTTTTGGCGGGCGATACCAATTACTTTCTTGGTAACAAAGATGCTGAGCAAACCGGCACCAGTAACCAAACTGCTGGAACCAACAGCAACAATGCCTTTAATGCCAGTGGCGGTAGTCAGCAATACTTGAACTTTAGCAGCCGCCAATTATCCGTTTGGAACGATCTCGAGCAAGCACTTAGCTTATTGCTCTCTGAACAGGGCAGCTTATCCATCAATCAAAGTTCAAGTTCGGTGTTGGTGCGAGATTATCCTCATCATGTTGCGCAAGTGCGGCACTACTTGGCACAGCAAAATGAGCGGCTAACCCGGCAAGTATCGATTGATGTGCAAATTCTGGAAGTGACTTTTAATGATACCGAGCAGTTTTCTGTAGATTGGCAAGCTTTGGTTCAGACCGCTGGTGGCGAGGGTATTTTAGGGCTTTCTAGCGCTAGCTTTGGCGGTGGCAACGGAACTCAATTAATGTGGCAGCAGCAACAGGGCAAAGCGGCAGGGTCGTCGGTACTTATCGAAGCATTAGAGCAGCAGGGCGTGGTGCGCATCAGTAATCATCCGCGCTTGATCAGCTTAAATAATCAAATCGCCAAAATTGTGCTGGAAGATAACGCCAGTTACTTGGCCGCGTCTGGGAGTACCAGCACACCGAACGTTGGAAGCTCACAAGTGTTGCAGCCAGGTTTGGTGACTACTGGCTTTGAGTTATACGTGTTGCCCAGCATTCGTGCCGGCGAGGTGATATTGCAGCTGTCTACCGAATTATCAGATTTAGAACGGATTGATGAAGTTCGCTCGGGCGAGCAAATTATCCAAACACCTCATACCAATCGCAAAAAGTTCTTTATGAAAGCCATGATTGAAGATGGCAAAACCCTGTTGATGAGTGGTTTACGAAATGAGCGTAATAGCATTCAGCAGCAACAGAGTTGGTTGAGCCTAATGTTAGGTGGCGCCAATAGTAGCCAGCATCGCCGTAGCGAAACCATTGTGCTGTTAACACCGAATATTGTGCAGCGAGGTTACTAATGTTGGTGAGTGGCTGGCGGCTTGAGCTATGGCGTCGACAATCAACTGAGCAAGCGCGCATTTTGCAATGGTTAGGTGAGGCGAGGCAGCAGGGCTTTAGTCATTATGGGTTGTATCAAGTGGGGCAGTGCTATTGGTTAAGTTGTACCGGCGAGGCTAACGTAGGCGATGCCGTAGCTCATGTGCATCAGCAGTTAACTAGCACGCAAGACCCCAGTTGGGTGGTGCTGCAGGTGGTGGGTGAGCAGGTTTGGGTGATAGCTTGGCGCGAACAAACCTTACTGTGCGCTTTGGCAATTGATTTAGAAGCCAACCCGAATAGCTTTCTGTTTGAACTTACCGCTACCTGGTTAGCTACTGACGGCATGCAGTGTCAATTGATGTTAGCCGGTGAGATGGCGCAACAACGCTGGTTAACAGCACCCTGGCCGGTAAGCCCGCAGGTGTGCGATGAGCTGTTTAATCAAGCGCCAAGTAAAGGCCAGCAGCTGTTAAACATCCGCAAACCGCCACCTTGGCTACGGCGCAAAGTAGTGGTGCTTAGCACTACCATAAGCTTGTGCTTAGCGCTGTTGTTGGGTTGGCTGTTATGGCCGACAACGCCGTCCGAAGCTGGCTTGGATAGCCATCCGCAAGCGCAACAGCGGCCGCCGATGGCGGGGGTGCAACTGGCTAGTATGGCAGCCTTGCCCCAGCAATTATTGCGTTGGAGTTATGTGGCTGGCTGGAAAGTACAGCAATGGCAGTTTAGTGAGCAACAGCAGCAACTGCATGTACAGCAGGGGTATGCCTCGATGGCAGACTTGCGACAACAGTTACAGCCGATTTGGTTTTATCAATTAGGTGCTGTTGCTGGCAGTGCCCAACCGGGGCTGTTACTGACCGCCAACGTCCCCAGCGCCTGGCAGCAAGAACCAAGCTTGGCCAAGTTGGCGCCATCGTTGGCTTATCTGGAAAGCAGTTTAAGTGAACTACAGCAATGGTTTCCGCAGGCGCAATTTAAAGTGGCAGCGGTACAAACCGATGGCTGGTATCAGTGGCAGCAGGTACAGGTGCAAGTGTTAGGGTTTGACCCCTTATTGTGGAGCAGTGCCGGTGCTAAGGCGTGGCGGCAACTACCCAGTGAGCTGAGGTTGGTAGCAGCCTCGGCCAAGGCCGACGGATTATTATGGCAACTGCAATTGGAGTTGCGCGCATACGCTCATGGAGGGCAAGCACATGGTAGGGATTACGATTAGTTTATTGCTGGCGCAACAATTGCTAACAGCACCACCATCGACAACGGCCACCAGCTCCGTTGATGCCGCTGAAGTTGCTGAACCCGCTGAACCCACTGAAGCCTTTGATCCGGCTCCAGGCCTGATTGAACAGTTGCGTTACAGCGAGTTAGAGCAACGGGTGGCCGAAACTGAAGCCAAACGATTGCAAACCCAGTTGCAAATCGAGAAAGCCAAACACGCCATTGCCGCCTTACAAAAGCCCGCAGCCAACCCGGGTAATCGGGTTACTGAACAACTGAGCAGCATCATTTTGGTGGGCTTTATTGAAGCTGTGGATGGCGTCAAGGTGGTATTGCAAGAGCGTGGTCAGTGGTTGCTGTTAACCCCAGGTGAGCGAGGTGCCCATGATCTACAAGTTGAGGTGCATGAGCAGCAGGTGCGCTTAAAACGTTACGGCCACTATCGCGATATCCCACTACCGCAGGGGTGGTGAGCCATGTTAATGCTACCGGAAGATCAAGTGCTGCAATGTCAGATTTTCTTGCCCAGCTTAACCGAGTGCCTACGCATCAGTGAGCGTCCACAGCAACCGGATAACGCGGTGTTAGTTACCAACGAAGGGCTATTGCTATGCAGTCTCGTGGCTTGGCAAGAATCGGCGTTGGAGATCATTAACTTACTTCAATTTACCTATCATCAAGGCTTGCAAGTAAGGCTGCGGATGTTAGCACCGGCGCGAGCCATTCGGGCGGCTTTGCATGATGCCTTGGCGCAAACCCAGCAAACCAGTTCACATGCGAACCAGCCCTTGGATCAAACACGGGCGCAGCAGGCCCTCGAAGATTTAGTGCAACAGGCGTTGGTGATTTCGGCATCTGATATTCATCTGGTATTTACCCCGCGTCAAGCCTTGCTGGCATTCCGCGTGCATGGGCGCTTGATTGGCCAGGCCGAACGCAACAGAGAAACCATGGCGGCCGCTATTGCTGCGTCGTTAAACACTCGCTCTGATGACTTTCGTGAACTGTTTGATGAGCAACGTCTATCGGCAGCCAGTATATCTATTACCGTAGCGCATCAGAATCAGCCCCAACGGATCCGGTTGCGGGTGCAAAAATCGCCCACCCGCGATGGGTTTGCCGTGACCATGCGGTTGCAGAACGAACAGCAACGTGTGGTCGAGCTTGGGCAGTTAGGGCTCACCGCCAAAGTGCATCGACAACTGCTGGAGTTATTGTTGCAACCGGCTGGCATGATTCTGATTGCGGGGCCTACCGGGCAGGGTAAAACCACCACTTTGGCAGCTATAAACTGGGTGATCCCGCGCACGGCTAAGGTGATTTCCCTCGAAGATCCGATTGAGATTATTCAGCCTCACATTGAGCAAAAGCCGGTTATCGCTGACCACGCCGAACTTAACTTTGCCAATATGGTGAAGGTGGCCTTGCGGGAAGATCCAGACGTGATATCGATTAGTGAAATTCGCGATGCAGCAACCGCTAAAGCGGCTTATACCGCAGCCCTGACGGGGCATTTAGTCACGGCAACGGTGCACGCCCACGATACCTTTGGAGTGTTGCAACGGTTACTGGATTTGGGCTTAAGTGCTGAATCGCTGGCGCAAGTAGGGGTATTGCGTGGGATTCTGGCGCAGCGCTTACAAAGTACCGTGTGTCAGGCATGCGTTGCGCATCCGCAAGCACCTTGTGCAGTGTGTCATGGTGCTAGGGTGAGTGGTCGCCAGCTGTTAACCGAGTTTTTGGTGATTGACGAAAAGGTACGCTTGGCACTGCGCCAAGGTGAATTAGAACAGTGTCGCAAACACTTGCTGCAGCTAGGCTGGTTGAGTTTAGAGCAACAGCTGGGCGAGACCCTAGAGGAGCCGTTATGCAACGCTTAAGCAGACCGCGACAGCTGGCTTTTCTCGAAGATTTTGCGTTAGGGCTAGCCGATGGTTTAAGCCCACTGCAAACCTGTATTGGATTAGCGGAAAACGCTAAGCAGCAAGGCCTCCGGGCGGAATACCAACTGGTACAGCAAATCATTGCGCAATTAAATGCCGGCCAGCCACTAGGTCCAGCATTACAAGGTAGTTTTGCCCAAGATCTAGTGATGCTGATGGCCGTCGGCGAACATAGCGGCGTGTTAGATCAGTTACTGCAACGGCAACAGCAGTTTGAACAACAACGTTATGCCGCCTTACAAGCGTTCTGGAAGCCGCTCCTTTATCCATTGGCAATGTTGGCCTTGGCGCTACTGGCTTGTGTTTTTATTGGGCAGCAAGTGATGCCGAAACTAGCCGCCGCGTTACCCCCCGAGCAGTGGCCCCAACTGAGTGGGTTGCTGTTGCAACTTAGTCATGGTCCGGCGGTGCCGTTACTCCTGCTAGCGGTGCTGTTGGTGTTACTGGCCTGTTGGGGCCCGGCGCTAGTGATTGATTTAAGCCGATGGTATTGGCGGGCGTTAGCGCAGCGTGGCTGCTTTGTTATTCGCCGCTATTTTGATGCGGTGTTGCTGTTGCAAACCGTCACTGTGCTGTTGAAAGCAGGGATGAATCTGGATCGCGCTATCTTGGCGATGCAAGCCTATAGCAATAGCTCAATGGATTGGCATTTAGGCGTGATTCGGCAGCGCCTAGCCCAAGGTGAGCGACAGTTAGCAGTGCTGTTTGATACCGGATTGTTGTCGGCGCGCATGTTGTTTCGGCTAAGTAATGGCAGTCGCCAGGCCAGCGAACAAGGCACTTTGCTGCGGGTGGCTGAGTATGCCACCCAAGATGCGGTGCGGGCGTTGGGCCGGTTACGAGTACTGCTACTAGGATTTTGCTACGGCATGATTTTTATGGTGTTGGTGGTGGTACTAGGCGGAATGGGAGCCATGCTGATGACAGTATCCCAGCAGCATATCTAAACATATCAAGCAGGGTTACAGCGTGAGGAGGATAAGCAACAGGAACGGATAGCAACAACCATGAAACTATCAGATAAGCGCCAAGAACGTCCTTAAGGACCTTTGCGGTTTCGTTGAAAAACAAGGAGCAAGTGATGCGTAAGCAACAACAAGGATTTACTTTTATTGAAGTGTTAACCGTTTTATCCATTATCGCGTTAGCAACCGTGGGCACGCTCGCCTTGCGAGATTGGGCGGTGGGGAACTCACGCATTAGTGAAGCTAAAACTCAGATTATAACCATTCAGGCGGGTGCCCAGCTGTGGCGACCTCGCAGCGGCGATTTGACCGGCATTAGTTTGGCCGCCATGTCCGGTATTGCGGCGGTGCCGCAGCAGTGGGGCAGTGGTACTGCGATTAACCCTTGGGGTGGCGATGTCCAAGTTTCGGTGGATGGTACTGATACCTCGCGCTACGTGATTACCCTGACAGGAATTGATGCCGATGCTGAAGGGGCGCGGTTGGCTTATGACTTTGATCAGTACACATTACAGTCGACTTTTGCTAGCGGTACCTTAGTTTTAACATTCCAAGGCTAACCCCATGCTAACCAGTCACCTTCGCAACCATGGCTTTAGCATGATTGAATTGGTGCTGGCGCTCGCCTTACTGGCGGTGCTTGCTAGTGCGGCAGTGCTGGGGCTGCAGCACTGGCGTCAAACAGCGTTTAAGCAAGACCCGCCGTGGTCGGATGCGCAGCTGTTGCAGTTACAGCAACAGTTGCGCGCCCATCGCCAGTTTCTACTGGTGCGGGCGGCGTTGGTTGATCCAACCTAACCCCCAAGGAGTGCCACGAATGAAATCAACGGACTTGAACAGCGGCCCCTCAGTAGCGCCAATCCTAGGCGGCGCAGTGGCAACAGCGAGACTACCACTGCGAGGTAAGTCTAGCCGTGGCTTTGTACTGTTAGAGGTGATCATTGCCACGGTGTTGCTGGCGGCTAGTTTGCTGGTGTTTGCTCAATGGCAGCAGGTGCAACAGCAACAACAGCAGCGCCATCAATGGTTAGCTGATACGGAACGCTTGCAGCAAGCGGTCCGCAGCTACTGGATTGATAAGGGGCAACCGCCACCAACCTTTGCGCAGTTACAACAGCATGGGCACCTGCAGCAGCTAACTACGCCGTGGCAGCAGCCGTGGTTACTACAGCCACAGCAACGTTATGTGAATTTACGCTTAACCGCACCCAGTGCGGCGGCCGCAAGCTGGTTAGCTGGTCAAATCGTGGGTGCTAGCGCCAATGCCGAGCAGGTGCTGGTAACTGTATGGCAGCCAGCGCAGAGTTATCACCCAGATAGCCCTTATTTGTATCGAGTGGCTATTACTGATGCTCCGCAACTGAACCAGATGCATACGGATCTCGATCTACGCCAGCATAACCTGTTGGGGATTGATCAACTGCGCGCCAGCGCTTGGTATGGGCAAAGCTTAAGTGCACCAGAGGCACAACTGGTACAAGTGCAAAGTGAACATGGCCATTTCACCATGGTGACAGCAGCGCAAGCGGTGATTGGTGGGATTAGCATGGATCAGGTCTGGCAACGCATTACTGAGTATCAGCAACTATGGGACTTGTGTGTGGCCCGCGGTGGTTGTCAGGGTTAGCCAGCGCCGTAACCAACCAGCAAGGAGGTAACAATGCGAACCAAGCAAACGGGGCAATCCATGCTGGAGGCGCTGTTGGCATTGCCGATTATTCTCGTGGTGTTACTGGGGCTAGTACAACTGATTTGGATATTTTGGACCATGCACACACTGCAAACCGGCTCTCATTACGTGTTGCGTAGCGGAGTTTTGCAACATGGCAGCCTGGATAAGATGAAGGATACTTTAGCGACGGTGATGGCGACCACTCAAATGCAGTATTTTGACGCGCCGGCTAGCGATAGCGAGGGTGCAGCGCCTGAATTTGACGATAATGACTTACGTTACGCAACCCTTACCGAAACCCTAAAAATGCGTGGCTACCTGGAGTTGGCGGCGCGCATTCAAATTCATAATCCTACTGCGGCGATGCAACGGCAATTGAGTGAACGCCGTTGGGACACGCGCAATTCGCGCTGGGTGCAAGAGATAGCTATTGATCATGCGCAAGTGCGGCTGGCGGAAGCGCGCGATGCGGAAGCTTGGCTGGCGGCGCGGCAGTTACAGATAGAAATTTGGTGGTGCATGCCGCTGGAAGTTCCCATAGTCGGTAGCATGATTGCGGCGACGGCCCAGTGGTTTCGTAGTGACAGCCAAGCTTTCTGTCGATTACGGGGAATGGCCCTTGATAAGCCGATGTGGGCGTTAAAGGTAATGGCAGAAGGGCCTATGCTAACGGGCTTTCGCACCCGTTAGCAAAGCTGATAGACCCGCCCTAACAGCGGGCTTTAGACTGTTATGCTGAGGTGGTTACCGGCGCATGCCAAGTATCACAAGCTTGCAGGGTATTTTGCATCAAGGTTGCGACTGTCATTGGGCCCACGCCACCTGGTACTGGGGTAATGTAAGCAGCGCGAGCCGCGGCCGCAGCAAACTCCACATCGCCCACTAATTGGCCGGAAGGTAAGCGGTTAATGCCGACATCAATGACCACCGCCCCTGGTTTGATCCAAGCACCCGGAATAAAGTTAGGACGGCCGACGGCAACCACGAGAATATCAGCGCGTTCAACATGGCTTTGCAAATCAGTGGTAAATCTATGACAGACGGTGGTGGTGGAGCCGGCTAAGAGCAGTTCTAGGCTCATCGGCCGTCCCACGATGTTTGACGCACCAACCACGACCGCATTCTTACCATAGGTATCCAGTTGGATGGATTCGAGCAGTGTTATCACGCCCCGCGGAGTGCAGGGGCGTAAGGCCGGGTTTCGTTGCGCCAAGCGTCCCATGTTGAAGGGATGAAAACCATCGACATCTTTAAACGGATTAATGCGTTCTAACAAAGCTTGTGCGTCTAATCCTTCCGGTAACGGCAGCTGTACTAAAATGCCATCCACCGAAGCATCTTCATTAAGTTGATCGATGAGAGCTTCTAACTCGGCTTGAGTGGCGCTAGCTGGTAGGTCATAGGCTTTAGAAATGATGCCTACTTCTTCACAGGCGCGGCGTTTGCTGCCCACATAAACTTCAGATGCTGGGTCGTTACCTACCAACACTACCGCTAGCCCCGGAGCTCGATAGCCAGCGGCTAGACGTGCTTGCACGCCAGCTTTTACTTGGTCACGAACCTGTTGGGCAACTTTTTTACCGTCAATATTTTGCGCTGTCATAGCTGCTGCAAACCCTTCTTTATTCAAGCGTGGAATGGTAAGATGTTTTGGTCATCGTGTTGGGCGGATATTTTCGCACGTTTTGACGTTAGGTTGTAGTAACTTATGTGGCCAGTTTATGTGGTCAAGTTACTGAAGCCAGCGGTTAGTACTTGAAACAGTAGCTAGGCTGGCTGAAACAAACAGAATTGCTGCTTTTGAATACAGATTGTCGGTATTTTCGGCAGTTGAATGCAGAACGCAAAAAAATGTTTGACGACTCTAAGAGCAACAGGTAATATTCGCCCCCGTTGTCAGGCCGCGTCCTGCACGGGTTTTTCAAAGATGTCGGCGAGTAGCGCAGCTTGGTAGCGCACTTGTTTTGGGTACAAGGGGTCGCTGGTTCGAATCCAGTCTCGCCGACCATTCTTTGTCAGGATAGAAATGCGCCCGTAGCTCAGCTGGATAGAGCAACGGCCTTCTAAGCCGTCGGTCGCAGGTTCGAATCCTGCCGGGTGCGCCAATACTGCCCTGGCATCAACAGTTTTGAGAAATGGTGGCTGTAGCTCAGTCGGTAGAGCCCCGGATTGTGATTCCGGTTGTCGTGGGTTCAAGTCCCATCAGCCACCCCATCTCTCCCTCAGTAAAATATTCCCTGTTTGGTGTCGGCGAGTAGCGCAGCTTGGTAGCGCACTTGTTTTGGGTACAAGGGGTCGCTGGTTCGAATCCAGTCTCGCCGACCATTCTACTATGTCTATACTTCTTCGCTGAATTCTGCTAATACTCTTACTTTGAGTTGACTTAACGCGTTCGCGTTTAGCACAAAGTTAATGCTAACAACGGATTGATGCACAGGAAGGCGCATGGCAGCTTCTGGAATAGCCACACAAAATCTCAGTCAAGCAACGAGTGATATTGCACAACAGCAGTTCGGTTTGCTGATCTCGCAAATCAGTACGCAACTTATCAATAGTACCTCAGCAGAAACCCAGCAACACATAGAACAAGCTTTGGCTGCACTTGCTAGTGGCGGCCGTAAAGATCGCTGTTATGTGTTTTTGTTTGATGAACAGCTCACCACTATGAGCAACACCCATGAGTGGACTGCTCCAGGTATTACGTCTTTTAAAGCTGAGCTCCAAAATATTGATATTGCCGCCATGCCTTGGTTTTTTGAGCAGATGCGCAATCAGGGCCAAGTGGTGGTCGATGATGTCAAGCAACTACCGCCAGCGGCTATCGGCTTTCAGCAAGAACTCACCCGCGAGGGGATCCAAGCGATGATGGCGGTGGGCATGTATTTAGAGCATCGGCTGATGGGCTTTGTCGGCTGTGACTTAGTTCAGCGTCAGCATCACTGGAGCGCGGAAGATATCCAGCAGATGCAGTTGGTGGCAGACATGATCAGTAACACCATAGCACGGCATCGCACTGAGACGAGGTTACGGCAAGTTGAAGCCGAGCTGCGACTGGCTAATGAGCAATTATTAGCGTTAGCGCATCAAGATAGTCTAACCCAAGTTGCCAACCGGCGCGCTTTAGATAAAAGCCTGAAAGACGAGTTACAACGTGCCAGCCGCATGGGCCGTGAACTCACTTTATTTATGGTTGATATTGATCATTTTAAGCAGCTTAATGATACCTATGGGCATCGTTTAGGCGATTCTGTGCTGGCTGATGTGGCAGAAATTTTAGCGACCCAGTTTAGGCGTAGTGGCGAGCTTGTAGCCCGTTACGGTGGCGATGAATTTGTTGTCATTAGTCCGTTAGTCGACGCCGCCACTGCCCAAACCCTCGCCGCTGCGGTGCTGTATCGTGTACGCGCCTTAAGCTACCCCGAAGGGGCGCAAATAACCGTGAGCATTGGGGTCTATCAATGTATTCCGCAAGCCCCTGTGGGAGCTGATAATTTATTACAAGAAGTAGATGCCGCAGTGTATCAAGCGAAGCTAACAGGGCGTAACCAAGTGGTGTTTGTTGCCAATTAGTAACCATTTATTCTCGACTTGAGTAGATCGCTTCGCTATAATGCGGCGTCATTTTGAAGGGTCCCGAATCGTAGTGGGCTCAGGCCAATAGTGAAGCCGAGGTAAAAAAGCAATGCAGGTTTCTGTAGAGACAACCCAAGGATTAGAACGCCGTGCCACTATCACCGTGCCGGCTGAAACCATCGAAAAAGAAGTAAAGCGTCTGCTTAAAGACGAGTACCGTAACCGCCGTATCAACGGTTTCCGGAAAGGAAAGGTACCACCGAATGTATTGCAAAAACTGTTCGGCAAAGAAGCCCGTGCACGTGCTGCATCTAACTTGATGCAAAGCAAATACTTCGAAGCAATGATGCAAGAAAAATTAAACCCAGTGGGTGCGCCTGCAATCGAGCCAAAAGTTAACGAAGAAGGTAAAGACTTCGAATTCGTGGCTACGTTTGAAGTGTATCCAGAAGTTAAGGTTGCGGATTTAGATAAATTAACCATCGAAAAGCCAGAAGTAGAAGTGACTGACGCTGACGTTGACACCATGATGGAAACGTTGCGTAAGCAGCACGCTACTTGGAAAGAAGTGAAGCGTAAATCGAAGAAAGATGATCAAATCACCATCGATTTCACTGGCTCGATTGACGGTGAAGAATTTGAAGGTGGCAAAGCATCTGATTTTGCTTTGGAATTAGGCCAAGGCCGGATGATTCCTGGGTTTGAAGATGACATCATTGGTATGAAAGCCGGTGAAGAAAAAACCATCGAAGTGACTTTCCCTGAGGATTATCACGCAGAAAACTTGAAAGGCAAAAAAGCATCTTTTGTGATCGTTGCCAAGAAAGTTGAGACGCGTGAATTGCCTGAACTGAACGACGAGTTCGTAGCTCTGTTCGGTGTGAAAGAAGGTGGTGTTGACGCATTGAAAGCTGAAGTGCGTAAAAACATGCAGCGTGAATTGAAAAATACCGTTCAAGCGAAAGTGAAAGAACAGGTATTGAAAGGCTTAGTTGAAAGCAACGAAGTGGACGTTCCAAAAGCTATGTTGAGCCAAGAAGTTGACGTATTACGTCGTCAGGCCATGCAGCGCTTTGGTGGTAACCAAGCTCAATTACCACAATTGCCAGCCGAATTGTTTGAAGAACAAGCAAAAGAGCGGGTGAAAGTTGGTTTGTTGTTAGGTGAAGTTATTCGTGGCAACGAATTGAAAGTTGACGAGCAAAAAGTTGAAGAAATCATCGATAACAACGCCTCAGCTTACGAAGACCCAGCTGAAGTTGTAGCTTACTACAAAGGTAACGAAGAATTGATGCAGCAAGTGCGCAATGTTGCCCTTGAAGAGCAAGCAATTGAGTTCATCCTTGGTCAAGCCAAAGTAACGGCGAAAAAGGCCAGCTTTGACGAGTTGATGAACCCAAAAAAATAAGTAAGTGAGAGGAATACCGTTAGAACATCATTGACGGCATCCCTAACAACTTGGTTTAATGGCTCGTATATGCTTATACGAGCCATTTTTATTTCAGGAGTCGTAAAATTATGTCGGATATGGCGCTAGATCCAATGGCCCAATTGGTGCCCATGGTAGTAGAACAAACAGCAAAGGGAGAGCGCTCTTACGATATCTATTCGCGCTTACTTAAAGAGCGCGTGATTTTTTGCTGCGGTCAAGTTGAAGACCATATGGCCAACTTAATTGTGGCTCAGTTGCTGTTCTTGGAGTCAGATAACCCAGACAAAGATATTTATCTGTACATCAACTCACCTGGTGGTGCCGTTACCGCAGGTATGGCGATTTATGACACCATGCGTTTTATTAAGCCAGACGTAAGTACCGTGTGTATGGGCCAAGCGGCCAGCATGGGCGCATTCCTACTTGCTGGTGGTGCCAAAGGTAAACGGTTCTGCTTGCCTAATTCACGGGTGATGATTCACCAGCCGTTAGGTGGGTTCCAAGGGCAGGCGTCGGATTTTGAAATTCACGCGCGGCAAATCTTGGATATCAAAGATAAGCTGAACCGGATGTTGGCAGAAAACACTGGCAAAGACTTAGAGCAGGTCGCTAAAGATACCGACCGTGACTACTTTATGTCGGCTGAAGAAGCTGTTAACTACGGCTTAGTTGATAAAGTACTGACCCAACGAGGCGGAGAATAAGATGACGGATAAAACTGAAGGTAAAGGCGAAAAGCCTTTGTTTTGTACCTTCTGCGGTAAAAGTCAGCACGAAGTTCGTAAGCTTATTGCGGGACCATCGGTATTCATCTGTGATGAGTGTGTGGAGCTGTGTAACGATATTCTGGATGAAGAAATTCAGAACATTGCGCCTAAGGATGCACCTAAGCAGTTGCCTAAGCCCCATGAAATTCGCGCCCACTTAGATGAATATGTGATTGGCCAAGAATTAGCGAAAAAGGTCTTAGCAGTAGCTGTTTACAACCACTACAAGCGCTTACAAAGTGCTGCTGTGGGTAAAGACAAGGATGCGGTTGAGCTAGGTAAAAGTAATATTTTGCTGATTGGCCCAACGGGTTCGGGCAAAACCTACTTGGCGGAAACCTTGGCGCGGTTTTTAGATGTGCCCTTTACGATGGCTGATGCAACCACTCTTACCGAAGCTGGCTATGTTGGTGAAGATGTTGAAAACATCATCCAAAAATTACTGCAGAAGTGTGATTACGATGTCGAAAAGGCTCAACGTGGCATCGTCTACATAGATGAAATCGATAAGATTTCGCGTAAGTCAGATAACCCGTCAATTACCCGTGACGTGTCCGGTGAAGGGGTTCAGCAGGCTTTACTGAAACTGATTGAAGGTACGGTTGCAGCGGTGCCGCCACAAGGTGGGCGTAAGCATCCGCAGCAAGAGTTTGTGCAGGTTGATACTTCAAAGATCCTATTTATCTGTGGCGGTGCTTTTGCCGGCTTAGACAAAGTGATTGAACAGCGTATTAACGAGCATTCTGGGATTGGTTTTGGGGCGGAAGTAAAAAGTAAGAAGCCCAAAGCGGAAGGCGCGGTGATGGCTAAAGTTGAACCAGAAGATTTGGTGAAATTTGGTTTGATCCCTGAATTTATTGGCCGCTTACCGGTACTAGCAACGCTGACTGAACTGGATGAAGATGCGTTGGTGAAAATTCTGAGCGAGCCGAAGAATGCGCTAACCAAGCAATATTCAGCGTTATTCAATATGGAAGGCGTTGACCTAGAGTTTCGTGAAGATGCGTTACGCTCCATTGCACGTAAAGCCATGCAGCGAAAAACCGGTGCACGTGGTTTGCGCTCGATCGTCGAGGCGGTGCTGTTAGATACTATGTACGATTTACCATCAGTAGATAACGTCGAAAAAGTAGTGATTGATGAGTCGGTGATTAAAGGCGAGTCCGATCCTATTTTTATCTATGCGAACAAAGCCGATGAAAAACAGGCTGCTGGTGAATAAAGTTAACATTTAGTCTGAAAAATATGCAAAAAGGGCCATTTAGGCCCTTTTTTTCTGCAAACCATTGAACTTTCGCTGGAGCACCACATATAAAGGGGTAAGATAGAGTGAACTATCACGAACCGGTTACCTGGAGAAGTTTATGAGTGAAGAACGGGTGGAACGTTTAAGTATTCCTGTGCTGCCGCTGCGCGATGTGGTCGTGTATCCGCACATGGTGATTCCTTTGTTCGTGGGGCGCGAAAAATCAATTCGTTGTTTAGAAGCGGCCATGGAGCAAAACAAGCAGATCTTTCTTGCGGCCCAAAAAGATGCAGCAGTAGATGAGCCAGAGCAAGGCGATATCCACCGCATTGGTACGGTAGCGACTATTTTGCAGTTGTTAAAGCTGCCTGATGGTACCGTTAAAGTGTTGGTTGAAGGTAGCCAGCGGGCTGAAATTGAAAATTTTGAGGGTGAGCAGGACTTCTTCCGTGCGCAGGTTCATTACCTTGATTCTGAGGCAATGGACGACAAAGAAGAAGAAGTGATGATCCGCTCGGCGGTGAATCAGTTTGAGGGCTACGTTAAGCTCAATAAGAAGATCCCGCCAGAAGTCTTGACCTCATTGTCTGGTATTGAAGAGGCCGACCGGCTAGCCGATACCATGGCGGCACACATGCCGTTGAAGCTCAACGACAAACAAAAAGTACTCGAGATTACCGATGTGCGCGAGCGCCTAGAATTTTTGATGGCGTTGATGGAAGGCGAGATTGATTTACTCCAAGTTGAAAAACGCATCCGTACGCGGGTGAAAAAACAAATGGAGAAGAGCCAACGCGAGTATTATTTGAATGAGCAAATGAAAGCCATTCAAAAAGAATTGGGCGAAATGGAAGATGGCCCTGATGAATTTGAAGCCTTGCAGCGCAAAATTGAAGAGGCGCAAATGCCAGAAGAAGCCGAGAAGAAAACTCGCGCTGAACTGCAAAAATTAAAAATGATGTCACCCATGTCTGCCGAAGCCACCGTGGTGCGCGGCTATATTGACTGGATGGTATCGGTGCCATGGAAAAAACGTTCGCGGATCAAAAAAGATCTCGCTAATGCAGAGAAGATCCTGGATGCCGACCATTACGGCCTAGAAAAGGTGAAAGAACGTATTCTTGAATACCTCGCGGTGCAGCAGCGTACCAACAAGGTTCGCGGCGCGATTTTATGCTTAGTAGGGCCGCCAGGTGTAGGTAAAACCTCGTTAGGGCAGTCCATCGCCAAAGCAACCGGGCGTAAATACATTCGGATGGCGTTAGGTGGCGTGCGTGATGAGGCTGAGATTCGTGGCCATCGCCGCACTTACATTGGCTCTATGCCAGGTAAGCTGATTCAGAAAATGGCGAAAGTAGGAGTGCGTAACCCGCTGTTCTTGTTGGATGAAATCGACAAGATGGCCTCGGATATGCGCGGTGATCCAGCATCTGCGTTGCTCGAAGTGTTAGACCCAGAGCAGAACGTTAATTTTAACGATCACTATTTAGAAGTAGATTACGATCTATCGGATGTGATGTTCGTGGCCACCTCAAATAGCATGAATATCCCCGGCCCGCTGTTAGACCGGATGGAAGTGATTCGCCTGTCGGGTTACACCGAAGATGAAAAGCTCAACATTGCTAAGCGGCATTTGTTGCCGAAGCAAATTGAACGGGCTGGCCTAAAAGCTAAAGAAATTGAGATCACCGATGCTGCTATTACCGGCATTATTCGGTACTACACCCGTGAAGCTGGGGTTCGTAACTTAGAGCGTGAAATTTCGCGGTTGTGTCGCAAAGCAGTGAAGCAACTGGTGCTAGATAGCAGCATTAAACATGTGGCTATCACCGGTGATAATCTTGCTGATTACTTGGGCGTACAGCGCTTTGACTTTGGTCGCGCCGAAGAGAACAACCAAGTGGGGCAGGTGACTGGTTTGGCTTGGACCGAAGTAGGTGGAGACTTATTGACCATTGAAGCTACCAATGTTGCTGGTAAAGGCAAAATTACCTCAACCGGCTCTTTGGGTGACGTGATGCAAGAATCTATCCAGACCGCTTTAACTGTGGTGCGCAGCCGTGCTAACAAATTAGGGATTCCGGAAGATTTTCACGAGAAACGGGACATCCACGTGCACGTTCCTGAAGGCGCTACGCCGAAGGACGGCCCCAGTGCTGGTATCGCCATGGTGACCGCGTTGGTGAGCTCGTTAACAGAGATTCCGGTACGCGCTGATGTGGCCATGACGGGTGAAATCACGTTGCGCGGTGAAGTGTTAGCTATTGGCGGCTTAAAAGAGAAGCTGTTGGCTGCACACCGTGGTGGTATCAAGCATGTGCTAATTCCTAAAGACAATGAGCGTGATTTAAAAGAAATTAGTGATGCGGTGAAAGGCGACTTGCTGATTCAACCGGTACAGTGGATTGATGAGGTCTTGTCAGTAGCTTTGGAGCGAGTACCACAACCGTCATAATTGGCGAATTTATAGCCGATTTACGTAAAGATGCGGGCTAGACGCAGAAAATATGCCAGCAGCCCGCATTCTTTCGTTAAAAAAAACGTGAAAAAGGGTTCTCAATCTAAAATCTTGTGGTAGCCTAGAGTCAAAGTGATTGGTCAGACGCTCACAACCATAGGACTCTGACATGCCACTTGGCGGTGGGTTAATATGGAAGCAGTCTGCTAACCTATCGCAATAGCTTGAACATTTTGTTCTAGCTTGTTATAACCTTGTGTAGCCCCCAACAAAAATGCACATACAACGCATGGGACGCTAACAAATTTGATAATAACAATCTAAGGGGATGATACTGTGAACAAGTCTCAGTTAGTTGATAAAATTGCAGACGGAGCAGATATTTCAAAAGCGGCAGCTGGACGTGCTCTCGATTCTTTCATCGAAGCAGTTACTGAAGCTTTGAAAGGTGGCGAGCAAGTAGCTCTAGTTGGTTTTGGTACTTTCAGTGTTCGTGAGCGCTCAGCTCGCACTGGTCGTAACCCACAAACTGGCGACACCATTCAGATCGCTGCTGCTAAAGTACCTTCTTTCAAAGCCGGTAAAGCACTGAAAGATTCAGTAAACTAATAAAAGTGGAGCGGTAGTTCAGCTGGTTAGAATACCGGCCTGTCACGCCGGGGGTCGCGGGTTCGAGTCCCGTCCGCTCCGCCAGCTTTAGCTGAAAGTAACCCGAAGCCTGTCTTCGGGTTATTTTTTTTGTGCAAGAGCAGATATAATACCCGCCCAGATACTGGGAAAATTTGAGGTTAAGTGGATTATGTTGGATAGGATTAGAGAAGGCTCGCAAAGTTTTGTAGTGAAAGCCGTCTTAGTGCTGATAGCCTTAACGTTTGCACTTGCAGGTATTGGCGGTTATATCAGTAATGCGCCAGAGCCAAGCGTAGCGACGGTTAATGGTGAGGATATTACTCGGGTTGAGTTTGACCGTGCTTTAGAAAATGAACGTGCGCGCCAACAGCAACAGTTGGGCGATTTCTACGATACGTTAGCCACTGATCCGAGCTTTAATCAGCGCTTACGTAACCAAGTGGTCAACGATTTGGTCAATCAAAAACTGGTTGAGCAATATGCGCGAGACAATGGGTTACGGGCATCAGACGAGCAGGTGCGTGAAGCTATTCGTGCTATTCCTGCGTTTAACGTCGCCGGTCAGTTTGATAACGACACTTATCGAATCACCCTAAACAGCCTAGGTTATACGCCAGAAGGCTTTGCCGAAGCGTTACGCAAAGATTTAGCGCGCTCGCAAGTGCTAGAGGCGGTTGTGAACACCGAATTTGCACTAGCAGCAGAAGCTGTGGCGATTCAAAAGTTAGTGAATCAGCAGCGTAGTGGTGCTTATCGTACCTTTGCACTTGATAGCTATTTAGCTCAAGTTGACGTTTCAGACGACGAAATTCAGCAGTGGTATGACAATAACTCTAATTTATTTGCGGTGCCAGAAAGCGTGCAAGTTGAATTTGTTGCGCTAGATGCCGGCGCCATTGCCGAATCTATCACTATCGATGAGCAGATGGTGCGTGAATGGTATGAAGGCAATCGCAGTGCTTACGAGTCAGCGGCTCAGTATCGCTTCTCGCATATTCTGATTGAGGGTGATGATGCCGCAGCGCGCAATAAAGCCCAAGAAGTGGTCGATAAGCTATCTGAGGGGGCTGATTTTGCCGCACTAGCTGCAGAGTATTCAGATGATACTTTCTCGGCTGAAAATGGCGGCGATTTGGACTTCATTCAGCCTGGCACTATGGATCCCGACTTTGAAGAAGCAGCATTTGCTCTTGCTGAAGTGGGTGACGTGAGTGGCGTGGTCGAAACCAGTTTTGGCTTCCATGTGATCAAGTTAACCGACAAGCAAGAAGGTAGCGTCACGCCATTTGCTGAAGTACGCGACGAGATCATCGCTGACATGCAAGATGAGCGAGTAAAACAAGCTTATTATGAGCAGCAGCAAAAAGTAGCAGAGCTGGCCTTTGAAATGCCTGATACGTTGCAGCCCGTCGCTGATGAAGTTGGCTTACAGGTGCGTAACAGTGATTGGTTTAACCGCCAAACGGCGCCATCAGCACTGAACCATCCGGCGGTATTACAGCAAGTGTTTGGTGATACTTTGCTGCAAGAGCGCCTGAACAGCGACTTGATTGAAGTGAATGATACGCAATCGGTAGTGGTTCGAGTAACTGATTATCGTGCTGCTTCAATTAAGAGTCTGGATGAGGTTCGTGAGCAAGTGGTGAGTAACTTGCAGCAAGAGAAAGCCCAGCAACTAGCGCGCGCAGATGCTGAAGCTGTGATTGCCGCCCTCCGTGCTGGCGAAGCCGTTAGCGGCCTTACTGAGCTAACTGCTATCGATCGTCGTAATGCCGATTTGCCACGTGCTGTTGTGCAGAGCTTATTCGAGCAAGCTGCACCAGCAGCAGGTGCTGTGCAAGCTGACGTGGTAGAAATGAATAACGGTGGTTTAGCTCTAGTTCAGTTGACCAGTGTAAGTGCTGGTGATGTAGATGAGGCGACTCAGCAACAGATGCAAGAACAGCTAGAAAATAGCTTTGCGCAGCAAAGTTATGAGGCTTTCTTGAGTGCGTTACGCGACCAAGGTGATGTAGAAATTACCTTAACCAGTAGTAGCAACAACTAAACGGTGCGTTCCCCAATAAAAAGCCTTGAAGTTCATCACTTCAAGGCTTTTTTTATGAGGAAATTATAGCATTACTAAGGTTAGTGCTTACTGCGGATAAAGCGCTGGTAAGACGTTCTGCTGTTGCTTGGTTTTGCTGGATTTCACGTAGTTTTTATAAGCCGCTTGCAAGCTTCTCAGCAGGGCCTTGCCTTCTTGCCAAGTTGCTTGGTTAGGAGCCGAGGCAACGCTACGGTGGCCAAATCGACAGCTTAACAAATGGTTAATTTGGCTGGTTAGCGGCGGGTGAGCAAAATGCCGGCTAAGCTCGGTCAAATCATGGATAGGCTGGCCCAGTATCGAGTTTGCCCATGCACGCAGAGCTTGGTCTGTGGCCGCGGCTTGATTTGCTTGGCAGGCTTGCTGCAGTTGTTGCCATAAAGCACCACTTAGAGCGTGGCGATCAGAATCGCTGGTAGCGCTGGTGGCGTTAGTTTGCGGCTGGCGTGATTGACGCTGCTGGCGTCGCCAATAGCTAGCAAAAAGGCTAAGGGTTATCACCCAAAGACCGGCAAATAAAGCTGCTAACCAATACCACAGGCGGTTGTTTGGCGAACTACTCTGGGCAGACGCTGCTGGCCCTTGCTGATTCATCTCGGTAGCGCTTGAGGTTTGGCTGGGGGCCGAACTGACATCAGTAGGATTGCTTGAATATTCATTTACTGTGGCTGAATCATTCATGGCTACGCTAAAAGTGAGTTGGTCGGTACTAGCGACCTGCTGTTGCTGAGTGCGCGTGTTAAACCAAGGCAGCGTAAAAGAGGGCAGCTCTAGGGTACCGCCTTGGCGAGGAATAATGGCAATGGTTTGGCTACGCTGAGCGATTAGATTGCCGTTACGCACCGCTTGGTTGAGTTGGGGCGTTTCTGGATAGATGCTCACCCCAGCGATGTCGGGTAACTGCAACGCCGGCAATTGGTCGGGGCTTACTCCCATCGCTGTAGTACGTAGCGTTAAGGTAAGCGGCTGGCCTTGCTGTAACTGCTGTGCTGGGTCTATATCTGTTTCTAGAGTTAAGGTGACCAAATCAGCCGGTAGCCAGTCGCCTTGCCAACTACTCGGGATCTGCTGTACCAGTAGTTCAATCGGTTCCGCGCTGGCAGTTACCGGCTCGGTGGTGCTCATGGAAGAAAAAATAGAACGACCACTATCCTTGCTGATCAAACCCTCAAACATCGGCCCATTAAGGGTAAATTGGCCGGAGCGCTGTGGCGTGATCAAATAGGTTCGCTGGTACACCTGATAGCGTTTGCCATCAATAATTTCATAATTTTCTTGGTCTTGCCCAAATTGAGTGATTTCAGCATCGGTCAGCTCGGGGGCAATGAGATTACCGCTATGCAAATTAGCCGCTAAGTACAGTCGCGATACCAGTTTAAATTGTTGCTGCACATAAACCTGAGTGGATTCAACGCTGGTGCGAATAAAGGCTGGCTGGGATTCGCTTAGAGCATCCGCTTGATCACTAGCTAATAGCGTCAGTTCTATGGGTTGGCTGCTAACATCGCCAACACTCAAGGCTGGAATGGTCACGGTGCCGACCTGTTGTGGTGCCTGTAAACTAAACACGAAGGTAGTAGTGCGACTCATGTCACCATTAATCACTCGGGTACTACGAGAAGAACGCGAATTAACAATCCGGAACTGATTTAACTGTTGCTCGACATTTATTTCATCTTGGTCGATATCATCATTTACCGTAACTGTTAAGTTAAATAGCTGGCCTGCCAACACCGGATTTCTATCCACACTGGCAATCACCTCAGTAGGTTCGGCAAGGGCCTGGGGTAAGCTTAGTAAGCCTACGACCACGATGCTAGCTAGCATTAAAAGTTGACGAGATGTTACCACTCTTGCTGTACTCCTTTGGGTTTTCTATTGCCGCGGCGCTGTTGCGCTTCGCGTAGCATTTTATTGCGCAGTAGCACGGCTGGATCATCCTCAATGCGATTCAGCCATTGCTCCATTTGCTGCCGCTGTTCGTCGCTGACGTTTTGCTGTTGTTCCGCTGCAGATAAGGCTTGGGATTGCTCCTCGCCTTCTTGCTCAGCCTGCGGTTCGGTCTGTTCGGGCGTCGCCGCGTCTTCTTCTTGGGCTTGCTCGTCGGCGTCGGCTGGAGCTTGGTCCTCAGCGTCCGTGCTATCATTTTGCTCAGCTTGTTGGCCCTCGGCATCAGTATCGCTGCTGCTGCCCTCACCATCCTTTTGCTGTTGCTGGCCGGTGTTATTATCGCTGGACTGGTTGTCTTGCTGTTGTTCTTGTTGCTGTTGCAGGGCCTCGGCTAGCGCTTTATTTTCCTGTGCCTCTGGCCAGTCTGGGCGGCGTGTCAAAGCCGCAGCATAGCTGTTGGCTGCTTCTTGATAGCGGCCTAACTGCATCAGACTATTGCCTTGATTGTAAAAGCCTTCAGCGCTATCAACTTGGGAGAAATCAACCAAGGCTTGGTCATAATTGCCGGCGCGGTAATTTGCTGTACCCCGTTGCCAAGGGTCGGTCGCAGTCGCCGCCGCTTGTTCATAATCTTGTTGTTGTAGGGCTTGGTCCGCCTGTTGATAGGGCGTTTGCCACAGCTGTTGCCACTGTTGCAGCCATTGCTGTGTCGAAGCTGCTGGTACAGCCGAGTTTTGGTTGGACGAGCTCTGGTTCGATGAACTTTGGTTTGACGAGTTCTGGCCTGACGGGGTTTGGGCCAGCGCCGGGCTACTGGTTAAGCCGCTGAGCAGCACTAGACTGCCAGCTAGCATCAGTGTTTGGCTCACCAGCGCTAACCAGCTGCTGGATAAATTTTTGCCAGGTAAGGCTTGTAGAACCTGAGTTAAAGCTCCAGCTCGAGCGAGCGGCAGTAGCAGCAACGCTGCCACAACTAAGAGCCAGGGGCCGGCTTCTTGCCACTGGTCGCCGGCTTGACCTTCGGTGAGCTCACCGTCACGGCTCAAGGGCGGCTGACTACCTAGGTAATCAAGATCCTGTTGGTCACTGCGGATGATACTGAAGCGTCCCCCAGCACGTTTGGCCAGACTCTCCAAACGGCTGAATTGCACCGTGGGCACAACCACCGAGCCGCTACTATCGCGGTAAAGCTGGCCGGAAGGTAATTGAATGGGGGCGCCAGCTTCGGTGGCGACCGCTAAAATGCTTACGCGATGGCCACTGCTACTAATGAAGTTATAGATATCCTGTTGGTCGGCCGTTTGAATACCGTCGGTGACCCAATAAATGTCACCTTGCGGGTAGCCCGCTGCACGCAACAACTCATCGGCTTGACGCAAGCCGGCCAGCGGATTACTGCCAAGTTCTGGCATGATATCTGGGCTTAAGGCGCGAATTAAGTTCACTAGGTTACCGCCGTCATTGGTTAACGGACTAATTGTAAAGGCGTCACCAGCATACGCCACTAAGCCCACTTCGCCATCCAGCCGTTCGCGCACTAAATCAGTGACTTTAAAGCGCAACTGAGTGAGCCGATTGGGCGGCAAATCCGTGCTGTACATAGATAGCGACATATCTACCACCACCACACTGCCAGCATTCAACTGGTAAACCGGTTGTGGCAGCCGTTGCCAGGTAGGGCCAGCGAGTGCCAAGTTGATGCAGAGGAGGGCGAGTAACGCGCAATACAGCGGCCACACCTGGCGCTGTGCCGCGGCTTTGGGTAACAGCACCGGTTGTAAATGGGCTGGCAGTAACTGGTGCCAGCCACCACTTGCGCTACGCTGGCGCAGCCAAGTCCAAGCCAGTAGTGCCAGCGGAAGCAGTCCTAGTAACCACCAAGGGCGCAGAAGCTGAAATTCACTCATGGCGAGCTCCTGCTGCTGGTCTGAAACTACGTAGCAGCCAAGGGAGTAGGCCAGCGAGCAGCATCATTGCCCAGGCAAGCCCTAGCGGCCAAAAGAAAAGTGCTGTCTGTGGGCGCCGTTGCTGACTCTCTGCTTGAATGGGCTCGAACTCATCTAAGCGTTGGTAGATTTGCTCCAGCTCGCTGGTAGAGCGGGCGCGGAAATATTCCCCACCGGTGCTATTCGCTAAGTTGCGTAGCATATCCTCATCTAGGTCGCGGCTAGGATTAACGCGGCGTTGACCAAAATAACCTTCCACAATCACCTCTTCAGCACCCACCCCAATGGCATAAATTTTCACCCCATGATACTGCGCCAATTGTAGCGCTTGCTCTGGTGAGACATTACCCGCGGTATTTTGGCCGTCGGTGAGCAAAATGATGATTTTGTTCGACTGCTCGCGGGCAATAAAGCGTTTCACGCTCAACGCAATGGCATCACCAATAGCGGTACGTTCACCAATTAAACGTAGTTCGGCTTCATCTAATAGCTGTTTGATGCTGTCTCTATCGTAGCTCATGGGAGCTTGCACGTAAGCAGTATCAGCAAATAGGATCAAGCCAAGACGGTCCCCCACGCGGCGGGCAATAAAATCGCCCATCACATACTTAACCATGGTCAATCGATCGACTTGTTCACCTGCTATTTCCATGTCGGCAATTTCCATACTGCCGGATAAGTCGATAGCCAAAATCATTTCTCGCCCTTCGTTGCGCGCGCTCACCGGTTCACCTAACCACTGGGGTTGCATTAACGCCAGTACCAGCAGGGTCCAAATTAACCCGGCCAACCATTTACGCCAGCCCAGCCGCGAGTGGCGTTCAATCCTTGTGGTTGCTGTAACGGGTAGCACCGGCAGCCGCAATGCCACCAACGGTGGATGGGCAGCTGGTAGCAACCGCCACACCAACCACGGCAGCGGCCACAGTAGCGCAGCCCACCACCAAGCAAACTCAATCATGCTGGCCTCCTTGCACGGGTGCCGCTGAGCGTTTCGGCTTCGGTGGCAGTGCATGCTGCACCCAGAGCAGGGCAAAACGCTGATAGTCTGCCAATTGCCGAGGCGTTAAGGGAGCCTTTTGGTAGCTTAACTGTGGACCCTGTTGCAGCAACTCAGCCAGTTGTTGCTGGTGCCGTGGCGGTAATTGCTGGGCTAGAAATTGCCACCACAAAGGGCCCTGTAGAGCACCGATTTGCGAACGCGGGAAATAACCCAAGGCGGCTTGTTTTAGCTGCAAATTAAGTTGCCCTAAACTGTCTGCTGGGGATTGTTTTAATTGTTTTAAAGCGGCTCGTTGCGGCCGGCGGCGCTGCCACGCCCGCCAGCTCAGCCAGCTCACACTGATAAACACAACTAGAACCAATAGAGTTAGTACCCACCAACCCGGAGCTAAAGGCCACCAATGCGCAGCAGGTGCGGCCACGATGTCGTGCATGGTCTCTAATGGGTTGCCATTATCAAGCCAGATCATAGGCGTACTCCTGGCCATTGGGACTCCAGCGGTGTGGCGGCAGAAAACTGCCACAGCTCTAGCGCTTGTTGTTGAAACTGTTGGACCAACTGTTGCTGCCATGCGGCGGCAGCGTTAGCGTACTGTTGCTGCTGATGGGCTTGGTGTGGGTCAAACTGCCATTCCACCTGACCATCAGTGAGCGCTAGCTGTTCGGAAATTTGCGCTTGTGCCACGGCTTCGAGACTAAGCTCAAGGGGGTCGACTAACTGCATCGGAACTAACTGACAGTGGCGTTGTAGTGCCAACAAAGCTTGCACAGCCGCAGTATCTGCCGGCTGCTGACTATTCGTTAGCAAGCCCCGCCAGTCGCTGATTACGTACACTAAGGTGCCGGGTTTAGCGACCTGCAGGGTACGTTGTAGTAAATAGGGTAATACACTGGCGCGCTCTTGATGGGGTTGCTGCCAGTTCTGTAGCGCCTGATTTTGTGCGGTTACGAGCTGCTGGATGATGCGGGTCACTGCATGCTCGCGGGCTTGTGGCCGCAACTCAATATGCTGGGGTTGGTTCTGTGCCGAAGGCGTACTTGCCAGTAAGGCGCCGATACGATCGCCACGGGCAACGGCTAGCCATGCTAAGGCACTGGCTAGATGGCAAGCTTGTACCGATTTGAGTAACAATTGTGAGCCAAACTGCATGCTGTCACTAAAATCGACCACCAGCAACACCGGGCGTTCACGTTCCTCACGAAACAACTTGGTGTGTGGCGTACCAGTGCGAGCGGTGACGCGCCAATCAATGGCTCGAATATCATCGCCAGCTTGGTAATGACGAAATTCGTCGAACTCCATCCCGCGCCCTTTGACTTTGCTCAGCAAGGCACCACTGCGACCTGGCTTCAACCGTGGCCGCAAGCGCGCTAGAGCTGCAGCTTTACTGCGGTAGTACATCAGCTCGTGGGCTGCTACCTTAACCCCGTCGCTGTGCCATTGTGCTAACCAAGTAGCGGCCGTTTCATGCATGCTGTTAGCCATTAAGGTGCTGGGACTAGCTCAATAATTTTGCTCAATACAGTATCAGCATCGATACCATCAGCTTCCGCTTGATAACTCAAAATGATACGGTGCCTTAACACATGAGCAAACACATAATGAATATCATCAGGGGTCACAAAGTCACGTTGGTTTAACCAAGCTCTAGCTCTTGCACAACGGTCGAGGGCAATGGTGGCACGAGGACTAGCGCCGTAACTCAGCCAGCGGGCTAAATCCGCTGAATAAAAATCTGGGGTGCGGGTGGCAATAATCAGTTGTACTAAATATTCTTCAACGCTGTCGTCCATATAAATTTCTAGGACTTCACGACGGGCCGCAAAAATATCCGCTTGCGTGACGGGGCTTGGCATACTTGCTTGCCCCTCGAGTTCTTCGCCGCGCGTCAGGCGCAAAATATCACGCTCGACCGCAGCATTGGGATAATCCAAGTTGAGTTGCATTAAAAAGCGATCCAGCTGTGCCTCTGGCAGCGGGTAGGTGCCTTCTTGTTCAAGCGGGTTCTGGGTAGCCAGCACCATAAACAGCGGCGGCAGCTTGTAAGTGGTTTGCCCCACGGTAATTTGCCGCTCGGCCATAGCCTCTAATAAAGCTGATTGTACTTTCGCTGGGGCGCGGTTAATTTCATCTGCTAGAATGATGTTATGAAACAGCGGTCCCTGCTGAAACTCAAAGCTACCGGTTTCGGCGCGATAGATGTCGGTGCCAGTTAAATCCGCAGGCAATAAGTCAGGAGTGAACTGCACCCGGTGAAAGCTACCTTCAATCCCGGTGGCTAAGGCATTAACCGCACGGGTCTTGGCCAACCCTGGTGGGCCTTCAACCAATAGGTGGCCATCGGCTAAAATGGCAATGAGTAGGCCCTCAGTAAATTCGGGCTGGCCGATAACTTGACTATTAAGATAGGCGTGCAAGGCTTGGAACTGTTCGGCTGCCATTCTGATCCTCTTCTGTTACTCGAGCTGTTGTAGCAAGAACTGGGCTGTATGGTCGCTGTGATACCGCGGTGACGATTGATAGCTACTGTGCATGATACTATCAGTTACTAGTGTAAGTTGAGACTTTACCTAAAACAACGGTTTAAATCTCGAGCAAGACCCGCTAAAATTTGTAACCATCTATGAGGTCAGACCAGCTTAGGTTGTGACCATGATACAGCAACAGAGGAATAACACATGGTCGCACGTCAGAATCTGACCACGGCACAGGGCGAACGGATTGCTATCGTAGCAGGCCTACGGACGCCATTTGCTAAGCAAGCCACCTATTTTCATGGCGTTCCGGCGCTGGATATGGGCAAAATGGTGGTACAAGAGTTACTTAATAAATACAGCTTAGACCCGCGTGAAGTTGAACTTTTAGTGTACGGTCAAGTGGTGCAAATGCCTAAGGCGCCTAACATCGCACGCGAAATAGTGTTAGGCACAAGTTTGCCGGTAACCACCGATGCCTACAGCGTGTCACGGGCTTGTGCGACCAGTTTCCAAACCACCGTTAATGTTTTAGAAAGTATGATGGCCGGCAATACCACCGTAGGCATCGCCGGTGGCGCGGATTCGTCATCAGTACTGCCGATTGGCGCCTCACGGGCGTTAGCCCATGCGCTGGTTGATTTAAACAAAGCGCGCAGTCTTGGTCAGCGCCTCGCCATTTTGCGCAAGCTGCGGTTGAAGGATTTACTCCCAGTGCCGCCAGCTATTGCCGAGTACAGTACTAACCTAAGTATGGGTGATACTGCCGAGCAGATGGCCAAGACCCATGGCATCAGTCGTGCTGATCAAGACGCGCTAGCTCACCGTTCGCATACCTTGGCGCATCAAGCGTGGCAGTCAGGTGTGTTAGATAACGAAGTGATGACCGCTTATGCTGAGCCATACAAAGATTTCTTAAAGCGTGATAACACCATTCGCTCAGACTCTAAATTAGAGAGCTACGCTAAGTTGCGGCCAGTGTTTGATAAAAAGCACGGGTCAGTTACTGCGGCCAACAGCACTGCCTTAACTGATGGTGCCAGTGCTATTTTAATGATGACAGAAAGCAAAGCTAAGGCGTTGGGCTACGACATCCTTGGTTACATTCGTAGTTATGCCTTTAGCGCCATTGATGTTTGGCAAGACATGCTGATGGGACCCTCTTACGCTACTCCTATCGCGCTAGATAGAGCGGGCATGAAGTTATCGGATCTTACTTTGATTGAAATGCATGAAGCTTTTGCGGCACAGACCTTGGCAAACATGAAGATGTTTGCCAGCACCAAGTTTGCCCAAGAAAAGCTGGGCCGTAGTGAAGCCATCGGCGAGATTGATATGGATAAGTTTAATGTGTTGGGTGGCTCCCTAGCTTATGGCCATCCGTTTGCGGCAACGGGCACGCGCTTGATTACGCAAACTTTAAATGAATTAAAACGTCGTGGTGGCGGGGTTGGTTTAACCACCGCATGTGCTGCTGGTGGCTTGGGTGCTGCGATGATTGTGGAGACCGAATAATGACAACAGATAACAACCGAGCTTTTACTTTAGAGCTACGCGACGACCATGTGGCGGTTATCCATATCGATGTTCCTGGCGAATCGATGAACACCTTAAAAGCTTCTTTTGCTGATGAGGTAGCTCATGTACTGAATCAGTTGGAGCAGCACCAAGATTTACGCGGGGTGGTGCTGATCAGTGATAAGCCAGGCTCCTTTGTGGCCGGTGCTGATATAAGCATGATTGATGCCTGCACCAATGCTGCCGATGCGGAAAGTTTAGCGCGCCAAGGGCAGGCTATGTTTGACCGAATTGAGCAGTTAGCGGTGCCGGTGGTGGCAGCCATTGATGGTGCTTGTTTAGGTGGTGGGTTAGAACTTGCGTTAGCCTGTCATTATCGGATTGCGACGGACAATAACCGCACTGTGATTGGCTTACCTGAAGTGCAGTTAGGGCTGTTGCCAGGCTCAGGTGGGACCCAACGGTTACCACGTCTGATTGGTATTCAAAAAGCCCTACCATTAATTTTGGCTGGCAAGCAATTACGTGCCAAACAAGCCCGTAAACTCGGGATTGTTGATGATGTCGTACCTGCGAGTATCTTATTGGATGCAGCGGTCGAGAAGGCACTGGCGAGCAAGGCAAAAGTGCGCAAAGTTAAGCTAAAAGGTGTCAGCAAAGTGCTGGAAGGCACCTCGTTCGGGCGTAATTTCATGTTTAAAAAGGCGCGCGAACAAGCTCAAGCAAAAGCAAAAGGTAACTACCCGGCGCTCGATAAAATCATTGATACCTTAGCCTGTGGTGCCAGCAAGGGCTTTCAAGCAGGCTTAGCCTATGAGGCCAAGCAATTTGGTGAACTGGCAATGACGCCGGAATCCAAAGAGCTACGGCAGATTTTTTTCGCCACCACGGCGATGAAGAAAGAAACCGGTGCGGGCGATACCAAGCCACGTGCTATTCAGCGAGTTGGCGTGCTTGGTGGTGGGTTAATGGGCGGTGGTATTGCTTATGTCACGGCCGCTAAAGCGAAACTACCGGCACGCATTAAAGACATCAACGAACAAGGGATTGTGCATGCGTTGAAGTACAGCTACGACCTGCTTAATAGTAAAGTAAAGCGCAAGCACATGACCCGGACAGAATTAGAAGCGACCATGCTGAGCCTGAGCGGTACCCTTGATTACAGCGGCTTTGACAAGGTTGATGTGGTGATTGAGGCGGTCTTTGAAGATCTTGGCTTAAAGCAACAGATGGTGGCCGATGTAGAAGCCGCTGGCAATCCGCACACCATTTTTGCAACCAATACGTCAAGCTTACCTATTACGCAAATTGCTGCAAAAGCAGAGCGCCCAGAAAATGTGATTGGTCTGCATTATTTCTCGCCGGTAGATAAGATGCCGTTGGCAGAAATTATTACCCATGAGCGTACCTCAGCAGAAACCATTGCGACCACCGTTGCCTTGGCTAAAAAGCAAGGTAAAACCCCGATTGTGGTCAAAGACGGTGCTGGTTTTTACGTCAATCGTATTTTAGCCCCGTACATGAACGAAGCTGCGCGCCTGGTGTTAGCGGGTGAGCCGATCGACGTGGTAGATAAAGCGCTGGTTAAGTTTGGCTTCCCGGTCGGGCCGATGAAACTGATGGATGAAGTAGGGATTGATGTGGCTGCCAAAGTCGCACCTATTTTGGCGAATGAGCTTGGCGATCGATTCCAAGCCCCAGAGGCTTTTAGCAAATTGCTGGATGATGAACGCAAGGGTAAGAAAAACAAAAAGGGCTTTTACGACTACCAAGGTAAGCAAGCGGGCAAGCAGGTGGATAGCTCGGTGTATAGCTTGTTAGGCGTAACCGCAGCAAGCCAAATGAGTGCTGACGAGATTGCCCAGCGTACAGTGTTGCTGATGCTCAATGAGGCCGCGTACTGTTTAGACGAAGGCATCATAAGCTGTGCTCGTGATGGTGATATTGGTGCCATTTTTGGTATCGGTTTCCCGCCTTTCCGTGGCGGCCCGTTCCGTTATATGGACGCGCTAGGCATTGCTGAGGTGGTGAGTCGTTTGCAAGCTTACCAACAGCAACATGGCGAACGCTATCAACCAGCGCCATTATTGGTTAAAATGGCAACAAATAACGAGCGCTTTTATTAAGCGCTCGTAGACTTGTAGTAGGGGGTTGTTATGTTAGTGGCGCTGTGTTGTTTAGGGTCGGCGTTAACTTTGTATGTGCAAGCATTAACACACGCGATGGGAGCGAAACGTTGGGGCCTGCTAGGGTTGCTGTTCGGGCCCTTGATAGTGCCGATGTTTATCACTCACAAGCGGCTGCGTCTGCGCCAAGCACGTGGCGATGCTAATGTATTGATGCAGGTACGCTAATATGTGCGGCAAAGGCATCACTGCTAAGCGGCTCGGCAAATAAAAACCCCTGTGCATATTCGCAGCTTAAGTGGCTTAACGTGGCTGCTTGAGCTGCGTCTACAACGCCTTCGGCAACCACATCTAAACCTAAATTGTGAGCCATAGCGACAATGGAGGCGACCATATTGCGGTCGCGCTCAGCACCATTGATGTCATCCACAAAGGCTTTATCAATCTTTAATGTTTGAATCGGGAAACGCTTCAAATAGGCCAACGACGAATAGCCGGTGCCAAAATCATCGAGGGCGAGATGAATCCCCTGTTGATGTAACTCGGTCATGATAGCAATGGCACGCTCGGGATCTTCCATCACCACCCCTTCGGTAATTTCTAACTCCAGATGCTGTGGTGCTAAACCTTCTTCTTTGAGAATGGTCATGATGGTCTCGGTAAGATTGGGTTGCACAAATTGCTTGGCAGATAAATTCACCGCTACTCGGCCTTGCACCAAGCCTTGTTCTACCCAGAGTCGCATATCACGACAGGTTTGTCGCAGCACTTGCTCACCCATCTCAATGATAAGGCCGGTTTCTTCGGCTAACGGAATGAACTCGCTAGGGCTAAGGGGACCATGGCCAGGGATGTTCATGCGGACTAAGGCTTCTAATCCTACAAATTGATAATCCACTAACGACACTTTAGGCTGGTACAGTACTTGCAAATGCTTATGGCGTAGCGCAAAACGCAGTTGGTTTTCTACTTGCAGACGCCGTACCGCAGTTTTGTTCATGGATTCGTTAAAGAACTGATAGTTATGGCCGCCGCGACTCTTGGCATGGTACATGGCGGTATCGGCATTCTGTAGTAACTCTTGCGAGGAGTTACCATCGCTTGGGTAAACCACAATTCCTATGGATGTGCCCACCACGATATCTTGCTGTTGAATATGAAAGGGCTGGCTCATGGCATGCAGGATCTGATTAGCGATATCGGTGGTGGTGCTCATGTTCCAGGTGTCTTCTAGCAATAGCACAAATTCGTCGCCACCGAGGCGATAGAAAGTATCTTGCGGGCGTCCTACTTGCGCAATGCGCTCAGCTACTTGTAGCAGCAGCTCGTCACCTAGATCGTGACCTAGCGAATCGTTAATCTTCTTAAAATCATCGAGATCGAAAAGCACTAAAGCGTGACCAATACGCTTACGCACTAAATTGGCATGGCTGACTTGAAAATAGGAGCGGTTAGGTAGCCCGGTGAGGGTATCGGTGTTAGACAGCCGGCGCAACTCGCGCTCGGTTTGTTTGCGTTCGCTGATGTCTGCAAAGGTCGCCACGTAATGGGAAATCTGACTGCTATCGTCGTAGATGGCATCAATGGTTAATTCAATCTGATACAAACTGCCGTCACTGCGCAGATCTTCAACTTCACCGTGCCAACTACCATACTGTTGCAAGGTGCGTTTTATTTGGTTGACGTAATCGTCGCTATAGAGCTGCAGTTGAAGTGGTCGCCCGAGCATTTGTTGGCGACTAAAGCCGGTGATCTTGGTCACCGATTGGTTGGCCTCAACGACGGCAAAAGTATGGTCATAAATGCACACACCATCGGAAATATTGGTGATGGAGGTGGCTAGCATTTTTAAGCGTTCTTCAGCTAGAACTAACGGGGTGATATCTTTCATGGTACCGGTCATCCGCAGAGCCTGCTGCTGCTCATTGCGTTCCACCACTTTACCTCGATCTAGTACGGACACCCAGCCATCTTCAGCCTGAACTCGGTAAGTGACTTCAAAAAACTGGGTGTGTCCATCTAAGTGCTGATTCAACGCCTGCTGTAAATTCGCGAGGTCTTGTGGATGAACATTGCTGGGGCTGCCCGGTTCACCGGTACGAATATAATCAATCGGAAACGCACTGACTTGGCGCCAGGTGTTATGTCGATGAATCACTCCAGCTGCAATATCCCAGTCCCATAATTGATCACCGCTCCCCCACAAGCTTAACTTCAGCCGCTCTTCGCTTTGTTGCAGTTGGCGCATGGCACGGTGGCGCGCCCGTACGATGAAGAATAGGGCGATGATACCGGCGCCACCTAATAGCGCATACATGCTTAAGGCCCAGGGTGAAAGCCAAGCCGGGGCGGCAACTTCTACCGCTAACTGGCGCTGCCCCAGCCAGGTGGTGCCGTCGTAGGAAGCTTCAATCATAAATAGATAATGACCAAAGGCTAGATTGGTGTAGGTGGCACGACGATATTGATGGTCGGTGTAAATCCAGTCAAGGTCGGCTCCTTGCATTTTATAGCGGTAATACAGTTGCCGAGCATTAGGTGCATAGGGCGCCCCAAACTCAATGCTGATGGGGCTCTCGAGCACAGGTAGGAATAGCGTTTGGGTATTGTAAAGTTGAGCGCGGTTACGACTATCTAATTGTTCAGCTTGAATGGGTTGATTGGCAATGCGCAGGCTGATGAGCTCAACTTGCCAATCACTGCTGGTCGGTGACTGGGCTGCATAAGTTGCTATATAAGTTGTTGCATGAGTTTTGGCAAATAATGACGGTAGCATTAGCAGCGTAGCCGCACAGGTTAACGTTATAACAAACGCTAACAGAGCATTGCCACCAGTAGCACCACCTTGACTCCGAAAATGCACGTTATTCCCCAATGGGTTGGCTGTTTTATAAAGCAGCTCTTCTTGTTCTTAAGAGATAAACAAATTAAACAATTTATGCCGAGCTGTCAAAGCTCTGTGGATGGCTAACTAGAAACATCTGTTGTGTTGGGTTGTTAATTAACCGTTGGTATTCCGCTTGAATGTCCCTCAAGGTTAAGCTCGCTAAATTCGTTGCTATGACTTGTAATCTTGAGAAATTTTCATCTTGTTGAGTTATAGAGCTCCACAACCTTTGACTTCGCGCACGCAGAGATGCGTCATTCTCAGTGAGTTGTTGGGTTATAGCCCGCTGCGCCTTGCTGAATTCAGTGCTATCAATGTGTGTTAATTGCTCAGCAAACACTTGTAAATAATCATTCATGGCTTGTTGTAAGTGCTGATACGGATACTTGGTGGATTGTACGTAGAGCATCAGATGCGGCACCTGTTGCAGTGGCATGTAACTGCTACCCACCAGATAACCTAGCTGTTGCTCAGTGCGTAAAGCACTAAACAAGCGCGGGTTCAGAAAATATTGCAACAGCATAAAGCTGGCCTGGGCCTGAGTGGTGTTTGAGCTATTTTGCAGCACCGCCAGCAGTGCATGATCTTGATGCTGAGTAACTAGCGCTGGCGTGGGGTCTAGTTGGGCAAACTTGTAAGGCGTTAAATTTGCGCGCTGCATTTGTGTTGCTAGGGGCAGCTGTTGCAATTGTTGCAGCACCGATTGCAACTGTTCAGGACGCAGATCACCATGACTAAAGAGTTCGACGCTGGCTTGGCTAAACATTTGCTGGGCTGCATCAATGAAGGTCGGAAAATCGCTAGCTTCTAATTGTTTGGCTAAATCTTGCACCGAAAAAGTATGGGGCTGTAACTGCACGTTCAGATGGGTGAAGAGTAAATTCAGTGGTTTATGCAGCAAGGCTTGGCGCCAGTTAGTGATCAGGCGTTGGCGCAAATTAGCCCAGCGTTGCGACACGAGTAATTGTGCATTCGAGCTGCTGGTTGCTTGGTGCAAATAACCCAAAATATCCTGCAGTAATTGCGGCACGTACTGTGCGGGCCCAGATACATGCAAGGTTAGCCCTTGCTGTTGCGGGTATAAATTAAAATTAAGCCCAGCAATTTCCGCATCGTAGCATTCTTCATTGAGCACATCGAGCATCAGCTCACACCATAAGCGGGCGTTCGCAAAATGCTGCGCAGACTGGATCACTTGGGGCAGATAAAAGCCACAATAAACATGAGCTTTGGGTTGCTTAAAACTGGTATCGGTTAAATGCCAATGCTGCAATGCCGACGTAACTTGCTGACAATCAGGCTGCAACGGCCGCTTAGAGTCGGTCTCAGTTGGAGGATGTTGTAACTGCCAAGGCGTGCTCAAATAGGGATTCGCTTGCGGTAATTGCGCCGTTATCGGCGCCGGCTGAGCAAAGCGTTGATGTTGTGCAGGTGTCAACGCAGCGACGCGGTAATGAGTTCCGTAAATAGGTTCAACCTGATCGGTCTCAAGCTGCTGATGAATCAAGGTTACTCGCATGTTGTGCGAGTTCATCAAGGCCAAAAAGCTGCGGATTTTCGGTAAAAACAAACCATCCATGCGGTAGTCACCAAAAATAATATCTTCAGCGCAGTAGTGATGTAAATTAATGGCTAGCTGAGGTGCAATATCGCTTAACTTCGCTGGCTCTTGGTAATTGAAGGCGTTCATGACGCTCACTCGGCGTTCGTTGTAGCGCCAAGCTTGTAATCCGTCGTTGGCAATCAGCTGCAGATAACTGAACACAGCTGCAATAATATCATCAATGTGGGTTAACCCTTGGTTGGTTAGCTGCATGTTGATATTAAAATCTTTGAAATTACCGCCGCTAATCCCACCGCCGGCGGCTAACGAGTTCACCCAATTATGTTCGCGCAAATAGCTCAGCAGACTTTGTTGCCCTTCATAGCCCAGTAGATGAGCCAAAAAGCTGGTGGTTTTATTAGCATAATCGTCATCGATACCGGGCAGGGCAAAGGTTAAAATCAGCCGTTGGGCTTCTTTAAGTGGCTTCACTTGAACCATCAGCCCCAGCTGTTCTGCTTCATAAAGCGGCTCGTCTAGCAGTAACGCATCGGCGCACCCAGTTGGAATACGGCTACCGTGAAGCTCAGCAAGCTGTTGTAATTCAGCTAAGGATTGTGGCCCACACAGCACTAGGGTCATACGCTTGGCACAATACCAGCGCTTAAAGAATTGCTGCAAAGCAGCGCTGAGCGGTTGCTCTTTGGTATTGGTAAGGGTACTTAGGTTGCCTACTGAAAACTTGGTAAAAGGATGCTTAGGGTTGGCCGTGGCCTTGTGCACTTGATACAAACGGCGCAATTCATCGTTTCGCTTTAGGTGAAATTCAGCTTCAATCGATTGCAGTTCTTTTTCGACCCAATCTTGCTGCAACAAGGGCTCATAGAAAAAGCGCATGAAACGATCTAACGCGGGGGCAAAATACTGCTGATTGACGCTGAAGTAATAATTGCTGTATTCGGTGCCAGTCCAAGCATTATGGCTACCGCCGTGGGCGCTGATATACGACTGAAAACCTTGGGCATCAGGATAGCCCTCAGTCCCTAAAAATAACATGTGCTCAAGTAAATGGGCTAGGCCTTGCGTGGCCTGAGGATCGTGAAAATGACCTACCCCTACAGCTAGTGCTGCACTGCTTTGGTTGGCTGTCTGATCATGCACCAACACACAACGTAATTGGTTGGGTAGTTCAATGATCTGATAGCTACGAGTATCTGCCGGACTTTTGATGATAGCACTATCATCTAAAATAAGGCGTGTCTCAGTGGTTGTAGGCTGCAATGGTGTTGTCATCCCTCACCTTAAATTGTCGGCCCAGTGTTGCTTGATAACCCTGGGCCCACAGAGGGTCTATTGTTCCAGCGGCGTATCGAAGTCTTTCGGGCGGTCATAATCGCCTTCGTAAGATACCAACAGGTTATCTTCGAAGCGTAAAATCATTTTTTGTTGATAACTGGTTCCGTTACCTGCATTCATGTCAAAGACGTAAAACCACACATCGTTATTGTAGGGGTTATCTGCTACTGGTTTGCCAACCACGTAAACCACTTGTTCTTTCGACATCCCCACGCGAAGCTGGTCAATGTCTCGTTGTTCTAAGTAATTACCCTGTGGAATGTCAATCCGATAAACCAATTTATCTAATACTGAACAGCCACTTAAAAAGATTATAGTCCCTGCAATAATTAATGCTTTCATAACACCTGCTATTAAAATTTTAGTCTAGGGCGATAATAAACAAAGCTAGCTGCCAACCGCAAGTAATTCAGCTGCATTAGCTTTCGTTGCTGCGGTTATTTCATCACCACCAAGTAAGCGTGCTAGTTCAATGACACGCGCTTCAGAGTCTAATCGTACCATGTGTGTCTCGGTACTGGCACCATCTGTTACCTTATCTACCCGTAATTGTTGGTGGGCTTTTGCGGCCACCTGAGGTAAATGTGTGACACAGATAACCTGATTTGATTCCCCTAACTGGCGTAATAATTTACCTACCGTGGCTGCGGTAGCGCCGCTAACACCTACATCCACTTCGTCGAACATCAAGGTCGGGGTGGTTAGTTGGCTGGCAGTAATTACCTGAATAGCTAAGCTAATTCGTGATAATTCACCGCCTGAAGCAATTTTTGCTAGGGCTTGTAACGGTTGGCCTGGGTTCGTGGTCACCATAAAGCAAACCTCATCGGTACCTAGTTTTGTTGCTGGCGCTTGCGCCTGATGAGTTACTTGAATGACGAATCGACCATGGGGCATATTAAGTTGCTGCATGCTGGTGGCGATACGCTGACTAAGTTCAGTGGCGGCTTGCTCACGGCTGGCCGACAAAGTGGCAGCCGCTTGTCGGTAGCTTTTAGCAGCTTGCTCCACTTGCTCATCGATGTGTTCAGATGCGCTCTGCATGGACTCGAGATCGGCTAATTCTTGCGCTAATTGTTGATGGTGCTGATAAAGTTGAGTTGGGTCGAGCTGATGCTTGCGAGCCAACTGTAGCGTTTGGGTAACCCGTTGTTCAGCGTTAGCTAATTGCTCATCGTCAAGTTCAATGTGGTCTTGATAATCACGCAGTTCACGTGCTGCTTCTTCCACTTGCACACTGGCATCGCGGAGCAAACGTACCGCTTGTTGCAAATTAGCATCGGTCTCTAGTTGTTGCTCTAACCGGGTTAGGGCGTTTTGCAACAAACTGTAGGCGTTATTATGTTCACCATCAAAGATGGCATTAAGCGCAAAGCCAGAGTCTTCAATGAGGCTGGCACTATTGGCCAAGCGCTTATGTTGCGCCTCTAATTCTTCGTATTCGTCTTCGCCTAGAGCAAACTCGTTCAGCTCACTGACTTGGTAGCGCAACAGCTGACTGCGTGCGGCAATATCTTGTTGCTGCTGTTGTAGCTGCTTTTGTTGTTTGCGCAGTTGGTACCACTGCTGATAGGCCTGCTGCACCGCATCTAGATGTTGTTGGTGACGGGCGTAAGCATCAAGCAATTGCAACTGATGCTCCGGTCGGGTCAATAATTGGTGTTCGTGCTGACCATGAATGTTGACTAACAGTGGCGCCAGTTGCTTGAGTTGGCCCACGGTAGCAGGGCGGCCGTTGATCCAAGCTTTGGAGCGGCCCTCGCGGGTAATCACGCGGCGAATGACACAACTGATGTGGCTGGAATCGGCATCAGCTTCTTCGTTTAGCTCTTGTTCTGCTAGCCACTGGATGGCAGGGCTAGCGCTGGCACCGAGTTGAAAGCTTGCACTTACTTCAGCTTTATCAGCGCTTGCGCGAATGAGTTCAACGTCAGCACGGTCGCCCAAACATAAACCTAAGGCATCGAGGGCAATGGATTTTCCGGCGCCAGTTTCGCCAGTAATGGCAGACATGCCAGCAGCAAAGTCTATGTCTAAATGACGAACAACAGCTAAATTACGAATATGCAAATGGAGCAACATAGGTCACCTCAGATACTGTGATAATATACAGTAGTTATACAGTATTTATACAGTAATGCAAGTGCTGCCTAAAAATTCTGCAGCAGCGCCTAAGCCAAGCCACTAGAACAGTCGGCTACCCCAGCCTAGCTTGTTGCGCAATACTCTAAAATAACTGTGGTCGTGCGGGTGCACTAAGCATAATTTATGGGGGTGCTGCTGAATAATGACTTCGTCGCCGGCAGCAACTTTCATGCGCACATGGCCATCGCAGGATAATTGTAGATCATCATTATCTGTCGCTGCCCGCAGCTTGATGGTACTGGTAGCATCGACCACAATCGGGCGACTGCTTAAGGTATGTGGAAACATCGGTACTAAGCTAATGGCATGGAGGTTAGGAACGACGATAGGGCCGCCGCCAGATAACGAATAGGCAGTAGAGCCGGTGGGGGTGCTAATAATTAAGCCATCCGAGCGTTGTGAATAGACAAACTGATTATCCACGTACACTTCAAATTCGATCATGTGAGCAACTTTGTCTGAGTGCAGTACTACTTCGTTAATAGCGCGTCCTACGGCCTTAGTTTGGCCATGGTGGATGACTTCGGTTTGTAGTAAAAAGCGCTGTTCAGTTTGGTAGTCGCCAGCTAATACTGCTTTGAGTTGCTCAATCACGTGGTCAGGATCAAGGTCCGTTAGAAAACCTAAGTTGCCGCGATTTACGCCAATCACCCCGATATCGAAATCACAAAGAATCCGTGCCGCACCAAGCATGTTGCCATCACCCCCCACAACAATTGCTAAATCAGCGTGTTGGCCCAGCTCTAACAGCGACATCACGCGCGCTTGAGTACCACTTAGCTGCTCGGCAGTGCGACTCTCAATAATCACTTGATAACCCAGCTTGAGTAGGCTTTGTTCTAGAGTGAATAAGGTGGTACGAGTAGCTTCGTGATTAACTTTGCCCAGCAAGGCGATGGTTTGAAATGGTTGATGTTCACGCTGCGACATAAATTTCCCTGTAATTCTGCGGTTTTTTGTAGCGCAACTCTTGAATCGAGGTTAGATGCCCCCATTAACAGCTGCAAGTTAAGTTATATCACACCAACTAACATTTTGGTTGTGAATTGATGATAGTGCCACGTAAGTGTCACGCAAGTGCCATGACAGTGAGAGTAGCCAAACATGACTAAAAATGATGCAGCACAGAACCCACAGCAGCCAGAGCAAGAGCTAGAGCAAGAGCTAGAGCAAGCGGCTGAACAGGAGCAGGACGTGGAGCAAGAGCAAGAGCAAGCCGCAGATGCTAAGAGCAACGCTAGCGATCGGCTCGGTGAGTTGGAGCTGGCCTTGAGCCAAGCTGAGCAACGTGTGACTGATGCCAATGATCGTGCCGTGCGTGCGGTAGCTGAGATGGAAAATATTCGGCGCCGGGCAGCCCAAGATGTTGAGAAGGCGCATAAGTTCGCTCTGGAAAAGTTTGCCAACGAAATCATTACCACGGTAGACAACTTAGAGCGGGCCCTCGAGATTGCGGCCCAGGCCGACAGCATTAATCAAAACTTTTTAGAAGGGATTGAGTTAACCCACAAAGGGCTACTCAATACCTTAAATAAATTTGGGGTAGAAGCGGTGGGGGTGATTGGCGAAGCTTTTAACCCTGAACTGCACCAGGCCATGGCGATGCAGCCATCGGCAGAACACGACAACAACACTATTTTGGCGGTGATGCAAAAAGGCTACACCCTAAGTGGCCGCTTACTGCGTCCAGCCATGGTGATGGTGGTAAAAAATTAACAATAAGCTTTTTAGGGGTATTGAAAAGGCTTAAAGCCACCCCATATTAAAGTTATCAAACCTGTTTTTTAAGATTTAGTTGGAGAAGAAAATTATGGGTAAAATTATCGGCATCGATTTAGGTACTACCAACTCTTGTGTTGCAGTACTTGATGGTGACAAAGCACGCGTCATTGAAAACGCGGAAGGCGATCGTACCACGCCATCGGTAGTAGCTTTTACTGATGATGGTGAAGTGTTAGTAGGTGCGCCGGCAAAACGCCAAGCGGTCACTAACGCGAACAAAACCTTATTCGCAATTAAGCGCCTGATTGGGCGTCGTTTTAAAGACGAAGAAGTACAACGTGATATCGGCATCATGCCATTCAAAATCGTTGAAGCAGAAAACGGCGATGCGTGGGTACAAATTAACGACGACAAAAAAGCGCCACCACAAATCTCAGCAGAAATTCTGAAGAAGATGAAGAAAACTGCCGAAGATTTCTTGGGTGAGAAAGTAACCGAAGCGGTTATTACCGTGCCGGCTTACTTCAACGATGCACAGCGTCAAGCAACCAAAGATGCTGGTCGTATCGCGGGCTTAGAAGTGAAGCGTATTATCAACGAGCCAACCGCAGCAGCACTAGCTTACGGTATGGACAAGAAGCAAGGCGATAACATTATCGCAGTGTACGACTTAGGTGGCGGTACTTTCGATATTTCGATCATTGAGATTGACCAAGTAGAAGGCGAAATGACCTTTGAAGTATTAGCGACCAATGGTGATACCCACCTCGGTGGTGAAGACTTTGATAACCGTTTGATCAACTACTTGGTTGAGCAGTTCAACAAAGATCAAGGCATTGATTTACGTAAAGATCCGCTGGCGATGCAGCGTCTTAAAGAAGCTGCTGAAAAAGCTAAGATTGAGTTGTCATCAGCACAACAAACGGAAGTTAACTTGCCGTATATTACTGCTGATGCCACTGGGCCTAAGCACTTAGCTATTAAAGTAACTCGCGCTAAATTGGAATCTTTGGTTGAAGACATGATTGCCAAGTCGCTAGAGCCAGTGAAACAAGCACTAAAAGATGCTGATTTGTCAGTAAGCGACATCAACGACATTATTTTGGTGGGCGGTCAAACCCGGATGCCAAAAGTACAGCAAGCAGTGACCGACTTCTTTGGTAAAGAGCCGCGTCGTGATGTCAACCCTGACGAAGCGGTAGCAGTAGGTGCTGCGGTACAAGCGGGTGTATTGCAAGGCGATGTGAAAGATGTGTTGCTGCTAGACGTAACGCCATTATCACTGGGTATTGAAACCATGGGTGGTGTGATGACTAAGCTGATTGAGAAGAACACCACGATTCCGACTAAGCAATCACAAACCTTCTCAACGGCCGAGGATAATCAGCAGGCAGTAACGATTCATGTGTTGCAGGGTGAGCGTAAGCGTGCGGCTGACAACAAATCGTTGGGTCAATTTAATCTTGAAGGTATTCGTGCAGCGATGCGCGGCCAGCCACAGATTGAAGTCACCTTTGATATTGATGCGGACGGTATCCTGCATGTGTCAGCGAAAGATAAAGACACAGGTAAAGAGCAGAAAATCACCATCAAAGCTTCTTCTGGCTTAAGCGATGAAGAAGTAGAAAAAATGGTACGTGACGCTGAAGCTAACGCTGAAGAAGATCGTAAATTTGAAGAAATGGTGCAGGTTCGTAACCAAGCTGACGCGCTGGTACATGCTACCCGCAAGCAGCTAGAAGAAGTAGGTGCGGAGTTGGCTGCGGCAGATAAAGAAGCGGTTGAAACTGCCTTGAGCGAGCTGGAAACAGCCATCAAAGGTACCGACAAAGCTGAGATTGAAGCCAAGCAGCAAGCCTTGATTGAAGCTTCTGGCAAGTTGATGGAAGCAGCCCAAGCGAAAGCTCAACAGCAGGGTGGCGATGCTGACGCTGGTAACAGCCAGAAAGATGCGGATGATGTTGTCGACGCTGAATTTGAAGAAGTGAAAGACGACAAGAAATAATAACCCGCCCACCGGGTGTTGGTGATAGTAAGCACACGGGGGTTGCCGCTAGGTGGCCTCCGTGTACTTGTATCAGGCAGGATATAAAAGGAACGTGGAAATCACACCATTATGTCGAAAATAGATTTATATGAAGTGCTGGAAGTAAGTAAAGATGCCAGCGAACGCGACATCAAAAAGGCCTATAAGCGGTTAGCGATGAAGTATCACCCGGATCGTACCAAAGGTGATAAAGACCTCGAAACCAAGTTTAAAGAAGTTAAAGCGGCCTACGAAATTCTCAGTGATCCGCAAAAGCGCGCGGCTTACGATCAGTATGGTCATGCAGCTTTTGAACAAGGTCAAGGTGGCTTTGGCGGCGGTGGCGGTGCTGATTTTGGGGATATTTTTGGTGATGTGTTCGGTGACATTTTTGGCGGTGGTGGTCGACGTGGCCATGCGCAACCGCAACGGGGAGCCGACTTACGCTACAACCTAGAGCTGAGCTTAGAAGAGGCCGTACGCGGTAAAGAAGTTGAGCTGAAAATTCCTAAATTAAGCACCTGTGACGACTGTCATGGTAGCGGCGCCCGAGCTGGCTCTAGCGCTGAAACCTGTGGTCATTGTCATGGCAGTGGCCATATTCAAATGCGCCAAGGCTTTTTTGCCGTGCAACAACCTTGTCCCCATTGTCGCGGCCGCGGTAAGGTGATTAAAGATCCATGCCGCACCTGTCATGGTGAAGGCCGAGTGGAACGCACCAAGACCTTGTCGGTGAAAATTCCAGCTGGTGTTGATACCGGTGACCGGATCCGCTTAAGTGGTGAGGGTGAAGCCGGCGAAATGGGCGCTCCGGCGGGTGATTTGTACGTGCAAGTGCATGTGCGCGAACACAAGATTTTTGCGCGTGACGGTAATAACCTCTACTGTGAAGTGCCGATTAGCTTTACTAGAGCTGCCTTAGGTGGCGACATCGAGGTGCCGACGCTAGAAGGCAAAGTAAAACTGAAAGTACCGGCCGAAACCCAAACAGGTAAGTTATTGCGCCTGCGTGGTAAGGGTGTTAAATCCGTGCGTACCGGTGCTGTTGGCGATTTGATTTGTAAGGTGGTTATCGAAACCCCAGTGAATTTGTCAGAGCGTCAACGTGAGTTACTAGCCGAGTTAGAAGAGTCGATGGGCAGTGGCGACGAAGCTGCTAAGTATCGTCCCAAAGAAAAAGGCTTTTTTGACGGCGTGCGTAAATTCTTTGATGACTTGCGCGGCTAATACAACTACGGTTAAGCTGATGCTAGCGGCAGATTTCTGAGCCATTGAGAAGAGTCAGGGAGCACCTTTTATGCGCTGGATGAAAATAGCACTAAGCTTAACCGCAGTGATTGGTTTGTTGGTTGCCTGCACGCAATCGCCGACCGGACGTAAGCAATTGATTATGTTCTCGAGCGGCGAAATTGCCTCGTTAGGCGACCAAAGTTATGCCGAGCTGAAACAACAGCAACCACTGAGTACCAACACTCGTGAGGTTAATTACGTAAGCTGTGTGGCTAATGACTTGTTGGCCGTGCTGCCTGAACCTTGGCGCAGTAAAACCTGGGAAGTGAATCTATTTGCCAGTGATGATGTGAATGCGTTTGCCCTGCCGGGCGAAAACATTGGCGTGTACACGGGCTTATTGAAAGTTGCCGAAACCCCAGATCAATTGGCGGCGGTGATCGGGCACGAAATTGCGCACGTGATTGCCGACCATGGTAACGAGCGTATGTCGAATCAGTTTGCCGTGGGGCTAGGCTTGCAAATAGGTTCCGTGGTAGCTGCAACTAAGCTAGAAGACAAAGATGCTGCCTTAGTGATGGCTGCCTTAGGTATTGGCACCCAGCTAGGAGTGCTGTTGCCCTATTCACGGGTACATGAAAGCGAAGCCGACCAGCTGGGCCTAGATTACATGGCTGCGGCTGGCTACAATCCTGCAGCGGCGGCAGACTTGTGGCGTAACATGGCGCGTGTAAGCGGCGCTGGCGGGCCTGAATTTTTATCAACACACCCTTCACCTCAATCTCGTATTGATGCTATTGAAGCCTATGCTCCTGAGGTGATGGGCGTCTATCAAAGTGCCCCTAAAGCCAACTGCAAACTCTAATTCTCTTAGCCACGGAAGGCTCATCATCTAACTGGGTTCTCTGAACCTTATCCCGGTACATCTCATTTTGGTTATATGTAAGTCGAGATTGAACTAAAGCTTTGCTAATAGCGTTAGTAGAATATCAGCATGCAAAGTACTTTTTGGCGGCGGCGGCGGCTGGCTAGTTGCTGGTAGCTGCGATAAACGAATGAGGTGTTATGATTAAGGCTTGGTTTGCAATTCCCTTCTGGCAACGCGTGCTGGGTGCTTTTGCACTGGGCGTGCTGATTGGTGTAATTCACCCTGACATTGCGCAAGCGTTACGGCCGTTGGGAACACTCTTTATCAATGCATTAAAGATGTTGGTGGCGCCACTGATCTTCTTTGCCATTGTGAGTGCTATTTTACAGTTAGGTAGCGGCGAAAAGGCTGGTAAAATTGGGATGCAAACCATAGGTTTGTTCTTACTTACAGCCGTTATTGCCAGTGTCATTGGGCTATCGGTAGCACAGTTATTGGATATTACTCCGTCACCTGATTTAGTCGCCGATAGTAACTATGAACCGAAAGTAGTGCCTGGGCCCATTGAGGTACTGTTGAGTTTTATTCCGACCAATCCGTTTGCTGCTTTGGCTGAAGGTAACGTGATTCAAATTGTGGTGTTTGCCGCGTTGGTGGGGGTAGCCATCAATCAGTTGGGTGAGGTCGCTAAGCCCGTAGCAGCGGTGATGAGTGCCGGCGCACAGGTGATGTATCGGATCACCAAAATGGTATTGGAACTGACCCCGTTCGGTGTCTTAGGGTTAATGGCGTGGGTGGTCGGTCACTACGGTTTAGCCAGCTTAACCCCTCTGGCCGCTTTTATTGGGGCCATTTATCTCGCCTGTTTACTGCATATACTGTTGGTGTACGGCACCATGGTACGGTTAGCTGGGATGTCGCCTTGGTTCTTTTTTAAGTCGGTGTTTTCGGCGCAATTGGTGGCCTTCACAACCTGTAGTAGTTTTGGCACGATTCCGGCCGCACACCAAGCTATCACTGAAAAACTAGGTGTCCAAAAAGAGTATGCAAGTTTTGTGTTACCTCTTGGTGCCACCATTAACATGGACGGTTGTGGCGGGATTTATCCGGCCATTGCTGCGGTCTTTATCGCACAGATTTATGGCATTCCGTTGGATTGGGCAGACTATATGCTGATCACCTTAACGGCCACGCTCGCCTCGGTAGGGACCGCAGGTGTACCAGGTACGGCGATGGTGATGCTAACCGTCACCCTCAATGCGATTGGGTTGCCGTTAGAGGGGATTGCATTTATCGCTGCTATCGACAGAATCATAGATATGGCGCGTACCGCAACCAATGTGACCGGTGATATGGCGGTGGCAGTGGTGTTGGGGCGCAAGCAACAGAGCGCAGATGATGACGCTAAGGCCCAACTAGGCTAGTATTGATGGCATTTAGTCTGAGCTCGGCAAATTAAGCTCGGCAAATTAAGCTCGGCAAATTAAGCTCGGCAAGTTAAGCTCGGCAAGTTAAGGCTGTGGCGACAGCGCATGAAGGATTCTCGGATGAGTTTGAAAGTAGGTATTTTGGGTGCCAGTGGGCGCATGGGGCAGGCGGTGATCGTGGCGGCAAAACGTCTCGATGTAGCCGTAACCGCCGCTGTGGTAAGTCAGCAGTCGCCCCGTTATGGACAACCTATTCGCGCTAATGATGCTGATGGCGGTGTCTGCTTTCAGCACGCCGATGAACTGCAAGCCGGCCAAGTTGAGGTGCTTATTGACTTCTCTTTACCGCAAGCGCTGTCGGCTAATTTAGCGTTAGCGCAGCGATTACAAGTTCCCATTGTGGTGTGTACGACGGGTTTAGGCGAATCCCATCAGCAGGCGCTCGATCAAGCAGCGACAAGTATTCCGGTGTTATATGCAGCTAATACCAGTGTCGGTATCACGTTACTACGGCAGTTGGTAAAACTCACTGCGGCAGCATGGCCGCACACGGATATTGAAATCATTGAAGCGCATCATAGTGCCAAGCGCGATGGCCCATCGGGTACCGCACTGGCCTTAGGTGCTAGTGCAGCTGCAGGGCGCGGGGTGGAGTTAGCTGATGTTAGTGCTGGGGTGCGTGGCGATGGCTTACGTCAACCTGGGTCGATTGGTTTTGCGGTGGTACGAGCGGCCGATATCATAGGTGAGCACACTGTTTTATTTGCTCAGTCGGGCGAGCGTTTAGAGCTAACGCATCGCGTTGGTGACCGGCATATTTTTGCACAAGGTGCAGTACAAGCAGCACAGTGGCTGCAGCAGCAGCCAGCCGGCCGTTATAGCATGGCGGATATGTTGCAATTAAGAACCTTGTTACAAGACCTTCTGTAGGCTTGTTGAAAGAGTAATTTCTGGTTTACGTTAAGCTAATATTTCTGTAGAATACCGCCAATTTGCCAGTAAGTTTTCGGGCAAGCTGAAACGCGCACTCCAGAGGTGTTTGGCTGGTTAAAAATCCAAATACCAGACGCTGGTGCAAGGTAATCAACGGGGAAGTCAAATTTTTGATTCACCCGTTTTTTTATGTACGGAGGTTAACCTTGAGTATTCTAGCGAGCCACTCAGCAAGTAAAGCCATTTTGGTACTTGCCGATGGAACTGTTTTTCACGGCACGGCAATAGGAGCCGGCGGAACCGCGGTTGGTGAAGTTGTTTTTAATACCGCCATGACCGGTTATCAAGAAATCCTTACTGACCCCTCTTATTCTGAACAAATTGTTACCCTCACTTATCCCCACATCGGCAATTACGGCACTAATCACGAAGACGAAGAATCCAATCGAGTTTGGGCTAAAGGCCTAGTTATCCGAGATTTATCGCTTAAAGCCAGTAATTTCCGTCGCGAGCAATCGTTGGCTGATTATCTACGGCAACGCAATGTGGTGGGTATTGCTGATATCGATACGCGCAAACTAACTCGTATCCTCCGTGAGAAAGGTGCGCAAAATGGCTGCATCATGGCCGGCGATATCAACGTAGCCAAGGCGTTAGAACTAGCACAAGGTTTTGCTGGATTAAAAGGCTTAGATTTAGCCAAAGAAGTGACCATTCGTACGCCAGTGGAGTGGACCAGCGGTAGCTGGCGCTTAGGTGAAGGTTTTAAAGAATTAACTGAGCAACGGTTTCATGTGGTCGCCTACGACTATGGCTGCAAACGCAATATTTTGCGCTTGTTAGTGGATCGTGGCTGTAAAGTGACTTTGGTACCTGCGCAAACTCCGGCGGCAGACGTGTTAGCGCTGCAACCGGACGGTGTATTTTTATCAAATGGCCCAGGCGACCCTGAGCCGTGTGATTACGCCATTAAGGCGATTCAGGAAATTATTGCGGCACAAGTGCCGATTTTTGGCATCTGTTTGGGCCATCAATTGTTAGCGTTAGCCAGCGGTGCTACCACCATTAAAATGAAGTTAGGCCATCATGGTGCCAACCATCCGGTACAAGATTTAGCGACTGGTCGAGTGATGATAACCAGCCAGAACCATGGGTTTGCGGTAGATGAGGCAACCTTGCCTGCGCATCTTAAAGCGACGCACAAATCGTTGTTTGATGGCACCTTACAAGGTATTGCGCGCACCGATGTGAAAGCCTTCAGTTTTCAGGGGCATCCCGAGGCAAGTCCGGGCCCGAATGACGCCGCACCCTTGTTTGATCACTTTATCGAATTGATGAGCCAATAATTATGCCAAAACGTACCGACCTCAAAAGTATTCTGATTTTAGGCGCTGGGCCGATTGTTATTGGCCAGGCCTGCGAGTTTGATTATTCTGGCGCGCAAGCCTGTAAGGCGCTGCGTGAAGAGGGTTACCGAGTTATCCTGGTCAACTCTAATCCAGCGACTATCATGACCGATCCAGAAATGGCTGATGTCACTTACATCGAGCCGATTCATTGGGAAGTGGTTGCCAAAATCATCGAAGTAGAACGGCCAGATGCCATCTTGCCAACCATGGGCGGACAAACTGCGCTCAATTGTGCGCTAGATTTAGACAAGCACGGCGTGTTAGAGCGTTATAACGTAGAAATGATTGGCGCTAACGCAGATGCCATCGACAAAGCGGAAGACCGTGATCGTTTTGATAAAGCGATGAAAAAAATCGGCCTAGCAACGCCAAATGCTGAAATTGCGCATAGCCTCCAAGAAGCCTTTGAAATTCAAGAACGGTTAGGTTTTCCGGTGATTATTCGGCCAAGCTTTACTATGGGCGGCAGCGGTGGTGGTATCGCTTATAACCGCGATGAGTTTGAAGAAATTTGTCGGCGCGGCTTAGATTTATCACCGACTAAAGAATTGCTCATTGATGAGTCATTGATTGGTTGGAAAGAATATGAAATGGAAGTGGTGCGCGACAAAAATGACAATTGCATTATTGTCTGCGCCATCGAAAACTTCGACCCGATGGGCATCCACACTGGTGACTCTATTACCGTTGCCCCAGCGCAAACCCTGACCGACAAAGAATATCAGTTGATGCGTGATGCGGCGATGGCGGTATTGCGTGAAATTGGCGTGGAAACCGGGGGCTCAAACGTGCAGTTTGGGATCGATCCAGATACCGGACGTATGGTCATTATCGAAATGAACCCACGGGTATCGCGCTCATCTGCATTAGCCTCGAAAGCAACAGGGTTCCCGATTGCTAAAGTAGCCGCTAAATTGGCGGTAGGTTATACCCTGGATGAATTAGAAAACGAAATCACCGGCGGCGTGACGCCAGCCTCGTTTGAGCCAGCGTTGGATTACGTCGTGACTAAGATCCCACGCTTTAACTTTGAGAAATTTGCCGGTTGTAACGACCGTCTCACCACCCAGATGAAATCGGTGGGCGAAGTGATGGCGATTGGTCGTAACCAGCAAGAATCTCTACAGAAGGCGTTGCGCGGACTCGAAATTGGTGTGTCTGGCTTTGATCCTATGGTGGATGTCAACGACCCTGCGGCCCGCGGTAAAGTGATTCGTGAACTTAAAGAGCCAGGCGCCGAGCGGATTTTCTACATTGCCGATGCGTTCCGTTTAGGTATGACAGTGCGCGAAGTGTTTGAGCTGACCCGCATTGACGAATGGTATCTGATTCAGATTGAAGAGTTAGTGCTGCTGGAAGCTGAGATTCAAACGCTAGGTATGGCTGGCTTAGATGAACGCACGTTACGTTTGCTCAAGCGCAAAGGCTTTGCCGATAAGCGTATTGCAGATTTATTGGATGTTGCTGAAGCTGAAATCCGTCGCCGACGTTGGGATTTAGCGGTGCACCCAGTGTACAAACGGGTGGATACTTGTGCGGCAGAATTCAAATCTGATACTGCCTACATGTACTCTAGCTACGACGAGGAATGCGAGGCAGCGCCTACCAATAACAAGAAAATCATGGTGATTGGTGGCGGCCCTAACCGTATCGGCCAAGGCATCGAGTTTGATTACTGTTGTGTGCACGCAGCGCTAGCCTTGCGTGAAGATGGTTACGAAACCATTATGGTCAACTGTAATCCAGAAACCGTATCGACGGATTATGACACCTCAGATCGCTTGTATTTTGAATCTATCACCCTAGAAGACGTCCTTGAGATTGTTCGGGTAGAACAACCAGAAGGCGTGATTGTGCAGTATGGCGGCCAAACTCCGTTAAAATTAGCGCGTGAGCTTGAGGCTAACGGTGTGCCTATTATTGGTACGTCACCTGATGCTATTGACCGTGCGGAAGACCGGGAACGGTTCCAAAACGCGGTACGTCGATTAGGTTTGCAGCAGCCAGAAAACTCAACCGTCACCAAGGTAGACGAAGCCCTTCGCGAAGCGGATCGGATTGGTTATCCGTTGGTAGTGCGGCCGTCATACGTGTTAGGCGGACGGGCGATGGAAATCGTTTATGATGAAAGCGACTTACTACGCTATTTAACTGACGCGGTGAAAGTCTCTAACTCGGCGCCGGTGTTGCTGGATCGCTTCCTTGATAATGCTATTGAAGTGGACGTTGATGCCATTTGTGACGGCCAAGATGTGTTAATCGGCGGCATCATGCAGCACATTGAACAAGCGGGTGTTCACTCGGGTGACTCGGCCTGTTCATTACCGCCTTATTCGTTAAGTGACAAGATCCAAGACGAGCTGCGTGAGCAAATGCGCAAGTTGGCGTTTGAATTAGGCGTAAATGGCCTTATGAATGCCCAGTTTGCGATTAAAGATGACGAAGTTTATTTGATTGAAGTTAACCCGCGTGCCGCCCGCACGGTGCCGTTTGTATCTAAAGCGACTGGTTTGCAGTTAGCAAAAATTGCAGCGCGGGTGATGGTTGGCCAGTCTTTGGCTAGCCAAGGGTTTACCAAAGAAGTGATTCCCCCCTATTACTCGGTTAAGGAAGTGGTGATACCTTTTGCTAAGTTCCAAGGGGTAGACCCCATTCGTGGGCCAGAAATGCGCTCTACCGGCGAGGTTATGGGGGTTGGCGAAAGCTTTGAAGAAGCCTATGCCAAAGCTAACTTAGGTGCTGGCGAAGCCTTAGCTAAAGCGGGTAAAGCTTTACTTTCAGTGCGAGATAGTGATAAAAGTCGTTTGTTCGAGTTGGCGCGCGGCCTTATTGGGCTTGGGTTTTCTCTGGAAGCCACCCGCGGCACCGCAAAACTACTCAACGACGAGGGCTTGGCTTGCTCCGTTGTGAACAAGCTACAAGAGGGCCGGCCGAATATTGTCGATGCTATCAAGAACGGTGAGTACAGTTACATTATTAATACCGTCGAAGGTCGCCAAGCGATTCAAGACTCGGTTTATATTCGTCGCGAAGCCCTCTTGAATAAAGTTATTTATACCACCACATTAAATGCAGCGTTTGCCACAGTTAAGGCTAATACCGCGGACGACCGCGCTCGCGTTAATTCGTTACAAGCATTGCATAAAAGGGTTTTAGCACAATGAGTCAAATACCAATGACCACCCGCGGCGCAGAGATGCTGCGGGAGGAACTACAGCGTTTAAAATCAGAAGATCGGCCACGGATCATTCAGGCGATTGCCGATGCTCGTGAACATGGTGATTTGAAGGAAAACGCTGAATATCACGCAGCGCGAGAGCAGCAGGGCTTCTGTGAGGGACGCATTCAAGAAATTGAAGCAAAACTTTCCAATGCTCAAGTGATTGATGTGACCAAGGTTCCTAACCAAGGTAAGGTGATTTTCGGGGCTACTGTGACCATTTATAACACCAGCACTGATAAAGAAGTTACCTATCGCATCGTCGGGGATGATGAAGCTGATATTAAGCAGAATTTGATTTCAGTGAACTCGCCGATTGCTCGCGCTTTGATCGGCAAGCAAGTTGATGATGCGGTGATGGTCACTACGCCAAGCGGTGATGTTGAATACGAAGTTGTTGATGTGAAATATCTTTAATAGCTGATTAAGACTTACAAAAAAACCTAGCGCGAGCTAGGTTTTTTTGTTTGGTCAAGGGTAACAGGCTGGCTCATCCTTACTATTTACTTAGTAAGGCTTTTAACTCTTGTTGTTTTTGTTCGCGCTCAGCGGGCGTCAGTGGCTTATGGTGATAAGCCTCAACATCGGGAAATACTTCCTCTATCTCAAGTTCTAAAGCTTTAGCGATGGCCAGTGCCACAGGCTGTGACTTGGCCTTACGTGCAACCACTTTTGAAATAAGAGAAGGACTTTTATTAAGAGCTTCGGCCAGCATCGAATAATCGAAGCCGCGATGTCTTAATTCCTTTTTGATTTTTGCGCTATCCATCAGTATATTGAGTCTTTTCCTGGGCGATGCATTTGGTGTGCGCCGCGAGTTCAAAAATAATTCATAAGAAGGTCTTACCGTGTCAAATGACATGGTTAAGTGTAAATAAATGCCAAATGACTTAAATGAAAATAGACCACAGAACCCTGTCAAAAGCAACTTTGAATTACCTGATGTGGATACCGTGATGGAACGTCTGGCGCTGATTTCTGGTGAGCGTTCAGCTAGTGGCATCATGCGCTGGCTGGGGATCAAGCCAAGTTCCATAGCTAACTGGAAGCGGCGTGGATCGGTTAACTTTGATCCTATCATTGCAGGTTTGTTACGACACCGTGTGTCGCTAGATTGGTTATTCGCACCTTATGAAGATTTATTTTACCCAACCGTGGGACAATTGGGGGAACTGAATGAGTCAACCCCGCTGTATCAACAGAATCAGGCCATGAATCTAGCGATAGAAGCTATTAATCGCATTGACCCAGTGCTCGAACGCTACAATCTACCCAAGACAGAAACCAATCGGCAATTGATGTCAGAAACTTATTTTAAGAAGCGGGGAGAGGCATTAATTTTGTCGGCTGCGCTGAACCAGGTAGCAAAAGCACTAGCAACGGCGCAGCCGAACGAGGCAAGTCAAGCGGATTAAGCTTTAGGTAAACTGATCTTTTTGGCTTGGCTTGGTTTGTATAGGGTTAATATTTTACCAACCACCTGTACCCGATAAGCATTGGTGTGGGCTACAATGGTGGTGTAAATTTGTTCACGCACTTCGCGTTCTTCTTCTGGCACTTTAATTTTAATCAACTCGTGGTGTTCAAGGGCCAGTTCGATCTCTGCCATCACGCCTTCGGTAAGGCCATTACCACCTAATAAAACGACAGGTTTGAGTGAATGAGCTAAACTTTTCAGGTGTTGTTTTTGCTTATTGCTTAAGGTTAAAGCCGTTGCCATGTAATATATATCCTACGTATGACTTGAATTTACGCTATTCTACCGCCATCTGGGTAGAATAAGCCAGTTTGGTGGAAAAGAAATGGGTAAAAAACGTTCGGCCAGTAGTACGCGTTGGCTGCAAGAGCACTTTAGTGATCATTATGTACAAAAAGCGCAAAAGCAGGGTTTGCGCTCGCGTGCTGTGTTTAAAATAGACGAAATACAAAAACGCGATAACTTATTGCGCCAAGGTATGACGGTAGTAGACTTAGGAGCGGCCCCAGGGGGCTGGTCACAATATGTCGTGGACGCCCTGCAGGGTAACTGTCAAGTTATTGCTTGTGATATTTTACCGATGGACGCAATCGCCGGTGTCGATTTTTTAGAAGGTGACTTTCGTGAAGAAGCAGTTTTAAATGCGCTATTGGACCGAATCGGCGGTAAGAACGTAGATGTAGTATTGTCGGATATGGCGCCTAATATGAGCGGTAACGACAACGTGGACCAGCCGCGAGCCATGTATTTGGTTGAGTTGGCCTTAGAAATGTGCCATCAAGTACTCAAACCAAATGGTAGCTTTGTGGTCAAAGTTTTTCATGGGCAAGGCTTTGAAGAATATCTAAAAGCAGTTAGAGCAGCATTTAAAGTTGTGCGCACGCGTAAACCAGATTCTTCTCGGGCACGTTCTAGAGAAGTGTATCTGGTAGCGACAGGTTATAAACTGTAGTACCCTGTAGGGCGTGCTACAAATGCAAACAAGAGGTAGTCGGCTTTGAGCGATATGGCAAAAAATCTGATTTTATGGCTGGTAATCGCCGTCGTACTTATGACGGTATTTAACAGTTTTAGTCCCGGTGGCGCAAGTAACTCGAATGTTGCTTACAGCGAATTTATCACGCAAGTGCATAACGGTGGGGTACGCAAAGTTGACATCGACGGTCGCGTTATCAAAGCGCAGTCGCGCACGGGTGAGAATTTCACCACGGTCATCCCCACGGCATCGGATCCTGACTTATTGAATGACTTGTTGGATAACAACGTAGAAGTTAACGGCAAGTTACCTGAAGAGCCAAGCATTTTGGCCTCGATCTTCATTTCATGGTTCCCGATGTTACTGCTGATTGGCGTATGGATTTTCTTCATGCGACAAATGCAAGGTGGCGGTGGTAAGGGCGCTATGTCGTTTGGCAAAAGCAAAGCGCGCTTGATGAGTGAAGACCAGATTAAAACGACCTTTGCTGATGTTGCCGGTTGTGACGAAGCCAAAGAAGAAGTCAGCGAGCTGGTAGATTATTTGAAAGATCCGACTCGGTTCCAACACCTAGGTGGTAAAATTCCTAAAGGTGTGTTGATGGTGGGACCGCCAGGTACAGGTAAAACCTTGTTAGCCAAAGCTATCGCCGGTGAAGCACGAGTGCCATTCTTCTCTATCTCAGGTTCTGATTTCGTAGAAATGTTTGTTGGTGTGGGTGCCTCGCGGGTACGTGACATGTTCGAACAAGCGAAGAAGTCGGCACCTTGCATCATCTTTATCGATGAGATTGATGCGGTAGGTCGCCAACGTGGCGCTGGCTTAGGTGGCGGTCATGACGAGCGTGAACAGACTCTTAACCAAATGCTAGTAGAGATGGACGGTTTTGAAGGCAACGAAGGTATTATCGTGATTGCCGCAACCAACCGCCCTGATGTCTTGGACCCGGCGCTGTTACGTCCAGGTCGGTTCGACCGCCAAGTAGTGGTTGGTTTACCGGATGTGCGCGGGCGCGAGCAGATTTTGAAAGTACACATGCGTAAAGTGCCACTGGGCAAAGATGTAGATGCCTCGTTAATTGCGCGCGGTACGCCAGGATTTTCTGGTGCAGATTTAGCTAACTTAGTGAACGAAGCAGCGTTATTTGCTGCCCGTACCAACAAGAAAGTTGTTGCTATGGAAGAGTTTGAAAAGGCTAAAGACAAGATCATGATGGGGGCAGAGCGCCGCTCGATGGTGATGACCGAAGATGAGAAAGCTATGACAGCTTATCATGAAGCGGGTCACGCGATTGTCGGACGTTTGGTGCCAGAGCATGATCCTGTTTACAAGGTGTCGATTATCCCGCGCGGACGAGCGCTTGGGGTAACCATGTACTTGCCCGAACAAGATCGCGTAAGTCACTCTAAGCAGTACCTAGAAAGCATGATTTCTAGTTTGTTTGGGGGCCGCTTGGCAGAAGAAATCATCTATGGTTTTGAAAAAGTGACTACCGGTGCGTCGAACGACATTGAGCGGGCTACACAAATTGCACGTAAGATGGTGACTCAGTGGGGCTTGTCAGAAAAAATGGGGCCGTTGCTCTATGCTGATGATGAAAACGAAGTCTTTTTGGGCCGCTCGGTCACTCAGCACAAGCATATGTCTGACGATACCGCACGTGCCATCGACCAAGAAGTGAAGCTGCTTATTGATCGTAACTACGATCGAGCTAAACGCATTTTGGAAGAAAACGTAGATATTCTACACACCATGAAAGACGCATTAATGAAATATGAAACCATTGATGCGGATCAAATCGATGATTTGATGAATCGCCGTGATGTGCGTGAGCCACGTGATTGGCAGCAACGCTCTAACAGCAACAAAGGTGGTGACAGTTCAGCCAAAGTAGATGATGTCTCCCCTGGTGCCGAACCAGCAGATAATTCATCGGCGAGCTAAGTAGATAGAGCCCCGCAAGTCGGGGCTTTTTTTATCCAGCTTGATTTGAACGAACAGCGATAAGGAATTCAATTGATGAGTGCGCCAATAGAGGTAATGGGCATTTTAAATGTCACGCCTGACTCGTTTTCTGATGGTGGTCGTTTTAACAATTTAGATGCGGCTTTACGCCAGGCTGAGCAGATGCTTGCGGCTGGCGCTAGTTGGTTAGATATTGGCGGCGAATCGACCCGTCCTGGCAGCGCTGCAGTGGCGGTGGAGGCCGAACTAGAGCGAGTGATTCCGGTAGTGACAGCGCTGCGCCAACGGTTTGACGTGAAGTTATCCGTAGACACTACTAAACCGGCGGTGATGCGCGAAGCCATCGCTGCTGGCGTGACCATGGTCAACGATGTCAATGCCCTACGCGAAGAGGGGGCAGTGGAACTGTTAGCACAACATCCTGCGGTGCTGGTGTGTTTAATGCACATGCAAGGGCAGCCACGAACGATGCAGCAGCAACCCCAATACGATGACGTGGTAGCTGAGGTGAGTGAGTTCTTACAGCAGCGTGTTAACCTTTGCACACAAGCTGGAATACAAAAACAAAACATTTATTTGGATCCAGGCTTTGGTTTTGGCAAGAGCCTAGGGCATAATTACCAACTGTTGCAGCGGCTTGAAGCGCTGCATGAATTGCAATTGCCGTTACTAATCGGTTTATCGCGTAAATCCATGTTAGGTCAGGTGACCGGACGAGCGGTAGCAGAGCGCCTAGCAGCCAGTATCGCTGGGGCGACGATAGCAGCAATGAAGGGCGCACGGATTATCCGTGTACATGATGTCAAGGAAACGGTTGATGCGATGCAGATAGTTGCAGCAACCTTGGCAGGAGAAAACTGTTGAGTCAGCGTAAATATTTTGGCACCGACGGGGTGCGTGGTCGAGTAGGCGATTTTCCTATTACTCCGGATTTCGCGGTAAAACTGGGTTGGGCGGCTGGTACCGTGCTGTCGGCCAGTGGTAATCAACGCGTATTGGTAGGTAAAGATACCCGTTTATCTGGGTATATGCTGGAATCAGCCCTAGAGGCGGGGTTGTTATCAGCCGGCGTCAGTGTTGAATTTTTGGGGCCGATGCCAACGCCAGCGGTAGCCTATCTCACGCGTAATTTCCGTGCTGCTGCGGGCATTGTTATCAGTGCCTCACATAATCCTTATTACGATAACGGGATAAAATTTTTCTCCGACTCAGGTAGTAAACTGCCAGACCATGTCGAAGCAGAAATTGAGCGTCTGTTAGATGAGCCGCTCGTTTGTGTGCCGTCTGAGCACATGGGACGAGCTAGCCGCATTGATGATGCGCCTGGGCGTTATATTGAGTTTTGCAAGAGCGTGTTTCCTTCTGATTTATCGCTCAAAGGGATGCGGATTGTGGTGGACTGTGCCCATGGCGCAACCTATCACATAGCGCCCGATGTGTTGCGTGAGCTAGGTGCCGATATTTGGGAAATTGGCACTGAACCGAACGGCATCAATATTAATGAAAAATGTGGCGCCACTCATTTAGATGCACTACGCGACGAAGTGTTAGCGCGTAAAGCTGACTTGGGCTTTGCGCTTGATGGCGACGGTGATCGGATCATGATGGTGACGGCTACTGGGCGCATTGTTGACGGCGATGATGTGTTATTTATTCTGGCCCGAGCGGCGCAGCAAGATGGTTTGTTGCAAGGCGGTATTGTCGGAACCTTGATGAGTAATTTCGCCCTAGAAAAATTCTTTACTGACCGACGGATTCCGTTTGTGCGTGCCAAAGTAGGCGACCGCTACGTGATGGAAGAGTTGGTCAAACGTGATTGGCGCATTGGCGGAGAAAATTCTGGCCATATTATTAATCGCCAATTTCATAGTACCGGTGACGGTATTATTGCTGGATTACAGGTGCTGACGGCGATGCAGCGTGAGCAACGCAGCTTGGACGAGTTGCTGGCACCCTTGGTAAAAGCGCCGCAAGCTTTAATCAACGTACGCTTTACCGCCGGTACCGATCCGTTAGCTGCGGCTAATGTGCAAGCGGTAGTAAATGAAGTAGAGCAAGCGCTGGGTAATAACGGCCGGGTGTTATTGCGTAAGTCTGGTACCGAGCCGCTCATTCGAGTCATGGTCGAAGGTCAGGATGGCAATAAAGTGCGCGCGTATGCTGAAGAAATTGCTAGCGAAGTAGAAGCGGCTAGTAATTAATCAGTTCGTTAACAAATCGTCATTCACCGCTTGTAAGTTTCGGCGAGGTTATGTAATATCTCGCCGCTCTCAATGAAGTCAGAGGTTCCGATGCAACGCCAACCGTTAGTGATAGCTAACTGGAAAATGAACGGCAACCGCGCATTAGTTGCTGAATTAAGTGAGGCCCTGCAACAACAGCAGGCGCACTACGCGGACGTGACTGTGGTCGTCTGTCCACCTGCGGTATTATTGCCGGTGTGGCAAGCGCAACCGGGTGGGGTTGCGTTAGGTGCGCAGGATGTGAATGAACATGCTGATGGTGCGCACACTGGTGAGCATAGTTTAGCGCTAGTGCATGAAGCTGGCGCGCAATGGGTACTGATTGGTCATTCTGAACGCCGCCAGTGTTACGGTGATTCGGAAGCTCGAATCGCTCAGAAACTAGGTCAAGTGCTAGCTGATTCACGTTTTACCGCTGTGCTGTGTGTAGGTGAAAGTGCCGAACAACGTGAACAAGGGGCAACCTTTGCCGTGGTCGAGGCGCAGCTTAGTGAAGCCTTAGCGCAAGTGTCTGCATGCGAACGCCTCGTGGTAGCTTATGAGCCAGTTTGGGCGATTGGCACGGGATTAACAGCGTCGCCAGCGCAAGCGCAAGAAGTGCATGGTTTTATACGGCACTGGCTGCAAGAAAAATTTGGGTCGGCAGGCGCCGCAGTACAGCTTTTGTACGGTGGCAGCGTGAAGGCTGATAATGCTTCAGAACTGTTTGCTGAAGCTGATATTGATGGTGGTTTGATTGGCGGTGCAAGTTTACAGCCCGAACAATTCGTGGCGATTTGTACTGCAGCTCAGGCCCGGAGTAATTAAATTATGTACGAGATTTTTCTAATCGTTTATCTCATCGTAGCCTTGATGTTGATCGGCTTTGTGATGATTCAACATGGTAAAGGTGCCGATATGGGTGCTTCTTTTGGTGCAGGCGCATCAAATACTGTGTTTGGCTCAAGCGGTTCGGGTAACTTTTTAACTCGTACCACAGCTATTTTAGCGGTTATCTTTTTTGTGTTGAGTCTGGTTCTTGGTAACCTAGCCGCCGGTAATGGCGATGCAGGCAGCCAGTTTGATAACTTAGACATGATGCAAGAAGAAGTGCCGACAGTACCAAGCAACGATAGCGACGTGCCAGGGTCAAACTAAGACCTCTGAGTTGGGTTCGTTAGTGGTGCTGAGTTAGTAACAGATTTGCGGATGTGGTGGAATTGGTAGACACGCTATCTTGAGGGGGTAGTGCTTTAGGGCGTGCGGGTTCAAGTCCCGCCATCCGCACCAAATTTACAACGGCTACGGTTGCGTTTGTAGCCAAAATCTTTATAATATGGATTCGTTTTCGGACGCGGGGTGGAGCAGTCTGGTAGCTCGTCGGGCTCATAACCCGAAGGTCGTAGGTTCAAATCCTGCCCCCGCAACCAATTACAAAGGGTCCAGTGTTCTAAAAGCCCCGCAGCAGTTCGGGGCTTTTTACTATGTGACCTCTGCTGCAGCATCTGTGTTAAGCGTAAGACGTTAGTAATAAACGCCCTTAATACAATGAATTGGCAGTCAATAACACTGGGCGATGACGCCCTTTTTTTGTTTTTAGGAGTTGGCAAACTTGGCTCGAGTTGAAGATCGTTTATTTGAGATGTTAGAACCTGCAGTAGCAGCTTTAGATTTCACCCTTTGGGGCGTGGAATTTGTGCGGGCAGGTAAACATTCAACCTTACGTGTTTATATTGATCATGCCGATGGCGTGAGCGTTGATAACTGTGCGGCGGTAAGCCATCAGGTAAGCGCAATTTTAGACGTAGAAGACCCTATCAGCACGGAGTACTTTTTAGAAGTATCCTCGCCAGGTATGGAACGTCCGTTTTTCAACGCGAGTCAGTATGCAGGTTACCTTGGCGAGACCGCTGCGGTAGAATTAACTGTAGCACAGCAAGGTAAACGCAAATTTAAAGGTGTAATTGCTGCTGTTGATGGCGATTACGTAGAATTTAACGTTGATGGTGAAGCCCTGAAAGTAGCGCAGTCATCCATTAAGAAAGCTCATTTAGTTCCTCAGTTTAACTAAGGATTGCGTAGGCGAGGCAGAACAATGGCAAAAGAAATTTTATTGGTTGCAGAAGCAGTTTCTAACGAAAAAGATGTATCGAAAGAAAAGATTTTCGAAGCATTAGAATCAGCACTTGCGCACGCAACAAAGAAAAAATACGAAGGCGATATCGAAGTACGCGTCAGCATTAATCGCCAAACTGGCGAATTTGATACGTTTCGCCGCTGGTTAGTGGTGGATGATAGCGAACAACCGCTAGAGCACCCTTATCGCGAAATCAGCTTAGCTGCGGCCCAGTACGAGGACGACTCAGTACAAGCCGGCGATTATGTTGAAGAGCAAATCGACTCGATTGAGTTTGATCGCATTACCACTCAAACCGCCAAGCAGGTGATTGTACAGAAAGTACGCGAAGCTGAGCGCGCTAAAGTAGTTGAAGAATATCAAGATCAAGTGGGTGAGCTGGTGACAGGTACGGTCAAACGCGCCAACCGCGAGCATGTGATTTTGGATCTTGGTAACAACGCTGAAGCGATTATTTATCGTGAAGACATGTTGCCACGCGAATCCGTTCGCGCCGGCGACCGAGTTCGTGGCGTGCTGTTTGATGTGCGTCCTGAAGCACGCGGTGCGCAATTATTTGTTAGCCGTACCCATCCGGACTTCTTGATCGAACTTTTCCGCATTGAAGTGCCAGAAATTGGCGAAGAAATGATTGAGATTCGTGGTGCCGCTCGTGACCCTGGTTCACGCGCAAAAATCGCCGTGAAGAGCAATGACCGTCGGATTGACCCTGTTGGCGCTTGTGTTGGTATGCGTGGCGCGCGGGTTCAAGCAGTTTCCGGTGAGTTAGGTGGCGAACGCGTTGATATCGTGTTGTGGGATGATAATCCAGCCCAGTTCGTTATCAACGCAATGGCACCGGCCGAAGTCGCAGCGATTGTGGTTGATGAAGAAGCACACACCATGGATATCGCGGTAGAAGAAGGCAATCTTGCCCAAGCCATTGGTAAAGCTGGGCAAAACGTGCGTTTAGCCAGTCAGCTAACTGGTTGGCAGTTGAACGTGATGTCAGTTGCTGACTTTACTGAGAAGAACGAAGCTGAAGCACAGAAAGTACTTGATTTGTTCACTAAGAACCTTGGCATTGACGAAGATTTTGCCAACGTATTAGTTGACGAAGGCTTCTCCTCGTTAGAAGAAATCGCTTATGTTCCAGTAGATGAATTACTGGAAATTGAGGGGATGGACGAAGATATTGTTGAAGAGCTACGCAGCCGCGCGAAAGCGGTACTAACAACTCGTGCATTAGCCACAGAAGAGTCGTTAGAGAGTGCAGAGCCAGATGAATCATTGCTTAACTTAGAGGGCTTAGATCGTCATTTAGCCTTTGTGTTAGCAAGCAAAGGTGTGACTAGTCTCGAGCTATTAGCCGAGCAGGGCATTGATGATTTGGCAGGAATTGAAGAGTTAAGCGAACAACGAGCCGGAGAATTGATTATGCAAGCGCGTAATATTTGCTGGTTCGGTGACGAAGAATAAGATCAACGGGGGTACAACTGACTATGGAAGAAGTAACGCTGGATAAGCTAGCCAAAGATGTCGGTACGACAGTTGATCGTTTGGTGCAACAGTTTGCCGAGGCTGGTATGAAAAAACAGCCTGGCGACGCTGTTACCGAAGACGAGAAACAAGCATTACTAACGCATTTGAACAAGGCCCATGGTGGCAACGGTCCTGCTGAGCCGGCTAAAATGACGTTGAAGCGGAAAGAAAAAAGCACCTTAAGTATCGGCGGCGGCCCAGGTCGTAGTAAGTCGGTGCAAGTTGAAGTGCGGAAGAAACGTACGTACGTGAAGCGTTCGGCCTTAGAAGAGCAGCAAAAAGCTGAGCAAGAACGTCTTGAACAAGAACGTGCAGCAGCTGAAGCGAAACGTTTAGAAGACGAAGCGCAAGCAGCGGCGGCAGCCAAAGCTCAAGCGGAAGCAAAAGCAGCTGAAGAAAAAGCTAAACAAGAAGCAGCTCGCAAAGAGAAAGAAAAAGCGAAAGCGAAAGCAGAAGCTGATAAGCGCGCAGCAATGACGCCAGAAGAACGTCAGAAAGCTGACGAAGCGAAAGCGGAAGCAGAGCGGTTACGTAAGGCGCAAGAAGAAGAAGCCCGTAAAAAGGCCGAAGCAGAAGCTGCGCGTCAAGCTGAAGAAGCGCGTCGTTTAGCTGAAGAAAATGAAGCTCGTTGGCAAGAAGAAGAAGCCAAGCGTAAAAAAGCTGAACAAGAAGATGTTCACTTTACCACCTCATCTACAGCGCAAGCTGCTGAAGACGAGCAAGACGTGGATGAAGAGCGTCGCAGCCGTCGTAAAGTAAGTAAGCAACGCCGTCATAAAGATGACGAACGTGATGATAGCCCGCGTCGTGAAAAACGCCGTAAAGGTGCTAAGCGTTCAACCTTGCAGCATGGTTTTAATAAACCTGCCGCGCCGGTAGAGCGTGACGTTAAGCTAGGCGAAACCATTACTGTTGGTGAGTTAGCTAACCGGATGGCGGTCAAAGCTAGCGAAGTTATCAAGACCATGATGAAAATGGGCGAAATGGTGACCATTAACCAAGTACTAGACCAAGAAACGGCCTCGTTGGTCGTTGAAGAAATGGGTCATAAAGTGGTGTTGGTTAGTGAAAACGCCCTAGAGCAAGAAGTGTTGGCGGATCGTGGTGCAGATACAGCCGATGATGCCACTACACGTGCTCCGGTAGTGACTGTAATGGGTCACGTTGACCATGGTAAAACCTCGTTACTTGACTACATTCGTAAAGCGAAAGTAGCGAAAGGCGAAGCTGGCGGTATTACCCAGCATATTGGTGCGTATCACGTAGAAACGGATCATGGCATGATCACTTTCCTCGATACCCCAGGCCACGCTGCGTTTACGTCGATGCGTGCGCGTGGTGCAAGTGCGACTGATATCGTCATCTTGGTGGTAGCTGCTGATGATGGTGTGATGCCACAAACGCTTGAAGCGATTCAGCATGCTCGCGCCGCCCAAGTACCAATCGTGGTTGCCATCAACAAGATGGATAAACCAACGGCGGACCCAGATCGAGTTAAGAACGAACTAGCCCAACGCGATGTTATCCCTGAAGATTGGGGTGGCGATGTGATGTTTGTACCAGTATCGGCGCATACCGGTGACGGTATTGAACAGTTGCTAGAGTCGGTCTTGTTACAAGCTGAAGTGCTGGATCTGAAAGCTGTTGCGACCGGCATGGCCAAAGGCATAGTTATTGAATCACGGTTAGATAAAGGACGCGGTCCGGTAGCCTCGGTGTTGGTTCAAGAAGGTACCTTACGCCAAGGTGATATCGTACTTTGTGGCCTAGAATATGGCCGAGTTCGTGCGATGCGCGATGAAACAGGTAAAGAAGTGAAAGAAGCTGGTCCATCAATTCCGGTCGAGATTCTTGGCTTGTCAGGTGTGCCACAGTCTGGTGATGAAGCTACCGTAGTTAAAGACGAGCGTAAGGCCCGTGAAGTAGCTAACTATCGTCAAGGCAAATATCGTGAAGTTAAATTAGCTAAGCAGCAGAAAGCTAAGCTAGAAAACATGTTCGCGAACATGCAAGAAGGCGAAGTGCAAGAACTGAACATCGTGCTTAAATCGGATGTACAGGGTTCACTAGAAGCTATTTCTGATTCATTGCAGAAGCTTTCTACAAACGAAGTAAAAGTGAACATCATTGGTAGCGGCGTAGGTGGTATTACTGAAACCGACGCATCTTTGGCCAGTGCATCAAACGCGATTGTGATTGGTTTTAACGTGCGTGCTGATGCTTCAGCCAAGCGTTTGATTGAGCAAGACGCGGTAGATTTACGCTACTACAGTGTTATCTATGATTTGATTGACGAAGTTAAAGCGGCTATGGGCGGTATGTTAGCGCCTGAGTTCAAGCAGCAAATTATTGGCTTGGCTGAAGTTCGTGATGTGTTTAAATCACCGAAGATTGGCGCTATTGCTGGTTGTATGGTTACCGAAGGTGTGGTGAAACGTTCAGCTCCAATTCGGGTACTACGTGATAACGTAGTTATCTACGAAGGCGAGTTAGAGTCATTACGCCGCTTTAAAGACGACGTACAAGAAGTTCGCAACGGTATGGAATGTGGTATCGGCGTGAAGAACTACAACGACGTTCGTGTTGGTGACCAAATTGAAGTCTTTGAAACAGTTCAAGTAGAACGGAGCTTATAAGCGCCTATGGCGAAAGATTATAGTCGGACCGACAGAGTAGGGCAGCAGTATCAGCGTGAGATAGCGATGATACTGCAGCGCGAAATAAAAGATCCGCGGGTGAGTATGGTGACGGTATCTGAAGTAGAAGTATCACGGGATTTGGCTTACACCAAAGTATTCGTGACTTTCTTCAACGATGAGCCAGAGCAAATCAAAACCGCGCTGAAAGTACTGAATGATGCCGCAGGCTTTATTCGTTCATTACTTGGCAAGCGTATTCGGGCGCGTATTATTCCCGAACTACGATTTGTACATGACCCGTCCTTGAACGAAGGTATTCGGATGTCGCGCTTAGTTGATGAGGCCATTAAACGTGACGAAAGTCGCGGCAATGCAGCCCCCACTGCGAAGCCAGCCGATACCGCAGCCACCGACGACCACGGAGACGATTAATGGGACGAAGAAAGTCAGGTCGCGATGTCAGCGGCGTGATTTTGCTTGATAAGCCCCGTGATATCAGTTCAAACGCCGCACTCCAACAAGTGCGGCGTTTTTTAAATGCCAACAAAGCAGGCCACACTGGCGCTTTAGATCCGGCTGCAACCGGGCTACTGCCGTTGTGTTTTGGCGAAGCCACGAAAGTATCTCATTACTCCTTAGAAGCGGATAAAGCCTATCGGGTAGAAGCTTGTTTAGGAATTCGCACCACCACCAGTGACAGCGAAGGTGAGATAGTAGCGCAGGCTGATGCAGCTTTGCTTGAGCGTTTAACCCAAGCTGATATCGATCGAGTTATTAAGCAATTCACGGGCCCGCAACAGCAATCTCCGTCGATGTATTCAGCGTTAAAACACGAAGGTAAGCCGTTGTATTACTATGCCCGTTTAGGCATAGAAGTACCGCGCAAAACACGTGCTATTAGCATTCGCGAGATTAACTTAGTGGAGTGGCACGGAGCGCGCTTGGTGTTAGACGTGACCTGTTCAAAAGGCACTTACATTCGTACGCTTATCGACGACATGGGCGCAGCTCTAGGTTGCGGAGCGCATGTTGCGGAGTTGCACCGCAGTTGGATAGAGGGCGTGGTTGGCCCTGTTTACAGTGCTGAAGAGTTGGCAGCGGTAGCTGCGCAGACGGATCCAGAACAAGGGGATTACGCCGCGATTGACGCTTTATTGCTAGCCAATGATACGGTTATCCAGCACCTGCCCACGGTAACGGTCGAGGCCGCCGAGGCTGGCAAGTTTTTATTGGGTAATCCGGCTCAGTTAACGCAGCCACCTGAAGTTGTCGCAGATCATTATCGAGTACTGCGTAGCTCTGATGGGGTGTTTATTGGGATGGGTTTACTGCAAGCACCGGCGCTTGCAACTGGGCCAGCGGAAGCAGGCCTTTGGGTGAAACCCAAGCGGGTATTGAATTTGCGAGATTGATTGCGCTGCGGGCATAAAGTGCGTATAATTTGCAGCGATTTCGTTGGTGCTGAATTAGTGATCGGCACTGACATTTTTCACTTATCAGGAGTAATATATGTCACTAACTGCGGCACAAAAAGCTGAAATCGTTAAAGAATATGGTCAAGGCGAAAATGACACCGGTTCTACCGAAGTTCAAGTAGCACTATTGACTGCAAACATTAACGAACTGCAAAGCCACTTCAAAGAACACGCAAAAGATCACCACTCACGTCGTGGTCTATTACGGATGGTTAGCCAACGTCGTAAATTGTTGGACTACTTAAAGCGTAAAGACAATCAGCGTTATGCAACCCTGATTGAGCGCTTAGGTTTACGTCGCTAAGCATTGTTCATTGGAAGGGGCCCTGTTGTGGCCCCTTTTTTATTTATCGAAGGACAAAGGCGTTATTGGGTATTAGATATTAGATATTCATTAGATCAAGAACACTGGGTTGAGTTAGTGTCTAATATCTAGTAACTAATAGCGCTTAAGAATTTAAAAGAGAAAGACAAAGGAAAAATAACGTGAATCCTATTACTAAGAAATTCCAGTATGGTCAGCATACTGTCACATTAGAAACTGGTGCAATGGCGCGCCAAGCAACTGCAGCCGTATTGGCAAGCATGGATGACACCACCGTGTTGGTGACCGTGGTGGCTAAGAAAGATGCCAAAGAAGGCCAAGATTTCTTTCCATTAACTGTAAATTATCAAGAACGTACTTACGCTGCCGGTAAAATCCCTGGTGGTTTCTTCAAGCGTGAAGGACGTCCATCAGAAAACGAAACCTTAACCTCACGCTTAATCGACCGTCCGATTCGTCCATTATTCCCAGAAGGGTTTAATAACGAAGTGCAAGTGATTGCGACTGTGGTATCAGTAAACCCACAAATTTCTCCAGATATCGTTGCTTTGATCGGTACCTCAGCTGCTTTAGCTATTTCTGGCGTGCCTTTTGCTGGCCCAATTGGTGCAGCACGTGTGGGTGTTATCAATGATGAGTACGTATTAAACCCAACCATGGAAGAGTTGACCACTTCTAAGCTAGATTTAGTGGTTGCTGGTACTGCGGGTGCGGTATTGATGGTTGAGTCAGAAGCTCAGCTATTATCAGAAGATGCCATGTTAGGCGCGGTGGTCTATGGCCATGAGCAAATGCAAACTGTGATTAACGCCATCAATGAATTTGCTGCTGAAGCAGGTAAAGAAGCTTGGGATTGGCAAGCTCCTGCGAAAAATGTTGAGTTACTAAACAAAATCAAAGCATTAGCAGAGCAAGGCATTGGCGATGCGTACCGTATCACTGAAAAAGCGGCACGTTATGAGCAAGTAGCGGCATTGAAAGCCCAAGTTACTGAGCAGTTGCTGGCAGAAGATGAAACTTTAGATGCTAAAGAAATCGGCGATTTGTTCCATTCATTGGAAAGTGACGTGGTACGTAGCCGCATTATTGCCGGCGAGAAGCGTATTGATGGTCGTGAACCAGATATGGTGCGCGCTCTGCATATGGCCACTGGCGTGTTGCCACGCACGCACGGTTCAGCGGTATTCACCCGTGGTGAAACGCAAGCCTTGGTTACTGCAACCTTAGGTACTGAGCGCGATGCACAAATGATCGACGACCTTACTGGTCGCAGCGACAATCGCTTTATGTTGCATTATAACTTCCCTCCATACTGTGTGGGTGAGACCGGCATGGTAGGTTCACCTAAGCGTCGCGAAATCGGCCACGGCCGTTTAGCTAAGCGCGGTGTACAAGCGGTGATGCCGTCACAAGACGAATTCCCGTACACCATCCGTGTGGTATCTGAGATCACTGAATCAAACGGTTCAAGCTCAATGGCATCAGTATGTGGTGCATCATTAGCATTGATGGACGCAGGCGTACCAATCAAGTCATCAGTCGCTGGTATCGCCATGGGCTTGGTGAAAGAAGGTGACAAATTTGTCGTCTTGTCTGATATCTTAGGTGATGAAGATCACTTGGGCGACATGGACTTTAAAGTTGCCGGTAGCGTTGACGGCGTAACCGCCTTACAAATGGATATCAAGATTGACGGTATCACCCGTGAAATCATGGAAATTGCCTTAGCTCAAGCTAAAGCAGCTCGTTTGCACATCTTGCAAGTGATGGATCAGGCGTTAGCCGGTGCTCGTACTGAGTTATCAAACTACGCTCCGCGTTACACTACCATCAAGATCAATCCTGATAAGATCCGTGACGTGATTGGTAAAGGTGGCGCAGTTATTCGTGAGTTAACTGAAAGCACTAACACCAACATCGAAATCAATGATGATGGCACCGTGCGTATCGCTGCAACTGACCAAGAATCAGCCGATGCAGCTATCGCTCGCATTGAAGAGCTGACTGCAGAAGTAGAAGTTGGTCGCATTTACCAAGGTAAAGTGGCGCGCATTGTAGACTTCGGTGCATTCGTTACAATTTTGCCAGGTAAAGATGGTTTAGTGCACATCTCACAAATCGCTGAAGAGCGTGTGAATGATGTAAACGAATACCTGAAAGTTGGTGATCTAGTGCCAGTTAAAGTGCTTGAAATTGACCGTCAAGGTCGTGTTCGTTTGAGCATGAAAGACGCCGCTGATAAAGCTGAAGCAGCAGCTCCAGCTAGCACTGACAGCAGCGATAGCGAATAAGCAAAAATAAGTCCTACCCGCAAACCCGGTCGATTATCTGACCTGCGGTGAGCAAAGCATTCATGCCAAGGTTTTGGTTAAACCCAAAGCCTTGGTGTGAATTCATCAGCTGTTTTCAGCTCCCCCGTGTTACCTTGTTAATCCTCATCAGCTTGCTCAAGCACCTGTTCAGAACTTTATTTTTGTTGCAACTAAGGTATGATGAGTTGAACCATAACGAAAGGTTGTCCTTTATGAAAAGTCGTATCGCGGTGCTGGCATCGGTGCTGTTGCTGGGTGCTTGTGCCCAATTACCCGATCCCTCTGAATCGGCGGTCATGAATTTATTTGTAGTAACGCCGCAAGCGCCAGACATGCGTTATCAAATTGAAATCGCGAAACTTACTGACCTCGCTAATCACCAGAATCAATTGGATGATGCCAGTATGGCGCAATTGCTGTATCGACGCGGCAGTCTCTATGATGCGCTCGGTTTGAGTGGGCTAGCTCGTATTGATTTAAATCGTGCTTTAGAGCGCGATCCACGTTTAGCCGACGCCTATAATTTTCTGGGTATCCAGTACACGGAAATCGAACAGTACAATTATGCTTATGAGATGTTCGACTCGGCCTTAGAGCTTGAGCCTGAGCACCCCTATGCCTTGCTTAATCGCGGTATGACAGCCTATTATGATGGCCGAATTGACCTCGCCAGCAAAGATTATCAGCGCTATTTTGAAAGCCAACCCGACGACCCGTATCGGGTGCTGTGGCTGTATTTAGCTGAAGTAGAAACAGATGCCGAGGCGGCCCGTCGTAATCTAGCCGAACGCCGAATCAAGTATGCCAATGGCGCTTGGGGCTGGGTGCTGAATGATCTGTTGTTGGGTGTGGTGGATGAGCAAAGCTTTTTAAATGACTATGCACCTAAACACTTAGGCGAAGATGAAACCCTAGCCGAGCGCATGTGTGAGAGTTACTTTTATTTGGGTAAGCTGAAGCAATTGGAAGGCGACAACCAAGCTGCAGCGGTGTATTTTCGACTAGCGCTCACGACTAATGTGTACCGATTTTTAGAACACCGTTATGCTGGAATTGAGCTGCAACGCAGTCAGCAAGCACTAGAGCAGCAAGCGAGTTCAACCAAGCTTGATGCACAGTAGTGAGCGACAGCACAAACCGCCATACTGGAGCAATAGCTTGCAACGGATGGTGCAGTTAGGGATCCTGTTGATAGCGTTGGTCAGTTGTCAGCAAGTATTCGCCAATCCGCTCTCCTATCGCAGCGAGGGCAAGTATCCGGAGGCAGTCAGCACCGCACAGTTAACGACCTTGCCTGATCTATTAGCCATGCCGCCCAACGGGTGGCTAATAGCCGTTCCTGTACGACCTACACGCGTTGAATTTTCCCCTCAATTACCCGTGCCTGTCATGCAGTCACCTTCAACTACTGCTTGTCGTTATCCCATTCAGTTACAAGTGCCTGAGGGCAGTGGTGAGCTCAAAGCGTATCAGTTATTACACCAGTGGCAGCATCATCCATTAGCGAAGCCAATGTACGAAATTGGCTTTTGTTGGCAGTTACAAACCTATCCAAGAGCGGTTACCGAGTGTCAGCTAGTGACGCCACGCGGTCGGCTGCAATGTCATCTCCAAGGTCCGTTAGGTGGCGGCAACAGCCATGCAGATGCTAATCAGCCGGGATATCGAGTGTTGATGGTAGAGCAGTCTGGCATAGCTTCGGCAGCGCAACGACAGCAAGATTTTAGCATGGTACTTAGTTTAGCAGCGCCGGTGGAGCTGTTAGCTCACGAAGTTGGGCATTGGTTGGGGCTAGCTGATGAATACGCGATGAGCGCGCCTTTAGCTGCTGCTTTTTGTCGCGGTGATTACCAGCATCCTAGTTTAAATATTGTGGTGACTGACAGTCGCCAACTCAGTGCTGAGCAACTGCAACAGCTGTGGCAAACCTTGCCATGGCGAACTGCGGTAAAGGATTGGCGCTTGCTAGCGCAGCCTACCTCACTAACTAATAGCCAAGGAGAGTTGTTATGGGAGTTGGGAAGTGCACCCGAGCAGGTTGGCTTACATGCGGTGGATACATGTCGACACAGCGATTATTTTGCTTGGCGACCACTAGCTGAGATCACGGCGATGCAATATTTCGATAGTGCGCGTTGGCCATCGCTGTATCTAGAACTTATTCAGCAACAGTATGCTCATTAAGAGGAGTCACGGTTAGGTAAACTCCTCCCAATGATAGCCTTACAGTGCTAAGCGGCAGCCACTGCCAACGCCGTTTGTGCCAGCATAATCACTGGGCAGGCGATTGCAAAAAACCAGACCAAGCTGCGTAGTTTGTCGTAATTAGCTAAATACAAAATATGATACGCAATGCGTAAACCAAGATAACTCACGGCTAACGTAATGTTAGTATCAGAAACGCTATTGGTGGCTAATACAGCAAGGATAGCGGTGGCATACAGTGGAAACGCCTCGTAGGCATTATAATGCCCCGCCACAGCACGAGCACCAGCACCCGTTAAGCGTTGCTGCTGAGCGCGCGGATGGCGGTTATCGTAACCTGCATCGCGATTCTGGAAATACACCACAGGTGCTTTGGCCGCAATCGGTAGCAACCCAGCAATCAATAAACACCAGATCAGAATACTCATTTCACTTCCTTACCGGCAGCTTGCATATCGGCATGATACGAGGAGCGAACTAGGGGACCCGAGGCAATATGAGTAAAGCCCATCTTTTCGCCCTCAGCGCGGAACATATCAAACTCATCTGGCGTCACATAACGAGTAACGGGCAAATGATGGCGACTCGGCTGTAGATATTGACCAATAGTGAGCATATCAACATCGTGCGCACGCAAATCGCGCATCACCTCTAGAATCTCTTCATTGGTCTCGCCTAAGCCAACCATAAGACCAGACTTAGTACGGACATCAGGTCGAGCTGCTTTGTAATTTTTGAGCAGGTCTAACGACCACTGGTAATTCGCTCCAGGCCGCGCGGCTTTGTACATGCGTGGCACGGTTTCAAGATTGTGGTTGAACACATCCGGAGCCTCATCGGTTAGGATATCTAACGCGACTTGCATCCGCCCACGAAAATCAGGCACTAACACTTCTACCTGAATGCCGGGGCTTTGCGCTCGGATTTCACGAATACAGTCAGCAAAATGTTGTGCACCACCGTCACGTAAATCATCGCGGTCAACGGAAGTCACCACCACATACTTAACTTTCATGTCACGAATAGTGGCACCTAATTTAACGGCTTCTTCGGGGTCAACGGGTAGCGGACGACCGTGCGCAACGTCACAAAATGGACAGCGGCGGGTACAGATGGCACCCAGAATCATGAAGGTTGCGGTACCGTGGTTAAAGCATTCCGCCAAGTTAGGGCAGGAGGCTTCTTCACAGACAGAGTGCAGCCCATGCTTACGCATGGCTTGCTTAATTTCGTCAATACGCTGAGTAGAGCTAGGTAGCTTCACTTTTAGCCACGCGGGTTTGCGCAGCATCTGCTCACGCTCAGTTGGCATTATTTTTACGGGGATCAATGCCATTTTATCGGCATCACGAAGTTTTACGCCAGGTTCAATTCTTACCGGTTTTGACATAGCCTATGCGAATCCTGTTGTTTCGGTGATTTCTTGATAACCCATCAATTCAGCGAAGATTTGAGTTACCTGCGTGGCCGCATCAGTGACATCCTGCGGCCCATTCAGTGATTTTGTTTGTACCATTTGCATGCCGGCATAGCCACAAGGATTGATTCTTGCGAACGGGCTTAAATCCATATCCACGTTCAGTGCCAGACCATGAAACGAGCAGCCTTTTCTAATACGTAACCCTAGCGAGCAAAGTTTATCGCCTTGCACATAAACGCCAGGGGCATCGGCTTTGGCGGCAGCAACCACGCCATAATTGGCCATCAGCGCCACTATGGTGTCTTCAATGGTATTGACTAGTTGTCGTACGCCGACTTTGCGGCGCCTAATATCTAGTAAAAAATACACAACCAATTGGCCGGGACCATGGTAGGTGACTTGCCCCCCGCGGTCTACTTGGACCACTGGAATATCGCCCGGAGCCAAAATATGCTCTGCTTTACCGGCTTGGCCTTGGGTGAACACCGGCTCATGTTCAAGTACCCAAAGTTCGTCACGGGTATGTTCATCGCGCTTATCGGTAAAGTCTTGCATGGCCTGCCATACCGGCTGGTAGGGCTGCCTGCCAAGCTGTCTAATCAGCAGTTGTTGAGTGATCTCTTTAGTGGCCAACTTAGAGCACATATTTCACTTCTTCGATTGCCGCCAACTCACGATAGAGGGTTTCTATGTGTTGCTGGCTTTCTACTTTAATTTGAATAGATACCGAGTGGTAGGTTCCTTTGCTGCTAGGCTTTAGGGTCGGGTTATAATCGCCCGGCGCATGTTGCTGAGCAACGGCGACAACTAAATCTGCTAACTGTGGAACAGCCAAGCCCATCACTTTAAAGGTGAAGTGACAAGGAAACTCAACCAACTCATCAAAGCGTGTTTTTTGCATGCTTTACTCCCAAATGAATGGCTTAACTAACACCATTGCTTTATACCACTGCATGATGAGGGCAAAAATAACGATAACAAGGTGTCGTAACTGTTGCGCCCGATTATATCATTATTTTAGGGCAAGGTTGGAATTTGAATGTGCTTTGCGCGTTTGCACTAGACTGAGGTTGTAGTCGTGGTTGTGGTTGTGGGAGAGAGAGCAAGGCCGCGGACTTAACGGCCTTGCTGGAACTAGCATCGAGGCCGGGCTATTCTTCGCTAAAAGATTGCTTAGCCCAGTCACTTAAACGCTTAAACCAACCGCCTTGTTCAACACTATGAAGGGTAACAAGTGGGTAGCTGGCAATATCTTCGCCGTCAAGTTGCAAATACACAGTGCCTACTTGAGTGCCCTTAGCGATAGGCGCTTGCAAGTTTTGCGTTAACTCAAAGTTTGCTTTCAGGTTGCCGCGTTGGCCCTTAGGTAAAGTAATCACCACATCTTCAGTGACTCCAAGCTGCACGGTATCTTGTTCACCTCCCCAAATACGGTGATCGACAAAGCTCTCGCCAGCGCTGTAGGCAGTGACGGTTTCGTAATAACGAAAGCCGTAGTTCAATAATTTTTTACTTTCTACTTTACGTGCTTGCTCGCTGTCCGTACCCATCACCACAGCAATGAGGCGGGTGTCACCTTCGGTAGCTGATGAGACTAAGCTATAACCGGCTTCTTCGGTGTGGCCGGTTTTAATCCCATCCACATTCATGCTGCGATCCCACAACAGCGAGTTACGGTTGTACTGTTTGATATTGTTGTAAGTGAAAGATTTTTCGGCGTACAACGAATATTCTTCCGGCACATCGCGAATCAAGGCACGGGCTAAAACAGCCATATCACGCGGCGAGGTGTATTGATCTGGGTCTGGTAAACCATGGCTGTTAGCAAAGTTAGAGTTACTTAATTGCAGCTCTGCGGCGTAGGTATTCATCAGATCAGCAAAGGCGTCTTCACTGCCGGCAATGTGTTCAGCCATAGCGACACAGGCATCATTACCGGAAGAAATCACGATGCCTTTGTTGAGCTCAGCAACCGATACTTGTTTACCTACTTCAATGAACATCTTGGATGATTCAGGAAAGTTCTTGGCCCAAGCGTTCTCACTGATGGTGACCATGTCGTCATTATTGATGCGGCCTGCTTGCAGTTCACGGCCAATAATATAGCTGGTCATCATTTTGGTTAAGCTAGCCGGCGCTAATTGCTCATCTTCATTGCCACCGACAATGACATGGCCCGTGGTGTAATCCATCAAAATGTACCCTTTGGCATTAATGGAGGGCGCTGGCGGAACGATAGCAGCGTGAGCTAAGGTTACGGAGGCGGCAGCAACAATGGTTAAGCTGCGAACAAAGTGACGAAACACATTGGGCATAAGGATGATTCTCTATGTTACTAGTTCTAAAAAGGGTTCGAATAGTACCACGTTCTATCAGAAAACGCAGGCTTTAGGGCACGGCTACCCGAAATGCGTCGGGATAACCAGCTTGCCGAAGTTGTTCTAACAATTCATTGGTCTGTGGTTCGGCAAACGGACCTAACATGACTTTGTATAGACCATTATTAGGTTGAGTAGTTGCAGGGACAGCGTAGATTTTTTGAAGTTTTTCAGCTTCAAGGGCTAACCGCTGAGGATCTGCCCCAGCATGCACTTGAATATAAAACTGCGGCACAGAGGTAGGTGCGATGGGGGTGGTCACAGCGATTGCCGTATTCGGCTCCGGCGGTTGCAGTACTTCAATCCGAACCGGCGCCGTTCCGGTTTTAAGCATGCCTATTTTATAGGCGGCAACGTAGGATAAATCGATGATTCTATTGCCGTGAAAAGGCCCACGGTCATTAACTCGCACCACCACCGATTGCTGATTATTTAAATTGGTTACTCGCACATAGGAGGGTAATGGCAGGGTTTTGTGGGCGGCACTCATGGCATACATGTCGTAGGTTTCGCCATTTGAGGTTAAATGGCCATGAAATTTTTCGCCATACCACGAGGCGGTTCCTTCTTGGGTGTAACCCTCGACATTATCTAAAATATGCCAAGTACGCCCAAACAGTTGATAAGTTCGATTACCTTGCCGGCTGTAAGGCTCAAATGAGGGCTCGGGCTCTATCAGTTCATCGGCACTAGGTAGTCGTGCGGGGATAGAGTCATGCTTTTGGCTATAGCGAGATGGGGCTTCAGGTGCACTCGAGCACGCTGCTAGCAGTAACGTAAGCAGGGCTAACCAGACTAGGTAGAGTGGCCTTAGCATGGTGTTACCTCGCTTGCCGCAACTGTTGGCTAAATTGATACACAGCCATGGCGTACAGCGGGCTGTGATTGTAGCGGGTAATCACATAAAAGTTATTGAACCCTAGCCAATACTCATGGCCTTCAGCTAATTCAAACGCAAACACTTTGGCTTTCAGATCAGCGTTGACGGTGCTGGTAAGGCTAAGGCCCCGTTCAGTGAGTTCGGCCACCGTTGCACTTGGCTTCAAGCCTTTTTCTACGAGGTTAGCTACGGAATCGCTCGGCGCTAGCAGCTGCGCAACGGGAGCATCGGCCTGCCAACCGTGGCGAGCAAAATAATGAGCGACACTGCCAATTGCATCGACTGGATTACCTAGTAAGTCACGTACGCCATCGGCATCAAAATCTACCGCGTAATGACGGTAAGAAGAGGAGATGAATTGGCCATAGCCCATGGCTCCGGCATAGGAGCCCATCAGCTCAGTAGCAGGTAAACCTTCTTCGTTGGCCAACAGCATAAACTGGGCGAGCTCAGAGCGGAAGAATTTAGCTCGAGGCGGATAGTGAAAGCCTAAGGTAAAGAGTGAATCTAATACCGAATAGTTACCTAGGTACTCGCCGTAAAAGGTTTCTACGCCAATGATGGCGACAATAATTTCGGCCGGTACGCCATATTCTTGTTCGGCTTTGGCGAGCGTTTGTTGATGGGTTTGCCAAAACTTAAGGCCGGCTTGCAGGCGTTTTTCGGTCAAAAAAATGGGATAGTATTGATGCCAAGGCTTGGCTTCCCACGGGCGTTGAATGGCGTCAAATACGTCTTGATTAAAACTGGCTTGCTGCAACAGCTGTTGCACTTGGCTGGTACTAAAACCATGCTCGTTGACCATGGTTTCAATAAATTCTTGCTGTAATTGCGCTACGGTAGCAGCATCTGCTGGCTCTACTTTGGCACTAGCAGGCTGGCTGAGGACCACAGCTAAGCTCGCGGTGACTAAGAGCTTGGTACTAAGTTGGTTGAACAGACGAACGTAGTTGCGCATGGTTATTCCTTACCGCTTGTTATTATTGTGCTGATGGCGCTAATCGTGCATAACTAAACGTTTATGCGTAGCGATGGCCATCAGTAAACCAAATCCTGTCATTAATGTCACCATAGATGTGCCACCATAACTTACTAGCGGCAAGGGTACACCAACCACGGGTAAGAGTCCTGAGACCATGCCAATATTTACCAAAACATAAACAAAAAAGGTAAGAGTTAAGCTGCCAGCTAACAATTTGTGATACACCTTTTGCGCCCGCATGGCCAGAATCATGCCACGAAAAACAATGAAACCATAAAGCAAAAATAAGCCAATCACGCCAATTAAGCCAAACTCTTCGCTAAATACCGAGAAGATAAAATCCGTGTGGCGCTCAGGGAGAAACTCCAGCTGCGACTGGGTGCCTTGTAACCAGCCTTTGCCTTCAATACCGCCGGAACCTATCGCGATTTTCGATTGAATGATTTGATAACCTGATCCTAAGGGGTCGCGCTCTGGGTCAAGGAAGGTCAACACACGCTGCCGCTGATAGCCGTGCATGAGAAAGAACCAAAGCACCGGGATAAAAGCGCCTATGGCAACTCCAAAGAGGGTAATGAGACGCCAACTCATACCGGCTAAAAACAGCACAAAGATGCCGGCGCTAGCAATCAGTAATGAGGTACCTAAATCAGGCTGTTTGGCAATCATCAGAGTAGGGATGAGCAGCAGCAAAAAGGCCCCAGCCAAACGCGTTTTGGTGGGCGGTAGGCCTTGTTGTGCTATGAACCAAGCTACGGCCATCGGTACCGCTAGCTTCATGATCTCCGATGGCTGAATGGTTGCCACGCCAAGATTTAGCCAACGTTGCGCCCCTTTACTGGATTCACCAAAGAGCAACACCCCTAACAGCAACACGATGCCGACGGCAAATATTGGTAGTGACCAGCGCTCAACTAAACTTAAGGGAACTTGTGCTACGACCAACATGGCCACAAAGGCCAAGCCAATACGCACCACTTGGCGTTCGGTCATGGCGAGGTCTTGGCCACTGGCTGAATAAACCGTGACGAGACTAAGCAGGGCTAGTACCAGCAGCGCTAAAAAGAGTGGGCCATCAATATGAAATCTACTGAGCCATCTATGACGTTGGCGTTCTTGGCTAGTTTGCATCGGCTGGCTCCTCTAAAATCGGTAACACAGACTCTAAGCCTCCCGTCGGGGCCGGATCAGCAAAGTAGGCATCGAGTAATTGGCGCGCCATGGGCGCCGCAATACTACTACCGCCGCCGGCGTTTTCGACGGCAATAACCACCACAACTTCTGGGTTTTCAGCAGGTGCGTAACCCACGTACATCGCATTATCACGGTATTTTTCAGCAATTTCTTCAGCGTTATATTCTTCGTCTTGGCCGATACTGCGTACTTGCGCGGTTCCGGTTTTACCGGCGGAGGTGTAACTGGCCCCTTGAAACGCCCGCCGTGCGGTACCTTTGGGCGAGGTGATTACTTTGGTGAGGGCCTGGTGGGCGACTTCCCAGTTGTTGGCATTTTTTAATACCACCGGCTCTCGTTGTTCCACCACCGCAGGAATCCGCACCGGGCCTTCAGCGATACTCTCTAAGAGACGCGGGACCGGGCGCTCTCCACGGTTTGCTAGCACTGATGTGGCTACCGCGAGTTGCATTGGGGTGGTGGTCCAGAAACTTTGACCTATGCCAATCGATACCGTTTCGCCAGCATACCAAGGCTGGTTAAAACGCGCGCGCTTCCAGCCTGGCGACGGCATCACCGCGGCTGATTCTTCAGCGATATCGATGCCAGTGCGCTCGCCAAAACCATAGCGAGCCATATCATCATGAATGACGTTGATGCCCATTTTTAAGGCAATGTCGTAATAAAAGGTATCACAACTTTCGACTATGGCGTCGGTGACATTAACCCAGCCATGTCCCCAAGCTAGCCAATCTCGATAACGGTGATCGACACCTTCAATCATGAACCAACCTGGATCCCAAATACGGCTGTTTGGCGTGATAATATCCTGCTCTAACGCGGTGATGGCTAAATGTGCTTTAATGGTGGATGCCGGCGGATAGCCACCTTGGGTACTACGATTAAGGAGCGGCGAGTGGGTCGAGTTGAGTAAGCTTTGATATTGAGCGTAGCTGATGCCCTGAGCAAACCAGTTAGGATCATAACTAGGCTTACTTACCATAGCTAAAATAGCCCCATCACGCGGGTCCATGAGAATGATAGAGCCACGATCTTGGCCGAGTAGATCGTAGGCAAATTGTTGCAGTTCTGCATCTAGTTCTAAGTGTAGATCTTGGCCCGGTACCGGCGGTTGAACGGATAGCGTGCGAATGTTACGTCCACGAATGTCAACTTCAACTTGTTGATAGCCAATACTGCCATGCAGTTGCTCTTCATAAAAACGTTCAACACCGAGTTTGCCAATCACTCGAGTGGCTGCATAATTGGCCGCTAAACCTTGTTCGGTCAGTTTATTAAGATCCGTACGGTTAATTTTAGCGACATAGCCCAGCGCATGGGTGATGGCCTCGCCGTAGGGATAATGCCGCACTAATCGTGCCTCAATACTTACCCCCGGGAAGTCATGTTGACGTACCGCTACTCGAGCTGCTTGTTGCTCGGTTAAACGGTCTAATAAAATGACCTGATTAAAACGTCGTTCGCGCCGCCTGGTCTCATGAAAATCCTCAATCACGCTAGCATCAAACTCAAGCAACTGTTGTAATCTGGCCAGAGTTGCATCCAAGTCTTCGACTTGTTCAGGAGTGATTTCTAGACTCAGAACCGGGCGGTTTTCGGCTAGTATGCGGCCATCACGGTCGTAAATAATGCCACGATTAGGGGCTAGTGGGACGACTTTAATGCGGTTATCGTTGGAGCGGGTTTGAAACTGTTGATGCTCAACCACTTGTAAATGATACATGTTGAGTAACAGCACCCCAAAGGTGACCACTACCACCAGCAAACTAACAAAAACGCGCCGGGCAAATAGCGCAGCTTCAGCGTAATTGTCTCGGATGGTAATGCGTTTGTGCTTCATGCTTACTCACGGTGGTAGGGGTGGTTGTTGGTGACACTCCAAGCGCGATACAAGGCTTCGGCGACAATCACCCGTACCAGTGGATGCGGTAAGGTGAGGGCCGATAACGACCAGCGTTCATCGGCGGCGGCAATACATTCAGGGGCTAACCCTTCGGGGCCACCCACCAATAAGCTAATGTCACGCCCGTCCATCAGCCAGTGCTCTAAGCGTCCAGCTAACTGGGGGGTTGTCCAAGGTTTACCGGTCACCTCTAAGGTAACAATCCGATCACCTTTACCAACGGCCGCCAGCATGGCTTCGCCTTCTTGCTTAAGAATACGGGCAATATCGGCATTTTTACCACGTTTACCAGCCGCAATCTCAACCAATTGTAATTGGCAGTCGGCTGGAAAACGTTTGGCATAGGTGTGATAGCCAGTGCTGATCCAATCAGGCATTTTTTGCCCAACAGCTATCAGCTGAATCCGCATTACTTGCGGCTCCAAAGTTTTTCAAGTTCGTAGAAATCACGGATGGCTTCTTGCATCACATGCACGACTACGTCACCTAGGTCTACTAGCACCCATTCAGAATGTTCATGACCTTCAACGCCTAACGGGGCTACGCCGTGGTGTTTCGCTTCGGCGGCCACATAGTTCGCAATACTGCGCACGTGGGTTTTTGAGCTACCTGAACATATCACCATATATTCAGCAACATCGGTTTGCTCGTGTACGTCTAATACTTTAACGTCGCGGCCTTTCATATCATCAATTTTAGCTACGACAAAGTCGCGTAATTGTTCAGCTTGCAAAAGGGTCTTACTCCAGTTTTTGGCGCGTTCAAGAATGACGGCGGCCAAGGTTTAACATGTCAAAAAAAGATGCGCTAGTTTAGCATGAAGCAACACAAAAAAGCAGCTAACGATAAAGCTGCTGTTGTTCGATGTAGTGAGCAACACTTGCCGGCACCCAATGTTGCCATGCTTGTTGTTGCTGGATAGCAGTTCGAATGGCGGTTGCAGAGATATCAATAGCCGTGGTTGGGGCCAGATAAATCGCCCCCTGGGGTTGTTGTATGAACTGATCTAGCTGAGTGATTTGGCGTTCGGCGAGCACCTTTGTAACGGTGGCGTTGAACGTGACTTGGCTATGGGGGCGTTGCATCACGACCCAATTTGCATGATCAAAGAGATGCTGCCATTGATGCCAACGATGCAGTGATGCAAAGGCATCAGCGCCGCATAAGAAGACCAACGTGTCCTGTGGCCAGCGTTGCTTCAGTTCGGCAAGCGTTTGCGCGGTATAACTTGGTCGAGCTTGGTTGAGCTCCCAGTCTTCGGCAACGCAATGGTCTAGGGCCGTGGCTGCGAGTTGCGTCATGGTTAGGCGTTGGGTAGCGGTAGCACCAGGATAGTCACGATGGGGTGGTTGCGCACTGGGCATTAAATGTAGTTGCGCCTGCAGTAGCTGTTGCACTTGTTGCGCCGGACGCAAGTGGCCCCAATGGATAGGGTCAAAAGTACCGCCAAGAATAGCACGAATCATAAGGGCAACTGCTGCAACTGTTGTGGGCGGCAATACAGGGCCACTAATTGCGTGACTAAGGTGGGATAGTGGTCACCTGAATCACCTTTAAAAGCGTATTCTAAGCGGCTTAACAATTGTCCCGCGACTTGCATCGCGGAGGCATCCATACGCTGCATAAACTGGCGATAAGCAGGCTCTTGCGAGCGCCACAGACGTTGTTGCTTGGCTGCCGCACTAAAACTTTGTCCTGCCGCCAGAGCTTGTTGCAGACTGAATACTAGGGTCCATTCGCGTTGCAGAGCCCAATTTAAAATAGCCGGCTCAACATCCCCTTCAAACAGGCGTTGCAACTTGTGCAACGCTTGGTCGAGATCCGCCGCCAAAATAGCTTCTTGTAACGCAAACACATTGAAACGGCTTTGATCTTCACTATGCGAAGTAATCAGGGCCGCAGTGACTGGGGGAGGTAACTCGCTTAAGGCTAGTTTCTGTAATTCTTGATCCAGTGCTAACAGGTTACCCTCGTACCAATCAGCCAGCAATTGTACAGCCGAGGGGTCTAGTTGTAACTGATAGCGTTGCGCCCGTTGCTGAATAAAGCGTGGCAGCTGCTGGCGCTCAGGATTGTTGGCGCTGACCATGGTGGCGACTTTGCTGAGTTGCTGAAACCACTTGGCCTTTTGTTGTTCTTGTTTAAGTTTAGGGCCAATAATGACCAGAATTTGGTCTTGGCTGGGCTGCTCGGCATAGCTGCGCAAGGCTTCGCCACCTTCGCGCCCAGGTTTACCCTCGGGTAATTCTAGCTCAAGTAAACGCTGACTTGAAAACAGGCTTAGATTAGCACTGGCGGTATGCAAGATGCTCCAATCAAGCTGAGCGTCTTGGAGCAACCGTTGGCGCTCATCAATGCCTTGCTGGCGCGCAAAACGGCGTAATTGCTGGACGCTTTCATCCACTAATAGCGGCGCATCACCAAACACACAAACGATAGGCGCTAGCCCATGTTGTTGTAAATGCTGGGTGAGTTGGCTGCTATAAAGCTGCATGATTACTCCGCTAACTGGGCAAGAATCTGCCGGAGCATGCGGCGGGCTGCTTCTTCACGCATTTCTGCCACCAGCAGTTCGCGTTCACGGGTCTTGGCTAGCGCAAAGTTGGGGTCGTCTTGATAATCACGATAGACCTCAATTCGTAGGTCGACCGGATCTTTATTGGCTTCGTTGATGCTGTAGTCCACGCTATAGATCAACTCGTATTCCGCTACTTGGCCAGAGCCCGATAGGGATAGGGTACGGCGACTGAGCTCGTCGCGGTTAATAGCAATCACCAAGCCAGGATCGGCATCTACGAGTTCAACCCCGGCTAAGCTTAAGCGCTGTTCAAATACGTTAGCAAATTCACTAAACTTGGGTGCTTGTAAATACACTTGTTGCAAACTCGGCGGCAATTGATACTGATCACGTAACTGAAAGCCACAACCCACGATTAGGGTTGTGGCCAACAGCACTGCTATCCATTGGAGCAAGCCGTTACGCATGATTAGTTAGCCACTATATTGAATAACTTACCCGGCACATAAATCTGCTTCCGAATGGTTTTACCATCCACAAAGCGCGCCACATTGTCGTCCGCCATAGCTAGGGCAGTCACGGTTGCTTCATCGGCATCGGCGGCTACGGTCAATTTACTCCGTACCTTACCGTTAACTTGCACCACAATCAGTACCGAAGTTTCGACTAAGGCTGCCTCATCAAAGCTTGGCCAGGCGGCAAAGTTGATATCACTGCTATGGCCTAAGGCCTGCCACAGGGCTTCTGCTAAATGCGGGGTTACCGGCGCTAACATCAGCACTACGGCATCCAAGGCTTCGGCCATTAAGCCACGATCAAGAGCTGTATCTAAAGAAGCTTTTTGCAGCCGGTTCAATAACTCCATGATGGCTGCAATAGCTGTATTGAAGTTTTGGCGACGGCCCATGTCATCGGTAACTTTTTGAATAGCACGATGTAATTCACGGCGTAATTGCTGTTGTGACTCAGACAGTTGCTGCCAGTCTTGGCTACGCGGCTGGTCTGCTACCGCGACAAAGTCCGCAGCCAAGCGCCAGACTCGACGCAAGAAACGTTGCGCGCCATCGACACCAGAGTCAGACCACTCGAGCGTGGCTTCTGGCGGTGCGGCAAACATCATAAACAGGCGCACGGTATCGGCACCGTATTTATCAATCATCACCTGCGGGTCGATGCCGTTATTCTTAGATTTCGACATTTTGGTCATGCCGCCATGAGTTACCGGCTTACCATCGCTACGCAAGATGGCTTCAATGATGCGGCCCTTGTCATCACGACGAATATCCACCTCTAGGGGCGAATACCAGGTGATTTTACCTGAGGCATCCTCACGGAAATAACTATCCGCAAGCACCATACCTTGGGTTAACAGGCGCTTAAATGGCTCATCAGATTCCACTAACCCAGTGTCGCGTAACAATTTGTGGAAGAAACGCGCATAGAGCAAATGCAGGATCGCGTGTTCAATACCGCCGATGTATTGGTCTACTGGCAACCAATAGTTAGCCTGCTCAGGGTTCAGCATACCGTCTTGGTAGTTGGCGCTACAATAGCGCGCGTAATACCAAGATGATTCCATAAAGGTATCAAAAGTATCGGTTTCGTGTTCGGCTGGCTGCCCTTGGTAAGTGGTTTGGCGCCATTGTGGATCTTCTTTGATAGGGGATGAGTTACCTGACATCACCACATCTTCAGGGAGTTTTACTGGCAGTTGATCTGCCGGTACCGGCACCGATTCACCATTCGCTAAATTCAGCATCGGAATAGGCGCACCCCAGTAGCGTTGCCGCGATACGCCCCAATCACGCAGGCGGAAGTTCACCTGACGGCGGCCAATGCCACGTTGTTCGAGGGTATCAGCAATGGCTTGGAAAGCTTCATCACTGGTTAAACCTGTGTAGGGACCAGAGGCAATGGTGGTGCCTTTTTCAGTAATGGCAGCTTGGCTAATATCGGCCTCACCGCTGGCCGGATCGATCACCACAGTGATAGGCAATTGATAGGTGGTGGCGAATTCCCAGTCACGTTGGTCGTGGGCCGGAACAGCCATCACTGCACCTGAACCGTAATCCATCAACACAAAGTTAGCGACCCAGATTGGAATAAGCTCGCCCGTTAGCGGATGAACGCCACGGAACCCCGTATCCATACCTTTTTTGTCAATGGTAGCCAAATCAGCTTCAGCCATTTTGACGTTTTTAATGGTTTCGATAAAGGCCGCAAGCTCAGGATTCTGCTCAGCTGCTTGTTGCGCTAACGGGTGTTGCGCCGCCACTGCCATATAAGTCACCCCGTATAGGGTGTCAGGGCGAGTGGTATAAACGGTTAAATGCGCATCACTATCAGCAATAGCAAAATCAATTTCAACCCCTTCAGAGCGACCAATCCAGTTGCGCTGCATGGTTTTTACTTGCTCAGGCCAATCTTCAAGTTGGTCTAAATCGTCGAGCAGTTCTTGCGCGTAGTCCGTGATTTTTATAAACCACTGCGGAATTTCTTTTTGCTCAACTTTCGCGCCAGAACGCCAGCCACGACCGTCGATAACTTGCTCGTTAGCAAGTACGGTTTGGTCGACCGGATCCCAGTTTACCGTGGCATTCTTTTTGTACACTAAGCCCTTTTCATAAAGCTTGGTGAAGAACCATTGCTCCCACCGATAATAGTCCGGCTGACAGGTGGCTAATTCACGCGACCAATCGTAACCAAAGCCTAAAGACTTGAGCTGGTTACGCATGTAATCAATGTTTTGATAGGTCCATTTAGCTGGTGCCGTTTGGTTCTGAATAGCGGCGTTTTCGGCCGGCAAGCCAAAAGCATCCCAACCCATAGGTTGCAGGACGTTTTTGCCTTGCATCCGCTGAAACCGAGCGACCACATCACCGAGCGTATAGTTACGTACGTGTCCCATATGGAGCTTGCCACTTGGGTAAGGAAACATCGACAAGCAATAGAATTTTTCTTTGCTAGGGTCTTCGCTAACTTGAAACACGTTATCGCGTTCCCAACGCTGTTGTACCTGGGGTTCAACAAGGGCTGGATCGTACTGCTCCGGCATCTGCTTTAACATCTGGACTTCCGTTTATTGATTAACTGGTGGCAATTAAAAGTAATAGCTGAGGCTGCCTGGAAAGGCAGAAATACGCTTACAGTGCGTACCACATCATCAGCATGATAACGATGCCGAATAGGCCAAAGAAGGCATACTCAAGCCGCTCGCGCTGTTGTGCATCAACGTTTTCTGGGTTGCGATGAAAGGCAAAGAAACCCAAGCTAGTAACACCTAAGGTACCTGCGCCAACAAGAATAGCAAAGATAATTGCCGCTACGATGTTTTCCATGATTAACTCGCTTCTCAAAAGTAGGGTAAAAAAGACGAATAACCCGAAGGTTAGTTAAACTTGCGCTTATATTACTGATTTTGGCGGCGCTTGACCATGCCGAAAATACCACATATCGCAATCATCAGTGCAATTATCCATGCATTTAGTAGGCCATTACGATAAAACGGCGTGGTGCCTTGAACTAGCGGGACTTGGGCACTGAGTGTGGCGGCAACAAACTGCGGCGCACGCGCGACTTCTTGGCCGTATTCGTTAACTACTGCGGTGATGCCATTGTTGGTAGCTCGCAATAACGGACGGCCAAGTTCTATCGAGCGCATGCGAGCGATTTGCATGTGTTGAGCTGGGCCATGGGAGGCACCAAACCAAGTATCATTGCTGACCGTGATTAAAAAATCTGAGTTAGGCTTGAGATTGGCGCGTACTTGATTAGGAAACGCGATTTCATAACAAATCGCTGCAGTTAAGTGCTGTCCTTTGGCGCGTAAGTCTGGCTGTACGTAATCCCCCCGGCTAAATGAGCTCATAGGTAGATCAAACAAAGGGGCTAGCGGGCGCAGTAAATTTTCAAAGGGAACAAACTCGCCAATGGGTAATAATTGATGCTTCGCATAGCGGTTACTATGGCCATGATAATAGGCTTCCATCGGTTGATAGGGCGCATCCATACCGAGGGTAATCAAACTATTAAAATATTCGCGATTGCTGTAATCAATAATGCCGGTGATTAAACTAGTATCAGCAGCCACTAAATCTTGATGGATGTTCGCCAAAATATCATCGGTATAGGGTTCTGGCATAGTCACCGCAGATTCGGGCCAAACAATGATGTCATGACTGCTATAGAAAGGCTTACTGAGTTCTAAATAGGTTGTAAGCGAGCGCCAATGTTGATCCGGATTCCACTTAATCGATTGGGAAATGTTGCCTTGTACTAACAGCACTCGTTTGGTTTCGCCAGTGCGTTCTAATTGACTCCATTGTGGCAAAGCAAAGCTAACTAGTAGCAGTGCTGTGGCCACCGCAGTAGGCAACAAACACCGCTGCTGCCAGCCACGATAAAGGCTAATCGCAATCAGCCAGACGATCACACTGACGCCACTAACACCCACCCAAGCAGCGTATTGTCCAAGGCTGGCATCGGTCTGGCTATATCCTAACTCTAACCAAGGGAATCCGGTTAACAGCCAGCCGCGCAAGCTTTCAGTGAGTAACCAAAAGCCTGGTAGTAACCAGATGGCGCTGGGGCCAAACTTGTGTTCGCTCCATTTCCACAGCCACAAAGCCACTGCGGGAAACAAACTCAAGTAGGCATAGAGCACCAGTAAGATGGCTATGGAGGCGAGCGGATGCAGCCCACCAAACTGATCGATACTGACGTAGATCCAGCTTAAGCCGGCACCAAACCAACCCAGCCCAAACCAAAACCCATGCGCAAAAGCTTGCTTGGGGCTACTGTTGCGTAATAGCAGCAACAGTAACGTCAGCACTGCAAGGGGCAACCAAGCCTGTTCAAAAGGAGAGTAGCTAAAGACTAAACTGCCACCTAGCAGCAATGTCATCAGTTTGGTTTGATTCATTTAGTCTGCATCTGTTACGCGAGGCACTTCAGCTAAAGTCACTTGTAACTGCTGAATCCGACGTTTATCGGCACCAGTCACTTTGAAGATCATGCCATGCAAGGTCACTTCTTCACCAACTTGCGGTAAGTGGCCAAAACCATGAGCTACCATACCACCAATGGTGTCGTATTCTTCATCGTCTAACTCGAGATTAAAATACTCGTTAAAGTCTTCAATGGTGGTGAGAGCTTTTACTGAATAACGCGACTTGTTGATTCGCCGAATATCAGCTTTGCTATCTTCATTAAAGTCGGTTTCATCTTCAATTTCACCAACAATTTCTTCAAGAATGTCTTCGATGGTTACCAACCCTGATACGCCACCGTATTCATCGACGACGATAGCCATATGATAACGCTGCTCGCGAAACTCTTTCAGTAACACATCAACGCGTTTGCTTTCGGGTACAATGACCGCTGGGCGAATCACTTTAGCTAAAGAGAATTCTTCGTTGGTCATGCCAAAACCATAGGCGAGTAAATCTTTGGCAAGTAGAATACCTTCGATATGGTCTTTGTTTTCGCTCACCACCGGATAGCGGCTGTGCTGCGAATCAATCACGATAGGTAGAAACGACTCGACACTTTGATGAATATCTATGGTGACCATTTGCGAACGTGGCACCATAATATCGCGCACTTTAAGCTCGGCGACATCTAACACCCCTTCGATCATTTCTTTGGTGTCATTGTCAATCAAGTCTCGTTCTTCGGCGTCTTGGATGAGGTCGACTAACTCTTCTCGACTATTCGGTTCTCCGGTAAACAGTTGCAGCAATTTGCTAGCCCAAGTTTTACGCGCAGAACCGCTCGTAGAGTGGGGATTATCATCGCTCATGATGTCGGTTGTGCTCCATGTGTGCTTCAAAATATCGCTGCTAAGCAGCGTTGGTTATCGAAAAAGTCAGTTGTACCTATGCTATTTTCCTAGAGATATGTCTAGGTGATAGCATCCGCTTCCGCATAGGGATCAGCATAGCCCAAGCCGGCTAGGATGTCTCTTTCAAGTTGTTCCATCTGCTCAGCTTGTTGGTCTTCTATATGGTCATAGCCCAGCAAATGCAAGGTACCATGAACCACTAAATGAGCCCAATGAGCTACCAAGGGTTTGTTTTGCTCAGCCGCTTCGCGGCTAACCACAGGTGCACAAATGACCAAATCACCGAGCAGTTGCAAAGGCAAAGGCACCGGCGATTCAAATGGAAACGACAGCACATTAGTGGCGTAGTCTTTACCGCGATAATCGTGATTAAGCTGCAAACCTTCGTCGCTGTCAACTACTCTGATGGTCATTTCGCTGTCAGGTTGGGCTAGGTGCTTGAGTACGCTGGTCACCCACTGGCTAAATTGCTGCTGACTGGGAATGTCGCTAGCAGTACTGGCAATTTGGATATCTAAAGTAGCGGTCATGAGTTACTCGGAGGAGTTTGTTCAAAGCTTTCGTAAGCTTGCACAATACGTTGCACCACGGGATGGCGGACCACATCAGACGCCTGAAAGAAGGTAAAACTGATGTCATCAATGTCTTTGAGTACTTCAATAACATGGCGTAGCCCGGACTTTTGGCCACGCGGTAAGTCAACCTGAGTAATATCACCGGTGATAACAGCACGAGAATTAAAGCCAATCCGAGTCAGGAACATTTTCATTTGTTCGCAGGTGGTATTTTGGCTTTCATCCAAAATAATAAAAGCATCGTTGAGGGTACGGCCGCGCATGTAGGCAAGCGGGGCTACTTCAATCACATTGCGCTCAATGAGCTTTTCTACTTTTTCAAACCCGAGCATTTCAAACAAGGCATCGTAAAGCGGACGTAAATAAGGATCGACCTTTTGTGCTAAATCACCGGGTAAAAAGCCTAGTTTCTCGCCAGCTTCAACCGCTGGGCGAGTTAATAGAATGCGACGAATTTCTTGGCGCTCGAGTGCATCTACGGCACAGGCCACGGCCAGGTAGGTTTTACCGGTACCGGCAGGACCTACGCCAAAGTTAACATCGTGAGTTAAGATGGCGCGAACGTATTCGGCTTGATTCGGGTTACGGGGTTTGATCAGCCCACGTTTGGTTTTAATGTGAGTCATTTTCGCAAACGCGGGGTCATCATCATGGTGTTGCTGTTCAAGCACTTGCGCTTGCTGCACCGCGAGGTGCACCATTTGTGGGGTAACACTACCGGCATCACCTTTGACGGTGGCGGTTTCTACGTATAAATCGCGCAGGATTTTGGCACCAGCCTGCACTGTATGAGCTGGGCCGAGCAGGCGAAATTCATTGTGACGATGACTGATTTCTATGCCTAAGCGGCGCTCGATGTGTTTTAAGTTGTCGTCAACGGGCCCGCATAAATCGGCAATACGGTTGTTATCTGCGGGCTCTAGAGTTATGTCTAACGTACTTACAGTTTGAGTCAAGCTAACCTCGGTGTTGCGAAGATAAAATCCAGCAGCCGGCTAAGAGGCTGCTGGAGGAACGAAAGTGGCCACGCCAAGCTCGTTAGGTTGGTGTTTTGCCTGTCGTGCCAAGATAGTTTGTGGTGCGGTATCAACCCGCAAGCCCATGTCTGATTCTACCCGTAACACGTCGCCGCGTAATGAGTTAACAAACACATCGGTGATTTTGACATCTACAAATTTACCTATCATGGACGGCTCGCCGATAAAGTTAACCACGCGGTTGTTTTCGGTACGCCCACTTAGCTCCATCGGATCTTTCTTTGATGGGCCAATTACCAAGATACGTTGTTCGGTGCCTAGCATCCGTCGAGCATGGGCATGGGCTTGCTGATTAATGCGTTGCTGTAACAGCTGCAGGCGTTGTTTCTTGGTGGCTTCACTGACATCATCAGGCAAATCAGCGGCTGGTGTACCAGGACGCGCACTGTAGATGAAGCTAAAGCTCATATCGTAATCAACGGCTTGAATCAAATCCATGGTGGCTTCAAAGTCGGCATCAGTCTCACCTGGGAAGCCAATAATAAAATCTGAGCTCATGGCGATATCTGGGCGTACTTTTTTAAGCTTACGGATCTGTGACTTATATTCTAATGCCGTGTGTCCACGTTTCATTAACGTCAGAATACGGTCTGAACCACTTTGCACCGGCAGGTGTAAATGACTCACTAATTCTGGAATGGTGGCGTAAGCTTCAATGATATCGTCAGTAAACTCCACTGGATGCGAGGTGGTGTAACGGATGCGATCGATACCATCAATAGCAGCAACTAAGTGTAATAGCTCGGCAAATCGGCAAACCTCACCGGTATGATGTTCACCCCGGTAGGCATTTACGTTTTGGCCCAGTAAATTCACTTCGCGTACGCCTTGCTCAGCTAGCTGGGCAATCTCGAATAACACGTCGTCGACTGGACGACTGACTTCTTCACCGCGGGTGTACGGCACCACACAGAAGGTACAGTACTTGCTGCAACCTTCCATAATAGAAACGAACGCGCTTGGGCCATCTGCTTTGGGTTCTGGTAGACGGTCGAATTTCTCGATTTCAGGAAACGAGATATCGACCATCGGCGTGTGATGGGTTTGTACTTGTTTCACCATCTCTGGTAACCGATGCAGGGTTTGTGGGCCAAACACGATATCTACGTACGGAGCACGTTCACGAATATGATCGCCTTCTTGCGAGGCCACACAGCCGCCAACCCCAATCACGAGATCGGGATTTTTATCTTTTAGGGTTTTCCAACGGCCTAACTGATGAAAGACTTTTTCTTGGGCCTTTTCGCGAATAGAGCAGGTGTTCAGCAAAATCAAATCTGCTTCTTCAGGCTCGCCTGCCACCTCGTAGCCATGAGTTGCCTTAAGTAGATCAGCCATTTTCGCTGAATCGTACTCGTTCATCTGACAACCCCAAGTTTTAATATATAACTTCTTACTCATAAATCTCTGGCTCGCTTGCTGTATCGCGTTGGTTGGTTAAGCTGCAGCGGTGACACTGGTCTTAACCAAGCTATCAATAGACTAAATGGGCGGCTATTTTAGCTTGTTCTGCATCCAACTGCCAACTTTCAGGCGGATTTACCGCCAAGCTTAAGCTTTGCGTCGGGTGCGAATCGCTAAATAACCGGCCACCATAATAACGCCGGCTCCTATCAACATACTCAAAGTGATAGGCTCTTGCCAAAACCAGTAGCCCATAAGAGCGGCAAAAATAACCGAACTGTAAGTAAAAACACCGACTCTAGCGGCTGGTGCCATGGCAAAGGCTTTGGTCATGGTTAATTGCCCGGCGACTGCTAGGGCTCCCATGACGACAATAGCCAACCAATGTTGAGGGGCAACGGCCTGGCCCATCCATAATAGGGGCACTGCCGATAACAGCGTCGCTAGGCTGGCAAAATAGAACACTATTTTACTGGATGATTCAGTAGCTGACATCTGCCGGATCAAAGTTTTAGTAAAAGCTGCTAAACAAGCAGCAATGAAAGCTACTGCAACCACTGGCGACAGGGTCGCTGTGGTGGGATTAAGAAAAATAAAAACGCCGATAAAGCCAATCCCAATCGCCAGCCAGGTTTTGGGTAGCACTTTTTCGTGTAACCAAAGCCGCCCAATGATAGGAATAATAAAAGGCGATAACAACAGAACTAGGGTGGCTTGCGCTAAGGGCAAATGTGCGATCGCATAAAAGAACAAATACATCGCCGCCAAACCCGCCAAGCCGCGGCTCAGGTGAAATTTCCATGCTTTAGTTTTAAAGGCGCTGGGGCCTTTGCGCCACAGCCACGGCAGCAACACTAAAAAAGCCATTAAATTTCTGAAAAACACCAATTGTTCTGACGGTAAATAGGTGCTCAAATATTTAACTAGGGCACTTACCCCGGCAAAGCATAGCTCGGCCGTAATAATCAATAGAGAAGCTATAACCACGGAGCGCTGCGGCGTGTCCATAATGTCCTTGTGCGGCGTCAGCCGCCTAGTCAACGAGACTTGTATGAATCGCTATATTATCACGATCACTTTATTAACGCTGAGTAATGTTTTTATGACCTTTGCTTGGTATGCTCATTTAAAAAACCTCGCCGAAAAACCTTGGCTGGTGGCGGCTTTTGCCAGTTGGGGCATTGCCTTGCTGGAATATCTGTTACAAGTACCCGCCAACCGTATCGGTTATGAGGTCATGAACTTGGGGCAGCTGAAAATCCTGCAAGAGGTGATTACCCTGTCGGTATTTGTGCCTTTTGCATTGTTTTACATGAAAGAAAAGCTAACTTGGGATTATTTATGGGCTGGCTTATGTATTCTTGGCGCAGTATTTTTTATCATGCGTAGTAAGTTTACCGGGTAAAGAGATAAATCATGCAGGTAGTTATTGTGGGTGGCGGTATGGTGGGCGCAGCAGCGGCAGTTGCCCTGGCGCAACAAGGTCATCAGATAGAACTGATTGAAGCAGGCCCCGCAGTGGTAAGCAGCGGCCCGTGGGATTTACGGATCTCATCAATCCATCTGCGCAATGTGCAATGGCTACAACAGTTACATACTTGGGCGCTAATTAGAGCCGAACGGCAATTTCCCTACACCCAGCTTGCAGTTCAAACACAGCACGGGCAGCGGCTGGAATTTAATCAGCACGATAGCGACACCGAGATGCTAGGGGCGATGGTTGAGAATCATGCATTGCAGCAAGCGCTATGGCAGCAGTTTGCCGAGTTACCAATTAACGCACGAACTCAAGTTCAGGTACAAGCGTTTGATTTAACCAAGCAACAAGTGCAGTTAAGTAGCGGTGAGCTGTTAAGTTACGATCTATTGATTGGCGCTGACGGGGCCCAATCGCAGGTCGCCAATGCGGCTAAGATTGGCCAGCGCGGCTGGGATTATGACATGCGCTGTATACTGGCGCTGGCAGAACTGGCCGAACCTATTGCGCCGGCAACATGGGAAGTGTTTCGTCCGGAAGGGCCTTATGCGCTGTTACCTCTTGGTGAGCGCCAGGCCTGTTTAATTGATTATCGGAGCGAACAACAATGGCAGCATTTAAGTCAACAACCTGAAGCCGTGGCGCAACAGCTTGAACAAACCTTTGCGCCGCACCTTGGCGCTTATCAATTGCTCAACTTTGCCAGTTTTCCGCTGCGTCGTCAGCGTGCGTTGCGCTATCAAGTGAAGCAATCGGTGGTGCTTATTGGTGATGCCGCGCACAGTATTCATCCGTTAGCCGGGCAGGGGGTTAATTTAGGCTTTGCTGATGTGCAAACCCTAGTAGCGCAATTAGCTAGTCAACCTTTAGCCCCAGCCTTGGCCGCGTATGAACGTATTAGAATGCGCGAAAACCAGCTGATGATGCGTGCTATGGATGCCATCCATGTTGGTTTTCGTTCGCCGCATTGGGTGCCACAGGGATTAGTAGCTGCCGGGCTGTTTGCAGTGGCGAAAGTACAACCTTTGAAACGAGCCTTGGTACGTCGGGCCATCGGTTTTTGAGGCTGGTGAGGCAGACAACAAAAAACGCTCGTGGATGTTAGCTAAACTTCAGCAAATATCCACGAGCGTTTTGTTATTTAATGCTTATTTAAACTGCTTATTGCGGTTTCACCATATTGATGGTGCGGAGGGGGGGACTTGAACCCCCACGAGCGTTAGCTCACTAGCACCTGAAGCTAGCGCGTCTACCAATTCCGCCACCCCCGCAATAATCAGGGGCATCAAAAAAATGGCTGGGGTACTAGGATTTGAACCTAGGAATGGCGGGATCAAAACCCGCTGCCTTACCGCTTGGCTATACCCCAACACAGGGTGCATCAACGAGATAAAGACGATTGGCTGGGGTACTAGGATTTGAACCTAGGAATGGCGGGATCAAAACCCGCTGCCTTACCGCTTGGCTATACCCCAACAGCTATTATCGCCTCACAGTTTGAGTTGGTGCGGACGGAGAGACTCGAACTCTCACGCCGTGAGGCACTGGAACCTAAATCCAGCGTGTCTACCAATTCCACCACGTCCGCCCAAAAAGGCTATTTGGATGGTGGCTACGGCGAGATTCGAACTTGCGACCCCAGCATTATGAGTGCTGTGCTCTAACCAGCTGAGCTACGTAGCCATACCAAATTTTTTATCAAACTGCGCTCGGTGAGTGCGGCGCGTATTATGCAAATCAGGGACGATACCGTCAACCACTTTTTCTCAAAAAAACGCGTATTTCTGCGCGATTGCTTAAAAAAGCGATAGTTTGTTTAATTAATCAACGAATCCGCAGTCGTTAATCAACAAGTTGGTATTCAACCGTCGACACCACCCGCACAATTTTCAAATGAGGGGTATTGGAATCCCGATCGTAAATACTGAACTGCCCTTGATTAGCACTACGAATTTTACCTAATTCACTATTAGAATGCTCGGCAAAACGTAAGGCGACTTCACGGGCATTGCGCGCCGACTCCTCAATCATACTAGGTTTAATCGCATTTAAGCCATTAAAATGATATTCAACTTGGGTTTCGTAGGCATTTCCACTCAGGCTCACGCCTTGCTTGCCTAACTCGGATAAGCGTTGCCGTAGGGCTCGAACATTGTCGACCTGGTTGGTATAAACCGTTAGGGTTTGTTCACCGGTATAGCGCAAGCCAACGTCTTCTGTGGCCCAACGTTCAGCTAGTTTATCGAGGACATTTGGTGCGGCGATAGAAATATCATCCTGACTAAAACCATTAGTCAGCAAAAAGGTTTGGATTGCCTTGATATCAGCATCAAGCTCTTCGTAAATGGTCTGTTGACTGTTGCCAGCTCGAACCACTTTTAGCGGCCAAATCGCAGTATCAGCGGCAACTTCGCGTTCAGCTAAGCCTTTGACCTCGACCACCCGGTCAAAACTACGAAACTCTTGCACGCTAGCAGTCAGGGCATAGCTTAACACCCCCGCTGCAAGCACCAACCCAGCGGCTAAAATGCCCGCGGTTAACGGGCGTAAACTATTGTTGGAAGTCATGATTTATCCTTATGAGGAAATTGAGTCGCTACCACGGGAGTGACTCGCCGTTGCTATGGATAAATTGACCACTGGAACTTAAGGTTAGTTCATTAATGCGAGCGATAAGTCGAGTTGCAGCTTGATCAGCACTGATATCGCCGGCGTTATTCACCATCTCGGTCTGCACAAAGCCTGGATGCAACAAGGCTACCGCGACCCCAGCGGCTTCGAGATCCCGTGCTAAGGAAACCCCAGCGGCATTCAAGGCTGCCTTACTCATGCGGTAACCATAGTAGCCGCCTGAGCCGTTATCTGTCATGGAGCCCATGCGGCTGGTGATAAGCACAACTTTACTGCCGTTATGAAGGCGTGAGCGTAGCGCATCGGTGAGGAGTAATGGCCCCATTGCGTTAACCTGAAACTGCCGCAGTAAACTGTCGGCATGGATAGCACCTAAGCTATCTCGTTCTAACAAGCCGGCGTTATTGATCAAAATATCGATGGTTTGATCGGCAAGCTGTTGGGCTAGTTCGCGCACGGCATTGGTATCCGTCACATCAATGTCAGTAATGATTCGGCTTGGCTGCAACTGTTCTAAGGCTTCGCTACTGCTACGACAAACAGCGGTTACAGTGTCGCCTTGGGCCAAATACTGCGCAGTTAAAGCTAGGCCAATACCACGGTTGGCACCGGTAATAACAACATGTTTTGACATGATCACTCCTGTGTTGAGTTGCGATTTATTCGGTTAGTCGTTTGGGATCGAGCAAGCGCGCTAAGGTGTCGCGATCTAAATCCGTTTGCTCAGCAGCAACGTCAAGAATATCGCGCTGTTGCTGATAGGCTTGTTTGGCAATGGCGGCGGCTTGATTGTAGCCAATCTCGCGATTTAAGGCGGTTACTAGAATCGGATTACGAGCTAGCACGGCGTTGATGCGTTGGTGATTGACGCTGAAATCAGCAATCGCTTGGTCAGCTAGGGCACGGGCCGCGTGGCTGAGCAGTTCAATACTTTGCAGTTGATTGTAGGCAATTACCGGCAACATCACATTTAATTGGAAATTGCCTTGCTGCGCTGCAGCACTGACCGTGTGGTAGTTACCCGCCACCTGCACCGCAACCATAGCTACAGCTTCAGGAATTACTGGATTCACTTTACCTGGCATGATGCTGCTGCCCGGCTGTAACGTGGTCAGGCTGATTTCACCTAGGCCAGCCAGTGGACCGCTGTTCATCCAACGTAAATCGTTGCTGATTTTGAGCAGTACCGTGCCGATCGCATTCAGGGTGCCGCTCACCATGGCGTTGACTTCTTGCCCAGCAATACCAGCAAACAGATTTGCAGCTGGGCAAAACTGAGCGGCGCTGCGCTCATTCAACGCTTGGCAAAAGTCTGCCGCAAACCCATCCGGAGCATTGACGCCTGAGCCGATGGCGGTACCACCTTGAGGCAATTGTTGTAGTAATTGCAAATGTTGTTCTAAAGTAACCTGGGTATGGTTAACTTGGGCTGCCCAGGCCGATAGTTCTTGGGCGAAGGTAAGCGGCATGGCATCCATCAGGTGGGTACGGCCGGTTTTAACCACATCCTTTAAGCTGGTCGCTTTTTGTTTGATCACTTGCTGTAAATGTTGCAAGGCCGGCAGCAGCTGTTGACTGATAGCCAGGGTTGAGCTCACCAGAATCGTGGTAGGAATCACATCGTTACTGCTTTGGCTGGCATTAATGTGGTCGTTAGGATGCAGCTCGAGCCCGCTTTGTTGTTTGACTAGGCTGCTGAGCACCTCGTTCATGTTCATATTGGTGCTGGTGCCCGAGCCGGTTTGAAAAATATCTAGCGGAAAACTATCTGGTTCAGCTTGCGCTAAAATGGCATCAGCCGCAGCGATAATGGCTTGCGCTTGGGGCTGGGTTAGCACGCCGGCTTTGGCATTAGCTTGCGCAGCAGCGGCTTTAACCTGCGCCAAGGCATGAATAAAACGGGCTGGAAAGCGCAACGAGCTGAGTTGAAAATTCTGTCGCGCACGCTCAGTTTGGGCGCGCCAAAGGGCATCAACTGGTACCTCGACGGAGCCCATGCTATCGGTTTCGGTGCGGGTTGCCATGTTTTGCTCCTTATGTGAAAAAAGTAGTGCGAAAAAAGTCGTGCAAAAGGTAAGGGTTACCTTTTATAGTCACTCATCTAAAACCATGTTACTAGTGAATACATGAGGTTACTATGCGGTTATTTCAAACCGTTTTTACGGTTTTCTTACTCGGTGCTGTAAGCAGCATAGCAGTACTTGCGTTAATCTTCTCGGCCGCAGCAACCGCAACTAACCTGCAAGTTAAAGTGTTAGACGCACAGCAACAACCCTTAGCTGGGGCGGTGGTTAGTATTCCGGCAGGAGTAGACCTGCCAACGACAACGAACAGCGCAGATAATTTGTTAACGGCTGAAACCTACGTGATGGATCAGGTGGATAAATTATTTGTTCCCTTCATCTTAGTAGTCGCCAAGGGCCGCCAAGTGGTGTTCCCCAATCGGGATAACATTCGCCATCAGGTCTTTTCTTTCTCGCCCACCAAGCCTTTCGAGTTACCTCTTTACAGCAATCGTGAGCAGCCGCTGGTGCGCTTTGAGCAAGCTGGGGTAGTGGTGCTGGGCTGCAATATCCACGACCATATGAAAGCCTACATCTATATCAGCCCGCATCAGTACAGTGCCCAAACGGATGCGCAAGGCCAAGTGACAGTGCCGGCTGGGAGCACCCAGTTAGCGGTCTGGTACCCGGGCCAGGAAAACACTGTTACCGACACGCTGGTGACTGTGCGCAGCGGGCAAACGGAACTGGTGGTGCAACTGCCAGTGAGCAAACAACAGCAGCAACCACCTCCATTATCGCCGTTACAGCAAAAATTTAATCAACGTAAACAACAAACCCTTATGAGTGAGCAGCATTAAATGCGCATCAACAGCTTCAGAACTCGATTATTACTGCTGTTTTTGCTGCTTACCGCAGGCATTTTGGCAACCTCGTTGGTGACTTTACGTTGGGTGGTGGCACTTCAGTCTGAACGGAGTCTAGAGCGCGAATTGCTGGTGAGCGAGCGCGTTTTTTCAGAATTAATGCAAGTGCGAGCGGAGCAATTACAACAAGCAGCGGCGGTACTTACGGCAGATTTTGGTTTTCGGGAGGCGATAGCTAGCCAAGACCAAGAAACCATCATTTCGGCGCTGGTTAACCATGGTGAGCGAATTGGCACTAACTTGATGGTGTTACAAAATGCGGCCGGGGATGAGGTTGCAGCAACCCATGCGGTTAGTGCCTTACCGAGTATTGCGGCACGTACTGCAGTTGCGGCTGCACCTTTGATTTTGGTGCAAAATGAGATCTTTCAAATAGTCACTGTGCCAGTACAGGCGCCGGATCTTATCGCCTGGGCAACCCTTGGCTTTCGCGTTGATGATGAGCTAGCCAAGTTATTGCAACAGTTAACTCTGGCTGATATTAGCTTCATGGAGGTTGGCACCGAGCAAATTTATGCCTCAAGTTTGAGTGTGGCTGAGCGCACTATTTTGGGTGATAATAAACAGCCCTTAGACCAGCGGTTACAGCAGCTGGACTTAGCCGCCCATATCAATAGTCTGAGTCAAACGGCGCAATTAGCCGGCCCGCAGGGGTTACAGGTGATTTTTTCTAGCCAACGGCAGCAGGCGCAACAAGAATTCGTCATCCTGCAACAACAATATGCGGCGATGGCCTTGCTGCTACTTATTTTAGCCAGCTTATTGGCGATCTTAACGGCACGCAAAATTACCGAGCCACTGGCGCAATTAACCCAGGCCACGCAACGCCTTGGGCAAGGCGACTATGCTAAACCTATTGGCATCAATCGGGGTGATGAATTTGGCAAGTTAGGGACGGCGTTTGAGGCTATGCGCCATGATATTGCCATGCGTGAACAGCAAATTGTCTTTCAGTTGGAGCATGATTTACTGACCGAACTGCCCAATCGGGTGAGTTTGCAAAGTTATCTGCGTGAAGCTATCGAAAGCCATCAGCAGGGCTACATTATTTTGCTCAATGTGGCTAGGTTTGGCGAGGTCAATGACAAGTTTGGCCAGCAAGTGGCGGACCGTCTGTTGCAGGCCATAGCACAACGGCTTAGCGCCTTACTCAGCAAACCTTGGTGGCTAGCACGGTTAGCTGGTGATGAATTTGTGTTGGTTGGGGTTGGACAAACCTTGCCGCAAGTTGAGCAATTGCTCGAGCGATTAAAACTGCAGCTAGAACAACCTTGGTGGTTAGCTGATAGTAGCTATTTATTGCATTTTCATAGTGGCTACTTAGCTTTTACTGGCGGCGCGGATGCCGTCGATGATTTGCTGCGTAAGGCTCAATTGTGCGCCCGCCAAGCTCGACTACAGAACCGTTTTGCGGTGGCTTATCAAGCTGGCATGGACGAGCAGTATTTACGGCGCTTGCAGATAGTGCAAGCGCTGCCTAAAGCGGTGCGCGAACAACGCTTGCAGTTGCACTATCAACCTAAGCTTGCGACCGCTACGGGCACTGTGGTTGGGGTTGAAGCTTTATTGCGCTGGCGCGACGAACACCTTGGCGTGGTGCGGCCCGATGAATTTATTCCGCTGGCGGAGCAAACGGGAGAAATTTATCGGCTCACCCAATGGGTGATTAGTGCCGGCTTAGCCCAACTGGCGTTATGGCATGAGCAAGGGCATAAGCTAAGTTTAGCGATGAATTTGTCGGCTTTAGATTTATCCTCACCGAGCTTAGTGACTGAATTACAGCAACAGGCAAAACAACAGGGCATAGCGCCGGCTTGGATCACTCTTGAGGTGACTGAAAGTGCAGTGATGGAAGACCCCACCAGTGCCAAAGCTAAACTCCAAGCCTTACGCGAGCTAGGCTTTAAAATAGCGATCGATGATTACGGCACCGGTTATGCGTCCTTGGCCCAGCTGAAGCAACTCCCTGCAGATGAATTGAAGTTAGACCGCTCCTTTATCCAAGAACTGGCGCACAGTGAGGTCGACCAAACTATTGTGCAATCCACCTTAGCGCTGGCGCATCAATTGCAGTTGCAGACTGTTGCTGAAGGGGTTGAAGATCAAGCTACGTGGCAGGTCTTACAACGTTTAGGCTGTACCACAGTGCAAGGATTTTACTTTAGCCGGCCGTTAGCTGCGGCTGAGTTTGAGGTATGGCTCAAACAACATCAACAAGGACAATAAGCATGAGCAGAGTAAGCATGAACAGAGCAAGATCTGCTAAGTTAGGTTGGTTAGTGGCGGCGGCCCTAGGTCTGCTGAGCGCCCCTGCCCAAGCCGAGTTTGGTCGCTTATTAGCAACCGGAGGCTTGACCAATATTGAAGGTGCTGGGGGAGGGGGAATTGTCCCTTGGGCAACCTTAGCAAGTTACGCCGATCAACAGCAATGGGGCGCAACCCTAGCCTTCAATGTAGCTGACGTTGATGACTATCAGTTGCAGGTGGGTGCCGCGACTGTCACCTATGATAATCGCTGGGAGTTCAGTTATGCGCGGCACAACTTTGAGTTGAAGCAATTAGGTGGCGAACTGAAGCAATCGATTTATGGGCTTAAATACCGCCTTGCGGGTGATGTTATTTATGGAGCTATGCCACAAGTGAGTATTGGCCTGCAGCACAAACGCTCGGGTGATTTTAGCTTACCGCAAGCACTAGGTGCAGCGTCCGCCAATGGCACCGATCTCTATGTGAGTGCGACCAAGGCTTGGTTAGATGGCCCTTGGCATCGTACTTGGCTGGCTAACTTAACCGTACGCGGCACTCGTGCGAACGAGCTAGGGTTGCTTGGCTTTGGTGGCGACTTGCACAACAACTACCAATGGGTAGCAGAAGCGTCAGTGGCGATGTTTGTTAACCGTCATTGGGTAGTGGGCATGGAGTATCGGCAAAAACCAGATAATTTGAGTTTCGCCAAAGAACAAGATTGGTACGATGTTTTTGTGGGCTGGTTTCCCAGTAAGCGCGTTGCTGTGGCCCTTGCTTACACTGATTTAGATGCCATTGCCGGGGCGGCCGGCCAAACGGGTGTGTATGGCTCGTTACAGATTAGTTTTTAAGGGGGCAGGCATGCGGAGTTACAACATTGTGAAGCGCCCGTTGTGGGTACTAGCTGCGGTGCTAGCTGGCAGTATTCATAGTGGCGCAGTAGCACACAGTGCCGCTCCTTTGAGCGCCACGATAGCGCCAACTGGGCTGCAGCAGGGCGATAATTCGCTGTATCTGGCGCTTGGTGAATACCAGGGGCTGAGTCAATTGATGGAAGCTTTTGTACTTGCAATTGCGGTTGATGAGCGGGTTATCCATCATTTTGAACGAGTTGATATTGAACGTTTTCATCAGATGTTAACGTTGCACCTCTGTGAGTTAACGGGGGGACCTTGTGAATACACAGGAGCCGATATGGTTGAGGTGCATCGAGGCATGCGTATTAGTAGTGCTGAATTTAATGCCGTCGTTGAGAATCTGATCACCGCCATGCAGCAACAACACCTTTCGGTTAGTACTCAAAACCGTTTACTTGCTATACTCGCCGCCATGCAACACGAGATTGTCTACCCACAAGAACAAAAATAGGTTATTCCTTTCATGATTAAAATAAAAATCCCGCACACGCTGGTGCTGATGATGTACATGATGCTAGCCGCGTTAGTTTTAACTTGGCTGATCCCCGCTGGCGAATTTCAGCGTAGCGTTAATGATATCGGTCAAACGGTGGTGCAACCAGGCACTTACAGCACGCTGGCGGAACAGCCTTGGCTGTCACCGTTAACCCTATTCACCGTGATTCCGCAAGCGCTCGCTGATGCCCAAGGCGTTATTTTCTTTGTGCTGTTGATTGGTGGGGTGATGGGGATCTTGCGCGCCACCGGCATGCTGGATGCTTTGATTGGTTTATTGTTGGCCAAATTCGCTAACAAAACCGGTTGGTTAATTCTGGGCGGTATGCTGACTTTTGGGATCTTTTCAGCCTTGATTGGCGTCGCCGAAGAGTATTTGATTTTTGTGGCCATGTTGGTTGCTTTATGCCGTGCATTAAAACTCGATGGCATCACCGCCATGGGGATATTGATTGTCGGATACGGCATCGGCTATGGTTTATCGCTATTTAACCCCTTTACGCTGCTCATCGCGCAGGCGGTGGCCGAGGTTCCTCCGGCATCGGGATTGTGGTATCGCTTAGTATTGTGGCCGGTACTATTTGGGATTGGTTTTCACCATGTTTACAAATATGCCAAACGGGTTGCTGCTGATCCTAGCCAATCGTTACTCGCTGATCTGACCCCGGAACAAGGTAACGCAACCACCGAGTATCCGCGCTTAACGGGGCGCCACAAAATCATTTTGTTAGGATTTGTGGCGGTTTTAGGCCTACTGATTTGGGGCATCAAAGTTCACGGATGGTATTTGGTTGAACTAAGTGCGCTGTTTTTAGGTTTTGGCTTATTTGCGGTTATCGTCGCTAAGATGGGCGCAAATCAAGCTGCTAATCAGTTCATTGAAGGGGCGGCAGAGTTAACAGCGACCGCCCTATTGATTGGTTTTGCGCGCTCAATCGCCATGATTATGGAACAGGGCCAAGTACTGGATACAGTGATCTATTATTTAGCCATGCCGGTAGAAGCCTTTGGTGCCCATTTCGGGGCCGTGAGTATGTTATTTATTCAGAGTATGCTTAACTTATTCATTCCCTCTGGCAGTGGTCAGGCGTTTGTGACTATGCCGATCATGGTGCCCATTGCGGATACGGCCGGCATCAGCCGCCAAATTGCCGTACTGGCATTTCAGATGGGTGATGGTTTAATGAATATGATAGTACCGACGAATCCGGTACTCATGGGCATCCTGGGATTAGCTGGTGTTCCTTATGAACGTTGGTTCAAATTTATTGCGCCCTTGATGATTAAGCTTATTTTAGCTTGCGCAGTAGCTATGTTAGTGGCCGTTAGCATAGGTTATCAATAAGCGGGTATTTTGGGGGCAAGATTTAGGAGTTAGCAAAACATGATTGCAAGCACCACTGCTTGGGTTGATTGTGATTGGTTGGCAGGTCGCTTAGGGGATCCGCAATTGCATGTGTTAGATGCAAGTATGACCAAGGTCGTGGGAAAAGAACCCATTATCTACCCGCAGTTGCAAGTGATTCCTGGCGCCCGTGATCTTGCGCTAGAAACTGAACTGACCGATACCGATAGTGCTTTACCCAATGCTATGCCAACGCCAGAGCAAGTGTCTGCGCGTTTGCAAGCTTTGGGTATCGAGGCCGGCGACACCATTATTCTTTATGACAACCAAGGTGTTTACTCATCGCCACGTGCTTGGTTTATTCTCAAAGCGATGGGGATACATAGAGTAGCTATTCTCAATGGCGGTTTGCCCCAGTGGTTGGCCGCTGGTTATCAATACTTAACGGGCTATGCGCCCTTGCCGAAGCGGCGGGGTAAGGTGATGGCGCAACTGCAACCTGAATGGCTGGTGACAGCTGAGCAAATCAAACAGCGGCAAGGTTCGGCGGAATGGGTGTTGTTAGATGCTCGTTCAGCGGCACGATTTGCTGGTACGGCAGCGGAGCCCCGCGCCGGCAGCCATGGCGGGCATATCCCTGGCGCGATAAACTTACCTTTTGCCAATTTACTGAACGGCTATGCATACAAAACAGTGGCACAGTTGGATGAATATTTTGGCGAGTTTGCAGATAAACATCTGATGTTTACTTGTGGTTCGGGTATAACGGCGTGTATTTTGTTGTTGGCCGCCTGGCAGTATTCAGCTCAGGCAGGATTAAATCGTTCGCTACAATTGTATGACGGTTCTTGGGCGGAATGGAGCCAGCTTCCCAGCTCAGAATAAAAAGCGCTATAAAAAAACACGCCGGCAGGCGTGTTTTTTGTTTCAAAGCAGCTATAGGCGAGGTTAGACGTTAAAGCGGAATAAAATAACGTCGCCATCTTTCACTATGTATTCTTTGCCTTCTTCGCGGCGTTTACCAGCCTCTTTTGCGCCTTGCTCGCCACGATATTGAATGTAGTCATCAAAACCAACAACAACAGCGCGGATAAAGCCTTTTTCAAAGTCGGTATGGATTTTACCAGCCGCTTGCGGGGCAGTTGCACCGACTGGAATGGTCCAAGCGCGCACTTCTTTAACCCCTGCGGTAAAGTAAGTTTGTAGGTTTAGTAATTGGTAACCACCACGAATGACCCGGTTAAGACCTGGCTCGGTGAGGCCTAAGTCAGCCATAAACTCAGCTTTCTCGGCATCGTCTAGTTCAGCGATTTCTGACTCAATTTCAGCACAAACTGGCACTACAATGGCATTTTCTTTGCTAGCGATCTCGCGAACTTTATCTAAGTAAGGGTTATTCTCAAAACCATCGTCATTCACGTTGGCAATGTACATGGTAGGCTTCATGGTTAACAGGTTATAGCTGCGAATGGTGGCTTTCTCATCATCACTCAAAGCAACAGAACGGGCCATATCGCCATTTTCTAAAGCTGGTAGTAGCTTTTGCAAAACTTGAACTTCAGCAGCCGCTTGTTTATCACCACCTTTAGCTTTTTTACCCTGGCGCAAGATAGCTTTTTCGACGCTATCCAAATCAGCGAGAGCAAGTTCAGTGTTGATCACTTCGATGTCTTCGGCAGGGTCTACTTTACCTGCAACATGCACAATGTTGTCGTTTTCAAAACAGCGCACAACATGGCCAATCGCATCTGTTTCACGGATGTTCGCTAAAAACTGGTTGCCTAGACCTTCGCCTTTAGACGCACCTTTAACTAAACCGGCGATATCTACGAACTCCATGGTGGTAGGTACTACCCGCTGTGGATTCACAATCTCACTGAGCTGGTCTAAGCGTGGATCTGGTACCGCTACCACACCTGTGTTTGGTTCAATCGTACAAAAAGGAAAATTAGCCGCTTCAATGCCAGCTTTGGTAAGGGCATTAAATAGGGTTGATTTGCCCACGTTAGGTAAACCGACGATACCGCATTTGAATCCCATGCTTATTTCTCTCTCTGTGCTTTGAAACTGTGTAAGTGCTGTTGTGCTGCGCGCATATCTTGCTGTAATAACAGATCAATGCTGCGGCAAGCTTCCGTAATGGTATCGTCCATCAATTGTTGCTCATGGGCGGGTGCTTTGCCAAGTACCCAACCGGTTACTTTGCTTTTATCACCAGGATGACCGATACCAATACGTAAGCGATGAAAGTTCTGACTGCCTAACCGTGCCACTATGTCTTTAATGCCGTTATGGCCACCGGTGCCACCCCCGGTTTTGAACTTGGCGACTCCAGCTGGAAGATCCAATTCGTCGTAAGCCACTAAGATTTCTTCAGGTAAAATTTTGTAGAAATGAGCTAGTAGGGCGACGGCGTTACCACTGCGATTCATAAATTGCATCGGTTGTAGCACTCGTAAATCGAGAGCACCTTGTTGAATGCGGGTAGTGTTACCAAAAAACTTGGAATCGGGCTGCAGTTGGTGGCCATGGCTGCGAGCAAACTGCTCTACTAACCAAAAGCCTGCATTGTGACGTGTTTGAGAGTATTCGGGGCCTGGATTACCCAGGCCCACGAGTAAGCGAATGCGAGACATCAGAGCTTATTCAGCGTCTTTATCTGCTTTTGCTTCTTTTGCAGTTGGAACTTCTGCAGAAACTTCTTCAGCATCTGCTTCTTTCTCAACTCGCGGTGCAGTGATAGATACTACCGCTTGGTTATGATCTTCACCTTTAGCAAGCTCAACCAATTCCACACCGTTAGGTAGGTTAAGGTCGCTCAAGTGTAAGGTTTCACCCAGTTTCAAGTTGGCGATGTCAACTTCAACGAATTCAGGAAGATCTTTTGGCAAACAAGTGATTTCTAAATCTGCAACATGGTGAACAACAACGCCACCTTCTTGCTTCACGCCAACTGCAGTAGCTTCGTTGATGAAGTGTACTGGAACGTGCGTGTGTAACTTCTGACCTTTAACAACACGTTGGAAATCCAAGTGAGTCAATTTAGGCTTGAACGGGTGACGTTGAACGTCTTTCAAGATAGCTTCGTGCTTCTTGCCGTCAATCACTAACGTCAAAATGTGCGAATAGAAAGCCTCATGATCAGCCATGTTGTTCACTTTGTTGTGATCTAGAGTGATTGAGATGGCTTCTTTATCTGCACCGTACAAAATAGCAGGTACTTTTTCCGCACGACGCAGGCGGCGGCTCGCACCTTTCCCTGTATCAGTACGCAGTTCTGCTTGAATAGTAAAATCGATAGTTGACATATGGAGTGTCTCCGTTAAATAAAATGACGTCGGCTATTCGCGACCAAATACCCGACAAGTTCCTTAAAAATGGCTCGCCAATTTTAAAGGCGCGAAATATTACCACTGGCGCCCTTAAAACTCAATCAATACTCAAACATTGCTGAGATTGATTCTTCGTTGCTCACGCGGCGTAGCGCTTCACTGAGCATACCGCTCAGAGTCAGCTGATGCACTTTATCTAAGGCTTTCATTTCAGCACTCAAAGGGATGCTATCGGTTACTACTACTTGGTCAATATGAGAATCGCGGATGTTGCTCACGGCATTGCCTGAGAAGACCGGGTGAGTGGCGTATGCAAACACTCGTTTAGCACCGTTTTTCTTGAGTGCTTCAGCGGCCTTACAAAGCGTACCACCAGTATCAATCATGTCATCAACGATAATGCAGTCACGGTCTTGAATATCACCAATGATGTGCATCACTTGTGATTCGTTGGCTCGTGGACGACGCTTATCAATGATGGCCAAGTCAATATCATTTAGTAATTTGGCTAGTGCCCGTGCGCGAACCACACCACCGATATCCGGAGAGACCACCACTGGATTATGGAACGCTTGTTGGCGCAGGTGCTCAAGCAGAACAGGGGTTCCAAACACGTTGTCTACCGGCACATCAAAGAAGCCTTGAATTTGCTCTGCATGCAAATCAACGGTCAGCACTCGATCCACCCCAACACTGGAGAGGAAGTCAGCCACTACTTTGGAGGTGATGGGAACCCGTGCCGAGCGTACGCGACGATCTTGGCGCGCATAGCCAAAATAGGGAATAACTGCAGTGATACGGCCGGCTGAAGCGCGGCGCAAAGCATCTACCATCACGATTAATTCCATCAGGTTATCGTTGGTAGGGGCACAGGTTGATTGAATAATAAAAACGTCAGAACCGCGCACATTCTCGTTGATACGAATACTGATTTCACCGTCACTAAAACGGCCCACTTCAGCATCGCCTAATTTGATATACAAACGGTCGGCAATTTTCTTGGCGAGTTCTGGCGTTGCATTGCCAGCGAAGAGCTTCATGTCAGGCACACTAAACCTCTGTTTTCAATGGTTAGGTTACAGTTGAAGCCTGCCGCAATTGCTGGCAGACCGGGGATTCGTTGATGCCACGGGCGACAAACCCTGTCCAAGCCGCAGGTAGCTGTTGCAGCGCAGCAAGAGCCTGTTGCTGCTGGTCGAACCGGGCAAAAATACAGGCACCGGTGCCGGTCAGCCGAGACGGCGCGTATTCTACCAACCAGGCCAGGGCCTTGGCAACTTCTGGATAGAGTTGGCAGACCAGTTGTTGGCAATCGTTTTGGGTGTTGTGCCAGTTCCACTGCTGCGGATCTATGGGCGCATGTTGGCGCGGCAGTTGCGGATGCTGAAAAATAGTTGGGGTGCTGACATGGACGCCGGGGTGCACCACTAAATACCAAGGACAAGCCGGCGTCATCGGCGTTAATTGCTCGCCGATACCTTGGGCAAAAGCTGCATGGCCGCTAACAAAAATCGGCACGTCGGCTCCTAGTTGTAAGCCTAGCTGGGCTAACTCAGCGGTGCTGAGGGGTAACTGCCATAACTGGCGTAAGGCGAGTAAGGTGGTGGCTGCATCCGACGAACCACCGCCAAGGCCACCGCCGCAGGGCAGTACTTTGTGGAGGTGAATACGCACACCACGGGCATGTTTTGGAAATTCCTGTTGCAGCAGTTTAACTGCACCCAGCACTAAATTATCAGGGCCCGCGAGCTCTGCTACGGAACAGCTAAAATCAAGCGTGTCGGTAGCGGTAAGGGTAAAATCTAAGCGATCACCGTAATCGATAAATTGAAATAGCGTTTCGAGCAAATGATAGCCATCATGACGTTGGCCGGTAATATGCAAAAATAAATTCAGTTTGGCAACAGCCGAAAGGCTCAGAGTAGCCATTGCGATACCTTTAGTTTGAGGCGCCAGTGCGCTGAGGTTAAATCAATGCTGTGAGGTAATAAGTAAGTGGCTACCGGCTGGTATTGGCGCAGCTCCGCGGTCCACATTTGGCGGGCCGCCAGCAATTGATAATCGGCCAGTAACGCGCGTTGTTGTGGGTCATCATCGAGCAATTGGTAGTGCGCTTCAAACATTTGCTCAGGTTGCACACCCAACACCAGCTGTTGCAATAAATCGAACGGTAATTGCACCGCAAAATAGCGCTCAAGCAGGGCGCTGGCGCTGTTGTCACGATATTCGTTGCCATCATTATCAATTAACAGAGCACCGTTAGAGGTTTGTTCGAGTGTGGCAAGAGTACCTTTGAGTGGATGTGAAAAGCGCATACTGACGAGATTGGGGGATTGGTTCCAATCCACGTAAATGCCGTGGCGGTCATTTTCGCGTAAGTCAAAAATCGCCATTTGGCCGCGCAAACGCCATTGGGTTAGCTCAGCTAACTGCTGTTGTTGGGCCGCAATGGCACCGGCCGACACCATGGTGGTCGTGGTGCTGGTTGGTACCGTAGAGCAGGCGCTTAACCACCCACTTAGGAGTACTACTAATAGAAGACGTTTCATGTGCAGGTTTATCCCTGTTCGCATGCTTTTAATAATGAGGGGTTTCACGTACAATTGCCAGCGTTTCGCAGTAGCCAGAGGCTTGCAATTTTTTCCTATTATGACCATTTTCGCACTGGGTGTTAACCACAAAACCGCTTCCGTAGAATTACGAGAGCGGGTTGCTTTCTCGCCTGAGCAGCTGCATAGCGCGCTGCCGGCTTTGCGTGAGCAAACCGGCGTGCAAGAAGCGGTGATTGTCTCTACTTGCAATAGAACTGAATTGTACTGTCATGGCGAAGCCTCGTTAGATTTGCTCACCGGTTGGCTGGCCGGTTATCACGGCATCCCCTTGCAACAGCTCAGAGAACATAGCTATGGCTATCAAGATGGTGCCGCCATCGCTCATTTAATGGCCGTAGCCAGTGGTTTAGATTCGCTGGTGCTGGGTGAACCGCAGATTTTAGGCCAAGTAAAGCAAGCCTATCAATTTGCTCGCAATCAAACCAGCGTTGGTAGCGTGTTAGAGCGTTTATTTCAGCAAACGTTCCGCGTTGCTAAAACCGTTCGTACGGAAACTAAAGTGGGCGAGAACGCGGTGTCAGTGGCTTTTGCTGCGGTAAATCTGGCGCGCCAAATTTTTGCCGAGTTACCAGAATCTAATGTGTTACTGGTGGGGGCTGGTGATACTGCCGAGTTGGTTGCCCAACATTTAACTGAGTACGGCGTGAAGCATTTGATGGTAGCTAACCGTACGCTAACTCGGGCCGCGACCGTAGCTGAGCAGTTTGGTGGTCATGCGCACACCTTAGGTGAGCTGCAAGATTTGTTACCTAAGGCGGATATTGTCATCAGCTCGACCGCAAGTCCGTTGCCGATTATTGGCAAAGGCTTGATTGAACATGCCTTAAAACAGCGGCGTCGCCAACCTATGTTGCTGATTGATTTAGCGGTACCGCGAGATATTGAAGCGCAAGTAAACGAGCTTGCTGACGCTTATTTATACACTGTTGATGATCTGCAAGGTATCATCACCGAGAATTTACGTAACCGTGAAGAAGCCGCTGCAGAAGCACAAGGCATTATTCAAGAGCACTGTGATGCCTTTTTAGCTTGGTTACGTCAACTAAGCCATGTTGATGTGATTCGTGATTATCGCCAACGCATCGAAGCCATGGCCGCTGAACAATTACAACGAGCACAAAAACAGCTGGCCGCAGGTAAAGATGCGGATGCGGTGTTGAGTGAGTTTAGTCAACGCTTAACCCGGCAGTTTTTACACCAACCCACGCGGTTAATGCGAGCCGCTGGAGCCACGGGTGATCAACACACGTTGGCACTATTCCAACAATTAATTGCAGATGACGAGTAAGGTCTTCGCCCGATGATGAATCCTTCGATTATTCGAAAGCTAGAAGCGCTGTTAGAGCGCTATGAAGAAGTACAGCATTTATTAAGTGATCCGCAAATTATTTCGGATCAAGACAAATTTAGAGCCTTATCACGAGAATATTCTCAGTTAGAAGAGCTGGTTCAGTGCTTTACCGCCTATCAACGCGCCCAATCGGATGAACAGGGGGCGCGCGAGATGATGCAAGAAGATGACGCAGAAATGCGCGAGATGGCCAAGCTCGAATTAGAAGCTGCGCAACAGCAACAAGAGCAGTTAGAGCAACAACTACAAATCTTGTTGCTGCCTAAAGATCCTAACGACGACCGTCCTTGCTACTTAGAGATTCGTGCCGGTGCCGGTGGCGATGAAGCCGCTATCTTTGCCGGCGACTTATTTAGAATGTACAGCCGCTATGCTGAGAATCATGGCTGGCGGGTTAGCATGGTGAGTTGTAACGAAGGCGAACATGGCGGTTTTAAAGAAGTGATTGCGCACGTATCAGGTGATGGTGCCTACGGGCGGATGAAGTTTGAGTCCGGCGGCCATCGTGTGCAACGGGTACCAGATACTGAATCGCAAGGTCGGGTGCATACCTCTGCTTGTACGGTGGCGGTATTGCCAGAGATTCCAGAAGCCGAGGCGATTGAGATCAACCCTGCGGACTTACGAGTGGATACTTTTCGTGCCTCCGGTGCTGGTGGACAGCACGTCAACCGTACCGATTCAGCCATTCGGATCACCCACATCCCAACGGGGTTTGTGGTGGAATGTCAGGACGAGCGCTCACAGCATAAGAACCGCGCGAAAGCCATGTCGGTGTTGCAGTCAAGACTACAAGCAGCAGAAGACGAAAAGCGCCAACGCGAAGAACAATCAACGCGGCGTAGCTTGGTTGGTAGTGGCGACCGTTCAGAGCGTATTCGTACCTACAATTATCCGCAAGGACGAGTGAGTGATCACCGTATCAATTTAACCTTGTACCGTTTGGATGAAGTGCTTGAAGGTGCGTTGGATTTGCTCTTGGATGCCATTGTGCAAGAGCACCAAGCAGACCAACTTGCGGCTTTGTCAGAACAACATTAAGGTGGCCGCGGCAATGAAGGCACCTCATGGCGGATAAGCAACACAGCGCAGTAGGCACGGTCGCACAGGCATTGCAGTGGGCCGTAGCGCAGTTAAGTGAATCCTCCAGCCCGAAGCTGGACGCCGAGGTGTTGTTGGCTAAGGTATTAGCTAAACAGCGTAGTTACTTGTTTACTTGGCCAGAAGCTGAGTTAACCGCGGCGCAGCAACAGCAGTTCAGCGCGTGGGTCATGCAACGCCAAGCCGGGCAGCCCATGGCCTATCTGCTGGGCGAACGCGAGTTTTGGTCGTTACCCTTAGCGACCAACCCTAGTACTTTAATCCCTCGGGCTGATACCGAATGTTTAGTTGAGTTTGTGCTTAGCTTAACCTTGCCGGCTACCGCGCACGTGCTCGATTTAGGTACAGGGACTGGGGCTATTGCGCTGGCCCTAGCAAGTGAACGTAAGCACTGGCACATACAAGGGATCGATAAAGAGGCGGCAGCCATAGCGCTTGCCTCTGCCAATGCGACAAGGCTGCAGCTACCGGTGAGCTTTAGTCGTAGTGATTGGTTTAGTGCCATCACAAACCAAGGTTTTGATCTGATTGTCAGTAACCCGCCTTATATCGATGCTAATGATGTTCATTTGCAGCAAGGTGATTTGCGATTTGAGCCGCGCTCAGCCTTGGTTGCCGCAGACGCTGGTTTGGCTGATTTAGCCGCCATCGTGGCGCAAGCACCGAGTTACCTAAAGCCACGGGGCTGGTTGGTGGTAGAGCATGGCTGGCAACAAGCTGCAGCGGTACGACAACTGATGGTACAACAAGGGTTTACAGCAGTGGCCAGTGGTTGTGATTATGGCGGTAACGAACGCTATACTTATGGTCAATGTGTGGGGCAGACAACCGAAGAGGCTAGCAATGAGTAGCGAATTTATCTTTGCCAACGAACCTGATAATAACGAACACCATAACCAAGCGAATCAAGAGCCATGGAAAATCTTAATCGTTGATGATGAACGAGAAGTCCATGCAGTAACACGGCTCGCTTTGATGGACCTGCAATTTGAAGGGCGTGGGCTGCAATTTTTAAGTGCCTACTCGCGTCATGAAGCTGAACAGTTAGTGCTGCAGCATCCTGACCTTGCCATTGTCTTGTTAGATGTGGTGATGGATACTGATGACGCGGGTTTGATGGTGGCGCGGTTTATTCGCGAGCAAGCCAAAAACCAGTCATCACGAATTATTTTACGCACGGGGCAACCAGGTCAAGCGCCTGAGCGCGCGGTGGTAATGAACTACGATATTAATGATTACAAAGCTAAAACAGAACTTACTGCACAAAAACTCTTTACCTGTGTGATGTCGTCGCTGCGTTCTTATCGTGACATCATGCAGGTGGTGGCCAAACAGCAGCAATTGCAATTTGAACTAGAGTTTTATCGTAACTGGTTAGCCGAGCATCAACCAGAAACAGCGGTAAAGATAGCTACGGCATATAGGCAACTAGCTGATTAATAATAACTTTTAAAATATAAAGCGGGAGATTTAAGATGTCTTATATGGCGCTAAAACACATGCACGTCACTTTTGTAGCCTTGAGTGTGTTATTATTCGTGTTACGTTTTTTCTGGGTCAGCATCGATGCGAAGGTGGCTCAGCAGAAGTGGGTAAAGATTGTTCCTCATGTCATCGATACCTTGTTGTTACTCAGTATCGTTGGCTTGATGATATACCGCCCGTGGGATGCTTTTGCGACCAATAAATTGATTGGTTTAGTGGGTTATATTTTAGCTGGTTTAGTTGCCATGAAAGCAACCACCACCTTGGTGCGTACGCTTGGTTTTGCGGTGGCCCTAGGCTGGATTGCCTTTTTATTGCATGTAGCTATTAGCAAACAAGCATTGATTGGCTAAGGAAAGTAATAGAATAGTTTATGCGTTTTTCATACTTAGAACATATTGCTCAAGAAATTCTTCCTACCATAGAAATCATCTGGGAAGTAAGTCGTGCCTTTCATTCGGATAGTGATCAGTACGTAGCTGATTATTATCAAAGCATTCGGCACTTGGCGGAAGACCTTGATGAGCTTGAAGGTGTAGAGAAATTACAAGGATTAACTGAGCAATTCTTCTTTAACCTAAGTTTTAGTGATGCGCCTGAACCTATCGTTGGTAGCCAAAGGATTTTACTGGATCGAGTGATTAGCTATCGCACTGGGCTACCCATGAGTTTAGCTTTGTTGCTGCAAGAGGCCGCTGCTTATGCGGGCTTGCAATTAGAACTGGTCGATTTTCCTGGCTATCCATTATTGCGATTTGATTATCAACAACAAAGTTATTTTGTTGACCCCATCAACGGAGACTTGCTAGAGGGCTATCAGGTGCAAGAGCGCTTTGAAGATCTCACTGAAAATGTCGTTGATTTTGGGTGGGATATGTTTGAAGCGGCCGATCAAAAAACGGTTTTAGTTCGTTATTTGACGGAATTAAAACATGCGTTTATTCATGATCGGGCTTTTGCGAATGCGCTAACAACCGTGCATATGTTATTAACCATCCATCCCGATGATCCCTACGAAATTCGAGATCGTGGCTATGTGTTAGAAGAGCTAGATTGTCAGCAAGCCGCGGTTGACGATTATTTGTATTTTGTCGAACAATGTCCTGATGATCCAAGTGCGCAATTGTTGCGTCTGCAATTAGAAACTTGGGCGGCACCACAGCATATCTTGCATTAAGGCAAGTGAGAGTAGCGCCATGGATGCTGATAATAAAATAAGAATAACTAAGGAGCCCACGTGGAAACAACCGCTCTCATAACTAACGATGGTATTATTTTTGGCTTGCTGGCCGTTATTTTGGGTGCGATTTTTTACACCCAATCCAGCTCACATCCATTTTTTCAAAAGCTCTATAAATGGGTACCAGCGCTTTTACTCTGTTACTTTATCCCGTCTTTGCTGAACACCTTTGGGATTGTTGATGGCGCCAGTACTGGCGTGTATCCGTTGGTGATGGATTATTTACTGCCAGCCTGTTTGGTACTGCTTACCTTAAGTCTCGATTTAAAAGCCATTGTGCGGCTGGGGCCTAAGTTAGTGATTTTATTTTTGGTAGGCACCTTGGGGATTGTGATTGGTGGGCCTATTGCACTGTTACTGGTAAGTCTGGTCTTTCCTGAATTGCTAAATGGCGCCGGACCGGATGCGGTGTGGCGCGGTATGACTACCATCGCCGGCAGCTGGATTGGCGGCGGTGCTAATCAGGCGGCCATGAAAGAAGTTTACGAAGTTGGCGGCGAGATTTTTTCAGCCATGGTTACCGTGGATATCATTGTCGCCAATTTATGGATGGCAGTGTTGTTGTATATGGCTGCTAATAGCAAAGCCATAGATGCGCGGATTGGCGCCGACACCAGTGCCATTGAAACCATTAAAGAGCGTATGGAGCATTATCAAGCGCAACATAACCGTGAGGCTAAACTACCTGATTTAATGTTTATTCTTGCTGTTGCATTTGGGGTAACAGGTATTGCTCACTGGGGCGCTGATGTGCTGGCACCTTTTATTGGCGAGCATCTGCCGCTCCTCAAAGATTTTAGTTTGGATAAAAAATTCTTTTGGTTAATCGTCATCGCAACCACCGTTGGGGTTATCCTTTCTTTTACTCCGGCACGGAAATTAGAAGGGGTAGGAGCATCCAAATTTGGTTCTTTGTTTGTCTATATCTTGGTCGCCACTATCGGCCTACACATGGATGTTACGGCTATTCTGGACTCACCTAAGTATTTTTTAATAGGTGCTATCTGGATGCTGATTCATGCTAGCTTGATGTTAATCACTGCACGGCTTCTGAAAGCGCCGGTATTTTACATGGCCGTAGGTAGTCAAGCGAACGTAGGTGGTGCGGCTTCGGCGCCCGTGGTGGCTTCAGCGTTTCACCCATCGTTGGCTCCGGTGGGGGTATTGCTAGCCGTGTTTGGTTATGCGCTAGGTACTTATATGGCGTACATATGTGGCCAAATTCTTCGTGTTATTAGTGCTGGTTAAGGTTAGTTTGCTCTGCAAACTAACCCATCATGGACCCAGTAAGGATCGAATGTGATTAATACTCAAGTTATAAAAGTAGGGCAGGTACAGGTAGGTAATCACTTACCTTTTGTGCTGTTTGGTGGCATGAATGTGCTTGAATCGCGTGATTTAGCCATGCGCATTGCTGAGCATTACGCTGAAGTGACCAGCAAATTGGGCATTCCTTTTGTTTTTAAAGCAAGCTTTGATAAGGCTAATAGGTCGTCAATTCATTCTTACCGGGGGCCTGGGCTAGACAAAGGATTGGATATTTTTGCTGAGATAAAAGCGACTTTTAACGTTCCTATTATCACCGACGTGCATGAACCTCACCAAGCCCAGCCGGTAGCAGAGGTTGCTGATATTATTCAGCTTCCAGCATTTTTAGCTCGACAAACGGACCTCGTGGTGGCGATGGCAGCAACGGGTGCTGTGATTAATGTCAAAAAGCCACAATTTTTAGCGCCTCACGAAATGCGTCATATTTTGAAAAAGTTTGGCGAAGCTGGTAATCACCAAGTAATTTTGTGCGAGCGCGGTAGTTGCTTTGGCTATAATAATCTGGTGGTAGACATGCTCGGCATGGACGAAATGAAGCAACTAGCTCCGGTGATGTTTGATGCCACTCATGCATTACAGCGTCCTGGTGGTCGCGCAGATTCTGCTGATGGACGTCGTGCACAAGCTGCTGTGTTAGCTAGGTCGGGGATGGCTCTTGGTTTAGCTGGCTTGTTTATTGAAGCCCATCCAGATCCTGATCAAGCAAAATGTGATGGTCCTTGTGCGTTGCCATTGAATAAGCTCGAGGCTTATTTACAGCAAATGCAAGCGGTGGATCAGTTGGTTAAGAGTTTTGCTCCACTTGATACCAGCACCGTTTAACCAGCAAACTGCGGTAACTGTTAGCAGTTACCGCAGTCGTTATGGTTAGGGCTGAGGTCTGATGATTTGAATTTTATGGGAGCCCTCTAAAGAATTTGAAATCATCATGGTCTTATAATCAGGGCCTAATTGGGGTGACTGCACCAAGGCTTTATGAAATTTCATCATGTAGTCAAATGGCAAGTCTGAACCGCTAATACTCACTTCACACACTGTTGTGCGGCATTGAATGTCGCTAATTTCTGCGCCTTGTAAATCTTCCTGCTGAGCGTACAGGTTTTCTATTTCACTAGTCATGACATAAGCCCAGTCTTGGTCAATAGCTTCGGTATGAAGACGTTCACTAATGTTCTCAGAATCAAGTATTTCTGATTGCACATCTAGCAACATCTCTATTTCTTGTTGGTTACGGGTCTTTAATAACTCGGCCAATCGGGCCAGCTGCGCATCACTAAGGTCTAATTCTTGAGCTACGTCTTGTTGCTCTTGGGTAGAAGCAGCGGCTTGTGGTTGAGTGCTGCTATCACTGGCAAAAGCAGCCGCGCTATCCGTGTTATTTGCAGCAGCATTGGTGGCACCATTGGTGGCAGTTAAGGACGTGCTAGGTGCAGAAGCTGCGGCAGACGTGTTCTCAGCTGCAGTATTAAGGTCTGCACTGGTGCCGGCGACAGGGCTGCTAGGTGCGGATCGGCCAACAACTAGCGCAATAACTAGTACCCCAATAATCGCTAAATAAATGATATGAGTAAGTTTATGCATGGTTCAGGCTGCTCTGTTATTAGAATGTTGATAGATTTGGGTGATTGATAAGCTATCAGCTAGCAATGGGCAGATCAAGGAAACGGAGAGCGGCTGACGCTTGCGCATTCATGCTATTTCGATTAAATTGAAACGCATGTTTAAAATGGCTGTTCTAAACGCTTTTAAAAGAACAGTATAGAGGTGAGGCCAGTTAACGATGGCAAAACGAGTTACAACCAAAGAAAAAATACTCAATGCAGCGGAAGCATTATTTGCGGAACATGGCTTTGAGCAGACGTCCTTGCGGCAGATTACCGCCGATGCTGACGTGAACCTTGCTTCAGTGAATTATCATTTTGGTTCAAAAAAAGCGCTTATTCAAGCGGTTATGGCGCGTTATTTAGAGGTGTTAATGCCCGCATTAGAGCAAGAATTGCTGGCGCTGCAAGCACGAAATAAGATATCAACTCGCGATGTATTCGACTGTTTTCGTAAGCCATTAGCGCAGTTGCGAGAGGTTAGAAAGCATGGTCCCACGTTGTTTTTAAGCCTATTGGGATTTGCTTATGCAGAAATTCAAGGGCATCTAAGGCGTTATACCATGGATCATTTTGGCCATGTTATCGAGCATCTATTAGCTGCGTTACATCAAGCTAACCCGCAATTGAGCCCCATAGATATGTTTTGGCGGTTACACTTTGTGCTTGGAGCAACGGTATTTGCACAGGTATCTGGGCCGGCACTTCGAGAGATTGCCGCAGCGGATTTTGGTGAAACGATTGCAGCAGACCAGATGATTGATCGTCTTATTCCATTTCTTGCCGGTGGTGTTGACGCCTCGGCAGCATAATCAGCTATGCTTATAGCTAGTTGAATCATTCTTTTAATAAGGTGTAGTAGCATGGAAATTTTAATTATCCTGATTGTCGCCGTGGTGTTGTTATTCGCCATTAAAGACATTCGCCGTAGCCTGATTAGCAGACCAGCCTTTGGTTTTTTTAAACGGGTGTTGCCGCCGCTTTCGCCAACCGAGCGCGAGGCCATGCAAGCTGGCGATACCTGGTGGGATGCTGACTTGTTTAGCGGACGCCCGGATTGGGAAAAATTTCACCAGACCCAGGCTCCGACCTTTACTGATGCTGAACAAGCCTTTATCGACAACCAGTTAGAGACGCTATTGGCGATGTTGGATGATTTTAAAATCATGCAACAAGATCGCGATTTACCTAAAGATGTTTGGGATTACATCCGTAAAGAAAAATTCTTTGCCATGATTATTGGTAAGGAGTTTGGAGGTTTAGAATTTTCGCCAGCAGCAAACTCATACATTGTATCGCGCATTGCGACCCGCTCAATCAGTGCCGCAGTTACCGTGATGGTACCTAACTCATTAGGACCGGGTGAGTTACTTACTCACTACGGTACCGATGAACAAAAGAATTATTGGCTGCCGCGCTTGGCTGACGGCACCGATATTCCATGTTTTGCTTTAACCGGCCCCGAAGCAGGTTCTGATGCTGGTGCTATTCCAGATACGGGCATCGTGTGTAAGGGCGAGTTTGAAGGCAAAGAAGTTTTAGGTATTCGTTTAAACTGGAGCAAGCGCTACATTACCTTGGCTCCGGTCGCGACAGTCTTAGGTTTGGCCTTTAAGCTTTACGATCCTGAAAAATTATTGGGTGAGCAAGAAGATATTGGCATTACCTGTGCGCTAATTCCAACCAGCCACAAAGGTGTTGAGACGGGTGAGCGTCATTTGCCACTCAATCAAGCCTTCATGAATGGTACCACCTACGGCAAAGATGTCTTTATCCCACTAGATTGGATTATCGGTGGGCAAGAGTTTGCTGGTAAAGGGTGGCGTATGCTGATGGAATGCTTATCAGCTGGCCGTGGTATTTCACTCCCAGCATTGGCGGCAGCAACGGGCCACGTTACGCAGCGTATGACCGGTGCCTATGCTTACGTACGGCAACAGTTTGGCATGCCAATTGGGATGTTCGAAGGGGTGCAAGCTGCCATGGGTAAAATTGGTGGCACCAACTACATCCTCGAATCCATGCGCCGGTTAACGGTGACCGCCTTGTGTGAAGGTAAGAGTCCGTCGGTTATCACGGCCATGACTAAGTATCACATGACAGAAATGGGCCGCGAGGTGATGGATGCGGCGATGGATATTCATGCGGGTAAAGGAATTCAATTAGGTAGCCGCAACTATTTGGGCCATGGCTTTATGGCCACACCTGTCTCTATTACCGTAGAAGGCGCGAATATTCTTACCCGTAACTTGATGATCTTTGGACAAGGCGCAACCCGCTGTCACCCTTACGTACTGAAAGAAATGGAAGCAGCGAGCAACCCAGATGAAGAACAAGGCTTACATGATTTTGATGAACTGTTACTCAAACATATTGGGTTTGCCGCGAGTAACTTCTTCGGTAGTTTGTGGATGGGGTTATCTGGAGCACGTTTTAATAAGAGCCCAGTGAGCGGCCCAACGGCACGTTATTATCAGCAATTAACCCGTATGAGCAGAGCACTGGCTATGACAGCAGATATGGCGATGCTGGTGATGGGCGGCGATTTGAAACGCAAAGAAATGTTATCAGCGCGGTTAGGCGATGTGTTGAGTCATTTGTACATGGCCTCAGCAGTGCTGAAGCGTTATGAAGATGATGGTCGTCAAAGTGGTGATTTGGTGTTTGTTGATTATGCACTGCAGCATCATTTGTACGCTATTGGTGAAGCCTTTAAAGGATTCTTCGCAAACTTCCCGAACCGATTTATTGCGTGGACCTTGCGCTTAGCAATCTTCCCATTAGGTAACCATTATCATCAACCGGACGATAGTATTTTACAGGGAATTTCTACCAGCATGATGCAGCCGGGTGTTACTCGTGATCGCCATACCTTCTTAACCTATTGGAAGGATGATGAAAAAGATCCAATGGGTCATATGGAACTAGCATTCTTAGCGATGCGCGAGCATTCAGATGTCTACAAACGTATTCGCAAGGCGGTTAAACGTGGCGATATTGATGGTAATCTCAACGGTGATGCTTTGGTAGAGCAAGCGCGGGCAGCAGAAGTGATTAGCGCTGAAGAGGCCAGCGCTTTAAGCCGTACTGAGCGACTCCGTCTGTATGCCATTGGTGTCGACCAATTCGCAGCAGGCGTGATTGAGGATAAAAACTTTTATTAAGCCGCTGTGATACTAGCTATAATAGCCCCAGATTCTGGGGCACAATAACCTCGCTTAGGCGAGGTTATTTTTTGGGTAACGAGCCCATGGTGTTGGTGAGCAACCATGGCAAACGTAGGTGATGCAGATGCGATTAGATAAATTTTTAGCCGAAACCACCGGAATGAGCCGCAAAGAAGCGATGCGAACTTTGCATGCCGGGGCGGTCAGTGTTGATGGTGTGGTCGCTAAGAAAGGCGCGATGCAGGTGCCAGCGACTGCGGAAGTGATTTTTAATGGGGTGACGCTTAAGCTGTTGGGCCCAACTTATATCATGTTGCATAAGCCGTTAGATTGCGTTTGTGCCAATGACGATCCCCGTCATATGACGGTATTTGCTTACTTAGATTTACCTAACCCGGAAAAATTTCACACGGTAGGGCGACTGGATATAGATACCTCTGGACTCTTGCTGATCACTAATGATGGACAATGGACCCATCGGATTATCTCGCCTAAGCGTAGCTGTCCGAAAGTGTATCGAGCAGAGCTGGCCGAGCCGCTTGAGCCGCATCATGTAGAGCTATTCAAACAAGGGCTGCAATTACATGGTGAGAAAAAGTTAACCGAACCTGCACAACTCGATATTATTCATCCGCAACAAGCGTTAGTGACCTTATCAGAAGGGCGCTACCATCAGGTAAGACGGATGTTTGCCGCAATCGGTAACAGGGTAGAGAGCCTCCATCGTGAACAAATAGGTGAGCTAAAACTGGGTGATTTAGGCCCCGGTGAGTATCGGCACTTAACTGCTGCCGAGGTAGCTTTGTTTTAGCTAGCGCTAGGCGCTTCTGAAAAAACGCCCGCCAGTGTGGTTATGGCGGGCGTTGTGTTGCTTGAAACTAACCTGATATAAGTTAAACCCCAATCGGCTTATAGCGAGTACGATGCGGCTCCATAGCATGTTCACCATGGGTCTTTTTCATATACTCTTCGTAATCAGAATAGTTCCCTTCGTAGAAGTTCACCACGCCCTCATCACGATAGTCAAGAATGTGGGTAGCTACCCGGTCTAAGAACCAACGGTCGTGCGAGATCACCATAGCTGAACCAGGAAACTCTAATAAAGCTTCTTCTAGCGCACGTAGGGTTTCAACATCGAGGTCATTGGTAGGTTCGTCTAACAGTAACAGGTTACCACCAGCTTTTAATAGCTTGGCTAAATGCACCCGATTACGTTCACCCCCTGATAACTCACCAATGTGTTTTTGTTGGTCGTTACCACGGAAGTTAAAGCGACCCACATAGGCGCGGCTATTAATTTCAAAATTACCGATGCGGAGAATATCTTGGCCATCGGAGATTTCTTTCCACACGGTATTTTTGTCATTCATGTCATCACGGAACTGATCGACACTGGCTAACTGCACGGTGTCACCTAATTCAAGGGTACCAGAATCGGGTTGCTCTTTACCGGTGATCATGCGGAATAGCGTTGATTTACCGGCACCGTTCGGACCTATGATGCCAACAATAGCCCCTTTAGGAACGCTAAAGCTTAAGTCATTGATCAGTACCCGGCCATCGTAGGCCTTATGCAAGTGCTGAACTTCAAGCACCTTATCGCCCAAGCGTGGGCCTGGTGGAATAAATAGCTCGTTGGTTTCGTTGCGTTTTTGGTAATCACCACTTTGCAGTTCTTCAAACCGAGCCATCCGCGCCTTGCTTTTTGCTTGACGCCCTTTAGGATTTTGCCGCACCCACTCAAGTTCTTGTTTAATACTGCGTTGCCGAGCTTTTTCTTGTTTCTCTTCTTGCTCAAGACGTTGTTCTTTTTGTTCTAGCCAAGACGAGTAGTTGCCTTCCCAAGGGATGCCATAGCCACGGTCAAGCTCTAAAATCCAGCCTGCCACGTTATCTAAGAAATAACGGTCGTGGGTAATGGCAACCACGGTACCTTCGTAGTCGTGTAAGAAACGTTCTAACCAAGCGACCGATTCAGCATCCAAGTGGTTAGTTGGCTCATCTAATAGCAACATATCAGGTTTGCTCAGTAGCAAACGGCAAATGGCTACGCGGCGACGTTCACCACCCGATAATACTTTGATCTTGGTATCCCACGGCGGTAAGCGAAGCGAGTCAGCTGCACGCTCTAGCATGTTGTCTAAGTTGTGACCGTCTTTAGCTTGCAAGATAGCCTCTAGCTGGCCTTGTTTTTTCGCTAAAGCATCAAAGTCAGCATCTTCTTCAGCGTAGGCTGCATAAACCTGATCGAGCTCAGCTAGCGCATTTTTTACGTCAGCCACGGCTTCTTCTACGGTTTCACGTACGGTTTTATTTTCGTCTAGTTGTGGTTCTTGTGGCAAATAGCCAATTTCAATACCAGCGAGCGGGCGGGCTTCGCCTTCAATTTCTTTATCGATACCTGCCATGATGCGTAACAGGGTGGATTTACCAGCGCCGTTTAAACCTAATACCCCAATCTTTGCGCCAGGAAAGAAAGATAACGAAATGTCTTTTAAAATCGTCTTTTTCGGCGGGACGACTTTACTGACCCGCGACATCGAATAGATATATTGTGCCATAACTGCCCATGTTCCTTGTGAGGGTGAAATCTTAATGGACTATTTTAACCCTTAAGTTGGCGCTAACCCAAGTATATTGGTAAACTAGCGCACAGATATTTCCAATAACCCGCTGTCACTCTGGCAGCTGCTGCAGTTAGGAGCCCTGATGTTAAAACATGAGATGAACATTGCTAGCTATGATGCTGAGTTGTGGCAAGCGATGACCGATGAAGTACAACGTCAAGAAGAGCATATCGAACTTATTGCGTCAGAAAATTACACCAGCCCACGCGTGTTACAAGCGCAGGGTTCGCAGTTAACCAATAAGTACGCAGAAGGCTATCCGCACAAACGTTACTACGGTGGTTGTGAATTTGTTGATGTGGTTGAAGATTTAGCCATTGAGCGCGCCAAGCAGTTATTCGGTGCTTGCTATGCTAACGTGCAACCGCATGCTGGTTCACAAGCTAACTCAGCAGTATTTTTAGCGCTCTTAAACGCTGGTGATACGGTATTGGGGATGAGTTTGGCACATGGCGGTCATCTAACCCATGGTTCTCATGTGAATTTTTCGGGCAAGCTCTACAATGCGGTGCAGTATGGTTTAGATGAGAGTACTGGCGAAATTAACTATGCCGAAGTACGTGAGCTAGCCCTACAGCACCAGCCTAAAATGATCGTGGCTGGTTTTTCTGCTTATTCAGGTATCGTCGATTGGGCTAAGTTCCGCGAAATTGCGGACGAAGTAGGCGCTTATTTGTTAGTGGATATGGCGCATGTGGCTGGGTTAGTGGCAGCAGGCCTTTATCCGAACCCGGTACCTTTTGCTGATGTAGTTACCACCACCACCCACAAAACCTTGGCTGGCCCGCGTAGTGGTTTGATTTTATCAGGTAAAGATGACCCTGAATTGCACAAAAAACTTAACGGTGGCGTGTTCCCTGGTAGCCAAGGTGGCCCTCTAATGCATGTGATTGCTGCCAAAGCGGTAGCGTTCAAAGAGGCGATGGAGCCAGAGTTTAAAGCTTACCAGCAGCAGGTGTTAACCAACGCCAATGCGATGGTGAAGGTGATGCAAGAACGCGGTTACAAGATTGTTTCTGGCGGCACCCAAAACCATTTGTTCTTAGTTGATTTAATTGATAAAGATATCACGGGTAAAGATGCTGATGCAGCTTTAGGTCGGGCCTACATTACGGTGAACAAAAACTCCGTACCCAACGACCCGCGCTCACCTTTTGTGACATCAGGATTACGGCTAGGTACCCCAGCTATTACGCGTCGTGGTTTTAAGCAAGCGGAAGCCGAGCAAGTGGCACACTGGATTTGTGACGTGTTAGATAATATTAACGACGAAGCAGCCATCAGTGCCGTGCGTGACCAAGTAAAAGCCCTTTGTAAGCGCTTCCCGGTATACGGATAAGCAACTCTTTGGTCGAGAATTAGGGCGATGAGTTCATTAGGTTAGGCAAGGAAAGTTATTATGCATTGTCCTTTTTGTGGCACGCAAGATACCAAAGTCATCGATTCTCGGTTAGTTGCCGACGGCGCCTCAGTGCGCCGTCGGCGCGAATGCACCGAGTGTAAAGAGCGCTTTACGACGTTTGAGACGGCAGAGTTGATTATGCCTCGAGTTATAAAGTCCGATGGCACTCGCGAACCTTTTAACGAAGATAAATTGCGTAGTGGCTTGTTACGCGCTTTAGAAAAACGTCCGGTTAGTCTCGAAGCTATTGAGCAAGCCATGCAGAATGTCAAATCGTCATTAAGGGCAACGGGCGAACGTGAAGTCACCAGCAAAATGATTGGTGGCTTAGTGATGGAAAACCTCAAAGCCTTGGATAAAGTCGCATACATCCGGTTTGCCTCGGTGTATCGCGCCTTTGATGATATTCGTGAATTTGGTGAAGAAATAGCTCGTCTCAATGACTAATACCCCAGTTAGGTGCCACCAATTCTATATGCAACGCGCTCTTGATTTAGCTGCGCAAGGGCGGTTCAGCGCTGCGCCAAATCCTATGGTGGGATGTGTGATAGTTCAGCAGGGCCAGATCGTTGGCGAAGGCTGGCATCAACGAGCCGGTGAACCTCATGCTGAAGTACATGCCTTAGCTGCCGCCGGCGCATCAGCCAAGCATGGTACTGCTTATGTTACCCTTGAACCTTGTAGCCATTTCGGTCGTACTCCTCCATGCGCAGATGCACTCATCAAAGCTCAAGTGGCGCAAGTTGTGGTGGCGATGCAAGATCCGAATCCGTTGGTTAGTGGGCAAGGTATCGCACGTTTACGAGCAGCGGGTATTGAGGTGCTGGTTGGCGTGTTAGAAACCCAAGCGCGTGCCTTAAACTGCGGTTTTATCGCTCGGATGCAACGGCAACGGCCCTGGCTTAGACTGAAAATGGCAGCATCATTAGATGGCCAAACAGCCTTAGCAAATGGGGCCAGCCAATGGCTAACCAGCAGCGCAGCAAGAGCCGATGTGCATCGGTTTCGCGCCCAAAGTAGCGCCATTTTGAGTACTGCGACCACGGTGCTAGCTGATCAGGCCCGGTTGACGGCGCGCGGCGAATGGGTACAACAACAGCCGCTGCGCGTGATCATCGATAGTCAGGGCAAATTAAAGGGTGATGAGCCGCTTTTTACCGAAAGTACAGCAACTGCTGCGCCTATTTTATTGGTACAGGGTGCCGATCTGACGACGACCAGAACTTGGCCGGAGCAAGTAACAATTCTGCAGTTGCCAGTAACTAGCAGTGGCCAGATAGATTTAGCTGAGCTGTTACACCAGCTAGCCCAGACGTATCAGATTAATTCGGTTTGGACCGAATGTGGGACAAACTTAGCCGGCGCATTGATTGCGGCTGGTTGGGTTGATGAACTCATTTTATATTTAGCCCCGAAATTATTAGGTGCAAGTGCGCAAGGTTTATTCGCTTTGCCGGTATGGCAGCAGCTCGCGCAAGCGCCCACCTTAACCTATCGAGATGTTCGCCAGGTGGGGGCTGATCTTCGTATTACCGCCACCATCAACACGAACCAAGGAGACCTTTCATCGTGACCAGTGTGCCATCCACAACGAACTCGTTACATAGCGCTGCCGCTATTATTGCTGATATTAAGCAGGGTAAGATGGTTATTCTCATGGATGATGAAGACCGTGAAAACGAAGGGGATTTAATTCTGGCGGCTGAGTGTGTTACGCCAGCGGCAATCAATTTTATGGCACGTTACGGCAGGGGGCTCATCTGTTTAACGCTGACCGAAGAACGCTGCGAGCAATTGCGTTTGCCGCTCATGGTGAATCAAAACAACGCCCCTTACGCCACTAATTTTACGGTCTCTATTGAAGCCGCAGAAGGGGTTACCACCGGGATTTCAGCGGCAGACCGAGCTCGTACGGTGCAAGCGGCGGTAGCAGCCGATGCTAAGCCAAGCGATTTGGTGATGCCAGGCCATATTTTCCCATTGAAAGCCAAGCCCGGTGGTGTGCTGAATCGGGCTGGCCATACTGAAGCTGGCTGCGACTTGGCGCGTTTGGCTGGGTTTGAGCCAGCGGCAGTGATCGTGGAAATCTTAAACGAAGATGGCAGCATGGCGCGGCGGCCAGACTTAGAAAAATTTGCCGCTGAGCATGGTATCAAGATCGGTACTATTGCTGATCTTATTGAGCATCGCTCGTTAACTGAGAAAACTGTACAGCGCCAGGCGCACTGCAAATTGCCCACAGCTTACGGTGAATTTGAGTTGATTGCGTATCAAGACACCATTGATAAACAAGTCCACTATGCCTTAGTTAAGGGTGACATTAATAGCTCTGATCCGGTGAACGTACGAGTTCACTTACAAGATACTTTTAACGATCTATTTGCCACTGAGCGCGCTGCTAAACGTAGCTGGCCGTTAGCTCATGCAATGGAATTTATTGGTGCCAACAACGGCGTTTTAGTGGTGATTGGGCGGCATCAAGATAGTGCCGGCATGCTTGAGCAAATTGCTCATTTTTCTGCAGAAGATCGTGGCGAAAGAAAACCAACGGCAGCCGCCTCTAATGCCTCTCGTAACGTCGGTATCGGATCACAAATCTTGGCTGATTTAGGCGTTCATCAAATGCGGTTGATGAGCTCTCCCAAACGCTATTCTGCGCTGTCAGGATTTGGCCTAGAAGTGGTTGATTTTATTGAAGACCCAAATAACCCTGCGTGATCTCAGTAAGTTGCTGCCACAGCTGAGTATTGGCTGGGGCAGCAAGACCAAACTGCGTACTTTGCTGAGCTACAAATCCATTTAAATAGTCAATTTCAGTTGGCCGTTGCTGACGCACATCACTGAGCATCGACGAGCGATTTGCTGCTGTTCTTTGCATCACGAGTCGCGCCTGTTCGAGTAGCTGATCAGCGTTGAGAGACAATTGATAATGCTTAGCTAAGGCAACGATCTCAGTCGCCAACTGCATTTGCAATTGCTGTACGGGTAGGCGTAACAGGTCACCATTTGGACAGTTATACACTACGGTCAAGGCATTAATTAAACAGTTGGTGGCGAGCTTGTGCCAACGCACTAATTTAATCTCGTCACTCCAGGCTAATGGCGGCAAAGCAGCCGCTAATTGTTGTTGTATTTGCGGCACTAGCCAAGGGCTGGGGGGATTATTAGCCGTAGCCGCCAGCGGATCACTGTAGCCCAGCCAGCTTTGCCCCACGCCTGCATGAACTAGTAATGATCCTTGCCGATAGGCGCCGTGAGTGGTGCTCCAAAAGAGACTATGCGCTGGTAACAACTGCTGTTCATGAGTGAGCATACCGTTGTAACTTAAGATCAATGGGCAGCGCTCTAGTAACTTGGCTTGGGCTAACTGTACGAGTAGAGGCTGCACTTGATAGGCTTTTACTGCTGCAAAAATGCAGGTTCCAGGCTCAAGTTGCTCGAATGAAGTGGTCGTTAACTGATAGTGCTGGTTTGAAAAACTCAGTTGCAGATGCCCAACGGCGGGTTGCTGGCGTGGGCACAGGCTCACTTGTAGCCCTTGTTGTTGGAGTTTGATGGCCACCAAACTACCCAGGGCTCCGTTCCCAACGACGGCCCAACGCATGTTAATTGGAATCCTGCTGGTAAGCTGCTTCTAAACGCAGTAATGGCTTACGGAGTGCTAATAGAATCAATAGGCTAGGAACCACCATCAAGGCGGTGAGCACAAAAAATAGCAGCCAATCTCCGTCAAGAGCATTTACCACGAAGCCACTGTAGGATGAGAGTAAGGTACGGCCAAGGTTACCCAGCGAGGCAAGCAGGGCGTATTGGGTAGCGGTGAAGGCGCGGTTACACAACAAGCTAATAAAGGCAACAAAGGCGACCGTAGACCAAGCTCCGGTAAAGCCATCGATAACCACCGCAGCCAACAGTAGGTTGGTATTAGGCCCCACCCCGGCTATCCAAGCAAAGAGCAGATTAGAAGCGGCCATGGCTAAACCACCAATAAGGAGGCCGCGCACTATGCCAAGGCGTAAATTAACTAAGCTCCCCAAAATTGCGAAAACGATGGTGACCCACCAAGTGACTAATTTTGAGTAAATGGCAATGTCATCGTTGGTGAAACCGATTTCTTTATAGAACACAATCGACATTCGGCCTAAAAAGGCCTCGCCAATCTTAAACAAAAAGATAAAAGCCAACATGCTCAGGGCTAATCGCCAGCCGCTGCGTTTAAAAAATTCTGCAATGGGTGCAACCAGAGTATGGTGAAACCAACTTTGGCCAGCCTTTAATTGGGTGGTGACCGCTGAGTAGCGAGTGGAGTTTGGCGCCAGAATAACCCAAAAGATTTGCGCCACCACCACGAGGGTAAGCAGGCTGTAGGCTTGTTGCCAGTTCCAATGGGTGCCATCCACCAGAAAAAATGGAATGGCGCCAAGGCCGCTGTAACCAGTCCACCAACCAGCTGTCGCCATGGCGGCTCCAGCGGATTGGAGGCGCGCTTCGTGGGCACCGAAGCTTTCAATGCGGTAGGCATCAATAGCAATATCTTGGGTTGCTGATAAAAACGCGATAACCACAGCTAACAGTGCGATCCACCAAGTTTGTACAGTAACATCTAGCCAGCCCAAACCTGCGGTTGCCGCCAAAATACCCAGTAAACAGACCAGCAACCAACTACGACGTTGTCCCAAGTGGCGGGCGAGCCAGGGTAGGCGTACTCGATCGATGAGAGGCGACCAAAGTGCATTGATGGAGTAAGCAATAAAGACAATACCAAATAAGCCGATATTGGCTCGATTTACTCCGGCTTCTTGCAGCCAAGCGGAGAGCATGGAGCCAATCAGCACCCACGGAAACCCACTGATCATGCCAAAACCAAAAATCACCCAGATCCTTGGCTCTCGGTAAACAGCGAAATCTTTAAACCAAGGGGTAGCTGACATTAGAGCGCCGGCAGCACATCAATACGAATCAGCATGGGCGGCTCAAGCGGCACATCACCCCAACCGGTAGGCTCATGAAACACATGGGTCTCAGTTGCTGCGAGTTGCTCTAGCACCTCTTCACCTTCAACAACCCAGCCAAACACTGCGTAGCCCCAACGGCTGCTGCTCGGGTCCAGTTTAGTATTGTCGGCGACGTTAAAATAAAACTGGCGGGTTGCTGAGTGCGGATCGCTCACTCGGGCCATGGCGATGGTGCCATAACTGTTACTCAGCCCATTACCAGATTCATTGACAATAGCAGGGCGCTCTGCTTTGGCTTTAAAGTCAGCATCGTAGCCACCACCTTGTACCACAAAACCGGGCACAATGCGGTGAAAAATTGTGTTGTTGTAACTCCCAATTTCAACGTACTCAAGAAAGTTTTTGACAGTGAGTGGGGCTTTAGCACGGTTTAATTCAACCACGATATCACCGGCACTGGTGACCATCTTCACTCGCGGAAACTGGTTGTTCGGTTGAATTTCTGCTGCTGCGGGCGCAAGCAAGGCGGTCAGCAGGAACGTACCTAAAATAAAATGAGAATAAAGCTGTTTCAGCATGATTAACCTCGAGCTCTCCAAATCACAAACTTGGCATTTTGTGCGTGTTGATCTACCTGTTTAAACAAACGCTTAAGGCTAGCATAATAAGGTAAGTGACGATTGGCGACCAGCCATAATTCACCGTTGGGTTGCAGTACACGCTTAGCATCACGGAACATCTGTCGGGCGATATGTTCAGTGACAGCATGTTCTTGATGGAATGGAGGATTACATAGAATCAAGTCAGCACTCGCACTTGGCTGTTGACTCAAACAATCGTCCACCCGAGTTTGATAAGCTTCAGAGTGAGGCAAATTCAAGTCGATATTGGTGCGGCAAGAAGCCATAGCCAAATAGGATTCATCGACCCAAGTCACTTGGCTGTGAGGCGATTGCTGTGCATAAACAATCCCTAAGATGCCATTACCGCAACCTAAATCGATGACCCGATTGGCGCCCGCAGCGGGCATGTGCTGCAGCATAAACCGAGCGCCAATATCAAGAGCATTACGAGCAAACACACCCGCATGGTGACGCATTTCTAGACCGTATTCAGGCAGTTGCCAGGCGTCAATAAAGTTGGCTGGTTCAGCATTGGTCACCGCCTTCAGCTGCGCCTCTAAGGTGCGAGACTTCTTACTGGCAAGAGATACCGAGACATTATCGCAGTAACGTTCAAACAATTGCCGCACGCTAGGAGTAAATAACTTACTTTTCGCCGCTGCTACTATGGGGGTGCCTGGTTTCAGTGTGGTAGCTAGCGTTGCTAATTGAAACTCCAGTAAGCTGATACTTTTCGGTATTTTCAAAAGCACAAGATCAATACTAGGTGGCAAGCTTTGCAGCGGCTGCAAGAGGTTTAAAGCCGATAGTTGTAGGTTCAGCTGATTTAGTTTGCTATTGTGTTGAAAGCCACGCTGGCTTACGTAAGAGTCGGTTAAGCTATGAACGACCGGTGGCGGAGTGAGTAACTCAGAGTGGCAAGCCATCAGTAGTGCACCAAAACTATCATTAATTAATAGCGGTGCCTGCCATTGCGGACGCTGCGTCGCTAGCCAACTATGTATAAGTTCATCAGCCGCATCCCAAGCCTGCAAAGGATCTTGCTTGCGCGCCGGAAAGCGTTGTAGGTGCCAACTACCAAGTTCGGTAGTGAAAGTGGTAGCAGCGCTAGGCGTGCCCGTACGTATTGATTGACGTGAGTTCATAAGCTGATTATATGGTCGGACATTTCTCTTGTTAACAATCGTGCTATGATAGCGAAAAACGACAGGTGACTATAGGTTTATATAACGTGAAAATATACGCAGAAATTACCGGCTGGGGCAAATGCTTGCCGCCAGCTATTATGACCAACGACGATTTAGCTACTTTTTTAGATACCTCGGATGAGTGGATTCGCACCCGTACGGGTATTGAAGAACGTCGGGTAAGCTACGTCGGCACCTCCAAATTAGCCACAGTAGCGGCGCGCAATGCCTTGGCCGCAGCTGGCCTTGATGCCAATGATCTTGATTTAATCATTGTTGGTACCTGTACCCCAGACGAAATTATTCCCAATGTCGCCTCAGCCGTGCAGCGTGATTTGGGTGCCAAATATGCTGCGGCATTTGATCTTAATGCTGCCTGTAGCAGTTTTTTATATGGGATGCATTATGCAACGCAAGCGATTCGTACCGGCGCCCATAAAAAAGTACTGATAATCGGGGCTGAGCGCTTAACGCGTATTTTGGATTGGACCAAGCGTGAAAGCGCAGTGCTCTTTGGTGACGGCGCTGGCGCTATGGTGCTGGAAGCAACTACCGAAGAATGTGGCTTATTAGCCTCTCACGTCACTTGCGATGCTGATGCCCGCGATGTTCTGGCATTAGAGTTTGGCATGAGTTTTGACCGCTTTGGTTTTGACGGCATCATGCCCTTTAATTTTGTTGGCCAAGAGATTTTCAAGCGGGCAGTGAAAGGCATGAACATGGCCGTTGAAAAGGTGTTTGCAGAAACCGGTTTGACAACCGATGACATAGATTCACTCATACCGCATCAAGCGAATAAGCGCCTTATCGATTACTTGGCCAAGATGTGTAATGTGCCGGAAGAGAAAACCGTGATTAATATTCAAAAATACGGCAATACCTCTTCTGCCACCTTACCTATCGCTTTTTGTGAAGCGGTTGAGCAGGGTATCGTTAAACCGGGTGATACTATTGTGTCAGCAGTTTTCGGTGGTGGCCTAACCTGTGGCGCCGGCATCATTAAATGGGGCCAACGAGTGACCCCAATTCGCGATAATAACGAAACGCTACCAAGTAATGGGCAAACCGCTTTAGATTTAATTTTGCCAGTGTACGAAGGCACGCGTAAAGCATGGGAAAAACGTGAACATGAGTAAGCACAGCTCAGGGTTTGTTAAACAAGAAGTAAAGCAAGGGGTGTTGTGGTTAACACTAACCCGAACCGATAAGAAGAATGCGCTAACGCAAACCATGTATCTTGAGCTCAGCAAAGCGTTACAAGATGCTGATCGTGATAGCAGCATTTCAGCTGTGATCTTAACCGGTTCGGGCGACAGTTTTACTGCGGGCAATGACTTGCATGACTTCTTATCGATTGAAGATTTGGATGATAGCGCACCACCGTTTGAGTTTTTATACACCTTAAGTCGGCTTAGCGTGCCTTTGGTAGCCGGGGTTAATGGTTTATCCATTGGTATCGGAACCACCATTTTGCTGCATTGTGATTTGGTGTATGCCAGCGCTACCGCTACCTTTGCCCTACCTTTTATTAATTTGGGCTTGGTACCAGAGGCCGCATCGAGTTTGTTACTGCCTAAGTTAGTTGGGCACTTGCGTGCGTCTGAATTACTGTTATTAGGCGATAGCTTTGATGCCAACGCGGCACTAGCTTATGGGCTGGTCAATAAAGTCGTAGCGCCAGAGCAACTAGCGACCGAACTGGAGCAGGTTGCTGCAGCTTTGGCGAGTAAGCCTCGGGCTGGCTTACGCGCTGCCAAAAGATTGATCAAAGAACAGGATGAACCGGTAGCTGATAGAATTGAGCGCGAAGCCCATATCTTTATCAAAGCACTGAGTTCTGAAACCGCTCGTAAAGCCATTGCTGAGCGCTTACAGCGCAAAAAATAGTAAGGTTGCTGTAATAATAGGCAGTTGACACGGCAAGCCTTGCTACTCAACTGCCTTTGCGTAATAATGCGCGACGTTATGGTGGCCTCATTGGTCCCCCCGCAACACGAACTGGCGAACCCGGTCAGGCCCGGAAGGGAGCAGCCGTAGTTAGGGATGTGTGTGCCGGGGTGCTGGCTGGTGAGGCCGCCACCCAATAACAACAAAATCCTACTTGAGTTTCCCGCACGAAGAATTCACTATCTTAATTCACTTACAGTTAATGAATTGAGATGACCATGCCTAAAAATATCGAACCGGTTTATTACGGCGAGTATTTACAGCTCGATAAACTCCTAGATGCGCAAGCTCCGCATAGCCGCAAATACGGTGCAGAAGCGCATGACGAAACCCTCTTTATTATTGTGCACCAAGTTTATGAGCTTTGGTTTAAACAAGTTCTGCACGAGTTGCGCTCTATTCATCAAGCTTTGCAAGCCGATCAATTAGATGACCGCACGCTCTATACGTTAGCCCATCGACTGCGACGTGTGCTGGCCATTCAAGACTTAATGAATGATCAGGTCGGGATTATCGAGACCATGACTCCGCAAGAGTTTTTGGCGTTTCGGGATTATTTGGTGCCAGCTTCTGGGTTCCAAAGTATTCAGTTCAAAGAACTGGAAATTCTGCTCGGGTTAACGCGCGGCCATCGTATCGCTTTTGATCAGCAATCCTTTTATAACCGCCTGAATGACACTGACCGTGCTTATCTTGAAGCGTTAGAACAGCAACCTAGTCTATTTGACCGAGTGGATGCTTGGTTGGCACGTATGCCTTTTTTAGAGTTTAACGACTTTAGTTTTTGGCAAACTTACCAACAAGCTGTGACTGCCGCACTAGATCATGACGAAAAAATTATTCGTGAAACCGCGGCGACACCCGAGCAGTTGGCGACGGAACTGGCGTCATTACAGTCAAATCGGGATAATTTTGCCGCTCTTTTTGATAACAATCGTTATATTGAGTTGCAAAAAAATGGCCAGGTACGTCTATCGCAGCAGGCCATGTTAAGCGCTTTATTTATTACTCAGTACCGCGAAGAGCCAGCTTTTCACTTAGCACATCAGGTGATTACCGGGTTAGCAGAAATGGACGAGAAGCTGACTATTTGGCGCTATAAGCACGCGATGATGGTGCAGCGTATGTTGGGGACTAAAATTGGTACCGGTGGTTCTTCTGGGCATGATTATTTGCGCCGCACCACGGAACAAAATCGGGTGTTCAAAGATTTCTTTGCGATGGCGACTTATTTGCTTCCTAAAGCCGCCTTGCCAGAGTTGCCAGCGCACGTGCAACAAGCGCTTGGCTTTTATTTCCGCTCAAACCATGCAACCGCTTGATGTAATGCTTGCAGTTGGTCGGCTATGCGCGCACTGAGCCACTCGGTGCGCTGTGGTTGGCGCTGTTGCACTAAGGCATGCAAATGCAGCCGTACTTCCGCCAAGTAGTCGGCGGGGCAGGTAGCATCGGCCCGAAACAATTGGGCGTCAAACCAATCGACGAATTGTTCTTCATCAATTTGCAAACGATCAATGCGTAATGCTAAAGCTGCTAATTGTTGCTCTACTTGGGATTGCAAATGAGCTAACTGATGCTTTAGTGTATGTACTGAGGATGCTGATGAGGCCATGCTCATTCCTTGCGCTGGTGGTTACTACCTAGATTGAGGTACTGTACTCCATCTGCAAGCCAAACCAAACTCTAAAATAGGGTAGTTTGGCGAGCCAGTGGAAGGCAGTTACTAAAGTGCTTCATAGGCATCTGTTAAGATGCTGTAAACGTCATTATATAAGGTTTTGCTGTAAGCTATAACTGATATCGGTAGTTGACAGGATTACTTGTATCGTGGGAGTATTGAGTCATTATTACCTTAGTACTCCTAATGGTAATAGCTGCAAGTGTTGATTAAACTCTTTTCGTCACTCAAATAACTGGGAGGCTAACAGCATAAGGCTGTTACGCTTAAAGTTAAGTCAAATTGGTTGGGAACTATGACCAAAGTAATCAATAAAAGCAAAGTTGCTGCTGCCGTTATCGGTATGTTTGCAATTGCAGGTAGCGCGACAGTAGCTGCCCAAGACGTTTCTACGTTGCAAAACGAAGAAGCTAAGATCCACGCCGCAGATCAACGCTCTCAGCAAAAGATCAATTCTTTGTTTGAGCAAAGCCAAGATATGCTGTACGAATATCGCGGAATTGTAGACGAATATGAGAACTTAAAAGTCTACAACGACCACGTGCAACGTTTGGTTGATGACCAAAACGCATCACTGGCTTCTCTACAGCGCCAGATCGATGGCATCGAAGCAACGAAGCAAGGCGTTGTTCCTTTGATGTACAAAATGATCGACGCTTTGGAGCAGTTTGTGGAGCTGGACATTCCAATTCACAAAGAGCGCCGTTTGGCTCGAGTTGAACGTTTACGTGAAATCATGGGTGCATCTAACGTTGCTACCTCTGAGCAATTCCGTCAAATCACTGAAGCCTATCAAGCAGAAATGGACTACGGTTCAGGTCTGATTGCATACGAAGGCAAGTTGCAGTTCGAAGGTGAAGAAATCTCTGTAGACTTCTTCCACTTAGGCCGTGCAGCATTAATGGCACAATCGTTAGATTTGAAAAACGGTTGGATTTATAACGTCGAATCTGGCGCATGGGAAAAGCTTGATGATGCTTACTTAAGCTCATTAACCAAAGCTATTCGTATGGCGCGTAAGCAAACCGCCCCAGATCTGATCAAACTGCCAATTTATGCAGCGGAGCGTGCAGAATGAACAAACTAGTGAAATCTTTGCTGGTCGCAGCAGCATTCTCATTAACGGCTGGCGCAACTTCTGCTTATGCGCAAGAGCAAGCACAATCTCTTGAGCAGTTGCTTGAGCTGGTAAAACAAAACCGAGCTGCTTCACAGCAGATCAATAAAGAGCGTGAAGCTGAATTCACTGACGCTCGTGCTGATAAGCAAGCTTTATTAAACCGTGCGAAGAAACAATTAGCTGACGAGAAAGCTCGTGGCGAAAGTTTACAAACACAATTTGCTGAAAACGAAATTTCATTAGCTAACAAAGAGCAAGAGCTACAAAACGCCCTTGGTACTTTGGGTGAAATCGTGGGTGTTGCCCGTGGTGCAGCTAGTGAAACTATCGGTCGTATCGCCACTTCAATCGTAAGTGCACAGTATCCTGGTCGTGAAGACGTCCTAGAGTCTGTCGCTGAAGCGAAAGAAGTACCTACCATTGCTGAATTAGAAGAGCTTTGGTTGGCATGGTTAACCGAGATGCAACAGTCAGGTAAAGTTGTAACCTTCAACGCAGACGTTACTTTGCTTGATGGTTCTTCAGAAAACCGTGACGTTACTCGGATTGGTGTATTCAACCTGATCTCTAACGGTGAATACTTCAACTACAACGACTCAGCTGAAGAAATTCAACCCTTAGGTCGTCAGCCTGAAGGCTTCGTGTTGTCTGCTGTTAGCGCATTTGAAAGTGCAACTACTGGCTACGAAGGTTTATACATTGACCCAGCTCGTGGTCAAATCTTGAACCTAGCTACTCAGAAAGCAACTCTTGAAGAGCGTTATCACCAAGGTGGCACCGTAGGTTACGTTATTACTGTAGCGTTAATCGTGGGCTTCTTGATTGCTATCTATAAGTTTGTAACCTTAGGCTTAGAAAGCGCGAAGATGCGTTCACAGTTGAAAAACACTGAGAATCCATCAAGCAAAAACGCCTTGGGCCGTATCTTGAAGGTTTATCAAGAGAACAAACACGCTGACACCGAAAACCTAGAATTGAAACTTGATGAAGCTATTCTGCGCGAGACTCCGAGCATTGAGAGCGGCGTTAACATCATCAAGATTTTGGCTGCGATTGCACCATTGCTAGGTCTATTAGGTACAGTTGTTGGTATGATCGGTACGTTCCAATCAATCACCTTGTTTGGTACCGGTGATCCGAAAATCATGGCAGGTGACATCTCAATGGCGTTGGTTACCACCGCATTGGGTCTGATTGCAGCATTGCCACTGATTCTTGTACATGCCATTGTGGCAGCGCGTGCTAAGTCTATTGTTCACGTATTAGACGAGCAAGCTGCAGGTATCGTCGCCGCTCACGCGGAGAAGAAGGAGTAATCCTATGGTATACCTGATGGAACTCTGGGAATCTATCAGGGATTTTCTGGGTACCGGTGGCGACGTCCTGTACGTCGTCATGGGAGCGCTCTTTCTCATGTGGGTACTCATGATAGAGCGCTACTGGTTCCTGACCGGTGTGTTTCCTAAAATCAAACAAGAAATTGTTGATAAATGGAACGCCCGAGAAGATACCACCTCGTGGTACGCTCATAAAATCCGTGAAGCATGGATTTCTGAAGCCGACGAAAAGCTAAACGCGCGCATTTTGTTGATTAAAACCTGCGTAGCGATTTGTCCGTTGATCGGACTACTAGGCACCGTAACCGGGATGATTGCAGTCTTTGAAATCATGGCGGTACAAGGTACTGGTAACCCACGTCTGATGGCGTCGGGTATTTCGATGGCTACCATCCCAACTATGGCGGGAATGGTTGCTGCATTGTCTGGTATGTTCTTCGCATCACGCTTAGAAGCGCGGGTACGTCGGGCCAAAGACAAGCTAATCGACAGTTTGCCACATCATTAAGAGAGAAGAATTATGGCACGTAAACGTTTTCGTGAAGAGGAAGATGCAGCGATCGATATGACGCCGATGCTAGACATCGTATTCATCATGTTGATCTTCTTCATCGTAACCACCTCTTTCGTTAAAGAAGCTGGTATTGACGTGAACAAGCCAGAAGCAAGTCAAGCAGAGAAAAAACCTTCTGCTAACATCTTTATCGCTATTCGTGCGAACGGCGAAGTATGGATGGACAAGCGTATGGTTGATGTTGAGCGTGTAGGCGCAAACATCGAGCGTCTTTTGGCCGAACAGCCAACTGATATCGTAGTGATTCAGGCGGACAAAGAAGCCAAACATGGCGTTGTCGTTAAGGTCATGGATCAAATCAAGGAAGCGGGTATTGACAAGATATCCATAGCCGCAGAGGACGATTAATTATGGTGCGCTTCATAGTATCAATACTATTAGGTGCTGCAGCTACGTTCCTTCTGTTCGCTTTCATGGCTTTTTTGATTAGCGGCGGTGAGGGACGTAACGAAGGTCCACCACCGACTGCACCGATTGAAATTGTGACGAATCCACCGGATTCGGATGTGGATCAGCGTCGTCGTACGCCTCCACCACCGCCTCCGCCGCCACAACAGCCGCCTGAGACGCCGCCTAACGAACCTGATACTTCAGATTCAGAAGGCTTAAATTTAGACTTAGGTTTTGATGTTGATGTTGGTGGTACGGATTCAGGTTTTGATGCCAGTGGTGCGATGATTCGCGATGGTGAAGCAACGCCGATTGTGCGAATCAACCCACGTTATCCGCCAGCGGCGCAACGTGATGGCATTGAAGGTTACGTAGTGCTTAGTTTCACTATCGATGAAACCGGTGGTGTGACTGATGTGGAGATTATTGATTCGAACCCGCGTCGGGTATTCGACCAAGAAGCTCGCCGAGCACTATTACGCTGGAAGTACAAGCCGAAGGTAGTTGATGGTAAAGCTGTGCGTCAGCCTGGCCAAACTGTACAACTAGACTTCAATATGGGTGAGGAGGGATAACGATGATGCACAAGAAGCTCGTAGCCTTAGCTAGCGCTGGTGTATTGTTTGCGGCTTTAGCGGTAACCCCAGTTACTGCTTCAGCGCAAGACGTTAACTACAACTTGCCTACCGCTGAAGAAATTCAGAAACGCAAAGACTCGCGTCGTAACGAAGCGATTTCAGAGCGTATCGGTCGTCGCGTCATGGCGGCGGTTGAGTTGTACGAAGCAGGCGATGCCAATGGTGCGATTGCAGAACTTAAAGATTTATCGATTCGTTCTGATCTTGATCAAGCCTTTGTAAATCGCTTGTTAGGTAGCTTGTATGCGGGTAACGACCAGTTAGACGAAGCTCTGCCTTTGGTGAAAGCCGCGGCCGATGCTGATATCTTAGGCTGGAACGACCAAGCCACTGCATTAAAGCTAACAGCTGATTTGAGCCTGCAATTAGAGCAATACAACCAAGCTATTCAGTATTATGGCAAATGGTTGCAATTCTCTGGCGAAGCAGACCCGGATGTATTTTTACGTATTGCTAACGCTTACTACGAGATGAAGCAATTCGACAAAATCATTCAACCAGCTGATTTAGCTATTCGTAACTACGAAGAGCCTAATAAGAACCCTTATGTTCTTAAAGTAGCTTCTTATTACGAACGCAAAATGTACAGCGATGCAGTTAAAGTACTAGAAGCCGGTTTGAAAGTTATTCCTGACGAGAAAAACTGGTGGAATCAGTTAGGTATGATGTACTTGCTGGAAGAGAGAATCGACAAAGCTCTGCAAACTCTTGAGGTTGCCTACTTAGCCGGTTATTTCGACAAAGAAAGCCAGTACAAAGCCTTGATTCAACTGTACGGTAACAACGAGATTCCATATAAAGCAGCAAGCTTAATGGAAAAACACCTAAACAATGGTGATCTCGAGCCGACTGCACGTTTGTGGCAAAATGCTGCGCAAAACTATGACCAAGCGCGTGAATATAAGCGTGCTGCGGCCCTATACGGTAAAGCGGCAGAGTTAGAAGAAACTAACGCTGACAAAGCAACCCAATATCGTCGCCAAGGTACTTCGTATTTGCGTGCAGAAATGTACACTCAAGCAGCTGCTGCTTACAGTAAAGCATTAGACTTAGGCATTGAAGAACGCGGTGCTGTGTATATGTCATTAACTGAAGCTTACTTCTATCAGAATAAGTTCAGCCAAGCTTTGGCATCAGTTAAAGAAGCACAGAAGTTTGAAAACGAACGTCGCTCAGCACGTAGTTGGGAACAGTACATTCGTTCTAAAGCCAGTAACCGTGGCGTTAAGCTGTAAGGCTTAAGTTTTCAGGTTCGTTAGATAATGAAAACCCCGCCTGGTGCGGGGTTTTTTTTTGCTATGGCAATCTAGTTCGAACTTTAACTCACTATGCTAGTCTATACTCAGTAACAAGATTTTTTTTCAATCTTCATTAATCACCTGGGGTTATCCTTATGAAAGCACTACAAACGTCAGTTACTTTAGCTGTAGGAGCCTTGTTAGCAAGTGCTGCTGCACCCGCGGCACAAGCTAATCCGTTTGGCTTTAGCGAATTGCCTAGTGGCTACCAACAAGCTGCTCAGCAGCAGCAAGAAATGCGTTGCGGTGGTAAAGACAAAGCTAATAAAAAAGCCGACAAAGAAATGAAATGCGGCGAAGGTAAATGTGGTGAAGCCTATCAAGAAAAGCGTGCCAAACATCAAGCCGAAGGTAAGTGTGGTGAGGGCAAATGTGGCGAAGCCATGCGTGAAAAAATGCGCGAAAAAATGGATGCCAAAAAGAAAGGCAAAGCTGAGCAAGAAATGAAATGCGGTGAAGGTAAGTGCGGCGAAGGTAAATGCGGCGAGCAACGTTAACGCCTAACCCCATACCCTCCTTAGGATTAGGCTTACGGCGGGAATTTTTAGACCAGGTTTTGACGGAGCTACCCGCCGTGGCTCAATGGGAAATTGCACCAGAGAACTGGATGGGGCGGGGCAATTTGGCTGAATATCAGTTAGATTATCTGCGCGACCATTATCCCATCAGCAGCCATGGGTTATCGCTATCCATTGGCAGCCAAGATCCTTTAGATGAGACTTTTTTGCTGCGCCTCAAGGCGTTCTTAGATAGGTTTAGTATCGACCGCTACAGTGAACACCTGAGTTACTGCTCAGTCGGTGGCCATTTGTATGATCTGTTGCCGATCCCCTTTACCGAAGGCGCTGCCGAACACGTGATTGCACGGGTGCGGCGGGTACAAGAAATTATTGAGCGACCGTTGGTACTCGAGAATATTTCGTATTACGCGAGTGCTGCTACGGAACTGGATGAATTGAGTTTTATTAAGCGCATTTTGCAAGGCGCAGATTGTGAGCTCTTGCTTGATGTTAACAACGTTTACGTTAATAGCATTAATCATGGTTACGATGCGCGCCAATTTATTCGTGGATTACCAAGCTCGCGCATCACTTATGGCCACATTGCGGGGCATCATGAAGAAGCTCCCGATTTACTCATAGATACCCACGGTGCTGGGGTAAAACCAGCAGTGGTGGAATTATTACAGTTAGCTCAGCAGGTTCATGGGCCGTTTGCGGTGGTACTAGAACGAGATTTCAATATTCCTCCCTTGGGAGAGCTTCTTAACGAGCTGTATGAGCTTGATCAACAGCTGCAACCCCTCGGTGAGGCTCTGCATGGCAACTAACAAACCGAGTCCTGATTGGCGCGAGCTGCAGCAACAGTGGGCAGCCGCTATCCGCAATCCTAACCAAGTTAGCTTGGCAGGCGTTGAACCTCGGCGTTTAGCTGTGTATCAGCGCTTGGTTTTTAATAACATAGATAGCTTTATCAGCCGTGGCTTCCCGGTATTGCGACAGTTGCACAATGAGCAGCAATGGCAACAACTGATTTATCAATTTATGCAGCAACACGCCGCGCAGTCGCCGCTGTTTGCCGATATCGGACGTGAGTTTGTGGCGTTTGCGCAGCAAACGTTACCCGCGGTGTGGGCTCAGTTGGCGCAATACGAGCGGATGGAAGTTGACGCTTTGTATGCCGAGGTGGATTATCAGTTGCTGCACGCTACTAACGCCGCGGCCGAACCTGTACTGACTGCTAACGAGTTACTCGATGGAGTGCAATTCCGGGTGAATCCAAGTGCCCAATTGGGAGTCTTTCAGTACCCTGTGCAGCAAGTGAGTGCGGCTAACCCACAACCGCCTGCCGCAGCTGAACCTGTGTGCTTGGTGGTTTATCGTGAGTTGACCTCGCAGCCTCATTGGCAGCAACAGGAAGCTGTCAAATTTATGCAACTAACGCCGCTTACAATGGTGTTGCTGGAGACCCTCCAGCAAGCTAACGGCAGCACTTTGCGTGCTGCTTTGGCCAGTCTACAGCCCTACGCCGTCGGCTATCAACCAGAGCAACTAGAGCAAGCCTTAGTGACAGTGGTTGACGGGTTAATGCAGCGTTGTGTGTTGTTCCTTGCGGCCGAATGAAGTATGATCCGCCCCGCAAAATTTTAGTCAGTGAGGATGTATTTTATGGCACATAATGAAGATTTCCGAGACGAATCGGGCGTAAAAATGGGCTGGCTTGCGGTAATTACGTTTGTTGCCGTACCGGTTTTACCTGCGGTATTGGCGTGGTATAAATTTTTTGCAGCGTAAGCTGTAACGATTGAAAGGCACGTTATGTCTCTTGAACTTTTGTTGGTTGAGGATAAACCAGCAACCCAGGCTCAGTTGCTACAGATTCTTGTACAGAGCCCATTCTCGGTGAGTTGCGCCAATGATGGCCTTGATGGGCTTAACCGAGTAAAGAATAAGCACTTTGACGTGATTTTAGTTGACCATAAAATGCCCCTCATGGATGGCATTGCGTTGATTAAAAATATTCGTCAACTTCCTGCCTATAAGCAAACCCCGGTGATCTTGATGACCACGCAAGACGTGAATCAGGTAGCCGGATTAGCTGAAAAAGCTGGGGCTAATTTGTGCTTGGCTAAACCGATCGCGGCCGACCGTTTATTGGGGTTACTGCAAGATTTAGCTAGTACCATTCATAACCCGAAGCAGCTTACCGTATAAATTATCGCCTGCTAAGGCAGCATCAGCTGAGGGCAGGCGCATTGAGGGTAATTCACCATGCAATTAACCGATCACATTCGCGCCATCCCTGATTACCCTAAGCCGGGTATTGTGTTTCGTGACATCACGCCGTTATTGGCCGATGGGGCTGCATTCAAGCATACCGTAGATACTTTGCTAGCACGTTATCGCGATCAAGGTATCACTAAGATTGTTGGGATTGAGGCCCGTGGCTTTATTTTTGCAACAGCGCTTGCCTATGCGCTGGGTGTTGGCTTTGTGCCACTGCGTAAGCCGGGCAAATTACCACGCCAAGTAGTGAGTCAGCGTTATGCACTCGAATACGGTGAAGATGAGCTGCAACTGCACGCTGATGACATTACCGCTACCGACAAGGTGCTGATTATTGATGATTTGCTCGCCACGGGTGGTACCGTATTAGCCGCGGTAGCCTTAGTGCAGGCCTTGGGAGCCGAAATTGTGGAATGTAGTTTCGTGATCACCCTGCACGATTTACCCGGTGCTGAACGGCTAAACCAAGCGCAGATTCCATACTATACCCTGTGCGAGTTTTAGGGTAACTTAGGGGCTTTAGTCATCGGCTTCTTTTAACCAGCGGACAAGCGAATAGACATGAGTTATCAGGTTTTAGCACGGAAATGGCGACCGCGTAATTTTGCTCAGGTAGTAGGGCAACAGCATGTACTCAAACCCTTGTTTAACGCCCTTAAAACAGGGCGATTGCACCATGCTTGGTTGTTAACCGGTACCCGTGGGGTAGGTAAAACAACCATAGCTCGAATTCTTGCCAAGAGTCTTAACTGCGAACAAGGTATTACCGCTGAACCCTGCGGCACTTGTAGTGCTTGTGTGGCGATAGAACAAGGGCGTTTTGTCGATCTTCTAGAAATAGACGCGGCCTCACGTACCAAAGTTGAAGATACCCGCGAACTACTCGATAACGTGCAATATGCGCCTACTCAAGGGCGCTTTAAAGTGTACCTGATAGATGAAGTGCACATGCTCTCTCGGCATAGCTTTAATGCCTTACTTAAAACCTTAGAAGAACCGCCTGAGCACGTGAAGTTTCTGCTTGCTACCACAGATCCGCAAAAACTCCCCATTACGGTACTGTCACGTTGCCTGCAGTTTAACTTGAAAGCTTTGAGCCGCGATGAGATTGCCAACCATCTACAACAGGTGCTTACCGCCGAACAGATCCCGTTTGATGCCGATGCCATTCAAGCATTAGCGCGGGCTGCTCAAGGTAGTTTGCGTGATGCTCTTAGTTTAACTGACCAAGCCATAGCCCAGGGTGAACAAGCTGTTACTGTGGCTGGGGTACAACAAATGCTGGGCAGTGTGCCTGGCTATGAGGTGGCACAGCTGTTGCAACAGATAGTGGCGGGAGATGCTGCTGGGATGATGCAAACGCTAGATAATGTGGCCAGCCAAGTTCCAGATTTAGCCGGTTTACTGCCCGAATTACAGCAGACCGTGCAGCAAATGGCCCTGTTCCAAGTGGTACCTCATAGTGCTTGGGTCACCCAACTAGATGAACAAGCACAGCAGCTCGCTGGGCAGCTAGCTGCTGAACTGCTGCAAGTTTTTTATGACATTCTCGTACAAGGGCGCCGCGATTTAGCTCTCGCTGCCGATGTGCGCAGTGGTGTTGAAATGACCCTATTGCGGCTGCTAGCTTTTCGGCCGCAATCGTTAGAAGTGAATGAAACCCCAGCTGTGACGGGGGCTAGCGCGACTGTAAAAAAGCCCCAAGCGGCCAGCGCAACTGAGTCAGTGCAGGCTGATGCGGTGTATCAGCAAACGCCTCATGGTGCCGCCGATACCCAGCATCAAGTAACTGAAAGCGCCGCGCCGCCCGATAGCAAACCAGTCGCAGCAGCGCTCCAGTCTGAGCAAACTCAAGCGGCGCCGGTCACATCAGTTCAAGCGGCTGACGATGACGAGATCCCAGCTTATTTAGGGGACGATGACGATGATGACGACGACCGTTTTGCTGATTTTGCGGAAGCACCACGTGCAACTCATGCTGCAAACACAGCTGCAAACACAGCTGCAACCAAGGCTACAAGCACAGCCCCAGTAGCAGCGCCGTCAGTAGCAGCAAAGTCAGTATCCGATGACGCCGCTACAGCGCAGCCAGCTGCCGGCCCAGCGGCAACGACGCCGGCGGCAAGTAGCAAACCTGATTTAGCAGCGTTGATGGCCACTCGTGCGGCACTGGTTGAAAAACAGCAAAGCTCTAAACAGCCAACGTCAGCCAGTGCAGCCGCGCCAGAGCTAGCGGCGCCAGCAGAATCAGCTAGTTCAGCAGCAGAAGTACCAGCAGAACAAGCCCGAGTAGTGGCGCCTGTAGCAACGCCAACAGAGTCAGCTCGTTCAGCAGCAGAAATACCAGCAGCAGAAGTGCTAGCAGCAGGAGCACCAGCACCAGAACCAGCGGCGACAACCGAACCAGCTACACCAGCTGCACCAGCTCAACCAGCGGCACCAGCACAACCAGCGAACGCTGGTTTAGCGACGCCGGCTGTGAGTACCTTGCAATTAGATCAGCTGGAATTAGCGCCACAGGTGCGCTTGGCAGCTGAAATTGATGGTTGGGCGGCGATGATAGATCATTTAGAATTACATGGTTTGACCAGGCAGTTAGCTCGTAATGGTAATTTACAAAAGACCGCCCAAGGGCACGTGTTAGTTTGCCAGAAAAACTGGGCCTATCTCTTGAATGACGCAGCCATCGATACTATTAAACAGGGGATGTTGGCGCAATTTGATATTCAATTGTTAGATGTGGTGATTGGCGATACTCAGCAAGCTACGCCAGCAGAAATTCAACAGTACATAGATGCGCAGCGATTAGCGCGTGCAAAACAAACCTTGCAGCAAGATCCTGTAGCTCAACAATTAGCGCAAGTCTTTGGCGCAGAGTTACAAGAAGACTCGGTGCAACCCGAATAACCAAACGAAGAGGTAGTTATGTTTAAAGGTGGTGGTTTAGGAAACATGATGAAGCAGGCGCAGAAAATGCAAGAGCGCATGCAACAAGTGCAAGCTGAAATCGCGAGTATGGAAGTAGTAGGTGAAGCGGGCGCTGGTCTGGTTAAAGTAACCATGCTGGGCAATCATAACGTGCGCCGCGTTGCCATCGATCCTAGCTTGATGAGCGATGACGACCAAGAAATGTTGGAAGATCTGATTGCTGCGGCAGTAAATGACGCAGTGCGCCGGGTAGAGCAAACCAGCAAAGAAAAGATGGCTGAAGTAGCTGGCGGTATGAACTTGCCACCTGGCTTTAAGATGCCGTTTTAAGACACAGGTATTCAGATGCAATTAAGTCCGGCAATACAAGAGCTCATTCAAGCTTTAAAGGTGCTCCCTGGGGTCGGTCCGAAAAGTGCCCAGCGGATGGCGTTTCAGCTGTTGGAACGTCAACGCGAGGGTGCCCAGCGGTTGGCGCAAGCACTAACGCAGGCAGTCGAAAAAGTAGGTCATTGTAACGATTGTCGGACGTTAACTGAGTCGCCGCAGTGCGTGATTTGCGCCCATCCCGCACGGCAACAAAGTGGCATGTTATGCATTGTTGAAACCCCTGCCGATGTGCTGGCGATTGAGCAAACGGGGCAGTATCAAGGACGCTATTTTGTATTGATGGGACATTTGTCGCCGCTCGATGGGATTGGTCCGGAAGATATAGGTTTAGATGTGTTGGCACAACGGCTAAGTAGCGAAGCTATCCAAGAAATCATTCTGGCGACCAATCCGACTGTCGAAGGTGAAGCTACAGCGCACTACATTGCTGAGTTGGCGCGCCAAGCCCACATTAAGACGTCGCGCATCGCTCATGGGGTGCCCGTGGGTGGTGAACTTGAGTACGTTGACCAAGCTACCTTAGGTCATGCCTTTTCTGGGCGAAAAATTATCGAAGCAAACTAGCCAAAGGTGCTTGAAATCTCAAGCACCATCCCCATCTCTGCTGTAGTGTTTAACCAAATAGTGCAGGAGAGACCACTATGGCGGAGACCCGTCAAGCAGAAACCCACGGTTTTCAAACCGAAGTGAAGCAGTTGCTCCACTTAATGATTCATTCATTATATTCCAACAAAGAGATTTTTCTGCGGGAACTCGTTTCCAATGCATCGGATGCTGCGGATAAGTTGCGCTTTAAGGCGCTTAGCGATGGCAGCCTACTGGCCGATGACGGTGAGTTATGGGTGCGCGTAAGTGCCGATAAAGACGCAGGAACTATTACTATCAGCGATAACGGCATTGGCATGACTCGTGAAGAAGTGATGACCAATCTGGGTACAATTGCGAAATCTGGTACTGCAGACTTCTTCAGCCAATTATCTGGTGATCAAGCCAAAGATAGCCGCTTGATTGGGCAGTTTGGGGTAGGTTTCTACTCTGCTTTTATTGTCGCTGATAGCGTTACCGTACGGACCCGCGCAGCAGGCGCGAGCGCTGATGAAGGGGTGGAATGGACCTCACGTGGTGAAGGTGAATTTGATATTGCGGTTATCCAAAAAGCAAAACGCGGCACCGATATCATTTTGCATGTACGCGATGATGCCAAGGAATTTTTAGACGAATGGCGGTTAAAGAGCATCATCACCAAATATTCAGATCATTTGAGTATTCCGGTGCAAATGCCGAAGCGCGATGATGACGATAAGCACACGGGTTGGGATAGTGTCAACTCGGGCCAAGCTTTATGGACTCGCGATAAAAGCGAGATCACTGACGACGAATACAAAGAGTTTTATAAAACGGTAGCCCACGACTTTGATGAGCCGTTACTCTGGAGTCATAACAAAGTTGAGGGTACCAGCGAGTACACCAGCTTACTCTATATTCCTAAGCGTGCGCCATGGGATTTATGGAACCGCGACCAGCAACATGGCATAAAGCTATATGTGAAGCGGGTGTTCATCATGGACGACGCCAAGCAGTTGATGCCAACTTACTTGCGGTTTGTGCGTGGTTTGATGGATTCAGCTGATTTGCCTCTCAACGTGTCGCGTGAAATCTTACAAGACAATAAGATTACGCGCTCAATGCGTAACGGTAGCACCAAGAAAATCTTGAGCATGCTGAGCAAGTTAGCTAAAGACGAGCCAGACACTTATCAAGAGTTCTGGAATACCTTTGGTACTGTGCTCAAAGAAGGCCCGGCCGAAGATAGCGCTAACCAAGAAAAAATCGCAAGTTTATTGCGCTTTGCTTCGACCCATGAAGATCAGCGCGAAGCTCGAGTTAGCTTAGATGCTTACCTTGAGCGTATGCCAGAGAAGCAAGACAAGATCTACTACATTGTCGCCGATAGCTACGAAGCTGCGCGAGATAACCCAGCCCTTGAGATTTTCCGTCAAAAAGGGATTGAGGTGTTGTTGTTATCAGAGCGTATTGATGAGTGGTTAATGAGCCACCTGAGCGAATACAAAGAAAAACCGTTCCAATCAGTAACGCGCGGTGATTTAGATTTAGGTGAGTTAGATGACGCTGAGACCAAGCAAAAACATGAAGCTGCAGAAAAGTCGTTTAAACCGCAATTAGAGCGTTTTGAAAAGGCGCTTGGCGACCAGATCAAAACGGTTCGGGTGACCCATCGGTTAACTCAATCACCGGCTTGTATTGTCACTGATGACAACGATATGAGCACGCAAATGGCGAAGCTGATGGAAGCCGCAGGGCAACCGGTGCCAGAAACCAAGTATATTTTCGAAATTAATCCAGAACATACGTTGGTACAAAGGATCACTGCGCTCACCGATGAGCAACGCTTTGCTGAATGGGCACATTTATTGCTTGATCAAGCAACGTTAGCTGAGCGTGGCAGTCTGAAAGATCCTGCGCAGTTTGTGACCCGCTTAAATCGGTTGATGTTAGAACTAACCGAATAATAGCTGTGCAACCGAGCATTGTCCGACCAAAGTCGGCAATGCTCGGACTTGTAAAGGTGCGAGCCAGCAGGTAAAGTTCGCATTTATTCGTTGGCAAAACACACACAAGTTAAAAGAGGTTGTTCATGCGCATTATCTTGTTGGGCGCTCCAGGCGCAGGGAAAGGTACTCAAGCGCAGTTTCTGATGAAAACGTTTGGGATTCCACAGATCTCAACCGGAGACATGTTGCGAGCTGCAATTAAAGAAGGTACCCCACTAGGTCAACAAGCCAAGGCTATTATGGATGCTGGCAAGCTGGTATCTGATGATATTATGATTGGCTTAGTGAAAGAGCGAGTTGCCCAAGCTGATTGCGCTAACGGCTTCTTACTGGACGGTTTTCCGCGCACCATTCCGCAAGCTGATGGCATGCATGCTGCTGGTATTGATGTGGATGTGGTACTTGAGTTTGCAGTCCCAGATGAGGTGATTGTGGAACGCATGGGCGGGCGTCGAGTACATCCAGGTTCTGGTCGGGTCTATCATGTGCAGTACAATCCACCGCAAGTAGCCGGAAAAGATGACGAAACCGGTGAAGATCTGGTGATTCGTGATGATGATAAAGAAGCAACGGTACGCAAACGCCTAGCAATTTATCATGAACAAACCGAGCCTTTGGTAGCATATTATCGTAAACTAGCCGAACAAGGTAAAACGGCCTTCCACAAAATTGATGGAACCCGTGATGTTGAGGTTATCAGTGCCGAGTTAGGTGAGCTGTTAAGTTAGCTTTAACCGGTCAATAATAATCAAAAAGCCCGCCTTGTGTGGGCTTTTTTTATAATAAAAATCAGGAGCCACAATGGACATGAACTTATCTGTAAGTCTGCTTTATGCGGGTTTGCTAACCTTGCTTTATATCGTGCTAGCCATCGACATTATTCGCCTGCGTTGGCGTCATCGGGTAGGTATTGGTACTGGCAATGCACAAGATTTAGAAGTTGCGGTGCGTATTCATGGTAATTTTTCTGAGTACGTACCACTGGGCTTGCTGTTGTTAGTACTGATGGACTTAACCGGTGCGTCTGCGAGCTTATTACACGGGCTAGGAGCCTTGTTATTCGTGGCGCGAATTAGCCATGCCTTAGGGCTTAAATTGAGTATTGGAACCTCGTGGGCGCGCACTGTGGGTGTGCTTGGTACCTTTATTACCTTGATGCTGCAAGCCGGCTACATGATTGGTTATTTTGTTGGGCAGGTGCTATGAGCGAGTTAGCTGGAGTTTATCGTAGTGGCACGGCTGGCCAGCCAGTATTGGTGCTACTGCATAGTTCACAGAGCAACAGTGGCCAATGGCGGGCGTTACAAACCCAATTACAAGCAGAGTACGATATCATCGCTATCGACTTGCTGGGTTATGGGCAAGCGCCTGCGGTTGCAACTGGGGTAGAGCCTGAAGCCTTTCGCTTTAGCGACGAAATGCCGCGAGTGATAGAAGCCTTACAGCACTATCAGATAACCCAGCCGGTAACCTTAATTGGTCATTCTTATGGGGGTGCTTTGGCGTTAAAGTTAGCGTTAGAACAACCCTTTGTAGTAGACCGTGTGGTGCTGTTTGAGCCGGTGGCATTTCATGTCTTAGACCATCAAGACCCAGCGCGAGCTGAAATTGATGCCATTGCTGCACAAATGGACCAGTATGATGCGCAGGCAGCTACCCGTAATTTTGTCGATTATTGGAATGAGCCAGGCTACTTTGACGCGTTACCTGATAAAATTAAGCGCCTAATGATTGCTCAAGCAAGTAAAGTCGCCATGGACTTTTCAGCGTTGATGGGCGAGCCCCATAAATTACAAGATTACCGCCACGTGCAGCAGCCGTTACTACTATTGCAAGGATCCAGTACTCAAGCTAGTGCTAAGCAAGTAGCGCAGCAACTCTTGCATGTGTTACCCCATGCCACTACGGTGACTTTGCCCTGCGGGCATATGGGGCCACTAACCCATGCTGCATTAGTGAACCAGCAAATCATCGAGTTTTTACAACAGACGAGTTAGAGTCAGGTGAGCTATCAACCGCCCTTAGAGCAATTTGAGTTCTGTCAGCAACAACCAGAGCTGGCCTATTTTGATAGTGCTGCCAGTTGCCAAGTACCGCAATCGGTATTAACCAAGCTACTGGATTATTATCAACACCAGCATGCTAATGTGCATCGTGCTAGTTATGCACGGGGGCGGGCTGCTACCCAGTGCTATGAGCAAGCGCGACGAGATTGCGCCCAAGCGATTGGGGCAACGGCTGCACAGGTGAGCTTCCAGGCCTCCACCACCAGTACCTTGAACGGTTTGGCGCAGCAGCTACCGGTAGCTTGGCAGGCGGGCGATGAAATTTTGCTAAGTAGTGCTGAGCATCATGCCAACATTCTGCCGTGGCAGCGTTTGGCTGCTCAACATGATTTACGACTGCGATTTATTAGCCTTGATAGAGCAAGCGGTGAGTTGGGTGAATGGCAACACTTATTGGGGCCGCGCACCAAGGTGGTCAGTCTTACCTTAGCTAGCAATATTACCGGAACTCGATTTGCGCTCGAGCCAATTTTGGCGGCAGCCCAGCAGCAAGGGGCTTGGACCATTGTGGATGCGGCCCAAGCCGTTGCTCATGAGCAGCTGGCTGTAACGCAGTTGGGCGCCGATGCGGTGGTATTCAGTGCCCATAAGGCCTACGGTGTCGCCGGCTGTGCGGTGTTGTGGTTAAGCCAAGCTTTGCTGGCTGCCAGTGAACCTTTTACGGTGGGTGGTGGTATTGTCACTGGCGTAACTAAAAGCCAAGCCAACCTGGTCACAGGTATTCATAAATTTGAAGCTGGCACCCCTAACGTGGGCGCAGCGGTTGCTGCTGCTAGCGGGTTAGCTTGGCTACAGCAACAGCAGCAATTGGGCTTGCATGATTATTTACAAGAGCTACGGCAGCAGTTATGGCAACAGTTGCAGCAGCGTGTTTGGTTAACCTTATTACCCACGGGTAAACAGCATACCCCAGTGATTGCTTTTTACAGCGATGAGTTTCAGGCCCACGACATCGCCACCTGGTTAGATCAGCACCAGATTGCGGTACGTGCAGGGCACCATTGCGCGCAAATCTTATTGCAAGATTGGCAGTTACCAGCGGTAGTCAGGGTGTCTTTAGCAGCGTACAATACGCCCGCGCAAATTGAGCGGTTAGTAGCGGCACTCGATGCTGGTTGGCAATTATTTGCCGAATAAGCCGCCGCTGACGAACCTGCCAGTGCCTGCATGTTTTGCCTTTTTCTTTGTTAGGAGAGTAGTACCTTGAACCAGCAAGCCAGCCCGGTTGCGTCACACTGGTGGACAGAATCGAAAAAATTAGCTCGGTTAACGGGCCCTATCCTGATCGCTCAATTAACGCAAATGTTAATGAGCGTGGTGGATACCTTGATGGCGGGGCGGGTGAGTGCCACCGATTTAGCCGCGGTATCGGTTGGTGGTAGCATTTGGGTTCCTTCTACCCTCATTATTATGGGCATGGCGTTGGCGCTAGCTCCTATCATTTCGCATTTAGATGGTGGTGGTAAGCAGCGTAAAGTTGCCAATATGGTGCAGCAGGGTATTTACGCTGCCATGTTGGGTGGTGCTTTGTGCTTTATCGTGATCATGTGTGCGCCTTTGATCCTCAATGCCATGAGTGTTGAAGATAATTTCCGCGATATCACCTTAGATTATCTGATGTATGTAGCCACAGCGATACCTGCCTTGGTGATCTACATGGTGTTGCGAAATTTCTGTGAAGGCTTGTCGCATACCATGCCCAGTTTGGTGGTGGGTATTATTGGTTTAATCGTGAATATTCCGGTTAACTACGTCTTTATTTACGGTGTAGGCGGTTTTCCTGAGCTTGGCGGTGCCGGTTGTGGGGTCGCTACCAGCATCGTGATTTGGGTGATGGCACTAAGCATGGTGCTGTATGTCAGCTTAGCCAAACGTTTTAAGAAAATTGGGGTGTTCAAGCGCTGGCATGCGCCAAATTGGGATGATGTTTGGTACATAGTGCGAATTGGCTTTCCGATTGCGACCTCGATGTTTTTTGAGGTGAGTCTATTTGCCGCCGCAGCCTTAGTGATAGCCCCCCTAGGTGCAACCGTGGTGGCCAGTCATCAGATCGCATTAAATATTTCGTCGTTGGTGTATATGGTGCCGCTGAGTTTATCCATGGCTGTTACCTTGCGGGTAGGCTTTGCGTTGGGCGCTGGTAATCCAGCTAACGCGATGCTCAGCCACAAGTTAGCCACCTTGTATGGGATGACCTTTGCCGCTGTCAATGGCTTGATTATGTACATTACCGGGGCCTGGTTAGCAGGGCTCTATACCGATGATCAAGCGGTGATCCAGTTAGCCGCAACCTTGATGGGGCTGGCTGCTATTTTTACCCTGTCGGACACCTTTCAAGCGATTGCAATAGGCACCTTGCGTGGCTACAAAGATACCAAAGTGGTGATGTTTATTACCTTTGTGTCGTACTGGCCACTAGGCTTAACCGTGGGTATCTTATTGTCATTAACGGATACCATAGTGCCTTCTATTGGTGCTGCTGGTATGTGGGTTGGCTTTATTGTGGGCTTATCGGTGGCAGCGGTATTGCTAACGTGGCGCTTGCGGGTTGTGAGCCGCCGCTACAATGAGCAGCACGGGCTGAGTTTAACTCAGCATCCGCACGCTTAATTCAGTATAGACATAGCAGCGCAAGGCTAATATTAGGCCGCGCTGCTAATGCCAGTCATTATTATGATGAAGTAGAAGTCGGCTGATGCCGTTGTTGCAACACCGCTAACACATCATTCAAGCTTAAATCGCGGGCGGCTAATACCACCAGCAGGTGATAGAGTAGATCGGCACTTTCATTGAGCAATTCGTGATCATCACCGGCCGTGGCCGCTAAAGCAACTTCAACCCCTTCTTCACCGACTTTTTGTGCCGCACGTTTGATGCCAGCGGCAAACAAGCTAGCGGTATAGCTGCTACTAGGGTCTGCATTGCGGCGCGAACTGATGGTATCCATCAGGGTTTGCAACATCGGCGTTGACTGCTCATCGCTAAAACAACTGCGGCTACCCAGATGACAGGTAGGACCGAGTGGTAGTGCCCGAATAAGCAAACTATCCTGATCACAATCGGTATGCACACTAACGACTTGCAAAAAGTGTTCAGAGCTTTCGCCTTTGGTCCACAGCCGCTGTTTGCTGCGGCTAAAAAAAGTCACTCGCTGGTGGCTTAGCGTGTGCGCTAAAGCCTCACTGTTCATGTAGCCTTGCATTAACACTTCGCCACTTAGGGGATGTTGCACCATGGCTGGTAACAACCCATCCGCAGCTTTACTAAAATTTACGACAGCTTGATTGGCTGGAGTAATAAGCATAACTCAGTATCCTTGTGCATGGGTACAAGCGGCGCTTGCGTTAGCGTCGTACCACAATCTCTTGCGTAGCTAAATAATCTTTTAACTCGCTAATTTCAATAATGTTCTTGTGAAAGACCGAGGCCGCCAAAGCGCCATCGACAGCAGCTTGCTGAAACACCTCAGCAAAGTGTTCTTTGGCACCCGCGCCACCCGATGCAATCAGTGGAATAGGGCAACTACGGCGTAACGTTTGCAATTGGGCAATATCGTAACCTTTGCGCACGCCATCTTGGTTCATGCAGTTTAGCACCACTTCGCCAGCGCCTCGTGCGACCACTTCCGCTAACCAATCAGCCGTTTGCCACCGGGTTTTCTGAGTACGTTGCTCGTCACCAGTAAACTGATAAACCTGATAGGTTTGGCTTTCGCTGTCAAAAAAACTATCAATGCCAATCACAATACATTGTTGTCCAAACTCATCGACCAGTTGATTGATTAAGTCGGGATTTTGCAGTGCTGGTGAGTTAATCGATAGTTTATCAGCGCCCATAGCTAACAGCTGTTGCGCTTGCTCAATCGAGCTAATGCCGCCAGCTACGGTAAAGGGGATATCGATCAGACGCGCTACCCGTTCCACCCAGGATTTATCAATCACGCGGGCATCAGCCGAGGCGGTAATATCATAAAAGACTAACTCGTCAGCTCCGGCTGCAGCATAACGCTCAGCGAGTGGTTCGATAGCACCAATAATTTCGTGATTACGAAACTGCACGCCTTTGACGACTTCGCCATTGCGTACGTCTAAACAGGGGATGATGCGTTTGGCCAGCATGCGAGTGCCTCCTTCAAAGTAAATCGACCGGTGAGCAACGCTTTACCAAGAATCGCGGCATCGCATTGGTTGGCTTGCAACTGCTCTAAATCGGTTAAATCAGCAATCCCCCCCGAAGCTTGAATCACTAGGCTAGGGTAGGCTTGTTTGAGCCGTTGGTACAGCTCGACATTGGTGCCCGTTAACATGCCATCACGGCTGATGTCGGTGCACAACACATGACGCAACCCTACCGGTAAATACTGCTCAATCATTTGCTCCAAGGTTAGCTCGGATGATTGCTGCCAACCGTGGGTAGCGACCCAAGCTTGGCCGTCAGCGTCAATGTTCACATCCAATGCCAGCACAATGGCATCGCTGCCGTAGTGGCTGAACCAGTGTTGCACTAAGGCCGGTTGTTTTACCGCCACCGAACCTAACACCACTCGTTGCACACCACAAGCAAACAGTTGTTCAAGGTCGGCTTGGGTACGAATACCCCCACCTACTTGCACTGACATGCTGGTTGCAGCGGTGATTTTTTGCAGTAGTTGCAACTGCCGTTGGGCGGGATCACGGGCACCATCTAAATCGACTAAATGCAACCATTGAGCACCGGCTGCTTGGTAATCAGCAACGATCGGTAGGGGATCACTAGCAAAGGTTGTTTGTCGAGCAAAGTCACCTTGTTGTAAACGCACGACCTCGCCGTTAATTAAATCAAGTGCGGGTATCAGCATCAGTTAGCTCCAAAAAGTTCTTAAGGATGGTGGCGCCCGCAGCTCCCGATCGTTCCGGGTGAAATTGAGCACCAAAAAAGTTACCGCTTCTGACCATGGCAGCAAAGGTTTGGCCGTAGTGACAACTTGCGATGGTATGGGCACTCACGGCCACCGCAAAACTATGTACAAAATAAAAATAACTGGCATCAGGCAAACCAGCTAAGAGCGGATTGTCAGCACTGCCATTAACGGTGTTCCAACCCATGTGCGGTAGCGGTAGATCTGCTGCTTGTAGGCGCTCGGTTCGAGTTGGAATAATGCCGAGGCAATCAACATTGCCTTCGGCTGATGCGGTGGTTAACAGCTGCATCCCCAAGCAGATACCCAACACCGGCTGTTGTAACTGCCGCAGGGTATCAACGAGTTCCAGTCGCTGTAGGTTACGCATGGCGGCAGCAGCGGTGCCTACCCCCGGTAAAATTACTCGGTCAGCACTATTAATCTGAGCCGCATCGGCGGTTATCAGCGGGCTTACACCTAGGCGTTCAAATGCAAAGCGCACTGAACTGATATTAGCACAGGCGGTATCTACGATGACTAGGCTTGGCTTACTCATGCCAGCATCCCCTTGCTTGAAGGTAAACTTTGTTCGCCCGTGCGGGCGATAGCAGCTCTTAGTGCGCGGCCAAACACTTTGAACAGACTTTCAACCTGATGATGGCTGTTACCCTCGGTGGTGCTTAGGTGGAGTGATATCGCCATGGCATCGCTTAATGAGCGGAAGAAGTGACCGACCATTTCAGTGGATAATTCACCTACTTTGTCACGGCTAAAATCGGCCTCAAACTGCAGGTAAGGACGCCCAGAAAGATCGATCAGACATTCTGCCCGACACTCATCCATCGGCAACGCAAAACCAAATCGGCCGATACCACGCTTGTCGCCTAGAGCTTGACGTAACGCTTGGCCGAAAGCGAGAGCTGTGTCTTCGACAGTATGGTGCTCATCAATGTGCAAATCACCTTGTACCTGCAGGTTGAGGGCAAAACCAGCGTGGGTGGCAATTTGCTCCAGCATGTGGTCAAAAAAGCCAATTCCGGTGCTGATGCTAATAGGCTGGCTAGCATCTAAATCGAGCTCAACCAAAATATCGGTTTCGCGCGTGGTGCGTTGTACCTTGGCTTGGCGTGGCTTGGCCAATAACTGGTGGGCGATAGTCGCCCATGAAGTTGTGGCTGGGTCATATTTGATGCCTTGAATGCCCATATTTTCAGCCAGTTGTAAGTCGGTATCACGGTCTCCAATAACATAAGACTGAGTAAAATCGACACGGCCTTGTTGCAGATAGTCTTTGACCAAGCCCAAGGCCGGCTTACGACAACTGCAGGCTTGCTCCGCAAAGTGTGGACAAATCAAGACGTCGTCAAAACGTATGCCTTGTGAGCTAAACACGTCCATCATTAAGTTGTGGGGCGCATCAAAATCCGCTTGTGGAAAGCTGTCGGTGCCTAAGCCATCCTGATTAGACACCATCACCAAACGATTGCCAGCTTGCTGTAATTGCAGTAAGGCCGGGATCACGCCAGGTTCAAATTTAAGCTTGGCTAAACTATCAAGTTGTTTATCAATCGGCGGCTCTTCTACTAAAGTGCCATCGCGGTCGATAAATAAAATTTTCTGGGCTGCTGAACTCATGGAAATACCTTCAATAATTGGTCCATTTCGGCGGCGCTACCAATGCTGATGCGCACGCTGTTGGCTAGTCCTAATTGCTGCGACTGATTACGAATTAAAATACCCGCAGCGGCAAAGTGCGTTACGATCGCGGCCGCATCTGTTACTGTGAGCAACACAAAATTGGTACAGCTGGGCCAAATTTTAGTCACCCAGCTGGCATCTGCTAGCGCTACAAGCAATCGTTCGCGCTGGGCGTTGGTTGCTGCTACCTGTTGCTGCATGGCGTTGATGGCAGCATCAGATAATGCTTGTGTGGCGACAGTTACCGTCGTTTGTGGCAACGGATAAGGGGCAATCACCTTGCGTAAGGCTTCAATGATATCGGCTGGCGCTAAGGCAAAGCCGCAGCGAATACCGGCCAGACCAAAGGCCTTTGATAGCGTTCGCAACACCACCAATTGCGGGTACTGCTGCAACCATGAGCTCACTTCATTTAGGGCCTGCACTGAGCTTGCTGCGGCAAACTCAATGTAGGCTTCGTCAACCACTACAATAGCACGTTCGCCTACTTGCTGTAGCAACTGCTGCAACGAGTCTAGGGTTAAGTTATTGCCTAGCGGGTTAGAAGGATTGCAGACAAAAATAAGTTTTACGGTTTGCGCTGCCGTTTGTATTTGCTCAAGGATGGCCGGAACATCCAATTGTTGTTGTTGCAGCGGCACGCTAATTACCCCAGCACCGTGCGTTTGCGCACTGATGGCATACATACCGTAGGTGGGGGGGCAAATGACGATGCTATCGCGTCCAGGTTCGCAAAAGGTACGAATCAGCAATTCAATGGCTTCATCGCTGCCACGACAACTGAGTACTTGCTCGGCGTCAACCCCCGCGTAACTGGCGTAGGCCTGATTGAGAGCTGCGCTTTGAAACGACGGGTAACGATTGAGATCGCTACCGCTCATGGCGTTGTCAGCTACAGTGGCTAATGGGGTGCTGGGAGCTTCGTTAGCATTCAGCCACACATTGCCACCACTCATGCTGCGGCGTGCCGAGGCATAAGGCGTTAACTGGGCGAGGTGAGCTCGCTGTAATTTGCTGGCCAAACTCATACTGATTGCTCCAACCGAATACTAACCGCTCGGGCATGGGCTGATAACCCTTCGGTTTCAGCAAGATCGATAATAGCGTTAGCAAGACCAGCTAAGCCGGCTTGGCTAACCCGTTGTAAGGTGTAGCGCCGATAAAAATCTAACAAACCAAGGCTACTGTAATTGCGCGCAAAGCCGTAAGTAGGCAACACGTGGTTAGTACCGGTGGCATAATCGCCGCCTGATTCTGGCGTGTAATGGCCGACAAAAATCGAACCGGCATGGGTTAACTGTGCTAAATAGTCGTCAGCACTATCTAACTGCACTGATAAGTGTTCGGGAGCATATTGCTGACTAATGGTGATGGCTTCAGCAAGGTCGCTGACTTGAATGAGGGCGCTACCAGCAAGAGCTCGACGGGCAATGTCCGCGCGCGGTAACTGCTCTAATTGTTCGGATAAAGCCAGCGTGACTTGCTCCAATAACTGTGCCGATGGAGTTAGCAAAATCACCTGCGAATCAGCACCGTGCTCGGCTTGAGATAATAAATCAGCCGCCACAAAGGCCGGATTAGCGCTGTCATCAGCAATCACCAACAGCTCAGAAGGCCCTGCTGGCATATCAATTGCTGGGCCCCCCGGAATCTGGGCAACTAATTGTTTGGCAGCGGTAACATAGCTGTTGCCCGGGCCAAAAATTTTCGCCACCGGCGCCATGCTTTCGGTACCCAGCGCTAGCGCTGCGATAGCTTGTGCTCCGCCACAGCGATACACCTCGGTGATACCACATTTTTGCGCCACGTACATCAGAGCTGGAGACAGCTGACCGTTGCGATCCGGTGGGCTAACTAATACCCGGCGTGGATTATTTGCAAGTTGCGCCGGTACGCCTAACATTAATGCGGTAGATGGCAGTACAGCCGTGCCACCAGGAATATAAAGGCCAACTGCTTCTAACGCGTGATATTGTTGGGTGCAGCTCACCCCCGGGGCAGTTGTTACGGTAACCGCCTGCGGCTGTTGCGCTTGGTGAAACGCATAAATGGTCTGATAGGCCGTATCAATGGCTGCTTTAACTTGTGGCTCTACTAAGGCGGCTTGGGCAGCAATTGCCGCCTCGTCGTAACGCAGCTCAGTTAAGCTCGGGCAATCAAATTGTTGGGTGTACTTGAGCACCGCCGCATCGCCGTCAATGGCAACCGCATCAATGATCGCTTGCACCTGGCTAAGTAGCTCGGCTGATTGTGCTTGAGCAGGACGCGCCAGCAACTGACGTTGCTGGTCGGCCGTGAGCTGTTGCCAAATAACTTGTTGAAGTTGTGCCATAACTTAACCCATCATTTTTTCAATTGGTAAGACTAAAATGGAACTACAGCCGATGGCTTTAAGTTGTTCCATGGTTTCCCAGAATAAGGTTTCGGTGCTCACCACGTGCACTGCCACGAGTTCTTCGGTGTGGCTTAACGGCAGTACGGTAGGGCGCTCAGCACCAGGCAGTAACTGAACAACTTGCTCGAGTTGCGCAACCGGAGCGTGCAGCATGATGTACTTGCTTTCTTTCGCCATTTGCACGCCATCGATGCGCGGTAGCAATTGATCAACGATAGCTTGCTTGGCTGCAGGCAGGCTACCAGGGCGTTGAATTAACTGTGCTTGCGAGCGGAAGATGACTTCTTTTTCAATCAAGCCGTTGGCTTCTAAGGTGGCGCCGGTAGAGACTAAATCACAAATTGCATCGGCTAATCCGGCACGTGGAGCGACCTCAACACTACCGGTAAGAATAGCGTTGCTGGCGCTGATACCTTGTTGCTGTAAGTAATTTTGCAACAGATAGGGGTAGGTGGTGGCAATGCGTTTGCCCTGTAAATCCGCTAACCCTTGATAATTGTCTTCTTTAGGAACCGCAATGGATAATCGGCATTGGCCAAATTCTAGTGCCCGCAGGCGAGTAAAATCATAACTGATGTTGGTAGCTTTACGCTCTAAACGAACTTCTTCCAGCACATTTTCGCCGACCAAGCCAAGATCAACCACCCCATCCATCACTAAGCCCGGGATATCGTCATCACGTACGCGCAACAAATCAACCGGTTGGTTACTGCTGTGCGCGAGTAAACGGGCCTCGTGCAGACTGAAGCGAAAGCCACAGGCTTGCAGTAGGGCAATGGATTCCGTGCTTAAACGACCTGATTTTTGAATGGCGATGGTTAATCGCTGTGAACTTTTATCTACAACCATAATATTCTCCAAATAAAAACCCCGCGAAGGATTGCCTTGCGGGGTTCTAGTTCGGAGAAGGCAATCCCAAATGAAATGAGTTAGCCTTCAGCACACAAAACTGGGCTAACGATATCTATGATGATGGTGGTGCCAGTTTTGCTTGGTCATAATGTACTCCATTAAATTACCAGTGTGTGCTCAATAATGTTGATGAAAGAGGTTTGAAGATTAAAAAGCAGGCATGTTATCGTCCTACTATGAAACCGTCTTTCTCATCAATTCGTGGCTTTATTGTATAGAAAAATGTGACGCCATCAAGCCTAAATTTATTGGATTATTAAATTTCCTGTCTGCAAGTTGTATAACTTTGTTGTGGCGGTTAAATGAGCCGGTCTTGTTACTATAAATAGGCTTGTTGGGCACCACCGCCAATCTAAATGATTCAGCTTGGCAGACGCCTCGATAAAGGCATCATGGTGTTATTACCCAAGTGACTTTTTGCCAACCATCAGCCGAGTTTATGGTAGGCTTTAGTTTTCTCCTATACGATAGACTTTATGGCCAAGATCAGTTCCTATTTTGAAGCCGACAGTGTGCTGGCACAAGCGCTGCCGGGATTTGCACCGCGCGCCGCGCAAACCACCATGGCCACCGCTGTTGCCAGCACCTTAAAAAAGCGGCAGCAATTAGTGGTCGAGGCTGAAACCGGCACCGGTAAGACTTATGCTTATCTGGTACCGGCGCTGTTAAGCGATGGCAAGGCCATTATTTCTACCGGAACGAAAGCCTTGCAAGAGCAGTTGTTTCACCGCGATCTTCCCACCTTGCGTAAACTGTTGGCGCCGAGCAAAGTGGTGGCGCTCCTCAAAGGACGCGCTAATTACTTGTGCATACATAGGTTGCAAGCAGCCCAAGCTCATGCCAGTGAACTCACTAAAGTACAGCAACAGCAGTTACGTGAGGTGCAGATTTGGGCGCAACGTACCCGCGATGGCGATGTTGGCGCGATCAGCGGGCTCCCAGAAGATGCTGAGATTTTGCCGGTAGTAACCAGTACGGTGGATAATTGCTTGGGCCGTGATTGCCCTCTGTACGATGATTGCCACCTGGTGCTGGCCCGCAAAAAGGCCTTAGATGCTGATTTAGTGGTGGTGAATCATCACTTATTCTTTGCTGATATGGCACTGAAGGATGTTGGTTTTGGTGAATTGGTACCAGCTGCTGATGCCGTGATTTTTGATGAGGCACATCAGTTGCCTGATATCGCTAGTCAGTATTTTGGCGAAGCTGTGTCTAGTCGTCAGCTGCAAGAATTGGCCCACGAAATTAAGGTGCTGTACTTAACTGAACTTAAAGATTTGCGCCAATTAGAAAAGGCCGCTGATAAACTTTTGTTAAGCTTGCGCGATTGGCGCTTGGTGTTTCCGACCGAGCCACAACGCGGCAACTGGCGACAGCATGCGGCGCAAGCAGAAGTACAACAAGCGGCGCAAGCGGTAGAAGATAGCCTGACGTTTTTAGTGCAGGTAATAAAGCAAGCGTTGGGGCGCAGCAAAGATTTAGATAATGCCTACGACCGCTGTATCGATGGCTTGGCGAAATGGCAGTTGTTGATGGATACCCAACGTACTGGCTACAGTTTTTGGTACGAAACCACGGTGCGGCAGGTGACCTTGCATCAGACGCCCCTAAGTGTCGCTGATAAATTTGGGGGGTATTTAAATCGCTCAGATATGGCGTGGATTTTCACCTCAGCAACCCTAGCCGTGGGCGAAGATTTTACCCACTTTACCCACCAGTTGGGTTTATACAAAGCTGCAACCTTATGCTTACCAAGCCCCTTTAATTTTGCTGAGCAGGCGGTCTTGTGTATGCCTCGATACTTGCCGCAACCCCATGAGTTTAGCATGGCGGACAAGCTGGTTGAGATAGTCCTACAGGTGCTTGAAGTCAATACCAGCGGCGGTACGTTTGTACTGTTTACCAGTCATCGCATGTTGCAACGGGTGGCCACCTTATTGGCCCCATTAACTGACCGTGAATTACTGGTGCAAGGCAGTACCAGCAAACGAGAGTTGTTGGAGCAATTTATCGCCAACGGGCGGGCGGTGTTGCTAGGCACAGCATCCTTTTGGGAGGGGGTAGATGTGCGCGGCGATGCGTTACGCTGCGTGATTATCGATAAGTTACCCTTTGCATCGCCCGACGACCCCTTGCTGCAAGCGCGAGTCGAGGATTGTCGTTTACGTGGAGTTGAGCCCTTTATGCGAGTACAATTGCCACCTGCGATTATCGCACTCAAGCAGGGTGCGGGCCGACTCATTCGTGATGCCCATGATCAAGGTGTGTTGATTGTCTGCGATCAACGGTTGGTGACTAAACCTTACGGTGGCTTGTTTTTGAAAAGCTTGCCAGCCATGCGTAGAACGCGCGAATTAAATGATGCCTTAGAATTTTTAAAAGCTTTGGAGACCAGTTAGTGAAGCACACTGTTTTAGCCTTAGATACTTCTACCGAGATGTGCTCGGTAGCTTTGCGCGTGGGCAACCAATGGGCCCAGCGCAGCATGTTGGCACCGCGTGAACATTCACAGAAGATTCTAACCTTAATTGATGAGGTACTAGCTGAGTTTGAGCTTGGTCTAGCAGACGTGGAACAGCTGGTGGTAGGCCACGGACCGGGTAGTTTTACTGGGGTGCGCATTGGCGTTTCAGTGGCGCAAGGGTTGGCTTTCAGTCAGAACCTACCGGTAGTGGCCGTAAGTACTTTGGCGGCCTTGGCACAGCAAGCCATACGCTTACATGATGCGAAGACTATAGTGAGCGCCATTGATGCCCGCATGAATGAAGTTTACGTTGCGGTTTATCACAATCAAGCAGGGTTGGCGAAGCCGACCCTCGCGCCACAAATGGCCAGTCTAACGGCCTTAGCGCAACAACCTTGGTGGCCAGCAGGGGCCGTTACGGCAGTAGGCACGGGTTGGCAGGCTTATGGCGAGGTCTTGGCGGCGGGCGCCAACGTGCAGATTCTAGATGATGTCACCTTACCATTGGCAGAAGACATGATTCGTCTGGCTGATGCTGGTTTACCTGCCGTTGACGCGGCCGATCTTGAACCGCTTTATGTGCGTAATGAAGTGACTTGGAAAAAGCTACCGGGACGTGAATAAGGGCGGCCGTTAAGCAGCCTGCTTGATACATAATTTTACAAGATATTTGCGGGAACTAACTGGTAACAAGGCTTTTCTAAACTATGCTATACAGATACATGCACGCAGAGGAGTAGACAAATGAAACAGTTATGGTTGATGGGTCTTGCGGCACTTTTTTTAAGCGCTTGTTCGTCTGTTCCTGATGAACTTGAAGTAGTTGATGAAGCAAGTTTGGTAAGTTATAAGAATGCGCTCGAGCAGCCGGAGCAATATATCGGCCAGCCAGCGCGTTGGGGCGGTATGATTGCAGCGGTGCGTAACACCGATGCAGGTACCGAAATCGAAGTGGTTCACTTAGAACTACAAGGTTGGGGGCGTCCTGTTCCAAGCGATCAAAGCGATGGGCGGTTTCGTGCCAAACTGGCCGGCTTTGTTGACCCCATGGTTTACAAAGAAGGGCGCTATGTTACCTTTACCGGGACCATAGCCGCAGCTGAAACGGGAATGATTGACGAATACAACTATTTGTTCCCGGTACTGAATGCCAGTGGCAAATATTTGTGGCCGATTCAAAAAGAAAAAACCCAAGTTGAAGTAGATTATAGTTCGTTATGGTATCGTCATTACTACTTCAGCCGTCCGCACTACCCAGGCCCGGTGATTATTCGCAATACCCAGGGTGCTAGCGAGGGCGGTTCGGGCCAGTCAGATAAAGGAAATAATTGATTGTGACGACAACGGCAATAGCACCGTCTACGCAACTGCGTTATCAACAGGCTCGGCATCATGCTGAGCCTGTTTCGTTTGATTTACCCTGGGGCACCATGCGTGGTCTGCAATGGGGGCCTACAGATGGTTACCCACTCTTGGCTCTGCATGGCTGGCTGGATAATTGTCACAGCTTTTTGCCTCTTGCCGAAGAATTTTTGCAGTCGGATCTAGCCGGTGACTATCGCTTGATCGCGCTGGATTGGGCTGGGCATGGGCATTCTGACCATCGACCGGCGGGCAATTATTATCCCTTTATCGATTATGTCTACGATATCTGGAGCTTGTGCCAGCAACAGCAATGGCCTCAGGTGGCTATTGTGGCCCATTCCATGGGTGCCTATGCGGCCAATATGTTGGCAGGCATTGCGCCAGAGTTAGTGAGCGAATTGTTGGCAATAGAGGCCTTCGGTTTGATTGCCACCGCTGCGGATAAAACCACAGCCGAGCTCCGCCAAGGCTTTCGTAGTCGCTGGCAGCAACAGCAAAAACAACCGCCACGCTATCCCAATCTTGATTTAGCCATCAGTGCCCGCGCTCAAGCTGGTGATTTTAGTCGTGAATTAGCGGCGCTTTTAGTTGAACGCGGCATTGAACAATTCGGCGCCGAACATTATCAGTTTCGCGCTGATGGGCAACTTCGGGTAAGTTCTGCGGTGCGCTTAACTGCGGCTCAGATTGGTGATGTGCTAGCCCACATTGAATGTCCTTTTACCGTGCTGTTGGGTAGCCACGGACATCAGCGTCTAAAAACGGCCTTACAAGACTGGCGTGAGCAAGTTCCGCACCTACGGGTACACGAAGTTGAAGGCGGTCATCATGTTCATATGGAGCGCCCGGATGCGATTATTGGTTATTTATCACAGATAATTCGGCATCATAACGGCTAGGCAATACTGGTCGGATATGCGATGATTGCGTGTTAGTAAATTTTAATTAAAAGTATTCAGGAGCATGAAGCGCGTGGATAAAATTTGGCTAAAACGCTATCCAGCAGGGGTTCCGGAGACCATTGACCCGGATCACTTTAACTCGTTAATTGATATTTTTGAGCAAAGTGTAAAAACGTACGGCAATAAAGTTGCGTTTGTAAACATGGACACTGAGCTGACGTTTAATGAGTTAGATACGCTCAGTAGAGATTTTGCTGCTTACCTGCAACAGCAAGGTTTGCAAAAGGGCGATGCCGTCGCTTTGATGATGCCAAACTTACTGCAATATCCTATTGCGCTGTTTGGTGTATTGCGAGCTGGGATGACCGTGGTTAACGTGAACCCGCTATACACGGCCCGCGAATTAAAGCATCAGTTAAGTGATGCCAATGCGCAGGCCATTGTTATTTTAGATAACTTTGCGCACACCCTAGCGAAAGTGATTACTGAGGTACCGGTCAAGAAAGTGATCCTGACCAGTATTGGTGACATGTTACCAGCACCGAAGCGTTGGATTGTTAACTTCGTAGTTAAATACGTGAAAAAGATGGTGCCAGCCTATTCGTTGCAGCATACGACGCAGTTCAAACAAGTACTAGCGCAAGGCGCCAAAGCTAAGTATCAACGACCGCAAATGAGTGGTGATGATCTAGCTTTCTTGCAATATACCGGAGGCACTACCGGATTAGCTAAAGGTGCCATGTTGTCGCATCGGAATATGGTTGCCAACTTAGAAATGGTATCGGCGTTGGTCGCACCTTTAGTGGTGGATGGCGAAGAAACCGTGATCACGGCGTTGCCGCTGTACCATATCTTTGCGCTTACGGCCAACTGCTTGACCTTTATGAAGCACGGTGGACGCAATATTCTGATTACCAATCCGCGCGATATGCCAGGCTTCGTAAAAGAATTAAGTAAATACCCGTTCTCTATCATTTCTGGTGTGAACACCTTGTTTAATGGGTTATTACATGCCGACGGCTTTAAAGATTTAGATTTTTCTCATCTTAAGATCGCTTTAGGTGGCGGTATGGCAGTGCAACGCGCCGTTGCCGAGCACTGGGAGCGAGTGACTAAATCGCGCTTGCTAGAAGGCTACGGCTTAACTGAATGTTCACCGGTAGTGACCGTTAATCCTACGGATATAGAGCATTACAACGGTACCATAGGGTTGCCTTTGCCATCTACTGAGGTGCGTATCGTTGATGTTGATACTGGCGAGGAGTTACCGCAAGGCGAAGCCGGCGAATTACAGGTGCGCGGCCCGCAAGTAATGGTGGGTTATCTGAATCGTCCTGATGAAACCGCCAAAGTGATGATTGATGGCTGGTTTGCTACAGGTGATATCGGTTTGATGGATGAGCAAGGCTTCTTCAAAATTGTGGATCGCAAAAAAGACATGATCTTAGTGTCAGGCTTTAATGTGTATCCTAACGAAATAGAAGACGTGATTGCTGACCATCCGAAAGTTCTTGAAGTTGCCGCAGTAGGGGTACCTCACGACAGTTCGGGTGAGCAAGTCAAAATCTTTGTGGTACGCAAGGATAAGTCGCTCACTGAAAAAGAATTGATTGCGTATGCACGTGAAAATATGACCGGTTATAAAGTGCCAAAATTAGTGGAGTTCCGTGAGGAGCTACCAAAAACTAATGTCGGGAAAATTTTACGGCGTGAGTTACGTGACGAAGAAGAGGCCAAAGCGAAATAATTAATGCTTCCTTTTAATCTGATCACCACTGCAGAGCAGCTTGCTGGGTTTTGCCAACAAGCTGATTCTGCAAGTTTTTTAGCGGTAGACACGGAATTTGTCCGTACCCGCACCTATTATGCCAAATTAGGTTTAATCCAGGTTCGCGCCGATGACTTGCTGGTGTTGATTGACCCACTTGCAGTGACGGATTTAACGCCACTGTGGCAGTTGTTCGCCAATCAACAACAACCCCTCGTGATTCATGCCGGTGGCGAAGACTATGAGATCTTGTCCCAGCACATGGGGCAGGTGGTGACTGGCGTGTTTGATACCCAAATCGCAGCAGCGGTAGCTGGCCATGGCGATGCGTTAGGCTACGCTGCCCTAGTGGCTCATTATACCCAAGTAGAGCTCGACAAATCCCAATCAAGAACCGATTGGCTGCAACGGCCTTTGGCCACTGAGCAGCTTGATTATGCGGCGGCTGATGTGTTTTATTTGCATCAAATTTACCCGCAGCTGTTGGCAGAGTTAAGCCCTGAGCAGCTAGCTATTGTGTTAGAAGAAACGGCGCTGCAAGTACAAAAGCGTGCCCATCAAGACCCACCACATTGGCTTTATTTGAGTTTTGGTAATGCTTGGCAGTGCAATCGTCAACAACTGGCGGTATTGCGTGAGTTATTGCAATGGCGTTTAGAGCGGGCACAGAAATCTGATATTCCACTGAGCTTTGTCGCAAAAGATCATACCTTACTTGAGCTGGCACGACGCATGCCAAGCAGTATTCATCATCTACGTGGGGTGACCGATTTATCTCCGGTGACAGTACGCTACGCTGGTGAAGCCTTGCTACAAGCGGTTAGCAGGGGTGCAGATGCTAGTGACCAGCCAGCGAGTTTAGAACGCTTAACGGATATGCGCGGCTATAAAGTGGTCTTCAATGAGTTGAAGAAGCGCGTTAACGAGGTTGCTGCTGAACTGCAGTTACAGCCCAGCTTGGTCGCCTCACGGCGTCAAATCAACGATGTGATTCATTGGTTTTGGCAAGTACCAGCTGCTGCCCAAGCAGAATTGATGGTACCAGACTTGTTAACGGGTTGGCGCGGGGCTAAGCTTAAGGCATTCGCTGAAACCTTGTTATCTCAGCATCACTAACCAATAAAGAGAGCGCCTGACTATGTTGTGTGCGATTTATCGCAGTCCGCGCCGCGCGGATACCTATTTATATATGCCGCATCCTGCCGACTTTACAAAACTTCCTGAACCTTTGCAGCAAAGTTTCGGTCAACCTATTCATGTGATGACGCTCGCTTTAACTGAATCGCGCTCGTTAGCGCGGTTGAGTGTGGCAGAGTTAAAGCAACACTTAACTGAGCCTGGGTTCTATTTACAACTACCCGAGCCACAGGAAAACCTATTAAAAACATTGAAACCAAAGGAGTCTTTCAATGATTAAAGCATGTTGTTCGGTTGCCGTAGCACTGTTAATGGGGCTAAGCGCTACTGTGGCTCAGGCCAATGAGAACGAAATTAGTGCTGATGGTTTCGCTGCTTATGTGGCCAAACTTAAACAAGAAGCCTTGGCCGATGGTTACGCCCAAAGTACCTTAGACACAGCTTTTGCTGAGGTGAAACTGTACCAACGATCGGTTAAAGCCGATCGTAATCAACCGGAATTCAAACTCACGCTGGATACTTACTTACCGCGAGCGGTCCCTGAGTGGAAAGCCAAAAAGGCAGTAGAGAAATACCAGGAGCACCGCGATTTATTAGAGCAAATTGGCGCTGAATATGGCGTACAACCGCGGTTTATCGTGGCGCTGTGGGGCATTGAAACCAATTTTGGTAGCTTTACTGGCGGCCAAGACGTGATTTCAGCACTCACCACCATGGCTTACGAAGGGCGTCGTGAAGCCTTTTTTAAGAAAGAATTATGGCACGCACTCACCATCGTAGAAGAACAGCATATTCCGATTGAACAAATGCGTGGCTCGTGGGCAGGCGCTATGGGACAAACCCAGTTTATGCCAAGTTCATTCATGCAGTACGCAGTGGACTATGATGGCGATGGTCGTAAAGATATCTGGGGCTCGATGGGCGATGTCTTTGCCTCGGCGGCCAACTACCTTAAATCTGTGGGCTGGCGGGATGATGTTACTTGGGGTCGCCAAGTGCAACTACCAGACTCTTTTGATGCCAGTTTAGCTTCGTTGAAAACCAAGAAAACTCTAGCTGAATGGCAACAATTGGGCGTGCGTCGAATGGACGGGAGTGATTTACCGCAACGGGACGATATTGAAGCCTCTGTGGTGATCCCTGATGACCAGCAGGGCCGCGTTTATCTCGCTTATGCCAACTACGATGCCTTGATGCGTTGGAACCGTTCGCACTATTTTGTGGCTGCGGTGGGTTACTTATCGGATCGTATTCGGTTTCCGCGGTAATTGGTATGTATCAAGCGGACCAACTTGCTTTACCGCAACCGTCGAAAATCGTGTGTGTGGGTCGCAATTATGCGGCCCATGCAGCTGAGTTAGGTAATGAGGTGCCGGCGGCACCGTTACTGTTTATGAAGCCCCCCTCGAGCATCACCTATTTACCCAAGGTGATGATTCCAACCCAGCAAGGTGAATGCCAACATGAAGTTGAACTCGCGGTGCTGATTGGGCAGCCCTTGACCGCAGCGACCCCTGCCAGCGCACAAACGGCAATTGCGGCCGTAGGGGTGGCGTTAGATTTAACCCTGCGTGAGGTGCAAAGCAAACTCAAAGCGCAAGGGCAACCATGGGAGCGCGCCAAAGCCTTCGATGGCGCCTGTGTACTATCTAGTTGGCTTACAAGCGCAGAACTGGCGCTGGATCAACCCTTACGATTTGGCTTAGAGGTAAATGGCCAACCGCGGCAACAGGGTGATTCGCGGCTGATGATCTTTCCGATTGCAGAACTCTTAGCTGAAGTGAGTCAGTCTTTTAGCTTAGTCCCTGGCGATGTGGTGTTAACCGGAACTCCTGCCGGTGTGGCCGGGTTAGCGGTTGGTGATGAGTTACAGCTGTGGTTGCAGCCGGCTGATAGTGGCTCTAGCGCGTGGCAATGGCAGGGCCAGGTGGAGGCCGGACGTGGCTAAACCATTTTGGCAAACTACGCCATTAGCTGAGATGACGACCGAGCAGTGGGAGTCACTCTGTGATGGTTGTGGCAAGTGCTGCTTACATAAGCTGGTGGATGATGACACCGATGAGCTCTATTTTACCGATGTCAGTTGCCAACTACTGTGCGCTGAGAGCGGCAGCTGCAAGCAGTATGCGACGCGCTTCGACATCGTTCCTGATTGTGTAGTGATAAGCCAAGACAATTTGCAGCAGTTGTATTATTTACCGAACAGCTGTGCTTATCGCCGCCTTGCCGAAGGGCGTTCGTTGCCAAGTTGGCATCCGTTACGCCATCAAGGTAGTAAAGATGCCATGGTGGCAGCGGGGATGAGCGTGGTGGGCCGAGTTATCAATGAACGCGACTTTGCGGCCGAATTAGAAGACCGCATCGTGACTTGGCCGCTGCAAGATACCCCTTGATAGCTTTTTAACCCTTACCCCTTTTAAAGAGCACGCTGCACTAGCAACCGAATCAGCATGACCGCCACGGCTACGATGGCATAACCAGCAAAAATGATTTGCATCCACATCGGCATACTTAAGCCGGCAAATTGCCAGTCAATATCGCCACATAGGCCGGGTGCACCAAAGAGATTAGGCAGCAACTCGTGCAAGGGTAACCAGCTAGGAAAGTTAGGAAAGGCCTCGCAGACAATAAAAAAGGAGTTTTCTGCTTGCTGTAGCTGCACGTGTTCGGCCGCGATAACATAGCCCCAAACTGCTGCCACCAGCCAAGCCAACCAAGCTAAACTGCGCAACAGCAGCTGTTGTGGTCTTAGGAGGCCAACAAGAGCAGCCAAGCCAATGGCGATGATGGCGGTTCGTTGGTAAATACATTTAACGCAAGGTTCAATGCCCAAACCATGTTGGACATAAAGCGCAAAGCTAAGTAAAGCTAAAACGCTCAACAATAATAACAACCACGGCAAACGTTGCGTTGGTAGCTTGGCTAGATGTTTTAACATACTGAGTCTCTTCACAATGATGTACTGCCGGCACCTTACCTTAGCAGCTTAAAATTGTCGATAATAATGATGTACTGACCAGCGCAATCAAGATCTCGGTAAATATTTTCGCAAAACTTGTCCGACCATTGAAAAGGCTGGTAGAATCAGCCCTCACTATGACAAATATCAGCAGTAAGCAGGCACCCGTTATTCAAACTACAGGGCATTTCATGATCATCAAAGCTAAGAGTCCAGCAGGTTTTGCCGAGGAATACATCGTAAAATCTATATGGAACGGGCATTTTGCGCCAGGTACCATTCTTCCCGCAGAACGCGAGCTGTCCGAGTTGATTGGGGTAACCCGCACCACCTTACGTGAAGTTTTGCAGCGGCTGGCCCGTGACGGTTGGTTAACCATTCAACATGGTAAGCCGACGCGGGTGAATAACTTCTGGGAAACTTCAGGCCTTAACATTCTCGAAACCTTAGCTAGGTTAGATGAAGATGGTATGCCTGAATTGGTGGATCAATTGTTGTCGGCACGTACGAATATCAGTGCTATTTACATTCGCCAAGCGGTTCGAAATGCACCAGAACGAGTAGCCGAATTGCTTACCGCTGCGGCTACCCTAGAAGATAGTGCCGAAGCCTTCAGTCAATATGATTATCAATTGAATCATGACTTAGCCATGGCCTCTGGCAATCCTATTTATGTGTTGGTACTGAACGGCTTTAAAGGCTTGTATTCACGGATTGGTAATTTTTACTTCTCAAATCCACAAGCTCGGCAATTAGCTCGCAAATACTACGCGGATTTAAAAACCATGGCGGCAGATTCGCGCCGTGACGATGCGGTATTATTAGTACGCGAATACGGTTATCAATCGGGCCGTATCTGGCATAGCATGCGCAGTGAGATCCCTGATAACTTGGTTGAGTAAGTACTGGTTAAGTAAGTACGGGTTGGATATAAAAAAACTCCAGTTACTGTAAGCACAGTACTGGAGTTTTTTTTTATGGGCACCGAGTGCATGCACTCGGGCCATGAGCGAAACGAATTAAGCGAAGTTTTTCGCTACGAAATCCCAGTTCACTAAGTTCCAAAATGCATTCAAGTAGTTTGGACGGGCATTACGGTAATCGATGTAGTAGGCGTGTTCCCACACATCAACAGTTAAAATAGGGGTTACTGAAGCATCAGTTAACGGGGTTTCAGCGTTGCTGGTGTTTACGATAGCAACCGAACCATCCGCCTTTTTAACTAGCCAAGTCCAACCAGAACCGAAGTTGCCAGCTGCTTGGGCACTAAATTCTTCTTTGAACTTAGCGAATGAACCAAACGCCGCATTAATTGCGTCCGCTACCGCACCGGTTGGCTCGCCGCCGCCATTTGGGCTTAAGCAGTGCCAGTAGAAAGTGTGGTTCCACACTTGTGCTGCGTTATTGAACACGCCACCTTTGCTAGACTTGATGATGTCTTCTAGCGATTGGCTTTCTAAGTCAGTACCAGCTACCGCATCATTTAATTTGGTAACATAAGTCTGATGGTGCTTACCGTAGTGGTATTCAATGGTTTCAGCTGAAATGTGTGGCTCTAGTGCATCTTTTGCATAAGGCAATGCTGGTAATTCAAATGCCATGTCGACTCTCCGTTATTATTTGCGTATGGATTTTGAAACATTCTAGTTTCTCATGCCAATGCATTCTAGCATTGAAATAAGATCCTGCAGTCACTATATAGTTATATTGTGGCATAAAAGTTTATTTCAAGGGGGCTGGCTGGGTTTATTTAACCTAACTACTTACTTTGGGAGTGCTGATAAGGCAGGCTCGATATGCTAAACTAATGGCCATTTTAAAACGCTCTACATCTGAGGTATGCATGGAAACTGTTGAAAAGATCAAACAGCAAATTGCTGAAAACCCTATTCTGTTATACATGAAAGGGTCACCTAAATTACCAAGCTGTGGATTTTCTGCGCAAGCATCGCAAGCATTAATGAGCTGTGGTCAGCCATTTGCTTATGTTGATATTTTGCAAAACCCAGATATTCGTGCAGAATTACCCGCTTACGCTGATTGGCCTACCTTTCCACAATTGTGGATTGAAGGCGAATTAGTGGGTGGTTGTGACATCATTTTGGAAATGTTCCAAAAAGGTGAATTGCAGGCTTTAATTGCAGAAGTTGCTGAGCGCCATCCGGCCCCAGCAGAATAAGTAAACCTAGAAAACGGAGATATAACATGGGTGTATTAGTAGGTCGTAAGGCTCCTAACTTCACTGCTGCAGCGGTATTAGGAAACGGTGAAATTGTTGATAGCTTTAACTTATACGAGCAAATTAAAGGTAAGAAAGCGGTTGTTTTCTTTTACCCATTAGATTTCACCTTCGTATGTCCTTCTGAGTTGATCGCATTTGACCACCGTTTAGAAGAATTCAAAAAACGTGGTGTAGAAGTTATCGGTGTGTCTATCGATTCACAATTCACGCACAACGCATGGCGTAACACCGCTGAAGCAGACGGCGGCATTGGTGCGGTTAAATATCCATTAGTAGCCGACGTTAAGCATTCAATTTGCCGTGCTTACGATGTTGAGCATCCAACTGACGGCGTGGCTTTCCGTGCGTCATTCTTGATCGATGAAGAAGGCGTGGTACGTCATCAAATCGTGAACGACTTGCCATTAGGCCGCAACATCGACGAAATGATTCGTTTGGTTGACGCGTTAAACTTCCACCAGAAACACGGCGACGTGTGCCCAGCTGGCTGGAAAGAAGGCGACGAAGGCATGAAAGCAGACCCTAAAGGGGTAGCAGACTACTTGTCGAAAAACGCTGGCAAACTGTAATAGCCTAAACTTTTAGGCTAGTTCAAAGAATAAGCCCCAGCTACTGGTTTCAGTGCTGGGGCTTTTTTTGGCCTTTTACGGCATGCGGTATGGCGACAAGAGACGTTAGAGCGCACGTGCGCGAAAGCGCTTACCTTTGATTTTGTCGTTATTGAGAATGGCCAGTGCCGCTTTCACCTGAGCTTTGCGGACCGTCACAAAAGACCACTGGCTAAGCACTTTGATTTTGCCTATCGCGTCTACTTTAAGCTGATTATCTTTGGTGAGGGCGCCAACTATGTCACCTGGGCGCAGTTTATCTTTCTTGCCCCCAGTGATTTGCAACGTACTCCACAGTGCGGGCAAGCTAAGATTAGCCGCAGCCGGTGCTGGTAGCGCTAACAGCTGAATAGGTTTATCGAGTTGATCTTCTAGCAGATGCCTTTGATAGTTATCCTGTGCCCCTAGCAGCGTAATAGCTAGGCCAGCACTGCCAGCCCGCCCGGTACGGCCAATGCGGTGGGTGTGGGTATCAAGGTCATGGGCCATATGCACGTTAATCACCAGGGGTAATTGATCCACATCCACGCCCCGTGCGGCGACATCCGTTGCAACTAACACGCGGACACTACCATGGAGAAATTGAATCATCGCTTGATCGCGCTGTTTTTGGTCAAGATCACCATTTAAGGCGGTGGCGCTAATGCCTTGGCCGAGCAAGTGGGTCACAATGTTTTGCGTCTCAGCTTTGGTATTACAGAACACCATACAGCTGGGTGGCTGTAATTGAAGTAGAAGATTCGCCACTGCGTTCGCGGCAGTGTCGGTTAACTCATAAAAGCGTTGGGTTATAGCCGCTGGTACTGCAGCATCTTCCGCTTGAATATGCTTTGCCTGCTGGCTTACCTGTTGCGCAAGTTGGGCGATAGTGGCTGGGTAGGTGGCACTAAACAATAACGTTTGGCGCTGGCCCGGTAGCGTCTTCACAATGGCTTTGAGATCATCGATAAAACCCATTTCTAGCATGCGATCCGCTTCATCCAATACCAACGTGTGGATGGCTGCTGTGCTGAAAGCTTGCTGCTGCAGCAAATCTAGAATACGCCCTGGCGTACCCACCAGAATATTTGCACCGTGCTGCAAGGACTCACGCTGGCCTCGCGCTGGCACCCCACCACAAAGTGTCAGTACTTTCACATCGCCGATGGCTTTGGCAAGACTACGAATGACTTCGGCTACTTGTTCGGCCAGCTCACGCGTCGGGCACATCACTAGTGCTTGAGGCGCTTGCTGAGCCGGCACCAGCTTGGTTAACAAGCCTAGCGCAAAGGCTGCGGTTTTTCCGGAGCCGGTTGGAGCCTGTACCACCACATCTAGGCCCGCCAAAATCACCGGCAAACTGCCTGCTTGAACGGGGGTCATGGTGCTGTAGCCAAGCTCGGCCACGCGTTGCAACAAATTGGCTGCTAACGGAAGCTGATCGAATTGGCTGAGAGGAGGTTGGGTGGTTGGCATTGCGACAGTGCTCATGATAGATGTGCTAACTTATACGTGATGAATAGACTGTTCATAATAGCAGAATTTGGGCTATGCTGGATATCAGAGAAAGTCTTTATGGTGAATCTGCAAAACATCAGGAGCGCAAACAATGGATGAATTTATGCAAGCGGCTATCGCTGAAGCAAAACAAGGCTTGGCTGAGGGTGGAGTGCCCATAGGTTCGGTGCTCGTGCACCAAGGCAAGATTATCGGCCGTGGCCATAATCGACGGGTGCAAAGTGGCAGCCCTATTTTGCATGGCGAAATGGATGCCCTTGAAAATGCCGGCAGGCAACCGGCGAAAGTTTATCGGGAATGTACCATTTACACCACCTTATCCCCTTGCTGCATGTGCGCAGGAGCAATTGAGCTCTATGGCATCAAAAAGGTAGTTATTGGTGAAAATCAGACCTTTATGGGTGCTGAACAGCGCTTGCGTGAGGCCGGAATTGAGGTGGAGGTGAGGCAGGATGCTAGCTGCATCGACTTAATGCAAAACTTTATTCAGCAGCATCCGCAGTTATGGCATGAAGACATCGGGGTTTAGTCTTTAGCAGGCTTAACCCAACGCGAGAAATAGAACAACACTAGCGCGGCAATAGCTCCGAGCGTATCGGCCAGCATGTCTTTTTGGGCATCCCAGGGGTCACCTTGTGAGCCCAAAAATTCGATGCCGGCATTGCCGCCTTCAATCACCGCAAATTGCCATTCAATGATCTCGTAGGCGGCGGCTACAGCCATGATTAAAAACAGCCCGAATAACATGGCCGTCACGGGGCGAGCCCATTGCTTACGCAGCAATAACTCAGCTGCCGCATAGGCATAAAAGCCCACACTAAAATGAGCCACCCGGTCGTAGTGGTTGCGCTCAAAGGCAAAGGTTTCGGTGACCCAATCAAATGGCACTTTGGCAAAAGTGTAATGCGCACCTATGGTGTGCATGATGAGTAGCACGCTCATCAACAGGTAGCTGGTATTGCTAAACTGAAAGTGCTTGTAGGTGACGGCCAAGCCGATAAAGATCGCAAAAATAGGTACCATTTCAGCCCACCAAACCCGATTATCAGCAGGCGCTATGGCTGACCAACAGACGACCACCACAAACAGGCTGGCTAAGAATAATGGAACACGGTGATGGGTGGGCATATGCGTTTCCTTGTTATTGTTTGTGTTATGCGCCAGTTAAGTGCCAGCGAGGCTTAGCTGTTGCTTGCGGGTTGCAAGGGCCAGCCACCGAGATCTTGATAGCGATTAACCATATAGCAAAACAGCTCAGCGGTACGTTCAGTATCATACAGGGCAGAATGCGCCTGTTTACTATCAAAGGCAATACCAGCTGCTTGGCATGCTTTGATCAGCACGGTTTGACCTAAAAACACCGCAGCTAAAGCGGCCGTGTCAAAAGTAACAAACGGATGGAACGGATTGCGTTTGAGTTGTGCTCGCTCTGCTGCTGCCATAACAAAGCTATGATCAAAAGTCGCATTGTGGCCGACTAAAATACAGCGTTGGCACCCTGCATCTTTTTGCGCTTTGCGAATCGGCTTGAACATGTCTTTGAGAGCTTCGCTCTCTGCTACTGCGCCGCGTAAGGGCGAGTGCGGGTCAATACCGTTAAAATCGATGGCAGCTTGCTCAATGTTGGCACCTTCGAAAGGCTCAACGTGATAGTGCAAAGATTTGGCCGGTTGCAGTTGCCCAGCCTGATTGAATTCCAGAATAACCGCGGCAACTTCAAGTAAGGCATCAGTTTTGGCATTAAAACCTGCGGTTTCAACGTCAATAACGACCGGCATGTAGCCGCGAAAGCGCTCTTGCATAGTCACCGCAGCAGCGGGTGCAGTGCTGGCTGGCGTTGGCGTCTGGCTCATAAATCTCCAGGATTGGCTGCGCTACGCTCAATTAACTCAATGGCATAACCGTCCGGATCACGCACAAAAGCAATGATGGTTTTGCCACCTTTAACCGGCCCTGGCTTACGATAAACATCAGCACCAGCTTGCTCTAATTGCTCACAAACTTGATAAATATCGCTAACACCAATAGCAATATGGCCAAAGGCACCGCCGTGTTCGTATTCAGTAACACCCCAATTGTAGGTTAACTCAAGCACGCTATGGTCAGCTTCATCACCGTAGCCAACAAACGCCAGAGAATACTTGTACTCTTCGTTATCAGCGGTACGTAATAGCTTCATGCCCAACAGTTCGGTGTAAAATTGAATGGAGCGTTGCAGGTCGCCAACACGTAGCATGGTGTGCAGTAGTCTCATGTTAAACCTCGTCTGATGTCTTCTGTTTAAATTCGCACAAATCTTCGATTAAGCAACTGCCACATCTTGGTTTACGCGCAATACAGGTGTATCGCCCGTGTAAAATAAACCAGTGATGAGCATCTACTTTAAATTCGGCCGGAATCACTTTTTCTAATCTATCTTCTACCGCTCGGACGGTTTTGCCTGGCGCAAATTTAGTCCGATTCGCAACCCGAAAAATATGGGTATCGACGGCAATAGTGGGCCAGCCAAACGCTGTATTGAGCACCACGTTAGCGGTTTTGCGTCCAACCCCTGGCAAGGCTTCTAGAGCTTCGCGGTTTTCTGGTACAGCGCCTTGATGTTGATTCACCAAGATAGTACAAGTTTTGATGATGTTCTCAGCCTTGGCATTAAAGAGGCCGATGGTTTTAATGTACTCTTTAACGCCGTCCACGCCCAAGGCTAACATGGCTGCTGGGGTATTGGCTGCGGCAAAGAGTTTACGAGTCGCCTTATTTACCCCAACATCGGTGGCCTGAGCCGATAACAACACCGCAATCAGTAACTCAAAACTCGAGTTGTACTCAAGTTCCGTAGTAGGGTGCGGATTGTGCTCGCGTAAGCGCGTTAAAATAGCAATACGTTTGTCTTTATTCATGATAGTTATTGGGCCGTAACCCGAGCCCGCGTTACTTGTTTTTCTGGTGTTTTGGCGCGCTCGGCTTGGCGCTGATCGAACCAGTTTTTACCCGCAATGATAAAGCCCATCACAATAAAGGCCCCCGGCGGCAGAATCGCCAACAGCAGCGGGTAGTCAAATTGAACCAGTTCGATACGTAGCTCACTGGCCCATGCTCCTAGCAGTAAATCGGCACCATCAAACAGGGTGCCGTTACCGATAATCTCACGAATGGCGCCTAACAACACCAATACTAAAGTGAACCCTAAGCCCATCATCAGGCCATCAAACGCCGATTTTTGCCAGGGGTTCTTGGAGGCATAAGCTTCGGCACGACCAATGATGGCACAATTGGTGACGATCAGCGGAATGAAAATACCCAGCGATTGATACAAGCCATACACATAAGCGTTCATCAATAATTGCATGACGGTAACAAAGGTTGCAATCACCATCACAAACACCGGAATACGAATTTCTTTAGGAACCCAGTCGCGCACTAGTGATACGGTGACGTTAGAACCCACCAACACCAGTAAGGTTGCCAAACCAAGCCCCAACGCATTGGTTACCGTTGAGGTAACTGCGAGCAGAGGGCACAGGCCTAGCAGTTGCACTAAGGCTGGGTTGTTGGTCCACAAGCCCTGTAGGGTTAACTCTTTGTAGGCGTTCATGAGCTTACTCCGGTACAGTTGTTAGGGGCCGCGAACCACTGTTGCTGTTGCTGCTGAAATAACAGGTTGGCACGTTTTACTGCCTGCACTACGGCTCTTGGGGTGATAGTAGCGCCAGTAAATTGATCAAACATACCGCCATCGCGAGTCACCGCCCAGCGGTTGTCATCAGCTCCTTGCACGGTTAAACCGTTGAAACTGGTGATCCAATCATCTTTGCGGATCTCAATTTTATCACCCAAGCCCGGGGTTTCTTGATGGCGTAGGGTACGCACGCCACTAACCTCACCGGCGACGGTGAAGGCTACTAGTAGTTCAATCGCACCACTGTAACCATTCGGTGCGGTCACTTCTACCGCTAAGGCGGTGGCTTGCTGGTTCAGGCTAGCCCGATAAATACGATGGGAGCCAGGCCCTAGTTCAGCATGGTCAACTAAACTACAGCTCTGGTACAAGTCGTTATCATGCAGCTCAGGTGGAATTAATTGGTTCAGCACTTGCAACAATTCTTGTTCTTGTTGGCGCTTAATGGGCTCCTCGGTAAACTGAGCTGTGGCCACAATGAGCAGGGTTGCAACAATAGCGAACAAGGCTAGAACCATACCATTATGGCGCATACTTTTGCCGATCATGTTCTACCTCCATGGCCATAGGCTAGCGGTTGGCTGTACTTATCAATCACGGGCACGGCCATGTTAGCTAGCAACACCGCAAAGGCAACAGCATCAGGGTAGCCCCCCCAAGTGCGAATGACCATCACTAAAGCGCCAATGATGAGGCCGAAAATGAAGCGGCCTTTGTTAGACGTAGCCGCTGTTACCGGGTCGGTGGCAATAAAAAAGGCCCCCAACATGGTTGCACCACTCATCAGATGTAACCATGGTGAGATGCTTTGATCCGGATTGAACAACCACAACAAAGTGGCAGGCACCGTTAAGCCTAGCAGCACCCCGGCCGGGATATGCCAACTGATAATACGTTGATATATAAGCACCAAGCCACCAAGCAAAAAAGCGAGATTGAGGTAACCCCAGCCAACCCCAGCAAAACTCCCAAAAATAGGCTTTTGCAGCGCTTCTGTGGTGGTAAGTTGATGACTAAGATCGGTGCGTAAGCTATCTAGAGGAGTTGCCATAGTGACTCCATCAATACCGCTACGCAATTGCTCTAAACTGTAGCCTGCTTGGCTATAACCGCTGCTGATTAACTGCCACGTATCGGCTAGTGATAACTGTAACTGTGCCAGTTGTTGTGGGATCGGCCAACTGGTCATCTGTACCGGAAAGGACACCAGTAACAGCACGTAGCCAGCCATGGCAGGATTAAATAGATTTTGGCCAACGCCACCATAGACATGCTTCACCACCAAGATGGCAAAGGCGGTGCCAATCACAATGATCCACCAAGGTGCCAAGCTGGGTATGCTAATGGCTAACAACACCGCAGTCACTATGGCGGTATGATCCCGCCAAGCACTTGCTACTGGGCGTCCACGAACACGCATCACGGCGGCTTCACAGATCCATGCTGTGAGTAATGCTAACAGCAGTTGTAAGAAAATCCCCAAGCCAAAAAAGTAGCTGTGTACCAAGATGCCAGGAATCACTGCTAGGTAAACCCAACGCATCACTTGCGTGGTGGTACGCCGTTGGTGAGCGTGGGGCGATGCGGCTATTTTAAATGTCATGATGATTCACCTTCGGCAGAGTCGTTGGCCTTGGCGGCAGCAGCGGCTTGTGCGGCTTTGCGAGCTTTGGCCCGGGCAATAGCTGCTTGGACCGCATCTTGCGGGTTATCAGCGCCGGCGGCGACGGCTTCAGCTTGGGCCGCTTTACGTGCTTCAGCAGCTTGCCGATGACGTTCTAATCGTTCTTGTTTTTCGCGTTCAAGGCGCTCTTGGCGCGCTTCAAAGCGTTCGCGTGCAATTTCTGCCTTGGCTTTTTCGCGCGCAATATTGCGGATCTCAGCTTTGGCTTTACGATAGTAATGCACCAACGGAATTTCACTTGGGCAGACGTAAGCGCAGGCACCACATTCAATACAGTCAAACAGGTTTTGTTGCTCGAGGCCATCATAATCTTTGGCTTTGGCCAGCCATTGCAGTTGCTGCGGCAACAGTTGCGCCGGGCACACGTCAGCACAGGCGCCACACCGAATGCAATTCATTTCTTGCTGGGCTGGGGCTAGCTCGGTGGTTGAGGGCAATAATAAGCAGTTGGTAATTTTCACCACCGGCACTTGTAAATTAGCCAAGGCAAAGCCCATCATAGGCCCGCCCATGATCACTCGTTGTGCAGCCTTACCGGTAGTTTCATGAAAGCCCGCATAAGCTAGCAGATCAGCGACAGGGGTACCGAGACGAACCCAATAGTTACCCGGTTTATCCACTTGTTCGCCGGTGACGGTAACCACTCGTTGTATTAACGGTATGCCCAGTACGATCGCTTGATGAATAGCAAACGCAGTACCTACGTTGTGCATCAATAAGCCGACATCAATCGGTAGGCCGCGACTGGGAACTTGCCGTCCGGTTAAAATTTCAATCAGTTGCTTCTCGCCGCCCGAGGGGTATTTTACCGGCACTTGGCGTAACGCAATGCTGCTCGCTGCGGCAGCACGTTCACTAAGTAACTGGGTAAATATCGCAATCGCCTCAGGCTTGTTCTCTTCAATTGCAATCAAGGCTTTGTTGCAACCGCTAACCTGCATTAAGATCTCGGTGCCACTGATGATTTCAGCGGCATGTTCACGCATTAAGCGATCATCAGCAGTAATATAGGGTTCGCATTCCACCCCATTGATAATGAGATACTCAAGCGGACGTTGTAACGCTAATTTTTGTGCACTAGGAAAGCCCGCACCGCCTAAACCAGCAATCCCGGCTGCTTGAATGCGCTCTAACAGCTCAGCCCGACTTAATTGCTGATAATCAGGGCAGGGAGTTGTTGGATACCATGCATCTTGGCCATCGGCAGCAAGGGTAATGGTGAGGTCAGTTAGGCCCGACGGATGCGCGATCGGCTGTTCGTCGATCGCCAGCACTGTACCCGAGGTAGGAGCGTGCACGGGTAAGCCACGTTGTAAGCCCGGTTGGGTGAGTGGTTGGCCAGCACGGACGTAGTCGCCGACAGCAACCAGTATTTCACCACTGTTACCACTGTGTTGCTTAACCGGCACCACAAACGTCTTGCTTAACGGCAAGGTTTGGATGGGCGTTTGGTTCGATAGCTGTTTGCGCTCGGGCGGATGAATGCCGCCGTGAAAGCTCCACAACTGACCTGCCTCAATAGCACTGATGTTGATCGCGGACATTATTTAGCTGACTCCACAACAGTCACTGGAATCTGTTCTAGGTTCCATTGCCAATTTTCTGGGCGCACCGGTACCGGCACCATATCAATACAATCCACTGGGCATGGTTCCACGCAAAGATCACAGCCCGTACATTCATGGGCTATAACCGTATGCATTTGCTTGGCGGCACCTAAAATGGCATCTACCGGACAGGCCTGAATACACTTGGTACAGCCGATGCATTCATCTTCACGGATCACCGCTACTTTTTTGACATCCTCGGTACCATGTGCGGCATCAAGAGGTTGCGGTTCTACCCCCATCAACTCAGCTAGTTGCTTAATGGTTGCTTCGCCGCCCGGAGGACATTTATTGATGGCATCGCCGTTGGCAATGGCTTCGGCATAGGGGCGACAGCCGGGATAGCCGCACTGACCACATTGGGTTTGCGGCAAAATAGCATCAATTTGATCCACAATAGGATCGCTTTCCACTTTAAAGCGAACCGCCGCGAAGCCGAGAATAAGCCCAAACACCAGCGCCAGTACACCTAACACAATGATGGCAGTCAACATACTCATGCGTTGGTCACCAAGCCGCTAAATCCCATAAAGGCTAATGACATCAGACCGGCTGTAATCATCGCCACCGCCGCACCTTTAAACGGCAACGGCACATCGGCCGCAGCTAGGCGTTCGCGCAACGCTGAAAACAAAATAAGGACTAGCGAGAAGCCGAGCGCTGCACCTAAGCCATAAATGATTGACTCGACAAAATTATGTTGTTCGTTGATATTTAATAAAGCCACACCAAGCACCGCACAGTTGGTGGTAATTAACGGTAAAAAGATGCCCAGCAAACGGTATAACGTGGGGCTAGTTTTATGTACGACCATTTCAGTGAATTGTACCACTACGGCAATCACTAAAATGAAGCTCAATGTTTGCAGTGCCATTAAATCTAGCGGTGCCAAGATATATTGGTTAACAAGGTAGCTACACACCGAGGCTAACGTCAGCACAAAGGTGGTCGCAGCCGACATACCAATGGCTGTTTCTAGCTTATTAGACACGCCCATAAAGGGACATAATCCAAGAAATTTAACCAACACGAAATTGTTGACTAGTACTGTTGCAACCAACAGCAGCAAGTAGTCACTCATGAAGATACCTGTTCGCTCTTTATCGATACTGCACATTATCGAATGTTTAGCCGCTATAAACAACCGATCAAATGTAGTGTTATTAGCATTTGTCATCGATTGTTCATCGAGTTGTCACAGAGCTGCCATGGCTACTGGTTAAATTTGCGCCAGTTAACCTGCAGAGGAAGAGCTTATGACGGGGTGGATTAAACAGCTAAACGACTACGATCAGCGCAGTTTTAGTTGGTGTAATCATCGTTACCAGGCCTTAGCTCAACGCAAGTTGGTGCGCTGGATATCGCATTCAGGTGATGGTTATTTGTACGCTGGATTAGCCCTGCTGCTAGCATTATTACAAACCAAATCTCAGTTGCAATACGCATTATGGTTGGGATTTGCGCTAGAAGTACCATTATTTTGCCTGCTCAAGCGTTACTATAAGAGACCCCGTCCATATCAAGCCAAACCTGCGTTAAAAGCGGTGATTATTGCGCACGATCCTTTTAGTTTTCCATCCGGGCATACCACCGCAGCATTTTTAATGGCAGCGCTGTTAACTTGGACCTGGCCAAGTTGGTCGTGGTTGTTTTATGCCTGGGCAGTGGCGGTGGGATCGTCGCGGGTGTTATTAGGAGTGCATTATCCGGGCGACATTTTGGCTGGGATAGGGCTAGGAAGTATGATCGCTATAGGAGTGATAGCATGCGTATCTTAGTAGGAGTACAGGGCACAGGTAACGGTCATTTAAGCCGGTGCGCGGCATTAGCTGAGGCTGCTAGTCAACGCAGCGATATCGAGCTTGATTTTTTAGTATCAGGACGGCCGCAAGCGGCTTTGTTCGATATGGAAGCGTTTGGTGATTGGCAATGGTGCGAAGGCCTCACCTTTGCCGTGCAGCAAGGTCGAGTATCGCTACGAGAAACCATGCGACGCAATAACTGGGGTAAGTTCTGGCAGGATGTACATCAATTGGATCTAGCTCCTTACGATCTCATCGTTAGCGACTACGAACCCATTACCGCCTGGGCTGGTCGTAAACAACAGCGCCGAGTGATTGGTATTGGCCGCCAGTTTGCCTTTTATAAAGCCACGCAAACACTCTCTATTCATGTCGCTCAACGGCAGTTGCTGCGTTGGTTTGCGCCGGTAAGTGAGGCGCTGGGCATGCATTGGTTTGAGGATGGACAGCACACGGTGCCACCTATTATTCACCAACGAGCGCAAGTGACGAATCTGCAGCAACGACATTATTTGGTCTACCTACCGTTTGAGAACCTCGCTGCAATCCATCAGTTGCTAGCGCCCCTCAGCGATTACCGGTTCAGTGTTTTTCATCCCCAAGCCGAGCATCAGCAAGTGGGGCATGTGCATTACTTCCCGCCATCCCGGCAGGGGTTTGCAGATTGCTTTGCGAGTGTGGCAGGGGTGATCAGTAACGCCGGCTTTGAAACCAGCTGTGAAGCCTTAGCGATGGGCAAAAAGTTGTTAGTACGACCGCTCCAAGGGCAATTTGAACAAGTAGCAAATGCGCGTTGTCTAGACATTGCTGGTCTTGCACAGGTGATGGAAGAACTGAGTACAGAGCACGTACAACGCTTTATTGAGCAAGACAGTGCGGTTTATTGTAAATGGCCGAATGTGGCAGAAGCGGTGGTTGCTTGGTTAGCTGCAGGCGCTCAAGAGCCACTGGCTAAACTGAGCAAAAGACTGTGGCAACAAAGCGAATTGCATGATTATTTTCAATTGGTAAAGCGTAATTGATTTGATTGAGTCAAGCGGGAGTCGCGTGGGGCTAGGTTATTTGTGGCTCCCCAGGTTGGATTCGAACCAACGACACATGGATTAACAGTCCACCGCTCTAACCAACTGAGCTACTGGGGAATTACAAATAGGTTGCAAGGAAGGTGGTGTTGGCTCCCCAGGTTGGATTCGAACCAACGACACATGGATTAACAGTCCACCGCTCTAACCAACTGAGCTACTGGGGAACACCTCAAGCAACGGATGCGAATGTTAAAGGGGCTTGCAGCGCCTGTCAATACTAAAAAAGTTCGTTTGCACGTTTTGTGCGCAAACTTGATAAAATAGTCCTTGTCAAGAGTGAACAAGGGCAGCGGTTATAGCAAAAGATATAGTTGTGATCCGTCCTATGTTATCCACAGATGGGCGCAGCTCTTGATTTCAAAAGGCTAGCGGATCTTATCCACTAAATCTGTGGATAACCTTGTGGGAAAATCTGTGAGTAGTCATGAATGGTGCGCTATACAGGCCGATTTAGAGATTGCTTAAAAATTGACTCTATTTATTATTTTACAATAAAAACAACTGCTTACATATATGCCTAGAGTTACTTTACAGGCTTTAAGAAAAACTTGAAGAAGCGCTTCTTTCTTGATCTGCTACTGTGTATTTCTTGTCAGCTTTGCTTCAAATATCGCCAATCATAGCTTGACTTTTTGCTTTAATCGCTTGAGTTTTTAAGAAAGTTTGCCGTGGTTAAAATTTAAACAGCTGTTTGATTGTCGTTGTCACCAAAGATTCATAAAAAATCCCGGCTCGGGGCCGGGATTTTAAAGAACCTTGAACTTGCCAGCTGTTTAACTGCGTGCGTAGGCATCAATGCGTCGCACCGCTTCTTCTAAAGTTGCCATACTGGTGGCGAAAGAGAAGCGACAATGGCCAGGTGCACCAAAGGCTGAACCAGGTACCAGCGCCACTTTAGCTTGATTCAAGAGTTGTTCGCATAACTCAATATCCGTACTCACCCCTTTTTGTGCCATGAGTTCAGTGATATTGGCAAAGGTATAGAAAGTGCCGTCACCAGCAATGCATTGCATACCAGGAATCGTATTGAGTGCTGCAACTAAATAATCATGGCGTTTCTTAAATTCAGTGACCATGGTGGTAATGCACGTTTGGTCACCTTCTAACGCAGCTAGTGCCGCATATTGGCTGATGCTGGCTGGGTTAGAGGTGCTCTGCGACTGAATCTTCTTCATCGCCGCAATCAAAGGTTTAGGACCCGCAGCGTAGCCAATCCGCCAGCCGGTCATGGCATATGCTTTAGACACCCCAGAAAGAATCACAATGCGGTCACGTAAGTCTGGCGCCACCATGGCAATGTTATGAAAAGCCTCTTCTGTCCACAAGATATGTTCGTACATATCATCCGTAGCAATAAGAACCTGCGGGTGCTGGCGCAACACTTCGGCTAGGGCAGTCAATTCAGCTTTGCTATAGGCGGTACCAGTTGGGTTAGAAGGACTATTTAAGAACAGTAACCGAGTGGCTGGGGTAATGGCCGCCGCTAATTGTGCCGCGGTGATTTTATAGCGTTGCTCAATACCAGCTTCAATAAAGCGTGGTACCGCACCCACCAATAAGCTCATATCAGGATACGACACCCAGTAAGGTGCCGGGATCAGCACTTCGTCACCTGGGTTAAGCCAAGCACTAAGTAGATTAAAAATACTGTGTTTACCGCCTGCTGAAATCAAAATCTCTGCAGGTTCGTAGCTGAGTCCATTGTCGCGCTGAAATTTGTTAATGACCGCTTGTTTCAGTTGCGGAATACCGTCGACGGCTGTGTATTTGGTATGGCCAGCATCAATCGCGGCCTTGGCAGCATCCTTCACGAATTGGGGCGTATCAAAATCAGGCTCACCAACGCCTAAGCCAATTACATCATGGCCAGCAGCTTTAAGCTCAGCGGCTTTTTGCGAAACTGCTAGGGTAGGAGAAGGTTGAATAGCATTTACACGATCAGAAAGTTGATATTTCACGCTGGTATCCCTTGCTTCAGAGCCGTTAATAAAATATTGAGGGGAAAAAAGATGCTTTACTATATAGATATTGGCTATTTTTGTCCACGCAAGCAAGCTCTGGTCGGGGTAGATTGAGGATGGTAGTAACCAGCAAATTTGGGTACACTAGGAGCCTTTACGATACCCAAGCAATGGCTAAGTCGCAGTCGTAGCGACAGGGCCAAAACTACAGTCCCGCAGTAATAACTAGCAGTAACAACTAAGAGTATCTTCATGAGCCCAGCAGTGTCGGCAAAATCGTTGCTTCATCGGCCTATTCCTAGCACCCTATGGCAGATGACTTGGCCCGTTATTATTGGCGTACTAACGCTGATTAGCTTTAACGTGGTTGATACTTTTTTTGTCGGTATGCTAGGCACGGATCCGCTCGCTGCGGTTAGTTTTACCTTCCCGGTTACCTTTACCGTGGTGAGCTTGAGTATTGGCTTAGGCATTGGTACCTCGGCGGTGATTGCTCGTAAACGTGGTTCGGGGCGCGAGGAGCATGCGCGTTTTGATGGTACCACGGCACTGACCGTTGCTGCTTTATTGGTCGCTGTCTTAGCTCTGATCGGATGGTTGTTGATGCCAGCCATTTTTGCCCTACTCGGTGCTCAAGAACGTTTGTTACCCGATATTTATGCCTACATGACACCGTGGTTTATAGGCGCCGTCTGGTTAGTTATCCCGATGGTGGGTAATGCGGTGTTACGCGCGGCTGGCGATACTCGTACGCCCAGCTTGATCATGGCATCAGGTGGCTTACTGAACGCCGTGTTTGATCCTATTCTGATTTTCGGTTGGGGCCCGGTGCCGGCACTAGGAGTGCAAGGTGCGGCGCTTGCGAGTGTGTTGTCCTGGGTTATTGGTAGTGTGCTGGTACTCTGGTATTTACGCTACAAGCAGCTGTTGAGCTTGCGCGCACCTAGTGGCGCCACTTGGCTGCATTCAGCCCGACAAATTTTGAGCATTGGCTTACCCGCAGCGGGCGCGAACATGCTCACGCCACTGGCCATGGCGGTACTCACTGCCTTGGTGGCCGTTTATGGTGCTGAAGCGGTCGCGGCATTTGGGGTTGGCTCGCGGCTAGAATCCTTAGCCAGTGTGGTCATTCTGGCTTTATCTATGTCGTTACCGCCGCTCATTAGTCAAAACTTTGGCGCCCATGCTTTTGATCGGGTCGGTGCTGCATACAAAGTGGCGGTACGAGCCGTATTGATCATTCAATTATTGATGTACGGCTTATTGATTGCTCTGGCTCCGGTGATAGCAGCGGTCTTTACCGATGACCCTGAAGTGGCTGAACTGATTCGTTTATTTATCTACGTGATGCCGCTTGGCTACGGTGCGCAAGGGGTGATTATTTTAACCAACTCAAGTTTAAATGCTCTGCATTTGCCAATGTCAGCGTTGAGCTTAAGTGTGATCCGTTTGTTCGTGATGTTTGTACCCTTGAGCTGGCTGGGCGGACTCTGGTACGACCTACCGGGCTTATTTGTAGGTGGTGTTGTTGCTAATATCGTCACTGGCTTCATTGCTTGGATTTGGTTTCAACGGGCGTTAGGGCAAGAACGCGACAAACAGCAGCACGCAGTAACAGGATAAAACATGGTGAAACGTTTTGAATTAATCTCAGACTATCAACCAGCAGGCGACCAACCCAAAGCTATCGAAGCTCTGGTGGATAATCTGGAAGCGGGCCTGGCTCATCAAACGTTACTTGGGGTTACTGGTTCAGGTAAAACCTTCACCATGGCTAATGTTATTTCCAAGGTGCAGCGACCAACATTGATTTTGGCCCACAACAAAACCTTGGCGGCGCAACTGTATGGCGAGATGAAAGAATTCTTTCCTAACAATGCCGTTGAGTATTTCGTGTCTTATTACGATTACTATCAGCCCGAAGCTTATGTGCCGACCACGGATACCTTTATTGAGAAAGATGCCTCGATAAACGAGCATATCGAACAAATGCGGCTGTCTGCCACCAAAGCCCTGATGGAGCGCCGCGACGTGGTGCTAGTGGCTTCGGTATCCTGTATTTATGGTTTGGGTGATCCTGAATCCTACATGAAAATGATGCTGCACTTACGCCGTGGCGATATGATCGATCAGCGTGATATTTTGCGGCGCTTGGCGCAACTGCAATACAAACGCAATGATGCGGCTTTTGAGCGTGGCACTTATCGGGTGCGCGGCGAAGTGATCGATATTTTTCCGGCTGAATCTGAACAATTGGCTATTCGGGTGGAGCTATTTGATGATGAAATCGACCGCATTAGCTTTTTTGAACCCTTAACTGGGCAGGTCACCGAGGCTGATGTGGCTCGGGCTACTGTGTATCCGAAGACCCACTACGTTACCCCGCGCGAAACCATTTTAGCGGCGGTGGAACGCATCAAAGAAGAATTAAAAGATCGCAAACAGCAACTGTTAGATGCCAATAAATTGGTGGAAGAACAGCGGCTGAGTCAACGTACTCAATACGACATAGAAATGATGCTAGAGCTGGGTTATTGCTCTGGTATCGAAAACTACTCGCGCTATTTGTCTGGGCGAGCGCCCGGCGAACCGCCACCAACCTTACTGGATTATTTGCCCGATGATGCGCTGATGATCATTGATGAATCACACGTGACTGTGTCGCAAATCGGTGCCATGTACAAAGGCGACCGTTCGCGCAAAGAAAACCTCGTGAATTATGGGTTTAGATTGCCGTCGGCACTGGATAATCGGCCGTTAAAGTTCGATGAGTTTGAAGCCATTGCGCCACAGCTTATTTATGTCTCGGCCACACCAGGTAAATACGAACTAGAAAAATCAGCCGGTGAAGTGGTAGAGCAGGTGGTACGTCCAACGGGCCTCGTGGATCCGCTCATAGAGATTCGCCCAGTTGCGACTCAAGTGGATGATTTGATGTCAGAAGTTAGAATCCGCGTGGAACGCAATGAGCGCGTGCTAGCTACCACCTTAACCAAGAAGATGGCAGAAGACTTATCGGATTACCTAGATGAACATGGTATTCGTGTTCGCTATCTGCATTCAGATATTGATACTGTGGAGCGTATGGAGATTATTCGCGACCTACGCTTAGGTGAATTTGATGTGCTGGTGGGAATCAACTTGTTACGTGAAGGCTTAGATATGCCTGAAGTAAGCTTAGTGGCGATTCTCGATGCGGATAAAGAAGGCTTTTTGCGCAGTGACCGGTCATTAATTCAGACCATCGGCCGAGCCGCACGAAACCTCAATGGCCGCGCTATCTTGTATGCGGACAGAATCACAGGTTCGATGCAGCGGGCGATTGACGAAACCGATCGACGCCGGCAAAAACAGCAAGCCTATAACGAAGAACATGGCATCACGCCAAAGGGCTTAAACAAACGCATCACCGATGTGATGGACCTCGGTGGTACGGGTATTCGAGCGCCGCGTAAAGAACAGCAGCGCGCGGCAGCTGAGCCGCAAGCTAGTTATGATGCGAGCTTGTTCGATCCGAAACTGTTGGTACAGAAAATTGAAGCGGCAGAAAAAGCCATGTATCAAGCGGCTAAAGATCTTGAATTTGAACGAGCGGCAAGCATTAGGGATGAATTAACTCAATTACGTGAACAGCTCAAACGCCTGTAATGAGACGGTCGATATCTTTAATCGGTATTATTAATTAGATAATACCAACCTGATTGCTATTATCTATTCATCAAGCGCTAACCTAAGCGCTCAAACAGATGAGGAGATAGGCATGGCAAAAACAGTATCTTTTGGCGTAATGCACGTAAGTGTGGCCTTTACGCTGGTATGGCTCATGACCGGCGATGTGATGTTGGGTGGGGCAGTGGCAATGATCGAACCTTTAGTGAACACCATTGCTTATTATTTTCATGAAAAATTTTGGTCAAGGCGGCAAGTAGGTGCAACTGCAACTGGGTGATGAGCGCTACATTACGGCAGACGGACAGCTGAAGACACCGTTAAGTTTAACGGTGTTGTTGCTGTTCTTTTTGCGTGGTTACGTGGCTTGGATTTTATCCCTTTCTTTTTTTGAAGACCGCTCGCTCATTCTGCAGTTTTTCTATACCAATACCCACCAGTTTGCGTTGGCTCTAGCCGTAGGGCTGCCTGCGTTGCTGCTCTTTGTGTTAACCACTCAAGTTAAAACCGAGATAGCAGCTTGGGTCAGTAAAGCCTTTCGCTGGGCGCCGCTGTTATTATGGCTAAGCTGGGTGCTGGATGGCATTTTACTACTGAGTTTAATTGGGGCGCGCTGGCCGGCGTTTTCTTGGGTGAAGGCTATGCTATTGTTTGGCTGGCTGATGGGCTGTTGGCTGCTGCTATTTTCGCGGCACTTGAAGCGTTATTTCCAGTTGATTCGCACGGCGCAAGAAGAATAATCACGGCGCCTAAAATCAATGAGCCCAACAGTACAGGTGGCTAACATGCTTATTTAGGTGCTAATTTATTACTAATGATTGAAGTCTTCTAGATTAGAGTTTTGCAGAGCTGCAAAAAAATGGTGGATGGTACTGGGTTCGAACCAGTGACCCCCGCCTTGTAAGGGCGGTGCTCTCCCAGCTGAGCTAACCATCCACAGGGAGACAGAGAAAATGAAGAAGTGGTGGATGGTACTGGGTTCGAACCAGTGACCCCCGCCTTGTAAGGGCGGTGCTCTCCCAGCTGAGCTAACCATCCTTTTCTCTGCGTTGCGGGGCGTATTATAGGGGGCTGTGCGATACTGTCAACAAGAAATATTAAATGTTTTGTTCGACTGCTGGCTTTTTCGTCAGTTTGCACAAGTTTACAGCGAATCAGCTTGTGTATGGTGCGTAGCTAGGTTGTTCTTGCTAAACTACAGCCCTTATTGCTCGTTCAAAACGCCATAGTTAGCGGAGATTTAATTGCTTATGACAGTTGTCACTCGATTTGCCCCCAGCCCAACTGGATTCTTACACGTAGGTGGTGCCCGTACCGCACTGTATTCATGGCTCGTAGCTAAAGCTGCTGGCGGTAAGTTTGTGCTGCGTATTGAAGATACGGATCGCGAACGTTCTACCCAACCTGCGATTGATGCCATTTTAGAGGGGATGGAGTGGCTTGGCTTAACTTGGGATGAAGGTCCTTACTATCAAACCAAGCGGTTTGATCGTTATGAGCATTACATTGCGCAGTTATTAGCAGAAGATAAAGCTTATAAGTGCTATTGCTCAACTGAACGTTTAGAGCAGATGCGTGAAGAGCAAATGGCGAACGGCGAAAAGCCTCGCTACGATGGTCATTGTCGTGATAACCCAGCCGCTGGTGGTGATTCTTACGTGATCCGCTTCCGCAACCCGCAAACGGGTAGCGTTAAGTTTCATGATCACATTCGCGGTCCGATTGAGTTTGCCAACAGTGAACTTGATGATTTAATCATTGCGCGTAGTGACGGTACTCCCACCTACAACTTCTGTGTGGTGATTGATGACTGGGAAATGCAAATTACGCACGTAGTACGTGGTGAAGACCATATCAACAACACCCCACGCCAAATTAATATCCTGCAAGCACTCGGGGCGCCGATTCCTGAGTATGCCCATGTATCCATGATTTTAGGTGATGATGGTAAAAAGCTGTCTAAGCGTCACGGTGCCGTGAGCGTCATGCAATATCGCGATGACGGTTATTTACCTGAAGCTGTGTTGAATTACTTGGTTCGTCTGGGCTGGTCGCACGGCGACCAAGAAATCTTTAGTGTGGCGGAGATGACTGAACTGTTTCGTTTAGACGACGTAAACAAGGCCGCCTCAGCTTTCAATACTGAAAAACTAAACTGGTTAAATCAGCACTACATGAAATCGCTGCCGGTAGAGCGAGTTGTTCCCTATTTGCAATGGCACTTTACTGATCAAGCCATTGATGTGAGCAAAGGCCCAGCCTTAGAGCAGTTGCTGCCACTGATGGCGGACCGGGTTAAAACCTTGAAAGAGCTCGCTGCACAAAGCCGGTATTTTTATGAAGAGTACGAGGCTTTTGATGAGGCTGCAGCGAAAAAACATTTACGCCCGGTGGCACGTGAAGCACTAGAAGCGGTGCAAGATAGACTAGCAAGTTTAACTGAGTGGAACCCAGCAAGCATTCAGCAAGCGATTCAACAAACCGCCGATGATTTACAAGTTGGTATGGGTAAAGTAGGCATGCCACTGCGGGTGGCAGTGACTGGCTCAGGTAACTCACCATCGCTGGATGTGACTCTGGCCATGTTAAGCCAAACCCAAGTGGTAGGACGTATCGCCCGAGCAATTTCGTATATTATGGAGCGCGAACAAGCGCAATAAAGAAGAAAGGGCGCCAGGCGGCGCCTTTTTTTCACCAAATATAAGGATACTTTTATGCTTAAGATTCGTCAGCTGCTGGCTAACAATGCCGCTTGGGCTGAACGCATGTTAAAAGCTAACCCGGACTTTTTTAACCAACTTGTAGCCCAGCAATCGCCAGAATACCTCTGGATAGGCTGTTCGGACAGCCGAGTGCCGGCTAATCAGGTGGTAGGGATGGCGCCGGGTGAATTATTTGTGCACCGCAACGTGGCTAATCAGGTGATTCAAACGGATTTTAACTGCTTGTCGGTGGTGCAATATGCCGTTGAAACTTTACAAGTAAAGCATATCTTAGTGGTGGGTCACTACGGCTGTGGCGGGGTTAAAGCTGCCACCGAAAGTTGTAGCCATGGCTTGGTTGACCATTGGTTGTTTGGTATCAAGGATATTTACCGTGAATATCACCAGGAGCTTGAAGCCATCGGTGACGACCGGGCTCGGTTAGACCGTCTGTGTGAGCTGAATGTAATCGAGCAGGTTCGCAATCTTGCTAAAACCACCATCATTCAACAAGCTTGGGATAGAGGCCAAGAGCTAGCTATTCATGGCTGGGTGTATAGTATTGAAGATGGTTTAGTGCGAGATATGGAAGTTACGGTCCGCGACCGAGCATCGTTAGAGCGTATTTATCATTTTAATGAGTAACTATTAACGAAGAACTATTAGCCAAGAACCTAGAAGTTCAGGGAGTTGTGTATGGCTGAGTCCAAAGCAGTACTAGCAGCATCAGCAGCAATAAACAGAGGGCATAGCTTTGCCGAAGAGCTGCGTCGTCATTTGCAAGCCGTGCAAGCTGCGAAGCAACAGGATCTCGCCAAGTTAACGGCAACCTCGCCAATTAAGGTGACTATCAGTAGTGGTGGGGTATGGTTAGCGCCGACCACCAGCATGCAACTGAGTGCGGCTTTAGATACCGCAGATAAACGTTTGTACGCGGCCAAGCGAGCAGGGCGTGATCAGGTGTGTTTTAATTAATATTGCTGGTGAATTGCGCGAACTGGCTTATTTTTCAGCAAACAATTCGCTTTTCTAAAAAAAAGGTTGACGCTGGTGCGCAAATTACCCTAGAATTCGCCCCGCTGTCAGGGTACTACAGCAAGCCACAAAATGTGGGGCTATAGCTCAGCTGGGAGAGCGCTTGCATGGCATGCAAGAGGTCAGCGGTTCGATCCCGCTTAGCTCCACCAACTTTTGTGTTAAGCTTAGTACAAGTGAAAACCTGATAGAGATTTGTTCTGGTGCGTCCCCTTCGTCTAGAGGCCTAGGACACCGCCCTTTCACGGCGGTAACAGGGGTTCGAATCCCCTAGGGGACGCCAATAACAGAATAAATCAGCTGCATTAGAACAGCGTCCCCTTCGTCTAGAGGCCTAGGACACCGCCCTTTCACGGCGGTAACAGGGGTTCGAATCCCCTAGGGGACGCCAATTCTAACGTAGCAAGCAAGTCCGGGGTCCCCTTCGTCTAGAGGCCTAGGACACCGCCCTTTCACGGCGGTAACAGGGGTTCGAATCCCCTAGGGGACGCCATTTGTTTTACCTTTCCTAATGTTTTATTCCTTACCCTCAATCTTAGCTATCGTCACTTGCTCTAACAAAGCTAGCAAATGCGGTTCCATAATATCTGCAATCATCGGCTGTGCCGCACGGTTAGGGTGAATGCCATCGCCTTGCATCAGACTATCGTCACCAATAATTTGCTCCATAAAAAACGGCACTAAAGTGATTTGGTGTTGCTCAGCTAGCTGTGGGAAAACCTCAGCAAACATTTCGCTGTAACGTGGGCCATAATTAGGTGGTATCCGTACTTGGCTTAAGGCCACCACGATACCCTGCTGCTGCAGGCGTTCAATAATCTGGGTTAAATTGTCACTAATTGTGTTTGGGGTAAAGCCACGCAGGCCATCGTTACCACCTAATTCAACAAACACCACCGTAGGCTGATGCCGCTCAATAACGCCATCCAAACGATTCAGCGCACCTTGGGTGGTATCCCCGCTAATACTGGCGTTGACTAGGGTGACCTGTGGCTGCGATTGCTGCCAGCGCTGCTGTAAAATGCCCACCCAAGATTCACTTTGCGCCATCCCATAGCCGGCACTTAAACTGTCCCCTAAAACCACAAGTGAGACATTTGCCGAAACTGGACGTATAACAATAAATAATGCGAGTATTAGTACAAATTTTATAAGGAAGTTTTTCATAGATGCTTATTCAAACCACTCAATTAGAAAAAGAAGTCACCACCAGTGACGGTATTTTACACATTTTGCAGCCAATTAACTTAGAAATTGCCGCAGGTGAGACCGTTGCTATTGTGGGTGCGTCCGGCTCCGGTAAATCTACCTTGCTATCTTTGCTCGCGGGTTTAGACCTCGCAAGTAAGGGCGATGTTCTTATAGATAACGTAAAAATGAGCGATTTGGATGAAGAGCAGCGGGCAAAACTGCGGGCCGACAAGATTGGCTTTATCTTTCAATCGTTTCTATTGATCCCAAGCCTAACCGCTTTAGAGAACGTGATGTTGCCAGCAGAACTAGCAGGAGCTAAGAATGCCCAGCAGCAAGCGCAAGAGCTGCTACGTAAAGTAGGCTTAGCCGATCGCCTCAATCATTATCCTAACCAATTATCTGGTGGTGAACAGCAACGGGTCGCCATTGCGCGCGCGTTTGTGGGTACTCCCAAAATACTTTTTGCCGACGAGCCGACGGGTAACCTAGATAGTGTGACCGGGCAAAAAGTAGAAGATCTGTTGTTTGAAATGAATCAAGAGTCAGGCACCACGTTGGTGATGGTCACTCATGATAATGACTTGGCCCAACGCTGCCAGCGCGTGTTGACCATGACCGCCGGTAGCCTAGTGCAAACCAAACCAGCAGCAACGCAGCAAGCGCAGCAAGAGGGTGCGACTGATGTGGCATAAAATCAGCTGGCGATTGTTAAAGCAAGAGCTTAAGCGCGGTGAACTGACCATCATGGCAGCTGCGATTGTGCTGTCGGTAACGGCGGTGTTGGCACTGTCGGTGTTTACTGAGCGCTTGCAAGCCGGATTAATGGCCCGTAGCGCAGAGTTTTTAGCGGCCGATCGGGTGTTAAGTTCACGCCGCGATATCCCACAAGAATGGATCGCTAAAGCCGAGCAAGATGGCCTACGTACCGCCGAACGAGTGGTCTTTAACTCGATGGCTTTTGCCGGTGAGCAACTGGCCTTGGTGGATATCAAAGCCGTTGGCGACGGCTATCCCTTGCGGGGTGAATTACGCGTGGCTGAGCAACCGTACGGTGCAGAACAAGTGGCACAAGGGTTGCCACAGAGTGGCGAAGCTTGGGTAGCCGCAGCGCTGTTTCAAGAACTTGAGCTGGCAATTGGCGATACCATTGAGGTGGGCCGCAGCCAGTTTGTTGTGAGCAAAGTATTAACCTACGAGCCAGATGTCGGTTTTTCTGTGTTTACCGATAGCCCCAATGTGCTAATTCGTTATCAAGATCTGGCCGCAACTGAACTCATTCAACCGGGCTCACGGGTGCGCTACAACCAGCTGTTTGCTGGTACTTTAGAGCAGTTAGAGCAATACGAAGCTTGGCTAACCCCACAGCTGAACGAAGATACTCATAGCTGGCGTAGCATTGAAGATGGTGATTCGCCTTTGGCGCGCAGTCTGCAGCGGGCCGAGCGGTTTATGTTGTTGGCTAGTTTACTGGGCGTGGTCTTAGCAGCAACAGCGGTTGCCGTTGCTGCACAGCGTTATTGTCAACGTAACTACGACGTGGTGGCTATCTTTAAAACGCTAGGGGCGAATAAGCGCATCATTCAGCGTATTTTTGTGCTGCACTTGCTGCTGCTTACCTTCATCAGTATCACCCTTGGCTTGTTGTTAGGCTGGCTGATCCAAAGCCAAGTGATTTATTGGGTGAGTCAGCAACTGGGCACAGCATTACCGCAATCGGGTTGGCAGCCGTTTGCCCTAGCTGCGGCCACCGGCCTCGTTAGTGCCGTGATGTTTACCCTGTATCCGCTATTGCGCTTGATTAGCATCCCGCCGTTACGAGTGCTAAATCGTGACCTTACTGGCAACAATGCCGGGCGCTGGCTGCATTGGTTAGCTTCAGGGGGCACCATTTATGCGCTCTTGCTGATTTACAGCCAACAATGGCTGCTCTCGAGTGCGCTCTTTGTTGGTGGTGCCGTAGCCGCGATTATTCTACTCACCGTAAGCCGCTTGTTTATTCGGGTAAGCCGGCAAGCGGGGATGCAAGCGGGTAGTTCTTGGCGCCTAGCAATGGCAGGGTTACAGCGGCGAGCTCAAGCAAACAGTGTACAAATGCTGAGTTTTTCGACCGCCATCATGTTGTTGTTATTGGTGTTAGCCTTGCGAAACGAACTACTAGCCGATTGGCAAGCACAGCTGCCAGACGATGCCCCTAATTACTTTGTGATCAACGTGGCCCGTGACGATGTGCAAAACCTACAACAGCGATTTGCTGAACGAGAGATCGTTGCCAACGACATGTATCCGATTGTGCCGGGCCGGATGACGGCAGTAAATGGGGTACCGGTACGCGATGAAGTTACCAAAGAAGAGGATGGCGATGCGGCTGATACTGCGACCAATAATGCAGAACAACGCGAGGGTTTTGGCCGCGAGTTGCAGCTCACATGGCGTGACACGTTGCCACCTAATAATACTTTGGTTGCGGGGCAATGGTGGGGTGACGATGCGCAGCCGCAGGTTTCGATCGAAACTGGCGTCGCCGACAGAATGAACCTGCAAGTTGGCGATGAGCTGGAATTTAACATTGGTGGTAGCGTCTTTACCGTGCCGGTCACCAGCATTCGTGAGGTTAACTGGGGCAGTTTGCAACCCAATTTCTTTATGATCTTTAACACCGCTACGTTGACGGACTTTCCTGCAACCTTTATCTCGAGTTTTTATCTGGAGCCTGAGCGTAAGTCAGAATTGTATGAGTTGTTTAGACCTTTCCCGCAAGTCTCACTCATTGACCTAGATGCCATCATTGGCCAATTGCGCGAAGTGATTGACCAAGTCAGCCTAGCTATCGCCTTTGTTTTGGTGGTGGTGATTATTGCTGGGATTTTAGTGCTGTTAGCGCAGGTACAGGCAAGTTTAGAAGAGCGCGAGAAAGAGCTGGTGATTCTGCGCACCTTGGGGGCGTCTGCGAAGTTATTGCGGCAAAGCGTCACCTACGAGTTTGTTATCCTTGGGGCGATTAGTGGGTTAATAGCGACGCTGGCGATGGAGCTCGCACTGTGGATACTGCAAACGCAGGTGTTCGATATGCAAGCCAGTATTCATTGGCGCTTCTGGTTGATTGGTCCCGTTGCCGGTGCCGTGGTCGTTGGATTAATGGGGCGTTTAGCCTGTGGCCGACTGATTAAACGCAATACGGCCCAGTTAATCCGTCGCTTAGCCTAAGCTATGAGCGGTTAACGCAGCTTGGATGGGCTCGCCAAATAGACGTGGCCACAACGCTTGTTGTGGCTGCTGAAAAATAGCGAAGTGGCCCAAGCGCTCCACCTCAAATTGGTGAGGGTGGTAGAGAATGCGTTGTTGCGGTGCATGCCGATAAAAATCGTGCAAATGGTTCACTCGGCTGGGGGCTATCATTTCATCATCGCTAACGGCTAGCGATGTGATAGGAGTGCTGACGTTAGCGTAACTCTGATACAGATTTTCAGCCCCCACCAAGTAATCAGGATGTAAGCACCAGCGCCGCCATTGCTGCATGGCAGCGGCTGGAACATCACCAATGATGCCTAATTTTCGGCCCGGGAAATACCCCACCAGTGGCACTGCTAATGGCGTCACTAGGCCCCACAACAGCATGGATTTCCATTTAAAACTGCCGCTCATAGCGCGCCAGTAGCCGCTACCGGTATTGACGCTGATCATATGATGAATCACTTGATGGTTAGGGATCATGCCAAATAACTGGCCACTGATGCTGTGCCCCAACCAAAGCTTAGGGTAAGTCGAGAATTCACTGTCGAGATAGCGCACTACGGCCGCGGCATCAAGTTCCGCCCATTCTGAAATGCTACTGTGCAACTGCTGCAGTGGCTGCGGGGTAGAAGCACCAATGCCGAAGTAATCAAAACTCAGCACATGGTAACCTTGCGCAGCTAACCAAGTACAAAATGGCTGGTAGAACCTTTGTGGTACCGCCATCGCCGGGGCCATCACAATAACCGCCTGTGCCGCCGTGCTACTTGGATACCAGTGCGCTTGGATAAAGCGATTGGGCGCAGCTTGCAGTTGCAGCGGCTGCGCAGTTATGGATGCCATTAGGGCAGTACTTTCAGATAAGGTTTGACGGTTACCTGCTGGTACACGCCGGCGGCAAGATAAGGATCAGCCTGCGCCCAAGCTTCGGCAGCAGCTAAATCATCAAATTCAGCGACCACCATAGAGCCGGTAAAACCAGCCTCACCTGGGTCAGCACTAGCAATTGCCGGGCAGGGCCCAGCCACTAACAGACGGCCCTCTTGTAGTAGTTGTTGTAATCGTTCTAAATGCGCTGGGCGTGTGGCTTTGCGCGCTGCCAGCGAGTTTGGCTTATCTTCAGCCCAAATAACAAACCACATTAGTCTAATTCCTTGGTATCTTTATCTCGGTCGGTATGATGTTTAAACATATAAGCGCCAGAGCCAATACTAAACACCAGGGTAGCGCCCAAAATGCCAAACACTTTAAAGTTAACCCATGCGTCTAAGCTCATGGTTTCAATAATATAAAGATTAATCACAGCTAAACTTAAACTAAAGATAACCCAAGCATAAGTTAATCGTATCCAAGCAAAATGCGGCAATTGAATTTCGCTACCGAGCATGGCCTGTAACGGACTGCGCTTATTCCACCAAGTACCAATCAGTAAAAACAGGGCAATAGCAATATAAATCACGGTGACTTTGATCTTTACAAACCAGTCATCGTTTAAGAATAAAGTAACACCACCAAACAATAATACCGCCCACATCACAATCCAGTGACGGGTGGTTACCGGTTCGCGTAGCAATTTCATGATCACCACTTGGAGTAGGGTGGCTACCATGAGAGCGGCAGTTGCAAGAAAAATGTCGCCCAATAAATAAGCGATGAAAAAGATAACAATAGGCAAGTATTCAAGTACTAACAACATGGTTGATTTCCAACGAGACAATTAGCTGAAGTGTGCCAGAAAAGTTTGGCAAGCACCAGATTCTGTCGCTACACTTGAGACCAGTTGCAGTTTGGTTATGCGTTGGGATACCAGCGCAATAACAGTAAGATAACCTAGGGTGAGTAACACGATGATGAAAATTCTAATCACTGGCGGTACCGGCTTAATTGGTTCTGCGCTGATTCCGCAGCTTACAGAAAAGTATCATGTCACCCTGTTAACGCGGCAGCCGCAGCGTGCCATCGAGCGCTTTGGTAAGCAGGTACAGGCCTTAAAAAGCTTGGCTGAAGTGAGCGACATCAGCGATTTCTATGCAGTCATTAACTTACAAGGCGAAGGCATTGCCGATAAGCGCTGGACCGCCAAACAGAAACTACGCCTAGAGCAAAGCCGTTGGGCCGTTACGCGGCAATTATCGGAGCGGATGTTAGCCGCAGCTAATCCGCCGCAAGTATTTATCAGCGGCTCGGCCATTGGCTATTATGGTGCGCAGGGGCGTACCCCCGTCACTGAGGCAACTAAGGTGCAAGCAGATGATTTTGCGCATCATCTATGTGCCGAGTGGGAGCAACTGGCGTTAGCGGCGGACTCAGATAAAACGCGCGTCTGTGTGTTGCGCACTGGCGTCGTGCTGGCTCCCGCTGGTGGAGCTTTACGGAAAATGTTACCGCCTTATTTGTTAGGCTTGGGCGGACCGCTTGGCCACGGCCAGCAAGGCTTTTCTTGGATTCATCTTGATGACATGGTGGGCATTATTTTGCATCTGCTGGAAACTGCCGACTGTCGTGGCATCTATAACGCCACTGCGCCAACTCCAGTAAGCCAACAAGAGTTTAGTGCTGCGATAGCCAAAACCTTGCGTAAATCACATTTTATGCGGGTGCCGGGCTGGGTACTGAAACTCGCCTTAGGTGAGCTGTCGGGGATGTTATTAACCGGCCAGTTCGTGCTGCCTGAGCGCCTGCAACAGGCCGGTTATCAGTTTCGGTATGCGACGGTCGAGCCAGCCCTTAAGGCTTGTTTGTTGCCGCCTTCATCTGACGACTAAAGTCGCGTAACTGGGTGAGCATCAGCTCAGGCTCGGCCAGGTTTTGTTCGATGATTTGCACCACGGCTGAGCCGCTAATGGCACCGGCAGCACCTGCCGCTAACGCCGCGTGTACATGCTCGGGTTTAGCAATCCCAAAGCCTAGTAACGGCGGCGCACTGTGGGCTTGCTGCAGCGCCTCGATGACTGCCGTGGTAGGGGTTTGCATGGAGGTTTCAGCCCCAGTAACACCGGCTCTGCTGAGTAAATACACGTAGCCTTCGCTAAGCGCAGCAATGCGTTGTAGCTGGGCAGTGGTGCCATCTGGCGGAGCAATAAAAATAGGCGCGATGCCATAGTGTTTAGCTACCGCAGCAAACCGCTCGCCTTCACGGCTTGGCACATCAGCAATCAGTACCGAATCTACGCCGGCGTCAGCACAGCGCTGATAAAAGCTGGCAGCACCGTTGCTTTCTACGAGGTTGGCGTACACCAACAAGCCTATTGGTAAGTTAGGGTACAGCGCCCGTATTTTTGCCAATAGCGCAAAACACTGTTGCACGCTAACGTCGCTTTGCAGGGCGCGGATATTAGCACGCTGAATGGTGGGGCCATCAGCGACTGGGTCTGAGAAAGGGAGCCCTAACTCAAGGGCATCGGCACCCCCTTCAACGAGGGCCTGGATCAGCGCAAAAGATTGCTCAAGGTTAGGATCGCCGAGGGTTACAAAGGGTACAAAAGCACCTTGCTGGCGCTCAGCTAAAGCAGCAAACATGGCTTGATAGCGACTCATAATTATTCTCCTTGAGCGGTAGCTGCAAAAATACGACGAACGTGATCGATGTCTTTATCACCGCGGCCTGAAAGGTTAACCAGCAACAGTTCTGGAGCATCGGGTTCAGCAGCGCGTTTCAGCGCATAAGCAAGCGCATGGGCTGACTCTAGTGCAGGAATAATTCCTTCTTTTTCTGCCAGCAACTTAAAGGCTTGCAGCGCTTCATCGTCGGTTACCGATTCATACCGCGCCCGGCCAATACTTTTTAGATAAGCATGTTGTGGGCCTACGCCAGGATAATCAAGCCCAGCCGAGACCGAGTAGCTTTCTTCGATTTGGCCTTCGTCGGTTTGCATAATAAAGCTACGACAGCCGTGTAAGATGCCCGGCGCTCCGGCAGCTAAAGTCGCACCATGATGATGAGTATCAATTCCTTTACCGGCTGGTTCGACTCCTACTAGGGCCACGCCCGGTTCATCAATAAACTCAGCGAACATGCCGATAGCGTTAGAGCCACCGCCCACACAGGCGATAACTTCATCGGGTAAGCGGCCGGCTTGGGCAATCATCTGTGCTTTGGCTTCGGCGCCAATCATGCGATGAAATTCACGCACAATGGTTGGGAATGGATGCGGGCCAGCGGCGGTTCCCAACAAATAGTGGGTGGTTTGGTAACTAGCCGTCCAGTCGCGCATAGCTTCGTTTACCGCATCTTTGAGGGTGCCACTACCGCTATCTACAGCCACTACTTTGGCGCCCATCAGTTCCATTCTGAACACATTCGGCTGCTGTCGAGCTACGTCTTTGGCACCCATGTAAATAATACATTCTAGCCCTAACAGAGCGCAGGCGAGGGCGGTGGCGGTACCATGTTGGCCGGCGCCGGTTTCGGCAATAATACGAGTTTTGCCCATGCGCTTGGCGAGCAGAGCTTGGCCAAGTACTTGGTTGGTTTTATGGGCGCCGCCATGCAATAGGTCTTCTCGTTTTAAATAGATTTTGCAGCCATTAGGCGATGTTAGCGGCAGATTGCGGCACAAAGATAAAGGCGTAGGACGCCCCAAATAGTTCTTGAGGAGGTCACTAAATTCCGCTTGAAAAGCCGGATCTTGTTGTGCTTCTAAAAAGGCTTGCTCTAGCTGATCTAACGCCGGCAATAAAATCTCGGGGACAAATTGCCCCCCAAAATCACCAAAATAAGGCGACAAAGTTTCCGCTGAGGTACGACTAGTCATGATTGACTCCTTGCTGAATACGACCATAACCCCGTAATTGGGTCATGACTTGATTAATAAGGGCAGGGTCTTTGTGAGCTTTATAGAGTTCAACCCCAGAGTTAATATCACAGCGCGGTAGCCCAGTGGCTAAGGCAGCGCTTACATTGCTTGCGTTCAGCCCCCCGGCAATCATGCACTGCTGGCGCTGAGCCGGTGTTAAGTGAGCTAATAACGACCAATCAAAAGGTTCGCCGCTACCACCGTATCTGTTATCCAGTAAAAACGTATCTACTTCTAAATCAGGCAGTAACAAGGGCTCGTCTACCGCAACTGCCTTCCAGATCTGCACGTTGCGCGGAATCGCCTTACGTAATTGGCTAATGTAATCGAAGTCTTCTTGGCCATGCAGTTGTACTGCATGCAAGTTAAGTTGCTGGGTAAGCTCAGCCACCTCGTGCAGCGGTTGGTCGGCAAATACGCCCACGTAGGCAAGCAATGGAGCTGCTGCGATCACGGCTTGTGCCTGAGCTAAATCAACACAACGCGGCGAATGTTTCACAAAGATCAAGCCACCAAATGCGGCTCCTGCGGCATGGACACAAAGGCTATCTTCGGGGTGCTGCAAACCACATATTTTATGTTCGCCATAGACTAATTCACGGCAGGCTTGGTCGACATTCGCTTGTGCCGCCAATGCACTGCCCACTAAGAAGCCATCCACCACACCAGCTGCTGCTCGCACTTGTTGATTCGTATGATAACCAGACTCGGCGACTACCAATACGCCTGCAGGAATCTGCTGGCTCAGTTCCAAACTGGTATCGGTATCAATCTTTAAGGTGTGCAAATCACGGTTATTGATACCAATAATGTTCGCTTTTAAGTTTATTGCCCGTGTTAATTCTGCTTCGTTAGCTACCTCGGTCAGCACATCCAGCTGATATTTGGCGGCCAGCTCAGCCAAAGCTTGGTACTGTTGATCGTCTAAAATCGACAGCATCAACAAAATCGCATCAGCACCAAAATATCGGGCTAGCAACACTTGCAAAGGATCAATAATGAAATCTTTGCATAGCACGGGTTTATCAACAGCTTGGCTGACTGCGGCCAAATAGGCATAGCTCCCTTGAAAATAGTTCGGCTCAGTTAACACCGAAATAGCGTCCGCATAACGAGCGTAAGTTTGGGCCAAGCTGACCGGATTAAAATCAGGTCGAATCAACCCCTTGCTGGGTGATGCGCGCTTACATTCTAAAATAAAACTGGCTCGCGGTTGCGCTAAAGCGGCAGCCAAACTGCGGCTACTGGGCTGCAATTGCGCTTGCAGTTGCTCGGCTTGATAGTGCTGGCTTAATTGCTCTAGTTCAGCTCGGCGGCTCGCCACGATTTCTTGCAGCACACTAGGAATACTCACGATTAAACTCCTGTAGCTTGTGTAAATGGGCAAGGGCTTTGCCGCTAGCTAAATGTTCGAGTGCCGCGGCACAGCCGGCGGCGATGGTGTCAGTTACGCCGCTGAGGTACAGCATCCCGGCTACGGCTACGGCCACTGCATCAAGCTGGGCTTGGCTGGCTTGGCCTTGCAACACGCGTTGCAACAACTGGGCGTTGAAGTCGGCATCGCCACCGCGTAAGGCACTGATTGGGGCCGTTTGTACGCCTAATTGTTGGGGGGTAAGTTGATACTCAGTGAGTTCGCCATCACGTAACTCCACCACATGGGTGTTGGCATGAATTGCTATCTCATCTAAGCCTGAACCATGCACCACCATAGCTCGTTTACAGCCTAACATACGCAAGGTTTCGGCCATCGGTTTACACCAACTAGGATCATAAACGCCGAGCAACTGGGCATCGGGTTGGGCTGGATTCACCAGCGGCCCAAGAAGGTTAAACAAGGTACGAGTTTTTAAAGTTTGTCGGCTCGGCATGGCATAGCGAATACCAGGGTGATAGTGGGGCGCAAACAAGAAACAAAAATTAAAGCGATCCAGCTGCGCCGCTGCCACTTCAGGGTCTTGGGTAACGGATAAGCCTAAACTTTCTAGCACATCAGCAGAACCTGAACGAGACGACACGCTGCGGTTCCCATGTTTGGCTACAGTTAGGCCCATGCTTGCGGCTACTAGGGCGGCGGTGGTAGAAATGTTCATGGTGTTACTACCGTCGCCGCCGGTACCACAGCTATCTATTACCACTCGCTGGGGGCGTTGAAAAGGTTTGGCAGCACGCCGTAGCGCTTGCGCAGCACCTGCCATTTCGCTGGGTTGCTCACCGCGCATTTTCATCGCCACTAAGGCTGCGGTGATTTGAATATCGTTCAGCTCACCTTTTACTAAGTGGTCGAACAGCCGCTCGGCAGCATCAACGGATAAGGCTTTACCGGCCAATAAGTCGGTTATTGCTTGCATGGTAGACTCCCGTATTGAGCAAATAAATACGCCACACTCTGCGCCAGTAAACGAGTTCCGTGACTAGTTAAAATAGATTCTGGATGAAATTGAAAACCCAAGGCATAGTAATCCTTAAAGTAGGCTGCCATCGGAATAGCTCCAGTGGTGGCAAGCACCGCAATACTTTGCGGTAACTTAAAGCCACACAAGGAGTGATATCTAGCCACTCCTAAAGGACTTTCTAAGCCATCAAAAATAGGATGAGATTGGCAATCAATCAGTGCCTTTTTGCCATGCACCGTTTCACCGCAGCGGTCAATCTCACCGCCAGCTGCGTGAATTAGGGCTTGAAAGCCAAGGCAAATACCCAGCATCGGATACTGCCCACGACAGGCTTCAATCACCTCTAGCAGATGGCCTGCTTGGGCTGGATGGCCCGGGCCCGGCGACAAGCACAGCAACTGGCGCCCGGGATAATCAGCTAAGGCTGCAAGGAACTGCTCTAGGGGCACATTATTACGATAAATCATTAGCGGATAACCTAATTGCCGCAGTTCATCCACCAAGTTGTAGGTAAAAGAATCAAAGTTATCTAATAACACGATTCTATCTGGGGCCGAGTTAGCGGCATCAATGTTCATGTTCGCACTCATAAAGAACCTCCGCTGCCAAAACCTTGTTGGTTGGCCTGTTGAATAGCTTCTAATACAGCTCGGGCTTTACCTTCGGTTTCATTCACTTCGGCGAGGGGCTGTGAATCATGAACCACACCGGCCCCAGCTTGTACCACGGCATAACCTTGGCTAACAAAGGCAGAACGAATAACAATACAAGTATCCATATCGCCATTGCCGGATAGGTAGCCCACGGCACCGCCATAGCTGCCGCGGCGCTGTTGTTCTACTTGGCGGATAATGGTGGCGGCATTGATTTTTGGCGCACCCACTAAGGTTCCCATATTCATACAGGCACGGTAGGCATGCAGCGCATCAAGGTCATCAGCCAACTGCGCCACCACCCGTGAGACCAAGTGCATCACGTGGGAATAACGATCCACCTGCAATAGGTTAGCGACATAACGGGTGCCAGGCTTAGCAATACGAGCTAAATCGTTGCGGGCTAAATCAACCAGCATCATGTGCTCGGCGAGTTCTTTTTGATCCAGCCGCAACTCTAGCTCGAGGCGACTATCTAAATCTGCCGCGATGCTGCCATCAGCATGCTTGCCACGGGGGCGAGTGCCAGCGATTGGGTACAGCTCAACTTGGTTGGTAGCAGCGGTATATTTAAGTGCTGACTCTGGCGAAGCGCCGAATAATTCAAATTCTGGGGTGCGTAAAAAGAACATGTAAGGCGAGGGGTTAGCCGCTTTTAGCTGCTGATAGGCAGCTAAACTATCGCGACATTCAATGCGAAACTGCCGCGAGGGTACTACCTGAAAAATATCTCCCGCCAAGATCCGTTCTTGCATTTGTTGCACTATCTGCATAAAGACCTCACGGCTAGGCTCTGCTTGCACTTCAGCAGTGCTGGCAGCCGGAGCTGGGGTCGCTGGTTTCATTGGGCTAGGAAGCTGACACAGGGCCGCTACACGACCGGCTTGATGAGCCAACTGCTGATAATATTCAGCACTGTTCGGGCCGCTTAGCAAACCCGCAATGAGTTCCGTGGTTTGGCTCTGATGATCAATCACCAACAGGGTTTCGGCGAGATAAAACTGATAGTCCGGGCAGCTGTTGGCCGCCATCGGCACCTCGGGTAATTGCTCAAAACTCGCCACGTAGTCGTAACCAAACACGCCACCGATGAAAATAGCGAGTGGATGGGCATCACCGGCTTGCTGCAATTGTTGCTGGACGATTCGCAGTGGTTCAATATTGGAAACGGCACGCAAGCGCGAGTCTTCATCGCTGGTGCTATCAAGTTCAGCGAATAAGCATATCAACTGGGTGAGTTGGCCTTGCGCATTGCGCTTAGTGGTTAAACTGCACAAAGGTGTCAGTTGTTCTTCTAACCAAGGTAAGAGCGACTCGCCGTTAGCTGTGAGTGCGGTTATGGTGACTTGGTTGCCAGCGCAGGTAAATTGCACCGAAGCGCTTACCATCAGCAAACTTTTGAGGTGCTGGCGCGATTGAATTTCAGCAGAATCAAGCAATAACGAATGCGGCTGATCGGCGCACACGCGCTGATACACAGCAAGCGTATCCGCTTGATAGGGTAGCTTGATGCGCAAACTACTGAGGGTTCCAAAAGATTCGATAATGTTCACAAAGACCTACTTGTTAGCTAAGTTGTATAACTTTTTGTATGGTTTTTAGTTTGATTTTCAGCCATAAAAAAACCCGCTCCAGGAGCGGGTTTTTTGAATCTAACTACGTGAGAGACACGCACAGACACACCACCCGCTATATCGGGAGATGCCACCACCAGTTGAATGCTTGAACTGCGATTGGGTTTGTCATGTGTTTGCCTTACGCTTTTTTTTACTGTGTAACTATTTGACAGTGTTAACTTGTATACAGGAACTTACCTTGATTTAGATCACATGTCAACGCACATTATGTTTCATGATACGTGCTTTTTGACGCTGCCAATCACGTTCTTTAATGGTGTCGCGTTTGTCGTGTGATTTTTTACCCTTAGCGAGGTAAATCTCTAACTTCACTAAATGCCGCTTCCAATACATGGCGGTTGCCACAATGGAGTAACCATCACGCTCGCTAGCGCCAATCAATTTATCTAACTCACGTTTTTTCAACAGCAGTTTGCGGGTCCGTTCGGGGTCGCACACCACATGCGTAGACGCTGAAATCAGCGGTTGGATCTGGGCGCCTAACAGATAGGCCTCACCATTTTTGATGATCACGTAAGTATCGGCAATATTCACCTTACCTTCGCGGATGCTTTTGATTTCCCAGCCTTGCAAGGCGATACCTGCCTCAAACTTATCTTCGAGGAAGTATTCGTGACGGGCCTTTTTGTTCAGGGCTATAGTGCCTGAATTGACTTGTTTTTTAGCTTTGCTCATGTCAGTTATTATACCCATGCCTTGGTAAAATCATACGTTTTTATTGTCTTGTCGAAGGAATCAACAATTGTCATTGGGGAGATGATTCATGGCTTAAATTGCGCTATCATGCGCAGCATTTTACAGCTGTAACGCTTAGGCGTAAATCAGAGGATAAGAAAACCTATGCCAACAATCGAACGCAGCGCATTAGTGCCGTATAGTGACGAACAAATGTATGCGTTAGTCGACGACATTGATAGTTATCCGCAATTTGTGCCGGGTTGTCGAGCTGCGGCTATTTTAGAGCAATCTGCCGAGATGAAAGTGGCGCGGTTAGAAATCAGCAAAGCGGGTATCAGTAAGTCTTTTACCACGCGTAACAGCCTGCATCCGTTCAGCCAAATCGGGATGGAACTGGTCGATGGTCCGTTTGAGTATTTGCGCGGTGGTTGGAGCTTTCATCGGTTAGATGAACACGCCTGTAAAATAGTTTTACGGTTAGAGTTTGAATTTGCTAATCGCTTGTTAGGTATGGCCTTTGGCAAGATTTTCAATGAGCTACAAAGCCGCATGGTGGACGCCTTTGTACAGCGTGCGCAACAAGTGTATGGAGTGAATCGTGGCTGAAGTAAAAAAGGCTGAAGCAATGCAATCGGCAACAGCCGAGGCCGAACCTGTGCAGCCAGAACTGATACAAATAGAAGTGGCTTACGCGACGCCAGCTCAGCAACAAATTATCAAGCTCAGAGTGGCGGCTGAGACCCCAGTTCAGCAAGCCATTGAACAGTCGGGTATCCTTCAATACTTTCCTGAGATAGATCTTAGTCAGCAAAAAGTGGGTATTTGGAGTAAGGCGGTTAAATTAGACCACCAGGTGCGCGATGGCGACCGCATCGAAATTTATCGACCCCTCATCGCAGATCCGAAAGCCGTGCGCCGTCGCCGTGCCGATCAAGCGAAAGATGAAGGGCGTGCCGATCCTGTTACTGGCGGGCGTAAGCGCGAACGTGCGGCAACTGAGAGCGAATAAAGCGTGACAATAACCTTATATTTGATGCGTCATGGTGATGCGGTACCAGCTCAAGCCTTGCAAGCGGATGCTATTCGTCCGCTCAGCCCATTGGGCGAAGAAGAAGTGCTAGCGGCAGCTACTTGGCTGCAGCAGTACCTTGCTGAACAAGGCCAGTCAGGCCTAGATTGGCTGCTGGTGAGTCCTTATATTCGGGCCCAACAAACCGCCACCATAGTAGCGCAGACAACTACCGCCAAAGTACGTGACATCAGTCATGACATTACTCCAGCTGGTGATGCCGATATGTTCGCGGAGTGGTTGTGGCTTAAGTTAGCGGCCATTGCAAGCACTTCGGCGCAGGTGATGGTGGTGTCTCACATGCCCTTTATCAGTTATTTGGTGGCGGCCCTGGATCAAGCCACACCGCCACTCATTTTCCCAACTGCTGGCATAGCAGAGCTGCAAGTGGATATTGCCAAACGCAAGATCAGCTTTGTGCGGATGATTGCGGCAACTCCAGCAGAATAAGCAGTGCAGCATCGCCACCCCATTGCTTTGGTGCTTGGTGAAAGGCCTTGACGGCAGGGTGCTGAACCAACCAATGGGGCAGGTTTTCTTTTAAAATACCTTGGCCATGGCCACTCATAATGGCACAGCAGTCTATCTGCTGTTTTTGGCATGCGTATAACAAGGCAGCAATTTCCTGTTTGGCTACAGCTTGGGTTAAGCCATGCAAATCAAGAAACAGTTCCGGCGCAAAATCTCCCCGCCGTAATTGCTTTAATACATGGCTAGCTGTGCCCGGTGCCAGATAGCGTATGGCTCCTTCAGCAAAGTGCGCGCGATAGGTATCAGAGAAAAAGAATTCCGCCTGTTGTTGCTTCATTTGTTGTGCCGCAGAAAGTTCCGGGCGCCGCCTACGTAAACGTTTAGGCGTAACGCTAGCAGGCTGATGCGAATCATCCACAATACGTTTATCCACCTTCACTAAATCAGCAAAAGATGAAGTCTCGGCAAGGTCAGGTGCTGGCTTGTTTGGGTCTTTAGTCATGCGGTTTAGGTTCAGCTTATGTCCGGCTTAGGTTCGGGCTTAGGTTCGTCATAGGTTCCGCATAGGTTAGTGCGAAATGGGCCAGTTTAGGGTATCTTATAGCGTATTGGGGAACAACCAACAATTATCTGGAGAATGGATTGAGCGCATTTACTACAACGACCATGTTAGACGCTTTGCGTTGGGCTGTGACTGCGATGCAGCAGGCCGATGTTTATTTTGGTCATGGCACCGATAACGCCCACAGTGAAGCTCAACTCATGTTGGCTCATGTCACGCATTTACAATTTCAACAGCTCAATGGCTTTTTATCCGCTCATCTGACAGCTGCAGAATGGGAGCAGTTCAGTGGCCTGGTTAATGAGCGTATCAGCACTCGCAAGCCGGCGGCCTACTTGGTAGGGCAGGCATGGTTTGCGGGGCTTCCCTTTGTGGTTGACGAGCGGGTGCTGGTGCCACGTTCACCCATTGCTGAGCTGATTGAACAGCAATTTGCAACTTGGTTGACGCAACCACCTCAACGCATCTTAGATTTGTGTACCGGCAGTGGCTGTATTGCCATCGCTTGTGCCTATGCCTTTCCAGACGCTGAAGTAGACGCGTTAGATATCTCATTAGAGGCATTGGCGGTAGCGGAAGAAAATATCGCCATGCATGAGTTAGAGCAGCGGGTGTTTCCGATACAATCCAATTTATACGATGCTATTCCTAAGCAGCGCTATGACCTTATCGTCACCAATCCACCTTATGTAGATGCGGACGATATGGAAGACCTCCCTGACGAGTTTCATCATGAACCAGAGCTGGGCTTGGCAGCAGGTGAGGATGGCCTCGATTTAGTTCGTACGATTTTACGTGAAGCGCCAGACCATCTTACCGAGCAAGGCGTGTTGATATGTGAGGTTGGCAATTCATGGGTGGCATTGGCCCATGAATTTCCACAAGTGCCATTTGAGTGGATTGAATTTGAACGTGGTGGCGATGGGGTCTTTATGCTGCGCTACGCTGATTTAGTGGCTTGTCGCGACCTTTTTTAGTACTACCTAGCGTAAATAACAGAAGCATTCGGTAATAGAGGATTTATGGCTGCTAATACTTGGGGCGAATTATTTCGAGTCACCACCTTTGGTGAAAGCCATGGGCCCGCAATTGGTGCGATCATTGATGGCTGTCCGCCAGGATTAGCCCTTAGCGAAGCCGATATCCAGCCTTTTTTGGATAAACGCCGGCCTGGGCAAAGTCGTTATACCACCGCGCGTCGAGAAGCGGATCAGGTGCAAATTCTATCAGGGGTCTTTGAGGGACGAACCACAGGTACGCCGATCGGATTACTGATTCATAATACCGATCAGCGTAGCCAGGATTATGGCTCTATTAAAGACCAATTTCGCCCCGGCCACGCAGATTATACCTATGCACACAAATACGGTGAGCGTGATTATCGCGGTGGCGGCCGTTCGTCGGCGCGTGAAACGGCTATGCGCGTTGCAGCTGGTGCCGTGGCGCAACTTTATTTGGCCCAGCGATTAGGGATCACTTTCCGAGCAGCGGTAACCCAAATAGGCCCTCACCATGCCGACCCAACGGCGGCTAGTTTCGATTGGCAGCGGGTGCCCAATAGCCCCTTGTTCTGCGGTGATAGCGATTGTGAAGCCGCCGCTGCTGAGTACCTCAAGCAATTGCTAAAAGAGGGCGATTCGGTTGGGGCGCGGGTTAGATTAGAAGTACTAGGCGTTCCGGTAGGCTTAGGTGAGCCCGTGTTTGATCGCTTGGATGCTGATTTAGCCAAGGCATTGATGAGTATTAATGCTGTAAAAGCGGTCAGTATTGGTGATGGCTTTGCTGTGGCAGCACAACGCGGTAGCGAACACCGTGATGCGTTAACCCCCGCGGGCTTTAGCAGCAATCATGCGGGCGGTGTGCTAGGTGGTATTGCAACCGGTCAACCCTTGATTGCCGACGTAGCTTTTAAGCCAACCTCGAGTATTACCCAACCGGGTAGCACCATAGATAAAAACGGCAACGCTTGTGAGATAGTCACTCGTGGTCGCCACGACCCTTGCGTTGGTATTCGCGGGGTGCCAGTGGTTGAAGCAATGGCCGCCTTGGTGATCATGGACCATTGGTTACGCCATCGTGCTCAAAATGCTGATGTAAAACACAGTTTACCAACGATCGGTTGAGCATGAGTGGTAGATGATGACACTAGCACAAAGGGCCAACGAGCCCGATTATCTAGCACTTATTGACGTCTTTGAAGCGTGTTTTTTTGACAGCTATCGAACCCGCTTGGTAGCAGGTACCGACGAACCATATTATCAGCCAGGCGCGGACGGTGAGCCGCATCAAATCGTGTTCGCTCATGGCTTCTTTAGTTCGGCACTGCACGAGATAGCGCATTGGTGCATTGCCGGTGAAGCCCGTCGCCAGCAATTTGATTACGGCTATTGGTACGAACCCGATGGTCGCACCCCAGAGCAGCAGCGCTTGTTTGAGCAAGTCGAAGTAAAACCGCAGGCCATTGAATGGCTGTTCTGTGTCTGCTCGGGGCGTAAATTTCAGGTGAGTGTGGATAATTTAAACGCACTCGAAAGCGGCGCCGAGATAGATAGAAATGCTTTTACCGAGAACGTTCGGGCTCAGTTTAATGCCTACGTGGCAAACGGCTGGCCGCAGCGAGCTGCACAGTTTGCGGCCGCCCTTGCTAACCATTATGGCCAACCTTGGCCGGTTCAAGCTCAGCCTGCAGTGGTTGCTAAGCATAACCAAGGAGACCTGTTGTAACTCATGACTTCAAGTAATGTGATTCGTATTGGCTTGATTATCAATCCACTGGCAGGCTTAGGCGGCAGTGTCGCCCTCAAAGGCAGTGATGGTGCTGCAACCGCTGCGCAAGCATTGGCCCTAGGGGCTCAGCCACAAGCCCAGCAACGTACCATGCAGGCATTGAAGCAATTAGGAGCTTGCTCTGAGCAAGTGCAATTCTATTGTGGTAGTGACGAACTCGGCGAACAGGTTTTGCAGCAACTGGACTTGCCTCATCAAGTGGTTTACCACCCGAGTACGCAGCCTTCTACTGCCGCTGATACGCAAGCTATGGCACGTATGTTTGCGACTGAACAGCCGGTAGATTTGTTGTTGTTTGCCGGAGGTGATGGCACGGCTCGCGATATTTGTGCAGTGTATCCTGATGATCGCCCCGTGTTAGGAATTCCAGCAGGGGTAAAAATTCATTCCGGCGTGTATGCCATTAGCCCAGCGGCCGCAGGTAAAGTTCTACAGAAGCTGGTGAGTGGTGAGTTAACGTCGGTAACTCGCGCCGATGTCATGGATATTGATGAAGAAGCCTTTCGCGCTGGTACGGTGCGAGCCAAGCGTTACGGCGAAATGATGGTGCCAGCTGAGTTACAATACATCCAAGCGGTAAAAATGGGCGGTAAAGAAAGCGACGAATTGGTGCTTGCTGATATTGCTGCTGATGTCATTGAGAGCATGGAAGATGACACCCTCTACATTATGGGCTCAGGCTCCACTGTAGCCGCAGTGATGGAAGAGTTAGGATTAGCAAATACCTTGCTCGGCGTGGATGTGATTGCTGCTGGTCAATTGTTAGCACAAGATGTGACGGCCAAACAGCTAGAAGCTTTAGTTTCCGAGCATGCTGGCCCCGTGAAGCTAGTCATTACCGTGATTGGTGGGCAGGGGCATATTTTTGGTCGCGGTAATCAACAACTTAGCCCAGCTGTGATTCGTCACGTGGGGGTTGAGAATATAATTGTGGTGGCAACTAAACGCAAATTGCAGCAATTAAACGGTCGCCCGCTGTTAGTAGATACGGGCGACCCGGAGTTAGATCAAGAGTTGACCGGTTTGCAAACCGTCACCTGCGGCTATCATGACCAAGTGTTGGTACGTATCGCCGGGGTTTAATCGTAATTAATACTGAGATTTAGGTAATCTTACAACCAAGCCATCGAGTTCTTCGGTGATTTTAATCTGACAGCTTAAGCGGCTATGTTCGTTAGGCTCGATGGCCATATCTAGCATATCTTCTTCTCGCTCTGATGGCGGTGGAATAAGTGCTTGCCACTGTGGTTCTATGTAACAATGGCAAGTTGCGCAGCTCATCACGCCGCCACACTCACCAAGAATTCCATCAATCATATTATCCACAGCACCTTGCATGAGGTTTTCGCCCACCGCAATATCTGCATCAAATTGGTTCTCTTGTGCATCAATAAAAATAACACGAGGCATAAAACAAGTGACTCCATAAACTTAAAAATTAGCTGCTAATGAGCGCAAGGTTACCATAGTTTTAGGTAGCTTGCGGACAGAAATCCGCTAAAATGGGCGTTATTATTTGCAAATAAAGGGATGAAAACGATGGTCGGCCACACCAATAGAGAATTTTTTGTATCGTGGGAAGAACTCCACCGCGCCACCAAAGAACTGGCCAGACGCCAATTGCCGGCAGAGCAGTGGCAAGGCATCATTGCAGTATCTAGAGGCGGCTTAGTGCCGGCAGCTATTCTGGCGCGCGAGCTGAATATCCGTGTGGTAGATTCAGTTTGTGTCAGCTCGTACGATCATACCAGTCAACGCAGCGACATTAGTTTGCTCAAAGATGTGAACGCCACCACGGATGGCGAGGGCTTTCTTGTCATCGATGACTTAGTGGATACCGGTAATACCCTGAAGTTCTTACGAACGCGCTTTCCGAAAGCGAAATTTATCACCGTTTATGCAAAGCCGGCGGGTATGGATTTAGTCGATGACTTTGTGGCAAAACTTGAACAAGAAACCTGGATTCATTTTCCTTGGGATATGCATTTACATTACGTTGAACCGCTGGCCGGCAAAGAAAGTTAGACGCACAATGATATTGACGGAATAAATGCGAATCATTATCATTACCTCAAATTTTTTACTTGAGGTAGGATAATTCATGCGACTAGCACTTGTAACTCTAGCAATCACATCTGTTTTAGCTGGGACAACCACGTCCACACAAGCACAAGATCTTGCAGCTCAAGAAGTGATACAGGTTTCTGCAACTCGTACCGCACAACCCGCCAGTAGTATTGCTGCAACGGTTACTGTGATTGATGGCGAGGATATTCGCGAACAACTAGCAGTTGCTGATTCATTATCAGATGTACTAGGTAACTTAGTTCCTGCTTTTTCGCCATCACGGCAAAAGTTAACAAGTGCTGGAGAAACACTGCGTGGGCGTGAGCCACTCTACCTCATTGACGGTGTACCGCAATCAAATCCATTGCGAAATGGCTCAAGAGCAAGCTACACCATCGATCCGCTGATGATTGAACGGGTTGAGATTATCCATGGTGCTAGTGCTATCCAAGGGATGGGGGCTAGCGGTGGTATCATCAATATTGTGACTAAATCAGCAACAAATGGTTCGGACCAAGAGTTTGTTGCTGGTTTAACCACATCACCCGACGAATTTAGCGATGGTCTAAGTTATCGCGCCGGGTACCTAACCCGCCATGTCGCAGATGATTGGCAGGTGGTTGCAGGCGTACAGTTGCGTAGCACCGGCATGTACGTGGACGGCAATGGACAATTCATTGGTACTGATGTAACCCAAGGCGATACGCAAGACTCAGAAAGCTTTGATGTGTTCACTAAAGTAGGTTACCGCATCGATGACCAGCAGCATTTAGAATTGATGGTTAATCATTTTAATTTACAAGGCAATGGTGACTTTTCGCCGGTGAACGGTGATCGTACCGAAGGGCTAGCTGCTGTCTCAGTGAAGCAACCCAGTGAAGGTGATCCAGCTGAGAACAAGGTCACTACAGCCACGTTAACCTACAAAAATAAATCTGTGTTAGGTGCCGATTTAAACTGGCAAGTATTCCTACAAGACTTCTCTGCGTTATACGGTGGTGGTCGCTACGGTACCTTCCAAGATCCTGCCTATGGTGATGATATTTTCGATCAGTCACGTAATGATTCGAATAAGTTTGGTTCACGTTTAACTATGAACTGGAATGCCGGTACCGTTGTACCCATAGATGTAAGTGCAGGTCTTGATTATTTAAACGATAAAACCTTTCAGGAACTCGCGCAGACGGGGCGTAAATGGGTACCAGAAACTGCATTTGTGAACTGGGCACCTTTTGCACAGCTGCGCTATCAACAAAACGGGCTAACGATAAGTGGTGGCTTGAGATACGAATATGGCAAGCTAAAAGTAGATGATTTCACCACCTTATATGCCTACAACAGCAGTTTTGTTAAAGGGGGGCAGCCATCTTTTAACGAGTTACTTCCTAACCTCGGTATGGTGTATGAGTTCAATGACGCTCTACGAGTGTTTGCGAGTTACTCTGAAGGCTTTAGCATGCCAGACGTGGGTCGCGTGTTGCGCGGTATTGATACGCCCAACTTAAGTGTTGATAGCTTTTTGGATTTGCAGCCGGTTATTGCAGATAACCGTGAAGTAGGGATTGAGTATCGCGGTCAAGATCTTCGTGCAAGTTTGAGTTATTTTACCTCTGAGTCAGATTTAGGAGCACGTTTGCAACCGAATGCGGATGGTATTTTTTCTGTGGCCCGCGAGCGTACTGAAATTGATGGTATCGAGTTCTCAGCAAGCTATGCATTATCAAACGCCGCTAGCTTTGATTTGAACTACGCTGATACCGATGGTAAATACGACAGTGATGCAGACAATGTCGTTGATACCAAGTTAGGCGGACGTAATATCGCACCTCGGCGTTTAAACCTAAGCTGGAAGCACCAGTGGAGCGATCTAATCAATACCCGTTTGCAGTTAAATACGTTGTTTGATCGTGATATTTATTCAGGAGCTCAGGCAATCAATAACTTTGATGGCTACCAAACGATTGATCTACAAATGAATTATGATACTCCAGAATATGGCCTCTTTACGTTAGGTATTGAGAATTTACTGGATGAATTCTATCTAACTTATTACGCACAAACAGCAGGTGCAGATGCAACCAACTTTGCTGGTCGTGGCCGTACAGTGAGTGTCAATTGGTTCTATCAATTCTAATTAAGCTGCATCGCTGGCTTGGGTTATTCTTTGGTTTATGGTTGGTACTCGTCGCGCTGACGGGTACCTTACTGTTGTACAAAGTAGAGCTGCTGCAGTGGACTTACCCACAACTCAAGCTACAGCAAATACCAACACAAGCGACTGCAGCCGAGGTCTTTGATCGTTATCAAGAGGGGTATGCTTACCTGCCGCGTGATGCCAATCCGTGGCTTGAAATTGTCATGCCAAGTGGGGCTCGGCATTATTACAATGATCAAGGTGAGCACATCTTAGCACGCCCCTATTTAGGTGATTGGATTAGCGTGATGGTAGAGTTCCATCACCATTTGCTCTTGCATGATCTGGGCAAAGATTTGCTCGGCTACCTGGGAATAGCAGGGCTCATATTACTCATAACCGGACTTATTCGTTGGTGGCCACGTCATTGGTCCCGACGATTATTAAGTGTGCGCTGGGTATGGCCGTGGCAACGAGGCTTTGCCGCAACCTTGTTTCAGCTTCATAAGGTGGTTGGTAGTCTACTTTTTTTGCCTTTGTTGGTAGGCATACTGACCGGTACGGCCATCATGTATGCTGCTGACGTCAGTTCTGGTTTAACAGCCTTGTGGCCTAGCCAGCAGCAACAACCGATAACAGCAGAGCAATGGCACACAGTTGCAGCTGCGCACAGCTGGCAACAGCGCTTTGAGCGTGCACAACAATTACTGCCAGAGCATCAACCGCAATTGGTGTCTTTATCGAATCTTAGTATGAGGCTTACATTTCCTGGTGAATGGCATCCAAACGGCCGTAGTCACGTGCAATTTGATGCGAACACAGGGGCAGTGACGAGTGTTTACGATCTGCGCTATGATAGCCGAGGCTATCAGGTAAGCCAGATGATCTTTCCTGTGCATATTGCCGCAGTGGGTGGCTTAGGCTGGTTTATAGTCGTGCTCATGGGCGGCTTAGCGTTAGTACTTTTACCGCTAACGGGTATCTATTTTTGGGGGTGGCGGCAGTTTAAGCAGCGTGCTAGAAGATAATTCATTGGCTCGCTTAACCTAATAAACCTGAGGATATAGCATTGATGTTTGATGTGATCGGTGACATTCATGGTCATGGTGACCGGCTTGAAGCCTTGCTAAAAAAGCTAGGCTATCAGCTGCGTCAGGGTGCCTGGCGGCATCCCGAGCGAACCCTGATCTCGGTTGGTGATCTGATTGATCGTGGCCCACAACAGCGCAAAACCGTTGATATTATTCGTGCCATGCAAGACGCAGGGCAGGCGCAGGTGATTTTAGGCAACCATGAATTAAATGCAGTAGCCTGGACTCTCAGTGACGGCAACGGCGGCTTTTTACGTGCGCACAATGCTAATCATACCCGCCAACATGCGGCTTTTTTAGCTGAAGCAGAACAAGATAAAGCTTGGTATGCCAGTACCTTAGCTTGGTTTAGAAGTTTACCTGTTTACCTCGACCTACCGGCATTAAGAGTGGTTCATGCCTGTTGGCATGCGCCATCTAAAGCTATCATTGATGCCCATAGTGATGCCCAAGCGGTATTGACGGAAGCGGCTTGGATTGCAGCTAACAGCAAGGGACACGCCTTGTATGATGCCATCGAAGTGATGAATAAAGGCTGGGAAGTGAGCTTACCACCCGGCTATTCGTTTGTTGATAAAGGTGATCATCGGCGCTTTGCTATTCGTACTCAATGGTGGCGGACGGACACTCAGCATTACCGTGATTTGGCACTTGGGGTTGAACCACTCGAGACTTTGCCCGACGGCCCCATAGAGGCAGGTAAGCTACCCGGTTATGACCAGCACAAACCACTATTTATTGGGCATTATTGGATGCGTGGTCGGCCACAATTACAATCTCCACAGATTGCCTGCGTAGATTGGTCCGTTGCCGATCCTAGTGGTGACGGGGTACTAGCGGCTTATCGCTTTGACGGCGAGCAGCAATTAAGTAACGACAAGTTTGTTTGGGTTTGATCCTAGCCGGCTGAATTTTTTACGCTAACTAAGGTCGAAAGGTATAGATCATCAGGAGATAGCGTATGAATACAAAAGGTTTGCTCGAGCAGTTATTAGGGTCTGGTAGTTCGAATAATTCGGCCAGTAAAGGTCAAGGCCGTGGCTTCTTTGATAGTTTTGGTGGCGGTGCGGTTACTGGCGGAGCACTGGGTTTACTCTTAGGTAGCAAAAAAGGCCGCAAACTTGGCGGTAAAGTACTCACTTATGGTGGCCTCGCGGCGCTTGGGGTGTTTGCCTACAAAGCTTATAACAATTACCAGCAAAAACAGAGCAATACCACCAGCAACCCCAACAGCAACCCGCAAGGTTTCTCTGCACAGACCATTGATCGTGTGCCAGCGGCACAAGTAGAAACTCACAGTGTGGCAATTTTAACGGCGATTATTGGTGCTGCTAAAGCTGATGGCCATATTGACGAGCGCGAACGGCAGCTGATTGACCAAGAAATAGGCCAATTACAAACCGATGCTGATACCCAACAATGGTTGCAGGCTGAACTGGCTAAGCCGCTTGATCCTAGCGATGTTGCGAGGCAAGCGAGTTCACCAGAAATTGCGGCAGAAATGTATTTAGCTAGCGTGTTTGCGGTAGATACCCAAAACTTTATGGAGCGTAGCTACTTACAAGAACTAGCGCGCCAGTTACGGTTAGAGCCGGGCTTACAGGCCGAACTAGACCAGCAAGCCCGACAAGCATTACAGCAATCCTAGCGGCCAACCAAAGTGCCACACGTAGGCGCAAAAAACGATAGTCACTACCAGTAATAGCCAAAAACCCCAACGCGTGCGTGGTTGCGCGTAGGGGTCGGCTAACGCCCGCTCAGAGTGCTCTGGTAACTTAGCTACCCCGGTGAGTGCCGCCCCGAACGGGATATTAATGATAGCGCGAGTATTCACTGCCCAGCCATTGGCATCTAGCAGCGGGCCTAAATTGCGACGGCGCAGGGTCATGGCAGCCATCAACATTGATGGGCCAGAGATCAATAACATCACCCCTAGCAATACCAGTGGCATTTGCCATACCGGCAGCGCCAAAAAGCCAGCAGCGAGGGCGGCTAAAGCGGTACCAATGGCACCCAACGCCAAACCAATGGCGGCAAAAATACCGGCAAACTTGGCAATATCAAAACTGCTTTTAGCAGCTGGCGCTGGGGCTTTGGCAGTAGCTTGAGCACTTGCCTGAGTACTCGCTTGAGTGATGCCGGCGCTGGTTTTGCTATCAATGTCTTTATCGCGCGCAGCCGCAAATTTATTGATTTGCGTCTCAATAAAAGCAGCTAATCGTTTGTAGGGTGACCAGAACGCCTGGCGCACGCTGATCGGTTGTGACACTACCTTGGTAACCGTTGCCTTCCAATCGCGGCCTTGGCGATCATAAAAGACCCCATTGCGGCCGGCAGCCATCGAATAATCGACATCTCCTGCGGTGAGTGCGGCAACGATCTGCAGCGGGGCTTGGTCTTTACGGGTGCAGGTGCAGTAAAGCAGATAACAACCACTGAACGAGGCCATGCTGGCATGTTTAGCAGCATCGGCTACTCGCAATACGAGTTCGCAGCTGCGCTGATCAATAAACAAGGTACCGGCCTGAAAGATAGCTTTTTGGCGGCGCTGATAAAAGTCGCTTAAACTAACAAAGTTACGCAGGAGTTGTACCAAATCGCGCTGATAACGGCATAATTTTTCGAGTGCCTGCACGTTTTCAGCAAAACTGGTAATGGCTGCATCTTCAGCAATAAGAGCTGCTAAGTCGGCTTGGCCATGGCCTTGAGCCAGCTCAGCCAGGCGTTCAGCGGACAGTTGATGTAACGCACTTGCTGGGCGCTGTGCTTGCCACGCCTGCCATGGTGCCAATAAACCTTGCACTGCAGTCCAGTCAGCCCGGCTAAGATGGGTGCGAGTGGGCTCAGTACCTAACAGTGGCTCGACCACTTGGGTCAGTAGTTGTTGCATGGCATCAGCCCAAGCTGGGTTTACTCCGGTTTGCAATGGCAATGCTGCGGCAGCATCAATGGTGGCCAAGGGCAGGGCAGCCAATTCTGTATCTAAAGTAGCAATAGCGCGGTTACTTAAACTACCGTACACGCCGGTATCAGGATTTAACGAAGCAGCAGCGCGCTCATCAAAAGCGGCCAACTGGCAGCGCACAAAATAGTCATCCACTTTGGCTTGCACCCGTTCCAGTGCTGCTACTGCCGCTGGTGTTTCAGCTCCTAACGGCCATAATGTTGTATCGTCTGTATTCCCCGCCTGTTGCCAATCCACAATAGCTGCTGCTTGCTGAAAAAACTGCTCGAGCAAACTTTGGTTCACGCCCTGGCTGCCACTGCGATCGGCAACGCCACCTAAACAATCGATGATGTCTTGGATCAATTGCTGTAGTTGCGGATCTTGCGCCAACTGAGGCGCCACCACACCATCACCATTAAAATGGTCGGCAGCATAAAGTTTGGTGGTATCAAGAAAATCTTGCACCGTCAGAGCAGCATCGCTGGGCTTATCTAAGTAGGTCAGCACGCGCTGAGCTGCCGCATACAAGGCAGCACCCTCGGTATCGTCGGTCTTTAATGCAGTTAACGGCACACCTGGTTCAGCAAACATCAAGTTGCTATCCACCAGCCGAGCACAGCACCAGCGTACCGCCGCAAGTAACTCAGGTACCCGAATCTGGCCATCGTTATCGGTATCTAATAACGAAGTTGTGGCAGCATCAAACTCTAAGCCTAAGGTAGGACAGTTCAACACTGTCCATAATTTTTGGTCTAACTCGCTGAGGTGTTCTAAATCAGCGCCACGGCTAATCACCACTTGATCAAATCCGCCGGAACGAAAAAAGCGCCAAGTATGGGAAGATGAAGTTGAAGAGATGCTCACGATAACTGCTCCATGGAGTTACATATTAATTGATATGTTTAATCATTGAGCAGAAGCTGAAATAGCGCAAGTGCTATTTCAGCTTAGCTGGTTTTTAATTTAGCGCATGGTTTAAAGCATGAGTTAAAGCATGGTACGCATCGGTGTGCTTTCGAGCATTTGGGTGCTTAAGTGCTCAACCACATCATCAATCTCTTCAGTGCTTAAACCTAGCTTCACACTCAGGCCAATCTTATTCTGCTCAAGGTCGCGTTTCACGGTGAATTCGTTCACCCCTAACATACGCTCAAACAGGACAAACTCTTTGCGTCCTTGCAGGTCAACCAAGCTGACTTTCGAGCCAGAGTTATACACTCCCATCGGGCCTGCCGGGGTATTAAACCAATCCACAGCCCAAAAATAGTGCAAGTGATTCTTGGTGCCTAGCTGCGTATAAAGGCTCTCATAACTGTGTGATTTGGCACATTTACGAACAAAGTCGTTTTGTCGTTGACACTGACTGTATGCGGTCTGATTTTTACGATCTGAGTTCATGTTCAACACGGCTTTGGTACCATCATCAATGTTGAACAGCAGGTAATCGTCATCGCGGCCTACACCAAGCACCTGAAACGCGCTCATGAGGCCAACTTGGCCTGCGCCGGCAGAATCTTCATGACGCTCTAACAGGACCAAGCGCGTGCTACCCACATCGCCGCGCTGAAACGGCGTAGGGCTGAAGTCTTTAGGTAAACTTACAGTTTTGAAGTTTTGGCCAAATTCGTAGCTTATCAAGGCATTTGAGCGTTTTAAGATAACCCCTTTAGAGGTAGGCATGAAGGTACTGCCGCTGGCGTTTAAACCAGTCACAGTCGTGAGCCGGTAGCCGCTGTTACTGATGGTCATAGTGGCAAAATGGAGCGGGGCGGCACTACTACCAGCGCGGTGATATTTTAATAAGAGGGTATTGTCATCAAGCACCACCGAGTACACAAAAGAGCCACTCAAATCATCGCTGCCAACCAAGCTGATGCTGCCATCCAGATCAATATAGGCCTGCCCGTTAATATAGAGTTCGCCTTGTTGATTCAGAGAAAACGTGGCCGGGCCGCCGTCGGCATCAATCTCGGCAATCGCCGCTAACAGCTGCTCGTTCGTGAGTTCGGCTAAAGCTACTGCTGGTGCCGCTGGTGCTGGTTCAGGAGCTGCCTGAGCGGCTTGTTTCATGCCCAACATACCGGCCATCAAGCGCTCTTTAAAGGCTTGTTGTGCTTTGAGGGCTTGCGCCTGTTGCTCGGGGGTAGGTTGGTAAGGCTTCGAGGTGCTGCCGCAGCCAGCTAAAAGAGTGCTAGCTATAACCGCAGAAACTGCTGCAATAGTGAACTTTTTCATGATGTTACATCTCGTTTTTTGTTTTTATAGGGGCGGGCATAGTACGTCATCAAGACTAGTTTTGCCAGCCTATTTGTTAAAAAAACTAGACAGAAATCAACTTTATAACATATGTAAAAAGGCGATAATGGCATCTTCTTCTGCGGAAGATAAGCTAAATGGAATCACCAAATCGCTGGTTACCGGGTAGGGCTGTACCCATGGCAATTAAGGCTTGGGCATGCGCATCGGTGCTCCATACCAAACTCATGAGGACACTCACTAGTGCCAGTAGCAGCGGCATCAGAATAGGTAAACAGAGTAATAAAACAAGACTCCACAGGGCTAACCGAGCGGTGGGTTGAGGCGGCTGTTTTAGCTCAGATTGATAATTAGTGCCAGGCATAGTTTACTCCAAACCAAAAGGCGCGGCCGGAGAGCGTTCGCGATGAACGCTCGAGTTACGTGATTATTAGACTGGCCGGATCTTAATGCGAATTATTATCATTTGCAAATAATCGATGGGAATTTTTATAGGCTCAAAAACACAATCGCAAGCCTAGGTTTTTTAACACTTTTGTTTAAAAAAGATTGCATAGTTAGCAAACTGCTAACAGAATATCGATGCATTCGACCCTCTAATAACGGCTCACGGAGCAGCTTGATGACCTACATAGCAAAGCATTGGCGCGGTGAATTATCCTTGGCAGTCGCGTTCTGGATTAACCTGGTGGTGGTTAATATTGTGCTCAATATCCTGTCCTCGGTGGGCTTGGTGGTGCTGGTTGCATTGGCAGAAGTTGCAGGTTATTTCCCAAGCGATAGCGCCATCATGGTGGGGATGTTGGTGTTGGTGCTGGCCTACATCCTACTTAGTGTGTGGCAACTTGTGGGTACTTGGCGCTCAGCTCGCCGGCATATTCAACAAACGGGTCGTTATGGCTGGGCCATAGTCACCAAAATTTTAGTTTTTCTGGGTTGGTGTTCGCTGTTGTTTGTATTGCTCGCGGTGCTGATGGCGTTTACGGCCGAAGACGGCGATTGGTTTGAGTCGTTTGATACTGAACAAGTACGTTTGGATGACGCTGGGCATGTGCTCTTTGTTAACGGATATTTGGACCGCGGGCTTGCCAACTACGTGGATAAGCAATTAGCACAAGCTCCGCTAGTGCAAGTGGTAGCCTTAAATAGCGAGGGTGGTTTAGTTGCAGAAGGGCGCAAGTTAGGCGAAGTTATCAGCAATTACGGTCTAAATACCTATGTTAGCGAGTATTGTGCTTCGGCTTGCACCTTGGCTTTTATTGGCGGCTATGCTCGGTACCTTGCCCCCGGTGCTAACTTAGCTTTTCATCAATACTCGATGGAAAACCCTACGGCGGCGCAAGAAGCTGATTTAAAGCTTCAACAATACGATGACATGCAGTTATTTCGGCTAGCCGGCGCCAGTGAAAACTTTGTCCAGTCGATGTTTCTGGTAGCTGCTGACGATCTTTGGTATCCCACCATCGATGAACTGATTGAGCATGGCGTCGTCACCGCGGTCGCGCCGCTACGCCAACTGGTGCTGAAGCTCAGCAATCAACACGCCGGTCAGGTAACGGATGCCTATCAGCTCGCCGATGAAGCTTTTAGTCAATTGCCGCCCTTTATCACCATCGCCGAGCAAGCTCCCGAGGTGTATCAAGAGATCTTAAACGAGTTTGTGAGCTTGTACCAAGTTGGCGCGGATTTTTCTGAGATTCAGCTGCAGGTTGCCAACTACGTGAATGAACTGAAGTTTAATGCTCTGCTGGCGGTCCCTGATAAGGTAGTGATTGAATATATGCAAGCCGAATTGGATATTTACCGCGCCTTGGTTGAGCAAGAGCCGATTTTGTGTATGAAGGTGCTTTATCCCGATAGCTTTGGCAACATCGTCTTTACCAATCATTTTGATCAGCAATTTCTTAATAATCAATATCAAGCCGTCAGCTCATTGCTCAGCCACGGCTTAAACCAAGAGCCCGTGGCCATCAACCACGAAGGCGCCGAAAACGATTTGCCGCTAGTGCTCGAAGGCCTTGACGACTGGCTGCCGTACCTACAGAACTTAGGTAGCGATAGAGTGGGGTACGCCAACCATTGTCAGGCGACCATCCAATTATATGAGTCAATCTTAACCCGGTTACCAAGCGACCAAAGCGCTAACATGCTGCGCTGGATGATGGTGCCTTAGTCGTCAGGTAAAAAGCGGCTGTAAATTGGCCCGGATATGATCGGGACAGACGCCCAGCCAGCGCTTGCAAGCACGCCTGAAATTATTGGGGTTAGCGTAGCCAAGCAACTGGGCTAGCTCGGTATTGTTATAGGGGTGTTGCTGCAGCAACTGCAACAAGCGTAATTGGCGGATACTATCAACGCAGCTTTGGTAATGACTACCATGGTGCGCTAAAGCTCGTTTTAACGAGGATACACTGAGATTGCAGTGCTGCGCTAACAGCTCAATAGAAACCACCTGTTGTTGACTGATACGAACTAACAGCCAGCGCAACACCTGTTCTAACAGCGACTGGTAACGGGCGTGCTGATGTTGCAGCTGGCAGAAAGATAGGGCTTGTGCTAGTGCTGGCTGCAGCTCAGCTACACGGGGCTGAGCTTGGGATAGCTGCTGCCAGGGTAGGTGCAACGTTAGCAGTGGCCCCGCATGAATCGATCCCAACCATTTATGCCAAGCGCTGGGGAGTGCCACCTCGGCTGCCAAGGGCCAACTCATGTGCCATTCGGCCACCGCCACTTGGTGGGCTCTGGCCAAATTAATCAACACCCCAACAGCTAATAGTTGCGGCGCCGCCAGCCCTCCTAGGCGCGGTAACAGTCGCTCTCCTAGTCGCGGTAATAGCGTTAGCTTGAGGTAGTCGCCATGGCGCTCGGTTAAGGCAAACTCAAGCGGTAGCAGCAAACTCTGATAACGTTTTAGCCAGTATAAAGCCTGCCCCCAAGTAGGAGCATTGGTGACGGCCGTCACCAGCGGGCTGTAACTTTGTTGAATAAGGTCTTCGCTTAACAACTGCCATAGTTCTGAATTGGGTAGTGCGTGTTGTGCGTTCTGTAACAATTGCCACCAATCTAGTGGGCTTACGCGTAAATTACTGGCCGGTAGAGTCTGTTTAGCGAGCGACGTTTTGCGTACCAACTGGGGTGGTAAAACGCCACGTCGTTGCGCTAATGGCAGCAAGCTGTGCAGCAGCGGATTAACTAATAATCGAGGTTGATTAACTGCGTGCCATACCATGACAATACTCGTTGGTGACGCTTAATTTGGCAGCTGCGGCTTGCGGTATCACTTTGGCCGCTAACTGCACTTTAAGTAGGGGCAGGCTTTTGTTCAATTCACGGTGTAAATGGGGCAGGGTGGTGTCCAACCAACGTCGTGCCGCAGTTGTGTTGAAGTGAGGTAAGATCAACATAAACCTGTCATTATTGTCCCGGCACACAGTGTCTTGCGGACGACTAAACAATAATAAGAGGTCAGCAAGCTCACGTAAAATGAGATCGCCGCGTGCCGCTCCGTATTGGTGATTTAAGCGCGCAAATCCGACAATATTTAACTCAACTAAACACAAAGGATGGCGCTGAAGCTCAGCTAATGCCAGTTCACGCTGTAAAGCTACCTGAAAATAAGGCCGGGTATAAAGCAGGGTGAGCGGGTCGAGCCAGTTATGTTCGCGTAAATGATGTTCACGCAAGTGCAGTTGGCGTTGGATAATCTGACTTTCGCGAAACCAATTGATAGCGGCTAGGCCAATCACTACAAAGCCGAGCGGCATGGGCAACGACTCGAGCCAGCTCATTAATCGTAGCTCTTCGGGATAAGCAAAGAACTCGTCTAGCACATCTAAACTCATGGAAGCCGTGAGTAATAACCCGCCGATGAAAATCAATTGAGTTACTCGCCCAGACGGTCGTGCGCTAAGCACTAAGGTAAGCACCATCAGGATAATCAGCAGGCTTGAGCCCTCACCGAGTAAATCAATCAGGTCGACCCTAGCTAGCCCTTTTAAGTCACCTAAAGAGCTTGCCAACAACAAACAGAGGAGATTGGTCAAGGCTAACCAAGCAAACAGCCGATAGCGTTGTAGGCTGGATTGAATGGATGTTGGTGCCAAGGATTGCGACATAAATTGCAGCATGGTTGATAACCTAAAGGTTGGCTTGCCGGTGAGCTAATGTGGCCAAGCTTAACCAGCCTTGTTTACATAGATGTGACAAGCGCTGCGGCTACTGACCCAAAAAGACCCCATCCAAACAGCTCATTCCATCCTTGCTAAGCGCATCAGTTTGTCATAGCAGCCACTTATAGTAACCGGCAGTTACGACTGTTCACCAGTCACTCACCCTAGGAATTAACCATAAGGAAAGTTACTGCTATGAAACCATCTTATCTAGCTTGGCTGATCGCTGCAGCCTGCGGTCTACCAGTCGCAGCACCTGTGTTGGCACAGCAAACTCCGGTCACGACCACCAGCACCGAACAAACCGCACCTGAAGCTACCGACGACATCGAAGAGGTGTTAACGATAGGTAGTCGCGAGGCGTTGCAAAAAGCTGTGCAGCAGCAGCGCGATGCAGGCGGTATCATCAACGTCGTGAAAAAAGACGATATGGGTAAGCTGCAGGATGATAGCGTTAGTGATGCCTTGCAACGTATTCCTGGTTTGTCGGTAGAGCGCGACCAAGGTGAGGGACGTTTTATTCGGATCCGTGGTTTAGCTCCAGATTTAAACTCAGTTTCTTACAACGGCACCCAGCTAGCAGCACCTGAAGCAGGACGTCGAGCCGTTGCCCTCGATGTTATACCGAGTGACTTGTTAGAATCGATTGAGGTGAATAAAACTCTCACCCCCGACATGGCTGCTGGCAGTTTGGGCGGTAACATCGAGCTAAAAAGTATGACAGCTTTTGATCGTGACGGTGCTTTCTACTCTGTCACCACAGATCTTGGCTACAACCAGCAAGCCAGTGAGACCAATCCGAAGGTTTCTGGTGTTTGGAGTAATACCTTTGGTTTAGGCCAACAAGACAAGGTGTTTGGGGTTGCGTTAGCGGCCAGTTACCATGACCGTTCATTTACCACCGATAACGTTGAAACTGGCGGAAACTGGGACCTCGATGAAGCTGGTTTAGAAGAGTTTGAGCAACGTGCCTATGCGGTCAATAGAGAGCGCACCGGCTTAGCGTTGAATTTAGATTTTCGGCCTACAGCAGATGGTGACTATTACTTGCGTAGTTTATACAGCGAGTTTGCTGACACCGAGATTCGCCAAGGACGTATCGTTGAATTTGCAGACCCAATGCAAGCGGGTGTTGCTGGCGCCGGTGAAATAGTACGAGAGCTGAAAGATCGTAAAGAAACCCAAGAGATCACTGCTGTGGTGGTGGGTACGGAACAACGTGTTGGCGATTGGACCCTGCAACTTGAAGGCGGCACCAGCAAAGCCAGCGAAGTGCAACCCTTTGCTATCGGTGGCGCTCAGTTCAAACAAGAATTTGCCGATGGCCTCAGCTATCAAGGCAGTGAACGACTCTCTCTACAAGGCCCGGCAGCTATTAATGCAACGGCCGGCTATGAGTTAGATGAAGTTGAAGTAAGCGATGCTGACACCGAAGAAACCGAAAACAATGTCAAACTTGATGTGGCTTACAACTGGTTGCAACCCAGCTATCAAGTGACCTTTAAGGGCGGAGTTAAGCTGAGTCAGCGCGAAAAAACTGCGCGTGAAGATATTTTTATCTTTGAAGACTTTGCTGATTTAGGAGTAAGCGGCCTAAGCCTAGCTGACTATGCTGGTGCTGACGTTGATTACGGGCTAGATAATTTTGGCCCAGGCATTAGTGCAGCAGCACTGTGGCAGATGCTAGAGCCACTTGCCATGCAAGACTTTAGAGACGACGTAGAATCTGCGATTTCTAGCTACGCCATTGATGAAGATATCTCCGCCGGTTACCTGATGGCAGATATTCAGGGCGATGCATGGCAAGTGATTGTCGGTTCGCGCTATGAATACGATGAGCGGGTTGCACGCGGCAACAGTTACAACGATGAGTCGGGTGAATTTGATGCCTTAACCGCAAGCTACAGCAATGCCCGCTGGCTACCTAGCTTAGTCACTCGCTATGATCTAAGTGATGCCACCGTTGCTCGGTTTGCCTACAGCAGTGGTATGGTGCGCCCAAGCTTTGAGCAAATACGCCCAAGCTACTACTTAGAAAATGATGATGGCGACTTAAAAGCTGAATTTGGTAACCCAGATCTAGAGCCTTTAACCTCGGCTAACCTTGATTTAGGCATTGAGCATTACGATGAAAATCTCGGTGTGATGTCAGCTATTTTGTTCTACAAAGATATCAAAAACTTCGTCTACGAGGCCGATGTGGCGGGGCGCCCAGGATTTGAAAACTTTGACGAAGCGATCACTTATATCAATGGTGATGATGCCTGGGTTTACGGGTTGGAACTCAACTTAGTGCATCAGTTCTCGGGCTATCAAAACTGGCTTGATAACTTTTTAATCAATACCAACTTAACCTTCACCGACTCAGAAGCAACCGTAGATTGGTTGGCTGACGGCAGCTTGATGACGCGCGATATCCCGCTACCTAGCCAATCGGATACCACCGCCAACATTGCGCTGGGCTATGAAACCATGGACCTTAGCTTACGCTTAGCAGCCAACTACAAATCTAAGTACTTATTAGAGCTAGGTGACATCGAAGACAGCCGCTACGATATTTATGAAGACGACAACGTTACCGTCGACTTCTCCGCTAAGTATCTCGTTAATGAGCATGTGAGTTTGTCGTTCGCGGCAAATAATATCACCAACGAAAGCTATTACGTGTACACCGGACAACGCCGTTACAACGCCCAATACGAAACCTACGGACGTAGCTTTACCCTTGGCCTGCAGATTACAAACTGGTGATAACGATGTCTTATACGATGAACAAATTAACCTTAGCTTTGACCCTATGGCTGGCCGGTAGCAGCGGACTCCAGGCACAAGCCTTGCCAGAGCAGGTATCACAATTACCCTTAAAACGTAGCCATGCACTAGGCTCAGAGCAACAGTTGTGGGGCGCCATGGATGGCGATACCCAACAATTGCACTTGTGGCGACAAACCCCTGCGGCACGCTCACCAGCAGACGCGCAACTGGTGTGGCAAGGCGAGGTGACCACCCGCGTGGTTGAGGATATCTGCTTCTATCAAAGCGAACAAAATGGGCAACTTTCAGTTTTCTTGATAGGGGGGCGTGGTGGCGCTGAACAATGGCTGTTGCGGCAAGATCAACACTGGTTATCAACGCCCATGGTGCTGCGTGAATTTAGTGTGCCCTATGATGCCACTGCGTGCGCCTTGCATGAGAATCAGCTCTTAATAGCAGAAGGCGATCAAGCTATCTGGGCCTATCATGCAGAGCCAGAGGCGGATCAAGGACGCGATTTAATTGCCGCCAAATATCCTTTTGGCGCTATTAAGGGCGAGCTAAAAGCACTGGAAGTACTGGCCGACGGTCGCTTGCTAGCGCTAGAAGAAGCACCACCGCGATTGCTTGAATACCGAGTTACAGAAACCGGGTATCAGCTCACGCAAACTTATCCCATAGATAAGTTTGAGGAGTTACAGGATATTCGGGTTCTAGCTAACGGTAAACTGTTGGTAAGCAATGAAGACACGGGTGCTAGTACCCAACTGAGCTTGACCAAGCCTGCCCAAGCGCAACCACCGCGAGCAACTAAAGCGCAGATTGCCCAGGTCGCGGCAGGGTTACAAACCACACCAGCGAGTCGCCGCGGCGATGCGATTGATGATCCAGCAGTATGGGTGCATCCGCTGCAGCCACAACTGAGTCGAATTGTGGCCACAGATAAGCGGATCGGCTTGATGGTGTACGATATGCAGGGGCAACTGGTGCAAGAGTTACTGGTGGGGCGTTTGAATAATGTCGACCTTCGTGGGCAGCTCGCGGCCGCCTCGTTACGCAACGACAATAGCATTCAACTGTTTGATATCTCAGATGACGGTGAGTTTAGTGTCGCAGCTAACATCGCCACCGATCTGAATGAGATTTATGGTTTATGCATGGGCTATAACGCGGCTGATAACACTACTTCGGTGTACGTTAATAGCAAGTCTGGCCGAATTCAGCACTACCAAGTGCAGCCACATCAGCAAGGTTGGCGTGCCAGCTTGGTGCGAACCATGCAGGTGCCCACCCAACCAGAGGGCTGTGTGGTGGATGACCAAACCCAGCGTCTTTTTGTCGGCGAAGAAGACCACGCCGTATGGCTGTTTGACGCTGCTGCAACAGCTGGCACAACGGGGCAAAGGATTATCCAAGTAGACCAACATCCCGAGCTGGTCGATGATATTGAGGGGCTCGCCTTCACCTATCATGATGGGCAGCCGCTGTTGTTTGTGTCTAGCCAAGGCAATGATAGCTATCTGGTATTTGAAGGGCAGGCGCCATGGCGCATGTTAAGCCAATTTCGGATCCGCGCCAACGTAGAACTCGGTATCGATGGAGCCTCTGAAACGGATGGTATTGAAGTGACCTCGTTATCCCTTGGCGAGGGCTTTAAAGAGGGCGCCTTTTTAGTTCAAGACGGGCGTAATTGGCAGCCAGAAGCGGGACAAAACCTCAAGTTAGTGCCGCTTCAAGAGATCCTGAAATTAGTGACGCAACCTTAAGGTATGTCCTTAAGTTACTGTCCTTAAGTTACTGGCGCCGAAAACCCCAGCTTTGCGTTTCATGCAGGGCTGGGGTTTTTATTTCACGGTTATTGAGCTGCTGCTGGGGCGTGAATTAAATCTGTGCCATTCCAACAGCGATGAGGTTTAGGTTTGTTTGGGTTGCTACAACGACGCTCAGCCGTGGCTGGCTGAAGGTCTTCAACCTGTTTACCCGCAGCGGTTTTATGTAAGACAAACGCATCATAGAGCTCACCAGTAGCAGTAAAGGCTTGATATTTCACCCGGTCTTGATGAAATTCTAAGGTTTGAAATAGCTGGGTATCTTCGCCTAGACGGTCCATTGTGGCCTGCGCCTGCTCACTCACCAAATACATTTTCGGCCCAGCTACAGACACAGCATAAACCGGCCCTTGGCTATCCGTAGCGGTAGCTGAGGCAGCTTGATGGTCACGGCCGTAGGTATGATCATGGCCTTGCAGGACCAGATCAACTTGGTATTTATCATAAAGAGGCTGCCAATACTTACGCAGGGGTGGATTGTCACGGCCCATCGAGACTGAATGCATCGGATGATGATGAAAAACCACCGTCCAGCGGTTTGGGTTATTGGCTAACACCTGCTCTAGCCATTGTGCTTGCACTTGTGCCAATTGCTCTGATTGCAACGCCTCGGTAGAGTCTAGCGCGATATAGCGAACGCCCTGCACATCACTGTAGTAAACGGTGTCGGACAAAGCTTCTGGACCATTTCCGGCAACCTCATAATGCGCCACCCAATGCGGCAGCAAATAACGGATAGGTTGATCATCGTCACTACTGAACTCATGATTACCGGCCGCTGGTAATTGATAAATCGAACCCGCCATCCAACTGGTGGCAGCAAACCATTCGGCCCATTCATCATCATGAACTCCATCGCGCGAATTGACCAAATCACCTGCGTACAGCATCACTTTAGCCCGTGGTGCGGTTAACAGTGCTTCGCGTACGGTTCTTGCGTAATGGGAAAGCACCGCATTTTGAGCATCACCAAAATAGAGTGCGGTATAAGGCTTAAAGTCTGCCGCTGGGGTTTTAAACTGATGCCAACTACTCCAAGTGTTCAGTCCCTTAACCCGATAAGCATAGAGGGTATCAGGCTGCAACTGGCTGAGTTGCACCCGATGATGATGGGCCTCGCCATTGGGGCTATTGAGCTTTATTGAGCGGCCTATCAGTTGCTTGGCCTGCGTATGCAATCCTGGTGACGGCGTTGCCACAGCGAGTTGCAACAAAGATTCGGTAACTGAACTGTTGGTACGCCAAGTTACTTGAGCTGAACTACTAGCAGCAGCGCCCGGCAATAAGGTAATACGCTCAGGATAAGGGCTCACTTGGTAACGCGGCTGGTCGCTTAACACCAGCGTGTTCGCTGCAGTCACTGCTTGCGCTGGCGATGCTTCGGCAGCAACCGAATTTGGCCCAGCACTGCAGCCAAGTAGCGCACTCCCAGCAAGTACTAAGCCGCTAGCCCAAGCCACAGGCGACAACAGAAATTGAGATGGCAACATAAGAGGTCCTTGTAGTGATGTTAGTGACAGGTGTATCACTACAAGATAACAACGATGGGTTACTAGCGGCTGACAGAAAGCCTCATGAATGAGCTGAAAAGAGTGGGTTAACTAGCAGTTCTTGGTTTATTCATCTAAAGAACATTGCAAGCAGCGCTCACGTCCCGTAATTAAACGCGAAATACCATTGCGATTACGAGCAAAAAATAAGTAGCCACGATCTGCCAGCCAGCGGATCAACGGCCAGCGTAATGCGGCTGTCAGCCAACCACGACCCACCGCCGACCACGCGGCATGAGTCACATCCAAACCGTACAACATGGTGCCATCAGATTGTTGACCGTGCAAAATGCGGTTAGCTTCAGCTACTTCGATATGAGGAAAGCGCTCGGCGAAATCTGTGGCCCAAATATTTTCAAACTGCAATCGTTGCTGTTTATCTTTGCGTTTAAGGTGGCGCATTTCGTTCACACACAGTGGGCAACCGCCATCATAAAATAAGATCAAAGCCATACTGACTACTCCGCTTTATCATTGGGCTATAGGTTACGTCCGTTAAATAAGTTACGTAAATAAGCGTTAAAAGATCGTTTTTTGGGGCCTTGCACTGAACTTTATTGCGCACCTTTATGACACATTGCTGCTGAGCATCTTAAGCCTTTCTTAAGCTTCACCAACTAATCTAGCCATCAGCTGCTACAAGCAATGGAGATCGATGATGTTGTCTCAATTTATTTTACCTAACCACCCTAAACGCAACCAGGTCGAACGGTTTATTTGCGACCGCTATTGGCTTCACTTTCAGGCCTGTTTAGAACGGCTACCACCCCTGTTGCTAGCTTTGTTTGAAGACGAAGAGGTGGTTGCGGCCTGTGCTATTCAGTTAGCAGAACAGGGCCCGATGTTCTCTGAATATTATTTACCAACAGCCGCACAAAATTGCGTAACGACAAGGGTTGCAGCCACAGTCTCGCGACAACAACTCGCAGAGATAGGCTCTTTAGCAGTGGCTGATGGCCGTTATCTTACGCCACTTTTCTCTGCGGTTTATCAAGCTGCTACAGCGCTTAACAAAAGCTACCTACTGTTTACCGTAACGCGGTTTTTGCAGCTTAAGTTACAGCGCCTGGGTATCCAAACCCAGCCGCTAGGTTTAGCTCATGAGCAGCAACTGCCGAGCACATTACAGGGCCTCTGGGGTAACTATTACCAACAGCAACCGCAGGTGATTTTAGTGGCTGTAAACCAAGGCTGGCCGCTAGCAACTCAAGTGCTGGCCACCGCGCCGCACAGTAGCGAGGCAATATCATGCTAATGCAACCGCAATTGCTGAACCTGATACCTTTGATGGTACGCTTGCAACAGCATGCGCAACAACAGCCACATCAGCTTGCCCTGCAAGACCACCAGCGCAGTCTTACCTACGCTGAGTTGTATCATGAGGTAAGCCAGCTTAGTCTGCAATTCTGTCAAATGACATCACCGCGGATTGCTATACAGCTTGATAACTCGGTGCAATGGGTGGTGACGGATCTGGCCATCTTGGCCGCCAATGCGGTGCAGCCGACCGTGGCTATTCCTATCCCAAGCTTTTTCAGCGCCCAACAGCAGCAACAAGTTTTGCTTGATAGTGGCGCTAACCTGTTGATTGATGCTGCTGGTATGCAGCAGTTACCGGTAGCGCAGCCCGCACCGCCGTTACCGCTAGGCACCGTCAAGGTCACCTATACCTCAGGTAGCACAGGCACCCCCAAAGGGGTCTGTTTGAGCGCCCAAAATATTCAGACCACGTTGGTGGCGTTAGATCAGCGCTTAGGAGAGCTAGCTGTGCGTAAGCATCTAAGTTTAATGCCACTGGCGGTGCTGTTGGAAAACCTTGCGGGTGTGTATCTAAGTTTATGGCGCGGCTATCAAGTGCAGTTACAACCCGGGGCAAAGCTTGGTTTGCATGGTGCACATGAACTGCAGCTTAGCTCATTTTTTCAAGCGTTGAATCAGCTACAACCTCATAGTCTGATCGTCACCCCGGGGTTAGTCAAAGCGCTGGTTTATGGGGTGCAGCAGCAGTACCTCAAATTGCCTAACTTGCAACTGGTTGCGGTGGGCGGAGCGCGCTTGCTACCCGAGTTAGAACGGCAAGCGTTAGCTCTGAAAATCCCCTTGGTGCAAGGCTATGGGCTATCAGAATTTGGTTCGGTGGTGTGTTTTAACGACCCCACAACAAGCACAGCTACGGACCAAGTCGGCACCGTGGGCAAGCCCTTAGATCATGCCACAGTCTGGTTAGAGCAAGGCGAAGTGGTGGTTTCTGGCAACGCCATGTTGGGGTATCTCCATGATCCCAGTAGTTGGTATCCAACCAGCATTCGCACCGGCGATTGGGGCGAGTTTGATGAGCACGGCCGGCTGCTGATAAAAGGTCGCAAAAAGCACATCATTGTTACCGAGTTTGGTCGAAATCTCGACCCTGAATGGGTAGAAGCAGAGCTGACCGAGCAGCCGGAAATTTATCAAGCCGCCGTGTTTGGCAGTGAAACCTTACCCCTAACCGGCATTATCGTGGCAGCAGCCGAGGTCAGTGATAGCGCCATCAATGCCGCCATCGCTAAAGTGAATCAAAGTTTACCTGACTATGCTCGGCTGCATGCTTGGCACCGAGCAGACTCAGCATTCTCAATCAACAATGCGCAGTTGACCGGTACCGGACGTCTACGCCGGGCTGAAATTGCCAAGGTCTACGCCCACTACTTATCCTCAGAGAGGTTATTCGTATGAGTTTTTTCAATACCTTAGTAACGGCTACAGCAGACGAGCAAAACTATTTACTCAGCGCCCCGGTGATCACACAAGCACTGCAGGGTGAGATCAGCTTACCGCTGTATCAAGCCTTTTTGCAGCAAGCCTACCATCACGTGAAATACACCACGCCACTGCTGATGCGGGCGGGTAGCGCCATCAGCCATCAACAAGAATGGCTGCGACAAGCGCTGATCGATTACATCAACGAAGAATACGGTCACGAGCAATGGATCCTCAACGACTTAGCAGCGACCGGTGTCGACCCAGAGTCGGTGCAGAACAGCCAACCTCATGCCAGTACTGCGGCTATGGTGGCGGTGGTGCATGGCAATATTGATTTGCTCCATCCGACTGCCTTTTTTGGCATGGCCCATGTACTTGAAGGCACTAGTGTAAAACTAGCAAGCCAAGCAGCAGGTACCATTCAACAGCAATTGGCCTTACCTGATCGTGCTTTTAGTTACTTAAATTCACATGGTTCGTTAGATCTCGAACATGTGCAGTTCTTTGCCCAATTGATGGATAAAGTGACTGATCCTGTAGCGCAAGCGGCCATTATCACCACCGCCAAGCAAGTGTATCGATTGTACGGCGATATGTTCCGTGCTCTGCCTGAGCTGGCGCAGAGGAGTGTGTAGATGGCGACGTTTTCGTGGACTAACCAGCATGTGCTGTTGACTGGTGCCGCCGGTGGGTTAGGGCGTTGTATCGCGCAACAACTTACCGCGGCCGGAGCCAAGGTATTGTTGGTGGGGCGCAATAGCAGCAGCCTCGAAGCCTTGGCGCAGCAGCTACAGCAATCTTATTTGCAAGCAGACATCACCACCTCGGCAGGACAACAAGCATTACTTGATTACGTGTTGCATTGGCGCACCACGCAGATGCCTGTTACTGGCCTGATCAACAATGCCGGGATCAATCACGCGGGCTTGTTCAGCCAGCAATCGACGACAGCTATCGCTGAGGTGATACAAACCAATCTGATGGCACCCATGCAATTAAGTGCGCTGATACTGCCGTATCTGCCCCATCAGCGGGGCTGGCTAATGAACCTAGGTTCGGTGTTTGGCAGCATCGGCTTTCCTGGGCAAACCCTCTATTGTGCGAGCAAGTTTGGCTTGCGTGGCTTCACCGAAGCACTGCAACGCGAACTACCCACGCAGCAAATAACGGTGATGTACTGCGCTCCACGGGCTATCGATACCAACTTCAACAGCCCGCTTACGGTGGCGATGAACCAAGCCTGCGGTAGCACCGCGGATGCGCCGGAATGGGTGGCTCGCAAAGTCCTGCAACAAATTGCCCGCGGTAAATCGAAGCAGGTGCTGGGCTGGCCCGAGCGATTTTTTGCCTGGCTTAATGGCTTTATCCCAAGTTTGGTGGCGAAATCCATGCGCTCACCAAGACAACATCTTTATCGGTTAACGAAGGAGTTATCGAAATGAAACTATCTACTTACTCAGTTGTTGCCCTGACCCTGTTAGCACTACCAGCAGCAGCCATCGCCACGAATACGGAGACACCGGCGTCGACCATGGTGGCGCCTAGTCAACAAAGTCGTTTAAGTGACATTCAACAACGCTGGGCCGAAGTTAATTACCGCCTTACAGACGAAGCCCAGCAGCAGGGTTTTGAGCAACTACTAGCTGATGTACAAGCCTGGGTAGCGGCTCAGCCACAAAGCGCTGAAGCCCATATTTGGCAAGGTATTGTGCAAAGCACTTATGCTGGAGCCAAAGGTGGGTTAGGTGCTCTGAGCCTGGCCAAAGCCGCTCGCAACAGCCTAGAGCAAGCGTTAGCGCTACAACCCGATGCCCTGCAAGGTTCGGCTTATGCTAGTTTAGGCACGCTCTACTTTAAAGTACCGGGCTGGCCACTAGGCTTTGGCGATGACGATAAGGCCAAGCAATTACTTGAAAAAGCGTTAGAATTAAACCCAGATGGGATTGACCCTAACTATTTTTACGCTGATTATTTGTTTGACCAAGAGGACTATCAACAGGCGCTTAGGTACACCGAGCTGGCTTTAGCGGCAGCACCGCGCCCAGAACGTCCTTTAGCCGATGCCGAACGCCGTAAAGAGGTGCAGGCATTACGCCAGCGGATTCAAGAAAAAGTGAGATAGGATGCACATTCTACTGGTAGAAGATGATGCGATGTTAGGCCAAGCGGTAGCGCTTGGCCTTAACGATCGTGGCTTTAATGTGGCTTGGGTGCAAACGGGAGCAGCCGCTATTAGTGCGCTACAACACCATGCCTATCAGGCGATGATTCTCGATTTAGGTTTACCTGATCTGGAAGGCTCGCGCGTGCTGATCAATTGTCGCAAACGTGGACTACGGTTACCGATTCTGATCTTAACCGCACGCGATAACAGTCATGAAATTGTCCAGCAGCTGGACAACGGCGCTGATGATTATCTCACCAAGCCCTTTGATCTCAATGAATTAGGAGCGCGTTTACGTGCTTTGATCCGACGCCAACAAGGGCATACGTCGGCCACACTCAGCCTAGGCGAGCTGCAACTCAACACCGAAACCCGAGTGGTGCAGCTACAGCAACAACCGATTAGTTTATCGCGGCGCGAGTTTGAGCTGTTAAAAGCGCTGATTTTACAGCCAGGTCGGGTTCACAGTCGTGACCAACTAGAAGCCTCGCTGTTTGACCAAGACACAGATATCGAAAGTAATGCGCTTGAGGTTCATGTGTCAAATCTACGCAAAAAGCTCGGTAATAAAGAGTGGATAGAAACAATTCGCGGCATTGGATACCGACTAAAACAGCCGGGCCAGGGGGCTCAATAAATGCGTTCATTTACCGATGCTTTGACCAGCCTGTTAGGTAAATCAACATCCATTCGGCGGCGTATCCTCATTGCCGTATCCGCCGTTTACTTGCTCTGCTCGGGCATCACAGTTAGCTGGATTTACCTTGAAGTACGGCACGAAGTAGACGAATTGTTTGACGCCGAAATGATTCAACAAGCTAAAACCCTTGCGGTGATTGTGGCCGAACCAGCCCGCTTGCAACTAACCACGAGCAAAGCGCAGAGCCTGGTAGTTCCTTCGTTACAGCAGCACAGTTATGAAGACCGAATCGCTTATCGCATTGAGGCGCTTGATGGCAGTTGGCAGGTGCTAACCGAAGGGGTACCCGATGCAGCCGCAGTGCCATTTCAGACCGGCTTTACCACCTATCAAGGTGAGCAGTTTTGGCATGTGTTTGGGATGTTAACCGCGGATGGCCAAAGTCGAATTCTGCTACTGCAAGAGGATGAGTTCAGAGCCGAATTACGCAGTGATTTAGCCATCGACACGATTTTCCCGGTGCTGTTGCTGTTACCACTCATGCTGTGGCTGGGTTGGCTTGCGATTCATCGGGGCTTTAAAAGCTTTGCCCGCTTAGCGCAGCAACTCAGGCTCCGTAGTAATAATAATTATGCGCCATTTCCGTTAGCCGATGAAGGCGAAGAAGTGGATCTGGTGAAGCGCTCTTTAAACCATTACTTAGCGCGCATTGAGCAAAGCTTTGCTCGCGAAAAGCGGTTTTCTGCTGATGCAGCGCATGAACTAAGAACCCCGCTAGCGGCCCTCAAAGTGCGCTTACAACGCCTACAAGAGCGCCCGCCAAGCAATTTCCAACAAGAGATCACCGAGCTGCTAGAAAGCACTAATCGCATCATTAATTTAGTAGAAAGCTTGCTGACCTTAGCCAAAGTCGAAGGGCAGTTGGAGCTCACCGACACCTGTGATCTGGCCAAAGTTTGGCGCCAAGTCTTGGCTGATAATTATGCCCGTATTGAGGCAAAACAGCTGAACACAGAGCTCAATTTAGTGGCATCTTGCAAGCGTGCCGGAGCGGCGAGTTATTGGTACCTGTTGTGCAACAACCTGCTAGATAACGCGATAAAGTATGCACCTGCCCAAAGCAGCATCCAGTTAACCCTAGAGCAGCACCAGATGCTTCTTTGTAACCCAGTAGACAGCCAGCACCAGCTTGATATAACGCGATTAACCGAACGTTTTTATCGTGGCAAACAACTGCATGTACAAGGGGCTGGCTTAGGCTTAAGTATCGTGGCTCATTTAGCCACGCAATTGCAGGTAGAGCCGGAATTTAATTACCACGATCAACGCTTTTGCGTGCAGCTCTACCTGCGTTAGTGGGTTAGTTCCTGGCTGATGTTAGGCTCTGGCAGCCGGTATAATCGTTGCTGATAAAGCACCGAAGGTAAGGCAGCGAAAGCCCTAATACGCTGCTCTTGCGTTTCAATAAGTGGCATTGCAAGTGGTGTAAGCTGCTTGCTAATTGGGTCGTACTGATATCTAAACTCCTGTTGATCCGCTCCCAAAACGGTCAACTGTTGGTGCTCTAGCCAACCGAAATAATCACCAAACTGCATCATCGCCCGATTTGCTGGAGGTTGCGCCGCACTTAAATCTTGGCCAACTGCAGGGATAAATCCCGACAAACCAGCAAGCGAAATCAGGGTCGGTAAAAGATCGATTTGGCTAGCGATATGAGGGATAGTCTTGGGGCTTAAATCAGCTCCAAGAATGACCCCAGGAATATGAAATTTACTCACAGGAATAAGGTCATCTCCGTAAACTCGGGTATCGTGATCTGCCACCACTAAGAACAGTGTATTGTGCCAATAATCACTGGCCATAGCTTGTGCAAAAAATTTACCTAAGGCGTGATCAGCGTAACGAACAGCATTATTGAGGCTATGAACAGGTTGCTCTACGGGAGTAATAGCATCAGCGGGATACTCAAATGGCTCGTGATTAGAACTACTAAAGGCCAGCACAAAATAGGGCTGCTCAGTATCATCACGCTGCATGAGTTGTTGGTGTAAACGATCCAATAAGTCTTCGTCAGATACCCCCCAGCTCCCTTCAAATTTAGGCTCAGTAAAAGCTCGCTGGTCGACAATAGAAGCGAAGCCATTACCACTAAAAAAGCTAGCCATGTTGTCGAAGTGAGCTTCACCACCATACAAGAACTCCGTGTGATAGTGCTGCTGCCGCAACAAACTGGCTAAGGTGAAAAAATCTCGTTGTGAGTGAGTTAATTTTACCGTCGAGCGAGCACGGGTAGGTAAGAAGCCAGCAACAACAGCTTCAATACCACGAACCGAACGAATACCAGTCGCATAAAGTTGCTCAAACCACCATCCATGTTGTTTCAATTGTTCAAGATTTGGCGTTAACGACTGGCCGTTCACGGTTTTACCGCCGAGTGACGGGACAAAAGTTGCTCCTAAGCTTTCTTCTAAAATAATGACTATATTCAGAGGTTTATCACGCTGAATGCTAGCAGGCTGATAATGTAAGGTGGGTAATTTAGGATGGCTAAATTGATAATTTTTAAGATAGGGCTCGGTTTTTACTACTGCAAAAATATCTGCATCTGAAAGTTGACTATAACCTCGGTTAGCTTGGCTCTCATGTTTCAAATTATAGAGAGCATACAGTAACGTATAGCCTGAACTTAAATGTAAGCTATTGATAAGTGGATCTGCCGTGGTGGCGAAAAAAGCCGGATTAGCGGGACGATGAGACCAAGTGGAGCGCACTCCTATCAGCGCCACTGCGAGTGCTAACGGAAGTATGAGAGCGATTTGCCAACGGGATGCCGTATGACTGGGTTGACGTAGTTGATATTGGCTGACACGAAATAAACCCCAGCCTAAGGCGATTGATGCCACGATGGAGAGGATTAACCAGCCCCGAAACCCATGCCAAAGGGTAGCAAATACTTCTGCTGGATAAGCCAAATATTCAAAGAAAAGGCGGTTAGGGCGGGTATCGTATTGGGCGATGAAGGCAGGTGTTGCTAGTTCCATAAACAGCATAAAAAAGCTAAAAAGCGTGAGCAGCCATACACTAAAGCGCTGCCACGCTTGCTGTGCATGGGCTAGTAGGAAGATAGGTAACACCAACAGCACCAGTAAAGCGCCATAGCCAAGCATAATGAAATCAGCACGTACGCCACTCAGTAAATAATGACTCAGTTGGGTAGCTGCCGATGCTCGCTCGTGATACAGATACCAGTACGCCAGTCTAAAAGCACCCAGTAAAACTAAATTTATCCCATAAAAATAGACGAGTGGACGCAACACCATCAATGCGAGGGGGAGTTTTAACGTCTGCATGGTAAGCCTTACTATCTAGCTAAAAACATTGCTTTCTAGATTATTTTTGTTGGCTTAAGGCAAGCTTAAGAAAAAACAGATAAGCTTACTTACACAATTGAGCAACCATTCATTCACGTGCGGGTACCCGTGGCTTATGAAATCAAATAAAACAGGCATCGCAAGAATTATTCACGCCACTTTTAATTCACTTCGTGGCATTAAAATGGCGTGGCGCTATGAAGCTGCGTTTCGGCAAGACTTGCTATTAGCTACGGTATTAGTGGTCATTGCAGTTAGCTTAGAAATAACCTTGAGCGAACGCTTATTGCTGATTCTCACGGTCTTTATTTTACTGATTACTGAGCTCTTAAATTCAGCGGTAGAAGCCGTCGTTGACAGAGTGGGGGCGGAGTTTCATGAGCTCAGCGGCCGCGCGAAAGATATCGCGTCGGCTGCTGTGTTTTTTGCGTTAGTATTGATGGCCGTAGTATGGGGCAGTGTCTTATTCGCTGTCGCTGGTTTTTAAAGATGCTGATTTAACCATTGAGTTAATTGGGTTGGCCCCATGGCACCTGCTTGGCGTGCAACTTCTTGACCATTCTTAATCAACATCAAGGTAGGAATACTACGAATCATAAAATGCTGAGCTAGATGAGGCTCGGTTTCGGTACTGATTTTCACAAATCTGGCTTGATTGGCATATTGCTTAGCTACTTGCGCAAATACCGGCGCAAATTGCTGGCAGGGGCCGCACCAACTGGCCCAAAAATCTACCACCAAGGGTAAGTCACTGTCGCGGTGGGCCCGAAACTGATCGGCGTTTACGGCAAAGGCCTCGCCGTTAAACAGGGGGGCTTTACAGGCGCCGCATTTCGCCTCGGCTCGCGGCTTATCGTTAGCGACGCGATTCTTTTTATGGCAACTAGGGCAGGCAGCAATGATGGTGCTCATAGGTCACGGCTCCTTATTGTTTAGAATTTACTAAAGTATCATGATGAACAATATGGAGTGAAGGAGTGGATAAATCAAGTTGCTTGTTGAAAAAGCTTAAAGGTGCGCGACAGGCATAAAAAAGAGCGACTAGGTCGCTCTTTTTTATTTAAATCAACGTTAACTTATGATTATAAGGCAACGATGTTTTCAGCTTGTGGGCCTTTAGGACCTTGAGTGATCGTGAACGATACACGTTGGCCTTCGGCTAAAGTTTTGAAACCGGTGCTAGCAATGGCGCTAAAGTGAGCAAATACGTCTGCACCACCTTGTTGCTCAATAAAACCAAAACCTTTTGCTTCGTTAAACCACTTTACGGTACCAGTTACTGTATTAGACATAATATTAATCCTGAAATTTAAAAATTTACTGCCATAGCAAAATGCTATGAACAGAGTCATGCGGGTAAAAAAATGGAAATTTAAAACTACAGGACGAAGATTTACTGCTAATAATGCTACGTAGAGGAGATTTAACTTGCTGTTTCTTAACCAACGCCGTCTACTCTACGCTTATTCTCACACAAGTCAAAGGTTATTTTCTGGGCAAGCCTGGATGACTCGCCTGACCTCGCGGTTTTGCGTTCATAAGTTGATAGGGTTATAATCCGCGCCCAAATCCGCGCCCAAGCACACAACCAATAACGACTTACGGAGACTCAAGGGTTTGTCTAACCTTACGCCGCCATAGCGCCCAACCAAGCGCAAGTATCCTAGGTTGCATTTAAACTTAAATGCAGCTCACTTCTGTACGCTAGAACTAGCCTTGATTTTTTAATTAATAAGCAAATTAACTCAAAAGCGAAACTCTATATATGCTCAAAACCATTCAGAACCAGTGGTTTTCAAATATCCGTGGCGATTTGTTAGCGGGTATTGTGGTTGCTCTAGCTCTTATTCCCGAGGCTATTGCCTTTTCTATCATCGCCGGTGTGGACCCTAAAATTGGTCTTTATGCCTCTTTTTGTATCGCGGTAATCATCGCCTTTACCGGAGGGCGTCCAGGCATGATCTCAGCCGCAACGGGCGCGATGGCGTTATTGATGGTGACCCTAGTACGCGACCACGGACTGGAATATTTATTAGCCGCAACCTTATTAACCGGGGTGTTGCAGATTGGGGCAGGCTACTTAAAGCTCGGTTCGTTGATGCGGTTTGTGTCGCGTTCGGTGGTAACCGGCTTTGTTAACGCGCTAGCAATTTTGATTTTTATGGCGCAACTACCTGAATTAACCAACGTAACTTGGCATGTGTATGCCATGACTGCGGCAGGCTTAGGTATCATCTATCTATTCCCGTACGTACCTGTGATCGGCAAAATGCTGCCATCGCCGCTGGTTTGTATCATCTCGTTAACGCTGGTCGCCATCTTCTGGAACATCGATATTCGCACCGTAGGCGATATGGGCGACTTACCCGATACCTTACCTATTTTCTTGTGGCCGGATGTACCACTTAACCTAGAAACGTTGGCGATTATCTTGCCTTATTCAGCCGGACTAGCCGCGGTAGGTTTATTAGAATCGTTAATGACAGCGACTATTGTTGACGACCTAACCGATACTCCCAGCGACAAAAACCGTGAATGTAAAGGCCAAGGCATTGCCAATATCGGGGCTGGCTTGATGGGCGGTATGGCCGGTTGTGCGATGATTGGGCAGTCGGTGATAAACGTAAAGTCTGGCGGGCGGACGCGCTTATCTACCCTCACCGCAGGGGTATTCTTAATGGTGCTGATCTTAGTGCTGGACGAGTGGCTCACGCAAATCCCGATGGCGGCCCTAGTTGCAGTGATGATCATGGTATCTATCGGTACTTTCAGTTGGGATTCTATTCGCAACCTCAAAAAACACCCGTTATCTACCAACATTGTGATGGTCACCACGGTGATCGTGGTGGTGGCGACTCATAACCTTGCTATTGGTGTGGGCGTTGGTGTGTTACTAGCCGCCATGTTCTTTGCCAACAAGATCGGCCACTTCATGGATGTATCCTCAAGCATCAACACCGCCGGCACCGAGCGTGTTTATCAGGTGGTGGGTCAAGTATTTTTCTCCTCGGCCGACAAATTCATCAATTCGTTTGATTTTAAAGAAGCCATTGATAAGGTTGTGATTGACCTCACCAAAGCGCATTTCTGGGACATAACCGCAGTAGGTGCGCTCGACAAAGTGGTGATTAAATTCCGTCGCGAAGGCGCCGAAGTTGAAGTACGAGGCCTAAGCGAAGCCAGTGCCACCATCGTCGACCGCTTTGGCGTGCACGATAAACCCGACGCCGCTGATAGCATTATGGGCGGCCATTAAAACAATAATAAGGGGAAACTGATGTCATACGTGATTAGCTGTATTGATGGTGCCTCGCGCAACACCGCGGTAAGTGACTATTCGGCTTGGGCTGCCAAACAATTAGCGGCTCCGGCCCCAGCTCCGTAGGTGGGGCCGCACGGCAATTAGCACGGCAAATAGCTAGGCGCATAGAGCACGATGCTTTAATTTGGCGCATTGCGTTGCGACGGTGCCGTTCGAAAGTCTTTGACTAGTTTTCGCGGATCACATGCTTTGCGTTGTTTACGAGTAGCTTCCATCCACCACCATAACTGATTCAGCGTCCGACCCAGGTAAGTTTGCCAACTAGCTTTGTCAGCCACCTGATTAGCGAATTCGCCAGACTCGTTGAATACCTCTTGCGCTTTAGGTAAATGAATCATTGCCGACACCGGTAAACAACCGAGTTCAGCTAAGAAGTTGCGCATATTTACTGCGGCGCGAGCACCACCCCATTGGCCAGCTGAATAAGTAACAATGGCACTTGGCTTGTACGAAAAGCGAGATGCGCCGAAATGATTCAATAGGTGAGCGAGTGCAGGGCTCATTGAATGATTGTATTCGGGGCTGACCATAATATAACCATCAGCGTCACTGATTTTCTCGGCAAGTTCCGACAGTTGTTGTGGGGCGTCTTTCTGATGGTAAGAAAAGTGAGGTTTGAATACGCCGCTAAGATCGTAATCTAAAGGGTCGATGATCTGAGAAGTAACCCCTTGCATGTGCTCCTCAATATATTTTTGGCAAGCCAGCGCAACGCGATGACCTAATCGTGCGGGTTGCGGCGGGGTGCTATCACGAACGCTACCTAAGAATATTAATAGTTTCATCTTATGGGTCCTTTTGTGTTGATCTCACGACGTTACTGAATGAGTCGATTATCATCTCACCATCTTCTTTGTAGACAGCCCTTTTCTTCAAAACCAGTGGCGGGTGCGGTTGGCGAACCATACCAATGAGAGCATCACTGGTACTTCAACCAGCACGCCAACCACGGTTGCCAAAGCCGCGCCGGAGTGCAGACCGAATAGCGAAATTGCGACCGCTACCGCAAGTTCAAAGAAATTCGAAGTGCCGATTAGGCAGGCGGGCGCGGCAATGTTGTGGCGCAGCTTCATGCGTTTTGCGATAAAATACGTCAGCGCAAAAATGCTGTAGGTTTGTATCAGTAACGGAATGGCAATGAGCACAATGACCTGTGGTTTGGCCAAAATAGTTTCAGCTTGAAACGCAAATAGCAGTACCACGGTGGCTAACAACCCCAAAATTGACCACGGCTTCATGGTTGCCAAAAACTGCGTTAAACGTACGCTATCGCTATTGCCGTCAAGTTTTTTGCGCGTAAGTAATCCAGCCACTAACGGAATAACGACGTACAACACCACCGACAGCAATAGCGTATCCCACGGCACGGTAATGTCGGTCACGCCAAGCAGTAATCCAGCAAGTGGCGCAAAAGCAAAGATCATGATGATGTCGTTTATCGATACCTGCACCAGTGTATAGTTGGCGTCGCCTTTGGTGAGCTGGCTCCACACGAAAACCATTGCAGTGCAGGGTGCAACGCCCAGCAGTATCATGCCGGCTATATATTCAGTCGCCGTTTGAGGGTCTACCCAATCAGCGAAAAATCCTTTGAAAAACAACCAGCCCAACAGCGCCATGGTAAAGGGTTTAATCAGCCAATTCATCACAAGTGTTAGCACCAAACCTTTCGGTTCACGGGCGACATTGCGAATGGAACCGAAGTCAATTTGCACCATCATCGGGTAAATCATTAGCCAAATAAGCACCGCAATAACTAAGTTCACGTGCGCATATTCCAACGCCGCAATGCTGACAAAAATACCCGGTACTAAACTGCCGGCAGCAATGCCGATAATAATGGCAAGCCCCACCCAAACCGATAAATAACGCTCAAATAAGCCCATAGTCACTTTTTCCTGTTAGTAATCTGAGGTTGTCGAACAGCCTTCACCATTAAGCGGAAAATACCAAGGCGGGTCCCATGCCCAAACTCAGCACGTTGCAAGCTTGCAAAGCGTAAGCGATCGTCGCATTATCTTGTAGCAGAAACAACAAGGAATGGGGCGAAGGCATGCCAACTAATAATCAAAAGGGTTCAAGCAAAGAAGGCGCCATCCGGCTGCTACTGCATTTGCAGGCATTGTATCAAGGGCCCAAAACCATCAGCCAACTGATGGAATCCCTCGACGGTCAAGGCGCCGTAAGCAGCAAGGTGCGCCGCAGCGTGCAGCGCGACATGGCAGCGCTAGAAGGCTACTTCGGGGTGTATCGCGACGACGACAACGTCTGGCACATCGACCGTAGCGACTTCGACAAATTGTTTGATATTGAAGACTCGGTGGCACTGGCGCTACTGGTGGCTGAAAAGCAACTGGCACATATCACCCCCAGCCATATCCTAGAGCCACTTAACGGCCTGTTTAAACGCGCTAAAGCCAAACTCAACAACAGCGATACCGCAGCGGCGAACTGGAGCAAGCGGGTGCGTGTGGCACCAGCGTCACACCACCTTAAGCCGCCTAAAATCAATAAGACGATATACCAGCGGCTGATTAACGCAGCCCTCAACCAAGAAGTGCTCAAAGTGGATTATCACAGCCATCAAGGTGACGCCGCCAAGCAATTAACCGTCACCGCCTTGAGTATTTTCTATCGCGGCAGCGTGCCATACCTCATTTGCCGCATGCACAGCAGCGACCCAGCACACCAAGATAAAATTCGACAGCTTCCTTTTTCACGCATCAGTGCGGTAAAACAAACACTGTTTGATGAACCTCGCGTGCAAAACTTCAATCTGGCCGAATATGAAAAGAATGGTGAGTTGGCCTTTCGTTACGGCGAGCCGTTTGAGCTGCACCTAGAAATATTTAATTCAGTGCGTCGCGAAGTAGAAGATTCGCATTTGGGCGACAACCAGAAAATCACACCAATAAAAGGCCACGACACGGTGTTCAACATGACAGTGACAGTGCCATACACACTGAACCTGATTCAGTGGCTACTGGCCCGCGCGCCCTACTTAAAAGTAAAGGCACCGGCTGATTTTCGGCAGAAATTTTACAAAGAAGTGGCGCGTGCCCTGCAGCATGACACCGCCGAGCACGTAGAATTACCGCAAGAGCGGACGTTTTAGTTAAGAGTGAATCATGTCAGCAGCGCGAATACCTTCGCGTTGCTGGCAGGCTTTAAGCAGCGCAAAAAAATTCCGCACGGTAGCGTTACCATTGGGTCCGAGCATGCGGCGCAGACTTGGCTCAAGCATATTGATTTCACTTGCGACATCGCCAAACGCCTGTGTGCCATTCAAATAATCACGTAGCAAGGAATTTCCCACCGCAATGTCCCCCTCAAGATATGACTCCAGAGCCTCCATAAGTAAAGCCTTACGGTATTCAGGGTTTTTGCAAAGCTCCATAACCGTTTCTTTAAATTCGCGTGAGAGTGGCATATTTGCACCTTTTATTTCAGCGTTTGCGATAATCATCTAAGTACCTTTTTGCCAATTCGATCGTTGCTCGTTGCGTCGATTTGTCACTACCGGCTAATAAAATGATTAATTTTGCTCCGTCGAAGCAGTAATAAATTCGATATCCGGGGCCAAAATGTAATCTTTTCTCAAAAATTCCGTGGGCGTTGGTTATTGCCTTACAGTCGCCAAAATTTCCAGATTCCATCTGCACAATGGCTTTGGTGATTTTAGCTTGCGCTCGAACATCTTTGATGTTGAGCAACCACTCTCGAAATGGGCTTCTTCCATCACTGTCGACGAATTCGTGCGCGACTCGTAGAACCGACTCGTTTGGCATTTTCAATTAACAAATTCCTTTTGTTAAAATAATAACGTTTATGTTATTAATCAAGTTGAAATTGATCAAAACTGAATCGACTATAGACTGGATTTAAGATTGGTTTTTAAAAATACGAAATAACCCACATTAAAGCAGGCGACACAAACCGTCATCCCTAGGCTTCACAATGGCATTCGTGGAGAAAAGATTAGTGGATATTACTTAGAATAAGTAACAGGGGATGACAGATGACAACACGCTTATCAACGTGCCAACTGGTGCACTTATTAACACGCATACAGAGTACGCCCTACATCAACTGGATGTCGATGTGGGGTCGGCAAAAACAGTTTGATGAATTGCATGCCGAGCTGGATCGGCGTGGTTACAGCGGCCCAAGGCCAAGCCGACAACTAAAACGCTTACGGGTAGAAGATATCAATCTGGCGTTGTTCAACACCGACCTCATGCATACCTGCTGCGTTGAGAACGACTGCAAAGATGAATACATGCACATTGCCGCGCATGCGTTCAAACTTGCGCAGCAAGGCTTTGCCATGGAGGCCGCGCTCTATCAGGCATTGAGCAGCAGTTTTGACGAAGACATGGTGCGTGGCGAACACATCGAAAACGTCATCGCCTTATTGGTCGGTATGCCGGTGACTGCGGTTGAACTGACCGGTGATACACATGCCTGATACAGCTAGCAACAACCAGCAACGCCTCGAACAGTTGAAGGCTTTTTACACTGCAGGCGCAGCGAATGATCGTGGTTATACGCTGTTCGATTTATGGAGCAAGCCCGACAGCTGGCTGGAGCGCAACCATATGTTTATTCAGTGGATGTTTCCGTTAACCACCGCCAGCGCAGGCAATATGTACGCACCGGTATTAGATGACCCGACCATCAATTTTTTGCGCAACAACGCCAGTGCCCAAGACAATCTCGTACGCAGCTTTGTCCGTTTTTGTGCGCTGTTAGGCCTTAAGGTGATCAATACCGAGCAGGGCCCGCAATTAGCCGTCGGCGATAATTTTGCAGAGCGCAAAACGGATTGGTTTACCTTTGACTCGCACAACAATGCACGCATTACGCGCGTGCTAACTAGCCTAAGCCTACTTGGGCGCGACGACTTAGCGCGGGTGTTGTTCGATGGGTTGCTTGCAGTAATGGCTGATGAGCCTGGTTGTGGGATAGGAGAATATGCAGTGGAGCGCTGGCGGGCTGCTATGGGGAATGTTGCAGATAGGCTTAACCGATAGTTATTTTTTATAAGGGGTACTTAGTTCGCCAACAAATAACTCATCCTGCGTTTGATTAAAAATGGCAATGCAGTTACCTAATTTAATATGCCTGGCAATATCAGAGTCAGTTCTACACGCATAAACGTCTTGTTTACACTCGCTGCAATAACGCTTGTTTGCATTTCCTGACTCGGCTAGCGATTCCCAAGTTTTCGTGCATTTAAACTTAATGATGCAATTTTGAATTTCAGCCATAGCGATTCCTTTTGAAGCAATTTAAATAAAGTTATAGCGGATCACGTTTTCGTATTGCAACCACTAGAGTGTTTGAGATTAACTCAGTTCGAAAATGAACGAAACTCTGTCTGCGACATAAATAGTCGCAGCTATTTGATAGGGAGTGTGAGTTGAAAAACGCCGTCAGGGTTGGGCGATTTCATCGCGACACATTCCGTCACCTTCACCGATTAAACTGACTTTGTTGTCACTGCAAAGGAGAGTTAATGTACCAACTACCGCGTTTTCACGAAAACATCCAGCTTGGCCCTTATCGCTATGAACTTTATTTTAATGGGCATAGTGTTAATCTAGCTTACCGAAATAGATCTATAGGCACGCAACGTCGTGCTGATGGAGGCTTATTATTTTGGGGAGATGAAGACAACCTGGTTTATCATGATCTTGAGCTTAATACCGATGCTTTTGCGCTAGCCGCACGGATATTACCGGTTCTTGCGCATCGTATGGCTGAGTTACAGCCCCTTGAGTTCAGTTTAGCCGCCAATTCGAAGCGTAAAATTAAACCCTATCAACGATTTGCTAAGCGCTTGCACCGTTACCTTTGTCACTTGTACGATATTGAATTAACTAAAGATGGCGCCCGCTTTGAGTTTAATAAGCAGCCAAAAGCCGAACGCACAAATTTGCCGTTACCACCAGAAGTGACTAGATAGGGTGTCTAGGTGTGTAATTCGGAGATTCCGAACATTGAATCCGGAATTATTCACTTGGCTGCCACTGGTATTGTTGTTTAATCAACACTAACTTTAGAAGTTTTAAATAGAGAGCCGGTATGTCAAAAATCACCTACTATCGGAATTTGTTGCTAGCAGCAGTATCGATAGTGCTAGGACTTTGCATTGGATTCTTCCAGTTAACTCAGGTTAATAGCGGCTTTCCTTTCAAAGAAGAACTACGAGAAAAAAGTGGGCTAGTCAGTTGGGTCCAGAAACACAAATACGGAATACGTTTTGGTTTCGATAATGAGTCAATGAGTTTTAATTATCCATCAAAGGCTGATGGGCAAGACGTTGTTAAAGATTCACTGATGAATTCAGAAGGTAAGATTGTGACGATTCTGTACGATGCTACAGACACTCATTCACCTATCTATTCCTCAAAGGTCTATCATGATTTCTTTCAGTTATCGGTGGATGGTTTGTTAGTTCGTTCCTATGCAGAATCAGAAAAAGCTTGGCGATCCGACAATAAGCTCATGCCAATTATCGTTGCTTTGTTTCTGCTCGGAGGTATCTATATTTGGCGAAAAACAAAAAAACAGTACATCATGGCAAAAGTTTAACAGCAATGGTGAGGCAGGTGAGGGCATGATGCGCCAAATAGGGCTTATTTTAATAACGTTCGCATTCATTGGTTGTAGCAGCTCGCCGAATGTTAGCAGTGTTACGGCAATAACTCAGAGTAATTCAGTAGTTGTTACTGATTTAATGCACGAGCTTGAGCGTGAGCATATCGCCGGTACGTTTGATGGCATGGTATTAGTAGTTCATGAACGTGAAACACTACTCGAAGCGGCATTTGGTCTCGCTGATAGACAGCAAATGCGTAAAAACGATGCTGACGTTGTTTATGATATGGGCTCTATTGCAAAAACCTTTACCGCGGCTGCGGTGCTTCAATTAGCAGCCAATAATAAAATAGAACTGACTCAAACCCTCGTCGAATTTTATCCAAATGCACCCGATGAATTAAAGCTGATAACAGTCACTCAGCTATTGGGCCACACCAGTGGATTGGATAACTTTCATAATGATTCCGATTTTGAATTCATGGATAAAGCAGAGGCTGAACGGCGAATTTTATCCATGCCATTGATTGCCAAACCAGGTGATAAAACGGCTTATTCGAATGCGGCTTATACATTATTGGCAGCCATCGTAGAAAAGGTGAGCCATCAACCATTTCAGGAATACATTCAAACTCAAATACTTTCTCCATTGCATCTGTATAAAACTGGGTTTTATCAAGATGGCCGTTTGATAGATAGCAAGATTGCTCGAGGATACGGTGGTGATGATCCCGGCCAAACGACGTTTGAAAAAGAATTAACGTGGGCATTAATGGGTGCCGGTGGCATGGTCACTTCAGTAGATGATTTAGCAACTTGGTTCTCTGCACTAAGGAGTGGACGCTTTTTACCTGAAAATTCGCTGAATGATGCGTTCACGAAAGCGAACGATCGCTGGTTACTAGGTAGCCTCGCGCAGACAGAAATAAACGGTAATACGGTAATTCAAATGGGAGGGAGTACCGATTATGGCTATACCGCATTAATTCAGTTTGTCCCTCATCATGACCTCATGATTATTTTGCTACTTAACGCCCACAATAATAAATACCGAAATGTTACCCACCATCAATTAAGCAGAAAGCATATCCTGCCAATACTATTGCGAGAGTTTGAATAGGCTCGTCTATTTTCTACAACAACTATTTTGATTTGGTTGCATGTGTATGGGGCAATCAGACAACCAAGGGCGAAATTCATGCATGGCGACTTTATTATAGCTTTTGTGTAATTGCGCTCACGTTATTAAGAAGTTAACTTAAAGTTTCATGTCTCACAGGAGCTTCTGTTATGAAGTGGCTTTTAATGATCTTTGCCAGCATGGTGATTTCATACTCACCAACAGCAAAAGCCTGTTCCTTTCGGATTAGCGGTGGAGAACTTATCCGCTGTGGCATGACCAAAATCGAAGTGATGAACAAAATAGGCAATCCCGATATGCGCGATCGCCAGACTATCGGCGTCAACACTGGATTTGGTCGCGGTGGCAGATCAGCCGAAGCATGGTCTTATGTTGTGAAAGGTGATATCGGAGGTGAATACTACTTAACGGTACTATTTTCCGGCAATAAAGTTGTGGAAATCGAGTCGCAGCAAGTAAGGCGGTAATGTCCGGTTTGAGCGAATTGCGGACATTGGACTTTCAGGTTACTGCAACTAGTGACTAGCCGTCGCGTTATTAGTAAGTGTGGGTGTCGCTAGCGATGCATGGCACATTCACTTTGGGAATATTGCGCGTTTTGCTGTTGTGTTGTTTATTTAAGTCGTTTACTGTCAATGACATAACAAAAAAATAAAGGTTGGATATTGTGCGCTCGGTAGAGCGTAACTGAGCATGCTCATATTGCCTTTGCTAACTCGGATTCTTTCAAGTTAGGAATGCCTGCTTGCTCAGTAAGTTAAGAGCTGAAAACCATCAATTGGACGAGTTGCTAAACGCGCACGCACAATATACAAATGTTAGGCATCAAAGAGAACCATGAGCAAATATCCAAAAGTAAAAGATCCTGAAATGGTGGGAGAGTATTCTGGTGCCGCAAAAGCCGGAGGCGGGTATGTCTGGGATGAGGTTCTTGAATATCGGGTGTGGTGCCACCCGCATGATGGATCGCCAGATTTAGCGGAAGGCAGTGACTACTACTATGCCTTTGAAACATTTGAAGAGGCATTGGAATGCGCTAACGAAATACCTGGTAGCGAAGCTCCACTAGCTCTTATTTTGCAGCGTGAATATATTGATGAGCCTGAGCCGGGGATATACCTTCACAAGAAGGAGGAGCGCATCGCAGAGTGGCCGGTAGAGTTTTTGTCTCGCCCAAGAAGAGGCCCCGATACCATTCCGGGATTTATGGCCCCAGATGCTCCATCCAATAAGCTGGACATAATCCGTGGTAAAGCCTAACAAGCCGCTCAAATTCGTTCCGGCCGCAAAAGACGCGGCCTCCACCGGACTCGCTACCGCTCGCCGTTTAGCGGGGCGTTACATGCTATGAAATATATCCTGCTAATTTTGATGTTCGTTACTCAAACAGCTTTTGCTGGGGTAGATCTGGTTAAAGTCGACAAATCCGAAAGGAAAATGTACTTATTGTCGGCCGGTGAAATAGTAAAGGTTTATGACGTTGCCCTTGGCGCCAATCCTAAAGGGCATAAAGAACAAGAAGGTGATGAAAGGACGCCTGAAGGTGAATACTCGCTTGATTACAAGAAAGAAGACTCTTCATTCTACAGAGCCATGCATGTTAGCTATCCAAACGCAGTTGATATAGCTAAAGCTGAGAAAAATGGAGTTTCGCCTGGTGGTTTTATTATGGTTCATGGGCAGCGTAATTGGTTAGGTTGGCTTGCTCCAATTTCGCAGCACTTCAATTGGACAAACGGCTGTATTGCCATTACAAACTCCGAAATGGATGAATTTATGGATTTGGTAAATGTCGGTACAAAAATTCAAATTGAGTGGTAGGCATGTAACAAGTGCAGTCAGCAACGCCCCTTTGGGGCTGGACCTCGCTACGCTCGGCCGCTGCTGCAAGCGTTAGCACTGTTGGCCACTTACGGAGAAGAAATGAAATCAATCTTAGTTGTTTTGAGTTTGGGCTTATTAACGGCCTGTGCAACAGGGTATCAAGCTCATACTTGGTCTGGCGGTTATAAGGATTCAAAGTTGGGCGATGGGCACTACCTTGTAGAGTATTACGGAAATGGTACGACGTTGCCTGCTACTGTCGAGCAATTCTGGGCTAAACGGGCAACTGAGCTTTGTCCAACTGGTTTTGAAGCAGTTAACAACAATACAGGCGCTACTGATGGCGGTATTTTTGTTGGTGGTGCAGTGTCTATCGACCACCCATGGAAAAAAGCAGAAATCAAATGCAAGTAGTCTGTGCTAACAAACGCAGTCACATTCGGCCACTGCGTGGCCTGGACCTCAACCGCTGCGCGGGTTTCGGCCTGTGCTGCGAGCGTTATGAGAAGGGAAGCCATTGATAAACAGTCTTTTATCGCGATCCGCGGAACTCGAAAGCAAGCTTTTGGAGTTTTTGGCGCTAACTCCGTTCAATGATTCGGAGAGAATCATGGCTAGCAGGGTAATGTGTAGCGTTGCTTTCGAGCATGCTGAGAGTGCAAAGATGCTGATTTCTGGTGGCAATCTAACGTCTGCTACAGGACTTGTCCGTCTTCAGTATGAAGCTCTGGTCAGGGCCATGTGGCTTCTTTATGCCGCGTCTGACACAGCAGTGTCAAAATTAACCAGTGAATTGACACAGGAAGCGGCTGATAGAGCAAATAAGCTTCCAATGCTCAGCGAAATGCTCGAGAAATTGCAGGGTAAAGCCCCACAGGAACCGGTAAACATGCTGTTGGAGTTCAGGGAGTATTCTTGGAAGCCACTTAGTTCTTTTGTGCACGGTGGCATTCATGCAATTCATCGCCACAGCAAAGGCTACCCACTTACTTTGTTAGAGCAGATGGTCAGAATATCCAACGGTGTGTCTGTAATGGTAGGCATGCTGTTGGTTATTCTGCATGGGGGTGGTGAGCAGAGTGGCAAAATGCCAAAAATTCAAAGAGAATTCGCGGATTGTCTACCCGAGACAAAGTCGCCAATCTCATAACAAATGCAGGCACGGCGACACCCATTACATTGCGCCTTCGGCTCTATTCCATGGGCGCGCATGCTGCAAGCGTTATACGCTTTGAGCTGGAGTAAGTAGAGAGCAATATGGACATTCTGAGTACAGCGATTCAAGTTAATCTATCAACAATTATTCTTGCTTTTATTGCAGGTGTTTTAGTGTGGCGTTCTAATCACCATGGCAAATTTCGTTTCTGCTTGGGCCTTGTCATTGTGTGCTTAAGTGGCATCTTAGCTATTCCAGTTACTCAGTATTTTTCTGGGTCATCTGTGTCATTAATTACTCAAACCAACATAATCGGCATTTTTCATGGTGCAGGTTTGCTTGTTTGCGCAACGGCTTTTAATTCAAATGCAAAACGCGTATAACAAATTGCTTAATTTCGTTCCGGCCACAAAAAGCGTGGCCTCCACTGGACTGCCTACGCTGCGCTGCGGCAGCCAATTAGCAAAGCGTTATAAGCTCGGGTGAGCGATGAAGTATATTTTTGCTGTAGTCGTAAATATTTTGGTTCTGGCTATTTCGCTAGCAGGGCTATTGTCTACCTGTATGTGGGGCTGTCCTAATACTGGCATACAGCTTGTGTTTAAAATTTCTACATTGTGTTTGTTGGTCAGCCTTGTGATGGTTATCTATCTTTGGGTAACAAGTAAAAATGGTAAAAAACATACGAGCGGGATTTGATGTGATATCAAATACTTATAACAAGGCCAGTCAGCATCGCTCCCGTTGGTCGCTGGACCTCAAAACCGCTGCGCGGCTTTTCGGCCGCTGCTGGCAGCGTTATACGTTTTCGGAGTACTGAGTTGGAGCAACTTTCAATTAAGCCAAATTACTTGGTTAAAACCGATAATATTGGATTTCTATTTCCGGTTGTCTGGTCTTCAATCGCTCTAATTTGGGGCGTACTGTTCCACGAAGTGTCAGGTGCAATTTTCATATCAATAATGTCATTATTATTTGTATGGTTAACTTACAAGCTGACTTCGTTCGTTTTAAGCTTTCAGCAGCATAGTGGTATCGTATCGAATGGGCATTATGATCAGGCTATTAAGTTTTTATGGTTTGTATCAGCGTTCGGTTTTCTTGTGTCTATAGCAAATGCCGTACTTTTTCAGCCAGAAAAACAAATGTATTACCAAGCCGTATTTTCAATAGTCAGTTTTGGGTTTGCACTAGCCTCGGCGCGAAAATGGGGCTGTCACTATGTGGCTAAATGATATTTTAGCTAAAGCACGTATAACAAGGCGCAGCACTCGCGGCCTGCGGCCGCTGGGATGCCAACCGCTGCGCGGTCGTCACCCGTGTGCTTTGCGTTAAATGCTAGGAGGAATATGTCCACTATCGAAAAACTTTTAGATAACGCCTATCAAGATACTCAGCTTTTAATAGGCAATGATGAAAAAGGGGATAATTTCAATGTTCCAAGAGATATTGATTTTATTCTTTATGCACCAACTGCTGAAAAAGCAGCGTTGGTCGCTAACTTCATTAATGATAATCGTTATGGTTCTGCGCGGTCAGAAACCATCAATGAAAATCACAGAATTACCGTTGTCGTAAATATGCCATCAACACAAAATCTCGTGTGTTCTGTGTCTGGCTTAATGGTGTGCATTGCTTCATTATTCAACATCGAATACGACGGGTGGGGTTGTGCATTACAGCGCACTTAACAAGGCCCAGCACACCGCGCACTTCGTGCGCTGGACTCGAGCAAGCTACGCTTGCACTCGCCTGTGTGGGCAGCGTTAACGTCCGCTCTTGGCACAAAGCAGACCAAACCACCCGTTTCCTCAAGCGCATCGGGCAGATTCAGAATGTTATCAATTTCTAAATCGATACTTAAATACTCGCGCAGCACCTCTTCGTGGCGCTCATGCTCATTAAAAAACGGAATGGGCTTTTTCAAAGACATAAACGCGCGCACCAGCCACACCTGGCACAGCAACAGCTTCTGCTTTTCAATGTCACTTAGTAATACCGGCTCATGCAAGCCGTTAACCGCCGATTGCCGCTCTAATTCGCTTGCGCCAAGCACGGCTTCCTCTTCAATTGATGTTGCCATAATCCCACTCCTACTTTTAAGACGGAGCGATTATGTCAGGTGGGGGTGACATTATGTGTCGTTGGTGTTTTGCTACGGCGTTATCGCTTGCGCAGAATATTTTACCTATGCATTTATATAGTACTATTGATGGTAGTTTTTAAACATAAGAGCTAAGCCATGACCAAACAACTCGTTATTGGGGTTGATGTTTCCTGCGCGGTGAAGAAGCGCATTCCGATTGTCTTTGCCGAGAAGCGGGAAGGGCGACTAATTCCGTTACCGGTGAAAGAGCTACCATTTGCGGCGCCTTATGGGCATGGCAACAAACTGGTGGTAGAGCACGAATATAATTTGAATTATGCGCGGCAGATTCGTTAGTATATTACCGATGTTTGTCATTTTTACAGGGCAACGCCTGAGCGAATCGGCATTGATTCACCGTTGCGTCCACGCTCAAGCGCGCTGGATTACCGAATTGCGGAGCGCGAATTAAACCAAGCCGGCATTCGGTGTTATAAAACACCGTCAAAGCCTGAGTTTGATGAAATCATTCACAAAGTACGGCATCACTTGACCACTGGTGGCGCAATTTCTCGGGTTCCTCATGCCATGCAACTTTGGATGCTCGCGGGTTTTGAAATTGCACGAGAATTGGCAACCATAGCGCCGGTTCGCGAGGTTTCCCGCAGGCGAATATCCGTCGATTAATGCCAAACGCACCGCACAAAAGTGGCAAAGGTGTGCCACAATGACAACTAGAAGTAATTGCCCGCCATACCGGTTGGCCAGCTTCGCAGACGGAATGGACGCAGTTAAAGCAAATTAGCGCTGGTAGTACCCATGATCAGGTGGATGCCTACAGCGCAGCTTGGGTTGCTAGCTTAGACGATGAGCACATTGATATTTTCGGTGATATTGAACAAGCCGATGCCATATGGGTACCGGCACAAAGGTTCATTGATTCGAAGAATTAGCAGACGGAACGCAAGAACAACGTAAAGCTGATGTTTCCAATTTTGATGATCGCCTTTGGCTATATTGGTGGCGTTGGATACGCCAGCCTCATGACTGATTTACCGGTTGAAGTATCTTGGGCTTTTGCACTTTTGAGTGCCGTGACCTATCTGCTTTATGCGCTCGACAAGCGCGCCGCACAACAAAGCAAGCAGCGTACGCCAGAAAAAGTCTTACATTGGTTGTCTGTATTAGGCGGCTGGCCGGGTGCTTTGATTGCTCAACAGCAGTTCCGCCATAAAACCCGCAAAACATCTTTTCGCGTCGGCTTTTACTTCACCGTTATATTAAATATTGCCGCAGTGATGTACTTTATTGTTTATGCTGATCAATTCTGGCGCTGGTTATAGAAGCCATGCGTGCAAGAGGATACGAAATGAGCGATTACAAGGGATCATGTCTTTGTGGTGAAGTGAAATTTGAGATAAAAGGCGAATTTGATAACTTCTTTCTGTGCCACTGTCATCATTGTCAAAAAGACACGGGTTCGGCGCATGCCGCCAACTTGTTTTCTCAATCGGCTGAGTTAGTCTGGCTCGCGGGCGCTGACAACGTCACATCATTTACACTTGCGGATACACGCCATAATAAATGCTTTTGCAAAACGTGCGGCTCTGCGTTGCCAAGTACCGCTATTGAAGGGTTGCTTGTTGTTCCCGCGGGCAGTTTAGATACAGAAATTGCCAAGGTGCCCAATGCCCACCTATTTATATCAAGCAAAGCGAGTTGGGATAACGAACTTGAGAGTTTGCCAACGTTTAATAAATTACCGAAATAGCGATTAAGTATGCGAAAAACACTGTCATTATCGAGCTACGTTAAAAAAAGAAATGGTGTTCCGTTAGGGGCAAAGGGCTCGATGAGAAATATGTTATCGCGATCGTTAGGTGCGAAGTCGTTTCAAATCTTTTGGCAATACTGGAATCCGATTTGGGGATATTACTTATCACGCAATGTGATGAAGCCACTGAATCGTTTTTTACCCGCCTGGATGGCTATTTTTCTGACGTTTTTAGTCAGTGGCGCACTTCATGATTTAGCCGTTTCATTCGTTAAATTCCAGCCGATTTTCTTTTTTACGCCATGGTTTGGCATGATGGGGCTTATCGTTATTGCATCGTATAAATATAATATTTCTTACGGTTCGTCCGCATGGTCTGTGCGAGCTTTAATCAATGTTTTGACTATTGGTGTGACGCTCGGACTCATGTATTTCATTGAAAGTTATTATCTCTCATAACACCTGTTATGTTTCATCAAAAGCACGAATTGACACAGAAAAATATGACGTCGTTTATGCTTATGGAGATACTGACGAAGATTTTCCGATGCTAAATTTAGCCGATAGGGCTTTTTATAAAGGGAAGCCATTCGTGCGTAATTAATTCTATTTTAATGGCATTTCACGAGGAATTTTGTGTATCAACTTATATTGCCGACGGCAAAATTGAAAGCGAGCTATGACGCGTATATCTCTGAGCTTGGCAGCGAGGAACGTTATCCGTTTCCGCTAGATTTCGACCACAGCGATTTTGCTGCAATGCTGGCGCGCATTGAAGGTATTCGTAACGGAACCCAGGTTCCTGATGGATTTGTGCAAAGCTCAACCTATTGGATGGTTGATGGTGACGAGATTATTGGATGTACCAATATTCGGCATCGGCTAAATGCTCAAATTGAGCACTGTGGTGGTCATATTGGCTTGTGTATACGGCCGCTGTTGGCACGAAGCAGACCTCAATAACCTTCAGCAGGACCTAGTGCTTTTTACCTGAAAATTCGCTGAATGATGCGTTCACGAAAGCGAACGATCGCTGGTTACTGGGTAGCCTCGCGCAGACGGAAATAAACGGTAACACGGTAATTCAAATGGGAGGGAGTACCGATTATGGCTATACCGCATTAATTCAGTATGTCCCTCATCATAACCTCATGATAATTTTGCTACTTAACGCCCACAATAATAAATACCGAAATGCTACCCACCATCAATTAAGCAGAAAGCATATCCTGCCAATACTATTGCGAGAGTTTGAATAGGCTCGTCTATTTTCTACAACAACTATTTTGATTTGGTTGCATGTGTATGGGGCAATCAGGCAATCAAGGGCGAAATTCATGCATGGCGACTTTATTATAGCTTTTGTGTAATTGCGCTCCCGTTATTAAGAAGTTAACTTAAAGTTTCATGTCTCGCAGGAGCTTCTGTTATGAAGTGGCTTTTAATGATCTTTGCCAGCATGGTGATTTCATACTCACCAACAGCAAAAGCCTGTTCCTTTCGGATTAGCGGTGGAGAACTTATCCGCTGCGGCATGACCAAAATCGAAGTGATGAACAAAATAGGCAATCCCGATATGCGCGATCGCCAGACTATCGGCGTCAACACTGGATTTGGTCGCGGTGGCAGATCAGCCGAAGCATGGTCTTATGTTGTGAAAGGTGATATCGGAGGCGAATACTACTTAACGGTACTATTTTCCGGCAATAAAGTTGTGGAAATCGAGTCGCAGCAAGTAAGGCGTTAGTGTCCGGTTTGAGCGACAAGCGGACCTTTTGACTTTCAGGTTACTGCAACTAGTGACTAGCCGTCGCGTTATTAGTAAGTGATGGTGTCGCCAACGATGTACGGCACATTCACTTCGGCGATATTGCGTGTTTTGTTATTGTGTTGTGTGTTTAAGTCGTTTACTGTCAATGACATAACAAAAATAAAGGTTGGATATTGTGCGCTCGGTAGAGCGTAACTGAGCATGCTCAAATTGCCTTTGCTAACTCGGATTCTTTCAAGTTAGGAATGCCTGCTTGCTCAGTAAGTTAAGAGCTGAAAACCATCAATTGGACGAGTTGCTAAACGCGCACGCACAATATACAAATGTTATGGATACTGGGTATACCTATGAAGAAGTTTCTAAGCATCGCAACAAGAACAGTGATCGGATTTTTTGCCGCGATAATTGCGGCCGGAGCCTTTCTCGAAGGAGGCTATTTTACTTGGATCGGTGGAGTGGTTTTGGCTCTGTTTGCGACGGTGAACCCTGAAAATTTTAGTAAGCGAACTAACGTGTCATACGTGCTTGCATTCGTCGCTTTTTCATTACTTTTCTTGGCGCTGTCATTTATAGATATGAACCGATGGGTCGGGGCTAGTGTTTAGAAGCGGTATCCATAACAAGTCAAAGCACGCGGAATTGGTAAAGCTTTCACCTTTTTCGCTTGCGCAAAAAAGCCGCCAACCTCACCAATCCGGTGTTTGAGGCGTTATAAGCCATAGGAAACCACATTTGGCGATTCTATTTTTTACCGTATTTATTGTTACGTTTTGCTGGCTAGAGCTTCTTTATTTAGCTCTAAATCGCTTTGGAAAGGTAGCTACCGTAGGAGTCTCGGTACTGGGTGTTACTGCGGGTTTTTTGTACTCATATTATGGTGTAACAGATTACACAAGAGACACTAAAGCCGTCCCATTAGTGGTGTTCAGTATACTGGCCTATCTAATACCAGCAATCGTGTTGTATTTTATCGCTTTGTTTACAAAACATTTTAGTGTAAGTAGTAGGCATACATGGGCAGCAGTTATTGGTTTTATTAACTGTTTTGTTTGGCCTTTCTTTGCCCTTGCACTTGGCTGTTACTCAGAGTTGGATTGCATTTAATGGCTTATAACAAATTGCTTAATTTCGTTCCGGCCACAAAAAGCGTGGCCTCCACTGGACTGCCTACGCTGCGCTGCGGCAGCCAATTAGCAAAGCGTTATAGCTTAAAGGAACCGAGATGACCGGTACTTACGACTGGAACCCAATGCCGCACAAAGTTGACATTAAGTGTCCTGCTTGTGGCGGGCATTGCGTCTTTGAGTTTGCCGAGGTTGTCAAAATAGCGCAAAAGAAAGATTTATCTTTTTTCGAGCAAAGCGACGTCTTTGAGTATGCAGTATTTACCGATAGCTGTGGTCATAAGTGGCACGGTGCAATTTACTTCGCTAATTTGCATGGTGGTTCCACCGACACTATCACTCAATTACCAGAGGGGTATTCTCCCGAGAATTGGGCTCATTCAAAATATTTAATGAGAAATCATGGACTTGATCTTGGTGCGTTTTCCTGTAGCCACTGCGATACAAGAAAACCTTATATTCTTCAGTGGCCGGAAGATGCTTATTATTCCATCGGTTACAAAGGTGAAATACTTTGGGCATTTAATCGTGAGTCTGCTATCGATCTTCGTGATTACATTGCATCAAACGAACGAAAAACCGAAAAATATAGATGGGCTAAGTTTCTTTTGCATGTGCCAACAGTCTTTAAAAGTAAAAATGCCCGCATTAGTATCGTCAAACAAATAAACAAGGTCCTCGGTTAGACGTGGCTATAACAAAGCCAGTCAGCAACGCCCACGGCGTGGGCTGGACCTCAAATCCGCTGGCGCGGTTTTTCGGCCGCTGCTGGCGGCGTTAGGTGAACAGGGAACCCCTTGAAAATATTGAAATCTTTTATATTTGGTATTGCACTTGTTTTAGTTGGGTGTACTACAGGCCAACTTTATTACTTGGATAAAAATGGTGAAAGAAAGCTAGCTTGCGATGTGGAGTTTACAGGGCTCCCGTGGGTAGATAAGTATGCAGTAGAATACTCACTTAGTCTGTGCGCAAAAAGTGTCGTGAAAAAAGGTGGCACGGTTAAAGAGATACATCTCTTAGAGATTGATACTTCAATTCCCAGTCCACCGTGTGGAGCCAAATGGAATCATGCCATTGCTAAACAAATGTACAGATCTGATGAATTGACTAAAAAGGAGTACGGCTACATAGTGGCACATATAGATTTGGGCTTGGCAAAAGCTAATAAATGTTCACCTAACAAGCCAAGTCAGTCGGATTCGTAACATTGGCGCGCTTTTTTCTCACCCGCTCCGCGGGCAAAAATCCCGCCAATGTTCCTCACCGCTGCTTGGGGCGTTAGAAGCCACATAAATTACGGAGTAATCATCAAGTGCCGATATTTGATATTTCAGGGGATAAGTTGTCTGCCGTAGAGCAGAAGAACTTTGCCTTGGAAAAGGACTTGCAAACGCTGATTGAGAAGAATCTCGAAACAGTTTTCAATTGCCGGTTTGTTGCCAGCGAGTTCTCAACAGGCGCCCAGCACGCTGGCCGGATTGATAGCCTTGCTTTGTCGGAAGAAGATAATCCTGTCATCATCGAATACAAGAAAGTAGAGTCATCTGAGCTTATCAACCAGAGCCTCTTCTATCTGCACTGGATTCAAGATCACAAAGGTGATTTCGAGATTGCGGTACAAAAGCGGCTTGGTAGTGGTGTCAAAGTTGATTGGTCAGATGTCAGGGTGATCTGTATAGCTCCCAACTATAAAAAGTATGACTTGCACGCTGTACAAGTCATGGGTGCAAATATCGAATTATGGAAATATCGCTTGTTCTCCAACGACTCAATATATCTTGAGGAGGTTTTCCACTCTTCAAGGTCAGCGGCTTCCTCTGTCACGACCATGCCAACGGAAAACGGATACAAAAACCCTGTTATGGTCGAAGCAGGTAAGAAAGCAGCCCTTACTCGCGCTACCGCGACCTATACATTTGATGAAAGACTTGAAGGCAAAAGTGAGGATATTCGGGAGTTAACAGCAACGATCCGTGAGTTCATCCTCGGCTTGGATGAGTCTATTGAAGAAGTGCCGAAAAAGTTTTATGTCGCCTATAAAACCTCCCAGAATATTGCGTGCTTGGAAGTCAAAGGCAAGAACACAAAACTGTTCCTCAAACTGAAACCTTCGGATATTCCTGATGGTACACCAAACTACCGAGATGTTACCTCAATCGGTCATTATGGTACCGGCGATGTTGAATTCACTGTGTCATCTGAAACTGAGTTTGAGCAAGTTAAAGAGTTTATTGCTATGGCGTACAACAAGGTAGGTGGCTAATGGCTTCTAACAAAGCAATTAAATTCGCTCCCTTCGGTCGCCGGACGCTCGTTCCTCGCGCCGTTTATTGCGGGCGTTACGTGTCACCGAGAAATCATGTTTAGAGAATACTTTGAAGATTGGGAAGTTAGGCCAGAATATTCCAAAGAGTTCATATCTCTTTGGAAAGGCTGGCTTGGCAAAGAAAATTATCACAAGCTGGATGAAGTTACGGAAAACGAGTGGGCTCGATTCAACGAACTGTTAAGACGCCTAGCCGAAGTTTTCGTCCTCGAGGTAGTAAACTGTGAGAAGCAGTCGCTTGAAAGAGTTAGTGATATAGAATCTGTTCTTTCAACCTGTGAAGAAAGCATGAATAAAGAGTCTTCAGAATTTACAACTTTAGTAATTCCAGATTTGGAATGTGTTATAAGCGAAGAATGGGACTACACATACATAATTTGGCATAAGAATAATGGGGCCGTGGAAGCCCTTGCGCCTTACATAAAGGCTGCAGGTTTGGAGCACTTCCATGACTAAACACGTAACAAGTGCAGGCAAGGGACGCTCCTACCGTCGCGCCCCTGCTGCAAGCGTTATACGGCACTTCACTCATACCATATGTCGACCTAGAACGTAATTGCGATCGCTTGATGTGGTCTGCGGGAGTTACCCCGACGTTATTTAAGGAGATGATTCGATGAAGGTTCGACGATTAAGCATAAACAATTTCCGGGGTATCAGCAGCGGTCAGGTGGACTTTCAAGACCACACCTTGCTCGTCGGGGGAAATAACATTGGTAAATCGACTGTTTGCGAAGCCCTAGATCTCACTCTTGGTCCCGAACGTCTTTTTCGACGTCCGGTGATCGATGAGCATGATTTCCATGGCGGAAATTATTTATCCGAAAAAAATGAACCGGTAGAAATCGTTATTCGGGTTGTTCTGACTGACCTCTCCGAGGAAGCTGAAAGGCGGTTTTATCGTCATTTGAGGCGTTGGCACGATCCGAGCGGGCAATTCGTAGACGACATGGGTGAGGGGCCGGAAGCGGCAGATGCAGAAGGCACAGTCTGGGCATTGCCTATAATCTTTGTAGGTCGATATGAGCGGGACGAGGACGACTTTATAGGTAATACTTTCTTCGATCACCCCGTTGAAGAAAGTGACGAGGAAGACCCATCAGAACAAAAGCTTGGTGGGGGTCGGAAAGTATTCGGTCGGGACCAGAAGCGGCTTTGTGGCTTCATCTTTCTCCGTACACTGAGGACAGGGTCGCGGGCACTTAGCCTTCAGCGTGGCTCCCTTCTAGATACAGTTCTGCGGCTTAGCGGCAACGGTATGTCCGAGATGTGGGAGCAGACACTAACTGAGCTTCGAGGCCTTGATCCAGCGATCGGGGAAATCGAACAGCTCAAAAAAATACGTGAAGAGATACGCAAACGCCTGGCGCGCTTCGTTAACCTGTCAGCCGGGGACGAGGCGACAGCTTTCTTTGCTTCCGACCTGACAAGAGATCATTTGAGGGATGTTGTCCGCCTGTTTCTGGCAGCGCAACCCGCGGCGCATCAGCTTCCCTTCCAGAAACTGGGCACTGGATCGGTCAATATGCTTGTATTTGCACTTCTGACCTTCATTGCCGACTTAAAAGGGCAGCAATCAGTGATCTTTGCGATGGAAGAGCCTGAGATTGCTCTGCCGCCACATACCCAACGACGTGTTGGGCAGTTTGTTCTATCGGAAATGGGGCAGGCGATAGTCACATCTCATTCACCCTACATCATTGAGCAGTTCGAGCCGGATCAGATAGTTGCTCTCAATCGCGACGACGCAGGAACACTTTCAAGCCGGAACGTCACTTTGGGCGAGATAAAACTTAAAAAATATCGCCGCGAGCGGCGCCAGATGGCCGAGGCAATTCTGAGCCGTGCCGTTATCGTCGTTGAAGGTGCCACCGAAGCCGCGTTGTTCCCGGTAACATCCGAACTGCTTGAGCGCTTCCGCGAAGAAGCCTATGAACACATCGATCTTTCGGGCGTGAGCATCTTCAACGCCGGCAGCGACAAGGAAGTGCCACCATTCGGACCTTTCTTCAAAACACTTGGAAAACCGGCATTCGCTTTTTACGACAAGCAGGAAGACGAACCAGATGAAGTGGTAGCAGCACGGCTCGCCGATTTTAAACAAGTATGGGAATCCCCGGAAAAGGGTATAGAGGATGTGCTGATTAGTGAGATGCCAGTGGCTACGTTACGCAGGTTCCTAGAGTCAGCCAAGAATCGTGATGACTATCCGGTGGATAAAGGCACTATCGAGGACGGCATGAGTGACGAGGATATCAAAAGAATTACAAGAGCTGTTCTAAAAGTGCGAAAAGGCGACAACCAGCCTTATGCTGCGCTGTTGATCGCTGAGTGTTTGACCGAAGCCGAACTGCCGGAGACGATTGTTACAATTCTCGACACTGTGCATGCTTCCCTGAGTCATGCGGCCGCGACTCCACCTCAGAATGAAGACGGTGAAAGCGAAGTTCCCGGAGCCAATACAGTTTGATCATGGCAATAGAACTGGATGAGCAGCGCGAAGCCATACTCGATGCCGAAGGCCACATTCTGGTATTGGGTGGCCCGGGTGCTGGTAAGACGACAATCGCCCTCTTAAAAGCTAAATCGTTATTTCCGCACTTACAGCCGGGCCAGAAGCTATTATTTTTAAGTTTCTCCCGTGCTGCAGTACGTCAGGTGCTCAAAGGGTGCCAAGCGCTGCTGACAGCAGAAGAACGAAACGCGATTGAGGTCAAGACTTATCATGCATTTTGCCTAGAGCTGCTGCAGAGCCATGGAAAACTTCTAACGGGACGCCCAATTACAATATTATTCCCAACCCAAGAGAGGTTGGAAAAAGCGCGTTTTGAAGGTGATTGGGATGAAGAGCGGCAACATCAGGCGCTAGATCAGGCCCGCTATTGCTTTGACCTTTTGGCGCGTGGAGTTGCTGACTTACTTGAGCGGTCTTCGAGACTCTGTGACCTTCTGGGGAGTTGTTATCCAACCATCATTGTCGATGAATTTCAGGATACTGATGATGAGCAATGGCGTATTGTTAAAGAGCTCGCTTCAGTGGCGCGTGTTTTTTGCTTGGCTGATCGCGACCAGCGGATTTTCGATTACCGCGATGACATCGATCCCCGCCGGATTGAAGCACTTCAGGAAGATGTAGGGCCTCGGACTTTCGACCTTGGGCGAGATAACCATCGGAGTCCACATGGCGGCATTCTACGCTACGCTGATGCCGTGCTACGAAATCTCAGTCCTCTGCCGGACGTTGACGATGTAAAGCTTGTTCATTGCTGGCCGAATGCCTTCTCATCCACTGTTCATGCCGCTGTGTTGTGGACCTTAAGTAAGTTACGAAGACAGGGTGTAGAGAGTCCTTCTGTTGCCGTACTTGCAAGGTCGAATCGGCTTGTCGAGCAGATATCCGGAATACTTAGTGAACCCCATCAGTACAACGGGAGAGCTTTGTCTCCTGTGGATCACAGTGTTGTCTGGGATGCCGAGTTAGCGGCCGCTGCCGGGGCAGTCGTGGCGTCAATCATGGAATGGCCGGATAGTGATGCGGAGTTGTCTGTTACTATGACTCTGGAAGCGATTGCCAACTACTATGAACTAAAAAACGCCACCTCACCGTCGCTGGCAGCTACGACCAATGTCCGCAAATTTAAGGCGGCGGCACAGAAAGTACGTGAAGGCAGCACCCCTCGTATCGAGGCTGGAAAAGCGCTACTCGCTGCTTCAGAGCAAGGGCTGGAGTTCAAGGGGGATCCCATTGCGGACTGGCGGACGGCCCGTGGACTGCTCCAAAAAATATCCCATCTAGAGGAGTTGTACCGCCAGTCGCGTCTCGTTCGCCTTTTTCGCGCAACTGATGCGATTGGCGGCGGCCTAGCTGATCTTTGGCTCGCAAACGGTAATTACGAGGGCGCCACACAGCTGGTTTCTCGGACTCTTGAGCATGAAAGGCTCATTGCTGCAGATCAAGAGCCTAGCGGTTGCATGTTGATGTCAATGCACAAATCAAAAGGCAAGGAATTTGACGGCGTTGTGATCGTGGAGGGCGCATACTCTGGTTTGTTCTTTGATCCCGGTCGAGAACAACCCCCTTTTGAACGTAGCCGGCGTCTACTTCGTGTTGCCATCACAAGAGCGCGCACCAATGTTACTATCGTGCGCCAGCAAGGCGCACATCCATTGACAGACCGGTGATGAGGAGAATTTTATCAGACGTGACACTGTTCGCGTCTGGACGCCACCGGATAGCCGGGGACTCGACGTGCCGTATAACAAATGGCTGTTGTCGGACGCACCTCCGCTAGCGCTCCGGTGCGCCGCAAAGCCAAGGCGTTAAGTGGCTTGGAGGCCGCATTTGATATTCGAATTCATTAGAAGCCTGTTTTCCTTCGACCTGCTGGTTGAGTTGAGTGAAAATAAAATCACAATGCAAAAATTTTCAACCGGGCAATTTATTGAAATTGAACCTTGGATATCGCTAGAAGGCGGGAAGGGAAAAGAAAAGATTAAGGCTATTGGTCGAGAAGCTAAATCGTTATCGGGGCCAACTATTCAGACAACGAACCCTTTTTCACACACTAGAAGTTTTATCGGAAATTTCACGCTGGCTGAAAAGATATTGCAGCATGGTATTTTTACTTTGAATAGCTCAAAGTTAAGAGCCGCGCCGAGAGTAATCATGCATCAACTAGAAAAAACTGATGGTGGGCTAAGCGATATAGAGGAGCGAGTCTTACGTGAACTTGCAAGTGGTATGGGAGCAAGGGAAGTTTTGATCCATACTGGCAGTAAAATCAATGTACGCGCACAGAGCTATGATGATATTAAAGCTAAAATCAAAGCCACTTAACAAGTTGCTTAATTTCGTTCCGGCCACAAAAAGCGTGGCCTCCACTGGACTGCCTACGCTGCGCTGCGGCAGCCAATTAGCAAGGCGTTAGCTTTCACAGGAAGTGTCGATGACTCTGAATGATTTAACCGTAAATTTTTCTCATCTAAATCGAGACTCTTTACTCAGTGATTGGGAGTGGCTTTTAGAGGGTAAATTCTTACCAATTCTGATGTCAGCGTCTGGTGACGCATTTGTACAGCATGTCGAAAATAGAGAAGTTTGGTGGTTAGATACTGGCGGAGCAGAATTTTCTAAGGTAGCTGAGTCACCTGAACAGTTTAACGAACTTCTATCAGACAAAGAATTTGTTGTTGAATGTTTTGCTATACAAATGGTCGGTGATTTAATTCAATCTGGCAAAGTATTATCTAACGGCCAAATATATAGTTTAATACAACCTTGGTTGTTAGGTGGTGAATATAAAATTAGCAATATTAACCCAACAGACATCGAGGTTCATTTTTCTTTGAGTGGGCAAATAGCAAAACAAGTTGGTAGAAGTGAAAGCTAACAAGCCAATTATTCCGACCTCAACTCGCTGCGCTCGTTTCGTCGGCATATTGGGGCGTTATGTTCTAGGAGTAAATTATGATTTATACGACGACTGAAACGGTTCCTGGCAAGGAAATCGAAGCTGTGTTGGGCATTGTGAATGGAAATGTGGTGCAATCTAAACATGTTGGCCGAGACATCATGGCGGGATTGAAAGGTATTGTCGGAGGAGAGCTCAAAGGATATACCGAGATGTTGATGGAAGCTAGAAATATAGCGGTACAACGACTAATAGAAGATGCTGAAAAGTTAAATGCAGATGCGATAGTGGGCATACGTTTTACAACTAGCTCTGTTACTGATGGTGCGTCAGAAATACTAGTGTTTGGTACAGCAGTGAAGCTTCGAACATAACAAGCTGTTTAAGAGGGATTCGCAACGCGTGGCATTTTTGCTATGCGTTAAATTTAGTGATTAAGGTGGTTTACGGCGACTTCGGTATTGCGTTGCTCACCCCTTAACAGAGCGTTACACGTCACTATGAAATTAAGCATCGCTACATTAATCCTATTATTTTCAACATTTTGCTTTGGAGGCAGCATGGAGCAAGGGGAAGCCGAATCACAACAACTCATGGATGCCGTATTGCCATTGGCAGAGCAGCTGCTAGCCCAGCATGGTGAGTTCTTCCCCTACGGAGGTGCAATGACGCCATCCGGAGAAATAGTTAGTGTTGCAGCTTACGATGGTGATGAGCACCCTCCATCATCTGAAGTTATCTCAATGCTTCAGCAGGCCTTCATCTCAGCAGCACAGTCAGGGGAATATAAAGCCACCGCCTTAGTTTATGATGTCCGTGTCCCGTTACCAGAAACCGGCGAAAAGTCAGACGCTATAGCAATCGCTCTAGATCATGAGTCTGGTTACTCTGTTGTAGTGCTCCTGCCATATCAGCTCACAGAGCAAGAGCTTAGGTTTGGCAATATCTTTGCGCAGGCAGGAGATAACGGTGTTTTTAAATAGTCCGCAACGTGTAACAAGTGCAGGCAACATCGCCCCTTCGGGGCTGGACCTCCATTCCGCAGCTTCGCTGCTCCATTGCGGCCGTTGCTGCAGGCGTTAGCTGTATTCAATGGACTTCATAATAAAACTTATAGTTCGGCTAGGTATTTTAGCTGGGGTAATTTCTACATTTTTTATCTTATGGGTATATTTTACTTTCCCCGATATGTGTGGCAATTATCTCCATGCGGAAGCTTATTCACCTGATAACAAAAATCGGATAGTAGTGTTCCAGCGTGATTGTGGTGCAACTACAGGGTTTTCTACTCAGATTTCTATTTTAGGCGCAGATGTTAAGCTACCAAATGAATCAGCCAATATATTCATCATACCAGGGCACCCAAACGAAGTGGCGCCAGGTGTGGAGTGGTTGGATAACTCTACAATAAAGATATCTCACAGGCTTAATGGGCAAGAATATTTATCAGAAACTAGTTATGGATGGTTTAATAAAGTTGTAGTTAAATATGAGTAACCATACAGCTAACAAACGCATCAACGCATGGACTAATAAAGCTTGGCTTGGTTCGTGCTCACCAATTTTAGCCAAGCATTATTAGCCCGTTATGCGAGGCGTTACGTGTCTATGGAGAATTCTGATACCGCATGAAGACTAAACTTAGAGATTTCATCCAGCATTTATCTCACGAAGTAGAAGATGAAGACAAAGCAGAAGAATATCTAGATAATGCATTGCCTTATATTGGCTTAATTGTCATGTACTTTAATTCTCTTGAAAGCTCATTAGATTCTGTATTGTGCGAAAACTTTACGGATAGAACCGATGCTACTGGCTTAATTGTTCTAAACAAAATGAATTACTCAGCGAAAGTTGATTTGCTAAAGCGCTTTTGTGATGACTTCCAAATTGGCTTAGATAAACAGTTAATTGGTTACGAGCAATTAATTACAGATTTAAGAGAATCTGCACGACTAAGAAATTTAGTTGCTCATGCAAACTGGGAAAGTACAGATGATGAAGGCTACACCTATGTTCGTCTAAAAATGTCAAAAAAAGGAATGCATCAGGAATACGTCCAGTTTACGGAAGACTCGCTAGAAAAAGTCGTAAATTTAATTATTCAAACTCGCTTTAAATTATATGAATTTTGGGAGCATCGAAATGATGTTCTATATGGGCGTGAATAGCCACGTAACAAGTTACTCAAAAGGACGCAAAACGCTTGGTTTGTGCTCTTTCGTTGCTAATTTTAGCCAAGCATTTTTGCGCCCATTAGTAAGGCGTTATGCATTCACGGAAGTATGGCGAAATTGTCAATGATTAAGAATCGAAAAGAATATTATCGAAAATGTAAATGCGGTAGAGATCACGAAAATAAATTTATTCGTGGCATGTTTAAGTATAGTGATGAAGGTGAAACAGCTTTTTGCGTTGCTATGCTTGATCATCAAAATGAACGCCATATTTGGTTGTCATTTATTACTGGTGAATGGCCAAACACTAATCAAAAAGATTGCGCAGTAACTTGTCATGTCTACACAAACGAAAAAGGCCGAGTTTTCACAATTCAAAATGGTGAGGACTCTCCATTCAGTAGTGATGATATTTTCGATTGTTATCAAGTTACACGCGAACAAGTATTGGCGGTAAATGGTGCAAAAGAGTGGTTTATAGATACCTATTTATCACTATTTAAAACCGATGACGAAATAGGAAACTACTTGGTAGCGGAGAATGCATAACAAGCTGTTTAAGCGCGGGACTGCTAATGTTTGGCTCGGTTTCGCTACGCTACACATTTTAGCCAAACATTAATCAGCCCCTTAACAGGGCGTTAGACGAAAATCGGAGAGTGAGTATTAATATGGAAAGAGAGTATATTTCGGGAATGGGGAAGGACTCCGTTGTGCCCAATGAAATAAAGGGATGGAATTGGGGCGCTTTCTTGCTCAACTGGATATGGGGCATTGGAAATAGCACTTATATAGCGCTTCTAATGTTTGTTCCTCTGGTCAATATTGTAATGATCTTCGTGCTGGGTGCCAAAGGAAGCGAGTGGGCATGGCGGAACCGAACTTGGCGAGATGTTGAGCATTTTAAATCGACTCAGAAAAAATGGAGGAATTCTGGGTTAGCGCTTGTTCTGGTTATTCTCCCACTATGTTTCATCCTACTTACTAATATGATGAAGGGAGAGGCATATGATTTGTCCGTTGACGCAGTTCAATCCAACCCTCAGGTCATATCAATAGTTGGAGAGAACCCCAAGCCTGGGTTATTCGTCCTCGGCGAAATTTCGTATGGTGGCTCTGGTGGCACAGCCAATCTAAATTATTCTATTTCTGGCTCTAAAGGAAGTGCTGAAGTATATGTTTACGCCACGAATTTGGCGGATAAATGGGAGCTAAAGGAAGTTCTGGCCGTAAGTAAGGAAACTGGGGAAAGGGTAGTCGTTCTGACTCAATCAGAGTAGCGTCTAACAATCCTAAGCAGGGACATATTTTGCTTCGCTGCGCTCAAAACGCAAAATATGCCCCTGCTTAGGGGCGTTAGGCCTACCGAAGAGAAATGGCAGAATGTCTGACGAGCGAAAACTAATTCCAGCTGATCCAGAGTATCTGTCTGCTCTTGGCCTCGCGACTTACGCATTCGCACGATGTGAATGGCAAGTCGTATGGTGCAGCGAGAAAGTTTATCCGGGTTCAGTTGCTAAGATCACTTCTGAAGAAATGACGGCCGGAACAATTGGCAAATATTTCGCAAACATCGTACGAAACATGCCAAAGTCGAAAGAGCGCGAGGAGTTGAGTTCGCTGGCCTCGGAGTTCCTCGCTTTGGTTAACGAGCGAAATAGAATAATTCATGGTAAGCCTTGCACTGCTCCAAGTGGGGCGCAGAGGCTCAGCGGTACTGGCATTATCGAAATATCCGATCTAGAACAAGCCGCAGATGCATTTACAGTATGTGCTGGCAAGCTCAACTCACTTTTTTACGGCTTCTTGCAAAGCTATGTGCCAAGCCAGGCCTAACAAGGAATTCAAGCTCGCTCGTTACACTCGCTGGGACGCGCTTTCAGCGCGCCCCTTAATTTCGCGTTAGTGTGAACAAATGAAGCTCGTAATTATTTTGCTAGCCTGTCTAATTATTCAAGGCTGTAATGAAGGAGATAGCAAATTGCTACCAAATGGAAATGATGTCAAAGAAGCCCTTCTAAATTTCAAATCACAGAAAAAATTTGTAGAGGATTTAGGTGAGCTTTATCCTGGTGCGCCAGATGAACAAACTAGAATTCAGGCAGAGAACATCATAAATGCTGTTATAGATAAACTCATAATCGAAAAAGATAATAACTTGAGTGAAAAAGAGTTTTGGAGCATTTTAAAAATGGCTGCATTACAACTTGAAACAATGGACTCAGAAGAAATGGATCAAGGTTTATTTTACATGGAGAAGCTAATGGATATATATAGCATAGAATCATCTGACGGTAGACTAAATGAGTGGCGTTATGGTTTTGATCCAAGTTCACACTAACAAGTTGCCTAATTTCGCCGCGAAAAGCGCGGCTGGGACAAATACTCACTGGGCTTCGCCCAACAACGTTCGCATTTGCCCATTGGCAAAGCGTTAAATGTCTATGATCGATCACGATAAATTCCGGACCTTGGTCAAGCAACTCTATGCCACGGTCAATGAGTTGGAGACCATGTTCCCGGGCAGGCACTTCACCCCGGATGGTCACATGGTTGGCAGTCTGGGTGAGTGCATCGTGGCCGACGCCTATAATTTGGAGCTGAAGGCAGCTTCCAACAAAGGCTATGACGCTGTCACCGAAACAGGCTTGGAAGTTGAGATCAAGGCTACGCAATCCAAATCTGTAGCGTTCCGGAGTCAGCCGCAGCATACGATCATCATCAAGATCTTGCGTGACGGAACATTCGAAGAAATTTATAACGGGCCAGGAGCCCTTGTTTGGGATCAGTTCACAGGTAAACGGCTACCGAGTAATGGTCAGTTTCAAATCTCTCTCAACAAGCTCCGGCAACTCAATCAAACAGTGGCTCAGTCGGACCGTGTGCCCAGGGCCATTTAACAAGGCGCAACAGTACGCGGCCGGTGGCCGCCGGACGTCCCTGACGGGCCGCCGCTGTGCTTCGCGTTAGCTGGAATTGCCCTGCCGTAAAGTGATACTATAGTGTCACTTGAAATTTAGAACAGGGTGAACCCATGAAAGTTGAGCTAGTTACGAACCTCAAGCGCCAAGCTACAAAGATTCTGGCAGATCTGCACTTGTCGAAAGAGCCCGTATTGATTACGGAGCATGGCCAGCCATCTGCATACCTTGTTGATGTGCAAGATTATGAATTCATGCAGCGTCGGCTTGAGCTGCTTGAGGGGCTCTCTCGGGGAGAGCGTGCTGTACTTGAGGGAAGAACGTATAGCCAAAGTGAGGCCAGAGAGAAAATGAGTAAATGGCTGAAGTAATCTGGACAGAGCCAGCCCTCCAAGAACTTGATGCTATTGCTGAGTATATTGCTTTGGACAATCCTGCTGCCGCAAGCGATCTCGTTAAGGAAGTTTTCGGTAAGGCAGAGCGTTTGGAAAATTTCCCCAAATCGGGGCGAATTCCTCCAGAGCTCCCGGATTCGGTATACAGGGAGGTAGTGGTTCCACCGTGTCGTATTTTTTATCGTGAGGATGAGCAGCGGGTTCTCGTCCTCTATGTCATGCGAGAGGAGCGGCAACTTCGTGCGTTCATGCTTGGAAACAGCTAACAATCTGCGTCATTCGGGGTCTTCGACCCCTGCGACGCTCACAAGTTCGCGCGCATGCGCGGGGCGTTGTAAACGTCCGCTCCTGGCACGAAGCAGACCTCAATAACCTTCAGCAGGACCTAGTGCTTTTTACCTGAAAATTCGCTGAATGATGCGTTCACGAAAGCGAACGATCGCTGGTTACTGGGTCGCCTCGCGCAGACGGAAATAAACGGTAACACGGTAATTCAAATGGGAGGGAGTACCGATTATGGCTATACCGCATTAATTCAGTATGTCCCTCATCATGACCTCATGATAATTTTGCTACTTAACGCCCACAATAATATATTATCGCACCGAACTGTCAGCCAACACCCGCTTGACATTGTCTAAGTTTCAACCCAAAATAACCTATCAAAATGATAGGTGGCTCATGGACGAGAACACTCCAAAGGGAATTGTCGAATTCCCTTTAACTGAGATGACGGCGCGTTACATCGTTAATGATCTTGCGGAGAACTATACTTCTAGAATTCGCTGGAGTCGGCATGTGAAACAACGAATGCTTGAGCGAGGCGTTGCCGCGGGGAAAATAATCGAGTTGACGGTAGTGCTTAAAAATCATCAAGATTCACCGAGTTCGGTACTTGTTACAGTTTGGGTAGAGTAGGAGATAATCATGTACCATTACAGCGAAAGCGGCTTGCCTAATGTGTATCTGAAAAATGGCTATTCGATTGATGTGATTGATGATGAAGAATATACCAGTATCGATGATTTAGAGGGGCTCCATCGAGTTTTGGCTAGAACAATCGCAAGTAAAGCGATGCCGCTAACCAAAGCCGAATTTAAATTCTTACGAATTGAACTAAACCTTTCACAACGTATTTTGGGCAAACGGTTTGGTGTTTCTGAGCAAACAATTGCTCGTTATGAGAAAGGCCAGTCAGATATTCCACGTACAACAGATGCTGCATTACGGTCGTTATACATGGAAAGTATTAAGCAAAATAATTCGGTTAGTTTTTTCTTAGATTTACTTGCCAATTACGAGGCCGAGCAGGCTGCACATGAAATTTTACTTGAGGAAATTGATCGACAGTGGAAACTAGCTGTTTAGGTTTTAATTAAACGAGGGTAGCTCAATTGTTCACTACTCAAACACATAGCAAGCCTCTTCATTCGGAGCCTGAGACTCTCTCAAGTTGGCGCGCTTTACGCGAGCGATAGAAGATTCCATGATTTCATTTCAGCGAACAGAAAATTTATCAGCTTCAGCTCTGATGACTTATGAAAATATGCGCTCATATTACGAGCACTATGCTGTTGATTGGGATTGTTCAAAAATTGAAGAACAAATCCGTGATTTGGTCAATTTCGACCTATTGTTGAAAGGTGAAGTTGTCGGTGCAATACGATTAGCATTTGATAATGATAGCTGCTATGTCCGTGATTTACAGGTTAGCCATAATCATCAAAATAAAGGGTTTGGAGCAGCAGCCCTCGCTGAATGTGAACGTTTAGCAATTAATTCGGGTACAAATTGTCTTAAATTACGGGTGTTTAGAATTAGTCCAGCTTACAAGCTTTATGTTAGGTCAGGTTTTGTTGTCGATAGTGAAGATGAAAGGTTTTATAACATGTCGAAAATGCTCTCCTAACGAACGCTTGAATAGCAACAGTAATCGCGTATCAAACTGGGTGGGATTACAATCCCACCCGCAACGAACTTCCGCCAATACCTCGCACCACATCAATGCGTTTGGTGATTCGCTGTTTGAGCTCGCTTACGTGCGAGATGATGCCGATGGTGCGGCCATTATCGCGTAGGTGAGCGAGGACGTTGATGGCTTGGTCGAGTGCTTCGCTATCGAGGCTGCCAAAGCCTTCGTCAATAAACAGGGTATCGATTTTTATGCCACCGGCGTAGCTTTGTACTACATCGGATAGGCCCAATGCTAGGGCGAGGGCGGCCATAAAACTCTCGCCGCCCGAGAGGGTATTGACCTCGCGCTGTTTGCCGGTGTGGCTATCGTCGATCATTAGCTCAAGGCCACCGTGACTGCGGGCGTCGCCTCCTTCACGTCGACGGACGAGTTGATAACGCCCTTGGGTCATTTGTGCTAAGCGCTGCGAGGCTTCGTGGAGTACATCATCCAATAAGATAGCCAAAACAAAGCGATTCAGGCTGATGCGGCTATTGTTGTTGCCGGCTAAGGTTTGTGCGAGGCGTCCTAGTACGGCGTAATTACGTTCTAAATCGGCGCTTTGCGCGGCGCGTCTTTGGTACTTATCGATATTGTCTTTGAGCTGCTTGTGCTCGGTATACGAGCTCTGCCAAGCTTGCAGTTTTTCATGCTCGAGCGTTGCGGCCTGAGAGCGTTGTTCAGCAAGTTGAGCGAGATCAGGCTGGGCCTGGTTGCCGATGGCTTTGGTTTCGGAGTCGATGCCCGTTTGCACTTGGGTTACATGGTTTTTATAGGTCTCCACCTGCTGTTGCAGTGTGTCGGCGGTTGCTTGATCTAGTAGGGCTTGACTAAAAGCCTCGGCGTCAGCAAAGGGTGAGGCGCTGAGTTTTTCGTGCCAACGGCTTTCGGCTTGGTTTAAGGTTTGCGTTGCTGTGGTTAATTCTGTGAGAGCGCTGGCGAGCGCACTTTGCGCCGTGGTGTGGTGGTTTTCAGCTTGTTTTAACTGAGTTTGGGCCTTGTCGTGGACAAGACGTAAGTTGTCGCGTTCGGTCTGAATTTGTTGGTGTTCATTGGTTATTTGCGCCACCTCACGCTTGCGCAGCTCGCCATCTTTATCGAGGGCGGCGAGCTGGCTTGCGCTGTTGCTATGCGCCTGGGTGGCATCTTGTAGCTGGGTATTGGCCTCGGCTAGGGCCTGCTCTTGTTGGGCGATCTGGTTGACAAGTTTGGCTTGCATGGCATCAAGTTCTGCTTCTTGCGTGCGCTCGCGATGCTGGCGTTGCTCGATCTCGCGTAACTGTGTTTGCACCAACTGTAACTGTGCTGCTAATTCTTCTAGTAATTCTTCAGTGTCTTGTGCGGGCGCCTTGTTGCTAACAGAGTGCTTGCTATCAGACTGCTGGTTGGCCGGCTGCTCACTGGCAGCGTGTTGAGTGGCAGAGCACGCAACTGGCTTAGCCAAGGTGTCAATCACCTGGCTGACGCGTTTAGCAATTTCGTTGCGGGCCTGCTCCGCTTTGGTGTGGTTGTTGGCCGCAAGTTCAAGTGCTGTTTGAGCTTGGTGTTCAGCACGGCGTTTTGTCTGGGCGAGGGCTTCAGCGGCATCTAATTGTTCTTGGCTCACCAAGTCTTGCTGGCGTGCTAGATGGGCTGGAGCCGGGTGCTCTGTGCTGCCACAGACCAGACAGGGCTGGCCGGGCTGCAGTTTTTGCGCCAATGCTGCGGCTTGTTCTTGGTACCAGCGTAAAAACAGGCTGTCGCGCGCCTGTTGGGCTTGTTCGGTAGCCGCTTGGGCTGCAGATAATGGGGCTTGCGCGGCAAGCCATGCGTGCTGGGCGGTTAGCACTTCGGCATGACGCTTATTAAGTTCATCGTGCAACTGTTGATGATGCGCTAATTGGGTGCGCTGCGCCTCGGTGTTGGTGTGCTGTTTAATCCGTTCGCGAAGTGCGGTGAGCTCGCTGGTTACTTGGTTATGGTTGGTTTTGAGCTGCGCCAGATTCTCAGCAACCACAGTCTTCTGTGTACTCGCTTGGGTTACCGCTTGGGCTTGTTGCTGGAGCTTTGCCATCAGCTGTTGCAACTGCTGCACTGTTGCTACTAACCGACTGAGCTCATCAAGGCGTAGGTTCAACTGCTCTATACGTGCCGGGTGGTCGGCTACTGTTTTGAGTTCAGCTTGGGTTTGCTTCAGCGCTGCCGTGGCTTGCTCTGCCTGTGCTTGCGCTTTGTTGTATGCCAGCTGACGATGGCCGAGTGCGTCTTTACTCTGGGTAAATGTTTGCCAAAACGGTTGCAGATGGAGTGCTTGAGCATGGGCTTTGAGTTGCTGCTGATGTTGCTGCATCTCGTTATGCTGTTCAGCCAGGTGTTTGAGTTTGTTTTGTAGCTCGGCAAGGTTCGCGAAGCGCTTATTAAGCTCTTCGGCTTGGGTGTAGTGAGTTTGCGCTAGGCTGAATTGCTGTTTAGCGTGCTCATGCTCAGCTTGCGCGTCTGCCAACGGGGGCTGCAATTCATCAAGATGCGCTAGAGCGGCCTCGATGGTCGGGTGTGCCATGTCTTTTAAGCGTTGCTCAAGCTCGTTTTTTAAGGTGGTGTAATCGCGGTTAACAGCAAGGGCGCGTTGGCTTAAGGCTTCTTCGATAAGCTTGAAGCGCTGGGTTTGAAATAAGCTTTCAAGAACGTTTTCACGTTCGCTTGATTTCGCCAACAAAAATTCACGAAAACGGCCTTGCGGCAGCACCACAACTTGGCGGAACTGGTCGGCATTAAGGCCCAGCAAGGTTTGTGCCTGTTGGCTGACATCGTTTACTTTATTGGCTAGTAGCTCGCTGGTTTGCCACTGGGTGGCATCGTGCGTCGCGGCATCTGGTTGCACTCGCCAGAGGGTGGCGCTGGCTGCACGGGTAGTTTCGCCGTCACCGCGTTTGGCTTTGACAGTTTGGGTGGGGCTGCGCTCTACTTTATAGGTGTGGGCACCGCAGCTAAAAATCAGCACGACGGACGTTTCTTGGTCATTAGGGGCGTGATCGCAGCGCATGTTTTGCCCGCTGCGGTCACCCGTGGTGCTGTTAAAAAGTGCGAAAGTCATGGCATCTAGCAGGGTGGTTTTACCCGCGCCAGTGGGGCCATTAATTAAAAACAGCGGATTGTCGCCAAGCTCATTAAAGTGGATGCACTGTGTGTCAGCAAAGGGGCCGAAGGCGCTCATTTCAAGGTAAATAGGCTTCATGGTTACAGTTCCTTCTGTTTGTTAAGCACGTCTTGCACCACATCGTTCAGTACTTGGCGTTGTTCAGCACTGAGATGGTCGTCGGTCATGGCATGAAAAAAGTCATCGATGATGTCTAACTCTGTGCGTGCCAGTTGCTCTTTGCTGTGCACCTTGACGACCTCGCTGTCGCTGCGTTCTAGCACTCGCTTGGTGAGATCGAGAATATTGGGATACACCTGCCGTAACCTTGCCATGGGGTCTAGCAGGGCTTCTTTGTCAGTGAGTTTTACTTGTACGTAATCTTGGTAATAGGGGTCGTTTTTGCCCTGCTCGAGAATCTCAGCAAAAGCGCCTTCGATAATGCGTACATCACGTAACGGCTTCAGTGGGTATTGGCTGATATCTGCCTGCTGGTCGGCAGTAAATTTCACCAAGGTGACGCTCTTCTTATGGTTCACTTCAGAAAAACTATATTTTAACGGCGAACCGCTATAACGCACGTGCTGGTAGCCACGATACTGGGCTTGGTGCAGGTGGCCAAGGGCGGTGTAATGAAAATCTTTAAACAGATTGGCATCAACGCATTCGGCCCCACCGATACTGAGGGGGCGCTCTGAGTCGCTCACACTTGCTCCGGCAATAAAGCTATGGCTTACCACAACGTGAGTAGCTTGCTGGTTAGGATGGTCTGCAAGATGTTGCTTAAGCAGGTTGGTGACGTGCTCTTGGGCGCTTTGATGATCCGTTGTCTTCACCCCGTAGAAGTCATTCACGTGCTCAGGATCGCAATAAGGTATTCCCCAAATGACTAATTCGCCGGTGTCGGTTGTCAGTGTTACGGGTGTGAGTAACTGCTCAAAGGAGGTGAATAGATGCAAGCCGCTGTGTTTGAGTAAATTCGCGCCAAAGCCAAGCCGTTTCGCCGCATCGTGATTCCCTGAAATCATCACTACCGGAATCTGATGCTCGCTGATCAGGGTGTTTAAGGTACGGTCAAGTAGGGTGACAGCCTCAGCTGGCGGTAACGCCCGGTCATAGACATCGCCGGCAACAATCACCACATCAACTTGCTCGGCAACGGCGCAGGCAATGATTTGTTGAAGGATGTGGGCCTGATCTTCAAGCAGCGATTGCTGGTTAAAGATCCGGCCAAGATGCCAATCTGAGGTGTGTAAAATTTTCATGGAACCGTCCTGATGTTGCTGCATGGCTGTGCTGCCAATTACCGATAGTCTGTTAATTACTCCGACAGCACTTTTAACAGGCGTTTACTAGCTTGTAAACGCCGATAAAACCATAGTGCAAGGACCATCAGACTAGCCACAATGGCGCCATGGAGGAGTAGCTCACTGGTTTCAAATTCAGAGCGCAGCAGTATTTGTGCTACCAATAACACGATGAGTAAGCCCGCAAGGACAAAAGTGCCGAGTAGATTTAAACGCCAGCGATAAACTTCTTGTTCGGTCAATTTGATATGGTCGCGCATAGAGTCGTTTAGGGAATTGCTTTTCATCAGTTTAAAACTGCGTAACCTGCTTAGATTAACCGGGAAAAAGATGATCCAGCCCCAGAGGGTTAAAATCAAAACCCAGGCACTGAGCAGCCAATCGGACTCGTTCAGTAGCACCCAAACACTGATGCCGGCGGCAAATAACAGCGATAAAATTTCGATGACGATATTAAAGCGCATGATCCAGCGATGGCGTCGATAGCGACGCTGAGTCGCTTGTATATCTAGCTTTAATGCTGGCGTTGTCGACTGCCAGAGTGAGGTTAAATTATCTAAATCATGGTCTTTCATACGGAACCTTTACGCATTAGTTCAGTTAATTGTTGTTTGCCGCGATTCAGGCGAACGCCCACATTGCTCTCACTTAGCCCTAAGGTTTCACCAATTTCGATATTACTCAGGTCCTCTAATTTTAACAGCATCACTTGACGCAAACTCATGGGTAATTGTTGTACCGCCGCGAGTAATTGCGAATGTTGTTGGGCATGCGTGAGGAGGTGCTCTGGGCACTGGTGGTCGGCCACTAGGTCATCCTGTTGTTCGGTCTGCGGTTGGCGACTGGCGCGGCGAATATGATCTACGGCAACGTTGTGAATAATTCGGTAAATGTAGGTATTAACCGAGCTTTCGCCCTGAAATTGGGCTAAGCCACGCCAAACCGCAAAGGCCATTTCTTGGGCCAATTCATCTCGCAGGGCTGGGTTGGCTTCATAGCCGGACGCGGCGCGTACCATGCGTGGCCAGTAGCTTTTGACGAGGTCTTCAGACAATGAATGGTTCCTAGTAGATGACGGATTTTAAGTAGTAGTCGTTGCTGCTGAGAAAATCTTACAACAAAAAAATCTGTAAGCTTTGTGAGGTGGCACCGTCTGTAGTTTACGAATTCTTTATTTAACATCAGTTTTTTCAGCGAGGATAGTAAACATGTTACAGACATTAAAACAAAACAAAAAATTAGTACTTAGCATTATGTGGTCGGTCGTTGTGGTGTCATGGTTGGTGCTAGGTAGTATCTTCTTTTTAGGGGACGACGAAACGATTGGCATTATTGCGCTAACGGCTGCTGCGGTGATCACCGAAGTAGCATTTTGGATCACAGCGCTACTGTTTGGCATGGCCATGGTTGATGCCCGTAAAATGCTTTGGCACAAGCTTACTGGGCGCTCAGCTAGCCAAGCGTAAGTTAGCCACTCCGAAAGGTTAACGAACCAATCCAAGGTGGCGGAATTCTTATTCTTGAGTAGAGTAGTTGTTTGTTATCTCAATTTAACTCAACGTAACTCAAAAAAGGATAGGACTATGGCAACTCATAGAGGGTCGTGTTTATGCGGCGCCGTCACCTTTGAAGTTCATCATGATCTAAAACCACCGAATAGACAGTAATGAGAGTTTAAGGTTAGGCAGGAGAAATGTGATGGCGTCGGTGGTGGTAGGCGTGGATGTGGCATGTTCACGACAGAAGCGTATTCCGATTGTTTTTGCGCAGTGGCAAGGGGCGCGGTTGGTGCCGTTGCCGGTACGACAGTTGGCGGTACAACCTCCGTTTGGACAGGGCAACAGACGCGTTATTGATGACGCCTATACGGCAAGTTACGCCGAGCAAGTGCGCGCTTATATCGATGCTGTGTGTGACCATTACCAGTTGCAGATTGCGTGTATTGGTATCGATGCGCCGCTACGCCCGCGCGCTGAGCAGCTCTCATTTCGGTTGGCTGAACAGGCGTTAGCCGACGTTGGCATTCGTTGTTACAAAACACCGTCGGCCACAGAGTTTAGGGCTATTGTGGACAAAGCGCGGCAGCACTTGGCCGCTCGAAAGCCCGTTGCGAACATGCCTCATGTGATGCAATTGTGGATGCTTGCTGGTTTTGCGTTGGCCGAACAGTTAGCAGAGCTGGCGCCGTTGATTGAAGTTTTTCCGCAGGCAACGATTCGGCAACTACTCCCGCAAACTCCGCATAAGACCGCCCTGGGTGTGCCTGAGCAGCAATTGGCTGCCATTGCACAGCACAGCGGTTGGCCAGCCACAGAAAATGAGTGGCAACAGCTACCGCAAATTAGTTTTGGCAGCACCCACGATAAAGTTGACGCCTACAGTGCGGCTTGGGTTGCTGGCTTGAAAGTGCACGCACCGCATCGATTACAGGTGTTTGGAGAGGTGGCACAGGATGATGCGATCTGGGTGCCGCGCGCAGTATGAAGATGTCGGCAAGCGTTCAGGTGGTTTGGTTTAAACGCGACCTTCGTTGTGTCGACCATGCGGCGTTGGCTGCAGCCGCTGAAGCTGGGCCGGTGCTGGCTTTGTATGTGATTGAGCCGAATTATTGGCAGCTCTCTGATACCAGTAACCGCCAGTGGATGTTTGTGCGTGATGCCTTGGTGGATTTGCAGCAGCAGCTGGCGGCGCTGGGCGGGCAATTGTGGTTAGCTCACGGGCATGTGCTGGAGGCGCTAAGCGAGTTACATCAAGTGCTGCCGCAGTTTGTCCTGCATAGTCATCAAGAGCACGGTAATTTATGGACCTTTAAGCGCGACCAAGCAGTAGGGCGGTTTTGTCGTGGGCACCAGCTAACTTGGCATGAATATCCCCAGTTTGGGGTGGTGCGGCCAGTACAGCACCGTGTTGGTAGCTTTCATGAGCATTGGTTTGATTGGATGCAGCAAGCGCAGCAGACCCTGCCCGAGCACATCGTTTTTGTGCCGCCGGCGTGGTTGGAATCTACCTCGTTGCGGCCGTTGGCGATTGAGTTACTGCCCACCAATTTAGGCACTGATGCTTACCTGTTGCGATCGCGCCAGCAAGGTGGACGCCGCGAGGGTTTGGCATTATTGGAGAGTTTTCTAACACGCCGTAGTGAGCGTTATCGAGGTTCGATAAGTTCACCTTTGACGGCGGTTTCAAGCTGCTCGCGACTGAGCCCTTATTTAGCTTATGGCTGCTTGAGTTTGAAAGAAATTGTGCAAGCCACCGAGAGCAGCCGTGCCAAAACCGTGCCCTTGCATTGGCGTAAAAGCCTAGCGGATTTTAGCCAACGATTATGGTGGCATTGTTATTTTATTCAGCGCTTTGAAAGCAATCATCGAATTGAGTTTCATGCGTTGGTGCCGGCTACGGATAAGTTGCCGCGGCCTTTTGATGCCGAGCGTTTTGCTGCGTGGCAGCATGGCCGTACCGGCTGGCCGATGGTGGATGCCTGCATGCGTTATTTGCATGTGCACGGCTGGATAAACTTTCGGATGCGCGCCATGTTGGTTTCTGCGGCAACCTATTCACTGTCGTTACCATGGCGTCCGGTGGCCGAGTGGTTAGCGCAACTGTTTGTGGACTACGAGCCAGGGATTCACTTTCCGCAGGTGCAGATGCAAAGTGGCCACGCCAGTAATTCGATTCTACGCATTTACAACCCGGTGATGCAGGCACAAAAACTTGATCCACAAGGGCAGTTCGTGCGCCGCTGGGTGCCGGAACTGCGTTCTATCGATGCGATGTGGCTGTTTGAGCCTTGGCTGATGCCGGTGCATCTAAAACAACAGCAGGGCATCGATTACCCGCTGCCATTAGTCGACTTTGAGCAGGCCCATCGACAACTTAAAAATGACGTGAGCCAGCTACGCAAAGAACACGACCTTCGCCCCGCCCGCGGCTTCAATGAGCGCCGCTCGCGGACCGGCTCACGCTCACGCAAAAACACCCCACCTGATAACCAACTCAGCCTGTTTGACTAACCCGTGAGGAACTTGCGGCCCCAGCTACGGACCCAGCTACGGAGGTGGGTCTGCAAGTTCCTCAATGAATTGTTGTAAGGGCGGTATCATGGTTTAATAATGGCTAGGTTTGTTGCTATAAAAGGTGGAGGTTGGTGATGAAGATATTGCAGGTGGATTTTCCGTATGCAGGGCCGTTTGGTGCTGAGATGGCGGCACAGATGCAACAGTTAGCAGAATCTATTACCCAAGAGCCAGGCTTTTTGTGGAAGATCTGGACAGAAAACCAAGCTAATGGTGAAGCGGGCGGTCTTTATGCTTTTACTGACGAGGCCTCAGCGCAAGCTTATTTAGAGATGCACAGTGCCCGGTTGAAGTCATTTGGGGTGCCATCCGTGCGTGGCCGTATCTTTGATGTAAACAGCGAGTTATCAACGATTACTAAAGCTCCGCTTTAACTCCCTACTTAAAAACTATAATAATTGACGGAAACGAGATGGCGAAGCTGTTAAAGATAATCATGATTAATGGGCATCTGCCGGGTGTGGTGGAGTTGGAACTGGATGGCCACACCAATATTTGTGGTAGCAATGCATCGGGTAAAACCACGTTGCAGCGGATGATTCCGGTTTTTTATGGTGAGCTTCCTAATCGGGTGGTGCCGCGCACTCGGCTAAGTTTTGATAAGTATTATTTGCCGTACAAAAATAGTTACGTGATTTATGAATACGAGCGACCTCGCCATGGTTTGGCGCAAGTGGTTTTAACCAAGCGCGCCGATGGGATTGATTATCGTTTTGTGGATGCCGGCTATGATCCACAGCATTATTTATTAGAAAAAACCGATGGCGTGGTGGCAAAAGAATATCAAGATTGGGCGCACTTTATGCGTGGGCTATCGATTGATATGTCGGCCAAGATCTCGACCACCACGGAATACCGCAATATTATTCTTAACGATATTAAAAATGACCGTAGCCAGCGTAGCGAGAGTTTAAAACATCGGCAATTAGCAGCGCGTTATGCGCTAGCCCAAGATAATCATAGGTTGCGCCATATTGAGAAACTGGTGTCTGCGGTGCATGCCAAAGAAGGCAAAATGGATACGCTGAAAAGCATGCTGGCGGCCATATTAGAGGAAGACGGCTATCAGCGCCCAGCCAATACGTTTACGGGCGATAAAATTAAAAGCTGGCTGCGTGATATGAAGCAGTTCATGAAAGTTGAACGCTTGCAAAAGAGTCTAGCTGAAATTGAGCGCGTAAGTGCCGAACGCAATAATAATGTGGCGGCATTATGGCAATTAAAAAAGGTGATTGAGAGCGATTTTAGTCAGCAAAAAATAGCGAAGGCAGATGCTGAACAGCGGTTACAACTTTTAAAGCGGGAACTTGCAGAGGCGCAAGCTCATTACGAGCAGGTACGGGGCCAATTACGCCAACAACAAGGTGATGCACAAGCTGATTTGGACCAAGCTGAACAGCGTTTGAGCAGTGCCCAGCGCGAATATGATGACTATCGCGAGCAAGATGTAGAGCGGCTGGGGCGTGAGCTGGAGTTGTTACCTGAACGCCGCGCCGAGCTGCAAGAATTAGAGCAGCATTATCACTTGCTGATGGAAAAGCACCAAGATGCGGAACAGCAATTAAATAGCCACAAACTGAAATTGCGCGATGCGCTAGAGCATAAGAGTCAAAAATTACGTGCGCAGATGCAAGTTAAAGCGGGTTTGCGTGAGCAATTGATGCAAGCGCAACTGGATGCCGCCAAGCAGCAGAGTCTGCAGTTGCAGCAAGAGTTGCAACGCGTGCGTGAACAGTTTGAGGCGCAGCTAGAAGCGCTGCAAAGCGAGTTGGCGGCAAAGCAAGCTCAAGCGGGTTTGTCGATGCTTAACAGCGACGAGCACGAGGCGATGCGAATAGCTGAAGCGCGGGTAGATGAAGCGCAAGAACGCCTGAATCAGCAGCAAACGTTAGTGACCAAGCAACAGGAGCAGCTGAATGTAGCGTTGCGTGAGCGCGAGCGCGCTGATGCAGATGTGCGTGACGCGCGTAGCCGCAGTGCTCAAGCTGCGAGTCGGGTAGAACAATTACAACAGCAGTTGGCGCCGGCTCCTGGCAGTCTCCGCCAGTTTTTAGGCCAACATGTGGATGATTGGCAACAGAGCTTGGGGAAAGTACTAGCCGAACCTTTATTGCAGCGCACTGATTTAGCGCCGCAACAGGTCAATCACCAAGAGCAGACCAGTTTGTATGGCATTCAGCTAGATTTAAGCGCCGTTGAATTGCCTGATTACGCTAGTACGGACGAGCGTTTGCAGGAGCAACTCGAGCAAGCCAGCGAGCAGTGGCAGCGCACCCAGCAACAGGTGCAGGAAGCAGAAAAGGCTTTTGCGAAGGCAGTTGAGCATGCGAAATTGCAGCAACAACAATTAGATAGGTTGCAACAGCAGTTACGCAGTAGTACCCAAGATGTGGAGTTTGCCCGCGACAACAAGCAACGTTTACTGCATACCCAGCGCCAATTAGAGCAGGAGCGTAAAGGGCAACTGCGGCAGCGGTTAGAGCAGTTACAGCAACAACTGCAGAAAACTAAAGAGCAGCGAGCGCAGGCCCTAGCTGAGGTGGAATCGGAGCAGCAAACGCTGGCGCTGGAGCAAACGGCGGAATTTCAGGAGCAGTTGCAAATCCTTGACGATGCCGTGGCTGATTTAAGCAGCGAACTCGAGCGCGCCAAGGCACAAACGGCTGAGCAAATGGCTGACTTAGAGCGAAGCTTTAGTGCCAAGCTGGCTGACGAAGGGGTGGACCCGAAACGCTTAGCCGAGCTAAAGCAGGAGCGTTTACAACGTAGCGAACATATTCGTGATACCGAGGCTCAACGTGATCATTTTGCCAAGTATCAGCAGTTCATGCAGGTCACTTGGCAGGGCCTAAGGCCGCAATGGTTGGCGGCTGAGCAACGTGCAAAACAACAACTGCGGGAAGTGAGCGCAGAGTTAGAGCTGCACGAAAATAAGTACCGTGATCAGAAGCAACTGCTGCAACGCCAAGCCAACGAAGTGAAAGAGCAGTTGGAGAAAATTGAGCGCCAGGTGATGAATTTACAGGCTTTGGTGCAACGCATGGCGGATTTGCCGGTAGCAACCATAGCTGCGCTTGATACTGATTTTAATGCCGGCGATGTTAGCGAACACGTGGCGCGAGCTCACCAGCTGTTGGATGATAAGCAGAAGCTTGATAAAGATCTCGAACAGCGCGTTCCACGCTTAGAAAGTGATTTACGCCAAGATGCCGATAGCCAATTTATGAGCTTTATTGAGCAATCGTTAGGGCAGTTGGGTGAAGCCCCAGATCTACAAGCGCAAGTTACTACCTTAGCTGAATTGTTAAAAGTGCTGGAAGCCAAACAAGAGCAAACCATTGATCAAGGTCGAACCATCGGTAAAGGCTTGTTTGAATTCTTTACCGTGTTTAACGATATTCATAAACGCGTGAGTGATTACAGCCGGCGCTTAACCCAAGCGGTTACTGATGAACTAACTTTAGATGGTATTGATAAAGCCGAAGTTAAAATCAGTTCAACTATTGATGAATTAAGCTTTTGGAAGCCGCTTAAAGAAATGACCTATCAATACAAGGTGTGGAATAGTTCTGGCGAATTGTTACCACCTGCGGAATACATTGAACATTTAACTGAGGTGGCTGATTTACTGAAAGCGAATCAGGAATACACCATCGAAAGCTTATTGAAATTACAATTAAACCTGATAGAAAACGGTGAGCCGGTGGTGATTCGTAATGATCGCCAATTAACGGATTCGTCGAGCCATGGTATGGCCTATCTTATTTTATGTAAGTTCTTATTGGCCTTTACGCGGTTATTACGACCACCGCAAGCGGACGTGACCATTCATTGGCCGATCGATGAGATTGGTACCTTGGCATATCACAACGTTGAAAAGTTATTTGATGCCTGTAATCACAACAACATTGATATTGTGGGGGCCTTTCCTAACCCTGAAAGTGATGTGTTGTTGCTGTTTAAGCATAGGTATTTGATTGAACCTCATGCGCAGCAACCTAACAAAGGCCAGTTAAAGCGGATTAAACCACGCGTGTCTGAGCTTACGAAAAAGTTACAGCAGTTGCAGCCTGCTCATCAGGTGACAGGAGGTACCGCCTAATGCCACACGGACCTTTACTAGAAGCCTTGTTAGCGGGGCAGTACATTTGTGCAATCACCAACGAAGATTACTTTACCAAGTTGCAGCGCGACGAGGTGCGTGAAGGCTTGGATGATTATTTACGCCCACTGAACCGCCGGGTGGCCACCAATGATGAACAAACCGTCTTTTTCTTGGCCTATCGCGATATCGATGAACCCGCACGCGAGCACTTAAAACAACAGCTCAGTGTGGTGATGAGTTCGATGTTGCCCTTGTTGGAGTGGTTAACCTATGTGCAAGAAGCCATGGGTAGCGATGCGATTTTGACGGCTGGCGATACCATTAAATTGCAAGAGTTGATGGTGAAAACTGAAGACAACCCAAGTTTGCGTCAGCGCCTTCAAGCCCTAGCAAATGATAAGTTTTTTAACTCGAATGCAGATGCGGTAGATGCCCAAGCCAAGCAAGTGGCTAAGCGCTTGGTTGAGCATGGTTATTTGCTGCAGCCTCATGCCAATCGGTTGTATTTTACCGTCACTGGTAAAATTGATTATTTGCTTGATTTGGTGCGCTTTATTAAAGATGAAGAAAACATTCCGTTGGATGAAAGTCAGAGCCAAGTGGAGTTACTCTAATGGCTGGACAAGAGCGCGAATCACAGCTGCTGAGTAGTTTGTTTGAGGTAGGAGCAGAGCGTCTCAAATTGATAGGCGACCATGCGAAGCTACTGATGCAGGGTTATTTACGCGGTAGCATTGACGTGGCTGCAGTATCCGAGCGCAGTTTAAAGCGCTTGATAGCAGCGCGAATTCTGTATCAACCTGACGCTAGCACCGAAGTTAAATTACGACATCCGGTAACGCAATTAGTCGCGGCTTTGGTGACTGACGAAAGTCGTCGGCAAATTGATGCCGGTGTGGCCGATAAACTGGTGGCGATTCGTGGTTACGTAGAAGGCATGCGTGAGGCCCAGCGTATGGGCGATGGCGTACGTGTTGATAGCCAGACGCTGCGTATAGAAGAGGCGGTTTATGATTTAACCTCGCAATTTGAAGAAGCCATTTTTAGTTTATGGCACCGCTTGAACAGTAACTTTGGTTTCGTTAGCAATTTAAGCGATAAAATTCGTGAAAACGGTCGTGCTCAGGAGCAAATCAAGCGTCTTATTGAAGGGTTGTCGCTGATTGATTTTGATGAGTTTATTGAGCTGGCGGAGGGACATCCGGGGCTGCGTAAACTGTTGGTGAGCCGTCTGCAGCAACAAATTAACACCCACCATGGCAGTTTGCTCGAAGTTCAAAAACGCTTAGTTGAGCTGATGACACGCTTCCGAGAGCAGCAAGAACGCAGCTTGTTGGTGGTGAATATGGCGGGCTTTTTGCGCGAGCATCCAAGCTTTGCCATCGGCGATTATTCCTACCGTACTCAGGTGCCCAGATTGGTGAACCATGCCGCTCCGGTGCTGGCAAGTGCGGGGGTAGCGCTGGATAAACGCGAGCAGCAGCCGGCCTTGGTGCCGTTAATTCATAGCTTATACAAAGAGTTGGCGCTGAAAGCCAAAGTGGATACGGCCAGTTCTAATAGCAATAGCATTGAGGTGAATGCCAAGCAACAAGCGGTTGAGGCACGTCAGCAGCAGCTCAAAGAAGATGCGATGCAATACTTTATTGCGGTCTGTGAGCGGGCCCAAGATACCCAGGCCCATGACGCTGAGCCCTTGTCTGCGCTTGATTACTTGCAGCAACAACAATTGTCATGGCCACCCGAGGTGTGGTTATTTCAGGTGTTGGGCGAGTACAACGGTTTGCCTCGTCACGAGCAGCAGTTATTTCAGTTGTATCGGCAAGAGCAGCCCGCCAGTCGTTTTAACCATCTGTATCTGATTGCTGATATTGCTGTGCGTTATCAGCCGCATGCGGCGGCTTAGGTCGATGGTGCCCTACGTATGTCTGATTTAAAGCCCCGCGAGCGGAAGTTACTGCAAGCTATTGCGGCGCAATTGCAACGCCAGTTGAGAGTGGTGCGAACCGTGCGGGCTACCGACCAAGCTGTGCTTGAATGGTGTGTGGAGCAAGATCTGATTGCTAGTCATGCGGCCCAGCAGCCGCAATTTGCCTACAGCCAAGAGCTGTTCAAGGGCATTAGCACGCGCCTGCAGCAACAACAGTTGGCGCCACTTGGAACGGACCTTAGCGGTAGCAGTCTGGCCCAAGCCAAACAAGGGCAAGCTGAACATAAGAGTGTCCGCAGCAAGCCGCGGGCGCAGCGGGTGTTGATGGCCCGGCAGCAGGAGATCTTGGATGTCGATCAACGCAGCTTAGATCTCGATAACTATGCTGCGTTGGTGGTGGTGGAGAATCTAGATTGCTTTTATCAGTTGCAGCAATTTCAGTTGCCGTCTACGCCTGCACCCATGTTAGTGGTTTACCGCGGCGATGTGGCTTACAGCCAAGGTCGGGCGGCATTGTTGCAACGTTGGCGCAGCAGCACTAAACCGCTATGCTACTTTGGCGATTTGGATGCCAAGGGCTTTCATATCGCGCAGCAAGAAGGTTTTAGCCATATTGCGGTGCCTGAGTTAGCGTGGTTTTGTGAGCATGCCACAGCACATGCTTATCCGGCCAAACAGCAGGTGTTTGCGGAGCAGCTTGCTGGTGCTGGCGATTTAGCTGGGTATCATCAACTATTGCAACGTGAACAACGCGCTATGTTACAACAATGGCTGCAGGATATTCCCCTGCATTGGGCCCGTTGTCGTTAGTTAGCGCGGTAGTTTTTGCTGCAGATTATGCTGAATAAAATAGTCAAAGGTAGCGCGGCTGCTCAGCGCGGGCGTATAGCCAAACTCTTGTTTAAGGGCTTGGTTACTTAACACCGGTCGGTAGCGCAGAAAATCTACTTGTTCGGCGCTGTACCGGGTTAACTTTAAGCGTTGGCCGATATGCAGGGCCGCACGCAATAACCAGGCGGGCAAGGTCAGTAAAGGCTTGTTCAGAGCTGTGGCGATCTCGGTAATGGTCATTGCTCCATCGCCGGCGAGGTTGTATATGCCGGTACTGCTACGAGTCACTCCCTGCGCGATGATATTAATCACGTCTTGATCCCAAATAAATACAAAAGGTGACGGTGAGCCTTGAATGGCTAGCAACCGTTTCGCTTTAAAGAGCGCAGTGATTTGGTTATCCGTGTTGGCGCCTAGCACGGTACCGGGGCGCAGTACCAGTTGTTGTAGTTGCGGCTGGCGCTGCCGATACTCTGCCAATAATTCTTCAATCAAACGTTTATGATGGCTGTAGGCAAAACTAGGATTGCCGCGTAAGGCATCGGTTTCAGATAGCCACGTGGGATTATCGGCATGGTATCCGTAGGCCGCGCCACTACTGGTGATGGTAAGATGGCTGACGTGGGCTTGGCAACATGCTTGGAGGACATTAGCGGTGCCATTCACATCAATATCGTAATCTCGCGCAGGGTCCGCACTGGCTTGCATCACGCTGGCCAGATGAATCACATGACTGATGTGGTGGTGTTGCATCAGCTTAGTAAGGGCAGGATCCCGAATGTCCATAGGTACAAACTGATAATTAGCCGCAGATTCTCTAGCATGTTGGCGAATATCGATGCCAATGATGGAATGTTCGGATAGCCGTTGGATCAGGGCTTGGCCGAGATAGCCTTCGCTGCCGGTGATAAGAATAGTCATGCTGCGCTCCTACGGCGATCACGATATTGCCAGAACAGCGTAAGCGATAGCCCTGAGATTAAATGCCATAAGCCCCAGCCGGCGGCGATGATCGCCATGTCCGTTTGGTTGGCGAAATAAGTGAAGATAATGCCCAGCCCAAGCCCTGAATTTTGGAGGCCAACTTCAAGGGTGACCGCACGTTTTTCGGGGCGAGCTAAGTGCACCGCACTGGCGGCAAACCAGCCAATCGCGAGTGCGACTGCGTTATGAATGATAACGGCCAAGAGAAAAATGCTGGCGCCGGTGATAAAGGTTTGCCAGTTTACCGCCAGCGCAATTCCAGCAAAGCCAAATAACGCCAGCAACGAAATCACTCGAAACAAGCCTTCGCTGCGCTGCGCAAATGCAGGAAAGCGTCGCCCGCACCAGAGCCCTAGCAGCAACGGAATGGCGAGCACTAACAGTACCAACAGCAGCATGTCTGCGGTAGAAACATCAATGCTTTGCAGCAAGGCGTTGGTGTGCGGATTTAAGCTGGCATAGAACATGAAATTTAGCGGAGTGAGAAGCGCAGCGGCAAGGCTGGCGAGCCCTGTCATGCTCACCGACATAGCCGCGTTACCACGGGCTAAGTAAGTCATTAAGTTAGAAAAACTACCGCCAGGACAACAAGCCACCAGTAACAGGCCAAGGGCAATACCAGCTGGCATGGGCACCAATGAAATACCGATCCAAGTAAGCAGTGGCAGCAACACAAACTGCGCGAACAGACCTACCAGTGGGCCTTTCGGTTGCAATGCAACACGCTTAAAATCGGCCGGGGTAAGACTCAACGCAATGCCGAACATCATCAACGCAAGGATGCCATTTAGCAACAACAACGAACTCGCAGACATAGGTGCTCCTAGCGATTTGAGCGGTTATCAGCCATAGAGGCGAGGGCTTGGCGCTCGGTTGCTAGGGCTTTTAAGTAGCTCTCTTTGTGCACGTAATAAGCCATGCGCTCGAGTTGCAAATAGTTCATGCCGCCATCAATACGCTGATTGGCATGTTGCTGTACTTTGTCGAAAAAACTCTGTGCAGCGCTGGGGTTATCCTGTTGCAGACGAATCACCGCCGCCACTAATTGAGCTTGCTCATCACGACCTTGCCAGCCAAGCCCCGAAGCTTCGACCATGCCCATCACAAACAGATTGGCATGGCGCGGACTGAATATATTGAGATACAGCTGCGGTGCGTGACCTTGCCAATTCAAGTGTTCGGCTGCAATAAAGGGATAATGCAGTTGGTAACCTGTGGCTTGCAAGATCAGATCGTAATCGGCCTGTTGGCCATCGACAAAATCCGCACCGCTGGGCGTGAGCTGGCGAATATCGGGGCGTACTTTAATATCACCATGGCCAATATGATGCAGAAACAGGGTATTTACCACCGGATGAGACTCGTACATTTTATAGTCAGGATCGGGGAGTCCATAATGACTAGGTTTGCCGCTGAGTAAACGTATCAGCAAGCCATCGAGGCGTTGTTTCAGCGCCCGCGGTAACTTGATTTTGCCGCCGAGGGTATCAATGGGTTTACCGGCCACAAATTTGGGCAGAAAATAGTAGCCGCGGCGCACCGACATATCAACGCTGGCAGCGCGATGCACGGCATCGACGGCAATGTCACACCCGCTGTTTCCACAACCAACTATAAGCACCCGTTTACCCGCAAAAATATCGGCGCTACGGTAGTCACTGCTGTGCAGCATCTGCCCGTGAAACTCACCTTTAAAGGCCACTTTGTTGGGATGGTGTAAGGTGCCATTGGCAAGGAGTACATGGCTGGCAACTAACTGCTGGTGTTGCTGCTGTGCGTCACGATAATGAACTAGCCATTGCTTATCTGCCGTTGGCTCGATGCGTTCAACATGACTGTTAAACCGATAGTGTTGATATAACTGAAAATGCTCTGCATAGTCACGAAAATACTGGCGCATCTGGTCGTGACGAGGGTAGCTGGCCACCTCATCGGCCATCGGGAAATCACTGAATTCAGTCATCCGCTTGGATGAAATAAGATGCGCTGATTCATACATGGTGCTGGTTGGGCTATCAATATCCCAGAGGCCACCCACGTTATTGTGAGCTTCTAAACCGATCACCGGCAGCCCTTGCTCGGCGAGCCGTCTGACACTGCATAGCCCCATGGGGCCGGCACCAATCACCACTATTGGATTCATTTTGCTGGGGTCCTTATCACTTTTTATTAGCGTTTTTATTGTTCTACAAGCGATTGCTAGATAATAACAATTGACGCAAATCAAGCTATGCTTAGTTCGGACATTTTACTGGTTAATTTAGGACAGTTGCATTACTCTAAGTGCATGAACCATGATAAAGCCAGTGTTATCCAAAGTTTTACCCACGCGATTGTGCAGCAGCTAAGCGCCGCTGAGGTTAAGCTTGCACCTGAGCTAGAGCAGCAATTGGCTCGTTATGATGGCCAGCAACGGCTGCCACTTGCGCTACAAGATCAGTTATGGCAAAGCTTAGAGCAGTTGCAGCAACCACAGCTTGGGTTAACGATTGGCTTAGCTTTGCAGCCCCAGCACTTTGATACTATTGGATTTTTACTGTTAAGTTCGCCGTCGTTAAGCACTGCCGTAGAGAGCTTAGTGACTTTCTCTAGTTTAGTGGGTGAGGGCGGTGCATTTACTAAACGTAAGGTGACCGATGGCTGGCAACTCACCTATCACGATAAGTTTAAGGTAGCTGTGGCACTGCGGATTGAAGCAATTTTTGCCAGTATCGCGCATGGTGCTACCTGGGTGGCCGGTAAACCTATTACGCCGGTGCGGGTGACGTTTAAACATAAACCGCAAGTTACGCCGGAGCTCTATCAACAAGCTTTTGGAGCTGCTGAGCTGAGTTTTGCTCAGCCCGACAATGCCATTGTGTTTAGTGATAGCGATTGGCAGTTTCGGCAGCGCGAGGTAAGTCCAGCGCTGCAAGCGCAAATGCTCACCTTGGCGCAACAGCAGTTAGCCCAGTTACAGGCGCAATCTTGTCGTGAGCAGTGCGAGGCCTTGTTACAACGCCAGCCTTGGTTAAGCCGCGCCCAAGTTGCGGCAACGTTAGCGGTAAGCGAACGTACTTTGGCGCGCTATTTAAAAGCTGAAGGCTGTAGCTTTTTAGCGTTATCTCAAACGCTTAAGCAACAGTTGGCGCTCGCTCAAATTGAGGCTGCTCGCGCAGCTCTGGCGGCAACGGCTAAGCCCGCTGCGGCGCCGGTAGCACTGACTCAAGCGAGTTTAGCTGATTACCTTGGCTATAGTGATGAGCAAGCATTTGCCAAAGCTTTTAAACGCTGGACAGGAATGAGCTTTACTGCTTATTTGCAGCGTTAGTGTCTTATTGATTGACAAAGCTATGGATTCAATCTTTACTCATGCCTAGTTGAGCGATATTTCAGCGCGTCATTGAAACGGTACACATGCCATGTTGGTTCGACAGGGATTGAGTTACATGATTGGGTTAGCACTGCTGCTTGGTCTCAGCGCCACCGGCAGTGCTACTGTTAGTGCTACTGCCAGTGCCACTGTCAGTGCTACTAAGGCGAGCCCGGCCTGGGTGGACGAAAGCAACTGTAAGAGCTGCCACCAACAAGCGGATCAGCAGTGGCGCAATTCTCATCATGCGAAGGCTCTGACGCCTGCCAACAACGACCATAAACTGCCGCTAGGCGAGCTTAAAGCAACCGAGCAACCGGCGTGGCTGATAGGTTATGAGCCGTTGCAACAGGTGTTGATTGCTAACCCTGATGGCCGTTTGCAGGCCCATCACTTGGCTTTTGCGACGGAGCAGCAAACGTGGTTTGATCTCTATCCAGAGGTGGCCGATAACCCAGACCATCCGTTGCACTGGCGCCAACCCGTCCACCTAGCCAATACACAATGCTTGAGCTGCCATGTGTCGAATTATCAAACCCAGTATCAGCCTAAAACCGATACCTTTGCATCCTCATGGCAACAATTAGGCGTAGGCTGCCAGAGTTGTCATGGCCCAGCTGGCAATCATCAAGCCGACGGCGGCGGGTTTGAGTTGTCCTTGGCCGCCTCAGATCAGCAATTACAGGTATGTGCCCAGTGCCATAGCCGCCGCAATGAACTCCTACCGTTTCAGCCCAACGTAGGGGTGCATCAGCAGTTTTTAATCAGCCCATTGCGCGCCGATTTGTATGAAGTTGATGGCAAAATTCTAGATGAAGTGTTTGAGTACGGCTCATTTGTGCAAAGTCGTATGCACCAAGCAGGAGTGACTTGTAGCGATTGTCATAACCCTCACAGTGGTGAATTACGCGCCCCAGCGAATGCGGTGTGTAGCCAATGTCACAACCCTGCAGGAACGCCAAAACTCATCGCGGATACGCCACGAACCATAGATTTCAATAAGTTGCAGGGTCAGGCTTTTGCTTCGCCAGCGCATCATTTTCATCCCGCCGATAGTGCCGGTGCTCAGTGTGTGAATTGCCATATGCCGGGACGGGTTTATATGGGCAATGATCTACGTCATGATCATAGTTTTAGTTCGCCCAACCCAGCCCAAGCGCTTGCGTTAGAGCATAGCGATGCCTGTTTAGGCTGCCATCAAGATAAACCAGCAGCTGAGGTGGTTGCTGCGTTTGCGCGCTGGTATCCAGATGCTGAGCCGCGTGATGGTGGCTACGCTCAAGCCCTGTACCGAGCTCGCGAGGGATTACCGGGCGCAGCGGAAGGCTTGCTAAAGCAACTGCAAGCTGGGCAGCAGCCAGCTATCCGCCATGCGGCGCTATTAGCAGAATTAGGTCACTATCCCTCGTTGGCGGCGCAGCAACAAGTCGCAGCCGGATTGACGCATCCAGATGCTTGGGTGCGACGCGCGGCAATCGAGGTGGCTCCAGCCTTGTTTAATCCGGCTTGGTTGATGCCGCAGTTAAGCAAGCTGCTAGCGGACCCCGAGCTGGCGGTACGGATGACGGCCGTAGAGCAACTGTTGGCGCAAGATTACCCGTTTAAGGCTGCAGCAGAAGGCGCCGCGCTAGCGGAATACAGTGAATTACAGCAGCATCATCTAGGCACTGCGCAGGGGCATTATAATCAATCACTAGTGGCTGCCACACTGGGTTTTGAGGCACAAGTTCAGCATGATTTACAAGCTGCATTGCAGCGTAACGGGCACTATATTCCGGCGCTTATTGGCCTGGCACAGTGGTTAGAAAAATCCGACACTAAGGCGGCCCAGCAGCTCTTGGTAAGCGCTCAGCAACAGCAAGGTGAAGCGGCTGAAATAGCCTTTGCGCTAGCGCTGATGTTGATTCGGCAAGGCGAGATGGCCGCTGGTTTAGAGCAACTGCAACAAACGGTGGCTTTGGCTCCGGATAATGCTCACTACAGTTATGTGTTAGCCATAGCACTTTATGATAATGGCCAGCATGAAGCAGCGATGGACAGATTGCGAACGGCGCTCGCACAGGCACCGCAGCAACGGCATTTGCGCTTGGCATTATGGCAGTACAGTAATGATATCAACGAACGTGAACGGTTAATGGAGCAATTGCGCCAACTTAATCCGTTTGATCCCTTAATTAATTCACCTGCACGTTATTAGGAGCCTGTCATGAACAAGGTTCACCTCAGTTTATTGTTATGTTTAAGTCTGTTAGCTGGCTGCGAAGATAAGATGCCAAACACGCCACCAGTGGTCGAAGAGCCGCCGATAGAAGAGCCTCCGATAACAGAGCAGCCGCCTAATATCTTGTTTGTGATTATGGACGATGTAGGCATCGACCAAATGGAGGTGATGGGTTACGGTGGCTTTAATCCGCCGCCAACGCCTACCATTGAGGCTATTTCTAAGGCCGGAGTGCGTTTTCGTAACACCTGGTCGATGCCTGAGTGTTCACCGGGTCGCGCTGCCTTGTTAGCAGGTAAATATCCGCTGCGCACTAACATGTATCAGGCCTTAGGCCCGAATGACTTAGCCAATTCACAATTATCCCCATACGCCACAACGGTGCCTAAATTATTGCAACAAGCGGGCTATGAAAGCGGTTTGTTCGGTAAGTTTCATCTAGCCGGACCCGAGCTGAACCCGTTTGAATATGCCACCCCGCAGGTGCTGGGTTGGGATTACTTTTACGGTTGGTTAGGGGGCTTGCCAGCTTCCATTGATACCACCGCAGGCGGTGTCGCCGCTGTTGGTACCTACCAATGCGGGTACGTTCCGACGCTTGCTGATGACCCCGTGCATGGTGCCGATAGTGGGGCTTGCTATACTCCCTCGCAGTGTACCGAGCTTGCTACTAATAGCCAGGGTGAGAGTGCCGGTTTACAGTGTCTGAGCCAAGGTGGCGTATTGGTACCGCAGCAAGCCTGTACCGACACTGTGCCTGAGTTTGTGGTGTTTGATCGAGAAAATGCGCACTACGTTTCTGAACTGGTAATTAATGATGCGAGTGGAGTAGAGCGGGTACCGTTAACCGATATGCGCGGCCGTGGGTACCGTTCGGTGATAGAAGCAGAAGCTGCGACCACCTGGATCAACCAGCGTGATGGCAATCAACCTTGGATGGCGACCTTAAGTTTCAGCTCTGCCCATACTCCGTTGCAGCCACCACCGGCAGCACTGCTGCCTTCTCAGTCGCATTTTCAATTAGCACCACAGTGTCAAATTACCGACGGTAATTTTATTAATTCGAGACGAATTTCTGATGCCATGATTGAAGGTTTAGATACAGCTTTGGCGAACTTATTGATTGCAACGGGCATTGCTACTGAGGGCGAATCGGGCTTGCAGTACAATCCTGACAGCAATACGGTGGTGGTGATAGTGGGCGATAATGGCTCATTTGGGCCGACGGTGAAACTACCTTTTGATGGTGCGCGAGCTAAAGGTACCGCGTATCAAACGGGCGTCTGGGTACCGCTTATTGTAGGTGGGGCAGGTATCGAACAACCGGATCGTGCGGTCGAGCATCTGGTGAATACTACCGATGTGTATGGTTTGTTTGGAGAAATTGCCGGTCTTGACGCCGCGACGATTGCGGCTGGTGGTCCTGATAGCGCTGGCTTGCTGGCTTATTTGGAAGATCCTACGCAAACTAGTTTGCGCGATTATAACTTCACTCAAGGTGGCTTGAACATACAGCAAGATGGCGGTCGCAACGGTCCTTGTGCGTTTGCTGCGCAATGCTCTCATACTCCGGTAAGTAAAGGTGTCTGTGAAGATAATGGCGGTGTGTGGTGGGGCGTTGGCGCCGACAATCCGGTGGTCACCGAAACTTATCAATCGGGCGAGTTGGAACAATGCTGGCAAGTGAATCGGGATATTTATGCTGCTGATCCTGACAATTACAGCACTAATAAAATTCCGGCGGGCTGGACCAACTATCAAGCGATTCGGAATGACGATTTTAAGTTGGTACAAAATCATGCGTTAGATTTTGACCCTAGTAGCGGCAATCCGGTGGATATTTTTTCGATTGAGCTTTACCAAGTAAACCAACGGAATATGCCAACATTAGACACGCAAGACAGTGATTTGCTGATGGGCCAGGGTGAGGCTGCATTGGAGCAGTTGAGTACTGAGTTACAGCAGCAGTATGCGGATTTAAACGCGGCATTGGCGGCTATCATGGCTTCGCAACCTGCTTGTATAGGTGATGGCAATGATGATGGTGTGGTTGATCAGTTAGATATTGATAATTACCAAGCCATTGTTGCGGCTGGCTGGCAGGGTTCAAGTTGGTACGATGTAAATTTTGATGCACAAACCAACGAGCTCGATCTCCAGCTGATAGAAGCGGCTGTAGGAACTGTGTGTGATGCGCAATAGCTGGCTGCGTTAGCTTGGCCAAGCGGGGTTAAACACCACTTCCCACAAATGGCCGTCGGGGTCGCTAAAATAACCAGCGTAGCCACCCCAAAACACCGTTTGTGGCGCTTTGACTAGGCTGGCGCCAGCGGCAAGTGCTTGCGCAAATACAGCATCTACTTGGTCGCGCTCAGCCACATTGTGGCTGAGCAGCATGTTGCTTGAGGTGGGCTCAGCAAGTGGCAACCCGGTGTCGCGAGCTAAGCTAGCACGCGGCCACAGGGCAAGTTTAAGCCCCGGATTAATATCAAAAAACACCACCGCACCGTATTCGTATTGGGTGCCCAAAATGCCAGCAGTAGGCCAACCCAAACCATCGCGATAGAAAACTAGTGCGCGTTCTAAATCGTCAACCGCTAAGGTAATGACCGAAATACTTGGCTGCATGTGGGGCCTCTCTGGTGATTGTGGCTGGTTACGGCTCGTCATTTTGCATCGCTTGCGCAATAAGCTCAACGGAACGCAAGCGGGCTTGATGGTCGTACACGTCCGACACAATCATGAGTTCATCGACACCAGTTTCCTTGATGAAGCTCTGTAAGCCTTGTCGCACCGTGGCAGGGGCGCCAATCACGGACCGCGCTAGCATGCGTTCTGCGGTTGCCTTCTCTCTTGGTGACCAATAGCTCTCAATGTCGTCTATGGGTGGCTGACTTAAGCGCTGGCGACCGCCGGCTAAATCAGCAAAAGACATCTGCTGAGTGGTAGCTAAACGGGTAGCTTCGGCGTCCGTATCAGCAGCAATCACATTAATGCCCGCCATCGCGTAGGGCTCGGCTAGTTGCTTGCTGGGCTTGAATTTACTGCGATACAGTTGCAGCGCAGGCAGGAGCATTGCAGGTGCAAAATGGGAGGCAAAGGCATAGGGCAAGCCAAGTTCGGCGGCTAAACTGGCACCGTACATACTCGAGCCTAAAATCCATAAAGGCACTTCCGTACCGGTAGCTGGTACCGCCAAGATCGCTGGTGACTCGCTAGCTGGTGCTAAGTAGCTCTGTAACTCCAAGATATCTTGTGGAAATTGCTCAGATGCATGAGCCGGACGGCGCATAGCACGAATAGCGACGGGGTCCGTGCCAGGGGCTCGGCCTAAACCTAAATCAATACGGCCCGGATACAATTGAGCGAGCGTACCAAATTGCTCCGCAATAATGTAGGGCGCATGGTTGGGTAGCATGATACCGCCTGCGCCGACCCGAATGGATTGGGTGCCGCCAGCGATGTGTGCAACCACCAATGCGGTTGCCGCACTAGCGATACCCGGCATGTTGTGATGTTCAGCTACCCAAATTCGTTGGTAGCCCCATTGTTCGGCGTGATGACCAAGATCACGAGCGTGATTAATGGCAGTGCCAGCATCAGCTGCGGTGGTCACACGCACCAGTTCTAGTAGGGATAATGTTGTCATAGTGGCATTATCGTACATCGAGGTTGGCGGAGCAATGGTATAAATAACTTCCATATGAGCAGCACTAGCTTTGACAGAAACGATTAATGGGTCTTTACTTAGTGGTTACGTAGCTAGGGAAAGAAACCTATGTGGCACCTTGTTAGAATGTTCGTTTTATCATCAGCGGTGTTGTTGAGCGCATGCAATAATGATTCTGAGGTGGCAACTCCAGTACCTACGCCGCCAGAGCCGCCGCTGGCAGAAACGCCACCCAACATCCTGTTTATTGTTATCGATGATGCAGGTATCGATCAGTTTTCGGCTTTTGGGTATGGCGGTGCGGTACCGGCAAATACCATGTCGATTAATGCTATTGCTGAAGCTGGGGTGCGTTTTCGTAATACTTGGACGATGCCTACCTGTTCGCCCACCCGGGTGACGTTTTTTGATGGTCGCTACCCCTTCAGAAATGGTGTTCGAAACGCAATTGTTTCAACGGATTTAGCCAACTCCCAAATGTCTCCCTACGCGGTTTCGGTACCTGAATTACTGCGTTCAGAGGCCGGCTACGTGAGCGCACTTATCGGTAAAATGCATCTAACAGGGTCTGATTTAGGGCCAGATAACCATGCACTTGGTGACAGCGCCATGCGTGATTTAGGCTGGGATTATTTTGCCGGTTATCTTGATGGTGCGCCTTACCCGATCGATACAACCGCGGGAGGAATTGCGCCAGAGGGTACTTATCAGTGCGGTTGGGTGCCCATTACGGCACTGGATGAAGAACATGGTGCAGATCGCGGGGTTTGTTACTTTGCCGATCAAACTTTTCAAGTGATGAATGATTTAGAACAGTATCCGACACCTGGCAGAACCTGTGTTGAGCGCGGTGGTATTTTTGATCCCAATAGTCTGAGCTTTGATGCTAATCGCGCGCTTGAACTTAGGTTTGATCATCAAAATGGCTATTATACGGGTGAATGGAAAATCAATAACATGGATGGTAGCAATCAAACGCTGCGTGCTACCGATGCTGGCGCTCGTGGTTATCGAACTGTGCAAGAAGCGGAGCGGGCGATTGCATGGATTCAGCAGATGCAGCAGCGTGAACAAAGTGAGCAAACACCATGGATGCTAAGTCTTGGTTTTTCTGCCCTGCATGCACCATTGCAGCCGCCACCAGCGGCGCTACTGCCGGTTGCGGATGCTAACCTAAGTTTGTTGGGCTGCGGCACGCCCGTAAGTAGTCAGTTGGCGGATTTAGGCATTGCCGACCCAACCGAATTAGCGACCGCGGTACAACAACGAATCATTGCTCAACATATGTTGGAGGCCGTTGACCATGAAATAGGGCGGTTGCTTGAAGCTACTAACATTGCCATACGTCAAGCCGATGGTAGCTTAGTTTTTAACGACGAGAGTAATACCGTGGTGGTTATTACTGCGGATAATGGTACCTACATGCCTTCAGTAAAACTGCCATTTGACCCCTTGCGGGCGAAGGGAACCCTGTATCAGAGTGGGGTGTGGGTTCCTTTGATTGTAACGGGCCCTGGCTTTGATGAACCCAATCGAGATGTGCCGCACTTGATTAATAGTACTGACTTGTTCCGCTTGTTTACTGGTTTAGCCGGGATTGATAGCGATGAACTTGCCGCAGAGTTACGCTTAGATGCTGCACCTATCGTTCCTTATTTGCAAGATTCAAATCAAGAAGCAATACGGGATTATAACTTTGCTGAACTCGGCATGAATATCCGCGCGGAAACAGGGCCTCCCTGTGTTATTCCGCAGGCAAATTTGTGTGTACAAATCTTTCCGCAAGAGGAAGTCTGTCATGATCAAAGTGGCGTTTGGTATGGGCCAGGCAGTGACATTAACAGTGCTGGTTTTAGTTCTTGCTGCGCAGTAAATACCTACCTTGAAGGTATTGGTGAACCGAGCGTTGACTTGTTTCCTGAGCGACAACTTGCGTTTCGTGACGATAAATACAAATTGGTGCGCTTAACCACGTTGCAATGTGACTCAGGTGAACTTATTGATAGTGAAGAGTTTTATGAAGTTAATGAAAGTACTAATCCGGTTGAGCTAAAGCTGGATAGAGAGGCCGATAACCTGTTAGTAAGCCCTGGGGAGAGCCAGCTTAATGGTGAGGCCCAGGCACGCTTAAGCTTGCTGCGGGCATCCCTCAACGAGCTTCTTGCTACCGCCGTGACCTGCCCAGGAGACGGTACAGGTGATTTGCAGGTAAACCAAGATGATTTAGACGGTTGGCAGTATTGGGCTGAGCCCGAACGTGGCAAATCAAGTTGGTTTGATCTGAATTATGATGGTCTGACGGATGCCGAAGACTTAGCCATTATCGAAGCCAACATGGGGAACGATTGCCGCAACAATCTTAATGCTAATTCTCATGAGTTGCGGCAATAGGTTGCGATGTGTTTAAAATCCTAACTGCTTACAGTAGTTATCGTTCGTTTGTGGAATGCCATCTTGAAAGCATTGCACTAAATTGCTTAAGGAGCCATCGTAATATTTTACGTAGCCATCAATCACGCCTAGGTTCATCATGGAAGAAAGTTGAGGCCTTCCGTTGAGCCAAATATCAGCTTTCTCGCGCTGTACAGAGTAGGGGGTTAATTTTACTACTCGGGTTGAACGACTGTTCGGTATGGCAATGACGTGTATCTCTTCACCATCGCGTTGGCCGTGTTGATAGATGCTTAAGCTGGCGGCTATTTCTGTAGCGCCCATCGAGCCCGGTTGATGTTGTGTTAACCAAGTTCGGCTTATTTCGCCATGGAGTTTGCCGTCAACAAAGGTGCCTTCAATGCGACCATAGATGTTAGACGATGCTTGATAAGCCCCCATCTTAAGGCTATGTGGATAACGGAACATAACGACAAAGTCGCCGTCAAGTTGGCCATTCTCACAAGCGCCCTCCGCAACCATGATGCTGGGCTGTCCATCGGTGTAAACATTATTTCGGCTACGCTGTTTATTTCGTTGTTGTTCATAGTCACTTTTGCTTAATTGAAACAGCAAATAGCTGGTGCTGTCATCATTCAAAACACAAGAAGGACCTGCTTTAGGAGTTAAATATTGAACCATGTTAGTCAGCAGCTGTTGCTGTAAACGTGGAATATATTCGTTGGCACGAGCGCTATATAACTGCTTGAGGTTTGGCATTGTGAGCCAATTCAGATCAGGGATTCGCGGAATACTCCAAGTTGACTGAGCAATAGGTTGCTGTGGTGCAGGGCTTGTTGGGTTTGCAGGCGCTGTTGGGGCATTCGGCGCTGCAGGGACGGCAGGCGTCGCGGCACGTGGAGCCGCCGCCGGGATGGTATCCATTTCATTAAACGACGCAAGCCGCGGCAATTCTGCTGCAACAGCTACTGGCATTAATTGCTCAAGTCGAGGTGCAACCTGCTGACAATAAGCAGGATTTTCGACCTTTTGTCCCATGCGATAACACTGCGGATCATCTTTTAACACAGAACTCGCAAACTCAAGCCAGCCCTCAATTTCGCCATTAAGCATATGAAACCGGGTATTAGGTTTTCCTGACATCCATGAGTTCATTCGCACGTAATTGTCTTGCAGAGACTGCGTTAACGTAATGACCTGATTTTCGCCCTCACCATAAATCATCAAATGGGGGCCTACCTCAGAGCCATTGTCAAACATACCTATCTTCAGCATTAAAGACTCGCGCCAGTTGCCACTTGAGTTCGATTTATCTATCGAAATGACGCGTGCTTCGCCATGCAGTCGACCCTTCTTAAAGAAACCGTCAATACGGCCTAGGAATTGAGTCTCACCAGCAATGTATTGAGATTGGGAGTAATAGTTATCGGTATACAAGGCCGTCACCGGGCCATTCAGTTCACCAAGACTACAATCGCCAGAAATAATCGTCACCGTGCGGCCACGTTGCTCGACATCCACTGATTTCGCGGTTTTTTTGCGTTGCCGCTCTACGAGTTCGGGCGCTTGTTGATGAACAACAAAGGTTTGGCTGAGCTCATTCAGCGCACAATCTTTGCCTCCGGTCACCTCTAGCAATCTTCTGGGCGTTGGCAGCTGCTCTAAATAATTGGCATAAGCTTCGGCTTGTGCATCAGGCATTTGCCATTTAGGCCCACTAGCCGTAGGTTGGGTATGATGCTGCTCCATCAATTTTTGCCAATGATGAGCGGAAGAGCGTGCAACGGCTTCGCGGTGTTCAGCTTCCCAGCTTGCGCAACTGGATAGCACTAATAGACTACTCAAAGAAATAGCTAGCTGACGATTCATCATGGCGATTGGTCTTTGGTTAGGGTATGAAATTTAACTATAGCGCTGTTTGCTGGTTTCGCAATAAAACCCACCATGCACCTCAGGTTGCTGCGGTGCATGGCCGCTGCAGAGTGCAACAAGGTGTACTCACCCAACGGGTGTACTGGGTGGTGGTCAAGTAACATGGGGTCTGAACAACCACTGTCACCGCGAATCGAAGTCTCAGCGATTTTGGTGGCTGTGGGGGTACGAATAGTTAATGCCTCTGGGAATACACGTAAGAACACCGGCAGATTATTTGTATGTCATTTAGTTTGGGAACCTTTGTTTAAAGGTTAATCTCTGTCATTATTTGCCACTGCAATCGCTTGATAGTGCAGGGCGATGACTTGCGATGAAGCCGAATGACGTAATGCTTGGCACCACCCAACGATAACAAGATAAGGACTTCTCATGCCAACCAAACCACTCGTAGTATTTAGTCACGGTAAAGAAACCGGCCCTCATGGCCGTAAAATTAGGAAATTACAAGAAATTGCTGAAGCGCAGGGCGCACAGACAATCAGCGTGGATTATACCTCAACGTATGATCCCACCGAGCGCGTGAACATTCTGCTGAATACCAAGCTGCCAGAACACAACGGCCTGATTTTAGTAGGCTCCAGTATGGGTGGTTACGTCAGCACCACGGCATCAGCACATTTAAAACCCGATAGCTTATTACTTATGGCGCCGGCGTTTGGCTTACCCGATTACCCAAATCATTACCCAGCCCCAGTCGCTAGCCAAGTTGCGGCCGTGCACGGCTGGCATGACGAGGTGGTGCCGGTAGACAATGCTATTACTTGGGCGCAGCGCCATAATGTACGTTTGGTGCTTGTTGACGATAATCATTCGCTGCATAGTGAAGTTCACACTGTCGGCCAGTTGCTTGTGGGTATGTTGCAGCAGTTGAAGGCGCCACGGCGTGTCGCAGCGCCTAAGTTTATTTAAAACGATAAGGTTTCACCGTCAGCAGGAATACGAACCGCTGCCCTAATTTCTTGGGTGTCCACAAACTGCTGTAAGTCAGCGCGGCTAACAGTCATGTGGTTCACAGCATCCATATGCACGGCAACAATACTGGCGTTAGGTAGCATTTGATGAACGCGCAAGGTGTCTGATGTACCCATAAGTATAGGTGCTTGTTCAAACCCATTTATCACTGCCGCACCAGTGTTCAGAATGATCACTTCTGGCTGTTCAGCCTTAAGCACTTGCTCAACTTCGGGGCGCCATACGGTGTCGCCAGCTAAGTACACTTGCTTGGCGTTAGGAGCACTAAATAATACGCCCATTACTTCGCCGAGCATTTGCGCAACCGGAGGCACCGCATACACGCTATCTTCGCCATGTTGGCCGCCAGTTTTTTGTAGGGTAACACCGGCAAATTCAGCGCTTTGATCTAACACGCGAACGTCGGTAAAGCCTTGGTCCCGTACCGTTTTTGCGTCTGCTTCATTTTGTACAAATAACGGTAATGCTTTTGGTATCACTTGTTGCGCTGCGTCGTCCCAGTGGTCTAAGTGGGTGTGTGTAACGATTACCGCATCAACATTTGCTAAAAGCTGCTCGGTTGGCATGGGTAAGTCAACCAGCGGGTTGCGTAAATGGCTGTTGTAGGTGCCTTCAAAACCAGGGTAGGCGCCTTTTCCCGCTAACATGGGGTCAACTAAGAAGGTAGTTTCGCCATAGGTTATTTTTACGGTGGCGTTGCGAATATGCTGAACGCTTACCTCGGTGGTTGTTGTAGTCGTTTGGTGTTGGGTGGTGTCGCCAACACCAGTGCAAGCCGTTGTGGCGATTAGGGCTGATGCCATAATAAGTGTTTTTAGACTGTGTTTCATGTGTTGCTTCCTTTGAGTGATTGAACGCTAACTATTATGTTTGGTTTTGACTAGGTAAACGATTGACCTAAATGTCATTTAACGAAATAATTGGGCCATGAAAACTATTCCACGCATTGCTTTATTGCTCTACCCCGAAATAACGCCGTTTCATTTTTCGGTGCCCTATACCGTGTTCAGTCCAATATTTACTGAGCATCCTTTGTTCGAATTAAAAGTAGCGGCCGAAGCGCATATTGCCGATACCGCTAACCATGGTTTTCAAGTGGCATCTGATGGTGGGCTTGAACTCATGACTAGTGCGGACATTGTGATTGTGCCGGGCTGGCATGATTTGAATGCTCGACCGAGTACTGAGTTATTGCATGCGTTGCAACAAGCTCACCAACGTGGCGCTTTGGTGGTGGGGTTGTGTTATGGGGCCTATGCGTTGGCCTACGCCGGTTTGCTAGATAATCGCCGCGCTGCAACGCACTGGCTGGCCGAGCAGGATTTCAGGGAGCGCTTTCCGCACGTTAGACTCGATACCAATGCGTTATACATTGAAGATTCGGGGTTGATTACTTCAGCTGGTACTGCGGCGGGGCTTGATTGCTGCTTGTATATTGTTCGCAAATTCTGCGGTGTGCAGGCGGCAAACCGAATTGCGCGCGTGATGGTGGTGCCGCCGCACCGTGAGGGCGGGCAAGCGCAGTATATTGAACAGCCGGTGGCTCATTCAACCAAAGATATCACCATCAACAAGCTATTGGACTACCTGCGTCAGCATCTTGAGCAACCGCATCGTATCGATGAGTTGGCAGAACGCTTGTCGATGAGTCGCCGTACTTTCACGCGTCACTTTCAAAAAGCAACCGGTAAGTCGTTGATCAACTGGCTAAATGATGAGCGCATACAGCGCAGTTGCGAATTGCTAGAAGCAGGCTCGCATTCTATTGAAAGGATTGCGGAGCTTTGTGGTTTTAATAACACCGTCTCGTTTCGCCAGCACTTTCAGCGCCGCCATCAGGTAAGCCCTTCAGTTTGGCGGCGCACCTTTACTGGGCACTAACAACAAGCTCGTTTAACGCCAATAATTATTAGCCGCTGCGATGGTTTGATAGTGCAGGGCGATCACCTGCGATGCCATCATTAAATCTTCTGCATTGTTGGAATATTTATCGCGCTCGCGAAACAACACTTCTTTGTTCGACTGTGTGCTTGTCACCCCTTTGCGAGCCAGTTTGACGGCAAGCTCAAAACCTTGCTGCGGGGTTTCGGTAATTAAACTAGGTAACCACGGCTGCGATTTGTCTTGCGCTTGTACCGGCGTAGCCGCCGCGATCATGAATACACTGAAAAAACTAATAAGTAATAACTGACGCATAGATCGTCCTCCTTGTTGAACATGCATTTATTATGATTGTTAACTCTGAAAGTGCAAGTATAATGCGCGTTATTCGTTATTCGTTATTCGTGAATAGACAGGGCAGGAAATAGAATGTCAGCTGATTTAAATAGCCGTTATGGATTAAACCCACCACATAGTGAAGTTGTTGAAGCATGTGCGGTGGTTGAACCTTGTAAAGTCCTAGACATGGGCTGTTCAAACGGGCGTAACGCGCTTTATTTGAGTCAGCAGGGTTTTGATGTCACCGCTGTAGATAGCAACCCCAGTGCCATTGCGATGTTGCAGCAAATTGCAGCCGAAGAGGGCATTGCGAACATTAATTCGCAGGTATACGACATTAACAACGCGCAATTGAGCGATAACTTCGGGTTTATTGCGTGCACAGTAACCTTAATGTTTTTAAACCCAGAGCGTGTTGCTGCGGTGTTAGCTGACATGCAAGCGCATACGTTGCCTGGCGGCTACAACTTAATTGTATGCGCCATGAGCACAGCCGAGTACCCGTGCCCCATGCCGTTTCCGTTCACATTTGACGAAAGCGAATTACGGGATACCTACCAAGGTTGGGAGCTAGTTAAATACAATGAAGATCTGGGCACTATGCACAATGGGGCGCGATTGAAGTTTGCGACTATGTTGGCGCGAAAACCAACAAACTAGTTTTTTATCTAAAGTCATCCGCTTTATAGGAAAGAATGACTTCAGCTAGACGGAGCAAAGATCGGGTGCTACATTGTACTAACAATGTAACACAAGGGGGGAGATATGAGCGATGCAACATTTACGTTCCGCGTTAACGATGAGTTGAAAAGTGAATTTTCAAAAGCCGCACGCTCGCGCGATCGCAGTAGTGCGCAATTGCTACGTGACTTTATGCGTGAGTACGTTCAGCAACAAGAGCGGTTGGCTGAGCACGATAGCTGGTTTAGGGAGCAAGTGAAGCAAGGGCTTGATTCTGCTAACGCTGGGAATTTGGTTCCAGCGGGTGACGTTGAGGCTAAGTTTGCGGCACGCAGAGCGTTAACGCAGCGTAACATCGATAAGCAACGATGATTGTGCAATGGACTCCTGAAGCTATTCGGGATCGTGAGCAAATTTATGACTTTATCGAAAATGATAACCCAGTAGCGGCGCTTCAACTAGATAATCAAGTCTCGTCAAGCGTAGCAAATCTGTCTGAATATCCAGAAATAGGCCGTGAAGGACGGGTTCTTGGAACTCGAGAGCTTGTAGTGCATGCAAACTATATTGTCGTGTATGATTTCAGTAAGGACGCCCTTAGAATTTTACGAATCCTACATGCGGCTATGAAGTGGCCTTAATAATTAAGTAACTCCTACCATGTCAAGGTAGTGCTCTAACCAACTGAGCTACGGACGCACATTCTGAGGCGTTCACGAGTGTGAACGGTGGCTATATTAGTCATTCTGCCACGACGGTGCAAGTGGTTTCTGCCCTGTCGTTGCTCGATCGCGTAAGTTTCGACCTATTCTAGAAACCTAGCGGTATTCCGAAGCTGAACAAGCTAACCAACTAAGCTGTCCATACCACCATAAATGCTAGCGCAGCTGCTGACCGAGGAGGTGCTGAGCGATTAAGCGTACCACGTAGCTTAGTTTGAACAAACCAGCTAGACTACGACGCCTTTGGTAAACGGCGAATGCTAGATGGCTCTTTGATGGAGCCTGGGGCACGGCCGCGCCTTAAAAACTTTACTGACTATGCAGGTATCAGTAATATCGGTATCACTCGGCGCGGCTTTACCGACCACCTGCATTTGGATGACGTTGAGCTCATTCATATGAACGGTCGGGTGTACGATTATAACCTTGGTCGTTTCTTGTCTGTAGACCCTGTGATCCAGTTCGTTGGTAACAGCCAAGGCATTAATCCATACAGCTACATCATGAACAACCCAATGGCCGGAACAGACCCAACAGGGTATGTTATCGACACCATTTGGGATGTGGGTAATGTTATTTTTGATGTTGGTAAAGTTGCATACGGTGCGGCTACTGGCAACGATGATATGGTGACAGAGGGCTTAACTGATTTAGCCATTGATGCAGCAGCCACGCTCGTTCCATTTGTGCCAGCAGGAGCCAGTAAAGCTGCAAGGGCGGGAGCTGAAAAGGTTGCTGATGCTCGTCAAGCTTCTAAGAAGACCGATACAACGCCAACGACTCAAAAGAGTGAAAGCAGCTCAAATACTGATGGCGGCACTAAGACAACTAACGGCGCGGATAACACTCAAAGCGCTAATAGTGCAGGTCAAAAAACAACTGATATTGGAAGTCCGAGTCAAATATCCAAAAAGGATCAACTGGCACAAAATAAAGCTCAAGGTAAAGCAGGTGAAGCCAAAGTTCGTCAGGAGTTAGGTGATGCTAACCGTGGTGAACAAGTTACAGTGGAAACACTTGATGGTGATAGGGCTAGAGTGGACTTTGTAACGACTAAAGATGGGCAGCCAAACCTTGTTGAGGTGAAAACAGGGAATGCTTCACTTTCTAAAGGGCAGCAAGCAGTTAAAGATGCAATTGGTAGAGGAGAACCGGTCATACCTCGGGGAGCTAATGCGGAGAAAGCTGGCTTACCTGTAGGTGAAAAGATTGCGTGTTCGTTTGAAGAGAAAAGGTGTTAGGTGATGTCCGGTAAATTAGTACCTATGGGAAAATTACTAAGCGATACATGTATTTCTCTTTTTAAAGAAATAGGCTTTAAAAAGAAGAAAGAAGGTATTTTTTATAAACAATATGGTGATGATCTGTATCTGAGAATCGGATTTAACGAATCAGACAAGTCAGCTAATTCACTTGTTATAAATCCAATGTTTGGTGTCGGTTGGAGGAAGTTAGAGTCATTTTTGACTGAGTGCAATAAGGGAAAATACTCTCCATACTTGTATGCTAGTTTTTCGTCTAATATTGGAGGATTTGATGATAATAATGATGTCGTTAAATTTACCTTTGAGAGGGATAGCATCATCGAAGATGCACAGTCGTTTCAGGGGTATTTGAATTTTATATCTCTTAAAACAGAAGAGCGTTTTGCCAATCATTCTGATTTATTAGACGGGCTTCTGAGGTATACCTCTGTAAGACAGCAACAAGAAAAATTAGCCTGTTATCATTTCTTACTTGGTGATAAATCAAAGGCTCTTAATATTCTTGACAAAGAGAGGGAACGTTTGAGTTCAGCTCACCCCGTTATGCAAGAAGAGTTTGAAATGTTTGCTAATGAGTTTAAGTCTAAAGTAACCAGTTGATTCTTGTTAATAATTAATGAACAAAGCCCACGCTCGTGGGCTTTGTTGTTTCTGGGTCTAAGCGGCCAACTCGTTCTCGTTGGTGATCTGCTGAGAGACTTCCTGCTGTGCCTCTTGCTCGGCAATGTACTCACTGGCCATGGCTTTGTGTTTATTGATGCTCATGCACCGTGCTAATGTTTTCAGGTGTGTGGCCATATCAGGCGTTTGACCTTTGTCGGCTTGGCCGCTTTGGGCATCCAGCTCTTGGCCATTGACGAACCAGTGGCAGTTGTCTTTGTGACGGCTTCCGGCCACGTAACTTGCGGCTCTGTCCATGGCGGTTGTATACAGCACAAAGGTATCGCCATCAATCGTGGCACCTTGGCTGCTGTAAACCGTACACGCATAGGCTTGCACCAGTTGCAGCCTGCCTTGCTCATCCGAGTAATCCGACTGATAAAAGCTCACCGTGCGGCCTGAATCGAGTTTGACGGTAAAACGAATATCATCACCTTGTTGCAGTACTTGGGTGATGGTGCCTTGCTCACCGTTGGTGAAATCTCGTTTGTAATCGTTCTTGGTAAACCTGACCCGCTCACCTTTGGAGAAAGCAAAATACAGACTTTGATTGGACACCACACACTCGGTCAGGATGTTTTCGGTGCCCAGTTTTCCTTGCTCTTGATAGACCTTGCGCACCAAGTCATTGAGGGGTTTTACGTCCTTCCAACGCTGCGCCATGATCATGGTTTGCTTGTCGGGATTAACCTCGGAGTACGCTTGCCAGTGTTTCACCAACTGCTCACGGGCGCTCTGGCTGTCCTTTTCGATATGCAGCAAGCCTTTGCCTGCAAAGGTGTCCAGTGCCGCTTTGGCATTACCAGCGCGTAAGTCATTGACCGCCGTACGTGCCCACGCTTCTCGTTGACGTCGGATGGTATCAATTCGCGCACAGCCTTGGCGCTGAGAAAGATAACGCAAGCTGCCGCCATGGGTTATCGCATCCATCTGCTGTTGCTCGCCGACCAAAACCAGCTTGGCTCCAGCGGTGTGCGCGGCCTGCATCAATTGCAACAAGTCCGGCGTGGCCAGTTGGCCAGCTTCATCCAGCAATATCACTGTGTCTTTGAACTTGGCTTGGCCGTTGCCTTTGCCTAGCTCGGTTAACAAGCTGGCCAAGGTTGTGCTTTCAATCCCGGTGTCCTTTTCAAGCTGCTGCGCCGCTTGTCTAGCCACGGTGGCACCACGCACGCTAAACCCTTGGGATTGATAGGCTAAGCGCATGGCTTGCATGGATGTGGACTTCCCAGCTCCCGCCCGGCCTTGAATGATATCCAAACTCGACTGACACACCGAAAACACCGCCTCGACTTGCTCATCCGACAGCGCAAAACCTTGCTGCTGCCCTTGTTGGCTAATGGCGTTTTTAATGGTGCGTTCATCCAGCTTGTAATGGTGACTGGCGTGCATATTATCGGCATGGTTTAACAAGTCTTGCTCAATGGCCAGCATGGCCTTAGTGGTGTAAATCTGGTTGTTGCTGAGGTCTTTGCCAAGGCTCACCATGTCGTTGTCGGCTAATAATTCTCGCACCGTATCTTCAATGTCTAAACGTGATACATGATTAAACTGAGCTTCGACCCCAACAGCGGCATAGATATCCTGCAAGCGGAATACCGCTTGGGACTCAATCAATTTATCCAAGATATGCTGCAACGGCAGCGGCTCAGGAAAGGGGATTAGGTTTGGCTCACGTAGGTTATCCATGTCGGCTTGGGTAAAGCCTAATCTGTCCATGTCTGCTTGCCATGAGGCAAAGAGCTTTGGTCTGTCCACGGTTTGCTTGTAATCACGGGAGTTTAAGGTAATGGTATCCCCAACTTTAGATGCGGCCTTGTGTACGCCCATGGCTTCCATTTGTGCTCTGATGGCTTCAGCACGTTTTGAAAAGAATTGGCAAATACCTTGGTCAACGCCTTTGACTTCAAAGTGCTTGTGACCTTCCACGGCTTCAACTTCAAAGCCCAGCTCACGCAAACCGTTAGCCAAGGCACTGCGGTAGATAGCACCGGATGCCATCTGCCATAAGAAAAAGTGTTTCGATTCCAGCGTGCCCCAGCTGCCGTCTGCGCGTGGTGCAAGGTTGGCAATGAGACAGTGGGTATGGAGTTGGGGGTCTTGTGCACGGGAAGTACAGTGCTCAAAGGTCGCCCCGATTAAACCGGTGACACGCTCTTGAATATGACCGCCTTTGCCGCGTCGGGTAAAGGCGGCATGTTGCTCGATAAAGCCAAACGCTTCCTCGACGGCCTTTTGCTGAATCTCTTGAATGGCTTTTCGGAGATCGTCATCGGCACGAGCAAAGAGCATGGACACGGATTTGGGGGCAGAGAAAGTCAAGTCCCAGCCCGGTCTGTGGTGGACTCCGGCGTTTTCACACAAGGGGGGCCGTCAGGGGCAAAGCCACTGAACACACGGCGGTACACCGTGGGATCCAGCTCCCGCTTAATCCCCAGCCCTTTGGTCGCAAGGCCAATCATTTTGCCCTGTGGTTCGCCTTTTTCGTTCTGGTAGTAATCATCATTCTCGTAATACAAAATGTCGTTAATGGCACCTATGGAATTCATGCGGCTTGCCTCTGTTTTTTAAGTTGCTCACGGCGACTGGGCTTGTCTGTTGGCTCAGGGGCTTCGAGTGGTGTTGGTTTGGCCGTTAACCACTGTGCCGGGCAATGCTCATCACTGACAGGGCTTAGCTTGCTGTATGGCCAGCGAAGGCGATACACGGCCTTATAACCGGGAATTAAGAGGTATCCCACCACGCCTTTTTTATTGGGCTGCGGCAGCTGCACAAGGTTTGATGCACTGACCAATGGCAGTGTTTCCCGGTGCCAGTTTTGTGTGGTGCCGTCACCTTGGCCGGCACTGGAAGTGGGGCGTTCAACGACACGCTCCCCAAAGGCTTTGGCGGTATAGGTCGCGGTCTCACCAGCCGCACCCACACGCATGGAGGCAAACAGGGTAAACATGTTCAAAAGCGTATCCGCTTCCTGCTCACCGTAAATGTGTTTCAATTGCGAGATGGATTGTGTGCCGCCGCAAATACGACAACCCTTGCTGCGGCCTAAGCTCATCCATTCTGACAAGGCTGGGTTCTTGGGCAAGTTGCCTAATTCGTCGATAAACAGCCACAACTCGCGCTTGGTGCTGTTGGTCTGCGCCAAGATATGACTGGTCATCAGGGCAATGAGCGTATTGGCCAACGGTGCCCCGATATCTTTATAGCGTTTGTCGGCTTGCACGATAATGATGGGCTTTTCTGTCTCTGGGTCACTCACCCAGTCGCGCACACAAAAGCCATCTTCATACGCCTTTGGCCATGCATCAGCGAGGGTGTAAATCCAACCTAAGCTACCGACAAGCTGCGCAAAGAATGATTGGGTGGTTTTGCTACCCTCAACGATAAACCGCGCAGCGCGTGGGTAATACTGGCTTAACTGGCTTTGCAGTACGGCTTCGTCACAGCTTAAGATATCGGCCAGCTCTGACCAACCCCAACGGGTTTGGGTATGGTTCAATATTTCAATCATGCCGCAAAACAACATCCGCGCCCCGTTTGACCACAATGGTTCGTGAGACTCAGGAATGAGTCGCTCGGCAATGAGCTGCGCCTGTGTCGCATTGTGGGCATCAGATTGAATATCCCACGCTGTGCCACGAGCATCCCATGGAGCCAGTAACACGGTGGTTTCAGGCTGGTAGAACAAGGCGGTAAACTCGCGCTTCTCATCATAGATAAAGGCGCGTTCGCCCCGAACAATGACCTGATCAATCAGAGGCGCAATAAACACGGTTTTCCCCGTGCCTTGGTTGCCCACCACAAGGATGTTGCCAGACTCACGGGCTTTGCTGATCTGCAATTGCGGGTGCAGTTTTAAGCCCGGTTGGCTGCTACTTTGCTTAGCTTCCCGTTTGGCCATGTGCTTAGCATGATTTAGCGCCGTGCGGCCTTGATGTAAACGTGCACCAGAGATATGACGGTAACCGTCTTTGCCGCCGGTCACGTAAAAGCGTCTTGCACTGAAAAACGCCGGAATACTTGCCAACAAGGCTGGCAAGACAAGGTGCAGAGCAAAGGCCAAGTGCCAGCCCTGTTTGGCTAACGCGCTCCAGTAGCCAAGCCAAGGGCGTAAGGACTGGTCAACGACCAATCCTGCTACGCTATCCAGCCAATAGTCCACATGGACACTTAACGCTGGCCATGGCGTCAGCCATGACCAAGACCAGATAAGCAGGCCAACAAAGGTGGCAAGCCAGATGGTGCTGCCAACGAACAGGATGCTTGCCCAATCCTGACGACGATACGAGGTGGGATGATTGTTCATTAGAATTTCACTCCCTTACCGTGCAGTTGGCTTAAGGCTTGTTTGCGATCTGCATCGGCCAAGTCCAAGGTTGTGCACAGCATTTCAAACTGGACTTTGCGCTGACGCTGTTCGAGTTTGAGCAAAAGCTGTTGCAATTGCTGTTGCTCTTGGTAATGTGTCCATGAGCTTCGAATGACATCAGCCACAGTGCAGCCTCTGCGCTCTGCTTCGGTTTGAAGACGAGTGAAATCCTCGCCTGAGAATCGTGCCGTAACGGCTTTGTTTAATTGTTTATTCATGGGGGAAATCTCCGATTGCGTGAATAAAATCAAGGGGTTCAGGCTTTGTGCACCGTGGCAGCGGTGCACAAAGCGAAATCATTCTGGCAGTACCAGATACGGGAGTTTGCGAGCGATGACGCTGCGCCAGCGCGGCCACCAACGGTGAGTGGGGTTTGTGCTCATAATCTCTTGTTCGCTAGGCACCGAGTTGAAGAATCTCAACGTGGCGTGGTCTGGGTGCTGTAGCTCTTCATCAAGGCGGTACAGATCATTACGCACGGTTGAGAAACCGAAGCCGGGCAGCTTCAGACAGTCTTCATTCAACAGTTCACAGGCAAGTTTGGCGATGGCCTCTCGGGTCAACGTGGGGTCGTCATACTTGGCGTAAATGGCCAACCCAAACAAGTCTCGTCGTCGGCGCTCAGCATGGGACAGCCCCTCAGCGAAACCCCTACCATGTCAAGGTAGTCTGGGGTAATTTTTATCTTTGTACCTTAATGTGCATTGTTTTGCAACCCTTGCTACACAAGGGCTGCAGCTATCCGTCATCTCAGCGTCGCTTAAAATCCATTAAGGTAAATTAGCATGGTCACCGCCAACTTGGTCACATGGTCTTGGCATGAAATCATGCTATTTTGAGCGGCAAAAAAGCATGATTTCATGCTATTTAGGTTTTTGGATGGTGGGTAGGTATGCAGATTTGTGCGCGATTTTATGCTAGTAAAATAGCGTTGTCAGGAATATTTGATGCGTAATTAAGGTTGAAAATTAATCGTTTTCGTATTGGTATGACATACTAAAAGGAAGCCAAGGTATGCAGGTAAAGCAGATAATCGGAAGAGATGCGAGATCGAACTTGCTAATCAATTCGGTCAGATTAGGGGCGAATCAAATAGAGGCGATTAAATCTACACAGTCATTAGCGGATGTATTGAAAAATTGCACTCAAGAGTCTGTAAAACTGGATGATGAGAGTATAGCTTGGTTAAATGCCAGAAGTGTTGGTAAAGAGCTACTCTAATATTAAGTTAGGTTTTAGCACCAAGGAGAACGCATGTCGCCAGAGGACAAGGAAATAGAGCAGCAAGCAATAACTTACGCAAAGAAAAATAAAACGAAGTTAGCGCGTCAACTCACCGATAAAACAATCTACGCAAAAGAGCGAGATCCGGTATCAGTATTCATGTGTGGTTCGCCCGGCGCTGGGAAAACTGAATCATCCAAAATATTTTTGAAGGAGATTGGCTCGGATAATGTGATTCGATTAGACCCAGACGATCTCCGGTGTAAGTTCCCCGGATATAACGGCGCAAACTCGTACCTGTTTCAACGAGCAATATCCGTGATTATCGAGCGAGCATTAGACTATGCATTTCAAGGTAAACAATCATTCCTGCTAGATGGCACGTTATCGAAATTAGATATTGCTAAGAAAAATATTCAACGTTGTCTTGATCGTAAAAGAAACGTTCTAATTTTGTTTGTCTACCAATCACCAGCAATGGCGTGGGAGTTCGTTCAAGCACGTGAGAAAGAGGAGGGGCGACGAATTCTTCCTGAAACGTTCATTGAGCAATTTTTGGGAGCTCAGGAAGTTGTACGGGAACTGAAAAGACAATTTGGTAGTCAAATCCAGGTAGATTTATTGGTTAAAAATAACCGAGGCCATACGCGGTTTTATCATGACAATGTTACAGATGTTGAAAGTTTGATTACTGAGAAATTCACTCGCATTGAGTTGGAACAGTTGATAAAATAAGCGCCCTTTGTATCATGTAACAACGTGGACAAAGCAAACGAAATAATAATATTGAGGAAACACAAATGCTTAGCCGTATTTTTGGTAGCAAAGCACCTGAAAATTCGAACCTGTCAGAATTCGTGCGAAATGCAAAATCGCGCGAGAAGAAGCGTGTGTATGCTCGGGTAATTGATAAAGCAATTGAGGCACAGAACGAAGTGATTGAACGCCAAAAGGCAACGTCATAGAGCTTCACGAATGAATTTAATGAAAAACGGAGGCGATTGCCTCCGTTTTTGGTCTAGCTCTCTCCACTTACAAGCGATGTTGATCAGCGCTCCGCAAAGCCAAAAATGGTCCTGAGTCGCTTTGTTTCCTCGTCTAGTACTTCAGAAAATAAATCGAATATTACCCCACGTTTAATAATATACATTGGCGCGAAGAAAGCGGCGTTAGTCAATTCCTTCATAAACAGCTCTATCGATTCATCAGTTACTGGTGTCACGGATGGAAAAACAGCAACAGGTGAGGATGCCTCGGAAAAATCTTCAAAGGAGATATCAAGGTTTCCTTCATCATCCAAATCGTATGTTGGCGGGTTTGCGCAATAATGCCGATATAGCTTAGGCAACAGGTATTGCCCAAACCATTCTGATGATTGCCACCACCCCTCGTCAAATGCCGATTCTGCAAAACTCATATAGTCTTTAATATCGAATATTGCTATGACCGGGAGCTGAGATAACTGCTTGAAAGCCTTATCAACGTCAGTATGTTTCTGTAAGACTTTCCAATGGCTAAAATCATAGCTCTTCGCAATCAAGTCTAACGATTGCGTATGTGTAAGGCGTGGTTTGTCTTTTTTGAGCTCCTTAGCTTTTCGTTTTAGCTCGTCAATCTCGCGCTTAGAAAAGTAAGGCACTGGCTGATGTATTGGGGGATTACGATCGTACATACTAATATCCTCAAATAGCGCTCAAGCACTGCCTGCGAATACTTTTGCTAAATGAAGTATCAGTTTATATTTGACTGAATGAATACGTCTTCCCTTTGGGTTTGCCGAAGCAGGCTGCAGGCGCAGACGAACGCCACTTGTAATAATTTAGAGCATCTTTATGGCCATGTCCACCATGTTATTCCTATGCCAGGATTAGCACGAACTACCTTAGCGGCCGCGAACCTCTAGGTATTGTTTTAGGAAATTTAAACATCTATTAGTAAAATGAAAACCGCCCATTAAAAATGAGAACCGCCCATTAAAAATGAGCGGCTTTTGAGTTTGTATCGGTCATGCCATTTAAGGTTAATAATTAGGGCCACTAGCACTTAATCGTCCGACTTATCTTTATCTTTATGAGGGTTCCATTTAAACGCGATCAAATAGCCGATAAAGAGCGCCAAAATCGGTGCGAGCAACACAAAAAAACCTTGAAGATTAGTCATCAATCACTCCCTTCAGGCCGCCTGTGCCGAACTTACGAGTTGTCCGGGCGCTGGAAACGACACGCCTTGTCGCAGAATATCGGCGGCGGGCGCTCCAAGGCTTTCATAATCCAAACTTAAACACTTATTCAAAGCGTCAATCTGTGCTGCGGTGAATACATAGGGCGTTACCGTTTTAGCAATGTGTGCGCGTCGTCGTTCTGGCAGCGTAAAGGATACATTCGATGGATGCGGATTCAATTCACCGGATTTCACATGGGTATAAATATCGTCGGTGATTTCCCAAGCCCCCCATTGCTCACAAATAATATCGGGGTTAAGGCCGGCCAGTTCGTGAGAATAGGTGGCATCACGATCAAATCGATAATGCTTGGTACCGTTTAACGATGTCTTGGTGATGTCTGGCTCCATGTAAAACTTGTACCAAATATCCAAACAAACATCACTATCTTGGCAAGCTTGAGGAATAAGCTGCATTCCAGGACTAAGCGCTGCAAGCGCGGTTAGATACAACCGGTAGCCATAACCCTTTTTCTCGGCGGCAGTGGCTAGGGTTTCGATTTGCGCGTAATTATCATCGCGTAGCTCGAACTGAAGGACCCCTAAAATTTGCTGGTGGTTGTCGACCAAAGCAATTAGTTGATGCTCCATATCAAACAGGCATTTGGTGTGTTCAGCATGCGCGAACGCCTTATCGAAAACGGTTTTTGAGTGGTGCATCGTTGTGGCTCCTTGTTGGTTGATTTAATTAATGCGTAACCACGCTAGCATGTTTTGAATTTGGCGCTACTGATTGGCAGAGCATGAAAATAGGGGGGCTTCAGGGCTTTTAATCAAATGGGTTATGTGAGTCAAATGAGCTGAGTGAGTCGTTATGGATACTAATGTTAAAGATATCGTCATCGCTCATACTGCGGGTGAATATGTCGTCATCGAACACTGAATGACTATTTGCTGGATTTAATGGCGAGAGCAGGTTGGTTGGGTCGAGTAAGTCGTCGTGCAGCATTGAGTGGTGACATGAGTGGTGAAAGGTGCGGTGACTTCTCCAACAAAACTGGCAACGGTGCGGTGTTGGCTCATCATCACAATCGTGTAACCCCCGCAGCTCTGCGCTTAAGGGGCGTGTGTTCGTATCTTTAATCTGCTTACTAGCTTTTTTGATAGGTTCAGGAGCGAGCAAGTCTGGTGAGCGTTTTGCAGCAACGTCTCCCTTACCAAGTAGATAGCCAATAACCATGACAGCAAACGCAACCGAGATGATAATTCCCATGTGATTTCTCCATTTGATACTCAGTTAATTCAGTCGTAAAAACTGATGCTATGGTTAACATGAGTAACATAATTTGAAATTGACGCTACAATCTTGCAGAAGGTAGGTTGAGGGATTTGAATGAACACTGCATCAGCGGAAGAAAACACGAGTTCATTAAGCGAATGGATTGTTGAACTTGCTCAAGGTCGTTCTTGCGCAAGTATCGCGATTCCGGTACCCAAGGTGCAGCAAGAGTTGCGAAAGGGGATTAATGCTTGCGTGATTGACTCGCTACAACACTTCATTCCTATGCCGCTCATTATCGGTGCGCTTGGTTTGACTGAGCGTACAGTTAAGCTAAAAGTGGCAAATCAGATAAAATTGAACGCCTCGCAATCAGATACGTTGCTTCATTTTGTGAGAACGTGGTGTAAATTACTGTCATTTTTTGATGGCCGTTGCGATTTATTGCTCATGTGGCTAGATAGTGAGGCGAGAGCGTTAGAGCAAACACAACCTCGGCTTTTAATGCAAACAGCCTATGGTCGCAATGTATTGATTAAGTTGATTGATGAAATGCGTGTTGGTGAGATAGCCTGATGAGTTGTGAAGATTGACAGTTAACATGCCGTCAATCGACGTGCTTAACGCAAGTGCATACTGCAAAAGATAACTATATGATTGTCTTACAGGACAACAGAGAGGGCTCTATGACAACAACCCAAGCAATTATTATGACGATCACACCAGTGCTATTTGTAGCCATTAGTCTGGCAATGATTTATTGGCCTAAAAAAGATAAATAGGCTAGTAAATTTTCAATTTGAAAGGTTGCATATTGGGTGGGGTGATTTGAATAGGCGCCCATTTAGAGCGCCTATTCGATGACTAATAGTTTGACGGGCTATTAATCGAAACGTTCTTCATCCTTACCTGATTATTTTTACTGGAAATCGACTCAAATGCAAGGAAACATCTGAAAGGATATTCATGTCAGCGATTTACACAGCAATACAAGAGAACCCAGAGTATTTCGCATGGGCGGTTGGTCTGATAAATGTTTTGTGGGTGGTGTTTATTTATTTCAATAAGCAAAGCCATGACAGAGCAATGGCTCAGTTGCGAATTGATTTGAGTTTGGAAGCCGAAAGACGAAAGAAAGTATTTGAACTCAAGGCAAACCAATACGAGACTTACGTGGCTAATTTAGATGCATTCGGAAGGAAGCATCAGGTGGATCTCCCAGCCCGCATGCGCCCGATCTTTGATAAGTATCTGAATGATTATCTTGCTGCTACAAAGTCAGGCGAAAAGCAACAAGAGCATCGGGTAATAACGTGGTTCAGCAGCCAAGTTTCAGCGCTAATGCAGGAAGGACTCGACGATGTACTGAAGCTTCAAGCTGAGTCCAACCGTTTGAAGCTAACGGCGACAGATGAAATGATTGATACTTTCTCTAAGCTGGAGGCTCTGACAAAAACTTCAATGGATAAGGCGCATGAGTTTATGGGGCAGTTTACAGAAATAGCTCTCGCCCAAGATCACCAACGCACAGAACAATATCAAACGGAGCTAAAAGAGCTGGGGCGGCAAACTCAAGAAACGGCAACAAGCTAATGCAGCAAATGAGAGCAGAGCTCAGGGCAATTTAGAAATATTGCTTATATTGCCGTTAGTCAGCTTTGAGCGAAAAGCAGACCTTATGATTTTCGGCCTAATCCAACTAGTGACTAGCCGCCCGTTATTAGTAAGTGTCGGTGTCGCTAGCGATGCACGGCACATTCACTTTGGGAATATTGCGCGTTTTGCTGTTGTGTTTTTTATTTAAGTCGTTTACTGTCAATGACATAACAAAAAACAAAGATTGGATATCGTGCGCTCGCTAGAGTGTAAGTGAGCATGCTCAAATTGCCTGTGCTAACTCGGATTCTTTCAAGTTAGGAATGCCTGCTTGCTCAGTAAGTTAAGAGCTGAAAAACATCAATTGGACGAGTTGCTAAACGCGCACGCACAATATACAAATGTTAGGTGCCATCATGAAACTTCGTGCAACCATCTTGCTTCTATGCCTTTTCTCAATGCTTGCGGAAGCAACATCTATCGGATGCAGTTCAAACGAGGCAAATCGCGTTATTTCAAAAGAAGTTTTCTTTCCTTTCAAAGCAGGTGAATTCGGCTATCAGTACACATTCTCCGTTCCTGTGTTATACAGAGGACAAGAATACAAGGGAGCGGTGGTGATTGTGGGAAGCAAGGAGACACCATATCTTCTGTTTTTCCCTCATCTAGAGCGCCAAGATGGCATTGATGCTAAATTGGGCGGGCTTTTTTATCACAACAGCTTATTGAAAAATGCAGAGCTAATAGTTGAATACGGAGATTACTGTGGCGGCAATGGCTATCAGGTTAGTTTTAAGTTCAGTGGAAGCATATCTGGCACCTAACAAGGCCAGTCAAATCGGACAAAAACTTGCAGTCACTTTTTTTGCAAACTGCGCAACAAAGCGCCATCAAGCTTTTGCCGTTGCTGGCGGGCGTTATGTGACTCGATAAGATGAAATTACCAACAAAGTCTGAAATTATAATTGGGTGTGCCTTTATAAGCTTTGGCGTGTTCAGGCTGTTTTATTCGCCTAATGAGTTTAGTTCGGGATGGTATGCGATATTTTTTGGCGTGACGTTATTTATTTTCCCCGGGCCTCAACTCAGAGAAAAGTACAAACAAACTGAAGAATCAAAAGAGCTGTGGCGGCAGAATGCCAAAGCTTCAAGTTCAAAGAGCTTAAGTTGGTGGGCATCGCCATTCCCGTGGGCTTTGTTAATCTGTCTAGTGGTGGTGGCTTTTGCAATCGTCACATAACAAGCAAATATTATCGCCAGCAAACAGCGCTGGCTGCGACGTCAACCCGCTGCGCGGCTTTCCGCGCTAAATTTGGGCGTTAGGCGGTAACCATGAGTCAGGCTGAAATTTTCCTAAGCTGGCGCATACCGTTTGTCATGTTTGGACGGGAGTGTTTAGTTGCCAGAACGAATGCAGTTGATGTGATAAAACAAATTTATGGGAATGGTTTTATCTTTCTGGGCTACGATGCTTTTGCTGTATTTCCAGACGGTAAGCGGCAACCGATAACGGATTTTTGTGCTTCATTTTCTGCTGGAAATCAGCCCAGCATTAATGCCGCTACAGACTCACTTAAAAACGATCCGTTGCAGGTAGCACATTATGTTTTTGTTTTTAAACCCAGCGCCTAACAAAGTGCGGCATTCGGAGCCTGCGGCCCCTGCGACGCTCACAAGTTCGCGCGCATGCGCACGGCGTTACACGTCACTATGAAATTAAGCATCGCTACATTAATCCTATTATTTTCAACATTTTGCTTTGGAGGCAGCATGGAGCAAGGGAAAGCCGAATCACAACAACTCATGGATGCCGTATTGCCATTGGCAGAGCAGCTGCTAGCCCAGCATGGTGAGTTCTTCCCCTACGGAGGTGCAATGACGCCATCCGGAGAAATAGTTAGTGTTGCAGCTTACGATGGTGATGAGCACCCTCCATCATCTGAAGTTATCTCAATGCTTCAGCAGGCCTTCATCTCAGCAGCACAGTCAGGGGAATATAAAGCCACCGCCTTAGTCTATGATGTCCGTGTCCCGTTACCAGAAACCGGCGAAAAGTCAGACGCTATAGCAATCGCTCTAGATCATGAGTCTGGTTACTCTGTTGTAGTGCTCCTGCCATATCAGCTCACAGAGCAAGAGCTTAGGTTTGGCAATATCTTTGCGCAGGCAGGAGATAACGGTGTTTTTAAATAGTCCGCAACGTGTAACAAGTGCAGGCAACATCGCCCCTTCGGGGCTGGACCTCCATTCCGCAGCTTCGCTGCTCCATTGCGGCCGTTGCTGCAGGCGTTAGGCATTTCCATGAACGAAAAGATTAGTTTAGATAGCAAATACCTTGTTGAAATTCGTCTTGGGGAAAACCATGAGAAGGTTCATGCTGCTTGGCAAGACGATACTAATGAAGGTTTTCTGATTTGTTATGACATTAATTTATTATTTGATGATCAAACTATATTCTTGGTCAAACCATGTGAAATTGGGATTGCTGGTCGGTATCCCGGGATGGCGTTGTCATTGGAAAAAATTGAGTCAGTAAATTGTCAGTCGCCGTTCAATGCTTCGTGCCTTCCGATGAAAGTTGATGAAGTAATTCAAACAGATTACTTGGGTGAGGGCGCTGTAAATGAAATTATCCTTGTTCTAGTGAATAAATGCAGAATTATAATCAGGCATGTCTTTCCCCCCATGACAATGGGTGTAAAACTGGAGCAAAAAAATGCCTAACAAACCGCTTAAATTCGTTCCGGCCACAAAAAGCGTGGCCTCCACCGGACTCGCTAACGCTCGCCGTTTAGCGGGGCGTTAGCTTTCACAGGAAGTGTCGATGACTCTGAATGATTTAACCGTAAATTTTTCTCATCTAAATCGAGACTCTTTACTCAGTGATTGGGAGTGGCTTTTAGAGGGTAAATTCTTACCAATTCTGATGTCAGCGTCTGGTGACGCATTTGTACAGCATGTCGAAAATAGAGAAGTTTGGTGGTTAGATACTGGCGGAGCAGAATTTTCTAAGGTAGCTGAGTCACCTGAACAGTTTAACGAACTTCTATCAGACAAAGAATTTGTTGTTGAATGTTTTGCTATACAAATGGTCGGTGATTTAATTCAATCTGGCAAAGTATTATCTAACGGCCAAATATATAGTTTAATACAACCTTGGTTGTTAGGTGGTGAATATAAAATTAGCAATATTAACCCAACAGACATCGAGGTTCATTTTTCTTTGAGTGGGCAAATAGCAAAACAAGTTGGTAGAAGTGAAAGCTAACAAGCCAATTATTCCGACCTCAACTCGCTGCGCTCGTTTCGTCGGCATATTGGGGCGTTAGCTTTCAGGAGAAGTATGAAGTTTTATCTCTTTATCTTGGTGATTTTTAGCTCGCAAGTTACTTATGCCGAAAGCCTTAGAAAAGTGCGACTAGATGACACTAAAATTTGCTATCCATCTAGTTTTTCACCGGATAGTTCATTTATGAAAGCATTTCTTGCACCTATCGCTGACGAGCTCGATAGTTCGGATGGTCAAGAATTGATATACATCCCAGCTCAAAATATTAAGGCTAAGGTTTCGGGATACACATTAAGCCATATCAACAGTAATGGGGTAGATTTTGAGCATGAGCTAATGGGGTTGGCATATGCAAGCTCACAGATTGGCAATCCTAATGGAATGGCTGAAGCCGCTTGGAACGTTTACGACAAAAGAGATACCGTGTATGTGGAAAAAGACCCAAGCCTGCCGTTTTATCGTGTTTATGAGTATCACGAGCCTCTGTTTATGTGGCACCTTGTTCGATCTGCGCCTTTGAAGAACCCAGGAAAAGCTATTCCATCGGACTGGTATATAGGCCATTGCTCTGAATCGGCAGGCAGCTTTAGCTGCAAACAAACAATTAATTTTGAATCCATATTCTATGAATATGAGCTACAAGCACATGATCTACATCTTCGTAGCGAAGTCAGCGAAGCCGTGAAATCGCTGTTTAAAGAGTGGAAGCAGAACTGTGAAAAAAGCTAACAAGCGCAGGCACGGCGACGCCTTTTTCGTTGCGGCTTCGCCTCCACTACAAAGCCGCGCGTGCTGCGGGCGTTAAATGGCAAAGGAAGTTATGTCGCAAGAATTAGTAAAGTGCCCATGTTGTGAAAAAATGGTTCCGGCAACTGATGTTGAACTCACGTATCGCTTGCCTGATGACATTGCTTCTATGGATGAAGAAGAAAGAGATTCGACCTGCAAGTACACAAACGATTATGTGGTGTGCAATGATGAGTATTTTTATCTACGTTGTGTATTGCCTTTGCCAATACATGATACTGGCCGCGAATACTGCTTAGGTGTTTGGGTGCAGGTTTCGCCCAATAGCTTCAATAAAGTTTGGGAATTATGGGACGATGATGCGCAAGTAAGTGAGCCGCCATTTATAGGCTTACTTGCAAATAATGTTCATCTTAATACCGGAGTTTCAAATGCAGAAGTGATGGTTCAGCTTACTGGACCAAAAACAAGGCCAGTAGTTACCGTTAAAGACGTAGCTTGTTCTCTTTATAAAGAGCAGCAATGCGGTATTACAATACACCGGTCTAGCGAGTATTCAGACTTATGCCGGTAATGCCATTTAACAATGCGCACCACGCGCAGCCTGCGGCTGCTGGGACGTCAAACGCTAACGCGTTTTTCCGCCCGTGTGCTTTGCGTTATACGTTTTCGGAGTACTGAGTTGGAGCAACTTTCAATTAAGTCAAAATACTTGGTTAAAACCGATAATATTGGATTTCTATTTCCGGTTGTCTGGTCTTCAATCGCTCTAATTTGGGGCGTACTGTTCCACGAAGTGTCAGGTGCAATTTTCATATCAATAATCTCATTATTCTTTGTATGGTTAACTTACAAGCTGACTTCGTTCGTTTTAAGCTTTCAGCAGCATAGTGGTATCGTATCGAATGGGCATTATGATCAGGCTATTAAGCTTTTATGGTTTGTATCAGCGTTCGGTTTTCTTGTGTCTATAGCAAATGCCGTACTTTTTCAGCCAGAAAAACATATGTATTACCAAGCCGTATTTTCAATAGTCAGTTTTGGGTTTGCACTAGCCTCGGCGCGAAAATGGGGCTGTCACTATGTGGCTAAATGATATTTTAGCTAAAGCACGTATAACAAGGCGCAGCACTCGCGGCCTGCGGCCGCTGGGATGCCAACCGCTGCGCGGTCGTCACCCGTGTGCTTTGCGTTGGATTGATTGGCTTGTCGAGCTTTCTGATGAATAGAGCTAACGAAAAAGAAACCGTCGTCGTGCTCGGTGGGTATGGCGCCGTTGGGGCCGCAGTATGCGAAGCACTTGCACTTAACTGTCGGATTGTTGTTGCCGGCCGTGACTTTAACAAAGCTCAACATATGGCACAGCGACTCGGCGAACAGGCCGAAGCAGCACAGCTGGATACGACTGACCCGAGCACCTATAGAGATCTTCTGAAGCGAGCCTCCGTGGTCGTCAACTGCGTAGAGCATAATAACTTTGCAGTGGCGGAACAGTGCCTGACCCACTCGGTGCATTATGTAGATGTTTCAGCTACAGCCGATGTGATCAGTCAACTACAAACCCTGGACTCATCGGCGAAGTCTGCAAATGCGACGGCGGTTTTTAGTGTTGGTGTCGCTCCGGGTCTGACGAACTTACTGGTAGACCATGCTCAATCGCGCTTGGGCCCGCTGAAACGTGCTGATATTTTCGTCTTACTGGGCCTTGGTGAAAGCCACGGTGCAGCCGCGATCCAGTGGACCTTGAAGCAATTTGGGCATAAGTTCTCCGTAAAAACGGATGGTGCCCGCAAGGAAGTGAGTGCGTTCTGTGAAGGATTATCGACCACAATGCCAGAGCCATTCGGCCGACGGACAGGGTACCGCTTCGACTTCTCGGACCAGCATACATTACCAGCGACGCTCGGAATCGAGAGCGTAAACACCTGGTTGTGTTTTGATTCGCGAGCGGTTACCAGAATTCTTTGGTGGCTCGCGAAGTCGCAGCTCCTGTCGGTTCTTCCTCTATGGCGTTGGTCTAACACTATTTCAAAACTTTCTCACTGGGTGCCAATGGGTGGGACTCAATTCGCCGTTCAGGTGGATGCTATCGGCGGCAATGAGTGCCCGAACCGCTTCACCCTTACCGGAGATGGCGAAGCCGATGTGACTGGCCGTGTCGCAGCGCACGTCGCCGAGTACTTGTTAAGTTCCTCAGCGCCACCGGGAGCACTGCACCTTGAACAGCTAATGAATCTTGAGACGCTTCTTGAGATGCTGGGCAATAGATTGTTCGTAACAGAAAGTGTGTCGGAGCCGGGGACGTAGACATCCAACCAGTCGCTCAAGTTCGTTCCCGGCCTTGCGGCCGTCCACCGGACGGCCCTATCGGGCCGCCGCTTAGCTATTCGTTGTAAACGTCCGCTGTTGGCACAAAGCCGAAGGTCAGCAATGAGCGAAAACCAGTCATTGGTAGTTCGAGCAATTTTACTTCGTATTGATATACTAATGTCATGATTAAAGTTGATTTTGTGGTTAGACGATGAAAACAATAGGCAAGTTGGCTAAAGAACTTGGTTTAGGCGTAGAAACTATACGCTTTTATGAGCGAGAAGGCTTGATAAAACAACCTCAAAAACCTCAAAATGGTTATCGTGTGTATGACGACTCAATCACCAAGCAATTACAATTCATTTGTAAGGCTAAAGCACTTGGCTTTACTCTAAAGGAAGTAGCGTCTTTGATGTCAATGGATGGCGATTGTGCCAAAGTTGAATCTCTAGGTTTGCAGAAACTGAGCTTAATTCAAAGTAAGATAGCTGACCTTCAACGCTTAGAAGTCGTCATAAAAGAAATGACTAATTCATGCCGCAACAATAACGACCAATCTCACTGCCCAATAATCGATTCGCTAAAATAGCATTGACTCCGTACCTATCTACGGAGTTTACACTCAAGTCATTCAAATAATGTTAGGCGTTAAAAATGATTAATAAGATTTTAGATAAAGTTGGCTCAGGTGGTGTTTGGCTTGCAGCCCTCAGTTGTACGGGGTGTTTCCCTGCTCTCGGTTCATTAGCATCAGCATTGGGATTAGGCTTTCTCTCTCACTTTGAGGGGATTGCTGTAAATACCTTGTTACCTATATTTGCAACTTTGGCGTTGTTGGTAAATTTGTATAACTGGTATAAAAACCAAAATCATACGAGAGGTACTCTTGGAGTTATTGGGCCTATAGCTGTTTTGTTAACCCTCTATCCACTATGGCAATATGACTGGAGCACTTATTTGTTCTATGTGGGTATTTGTTTGATGATTGTAATGTCCGTATTGGACATTGTTAAACCTTTGAAGGAGCAAACATGCGAGGTATAGAGTTAAATTCTACCATTACTTGCCCTGAGTGCGGTTTCAGTAAAACCGAAGAAATGTCAACCAACGCTTGCCAGTGGTATTATGAATGTGAATCTTGCAAAGTTCTCCTAAAGCCTTTGAAGGGCGATTGTTGTGTATACTGCTCTTATGGAACAGTGAAATGCCCACCAATTCAAGAAGGCCAAAGTTGTTGTAAGAGCTAAGTGAATGTCTCTTAATGGCACACAGCGGACATAGCTTCGTCGAATTTTAACTATTAAGTTTTTATCCTACACAATATTACGTTTGCCACTTTTACCAACTAACCATACTCTTCAAACCTCGTGTCAACGCACAGGTTGTTAACTGCAGTTGACAAACCCCGGGGTAGTTACATACACACAACACCTCGATAATGACGAAGCCATTCAAGCATATTTGGATGCATGCGTGGAGGAATCTGATGGAGATCCGACATTTTCAACTATCGCTAAGGTGGCATCTGCACTTGGTTTAACGTTAACCTTGCAGGCTAAATCAACGAGCACATACTAAGCTAACTTTATCCGTAATCTTTTTCCTACAGCCAATGTGTAATCCCCCGAAAAATCGGGGGGATTACACGATGAAGCACAACGTTTATTGAATGAGTTACCTAAGCATCTGCGGTTGATGGCTCAATTTTCACTGGCTACAGGTTTGCGTCAGTCGAATGTGAGTTATCTACGGTGGGATCAAGTGGACTTAGAACGTGGTTTTGCGTGGATTCATCCTGATCAATCAAAATCAGGAAAGGCGATAAACGTGCCACTCAATAACGATGCTTTATCGGTGTTGCAAGAAGTGCAGGGCGACGATGTTCACTATTGTTTTGTGTATCAAGGCAAACCAGTTGAGCGCACATCAACCAAAGCATGGCATGCAGCGTTAAAACGAGCGGGTATTGAAAATTTTCGTTGGCACGATTTACGCCCATACATGGGCAAGCTGGCATGTTCAATCAACGCGGCACAAGCTTACAAGAGCTGCAGGAGCTTGGCGGTTGGTCATCGTATGAGATGGTACTGCGGTACGCTCACCTTGCGAGTCATCATTTGAAACGGGTGGCGGGCAATGTGGATGGTACAACTGGTACAAATCTGGTACAAAGCCAGAAAAAGAAAAGCCCCGCTATTTCTAGCGAGGCCTTATCAATAATGGTGCCGGAGGCGGAATCGATAAGATCTAATAACTTATTGTTTTATAGTGGATAAAAAATATTAAGATTCAAGCGTGTTACTTACCTTGTTACTAAAACTTCAGCTTTAGTTTTTTGATTGAAAGCTTTTTCACAAATGAATCTTTTAACTTTTTGGCTATGCCCAATACTCGCTTAACACGTTGAACATAGCTATAGTGGTCTGCAACTTGTGAACGTGTAGTGGCAAATAAATTCGTGCTTCTGATCAGAGATGAAAAGCTATACTTGTTGCTTTGGTTAAAGTGAATTAGCTATTTATCAACATTTTTCCATGGGCCGAACGCTATAAAGTAAAGAAGAATGATATTTGCGATAGGGATAACAATCAGAAGACCCAATGGACCAGGGTAGCCAACTCGTTGGCAGATACGCCATGCGGGAACAATAAAAATAGCTCCCACAATCAGCATCCATAGAAAGCCCATACCTGCGAACATTTCGTGATTCATCATTATTATTTGACATGCGCTAAAATGACGTTAGACTGAAGTTTATTAAATTGCAAAAAGCAGGGTGCTCGTGCTAATTCGAATTCTGTTATTAATGACAGTGCTATTGGTGTCGATGTCGTTTTCGCAAACGGCAGAAGCTCACGCATGTCATGATAACAGCCAAATGCAGCACAGCATGATGTACGAAGCCGACACAAACGATTGCGAGCATGAGACGCAAAAGCACAACTCGTGCTGTGCTGACATGACCATTCGGCATTGCTCCGGCGGCTCGGTTTTATTTGTCGGACAGTCTTCTTCGGTTAATGCCGCTGTAGTTAACCTCTCTGCCAAAGTCGATGCGACCATCGACACCTCAATTCGTGCTAAACACGCGTCTAATTTATTCCGTCCCCCAATAATTACCGCTTAATAAGTTACTAGAAATTTAACACACGCTCGGCGTGTTTCCTTAAAACTTATTAATCGGTGAATAATTATGTCTATCAAACGCAATATCGCTGTTTTGGCGATGCTGTTTTCCGTGTCTGTATCTGCAACCGATGTAGAAGAGCAGCAACTAACCGTTCTAAAAGATCCCAACTGCGGTTGCTGTGAAAAGTGGTTACAAGCTTTACCCGATAGCTTTAGTGTGTCCGTACAACATCCGAACAACTTGACCCAACGAAAACGTGATGCCGGTATTAGTGCCGAGGTCCAATCCTGTCATACCGCTATTTCTAGTAATGGCTATGTCTTTGAGGGGCACGTTCCTCCTACATTGGTTTCTCATTATTTAGCTGGGAAAAAGTCGGCCAATGGCATTGGATTAACTGTTCCTGGCATGCCGGTAGGGTCTGTTGGTATGGAAATGGGTACTCGGTTTCAACCGTATACGGTCTATGAAATCAAAGAGGACGGTTCAATTACACCTTATAAGCAGATAGCAAGTTTAGAGCAGCAGCAAGCACTCTCAAATGGAGGGCTTTAGATATGGGTTTTGGCGGCTTGAGTATGGTTCAGTTAGGAATTTTACTAGTTATTGTCATCCTTCTTTTTGGTAGCAAAAAGCTACGAACCCTTGGCTCCGATCTTGGTAGTGCGATTAAAGGGTTTAAATCATCGGTTTCTGATGAGCCGTCTGATAAGGAACAGGACGTTCAACGTTATCAAAATTTAACCTCAAAAGAGGAGCGTCATAATGAGCAATGAGTTTAACAAAGGGCGTCGAAAGTTTATTAAATCTGCATTCACTATGGCGTCTGCTTTAGCAATCGCCAAAGTAGCTCCAACTTGGGCTGCTCCTCAGGGACGCAGTTTTAAAGATCAGATCCTGACAAACGATGAGATTGATCTCACCATTGCAAAGTCCCCACTGCTCGTGGGAAATAAAGTAGGAACACCAATAACCATCAATGGCCAAATGCCGGGCCCTTTGATTCGTTTAAAAGAAGGGCAGCGAGCCAAGCTAAATGTGACCAATAGACTATCTGAAGACACGTCAATCCACTGGCATGGGATAATTTTGCCTGAAAATATGGATGGCGTACCCGGGGTTTCATTTGAAGGTATAAAGCCGTGGCGAACTTATAAGTATCGCTACGACGTTGAGCAAAATGGCACTTATTGGTATCACAGCCACTCGGGTTTACAGGAGCAACTGGGGCACTTAGGTCCGCTGATTATCGACCCAAAAGACGGAGATATAGGCGCTGATCGTGAACACACAATTATTCTAAGTGACTGGACATTCGAAGATCCAAATGAGGTTTTTCGTAATTTGAAAGTAGCGGAAGGCTACTATAACTACCAAAAGCGTACGATATTTGAGACGTTCGAGGACGTGCGCCAGCATGGGTTAGAGAAAACCTGGAAGCAAAGAGAAATGTGGGGACAAATGCGGATGAGTCCTCGCGATATCGCTGATGTGACAGGGAGTACATACACCTACCTGATGAATGGTCGCGATTCAGCAATGAACTGGTCAGCATTATTTAAACCAGGTGAGAAAGTGCGACTTCGTATTATCAACGGCTCTGCGATGAGCTATTTCGATGTACGTATTCCTGGTCTAGAGATGACTGTAGTGGCGGCAGATGGTCAACCGGTGAAGCCTGTGTCTATTGATGAGTTTCGTATCGGAGTGGCTGAAACCTATGATGTCATTGTTCAGCCAAAGCATAACAAGGCTTATACGATTTTTGCGGAGAGCTTTGACCGTAGTGGCTATGTCAGAGGCACATTAACACCAGAAATTGGCCTTGAAGCAGAAGTTCCTGAGTTACGCGCGGTGCCTGAACGTGGTATGGCCGCGATGGGAATGGGGGCCATGGCGATGTCAGGAAATAAGGAAGAGAAAGGTATGATGAATATGAGCGGCACAGACGGTCATATGAATCATGAAATGATGCATAAAAAAGAGCTTCCTGTGGAAAACATTAAAATTGAGCATAGTGAAGGTGGTCACGGAGCTGCTGCCGCCATGATAGCTATGAATCCGACCAGTCGTCTCCATGAACCGGGCATAGGTTTGGATAATGTTGACCATAGAGTCTTAGTGTATAGCGATCTTATTGGCGCCCAAGAATGGCCAGATAAGCGGGAACCAGAGCGCCAGATTGAACTGCATTTGACCGGTAATATGGAACGGTATATGTGGTCGTTTGACGGGAAGAACTACACCGAAGTTGACGGCCCTGTGCAGTTCCGTCACGGCGAGCGCTTAAGGTTGGTGATGGTTAATGACACCATGATGGATCATCCAATCCACTTACACGGTATGTGGATGGAACTTGAAAATGGACAGTATCCTCGTCCTCGTAAGCACACCATTAGTTTAAAACCAAGCGAGAAAGTGTCACTACTGATATCCGCTGATGCACCGGGAAGCTGGGCATTTCATTGTCATCTGCTTTATCACATGAAAGCGGGCATGTTTCGTGTGGTAAATGTGGCATAAGGAGGAAGGCTATGTACGCTAAATCATTGTTGTTCACTACAGCACTTTTACCCGCAGTGGCAATGGCGGGACATGCAGAGGAAGGCTGGCCAGAGCCCGTTAAAGAATATTACACCGGGCAGGTATTATTTGACCGGCTGGAATTAACGCGAACAGACGAGGAAGAGAACGTTGCCGTTTGGGACATGATGGCTTGGTACGGTGGTGATTATCATCGGTTTGTCTTCAAAAGTGAGGGGGAAAATATTCAAGATGACGGAGAGCCCACTGACTTGGAAAGGGCTGAGTTGTTATACGGCTACCTGATGTCTCCGTTTTGGTCGTTTCAGGCCGGTGTTGGTACGCGAGGCTCCTTATCGTCCAATGCCTCTATGGAAAATTATGCCGTTGTTAGCTTCATGGGGCTGGCTCCGTATTGGTTTGAAATGGACAACTCGTTGATGGTGAACGAAGAAGGTGATGTCCAGTTTGTCAGCGAAACTGAGTACGAGTGGCAGCTCACCCAAACATCGTACTTACAGCCTCGCATTGAGTTTACAGCCAACCTGACAGATTCAGACAAATATGAACGGCAAAGTGGCTTGAGCAACTTGCGTGTGGGGTTGCGTTATCGTCACGAAATCAGTCGTGAGTTTGCACCCTACATTGGTGTTTATTGGAACGGCGCGTTAGGCAACACGGCAGATGAAATGAAACGAATGGGAGAGGACACCACAGAAACAGGCGTGGTCCTTGGGGCCAGAGTTTGGTTTTAATTGATAATAAACAAAGAGGAAACAACATGAAAAACATACTTAAGTTAGCCTTCGGTACCACGTTATTTTTTAGTGCATGGGCCAGCGCTCACGTCGGCCTAACATCCAGTAGCCCGGAGGACGGTGCGACTTTGTCCGAGTCACCAACGGAAATTACGATGAATTTTTCCGGTGATGTTCGTCTGGCTAAAATTATGCTGCACTCAGATGACGGTAAAATGCATCCGCTGGACTTTTCGATGAGCATGACTCCCAAAGCAGCGTACGAAATTGCTGTTAAAAACAATTTGGCGTCAGGTGGTTATACGGTTTATTGGACGGCAATGGGTGGGGACAGTCATAAAATATCGGGTGATTTTAGCTTTGAGGTGAAATGATGACCCTTTGGAGTGTGGCCAGCGTTTTAACGTTGGCCTTTATATTCTGGCTTAACGCGGTGATGACCGCCTCGCCTTATATCGTTTATTTGTCCGGTTTAAAAAAGCAGTCTGAACGAAAGAATAGCCTTGTTGCGTTGCTTCTATTACTGGCAAGCCTTCTGTATTTTTTTCTGAAAGTCGGTAGTTTTGCTGCTGAAGGCTTTGCCGGCATGATTGACAAGACCTACATGCAGTTTATATGGACCGGCCCTGTTGGGTTGTTCATCCAACTTCAGATAGCGGTTGCTATTGCTTGGATTGTTTACTCCGTTGTTAAGCTAAAACGTATAAAGTGGGTGCTATATGTTGTCGCCATTGGACTCATGGGATGGAGCTTCTTAAGTATTGGTCACGGCAGTGACGCCGTCTGGTGGGGAAAGCTAGCGCTTTTAACACACTTGTTAGTCGCTTGGGTTTGGTTCGGCAGTCTTAACTCATTGCGAAAGCTGGCAACGTCGGTACCGCTTGCTAAAGCGAAAGCCATTATGGAGCGTTTTGGTGTGCATATGTCTGCAGCGGTTCCAATACTCCTTATTGCGGGCTTGGTTATGTATCGTAGTGCAACAGGGCGATGGATGCCAGAGCTGCCGCTTACGTCGTATGACACGGTACTACTAGCGAAACTTGTGTTTGTGGCGCTGATTCTCCTTGTTGCCGCATTGCATAAATTAAAGTTCGTACCGCAATTAAATGATAACGCGGCCGCCAAGCGACTCAAAAACTCCATAACGGCGGAAATGGTATTGGCTGTCACTATTTTTACCCTGGCCTCTGCGCTAAGCAGCGCGTTTTCCCCCGGTTAATGTAAGGAATAAGAAGAATGAAATTACTTGTGAGTGTTTTTATGGTTTCGGTAATGTTTATTTCAGCGCCCAGTAGCGCCGAAAAACTATCTGAGCCGACCGCTGTGCTTGATGCATTTCGAACTGCTTTAACTGAAGGTGACACGGAGGTCGTTAAAGACGTGCTTTCCGATGATGTGCTTATCTTTGAAGGTGGTGGTGTTGAACGATCCTTGGCCGAGTACAGTGCTCATCACCTTAAGTCAGATATTAAGTTTAGCCAGGCGGTTCCTTCACAGTTGCTTGAAAGGACAGTACAAGAAGCCGATGGCCTTGCTGTGATCACTTCTCGGTATAGCGTTTCCGGGGAGTATAACGGGCGTGAGGTTGATTTAACGATGAATGAAACCGTAACCGTATCAAATACGACTGAGTCTGGCTGGAAAATCATCCGGATCCATTGGTCCAACTGAGTTCAATCACAGGAGCTGATTATGGCAGAACACGCTCATGAACACGGACATCAGGATTATCAGAAAAGCAGCCTGAGTCTTTGGGGGGCGGTGTCGCTGGGGACTGGTGTGATGATTGGCGCTGGTATTTTTGCACTGACCGGACAAGTTGCTCAGCTGGCAAGAGAGTGGTTTGTCCTGGCATTTGTGTGCGGCGGTATCATTGCCGGCTTTAGCGCTTACTCTTACGTTAAGTTGGCGAAAGCCTATCCGTCAGCGGGCGGTATTGCGATGTTCCTCAGTAAAGCTTATGGAAAAGGAAGTGTGACGGCGATATTCGCACTCTTGATGTACTTTTCTATGGTCATTAATGAAAGTTTAGTCGCTCGGACATTTGCGTCTTATACCAGCCAGTTAATTTCTTTTGAAGCGCAGTGGCTTATCCCTTTGTTGGCGGTGGGTTTGCTGGTCTTTGCGTTTTTTATCAATATTTTGAGTAATCAGTTTATTCAAACGTTCTCGTTTTTTATGGCCTTTGTTAAGACTTTAGGGTTGGTCATTTTAGCGGCTGGTGGTTTGTGGGCCTCAGGCATTCAGTTTGAATCGATATCGGCTATTCCAGAAGAAGCTACGGGTGGCGGTATTTTAGCGGGGATTGCTTTAAGCATACTTGCGTACAAAGGGTTTACAACAATAACCAATAGTGGCGGTGAAATTGTTGAGCCTAAGAGAAATGTCGGGCGTGCCATTATTATTTCGCTTATTATCTGCGCGTTAATATACCTTCTGGTCACTCTGGCGGTTGGCTCGAGCCTGTCCATAGATGAAATTGTGAAAGCGAAAGACTACGCGCTTGCTGAAGCAGCCAGACCCGTCTATGGCGAGACCGGACTATGGGTGACGGTCGCTTTTGCAATTGTAGCAACGGTATCAGGAGTGATTGCCAGCGCGTTTGCCGTTTCAAGAATGTTAGCCATGTTGACCAATATGAAGCTTGTTCCACACAGTCATTTTGGCATGCCAGGTTCCATTCAGAAGCATACGCTGGTTTACACCATTGTTATGGCTATGATCTTAGCGGCATTCTTCGATTTGAGTCGAATTGCGTCACTGGGCGCTATTTTTTATATCGTGATGGACATTGCGATCCACTGGGGCGTATTACGGCATCTAAGGCAAAAGGTGAATGCCAATATTTACATACTTGTCAGCGCAATCACGCTAGATGTCATCGTTTTAGCCGCTTTTATATGGGTGAAATGGACAAGCGATCCGCTGGTTATTTGGGCGTCTCTTATCGGTATGGCATTGATTGCCGCTGGTGAGATTTTGTTTTTACGTAAAAAGCGTTAAGAAAAAGAGCGCATAGCGCTCTTTTTCTAGTTCATTGTAAAAAACATCCAGACAGCCATAGCGACCATCATGAGGTTTTCAGTGAGTGAAATGAAGCCTAACGGCACATTACTGGAGCCACCGACACAGGCGCATTTTAGCTCGCGTTTGTCGACATAAACGGCTTTAAACACCGATATAGAGCCTACGATGCCGATGAATAATGCGACGGGTATGGATATGACATGGGCGAATTCGGCTGCCATTAACAGACCCGCCAAGCCTTCGGCATAGGGATAAATACGGCCATAAGGCACCCATTTTTTGGCGAGAAGATCGTAATTGAGAAACATGGTAGAGAATTTCTCTACGTCCTGGAGTTTGAGCAAGGCCAGAACCACCATAGAGAAACTGATGAACCACTCGATGGTTTGTACGGTAAATGCGCGACCAAAAGACAGCCACGACGTGGCTACAGAGAGGAGCGTTGTCATAATAAATAATGCAATAACCGGTCGGTAACTGGTTGCGTCAGGGTCAGGAAGAGGTTTTCCTAGAAAGGCTCGAACCTCTTCGTACCCACCGATGCGTTCATCACCAATAAACACTTGTGGAGTGGTATCGACGTTGTGTTTTTCCTTGAATATGTCGGTTTCCTCGCGGCTTTCCAGTAGGTTGTCGTCCACATCGTAACCGTTGGCTTTAAGTAAGTGCCGGGTTTTTAAACCGAAAGGGCATTGGTGGTCAGGTGTCGACATTCTGTAAAGCGTGGCTTTTTTAGTTGATTGACTCATAGCCAAGTTCCTTACGTAAAAGTTATGTATTCGTGTACGCATTATAGTCGGCAAAAGATTAAAAGCATCAATAATCAGAAAAGGGTAAAAATTCATTAAAAATGAAAAATCATTTTTATTTTGAAAAAAGTGGACAACTTTTTTTATAGCTTTTCTAGTCATCTTGAAGAGCTTATTTTAAAAGTTGGACGGACGCCAATACTGACACTATGACATATGACTTGTTAGGCCGTCAGTTATATCTGAAGGTACGTTACAGCTTTTAAAGACTAGACTGGCTGTCGCTTTTCCCTGGTAGCGGCAGGTTTGTTTTATTAAATTTGAGGTAGGGTATGACTCAAAAGAAACGCTCCAGTAGCTGGCGAGTTTGGCATCGTTGGCTATCTTTGATTTTTGGCCTGCAAATGGTTGTTTGGACAATCAGTGGCGCTTACATGGTATTCTTCGATTTGGATTATATTCATGGTGATCACTTAGTTCAGGATATAAGCCAGCCAATACCGAAAGGTGTTGAAATATCAAGCTTAAATGACCTGTTGAGCCGCTATCCAGAAACACGAAAAACGTCGTTAAAAAGCGTATGGCTGAATCAGAAGTTACAGCCGGTGTATAAAATAGAGAGGAACGAGGGAGCGTTTTTAGTTAATGCGGAGTCGCTGCAGCGTATTGATATAACCGAACAACACATTAAAGAGTTAGCGAATCAATATTACACGAAGGATCCCGACGCTATTGAATCGGTCGTTTACATGACTGATAACCCACCAACAGAAGTGAGTGGTGCTTTGTTACCGATTTGGCAGGTAAATTATGACGATTTCGGTAATACCAGTCTGTATTTATCTGAAACGACCGGGGAGCTTTTGGTAAAGCGACATACGTTTTGGCGGGGGTTTGATATCGCCTGGATGTTACACATAATGGACTACGACGAGCGTGTGGATATCGAGACCTGGTGGTTAAAGGGCTTTATTATCGGTACGTTTATTTTAATGATAACGGGCACTGTCCTGCTTTTTTATACGATTACGTTTAAAAGAAAATCGACTGGGGGTGCTCAATGATAAGGTTTATGCAATGGCTTCATCGTTGGGTGAGTTTGGTTTTAGTGATTCAAGTCGCTTTGTGGCTAGTGAGTGGGTTATTTTTTAGCTTAACCGGACATCACGGAATGTCAGGCCACCAATATATGGTCTCAAAAAACTCTGAACCCCCACTTAAAAAAATAGCGCCTCAAATCGATGTTACTGAAATGCATCAACGATTCCCCTTAGCTCACTCCATTGAACTGGTCAGTGTTGCCGGGGTAGGTCAGTATCAGGTGTCTCTGCCAGATGGACGTTTGCTTTACTTCAACGCAGATACCGGTGAACGGTGGTCTACGGACCAAGCTTTGGCGACTCAGCTAGCGCTGAATAGCTACAATGGACCGGGCCAGGTTGAAAGGGTTGAAAGAGTCAAGGGAAGCGATGAAGTGAATGGCTGGAATGCCTCAGGATTCCGCATTGATATCGAGGATGATCTTAATACCCGAATATATATCGATGAAGCGTCATCCCGGGTTGTGGAACATCGTAATACGCCATGGACAATCGCTGACTGGGCGTTTCGTCTGCACTTTATGGATTACACGGGCGGTCGAAGTTTTAATCATCTATTGATATGGAGTGCTGGATTATTCGCTCTTTGGTTTTCATTATCCGGTTTAATTCTCTTAGGCCGAAATATTACTGACGGTGACTTTAATCCAAAACGTAAGAAAACGTGGCTAGAATATTTTCAGCAGAAAGGGCAACCAATTGCGAGTAATTGTGGCGGAGGCGGTACCTGTGGGTTATGTAAAGTGACACTGCAAGGCAGCAATATACCCAGCCCGAAAGCAGCTGATAAAGCGTTATTGAGCGCCAACGAATTAGAAGCAGGAACGCGCCTATCTTGTCAACACAGAACGTCATCCAATTATGACGTTAAGCTGCATAATGTCGGAGTCGATGATATTGCTTTAACACTTGATTCAAAGCGGCAACTCACTCCATCCATTATGGAGCTTACTTTTGTAAGTTCAGACCCCGTTAGATATGAAGCCGGGCAATTTATGCAGTTCCGTATTCCACATATAAACGAAATATTGTCACGGCACTACTCGGTTGCTACGCGGCCTCACCCGACTCGGTTTGTATTTAACATAAGGCTGCTGCCATCGCCAAGCGAAGGGGTACCGCCGGGGGTGGGATCAAATTACTTATGTAATTTAGAAGCTGGCGCTCGTGTCGATGCCGTTGGGCCATTTGGAGACTTCCAACTGGCAAAGCAAAACTCTCATACACAAGTCTTCATCGGGGGCGGCGCGGGTATTGCACCGTTAAGAGCGTTAATACAAAGTGAATTAGCAGCAGATTCTCCTCGTCGTTGCATATTCTTTTACGGTGCTCGATATCAAAAGGAACTCTGTTATAGAAACGAGTTTGAAAGAGAAGAGCGGTTAACTTATATACCTGTTCTTTCTGAGAGCGCCAAGTCGGATGACTGGACTGGACCAACTGGTTTTGTGCACGAAACCGCAATGAAGTGGTTGGCCGGCAAAAACAAAGAAACATTAGATATTTACGTGTGTGGTCCTCCGCCGATGCTAGAAGCAACGTTAAAGTCTCTTGCTGACTTTGGTATTCCGCGAGAACGCATAAAGTTCGATGACTTTGGTATTTAGACTTTAAAATCGCCTAAGTTAGTCGTAAATCTGGGTGGTGATATAGTAGTCGTATCGCCACCTGGATTGACTACCTCGTTATGGATACTTCCTTTAATTGATTGATCTTTATCAGCCAAAAGAGATACAATGCAAGCATGTTTTTATAGTGAACCTTCGCATGTATCGTTTAATCATTGCCCTACTGCTATTAGCAGTAACAACAATGTCATTTTCACAAACTATCAGTACGGAAAAGGCATGTATGCACGATCCTACTGAGCAAGTTTGCGATCTTGCAGATTGCGAAGTGTCACATTCTCTTACCGATAACTGTTGCTCTGATTCAATGATGCGTCATTGTTACAGCCCGTCAATTACTGTCGTTTATTCTGAGCAATCCACCGTTCCGCCTATTGATAAGCTGGTTTTTAACGCTTCCTCATTCTTAGATACGAATATTAAAGAAAAGCACTCTCTCTCGCTATTTCGGCCCCCAATCTACTCTTAAAAAGTACTAAATTTCTCGCTCCTGGCGCGTTTATCGTCCAGGTAAAAGCACAGCTATAAGCTTTGGTTCGGTCATTGTCGTTACGACGTCGTTCGTCGTCCTCGTTACGGTCCGACTCATAACTTGGTCTGTGTTTAATTTAGAAATTCACAGTTTTTGAGAGTAACAATATGAAACTTTTAAGAAGAATGGCTTATTTAAGTGTTCTGACTGTAGTGGTGCCAAATTTTGCAAATGCGCAAGAGCCGCCTTTGAATTTGCAAGACGCAGTGAGTATCGCTGTACAAGAAGACCCTTGGCTAACAGCAAGTAAGCAAACCCAAGAGGCATTCGCGAGTGAAGCGATAGCCTCTTCCAGTTTGCCTGACCCTACAATATCATTCACGGCTGCCAGTTTCCCTGTTGACAGTTTTAGTTCAAGACAGGAAGGGATGGCCCAGTTAGTCGTCGGTGTTTCACAAGCATTTCCCAGAGGAGACACTTTATCGTTGTCTCGTAAGCAGAAAAACCAATTAGCTCAAAAACAACCGTTTTTGAGAGCGGATCGCATTGCTAAAGTCAAAACAACGGTCACTAAGTTGTGGTTAGATATCTTTTTCTCTCAGCAAAGTATTCGCTTGATTGAATCGGATAGAGCGCTTTTTGAACAGTTAGTGTCGACGGCTAAGGCGAGTTATACCAGTACCGAGGGAAAAGCACGGCAGCAAGATGTTATTAGAGCCCAACTTGAGCTTACACGCCTGGATGATAGGTTGACGTCACTGCGACAAAAAGAGGAGCAACTTCAAAGCGAATTGTCGGAATGGATAGGTGTTATAGCGAAATCAAGGTTACCGGATGACCTTCCGAGTCTTACGCTGAAGAAGACATTGCTATCACCTTCGACAATACCGAATCAAGCCTTGTACGAATTGATAAAAGAACACCCGGTTTTGCAAGCGACCGATCAAGACATTTTGGCGTCGGAGACATCTGTCGAGCTCGCTCAGCAAGGTTATAAACCGCAATGGTCAGCCAATCTGAAATATGGCCATAGAAACGACGATCCAAGCGGCAATGACCGTGCCGACTTGCTGTCAGTCGGGGTTACGTTCGATGTCCCTTTATTTACTGATAACAAACAGGATAAGCAGGTACGCTCAGCAAAGTTTAAAACGGAAGCAAAAAAAACTGAGAAGTTATTGGTTGCCAGGCAGTTAATAGCCAATTTACGCAGTACGTTTTTACAACTGAACCGTTTGAATGAACGTGCTGCCCTATATCACGAAGAGCTACTTCCACAAATGTCCGCCCAGTCTGAAGCCGCATTGACTGCCTACAACAATGATGATGGCGACTTTGCCGAGGCGGTACGGTCACAGATTGCGGAAATCGACGCAAAAATTGATGCATTAGCAATCGCCATCAACCGCCAAAAATTGATTGCCGAAGCAAACTACTTATTACTTTCAGGAGTGTAAAATGAAAACAGTCACCAAATCTCTTATAAGTTTAGCTGTAGGCTTTGCAGTTGGCGCTGGCGCTATTGGCTATGTAATGCAATCGACTGAAGTGTCTGATCGTTCATCGGGCAATGCAGAAAAAGAGCCGTTATATTGGGTGGCTCCGATGGATCCCAATTATCGTCGAGACAAACCAGGAAAGTCTCCAATGGGGATGGACCTTATTCCTTACTATGGCGATGATGCAGAAGAGAGTTCACCTGGTACGGTGAGAATTGATCCCGACGTTATTAATAACCTTGGGGTTACAACTGCAACCGTCACGTCCTCGAGACTCAACCTAGATATCGAAACAGTTGGCTATGTTCAGTTTGATGAGGACCGAGTATTAACAGTAAGTCCTCGTGTTGAAGGCTGGATTGAGAAGCTTTTCGTAAAAGCGGTTGGTAACTCGGTTAAAGCCGGCGAGCCTTTATACAGTATTTACTCTCCTGAAATGGTTAATGCGCAAGAGGAGCTTGTATTGGCCTCGCAAAGAGGTAATCAGGTGCTAATTGATGCCGCTGAAGAACGCTTAAGAGCTCTGCAAGTCTCTGAATCTGAGATTAAAAAGTTAAAAGAAACTCGTAAAATTCAGAAAACAATCACGGTAAAAGCAAAGCAGTCCGGGGTATTGGATAGACTGACTGTGCGTGAAGGTGCGTTTGTAACGCCGAGTATGAATTTAATGACCATTGCTCAACTGGATAAAATTTGGGTTATTGCAGAAGTCTTTGAGCGGCAATTGAACCAGGTTGAGGTAGGCAATGACGTTCAAATGAACCTTGAGTATGCTCCAGGTAAAGAGTGGCAAGGAAAGGTTGATTATGTCTATCCGTCACTTAACCCTAAAACTCGGACGGGACAAGTTCGAATTCACTTCGATAACCCAGATGGTTTTTTAAAACCGGGCATGTTTGCGAATCTTAACATTAAGGCTGGTTTAGGCGACAAAAACTTAATCATCCCTAAAGAAGCGCTTATCCGAATGGGTGATTCGAACCGAGTTGTCCTGGCACTGGGTGATGGGAAATTTAAATCAGTTAATGTTGATGTTGGGCGGTTAGGGAGCTCGCGAGTTGAAATTTTATCGGGTCTCATGGCAGGTGATGACATCGTTACTTCAGCTCAGTTTTTGATTGATTCTGAGTCCAGTAAGTCCTCTGACTTTAAGCGCATGCAACATGACACGCATGTTGATAACGAGAGCCATGGCAGCATGTCAAGTGACACAACAGCTCAAGCTGTCTGGGTTGAAGCAACCGTTAAAAATGTTATGCCTCAACACTCGATGGTTACGCTGGAGCACGGTGAGATTTCTGAATGGGACTGGCCTGCAATGACGATGGACTTCGATGTTGCTTCGGATGTTGAACTTTCTCAGCTTAGCACGGGGTTATCCTTGCATGCGGAAATAACGCAAGTCGGGAAGCAACAGTACCAGCTCACATCGATTCATATTCCTGAGCAAAAACAAGTGACAGAGCAGGAGCATAACCATGATTAAGTCAGTCATTCGATGGTCAGTGAGTAACCGTTTTTTCGTTCTTCTGGCGACATTAATCCTCGTGGGTGTTGGTGCTTTTGCGGTTAAGAATACGCCCGTAGACGCACTGCCGGACTTGTCGGATGTCCAGGTGATCATTAAAACCAGCTATCCGGGTCAAGCGCCGCAGGTGGTAGAAGATCAAGTAACCTATCCATTAACAACCGCTATGCTGTCTGTCCCCGGCGCTAAAACCGTCCGTGGATATTCGTTTTACAGCGACTCCTATGTGTATATCATTTTTGACGAAGATACAGACGCTTACTGGGCGCGTTCGCGAGTACTGGAATATTTGTCTCAGGTTGCTCCGAAACTGCCTTCTAATGCAAGACCGCAATTAGGCCCTGATGCAACAGGGGTTGGTTGGGTGTATTTGTATGCCTTGGTTGATCGCACGGGTAACCACAATTTGAGTGAGTTACGCAGTATGCAGGATTGGTTTTTAAAGTATGAACTGCAAACGGTCGAGGGGGTTTCGGAAGTTGCCGCCCTCGGCGGGATGGTAAAGCAGTACCAGGTGAAAGTGGATCCGGAGAAGCTGCGCGCATTCAATATTCCTCTTGCTCACATACAAAATGCTATCCAGCGAGGCAATCGGGAAGTGGGGGCGTCGGTGGTTGAAATGGCGGAAGCTGAGTATATGGTCCGGGCCTCAGGCTATATTGATAGTGTGTCAGACTTAGAGAGTATCCCGCTTGGCGTTGATGAAAATGGCACGCCATTATTACTTAAAGACGTTGCTGATGTGGGTGTGGGCCCCCAAATGAGACGCGGTATCGCCGAACTCAACGGTGAGGGAGAAACCGTGGGTGGTATTGTGGTAATGCGTTTCGGAGAAAATGCCCAAAAAACGATTGATGGCGTTAAACAAAAGTTGGAAGAATTAAAGTCTGGGCTACCAGAAGGTGTCGATATAGTCACTGTCTATGATCGTTCGGGGCTTATCTCGGATGCCGTGGAAAGTCTCTGGAAAAGTGTAGTAGAAGAACTCGCTATTGTCGCGTTTATCTGTGTGATATTTCTCTTCCATGTCCGCTCCTCGCTGGTTGCCGTTATCAGCTTGCCTTTGGGTATTTTAACCGCGTTTATTGTCATGTATTGGCAAGGAATTAACGCGAATATTATGTCACTTGGAGGGATCGCAATCGCTATTGGCGCTATGCTCGATGGTGCCATCGTCATGATTGAAAATATGCATAAGCATATGGAAAAAACGCCACTGACAGCAGAGAACCGCTGGCGGGTGGTTGCCGCCTCTGCTTCAGAGGTGGGCCCTGCTCTTTTCTTTAGCTTGCTCATTATTACCGTCAGCTTTATGCCGGTATTTACCTTAGAAGCCCAGGAAGGGCGGATGTTTTCTCCGCTTGCTTTCACGAAAACTTACGCAATGGCAGCCAGTGCAGCCTTAGCGATTACCGTTATCCCCGTGTTGATGGGATATTTTATCAGAGGAAAGGTAACACCTGAGGGGAAAAACCCGCTTAATCGGTTATTGATCGCCGGGTATAAACCGCTTTTAAAAGGCATTTTGAAATACCCCAAGACAGCAATTGGCGGAGCGCTTGTTATCCTGGCCGTTGGTGTCTGGCCGATTGACAAAATTGGTAGTGAATTTATTCCAGATTTGGATGAGGGCGATTTGATGTATATGCCCACTACCTATCCCGGATTATCAATTGGTAAAGCAAGGGAGCTGTTGCAGCAAACCGACAAGCTCATAAAAACGGTACCGGAAGTGAAGACGGTTTTTGGCAAAATTGGTCGAGCGGATACCGCCACTGATCCGGCACCCCTAACGATGATTGAAACCTTTATTCAACTGAAACCGAAAGATCAGTGGAGAGACGGTATGACCACTGAGAAGTTGAAAAAAGAACTGGATGCGCTTGTAAAGTTTCCGGGGCTGACCAATGCGTGGGTTTACCCCATTAAAACTCGCATTGATATGTTATCGACAGGTATAAAAACGCCGGTAGGTATAAAAGTTGCCGGAGCTGATCTTAATGAAATTCAGAAGATCGGTCAGCAGCTTGAAACGATACTTGATGATGTCGATGGTACGGCTTCTGTTTATTCAGAGCGAGTGGCTGGTGGACGCTATGTCAAAGTCGACATAAAAAGAGAGCAGGCTGCACGTTATGGCTTGAACATTGAGGATGTTCAGCAGGTTGTTGCCACGGCTATTGGCGGAATGAATGTTTCAGAGACCATTGAAGGGCTTGAACGTTACCCAATAAACTTGCGCTACCCTCAAGATTACCGTGATTCGCCGGAAGAATTAAAGAAGCTACCTTTAGTTACGCCAAACGGGCAGCGTATTAGTTTGGCGGATGTGGCTGATGTCTACGTTGAACTTGGACCGCCGGCAATTAAAAGCGAAAACGCAAGACTTAATGGCTGGACTTTTGTCGACATTGAGGGAGTTGATGTCGGCACTTATGTTGAAAAAGCAATGAAGGTTGTAGAACAAGAACTCGAGTTGCCAGCAGGGTATTCAGTTACCTGGTCCGGGCAGTACGAATATATGGAAAGGGCAAAGGAAAAACTGACTTACGTGATTCCGTTAACGCTCGCGATTATTATCGTTCTTTTATATATGAACTTTCGAAACGCTACAGAAATAGCCATTATATTGGGAACTTTGCCTCTCGCATTGGTGGGGGCAATCTGGCTAATGTATCTTTTAGATTATAATTTCTCAGTTGCTGTAGCGGTTGGTTTTATAGCTCTAGCAGGTGTCACTGTAGAAATAGGAATACTAATGCTGACTTACCTAAACCAGTCCTATAATGAATATGAAAAAAGTCAGTTAGAGCATGGTAAAGCATTAACGAAAGAGGGTCTCTCTCTTGCCGTAATGGAAGGGGCAGGACTTCGTGTTCGCCCAGTCATGATGACGGCCGTTTCTACAATTGCTGGTTTATTGCCTATAATGTTTAGTACAGGGACTGGGGCTGAGGTGGTTAGTAGAATAGCGGCGCCAATGGTTGGAGGAATGATCAGCGCTGTTATCTTAACCTTGCTCGTATTACCTGCTGTTTACTATTTGTGGCGAAAGAAAGACGTTAAGGTTAGATGATACCTTACTCTGTAAATATCACCTGCGCATCTTTGATCTCGATCAATGATGTGCAGGGGGTAGTATGCTAATTTATAGCATGGCAATAGGAGCGCACATATGTTTCAAGCAAAATTTTTAGTTGTGCTTATGTTAGGAATAGTGATACAGCTATCCTTCCCAGCCGCTCCTCCTTATAACAATGCTTCCAATGTACAGCACGAAAAAAGTGTTAGCCATATGGATGTTAGCAACGAAAGCAAAGATAACTTTCATTGCGATGAAAGTGAGCAATCTATCATTGACGACTGTTATTGCTGCGTAGCTGATAAATGCTCTATGGATGAAGAGTGTAACTCTGCGAACTCACCTCTAGTATTTATTCAATTCGACACCTCGATAAACTCTCCTAGAAACTTGCCACATCCCTTGTCTTATAAAGCTGATGTGAAGCAAATACTCTTCGATATTTACTACCCTCCGAAATAGCACTACTAAATTACAACTCTAGATTTTCTCGAAATTTAAGTAACTAGACTAAACACAGTCCATAAGCTATATGTTTTAGGGCTTTTAGGGGGGTATATGAACCTATCTAAAATTACCGCTATTTTTGATCAACTTCGACAAGACTCAGTGGAAGAGGCTCTCATCGGCCGTGGCGTTAGCGGCTTTACGCTGTTTCCTGTGCGAGGACGGGGTTACTACTTCGATAGCTATAACGATGATCACTTAGTTGATCACGTACAGCTTGAAGTTTATGTGAACAGTGATGATGCGCGTGATGTTGCCCTCTTGGTAGTTGAAGCGGCCCATACTGGGGTATCTAACGAGGGATTAGTTTCTATCTCGCCAATCGATGAATTGTTCTGGGTTCACGAGAAACGAGCAGCCACTAATAAAGAGCTTTCGTTACAAAGTTAACACCGAGCAAATGTTGCCTGAAACGTATTGGTAGTTTTAATTAACAGGACAGTATTGATGTCAAATAACGATCATAGAGCAGGAGTGCGGGAAATTAACTTAGTCAATCGCACATTAAAGCTAAACACTGAGAGTGTGAAAAAAATTGGCGAAGCGATTAACGAAATCGATCGCTTGGTTGGTCTCGATAGAGTTGCCTATGACTCTGAGCGTAACTTGTTATTGGTAGCTTATGATGCCTCTAAAGTGGATCTCAATGTTATAGAGGAAAAGCTCAGGAAGTTTGGTGTTGAAATAAATAGTGGGTGGTGGACTCATCTGAAAGAAGAGTACTACAAGTTTATTGACCAAAATATTAAAGATAATTCGGAACATACACCGTGGAGTTGTCACAGAAGTCCGCCAGTTAACAAAAGCAAACGAAAGTAACGATTAATTATAGGTAACGAGTAAAAAATGCAAATAGAAACAATCAAAGATGTGCTGAGTTGGACCGTTGATTTCCACAAAAACCTGAAGGAGTGTGTTACTCACTGCTCTAAACAAAACCAAGATGAACGAGCTCGGATGATTCTAAACTACGTGTCGGGTCATGAGGCTAGCTTAGAGCGAATGGTCGAAGGTTTTTTGAGTACAGCAAACCGAAATGCATTAGACACTTGGTGTTATGACTATATTGGGAAACATCCCATCGTTGAGCATGGACACTGTGATTCGCCTTTTAAAGAGTTAGATACTGATCACATTATGGAGAACATTGTAAACCATCATGAGCAAGTCATTGAGTTGTATGAACACCTATATTCCCGTGTTGATATAGACAGCGCAAAAGAGCTGTTAGAAACAGTAAAAAACGTTGAAGAAAATGAAATTAAACGAATGGTGCACACTGCGAATCGATTTTCGGATATGTAGTGAGTGACGGTTTTATCGTTGGTACTTTACGGGAAATAGCTTGTAACTATCCTATTGAAATTAGCTGGCAAAGACGCGGAGTCGGTTTACCGGGCACTGTTAAAAATATTTAAGCAGATGCCGGCAGAATACCGGAAATCGCTCACCTGGGATCGCGGTATGGAACTGGCTAAGCATGCTGATCTAACAAAAGAAATTGGTATACCCGTTTACTTTTGCGACCCCCAATCACCATGGCAACTACCCAATCAGGGCTCTGTGTCGGGTTATGAAGGTCAGCAAGTCGGCTTACTATGACTGGTGCAAGCGCCCGGGCAAGCTGATTGGCGCTCAAGAGCTGCAGCTTCGCCGCCGGCTCAAGGAACTGTTCAAAGCGAGCAGATCCAGCTTGGGCAGCGGGAAAATGATGAAGGCACTTCGCGCGGAAGGCTTTGAAATTGGCCGATACCGGGTTCGCCGGCTTATGGATCAAATAGGCTTGAAGGTGACGCAGCGCGTGGCTTACAAAGTAACCACCAAGCGCAAACACAGCGACAGCGTAGCGGGCAATTTGCTGAATCAGAATTTCAACCCAGTGGGCCCGAATCAGATCTGGGCGGGCGATGTGACCTACTGCCGCACCGGCGAAGGCTGGATGTATCTGGTGGTTGTGATGGACCTGTATTCGCGGCGCATCGTGGGCTGGGCAATTGATAAAACGATGACCACCAGTTTGGTGCTGCGGGCTCTGATTACGGCTTACAACCTGCGCAGGCCGAGCAAGGGGCTGGTGTTCCATAGCGACCGCGGGTCGCAGTACACCAGCAAGCGGTACCGGAAGCAGCTTCAGCGTTTTGGTATGCGAGCGAGTATGGGCGACGTTGGCGCCTGCTGGGACAACGCAGTTGTTGAACGATTTTTTGGCAGCCTGAAACATGATTGGCTCTTTAAAGTGTCACAACCGACACGTGAACATATGAAAAGGGATGTGGCCGCTTACATCCGTTACTACCACCTGGAGCGACTACATTCGGCCAACGGCGGCAGGTCGCCAGTTAACCATGAATTATTGTTTAAAAATGTGTCCGGATTTAGTTGACCAGTACATCCAATGGATTAAAGTGGTGCTGAAAAGAAGTAAATGTATGCAGTCATGAGGCTATACGCACGCATATACGGAATTTGGCACATACCTCGAGAGGATTAGTTGTTATGAGGCAGAATCAATCAGAACATCCACACCACGTGGATCCGTCGCACACAGATGCGCCGCTCTCAGATCCCGTGTGCGGCATGCGAGTTACAGAGAATTCATCCCATCACATGGAGCATGAGGGTAAGTCTTTCTATTTTTGCAGCACCAAGTGTTTGGGTAGATTCCGTGATGACCCGGAAAAGTACCTCGATCCCACCAAGTCGGAGGAACATACAACGCCGCATGAGCCCGGCACGACGTACACTTGCCCTATGCATCCGGAGATCCTGCAAGATCACCCGGGAACCTGTCCAAAGTGTGGCATGGCTCTTGAGCCATTGATGCCCAGTCTGGATGATGATAACAATCCAGAGTTGAAAGATTTTTCACGCAGGTTCTGGTGGACGCTGCCGTTTACTGTCATCGTGACAATACTTGCTATGTTCGGCCCGCAGCTTGGCTGGTTCAGCATGAGCGTGCAAACATGGATCGAACTCGTTCTTTCAATACCGGTAGTGTTGTGGGCAGGGCAGCCATTTTTTGTACGGGGCTGGCAATCAGTAGTGAACCGCAGCCCGAACATGTGGACGCTGATAGGCCTTGGTACTGGAGCGGCGTTTATCTATAGCACTATCGCGACGATAGCACCGGGCATATTCCCTGAAACTTTCATGTCGATGGGCCGCGTTTCAGTCTATTTTGAAGCAGCAGTTGTCATTATTTCGCTGACATTGTTGGGTCAAATGCTTGAGTTGAGGGCACGCTCGAAAACATCAGCTGCCATCAAGTCCTTGCTCGGTCTGGCGCCTAAGACAGCACGGCGGATCAACAAGGATGGCACTGAGGAAGATGTGCCTTTGAATCACGTACATGAAGGTGATCGCTTGCGCGTTCGCCCTGGTGAAAAAGTCCCGGTTGACGGCACGGTAGAGGAAGGTAATAGCTCATTGGATGAGTCGATGTTGACCGGAGAGCCACTCCCCGTAAGCAAGCGGCCCGGAGACAAGGTGATTGGCGCGACGATGAATACTTCAGGCGCTCTTGTGATTCGGGCAGAGAAAGTGGGTTCTGCCACAGTGCTCTCTCAGATTGTGCAGCTCGTAGCGCAGGCGCAGCGTTCGCGCGCTCCCATGCAGCGCATGGCTGACTTGGTTGCCGGTTACTTCGTTATGGCTGTAGTGGTCATCGCCATAACAACTCTGTTCGTTTGGGGATTCTTCGGTCCGCAACCGAGCTGGGTGTACGGTTTGATAAATGCTGTTGCGGTGCTGATTATCGCTTGCCCGTGTGCGTTGGGGCTGGCCACACCCATGTCCATCATGGTGGCAACCGGCAAAGCCGCTACGCAAGGCGTGCTGTTTCGCGATGCCGCCGCGATTGAGAACTTCCGCAAAGTCGATACTCTGATTGTTGATAAAACCGGCACATTGACTGAAGGACGTCCGGCTTTTGAACAAGCAATTCCGGCAGGTGACATAACTGCCGATGAAGTACTACGTCTTGCAGCGAGCCTCGATCAAGGCAGTGAACATCCACTTGCCGAAGCTATTGTGAACGCGGCGCGCGAGCGCGGCCTCACACTCAGTGCAGTCGACGATTTTGAATCAGGTAGCGGCATCGGCGTTCGTGGCCAAGTCGATAGTAAGTCGCTGGTCCTGGGCAATACAGCTCTGATGCAGCAAGACGGGATTGATGTTACCCACCTGACAAACATCGCCGACTCATTGCGCGAAAAAGGTGCGAGTGTCATGTATCTCGCCTCGGATGGCCAACTTGCAGGCCTGTTGGCTGTCTCCGACCCGATCAAACAGAGCACGCTGGAAGCAGTGCGAGATCTCCAGCAAGCGGGGATTCGTATCATCATGGCAACCGGCGATGGTATTGCAACGGCTAACGCTGTTGCCAGGGAATTGGGAATCGACGAAGTGCACGGCGAAGTCAAACCTGCTGACAAGCTTGACCTCGTCACACAGCTTCAAGCTGAAGGTTGTATTGTAGCTATGGCTGGGGACGGGATTAACGATGCCCCGGCTCTCGCAAAGGCTAACGTAGGTATCGCCATGGGGACGGGTACAGACGTTGCCATGAACAGCGCTCAGGTAACCCTGGTCAAAGGCGACTTGCGTGGAATCTCCACCGCACGGCACCTTTCCGATAGTACCGTCGCTAATATGAAGCAAAATCTGGGTTTCGCGTTTATCTACAATGCGCTTGGCGTCCCGATCGCAGCCGGTGTGTTGTATCCCCTCACGGGTATTCTGCTCTCACCCATGTTCGCCGCACTCGCAATGAGTCTCAGCTCGGCATCGGTGGTTTTCAACGCTCTCCGGCTTCGTGGCTCACGCGATTGAATGGGGCGATAACCCACGGAATGATGCTCTGATAACACAAGCTGCTGAAGAACAGATGTTTCAGCAGCTTGTGCCCCCTCATCCACCATCCGTTGATTAACGAGGCCTTAATCGATGCTGTTTCACCAGCGTATAGAATACCGGGATGACAATGAGTGTGAGGATAGTGGAAGAAATGTAAATACCCCATTTCTAACACAGTCATCTCGTAGAGTATTTATGCCGCATTTCGGTACTCAAATGGCGTCATGTCATTGAGTGAATCGTGCGGTCGTTCGTTGTTGTATAGCTCAATCCAATCTTCGGTTATTTGCTTCACTTCGTTCAGGTTGTTGAAGATGTAGCAATCGAGTACATCATCACGATAAGTTCGGTTAAATCGTTCAATGTAGGCGTTTTGATATGGGCAACCAGGTTTAATGTAATCAATCATAATGTCATGTGCTTTTACCCAATTTACAAACACTTCCGAGGTGAATTCGCTGCCATTATCAACCCGAATTTTCTCAGGGTAACCATGCCACTCAGCAAGTTGGTCAAGATAGCGTATGACGCGCAACGACGGCATGCTGGTCGCAATATCGATACCTAAAACTTCGCGATTAAAGTCATCAATGGCATTAAATGTGCGAAACCTGACTTTGTTGTGCAAGCTGTCACTCATAAAGTCCATTGACCAGGACTTACCCAATGCATTCGGTGCAGCCAATGGCTCTGGGTTGCGGTTGGGTAATCGCTTTTTGCCTTTGCGTCGCAGGTTCAGTTTTAGCTCAGTATAAACGCGATAAACACGCTTGTGGTTCCATCGATGGCCTAGCTTTCGAAGGCGTTTAAAGCACTTCGGGAACCCCCCACCGATGGTGCTTGTCGATTAAAGCATTCAAGGCATCAATGATTTCGTCATCATCGGTCAATTTTGGCTCGTAATAGTAAGCGGTACGGCTAATGCCAACTACATCACAGCACTTTACAACGCTCGCGTTATACTGCACCTGCAACTCGCGTGCCCAGGTTTTCCGTTCTGCCACAGGTGCTAGAGCTTTTTTATTATGTCTTCTTGCATTTGTGACTTGAGGCTCAGCACAGCATACATCTGCTTAAGCCGGCGGTTTTCTTCTTCCAGTTCTTTTAAGCGGCGCACATCAGACGCTTCCATACCACCGTATTTTTCGCGCCATTTGTAAAACGTTGAATTACCGATGCCGTACTTACGGCAAATATCTTTCACCGGCATCCCGGCTTCGGCTTCTTTTAAATCGCCACAATTTGGCTTTCAGTCATGCGTTTGCTCATCGTAAAACTCCTTTGCTTTAGTTTAAAAGAAATTCTACGAGCGAGCTGTATTATTTTGCGGGGTAGTTACACCATTTACACAAAATCTTTTACAGTCTCTTTATAAACTTCTCTAAAGAATGCAATCCTTAGTTAACTGACAACTGGTCTTTTGGAAAATGATTTGATAAAGTGCCCACCATGAAATTATCTTGGTTGCTTATCACCGTCGTATTGATACACAGTTTTTTTACCTGTGCGTCGGCGGCTGGGCACGTGGAAGACACCAATCATCAAAGTGTGGATATTGTCTTTGACGCAGACCATGCTGCCGAACATCAACAGACCAACGACGCGCAAGCGGACATCGATCACGAGCATCAATTTCACGCCCATATAAGCTGTATTACTGGCTACGGAGTGTTTGTTTCCGTAACACCAGTCATCGTGGCTTCTAATTCAAAATCTTCAACATTTGGTCAAAGCCTGACTCATCAACCACCGGTCCCTCCACCAAACGTGTAACCGTTAACTTTAATTTCTAAATCTTTAAGTTAATGGAGAAGCTACATGAAGTACTTAAGCTTTGTGGCAGCCTTATGTCTTGGCGTTCTATTGTCAGAGGCACATGCTGCTACAACCGAGTTAACGCTGGAAGAGGCGTTACAGAAAACGTTAAAAAACAACCCTGAATTACTTGAATACGATTACAAAATACGTGCTGCCGCCGCGATGGTTGAACAGGCTGAGTTTTCACCCAACCCGACCTTGTCAGCGGAAGTTGAAAACTTAGCGGGCTCTGGTGAGTTTGGGGGGATCAGTAACGCCCAGTTGACGGTGTCTTTTTCTCAGCTTATTGAGCTAGGGGATAAAAGGCAGTTGCGAGTGGATGCTGCCACGGCGAATGAAAAAGCCCAGCAAGCGGAATATGAGTACCGCCGAGTTGAAGTGTTAGCTGAAGCGACACAACGTTTCTATGAAGTTTTGAAGTTACAGCAATTGGCGCTCATCAGTGCTCGCCAGTTAGAGCGAACTGAACGCCTACTCACCATAGCGAAAGAACGGGTATCAGCCGGAGCGGTGCCGAAATCTGAGGTTATCCGCATTCAGCTAGAATTAGAGCGCCAATACGCCTTTTCTGATGAGTTAAAGGGTAAGCTCAAGCAGCAGAAAGTCGAGTTGGCGTCAATGTGGGCAGGCGACATCGATTTTGACTTGGTCTCAGGACGTTTTGCATTCCCGTTGGCGTTACCTGCAAGGGGGGAAGTGCTCACGGCCGTTAATCGGGCTCCGGAATACTTGCGGTTGCTAGACTCTGAGCAGCTTTTGCAAGCTCAAGCGAATGCGTTAAAGGCAGATTCTGTTGCGGATGTGACTGTTGGTATCGGTGCCCGTTATGACAACCAATTAAATGATGCCGGTTTTACCGTTCAGGCCTCAATGCCATTGCAGTTAAGCAATCCTAATGTGGGCCGTATTAAGCAACGCCGTATATTGTATCAATCGAACCTCGCACAACAGAAGCAGGTCCGACAACAACTGAAATCTGTGGCGCTTTCTTTAGTGCATAGCTTACATACTCACCAAGACTACCTGCAAAAGGTGACACAGCGCCTACTGCCATTATCTGAACAGCTATTGGAACAAACTCGACAGGGTTACGCGCGAGGTACGCATTCCTTGCTTCAGGTGCTAGATGCCCAGACAGAGCTCGCCAAACTTGAGTATGAAAAATTATCCCGAGCGCATGCGATCTACAGTGACATGATCCAACTTGAGCGCATGACAGGACAGCCATTTTTAGGAGTACAACCATGAAACTTAAGCAGTCAGTGATTGCGATAATCAGTGTCGCTGTTTTTTCAATGTCTGCAGTTGCCTCGCAAGAGCAACATTCAGAACACGAAGCACCTCATACAAACTTGAGCGATGTGGCCATAAAAAATGCTGAAATAACCATAGCCAAAGCTGGGTCGCAGGAGATTAACGTAAAGCAAACGATGTTTGGTGTTATTGCACCCAATAACAATAACATCGTGCATGTCGGCGCCAAGTATAAAGGTCTTGTCACTTCGCTACCGGTGAATATCGGTGATGTGGTGAAATCAGGGCAAACGCTTGCGGTGGTTGAGAATGTTACTACCGGCACGGCGTTTGCGGTGAAAAGCCCAATTAACGGCGAAATCACCGAGCGATATACCAATATCGGCGAAGTGGTAGAGCAAAAGCCGTTATTTGAAATCTTGGATTCTTCATCGGTTTGGGTGGAGCTCTCAGCGTTTCCGGAAGACATTGAGTCTCTGCGAGAGAATCAAACGGCCTTCGTTTACGACCTGCATAATCACAAGACCGTTGAGGGTGTTGTGTCTTATATATCCCCTAAAATGAGCGGCGGACATATCGCTCGGGCGCGTGTGCAGTTGCCGAATGAGTCAGGCCATTGGCGGCCAGGCATGCACGTCAAAGCTGACGCGGTTACCGACATTTTTACCGCAAGCTTAGCAGTCGATAACGACGCGATTCAGCGCTTAGAAGATAAACCGGTGGTGTTTGTTCAGGAAGGTAACCGTTTTGAAGCCCGTAGCCTTAAGTTAGGCCGGACGGATGGCGAATTTACCGAGGTTTTATCAGGTTTAGAAGGCGGCGAACGTTATGTCGTTGAGAATAGCTATTTGATCAAAGCTGACATTCTCAAACAAGGTGCTGGCCACAGCCACTAGGGAGATTCAACAATGATAGATGCACTCATTCGCTTTGTGGTTGAGCGTCGGTGGCTGGTGCTCGCAGCAACCCTTTTAGTTGCTGCCGCTGGTATCTACAGTACGCTAAAGCTGCCTATAGACGCCGTGCCCGATATTACCAATGTTCAGGTACAGATAAATTCAGAAGCGCCAGGCTATTCACCTTTAGAAACGGAACAACGAATTTCGTATCCGGTAGAAACAGCGATGGCGGGCTTACCCAAACTGGACTATACGCGCTCGATCTCACGGTATGGACTGTCGCAGGTGACCGTAGTATTCGAAGAAGGTACCGATATTTATTGGGCTAGACAGCAAATCAGTGAGCGATTACAAAAGGTCAGAGGTGAAGTACCACAAGGCATAGAGCCTACTATGGGACCTATTGCGTCTGGTCTGGGGGAGATCGTGAATTACGTGGTGCGTGCTGAAGAGGGGGCGACTAACGCCAATGGCAAGCCTTATACGCCAGAGCAGTTACGTACCATTCAAGACTGGATCATTAAACCACAGCTGGTCAAAGTGCCGGGCGTGACGGAAATTAATAGCGTTGGTGGTTACGAAAAACAATACCAGGTAGCACCAATCCCGGGCCGCATGCTGGCTTACAAAGTGACTATGCAGGACTTGTTCAAAGCGTTAGAGCTGAACAACAGGAATGCGGGGGCTGGTTACATTGAGAAAAATGGTGAACAGTGGCTTGTGCGCTCGCCCGGTCAGCTCAAAACGCTTGATGAGATTCGAAATGTGGTCATAACCAAGCGTGATGATGCGCCAGTGCGCGTCAGCGATGTTGCTGAGGTCAAACTGGGAGAGCAATTACGCACTGGTGCGGCAACCTCGGGCGAGAGCGAAGTGGTATTAGGCACCGCCATGATGTTGATTGGTGAGAACAGTCGTATTGTTGCCCAGAATGTTGCAGATAAAATTGACGAAGTGCAACGAAGCTTACCCGACGGAGTGTTGATTGAAACGGTGTATAACCGTACTTCTCTCGTTGATAAAACCATTGCAACGGTCGAGAAAAACTTGTTTGAAGGGGCGGTACTGGTCATTGTTGTGCTGTTTATACTACTCGGGAATGTCCGGGCAGCGCTAATTACCGCCTGTGTCATTCCGTTAAGTATGCTATTTGCTGTTAGCGGTATGGTTGCCAACAAAGTGTCCGGTAACCTGATGAGCTTGGGGGCAATTGACTTTGGCATTATTGTCGATGGTGCGGTTATTGTGGTTGAAAACGCGTTGCGACGGCTTGGAAATGCACAGCAACGCTTAGGCAGGGTACTGACTACTAAAGAGCGTTTAATTGAAGTCACTCATAGTACTCGTGAGGTATTTAACCCTGCGGTATTTGGGGTGCTTATTATTATGCTGGTGTACTTGCCGATATTCGCCCTAAGTGGGGTCGAAGGAAAGATGTTCCACCCGATGGCTTTCACAGTGGTAGCGGCATTGCTAGGGGCGCTTATTTTCTCGGTGACTTTTGTACCCGCGGCTATTGCAATATTTGTGCGTGGCAACATTCAGCACGGTGAAAACCGCATCATGCGGGCGGCGCGCAAAGTGTATCAGCCGGTTTTACGGCAGACACTGAAGCTTCCGGTTGTCATTATTTTGATTGGCTTTGGCCTATTTGCGGTGTCCATGTTTCAGGCCAGTCGCATGGGAACTGAGTTCTTACCTCAACTGGATGAAGGCGATATTGCAATGCATGCGCTGCGTATTCCGGGGACAGGACTGCAACAATCCATCGACATGCAAAAAGACGTAGAGTCTGTGGTCTCGGAGTTTGATGAAGTAAAATTGGTGTTCTCGAAAATTGGTACCCCGGATGTTGCGACTGACCCGATGCCACCGAGCGTCGCGGATACTTTTATTATTTTGAAGGAGCGCAAGGACTGGCCAAACCCAGAGAAACCCAAAGAGCAATTGGTTGCGGAAATACGAACCGCTGTGCAAGAGCTGCCCGGTAATAAGTACGAGTTCACGCAGCCCATTGAAATGCGTTTTAACGAACTTATCGCTGGGGTGAGAGCCGATTTGGGGGTTCGTATCTATGGTGACGACTTGCAGACATTAAAGCAGCTCGGCGATTCAGCTGCATCCGTCATCCGAAAAGTTGATGGTGCCGCCGATGTTCGCGTCGAACAAATGACGGGCTTATCAACGCTTTCTGTCCATCCTAAACGTGATCATTTGGCCCTGCTTGGCTTAACGGTGGCGGACGTACAAAGCGCAATACAAGCCGCAGTTGGCGGTGTTCAGGCTGGAATTATTTACGAAGGTGATAAGCGGTTTAAGCTTATGGTGCGTCTGAATGACGATTGGCGCGATAGCATTGAACAGCTGAAGTCGCTGCCGGTGGATGTTTCTGCGGATAACCCGGAGCTGCAGTACGTGCCGTTAGGCGAGATAGCTGAGTTGAGCTTAAAAAGCGGACCAAACCAAATTAACCGTGAGAGTGGCAAGCGCAATGTCATCGTGAGTGCAAATGTCGAAGATCGGGATTTAGGGTCGTTTGTTGCCGATGTGCAAGACGCGATAAACGCTGAGGTTAACTTGCCGGCCGGTTACTGGGTCAATTATGGCGGAACTTTTGAACAGCTGCAGTCAGCGTCGCAGCGGCTCAGTCTGGTTGTTCCGTTGGCATTATTACTGATTATCGGTTTGCTATACAGTGCCTTTAACTCGATCAGTAGCGCCTTAGTGATCTTCACTGGTGTGCCGCTGGCGCTAACCGGTGGCATATTCGCTCTGGCACTGCGTGACATGCCGTTATCCATTTCAGCTGCGGTTGGCTTCATTGCGCTATCCGGTGTGGCTGTCTTAAACGGCGTGGTGATGCTGACGTTTATACGGCAACTATTACGTGACGGGCTCCCCCTGAGAGATGCGGTGTTTGAAGGTGCACAACAGCGGTTACGTCCGGTACTAATGACGGCGCTGGTAGCGAGCCTGGGCTTTGTTCCGATGGCGTTTAATAGCGGTGTGGGTGCCGAAGTGCAGCGGCCGTTAGCGACAGTGGTTATTGGCGGTATTGTATCGTCAACATTGCTGACGTTGGTGGTGCTTCCAGCGCTTTATTATTTAGTGCAGCGTTTTAAAGAATAGAGAGTTAGGTCATTGAGCGCAGTTAGAGCCCGCTTTTATGAGCGAGCTTTAACTGCCTCAATCCATGCGAAAGTCGCCCTGGTTTTGGATGACGGTAACGTCAGGTTGTAGGCCTGTGTTACTAAGCGTGTTACATCCGTTGCTCAGAAACGAAAAAGTGTTAATCTTCAATCGTGTTACTTACCTTGTTACTAAATCTTCAGCTTTAGTTTTTGGGTATACGGATTTAATGGTTGATGGGGCACCTTCACCCCATCAATCTGATACCACCCTCAGATGGTTGATAGATCGACTCCGTAGTTGAGTTCCTCTGCGAAGTCCGGCAGTCCGTAACCGATGGTTTTCTTGTAGAAAGGAGAGACCTTCGCAGTCGGTGCCTTCTTCTTGTGCTTCGTGGTGTAGAGCTTTCGTGCCCGCATCACCTCGAAGGAGTAACCGCGCCCTTCACGGTTCTTGTCCTTGGCCAGTCGGTTGATGGACTCCGTGTAAGCGTTGGTGACGGGCATGTCCGTCTCGAAGTAGGTCATGGTCTCTTCGCGCCAGTTTCCCACTGCCCTGACCAGATCGCTCCAGACTTCCTTTTGGCCCTTCGGGATGGTGGCTATCCACTCGTCCATGGCGGCTTCTGCCTGGAGCCGTGTGGTGGCGTCCCAGATGCCGTAGAAGCGCTCCTTGTGCTCGTAGGCGGCCAGCAGTTGCGGGAACGCGCCTGTCCAGGTCTCCATGATGAGGCGCTCCCGGTCTGAGACTTCGTGAGCGCGTTTCAGCAGGATTTTCCGGTCTCCCTTGAGGTTTCGGCTCTGGGAGGGTTTCAGCTCCTTTCTGAGGCCCTTGCGCACTCTCTCTAGGGCATCGTTGGCCATGCGCACCACATGGAACTTATCGACCACGATACGGGCCTGGGGCAGCACAGCCTTGACCGCTGCCCGGTAGGTGTCAGTCAGATCCATCCGGCTCGGCATTGGTGTTTGCTTTTTTACCCAACAAGCTGCTGGAAACGAAAAGTAAGGCACCGAGGACAATTGCAATATCAGCCAGGTTGAAGGCTGGCCAATGCCAGTCTCGCCAATAGAAATCAAAGGAATCCACAACATAGCCGCGAAAGACCCGGTCAATCAGGTTGCCCATGGCGCCACCGAGGATAAGACTGTAAGCGATGGCTTCTCCTTTATGACGATTTTCAAGGATCAGCTTGATCAGAAAAATCGAGACCACTACCGCGATTCCGATAAAAAAGTAGCGCTGCCAGCCTCCACCATTCGCAAAAAGACTGAATACGGCACCGGTGTTCCATAGGTGCACCCAGTTAAAGAACGGGGTCACCGAAACATACTCGCCATAGGCCATTGATTGCTGCACCAGCCACTTTACAGCCTGATCAGACGCTGCCAGCAGGCCCGATATGGACAATAGGGCATACGGCGAGAGCTTTTTGCCAATAATGAGCATTATTTAACCCTTCAACGCCAAAATGCGTCTGGCACCGTTAAGTACAATGCCCCCCGCGATGGTGCCGATAATCAGATCCGGATAATTGGAACCGGTCCACGCGACCAGGGCGCCGGCGGTGATGACCCCCAGGTTGATCACCACGTCGTTGGCCGAGAATATCCAGCTCGCCTTCATGTGCGCCCCGCCTTCCCGATGTTTGGATATGAGCAGCAGACAACTGGTATTGGCAATCAATGCGACGAATGCGATAGCCATCATCACCAGCGATTCAGGCTCACTACCGAATACAAAGCGTCTCACCACCTCTACGAGCACGCCCACAGCCAAGATCAGTTGCAGTACACCAGCAAGATGCGCGGCACGTGCCTGCATTTTCACGCTATGTCCAACCGCATAAAGGGCAAGCCCGTACACCGCGGTAATCCCCCCGCAAAAGCGATGGGGTCAGAAGTAGAATTTTCTCGTTGAGGAGTTCTACCGCATGAAGAAGTCGAGATTTACGGATAGCCAGATCATTGAAGCCATCAAGCGCGTGGAGGCTGGTCTTGCCGTTCCTGAGCTGTGTCGAGAGCTGGGCATCAGCTCGGCGACGTTCTACAAGTGGCGATCGAAGTACGGCGGCATGGACGTATCGCTGATGGCGCGCATGAAGGAGCTGGAGGCCGAGAACGCCCGGCTGCGCAAGATGTACGTCGAAGAGAAGCTCAAGGCCGAGATCGTGGCGGAGGCGCTAGAAAAAAAGTGGTGAGGCCATCTCGCCGCCGCGAGATGGCCCGACATGCCGTGCAAGATCGCGGCGTATCGATCCGGATGGCTTGCGAGGCGTTCAGCATTAGCCAGACCTGCTATCGGTACGTCGCCAAGACCGACGCCGAGAACGAGGAGATCGCAAACTGGCTGCTTCGCCTGACGGACAACCACCGCACCTGGGGCTTTGGGCTGTGCTTTCTGTACCTGCGGAATGTCCGCGGCTTCCAGTGGAACCACAAGCGCGTGTACCGGATCTATCGCGAGCTCGAACTGAACCTGCGTATCAAACCGCGCAAACGGCTGGTTCGGCAGACGCCCGAGCCGTTGACGGTACCGACCCAGGTCAACCAGGTGTGGTCGATGGACTTCATGCATGACCAACTTGCCGATGGACGTAGCATCCGAGTGCTGAACGTGATCGATGACTTTAACCGCGAGGCGCTGGGCATCGAGGTCGACTTCTCGCTGCCTTCGGAGCGTGTGATTCGCACGCTCAAGCAGATCATTGGCTGGCGAGGAAAGCCCTTGGCCATTCGGTGCGATAACGGTCCCGAATACCTGAGCGCGGCAATTGTCGATTGGGCCGGAGCATGGGGCATAAAGCTCGAATACATCCAACCGGGCAAGCCCCAACAGAATGCCTACGTCGAACGGTTCAACAGGACCGTGCGCTACGAATGGCTGTCCCAATATCATTGGGACGATCTGGACCATGTACAACGCGTCGCCACGCAGTGGATGTGGTCCTACAATCACGAGCGCCCAAATATGGCTCTGGGCGGATTTACCCCAAAACAGCGGCTCGCCATGGCCGCGTAGCCTTCCTACTTCTGGCAATTGCTATAAATGGGGGGATTACCCCGCCGCATCGGCAAAATTGTCCAGGGATTCTCCAATCAGGCCGGTGGACCGGGCGATCAGACCGGCAGTCATTTCCACCACGAACAGAAGTGCATTGATGCCGAGCAACCAGCGCAGGGTCCCGGATTCTTGCTTAGCAGAAGCTGCCGAAAACTCGGCGGCCTTGATGGTCTCCGGATTTGCAGCGACGGTTTCCTGAAGCGAGGCGCCTAGCCCCAAGGTCTTCAGTTTCGAGGTGACGGGCTCGACCTCGCCGTCATGCACGACCTTCAGCCGGCGGTTCGACAAGTCGAAGGACAGCGCCCGAATTTCCTCAAAGCCGTTCAGGGCTAGGCGAATCATTCGTTCTTCTGATGGACAGTCCATCTTCGGCACGGCATAAACACTGACCCATCTCCCTGGCGCCTCGGAGGAGGCCTGTATATCGGTATCCGCTGCGGACGTTGCATCACCGCCACAGGCGCCACCACAGGATTTGCTCATGATACGACTCCACTTGAACAATGTTGTGGTACCATTTAAAACTATAAAGCTACTATAAGGTCAATAGAGTAAAGAATCCGTTGGGGAGGAGGCTGATGCGCATTGGTCAGTTGGCGCAGTTGGTAGGGGTCGAAACACAGACGATCCGCTTCTATGAACAGCAGGGCTTGTTGCCGCCGCCTGATCGGCAGGACAACGGTTACCGTGTCTATACCGAGAAGCATGGTGAGGGGCTGGCCTTCATCCGTCGCTGCAGAATCCTGGGCCTGTCACTGGCTGAGATTCACGAACTACAGAGCTATGAGGACGACCCTCATCAGCCTTGTACCGCCGTCAACGCCTTGCTCGATGATCACATCTCTCATGTGCGGTCGCAGATAACCGCTCTGCAAGCGCTTGAGAAACAACTCGTTTCACTGAGAGCGAGTTGCAACGATGACCGGGAAGTTGAGGCGTGTGGGGTTCTTGCTGGAATTAGCGAAGGAAACATGCACCAGCAGTAGGTGAAGCATCAACCAGATAATCCGATGAGATGCCGGTCTGTCTCACTCTCATGCAAAGGTAAGATCAACCATTTAATCCGCTTACCCGAATAACACTTGTCCTGGCCAGCAGCATCCGAACGCCGTTGCTCAAGTTCGCAGTTTTCCATAAGCCCCCCTGTTTTCTCAAAAGTCATAAATAGCAGTCTAATTGAGAATTAGGTTTTGAGATAGGTTTATGAGAACGAAAAACCCGCTTAATCGCGGGCTTTTTGTCGTTTTCAGAAGACGGCTGCACTGAACGTCAGAAGCCGACTGCACTATAGCAGCGGAGGGGTTGGATCCATCAGGCAACGACGGGCTGCTGCCGGCCATCAGCGGACGCAGGGAGGACTTTCCGCAACCGGCCGTTCGATGCGGCACCGATGGCCTTCGCGCAGGGGTAGTGAATCCGCCAGGATTGACTTGCGCTGCCCTACCTCTCACTAGTGAGGGGCGGCAGCGCATCAAGCGGTGAGCGCACTCCGGCACCGCCAACTTTCAGCACATGCGTGTAAATCATCGTCGTAGAGACGTCGGAATGGCCGAGCAGATCCTGCACGGTTCGAATGTCGTAACCGCTGCGGAGCAAGGCCGTCGCGAACGAGTGGCGGAGGGTGTGCGGTGTGGCGGGCTTCGTGATGCCTGCTTGTTCTACGGCACGTTTGAAGGCGCGCTGAAAGGTCTGGTCATACATGTGATGGCGACGCACGACACCGCTCCGTGGATCGGTCGAATGCGTGTGCTGCGCAAAAACCCAGAACCACGGCCAGGAATGCCCGGCGCGCGGATACTTCCGCTCAAGGGCGTCGGGAAGCGCAACGCCGCTGCGGCCCTCGGCCTGGTCCTTCAGCCACCATGCCCGTGCACGCGACAGCTGCTCGCGCAGGCTGGGTGCCAAGCTCTCGGGTAACATCAAGGCCCGATCCTTGGAGCCCTTGCCCTCCCGCACGATGATCGTGCCGTGATCGAAATCCAGATCCTTGACCCGCAGTTGCAAACCCTCACTGATCCGCATGCCCGTTCCATACAGAAGCTGGGCGAACAAACGATGCTCGCCTTCCAGAAAACCGAGGATGCGAACCACTTCATCCGGGGTCAGCACCACCGGCAAGCGCCGCGACGGCCGAGGTCTTCCGATCTCCTGAAGCCAGGGCAGATCCGTGCACAGCACCTTGCCGTAGAAGAACAGCAAGGCCGCCAATGCCTGACGATGCGTGGAGACCGAAACCTTGCGCTCGTTCGCCAGCCAGGACAGAAATGCCTCGACTTCGCTGCTGCCCAAGGTTGCCGGGTGACGCACACCGTGGAAACGGATGAAGGCACGAACCCAGTGGACATAAGCCTGTTCGGTTGGTAAGCTGTAATGCAAGTAGCGTATGCGCTCACGCAACTGGTCCAGAACCTTGACCGAACGCAGCGGTGGTAACGGCGCAGTGGCGGTTTTCATGGCTTGTTATGACTGTTTTTTTGTACAGTCTATGCCTCGGGCATCCAAGCAGCAAGCGCGTTACGCCGTGGGTCGATGTTTGATGTTATGGAGCAGCAACGATGTTACGCAGCAGGGCAGTCGCCCTAAAACAAAGTTAAACATCATGAGGGAAGTGGTGATCGCCGAAGTATCGACTCAACTATCAGAGGTAGTTGGCGTCATCGAGCGCCATCTCGAACCGACGTTGCTGGCCGTACATTTGTACGGCTCCGCAGTGGATGGCGGCCTGAAGCCACACAGTGATATTGATTTGCTGGTTACGGTGACCGTAAGGCTTGATGAAACAACGCGGCGAGCTTTGATCAACGACCTTTTGGAAACTTCGGCTTCCCCTGGAGAGAGCGAGATTCTCCGCGCTGTAGAAGTCACCATTGTTGTGCACGACGACATCATTCCGTGGCGTTATCCAGCTAAGCGCGAACTGCAATTTGGAGAATGGCAGCGCAATGACATTCTTGCAGGTATCTTCGAGCCAGCCACGATCGACATTGATCTGGCTATCTTGCTGACAAAAGCAAGAGAACATAGCGTTGCCTTGGTAGGTCCAGCGGCGGAGGAACTCTTTGATCCGGTTCCTGAACAGGATCTATTTGAGGCGCTAAATGAAACCTTAACGCTATGGAACTCGCCGCCCGACTGGGCTGGCGATGAGCGAAATGTAGTGCTTACGTTGTCCCGCATTTGGTACAGCGCAGTAACCGGCAAAATCGCGCCGAAGGATGTCGCTGCCGACTGGGCAATGGAGCGCCTGCCGGCCCAGTATCAGCCCGTCATACTTGAAGCTAGACAGGCTTATCTTGGACAAGAAGAAGATCGCTTGGCCTCGCGCGCAGATCAGTTGGAAGAATTTGTTCACTACGTGAAAGGCGAGATCACCAAGGTAGTCGGCAAATAATGTCTAACAATTCGTTCAAGCCGACGCCGCTTCGCGGCGCGGCTTAACTCAAGCGTTAGATGCACTAAGCACATAATTGCTCACAGCCAAACTATCAGGTCAAGTCTGCTTTTATTATTTTTAAGCGTGCATAATAAGCCCTACACAAATTGGGAGATATATCATGAAAGGCTGGCTTTTTCTTGTTATCGCAATAGTTGGCGAAGTAATCGCAACATCCGCATTAAAATCTAGCGAGGGCTTTACTAAGCTTGCCCCTTCCGCCGTTGTCATAATCGGTTATGGCATCGCATTTTATTTTCTTTCTCTGGTTCTGAAATCCATCCCTGTCGGTGTTGCTTATGCAGTCTGGTCGGGACTCGGCGTCGTCATAATTACAGCCATTGCCTGGTTGCTTCATGGGCAAAAGCTTGATGCGTGGGGCTTTGTAGGTATGGGGCTCATAATTGCTGCCTTTTTGCTCGCCCGATCCCCATCGTGGAAGTCGCTGCGGAGGCCGACGCCATGGTGACGGTGTTCGGCATTCTGAATCTCACCGAGGACTCCTTCTTCGATGAGAGCCGGCGGCTAGACCCCGCCGGCGCTGTCACCGCGGCGATCGAAATGCTGCGAGTCGGATCAGACGTCGTGGATGTCGGACCGGCCGCCAGCCATCCGGACGCGAGGCCTGTATCGCCGGCCGATGAGATCAGACGTATTGCGCCGCTCTTAGACGCCCTGTCCGATCAGATGCACCGTGTTTCAATCGACAGCTTCCAACCGGAAACCCAGCGCTATGCGCTCAAGCGCGGCGTGGGCTACCTGAACGATATCCAAGGATTTCCTGACCCTGCGCTCTATCCCGATATTGCTGAGGCGGACTGCAGGCTGGTGGTTATGCACTCAGCGCAGCGGGATGGCATCGCCACCCGCACCGGTCACCTTCGACCCGAAGACGCGCTCGACGAGATTGTGCGGTTCTTCGAGGCGCGGGTTTCCGCCTTGCGACGGAGCGGGGTCGCTGCCGACCGGCTCATCCTCGATCCGGGGATGGGATTTTTCTTGAGCCCCGCACCGGAAACATCGCTGCACGTGCTGTCGAACCTTCAAAAGCTGAAGTCGGCGTTGGGGCTTCCGCTATTGGTCTCGGTGTCGCGGAAATCCTTCTTGGGCGCCACCGTTGGCCTTCCTGTAAAGGATCTGGGTCCAGCGAGCCTTGCGGCGGAACTTCACGCGATCGGCAATGGCGCTGACTACGTCCGCACCCACGCGCCTGGAGATCTGCGAAGCGCAATCACCTTCTCGGAAACCCTCGCGAAATTTCGCAGTCGCGACGCCAGAGACCGAGGGTTAGATCATGCCTAGCATTCACCTTCCGGCCGCCCGCTAGCGGACCCTGGTCAGGTTCCGCGAAGGTGGGCGCAGACATGCTGGGCTCGTCAGGATCAAACTGCACTATGAGGCGGCGGTTCATACCGCGCCAGGGGAGCGAATGGACAGCGAGGAGCCTCCGAACGTTCGGGTCGCCTGCTCGGGTGATATCGACGAGGTTGTGCGGCTGATGCACGACGCTGCGGCGTGGATGTCCGCCAAGGGAACGCCCGCCTGGGACGTCGCGCGGATCGACCGGACATTCGCGGAGACCTTCGTCCTGAGATCCGAGCTCCTAGTCGCGAGTTGCAGCGACGGCATCGTCGGCTGTTGCACCTTGTCGGCCGAGGATCCCGAGTTCTGGCCCGACGCCCTCAAGGGGGAGGCCGCATATCTGCACAAGCTCGCGGTGCGACGGACACATGCGGGCCGGGGTGTCAGCTCCGCGCTGATCGAGGCTTGCCGCCATGCCGCGCGAACGCAGGGGTGCGCCAAGCTGCGGCTCGACTGCCACCCGAACCTGCGTGGCCTATACGAGCGGCTCGGATTCACCCACGTCGACACTTTCAATCCCGGCTGGGATCCAACCTTCATCGCAGAACGCCTAGAACTCGAAATCTAACGTCCGTTCGGGCATCGAGGTCCATGTCGGGGTGGGACGGGCCCGTGGCTTCAAGATCACTTGCAGTCCGACCGCGATGTCTTGGTTGCGCGAGAGGTTGTCGATATCCTCCACTTCCATCATCAACCCTGGATAATGCCGCCGCCGTCATCGCCGCCGACGCCCGTGCCGGGCTTTTCGGGCCTGTCAGGCTTGCTCGGCCTTCAGCCTGCCTGGGCGAGATCTCCGGCGGACGGATTAACGGCGGAGCTTCGCCGCCTTTCGTGCGTGTGAAGGCCGAAGATAGTTCTCTCAAAAACATCCGTTTATGAGAGATACCAAATGTCATTTTCAGAAGACGACTGCACCAGTTGATTGGGCGTAATGGCTGTTGTGCAGCCAGCTCCTGACAGTTCAATATCAGAAGTGATCTGCACCAATCTCGACTATGCTCAATACTCGTGTGGGCTCTGTTGCAAAAATCGTGAAGCTTGAGCATGCTTGGCGGAGATTGGACGGACGGAACGATGACGGATTTCAAGTGGCGCCATTTCCAGGGTGATGTGATCCTGTGGGCGGTGCGCTGGTATTGTCGCTATCCGATCAGCTATCGCGACCTTGAGGAAATGCTGGCGGAACGCGGCATTTCGGTCGACCATACGACGATCTATCGCTGGGTCCAGTGCTACGCCCCGGAGATGGAGAAGCGGCTGCGCTGGTTCTGGCGGCGTGGCTTTGATCCGAGCTGGCGCCTGGATGAAACCTACGTCAAGGTGCGGGGCAAGTGGACCTACCTGTACCGGGCAGTCGACAAGCGGGGCGACACGATCGATTTCTACCTGTCGCCGACCCGCAGCGCCAAGGCAGCGAAGCGGTTCCTGGGCAAGGCCCTGCGAGGCCTGAAGCACTGGGAAAAGCCTGCCACGCTCAATACCGACAAAGCGCCGAGCTATGGTGCAGCGATCACCGAATTGAAGCGCGAAGGAAAGCTGTACCGGGAGACGGCCCACCGGCAGGTGAAGTATCTCAATAACGTGATCGAGGCCGATCACGGAAAGCTCAAGATACTGATCAAGCCGGTGCGCGGTTTCAAATCGATCCCCACGGCCTATGCCACGATCAAGGGATTCGAAGTCATGCGAGCCCTGCGCAAAGGACAGGCTCGCCCCTGGTGCCTGCAGCCCGGCATCAGGGGCGAGGTGCGCCTTGTGGAGAGAGCTTTTGGCATTGGGCCCTCGGCGCTGACGGAGGCCATGGGCATGCTCAACCACCATTTCGCAGCAGCCGCCTGATCGGCGCAGAGCGACAGCCTACCTCTGACTGCCGCCAATCTTTGCAACAGAGCCGTCAGATCCATCCGACTCGGCATTGGTGTTTGCTTTTTTACCCAACAAGCTGCTGGAAACGAAAAGTAAGGCACCGAGGACAATTGCAATATCAGCCAGGTTGAAGGCCGGCCAATGCCAGTCTCGCCAATAGAAATCAAAGGAATCCACAACATAGCCGCGAAAGACCCGGTCAATCAGGTTGCCCATGGCGCCACCGAGGATAAGACTGTAAGCGATGGCTTCTCCTTTATGACGATTTTCAAGGATCAGCTTGATCAGAAAAATCGAGACCACTACCGCGATTCCGATAAAAAAGTAGCGCTGCCAGCCTCCACCATTCGCAAAAAGACTGAATGCGGCACCGGTGTTCCATAGGTGCACCCAGTTAAAGAACGGGGTCACCGAAACATACTCGCCATAGGCCATTGATTGCTGCACCAGCCACTTTACAGCCTGATCAGACGCTGCCAGCAGGCCCGATATGGACAATAGGGCATACGGCGAGAGCTTTTTGCCAATAATGAGCATTATTTAACCCTTCAACGCCAAAATGCGTCTGGCACCGTTAAGTACAATGCCCCCCGCGATGGTGCCGATAATCAGATCCGGATAATTGGAACCGGTCCACGCGACCAGGGCGCCGGCGGTGATGACCCCCAGGTTGATCACCACGTCGTTGGCCGAGAATATCCAGCTTGCCTTCATGTGCGCCCCGCCTTCCCGATGTTTGGATATGAGCAGCAGACAACTGGTATTGGCAATCAATGCGACGAATGCGATAGCCATCATCACCAGCGATTCAGGCTCACTACCGAATACAAAGCGTCTCACCACCTCTACGAGCACGCCCACAGCCAAGATCAGTTGCAGTACACCAGCAAGATGCGCGGCACGTACCTGCATTTTCACGCTATGTCCAACCGCATAAAGGGCAAGCCCGTACACCGCCGCATCGGCAAAATTGTCCAGGGATTCTCCAATCAGGCCGGTGGACCGGGCGATCAGACCGGCAGTCATTTCCACCACGAACAGAAGTGCATTGATGCCGAGCAACCAGCGCAGGGTCCCGGATTCTTGCTTAGCAGAAGCTGCCGAAAACTCGGCGGCCTTGATGGTCTCCGGATTTGCAGCGACGGTTTCCTGAAGCGAGGCGCCTAGCCCCAAGGTCTTCAGTTTCGAGGTGACGGGCTCGACCTCGCCGTCATGCACGACCTTCAGCCGGCGGTTCGACAAGTCGAAGGACAGCGCCCGAACCTCCTCAAAGCCGTTCAGGGCTAGGCGAATCATTCGCTCTTCTGATGGACAGTCCATCTTCGGTACGGCATAAACACTGACCCATCTCCCTGGCGCCTCGGAGGAGGCCTGTATATCGGTATCCGCTGCGGACATTGCATCACCGCCACAGGCGCCACCACAGGATTTGCTCATGATACGACTCCACTTGAACAATGTTGTGGTACCATTTTAAACTATAAAGCTACTATAAGGTCAATAGAGTAAAGAATCCGTTGGGGAGGAGGCTGATGCGCATTGGTCAGTTGGCGCAGTTGGTAGGGGTCGAAACACAGACGATCCGCTTCTATGAACAGCAGGGCTTGTTGCCGCCGCCTGATCGGCAGGACAACGGTTACCGTGTCTATACCGAGAAGCATGGTGAGGGGCTGGCCTTCATCCGTCGCTGCAGAATCCTGGGCCTGTCACTGGCTGAGATTCACGAACTACAGAGCTATCAGGACGACCCTCATCAGCCTTGTACCGCCGTCAACGCCTTGCTCGATGATCACATCTCTCATGTGCGGTCGCAGATAACCGCTCTACAAGTGCTTGAGAAACAACTCGTTTCACTGAGAGCGAGTTGCAACGATGACCGGGAAGTTGAGGCGTGTGGGGTTCTTGCTGGAATTAGCGAAGGAAACATGCACCAGCAGTAGTGAAGCATCAACCAGATAATCCGATGAGATGCCGGTCTGTCTCACTCTCATGCAAAGGTAAGATCAACCATTTAATCCGCTTACCCATTATTGAGATGGTTTACAATCCAACTCGACGTCATACAAAAAATAACAGAGTGTCGCCAAACAACTTTAAGCGTGAATATTTTAAACGGGTAGAAGGTGTCTGGAAAAATCAGGCCTTACCAATGGTCGGCGAGGCGCCGCAGTTAATAACGGATGAAGAATGACATCAGGAACGTACTTCTGAAGATATGAATCATCTTGAATCTGAAGTAAATTCAAATATAGATTAACTTATTCAGTAATTTGCTTTGATTTTTGACTTCTTGCTTTAATCCGCTTAATCCCCCAAATCCCCAGTGCATAAAAAGCAGCAATGCCGCCAATCAAAATAACAAGTGAGATGATTTGTACTATGCTCATAGCACCTCCAGCGGGTAGCAATTCATGATCTGATTATAGAGGGGGCGTAATAATTGGCAACTGTTTGGTTATTCTAGTAACTTCGAAGCCATGGTGTAATACTTGCAAGCCACGAAAACAGGGGGGGATGTTATGACGAATACGCAGGCAACAGTGATGCTAATTGCTCCGTTGATAATGATTGTTGGCGGGTTAGCTATGTTTTATTGGTCGAGAAAAAGTAAATAGCATCAAGCCAACCATAACGGCTGCAAGTCAATAAAATCAAGGGATTTGGAACTTTAGGAAGATGGTGCGTCCGAGTAGACTCGAACTACCGACCCCTACCATGTCAAGGTAGTGCTCTAACCAACTGAGCTACGGACGCACGTTTTGAGGCGTTCACGAGTGTGAACGGGGGCTATATTAGTCATTCTGCCACGACGGTGCAAGTGGTTTCTGCCCTGTCGTTGCTCGATCGCGTAAGTTTCGACCTATTCTAGAAACCTAGCGGTATTCCGAAGCTGAACAAGCTAACCAACTAAGCTGTCCATACCACCATAAATGCTAGCGCAGCTGCTGACCGAGGAGGTGCTGAGCGATTAAGCGTACCACGTAGCTTAGTTTGAACAAACCAGCTAGACTACGACGCCTTTGGTAAACCGCGAATGATTGACGGCACCTTGATGGAGCCCGGAGCACGGCCACGCCTGAAGAACTTTGCCGATTATGCGGGTATCAGCAATATCGGTATCACTCGGCGCGGCTTTACCGACCACCTGCATTTGGATGACGTTGAGCTCATTCATATGAATGGTCGGGTGTACGACTATAATCTAGGTCGCTTCTTAAGCGTCGACCCGGTGATTCAAAGCCCGGGCAACAGCCAATCCTTAAACCCGTATTCCTACCTGATGAACAACCCACTGGCGGGAACCGACCCCACGGGCTATAGTGGCTGTGGGGTATCACAAATGGCGGATTCGATGTGTCCTCATATGACAGCGCTTGAAAACGCCACCACGGACACCTCATCGAAGCCGCGGCAAAACGACAGTGCGAGCAATACCGTAGGTAATGGTGCACAACCAAGTGAACTGACGGATTTAGTTCAACGGATGCAAGTTGCTGATATTGGCAGTCAAAATCAAGCGCCAGCACTGGGATACGTACTTTCTGACAGTCAGAATGACAAATCTCCAACGGATATATCCAATGATGTTTATACTAATATAAATTTTAAAGGAAAAATAAAAACAACAGTCGATGTGAAAAATAAAGCTTACACATTACAAATTAAGCTCTCAGTTGGAACAAATGATATTGAGCATGAGCTTTTGTCAGATTACATTGCCGGTATTAACGAACACTTCAATATTGAAGGTACTCACTCAAATGGGTATAAAATACTTCTAAAAACAGACGTATCTTTTAGCAAAGAGAATCCTGACTTCTACATAAACGAGTGCCCCGGATGGTGCAGCACTGCAAATTCTTTTAGAAATGCTGGTCGCGCTTCTCTCGGATCGACTTTAATAGAGCTGCGCGCACCGGCCGCAGATAGAAATACAGCTGAACATGAGTTTGGCCATATGTTAGGTCTTCTTCATCAGCATAACGATACGAAAAGTCTATTAAGTTATGCTCATGTCGAAGGGCATGAAAGAAAGCTCACAGATAACGACTTGCAAAGATTGTTTCAGCAATACAGGAAAGACGGCTATGAATAAGTATCTTCTTTTTTTATTTTTCATGCCATTTCATTTGGCAGCTTCATATGATGAAGGTATTGAGCATTTTAAATTTTCTGGAACAGGCTCTCATGAAAAAAGTCTGGTTGTTGATGGCCCATCTTTTAGCCATAAAGGACTTTGCATGAAGGATAGAGTTATATTAACGTTATATAATAATAGAGTTACATCATCAAAGCCTATTCAATTGTTTCAAGCCCAAATTGCTGGCAGCGAATGTGCTGAGTTAGATAGAGAACAAGCAGTTCTGTATCTTGGCAAGTTAGGTGATATTAATTTCGAAATTTACAATACTAAACTTTCAAAGTTGAAAAGCTGGTGTGACAATAGCGATCGAGATTTTTGTAGTGATTATAAAGTCAAGGAGTTTCACCTCGGTCTCGACGGACAAGTAAGAATTGTAGTTTTTGGAACAGGAGGGAGATCATACTCCGTTGAATTCTCTCCCGGTAAAGATGTTTTTGTTGGGCGATTATTCGACTGAATTTATGTTTAGTTGTATTTCCAGCTTGACTCGGAGTTATTGTAACTACCCCGTAATCAACCCACTTTGACGTATTGCTTCAGCCAGTACGCGCTTTGGCTCGGCCTCACCGTGAACTAAGCGTACGTCGTGCAATGGCTTTTCGGTAGTTTCTAAAAACTCCAACAACTCTTTTTGGTCGGCGTGTGCCGAATTTCGCGACCGGGCACGAGCTTGACCTTCAGTGACCACGCGGGGCAGGTCGTCGGGCGCCGGCACTATGATGCCTTTGGTAAACCGCGAATGATTGACGGCACCTTGATGGAGCCCGGAGCACGGCCACGCCTGAAGAACTTTGCCGATTATGCGGGTATCAGCAATATCGGCATCACTCGCCGCGGCTTTACCGACCACCTGCATTTGGATGACGTTGAGCTCATTCATATGAATGGTCGGGTGTACGACTACAACCTAGGGCGCTTCTTAAGCGTCGACCCGGTGATTCAAAGCCCGAGCAACAGCCAATCCTTAAACCCGTATTCGTACCTCATGAACAACCCACTGGCGGGAACCGACCCCACGGGCTATATTGGCTGTGGGGTATCACAGATGGCGGACTCGATGTGCCCCCATATGACAGCCCTTGAAAATGCCACCACGGACACCTCATCGAAGCCGCGCCAAGACGACAGTTCGAACAATACCGTAGGTAATGGTGCGAGTGACAAAGTTGCTACCGCTCACGGACGTGGTGAAACCAGCGATTTAGCGCCGCCAGCCGAGGCTGCGGGTGGTCAGGGTGATACCAGTGGGAAGCATGGGAGTGCAGAGTCATCTGGGCTAACTGGGAAAATAGAAAAATCTGAACTTGGAAAAGACGAAGGTAGTGCGCAAAAAACATTTGATAAGGCTTATGAATTCTTCAAAGATGATGCAAGCAACATGGGCGAAGAGGTAGAGTTTAAAGATGAATACGCAATCTCTATTCGAAGTGTGTCCGACCATAATGAGACTTACGCCCCTAAATTATTTAAAAGCTTTGAAGAGGCAAACGAATATGCAGGTGAAAGTTACGGCGCTGGATACGAGAAAGTGTGGGTGTTTGGGTACCACTATGGGGGAAAATCAACTATTTATAAACCTGCAACGTTTTCTAGGCCGGGTTTCACAGGGGTGGAAAGAGCTATTGCGACATTGGCGCATGAGTCTAGGCATTACAATCCAGCTAACCTAGGTAAAGCACGTCCACATAACTCTAGGTTACAGCAGAGAGCGTTTGCGCTGGTTTCCCAACAAGCAGTTGACCGATTCAGGCGTCAAAAAGGAGTAGGCAAACAATGAAGATATTGTTTCTAGTTGCAGCTTTAACCCTAACTGCTGCATGCAATGCAGACACAAATAGATTGAAAGAATGTGGCGTTACTATAGATAAATCGTACGATGGAAAAAATGGAGAGTTTGTAGAATTTGTCGTCAATATTGATTCCAATACTAATAGCCGTAAATGCTCTGAAATTTCAGAAATTACTTTATCAAATTTTAAAACAGGTGAATGGGTAATATTCCCGTTGCCGAAAAAAGGCGCTGAAGTATCATTGAGGATTAGAAAGGCGTCCATTGATTACTCGGTTTTGAATTTAATATTTAGGTCAACAAAGATCGACGATGTCTATTTTGACGAAAAAAATTCAATAAAAATTTATCTTTCAGATTTTTGAATGTTGGCGTAGTGAGCCTCCCTAGAGGCACCCGACTACGTCACTCAACTAACTGTAAGTAGCGGTTCGTATGAAATGTCATATAAGCCTTTCACAGTGAAGCTTGATGCTTTTCCTCAAATATTTGGTTTCATGGAATTGCGCAGTCACATAATAATGAATGTAGAATTGAAAAATAAGGCAATTAAGATGATGGATAATTGTTTTGTACGAGCTAAAACCACTATCGACGTGGTAACCCCAGAGGATTGGATATTTATTACAACTGGAATGCTAAAAAGCAATAGCGATAAATATGCACCATCACCCGTGGCGGCAGCCAGTATAGCTTTACGTATGGGGCGCAGCGTGAGCGGGTGAAAGTCGTTCGAGATGGGGTGACCACCTATGAAGTCGACCACGCCTATGAAGCCAGCCCGGATGGGAGCTGGAAGGTCTATTTAAGCGCCATGGCCATTATCAGCTACAGCAATGACGATGGGCATCGCATCCGCTACCACCATAAGGACCGTCTGGGCACGAGCTTGACCTTCAGTGACGAGAATGGGCAGGTCGTCGGGCGCCGGCACTATGACGCCTTTGGTAAACCGCGAATGATTGACGGCACCTTGATGGAGCCCGGAGCACGGCCGCGCCTTAAAAACTTTACTGACTATGCGGGCGTTAATAATATCGGTATCACCCGTCGCGGCTTTACCGACCACCTGCATTTGGATGACGTCGAACTCATTCATATGAACGGCCGGGCGTATGATTATAACCTCGGCAGGTTCTTGAGTGTTGACCCTATTATTCAGTCGCCGGGGAATAGCCAATCACTTAACCCCTATTCATATATTATGAATAATCCGTTGGCTGGGACGGACCCTACTGGGTACTGCGCGGCAGAAACCGGAACACGGATAAAAAGCTGCGTTAAGGTTGATGTAACGGACAGTGACACCGGAAAGACGCTGGGAAGTACATCAATAAATAGCCGCAGTGGCCATTTTGCCAGTGATGTGTCCAGCTTTGCGGCCAGCAAGCTGGGGAATGGGGCGCAGATTACGGGAGTTTCTGCCTCATTCTCAAATGGAAGCACTACAGATTTGATGGCGCAAAGTAATTCAACAAAAGAGAACGTGTCTAATGGGGGGCTATCGCTCTACCTGCTGCAGGGGCTGGTTTAGGCCAAATATCAATGGCAACATTAGGGCGAGCCGCACTTGGTATTTTTTCGGCCCTGACATTATCTGGCGATACTCCTCAGGAAAATAAAGAACAAATTACGGTCTTTAGGGGGACGACATTCACAGATGAACATCAAGTGCATGATGAAACGGGTTTGCTTATGAGCGAGGCTGCACGAAGAGCTTATAACGAGGAAATGTATATTAGCGGTGATACAGGGAAAGCCATACTTGCTGCTTCCAGGGAAAATCTTGTTTGTCATTCAGAACTGCTTCGTAAATATGGTGGTGAGACTGCGCTAGCAGTTGCTCAATCTGATGGTTCATTTACAAGTAAAGAGTACCCACGATCTATGTTTTCTGTCACAACAAATGAAAGTGTAGCTAGGCGTTTTGCAAACGGCCCTGGCGGTAAGGTCTACTCTGCCACAATACCAAAAGGTATGTTGGTTAGGCAGCCTCTATCTTCATCTAATGAAAGTGAGTATTTCGTCCGTGGAATGTGGAAGTTTGAGGAGTTGAAATAATGCAATTGAGTATTAAAGATTTTAGAAACATCGAAGTCGATGGCGAACTCGTGCTGCTTTCTTCAATGGACCAGGTTAATGCTATTGCTGCAGGTGCTTTGATTGAGGCTAAACCAGTAGTAAGAAATGCAGAGATAATTACCTGGAAAGAATTCATTTCAGGGATAGAGCCGCCAGTTTTTCTAGGGCTTCATTGCGGCTTTCCTTTGCGTGGAGGGTGGTGGCCTATATACCTTTTACAACAAGAGCAATCATATATTCGAGTTCACCTCGAACGAATAGTATGTGAATCCTGTGGTTGGTCTGGACGATCTGCTAATCCTGTAGTTGGGCAATTGTATGACGGTAGCGCAGATCCTGTTTATGCGAGACAAAGAGGGTTTGCGTTGCCAACTATCAAATGTCAAAAGTGTTCCAGCAAACTACCCAGACCTTCTGTTTGGGTCGAAGGATAATTAGTTTTTTAACCAGATCTTCAAGTCGAATAAATAGGATCAAATTAACAGCAAGCTGGGCAGTGTGTGCCGGTAGAAGTGATCAGCGTTGACCAGCAGGTTGGGCAGTTTCGTCCAGTGCCACTAGCTGGTGGGGCTGGACAGACTGATCTGTTCTGCTGGCCGGGTGTGATCAGCTCTGCTGTTTGAGGCTGCTCAGTCTGCTGTTACTTTCGGAGCAACGTACGCTCAAATATCAGGTGTTTTAAGTCACGGAAATTATCCGGGATTGGTCCGTTTTGATAAGAGAACATGGCATGAAATGCTGGACCACAATGGCAATGTGCGGCAGGTTCGACCGGAGTTTAATAATGGAACCAAAACCCATTACACATTTGACAAGAACGGAAACTATACGGGGAGTTGGTAATGTTGCTGACGATTGACGACATCAAAGGCAAATTTTCAGAACTGATCGCTGGGGAAATATCAAGAGAAGCTGCTGATCGATGGGCCTATGAAAGAATTCAAGCATTCGATGCAGGCTTGCTTGAGTTTGAACCTGGATCTGATGAGGAGTTTTTGTGGAATGCTATACAGTACCTTTATGGTGTTGACTCAAAGGATTCTCCCGATGAATATATGCACTCTTTAGGGGATATCCAGAGGGCTTTTGAAGAGAAGTGGAACAGATGAGTTTGTGTACTAGTTCAGTGCCCACTCATACCGTTCACTCGGTTGGGTGGTTTACCAATCGCCGGTTGGCAGCGATGGTTTAAAATGAGCAATACAACCAGCAAGCCGGGCAGGCCTTCCCGGTAGAAGTGATCAGGGGTAACCAGCAGGCTGCGCCGTTTTGTCCAGTGCCACCAACTGGTGGGGCTGGACAGATTGATCTGTTCTGCTGGTCAGAGATGATCAGCTCTGCTGTTTGAGGCTGCTCAGTCTGCTGTTACTTTCGGTGCAGGGTACGCTCAAATATCAGATGTTTTAAATCACGGAAGTTGTTCGGGATTGGTCCATCTTGATAGAGGATGTCTGATAGGAGTTGTATCTCGGTGTGACAGATAAAATTATAAAAGTTTTCTCGGGGGCAATCTTTCGAATGGGATGTTCAGCTTTCACCAAGGGGGCGAGAGCAAATGGGGACGTGGTCCAGAGATGGTAGGCATTTAAACATTTCATTGGATGGCATAGTAACGCATTAATATAGTGATCAATATGAAATATAAATATTACGAAGCTGTAAGGGTGAATAGTGGTTTGGCTGAAACGAGAACCATCGATAAAAAGAAAGGATTGATAATTGGTTATTCTACTGATGATGTCACAGGGAGTGATGTCTATGCAGTAACGATTATTGAGGAACAAGAAACTTGGATGGTTAGCGAGTCTGAATTAGAAACTTTGGGCATTTTTTTAACAGAAGATGAATATCAAAGCTCTGATTACAGGAAATTTTGCGATAGCTAAATGCCCCATTCATACCATTCACACGAGGATAAAAATAACCGGATTTGGTGTGATATCTAATCAATCTTTGGTTGTTGGGAATCATCTGAAATGAGCAAAACCACCAGCAGACTGGGCAGTGTGTGCCGGTAGAAGTGATCAGCGTGGACCAGCTGGCCTGGCAATCTGGGCCAGTGCCACCAACTGGTGGGGCTGGACAGATTGATCTGTTCTGCTGGTCAGAGATGATCAGCTCTGCTGTTTGAGGCTGCTCAGTCTGCTGTTACTTTCGGAGCAACGTACGCTCAAATATCAGGTGTTTTAAGTCACGGAAATTATCCGGGATTGGTCCGTTCTGATAGAGGATGTCTGAAAGCTGTTGCATCTCGGTGTGACAGATAAAATTATAAAAGTGTTGTTCATCTTCATCCATGTCAAGGTAGTGCTCTAACCAACTGAGCTACGGACGCACATTCTGAGGCGTTCACGATTGTGAACGGGGGCTATATTAGTCATTCTGCCACACGACGGTGCAAGTGGTTTCTGCCCTGTCGTTGCTCGATCGCGTAAGTTTCGACCTATTCTAGAAACCTAGCGGTATTCCGAAGCTGAACAAGCTAACCAACTAAGCTGTCCATACCACCATAAATGCTAGCGCAGCTGCTGACCGAGGAGGTGCTGAGCGATTAAGCGTACCACGTAGCTTAGTTTGAACAAACCAGCTAGAAATATCTGTAAAAAATGCAACACAGCCACTGTCATTAGTGGGAACTCGGCTTCGAGACCCCAAGCAAGATAGGCTACTACTAAGAATGCTCCCAAAAAGATAAGCATGGCGTAGTTGGCACCCGTTAGGAGGCGCTGGGCTGTTTGCTGTTGAGCGGGGCTGGGGCGATTAGCCTGATGTGCTTGGTGTGCTGCAACAGCGGTAGCAGCGGCGCTACTGAAACGAGTATCAATGGTAGTCATAGGGCACCTTGGTTGCTGTACGTCAAAACAGTCATCTTCAATGTATGTTTTAATAAAATGCATTATGCATGCATGTTTGATGCGGATCAAGCTTTGGGTTAATATCTGCTTTGTAAATGCACCTTTACGGCGGTCTTATGCAATTAAAAAAATATACGGATTACGGTTTGCGCATCTTGATGTACTTGGCCAGTTACGAGCAGGTGGGCGAGGGGGCTAAGTTGGCAACGATAAAAGAGATTTGTGCTACGTTCGATTTGTCAGCTAATCATGTGAATAAGGTGGTGCATCATTTAGGACGGCTAAAGTTAATCGAAACTCGTCGTGGCAAACATGGTGGGTTTTTGTTGGCGCAGGCGCCAGAGCAGATCTCGTTGGCTTTTGTGATAAGGCAGCTTGAGGGTGATGAGAAGTGGATTGAATGCGAAAATCCCTACTGCGTGGCGATGCCTGCTTGTGAGCTAAAAGGTATAGTGGCACGTGGAAAAGAGTTGTTTTACCAGTACCTTGAACAATATTCGCTAGCCAGCTTGATGGTGCAGGCGCCACAATTACGTGAGATATTCACGGTGGCGCGCGGTGAGTTAAATTAACCGGCACGCCACCTTTGTTCAAGTTTGATTAAAACCCAAGCGGGATGCCAAAGCTGAAAAACGCGACTAACAGCGCGGTCCATACCAGCATAAAGGCCAGTGAATAGGGCACCATCATGGCAATCATTTCACCAAAGGTGAGTTGCGGATTATATTTGCGCATAAAGGCTAAGATAATACCGGCGTAACTCATCATCGGAGTGATGATATTGGTTGAAGAATCGGCTACGCGAAAGGCTGCGGCGACTAAATCGGGTGTCATTTCGCTATTAACCAAGTACAGCATCGGAATAAATATTGGGCCTAACAGCATCCATTTAGAGGTGAGCCCGCCGACGAAAATATTAATGATGGCGGTAACTAGGATAAAGCCAATCAATAGTAATACCGGAAAGCTTTGTAACCCTAAGTTAGTGAGTAAAGTAGCGCCTAGATAGGTGATGTAGGCGCCAAGTCCGCTGTAACTCAGTACGCCCAGAAAATTATAGCAAAAGAAAGTAAGTACCAAGATGTAGCCCATGGTGTCCATCTGTTTCACCATGGCTTTCACGACATCTTGCATCGAGGTAAAACGTCCGCTTGCCACACCAAAAGCAACACCCACGGCGGTAAAGACGAAAGTAATAAGCAGGATCACGTTATTCAGGTAGGGAGTAATGGTTGCGCCCTCGGCGTTTTGATAGGGTGCCAGGGGGCCCACTGCTAAGCCATAAACAGCCAGTAACGCTACCACTAGAGCAATGCCTGCGGCACGTAAACCTTTTTGTTCTTGCGCAGTGACATCAAAATCGCCGAGCTCTAATTCAGCTGGGATGGTATAGGGCTTTTGCTCGAGTCGTGGCTGCACAAATTTTAGCGTCACCCAAGCCCCTACCGCACCTAACACGAAAGTTGAAGCCAAAATGAAGTAGTAATTCATGGTGGCTGGCGTTAAAGGTTCTCCGGCTTGATTGGTGAAAGGAATCCCCTGAGCTTCGGCAAAAACTTGAGCGTTGACCCCAATAATGACATCAATCGGGGTTGCGGGAATTAAATTGGCACTAAAGCCGGCGGAAACTCCGGCAAAAGCTGCGGCCATGCCGATCAGCGGGTTTTTGTTTAAGCCTGCATAAAGTAGCCCGGCCAGCGGGATCAAGATCAAGTAACCGGCATCGGTAGCAATGGAACTCATGATGCCAATAAAGACGAGGAATAAGGGTAACCAATTAATGGGTAAGCCGCGCGATACTTTCTTTAAGATGGCGCCAAATAATCCAGAGTGTTCTGCAATGCCTACCCCTAGCATGACGATTAAGATAACGCCAAGCACGCCGCCACCAAAACCTAACCAGTTAGCTAATAACGCATTATCAAACAGCCATACCACATTGTCGCTGGCCAGCATGTTTTTGATTTCATAGGCTATGGGTTGCCCATCGCCACCGTAGGTTGTGAAGGTTAAGCCACCGATGGCCCAGGTTAACACCAGCGCGCCGACTAGAAAGTAAATGAAGATGATAACGGGATCGGGGATGCGTTTACCAGCTCGTTCAACAAAAGCGATGAAGCCTTTATCGCTGGAGGTTGTTGGTTGTGAAGACACTGCTAGGTTCCTTAGTTGTTTTTATTAGGTATTGTGATGATGGGCATGGTAGGAGAATTTTTCCGGGGTGTCTACGCTTTAGCTGGCACATATAGGTGGTTCTGGGGCTGGCACTTGTCCTTGCGTACGGCAGCCAAGTAACAAGCGCCAGACCAGAATAAGTTTATCTTAATTGATGCTTCAACACCTTACCGTTCGCGTTGTGGGGGAGTTCATCCATGACGGCGTAAATGCGGGGACATTTATAATCGGCGAGGCAGTTGCTCATGTGTGCACGCAAGTCAGCTTCAGTGGCGTCAGCTTTCAGTACCACGCAGGCTTTTACGGTTTCGCCCCACTGCGGGTGCGGAATACCAATAACCGCGGCTTCTAGCACCGCAGGGTGCCGGGCTAAAGCGTCTTCAACCTCGCGCGGATAGACATTTACACCGCCACAGATAATGAGATCTTTGATGCGATCTTTGACCCAGAAATAGCCGTCTTGGTCACGAATACCTATATCTCCAGTTCGGATCCAACCGTCGCTGGTGAAGACATCTGCGGTGGCGCTGGGATTACGCCAATATTCTAGCATCAGGCCTTCTCCGCCAATGTGAATTTCGCCCGGTTCGTTCACTGCTGCGATCTTGCCATCGCTGTTGATAATTCTCATCTCGGTAAAGGCGGCGGCACGCCTGCCAACAGATCCAGCTTTGCTGGCATGCTCTTCTGGGCGTAAAAAACTGCCAGTTGGACCGGCCTCGGTTAGGCCGTAAACGCAATAAAATTGATCGCTACCAAAGGCTTCTTGTACTTGTTTTGCATGTTCTGCGGCTAACGGGCCGCCACCATAAATCCAGTGACTCATGCTGGTTAAGTCAGTTGTTTTAATAGCAGGGTGCTGTGCCGTCATCAGGTAGGCCACGGGTGCGCCAAAGAAATGGGTGGTGCGTTCTTGCGCAACTAGCCGCAGGAGCAGTTCAGGGGTAAACGTTGGTGCGATAACATGGGTACTGCCCATGATGGTACCGCCTACTAAGGTTAGGTTTAGCGGCGCCGAATGAGTAAATGGCATCAGCGATAACAGCCGACTATCGGGGCCGTAATGCATTTCTGTGGCGAACATCATGCCAACAAAGAGTAACGCTTGATGATGAAACAAGACCCCTTTAGGGCGGCCGGTAGTGCCTGAGGTGTAGAGCAAGGTTGCGGCGGTTAATACGGCGTCTGTTGCCAACGGTTGTAATGGGTCTTGGGCGCTATCTGATGGCCCTGGCGGCAAGGTGTGGGCGATTGGCTGGCTGGCAAGAAATTCGGGCATCCGGTTAATCACCAGGCTGTTTATACCCAAGTCGCGGCAGGCTGCTAGTGCATGGGTGCTGGTTAAATCACAGGTGATCACTAAACGGGCATCTGCATCGGTGAAGATGTAGTTAAGCTCACTGGCGGTGAGTTTGACGTTAATCGGAGCGACGATGGCACCGATACGTTGGATGGCAAAATACGCCACCACAAAAGTGTAGGTATTGGGTAACACCAAACAGACCCGGTCGCCTGCGCTAATTTGGTACTGGCAAACTAAGTAGCGTGCACAGCGATCCACATCGTTATCGAGTTGCTGCCATGTTGCTCGAAGTTGGCCATCAATCACGGCTTCTTGGTTTGGGTATTTACGGGCGTTACGTGCTACGTAAGCTGGGATAATCATCGCAGGCTCCTTAAAACGCGCGGTTAATGATTGAGTTAAGATCGAGCCCACTGGGCAGACAGCCGTAATTGGCATGACTGCGGGCAACCAGACGTGCAGCGATAAAAGCATCAGCTAGGGTATTGGGGGCGTGTTGTAAGAGCAGGGCCGCCTGCAAGGCAAGCGCCATGTGGTCGGCAAAGTAACGTGCATGGTAGGGCCATTGCTGTTGCGGCGTTTGTTTGAAATTGCGTTGTAGTTCAGCGACAAATTCATCAAAGCGTCGGTCACAGCCGCTCGCTCGCTGCAGTTCGTTAAAATAGGCCTCGAGTACTTGTGGTTCTTTTGCTATGGCGCGCAGAATATCCAGACATTGCACGTTTCCGCTGCCCTCCCAAATGGCGTTAACCGGGGCCTCTCGATACAAGCGCGGCATGATGGTGTTTTCCATAACGCCCATACCACCGATAACCTCCATGGCTTCGTATGCATGATTAGGGGTGCGTTTACAAATCCAATACTTACCTATGGGAGTAGCAATACGGGCCAACAGCCGCTCGTGTTCTTGATCTTGTTGGTCCATGGAGCGAGCCATGCGCAGGGTAAGTGTCATCGCAGCTTCGCTTTCTAGAGCTAAATCGGCTAACACATTCTGCATCAAGGGTTGATCACAGAGGAGGGCACCAAAGGCTTGGCGATGACGGGTATGATGAATGGCTTGTACGGTTGCTTGACGCATTCCAGAACTAGAACCAATCATGCAATCGTAGCGAGTCATGGCCACCATCTCGATGATAGTGGGCACGCCGCGACCCGGCTCACCTACCATCCAGCCAAGTGCACCGCGCAGCTCACACTCGCTGGAGGCGTTGGCAATATTGCCCATTTTGTTTTTCAGTTGCTGGATCTGCAGCGCGTTTTTACTGCCATCAGGGCGCCAACGGGGCACTAAGAAGCAGGATAGGCCGGCTGGCGTTTGCGCAAGGACTAAGAAGGCATCACTCATAGGAGCAGATACAAACCACTTATGGCCCACCAGTTCATAGGCTTCGCCGGCACCTTCCGTACCTACCGCATAGGCTTGGGTGCTGTTGCTACGTACGTCAGAACCACCCTGTTTTTCGGTCATCGCCATGCCGATGGTTAGGCCTAATTTTTGCCCATCAGGTAGGTTTCGGCCGTCGTAGATGGTGCTGGTAATTTTGGGGGCGAATTGCGCAAACAAGTTGGGTTGATGACGCAAGGCTGGTAGGGCGGCAAAGGTCATGGTTATCGGGCAACCGTGGGCAGCTTCCACTTGGGTGTGCAAATAATACTTGGCGGCACGGGCGACGTGGGCACCAGGCTTCGGGTCAGTCCATGGGCTTGCATGTAAACCTTCGCTGATAGCGATGTCCATCAATTGGTGATAGCTAGGATGAAAATCGATGTGATCGATACGGTGGCCAAAGCGGTCGTGGGTAAGTAGTTGTGGCTTATTTGCATTGGCGTGAAAGCCCAATGCAATGCGTTCGGGCAAACCGCACTCTGCACCAAACCGGGCTAAGTCTTGTTGCGCCCACGCGCCGCCTTCGCGGTTAACTGCTTCTTGAAGGGCGCTATCTTCTGCATAAAGATTATAGTCTTCTAAAGCTGGGGGTTGGTTTTCTACTTGGTGGGTATTGCTTAGATAAGTAGGGTCGCGTTCGGCCGGCATGATGGTTGTCCTGTGTTGATCGTTATTTATGAGTTATTGATGATTCGAGATGGGCTGACGGCCATGGGCGGGCGCTGATGGCCTGCATACAAAAAGCAACGCTGGTTTGCACCGCGGCATGAGCATCAAGTTGTTCGGTTTTGGCCAGCGGCCCAATTAAAGCTTCAGCTATAGCTCCTACCAACGCTCGACTACTCAAGCTGCTGTCTTGCGCAGGGAGTTCGCCCGTAGCTACGCCTTGCTCGATGGCGTTGGCAAAGAGTTGAGCGTAGCGTTCACGGTAATGTAAACGTGCCGCAACCACTGCTGGAGCTACCGGTTCAGCGATAAGGGCCCAGGCGGTGATAGGTGCACGTAAGGCACGTTTAGCAAAAGTGCTTAGGGCAGCAGCTATGCGTTCACTGGCAGTATCTGTGGTACTGCTAAGGTGTTGTTCCACTTGAGCGATTTCGATATCGGTAGCATGGGCAAAGAGCACCGTGCAGAGATCTTCTTTAGACGGAAAATAACGATACAAGGTGCCGGTAGCTAAGCCACAACGATTGGCTAATGCGGCCATTTGCAATCCGTTGAAGCCTACTTCGTTAAGCATTGCTAATGCATGGCTTACGATGGTGCTGTGGGTTGCTTGTTTGCGTTCACGTATTTTACTGGTTTCGCGGTAGGCCATGGTGGTTGCTCGTTGCTTGTTGCTTATTCGTAGTTGCTCGGGAGTACGACCGAATCACTCAATACAAGAAGTGAATCATGATTCATTTTTTAGATCAAGGTTTATTTGCAAAGCGATTGTGTCTGAAAATCAGCCAGATATGGCATTTATCTCTTTACACTATTAAAAGATAGTTGAAAAATTGTTGAAACTGATAACATTTGCGTCTATATTTCACTCACTTTATCTGTAGCTAAATGCGTACATACCTATGGGGCAAATCACTCACTTAGGTGCACACTAAGCTGCAATGAGTTTTAACAACACCAGTACAGGGATAATAACTATGGATAGAAGTACCTATCGAATGGGCGGTTTAGCTCGTTCCCTTAAACTGATTTTAACCGGGGTTGCAGCTGCTACCGTGCTTACTGCATGTGGTGGCTCTGATGATCCTGAGCCTATTACTCCGCCACCGCCTCCGCCGCCACCGCCAGCAAGTTACACGGTAACTGCTGAAGCCGGTGAGGGAGGAAGCGTGGCGCCAACCGAACAAGAAGTAGAGTCTGGCGAGCAAGCATCGATTGAGGTGACTGCTGATACGGGTTATGACATTGATGGCGTAACCGGATGTGGCGGTGATTTAGCTGGTACGACTTACACCACCGGTGCAATTACTGAAGACTGTACCGTCACCGCAAGTTTTATTAAAAAGACGTACACAGTTACCACAGATGTAACTGAGGGCGGTAGTTGGTCACCAACCGAAGCGATTGTTGAACACGGTGATAGCACCTCATTTGTGCTGACCTGGGACCCGGTAGATTATCGTATTTTAACCACCGAGGGCTGTGAGGGTAGTTTTGCTGATGACACTTATACTACCGGGCCGATTACCGCTGCGTGTGTGGTACAAGCGCAATTACAGTTTAACGAAGCACCGCAGTGTGATGCAGGTGATGACACCGACGCGAATGCCGGTGATCGGGTCAGTATTGAAGGGACTGGCTCAGACGATATGGAGATTGTGAGCTGGTTATGGGAGCAGATAAGCGGTCCTGAGGTGGTGATTCTTGATCCCGCTAGCCCAACCCTTGAGTTTGATGCCCCTGACGTGACCGAGGTCACTACGTTGGTATTTCGGTTAACAGTTACGGATAACGAAGGCAAGACTGCCACGGATGAAGTGACAGTTACGCTGTATCCAGTGTATCCGGAACTTACTGGTGTCGCTATGTTTGCAGGCGATGCTCGTGCGGTAGGTAGCACAGTAACCGTCTATTTAGACAGCAGCGAAGATCTGCGTTCTATCAACTGGCAGGTAACTAAGCGTGCTGATGCAAGCGCGGTTGATTTTACTGCTATCAACGATAACGCAGCCATTGAATTCAATGTCGATGATGTAGGCTTGTATGATGTAGTGGCTACCTCGCACAGTGGTGATAGCATGCAGTCGATGGCGGTACTGACTTCTAGTGTGCCGGCACCAGACCCCGCCGCGTTAGAAAACTACGATGGCACCACAGCATTAGATGAAGTGGTGGCGGTGGTACTGAACCAATCGTGGGTGGTGAGTGATACGCTCACGGAAGCTGAGCTTACCTCGCTTATTACCAGCGATTACAGCACCCTTAACCCGGTTGCTTATGATGCAACGCAGGGCCTATTGGTGCAGTACGATGCGGACTCTATTTTGGTACGCGAGCAGTTAGAAATGCTTAAGTTGCAGCCGAATATCGCATCTGTCAATCAGCGTGTGCATGTAGGTGTGAATGCTGAAATCAGCTTCAGTACCGCATTACCTGATGATGGTGACACTTGGGCTGATGGCGGCAGTAACTGGCACCTAGAAACCGAGCAAGGGGCAAACTTTGTCGAGGCTTGGAATACGGTTACCGGTAACGAAAACGTGCAAATTGCCGTGGTTGATGGTGGGTTTTATGCCGAGCATGAAGAGCTGCAAGGTCGTTATAGCCACTTGTTGACGGCGAGCCAGTCAGCGCATGGCAACGGCACCGCTGGTGCGATTGTCGGGGCTAGCAACAATGGCGTGGGTGTTACTGGTATCAATCACAGTTCGCAAGCAGTGTTAGCTCGCTGGGGCGTGCAGTCGTACGCTGAAGCTTTGGCGCAAGATGATGCCAATGATCTTCGTAAAATTAAGGTGGTGAATAACTCATGGGGTCCGATGGGGAATAACTCCAGCTCGATAAGCATGGGTATTTACTTCAGCCGTAGTTATCGGCAATTAGCTTTAACCCATCAGGATGTGTTGCACGTATGGGCTGCCGGTAATGACGGGCGCTCAGCAACTTATCAAAATGGTGCCTTGCATTTAAATAACAACGGTAGCTACTCGCCTTTGAGTAATATCATGGTGGTTGCGGCTCACGGCAGCGACGGCTTGTTGTTGCCTTACAGTAACTATGGCACCAGCGTAGATATTGCAGCTCCTAGTGAGTATCTCGGGGTAGGTGCAGTTAACGCAGGTGTGTCTGAATACTATGCCAGCGAAGACGATAGTTATGGCAGTTGTTACAGCGGCGGCTTTAATGGTACCTCGGCTGCGTCGCCAGTAGTGGCTGGTGCTGCTTCGTTAATTTACAGCATGTATCCGGGCTTTACCCCAGCTGAAGTGAAGCAGATCTTGGTCGACAGTGCTGATACTTATGTTACTCAGCGTCATGCCAATGCTGCGAGCTGTAATGGCGTGCTAGAAACGGTTGAATTACCTAGCCCGATTCCGGTATTGAATGTGGCTAACGCGGTGGCGATGGCGCAAGACATCATCAATAGTAAAGTGACTATTAGCCACTACATGGTGAATCCGTTTATGAATCAAGTGCAGTTTATTATGACTAGCATTGATAACAACTTAGCGGTGCAGTCTTTTGATTGGCAGTTAGAGAGCTTATCTGCTGAGCAAAACTGGTCTGTGACGGATTCAGGTAGCGGTGATGTGGGTATTTTTGCGGGGATGTTTGATGGTACTGCGCAGGAGCATCGGTTAACGGTTAACGTTGATTTGTATGATCCGCAAAGCGACACCATCGTGAATGCGAGCCGTAGCTATACCTTTAGCCTAGCGCAAGTATTCATCAATACTCGTGATACGGTCAGCCTGAACGCCATTGGTGGTGCTGAGTTGCAAATAGCTAACGAAGCTGGTCAATTGTATAGCATTACCGGTTATTCATCTGAAAGTGGTATTACCCCAGCATGGTTGAAGCCGGGTAGCTATTCGGTTTATGCCGAGGCAACGGATTATCAGAGCAGCGCGGTGAGCTTTACCGCAACGACTGATGAGCCGCAAACGATTTACCTCAATATGACGACACTAGATGCCGGTTCGGTGGGCTCTATTAGCGGCCGTGTGGTGAATCAAAATGATGAGCCGGTAGCAGGCGCGTCAGTACGTATCTCTGGTGGTGAGCTCACTAATGGCTACTTTGCTTCGGCGGTAACCAATAGTGCCGGTGAGTATGTGATTTCTAACATCTCCAAAGTATCGAGCACTGGCCAACCGATTGAGAGCTTTACCATGGAAGCGACAGCATCGATGCATACCACAGTGGTACGTGACGAAGTGATCGTATTGGCAGGCTTAGATCGGGTAGAAAACTTCCGTTTGAACGAGCTGGAAGAGTCTGAAGAAGTTATTTTTGCAGATAGCTTTGAAAATGGCCCCGGCGAATGGTCTGCAGTAGGTATGTGGCACTTGGAATCAATGACGGGGAATAGCTTGTACAACCTGTTGGTTGATGAAGGGTATGTGCTGTTTGCTCCAGATGAAGTTGCTGACCATGCATATCTGCCACAGGCTTATGATGGCGATTACGTGTGGTGGTACGGCAAAGCCGATACAGGTACCTTTATTGGTGAGCAAGCCAGCTCAGATACGCTGTTAAGTGGTGGTCGCTCTACGTCAAGTAATATGGGTATGCTAACCTCACCGGTGATTGACTTGAGTAATACCAACCAGCCGATGTTAGATCTACAAAGCTGGTGGGAAATCGAGTCAGTGAATCCTAATAGTAGTGGTTTTGATTTGCTACGGATTCAGGTGTCGATGAACGGTGATAATTTTGTCACGGTGCGTACGTTAAATCCGTATGTTGATCCGAATGATACGCAACGCGCTGCGAAGCCGTTCTCATCAGCGGGCTACAATCGTAAACCGGTATGGACCAACGAACTGTTAGACTTATCGGCGTACGTAGGTTCGCAGATTCAGATCCGCTTCCAGTTCGCAACGATAGACCATTTATACAATGGCTTCCGTGGTTGGGTGATTGACCATGTGCGGGTGGTTGACCGCTATAGTGAAGTGGTGGATCCGTCGATTGCGAGTGGTCGCGTTGAGCATCCAGACTCAGCTGAGTTGTTACAGCAATTACGGCAGCCGCAATGGCAGCCAGAGCAGGCGCAACAAGCACCTGTGCGAGACTCTATGGATGGAGTGCAGCGGTAATACCCGTCATTAAGTGAGTTAAAACCGCTTGTAGCTTTGGCTATGAGCGGTTTTTTTATGGGTTTTTTTAGCCTTTTTGTAGCAACCTACTCATGGCTGTGGTTAAGCCATCTAGAGTGAGTGGAAACATACGGTGCCCCATGAGTTCGTTCATCATGTCGATGGACGCGTAATAATGCCAGTGCTGTTGTGGCTGGGGATTAAGCCAAACCGCATGCTGGTAATGCCCCAGTAATCTTTGCATCCAAACTGAACCTGGCTCTTCGTTCCAGTGCTCGACACTCCCCCCCGGATAAGCGATCTCGTAGGGCCCCATGGTGGCGTCGCCGACAAAAATCAGTTTGTAGTCGCGGCCGTATTTATTTATAAGCTCTTTCGTGGGCGTTTTTTCGGTAAAACGGCGGCTGTTATGTTGCCACACATGCTCATACACGCAGTTATGAAAATAATAAAATTCGAGGTGTTTAAACTCACTGCGGGCAGCGCTAAAAAGCTGTTCACATTCATAGATATAGTCATCCATAGAGCCACCGACATCAAACAAGATCAACACTTTGATGGCGTTGTGACGTTCCGCCTGCCATTGCAAATCAAGTAATCCGCCTTTTTGCGAGGTGGCTCGAATGGTGTTGGGGAGGTCTAGTTCGGTGGCTGCGCCAGATCGGGCAAACTTGCGTAATTTGCGCAGGGCGAGCTGTAGATGGCGCTGGGTGAGTTGTTGGCCACCATCGAGATCTTTAAATTCGCGCTGATCCCACACTTTGACTGCGCGTCGCGCATTGCTGCGGTCTTGGCCGACTCGAATACCTTCAGGGTTATAGCCGTATGCGCCGAACGGTGAGGTGCCACCGGTGCCAATCCATTTGTTGCCACCAGCATGGCGCTTTTGTTGTTCGGCTAAGCGCTCGCGGAAGGTTTTAAGGAGTTCATCTAGGCCGCCCAAAGCTTGAAGTTTAGCTTTATCTTCGTCACTGAGCTGGCGCTGCAGAGCCTGCTCTAGCCATTCAGGCGGAATGCTAGCAGCAAGATCAACCTGCTCAACGCCGGTAAAATATTCAGCGAAGGCTTGGTCAAACTTATCGTATTGGCTTTCGTCTTTAACGAGCACCAGCCTTGCTAGCGTATAAAAGTCATCGACGTTAGCAAAGATCACACCGCGCTCTAACCCAGCCAATAGATCTAATAGCTCGGTAATACTGGTGCTAAGCCCATGTTTACGCAGGCAGTAAAAAAACTCTATTAGCATTAGCGCTGGCGACGCGCCATAAAGGCGAGTTTCTCAACCAGTTGCACATCTTGCTCGTTTTTTAACAAGGCACCGAACAGCGGCATCAGGCCGGTATTCTGTTGTAAGTCAGCGGGCTGGATTTGTTCCGCAAGCAAGAGTTTTAGCCAGTCGATAAGTTCCGACGTGGATGGCTTTTTCTTCAGATTTGGCACTTGGCGCAAGTCAAAGAAAACCTCGAGTGCGGTACTCAACAACTGTTGTCGAATGTCTGGAAAGTGAACCTGCACGATTTTCGCTAAGGTGTCTGCATCCGGAAATTTGATGTAGTGAAAAAAACAGCGTCGCAGAAAGGCATCTGGCAGTTCTTTTTCGTTGTTGGAGGTGATGATAACAATAGGGCGCTGTTGAGCTCTGATTTGCTCGCCCGTCTCATACACATGAAACTCCATTTGATCCAGTTCATGTAAGAGATCGTTGGGAAACTCGATGTCCGCCTTGTCGATTTCATCGATCAACAATACCGGTCGGGTGGTGGCGCTAAAAGCCTGCCAGAGTTTGCCCGGTTTAATGTAATTGGCAATATCGTGCACTTTGTCGCTGCCCAACTGACTATCACGCAAGCGCGATACAGCATCGTATTCGTACAGACCTTGCTGAGCTTTGGTGGTGGATTTTATTTGCCAACGAATCAGTGGTACGCCCAAACTGGCGGCTAATTCTTCCGCCAGTCGGGTTTTACCAGTGCCAGGTTCGCCTTTGAGTAAGAGCGGTTTTTCTAAAGTTACTGCGGCGTTTACGGCTAGGCCGAGATCATCGGCAACAATATAATTACTGGTACTGGTAAAGCTCATGTTAGTCCACTATTTTTCCTGAAGTTTGCAGGTATTGTTTACCGTTTTTCTTCACTTTGTCAAAGTCCATGTGCTCTGAGCCTTTGTGAACTTCCTCTAGCACGTCTTGTAAATCATCAACTTCGGTCTCTAGACGTTGCAGTGCAACTTCGAGGGTGTAGGTTAATTGATGAATTTCACCCATTTTCTGAGGCGTTAACTCACCGTTGAGTACTTCGGCTAATTTTTTATTGTATTCGCGCAAGTTATCTAAGGCTTGCTCAAGGTTTTCTGATGGCTTGCCTTTAAAGTGGTCGGGACGGTCATCGCTAGCTTGGCTAGCTGGTGCAAAAGCTACGCCGCTGGCAAGGATAACGGCAATAGAGGCACTGGTTAATTGTTTAAAAAGGGTCATGAATAAGCTCCTGGGTAGACTGAGTGACAACTTAAGCCAAATGCTTAATGAGAATCGTTCTCATAAAATACTCTAATTTGTCATGGCTGCCAAGTGTTTTACTTGAGTTATGTCCCCGGGGTAAAACCACAATCACTGAAGAACTGTTGCCAATAACGCACATGATTACGGGTGGTATCGGTGAGTTGATCAGGTAATGCGTTGATTAGTCGCAGGTGGGTTAACCACGCTTGCGGTGCCTCGGGTGAGGCCAATAGGGTTAACAGCGGAGCTACTTGCTGAGCTTGGCGAATTAGGCCGGCAAAATGCTGCTGCACAGGGCCACTGAAATATTGCACAAAAACATTGCGCAATACCTGGGCCCGGCTGGGAGTGCCGGCACTTAGGCAACCGGCTGCGGCACTCAAGTCTTGTACTAATGGCGTTAGCTGCTGCAGGTATTGTTGCTGGTCATACAGAGCGCGCCACAGTTGGCTTAAGTAAGGGGACTGTTCGAGGAGCTGCAATGCCTGCTCTAGCTGGTCGAGCGCAACCGGGGCTATCGATAACTCGCTTTGCTGCTCTTTGTTCAAAGCCGCAGAGGGCTCTGGCAAGGGTGCATTCAGTAGCAGGTAGACTTGTTGTAAGGCGGTTAAAAGCGGCGCGAGTTGGGCAGGGTCGACCTTGGCTAAAGGACGATCTGCTAGGCGTAAACTTTGCCGTATACTAGGGTCACTTACCAAGGCTTGGAGCTTGAGTTGGGGCATATTGGCAGCTTTGTTGCGGCTTAAGTCGCTCACCTTTTGCGCTAATTCAAGCTGACCTTGTTGTTCTAGCTGAGCGGCACAGATATAAAGCGCTTGCAGCAGCTGATAATCATGATAGTAGCGCACTAAGCCCTGTTGTAATTTGCCTAAACTGCTGTTGCGCTCAGCGATTAGACTGCCCGCTTGGCATTGATCTAAACGTATCGCATCCAGCAACGACAGACTCTGGCTTGGTACTTCGATGCGTAGTTCGCGCAACGGCGGCAGTTGCCAGGTGGGTGATGCTAGCACGGGTGCTGGTAATGGACTCTTGAGAGTATTAGCGACTCGCTGCCGGTAATCAGCTACTTGCTCTAATCCAACGGGTGCCGGGTTACAGGCTGCCAGTAGCAGCAAGGTTGCTAGCCACGCCCATGTGCGATAGCGGTAGGTTAAGCAACGTTGGTTAGGATGCTGCGGCTGAGTCATAGGGTTCCTGTATGTTCGTGATCTGCGCTCAGTGTTACGCGTACTTTACGTGGCACTTCATCATCATTGTGGTTACAATATTTTACCTGAGATTCAGCAAAACGAGACCTCTTATGTTCACCGGAATAGTACAAACCCTAGCGCAAGTGGCCAAAATACAGGACCGTGACAACTTTCGTCAACTTACCCTAAGTGTAGCCCCTGAGTATTTGCAGCAGGTGGCACTAGGTGCCAGTATTGCGATTAATGGTTGTTGTTTAACGGTGGTGAGTTTCACCGAGACCACAGTAAGTTTTGATATCATTGATGAAACCTTGCGCTTAACTAATCTAGGCGCACTCTGCGTGGGTGACAAGGTTAACTTTGAGCGTAGTTTGAAGGTGGGCGATGAAATGGGCGGCCATTACGTCTCGGGCCATATTCATGGGGTGGGGCGCATTGTTGAGCGGCAACAGAGCCCTGATAACCTAGCTTTGTGGATTGAGTTTGCGCCTGAATTTGCGCCTTACGTTTTGCCCAAGGGCTTTATCAGTGTCAATGGTGCAAGCTTGACCGTAGGGCAAGTGGTGGGGAATACATTTTCTTTGCATTTAATTCCGGAAACCTTGCGGCTTACTAATTTGGCAGCCGCAGACCAGGTTAACCTTGAGTTTGATCAACAAACCATGACCATTGTAAACACAGTCGAGCGAGTTTTAGCGCAGCGCGGGCATTAGTCTATGGCAGCTGACGAGCGAGTGATTAAAACTCAGTAGAAATTTTCGTCATCGCTGGCCACACGGACAAATATTTTATCCGCTACCTCATCTATCTTCACTATCAAATGAATGTCTGAACCGCATGCGGCGCATTCATCGAGGTAGTCTTGAGCACCTTCTGAGGGGTCGATACTAACGTGGATTCGGTGTCCGCAGTGAGGGCAGCGGAGGCCGGCATCGTAAAGTTTATCAGCGTTCATACTTACTTCCTTGCAGTGACTTGAGTCACTTTAGTATGGCTGATTCTGCGAAAATTTCCTGCTGCTGACTACGTAAAATATTTTAGTCGATGGCTCAACAAGTTAGCTTACATCAGCCAAACCAAACAACAGAGCAATACCTGCCACGGCCACCAAAGCACCAAGAATACTGCGGAGTGATAGCGGTTGACTACGCAGCCATTGAATCGGAATAAGCCACAGCGGAGCCGTTGCGAGTAGGGTTTGAGCGAGGCCCGGATTGATGTAGGCAATAGCCGTTTGTTGTAACCAAATCGCTAAAAAAGTACCCATCACGATAGCCACCAACAACCAAGGGAGCGAAGTGTGTCGCAATGCGGCACGGGTGCTGGCAAGCAAACTTGGTTTGAGAATTAAGAGCGCGATGGTGAGCGCTAGGGTACCGGCAAGCAACCGTAGTAAGGCTGCATTTAGCGGGTTCATGTTGAACTCTTGCAACGCATGAAACGACATCACTAGCCCCAGTGCTTGGCACAGCGCCGCACCTACACCAGCGGCAATCCCACTGCTACTAAGCTCAACACGCTTGGCCGCGGCTGGTTTTTCGCTAATCACCACCACAATGCCGAGGATAATAATGGCGGCAGCGACTACTTCTTGTAGCCTCATGCCCTGTGCCAACAGCACCCAAGCTAGCAGCGCGGCAAAAGGCGGTGCTAGGTATTCAAGTAGCATGGTATGCCATGGGCCAAGTCGGCGCAGTGCGGAGAAGTACAAGGTATCGCCTAAGGTAATACCAATCACGCCACTGGCAAGCAGCAGGTAGGTGGCTGGGTTAGCTTCTAAGGTGAGTAGTTGCCCGGTAAACCAGCCGGCGATGAGCAGTAGCGGACAGGCCACAATGCCTTTGACCAAGTTTAATTGGGTGGCCGACAAATAACTGCCAGCTTGACTATAAAGTAAGGTGGCAAGAGTCCAAAATAAGGCTGCGGTTAAAGCCGCTAGTGGGCCAATGAGGTTTTCCATGATTACTGTCTCTGGTAACGGCTAAGTTTTAGGTGCGATTGCGGTGCAGGCCTTTCCTTGAGGGGCATCATACGCTATAGTGCTGCTTTCTAAAATCACAAGTGACACTTGGTAGGTGCCACCACTGTAAAAAAGGATTCAGTCATGCCTGTAGTAACCCTTCCTGATGGTAGTCAACGCGCCTTTGATGGCCCCGTTTCCATTCTCGATGTTGCCCAAGATATTGGCCCTGGTTTAGCCAAAGCGACGGTAGCTGGACGAATTAACGGTGATTTGCACGACGCGTGTGACCTCATTACTGAAGACGCCCATGTACAGATCATCACGCCAAAAGACGATGATGGTGTGCATATTATTCGTCACTCTTGTGCGCACTTGCTCGGCCATGCCTTAAAGCAGATGTTCCCTGATGTGAAGATGGCTATTGGTCCGGTCATTGATAATGGCTTTTACTACGATGTGGATATGGAGCATACGCTCACTGCAGACGATTTGCAGGCGTTAGAAAAACGCATGCTAGAGTTGGCAAAAACTGAATATCCAGTGGTGAAGAAAAAGGTAAGCTGGCAACAAGCTCGCGAGACTTTTGTCAGCCGTCATGAACCTTATAAGGTTGAGATTTTAGATGATGATATCAGCCAAGATGATCAGCCTGGCTTGTATCACCATGAAGAATACATCGATATGTGCCGTGGTCCGCACGTGCCGAACATGCGTTTTTGCCAACACTTCAAGATCATGAAGGTAGCCGGTGCTTACTGGCGTGGCAATTCAGATAATAAGATGCTACAGCGTATTTATGGTACGGCCTGGGCGGATAAAAAAGCGTTAAAAGCTTATCTGCAACGATTAGAAGAAGCAGAAAAGCGTGACCACCGTAAAATTGGTAAAACCCAAGATTTGTTTCACTGGCAAGAAGAAGCGCCAGGTATGGTATTTTGGCACCACAATGGCTGGACCATTTTCCTAGAACTTGAGCGTTTCATTCGCGAAAAATTACGCGAGTACAAATACCAAGAAGTAAAAGGCCCATTGATGATGGACCGAGTGTTGTGGGAACGTTCAGGGCACTGGGAAAAGTTTTCTGAGCTGATGTTTACTACGGCTTCAGAAAACCGTGAATATGCTATTAAACCCATGAACTGTCCGGGTCATGTGCAGATTTTTAATCAAGGTTTAAAATCTTACCGTGATTTACCGTTGCGGATGGCTGAATTCGGCTCGTGCCATCGTAACGAACCGTCAGGTGCCTTGCATGGCCTAATGCGCGTTCGTGGCTTTACCCAAGACGATGCGCATATTTTCTGTACGGATGCACAGGTGCAGCAAGAAGTTAGTGGCTGCATTAAGATGGTTTACGAAACCTACAAAACTTTTGGTTTTGAAGATATCGTAGTGAAACTGTCAACTCGTCCAGAACATCGTCTAGGCGATGACGCAACTTGGGACCATGCTGAACAAGCCTTGGCCGATGCGTTAAAGAATCACGGCATTGAGTTTGAATACTTGCCGGGTGAGGGCGCTTTCTACGGTCCGAAAATTGAATTTACCCTGCACGACTGTTTAGGTCGGGCATGGCAATGTGGTACGGTACAGTTAGATTTCGCGTTACCGGGCCGTTTAGGTGCTACTTATGTGGGCGAAGATAATGAACGCCATACGCCCGTGATGATTCACCGTGCTATTTTGGGCTCGTTAGAGCGCTTTATGGGAATTATCATTGAAGAATATGCGGGTTACTTCCCATTATGGTTGGCACCAAATCAAGTTGTGGTGATGAATATCACCGATAATCAGGCTGATTATGCAAAAGAAATCGTAAAAGAGTTGAATAAACTCGGATTTAGGGCGACAGCCGACTTGAGAAATGAGAAAATAGGCTTTAAAATTCGCGAGCACACTTTAAAACGTGTTCCATATTTGTTGGTTGTTGGCGATAAAGAAGTCGAGAACCAAGCGGTTGCGGTACGTACTCGACGTGGTGAAGACCACGGTGTTAAAGGGCTACAGCAGTTTATTGCTGAGCTTAACGAAGAAGTACGTAGTCGCAAGATTAGTTAATTGATTGGAGGAATGACCCATTAAAGGCGGAAAAAAAACTCAGAAAGCTGGTGATAAGAATCGGATTAACGAAGAAATTCGTGTCAAAGAAGTACGATTAATCGGTGTTGAAGGTGAACAAATCGGTGTTGTCGCTATTCAGGATGCAATTAATGCAGCTGAAGAAGCGGGCGTTGATCTGGTTGAAATCAGCCCTAACGCTGAGCCGCCAGTCTGTCGTTTGATGGATTACGGGAAGTTTGTCTACGAGAAAGCTAAGAACGCTAAAGAGCAAAAGAAAAACCAGAAGCAGATCCAGGTGAAGGAAGTTAAATTCCGTCCTGGAACTGATGAAGGCGATTATCAGGTAAAACTACGCAACCTGACTCGTTTTCTGGAGGGAGGTGACAAAACTAAAGTCACCGTTCGTTTCCGTGGCCGAGAAATGGCGCACCAAGAGTTGGGTATTGACCTACTAAACCGGATCAAAACCGATTTAGAAGAGATCTCAACTTGCGAGTCGTTCCCAAGACGGGCTGAAGGTCGTCAGATGATTATGGTTCTGGCACCTACTAAGAAGTAGCTGTGGTTTTCAAGTAGGGCGGCGGGCTTCAATTGAAGTTCACCAAACTCACCCTGTTACACTGTTAACTAACAATGCGGAGTAATTTTCATGCCGAAAATGAAATCCAAAAAAGGCGCCTCAAAGCGCTTTAAGAAAACCGCTTCAGGCGGCTTTAAATGCAAGCAATCACATTTGCGTCACATTCTGACTAAGAAAAGCTCAAAGCGGAAACGTCACTTACGTGCGAAAAGCATGGTGCACGAGTCTGATGTAGCGTTAGTCGCGCGCATGTTACCGTTCGCGTAAAAGGAAAGGAGATAGCAAATGGCACGAGTAAAACGTGGTGTGATCGCGCGAGCGCGTCACAAGAAAGTCCTGAAGCAGGCGAAAGGTTATTATGGTGCTCGTTCACGCGTTTATCGCGTAGCGAAGCAAGCCGTTATCAAAGCGGGTCAATACGCATACCGTGACCGCAAAGCTAAGAAACGTACGTTCCGTCAATTATGGATCGTTCGTATCAATGCTGCAGCGCGTCAAAGTGGTTTGTCGTACAGCCGTTTTATCAATGGCTTGAAAAAAGCATCGGTAGAAATCGATCGTAAAATCCTGGCCGACATCGCAGTTCATGACCAAGCTGGTTTTGCTGCGCTGGTAGAGAAAGCTAAAAGCGCTCTGTAAGCTAGTTGAAATACATAAAAAGGGGGCTTTCTAGCTCCCTTTTTTTATGCTTTTTCGTTATCATAGGCGCAATTAACTATTCACTTTTATGTTTTAGTCATAACCGAGGAAACTCATGGCGTTATCTGACATTGTAGCTGCAGCTGAAGCGGCGGTTGCGGCGGCCACTACCGCGCAACAATTGGACCAAGTACGAGTTGATTACTTGGGTAAGAAAGGGGCTCTTACCGAGCAGCTGAAAAGCCTCGGCAAACTAAGTGCTGAAGAGCGTCCAGCTGCCGGACAAGCGATTAACGAAGCCAAGCAGCAAGTGCAAGCTGTGATTAACGCGCGTAACGATGAACTAAAACAAGCAGAATTGGCGGCTAAGTTAGCGGCTGAACGGATTGATGTTAGTTTACCGGGTCGGCGTGCTGAGCGTGGCGGCATGCATCCGGTCAGTCAGACCATTGCACGAATTGAAGCGTTTTTTGGTGATTTAGGTTTTCGTACTGTCGAAGGCCCGGAAGTGGAAGATGACTTTCATAACTTTGATGCGCTCAATATTCCTGCGAATCACCCAGCTCGAGCCGACCACGATACCTTTTATTTTACCCCAAAGACCATGTTGCGCACCCAAACTTCAGGGGTGCAGATCCGCACCATGGAACAGGAACAGCCACCGCTGCGGATTATTTCGCCAGGGCGCGTGTATCGTAATGACTACGATCAGACCCATACGCCGATGTTCCATCAGGTTGAAGGCTTGATGGTAGATACGGATGTGAGTTTTACCCAGCTTAAAGGCATTCTAGAAGACTTTTTGGTGAACTTCTTTGAAGAAGAGCTAGAAGTACGTTTCCGTCCTTCTTACTTCCCATTTACCGAGCCGTCCGCAGAAGTGGACGTGCGTCGTAAAAATGGTCAATGGTTAGAAGTACTAGGTTGCGGCATGGTGCATCCAAGTGTGTTGCAAGCAGTTGGCATTGATAGCGAAAAATACACCGGGTTTGCGTTTGGTATGGGCGTTGAGCGTTTAACTATGCTCCGCTACGGCGTGAACGATTTACGTGCGTTCTTCGAAAATGACGTACGCTTCTTAAAACAATTTAACTAAGCCGGGTACGCAGATGAAATTTAGTGAAAAGTGGTTACGTAGCTGGGTTAACCCGGCCTTAGATAGTGTGGCGTTGTCAGAGCAATTAAGCATGGCGGGCCTGGAAGTAGACAGTATTGATGCGGTAGCGGAAGATTTTAGTGCCGTCGTGGTGGGCGAAGTTATTGCCTGTGGTCCGCATCCTGATGCCGATAAATTACAAGTCACTAAGGTTGATATCGGTGCTGATGAGCCGGTTGATATCGTCTGTGGTGCGCCGAACTGTCGATTGGGTTTAAAAGTAGCGGTAGCCACTGTGGGTGCTGTGCTACCAGGTGATTTTAAAATCAAGAAAGCCAAATTACGCGGTCAGCCTTCGCACGGCATGTTATGTTCGAACTCTGAGCTTGGTTTAAGTGATGATCACGATGGCATTATTGAATTGCCAGCCGATGCGCCGGTAGGCATGGATTATCGCGATTATCTTGAACTTAATGATGTAACTTTAGATGTAGATTTAACCCCAAACCGCGCTGATTGCTTAGGCATTCGTGGTATTGCTCGCGAAGTGGGTGTGTTGAATCGATTAACAGTAACTGAACCAGCTATGGCTCCAGTTACGGTAACCCATGACCAAGAGCGCGCGGTAATCTTAGCAGCACCGGCAGCTTGTCCTCGTTATTTGGGTCGAATTGTACGTGATCTTAACGTGCAAGCCGAATCACCATTGTGGTTGCGTGAACGTCTGCGTCGCAGTGGTGTGCGTAGTATTGATCCTGTGGTGGACGTGACAAATTACGTGTTGTTAGAGCTGGGTCACCCTATGCACGCCTTTGATAACGCTAAGTTAGAAGGTGCCGTGCAGGTACGAATGGCAACCGCTGGCGAGCAACTAACTTTGTTAGATGGTAACCAAGTGACCTTAACTGATGACGTGTTGGTTATTGCTGATGAAGCAAAAGCACTGGCCATGGCAGGTATTTTTGGTGGTGCCGATAGCGGTGTGACCAATACCACCACGGATGTCTTCTTAGAGAGTGCGTTTTTTGCACCAGCGGCGATCGCTGGTCGGGCACGTCGGTTTGGTTTGCATACAGATGCATCGCATCGTTACGAGCGTGGGGTTGATCCTGAACTCCAACGTACGGCGATGGAGCGAGCCACTGCGTTGTTGATCGAGATTTGCGGTGGTGAAGCAGGTCCGATTGTTGAGGCATTAAGCCCTGAACATCTGCCGCAAGCAGCACAGATTGTGTTACGTAAAGCTCGCTTAGCCAAAGTGTTGGGGATTAGCATTGCTGCAGCAGAAGTAACTGACATCTTAACCCGCTTAGGTTTTGCTGTTGAAGAAGATGCAGATGCTTGGCAGGTGACTGTACCAACCTTCCGCTTTGATATGGCCATTGAAGAAGATCTGATTGAAGAAGTGGCCCGCATCTATGGCTATCATCGCATTCAAGCTGCTGCTCCAGCAGCACAATTGCGCATGATTGCCCGCCAAGAAGGCAAGCTTAGTGCTGTTTCATTAAAGCGCACTTTGATTGACCGTGGCTATCAAGAAGCTATCACTTACAGCTTTGTTGATCCTAAACATCAAGCGATGCTATTTGATGACGTGGCTGCGTTGACGCTGCCGCACCCGATTTCGGTAGAGATGTCATCGATGCGTGTGAGTTTGTGGCCAGGCTTAGTAGGTGCCGTGGCGCACAACCAGAAACGCCAGCAACAATCGTTAGCTTTCTGTGAAACTGGGTTACGTTTCATTCCTGCGGAGGATGCTGAAAATGGCGTTCGCCAACAGCCGATGATTGCTGGTATTCGGGCTGGTAAAGCGCATCCAGAGCATTGGAGTGATGGGGAACGTGCGGTCGATTTTTATGACCTTAAAGGTGATGTGGAAGCTTTGTTAGCCATGACCGGCGCGGCGGGCGAGTTTCGCTTTGTGGCGGATCAGCATCCAGCCTTGCATCCAGGGCAAACTGCAGCTGTGTTCCGCGGGGATAAGCGCATCGGTTACTTGGGCGCGATTCATCCGCAGTTTGAGAAAAAACTGGGCTTGAACGGTCGCACCTACGTATTTGAGCTAGAGCTAGACGGTTTGGTAAACCGTGCGGTACCAGAAGCTCAAGCAGTCTCTAAATACCCATCCATTCGTCGTGATTTGGCGATTGTGGTGAAACAGAGCATTGCCGCCGGTGAGATTTTGGCTGCAATTGAAAATATTGGCGTAAATCATTTAGTTGGCCTAAACTTGTTTGACGTGTACCAAGGTGCTGGTGTTGCCGAAGGTCATCGCAGTTTAGCTTTATCGATGACGTTACAGCACGCTGAGCGCACGCTCGAAGAACAAGAAATCAACGCTGCCGTGGCGGCAGTGGTTGACATGCTGACATCTGAATTTGGGGCAACCCTAAGGGAGTGATGCTATGGCGCTGACCAAGGCTGAATTAGCTGAACAATTAAATGAAAAGTTTGGCATGCACAAACGTGATGCAAAAGAACTGGTTGAATGTTTTTTTGAAGAAATTCGTCGTGCATTAGAAGCTGGTGAAGAAGTGAAACTATCTGGTTTTGGTAACTTTGAGTTGCGTACTAAAAACCAACGGCCGGGTAGAAACCCAAAAACGGGTGAAGATATTCCAATCTCAGCTCGCCGGGTAGTAACCTTCCGGCCTGGACAGAAATTAAAGCAGCGTGTTGTTAACGCCAACCCGCAAGACTAAAAAAAAGCCGTTGTGATTATCACAACGGCTTTTTTAATGGCGTTAGTCTAGCTTGAACTATTTAAAGAACAAACTACTAAAAGGATTTAACAAGCGACTTAGGCCCGTAGTGAAGTGTAACGGAGCGTCTAGTGCTGCTAGAGTTAAACAATCTTCGTGAGTGGTATGCGGGCTGTGTTTGTGCGCGCCATCCAGCAACACAAAGTCACCGTCTTTATAGTCACCTTGCTCGTCACTGAACACACCGTTTATCACTAAGGTTGCTTCGTTACCTTTATGGGTATGCTCTGGTACGGTACTTTGCTCGCCCATGTAGATAAAGTTGAGCGACTGCTCAGCTCCGATATCTACGGAGGCACGCCACAATTTACCTGGTAAGCGGCTCCAGTCACCAATGCGGTGGCTGTTACGTGCTAAGGTCGCTGGCAACGTAAAACGCTTGCCTTCTAGGTACAATAGGTTGTCATGGGGCAGGGGTGGGCTGGGTTCAGCAACCGGCGCCGTTGACGAAAATATTGCAGCGAGCATAGCATCATGAGTCTTACTATCTAGGCTATTGGCTTGATAATCGGCAACATTATTCTCGCCAAATAGTTTGCGTGCCATCTGCTCTTCGATGTCTTGTACCTGTGCTTGGCATTGCTTACACATGTCCACATGGGTACCCACCATCATCAGCATGGCAGGGCTGAGTTCACCAGCAGCATAAAGCACAAGTTGCTGTTCTGAAGGGTGGAATTTAATCATGCTGTATTAACTCTTTCAATTTCTGTAGTGCCAAGCGAGTACGTGATTTAACGGTACCCAACGGAATATCCAAGGCATCAGCAACTTCTTGTTGCGACTTGCCCTCTATGTAAATCAACTCAATCACGGTCTTTTGAGCAGGCGGTAATTGTTCACAATAAACCGCCAACTGCTGCATCAGTAAATCGTCATCTAACGCATAATCGTCATCAAGAGATTCATTTTGCTCGGCCAGAACTGGCCACAAATCATCCGCACTTAAATCATTCTGACGATATTTATTCTTCCGCAAGAAATCAAAGCGAATGTTTCTAGCAATAGTGAATATCCAAGTGGCTGCAGAACCGCGGTCGGGCTTAAATAAATGAGCCTTATGCCAAACGTTGGTCATGGTTTCTTGAACCAAATCCATCGCGGTCTGTTCATTGCCGAATTGTCGCGTTGCGTAAGCTTGTAAGCGTGGTGCAAAGTGTTTGAATAACTCACTAAAGGCAGCACGCGATTGCTCAGTAGCAATTTGGGCGAGAAGCTCGGCAGCGTGTTCGGGATTATCCGGCTGCGCAGGAGGCATAGTTTTCCGTTGTGTTATTTGCTCAGTTGCTATCTGCATAGTAGTGATACCCGCTTGGATATTCAAGGATTACCTAAGACTACGCTAAGGTTTTAAACAAGGATCACTACCGCCTAAAAAATCTGCAAAATAATTAGCTGTCGTACTCTTGGCTAGCATCCATCAGATCGCGTAAAAACTCTAAAGCTGCATCAGCCGTTGGAGCCTGTAACAATTCTTGCTTGGCAGTAGCGGCTATGGGTAATAACTCTAGCCAGCGTAGCGCTACCCAATCAGCTCGTTGCCACAATTCAGGGTCAGCTTCGATGGCAAGTTCTGGATAAGCTTGATAGACAGCGTTTAACTGGTCAGCAATATGCTTATCGTTCGCGCCCAATGGCAACGCTGACCAAGCTCCAATCGGCTCAATTTCGCCTACTCGTAAGCCATCGTCTTGCACTTGAATGTCGACGATACGGAACAGCTCGTTGCCGGCTACCGTGATCCCTAGTAAGCCATCAGGCAATTGCTCAAAATCAACAATGGTGACCTTGGTGCCAATGGGATGGATATGGGTGTTAGAAGCTACGTCGCCATCCTCATTGAGCATGCATAAGCCAATCGGTGAACAACTGGTACCATTGCAGGCTTCTTTCACCATCCGCACGTAGCGAGGCTCGAAGATGCGCAAACGCATGGTTCCCCCAGGAAGCACATGTCCAGAGAGAGGAAACAATGGAATTGTGGGTTGCGCATGTGTCATGCTTAAATCCTTCATAGTTAAACTTATGCTCTGTTACGCTAGCCTATGGGCTTTGGATTAGTACGGAGTGAACTTTTCCTCGCGACTAGCGTAATTTGCCAGTATGTTGTCAGCATGAGTTCAAGAACAAGGAGTAGCTTGTGACCATCAAAGTTGGGATAAGTGCCTGTTTATTAGGCGATCAGGTGCGTTATGACGGCGGCCATAAAAGGTCTTCTTTTTGTGCCGATGAGTTAGTTCGTCATGTGGAGTTTGTCAAGTTGTGTCCCGAAGTCGGGATTGGTATGCCGGTGCCGCGTCCAACCATTCGTCTTGAGTGGCATGAGCAAGCAGCTTCCGTTCGCGCCGTAGTACCTAAGACAGGTGAAGACGTGACTGCACGCTTAACCGAATTTGCCGACCGGGCGCAGCCGCATTTGCGCCAATTAAGTGGCTACGTACTTTGTGCAAAATCGCCCAGTTGCGGGATGGAGCGGGTTAAGTTGTACGATCCTGTTACTGGCTATTCAAAAAAAGCTGCTGAGGGCATTTTTGTACAGCGATTAAGGCAGTTGCATCCGGCTTTGCCGCTAGAAGAAGATGGCCGGTTAAACGATGCACCACTGCGCGAGAACTTTATCATGCGGGTGTATGTATATCATGCTTGGCAGCAACTGTTGGGCAAAGCAACGCCGGCGGTGGCGGTGAAGAAAGCTGATTTATTAGCTTTTCATACCAGCCTAAAACTACTCCTTATGGCGCATAACCAGCAGCAATATCGTGAGCTTGGCCGCTGGGTTGCGGCGCAACAAGATTTAACCCCAGCAGATGCACAAGAGTATATTGAACAGGTGATGCAGGCGTTAGGTAAACCAGCGACACGAGCCAACCATACTAACGTCTTGCAACATTTGCAGGGCTATTTTGGTAGTCATTTAAACGCTGAGCAAAAGCAAGAGCTAAGTCAGCTGATTCTGGATTACCATGATGGTATCCAGCCGTTGTTGGCGCCATTAACCTTGCTACGACATTATTTACGGGAATATCCAGATAGCTACTTGGCCGGACAGCGTTACTTGAATCCTTACCCAGCTGATTTGAAATTGAGGTACGCGTTATGAGTTCAGAGGCACCAGCAACGGGTAGCGCACGGGCAGGGTTGTGGTTGCGCCACGACCTGCGGCTACGCAGTAATCCGGCACTGGCAGCAGCGGCTAAGCTGAATGGTGCTGAGCAGCCTATCCCAGCGTTGATTTTGCTTTGCCCACAGCAAATGCATGAACACGATTGGGCTCCAATCAAGTGGGACTTGTATTATCGGCACCTACACGAGTTTGTGAAAAGCGCGGCGGCGGCTGGGATAGCGCTATCCATTCAGGTGATTGAAAGTTGGCAAGTGGCGCCTAAAGCCGTGAAGCGATTTGCCGAACAACAGCAGCTCTCAGAAGTTCATGTGAATGTAGAGTATCCGTTGCACGAAGTGCGCCGAGATCGTGCAGTAAAGGCGCTGTTGGAGCAGCAAGGTGTGGCGTGGCATGGGCATCATGGCAACCTCGTCGTCCCCCCTGTGTTGACCACTCAAACCGGCACTATTTACCAGAAGTTCACTCCATTTGCGAAAGCGTGGCGGCAGCATTTGCGAGAGCAGCTTGGTCATAGTGGGTTGCCATTCATGCAACCGGTGGAACGCCGCTGCATGGTGCCAGCGGCCGTGGTGCCTGAGGTTGATTACCCGCGACAGGATTCCAGCGCTTGGGTGGTGGGTGAAGATGCAGTTTATCAGCAATTACAAGGGTACATCGAGGAGCGGGTGAGCGCTTATGCGGCGGAACGTGATTTTCCTGGCCTAGATACGACCTCGCGTTTATCACCCTACTGGGAACTAGGCATGCTATCGCCATGGCAAGCCGTGCAGCAGTTAGCGCAGTTAAGTCCGGACTTTCCAGATGCGTTAGATCAAGGTCCTGATGTGTGGCTAACGGAATTGATTTGGCGAGAGTTTTACCAACATCTGATGTTCCACGTGCCGCGCTTAAATTATGGCAAAGCCTTTTTGAAACATACCGATGCCATGCAATGGCGTGAGGATACTGACAGCTTTCAACGCTGGTGTGAAGGCCGTACCGGCTTTCCTATCGTGGATGCTGGCATGCGGCAATTAGCTGCAGAAGGTTGGATGCACAACCGAGTACGGATGATAGTAGCTCACTTTTTAGTTAAAGATTTACTGCTGGATTGGCGCTTAGGTGAACAGTTTTTTATGCGTCACTTAATTGATGGCAGCTTTCCGGCCAACAACGGCGGCTGGCAGTGGAGTGCCTCGACGGGTACTGATGCAGCACCCTATTTCAGGGTGTTTAATCCTACTTTACAGAGCGAAAAAGTTGATCCCGACGGCAGTTATATTCGTAAATGGGTAAAAGAATTAGCCGATTGTCCTAAACAGCATATTCATGCTCCAGGAAAATGGCTGAAAGACCGTAAACGCAGTGATTATCCGCAACCTATCGTGGACCATAAAGTAGCTCGAGAGCGTTTTTTAGCTGCGTTTAAAGCATTATAAAACCGCTGAGTTTACTAAGTTAGAGGGTAGATGGTAGGCATAACACCGGAGATCAGGCATGACTGATACAAGCGCAACCGATAACAGTGACATTGTGGCACGCCTAGAACAGGTCTATGCCGAGCTAAACCAACAAAGTATTGCCGCGCTAGATGCACTCTATGCTGACCAGGTGAGCTTTGTCGATCCGATTCACCAAGTGCATGGGTTGAGCGACCTCAAAGCTTATTTTCAAAACACCATTAAAAATGTGCAGAGCTGCTACTTTAGGTTTACCGACCATGCGTTGCAGGGCGATAACTTGTTTGTAGCTTGGCAGATGATATTACGGCACCCTAAGTTAGCTAAAGGAGAGCAGGTAACATTGCCAGGTACCAGCCATTTTAAGTTAGCGAATGGCAAGATTATCGCTCAAGTGGATTACTACGATGCTGGTGCTATGGTCTATGAACATATTCCGGTGCTTGGTTGGGCCATTCGTACTGTAAAAGATAAGGTAAAGTCTGCATGAAAATTTTGATTACTGGCGCGACTTCCGGCATCGGCAAGCAGCTCGCCCTCGATTATGCGGCGGCCGGCCACACAGTTATAGCTTGTGGCCGTAATACGGATGCGCTAGCAGAACTTGAACAAGTTCATCCCCAGCACATTGCCGGGCAGCGTTTAGATGTAAGTGATGCGGCCAGCACCAAGCAAGCTTTAGCGGTGTATCAAGATATCGATGTAGTGATTTTGTCGGCAGGCGTATGTGAGTACTTGGACGTCGAGCAGTTTGAAGCGGCCATGTTCGAGCGCGTGTTTGAAGTGAACGTGTTTGGCATGATGCGTTGTGTCGAGGCTTTATTGCCGAACCTGCAAGCTGGTTCGCAGTTAGTCTTTGTTGGCAGTACTGCACGGCTGCTGCCGTTTACCAAAGCCCAAGCTTACGGTGGCTCTAAAGCAGCTATCCAGTATATCGCGCGTAGTTTACAGGTGGATTTGGCGAAACGGGGTATCCATGTACAAACCGTATCTCCGGGCTTTGTAAAAACCCCGATGACCGACGCCAATACCTTTGAGATGCCGATGCAGGTAACGGTTGAATTCGCTTCACAGCGAATTCGTAAAGGTATTACTAATAAAACCACCGACATTACCTTTCCGACGTTGTTTGGCTGGGTGCTTAAATTTTTATCGCGGTTGCCACAGAGTTGGCAAGTAGCACTATCTAAACGCTTAAGTTAACGGAGTACATGCGTTCATGAAGATCGCCATTATTGGTTCTGGGATTGCTGGCATGACGTCGGCCTATTTGTTGCAGCAACAGCACGAGATCACCCTGTTTGAAAAGAATAGTTATATCGGTGGCCACACCCGTACTGTCACCGTTGAGGTGCAAGGCAAGGAATACGCCATCGATACCGGCTTTATCGTATTTAACGATAGAACCTATCCGTTATTTCGTAAGCTGATGCGCGAGATCGGCGTATCTTGGCAAGATACCGAAATGAGTTTTAGTGTGCGCGATCCTGAGTCTGGTTTGGAGTACAATGGGCACAATCTGAACACCTTGTTTGCACAGCGCAAAAACCTAGTATCCCCCAGTTTCTGGCGATTGATTCGCGGTATCTTAAAGTTCAACAAGGCTGCAAAAGAGGCTTACAACAGCGGAGCGGATCTTGATCAGTTGACCTTAGGTGAGTTTTTACGTCAGCAGCACATCCATCCGTCAGTGAGTGAGTTTTATTTGTTGCCCATGGTGGCGGCTATTTGGAGTGCCTCTTTACAAGAAGCAGAAGCCTTTCCGTTAGGCTTTTTCTTACGCTTCTTTAATAATCATGGGTTACTGAATGTTGCAGACCGGCCACAATGGGCGACCATAGATGGCGGCTCAAGTGCATACGTAGCGCCATTAACCGCTAGTTATCGCGAGCGCATTGAGTTAAACGCCAATATTGTTGCGGTACATCGTCAGCTGCCAGAACGCCAAGCTGCGGTCACATTAGAGTTTGCTGATGGCGAGTTACGCGATTTTGACGAAGTGGTGTTTGCCTGTCACAGCGATGAAGCTTTGGCTTTGTTAGCTCAACCGAGCGCGGCAGAGCAGCAGGTTTTAGGTGCTATCCCGTATCAAATGAACGAAGTAGTGTTACATACTGACGTGCGCTTACTACCACGCGAACAGCGGGCATGGGCCAGCTGGAATTATCTATTGCATAGCGACGATCAGGCACGGACACGGCCGAGTTCAGTCAGCTATAACATGAATATCTTACAGCGCATTCAGGCTCCAGAGGTGTTTTGCGTTACGTTAAATAACACGGCAGCGATTCATCCTGAAAAGATTCTAGGCACCTACCATTATGCGCACCCGGTTTATAGTGTAGAGTCGATGCAGGCCCGCGCCCAGCGTGAGCTGATTTGTGGCCAGCAACATACCCATTATTGCGGGGCTTATTGGTATAACGGTTTCCATGAAGACGGGGTACGTAGTGCCGTTGATGTGGCTAAACGGTTAGGAGTAGAATTTGTCGCTAGCTAGTGCTATCTATCGAGGGCGAGTGCACCACGCTCGCTACTTACCGCATCCCCACGCCTTTAGCTACAGTATCGCGCAGTGGTGGTTAGCATTGGACGAGTTAGAGCAAGTGGCGGCGCAAAGTCGGTGGTTTTCGTTAACCAACCGCTGGGCGCCATTACGCTTTAAACGCAGCGATTATTTACCTGATACCGACGGTGATTTAGCTGCAGCTGTGCGCCAAAAACTCAGTGAACAGTTGCAGCAGCCAATCAGCGGACGAGTATTTTTTCTTGGTGCGCTGCGAACCTGTGGGCTTTACTTCAACCCATTAAATTGTTACTTCGTGCAGAGCGATGGGGCACAAGAGTTCAGTTATATGTTGGCTGAAGTAAGTAACACGCCCTGGAACGAACGCCATTACTATGCCGTAGACTTACAGCAACCACTGCGGCATCCCAAGACTTTTTTTGTATCGCCCTTTAATCCACTTAACATGCATTATCGGTGGCAGCTCAAACCACCAGCTGGGTATGCAGCAGAGGCGGGTGACAAGGCTCTCATTCATTTAGATGTGCTTAAACAACAAGCAACGGCAGGCACTGATGCCGCTAGTTGGGTGCGTCATTTTAGTGCCACGATGAAATTATCACGGGTGGCATTGAACCGACGTAGCATTCGTAACGTATTATTGCGGTATCCAATAAACACGGTAGGTACGGTGGCGGCTATTTACTGGCAAGCATTGCGATTATGGTTAAAACGTAATCCAGTGTATATCAGTGAGCGTACTTGTTCAGAAACAACAAGTTCAGAGACAACAAGTTCAGCGGCAACCAGTACTGAGTCCAAACAGAATGAACTCAACAAATAATGGTCTAATTTAGGCCAATATAACAGGTAAGTTCCATGTATAAAGAAGATGCCTTAACAGTGATGCAGAACGATTTAACTACGCTCGATAAAACCTTTCGTACCATTGTCTTACGCCTACTGAATCATCTGCAGTTGGGTCACCTTAAGATGTTTGAGCAAGGTCAGCTGATTGCTGAGTTTGGTGATAAAGCCAGTGAGTTAAAAGCTGAGATAGATATACAGAAAGGGGATTTTTATCGCCGCTTTTTGTTTGGTGGTAGTATTGGCGCCGCTGAATTATTTATGGATGAAAGTTGGACGACACCCAACCTGACCCATGTCATTCAATTGTTTGCCCGGAACTTACCCGCGTTAGATGCAGCCGAAGCTAAGTTTAGCTGGTTGTTATTACCGCTCCAAAAGTTTCAGCACTGGCGCCGCAACAATAGCAAGCGCCAGGCCAAAGAGAATATTTCAGCGCACTACGATTTAGGTAACGACCTGTATCAAGCCTTTTTAGACCCAGCACTACAGTATTCAAGTGCAGTATATCCGCATGCTGATGCAAGTCTTGCCGAAGCGCAACAACATAAGCTCAAACGCTTGTGTGACAGCTTAGAGCTATCTGCGGAAGATCACCTGCTCGAAATTGGTACGGGCTGGGGCGGTATGGCGGTATTTGCCGCCAAACATTACGGCTGTAAAGTAACTACAACGACCATCTCAGAAGAGCAATACAGCTATACCAAAGAGCTGATTGAGCGAGAAGGGTTGACGCAGCAGATCACTTTGCTGAAAAAAGACTACCGCGATTTAGAAGGTACTTACGATAAGTTGGTATCGGTGGAGATGATTGAAGCCGTAGGCTTAAAGTACATGCCGACCTTCTTTAAAACCTGCAGTCGTTTACTTAAGCCAAATGGCAAAATGGCGTTGCAAGCCATTACGATTGCGGACCAGCGCATGAAAAGCTATGCCAACTCGGTGGATTTTATTCAAAAATATATCTTCCCAGGTGGTTTTTTGCCGTCGTTAACCATGATGGCTGAAATGTTTACTAAGCATACAGATATGGTAATGCGTGAAGTACATGATATTGGTTATGACTACGCCAAAACCTTAGCTGACTGGCGCGATAATTTTAATCAGGCGCCCCCGCAACTGATCGACAAAGGCTACGATGAGCGCTTTGGCCGGATGTGGAATTACTACCTGTGCTATTGCGAAGGTGGTTTTTGGGAGCGGACCGTATCTGCGGTGCAGTTGGTTGCAACTAAGCCGCAGAGTCGTTAAGAGGTTATGGCTAATCCTAAGGCGTTAATAAAAACCTACCTGCCTAAGCTGGTAGGTTTGTTTTTATTTGATGCAGTGTGGTTCGCAGCAGTTGCTGGGCGTGGTGAATGGCTGGCGCTGACGTTGGTTTTAGTGGCTGCTCAGGTGGTGTTAGCACTGCGTACTGGGCCTTTCAGCTGGCGCTTGTACGTCGCTTTGTTGGTGCTGGGTTTAGCATTAGAAGCCAGTGTGGTTAGCATGGGCATCCTACGTTTTAGTGAAGGCTGGCTACCCATTTGGCTGGTACTTCTGTGGGTGGGCTTTGTCGGCATGCTGATGAACACTCTCAGTGGCTTAGCCGGGCGCCCTTGGTGGGCAGCATTGCTGGGCATTGCCTCGGGTCCGTTAACTTATGCGATAGGTGCCCGCTTGGGTGCTGCAGAAATTTTGGTTGAAGAATGGCTCTTGTGGTTGGTGTATGGTTTGTTGTGGGCTGCTTATATGGTGATCTTTGCGCTGGTGTCACAACGTATAAAGCAGACACAGGAGGGCAGTCATGATGTCATTAGCAACAGTTCGCAGTCGTCTTAATCTTAGCCTGCTTAACATGTTTTCACCGCAGTCAGCCGCACGTTCATTACTGAGCAGTTTAGCCGCGGGGATGCTCGTAACGGTAGCCGTTGGTATGCCAAGCGCAGCCGCTAACGAGAGCGCTGCAGCTAGTGCCATGACGACGGCTGTCGCGGCGGCAGACAGTTGTACAGTACCGGCATTTCAGCAACTACAAACCGTAGGCAAAACACGCTTAAAAGTGTGGTTTTGGGATGTTTATGATGCGCAACTTAAAACCGATACAGGTGCCTTTAGCGATGCTAACCAGCGTGCACTCCAGCTTACCTACTTACGTGATATCGATGCGGATGATTTAGTGGATACCACGGCTGACGAATGGCAGCGTTTAGGGATTGTGCAAACCCCAGAGCACCAGCAATGGTTACAAGAGTTGCGTGAGATGTGGCCTAACGTGAGCAAAGGTGATTGTATTACCTTGGTTGAGACCAATACGGGCGAAGCGCAGTTTTATGCGAATCAGGAATTACTTGGTGAGATTGCATCGGCGCAGTTTACCGATGACTTTCTAGCTATCTGGCTTGATGCTAAATCACGCTTTAAAGATGAGCGTGATGAATTAATAGGAGCTAAATAATGAAACAAGCATGGCAAGCTATGATCGCGCTGTTGCTGTTGGTGCTGCTGGTGGGCTGTTCGGCAAAGTTAGAAGACTACCAAGGTGAGCAACCGCAGCTTAAGTTAGAAACCTTTTTTAACGGTGACTTGGTGGCACATGGCATTGTCCAAGATTACAGTGGCAAGGTTATTCAGCGCTTTACTGCTGATCTCAAGGGTACTTGGGATGGCAACGAAGGAGTGTTAGATGAGCAGTTTTACTATGCGGACGGTACTCGTCAAGAGCGTATTTGGTATTTAACCAAAACCGCAGACAATACCTATGAGGGCCGTGCCAGCGATGTTGAAGGCACTGCGATAGGCACTACGAGTGGTAACGCCTTACATTGGCGCTATACCCTAATCATTGAGCTTGATGGTGAACCCTTTGCTGTTGACCTTGATGATTGGATGTACTTGGTGGATGAAAATAACATGATTAACCGTACCCAAATGTACAAGTTTGGGTTACCGGTAGGTGAAATCACCCTGTATATAGGTAAGAGTTCTTAAGTCATCGAGCGTAGTTATTCGTACCTGGCTATTTTTATAAAAGTTAGACAGGCAATAACAAACGAGCCGCCCAAGGCGGCTCGTTATAACTTACTCATCGTAACCACGGGGTAGCCGCGACAAGGTTTGATCTTGTTCTAAGCGCTGCTTCCACAATTCTTTGGCACTCAAGCCACCACCACTTTTACTGACTTTAACCGCCTTTTTAGGCGCAACTGCCGGTTTCGCTGCTGCTTTTTTTGCTGAAACTTTTGCTTTGGCGGGCGCTGCTGAGCTACCAGTTGCACCGCCAAGCTCGGCTGTTGCGTCAGCTAACTGGGCCAGACGCATATTTTTGCCGCCATCCACGCTATACCAGCCGCCTTTGGCTTCGATGTTAGGTTGTTTGCCGTGAGCCTTTAGGTAAGCTGCTGAATAATCAGCTAATACTTGGTCCTTATCAAGTTTGCTCATGTGTTGTTCCTATCGTTGTTGCATGAGAGTGATTCTTTTTTATACCGTCTTTTCTAGTTATTGTCTAATCAACAAGGCAAAAGATTGTAATTTATGGTAAAAAAGAGCCTATTTAGCGACGACATTGAGGCCTATTGTGCAACGATATCAATTACAACAGTATCTGGCCGAATTACTGCAGGTGGACACCATTAAGGATTATTGTCCCAATGGTCTGCAAGTAGAAGGACGAGCAGAGATAAACACCTTAGTGACTGGTGTAACAGCTAACCAAGCTCTGTTAGACCAAGCCCTTGCGCTCAATGCCGATGCCGTGTTGGTGCATCACGGATATTTCTGGAAAAACGAACCCGAAGTCATTACGGGTATGAAAAAACGTCGGCTACAAAGCTTACTTCAAGCAGATGTTAATCTGTTTGCCTATCATTTACCGCTCGATGTTCATGCCACGCTTGGTAACAATGCCCAATTAGCACAGGTGCTAGGTTGGCAGAATAGTTATCAGGTGGCCGGCATCAGTCCCGCTGGGGTGGTGATGGGCTGTGACCTAACCGCGCCCTTAAGCAGCGTCGCCTTAGCCGAACACCTCAGTGAGGCGCTACAGCGTCCAGTAACCGCGTGTATTGAGCGGGCTGCACCCATTCAACGAGTGGCTTGGTGTACCGGCGGCGGACAAGGCTTTATCGATGCTGTAGCTGCGGCTGGTTTTGATGCCTTCATTAGTGGTGAAATCAGCGAACAAACTACCCACAGTGCGCGCGAGCAAGGTCTTGCTTATATCGCAGCTGGACACCATGCGACCGAGCGCTATGGTGTGCAGGCTTTGGGCGAGCATTTGGCCGCGCAGTTTGGCCTGCGGCATCACTTTATTGATATCGATAACCCAGCGTAGGCCAAACTTTCTTCATGAACAGCAACAACAAGCAGAACAACCAAGCATCGAAAGCCACAGGAGATCAATCCTTTGATGGCATCACGCATAAGTTTTCGCACAACATCTATGCCACCACTAAAGGTCGTTTGCGCTTAGCTGTATTAAAACGTGATTTGCAGCCTTGGTTAACACGAGCAAAGCAGCGCCCCTTAAAAATTTTGGATATTGGAGGTGGGTTAGGGCAAGTTAGCCAGTGGTTTGCGGAGTTAGGCTGCAACATCATGCACACGGACATATCCGCTGAGATAGTGGCGGCAGCGCAACAACAGCATGCGCAAGCGGGGGTGGCACAGCGCTATCAGTATTTAGTAGCGCCGTTGCAGCAACTACCTGAACAAGTAGCTGATGATTATGACCTGATTTTGTGTCATGCGGTGTTAGAGTGGCTAGCAGATCCCGCCGCGGCGATTGCTTTGTTACCCCAGTTACTAGCACCGCAGGGCGGCATTTCCTTGATGTTTTACAACAAAGACGCCAAGGTGTTGGCTAACGTTATCTTTGGTAATTTTGACTACGTAGAAGCCGGCTTAACAGTTAAGAAAAAAGTGCGATTAAGCCCACAACAACCTTTAGCTCCTGCTCACGTAGCTCAGTGGTTAGAACAAGCAGGGCTACAGATAGAATACAAAACTGGCGTGCGTTGTTTTCATGATTATCTTAAAAATGCCGCCGACAAAGAGCGCTTCGAGCAATTATTAGCACTTGAACTGCGCTACAACCAACAAGCTCCGTTTTGTGATATTGGCCGTTATTTACATTGGCAACTCAAGCGAGCATAGGGTTGGGTCACTAATATGCTGCAGGTGATTTATTTTCATAGCCTAAGTGGGCGTGCGCGGCGTTATGCTAAAGCTTATGCGAGCTATTTTGGCGAGGCCCAGTTAGTTGCTAGCAGCGGTGATAGAGACACCGACGTAGCAGCGCTTCGGGCAGCCATGGCACCGGCATCCGAGACGCCAGTAACTAAGGCGCCAACAACCAAGGCTGAATGCTTGGTGATTGGTGGCGATGGCAGCCTCAATATTGCAGTTAATGCGTTTGCCTACAGCGCTGTGAGTATCAGTTTGATAGCGGTTGGAACGGGTAATGATTTTGCGCGGCATTATTTGAACCATACAAAACACCGATGCACTGCGCTTAAGGACTGGCGTTGGCGGATGCGAGCGCCTTACCAACAGCTGCAACTTGCGCTAGGTAAAGTCGCCACAGCCACGGCCAGTTATTATTTTATCAATCATGCTGGTTGTGGCCTCAGTGTTGATCTTATGCACTTACAACCGCCGTGGATGAAGCGCTGGCTAGGTTCATTAAGCTACACGGTCGCCTTATTGCGATACCTGTTCGGGCCGCTAAGCAAACGCACTCAATGGTACCCGCAAGCCTCATCTGGGCAGGCACTAAATGGCCAACTGGTGGTATTGGGACGGTTTATTGGCGGTGGCTTAGAGGTATACCCACAAGCCAACCGTCAGCGCGGCGACTTGCGTCGTATCGAGATCCCCTTGTTGGGACGCTGGCAGCAGTTAGCTGCGTTAATACAAGTTAAATGGGGTGGTATTGATACCTCAGCAGTGATTGATTGTCGGCCGGTAACTGTGACCGAAGAGCAGCCGTTCATACTAGCAGCGGCGGCAATAACTTTTGAAGTAGATGGTGATATTGTTGGTGAGGGGCCGGTGGCCGTGAGTGTTTGCCCGCGGGCAATTAAACTTAATTTACCAATAGATTAAGCCTTGTGTATGACTGAGTTGGAGAGACAAACATGACTGCATGTGCATTTATTGGCTTAGGTGTGATGGGATATCCCATGGCTGGCCATTTACAAACTGGGGGTTTTACCACCACTGTTTACAATCGTACTGCAAGCAAAGCACAGCAGTGGCAACAGCGTTACCAAGGTAATGCAGCTGCAACTCCGGCAGCTGCTGCGCAAGGCGCTGATTTAGTGATGCTGTGTGTGGGCAATGACGATGATGTACGCAGCGTGGTGTACGGTGAGCATGGGGTGTTGGCCAGCATGCAGCCGGGCAGCATTTTAATTGACCACACGACTGCGTCAGCAGAACTTGCGAAGGAACTCGCTGCGGCTTGTGCCGAACGTGGTATTGGTTGGCTCGATGCGCCGGTATCTGGCGGTCAACAGGGCGCAGAGAATGGGGTTTTAACGGCTATGATTGGTGGTGATAAAGAGGCTTTAATTCAAGCCGACAAGGCCTTAGCTTGTTATGCGAAAACCCGTGAGTACATGGGGCCGGCAGGCCATGGGCAATTAGCCAAAATGGTGAACCAGATCTGTATTGCTGGGGTGGTGCAGGGCTTAGCGGAAGGACTACAACTGGCGCGTAAAGTGGGGTTGGATGCAGATACCTTGATCAACGCCATTAGCCAAGGTGCCGCCGGCTCTTGGCAAATGAAGAATCGTTATCAAACCATGTGGAACAATCATTATGAGCATGGTTTTGCCGTGGATTGGATGCGCAAGGATTTAAAAATTGCGTTGCAGGAAGCAGAACGCCAAGGCTTGAGTATGCCGATGACAGCTTTGGTGGATCAGTTCTATGCTGAAGTTCAAAAAATGGGTGGTTCACGTTGGGATACGTCTAGTTTGTTAGCTCGTCTAGAACGAGATTAATCGCTAATAAAAAAGGCCTTATCAATTGATAAGGCCTTTTATTATCTGTTGCTTATAAGCTCAGCGGCTTAGATCTTAACGAATACCCATCCGACGTAAGCTACCGGTGCTGAAGTCTGAGCGGCTCATCTTAATACCAAAGTTCATGAACTCGCTTTCTTCGTTGGATAGGCCCAGTAGGATGTATCGACCTGAGTTAAGGTCATACAAAGCTTCTGCTGCCATCCACGGGGTGTCGTGGTAGTAGAATTGGGTGTTGTAGGCTTCCGCTACGCGCCACAATTCGCCGCGACCATCGTAATGGTCGATGACTGAGGCTGTCCAGGTATCTTCATCGATAAACATATGGCGGGTTGCATAAATATGACGTTCGCCATCTTTCAAGGTGCCTTTCACTTCCCATACACGGTGTTTTTCGTACCGTACATAGTCTTGGTTCATGTGGCCAGGGCCGATGATATCGTCATACGACAAGCTCGTATCCATCAGCTTGTAGTTGTTGTATGGGATATACATCTCGCGCTTGCCCACAAGTTCCCAGTTGTATTTATCTGGCGCGCCGTTGAACATATCCAAGCCATCGGAAGTCCGTAAGCCATCTGATGCGGTACCTGGACCGTCATAGGCTACTGATGGAGCTTTACGAACACGACGTTGGCCTGCGTTATAAAGCCATGCACGACGTGCTTCTTTCACCTGGTCAATCGTTTCGTGAACCAATAGCACGGTACCCGTCATACGTGCCGGTGCTAGAACTTCTTGTAAGAAGTAGAACAGCACGTTGTCGTCTGCTGACTCACGGCCGCTGGCTAAGTATTCAGGGAATACCAACGACTCACGCAATAACACAGGTACAAAACTACCGTTTTCTAGTACGGGGAACTGGTTCACTAAACGTTGAACCGAGCCACCACGATAACGGGTAATGTGGTTCCAAACAGCTTCAACACCTGATGATGGAATTGGGAACGGAATGTGCTTGTCGAAGTTAGCTAAACCATTGCCACCACTGATAAGCTCAGCGTTAAGGGCGTTTTTCTTAATCACATCGTACACGGCTTGCGGGTAAGCTGCGGTACGGTGGGTAGGGTAGACGTGGATCTTAAAGTCTGGGTATTTCTTGAACATGGCCACCTGGCCAGGCGACAACATGTTGGCATGCTGATCAACGTTAGCTGGCGTGATCGTTAGAATCGGTTGTTCATCGGCAAACGGGTCGGCTGGACGGTCTGGCACTTCACCGTCTGCTTTCACACTATAGCCACCAGTCCAAGCTGGGATAGAACCATCAGCGTTGGCTGCCATTTCGGCACCTACCGGAGTTAAATCTTGACCTAAGCGGTTGGCTTCGTCAGGGCTAACTTTAGCCATGACACTTGCTGATACCACTGATAGCGCAAAAATACCGGCTTTTAGCATCATTTTATTCATTGTGCTTTTCCTTGTTGTTCTTAGTTCGCGTTAAAGCTACATCAAAACTAATGTAATATAAATGCCCAACTGCTACTAGCGTTACATTCATTCTCGATGTAAGGTATCAGCTGGTTTGACCTCTAGCGATTTCACATAGCATGTATCGCGAAACAAAAATTTGCAACAGTTTACATGACAATTCTAAGACCAAGAACAATCAAGAGGGTTCCATGATTAAAGCAACAGCGTCTGCTGGTGCAGCATTAACGCTGCTAGCAAGTGCAGTGGCAACGGCCTTAGCAGCGCCTATAGCTAGCGCTGAAGAAAGTTCCGCCTACGAAGTGATTACCGCACCTGCGGTGATGGCAAAAGAAGCGCAGCGGGCGGTATTAAGTGATATCGCTGAAGCAGGCGAGGCTGATATCGCCGTTGGCGATTATGGCATTATTTTGCGCCGCACCGAGCAGCAGTGGCAACAAATGCCCGTTCCTACCAGTGTTTTTCTAAGCTCAGTGAGTTTTGCCGATGCGCAACACGGCTGGGCTGTCGGTCACCATGGGGTGATTGTTGGTAGCAGCGATGGCGGCCAAACTTGGCAGCGGCAATTGGATGGTTTTGCATTTATTCAGCTACAGCAAGATTACTTCGCAACTCGTATTGAACAATTAACAGATGAGAGCGCAGCAGCTGAAGCAGAGGGGGCTGACGAGCTTATTGGCGATCTTGAATTCGCACTAGAAACTGCCGAGTTTAATTTAGAAAATGCGCAGTTTGCCGAAGAAGAAGGCCCCACCAAACCGTTTTTAGATGTATTAGCGCTAACCCCTGAGGTTGTCTTAGTAGCTGGTGCTTATGGCTCCTTGTTGCGCAGCACAGATGCTGGCAACAGTTGGCAAGTGCTAGACGGCGCCCTAGAAAATCCTGATGGCTATCATTTGAATAGTTTAACAGCCGATGCTGATTATACCTACTTAGCGGGTGAATCGGGATTACTCTTTCGAAGTGCTGATCAGGGCTCGACCTGGGAAACCCTAGATAGCCCTTATTATGGCTCGTTTTTTGGTTTGCATGTGGATGCAGAGCAGCGGCTGTGGGCGTTTGGACTACGTGGTAATATCTTTGTAAGCGAGGATCAAGGCGAATCTTTTAGTCAGATTAGCTTGCAAGATCCGGTCAATATTAATGCTGCAATAGATGCCCCCGATGGTGGCGTTTATTTAGTGGGTAATGCTGGTGTGATAGCCTGGGCGAATGCCGCTGGTGAGGTGCTTGAAAGCACTCACAGTAGTGGTGCCGCACTAACCGACGTGGTGCTTAACGACGACGGTACCCTGACTATGGTGGGGCAGCGAGGCCTGCTCACTCAACCCGCTTTGCGTAACTAAGGATTGACGTTTTTATGTCTCAACAATCTTCAACATCAACTCCGCCGGGCAAAAGTGTTTTGTTAGAGCGGGTGTTGTTTTCGATGCGACCCATGTGGTTGGCTCTGTTTGCTATTTTGACGGTTTATTTGGGCTGGCATGCAAGTCAGGTTCGTCCTGAAGCTAGCTTAACCAAAATGATTCCTACTAATCACGAGTTCATTCAGAACTATTTTAAGCACCAAGAAGACTTGGCGAGTTTAGGTAACGTGATTCGGGTGGCGGTAGAAACCACCGAAGGGGATATTTTCACCCCAGAGTTTCAGGCAACCTTGCAGCAAATTACCGACGAGGTTTTCTATGTACCTGGTGTTGACCGTAGTGGTTTAAAAAGTATTTGGACGCCGAATGTGCGCTGGAGCGAAGTTACCGAAGAGGGCTTTGTCGGCGGACCTGTAATTCCAGACACATGGGATGCATCTGAGCGTTCATTGGATCAATTGCGCACTAATATTTTGCGCTCTGGTGAAGTAGGTAACTTAGTTGCCAATAACTTCAAATCGGCACTGATTTATGTGCCTTTATATGAAGTGCATCCAGATACCGGCGAAAAACTTGATTACAAGGTGTTATCTGAAGCCTTAGAGCAGAACATTCGCGACAAATATCAAACGGATACCGTAAAAATTCACATTACCGGCTTTGCCAAAGTGATTGGTGACCTGATTGAAGGTGCGTATCAGGTAGGGCTGTTTTTTGTTATCGCCATTGTGATCACTCTCGTGATGCTGTACTGGTACAGCCGTTGTTGGCGCAGTGCTTTTGCGGTGCTGGGTTGTTCCATCATTGCGGTAGTATGGCAGTTAGGCATCATTGAACTGATTGGAAGTGGGATTAACCCTTACTCGATGTTGGTGCCGTTCTTAGTGTTTGCCATTGGCGTGAGCCATGGGGTGCAAATCATCAACGCCATCAGTAATAACCGAGTGGATGCGTTAGATAAGGTGGGCGCTACTCGTTTGGCGTTCCGTGGTTTGTATATCGCTGGCTTAACTGCTTTGGTTTCAGATGCCATCGGTTTTACGACCTTGATGGTCATTGATATTGAGGTGATTCAAGAGTTAGCTATTGCCGCGAGTATTGGTGTGGCGGTCGTGGTGTTAACTAATTTAGGGATGTTACCTATTTTAATGTCCTACACCGGAGTCTCTAAAGACGGCGTTGAATACGCTGCTAAAGCGCGCCAAAAAGAACATCCGGTGCTTAATATTTTCAGCCGTTTTTCGCGCCCTAAGTGGGCCTATAGTGCCTTAGTTGTGGCTCTGATGGGGTTAGCTTGGGGTTTGTACTACGGCCAGCAAATGAAGATTGGTGATTTAGACGCAGGGGCACCAGAACTGCGCCCAGATAGTCGTTATAACTTAGATAACCAATTTATTGTTGATAACTACAGCTCGAGTACCGATGTGTTTGTGGTGATGGCAGAAACGGCGCCAAGCCAATGTATTGCCTACGATAACCTGGAGCTGTTAGACCGTTTTACGTGGCACATGCAAAATACCCCTGGGGTGCAAGACGTTAAGTCTGTCGCTTATGTGGCTAAAATGGGTTCCTATGGCCTCAACGAGGGTAATTTAAAGTGGTATAGCCTAACTCGTAATCAATATTCATTGAATGGTTACACGGGCCGTACGCCGCCGGGGTTGATTAACCCTGATTGCTCGATGGCACCGGTGATTATCTTCTTGAATGATCACAAAGCCGAAACCTTGCAAACCGTGGTCGCCTCGGTCAATAGTTTTAATCAAGAATATCAACAAGATGGTCTTGAACTATTGATGGCAGCAGGTAATTCAGGGATTGAAGCTGCGACAAACTCAGTGATTGAGTCAGCTCAGAACAAAATGATGTTGTGGGTGTATGGCGTGGTTATTTTCTTATGCTTACTAACGTTCCGGAGCTTACGTACAGTCACCTGTATCATTTTACCGTTGGCACTAACCACGGTGATGAGCCAAGGCTTGATGGCAGTTCTGGGCATTGGCGTGAAAGTAGCAACCTTGCCAGTGATTGCCTTAGGTGTGGGGATTGGGGTGGATTATGGTATTTACATCTACACCAAGATTCGTGAAGGTTTAGCGCAAGGCATGCATCTTGATGACAGCTACAAGTACGCGCTAGACAGCACCGGTAAAGCGGTTGGATTTACTGGGCTGACCTTGGCTATTGGCGTTGCTACTTGGATTTTCTCGCCGATTAAGTTCCAAGCGGATATGGGGATCCTGTTAACCTTTATGTTCATCTGGAACATGCTAGGTGCCTTGATCCTGATCCCAGCGTTAGCACGCTTCTTTGCTAACTTTAGCCGCAAAGCCCACTAACTGTAGGCTTGCGTTACCGTTAGAACCAGCAGACGCCGCTACTTGTTAGCGGCGTCTTGCAATATAAAATCAGCACCTTGGTCAGCGATCACCATGGTGGGTGCATTGGTATTGCCACTCACTACGGTCGGCATGATGGAAGCGTCAATGACGCGCAAACCAGCAACGCCATTTACTCGCAACTGCGCATCAACCACAGCATCTTGGTCGTTGCCCATGCGGCACGTGCTGGTTGGATGGTAAATCAGCCCGACATTACTCATCAGCTTAGCTAACAACTCCGCATCATTAGCACAAGGCCCTGGCCATACTTCGCCGCCATTATGCTCAGCGAGGGGCGCTTGACTCATAATCTCGCGTACCTGTCTCACCCCAGCCAACAACGCCTGTTGATCACTAGGATGCTGCAAAAAGTCATAGCTAAAAAGCGGTTTATCTGTGGCTTTGTTACTGCGTAAACGTAACTGGCCTCGGGCTTGTGGTCGTAACAGGCAAACATGGCAGGCATAGCCATGGGTGAAAGCCGGTTTAAGGTCATACCCGCTGTCGTTAAAGCGAGTCGAGACAAAGTGAAGTTGTAGATCAGGTGTCTCTATCTGTTCACTGCTGCGCAAAAATCCACCCACCTCGGCCGGAGGATGTGCGAGTGGGCCGGTTTTATCACGCCGATATTGCCACCAAGCTTTCGCCATCTTGACTAATCCTATGGGATTAATACTGATGCCGTCTTTGCGCTTGTTGCGGTAATGAATCATCACATCCACATGCTCTTGCAGATTTGCGCCTACCTCGGCACGATCGGCAATGACACTGATGCCATGTTGTTGCAACTGGGCGGCTGGCCCAATACCAGATAGCATCAACAATTGCGGGGAGTTGATTGCGCCGCCGCTGATAATCACTTCGCGTTGTGCCAGCCATTGCTCGCCACTGACTAATTCAATCCCTACGGCTTGGGGCTGGGCTTGGCTTTGGTCAAAGAGCACCCGCTGTACCAAGCTATCAGTCAATACCTTGAGATTAGGGCGTTGCATTGCCGGCAGCAAGAAAGCGCGGCGCACACTCCAGCGCTGCGCTTGATGAATCGTAAATTGGAACGGGCCAATACCATAGAGCTCAGCACCGTTAAAATCTGGGTTAAAGGGGATACCGGCAGCAACTCCTGCCTCAACAAAGCGTTGGGCAGCGAGAAAATAGGTAGGCACATCACTGACTTTGAGCGGCCCATCAGCACCATGATAAGCGTCAGCGCCACGACTGTTGGCTTCTAGCTTCTTGAACCTTGCCAATATGGCGGGCCAATCCCAGTTGCTGTTGGTTAAGCTGGCCCAATGCTGGTAATCACTAGGGGCACCGCGGGTATAAATCATGGCATTAATTAAGCTGCTGCCACCTAAACCTTTGCCGCGCGGGGTAAACAAGCCTTTGCCTTGGCGAAGTGGGGCTTTATCACTGCTGCGGTAGCCCCAATTAAAGCCGCGGTGGTGCATAAAGCGTACTACGCCACCGGGCATATCACTGAATTCGTGTTGGCCGTTGCCGCCAGCTTCTATTAGGAGCACTTGGTAGTTACCGCAGGCACTCAAGCGGTCCGCCAGCACGCATCCAGCGGAACCCCCACCGACAATGATAAAATCGTACTTTGTTGTGCTCATGGTTGTTGTTCTGTATTCGTTATTGTTCGTGATTGTTCGTTTTATAAACTTTGAGCGTAGCGTAAAAGATCATTCAATAAACGCATGTTGCGAGAGTTATCGCTATGCTGCTGCGCAGCTAACTCCAGCTCTTGCATAAATCGCTCGGCAGACAAGCCTCCTGGAGGGGGTGAGAGCAGACGACCTTGGCAAAATTCACGCCATTTTAGTAGTTCGGAATCAGTTAACGTACTTGGGTAATTACGGGCACGGTAGCGAAACAGCATCTCGGGTAAGCGCGAATCGCTAAAGTTTAAGGTCAAACCTGGTAGCTGTTCAGGCGCGGTACTACGGATAATGTCCATGTTGGAGCGGTCTTGTTCACTAAAGAAAGGGCCGCTGTAAAGCATAAAATCAGGATCCGTAACCGCGTCATAGGTTTTGCTGGTCAGTAACGCTTGGCACAAGCGGTCGCGTAATTCGCTTTGTGCTAGTAGCGTTTGCCGGTGGCGTTCTAGTTGCTCGAGATCTAAGTTCCAACGCTGCTGTGCGGTACTGTCGAGCACATTGAGTTTAGCGATAAAAGGGCAGCGATTGAGTTGCAGGGTTCCCCCAGCGAAGGCCGATAAACCTTGCTCAGCTAGCTGTTTACGCGGGGTAAAGCGGCGTTCGACCAAATCATCTAGCGAACTCTCTAAAAACTCCAGCGGGTTGTGGCGTAAATCCCAGTAGAGCAGGGTGTTGGGCTGCTCCGGATGATAGCCTAGCGGCATGATCACACTCACGTATCCGTTCAGTGCGCCGTAAAAACCACTGATGTGCACGCGTGGTTCAAAATTTACCAAATCAATCAGTTGTTGCACGGCTTGTTTGCGGCGTAATCCATAAGCGTAGGCAAACAACCTTGGTTGTGCTTGTTTAACTTTACGAGCCATGCCGATGGTGGCATGAACGTCAGCCATAGCATCATGGGCGTTGGCGTGTTCAATACCATTGGCTTTAGATAAGTCTTCTAAGCGCATGCTGACCCGCCCATCGTCATGGTAGGGCCATTCGATTCCTTCGGGGCGCAGGGCATAGCAAGCGCGCATCAAGTCGATTAGATCCCAGCGTGAATTTTGGTGCTGCCAAGTATGAGCGTAGGGATCATGAAAGTTACGGTAGAACAGGTGTCGGGTTACTTCATCGTCAAAGACGATGTTGTTGTAGCCAATGATAGTGGTGTTGGGTACGCTCATTTGTGCTGCGATGGCTGCGGCAAAGCTCGCTTCGTTGGTACCTTGCGCAAGCGCAAATTGCGGCGTAATACCTGTCACTAGCACCGCCTGCGGATGAGGCAAAAAATCTGGCGTGGGCTGACTAAATAGGGTCAGTGGACGACCGCAGGGCTCTAATTCTAAATTGGTTCTTAAACCGGCAAATTGGGAGGGCCGATCATAATGAGGGTTAGCCCCCCAAGTTTCGTAGTCATGAAAGTAAAAACTGGCGTCAGACATGGCGCATAATGATCCTTGCTAATGTATGCAGGTCAGACTACCTGATTGCTGACTGAGCCGCAATCAAGAGGTGACGGGCAACCCTAATTACCGCTAAGATAGCAAACTAACGACAATAAAATGATTCAACAGCAACGAGGCGATTATGGGTCTACTCAGTTCTTTTTCTTTTGCCACCAACAAGCGCGTGGGCTTAAGTCTGCTCGCCACCGCTTGCTTTACTGCCGCCGCTTGCAGCAGTGCACCTGAGCCAAATTCTAGTGTAGCTGCCAAGGCGACTGTGACCGAGGCCGCACCGTTTGCGATTGCCATTCATGGGGGCGCCGGCACCATTACCCGCGCAAGCATGACGCCAGCACGGGAACGCGCCTATCGCGAAAAACTAGCCGAAGCTATCGCCGCCGGACAGCAGATCTTAGCCGCCGGTGGCACCAGTATGGATGCGGTTATCGCGGCGGTGCAAGTGTTGGAAGACTCTCCGCTGTTTAATGCCGGTCGTGGTGCCGTTTATACCTGGGATGAACAGCATGAACTTGATGCCGCTATTATGGACGGTTCCAATCGTGCGGCGGGAGCAGTGACTGGGGTGACAACGATCAAAAGCCCGATTGCCTTGGCCCGTAAAGTGATGGAAGAATCGGTGCATGTGATGCTCAGTGGCGCTGGTGCTGAAGAGTTTGCTGATCTGCATCAACTAGAGCGGGTGGATAACAGCTACTTCAATACCGAAGCTCGCTTCGATGCGCTGCAACGCATGAAACAGCAGCTTGGTAGCCAAGATAAAACCGCATGGCAGCAGCTAGACGCGCGCTTCAAGTATGGCACCGTTGGGGCGGTGGCGTTGGATACTCATGGTAATTTAGCTGCCGCCACCTCAACCGGAGGAATGACAGGTAAGCGCTACGGTCGTATTGGTGATTCACCGGTGATTGGCGCTGGTACTTGGGCAGATAATGGCAGTTGTGCGGTCTCGGCCACAGGTCATGGTGAATATTTTATTAAGTATCAGGTAGCAGCAGATATTTGCGCACGAGTGACCTATCAAGGCAAAGATATCGTAAGTGCTGGTGATACCGTAATTCATGAGGTGCTGATGCCCGTTGGTGGTACTGGTGGCGTGATCATTGTTGACGGCCAAGGCAAGGTGCATATGCCATTTAATACTGAAGGCATGTACCGCGCTAGTCAACAAGGTGATGGTCCGGTTCATATTGCGATTTATGCAGACGAAAACTAACTCGTAATCAGGACTGCTGGTGCGGGTTAACAAGCTTACAGAGGGCTGCTAAACTAGCAGCCCTTTTATATCTAAGTGCTAATGCAGGATTTTTGTGCAAACCATTCAATTTCCAGCTGAACTCCCTGTGGTGCAGGCCAAGGCCGAGATTCAAACGGCCATTGCCAAACACCAAGTAGTGATTGTCGCGGGCGAGACCGGTTCAGGTAAAACCACACAGTTACCTAAAATGCTGCTAGAAATGGGCTACGGTAAGATGATTGCCCACACCCAGCCGCGGCGTTTAGCTGCCCGCAGTGTGGCTCAACGTATCGCACAAGAATTAGAAACTGAGTTGGGTAGTCGGGTTGGTTACAAGGTGCGTTTTCATGATCAAACGGCACCCACTACAGAAATTAAATTGCTCACGGATGGGATGTTGCTGGCTGAACTGCAGAATGATCGCATGTTGCGGCAATACGATGCCATCATCATTGATGAAGCCCATGAACGCAGTCTGAATATCGACTTTCTGTTAGGCGCGTTGGCCACCATTTTGCCTAAGCGACCAGAGTTAAAACTGGTGATTACCTCAGCTACCATTGAGACGGAACGCTTTGCCAAACATTTTAATCAGGCCCCGATCATTACTGTTACCGGGCGTACTTATCCAGTTGAGGTGCGTTATCGGCCGTTAAGCAATGCCGATGATGATAACCAAGACAGCGCTGATGTAGTGCAAGGCGTTTGCGATGGGGTATTAGAGCTAAGCCGTGAAGCACCCGGTGATATTTTGATTTTTGCCAGTGGTGAGCGTGAAATACGTGATTTTGCTGAAGCTATTGGTGATTTGCAGTTACCTAATACTGAGCTTTTACCGCTGTTTGCACGGCTATCTGCTGCTGAGCAACAACGGATTTTTCAGCCGCATAGCCAACGTCGCATTGTGATCGCTACCAACGTAGCTGAAACCTCACTAACGGTGCCCGGCATTCGTTATGTGATAGACCCAGGTACGGCTCGTATCAGTCGTTACAGTTACCGCAGCAAAGTGCAACGCTTGCCGATTGAGAAAATTTCACAAGCTTCAGCGAATCAACGGATGGGGCGTTGTGGCCGGGTCGCACCGGGGATTTGTATCCGGCTCTATGATGAAGCTGATTTTTTAGCTCGGCCTGAATACACAGATCCCGAAATCTTACGCACCAATCTAGCCGCGGTTATTCTGCAAATGACGGCGGCAAAACTTGGTGATATTCGCCGCTTTCCATTCGTAGAAAGGCCCGATGAGCGTTTTATCAAAGATGGCCTGAATTTATTAGAAGAGCTGCATGCGTTAGATGGAACTGGACGGCAAGGTAAAAGCAATAAGCGGCGCGGGTATCAAGGCCCACGATTAACTGAGATTGGGCGCCAAATCGCACAGTTGCCGATTGATCCGCGGTTGGGGCGGATGGTGATAGCAGCGAATCAATTTGGCTGTATGCAAGAAGTATTAATTATTGCCGCCGCACTGAGTATTCAAGATCCGCGTGAACGTCCGCAACAAGGGGCGCAAAAAGCAGACCAACTGCATCAAAGATTTCACCATAAAGACTCTGATTTTGCCAGCTTCTTGCTGTTATGGCAGTATCTTGAGGAATTACAAAAAGAGCTTTCAAGAGGCCAGCTGCGAAAGCGCCTGAAAGAAGAGTTTATTCATTTTCTGCGGGTGCGCGAATGGCAAGATGTGTACACTCAGCTGCGCCAAAGTGTACGAGGTATGGGCTTTCGGATTAATCAAGAACCAGCCAGCTATGAGGCCATTCACCAAGCTCTCTTAACCGGTATGCTCTCGCATCTGGGTACCAAGCAAGAAGGCCATGATTACATGGGTGCACGGCAACGCAAGTTCTTTGTGTTCCCGGGTTCAGGCTTGTTTAAAAAATCACCTAAGTGGCTGATGGCCGCCGAGCTTGTTGAAACCAGTCGTTTGTTTGCTCGGATTAATGCTCGGATTGAACCTGAATGGGTTGAGCCGCTGGCTAAACACCTGGTTAAATACAGTTATTTTGAACCCCATTTCTCGAAAAAACAGGGCTCGGTGTTAGCAGACGAGCAAGTGACGCTCTATGGCTTGATTATCGTGCCACGGCGTAAAGTGCAGTATGGCCCGGTAAAACCTATTGAAGCGCGCGAGATCTTTATTCGTGAGGCACTGGTGCAAGGGCAGCTTAAACGACAATTGCCTTTCATTAAGCACAATCTTGCACTTATCGAGAGCGTTAAAGAGCTCGAAGACAAGTCGCGTCGGCGCGATATCCTGGTGGATGATGAAGCTCTGTTTCAGGCCTATGATGAACATATTCCCGCGGGTATTTACAACGAACAGCTATTAGCCGGTTGGTGGCACAAAGCCGTTAAACAGAATCCTCAACTTCTGTATTTTGTGCGCGCTGATCTGATGGCCCAAGACGCGGAGCATGTCACCACTGATGATTATCCAGATGTTTGGCAGCAGGGCCAACTGACCTTACCCCTGCATTATCATTTTGCCCCAGGCAGTGAAGATGATGGAGTGACGGTGCAGATCCCGCTAGCACTGCTAAACCAAGTGACGCCGCAAGGGTTTGACTGGCAAATACCAGCTCTGCGCCATGATCTGGTGGTAGCCTTGATCAAGAGCTTGCCAAAACAACTCCGTCGAAACTTTGTGCCGGCACCTAACTACGCCCAAGCGTTTTTAGCTGATACTCCAGCGGCTACGATAGCGAAAGAGCCTTTGCTTACGGCCTTATCCGCTAAATTACGGCGTATGACGGGTGTCACTATCCCTGATGATGCTTGGTATCATGGTGGCGCAGATGCTATTCCACCACATTTACAGATGAACTTTGCGGTAGTGGATGAGCAGGGCAAGGTACTGCAACAAGGGCGAGATTTACACCAGTTGCAACAGCGGCTACAAGGTGACGTGAAAGAGGCCCTCGCTCAGGCAGTAGCCAGTAAGCAGGCACCGCAAGCGGCAACGAGTTGGCAGTTTGGTACGCTCCCCGACATGCTCGAGCAGCAACAACAAGGCTATGCGATTAAAGCCTTTCCGGCGTTAGTGGCTGAGGCCGAAGGAGTGCGTGAAGAACTCTTCGATAGCCTAGCGAAAGCCGAGCATGCGCATCGGCAAGGATTGCGGCAGCTGTTGTTGCTGCAACTACCGTCACCTATTCGGCATTTGCAGCAAACGCTTTCTAATAAAGCGAAATTAGCCCTTTATTACAATCCATGGGGCAATGTTGAAGAACTTATCGCTGATTGTATTAGGGCGGCGCTGGATGAGTTTATAGAGGCAAATCCAGCCCGTGACCCAGCGGCTTTTCAAGCCTTGTATGATACTGCTAGAGCACATTTAAACGAGCGGGTGAGTGAGATAGCGAAACAGTTGGAGCCTTGTCTGCTGCTTAGCCACAGCATCCGTAAACGGATGAAAGGCAAGGTTAGCTTAGAGCAAATTCAAGCCCACGGCGATATAGCACAACAGTTGGATGCCTTGGTGGGACCCGGTTTTGTTAGTAACGCCGGAGCGCAGCGTTTGGATGATATTCAACGCTACTTGAAGGCAATTGAGCGACGCTTAGACAAACTGCCGGTGGATCCAAATAAAGATCGTTTACACACGTTGGTTCTAACGGACTTGTCGCAAGCCTATCAAAGCCTGTTGGCGAAACAAAACAAACAGCAGTTGATATCGTCAGATGTGCTTGAAATTAGATGGATGATAGAAGAGCTGCGGGTAAGTTTTTTTGCGCAGACGTTGGGTACCCAATACCCGATCTCAGAAAAGAGAATTCGCCAAGCGCTTGCTGCAGCAGCTTAAATACTGCTGCAGTAGTGCTTAACTAAGTTAGGCGTATAAACCTAAATTGGCGCGGGCATAAGCTTCAAATTCAGTGCATCCACCGATGTGTTTTTCGTCCACAAAAATCTGCGGTACGGTTAAGACGGGGGCGCCGACGGTTTTCTCTAAATCTGCTTTAGAGATGCCTTCAGCGTGCATGTCAACGTAGCGAAATTCAAAATCATCGCGGTCAGCGGTCAGTTTTTCAGCGATTTGTACTGCACGAACGCAGAATGGGCAGCCAGGGCGACCAAAAATAACAGTAAACATCTCAGACTCCTTAAAAAAATGTGATATTGCCCGTATTTTCCTACAAACAGCGGCGGCTTGCCAATGAGTTTTGTGGATAGCGGCTATCGAACCTAGCGATTATTGATTAATTTCAAGATCCGAGGCTGCAACGCAGCAGCATGGCAGACAATCGCCGGGCCGCACAAAAGCCAGTGGCTCGTTGATGTAGGTGATATCGCCCTGAACTAGTTGCACTCGACAGGCGCCGCAAAAACCATTGCGACAATGATAGTGGGGCTCTAATCCAGCCGCTTCCATAGCTTCTAAGAGGGTACCCTGTGAGCTGTCAACGGTCAGCTGCTGCTGACCATTGACGATGACTTTATACGCAGTGCTCATGATGATTTAGAGTTCAAAATCTCCGAGGTCAGAAGCACTTACGTTACTGTCAATTTGCCCAACCAAATAAGAAGTGATTTCAGCTTCTTGGGGGGCTACTTGAACGTTATCTGATACCAGATATTTATTCATCCAAGGTAGCGGGTTGCTACGCTGTTTAAAGGGCGCATCAAAACCAATGGCTTCCATTCGCATATTAGCAATGTATTCCACGTACTGGCAGAGCATTTCTTCGTTTAGGCCAATCATAGAGCCATGTCTGAACAAATAGTGGGCCCATTGCTTTTCTTGTTCAACAGCCTTCATAAAGATGTTCAGTGCTTCGTCGCGTAACTCTTCGGCAATTTCTTTCATTTCTGGGTCATCTTGACCGTATTGCCATAGATTAAGAATTTGCTGAGTAGAGACCAAATGCAAGTTCTCATCACGGGCGATAAGACGGATGATTTTTGAGTTACCTTCCATCAGATCACGTTCAGCAAAGGCGAAGGTACAAGCGAAGCTTACATAAAAACGAACAGCCTCTAGCGCATTCACTGAGTTGATGCACAAGAATAGCTTTTTCTTGAGCTCACGCATGCTAACCAGATGCTTCTCACCGTCAACTTCCCATTCGCCTTCGCCATGGGTTTGCCAAAGCTGCGTATAGAAAATCAAATCATCGTAGTAGCGAGAAATATCGGTGGCTCGTTTCTGAATTTCTTCATTAATCACGATGTCTTCAAAAACTTCACTCGGGTCAGTAAATAAATTTCGCAAAATATGCGTGTACGAACGTGAGTGAATGGTTTCAAAAAACGACCAAGTTTCAATCCAAGTTTCTAATTCAGGAATGGATACAATCGGCAGCAACGCAATGTTAGGGCTACGTCCTTGTACTGAATCTAACAAGGTTTGGTACTTTAAGTTAGAGATAAAAATATGTTTTTCGCTATCAGTTAACGCTTGAAAATCAACGCGGTCGCGGCTGACATCAACTTCTTCGGGGCGCCAAAAAAAGCTAATTTGCTTTTCAATCAGCTTTTCAAAAATACTGTGTTTTTGTTGGTCATAGCGCGCAACGTTGACTGAATTACCAAAAAACATTGGCTCTAACAGAGGGTTAACTTGGTTCTGATTAAATGTTGAATAACTCATACCTTAGCACACCTTTTTTAGCATCATCAGCTGAGCAGCGGCGCTGCTCAGCGAATGCAACTTGTTGTTATTAAGCCGCAGAACTAGATCTTACAGGCACCACCGGCACAATCATCGTCTTCTTCAATAATGGCGACAGTTGCTTGTTGGTTCTCTTCTTCACGAGTTTTAGCTTCTACTTTGTCACGCAAATCTACTTGGTTATCTGAAGCGCCGTCACGCGTGTTGTGATAATAAAGCGTTTTTACGCCTAACTTATAGGCATAGAGCAAGTCTTGTAGCAGCTGCTTCATTGGCACTTTGCCTGCTTCAAACTTGGCTGGGTCGTAGTTGGTGTTGGCGGAAATGGTTTGGTCGACGAATTTCTGCATAATGCCAACTAATTCTAAGTAACCTTTGTTACTAGGGATGCTCCACAACAGCTCATACGCGTCTTTCAACGTTTCGTATTCAGGCACTACTTGCTTCGTAATACCGTCTTTTGATGCTTTAATGCTGATATGTCCGCGCGGTGGTTCAATACCGTTGGTAGCATTAGAAATCTGCGACGAGGTTTCTGATGGCATTAAGGCAGACAGGGTAGAGTTACGCATACCGTATTGTTGTACATCACGACGTAACTGGTCCCAATCAAGATGCAATGGCTCTTGGCAAACGCTATCCAGATCTTTCTTGTAGGTGTCGATTGGCATCACACCTTTGGCATAGGTGGTTTCATTAAACTTAGGACAAGCACCAAGCTCTTTCGCTAAGTTCATGGAAGCCTTCATCAAATAGTATTGAATAGCCTCAAAAGTGCGATGAGTTAACGCGTTCGCTGAACCATCCGAATAACGAACACCGTTTTTAGCTAAATAATAAGCGTAGTTAATTACCCCAATGCCCAACGTACGACGGCCCATGGTTGCGTTACGAGCTGCAGGTACAGGGTATTCTTGATAGTCGAGTAAGCTATCAAGCGCACGCACGGCTAAATCAGCCATTTCATCAAGTTCATCTAACGATTTAATCGCACCTAAGTTAAAGGCCGACAGCGTACATAAAGCGATTTCACCTTCTTCATCATTCACGTGGCGCAATGGCTTGGTTGGCAAGGCGATTTCTAAACACAGGTTACTTTGTCGAATAGGGGCAACCGCCGGGTCAAACGGACTATGGGTGTTGCAATGGTCCACGTTTTGCAGGTAGATGCGACCTGTACTAGCACGCTCTTGCATGAACAAACTAAAGAGTTCAATGGCTTTGATACGCTTCTTGCGAATGCTATCGTCGGCTTCGTATTGCAGATAGAGGCGTTCAAATTCTTCTTGATTGGCGAAGAAAGCATCGTACAAACCAGGGACATCAGACGGGCTAAACAAAGTGATGTAGTCGTCTTTGATCAAGCGCTGATACATAACACGGTTGAATTGCACGCCATAATCAAGGTGACGCACACGGTTCTCTTCAACGCCGCGGTTGTTTTTAAGAACCAGCAAGCTTTCTACTTCTAGGTGCCAAAGCGGATAGAACAGGGTAGCGGCACCGCCACGAACACCGCCCTGAGAACAGCTTTTAACCGCTGTCTGGAAGTATTTGTAGAATGGGATACAGCCGGTGTGGAAAGCTTCGCCGCCACGAATGGCACTACCAAGCGCACGGATACGACCCGCGTTGATGCCAATCCCAGCGCGTTGAGAAACGTATTTAACAATCGCACTTGCAGTGGCGTTAATTGAATCTAAGCTGTCGCCTGTTTCAATCAATACGCACGAGCTAAATTGGCGCGTAGGAGTACGAACGCCTGACATGATAGGGGTTGGCAAGGAGATCTTAAACAATGACGTGGCATCGTAAAAACGCTGTACATAGCTCATCCGAGTTTCTTTCGGATAGTTCGCAAACAAACAGGCAGCGACTAAGACATACAAAAATTGCGCACTTTCATAGAGCTCACCGGTCACTCGGTTTTGCACCAAGTATTTGCCTTCTAATTGCTTCACCGCTGCGTAGGAAAAGTTCAAGTCGCGGGCGTGATCGATAAAATCGTTCATTTGCTCGAATTCTTCGCGCGTGTAGTCAGTCAACAAGTGTTTATCGTAACGACCCGCAGCCACCATTTTAGTGACTTGATCATACAAGTGTGGCGGCTCAAATTGGTTGTAAGCTAATTTGCGTAGATGGAAAACTGCTAAGCGCGCTGCTAAATACTGATAATCAGGTGCTTCTTCAGAGATAAGGTCAGCAGCAGCTTTGATGATGGTCTCGTGAATATCTTCAGTTTTAATACCGTCATAAAATTGGATATGGGATTTGATTTCAACTTGTGATACCGAAACGTTGTTCAAGCCTTCGGCTGCCCAACTAATCACCCGGTGAATTTTGTCTAGGTTTAAAGGTTCGCGTTCACCGCTACGTTTAGTTACGAAAAGCTTTTGGTTCATGAGGCGCATCCATCGTTGTTATGGTTGTTTTGTCTAGCCACAAGATATAGTGCGTGTTAGGACTGCACGACGGTTTTTTACACAATATCTTGGGATGAATGAATGGGGTTATCCTAGCACTTATCGCACACTGATCAAGTGCGTTTACGTTACAAAAAGGGGAAGGTTTGACTAACCGAAGTGTAGGCTTTCGCTAAAACCTACGGTGCAATAGAGGTTTAGTAAAATCAAGCACCCTGAAAAAAAATATTGGAAATTTTTTTACCGTCATTAGCTGACGTTTTGTTGCTCAATGAAAACCGATTAGAAAGCGGAGGTTTAGTTAGATAAATCTACATATGGGCGTTTCAGCGGTGTGACTGTCTATATGTTGTGCTGGTTTTTTTTGGTGAAAACTGCGAAGCAGCGCTGCTGGCACTTTTTGTTGGTGCCGAATCAAGGCCAAAATCCAGACCAGCGCAAGCCCCGTAGTTAGGCCAAGAGATCATAATTAAGTTAATAAATCGAGTAACTCTAAGGGGGTTTCGATGAAACTGTCGGCTCCCCATGCGGTTGGCGTTTCGATGGCACTGATGTAGCCATAATTAGCCACAATAGTGCGCATGCCAGCAGCACGACCGGCTTGAATATCCCGCTCGGCATCGCCTACGTACCAACAATCGCCCGCCACTACTTGTAGTGCTTGGGTAGCGTGCAGTAAAGGTTGTGGTGATGGTTTCGCCACCGTCAAGGTATCGCCGCAGACAACCACCTCGATCGCAGCTAACTCAGGAAAGCTAGGCAGCAGTTGTACGGTTAGGGCCGTTGGCTTATTGGTGACAATAGCAACGGGTATCTGTTGCTGTTGTAGTTGTGCTAGTAGTTCGCTAACCCCAGCAAAAAGCTGGGTTTGTTCAGCAATAGCTTCGCTATAAAAACTTAAGAACTTGTGTCTGAGTTCGTCTTTGCGTTGTTCAAATTCAGCTTCACCGTAGGCAAAGCGTAAAAGCCCAGCGGAGCCATGAGAGGCAATCGGAGTGTAATCACTAGCACTAACTAAGGGGCGTTGCTCAGCCCTAAGGACGCGGTTTAAAGCTGCGCCTAAGTCAGGGGCTGTATCTAACAGGGTGCCATCTAAATCAAACAGGATTGCAGCTGGACGTGACATGCTTAGTCCTTCAACGGTTTGGTTAAACAGACGATGTAATTTACATCAACATTGTTCTGGTCTAAGTAAAAGCCGCGCCACGGCAGGTAATGGAGCCCTGTCATGCGTTGTGCAACCAATCCAGCAGCATCGGTCATGCGCAATAATTCAGCCGGTTGAATGAACTTTTGGTGCTGATGCGTGCCTTTCGGTACCCACTGCAGCACATATTCTGCCGCAACGATCCCAAGCAACCAAGATTTTAGATTACGGTTCAAGGTTGAGAAAAATACCTTACCACCTGGCTTAACCAAGTCTGCTGCCGCTTGGACTATCGCCGCTGGGTTGGGCACATGCTCGAGCATTTCTAAACAAGTGACCACGTCAAACTGGCCTGGCTCACTTGCGGCCAGTTGTTCGGCTGGGATAAATTGATAGTCAATTTGTAGCTGGCTTTCTAAGGCATGTAATCTGGCTACTTGCAACGATTGTTCAGCCAAATCAATGCCGGTCACCTGAGCACCAGCCCGGGCTAGGCCTTCTGCCAACAAGCCGCCACCGCAACCAATATCGACAATACGGCTACCAAACACACCATCACAGGCAGCTTGGATAAAGTCTAAGCGCAACGGATTAATTTGATGCAGCGGTTTAAACTCTCCGGCGGGGTCCCACCAACGTGAGGCGATGGCACTGAATTTTTCAATTTCTGCAGGATCAACATTAGAACTTGTGGTCATAGGGCTTCTGCTACGGCTTAAAAGTAGGTACAGTGTACCCAACCTACAGGGATAAAAAAAGATGCGATAGTAAGCCCGTACGGGTACAATGGCGTTATCTTGTAAAACTATAAAAAGACAGATCGTTTAGGGATATAACTACTATGAGTGATCTCGCCAGAGAAGTCGTTCCGGTTAACATTGAAGATGAGTTGAAGAGTTCGTATTTAGATTACGCCATGAGTGTAATTGTCGGTCGAGCTTTACCGGACGTTCGTGACGGCCTCAAGCCAGTTCACCGTCGTGTACTGTTTGCGATGAATGAACTGCGTAATGACTACAACAAGCCTTACAAAAAATCAGCGCGTATTGTTGGTGACGTGATCGGTAAATATCACCCTCATGGTGATATTGCTGTGTATGACACCATCGTGCGGATGGCTCAGCCATTCTCGTTGCGTTACATGTTGGTTGATGGTCAAGGTAACTTTGGTTCAGTAGACGGTGACTCGGCGGCAGCCATGCGTTACACCGAAATTCGGATGGCAAAAATTGCCAGCGAATTGCTCTCTGACCTAGATAAAGAAACCGTTAACTTTGTGCCTAACTATGACGGCACAGAGCAAATTCCGGATGTTTTACCTACCCGAGTACCTAACTTATTAGTGAATGGTTCGTCGGGTATTGCGGTTGGTATGGCTACGAACATTCCGCCGCACAACCTTACCGAAGTGGTGAATGGCTGCTTGGCCATGATTGAAAACCCAGACATCACCATTGATGAATTGATGGATTACATTCCGGGCCCAGATTTTCCAACTGCGGCATCCATTTCAGGTCGTTCAGGCATCGTTGAAGCCTATCGTACCGGTCGTGGTCGTATTCATTTACGCGCTAAGGCTGAGATTGAAACGGAAGATAATGGCCGTGAAACCATCATTGTTTCGGAAATCCCGTATCAAGTTAACAAAGCTAAACTGATTGAAAAAATCGCTGAATTAGTTAAAGAAAAACGTCTGGAAGGGATCAGCGCTTTACGCGACGAATCTGATAAAGACGGGATGCGGATTGTCATCGAATTAAAACGCGGTGAAGTAGGTGAGGTGGTCTTAAACCACCTGTACGCCAATACGCAAATGCAAGTGGTGTTTGGTATTAACATGGTGGCGTTGGATAAAAACCAACCGCGCCTGTTTAACTTACGCGACATGCTGCATTGCTTTATTCTGCACCGGCGTGAAGTGGTTACCCGCCGCTCTGTGTATGAGCTGCGTAAAGCTCGTGAGCGCGCCCACATCTTAGAAGGCTTAGCCATTGCGCTAGCTAACATCGATGAGATCATTGAGCTGATTCGTCGGTCACAAACAGCGGCCGATGCGAAGGCTGGTTTAACCAGTCGCGCTTGGCGTTTAGGCGATGTTGCCGCGATGCTAGAACGGGCTGGGGTTGATGCAGCGCGGCCTGATCATCTGGATGAAAAATACGGTATTCGTGACGGTGAGTACCATTTAACTGACGAGCAAGCACAAGCCATCTTGGATTTACGTTTGCACAAGTTAACGGGTCTTGAGCATGAGAAAATCCTAGATGAATACAAAGGCTTGTTGCAGGTTATTGAAGAATTACTGTTGATTTTGAATAGCCCAGAGCGGCTGATGGAAGTGATTCGTGAAGAGCTAGAAAAAATCAAAGCTGATTATGGTGATGCGCGACGTACAGAAATTACGGCGGCAGCACACGATATCAGCATGGAAGATTTGATTAATGAAGAAGACGTGGTGGTGACTTTGTCGCACCATGGCTACGTGAAGTATCAGCCACTTACCGAATATGAAGCACAGCGCCGCGGCGGCAAAGGTAAAGCCGCAACTAAGATGAAAGATGAAGATTTCATTGAGCGCTTGTGGGTGGCGAATACGCACGACACCATTCTATGCTTCTCAACCCGCGGTAAAATCTATTGGATGAAAGTGTACCAATTACCGCTGGCCAACCGCACTTCGCGTGGCCGTCCTATCGTCAACTTGTTGCCGTTAGAAGCGGATGAAAGGATCACTGCGATTCTGCCAACGCGCGATTACCCAGAAGATAAATTTATCATCATGGCCACCCGTAACGGTACCGTGAAGAAGACCCCAATGGTGGAATATTCGCGGCAACGTAAAGGCGGCATTATTGCGCTTAACTTGGTTGAAGGCGATGAGTTGATTGGGGTTGATGTGACTACCGCTGGTGATGAGATCATGCTGTTCTCGAATGCTGGTAAAGTAGTTCGCTTTAGCGAAGATCAAGTTCGTTCGGTCAGCCGCACTGCTACAGGTGTCCGTGGTATTCGCCTAGAAGCTGGGCAGCATGTGGTTAGCTTGATTGTGCCGCGCACTGGTGACGAACTCGAACTTGCGGACGACGGTGAAGCAGAAATGCCATCGGTGCTTACGGTGACTGAAAATGGCTACGGTAAGCGTACGCCAATCACTGAGTATCCAGCTAAGAGCCGTGCTACCAAAGGTGTGGTTTCGATCAAGGTGAGTGAGCGTAACGGCCAAGTCGTAGGTGCGATGGAAGTGATTGATAGTAATCAAATCATGCTCATTAGTAACAAAGGCACCTTGGTACGGACTCGCGTCAGTGAAGTTTCAGTGGTTGGCCGTAACACTCAAGGCGTGCGCTTGATTCGTACCGGTGATGATGAAAAAGTAGTTGGATTACAACGGGTTGATGATATCGACGAGGATGAAGAATTAGATCCATTGTTGAATGAACCTGTTGAGGGCGAAACAGACGAGCCGCTAGATGACGAAGCGGATGACGAAACCGATGTTGTCGAAGGTGAGGAATAAGCCATGAGCGCCCCGTTTAATTTTTCTGCGGGGCCGGCAATGTTGCCGGCAGAAGTAATGCAACAAGCGCGCGATGAGTTTTTAAACTGGAATGATTTAGGCATTTCAGTGATGGAAATAAGTCACCGCGACCCAGCGTTTATCCGCTTGGCGGAACAAGCTGAGCAAGATTTACGCGATTTGATGGCTATTCCAGACCACTATAAAGTGCTGTTTATGCATGGTGGTGGACGCGGTCAATTCAGTGCTGTCCCACAAAATATTGCGGCTGCTGACGCGACCGTGGATTATCTAAACTGCGGGATTTGGTCTGACTTTGCGATTCGTGAAGCGCAAAAGTACGTACGCCATGTCAATGTTGTCGGCGCGGCTGTGCAAACCGATCAAGGTAAAGCAATAAGTCATCCAGACTCATGGCAGTTATCTGAACATGCAGCGTACTTTCATTATTGCCCGAATGAGACAGTGGACGGTATTGCGGTGCATGAGATACCGCAAGTGAATGCTCCCATTGTGGCTGATATGTCGTCGAATATTCTCTCTGAGCCGCTGGACGTGAGTAAGTTTGGCGTTATCTATGCCGGTGCACAAAAGAATATAGGTCCTTCTGGTTTTGCGATTAGTATTGTGCGTGAAGATTTGTTAGGTCACGCGCAAACGAATACCTCCACCATTATGGATTATACCGTGCAGGCCAAAGAAGGCTCGATGTATAACACTCCTAACACCTTTGCATGGTATTTATCAGCCTTGGTGTTTCAATGGTTAAAACGCCAAGGTGGGGTGGCTGCGATAGGTGAACTAAACCGAGCTAAAGCAGCTAAGCTTTACCACTACATTGATCAATCAGACTTTTATTCAAACCCGGTGCATCCAGATTATCGTTCACGCATGAATATTCCGTTTTTACTGGCTGATAGTTCGCTTGATAATGCCTTTTTAGAACAGGCTGCAGCGGCTGGTTTAGTGGGTCTAAAAGGGCATAGGTTTGTGGGTGGTATGCGCGCCAGTATTTATAATGCGATGCCAATGGCCGGCGTGGATGCGCTGGTGGAATTTATGGCTGAGTTTGAACGCAAGGTGTGATGACTTGAAAGCAAGAGCGCTGTTAGCTATTGGATATTAGCTATTGGCGTGGGCACCCTTTACTGACAACGAACAACGAACAACGAACAACCAGGAAACTCATGACAAACTTTGATGCAAAATCTCTCGCTAATGTTGGCGTACGTAACTTAAGCCCATACCAGGCAGGTAAACCCATTGAAGAGCTTGAGCGCGAACTAGGGCTAACAGATATCGTGAAACTTGCTTCGAACGAAAATCCGCTGGGGTTGAGCAAGCAGGTTACCGCAGCTTTGCAAGATACCTTAGCCGGATTAGCTCGCTATCCTGACGCCAACGGTTTTTATCTAAAGAGCAAACTGGCTGAGAAACTGGGTGTAAATATTAATCAAATCACCTTAGGTAACGGCTCCAACGATGTCTTAGAACTGTTGGCGCGTACCTTTGTTAACGAACATCATGAAGTGCTGTTTTCGCAACATGCGTTTGTGGTGTATCCATTGGTAACTCAAGCTATTGGTGCCAAGGGTATTGCAGTACCAGCGAAAAACTATGGTCACGATTTGGATGCTATGGCCGCAGCTATTACCGATAAAACACGAATGATTTTTATCGCTAATCCAAATAATCCAACCGGTACTTTCTTAACCACGGCTGAGCTGGAAAGTTTCTTAGCTAAAGTACCTGCGCAGGTGTTGGTGGTGTTAGACGAAGCTTACTACGAATACGTGCCTGCAGCTGAACGAGCGCCTTCGGTTGAATGGGTTCAGCGCTATCCTAATTTGATTGTAAGCCGTACTTTTTCTAAAGCTTATGGCTTAGCCGGCTTACGAGCCGGTTATGCGGTGACCCATGCGGATATCGCAGATTTAATGAATCGGGTGCGTCAGCCATTTAACATGAACAGCTTGAGCCTAAAGGCTGCTGAAGTTGTTCTAGATGATGCTGAATATTTAGCTCAATCTATTGCTGTCAACCAGGCAGGAATGGCACAACTGATTGAATTTTGTGAACAATTTAACTTAGCTTACATTCCATCCTATGGAAACTTTTTGACCATTGAAGTTGGAGCTAATGCGGCCGATATTTATCAGCAGTTACTGCATAAAGGCGTGATTGTGCGGCCGGTAGCTGGGTACCAATTACCGAACCACTTACGCGTAAGTATTGGCCTTGAACACGAAAACCAAGTGTTTATTGATGCACTAAAAAGCATTCTACTGTAATCAGTTATTGGGGTTATTGATGCTATGAGCGGTAGGATAGCCTTAAGTGGATTAAGCTCTTGTGCGGGCGAGGTTACTTTGCCCGGTTCAAAAAGTATAGCGAATCGTGCCTTACTAATGGCGGCCTTGTGTAGTAACTCAGATTCGAATTCTGGTTCTCATTCTGGGGCTGCCCCGGCAGTTACTCGGGTAACGAATTTACTGCGCAGCGACGACACTGAACGCATGCTCGAAGCTTTGACTGCGTTAGGCGTGCGGATTGAGCTTGATGCCAACGACCCCAGCCAGGTTACCGTGCATGGTTGCGGTGGTGATTGGCCCTATTGGCAAGCTAACCCTGCGGCAACCCTTGAGTTGTTCCTAGGTAATGCAGGCACTGCGGTACGGCCGTTGACCGCAGTCTTGGCTGCCACCGTACCCGCAACCGCAGCTGTAGTGATAGCCGGCGATGCACGCATGCATGAACGTCCGCTCGCGGCGTTGACCGATACCTTGCAAGCCGGCCATGCTTCAATCAAGTTTCTACAACAGCCAGGCTATCCGCCGTTACGACTCGGTGCTGGTTTGTGTGGGGGCTCGCTGCAAGTAGACGGGAGTGCCTCAAGCCAATACATTTCGGCGCTACTGATGGCGCTACCTTTGTTGGCGGATGACACCCTGTTAGAGCTGACCGGCGAGGTGGTATCTTGGCCCTACATTGAATTAACTCTGGCTATGTTACGACGTTTTGGTATCACCATTGCCCAAGTGAGTGCCCATGAGTTTTTCATTGCCGGCGGACAACGCTATCAAAGCCCTCAGCAGTATTGGGTAGAAGGGGATGCCAGTGCGGCCTCGTACTGGTTAGCGGCGGCGGCGATTAGCGGTGGTCCGTTAACGGTTAAAGGGGTGGGTGCAGATAGCATTCAAGGCGATATAGCCTTTGCCGATTACCTTGCGCAAATGGGCGCTGAGGTTGATATCCAGCCGCAACAAATCAGGGTGAGCCGCCAGTTATCCCAGCCGTTACAAGCTTTAGATGCTGATTTAAATGCCATCCCTGATGCCGCCATGACTTTTGCCACTTTGGCGTTGTTTGCCGAGGGCACCACAAACATCCGCAATATCGCCAATTGGCGGATTAAAGAAACCGATCGCCTGCACGCTATGGCGACTGAGCTGCGCAAAGTGGGGGCTCAGGTGGTTGAGCATGCTGATGGCATTGAAATCACTGCGCCGGCCCAATTGCAGCATGCTGAGATTGCCACCTACGATGACCATCGGATGGCGATGTGCTTTTCATTGTTAGGTTTCAGTGCCAGTGGCGTGACTATTCTTGACCCTGATTGCTGTCGCAAAACCTACCCGCGTTATTTCGAAGATTTTTGTGCGGTAACGCAAACGTCGAGTAAGGTTCATCGTAAGTTCACCGAATAAAGGTGCAATTTTCTGCCAATTCCGTATAATTGCGGCGCTTTTATTGGGTAGGGGATAGCATGACCAAACAGATTCCGGTAATCACCATCGATGGACCAAGCGGTGCCGGCAAAGGTACGGTAAGCCGTATTCTCGCTGATAAGTTAGGTTGGCATTTACTTGACAGTGGCGCCATCTATCGCGTTTTAGCTCTCGCTGCGTTACATCATGGGTTCGCCGCCGATGATGAAGCAAGCTTAGTGGCTCTAGCAGGAGCGCTAGACGTTAAGTTTGACGTAGAAGAAGACCCAGACTTAACCCATATTATCTTAGAAGGTGAAGACGTTACCATGACCATTCGTAATGAAGAGGTCGGTAATATGGCTTCCAAAATTGCTGCGTTGCCACGGGTACGTGAAGCTTTATTGCGCCGTCAACGGGCGTTTAAAGAGCTGCCAGGCCTCGTTGCTGATGGTCGAGATATGGGAACTGTGGTGTTTACCGACGCTGCGGCAAAGGTGTTTTTAACAGCCAGCCCCGAAGAACGTGCACAACGGCGTTACCAACAATTGCTAGATAAAGGTTTTACTGCTAAAATCGACCAATTAATCACCGAAATTCGCGAGCGTGATGCACGCGACACCAATCGCTCGGTTGCACCTTTGCGTGCCGCTGAAGGTTCGTTGCAGATAGATTCAACGGATCTGAGCATTGACGAGGTGGTGGACAGTATTCTTGAGTTTGCGTACAGCAAGCTCTCGCATTCTGAGTAGGTCAGCATGTAGCTGGCTAACTTAGCGGTCTGTAGCAAGGATAAGCGAACAGATTATTTTTAATAACCCCGCCGAACAGGATGTCTGGTGGACGTACTTAACTGAAGTAAGCTAACTCATATGTCAGAAAATTTTGCACAGCTGTTTGAAGAAAGCCTCAAAGAGGTCGAAACTCGCCCAGGTTCTATCGTAAAAGGCACCATCGTAGCTATCAACCGTGACGTTGTTTTGGTAGACGCCGGTCTGAAATCTGAAAGTGCTATTCCGGTTGAGCAATTCCGCAACGCAGAAGGCGTTGTAGAAGTTCAAGTTGGCGATCAAATTGACGTAGCACTAGATGCGGTTGAAGATGGTTTCGGTGAAACTATCCTGTCACGCGAAAAAGCAAAACGTTATGAAGCTTGGTTACAGCTGGAAAAAGCTTATGAAGACCAAGAAACTGTTACCGGTTTCATCAGCGGTAAAGTTAAAGGTGGCTTCACTGTAGATTTAGGTGGCGTTCGTGCATTCTTACCAGGTTCATTGGTAGATGTTCGTCCAGTTCGTGAAACGACGCACCTAGAAAACAAAGATTTAGAGTTCAAAGTTATCAAGCTAGACCAGAAGCGCAACAACGTTGTTGTTTCTCGTCGTGCTGTTATTGAAACTGAGAACAGTGCAGAGCGTGATGAGCTGCTAGAGAACTTGCAAGAAGGTCAAGAAGTTAAAGGTATCGTTAAGAACCTGACTGACTACGGCGCGTTCGTTGATCTAGGCGGCGTTGACGGCTTGTTGCACATTACCGATATGGCTTGGAAGCGCGTTAAGCACCCAAGCGAAGTGGTTAACGTAGGCGACGAAATCAATGTGAAAGTATTGAAATTCGATCGTGAGCGTACTCGCGTATCATTAGGTCTGAAGCAATTAGGCGCAGATCCATGGGCGGATATCGCAGCTCGTTACCCAGAAGGTCATCGTTTGACTGGTCGTGTAACCAACTTAACTGATTACGGCTGCTTCGTTGAAATCGAAGAAGGCGTAGAAGGTTTGGTACACGTTTCTGAAATGGATTGGACCAACAAAAACGTTCACCCATCTAAAGTTGTTAACTTGGATGACGTGGTTGAAGTTATGGTTCTTGAAATTGACGAAGAACGTCGTCGTATTTCACTTGGCCTGAAACAGTGTAAAGCTAACCCTTGGGAAGAGTTCGCGAAGAACTTCAACAAAGGTGACAAAGTGTCAGGTAAGATCAAGTCAATCACTGACTTCGGTATCTTCATCGGTTTAGATGGCGGCATCGACGGTTTGGTTCACTTGTCTGACATCAGCTGGAACGCTACTGGCGAAGAAGCTGTACGCGAATTCAAGAAAGGTGAAGAAGTTACCGCTGTGGTGTTACAAGTTGACGCAGAGCGCGAGCGCATCTCTCTTGGTATCAAGCAATTAGAAGAAGATCCGTTCAACAATTATCTGGCAGCTAACAAAAAAGGTGCTATTGTTACTGGTAAGGTCATCGAAGTTGATGCCAAAGGTGCAAAAGTTGAACTGGCTGACAGCGTTGAAGGTTACGTTCGTGCCGCTGATATCTCACGTGATCGCGTTGAAGACGCTACCACTGAGTTGAAAGTTGGTGACGAAATCGAAGCTCGTTTCATGGGCGTTGATCGTAAGAACCGTACTTTGAGCCTGTCTATTCGTGCTAAAGACGAAGTTGAAGAGAAAGAAGCTATTGAGTCAGTGAACAAGCAGCAAGACGAAGCTGACTTCTCTAACGCAATGGCTGAAGCCTTCAAAGCGGCGAAAAACGACTAATAAGTCAGGTTTACTGAAAACCCCAGCGCATTGACGCATACATAGAGGAGCTTAAGATGACAAAATCGGAACTGATTAACCAGTTAACGGCGTTGTACCCAGAGCATTCTTCGCGTCAGATTGAAGATGCGGTGAAAGAAATTATCGAGCAGATGGCGCAACAAATGGCGTCAGGCGGACGGATTGAGATTCGTGGCTTTGGTAGTTTCTCATTGCATTATCGAGCGCCGCGGGTTGGACGTAATCCTAAAACCGGTGAATCGGTTGAACTTGAGGGCAAATATGTCCCTCATTTTAAACCGGGTAAAGAACTGCGTGAGCGGGTCGACAACATCGGTTGATTTTTAACGTCGAGTTAAACAAAACGGCATGCTACTATAAAGCATGCCGTTTTTTTATGAAGACGAGACCTGTAACTATGATCCGATTCTTGTTTGTTAGCTTACCCTTATTGATTCTATTTTTAATTGCCATCGCTTTTGGTGCTATGAACAATACGCCAGTCACCGTTGATTTTCTGGCTGTACAACAACAAGTTTCGTTAGCACTAGTTGCAGCACTATTTTTGGCTCTTGGCTTTATCATTGGTGTGATAGCCATGTTAGCTCGGCAATTTCTGTTAGGCCGAGAAATAAAGAAATTACGTAAACAGCTGGTGAAAACGAGCACCCCTTAATGCTTGAATTGTTATTCTTATTGTTACCTGTTGCTGCTGCCTATGGCTGGTTCATGGGGCGTAACAGTGTGCGTAATGAAGACCGCAAAGAACAAGAACAATTCTCCAAGCAATATGTCACCGGCTTAAATTTATTACTTTCTGATCAACCGGATAAAGCAGTCGACCTGTTTATTGAACTGCTTGATGTAGATTCAGACACCTTAGAAACCCACTGGGCGCTGGGTAAACTATTTCGCCGCCGTGGTGAAATAGATCGCGCGATTAAAATTCATCAGAACCTCACCTCAAGACCCTCAATAACCGAACAGCAACGGCGCATGGCCATGTTTGAGTTAGGTCTAGATTATCTGGCTGCGGGTATTTACGATCGGGCCGAAGACATGTTACTGGCCCTGCAAACCGACAAACAGTTTCATGAAGCCTGCCAACGCCATTTATTAGAACTTTATGAATCTACCCATGAGTGGGATAAAGCGATTCGTGTCGCCTTGAAAATCACTCGCTTTGACAGCTCTGCTGAGGTATTGGTAGGGCAACTTTATTGCGAATTAGCAGAGCAACAAACGCAACCTGAAGCGGGCGAAAAGTATTATTTAAAAGCACGTCAGCACGATTCTGAATGTGTCCGTGCCGCGCTTGCGCTAGGGCGGATGTGGTATGCCCAGGGGCAGCTCGGCAAAGCGCGTAATATATTAGTGGGCATCCTGCATGAAGATAGCGATTTCGTCAGCGAAGCCTTACCACTCATCAAGGCATGTTTTGATGATTTACACGATGAAACAGGCTTGGTGCAGTTTTTACATGAATGCGTGAAGGTGGCACATTCAACTTCAGCGGCCGTGTTATTGTCTGAACTTATCGCTCGTGAAAATAGCATTGAGGCAGCAGAGCAATTTATTCAGTCTACCTTGATTCAAAATCCGACCATGCGCGGGTTTCATAAATTAATGGATTTTCATATTCGTGCGGCTGATGTTGGTAAAGCTCGCGATAGTCTGCGCATGCTGCAGAAGTTGGTGCAACAGCAGATGCAACAGCGGCCGAAGTATCGCTGTCGCCACTGTGGTTTTTCGGGCAGTACCCTTTATTGGCATTGCCCTAGCTGTCGGAGTTGGGGCGAAATAAAACCCATAATTGGTTTAGATGGAGAATAAATGAAACAGTCAGAAATCTTTGTAGCCTTAGATTATGCCACGCCTGCACAAGCTTGGCCGTTGATTAAGTTACTTTCGCCTAGTGCGTGCGGTTTAAAGGTTGGCAAAGAACTCTTTACTGCGGCAGGCCCTGAATTTGTGAAAGAGTTGGTTGCACTGGGCTTTAAAGTATTTCTTGATCTGAAATTTCATGATATTCCAAACACTGTAGGTAAAGCGGTACGTGCGGCTGCCGACCTTGGGGTTTGGATGGTTAACGTGCATGCAAGCGGCGGTAGTCGGATGATGCAAGCGGCGCGGGAGGCTCTGGCAGACTTACCCCAGCCACCTTTCTTAATCGCGGTCACGGTGTTAACCAGTATGACAGCCGAAGATTTAGCCGAGCAAGGCATTAACGTAAGCCCGCAAGAGCAGGTGTTACGGTTAGCCAAATTAACCCAGCAAGCGGGCTTAGATGGGGTGGTTTGTTCGGCCCAAGAAGCCGAGCTGATTGCCGAACACTGTGGCCCGAACTTTATGCGAGTCACGCCAGGTATTCGTCCGGCTGGTAGTGCTGCAGATGATCAACGCCGTACTATGACGCCTGCAGCGGCTAATCAATTAGGAATTGAAGTGTTAGTCATCGGTCGACCTATTACTCAAGCGTCTGACCCCGCCGCAGCCTTAACTGCAATTAAGCAATCGCTCACGGCCTAATACGAGCTATTTAATGGCTTAAACGCCAGCCCCTTCGTACACTCTTCAGGTCTGCATGGTGCAGTCATCAAACTGACTTGGAGAGTGCCTTATGTTACGGAAAACCTTGATTTTCGCCTCGATGTTATCACCGCTGGTGTTGTTACAGCCGGCTGTAGCCCAACCTTTATTATTTGCTCCTGCTGCAGTGGCGATGCAAGAAGCAGCAAGTACCCCTACGGTTAATATCAATACTGCTAGCGCTGAACAATTAGCCATGGCCCTCACCGGCGTTGGCTTAAAGCGTGCTGAAGCTATTATCAAATTACGTGAGCAGTTAGGCACTTTTAGTGATGCTAATCAACTGATGCAGGTGAAGGGAATAGGCCCACGTATGCTCGAACTCAACAAAGATCGGATTGTCCTGTAAGGGACATTAACGCAGCTGTTATAGCGACGGATCTGATTAAGTTATAGGGCCCACGGATTGGGCCCTTTATTTTATTTGTCCTGGTTTGATTCGGTCAGGGTAGCCAAAGCTTTAAGGCTACGGCAGTGCAGATGCCATGCGAGTATACCACCCACTAAACCACAGGCATGAAGTATACCAACCGCTTGCGGATCGCCGATACTCAACAGAATTTTACTTTGCAGCAAACCATAATACTCGAGTAGCACTTTAAGCCCTAATAACCCAAGCGCTAGGGGGTTCAGCCAATCAGACCACTGATAATCTTGTTGCCGCCAGTCTAGTAATACACCAAGTAGCAATAACCCGTGTAATATCGCTGAAAAGCCAACAAAACGGCTCGGGTAGCCAATCAACCAAACCAGAGCGGCAATGACAACAGCAATAATCAGAAGTGCATTGAACCAGCTACGTAGAGTAAAGTTGCCAGCAAAAAATAGGGTGAGCAGAAGCAGTCCAATCGCATTGTAGATGGCGTGCTGAGCATCAAGGTGCAGGATATGAGCGGTAAGCAGGCGCCAAGGCTCTTGCCACACCAAAGGTTGAGTAAAATCAAAGGTCTCAAGCAACGAGCCTTGTTGTTGCTGATAAAAATGCAGCCATACCATAATCACAGCAAGCAACAAGCTACTGATGGTAATTTGTCCTCGTTCAGATAAGACTAAGGCAGATAATGTTGTTTTGGGCGGTGATTTTGACACGTTGTCATCCTTACATGGCGGCCTATGAATGACGAGGATAAGCCGCAATGGCGTTGTTATCAATGGCACAAGATCTTATGATAGCAGCGATAGCATGAAAAGACTGAATGACTAGGTAAATCCGCATCTTGCGAGTAATAGCACGAATAAGGTGATAATTATGCAGAAGTATTGGGCGTTACTAGCGCTTGCATTAGTTGGTTGTGGTAGCCAAACTACCCCTACGGAACGGGTTGCAGCTGATCCTGAAGCAGCTACTGGCTTTATTGCGAAAAGCGGGCAAGCAGCCCAGCAATATATGGTGGCAGCAGCTACACCCGCGGCGGCAGAAGCTGGGCGGAAGGTGTTAGCGGCAGGTGGAAGTGCAATTGATGCCGCAGTGGCGGTACAAGCCATGCTGACTTTAACTGAGCCACAGTCTTCTGGTATTGGTGGCGGTGGTTTTTTACTTTATTGGGATGCCAGCGAACAACAACTTTATACCGTTGATGCGCGTGAAACTGCACCCGCGGCGGCCACGCCTGAGTTATTCCTTGACGCCCAAGGGCAGCCACCGGCTAGCTTTTTAGACGCTGTGGTAGGTGGGCGTTCGGTAGGGACCCCGGGTATTTTGCGTGGTTTAGAGCTAGCTCATCAGCAATGGGGCAAGTTACCATGGCAGCAGCTATTCACTGATACCATTACTACCGCCGAGCAGGGTTTTACTGTCTCGGCGCGGCTTCAAGGCTTACTTGATTTGGAATTTCATCCTGGCTTAAAAACCTTAAGCCCAGCTAAAGACTACTTTTATCCAAACGGTCAAGCCCTCAAGCAAGGGCAAGTATTAAAAAACCCTGAACTAGCTGCTAGCCTACGTATGATTGCTGAGCAGGGCGCAGATGCCTTGTATCGTGGGCCATTAGCCACCCAAATAGCGCAAGCGGTGCAACAAGCAGAACGTAGCCCAGGCACCTTAAGTGTCGAAGATTTAGCTAGCTATCAAGCAGTTATTCGTGAGCCTGTTTGTAGTAACTATCGTGTCTATGAGGTGTGCGGGATGGCACCGCCAAGTTCTGGTGGGATTACCGTGCTGCAAATATTAAGCATGTTAGAGAGTAAAAATTTAGCCGAGTTAGCGCCTAACAGTGAACAGGCTGTCCATTATTTTACCCAAGCATCGAAGTTAGCTTTCGCCGATCGTAACCGTTACATTGCCGATAGTGATTTTGTTGATGTTCCTGTCACCGCCATGCTTGATAAGGGTTATTTATCCGAGCGTGCGCAACTGATTGGCGAGCGCGATTTAGGTAAGGCAACGCCCGGTGAACTAATGACTCTGGTATATGCAGATGATCAATCGCCGGAGTTCCCTAATACCTCCCACATTTCTATTGTTGATGCTGAAGGTAATGCGGTGTCTTTAACCACTAGTATTGAAACAGGATTTGGTTCAGGGGTGATGGTAGGAGGCTTCTTGCTAAATAACCAACTGACGGACTTTTCAATCGTACCTGAAGTGAACGGCAAAGCGGTCGCTAACCGGGTTGAGCCGGGTAAGCGCCCGCGTAGCTCGATGTCACCGATGATGGTGTTTGATGAGCAAGGAGAGTTACTGCATGTGGTGGGTTCACCTGGCGGTGCTCGCATTATTAACTATGTTGCACAAACCTTAGTCGGCTTGCTTGATTGGAATTTGGATATGCAAGCAGCGATGGATTTGCCGCACGTGACTAACTTAAATGGTGAGACTGCACTAGAGCGGGGAACCACGATTGAAGCTCTAGCAGAGGGCCTCAAAGCCCGTGGCCATCAGGTACGGGTGCAAGACCTTAACAGCGGTTTGCATGGTATCAGCCGCTTAGAAGATGGTAGCTTGTACGGTGGTGCAGATCCTCGTCGTGAGGGTATTGCGACCGGTCAGTAGTTGCTCTTAAAAAGGAAGGCCGCTGGTGATTAAATGGTACCAGCGGCTTTTTTTATGCTTCGTCTAAACTTGTTTCGGCCGGTTATTTGCAAATGGCGGCCAGCCCATGGTGATCCCCGCCAACAAGTGTAAGTGAATGTGGTAGACCGATTGACCACCATCTTCATTGCAGTTCATCACGACCCGATAGCCGTCTTTAGCAAAATCATACTGAGCGGCAATTTTTGCTGCCACCCAATACAAATGCCCAACGATCTCACGATTGTCTTCCGTAATATCATTGATGGTGGCTATGTGTTGTTTCGGGATAATCAACAGATGAACGGGCGCTTGCGGATTAATATCTTTGAACGCCAAACTCAGATCATCTTCATAAACTATCTCAGCTGGAATCTCGCGGCTGATAATTTTGTCAAAAATAGTACTCATGCTTACCTCGTCTATGCTGCTGTTGCGCTGCTTATGCTAATAACTCTAGCTAAGTTAACCGCGCAGAACAAATCCTTTTAGATACAACGACTCTGGAAAGTTAGTGCGGACTGGGTGATCTGCGCCCTGAAATAACCGCTCAATGATGTGTAGCGGACGCTTGGCATCCAGGGCTGCATCTGCGACTACTTTTTGGAACAAATCTACAGGCAACAGGCCAGAACATGAAAACGTGATCAGGGTACCACCAGGCTTAAGGATCATGGTTGCGAGACGATTGATATCTTTATAACCACGGCATGCACTATTGAGGTTCGCCTTATTATCGACAAACTTGGGTGGGTCGAGCACGATCACATCAAAACGCTCACCGTTTTGATGAAACTTGCGTAAGGCTTCGAACACATCAAGTTGTAGATTTCGTAGCTGCTCTGGTGGCAATTGGTTGCGCTCATGATTGGCAGCCGCTTGTGCCAAGGCTGGAGCTGACACATCTAAATTAACCACTTCGGTCGCACCAGCTGCTGCTGCATATAAGCCAAAACCACCGGTATAACTAAAAGCGTTCAAGACACGTTTGCCGGGTGCATACTTTTGTATCGCTAACCGACTATCACGCTGATCTAGGTAATAACCGGTTTTGTGTCCAGCTTGAATATCTACGCCCAGTTGCAAGCCGTTCTCTTCAATCCATAAGGTGGTTGGAGGCGCCTCGCCAGTTTGACTGTAGAGTATTTGAGTGACCGTTGGTAAGCCTTCTTTTTGCCGCACATCTACATCGGAGCGCTCATAAATAGAGCACTCAGGAAACAGTTCTCGTAAAGCGTTTACAATAGCATCGCGCCAGAATTCAGCTCCTGCGCTGAGTAACTGGCAGACCAGCCAATTGTCGTATTTATCGATGGTGATGCCGGGCAGTTGGTCAGCCTCTGCGGCAACCAGTCGATAGGCATTACTACGCAGATCAAGCCCATCGCGTAACGCCTTTGCCGCGGCAATGCGTTGCAGAAAAAACTCCGCATCAATGCTGTCACCTTGATTGAAGCTCCATACCCGTGCGCGAATTTGCGATTTTGGTGACCAAGCGGCATAGCCGAGCCAGTCACCATTATGTGCATGGATAGAGACAGTAGCACCGCTTTCAGGTTGGCCTTTAACGCGCGCAATGGCTCCGCTAAACACCCACGGATGTAAGCGCTTTAAGGATTTCTCTTTGCCTTCGTAGAGGTGTACGGTAGCGACCATTATTTAACCCGCATCCCTGGTTTTGCACCAGCGTGTGGATTAAGAATAAACAGTTCTTCGCCACCAGGGCCGGCCGCTAGAACCATGCCTTCTGATAAGCCAAACCGCATTTTGCGTGGCGCCAAGTTAGCGACCATCACGGTGTGTTGGCCAATCAGTTGCTCTGGGGCATAAGCCGATTTGATGCCGGCAAAAACTTGGCGTGTTTCACCACCTAAATCTAGGGTCAACTTAAGTAGCTTATCAGCGCCTTCAACGTGCTCGGCGTTAGCAATCAGTGCAACCCGTAAATCAACTTTAGCAAAGTCGTCATAGTTAATTTCCGCGCTGATAGGGTCACGTTCGAGTTCACCGTTGCTGGTGGCGGCTGCAGCTGGGGTTGCGCTGGCTTTCGAATCTTCAATCATGGCTTCTACTTTTTCCATGTCAATACGTTGTAACAGGGCCTTGAACGGGCTAATGGTGTGATCTGTTAATAGTTGTTGGTGACTATCCCAACTAAATTCATCGTTCAAGAACTCTTGCACGCGGGTTGCCAAGGCTGGCACCACAGGGGTTAAATAAATCATCAGTAAGCGGAACAAGTTAATGCCGATAGAACAAATTTCATGCACTTGAGCCTGTTTGCTTGGGTCTTTGATAAGCTGCCAAGGCTCTTGCTCGGCGATGTAGAAGTTTGCTTTATCAGCCAGTGCCATGATGTCGCGCATCGCTTTTGAGAACTCGCGTTTTTCGTACGCTTGGGCGATGCCAGCGGCCGCCGCTTGGAACTCATCTAATAAGCTGGTATCGCTGATGCTAGCTGCTAACTTACCGTCAAACTTCTTACTAATAAAGCCTGCACAACGACTCGCTATGTTGACCACCTTACCAACTAAATCTGCATTAACGCGCTGAGCGAAATCGGTCAGATTCAAATCTAAATCATCAATACGGTTGGTCAGTTTGGCAGCGAAATAGTAGCGCAAGTAATCCGGATCTAGGTGATCCAGATAGGTACGAGCCATCACAAAAGTGCCTTTGGATTTGGACATCTTGGTGCCGTTCACCGTGATAAAGCCGTGTGCCCACACGTTGGTTGGTTGCCGGAAGCTTGCACCCTTGAGCATGGCTGGCCAAAACAGGCTGTGAAAGTAGATGATGTCTTTGCCAATAAAATGATAAAGCTCGGCGTCACTATCGAGTTGCCAGTAGTCGTCGAAATTAGCTTTGCCGGTGGTTTGGCAATAGTGCTTAAAACTACCCATATAGCCAATTGGAGCATCAAGCCACACGTAGAAATACTTGCCAGGCGCATCTGGGATTTCAAAGCCGAAGTAGGGGGCATCACGGCTGATGTCCCACATTTGTAGGCCTGACTCAAACCATTCGTTTAATTTGTTTGCCATTTCGTCTTGCAACGAACCCGAGCGAGTCCATTCTTTAAGCATCTGCTCAAAGGCTGGTAAATCAAAGAAGTAATGTTCTGATTGACGCAACTCAGGGGTGGCACCAGAAACCGCAGATTTAGGGTTTTTAAGTTCAGTTGGTGCATAGGTAGCGCCGCACACATCGCAGTTATCGCCGTACTGATCTTCTGCACCACATTTAGGGCAGGTGCCTTTGACGAAGCGATCGGGCAAAAACATTTCTTGCTGTGGATCGTACAACTGCTCAATGGTCTTGGTTTTAATATGTCCAGCATCACGTAAGCGGGTGTAGATAAGCTCCGCTAGTTCACGATTCTCGTCACTATGGGTCGAGTGATAATGATCAAAGGCTACATGAAAGTCCGCAAAGTCAGCTTGGTGGGCTTGATTCATATCGGCAATCATTTGCTCTGGCGCAATACCTAATTGCTGTGCTTTAAGCATAATCGGCGTACCGTGCGCATCATCGGCACAGACATAATGGCATTCGTGTCCACGTAACTTCTGAAAACGGACCCAAATGTCGGCTTGAATGTAGCCAAGCATATGCCCAATGTGAATCGGCCCATTAGCGTAAGGAAGGGCATTGGTAACCAGAATTTTGCGAGTTGCTGTCGGCATGGATAGTTCCGTTAATTCCGTGATATTTAAAGGCCTAAAGTGTAACTTAATCATGGCTGGCAATCCAGCCGAACTAGCCGTATCATGACTGCCCACAACCAAGCTGGGAGGGATAGATGTTTAGTCGTTTCAAAAAATCCAAAGCCGCCGCCACAGACCCATCAACCACGTTGGATGCAACCACGCAGTTTAACGCTGCTTTAGCCAAGATGAGGTTGCCAGGTTGGCAAGGCGCTATCCCTGCGGCATGGGTGAGCGTAGCGGGTAATAAAGCCACTTTGACCTTACCCTTTGCCGCTGATGCCAGTGTGTTGGAGTCTTTCCAGCAAGACCCTCAGTTAGGTCAGTATCAATGGCAGTTGCTGTGCAAGGTCGCTAAGCTAAAAAATTCCCAACCTGAATTGCCGCTTGTCTATGGCAACGTGATTGTGGTGTCGTCAGGCAAAGGTGGGGTGGGTAAATCTTCGGTGAGCGTGCAACTGGCGTTGGCCTTGACAAGTTTCGGTGCCAAGGTGGGTATTCTCGATGCCGATGTTTATGGTCCTTCGTTACCTACCATGCTCGGTGGTGCTGATGAGAAGATGACCGTGAATGAGCAGCAAAAAATGATCTCCCATCAACGCCATGGTGTGTATGCTTCATCGTTGGGTTACCTTACCGATACCAAGGATGCTGCTATTTGGCGTGGCCCTATGGCCAGCGCTGCGTTGCAACAGCTCTTTCGGGATACCAAATGGCCAGCTCTCGATTACCTGATTGTTGACCTACCGCCGGGTACCGGCGATATTCAGCTAACCTTTGCGCAAAAGCTGCCCATCACTGGGGCGGTGGTAGTCACCACACCACAGACTGTGGCGCTAGCAGATGCTGAAAAAGGCATTACCATGTTCCAGAAAGTAGGGGTGCCGATTACTGGTTTAATCGAGAACATGAGTTATTTTGAGTGCAGTCAGTGTGGTCATCATGAAGCGATTTTTGGTACTGGCGGCGGGGTTAACGTGGCTGCTGAACATGGCGTGCCCTTGCTAGGCCAGTGGCCTCTAGCAGCGCGCTTACGTGAGAGCTTAGATAACGGCACCCCTTTGGTGGTAAGTGCTCCTGATGACCCTATTAGTGTTATTATCAAACAAAGCGCAACGGCGTTGGCGGCCCAGCTTTATCAACAAGCCCAAGCTAACGCATCATAAGAACAAGCAGGAGAGCTCGCCATGCGTTTAACCGATGGTCAAATAGAAGCCTACTTAGCGGCTGGTAAAATCATCTTAGACCCAGCGCCATTGGCGGAGGATATCAGCGGCGTCACCGTAGATATTCATTTGGGAAATGAATTTAGAGTGTTGCAAGATCACGCTGCTCCTTTTATCGATATCAGCGGCCCACGCGATGAGATTGATAAAGCGATTCAATCGGTGATGAGCGATGCCATTGTACTGAATGAAGACCAAGCCTTTTTTATTCACCCGGGTGAGTTTGCCTTGGCGGTTACCCATGAATCGGTGACCTTACCCGCTGATATGGTGGGATGGTTAGATGGTCGCTCGTCGTTGGCGCGGTTGGGATTAATGGTGCATGTAACTGCTCACCGCATCGACCCCGGTTGGTCGGGGCAGGTGGTGCTTGAATTTTTTAATAGTGGTAAGTTGCCGTTAGCGTTACGGCCGCTGATGAAAATCGGTGCACTCAGCTTTGAACAACTTGATGAGCCATGTGTACGCCCTTATAGTTCGCGCAAAGACGCTAAATACAAGGATCAACGAGGTGCGGTTGCATCGCGTATTGGGGCTGACAAGAGCGCCTAGACGAGGAGGTCTAGGCGCTTATTGCAGTTATAGCTATCGGAGTGGGCTAGCGTGGCTAGCCCCGGCAAAGATGGCATTCATTAACAGAATATTCAGACCATCAAGGTAGGCCCGATAGGTGGGCTCTTGGGTAAAGCTTATCACCATGCCGCGACCCTGCGGCTGCCACATCAGATAAGGTTTATAAGCCAACTGCTGTTGATTCTCAGCCCACAAATAACCGCTCGCTAACACCTCATTAGGGCCGGCATAATTCACAATGTTGCGGCCATGATCAATGGTAAGCGGGCGGAAAATTTGATTACCAACCGTTACCGCAAAAACCTCAGGTTTGACCCCTGCACTTAACCAATGTTCTTGGTCTACCTGCAAGCGGGTGATAACGCCAGCGGTCCAGTATGGGTCGGCATGGTCGGCTTGAATGTAGTGCATAAGTTCTTCACGCTGCTTAAACAGCAAGCCCTCAACACGTTTTTCGTCACCGTGGCTTGGGGCTTTAGTTTGCACAACACTTTCTAATGCACTAGATAAAAACTCGGCATCTACGGCCCACGCAGAACTGCTGCCAAGAGTAATTAAGACACCGCCTTTGGCAACCCAATCCTGAATATTTTGTTGCCCGCGTTCACCTAATGCGGCTTGCAATGCACCGCTACTGGCTGCTGGCATGATCAACACTTGATACTGGCTTAAGTTGGCGCCAGCTAATTGGGCCGCGCGTATGGCGGTAACTGGATAGTTAAACTGCTGCTCAATCACAAACCGCGTATGCCCGGCATTTAGGCTAGATACTGGCTCGTCCCACAACATAGCGATTTGGGGCGCATGCACCCGTTGCACGTTATTAGAACCAAAGTTAGGGCCATCAGTCACCCAACTAGAATTCACGCCATCAACCTGAGCCCCACTGGCAACCGCTAAGTCTTGGATAATTGCAGCCAAATTGGCATTGTCGGCATGGGTTAAAATGAGAGACCCGGCTGGATAGCGCTTGCCGTTACTATGGGTAAAAGGTAAATCCGTTTGTTTTACTGTGAGGCCTTCACGTAGCGCCGCGGTGAGAAAACGTCCCGCATTCATATCACCCCAAGGGACGATAAAGCCCACCTTGGCATCAGCCTGATTAACTTGACCTGGCTTAATCAGATCCGTCCCAGCAGCAACAGTGGCCACCCGCGGTAACTTGGCACAGGTTTGATAGCTAACATTAAACATCTGCGGCAGTGACCAAGCAGTAACGTCATAAATTTCATCGGCTAGGTTATTCTTGCGGCGCCGCTCTTGTTCAGCAATAAAGTCGGCATCCATGGCAATGTCTTTATCGAGCAGCGTGCGCAACATGTAGTAGGCCGGCTGGGCGCTATCGACAATAAAGCTACCGGCAGCATATTGATTGCCACAGGCTTTGAAGTCTTGCTCTGCTTGTTCAACTTTAACGCCATGGCGGGTTAGCAAACCGGCAAGCCGGCGCGCTGCTGCAGCATCATGTTGTGGATTAAATACCCAGTATCGCTGCTTGCTTTGACGCCCCAGTTGCACTGCTTGTTGGCGATAGTCCCAATAACTTTGCAATAATTGCTGACGTTCTTTAGCGACCGTTTCAATGGTAGCGATAGAGGCAATAAAATGGCGTTGTACGCCATCACCGTAGGTTAAGATCTCGCCGTCTTTCGTGCGAAATTTATGGCCGCGTGCCGATGCCATTTCGTAGGTCATGGAAATAGCGCCATGGTACAAAGGCCAACTGGCGCCGTAACCTGGATAAAAGGCATCAAACACTTCACGGGTGTAGTAGTCGTAACCGTGCTGATCAAACCACTTGCCGTTATTTTCACCTATGGTCCACAGCGCTTTGCGTTGTGTCTCCGTGATTAAAGGGTTATAGGGCTCAGCTTCAGGCGTGAAGTAGTAGCTGGTGTCGCCGCCCATCTCATGTAAATCGACATACACTAGCGGCATATTTTTTAACAGGGCATCCACTTGACCGGCAATTTCAGGCTGGGTTAGAGCTAGCCAGTCGCGGTTTAAATCGAACAAATAGTGGTTACTACGACCACTTGGCCAAGGTTCGTTATGTTCTGCTGAAAGTCTATCGCTACTGTGTTCTAACCCTGCAGTCATGTAATAGCGACTGACAAAGCGTGCACGCCCGTCTGGGTTTTGAACAGGGTCAATAAACACATAAGCTTGGTCTAAGTAACCTTGCGTTGTGGCATCAGTTGCTGCCAGCAAATGCCAAGCTGTAAGCATGGCGGCTTCAGGTGATGAGATCTCGTTACCATGCACCCCATACGAGAGCCAGACGCTGGCTGGCATGCTTTGAATTAACTGCTCGGCTTGTTTGCTGGAGGTACTATCGGCTGCGCTTAACGCCGCAATATTTGCTTGATAAGCACCTAACTTAGCCATATTTTCAGCGCTCGAAATCACCACGTAATAAAGATTTCTGCCCTCCCAGCTGCGCCCATAAGAGTGCACTTGTACTTGCTCTGGGTAGGCTTTGGCTAAGGCATTAAAATAAGCTTCGATGGCCTCGGGTGAACTGATACGACTGCCGCCTGGGTACCCTAAAACAGCCTCGATAGTCGGGCTGTTGGCTTGATAATCGATTGCCAAGCCAAGCTGTTGTGCTGGTTCTGCGGCAAGCGCACTCCAACTGGTGCAACTTAACAGTGCCGCCAATTGCACCACAAGTTTGGTTAATTTCATGGGCCATTCCTCGATAAGGTAAGGATCACAGCGCTGCCGGTTAGGCGTTAAAAGCTTTTGTTAGCGCTGCTAATAAGGATTCAGGTTGATGCCGATGAGCTGCTTCTGAGGAGGGGCAGACGTGATCAAAACTAGGCAGGGTGAGGTTCGGGTCCGGTCGATTAGTAATGACCTTATCTACCACTTGCACACCTAATTGCTGCTCCATCCAAGCTAATTTTTCACTCAATGATAATTGCCCCGCAGGACTATTTTCCGGCACTAGATTATCAATAAAAATGACTTGCGCAGCACTGTTTGCGATAGCTTGAGCAAATTCTTCTACCAATAACGGTGGCATCACCGAGGTTAGAAAGCTGCCTGGGCCTAAAATGATCAGCTCGCTGCGTTCCACATGATGCAAGGCTTCAGGAGTTGCCGCCACCGGTTGCGATAAGCGCAGTTGTGCAGGCATCTGTTGTAAGCCATCGACCAAGAGTTCACCGAAACACTCCATTCCATCGTGGGTGGCTGCCACCAAATCAACGGGCGTTTCAGACATCGGCAGCAAACGGGTATTGATATTGAGTAGTCGACTCAGCAGCGCAATCCCATCGAGTGGTCGCGCACTTAGCTGATCTAAGGTGTAGAGCAATAAGTTACCCAAGTTGTGGCCATGTAGGCTGTGTTCGGTGGTAAAGCGATAGTTAAGCACATCCGCCGCTAATGGATGCTTGGCCAGTTGTGATAAACAATTGCGAATATCGCCCCAAGCAATACAGTCATGATTACGTCTAAGCAGGCCACTAGCGCCTCCATCATCGGTGGTGGCCACAATCCCTATTAAGCGTCGATTTAGAAACGCCAAAGTTGAGAGTACCCGTCCTAAACCATGGCCACCGCCAATAGCCGTCACTGAGCGCAACTGTTGCAGTTGTCTAGGTGCTGTTACTAGGGGACTAGGAGATGTCTTTAGTGTCATGTTAACAATATGTGGTTTGTTTATAGCGCTACTTTATGCTGTTCTGCGGTGCTTATCAACGGTTAGATGGCATTCAAGCTATCTTTTGTTGATAACTGTAAAGGCTAAGTAAAAGGGAAGGACAAAGCTTTTTTCTTTGTTCAATTTTGCTATATATATGACATCTTTCATATAACGAAGAGGTTGATATGTTTAGCCGAGCTCCTATTAGTACCATGATTGCTTTAACGTTAGCCAGCAGCATGCTTGTTGCTTGTGGTTCAGATAGTGATTCTGAAGTGGTTGCGCAAACCGGTCAATTTTCCTTTGCTGTCAGTGATGCCCCCGTAGACGCCGCTGATGAGGTATGGGCTTGCTTTCATGCTATCGAATTGCTCGGCAATAGTACTGGCAAGCAAGTTTTCACCATTGGCGAGGACAGTAACACCATTGCTAGTAACGATGTCTGTGTAGATAGCAACGGTGAGGTTATCGCTAATACTCGCGGCATTAACCTTATGAACTTTACTGGTTCAGCAGCAGAAGATTTAATCAGTGGTGTGGAGGTTCCTGCTGGGGATTACAGTCAACTACGATTAGTGATGGCGGATGGTTCTTATGTCCAAGTGGGGGACCAAAAGGTCCCATTAAGCGTGCCATCGAATGAATTGAAGTTTGATGGTATCACCGTTGGTGCTGGCGGTGAAACTGCTTACACTGCGGAGTTTGATTTACGCCAAGCCTTAGTTAATCCGGTCGGACAAGATCAGTATTTCTTGAAACCGCGCGGCGTTCGTTTGGTTAATAACCTAACCGTAGGACACATTGAAGGCAGCATGGCGGAAGCCCTTTTGATTGAAAATAGCTGCACTGTCGCCCCTGCTGATACTGGCACGGCGGTAGCAAGCGTCTACCTGTACCCAGGTGTTGATCATGTTGTTGCGGATCTTGCTGATGTTGGTGGTAGCGAAGCCGTTGAACCTTATGCCGTGAGCGCGGTCTATTTTGATGGTGCGGTAAATTATCAGTTTGAGCTTGGTTATGTGAGCGCTGGGGACTATACCCTAGGCTATACCTGCGATGTCGCAGATGATCCTGAAGTGGATGACGATATTAGCTTGTTAGGCCATCAAACAGTCACAGTTGTCGATAATGGTGAGGTGACGACGGTGGTTATTGAGTAAAGAATACACTCTCCCTTTGAGCCTCCTTACCTGGAGGCTTTTTTTTACCTTTTTTTCTGAGTTAAATAAAGCGATACTAGGTTTTTAGCTAATAACACAGAGGCATAGCTCATGGTTCTTACCAGTCTTATTTCTACCGCGTGGTTAGTGTCCTTGTTGCATTTAGAACCAGCCGGTACTGCGGCGTTGGCGGGGCAGCCGGCATCTTCCTCGTTAGAAACCGAGCAATGGTGCATTGCTGGCCACGAGCATCCATTGCAGTTAGAAATTGCTGACACCTTTGATAGCCGAGCACGTGGCTTGATGTTTCGCGAGACTCTCGCTGAACACGCGGGGATGTTGTTTAAGTACCAACAGGAACGCCCCGGTAATGCAGGTTTCTGGATGTACAATACCTACTTACCGTTAGATATTGCTTATCTCGATAAGGACATGAAAATTGCCACCATTTTATCGATGGACCCATGCCCAAGTATTGATTCACGTCGCTGCCCCGTGTACGAACCTAAAGTACGTTATATGGCGGCATTAGAACTAAACCAAGGCTATTTTGAGCGTTATGGTATTACCGTTGGCGCCCAATTACAGTCATGCAAACAACCAGGAGAATAAACCCATGAACAAGCTCTCAGCGTTGGCTGCGGCTAGTTTACTGATGGTTGCCTGTAGCCCAGCGCAAGCACCTCAAGAACAAACTAGCAAGCCGGCGGTAGACGTTAATCCGTATAGCTTTAATGAAAATTATACGGAATATTTGCAAACCCTTAGCGCCGATGAATTTGAAGGGCGCGCACCAGCGTCAGCAGGTGAAGAAAAAACAGTTGCCTACATCGAGGGTAAATTTAAAGAATGGGGCTTGCAGCCTTATGATGGCGAGAAGGGTAGCTATCAACAGCAAGTTCCGCTGGTACGTATGTTGCCAACGCAAGTATCTAATATGACGTTTAGCAATAACGATATCAGTGCGTTTGAATACCGCAAAGATATGATGGCTTGGTCCCCACGAGTACAAGAACAAGTAGACCTAAGCAATAGCGAGATGGTGTTCGCTGGCTATGGCATTGTTGCCCCTGAATTTGGTTGGAACGATTACGCAGGCTTAGATGTGGCCGGTAAAACCGTGGTGGTGTTAGTGAATGACCCTGGTTACGATAGCCAAGATGCGGAAGTCTTTAACGGTAAGGCGATGACCTATTACGGGCGTTGGACTTATAAGTTTGAAGAAGCAGCTCGACAAGGAGCCGCTGGGGTTATTGTGATTCATGACACTGGGCCTGCAGGTTATGGCTGGGGCGTGATTGCTGGTGGTTCGCCGATGCGATTTGATTTGGCCCGTGACAATAAAAACATGGACCGAACTCAAATTGAAGGTTGGATCACAAAAGACGCCGCCGATGTGTTATTTGCTCGCTTAGGTAGCAGCTATGATGAAATGCGTAAAGCGGCACAACAACCAGACTTTAAAGCAGTTGCGCTGAATACAGCTATGAGCATTAGCGTATCAACCAAATTTGACTACCTCAACTCACCTAACTTGATTGGTTACATTGAAGGTAAATCAAAACCTGAAGAACACGTCATTTATATGGCTCATTGGGACCATATGGGGTTAGATCCGATCAATCCTGACGACGGTATCTTTAATGGAGCGCAAGATAATGCCAGTGGTACAGCTGGGGTGATGGCACTAGCAGAGTTCTATAGCAGCCAACCGCAACCAGAGCGTTCGGTGGTGTTTGTGTTGGTAACAGCAGAAGAGCGAGGGCTGTTAGGGTCTGATTGGTATGCGGATAACCCGATGTTACCTCTTAGTAAAGCTGTAGGTGGTATCAACATGGACGTTTTGAATGTCTATGGTCCGATGCGCGATATGGTTGTGGTTGGCTACGGTAATTCCGAGCTTGAGGGGTATTTAGCTAAGTATGTGGAACAACAAGGGCGTTACGTTGCGCCTGAGCCAAGCCCTGAAGCGGGATCCTTCTATCGCTCAGATCATTTTAACTTAGCTAAGCGTGGTGTACCTATGTTGTACGCTAAAGGTGGCAATGATCACATTGAATTTGGCAAGGAATATGGTCAGCAAAAACGTGCAGAATATGTCCAAGTAGCTTATCATAAGCCAGCTGATGAGTTTGACCCGAATTGGGATTTACGCGGTGTACAACAAGATCTTTGGTTGTATTACTGGGTAGGTGAAGAACTTGCCAATAGTGCGCTATGGCCGAACTGGAATGCTGGCAACGAATTTAAAGCGATTCGTGACGCAAGTGCAGGCGAGCGCCAATAATTAAGTGACGTAAATGACATTAAAAAGCGGTGGTGGTGGCGCAGCTACCATGACCGCTTTTTTATTGCTTTGATCTGGAAAAGGTGAACCGTGGGTTTAAGTATAGAAGGAATAGCGGAAGTCTTTGGCGTTATTGCGTTGGTAGCTAATTTTATTGCCTACCGTCAAGGCACCGCAAATCGCTATCGTATTGTCTCGGCGATTGCTTTAGGCAGTTTGTCGATTCACTTTGCGATGCTTGGTGCTGTTGCTGGCGCTATTGTTACTGGGATTGCAGTATTACGTAATCTGATTGCATTACGATGGCGCGGCAAGTTGGTGTTATGGGGATTTATTAGCATCAACCTAGGTTTCTTCTTTTGGGAATTAACCGGCGATACCCCATTATTACCTTTATTGATGGCCTATACCTCGTCTATTATTTTTACTGCTGGCGCTATCGTACTCAACGATCCTGTGCTGATTCGGCGTTGGTTTTTACTGGCTGAAATACTGGGTTTAGCCTATGCCATTTTAGTTGGCAGTGTGTCTGGTACCGTATTTAATATTGTTAACTTAACCAGCATTATTCTTAAAATGCTACAAGACAAGCTCGCTGCTCGTGCAACCAATAATGGCAATGACTTGTCTGAGAAATAATCATCCCCATATATTAAGTTAGGGTGATACTTAGAAGCTAAACAAGCGAGACCTTATGTTGATTTATATTCGCCAAATGCAAAGCAAAATAAAACCACAGCCTGGAGCGAATCCGTTGGTGGTTATTTTGGGCTGGTTGTTATTTGGTACTTTGTTGTTGGTTGGTTTATTTTTAGGGCTGGTATTTTTACTGGTTGGTTGGATTCTATTACTCCCAGTGATGTGGCGTAAACGTCGCCAACTCAAGCAAATGTGGCAGTTTAGTAAAGCGACGCGGCAGGCACAGCAGCAAGCTCGTCAACAGGCACAGAATGCTTATCAGCAACGCCAAAATCGTCAAGATGATAGCGTTATTGAAGGTGAGTATGAGGTTAAGCGCGACTCCTAATCCTTGCAGAAGTCGCCTAATTATCGATGCAATCTAGGGTGTCACTCGGCGCCCTTTGTGGGCACCACGAACACGTCGCCAACCCCATCCCAATAAGCCCCAACACGCATCCCATAGCAGTAGTGTCAGTACTGCACTCACCAACGCGGTCACCACTGCGGTCGTCGTCATAGGTACGTTGTAGCTATACATGCGCCAGGTATCTTGGCGAATTTGGGGATTGGCTTGCGTCGCAATAAACCAAACTTGAACGGGCAGGGCCCGTTGCAATTGTTGTTGTTCGTAGCTGAGTAATTCGACCCGATCAATCAGCGTACGGAGCGGCACCGCTTCTGCCTTAAAGATGTCATTATCGCTATTTTCATGTGCAGCTAGCAGTGCTTGCATATCACCATTTAAATAAGTATCGGCGATAGCCTGATACTCGCGGTAATAAATCATTGCTTCGGTGTACTGGGCGTCAATGCGCTGCTGGTACTGGGTCACGTAGTTAGGAATTTGCACTCCAACTAAGGCCGCAGCTAATGCTAATAATAAAGAAAAGTATCGTCTCAGCATAAAAAAAAGGTTGAGTCACAAAAGTGACTCAACCTTAGCATGTTTTATGGGTTTAGCTAACTATTAATCCTCGGGCCGAGCCTTCGGCGGGAAGGTTTTACGTACCACGTAAAACAGCAGAGGAACAAAGAAAATAGCTAATATGGTGCCACCGACCATACCACCAATCACCCCGGTACCAATGGCTTGACGGCTTACCGCACCGGCACCAGTTGACAAGGCTAGTGGCAAGACGCCGAAGGTAAAGGCCAGCGAGGTCATTAAGATTGGGCGCAAGCGTAAGCGGACGGCTTCTAGCGTTGCAGCCAAGAGCTCTTTGCCTTGTGCTTGTAGATCTTTAGCAAATTCCACGATAAGAATCGCGTTACGTGCCGATACCCCAACCGTAGTTAGCAGTCCCACTTGAAAATAGACATCATTTTCAAGGCCGCGCATGGTTGCTGCAATCACGGCACCAAGAATACCTAAGGGCACCACCAACATGACCGCAAATGGAATGGACCAGCTCTCGTAAAGTGCGGCTAGGCACAAAAATACGATGAGCAACGACAACGCGTAGAGCAGTGGTGCTTGGCTACCAGAGGTACGCTCTTCGAGTGAGATACCACTCCATTCATAACCAATACCAGGCGGCAAACGACTGATCAATTCTTCCATTTTCATCATGGCATCGCCTGACGAATAACCTGGTGCAGCTTCACCCTGGATGTTCATCGCTGGCACCCCGTTGTAGCGCTCTAAGCGCTGCGGACCGAAGTCCCAACGGGTGGTCGCAAAGGAAGCAAAAGAGACCATATCGCCTTGATTATTGCGCACATACCACTCATTCACGTCTTCTGGCGTCATCCGGGCTTCCGGTTTACCCTGTAGGTAAACTTTCTTAACCCGACCACGATCCACGAAATCGTTAACGTAGGTAGTACCGAAAGCATTCGATAAGGTCGCGTTGATTTCGCTGATATTTAAGCCCAGTGCTTTGGCTTTTTCATAATCAACGTCAATACGCAGTTGTGCGGTATCTTCCAAGCCATTCGGACGCACCCCAGTTAAACTAGGTTCTTGTGCGGCCATCCCCAGCAATTGGTTGCGTGCATTCAAGAGTTCTGCGTGGCCTAAACCAACACGGTCTTGAATGTAAAGGTTAAAACCACTGGCAGTACCTAACTCAGGAATTGAAGGTAGGTTAAAGGCAAACACCATAGCCTCACGAATTTGCGAGAAGAAGCCAAAAGCTTGACCAATAATGGCATCTATTTGCAGGTGTGGCTCAGTACGCTCACTCCAGTCGGTTAACCGAATAAACGCTAACCCCGAGTTTTGTCCTTGACCACTGAAGCTAAAGCCAACCACCGAAAAGACGGATTGGATACCCTCTGCTTGCTCGAGGTAATAATCCTCAATCTTAGCCATGGTTTGACGTGATTGCTCAAGGGTCGAGCCAGCGGGCAACTGCATCTGAGTTAAGAATACACCGCGGTCTTCGTTCGGAATAAACGAACTCGGCATACGAGCAAATAAGAAGCCAAGTACCACAACCAAGCCCAAATAAACCAGTACAAAACGCACACTACGTTTGATGATATTTTGGACAGAGTTGGTGTATTTGTTGGTGGCTTTATCGAGAGTACGGTTAAACCAACCTAGCAAACCTTTTGGCTGATGGTCATGGTTTAATGGTTTCAGAATGGTCGCACATAAAGATGGCGTGAAGATGATGGCCACCAAAACCGATAACGACATTGCTGAAATAATGGTAATAGAGAATTGACGATACACGGCACCGGTAGAGCCACCGAAGAAGGCCATAGGCACGAATACTGCCGCCATGACCAAGCCAATGGCTACCAGGGCGCCAGTTATTTGTTGCATGGACTTAATCGTAGCTTTACGTGGCGATAGTTTTTCTTCGCTCATCAAACGTTCAACGTTCTCGACCACCACGATGGCATCATCCACCAACAAGCCAATGGCAAGCACCAAACCAAACATGGTTAGGGTATTAATCGAGAAACCAAGGGCCGACATGATCCCGAAGGTACCTAACAGTACCACTGGAATGGCCAACGATGGAATGATAGTGGCGCGTAAGTTCTGTAAGAACAAGAACATCAGCAAGAACACCAAGATGACCGCTTCAAATAAAATCTTCACCACTTCTTTGATGGAGATCTCAACAAACGGAGTGGTGTCATAAGGAATGACTAAACTGACGCCTTCAGGGAAGAATTGCTCGAGTTCAGCTAAGGTTGCTTTCACTGCCTTAGCCGTATCCAAAGCATTTGCCCCGGTCGCCAAGTTAACCGCTAAACCAGAAGCTTGTTGGCGGTTATAACGTGCGGCAACACTGTAGTCTTGGCCACCAAGTTCGACTTTGGCGACATCACCCACGGTGACTTTCGAGCCGTCGTTGTTTACCCGTAGTAACACTTGTTCAAATTGCGCCACCGTTTCTAAGCGCGTTTGGGCAATAATAGATGCGGTTAGACGTTGGCCTTCAACGGACGGGGTGCCACCAACTTGGCCAGCAGCAACCTGATTGTTTTGCTCACGCAACGCTTGCACCACATCGATGGTGTTCATGTTGTAGCGCACTAGCAATTCAGGGTCGAGCCAAATACGCATGGAGTAGGGCGCACCAAACAAACGTACGCTACCAACGCCAGGAGTACGGCTAATCGGGTCCTGAATGTTACTAGCAATATAGTCGCCTAAATCGATTTGAGTAATTTCAGGGTTATCAGAAATGAGCGCTGCTACTAACAAGAAAGAGTTGTTCGCTTTAGCTACCACCAGACCTTGGTCTTGTACTTCTTGTGGTAACAGCGGTAACGCCAACTGCAATTTGTTTTGCACCTGAACCTGCGCGATGTCCGCATCGGTACCGGCTTCAAACGTTAACGTAATGCTGGCGTTACCAGCGGAATCGCTGGTAGATGAAAAGTATTTGAGGTTATCAATACCATTCATGTTCTGCTCAATAACCTGAGTCACACTCTCTTCAAGGGTGGCTGCCGTAGCGCCAGGATAAGAGGCGTTAATTTGCACCGACGGCGGCGCAATTTCAGGATATTGCTCAACGGGAAGCTGCGTGACCGCTAACCCGCCTGCCAACATGATGATAATAGCGATAACCCAAGCAAAAATTGGGCGATCGATAAAAAACTTGGCCATAGGTTATTTCACTTCTTCAGTTTTAACCGGCATCCCCGGTTGAATTTTTTGCAAACCTTCGACGATGACTTGGTCACCAGCAGTTAAACCATCGGTCACAATCCAGTCGCTGCCTACGGTACCTTGCACGGTTAAGTAGCGCTGCTCAACTTCACCCGCTTGGTTAACCACCATGGCGATGGCGCGCCCGCGTGGGTCTCGGGTTACCCCTGTTTGCGGCGCTAAAATAGCTTGTTGCAGTTCACCGCTAGCAATCTCAGTGCGTACGTACATACCAGGCATCAACACCTGCTCAGGGTTGGCTACTTTGGCACGCAAGGTAATCGCACTGGTTTGCGGATCGACGGTAACTTCGTTGAACAACAATTCGCCTTGTAACTCAGTGTTGTCACCGACTTTAACAGTCACTGCCGCACGGTTATTGGCATCAGTCACAATTTGTCCCGAACGCATAGCTTGCTGCAACTGCAGATACTCTGAGCTACTTTGCGCAATATCTATGTAAATTGGATCTAATTGGTGAATGCTGGTTAATGCTTGGGCTTGACCAACACTTAATAACGCACCTTCGGTAAGCTGTGAACGCCCAATACGCCCACTAATAGGCGCCTCAACACGAGTATACTCGAGATTGAGTTTAGCTTGTGTGAGATTGGCTTCAGCTATTTTAAGTTGGGCTTCAGCTTGTAAATATGCAGCTTCAGCTTCGTCATAATCTTGCTGGCTAATGGCTTTATCAGCGACCAAGCCTTGCGAGCGCTCAAAGCGAGCTTGGCTTGCTCTTAGCGTGGCTTGTGCACGCTTTAATTCGGCCTCGGCACTGGCTAAAGTTGCTTCGTACATGGCTGCGTCGATTTGATACAGTTGCTGGCCGGCTTCGACCATCGCACCTTCTTGAAATAGCTGGCGTTGTAAAATACCGCTCACTTGCGGGCGTACTTCAGCGACGCGATAAGCGCTAGCACGACCGGGCAGGGTGGTGGTGAGGTCGACATTTTGCGGAGCAATAGTCACTACTCCTACGGTCATTTGCTGTTGTTGTTGTGCGCCAGGCCCCTGTGCCTGTTCTGCATCACCGCAACCTGCTAGCGCTAACGATGCGCTAAGCATCGAAACTAACAAAGGTACACGTAAACGTTGCTGCATGAATTACCTCTATTCTTATGTATGGATTGGCCGCAGCCAATTGGAATAATCTAGGACGACAAAATTGCGCTAATTATACATACATTCATGTATGTTTGTAAGTGCAAATTAGCGAAAATCACTTTGTTTATCTGCGTTAGAAACATGCTAAGGTATGTGTTAAGTACGCTTCAAACACCGAGAAAGATTATGTCTACTTCGTTCAAACGCCAGTTGTTACTAGGATTATTGGTTTTAGCGATTGCCCTTATTGGAATGATTGTTCAACGCCAATGGCAGGCCACTGATTCAACAAAAAATCGTAACTATTTGTATCAACAATTACTGGAACGTTCGGGACAGCTAAATCGTGACTTACCTAAATTACTCGACCGGCAAACTAGGTTTGAACGGGCCGAAGTGGTTCATTACGGCATGCGCTTTATTTATTCGTTAGTGGGCATCGACAAGTACAGTCACGATGAAGCCAATATCAAACAACAGCTTGAACCAGCAATGTTACGCCAGTATTGCCAGCATGATAGTTTAGCCTTTTATCGTGAGCATGCTGATTTTTTGGAAATTCGTTACCTCGACCAAAATGACCAGTCTTTGTTTACACTACGCTTTGTGCCTACCGACTGCAGCGGATAGACACAAAGCCGCGCGGTCATCTAATCAGGCGCATTAAAGCCATCTAACACCAGTTTGCCAATCACTTGATGACTTTCAAGCAAGCTGTGAGCTAGACGAAGATTGGCCGCGGTTAAGGGGCCTAAATGCTCAGATAGGGTCGTTTTTAAAATACCGGCATCGGTTAATTCAGCAATTTGCTGCAAAATCTGGCCTTGTACATAGGCATCAGCGGTGTTGAACATGGAGCGGGTAAACATAAACTCCCAATGCAAACTGATGCTCTTTTGTTTTAACAGGCGAATGTCTAACAGCTCGCTCGGATCATCAATGAGCGCTAATTTTCCTTGCGGCACGATCAGCTCAGCTAAGCTAGTAAAATGCTGGTCGGTATGGGTTAGACTGGCCACATAATCAACTCCAGTTACACCATGTTGAGCCAATTGTGGGGCTAACGGCTGATGATGGTTGATAACGAGATCAGCTCCTAAATCACGCACCCATTGCTGGCTTTCTGGTCGGGATGCAGTTGCAATCACTGTGAGTTTGGTCAGTTGTTTTGCAAGTTGAATCAAGGCTGAACCAACGCCGCCAGCAGCCCCGGTGATCAGCAAACTACCGGTAGTATCTGCGGTTAAGGCTAAGCGCTCAAACAACAGCTCCCACGCTGTTAAAAAGGTTAACGGCATCGCCGCCGCTTGCGCAAAGTTAAGGCTGTGCGGTTTTCTGCTGACGAGGCGTGCATCAACCACATGATACTGAGCATTAGCACCGGCACGGTCTACAGCGCCCGCATACCAAACTTCGTCACCTTCTTTAAAATCCATGACATTGTCACCAACGCCAATCACCACCCCGGCGACATCCCAACCAAGAACGCCAAACTCGCCGGCTGCCGGCTGTTTGCGCTGGCGAATTTTAGTGTCAACAGGGTTTACAGATAAGCCGTATACAGCAACTAAGATGTCGTCGGCTTGCAGAGTTGGCTCAGCTATTTCTATATCCAATAAAGCTTGGTTGTTATCAATGGGTAACGATTGTTGGTAACCGACTGCTTTCATGCTTGGTTCCTCAGTGCCGAAGTGATGTTCTGGTTTAGCTTAACGTAAAAACTCAGTAAGCCAGAGGTTAAACTAACTGAAACTTTGCTCAATACGTTAACATAGCAAGATTAAGCGAATTTATTAGCAATATTGTAGACTAATTTAGGTCCCTCGTTGAGGGAATCAAAGCCCAGTATTATGTAACAACATGATGCTAAGATGAGCGGCCAACTCAGGGGCCAATGCATTTTAAGGAATTAGCGTGTCCAAAGTGTCTAAACCAGCAGTCACTCCAAGCTCTAACAGCGGCCAAGCTGACGCTTGGTATCAGCGGGTTGCTGAATCATCGGCGGTGTTACCGCTGATGTTTGTATTGTCGATGTTAGAATCGATCATTATTCCGATCCCGCTGGAGCTTATTCTGATTCCGTTGTTGATTCATCAGCGCGAGCGGCTGTGGGCCATAGCTACCGTGGTGCTGGCAGGTTGTCTGGTTGGCGCGAGTATCGGTTATGGGGTTGGGTTATGGCTATTTGATGATATCGGCGACGCTATTCTCACCTATTTTGGCTACAGCCAAGCGTTTGAACAATTTACCGCACAGTTTCAACAGCACGGCTTTGTGACCCTGTTACTGACGGGGATCACGCCCATTCCATTTCAGGTAGGGATGTTAGCGGCGGGGAGTAGTAATTATCCTTTTTCTCTGTTTATGTTGGCAGCCGTGATAGCACGCGGGCTGCGCTATTATGGCCTAGCACTCTTGGTTTATTGGTTTGGACCGCTCGTTTTAGGATGGTGGCAACAACATTCGCGTAAAGCTGGATGGTTGTTGCTAACCTTGTTGGGGGGCGGTTATGCAGTATACTTATTGGTTTAGTAGCCTTAGCTGAGTTGTAGTTTGGCGCTGATCGCACGCAAGGCTTCCACGCCATGTAAATCAGTAGGGAAGAGCGGTAAATAGAGTTGCGGCAGGCTGCTAAATTGCGCCTGAATTTGTTCGCGATAAATGGCCTCTTGCTGGCGACGCTGGGCAAAAAACTCACTATCGATCGCATCAGGAACATTGCGGTTGATCACTAACCCCGCAACGGGCAGATGCTCAGCCTGTAAGGTTTGCACGGCCCGCGTCGTTTCGAGGATCGGGAGTTTTTCTGGGGTTAATACAAACACAATGCCACATTGCTGCGCATCTGTGAGCTGATGGCGAATACGATGAAACAGGCTTTGCCGTTGTTGCAAAGTAGCCGTTATTTCAGCCGTTCGATCATCCATCTCTGCTGTTTCATGGGTGGTTGGGTCGCCCATTGGGTTAGCGATATCACGGCCTGATTTAGCCGAGAGATGGGCTAATACGCCCTCTAGCTGTTCACTCTTTTTGGTTTGCCGTAACAATCCTTGAGTCCAAGCGGCCATGGCTTCAGGCAAGGTTAACAGGCGTAATGTATGACCCGTAGGTGCCGTATCAAAAATAACTAAATCATACCGACTGGGTGCGCTATCGATGATTTTCGCAATGCGTTCTAATAACGCTGCTTCTTGCGCTCCGGGGGACTGCTCGGTTAAGCGCATTTGGCGCTCAATTTCTCCATACATTTGCGGCCGTGCAAAACGCTTCATGGTACGCATGACTCGATTGATGTGCGCCCGCACTTGTTTATCCGGATCAATTTCTAACGCATCAATGTTTGGCAACAGTGGCTGATATTGCTCTTGTTCTTGTTCGCTACTGGGGTCACCAATAGTTAAATCAAAGGCATCAGCCAAGCTATGGGCGGGGTCTGTAGAGACCAATAAGACTTGCTTGCCAAGTTGCGCTGCTTGTAAGGCAATGGCTGCTGAAACCGTGGTTTTACCTACGCCACCTTTACCGCCGACAAATAAGATACGTTTAGATAAGATAGGTAACATAAAAGCTCAGCTAGGTTAGGGGTGTTAACAACAACGAAAGCCATCTAATGGGGAGTGTTCCATCCCCATGCGTAGATGCCATTCATGAAAACGTTCAAGCAATAAAGGTTGTAGTTCAAGGGTGTAATAAGAAGCGGGATTAGGAACCCCCATCAGTTCTGAGAATACTAACAGCATGAAAAGATCGTCCTCGTCCCGCTTCGCACGAGCTATGGCAGCTCGGTAAGGAGCGTTATAGACCGCCGTGGCATACCTATTAGCTTTCCCTAACCAATCGACAATAGCTCGTATTTTCATAGTATTACCTTTTACGTCTCGCCTTATTAAGCTTTGTTACGTTGTTCACGACGTAGCCGTGTAAGGGTACTAGCTGCTTCTAAAGAAATCCAAATGGCAGCAACTAACACAACTAAGTCTAAGCTTAACAAGAACCAATCTGATTTTTGATAGAAGGTCATTAGCTGAATAAGCAATGCGTAAATAGCCATGACTAGCAAAAACAGCAAAGGTATCAAGGTCACATACATGGGGCGACCCAACTTAACCAGCATGGTGGTGATCACCAACAGGGTTAATCCAGCAAGTAACTGGTTGGTGGTGCCAAACAGAGGCCAAATTAGCAAGCCACCAGAACCATCGGCACCACCGGCACCAAAGGCTAGCAATAAACACGAACCTACGGCTAGAAAGGTAGCAGGCGCAGCTTTTTCCATCCATTTAATGTTATAAATATTGCCCCATTCTTGGAAGATATAGCGCTGTAAGCGTAATCCAGTATCCATGGTGGTACCGGCAAATAACACTGCCATCACCGTGAGCAAGGTTTGCGAGATTTCGGTATCGAGACCAATGCCATTCTCGAGGATATTTGCGCCACCGGATACAAAGGCAGCCACGCCACCTTGACCGAAGCTATGATACACGGCTTGCCAATCGGCTAACGTAGCAAAGCCAGCAGTTGCCGCAATAATGGTGGCAAGAGACAATGAACCTTCACCGATCGCACCAAAATAACCAACAAAACGAGCATCCGTTTCTTTGTCGAGCTGTTTTGAGGTGGTTCCTGATGCAACCAAACCATGGAACCCAGATATAGCGCCACAAGCGATGGTGACAAATAACAGTGGCACCAGCGATGGTGTCCCTTCTGGAGTATTGGTATTAAATGCTGGCGCAACGAGTTCAGGGCCGCTTATTAGCACGGCAGCGTAAAGAAGAATTAAGCCGATGAATAATTGTAAGCCGTTAATGTAATCACGTGGTTGCAGTAACATCCATACCGGCAACAAACTAGCGATAGCAGCGTAAAGGAATAGTACGATAATCCACTGCGCGTTATCAGAAACGCCAAATACAGTTTCTGGTAATTCAATCGGGTACGATGGTCCAGCCCATATCAGTGCATAGAGTGCAATCACCCCTAAAATAGAAACCGTGCCTAGGTTCATCCATTTACGGAAGATAAATTGGCCAATAATCAGGGCCACAAAGATAGCTCCCCATACGGGCACTACGGAGCTAGGGAAGTTGATCAGTAGCCCTGAAATAGCGGTCGCAAATACCGCATTAACCATGAGCAGAACTAAGAAAATCACGATCATGAATAGGCTTTGTGAGCGTCGGCCTACCACATCACCAGTGAGCGCCCCAATGGAGCGGGCTTTGTTGCGGTTCGAGGCCCAAATAGCACCCGCATCATGAACACCAGCAAAGAAGATAGTACCGAACACTACCCATAAAAAGGCCGGTACCCAACCCCAAATAACGGCGATAGCTGGCCCAATGATAGGCGCGGCACCCGCAACTGAGGTAAAGTGGTGACCCCACAACACGTACTTGTTAGTGGGAACAAAATCTACGCCGTCTTCAAACTCGTGCGCTGGCGTGCGAAAATTAGGGTCTAGCTTGTAGATTTTTTCGGCTACGAACTTTGAATAAAATACGTAGCCCAAAAACATCGCACCTAAGCCCAGTAACATCAGCAGAATTGCATTCATGGCTTATCCTTTTTTAGTTTATTATTGGCAAATCAATAACTGCGTTATGGTAATGCATAGATAGTAAAGTCTGACATTGGACCAAAGTCTAGGCTAAACCTCAATTTAAGGATCGATATGTTTCGTTGGTTTGAAAGCCGGTTAAATCCATTTCCCGAAGATAAAGTAGAGCAACCACCGCAAACCCTGGTGAAATTCTGCCTTTATTATAGCCGCGGCGCTTGGCCTTATATCATTGCGGCCGGGCTGCTGATGATGTTGATTGCGCTAACTGAAGTTTGGCTGTTTAGTTTTATCGGTAATATTGTCGATTGGCTGGCTGAGCAGAATCGCGAAACCTTTGTGCAGGAGCAATTCTGGGGGCTAACTGGGATGGCCTTGGTGGTGATGTTGGGCTTGCCCATGCTGGTCATTTTGCACTCCTTAATTACCTATCAGTCGCTATTAGGTAATTATCCCATGCGTATTCGCTGGTTAGTGCACAAGTATTTGCTTAATCAGTCACTCACGTTTTATCAAGACGAGTTTGCCGGACGCATTGCCACCAAAGTGATGCAAACAGCACTCGCAGTGCGCGAGTGCGTGATCAAACTGTTCGACGTACTGAATTATGTTACCGTGTATTTTATTGGTACCGTTGCCATTATTGCCAGTGCGGACTGGCGCTTGGCGGCACCGTTGGTGGTTTGGGTGGTGTTATACGGTTTGCTATTACGCTTTTTTGTGCCGCGCCTGGGCAAAGTAGCTGCTGCCCAAGCAGATGCGCGCTCAATCATGACGGGTCGCATTGTTGATAGTTATACCAACATCCAAACGGTGAAGTTATTTTCACATGCAGAGCGCGAATTAGAGTTTGCCAAAGACGGTATGACGGGGTTTCTTGGCACAGTGCATCGACAAATGCGCTGGGTGACCAAGCTTTATACCTGTCTTTACCTGCTTAACTCAACGCTGTTATTTGCGGTCGGCTTTTTAGCCATTTCGCTTTGGGTAGACAATCAGATCAGTGTGGGTGCCATTGCTGTTGCTTTGAGTTTGGTACTACGCTTATGGGGCATGAGCCAATGGATTATGTGGGAGATTTCCGCATTATTTGAGAATATAGGGACAGTGCAGGATGGCATCAAGACCGTCTCGGTACCGCAAGATATTCTCGACAAAGAGGGTGCAGTACCGCTTCATGTTACCCAAGGAAGTATTGAATTTGATCAGGTAAGTTTTAATTATCATAGCGATAAACCGGTTTTACATGATTTGAGCTTACACATCGCTGCCGGTGAGAAAATTGGCTTGGTAGGACGTTCGGGTGCCGGTAAATCAACCTTAGTTAACTTGTTGCTACGGTTTTATGAGGTAAATGAAGGGGCGATTCGGATTGATGGACAGAATATTGCTGAGGTGACGCAAACCAGTTTACGTCAGCACATCGGCATGGTTACTCAAGATACCTCGTTATTGCACCGTTCGGTACGCGGTAATATTAGTTATGGTCGGCCCGATGCTACCGATGCGATGATTGAAGAAGCCATCCACAAAGCCGAAGCCGATACCTTTATTGATGAGTTAGAGGATGCCGAAGGGCGTCGTGGTTTAGCTGCACATGTGGGTGAGCGTGGGGTTAAATTGTCAGGCGGACAACGGCAGCGGGTAGCTATCGCCCGGGTGATGCTTAAAGATGCGCCGATTTTAATTTTAGATGAAGCCACCTCGGCGTTAGATTCAGAAGTTGAGGCGGCCATTCAAGAGAATTTATATCGCTTGATGGAAGGTAAAACCGTGATTGCTATTGCCCATCGGTTATCAACTATAGCCGCAATGGATCGCTTGGTAGTTATGGATCAAGGTCGAATTGTAGAGCAAGGAACTCATGAGCAACTCTTGCAGCAGGGCGGTATCTATGCGCAATTATGGGCGCGCCAATCAGGCGGCTTTATTCCGGAAGAATAATAGGCACTATGACAGCTATTTTTGCAAAATTTAAAGCTATTTGGATGTCCGAGTTGGTTCGTCGATACGAGCTCGAACACGGCTTTCAGCGCGATGCTGTGATTGAGCAGCAGGCTCGGCAACAACCGCAGCTCAGTCAGCAAGTTTTATTGCGTGGACAACTCTGGGCAGAGCGCCTCGGGCTTACGCAGCACTTGCAACGGTGGCACCAACTGCGGCGGGTGATTGCGATCAGCTTAAGTTTGTTGGCAGTACTCATTGGCTTGGCGCAAGTGCAGGCAACGCTGGCCTTGCCAAGTCCAATTTCCTTGCTATTTGCCTTAGTGCTATTACTCGGAATGAATAGTGTCATGTTACTGCTGTGGCTGGTGCTGAGCCTACTGCAGGGGGTACGGCGTTCAGCCAGCTCACAGGCGCGCGGCACCAGTATTTTGCGACTATCGATGTGGTTGATGCAGCGCCTAGGTCGGCAGCCGCAACATCAGCAGTATCAAACAGCCCTGTGGTCGGTTGCTCAGCGCAATAAAATGATTGCGCCGGGCACCGCTATGCTCAGCCATGGGTATTGGCTCTTGGTGATGTTGGCCACCTGGTTGTTTTTATTTGTGAGCTTAAGCACCAATGTCTATCAATTTACCTGGGCTAGCACCATCTGGCCGGCGGCGACGGTTTCTAGCTGGGCTGAAGTGATAGGTTGGGGCCCCAGCTGGTGGGGAGTTAGCGCTCCTAGCTATGCTGATTTAGGCCCTGCTAGTGCTGATGCCACGAATCAACTGGCAGCCGGCCGCTGGCTACTTATGTGCGTGTTTAGCTACGGTATTGTGCCGCGGTTGTTGTTTCTGCTTGCTGCTATGCTGCTGCTAGGCTGGCGCGCGTGGCGGGCCCAACTTGATTTACAAGCACCTGGTATGGCAACCGTCGTGCAGGGCTTAAAACCTCGCGCCCAAGCCGTGGTGATTGATGCAGATACCCAACCGCCAACGAATTCCCCAGTTACGGTAGCCATGGCTAGTTCAGCACGACGCCAGCGTATGGAGCCGCCGCAATTAACTGCTGATAGCTTAACCGTAAGCCTGGATTTTGAATTAGACCATGCGTGGTTAGCACAACAGCAAACTGCAGCATCGGTTGGTTTTTATGGTGTTGTTGCCAGCGGTCTAGAAAAACGCCGGTTATTAGCTCACCTACATGCGCACCCTCCGCAGCAATTATGGGTGCGGGTTAATAGTGAACTAAGCCCAGACCGTACCACGCTTAAATTGTTACGAGAGATGATGGCATATGTTGCTGATCTAGAAGTACTGCTGATCACAGCTAATGAGCATGCTAGTGCCGAACAACAACAGCGCCTGCAGCATTGGCAGCAGCTGTTAGCCGAACAGGAGATACCATGGCGACTCGTTTAACGGCGTTACAATTGGCCGTAGTGGGGCATACCAATACGGGCAAAACCTCGTTATTGCGTACACTTTTGCATGACAGCCAATTTGGTGAAGTAGCTAGCCGCCCAAGTACCACTCGTGACGTGCTTACCATGGCTATTGGGAATGCTGAGCAGGTGTTGGTTGAGCTCTATGATACTCCGGGGCTAGAAGCTGGTAGTGACTTATTTGAGAGTTTAAGCCTAAGCGATGCCGAATTTAGACACGATGGCGCCAAACAAATACACCAGTTTCTAAATTCTACCTTAGCCGAAACAGAATTTGCGCAAGAAGCCAAAGTACTACGACAACTGCTTAAAAGTGACGCTGCGCTCTATGTGATTGATGTGCGTGATCCTGTGTTGCCAAAATACCAAGATGAATTAGCCGTATTGATGCGCTGCGGTAAACCGCTACTACCTGTGCTTAACTTTACCGCAACTACCGCAGGCTACAGCAACGCCTGGCAACAAGCATTAGCGCAGGTAAATTTGCATAGTTTTATTGAGTTTGATGCGGTGAGCCCACCTGAGGGAGGTGAAGCCGAATTATTAACCCGCTTAAAGTTAGTGGTGAAAGGCTTTGATCAGCAGCTAAACCTACTTATTGAGCACCGCGAGCAGCAACGGCAACGACGTTTACAGCAGGGGCTACAGCAGATCGCTGAATTACTGACCGATGTAGCTGCACTGCAACATCTGGTGAGTGCGGAGCTCGATAGTAGCGCTCTGCAGGAGGTTTTAGCTAAGGTACAGCGTCAAGTTACCGAACGCGAGCGTCGATGTGTGCAAGACTTACTAGCTTTGTATGAGTTCAACTTAGATGTCGTGGCGCTCGATAACTTAGATATTAGCACCGGTCACTGGCACGACGATCTCTTCGATACTGAGACCTTGGCTGAGTTTGGCATCAAAGCCGGCTTAGGTGTGGGCAGCGGGGCGGCCGTAGGTGCTGGTTTTGATCTTTTGGTGGGCGGTGCCAGTTTAGGCGCAGGAACCTTGTTAGGCGCCACGATCGGTGGTTTGTGGCAGGGCTGGCAACACTACGGCAAGCAACTGAAACATAAGCTACAAGGCCAACATCAACTGATCGTTGAAGACCCTATTATCTTGCTTTTAGCCGTGCGCCAACTGCAGTTGTTGCAGCAATTGAGCTTGCGTGGTCATGGGGCGACAAACACCTTATTACTCAGTAGTGATAACAGCCAGCGTGAACAAGAGTTAAGTAAGCTAAAATCTTTGTTTAAAGGAGCGCGAAAAAATCCGCAATGGTCAACTTTAGCGCAAGAAAATTTTATCAATGAGCCAGAACGTGCTACATATATAGACAAGTTAGTTGCACAGTTAATTAGATAATTTTATCAATTCAAGTCTTATGTGTTAGATAGCCAACGTTGAGCGAGCCAACCCAGTTGGTAACAGATGCACAACTGTTGATTATTTACGGGGTAGTTGTTTCTAGCATAGGGATATCATCATTGCCAGACCAAGGATTGCACGTAAAAATAAAGGACCAAGGCAAATCCCCACCGCCTTACACGAATGCATTGTCTCTATTAAGCCGCCGAGTGATTATTGGCGTTTTAATGACGGGGATTATCGCTAGCATCAGTACCCTAGTTCCGCTGTTTTTTTATTTAGATAAAACAGAAGATCGGCGTGGCTTAGCTTATGCCTCTGCGCAGGCTCTCGCAGTAGAGCAACAACTTACTCACTATGAACAGATAGCTCAACAGTTTGCGAGTCGCTCACAGATACGTCAGCGTTTGGCTTTGTATTTGGACCAGCAAATTGCGCTAGCTCAAGTACAACAAGAGACAGCCGCACGACTGGCCCATGCAGTGGAGTTTATTCCAACCCTAGTGGGGGTTATAAGAATTGCAGCTAATGGCACTGAGATTGCTCGAGTTGCAGGTGAATCAGGCACCACCAGCCTATTAAAGCAGGTAAATCTGAGCCAATTAAATCTGCATAGAACGGACTACATTAACCTCTCTGGGCATATTTATATCAGTGTAGTAGCGCCTATTATAAGCCTCAATAATGAAATCATTGGTCATGATGTGTTGTTATTCGACCAAACCGAAATCATTGATATTTTAGTGCATTTGAATAAATTTGATGCAACCACCGAATTTAGTTTGTTGCATTTAACCCGCAAAGTTGAACTGCATTTTAGTTTGTCCCCCAGAGGCACTGCTGGAGCAACTGAATTCAACGCGAATGTGCGCGAGCTGATTCATTCTGAAGCAGTCTCAGTTGCCCATGCTTTAGTAGGCCAGCAACCTCAACTTCATAGCGGCGTATTCCATAATTTACAACATCGTCACTTTTATATTCCACTCAGCGAGTCTAATTGGGGCTTGTGGGTAACACAGCCAGAAACGTCATTGCGTGAAGAGCTCTTGGTTGAGCTGCTCTGGGTAAGTGGCATAATTTTCTTGATTGTAGCGATAGGTGCCTATTTATTAAAATTATACATGCGGCCCATTATCCAGCAGCAACAACAACAACAGCAGCAACTACAGGCACTCAATCGGCAGCTCCAGCTAGCTGGGATGGTGTTTGAAAAAACTCATGAAGCTATTGTCATTACGGATGTGGACTTACGTATTAAGAGAGCTAATCAAGCTTTTTTGAATTTGCTTAACCTAAGCAGCACAGAGATAAAGCAGCATTCTTTAAGTGATTTTATTGACAGCAACAAAGTCTCTCTACGGCTTACCGAAACCGTTCGTAAACATTTACAACAACAGGATGGCTGGCAAGGCGAAATCTGGTATCGCACTGCAAAAGGCGAACCCATTGCTGCATTGCAAACGATCACAGCGGTGCGCAATCAAGAACGCACGGTCACACAGCTTATCCATATCTTTAATGATGTAACAGCAGACCAGTTAGCGGTGGAAAACATCAAACAACAGGCCCTAACAGACCCCTTAACTGGATTACCTAACCGAGCTGCTATCAACCATCAAATTACGGTGCTGCTGCACAATGCACCGACACACCTAGCCGTGTTGTTTTTAGATTTGGATAAATTCAAGCCTATTAATGACACCTATGGTCACGATGTAGGGGACCAATTGTTACGTTGTATTGGACCAAGAATTAAGGCGCAACTGCGCCATCATGACGTGGTGGCGCGCATTGGTGGCGATGAGTTTGTGATTGTCCTCAATGCACTCACTGAGCCTAAAGATGCCGAGGCTATTGCTCAAAAGCTGGTGCTTGCCTTACAGCAGCCCTTTGTGCTCGAGCAGCATACGGTCACCGTTGGAGCATCGGTTGGGATAGCGCTTTATCCACAGCATGGTGAAGACTACGAAACCTTGCTCAATAAAGCCGATAATGCCATGTATCGTGCGAAAGAAAGTGGCCGCAATAGGTATTGCGTGGCGGAATGATAAGCAGCTAGGCCGTTTGCCCCTCCACGAGCCCCTCGTATACCAACATTTTACGGGCCTAAAAAAAAGGGCTTAGGCGTTAGCCTAAACCCTTGTTTTATTTGATTTTTGGTCGGCGTGATAGGATTTGAACCTACGACCCCTGACACCCCATGACAGTGCAGTTAAGGGTGTGGTGAAAGCCAATAAGTACGTCTTTTGGAACAATAAGTACGCCATGTGGTGACCCTAAAGGTGACCCAGATAATGACTTGCTATTAAATTGATTTTTTCGAGAGATAGATGAAAAAACTCGAATTCTAAGACTAGTATAGAATCCCAAGGGGACACGCCCTTGGGGATATTTGTAAGCCCTAACTCAAGGTTGAAGGAGAGAGCTGTTTAAAGCCGCGCTTACTATGATTGGGGCTATAGTGTTCGCAGCATCGTAAGAATCAATATCAGTAAGGTAATCTTTACTATCTATCTCTTTCTGTACTAACCCACCTTTAAGTATGTAAATGGAAGTAAGTTCGGCGAACTTAGGCTTTGTCATATCCTCGTCACCCACTTCAAAGTATTCCAGAAAGAAAGTTACCTTCATTGCCTTGATGCTACCATCTACGACACATGGCCGCTCTTGGAAAGTGACTTTATACCCAAATAGCGTACCAAGCCCCTGTACTTTGTTTAAAGGTAACACTTGAGCAAAGTTAGTTTTAGCAGCAGTATCGCAGAGGATTTCCCAGAATTTATTAGTTCGCTCGACGACCTCGTTGTAATTCTTTTGGTGTGAGGTAATTTCATACGCTTCCATTATCGTTCTCCTTTTCAGTAGAAAATCTAATCTACTTAAAAATGCCAACATTTGAAAGTCATAGTTATTTTTCGCTTTCCGGATGTAACTCTAGCGCAATTTGTTACTTCTAAGAATCTGACAAAAAAGCCCCAGTGACTGATGATAGTCGCTGAGGCTAGATGTTCTCTTATTCGTTGTTTAGGTCATGTGGGGCTCTATGGCGAGCGCTGGCGCTGTTTGCGTGATTACTTGCTGTGAGTTGCTTGAACAAGTAACGCAAGGCATCAAACGCTTCAATATCGGCCTTGTACGCATTTCCCATCGACTCACCGCCATTGGTGACTGAGTGCAGTAGAGTATACTTAGCGTCGATGTACTGGCTATTGCAAGCACAGAAGGGGACTGGCATGGGTGAAGCTAAGTAAGCGTAACCTGTGATAGTGGCTGACAGATTATGACTTACAACTTGCCTTAGTTTAGAGTGCATCAGGTTGTCTTTAAGTTATCTCTAGGATGAGCTTAATGCCACCTCTGATTGACCTAGAGTCATCTTAAAGAAGACCTGTAATTCATGTTTAGTGTTAATCATTATTGATTATTACCTATATCAAGACTCTGAGAAGACTTAAGGGAAGACCTTAAGATGACTTAGAGTTCGCCCCCTTACCCCCACGATTCCTGTCATGCCCCCTTAAGATGACAGGTCGGTCAGACATGATAGTCCAACGATTAGAGGTAAGTGAGGTAGTCACCAGAAGTTCTTGCATAGTAAGACTTTGAGTTTTTCTTTTAGTTTCCCACCCATAGGTGCGTGACCTGAAACTGAGCCCTTTATTTACAAGGCTCTGAGTCGTTCTATAGGCGTTGCTGTGTGGCTGCTTTATGATAGTCACCGTGTCAGCCCCTGAGATTTTAAGCAGGGTGAGACAAGTGAACGCCTAGGAAGCTCTGTAAGATCGGCTACAAGCATGTCGCTACCATCGTATAGCCTCAGCGCTTACACGATCTTACAGGCTCATTTAGGCGTCTTTACGGGGCTTCTACGTTTGCTTCTTTGCTCTGCTCATCCAAGATACGGTACACAGTAGCTCGACCAATGCCCAAGCGCTTAGCTATCTGAGCCTTAGCGACTCGCTGACGATGCAACTCAAGCACCTGTTCACGGTCAACGGTAGGTCTACGCCCCTTGTAAACGCCTCGCTTCTTAGCCTGAGCAATACCTTCACGCTGGCGCTCCAGAATGATAGCTCTCTCAAACTCAGCGACTGAGCCCATGACTGACAGAATGAGCTTCTGCATCGGGCTAGCTTCAGCGCCCCCAAAGGTCATGTTCTCCTTGATGAAGCGTATCTGTACGCCCTTGTCGTTGAAATAGTTAATCAGTTCTAGCAGGTCTTCAAGGTTACGAGCCATTCGGTCAATGCTATGCACTACAACCGTGTCGCCCTCCCTGACATGCTCCTTTAACTGTTTGAGCGCAGGTCTGTTTGTCGTTGAGCCTGAGCACTTGTCGGTAAAGGTACGGTCGAACGCTAAGCCATCAAGCTGGCGCTCAGTGTTTTGGTCTGCTGTTGATACTCGAACGTAGGCGATTGTCTGCATGATTGTGTCTCACTTGGGTCTAGATGTAGTGAGTTATACTGTATCAGAATTCAAAAGACAATCTATTTGATACACTTTTTATGTCTCATGCATGTGTATCGCTACGCTGTACCTAGTTGAGATGCTGCCTTCGAGCGATGTGGCAATCTTGCAGCATGTTCAGATGGCTACTGAATGACTCTGTGATTATGACGAAAGAGTTAAGGTTCTTGCACATCTAACACAAAGCACCCGTACGGGGGAACTTCCGACTTCACCGTTGTGTATATCCATTCACAGATTTTTAGTTGGAAATAAACCAAGTTAGTAACACCAGCGAGATGTCTTCCTATGACGTTGTAGCCGACTGTTTGCCAACGGGTAAGGAGTGGAGTACATTCTGATTGGTATGTAACAGCTAGAGGTGGAGCAATGTCGGCAGGGATTCGCATCGAGAACAGTAGTAACATCAGGATTGAAGGCGGTTCTGTCACTGGAGCTGACATAGCAATAGATGTAGTAGGTAGCTCCGATGTCAACGTCTCAGGAATGCGATTTAGTGATGTTGGCACAGCCATTAAGGCAGATAGAGTAACAAGGTTGGTGGCTGCCCGTAATTACATGCAGTCAATGCCTATTCATAAGGAAGTTACCTTCCCAGACGGGACGGTGTTTGACCTGAAGCCTTCTGTTGTTTTGGTTAGGCAGTACCTCTACTCACCTAGCTAATATAAATGTCGTTACGCTCAAACAAAAGGAGGGGCTCTAGTGCCAATGTTTGACATTAAGAACTCAAAGGATGTCGTTCTCAAAGACAATAAGACTGACCAACCTGACTTTGCAACGCTCGACAATGTTGAACGTATTGAAGCTGAGGGGAACGAGGTAGATACCCAGAAAGCTCATCGAGACGATATTGTAGACGTGAAGCCCAACTTTTTTGGGGTTGGACTTAACCTGAACGAGCTTTACCGTAGATGGCGAAGTCGAACTAAGCGCAATTAGCAGTAATAGAGCCGACCTGAGGCGTGTATTCATCTACGCAAGGCACTAATGACCTCAAGCAATCTGCCTCATGTATCCTGTCGATGTACTGCCACAGCTTATCCTTGTCCTTATGCTTGCTGTAGAGGCTGTACGTCAATGATAGTCGCTTATGTCCAGCTAGAACGCTTGCTATGTCTTCAGGGCAACCGATCTGTTCAAGTGCTGTGGCAAAGTGTCCTCTGAATGAATGTATTCCTGTCATGTAGCCTTTTAGTCGTATGACACATAGCTACACCGCGATGTCAGGCTTGTTGTCTTGTAAAATTGAGATAGACTTGCAAGGTGATGGCAACAGAAAGGATTGAGTATGCGTAGCCCAATGAAGCCCCAAAAGCTCAATGGCATATACGATTACTTAGGCTTGGCCGCAGAAGCTAAGCACAAAGGAATGCAGGCAGTGAAGTCTGGCAACTATGACGATGCTTGGTACTATTTTCATGAGCAGCAATCAGCGTATGCCAAGCACATTAACTCACCGATAGGGCATTTTACATCAAAGCAGGCCTTCGTGCTCTTATCGACTGTTAACGAACAACTTGCGAATGTATTGAGACTAGAAAGTAAGCATCGTCAGGCACTCGTGCATATTGTGTATTGGGCTGCATGGGGGAGCGCCTCAGGGCGAATGACAAAGTCAATGAGCTCAAAGTTAAAGAGCTACTTTAATCGTTGCCAATACGAGCAGCAAAACTTAGGCGAGGTTGAAAAACTAGTCAATCATGAAGCAAAGTTGAGACCTGACTTTGTTCGTATTCAGTCACTTCTTTCAGAATGGCGTTAGGCCTAACCTGAGAGGCAACTGCATCCCAGTCTGTATGCGTATCGAGCCCCCTCGGGGGGGGGAGTCAAGATTACATGAAGGTTGAATACGCGTTCAGATTTTTGACCCTAAATAATCTTGACTACTATGCTAGCTAAAACGTCAACCATTGAGCTGCCATATAATGCGCTGTGTCGGAGCAGAATTAATTATGATAACTAACGAACAGTTCGAAGAGTCCGCAGTTCCTCACTCTTGGTTTCTAGTAGCGGACAACCTCCATGAACAAGCTGTGAACGTACGTCAACGTGAAGGTCTTTCTAAGCTTACACATTACTCTGATGGCGAAGAGCAATGGCAGATTGATGTTTCTAGTAGAGCTTCATTCCTGCTTGCAGGATTTGCTATGGAGAACGCGCTTAAGGGATTGCTAGTTTATAGTAACCCTCAGTGGATTGAGAACGGAAAGTTGAATGCAAGGTTGAAGAGTCACTCATTAGAGCAGCTTGCAGTTGAACTCATCGGTACGGGTTTGGTCGACTTGTCACACATCCTTGACTCACTCAAGGCTCTCGAGGATGGCTTAGAGTCGTGGGCGAGATACCCATGTGGATTAAACAAGGGTGATACACGACCAGAAAGGCCAATGACTGACGCTCTCTGGAGTGAATATTGTAATGCAATGTCAGAGCTTGGGGGTATCTACAAGCAGCTTCTTGCTAACTATTGGAAAGGTAGTCATGCGTTTCATGGCAAATACACGATTGAAGGTGACTGGCTCGGCAACACAGAATAATTTGTTCTGAAGTAAGCCCACATTTCCTTATAAAAGCACATGCATGTGTACGCGAGCCTGTTAAGCAGCAGTGTCAATGACTTTAGGAACTAGCACCTTCATACAGTCCGCCTCGTGTATCCTTTCGATATACTGCCACAGTCTATCCTTGTCACTGTGCTTGCTGTAAAGGCTGTAAGTCAATGATAGTCGCTTATGTCCAGCTAGAACGCTTGCTATGTCTTCAGGGCAACCGATCTGTTCAAGTGCTGTCGCAAAGTGTCCTCTGAATGAATGTAGCCCTGTCTTGTAGCCTTCAACTTTCGCAAACCCTTTCGTTATCTTGCCGAACTTCGATGATATGCTATTGACCGCTTCGTTAACGCCTATCTCTGCTGTGGCTATATCAGGGAACAACCAAGGTGAATCACCAGCGTTTTTGATAGCGTCATGAACGAGATGCGATACGGTAGGGCAGACGGGGACAATGCTCTGAGCGTTCACGGTCTTACCTTCTCTGACCTCAAAGACAAGGTGACCGTCTATCTCTACGAACTGCTCTGTTTTAGCCTTGGCTAGTTCACTGAGACGTGTTCCGAGGAAGGGGAGCAGGCGTGTCAGTATGTGCATTGCGTATGGGTACTTCCACGTTGCCGTGTTTAACTTGTCGTACTCTGTTTCAGCTAATATGTGTTTCAGCTCAGCGTCAGTGAAGTTCCTGAAATGTTCTGACTTAGATTGTTTACGGTTACCTTCAACCTTCGTGTTCAGCCAAGGATTACCGCCTTTAGTCTTTTCCCTAGTCAGTGACCAGCGCCACAACTCCTGTAGCTTGCTCTTGTAATGCGTTGCTGTGTTAGCTGACTTGCCTTGCGCTAATAGTTCATCAATGAACAGCTGTGCTTGTCCTGACGACACATTGAAGGGGAGTTCATCATTGCCCAAGAAGGCTACCAATGCGTTAACGTATGTCTTTAATGCTGAGATGTACTTAGCGTCTTTCTTATCGACAGCCCAACTCGACCATTCATCTGCCAGTTCTTTGATAGTGGGCTGGAATTCATCAGGGATATTACCTGTCATTGCAGCATTCCACGCAGCGTGAACAGTTGGGTTGTGCTTGTCGTCAGGGTCTTCGACTATGACCTCAACGTCTGCAATCTCCATCGGGTGATGCTTGTCGTCTTGCTGCTGCTCAGACTCACGCTCTATACGCTCCCGTCTCCAAGGAGTGTAGTAGTAAAAGAACTTAGACTTGTCTGTGCTGCCTTGCTTAGCGTGATGTAGCTCCATCTCAATATCAGCATTTATCTTATTGCGCTTGATGATAGCTTCATGATGGCTGTGCGTGTGCAGTGTGTACTGTATGTAGGCTGAATCGTACTTGTCTTTCAGTTGGACAGGGGTTTTACGCCTGTAGAGCCACAAGCCAGATGATTGACGCTTAAGGTGCTTCTTATCCATTCGTTTACTAACACTCAATTTAGATGCGTATGAGGCTCGTAGTGACCCGAAAGGTGACCCAGAAAGTGACCCTACGGTGCTATACTAGCTGCTCAGAATGGGTGCATTTTTAATGCTTAATGCCTTGTAAGTCAATAGTGGAGAGAGCTGAGAGAAAGTTGGTCGGCGTGACTGGATTTGAACCAGCGACCCCTGACACCCCATGACAGTGCGCTACCAAGCTGCGCCACACGCCGACCGAGGGCGTTATATTACTGATAAATTCAACTTTAGCAAGCTCTGCACCGTTCAACTGCGGGTTATTTAATCAATTGCAGCCGTGTTATTATTACTGAAGCGTTTGAGCTTGCGAATACCGTCTACAAGAATAGGGGTTGCCGGAACCACCCCAGCTAAAGGTTCATAAGTATCGTTGGTAAAGGTTCGAATATTAGCATCCGCTTCGATCACCGACGTCATCTGTTCTTGATAGATGACTAAATCAGTACCGTAGCTCGTCATCAATGGCAGTTTTCTCACTTTCTCGGTCATATTCACGCCCACCGAGTAACTTGCGGCCTCGTTCGCGCAGCGCATGTAGCTGTGCAACACCGAGGGCATAATATCCGATAGTAGCACCAAGGGTTGAGCTTGCCATGACAGGTTTGAACTGATCAACAAAGGCACCTGCAGGTTGTTGATGGCATAAGTCTCAGTGCCACTAGATACTGCTGGCGTTAGCCCCACAATAATGAGCTGTAGTTGTTGGTTCTGTACCTCAGTGAGTGCGATCTTAACCTGGGCTACTAATTCCGCCCATTGATCTTGGCGATAATAGAGCAGCTCGAGGCTTGCGTTCGGGTTATTTGAGGTGATGTCCGCAAGTGCAAATTCGTCATCGGCACGAAGCTCAATGCCGTAGCTCTCCAAAACGGTTAGGTAGGCCGGTGGGGTGTTGGCTTGCTGCACCGCGCGTTGATACAAATCGGGTAAGCCATAAGTTAATTCAAACAGTGCTGCGCTGACATGGGTTTGTCCGAGTACCGGCGTGGCAACGCTACTAAACTCTCGTAAGCTAGCCGCCTTTACTGGGCTGCTGGAAAGCTCCATAAGCTTAGCTGCTTGGCTGCTCGTTAGCTTATCCACGGCAATTAACAAGGTGTCGTTAGGGTTGCTCTGGCGCGAGCACATCAGCTCGTTAAGCGGGTATTGCAGATTGATATCAGCGCGGGTGCGGATCAGATTCTGGGTAATGGCTTGGCGTTCTTCCACCAACAAGCCGTGCTTGCTCATTAAGGTTTTTGCGGTAGTTGGATAAGATAACGGAAACATATCATCTTGTTTGGTTATCGGAGTGTAAAACACCGCATCTGCCCACACGTGAATACTATGACTTGCTAAAAAACAGGCGACAAAGATGCTAGCAAAGGTTGGTCCCCAATGCTTTTGTTGTAATGAATCTAGGCGCTTCCAAGCGATATTAGACAGGCCTAGCTCAAAGACCAACAACACCACAAAAATAAGTAGCATGCCTAAGAGAATTAAAAAACTAGCGCCGGCAAAAGCTGATTCAGCGTCGCTTGCCAGTTGACTGAGTGAATAGGTATTTAAATGGTAGCCGTATTGGCGATAAAACAAAGCATCAGCAACTAAAGCGATCAAGCCAAAACTAGCAACTAACGTGGCGATGCCCCGAAGCACTCGTGATATCGGAATAAAAATACAGAACGGAAAAATCAGAATGATAAAAACAATAAAGGGTAAAAAGGCAAAATGGCCAAGCCAATTTACTATCAGGTAGATAACGCCAAGTGCAGACCCTGGCGCAGCAGATGCTTCTATATATAAGGTACCAATAGCTAATACTAAAAGAATATTAAAAAACGTAAACCAATGGCCCCAGCTTATTAAGCGAGCTATTTTGTCTCTGCGTTGTTTACGTTGCTTCATAGTAAGCTCTAGCGATTATTGTTTATTAGATGCTAGTGATTGTAACAGCACTTTACCAAATTGTTCAGCAATCTTATGCGTATCGTCAGGGTGATAACGAGCTTGAATGGTATTACTAACGGCATTCCCTAAGGTCATTAAAATAAGATCCGTAGGCGCTTGGTGTTGACTGAATACGGCTAACACGTCGTCGAGTAATTGCTGTTGTTGGTCGGCGTTGTATTTGGACACAATAGGCATAGTTTTTTGTCTCAATCTGATAGAATAGCGTCATCTTACCACAGGCACTGCAACAGAATACAAGGGTGACCATGTACGCAGAAGTAAAACATAGCATTATTCATCAGTTTTATACCAATGACGGCCAAATTGGACTGCGCGTAGCTCCAGCAACTTTACCGATTAACGATGAAGTTAGTCTCTTACTGACTGAGTTAACCGATGTATACCAAGCCAAGCCAAGCAAGGGGTACGCTAGATTTTTAAGCGCCAATGATGAGGATGCCGAGCCGCATCAGCTTAGTGAGTTTCCGCACTTACTTACGGGGTGGTTAGGTCAACAACTAGAATTTGTCGATTTTTCGCAGCAAGCCGCTAAAATTTTGCACCAGCAATTGCAGCATTACGGTATCTTAGAGGCTGGCTTTTTATTGATGGCGAGCTATACCGACCGCGGTGAAGATTATCTCGTGGTGGCTTTTTTGCCGTTTCAAGATGGCGTTACCATAGCCCCAGATTTATCTGTTGACCGTTCGTCGCAATTAGCTATCAGCAAAGTGCAATTAGCTGCCACTATTAATATCAGTGAGTGGCAGCAAGAGCCGGATTCAGTCACTTACATTTCCTTTATTAAGGGACGAGTGGGGCGCAAAGTTTCAGACTTTTTCTTGGACTTTTTGGGCTGTGCCGAGGCTGCCAACCCGAAAAAACAATCACAACACTTGGTTGAAAGTGTGCAAAAGTTCGTCCAAGAGTCACAATTAGCTGCTGAGCAGGCGAGTCAAGTTCGTCAATCGGTGTACGACATCTGTGACAATCAATGGCAACAAGGCGAACCAGTGCGTGTTAAGGACTTGTCTGAACAGTTGCAGGCTCAAGTGCCATTGGAGCGCAGTTTTGCTGATTTTGCCGGTAGCCAAGAGCAAGCCCTGCCCGAGGAAGTTTTAACAGATCGTTCCACCTTACGAAAACTGGTTAAATTTCAAGGGCAAGGTGGTGGTTTGAGTGTTGGTTTTGAACAAACTCTGTTGAATGAACGGGTTAAGTATGACCCACACACAGATACCTTAACCATTCATGGCACACCACCTAACTTACGCGATCAACTGCGGCGGTATTTTGGCATTGATAGTTAAAAAAACGCCGGCGAAAGCCGGCGTTTGTGAAGGTTTCATTATCTAACCACGGCAGGGCTATTTACCTTGAACGGGAATGATATTGGTTGCGTGTAAACCTTTAGGGCCCTGTTCTAGTTGGAATTCAACATCTTGGCCAGCTTTCAGAGTGCGGTATCCATCCATTTCAATGGTTGAATAATGCGCGAAGATATCACCTTCGCGATCTTCCGCCTCGATAAAGCCAAACCCTTTAGAGTTGTTGAACCACTTCACTTTACCGGTTGCCATACTTCTACTTCCTTTATTCTGCATTTAAGATTTAGTTATTGTTAGAATGGCATCGTGAAAAAAGAAACCAGTATGCATAAGCGCAGGTCTTGAATTTCTTTTTTGTTAACGCCATGTTTTACAATAGGTGACTTTTGCGGATAGTCAAGGCGTTTTTTGTCTAGTTAGTAACCGAACAGCTTATTTTTTTAAAGTTAAGCCATTTTTTGAATTTAATACTATATATAAGAGAAAGGGTTATCGATGAGTCATCCAAATCATCATCACCAGGGTGAAGTGCATACTGAAGACAAGCAGGCGTTAAAGCCGCCACCCATGTATAAAGTGGTTTTACATAATGATGACTACACTCCGATGGATTTTGTGGTAGAAGTATTAATCAAGTTTTTTCGGATGGACCAGGAGCGAGCTACCGACACCATGCTGACCATTCATTACAAAGGTCGAGCCGTTTGCGGTATTTATTCAGCCGAGATAGCTGAAACGAAAGTTGCGCAGGTAAATCACTATTCGCGCGAACATCAACATCCGTTGTTATGTGGCATGGAACTAGCCTAAGCATAAGAATGTTGGGTTGTTTGGGTATAAGGAGTTGATATGTTGAACAAAGCTTTAGAAGTAACACTCAACGATGCATTTCGTTTAGCACGAGATTATCGGCATGAGTTGATGACCGTTGAACATTTACTCCTAGCATTATTGGATAATCCTGAAGCCAGCAAAGCGTTGCGCGCATGCGGTTTGGATTTCACTAAGTTTAGGCTTGAGTTATTAGGCTATGTAGAGCGCACTACACCGAGTTTTGACGATGACAGCGCGGATACCGAGACCCAACCTACCTTAGGCTTTCAGCGGGTGTTGCAGCGCGCGGTGTTTCATGTGCAGTCGGCTGGTAATAGCGAAGTGACCGGTGCTAACGTTTTGGTCGCCATTTTTGGTGAGCAAGAATCTCATGGCGTGTACCTCCTGAACAAACACGACATTACGCGCCTCGATTTGGTGCATTATTTATCTCATGGGCTGACTAAGCTAGAGGATGAAGCTAACAACCAAAGCGATGAGCACGGCGCTAGCGAAACCCTTGATAATCATACCGATGAAGAACAGAGCTTTCTCAGCCGCTTTTGCAGCAACTTAAACCAACGTGCCAAAGATGGTCGTATTGATCCTTTGATTGGCCGTGAGTACGAAGTAGAACGGTGTGTTCAAGTGCTGTGTCGTCGACGCAAGAATAACCCTCTCTTGGTGGGCGAGGCAGGCGTAGGTAAAACTGCTATTGCGGAAGGTTTGGCCTACCGCATTGTGCATCATGAAGTACCAGACGTGATGGCTGATGCCGTGATCTATTCCCTTGATATGGGCGGCTTGCTAGCGGGCACCAAGTATCGCGGTGATTTTGAAAAGCGCTTTAAACAATTACTCAAAGAATTAGCCGGGCAAACTAATGCGATTCTTTTCATTGACGAAATTCATACCATTATTGGCGCCGGTGCTGCCAGTGGTGGGGTACTAGATGCCTCAAACCTGCTCAAACCGTTACTCTCAAACGGCGAGCTAAAATGCATAGGCTCTACAACTTATAGTGAATTTAAAAATATTTTTGAAAAAGATCGGGCATTAGTACGTCGGTTTCAGAAAATTGATGTCAGCGAACCATCGGTGGAAGATACCACCCGCATTCTAATGGGGCTGAAAGAACGTTACGAAGAGCACCATCAAATTCGTTATACCCAACCGGCCATCAAAGCGGCTGCTGAATTAGCCGCACGTTACATTAACGACCGCCAGTTGCCAGATAAAGCTATCGATGTGCTTGATGAAGCGGGTGCCAGCCAACGGCTATTGCCTCCGTCGAAACGCAAGAAAACCATAGGCGTTGGCGATATTGAGGCGATTGTGGCCAAGATTGCCCGTATTCCAGAGCAATCGGTGTCTCGTTCAGACCAACACATTCTGAAAAATCTCGATCGTAACCTAAAGCTGGTGGTGTTTGGGCAAGACCAAGCTATTGACCAATTAACCGCAGCCATTCGTCTGTCTCGATCTGGTTTAGGTCATGAACAAAAACCTATTGGTTCGTTTTTGTTTGCCGGGCCAACGGGTGTTGGTAAAACTGAAGTCACGCAGCAGCTAGCTAAGGCCATGGGCATTGAGTTCTTGCGTTTCGACATGTCTGAATACATGGAACGCCATGCCGTTAGCCGGTTAATTGGTGCACCGCCGGGCTATGTAGGGTTCGAGCAAGGTGGGCTGCTGACAGATGCGGTGATAAAACATCCGCATGCAGTGTTACTGTTAGATGAAATAGAGAAAGCGCACAGCGATATCTACAACATCTTATTGCAGGTGATGGATCATGGCACCCTTACTGATAATAACGGCCGTAAAGCGGATTTTAGGAACGTTATTGTGGTGATGACCACCAATGCTGGCGTGCAAGAAACTGTGCGCCAAAGTATTGGTTTTCAGCAACAAGATCATGCTCCTGATGCCATGCAAGAAATCAACCGAACCTTTTCGCCGGAATTTCGTAATCGCCTCGATAGCATCGTTTGGTTTAACCATTTGAATACCGAAGTGATTGAACAAGTCGTCGACAAGTTTATTTGTGAGCTGCAAGTGCAGTTAGACAAAAAACAAGTGTCGCTGACTCTAGATCAAGCAGCGGTGAAATGGTTAGCAGCAAAAGGTTATGATAAAGCGATGGGCGCGCGGCCGATGGCTCGTGTTATTCAGGAATATCTGAAAAAGCCATTAGCTAACGAAATCCTGTTCGGCCGTTTAAGCAATGGTGGGGCAGTGGCTGTTAGTACGAAAAATGGCGAGTTAGACCTCGCCATTAGTGAGCGCGAAACCACCCCGAGTTCTGCTAGTTAAGCAGGGCTCGGTGGTGCTATTAACGAGCGCGGAAGACGATCCGACCTTTGGTTAGGTCATACGGGGTAAGCTGCACCGTGACAGTGTCACCCGTTAAAATGCGGATATAGTGTTTGCGCATTTTGCCAGAAATATGCGCAGTCACCACGTGACCATTTTCTAGCTCAACACGGAACATAGTGTTAGGTAGGGTATCTAGTACCGTACCTTGCATTTCAATACTGTCTTCTTTTGCCATTCAAATCCTCGATATTTTATCGTTTATATATGCGTTGCCGGGTATGATGAAGGTGGTTAAGAGGTTAACCGCTCGCGCTGATGACATCCCCGTGCGAAAAGTGGCCAGAATTTTAGCCGCTTTTGACAATAAATGCCACTGATAATGCCGTTTAGCCATGATTTAAAGCTGAGCTTGCTGCCAAAATTGCTTGACGCTTGCCCGTTGCGGCTGTGCAAGTTCAGTTAAATAAGCCGCCCGGGCGAGTTCAAAGGCACCTAAGGAAGCTGTGTGTGGATTCATAATCTGTGCATCAATATAGCTGCCACCAGCTGTAAAAAATGCCTGCGCAAAACGCAGCAGCGCAAATTTACTCGCATTGGTGACCCTTTGAAACATGCTTTCTGCACAAAAAAGGTTGTTGACTGCAACGCCGTATAAACCGCCGACCAACTGACCTTGTTGCCATACCTCAATGGCGTGGGCGTGGCCTAATTGGTGCAGTTGCTGATAAGCCGCGATCATTTCTGGATGAATCCAGACCCCACGTTCAGCTTGTGCGTGTACCTCAGCACAAGCTTGGATCACCCCGGCAAAATCCTGATTGATGGTGACCTGCAAGTTCGTAGTGCGGATAAATCGACGCATCGAGCGACTGACGTGGAGGGAGGTTGGACTAAACACACAGCGCGGATCCGGGCTCCACCACAACAAGGGGTCGTCCTCGCCAAACCACGGAAAGATACCTTGTTGGTAAGCAGCGATTAAACGAGCGGGGGCAAGATCACCGCCAACGGCGAGCAAGCCGTTAGGATCAGCTAGAGCAAAACGTGGTGATGGAAACCAAATAGAATCGCTTGCAAGATGTGCAATCACGTTTTGCCCTAGTCGTCTTGAACTAAACTTAGGCTTTGGTTAAGCCGTCTAAATAACGTTCTGCGTCTAGTGCCGCCATACAGCCCGTGCCTGCCGAGGTAATGGCTTGACGATAAATATGATCCATCACATCACCGGCCGCAAAGACGCCAGGTACGCTGGTCGCTGTGGCATTACCGTGGGTACCCGATTGCACGCTGATGTAACCGTCTTGCATGTCTAACTGATCGGCAAAAATACCTGTGTTTGGCTGATGGCCGATGGCAATAAAGCAGCCCATAGCCTCAATCTCACTCAAGGCACCGGTTTGAGTGTCTTTTACGCGCACTCCAGTAACGCCCATATCATCACCTAGGACTTCGTCGAGGGTCTTATGTAAATGCAAGGTCACGTTACCGTTGGCTGCTTTTTCCATTAACCGATCGACCAAAATTTTCTCAGCACGGAAGCTATCGCGACGATGGATAACATGAACTTCGCTAGCAATGTTAGCAAGATACAAAGCTTCTTCAACGGCAGTATTACCACCACCAACAACGACAACTTTCTGATTACGATAGAAGAAACCATCGCAGGTTGCGCAAGCAGAAACACCTTTGCCCATAAAAGCTTGTTCTGATTCTAAGCCTAGGTATTTAGCTGACGCGCCAGTAGCTACAATCACCGCATCGGCAGTGTATTCGCCGCTATCACCGAATAACTTGAGCGGCTTAGTAGAAAAATCAACGCTATTAATGGTGTCAAAAATGATTTCTGTATTAAATTTTTCCGCGTGCTGCTGCATCCGCACCATCAAATCAGGACCTGTTAAACCTTCAGGATCACCTGGCCAATTCTCTACTTCGGTGGTGGTGGTTAATTGTCCACCTTGTTGTAAACCTGTCACTAGCACTGGGTTTAAATTGGCTCGTGCTGCATAAACAGCAGCGGTATATCCGGCTGGGCCAGAACCCAAAATGAGAAGACGACAATGTTTGGCTGTAGCCATGAAAAATGTACTCCGTTATGCGTTCAAATTATTTCTTAGGTATATGGCCTGATTGTAGGGTTTGCAACCCTAAGAAACAAGAGACCCGCAGGGTTTTCACGCTGCGGGTCTTGGCTTAATAGGTTGACAAAAGGTGAAATTTAACCAGCAACCGCCTGTTGTGGGTCTAGGTATTCCAGACCTAATTGCGCACCTAAATCATCGTGAATCGCTTTATAGGTGATTTTACCTTGATGCATATTCAAACCGTTCAGCAGGTGTGGATCATTCGCTAATGCTTGCAGACCTTTATTAGCTAATGCCAAACCAAATGGCAAGGTAGCATTGTTCAGGGCAATGGTGGACGTACGAGCAACGCCACCTGGCATGTTAGCCACACAATAGTGAATCACATCTTCAACCACATAGGTTGGATCTTGATGGGTCGTTGCTTTAGAGGTTTCAAAACAGCCACCTTGGTCGATTGCTACGTCGACAACCACTGAACCTGGCTTCATGTTTTTCAGGTGTTCACGGGTTAATAACTTAGGCGCTGCGGCTCCAGGAATAAGTACCGCACCAATCACTAAATCAGCTTCACGCGAGTAGGTGTCTACCGCATCAACCGTTGAGTAGATGGTTTTCACGCGGCCAGCAAAAATGTCGTCTAACTGACGTAACCGCGGTAATGAGCGATCTAGAATAGTAACGTCAGCACCCATGCCAACAGCCATTTTAGCTGCTTGAGTACCAACCACACCGCCACCTAAGATCAGGACTTTTGCAGGAGCTACGCCAGGCACGCCGCCAAGCAGGGTGCCGCTGCCGCCATTGGCTTTTTCAAGGTGGTGTGCACCTGCTTGAATACTCATGCGGCCAGCTACTTCACTCATCGGAGCAAGCAAAGGTAAGCCACCGTTGCGATCGGTTACAGTTTCGTAAGCGATAGCAGTTACGCCAGCTTTTGCTAACAACTCAGTTTGTACTGGGTCTGGCGCTAAGTGTAAGTAGGTATAAAGAATCTGACCCTCACGCAATTGTTCACATTCATGTGGTTGCGGTTCTTTGACCTTGATAATCATTTCAGCCTTGGCAAAGATATCTTTTGGGTCAGCAACAATAGTGGCACCGGCTTGCTCGTAATCTTCGTTGGTAAAACCTATCGCTAAGCCGCCATTTTGCTCAACCATAACTTGATGGCCATGAGCAACATACTCGCGCACTGCAGCGGGGGTTAAGCCAATGCGGTATTCGTGGTTTTTAATCTCTTTTGGTACACCGATAAGCATGGAACAAGCCTCTTTGGTTGATTCTGTAAAACAATGGATAATGGCGGGCATTATAGTAGAAAGCAGGGGTGTGTTTCGTACTTTTTTTGACGCAGGAATTAGTGTATAAATAGCATTAACATGCGCTAAATAGAGAAAAACAATGTTTAGTCCGGAAGTTCCAATAGAAATCACGGTCGACCGTATCGATCGGCGGATTCTACGCATCTTGCAAGCTGAGGGGCGTATTAGTAACGTGCATTTAGCCCAGCGGGTGGGGCTTAGCCCAACGGCTTGCAGCGAGCGGGTGCGTAAACTTGAGCGAGAGGGCGTCATTGAAAGCTATCATGCTCGGATTAATCCCGCTAAATTAGGGGCTAACTTAATGGTATTTGTAGAAATTACCTTGAGTAGAACCTCATCTGATGCGTTTGCTGATTTCAGCGCTGAGGTGCAAAAAACACCGGAAATTCTAGAATGCCACTTGGTTGCCGGTGATTTTGATTTTCTGATTAAAGCACGAGTGCCAGATATGCCTTCTTATCGCAAGTTATTAGGCGAAACTATCTTAACCATGCCAGGGGTCAATGAGTCACGTACTTACGTGGTGATGGAAGAAGTTAAAGCTGATAATAAGGTCTTGATTAAAGGTTAACAAAAGAACCCTACTAAATAGCTGAATAACCCGCACAAGCACGCTACAATAGGGGATAAAATAATTATAACGCTAAGCGCAAGGATATCGATACCATGGCAAAACAGCAGCAACCGCGAGGTCTTAAATGAGCGGTGTACAACGCATGTTGGAAGTTGGCCTTATTTTATGTGGGGCCTTTGCGGTATTTTTGTTTCTGGCGTTAGCAAGCTTTCATCCGGCCGACCCTAGTTGGTCGCAAACGGGATTTGAAGGCACCATTCATAATCATGCCGGCGCCATTGGCGCATGGTTTGCCGACGCTTTGCTCTTTGCCTTGGGTTATGTTGCGTATTTAATCCCCTTTGCTCTGGCTGGTTTGGGCTATTTGATGTTTCGGCAACCCCACCGTTTATTAGAGCTGGACTATTTGGCGGTAGGATTGCGCCTGATTGGTTTAGTCCTGACGCTGATCGGTGCTTCAGCCTTAGCTTCCTTAAATTTTGCTAATATTTTTTCTTTTTCTGCCGGCGGGGTAGTGGGAAACGTTATTAGCCAATCGCTGTTACCCTATTTTAATTTGATCGGCACGACCTTATTACTGTTAACTTTTCTCTGTACCGGCTTGACCTTAGTTACCGGTGTTAGTTGGATTTGGTTAGCCGATAAGTTAGGTGAGTGGACCATTACCGCAGCATTATGGCTAGCCGCCCAAAGTCAGCGCGGCTGGGCTTGGGCGATGATGAAGTTACAAGGTCAAGCGCAACAGCGCAAGCAACAAGCGGCAGAGCGCCAAGCGGCGCAGCGCATCATTGATACAGAAGATAGCGATACAGAACATAGTGATACCGAAAATAGCAATGAGAGCGATGCTGCGCTTAATAAGAAAGGCGCTGACACAGCTAACAAAGCAAACCGCCGAGCGATTGACTCTCCTGTTAGTGCGCGAGTAGAGCCAGAATTAGATGAAACATTTGACTTGCCAAGTATTCAAGCCACCGATGATCTGAGCCGATTCCAACCACCGCGCGAGCCAGTACGGGTGAATTCTGACGCGACCTCTTTGAGTACTAGTAACGCTGTGCAACCAGAGCCGGACACTGAGCTTGGGGCGAATACGGCAGTATCGTCAGCCGCGGATGATGATGCTAACGAAGAACCAAATCAGGGCCCGATAGATCCATTACCATCGATTGAGTTATTAGACCGTCCTAATCGCACGGGTAACCCATTAACACCAGCTGAATTGCAGCAAATCAGTGAAACCGTTGAGGCTGTACTGCAAGACTTTGGGGTGGAAGTGAAGGTCGCGAATGTTCAACCAGGCCCAGTGATTACCCGGTTTGAGCTTGATTTAGCGCCTGGTGTCAAAGTGTCTAAGATTTCAAACTTAGATAAGGATATTGCGCGCTCACTTTCGGCTATTTCGGTTCGCGTTGTCGAAGTTATTCCAGGCAAATCCTACGTCGGTTTAGAGCTTCCTAATAAATCTCGAGAAACGGTATTTTTCAGTGAAGTGATAGCCTGTGATGCGTTCCAACAAAGCCAATCTCCGCTAACCATGGTGCTAGGTAAAGGTATATCTGGTGCGCCGGTTGTAGTTGATTTAGCTAAGATGCCGCATTTATTGGTCGCGGGTACCACCGGCTCGGGTAAATCCGTTGGTGTGAACGTAATGATTTTGAGCTTGCTGTATAAGAGCTCACCTGATGATGTCCGCTTAATCATGATCGACCCAAAAATGTTGGAGCTGTCGGTGTACGAGGGGATTCCTCATTTACTTACCGAAGTGGTCACCGACATGAAAGATGCGGCCAATGCGCTGCGTTGGTGTGTGGGAGAAATGGAGCGCCGCTACAAACTGATGTCAGCCTTGGGTGTACGTAACTTGAAAGGTTACAATCAAAAGGTGTTAGAGGCCATTGAAGCGGGCGAACCCTTGCGCGATCCGATCTGGAAACCAGGGGACTCGATGGACGAATTACCACCTTACTTAGAAAAATTACCAAGTATTGTGGTGGTGATTGATGAGTTTGCCGACATGATGATGATTGTTGGCAAAAAAGTAGAAGAATTGATTGCTCGAATTGCGCAAAAAGCGCGGGCAGCAGGAATTCATTTGATTCTTGCAACTCAGCGTCCGTCGGTAGACGTGATTACTGGGCTCATTAAAGCAAACATTCCTACGCGTATCGCCTTTCAGGTGCAGTCTAAAATCGATTCGCGCACCATTTTGGATCAGCCCGGTGCTGATCAGCTATTAGGGCAAGGGGATATGTTGTACTTACCGCCCGGCAGCGGAGTACCAACGCGAGTTCACGGTGCCTTTGTGGATGATCACGAAGTACATGCAGTGGTCGCTGATTGGAAGAAACGCGGTAAACCTAATTACTTGGATGAAATTCTCAAGGGCGGCTTAGATGAAGACAATCTGTTGCCTGGCGAACAATTAGACATGGGTGATGAAGAAAGTGATCCACTCTACGACGAAGCTGTTGCTTTTGTAACCGAAACACGTCGAGTATCCGTCTCTAGCGTGCAGCGCAAATTCAGAATTGGTTACAATCGGGCGGCACGAATTGTGGAACAAATGGAAGTAAGTGGGGTCGTTAGTAGTGCCGGCAACAATGGCCAGCGTGACGTTATTGCGCCGCGCGCTCCACGCGATTAAGGCTTGTTAGCTAAGCATTGCTGGTCTCACTCAAAAAGGTAGAAGGTAAAAAATGACGTTTAAAACCCTAGTAGTCTACTCAGTTGGTGTCTTTGCACTTGTACAGCAGGCGTTGCAGCCAGTTGCGGCCAACGATGCCGATCGTGATGCGCTGTTAGAGCGCTTAGCGCAAGTATCCACACTCGAAGCAGACTTTAGTCAGCAAGTTACCGATATGAACGGCGATTTGGTACAGCAATTACATGGTCGCATGGCGCTCGCACGTCCTAATTATTTGTATTGGCAAACCGATGCTCCTGATGAAACCCTGATGGTCGCAGATGGCATTAATTTGTGGTACTACAATCCCTTTGTTGAACAGGTTACTGTCTATCAACAAGCAGAAGCAGTGGAGCAAAGTCCGTTGTTGTTATTGCTTGATGCTGATGCGACAGCTTGGGCAAATTATGAGGTTAAAATGGCTGACAATAGTTTTGCATTGCAACCAAATGACCAAGCACAGAGCCCGCAAAGTTTGCAGTTGGTGTTTGCCGGTGCGGATCTAAAGGCACCATTGAGCCGAATTATCCTTGATGATGGGCAAGGACAAATGAGTACCATTGAGCTAACCGACGTGAAGCTTAATAGTGCGGTCGCCAAGCAATTATTTACCTTTAAAGTGCCGGCTGGAGTAGATGTGGATGACCAACGCTAACCAGCGCTTGGCGTTCGACCCTGATTTTCGGCCATTAGCGGCACGGATGCGACCTCGGCGTTTGGCTGAGTACATCGGTCAAGCGCATTTGTTAGCGCCAGAAAAACCGCTTTATCAAGCTATCAGCAAGGGCCTGTTGCACTCGATGATTTTATGGGGGCCGCCTGGTACCGGTAAGACCACCTTAGCTGAGCTGGTGGCAACCAGCGGCGCTGCCCAATTAGATAGAATCAGTGCGGTAACTGCCGGGGTGAAAGATATTCGCCAAGCTATCGAAACGGCCAAGCAGCGAGCTCTGCAACGGCAACAGCGCACGGTACTGTTTGTCGACGAAGTACATCGCTTTAATAAAAGTCAACAAGATGCTTTTTTGCCTCACATAGAAGATGGCACGATCATTTTCGTGGGGGCCACCACTGAAAACCCGGCGTTCGAACTCAACAACGCGCTGCTGTCGCGGACCCGCATTTACCGATTGCAGAGTCTGGATGAAGAGGCCATTAAAAAAGTCATCATGCAGGCCTTAACCGACTCTGAACGCGGTTTGGGTGAACGCCACTTGCAGCTTAGCGACGACGCCTTGCAGTATTTATTGCATGCTGCTGCTGGGGATGCACGGCGTGCCCTGAATTACTTAGAAATTAGTGCCGATGCGGCCACCGAGTCTGAACTGAGCTTAGCCTTAGTCAAGGAGGCTGTCGGTGGGCGGCAAGCAAGCTTTGATAAGCAGGGTGATGCTTATTATGAGTTGCTTTCAGCTTTGCATAAATCAGTTCGCGGCTCTTCTGCTGATGGCGCACTCTACTGGTATGCTCGAATTTTGCATGGCGGCGGCGACCCTTTGATCGTCGCACGACGTGTCCTTGCGATTGCCTCTGAAGACATTGGTAACGCCGACCCACGTGCGCTACAGTTGGCTTTAAATGCTTGGGATACCTTTACCCGAGTAGGCCCAGCCGAGGGCGAACGGGCGATTGCGCAAGCTTTGATTTATTGTGCCTTAGCGCCCAAGAGTAATGCTGTCTATCAAGCTTTTAACCAAGCCAAGCAACTGGCGGCAGATTATCCAGATTTAGCTGTACCTAAGCATTTAACCAATGCACCCACAGCGTTGCATAAAGCTGATGGCTACGGTGCCGATTATCGTTATGCCCATGACTATCCACAAGCGATTGTTCCAGGTGAACGTTATTTGCCTGCAGTTCTTGCCAATCAACAGCTTTATCGCCCTAACGACCGCGGCTTAGAGCAGCAACTAAAAGCTAAACTAGAGTGGTTGCGTGAACAAGATCAACGTAGCAATTGGCGACGCAGTGATGTTGACTAACTGGGTTTGGGTAGGCTTAGGCGGCGCCATCGGTGCTATGGCTCGGTATGGGGTAGGGTTACTGTTGCCACATATCCTTGGTAAAACGTTCCCTTTCGCAACACTTACCGTTAACATATTGGGGTCATTCTTGTTGGCAATGCTGCTGGTGTGGCAACAACAGCAAAGCATTCATCAGTCTTGGTGGCTCTTTCTAGGAGTCGGGTTGCTCGGTGCTTTTACTACTTTTTCAACTTTCTCGGTAGAAGTTGTGCAGCTAGCCCAACAAGGCGAACTATTTAAAGCTGCGATTCATGCAGCTGCTAATTTTATTTGTTGTCTGGCGGCAGTGCTGATAGCGCTGTGGCTAAAACCTTATTATTTAAATATCTGGGATTAACATGTTAGACGCTAAGTTTTTTCGTAGTGAATTAGAGCAAACCGCAGCTAAATTGCTAGCCACCCGTAATTTTACCATGGATGTTGCTGGCTTAGCGCAATTAGAACAACGCCGTAAAGATTTACAAGTGCGTACTGAATCACTACAGGCTGAGCGTAACGCCAGTGCCAAAGCCGTGGGCCAAGCCAAAGCCAAAGGTGAAGACATTGCCCCTTTGTTAGCTGCTGTAGATGCACTGGGTAAGGACTTAGATACGGCCAAGGCGGAGTTACAGCAGGTACAAGATGAACTGCATAGTATCATTGCTGGCATTCCTAATTTACCCGATGACTCGGTGCCGTTAGGCGCTAATGAAGACGATAACCAAGAAGTGGCACGCTGGGGTACACCGCGCCAGTTTAGCTTTGCACCGAAAGATCATGTGGATGTTGCAGTAGGTTTACAGCAGGGGATGAATTTTGAACTTGGAGCCAAACTAGCCGGTGCACGGTTTGTGGTGTTACAAGGTCAGGTTGCCCGTTTACACCGCGCCTTAACCCAGTTCATGCTTGATTTACATACTAATGAACATGGTTACCAAGAAACTTATGTGCCATATCTGGTGAACCATGAAACCTTGTTTGGAACCGGACAATTGCCTAAGTTTGGTGAAGACTTATTTCATGTGCAAGGTGCCACGGAGAATCAAGTGCCTTTGTCTTTGATTCCGACCGCTGAAGTTCCTTTAACCAATATGTGGCGTGATGAGATTGCCGACGAAGCTCAACTGCCATTGCAATACGTAGCTCATACTCCTTGTTTTCGTAGCGAAGCAGGGTCTCATGGGCGTGATACACGTGGCTTAATCCGTCAGCATCAGTTTGATAAAGTTGAATTAGTGTGGTTGGTTGCACCGGAGCATTCGATGACAGCTTTAGAGCAGCTCACCGCGCACGCTGAAACCGTTCTACAACGCTTAGAACTGCCGTATCGTAAAGTGCTTTTGTGTACGGGCGATATGGGCTTTGGTGCCGCCAAAACTTATGATTTAGAGGTATGGCTACCAAGCCAAGAGAAATATCGTGAGATCAGTTCTTGCTCTAACATGCAAGATTTTCAAGCTCGCAGAATGCAAGCACGGTTCCGTCGCAAAGGAGCGAAGAAGCCTGAGTTGATGCATACTTTAAATGGATCTGGGTTGGCGGTAGGACGTACGTTGGTGGCCTTGTTAGAAAACTACCAGCAAGCTGATGGCTCGGTAGCTATTCCAGCAGCCTTGCAGCCTTATTTAGGTGGCGCTACTGAATTGCGGTAAAGTGGTGGACAACCTAGGTTGATAGCAACGCCAGCGAAAACATGAATCGCTGGCGTTGTTGTTTATGGCGAAAGCTTAAATGCACTTGGCTGGTTTGGGTAACCCCGCAATTCGTGTGGCTTGTTTGGCCGGGCCTTTAGGAAACAACTTGTAAAGGTACATACTACTAGCTTTGTCTGCGCCTAGGCTCTTGCCTATGGCTTTAACCAACACTCGCATCGCAGGACTGGTATCGTACTGTTGGTAAAAATCACGGACGAAATGGACGACTTCCCAGTGGGCATCACTAAGCGCAATACCTTCTAGCTCGGCAATATGCTCAGCTAAAGCCGGCGACCACTGGCTAAAATCAGCTAAATAGCCGTGTTGGTCGGTAGCATATTGCTGACCCTCTAATTCGAACATGGTTGCTCCCATAAAATGACTGGCTGACATTCCAAGGTAAGTTCCACCCAACGTTGGTCTCCAATCTGAATCACCGTGATAGGCAGCTCTAACTCCGCTAATTCAGGCTGCTGTTGGCGCAGTAGTTGAATTTCTGTATGCAGCGCTAATGGTCGTGCCGGGAGCTCATCAATGCGCTCAGGGTGATACCAGACCTCAAGTAAGGCAAGTTCCGATAAGATAACTTGGCTTGCTGCAGTTAACCACTGCTGACACCAAGCTGCATCAGGCCAAGTGCGCAAAACCCATAAGGGATTGCTCGCAGCCTGAGTATCGATTGTCTCGGATAAGCCCTCAATAGCGTAGGACATGTTGAAACTCCTCTAAGCGAGCGCTCCATAGCTCGTCATCTATCACTTCTACCGTAGCTATCCAGTTGCTGTCGGGGCCACCGGCAGCTAGGTACTCACTGGCTTGAATCCATACGTTAGGACAGTCAAACAGCTCTAATAACGCATATCTCTTATGCAGTGATTGGCCATGACGTTGTTGATCTTGGTTACTCAACCATGCCTGTACTGCAGCGCCAGTTAAGATAAGTTGTGGATTAAGATCTACACTAGCTAACGCCAACAGCATATCTTGACCATGCCAGATGGCCGCGTGGTTGACTGGACTCGTTTGAATAATAGCGAAACTCACAAGCAACCTCAGCTTAAAATTGAACAACTTTGTCGGCGGCGGCTGCCGCCGTGGCAAATTCTGTTAAACCACCGTTACTGTACCCCTCAGCAAGTTGCTCGAGCTGATACTCGGTAGCGGCTACGGTATGGCAAAGCACCAAGGGAATGTGATGTTGTTGTGCAAATGCCTGCCATTGGGTGGCAATATCTTGCGCGGCGGCAGCGTGCCCATGTAATACCGCACTTTGATAAAAGAACACTTGGCTAATACGGTGGCCAGCAGTCACGGCAGCCTGAGCAAAGCGTAAAGCTAGTAAACTACGATAATGAGCTGGTTGAGCGGCATTTGGGGAAGTATGTAAGGCTAAAACAAATTGGGCCATAGCAAGAGCTTCAAATTGAGCAGCAGGGGCGGGAGCCCCTGCTAGATAACAGATAACTTATTCGTCACCGCCGGCAAACGCCATTAATAACTGAATCAAGCTTAAGAAAATATTATAAATAGACACGAATAGGGTAACCGTAGCTAATACATAGTTACGCTCACCACCGTGAATAATGGCGCTGGTTTGCATCAAAATGGCACCTGCTGAGAACAAAATAAACAGCGCTGACAAAGCTAAACTTAGCGCTGGCATGTTCAAGAAGATATTGGCGATCATCATGACCACCAAGGCCACAAAACCGGCAACCATCATGCCACCTAAGAAAGACATGTCTTTCTTAGTGGTTAATACATAAGCTGATAGGGCAAAAAAGATTAACGCGGTGCCACCCATGGCAGTCATGATAATCTCATTACCTTGCGGCCCAATGGCACTAATCATGCCCAGTAACGGCCCAATGGTGTAACCCATGAAGCCGGTTAAGGCAAACACTAATACCAGCCCCATAGCACTGTTAGCCGTTTTGTGGATAGCAAAGAGCAAACCATAAAAACCGACAAGGGTAATAATAAAGTGCATTGGTGCTGCATTAGTAGCAATAGCTACGAACGCCATTAAGGCACTAAAGCCTAAGGTCATGCCCAACAACATATAGGTGTTGCGTAAAACCTTATTTGTTTGTAACACCGACTCTGATTGATGAGTGGTTGATAGGTGAGCTTGGTTACTCATGGATATCTCCGTGTTGTTGTTACTGCAAATTAAAACTCCAACCAGTGTACCTTATATATGGGGGCACTTAGCAATGATTTCAGCACTTTTATAGGTTTATTGTATAAAATGACAGCAAACGAACCAAATGATTCAAATTTTTGCTTTACAAGCGCGTTTTAGCTCTTTATCATTCGCTTCGTCTTGAGGCACACAGCCACAGACACCGGAGAGATGGCAGAGCTCGGTTTAATGCACCTGACTTGAAATCAGGCGTGGGTTTGCGCCCACCGGGGGTTCGAATCCCTCTCTCTCCGCCACATTCTAGAAAAGCCCGCTACTTAAGCGGGCTTTTTTTTGCCCGTTTTTCATCACGGCTGCTGCTAGCCATCTGGTCTTACCTGTGTATAATCTCAAGGCATTAGTTCAGTACTATTCATACGTATCCTAACGGCTTATAGCTCAATTTTTGCTGTGGCTAGGTGAATAGTGACTGGTTTCTGTTGAAGCAAAGAGTAATGGCACAAGGAAACTTACCATGCAGTTTAGTGAGGTATTAGCGCAAATAAGCACTGCCGCAGAGCAAACGATTGAGCTGCCTGAGGGCTGGGGGCAAGGACGCGCGTTATTTGGTGGGCTTACTGCCGCCATTGCATGGCAACATGCTCATCTTGGCGCCAGTTCTGAACAACACCTAAGGGCACTAACTGTCTCTTTTGTAGCCCCAGTGCAACCAGGCACAGCAACATTAAAACGGCGAATTTTACGTGAAGGCAAAAATGTGACGCAAATCGCCGTTGACATCGAGCAGGCTGGTGAGGTGGTGTTAGCTGCTTTAGCAAGTTATGGCCGATCACGGCCATCCCGCGTACGAGTGGTAGATTTGCCCAGCGCCCATGTGCCGCCTCGAGAGCAAGGCCCAGCTTTTCCGCCAATCGATATACTGCCAGAGTTTACTAGTCACTTTGATTACCGTGTGAGTTTGGGTGGTTTACCTTTTACTGGCAATGCTAGTCGCGAGTTTGGTGGCTGGATGCGTTTTCGTGCAGAACAACAACCGATGACGATAGGCCTGCTCTTAGGTATGGTTGATGCTTGGCCGCCTGCCGTATTGCCGCATTTAACCGCTCCTGCACCAGCCAGTTCTCTTACCTGGACCATTGAGTTCCCAGAGCCGTTAGATAACCAATTAAATAGTCATGATTGGTGGCAGTATGCTGCCTATATTGATTACGCCAATGAGGGGTATGGTCATACTCATGCACATATTTGGGATGCCGCTGGTAACCTAGTTGCCATTAGCCGTCAGACTGTGACGGTCTTTGGTTAAGGCTTAAACAGGCTGATTTAACTCAAAAAAACCTTATTTATGTCATTTGAAACAAGGTGTTTTTAAAAAGACTAAAAACGCCTTGTTAATTTCCTAATAGCTAATTAAATCAATAATTTTTGCTTGCAATTTATGCCGATATAGCGCAAATCTAAGCCACCTGAAATGGTTTCAGGACTCGTGGAATACTAAACAAAGGAATGTGGCTCATGGCTGATTTCATTATAGCTGTATCGAGTGATTTAGTGCGTGCAGGAATGTACGCCACGTTAAGCTCGAATAAAAAATACCGAGTTGTTGCAAGCGTCAAGAATATGAATGAATTACGGGAAGAAGCAAAAAACAACCCGTATGCCACGGTTATTCTTAGTAGTCAGCTTGTAGGTGATGGGACAATTGAAAGTTGGCGTCGGTTACATAGACGATATAATGATTTGCAGCTGCTCTTATGGGCGCGATCATTTCAAGATGTGCTGGATTATCAGTGCAATCTTTCACGAGTAGACGGTTATTTGTTAGATCATGCAAACTATGAAGAGTTTGATGCGGCTTGTTATTCTTTAAGTCGTGGGCAAATGTTTGTGGCCAGTGCAGTAGCGGAATACTTTGCTAAGAATCCGCGGCGGCAAGAGCAGGTGCGAATGATAAACTCCTTAAGTGAGCGTGAATTACAAGTGACACAGATGTTAGGCCGAGGTATTCGCGTCGTCGAAATAGCCAAGCATTTAAATATCAGTAGTAAAACAGTAAATACTTTTCGCTATCGTATCTTCCAAAAACTTGGTGTCGCAGGAGATGTAGAATTAACTCATCTTGCGATACAATCGGGACTTGTTGACCTAGAACCTACATAAAACAGCATGACCGAAAAGCAGTTATTTGATGCAAAAGCATTTATTCAACACCTGACTCATCAACCTGGCGTGTACCGCATGTATGATGACGAAGGTGTTGTTATTTATGTGGGCAAAGCCAAAGACTTGAAAAAACGCGTGAGTAGTTATTTTCGCGCTACGGTTGATAGACCTAAAACCCAAACCTTGGTCCGTCATATTGCGGCGATGGATGTCACAGTTACCAATACTGAGGCTGAAGCCCTAATTCTTGAAAATAATTTCATTAAAAAGTACCGCCCGCGCTATAACGTCTTATTGCGTGACGATAAGTCTTATCCATACATTCTTGTCAGCCAACACCAGCATCCACGCTTAGCTTTTCATCGGGGCACGCGCCGCGAAAAAGGTGAGTATTTTGGCCCATTCCCTAATGGCGTAGCCGTGCGTGAAAGCTTACGCTTGTTACAAAAGCTGTTTCCGGTGCGGCAATGTGAGGATTCCTACTATCGCGCCCGCAGCCGTCCGTGTTTGCAATATCAGCTAAAACGCTGCTTAGCTCCTTGCGTTAAAGGCTACTGCAGTGATGAGGAATACCAAGAGCAAGTAGACTTAGCGAAGTCGTTTTTACAGGGTAAGAACCAACAAGTGATCGATCAGTTGGTGGTGAAAATGGAGCAAGCCAGTACGCAACTGGAGTTTGAACGAGCCGCTCGTTTTCGTGATCAAATTGGAGCTTTGCGCAAAGTACAAGAACGCAATGCCGTTACCGGTAATCAGCAGGAGCTGGATGTGATTGGCTTTGCTCGCCGTGGAGGTATTGCTGCCATCCATCTGCTATTTATTCGTGAAGGAGCAGTGCAGGGCAGTCGTAGCTATTTTCCGAAACTACCTAGTGACACCAGTGATAACGAAGTGTTGTTAGCCTTTTTGCTGCAATTTTATCTGAATGACCAAGTAGGTCGACGCTTACCGCGAGAAATTATTCTACCGGCCGACAATGCCGCTTTGTTGCTTGACCCCGAACACGATTTGCAAGTACTTGAGCAAGCCTTAGCGCAACAAGTACGGATGACGCACAATGTGCGAGGTGAACGCAAACAATATCAAGTGTTAGCGCAAAAGAATGCGCTCAATGCGCTTGAATCTAAATTAAACCAAGCCTCAACCATGAGTATGCGTTTGCAGCAGTTAGAACAAGTACTGGATGTCGCTGAGCCGATTCAACGGATGGAATGTTTTGATATCAGCCATACTATGGGCCAAGAAACAGTGGCTAGCTGTGTCGTTTTTGATCGCCAAGGCCCGAAAAAGAGTGATTATCGCCGCTTCAACATCAAAGGCATCACGCCTGGTGATGATTATGCAGCGATGGCGCAAGCGCTACAGCGCCGTTTTGATGCAGCCCTGAAGACTCCAGAGGGATTGGCGGCGTTGCCTGATATTTTGTTTATTGACGGTGGTAAAGGGCAGTTATCACAAGCAGAAGCCTATTTTGAACAATGGGCCGCACCCAAACATATACATGCGCCGTTGTTAATTGGCGTGGCCAAAGGCGAATCACGCAAACCGGGCTTAGAAACCTTGATCCTTGCTGGTAGCCATCAAACCATACCTTTAGCTGGCGATGCTCCTGCTTTACATTTGGTGCAGCATATTCGCGATGAATCCCATCGTTTTGCCATTACCGGGCACCGGCAACGGCGAGCAAAAGTAAAACGCTCATCCAAGCTCGAGGATATTCCTGGTATTGGCGCCAAGAGAAGGCAGAAATTATTGCAAAATCTCGGTGGATTACAGGAAGTAAAACAGGCTAGTATTGATCAACTTAGCGCAGTGCCCGGAATTAGCCGAGAAATCGCTGAAACCATCTATCATGCATTTCGGGACGAATAGAGGATAACTTTTAAAGATGTGGAATATTCCTAATCTGCTTACCAGCTTTCGCATTGTTTTAATTCCGGTATTTTTAATTATTTACTATATTCCCGGGCCTGAATCTCATTTTTGGGCAGCGTTTGTCTTTGCTATTGCCGGGATTACCGATGCTTTAGATGGTTGGGTGGCACGCAAATTTAATCAATTTACTAAGTTTGGCGCCTTTTTAGATCCGGTTGCCGATAAAGTTATGGTGGCAGCTTCGTTAATTGTCGTAGTAGAGAACTACGCGGTTTGGTGGATCAGTATTCCGGCATTGGCGATTGTAAGTCGTGAATTGGTCGTTTCGGCGCTACGCGAATGGATGGCGCAAATAGGGCGGCAAGAACAAGTTAAAGTCTCTAATTTGGGAAAATTAAAAACAATTGCACAAATGGTGGCAATTGGAGGTTTAATTTGGGAGGCAAATAGTTTTATAATTGGCACCGCAACCTTGCTGTTATACATAGCCTTTGTGTTAACTCTGTGGTCAATGTGGGAATATTTGCGGGCTGCTTGGTCAGATTTAAGCCAAGTGGATTAAAAAAAAAGCAAACGAACCAAATGATTGAAAAAAAGCGTTGACGTTAACGAAATAGCCAGTAGAATGCGCAAGCACTGGATGCGGGAATAGCTCAGTGGTAGAGCACAACCTTGCCAAGGTTGGGGTCGCGAGTTCGAATCTCGTTTCCCGCTCCAAATTCGGTTGGCGGGTTGGCAGAATGGCTATGCAGCGGATTGCAAATCCGTGGATCTCGGTTCGACTCCGGGACCCGCCTCCATCTCGAAGACCTTAGGTAGTACCTCGGAATTACAATGTATGCCCGGGTGGTGAAATTGGTAGACACAAGGGATTTAAAATCCCTCGCTGGTAACAGCGTGCCGGTTCAAGTCCGGCCCCGGGCACCACTTCTTTTTTTGAAATATATCTTGTTTATTGATCCAATCGACCTTATCTTAAGTTAAGACGTAGTTTGTCCAACTTAGGAACCTCATGGTCGCCATTCGATTACTCAGTTTAGCCCTCATCGTGAGCTTGCTCTGGTTTGCGCCACATGCGCAAGTGCAGACTGCTGACGGCTATCAACTTGAGTCTCAGGCCATTGCTAGCCATGTTAATTCCACCAGTGTTCATCAAGAGGTGCTGTCGTTAGACGAGCCCGATCCGGCGTTGCCGATCTTCATTCGGCCAACCTTGGTCCCGACTGGGTCAGTTCAAATTACCCCAGTCATTGTTGCTACCTATCAAAAAACCTACCAAACCTATAAAGCCAGAGCTCCGCCCGTTGTTGGTTGAACTTTTATTCGCATTATAAAACATTCAATTCAATATGTGCTGTTATCAGCAACGAGGTTAGTTATGGCAGATTTTCATGCATTACGCTGGGCTACGGCCACCAGCGCGACGTTTTTACCAGCAGCAGTATACGCAGCGCCGGCGGTGCTAGATTGGCATCAACCAGCAGCGGCGGTGGTTGAGCAATGGCAAGCGCCATCGGTGTTACGAATCAACGAGTCTTTGTTGTTACCCGAAGCAGAAGCTTTGTTGAGCAAGCAGGCATCGCGGTATGCAGTAGTGCTAGGTACCGATAACCAGGTGAGTGGTATTGTGATGAGCAGTGATTTGCGAAGTAGGCAAACCCTAGCCATTGCGAACTTATTACAGTTACCTTGGCACGAGTTACAAGTGAGCTATGTGATGCAACCTGCCAATTTGTTACCCGTGATTCATCCGCATGATTTAGCCAACGCACGTATCGGTGATCTAGCTGCCACGATGCAAGCATCAGGACGCGATGTACTGTGGGTGGGTGATGCCGACGCTCAAACCTTTTCTGGAGTGATTACCTCACTGCACATCATGGCGGCGACGGGAGAATCGGTCAGACTGTATCCGCAAGTAAATACCTTTGCTGATGTTTTTCAAGCTCTGCACCACAAAAGAGCCACATATCCAGTTTAGGTGAGTAAAAAAAGCCCTCGCTAAATACGAGGGCTTTTTATATGGTTATAGCATCTTCTACGAACGCATTAGGTGAACTATGTTATTAACCCTGCAAACGGTGACGCCAGCCACGACTGAAACAACCTATAACGGCCTCGACACGCTGTTAATGATAGCCCAATGGCTGGTAGCCGGATTTGTCCTTGTGCTTATATTAGGCGCGTTGTGGTTACTCGTTCTCTACATTATTGATAAGACCCAAACCAGACACACCATTCGCAGAAATTTCCCGGTTATTGGCAGGTTTCGCTACCTGTTTGAACACTTAGGTGAATTCTTTCGCCAGTATTTTTATGCCATGGATAGAGAAGAAATGCCGTTTAATCGAGCCCAACGTAGCTGGGTTTATCGAGCCGCTAAAAATGCTGATAGAACGCTCGCCTTTGGCTCTACCCGAGACTTAACCAAGCAGGGCACCATCATTTTTGCCAATAGTGCCTACCCGCGGCAGCAAGAAGAGAAAACACAGCCCATGGCGGTGACTATTGGCGCAGAATGCCCTCATCCTTACTCGCCAACCAGCTATTTTCATATTTCAGGGATGAGCTATGGGGCGCTATCACCGGTTGCGGTTACGGCGTTATCAAAAGGCGCCAAACTTGCTGGCTGCTGGATTAATACCGGTGAAGGAGGGCTGAGCCCCTATCACTTAGTTGGCGGAGCCGATGTGGTATTCCAAATAGGTACCGCAAAATATGGCGTTCGCACTGAGCAAGGAGAATTGTGTGAACAACGTCTCAAGCAGATAGCCGACCATGATTTGATTAAGATGTTTGAGATTAAGCTCAGCCAAGGCGCTAAACCTGGTAAAGGTGGTATTTTGCCGGGGGTTAAGGTCAATCAAGAAATTGCAGACATCCGCGGCATTCCAGTTGGCCAGGATTCAATTAGTCCTAATCGTCATCCTGAAATTAGTAATAACGAAGAGTTACTCGATTTTATCGCGCGTGTACGCGATATCACCGGTAAGCCAACGGGGATTAAGTTTGTGATGGGCGACCCGACTTGGATAGATGAATTGATTGCCGCTATTCATGCGCGCGGAGCAGCCTCTGCACCTGACTTTATTACCCTTGATAGTGCTGATGGCGGAACGGGTTCGGCACCACAACCCTTGATGGACTATGTGGGATTAAAACTCTCTGAAAGTTTGCCGATTTTAGTTGATAAGTTAATGGCAGCAGGGCTTAAAGATCGGATCAAAGTGGTCGCTTCTGGAAAAATGATCACGCCCGCTGATGTTGCTTGGGCGCTTGCCATTGGTGCGGATTTTATTGTTTCCGCGCGCGGCTTCATGTTTTCACTGGGTTGTATTCAAGCGATGCAGTGCAATAAAAATACCTGTCCGACCGGTATCACCACTCACAATAAGAGCCTGCAGAAGGGCCTTGACCCAACCGATAAAAGCGTCCGAGTTGCGAATTACCACAAATACCTTGAATACGGCGTTAATATCATCGCGCACTCTTGTGGTGTTGCAGATCCTCGAGAACTCACTCGGCGCCATGCCCGTGTCGTTACCCACACCGGCGATAGTATTAGCTTGGCAGAGCGTTATCCACCCACCCAAGGTTAGGGTTAACCTTTGTGTAATCGGCTTTGGAGCCACTTAGTAAAGGCAATCACAGCGACCGGCTGGCGTTGACGTTGTTTCACCGCCAGTTGGATAGCATCAGGTAATTGCACGCTTAGTTCCGGCGCTTGGCTAAACTCCTGCAACTGGGGATGTTGCAAATACAAGCTATCTAATAGGGTTACTTGATCACTACCAGCCATTAAATCAATGGCGATGTTACTATTTCCTACGGGACGCAACTGCAGTTGTTTGGTTAAAGCGGGTTGTTGGCGTTTAAATAGCGCCCAATAAGGCGCATTTACATCAATATGCCATACCCGTGAGGCCCAAGCGGTGCTACTGTCGATGGCACTTACAGCGCGATAAGAAGGTTGGTACAGAGGCTGTTGTTGAATGGTCTTATCTTTTAACGGACCGTAATGAATGGCTATATCTAAGGACTCATGTTGTAACTCGGCAATAACATGAGCTCTACTGCCAGGTTCCGGAAACAAAGGGATGGTAGTAAAATGCAATTGCACGTGAGGGTAAAGACTATAAAACTCAGCCAGGCGGGCCGATAGCCACCACCGCAAAAAGCTCTCTGGCACGGCAAGTTTTAGGGTCGTATGCTCGGTATAGCTTAAGTTACGGGCGCGCTCAATGATGCGGTCAAGCTCATTAAATAACTGGCTAACATCTGCTGCAATAGCTTGCCCGGCGGCAGTTAGCGCATGCACGCGATTATCACGTTGAAACAAACGCGTGCCAAGCTGCTCTTCCAGTGCCTGTATCTGTCGAGTTATATTGGATTGCGATACATTAAGTTGCTGCGCTGCATGCTTGAATGATGGAGCCGTGGCTGCCACAGCAAATACACGTAACGCATTGAGAGAAGGCTGTTTTTGCGATTTCATAAGCATGCCAGAGTGATTATTTAATTAACTAAAAGTAAATCAGAATGAATCAAATAGCAATCTATTGGGATGAGTTTTTGCTTATCGCAGTGTTACATTTTCTGGCGGTAGCTAGCCCAGGACCTGATTTTGCCGTAGTCACTCGCTACAGTATTAGTTTTGGTGGCCGCATAGGGCGTTGGGTCGCCGTCGGTATTGGTACCGGCATCTTGCTGCATATTGCCTATTCAGTGTTAGGTGTAGCGTTATTAATTCATCGATACCAGTGGCTCTACGCAACTTTACTGTGGGTGGGTGCCATTTATTTAGGTTGGTTAGGATGGCTGGCGTTACAAGCTAAACCTCGCGGCGCTATGCCAAGTACCGAAGAGTTTACCAGTAGGGCCAGTCAAGTCAGTGCAAGCAAAGCTTTTCGGGTAGGTTTTTTAACCAATGGCTTAAATGTTAAAGCCACGCTGTTTTTTTTAGCGTTATTCTCGACCGTGATCGACCCAGCCACACCAACGTTGGTAAAAATCGGGTACGGCGGTTATATGGCCATAGCTACTGGTTTATGGTTTATGGCGTTAGCCACCGCGATTACTTGGGGGCCTTTCTACCGCAAGCTTTGGCGATACAGCCATTGGCTCGATAGGCTCATGGGCTTAGCGCTAGTATTATTGAGCCTGAAGCTAATTTGGGATTGGTGGCAGCTTTAATTTGCACTATTTTTATAAGGCTTAACAGCCAGCTATGATATCATTGCGAGTAATCAAATTATTCCTTACTAAGCTTAGTAGCATGGCGTTTTTCGCCTAACTTAAGCTCACTATTTTTAAGAGTTGATGTCTATATGCAGTTATTTGTAAACGATCTGACCGTGATTGATTTTTCTTACCTATGCCCAGAACGGGGGATGGTGGGAGAAAGTTGGATTGTTGATATTATTCTAGATGGCTCGCTTAACGAGCAATCCATGGTATTAGATTTTGGACGGGTAAAGAAACAGATCAAACGCATTATAGATGGTGCCGTTGATCATAAGTTAGCTGTGCCTGCTGAGCATCCGTTTACCCGAGTGCATCATCACGCCGATGGTAATAGTTATTGGGTTGATTTTTTGCGCCCGCAACAAGCTTCAATTCATTTGTTTTGTCCCGCTGATGCTTTTGCTTTCATTGACGCAGAAGCTGTTACCATGGCCACTGTTACTGATTATTTGCGTGCGGTAATTAAGCGTGAATTACCCGATAATGTGCAAGGTTTAGAATTATTACTGAGACCAGAACAGATCGATGGGGCGTTTTATCATTACACCCACGGGTTAAAAAAGCATGACGGCAATTGCCAACGGATTGCTCATGGTCACCGCTCGCGACTCTTTATCGCCCTTGATGGCAACCGTGATGAAGCACTAGAACAGCAATGGGCAGCCAAGTGGCAAGATATCTACTTAGGCTCGACTGAAGATGTGGTTGAGCTTGCGCAGTTACAGTTATCACCAAGCGCTACGGACGTGACTCCAGCCTCTCATATCGGCTACAGCTACACGGCTGATCAAGGGCTGTTTGAACTCGTCGTGCCGGTAGCGGAAAATTATCTGATCCCAACAGATTCGACGGTCGAGTGTATTGCCACCTATTTAGCCCAAGCGGTAAAACAGCAACATCCCGATTGTGCAGTTAAAGTGACTGGATTTGAAGGGGTTGGCAAAGGAGCAATTGGTTATGCTTAAGTTCGGTAGGCAGCGGCTGTTACTGGCGTTAGCGACGGTAGCTTCTATGTTTGCTTTGGCAGCAACGCAGCCGGTTGCTGCTAGCTCAGCAAACCTAGCCGAGCTCAACAGTAGTCATGCGGTGTTGGCGATCAACGACAGTAATAAAGGACAAGCCAGCAGCAAGGGCATTCAACTACGCGGAGCCCTTCGCTCGGGTGGTCTCATCATAGGCAAAACTCAACCGACTAGTCAGGTCTGGTTAAATCAACAAGCGCTAAGTGTCAGTAACAGTGGCCATGTGGTGTTTGGTTTTGGTCGTGATACAAACGGCTCTCAAACCCTTACCGTACAACATGCTAACGGTGAGCAGCATGTCTTAGAATTACAGATAAGCGCGCGCGATTATGCTATCGATCGCGTTGATGGAGTTCCCCAACGCACAGTAACTCCTAACCCAGAGCAGCAACAGCGTACTCGTAAAGAAGCCGAGAAAGTCTGGTTGGCACGTACCGTAAACAGTACCCGTGAAGATTATTTGCAGCCGCTGATCATGCCAGCACAAGGACGGATTAGTGGTGTTTACGGTAGTCAGCGAATTTTTAACGGAACGCCACGCAACCCGCATTATGGGTTGGATATTGCAGCCCCCACCGGCACTCCGGTGCAAGCGCCTTGGCCAGGCAAAGTGGTGTTAGCTGAGCCAGATTTATTTTATTCTGGCGGTACTTTGATTATTGATCACGGATTTGGCATCACCACTACTTACATCCATCTCAATCAATTGCATGTCAAAGTGGGTGATAACATCGAGCAGGGCCAGCATATTGCTGATATTGGTGCCACCGGCCGAGTTACTGGCCCCCACCTCGATTGGCGAATTAACTGGGGCCATGAGCGTTTAGATCCAGCCCTGGCCCTTGAGCATTTTCAAGCAGAGTGATGGTTCATCTGCGCTTTTCAGCGTAACCACCCCTGTAATAACTGCGGGTTGGTTACCTTGAGTACCTTGTTGCATTGCAATGGCGCTTGCCAAGTTAATTCAGTACTGAATAACTCATCGCGCCGAAAAGCATGCACCGTTACCGTCTGTCCTGGTTGGTAGCGCTCGAACATCTCTTTTAGGGTGGCATCAGTGACCTGCAAGTTATCTATCGCAATAATCCTGTCTAAGGCACTTAAACCTGCTTGCTGAGCTGCCTCGTGCTCATACACTGTTTGCAATTCTAAGCCGGCGCCAGTGGCTTTGTACTTGGCGCCTAAAGACACTGAGTGTGTTGGCGTAACAGCCTTACCGACCACACTATTGTCATCGGCGCTGGTGGCTGTAAGCAGGCTCACACCAAACTCCGCCAGTAATTCGGCTAGAGGTAGTTCGCTGGTGTCATACACAGCAGCATCAATAAACCCCGCCAACTGAATGGCGTACTGCTGATCTACAAAATCAACAAAGGTTGTCTCTTCGGTACCTAGTGAGGTGGCCCCATAGGCTTGCCAAAAATCCTTCAGCACCAAGCCTAGGTTAAGTTGATGCTGGCTAGATAAGCGGATCTTAAGATCCAGGCATAAGGCAATTAATGCCCCTTTAGCATAGTAGCTGACAATGCTATTGGGCGAGTTCTCATCTTGTTTGTAAAACTTAGTCCAAGCATAAAAACTAGACTCTGCAACCGACTGCTTGGTTACCCCGGCGGCACGATAAACACGTGCAATAGTGTCACCTAATAGAGTGAGATAAGTGGCTTGATCGATTAATCCCGCTTGGTGCAAAACATAGTCGTCATAATACGAAGTGATCCCTTCGTAGAACCAGAGCTGCTTGGTGTATTGTTCTTGCTGCAATTGATAAGGCAGAAATTCGCGCGGCTTCAGGGTTTTTACGTTCCAGCTATGAAAATATTCATGGCTGCATAAACTTAAAAAGGTACGGTAATCGTTATCGATTGCAGCCTTATTGGGTTTGGCTAAGTCTTTACGGCTGCAGAGCAGGGCTGTTGAGTTGCTGTGTTCGAGGCCGCCAAAACCTTTCCCGACCACCATGGTTAAAAAGAGGTACTGTTGGAACGGCGGTTGATGGCCAAACATGGCTATTTGGTATTCGCAAATTGCGGCTAAATCTGCGCAAATACGTTCACTATCGGCGAATTCACGCCCGGCCAAGACGAGTGCGTGCTTCACGCCGCCGGCGATAAATTCATGAATATTAAGCGGGCCCATCAACACCGGATAGTCTATCAGTGCCTGATAATTTTCGGCGCGAAATTCACCCGCAGCAAAATGGCTACCAGACAGGCGTGGCATACCTGTTGCAAGACGCCAACCCTCAGGTACAGATACTGCCACTTGGCAGGGCTGCTCGGACAGTTCGACCACTTCTAGACATAGACTTGAGTGATTATAAAACCCAAAAAATTGATCTAGGTAGGCACTGCGTACGGATAAATCAAAAGCATAGACCTGATATTCAACGGTTACCGTGCCAGCTTGTTGCGGAAAAATACGCCAACTTTGTTTATCCACTAAGTCGATGGCAACGGCGTGACCGGCCTGATGCGCAGTCACTTTACTTAGATTACGGGCAAAATCGCGAATCATGTAGCTGCCAGGTATCCATGCCGGTAGACGCAAGGTTAGGGCGCCCGGGCCAGTGACAGGAATATCTAGCGCCACTCGAAATTGATGAGCGGCGGCATTATCTACACAAATTCGGTACTGCAACATACACACCTCATGAATTGCCAACAATGGTACGGCCAACGCCTAGCCAACTATGAATGACGTTATAGTAACACGAGGGATAGGCGCTATATAGCTCTAGCAGTGCGATAAATAGCACCGCTTTATCTTGCTAAATAGGTATAATTGAGGCAATGACATACAGTGACAGGGGCGTTATGAACCAGACTTGGAAATCGCTACTTGAAGATCGTAATCGCTTTTTCTGGGTGCTACAAGCAGCCGGTTGGAGTGGTTATGCTTTAGTGCATTATATTGGCTCGTTAATGCATGAAATGCGCGACATTTACGTCCTGATATTATTATTAGGTGCTTACGCGGGGTTTCTGATTACGGTTCCGTTACGTTATTTGTACCGACGTATTTGGGATGCTACGCCCTGGCTGTTGATCGTGGTGGTGCTAGCTGCTTCCTATGTTTCAGCGGCTTTGTGGGCCGTGATTGATAACGCGACTTACTGGGAAATCTATAAGTTCGGTTTTAGGCCTGATAGCCCTTGGTTTTACTTTAAGAATACTATCGCTAAATTTTACATTATGTTGAGTTGGAGCGGCCTGTATTTTGGTATCAAGTATTACCAAATGCTGCAAGAAGAAAAACAAAAAGCGTTACTAGCCACCTCAATGGCGCACCAAGCGCAGTTAAAGATGTTGCGCTACCAATTAAATCCGCATTTTTTGTTTAATACTTTAAACGCTATCTCCACGCTCATTTTGGTGAAAGAGAATGAGCTAGCTAACCGGATGATGTCAAAGCTAAGTTTGTTTCTTCGGTTTAGCTTAGATAACGAACCCATTAAAAAAATACCACTCGAGCGCGAAATTGAGGCTTTGATGCTGTATTTGGATATTGAGAAGGTGCGTTTTGATGAGCGTCTAAAAGTATCTTTAGACATTGATGACGAAGTTAAACAGGCGCTTGTGCCTAGTTTAATGTTACAACCTTTAATTGAAAACTCGATTAAATACGCCATTGCTAAAATGGAAGATGGCGGTGAAATTATCGTTAAGGCACAAAGGTTTAGCGAGGATTTACTGATTAGCGTTGCAGATAACGGACCGGGAAGTAAAAAGCCCATTAAAGACATGATGAAACAAGGCGGGGTGGGGTTAGTCAATACTCGTGAACGCTTACAGGCCTTGTATGGAAAGAATTACTCCTTTACATTAGCAGAGAATAAGCCGCAGGGCTTACGCGTAGAAATTCGTATTCCATTTGAGCAGGTTGAATCATGACGCAAAAAATCCGCACCTTAGTAGTTGATGACGAGTCGTTGGCCCGCCGCGGGCTAGTGGTGCGATTACAGGCCTTTGACCAGATTGAATTGTTAGCCGAGTGCCAAAGTGCGCGGCAAGCGCTGGCCATGATTGGCGAAGAACAACCTGATTTGGTGTTTTTAGATATTCAAATGCCGAGTATGAATGGCTTTGAGTTATTGCGTGAGGTTAAAGCTAGTGGTTTTAAGATGCCGTTAGTGGTGTTTGTCACAGCCTACGATCAATATGCGATTAAAGCTTTTGAAGTGCGAGCCATCGATTATCTGTTAAAGCCTGTTGACCACGAGCGCTTAGAACAAAGTATTAAACGGATTGAAAAAAATCTCGAGCAACGTGAACAAGAACAGCAACAGCAGCGTATTCTTAATTTGTTAGCTGATGCTACTGGCGAAGATTGCGAAGATATTCTTAAACGTCTAGCCAGTGGTGATGACGTTAACGTGGCTCGCTATCCTGAGCATATTGCGATCAAAGAAAGTGGTGAAATAACTCGCGTAGCCATTAACTCAATCGAGTGGGTAGATGCAGCGGGGGATTACATGTGTATTCACGCTAGTAATGAAACCCATATTCTACGACGCACTATGAAAGAGCTTGAAGAAGAGTTAAACCCGCAACGGTTTCAACGGATTCATCGCTCAGCCATTGTTAATATGGAACACGTAGAAAAGCTCTGTAGTCGTCAAAATGGTGAGTACCACATCGTTTTACGAAACGGTAAAGAGCTTAAAGTAAGTCGTAGTTATAAGGATAGAATAAAAAAACTCATTCTTAACCCCTGAGGCTGAAAACCTATGTTGAAAAAGCTTACCCTACTAGCCATGCTGACGTTCCTGGTAGGCTGTTCAACTCAGTTAGGATACCGCTTCGCCGATACCATCATCGAATGGCAACTGAGTAGCATTGTCGAACTGCGGCCAGAATTGCAACGTGATGTGGATCAGGTGATTACTGATTTGCATCAATGGCACGCCCGTGAAGAAATGCCTCGTTATCACCAGGAGTTAGCAAAAATTCGTACCGCTATTGCCAACGATGAAGTGGATGCGGCCTTTTTAGACACCAGCTATGAGGCTGTGTGGCAAGCTTGGCAACGTATTTTAGAGCAATTAGAACCGCATGCTCAGTCACTCCTACCTCGCCTTAATGATACTGAACGAGCCCAACTACGAGAAAGTTTGGAGCAACGTCAGCAGCAGCAAATAGAGGAGTTTAAGGAGCGTCAACAAGAAGACCAACCGCAACGGCGCTTACAGCGGGCTGAGAAAAATGTCAAAACCTGGCTGGGCTCAGTCAATAGCGAGCAACGACAGTTATTGCGTCAATGGCTAGCGCAACGGGTGGATAATCAACAACAGTGGTTGCTCTATAGCATGCAGTGGCAAGCACAGTTTTTGCTGTTAGTCGACTACCCACAACAGCAAGACTTTGAGCAACAGTTAAAGTTACTGATGTTTTCACCACAAGAGTTACGTAGTGATGAGTTGCAGCAAAGTATTGAGGCCAACAGGGTGTTAACTACGGATTTGGTGCTAGCTATTTACGCTAGCATGGATGCTAAGCAAAAACGTCATTTATTAAGAAAAATAGATGGCTATTTGGATGATATTGATGGCATTGTCCGCTATTACCAATAGCGCCGCTGAGGTTAGCAGCGACGCTATTTAATACCAAACCAAGCGTCGAGTTACCGTACTTCGATAATTTTACAGGTATTGGTAGAACCAACGGATTCCATCACATCGCCGTGGGTTAAAATAACCAAATCACCACTGACTAAATGGCCACGCTTTTTCACCTGCTCAATCGCGTCATGCACTAACTCATGGGGTTCACTTTGCGTTGAGTCAAAGTTAATCGGGTAGACCCCACGATAAAGCGCACAACGGGCTCGACTGCTGGCATGCCGAGATAGTGAAAAGATCGGCAGAGCGGTATTAATACGTGACATCAATTTTGCCGTTGAGCCTGATTCTGTAAGCGCAATAATCGCCTTGACTCCAGTTAAGTGAGTAGCCGCATACATGGCGGTGATGGCGGTCGCTTCTTGGATGCTGGAAAAGGTTTCTTCTAAATCAGTATTGTCAATCACCACACTTGGATGAGTTTCAGCGCCCAAGCAAATTTCTGCCATCGCCTTGACCGTAGCGACTGGGTGCTTACCGGCGGCAGTTTCGGCAGATAGCATCACTGCATCGGTGCCGTCTAACACTGCGTTAGCGACATCCATCACCTCAGCTCGCGTTGGCATCGGGTTTTCTATCATCGATTCCATCATCTGCGTAGCTGTAATCACCACTTTATTGAGTTGGCGTGAACGCTCAATGATGCGCTTTTGTTTACCCACTAATTGAGCATCGCCAATTTCAACGCCTAAATCACCACGGGCCACCATCACGGCATCAGAAGCGCGAATAATGTCATCTAGTGCGGCATCGGAAGCCACGGCTTCAGCACGTTCAATTTTGGCACAAATCAAGCCATCACCACCGGCAGCGCGCAATAGCGTCCGCGCTTGATTGATATCGGCGCCGGTACGAGGAAAGGATACCGCAAGATAGTCTACGCCTATGGCTGCTGCGGTTTTAATGTCTTCTAAATCTTTATCAGTCAGTGCTGCTGCCGACAGGCCTCCACCTAAGCGGTTGATGCCTTTATTATTCGATAATTTGCCCCCCACCAAGACAGTGGTGGTGACCTGATTGCCAGAAACATCTTCAACTTGTAACCGAACACGGCCATCGTCGAGCAGCAAAATATCGCCAACATCTACATCTGCAGGGAGTTGTTTATAATCGATGCCAACCCGCTGATGGGTGCCAGCGTTTTTGTCGAGTTCGGCATCCAGTACAAAAACATCGCCTTCATCTAGCGTAATCGCACCATCTGCAAATTTTGCGACACGAATTTTCGGGCCTTGTAGATCGCCTAAAATGGCCACATGAACGCCCAGGCTTTGTGCAATCTCACGAACTTGCGCAGCACGTTGCTGATGATCAGCCGCGTTACCGTGAGAAAAGTTTAAACGCACCACATTAGCGCCAGCTTTAATCAGAGACTCTAAAACGTGAGGGGAATCGGTGGCAGGACCGAGCGTGGTAACGATCTTAGTACGACGTAACATGACAGTACTCCTTAGTGATAAGCTTAAGAATTATATCACGTTAAACCTTAGGTAACATAGATTCTGGCGCTTGGCGCAGGTTTTAAGTACAATAGCCAGCAATTTTTCACGCAACCGTCAAATTTACTCAACATAAAGGTAACCTCATGAGTGATCAGCAACAGGATCTGACTTTACAGAGCTGGCAGGAACGCCAAGAATACGCAGAAATGATGCAGCCTTTAATTGGTCGTCTATACCGTAATTACGGGGTGGAGATCTTAGTCTATGGCCGCTCGTTATTAAACGTTGACACCATTAACATCATCAAAGCGCATCGGTTAATTCGTCGCCACGAAGGGGTGAAAGTACGGTTGCGCGAAAGCTTTCCATTCATTGAAGCTTTAAGCAAAATGCAATTGGCGCCAGCGCGCGTTGATTTGGGTAAGTTAGCTTACAATTATTTGCACAAAGATGCGGGAAAGGGCGACAGCATTGAAGCCTATCTGCAACGCGAACTCGCAGACATCATCGACAAAGCTGATGAAATTACAGCGCAAGACGTGGTGCTGTATGGCTTTGGCCGGATTGGTCGATTGCTAGCACGGTTATTAATTGAGCGTAACGGCAGCAATAATAAAATGCGTTTACGCGCTATTGTTGTGCGTGGTGGGCGTGACGGTGATTTAGAAAAACGTGCCAGTTTATTGCGTCGCGATTCTATTCACGGTCCATTTAATGGTTCTATTACTGTTGATCACGAAAACAGTGCCATCAAAGCCAACGGCACCAGCATTAAAGTGATTTACTCAGACGGTCCAGACCAAATTGATTACACCCAATACGGAATCGATAACGCCATCGTGATCGACAATACCGGCATTTGGAAAGATGAAGCTGGCCTAGGCTTGCACTTGAAATCAAAAGGTGTGAAAAAAGTCTTGTTAACAGCACCAGCCAAAGGCGGCATCAAGAATGTGGTTTATGGTGTGAACCATGACGACATTTTGCCAGAAGATCTAATTGTTAGCGCTGCCAGCTGTACCACAAACGCCATTACGCCAGTATTGAAAGTAGTTAATGATGAGTTTGGTATTCGCAATGGCCACGTTGAAACAGTGCACTCATATACCAACGACCAAAACCTTATTGATAACTATCATAAAGCTGACCGTCGTGGTCGTTCAGCGCCATTAAACATGGTGTTGACCGAAACCGGTGCGGCCAAAGCTGTTGCTAAAGCGCTGCCAGAGTTAGCCGGTAAATTAACCGGGAATGCGATTCGAGTGCCAACGCCAAACGTATCTATGGCGATCATGAACTTAAACTTAAACAAGTCGACCAGCAAAGACGAAATGAATGCCTTCTTGCGTGACCAAGCATTGCATTCAGAGTTGCAAGCGCAAATCGATTTCACCGCTTCAACTGAGATTGTTTCGACCGATTTAGTTGGCTCTCGTTACGCGGGTGTGGTTGATTCACAAGCAACCATTGTTGACCAAGACCGTGCGGTTCTGTACGTTTGGTATGACAATGAGTTTGGCTACAGCTGTCAGGTTGTTCGTGTAGCTGAGCAAATGGCTGGTCAGCAACTGCTGAACTTACCTAAATAAAAATACACTGATGCAAAAGCGCCTTCCGATAGGCGCTTTTTATTTTGTCCGCAACCGATACAACGACCGGTTGTAGAGACGCTATTTACTATAAACAAGGGGAACGCGATGTTCATTACGGCCCAATTTGATAGCGGTAATATCGAGGTTATCGAAGCTAATTCAGTAGACAATATTCAGTTAGCAATTCGCAAAGATAACCAATCAGATTTTTATCAATGGTTCCATTTTAAGCTCTACGGTGAACCCGGTGTTGAGCATGTGATGACCATCACCAACGCCGGTACTTCAGCTTACCCTGATGGCTGGAAAGATTACGGTGCCGTCGCATCCTACGATCGCGAAAACTGGTTCCGGGTACCTACCGAATACAACGGCAAAGAACTGGTGATCCGCTTCGCGCCGGACCAAGAAAGCGTTTATTTTGCATACTTCACACCATACTCCTATGAGCGTCATCAAGACTTGGTACAGTGGGCGCAACAAAGTATTGAATGCCAACATGTGCTGTTAGGCCAAACTCTTGATGGTCGTGATATGAATCTGCTGGTGATTGGCGAACCGGACGACCATAAAAAGGCTATCTGGATTACTGCACGTCAGCATCCTGGTGAGTCTATGGCCGAGTGGTTCGTAGAAGGCCTGCTAAGTCGCTTACTGGATGATGAAGATGGAACCGCGCGACGGTTATTAGAAGACAACGTCTTTTATGTTGTGCCTAACATGAACCCAGATGGTAGTGTGCGTGGTCATTTACGTACCAATGCCGTTGGCGTAAATTTAAACCGTGAGTGGGCAGAGCCAAGCCTAGAGCGTAGCCCTGAGGTTTATTTGGTACTGCAAGCTATGGCAGCAAGTGGGGTAGACTTGTATTTGGATATTCATGGTGATGAAAATCTACCCTATAACTTTTTGGCCGGTTCAGAAGGCATCCCAAGCTATACTGAGCAGATGGATAAATTAGGTGAGCAATTTAAGCAAACCTTACTGAACATTACGCCAGAGTTTCAAACTAAATTTGGCTATGAGGTGGATAAACCAGGTGAAGCTAACTTAACCGTAGCTAGTAATGCGGTGGCAGAACGCTTTAACTGTTTAGCGTTTACCTTAGAAATGCCATTTAAAGATAATGCTGATTTACCTGATGCTGATTTCGGTTGGTCTGCCAATCGTAGCCAGCAGTTAGGTGCCGATGTATTAAGTGCGATTTATTCAATCGCAAAGAACTTGCGCGACTAAGTCGCGCAAGCTAGCTTAAAAGCGAACAACAACAATAATAACGCTAGGGGGACACCTTGGAAGCAATTAATAATTTCTTACTGCTACTAGATAGCTATCTAGGTTCGGCAGCCTACTTCCCATATATTCTGTTGGGTGTAGGTTTGTTTTTTACGCTCTACTTGGGCTTTCCACAAATCCGTTTTTTCGGGCATGCTTGGAAAGTGGTCACGGGAAAATTTGATAAAAAGGGTGCGCAAGGTGATACCTCGCACTTTCAAGCTTTAGCAACCGCATTATCGGGTACTGTGGGTACTGGTAATATCGGTGGTGTGGCCCTAGCTATCTTTTTGGGTGGTCCAGCAGCTTTGTTCTGGATGTGGATCACTGCCTTTTTGGGGATGACCACTAAATTTGTTGAGGTAACTTTATCGCACAAATACCGGGTACAAACGGAAGATGGCACCATGGCCGGTGGCCCCATGTATTTTATGGACCGTCGTTTGAACATGAAATGGTTGGCCGTAATTTTTGCGATAGCCACCATTATCAGCTCTTTCGGCACTGGTAACATGCCGCAAGTAAATAACATTGCACAAAGCATGCAAGCCTCGTTTGGTATTGAACCTATGTTAACAGGTGGTATTTTGGCCATCATGTTAGCCATGGTTATCATCGGTGGCATTAAACGTATCGCTGCGGTGACCTCGAAAATTGTCCCCATCATGGGCGTGCTTTATATCATAGGTTCACTAAGTGTTATCTTCTTCAACTTAGATCAGATCGGGCCTTCGTTTGCAGCCATTTTCAGCGATGCCTTTACTGGCTCAGCAGCTACTGGCGGCTTCTTAGGTGCGACCTTTGCTTACGCCTTTAATCGCGGGGTAAACCGAGGCTTGTTCTCAAACGAGGCAGGGCAAGGTTCAGCACCGATTGCCCACGCAGCAGCGCGAGCCGACGAACCTGTATCTGAGGGCATGGTGTCCATTTTAGAACCTTTTATCGACACCATAGTTATCTGTACCTTAACCGGTTTGGTGATCTTGTCGTCCGGGGTTTGGTCAGAGAAGCATACAAATGAGTTCTCTCGTACTGACCTTGAAATCGTGGCCGGCCACTATGACGATACCACTCAAGCGGATCGCCAAGCCTTATACCATTACTTAAATGGTACCTCTGAAAATACTATTGAGAAGTACACAGGTACGATTGAAGTCGCTAATGGTAAACCTGTGAGTAATGGCTTTACCATTTTGCATGCGCGCTCGGTTGCAGAAAACGTGCGCTTTATTGTAGCTGGTGAAGACCCATACACGGGTGTCCTTAGAATCGATAATGGCGCCTTACGCAAACAAGATATCCAAATTTTTGGTGATTCATTGATTCACTCAGCAGCACTTACCGCCAAGGCCTTTGGGCGTGGCTTCTTAGGTGATGCAGGTGAATACATTGTGCCTATCAGTTTGCTGCTGTTTGCGTTTTCTACTGCCATTGCTTGGTCCTATTACGGTGATAGGGCGGTGGTCTACCTGGTTGGACAGCGTGGTGTCATGCCTTATCGGATTCTGTACGTGGCTGGCTTCTTTGTCGCCTCATTTGCCGATACCACCTTAGTGTGGACACTTTCATACGTCGCAATTGTGTTGATGACTCTACCTAACTTATTTGGTTTGGTGTTACTCAGACGCGAGATGAAAGATACGGTGAAGGCTTACTGGCAGGATTTTGAAGCCGAAAAAAATGGCAGTCAATCTGACAAGTAACCATTGATTGAGTAAAAACCCGCTGCGGCGGGTTTTTATTTGTCCGCAAACTCTGGGCAATGCTTGAATTTACTCTGAGATCCCTTATATTGCCTACTTAGATTGCTGAAAATTGAGGTACCCATGGCGTTAATAGAATGCCCGTCATGTAACAAACGCATGTCCGACAAAGCAGACACTTGTCCCCATTGTGATTTTCGGGTGGCAGGTGCAACTCCGGAGCAACGTAATCGCGAGCTAGAGCGCTTATTACAAGCTAAAAAAGATAAAATATTAGGCCAGTCTATGCTTGCGCTGCTGATCGCAATTGCTGCCTTTACGTATTTTTTCATTCAGCAACCTCATCCCGAGAGTTGGCAGTCGAGCGCAGCATATGGTGCTATGATTGTTGGCTTAGTGTGGTTTGTGCTTAACCGCGTTCGATTATTGTTCTTAAAAAGGAAGCGTTAGTCATGCAGTTTGACGAACTTCTCGCCAGTATTACCCCGGAAACTTTTGAGCGTTTGTTGCAAGCCGTTGAATTAGGCCGTTGGCCCGATGGTGCAAAGCTTTCCGAAGAGCAACGTGCTAATTCTATTCAACTCGTGATGGCCTATCAGGCGCGCTACCGGCCATCGGATGAGCCATTTCGGATTGGCTCAGATGGGCAATTAGTCACACGCAGTAAGCGCGAGATGAAGGCTGATTTAACTGGAGCTGGCACCATTGCGAGCTTTTCACTCAATGATAATTAAGGCAATAACACTGTTATGAGTCAAACCCTTGTAGATTATCAGCTGTTAATTGAGCAAGCTAAAGCCATTACCGCTGATGAACCCGATCTGATTGCCAACTTGAGCAACCTGTCAGCCCTTATTAACGAGACCTTAGCCGATGTTAATTGGGTCGGCTTTTATTTAACGCGGGCGCCTGAGTTGTTGGTGTTGGGGCCATTTCAAGGTAAAGTAGCTTGCTTACGTATTGCCTTTGGCAAAGGCGTTTGCGGTACGGCTGCCGCAACACGGCAAACCCAACTAGTAGAAGATGTCCACCAATTCGCTGGACATATCGCCTGTGATACTGCTTCTAACTCAGAAGTAGTAGTACCTTTAATCGTGGCGGATCAGGTGGTAGGGGTGTTAGATATTGATAGCCCTAGTGTGGCTCGCTTCAGTCCAGCTGATGCGGCTGGATTAACCGAGTTAGGCCGATTCATTGAGAGTTTAGACTGGTCACAGTTGCAACCTAGCGCCTAGGTTACGGAAACATAAGGCTAACCATGTATAACGAATTTGATATTTATGCGTATTTAGTTAGTCAGCAAGATATGCAGTTTTTTGAAGGCGACGAAGAAACTGCAACGGATCAATTAAACGAAATGCTGCACTATATTGTCGACTTTAGTGAAGAAACCGACACTTTAGCGCAGCTTGAAGAAGTGGTACGCCGTGTACTTTTTGAATGGATAGAAAACCCAGCCTTGCTGGAGCTAGACAGTGAAGAGATGCAGGCTTATATAACGGAGCAACTGGCGGATGTACGCCAGCAGGATATTGACGAAGATGACCCATATTGAAGAAAACCAAACCGCAAGTAAGTTATCCAAAACTAAAGACGTGATCGCTTATTTAGCGGCAAAGTTTCCGGCCTGCTTTTACGCTGAAGGAGATGCAAAACCTCTAAAAATTGGAGTGTTTGATGACCTTGCCGCACGTTTAGATGATGATGAGACGGTAAGCAAAACGCGTTTGCGTATTGCTTTACGCCACTATACCAACAGCTGGCGTTACCTCCGTACCGTAAAAGCTGGAGTCGAACGGGTTGATCTAGATGGTAAGCCAGCGGGTATTGTAGAAGAGCAGCATCAACAACATGCCGAAGAAACGTTAGCGGCATCCAAAGCGGCGGCAGCAGAGCGTGCAGCAGCGAAACGTAAAGCAGAGGCAGACAAGAAGCCTCGTAGCCGAGCACCAAAAGCCGCACCAGCAAATGCTGCACGACAGGCACGTGCTAAGCGTCCAGCGCGGAAGCCGGCTGCAGCAAGTGTCAGCACCAACGCAAATAACACGGCTAAAGCAGCACAACCACAGTTAGCTGCAACGACAGTAGCTGCACTTAAAGTAGGTCAGGCTGTGCATGTAAAAGCCGGCGTTGCGCCTATCCCAGGTAGTATTACTGAACTAGACAAAAACGATGTGCATGTGCAACTTCAAAACGGCTTAACGGTCAAAGTTAACGTTGCCGCAGTATTTGTTGCCAAGCAGGAGTAGTAAGTATGAGTAAAAAAGGGTTCACACGAAAGGCGATCGCAGTATTTATTGGTTTATCGTTAAGCCAAGTAGCACTTGCCTTGCCACCGGCACATCAATTGGACGAACTGCCTGAGTTAGCACCAGCAGCTCAGCATGGCGTAGCTAGCCAACGTGTGAAAAACTTTTTTACGCGCTATCACTTCAAGCAAATGGAACTGGATAACGAACTCTCAGAACAGATTCTTGAGCGTTATTTAGAAATGCTTGATTACAATAAAATGTTTTTACTGGCTAGCGATATTGAACAGGCCCAAGAATATCGGTTGCTGTTTGATGACATGATTGATTCAGGCAAGCTTAGCCCCGCATTTTCGCTCTATCAGAAGTCTTTGCAGCGGCGCTTTGAACGCTACTCTTATGCGTTATCCTTGTTAGACGAAGAACATCCCTTTGATTTCACTATAACGGGTGACAAGTATCATTTTCAGCGTGAAGATGCCGATTGGCCAGCAGCGGCAACTGAGTTAGATGAACTGTGGCGTCAACGAGTTAAATACGATGCGCTCAACTTAACCATGGCGGGTAAAGAATGGCCTGAAGTTGTTGAAACGCTTGGTAAACGCTATAACAACGCACTAAAACGATTAACTCAAACCAATAGTGAAGATGTCTTCCAAACGGTAATGAATGCCTTTGCACGCAGTGTCGAGGCGCATACCAGCTATTTGTCACCGGTAAATTCAGAGCGGTTTGAACAGAACATGAACCTTTCCCTAGAGGGAATAGGGGCCGTACTGCAAGCGGATTACGATTACACGGTGATCCGCAGTTTAGTCCCAGGCGGACCCGCTGATAAGAGCGGGCAGGTGGCCGTCGATGACAAGATCGTTGGCGTAGCTCAGGGCGATGATGAAGATGCTGACTTTGTCGACGTGATTGGCTGGCGGCTTGACGATGTGGTGGAGCTGATTAAAGGGCCCAAAGGTACTACGGTTAAACTACAAGTACTTAAAGCGAATCAAAGCGCCAGTGCCACGCCCAAAGAAGTGATGATTGTGCGCGATAAGGTAAAACTCGAAGACCGTGCTGCCAAGATTGAGATCAAGCAATCTACGGATGATAAGTACGATGGTCGGGCCACCGCGTTGATTACCATTCCGGGCTTCTACAATAATCTTACCGCTGATGTGGTGGCTTTATTAGAAGAGGCTGCTGCGGCTAACGTAGAAAGCTTAATCATCGATTTACGTGGCAATGGTGGCGGTTCATTAGCTGAAGCTATCAGTTTGACAGGGCTATTTATTGACCAAGGTCCTGTGGTACAAGTTGCCGATGGTAGTGGTCGGAAGGAAGTCAATGGCGACCGCGATGGTAAAACCTTCTACAACGGCCCTCTTGTGGTGATGGTTGATCGCTACAGTGCGTCTGCCTCAGAGATTTTTGCTGCCGCTCTGCAAGATTATAACCGAGCGGTGATTGTGGGTGAAAATACCTATGGTAAAGGTACCGTGCAGCAACATCGTGGGATTGCACGGCCGTTTGATTTTTATGACGAGCCCTTAGGTAGCGTTCAATACACCATGGCTAAGTTTTATCGAATTAATGGTGGCAGCACACAATTACGGGGGGTACAACCTGATTTAGAGTACCCGTCCATTATTGATGCTGAAGAATTTGGTGAGAGTTCGCAAGAAAATGCGTTACCGTGGGATCAAATTACTCCAGCCAAATATCAAACTACCAATAGCATTCATGGTTATGATTTTAAAACGCTGCAGCAGCAACTCGATGAACAGATTCAAGGAAACCCAGAGTTTAATTATATTTTTGCTGATATCGAGCGGTATCAACAAGAAAAAGAGAAAACTTGGGTCAGCTTAGTATTGGCAGAAAGAAAAGCGGAAGAAGCGGCCGATAAAGCTCGTAACCTTGCCCGTGCTAATGAACGTTTACAGCGTTTAGGGCAGGAGCCGGTAGAAAAGATTGACGAAATTCCGACCGATTTAGAGGCGCCAGATCCTTACTTAGAAGAGACAGTCGAGTTGGCGTTTAGGTTAGTTGACCAAGCTAAGATGGCTGCCAACTAAACAAGCTAATATATTGATATACCAATAGAAAGCCGCTTTTTGCGGCTTTTTTAATGGGCAGTGACCGAGGCTAGAAATAGGTGAATGGTAGCTTGATTGTGCCTGATGACAGCACACAAGAATATGATCTTAGTCCGAGCTGGTTTATCATTAGCCTGACTAGAACATAAGCCTAGCTCACGCAATCGTGAGTAGACGATAAAAATAATAGAGAATATTTATGCAACACACCCCATCTAACGGAACCCGTTCGCCGAGTGTTCTGCAAGCTGCCACGCCGCTCGTGGTATTGATTATTATGCTAGCCAGTTCAGTGTATCTCTTTGGCGAAGATTCATCTTATGGACCAAACCAAATTGCACTTTGGATAGCTGCCGGCGTTGCAATTGCCATCGGCTTTTACAACCATTTTAGCTGGGAACAAATCGAAGATGGCATCAAAGAGGGGATTTCGGTAGCCCTTGGCGCGCTCTTGATTATTCTGGCCGTGGGTTCGCTTATTGGTACTTGGCTTTTAGCTGGCACCGTGCCTAGCATGATTTATTACGGCTTAGAGTTGCTCGATCCTAGTTGGTTCTATGCAGCTAGTGCGTTGATGTGTGGCATTATTTCGTTAGCAATCGGCAGCTCATGGACGACCGCAGCCACCATCGGGGTAGCCTTAATGGGCGTTGCGGCAGGTATGGGCCTATCACCAGCTATTACCGCTGGTGCCGTTGTTTCTGGCGCTTATTTTGGTGACAAAATGTCACCTTTGTCAGATACCACTAATCTAGCGCCAGCTGTGGCTGGCACTGAATTGTTTGCGCACATTCGTTACATGGCGCTTACGGCGGGACCTGGCTTTGCCATTACCTTGATTATTTTCCTAATCTTGGGCTTCAACGCTGATACTTCAGTGAGCTTACTTCAGCTAGAAAAAATGCAGCTAGAATTACAAAATACCTTTAACATTGGTTGGTTAATGTTAGTGCCTTTGCTAGTTTTGTTATATCTAGCAGCCACCCGCAAGCCAGCGTTACCCACGGTATTTTTTGGCGCCTTATTAGGCGGACTTTGGGCGGTTATTTTTCAACCAGAAATGATCAATAAGCTCGCAGAAGGGGACGATTCTTATGTTGCGACCCTGAAAATTGTTTGGCTTGCACTTACTGATGGGGTAAAGATTGAAACCAGCTCAGCTGATCTGAACGATCTTCTTAGTGGTGGCGGCATGTCGAGCATGTTGAATACCGTATGGTTGATTTTAAGTGCCATGACCTTCGGTGCCATTATGGAGAAACTAGGTCTATTGCAACGCCTAGTTGTTGGTATTTTAGGGTATGTGAAGTCAGTAGGAAGTCTGATTGGAGCAACGCTATTTACTTGTTTCGGCGCAAACGTACTTACCGCAGATCAATACATGGCGATTGTCTTACCCGGGCGCATGTACCGCGAAGAATTTGAGCGGCGAGGGCTTGACCCTCGAGTGTTGTCTCGTACCTTAGAAGACAGCGCCACCTTAACCTCTGCATTAATCCCTTGGAACACTTGTGGTGCCTTCATGATGGGGGCTCTCGGTGTCAGCCCATGGATTTACGCCCCGTTTGCGTTCTTTAACTGGATAACCCCATTGATTGCGCTATTCTACGGTTACACCGGTATTAAAATTTTGCGCCTGGAGCAAACGGCCAAGCCAACCACAGTCTAACGAGGTGTGTACTCCCTATGAGTGAGAAACAAGCTAAGTTCCGGAGCGATTATCGTGCTCCGGACTTTTCTATCAGTACTGTTGAATTAACCTTTTATCTCGACCCTCATCACACCCGCGTGCACAACCGCATGCAAGTTCATCCGCAGCGTCAACAGCAGCCACTATGCCTTGATGGCGAACAACTAAAGCTGCTTGAAGTGAGTATTAATGGTGAACTTTTAGACGCCAACGATTATCAGGTTGACACCCAGCAACTGGTGTTAACAAAGGTTCCTGAACAAGCGTTTGAGCTGGAAGTGGTCACTGAAATTGACCCTGCTAATAATACCGCGCTTGAAGGTTTGTATCAGACCAATGGTAGTTTTTGTACTCAATGCGAAGCTGAAGGTTTTCGGCGTATTACTTATTATCTTGACCGGCCAGATGTGCTGGCGATTTTTACCACCACCATTTACGCCGATCAGCAACAGTATCCTTATCTCTTGAGTAACGGTAATCCTCAGGCCTCAGGTACCACTCCTGCTGGCCAGCAATGGGTTACCTGGCACGACCCCTTTCCTAAACCAGCTTATTTGTTTGCCTTAGTAGCCGGCAACTTTGAGTTACTGGAAGACCATTTTATTACTCGCTCTGGTAAACAAGTGCTGCTGCAGCTCTTTGTCGACCCCGGCAATTTAGCACGGGCCCATTATGCGATGCAGGCGCTAAAAAACTCAATGGCCTGGGACGAACAACGTTTTGGGCTTGAGTACGATCTAGATATCTACATGATTGTCGCCGTGGACTTTTTCAATATGGGGGCCATGGAAAATAAAGGCCTTAACGTATTCAATTCACGTTATGTGTTAGCTGATGCTGCAACCGCCACTGACCAAGACTTTTTGAATGTTGAATCGGTTATCGGGCATGAGTATTTTCATAATTGGACCGGTAATAGAATTACCTGTCGGGACTGGTTTCAACTGAGCTTAAAAGAAGGTCTAACGGTTTTTCGTGACCAAGAGTTTAGTTCCGATTTAGGCTCGCGGGCGGTTAATCGGATCCAAGCTATCCGAGTGATGCGAAGTCATCAGTTCAATGAAGATGCTAGCCCTATGGCGCATCCGATTCGACCTGACAAAGTTATTGAAATGAATAACTTTTACACAGTAACTGTGTACAACAAAGGGGCCGAGGTTATCCGGATGCTACACACTTTGCTTGGTGAAGCGGGATTTCAAGCCGGCATGCGTTGTTACATTGAGCGCCACGATGGCCAAGCCGTGACCTGTGATGACTTTATTGCGGCGATGGCTGCGGCTAATCAACGCGATTTAACTCGGTTTAAAAACTGGTACAGTCAAGCCGGTACTCCAGTTGTTAGAGTAACAGAAAACTATACTCCAGCGAGCGCTCAGACGGCGGGGCAGCTTCGGCTTAGGTTCGCACAACACACACCAGCTACGCCGGGGCAAACCGCCAAACAACCAGTACATATCCCGGTATTGCTAAGTGCCTATTCAAGCCGCGGCGAACGTCTTGAATTAACTCATCCAGAACTGCAACTGCACGAATCGGGCAGTTATTTATTTGAGCTCACCGAGGCCACGGCAGAAGTGACGATAACCGGATTACACGAGCGCCCCATACTGGCTTTATTAGAGAACTTCAGTGCGCCGGTACGCTTAGAATACAACCAAAGCTTTGCTGATAAAGCGGTGCTGTTGGGGTCTGCAGAACAAGAAGTAACGCGCTGGGAAGCTGCCCAACAGATGTATCTAGACTTGCTCACCGCAGCAGTAGCTAAAGATGGGTTAGTCCGCTTGCCACCGGAAGTAAGTATGGCTTTACAAGAGCTTCTGGCAGCACCACTGGATCCTGCGCTAAAAGCTTTAGCCTTGACCCCGCCGGCCGCGGAAGAATTAGCCGAGCATTATCCGCAGGATATTCCGCTTGCCTTGATTGGGTTGGCTTGTGAGCAATTAAAACGAGCGATTGCGGCAGCCTTGGCGGAGCAATTAGCCACCTGGTGGCAACAACAGCAAGGTCAACCCTATGAACTAACCGCCGAGGCTATAGCGCAGCGCAGCCTCACGCATCTAGCTGCCTACTATTTGGCGTTGAACGATCCTGAAGCTTTCAATAATGAGATTAGCCAAGCTTTTAGCCATGCCGACAACATGACGAGCCAGCAGGCGTTACTACAAATTGCAACCCACTTAGAATTAGCTTGTGCAAGCGACTTATTAGAACAATTTGAGTTGCGCTGGCAACATGATCCTTTGGTCTTGGATAAATGGTTTGCGGTGCAAGCTAGTGCACCTGTGGCGGGCACTGTTGCACGGGTAGCTGAGCTGGTTGAACATCCGCGTTTTAACCGCAATAACCCAAATCGAGTGTATGCGTTGTTAGCTACGTTCAGTCGCAATCTGCTGGCTTTTCATCAAGCTGATGGAGCAGGGTACCAAGTAGTTGCGAGCATGATCCGTTACTTGAACAGTAAAAACCCTCAAGTGGCAGCGCGGCTGATCACGCCATTCACCCAATGGCGTCGGTTTGATAAACAACGTCAAGAGCTGCTGCTTGGTCATCTGCAAGAGCTGCAACAATTACCAAATTTAGCGCCTGATTTGGCCGAAAAAATTAGCAGTAGTTTGGCTCCTGATATACAGGCCTAGCCGCAGCCTTTGTAATAATCATGCAAAGCTTTTGGATAAACATGTTCAGACCACGAAATTCGTGGTCTGAACACTGTTTTTTGTGCTTTATAATGATTGAATAACCTAGCTAAATGTCCGACAATAATATGAATTATTTCGCTGTGTGATTTTACCCGTTGGCAGCGCCAGAGGGTACAACCACATCGTTATATCTCATCACGTTAAAAGGACACTAGCATGAATGCGTTTGGCGAAGGCCAGATCCCCGTTATTTTGCAGAAGGTGGCCGATCTGATTGAACACAGAGCTACCGATCGAGCCGACTTAATCAAAGATTTTGCGTTGAGGTTATATAGAAATATCTCACCGGATGATCTGGCGCTGCGAAATGACAGCGACATGTACGGCGCGGTGATGGGATTGTGGCACAGCTTCAACGAATACACGCCCGGTAAAAAAGCCTTAATTAAAATCTATAACCCAGAAGTGGCGCGCCACGGCTGGGAATCTGCGCATACCATCATTGAAATCATTCAATCAGATATGCCGTTTATGGTTGATTCCATTCGCATGGCTTTAACGCGTTTGGGTATCACCTCGCATTTGCTACTGCATTTGCCAATTAGCCATAAACGAAATGAGCAAAACCAAATCAACGAACTGCTTAAGGCTGGTACTCGTAACGATGATAACGAAGTCGATACGGTATTTCTGATTGAAGTGGATCGTCAAGCCTCTGCCGACGCTATCAAAACCCTGAAGAAAGAATTAGCTGCAGTGATGGAAGAAGTGACGGTATCGGTAGGTGATTGGTTGCCAATGCGTAACAAACTGACCGAACTGGCCGCAGACTTAAGCAAGATTAATTACCCTGGTAGCCAACAAGAACTGCAAGAAGCTCAGCGGTTTTTAAGTTGGTTAGCCAAAGATAACTTTACCTTAATGGGCTATCGTCGTTACGACTTAGTGCCGATTGAAGGTGACTACATCATTCGCCAACAAACTGAATCCAGCCTTGGCTTGATGCGCAAAAGTGCCACTAACAAAGAACGCTTGGTGTCATCTTTACCAGAAGTAGCGCGTGATATGACCTTTGACGATAGTTTGTTATTGGTAACAAAGACCAATACCAAGTCTAAGGTTCACCGTCCAGCTTACAATGACTACATTGGCATTAAGCGCTTTGATGACAACGGCAAAGTGATTGGTGAAGATCGTTTTATTGGTCTGTATTCCAGCAGTTTTTATAACAACAGTGCGCGTGACGTTCCATTAGTTGGCGATAAGATTAAACGCGTGATGGAAGCCTCAGGTTTCGCGCCTAACTCACACGCAGCAAAAGCGTTATTGAATATTCTTGAAACCTATCCGCGCGATGAGATTGTACAAGCAAATGAAGACGACTTACTTGAAGTAGGGTTAGGCGTGTTGCAAATGCAAGAGCGCGATATGACGCGGTTGTTTGTCCGTCGAGATATTTTTGGTCGCTTTGCATCGTGCATGGTGTTTGTACCGAAAGAACGCTACAACACCTTATTACGTCAAAAGACCCAGCAGATTTTAGCAACCTCTTTGCACAGCACTGCGGAAGTTGACTTTACCACCTATTTTTCTGAGTCCTCCCTAGCTAGAACTCATTATACCGTGCGCATTGGCGAGCACGTACAGGACATTGATGTGAAAGAACTTGAACAAAACTTAGTTGAAGCAGCGCGTACTTGGGAAGATAACTTCGAGCGCATTTTAAGTAGCACCTTCGGCGAAGGTCGCGCTAACGAGCTGAATAAAAAGTATGCCAATGCGTTTCCGCGGGCCTATAAAGAGGACGTCTTGCCATCGGTTGCTATTGCCGATTTACAGCAGATTGAAGCCCTAGACGACGAACACAAACTAGGCATGCTGTTTTATCGTTCACGCGAAGAGAACGAAACCAGTAAAAAAATTCGCTTAAAACTGTTCCATAAAGACGAGCCTATTCATTTGTCTGATGTGTTGCCGATGTTAGAAAACTTCGGTTTACGGATCATTGGTGAGAGCCCGTACCAGATTAAAACGACCGATGGCAATCTATTCTGGGTGTTAGACTTCCAGATGTTGCACAATAACGTCAAGCTCGACCTTGAAGCCAGCCGTGATTTGTTCCAAGACGCCTTTGCGAAAGTTTGGGACGGTCACTATGAGGATGATGGCTTTAACCGTTTGGTACTAAGCGCCGGTCTAACAGGTCGCCAAGTGATTATTTTACGTATGTTTGCTAAATACATGCGTCAAATTGGTACGACCTTTAGCCAGAGCTACATTGAAAGTACCTTTGGGAAATACCCACTGATTGCCAAATTGATCATTAAGCTGTTCTATACTAAGTTTGAACCGAAAGAGAAGAGCCGCGCGAAGAAAATCGAAGCCTTAGAAACGCGTATTGCTTCTGAGCTAGAAAACGTAGCCAACCTCGATGACGATCGTATTATTCGTCGTTACGTTGAGTTGATTTTGGCAGCTCTGCGCACCAACTTCTTCCAGGCTGATGCCTCAGGTAACGAAAAACCCTATATTTCGGTTAAGTTTATGCCTGAACTTATTCCTGAAATGCCATTGCCGCTACCTAAGTACGAAATTTTTGTGTATTCACCTCGCGTAGAAGGGGTGCATTTACGTGGTGGTAAAGTTGCTCGTGGTGGCTTGCGCTGGTCAGATCGCCGTGAGGATTTCCGCACAGAAGTGCTTGGCTTGGTAAAAGCCCAGCAGGTTAAAAACACTGTGATAGTTCCGGTTGGCGCCAAAGGTGGTTTCTTCTGTAAGAACTTACCAGAAGAGCGGGAAGCCTTTTTCGAAGAAGGTAAGGCCTGTTATCGCACCTTTATTCGCGCCTTGTTGGATATCACGGACAACATTGTCAACGGTGAAGTTGTACCGCCAAAAGACGTAGTTCGTCATGATGAAGACGATACTTATTTAGTGGTTGCGGCGGACAAAGGAACTGCGACTTTCTCTGACATTGCTAACAGTATTTCAGCGGAATACAAGTTCTGGTTGGGTGACGCCTTTGCCTCTGGTGGCTCTGTAGGCTATGACCACAAGAAAATGGGGATCACAGCTCGTGGTGCATGGGAATCTGTGAAACGTCATTTCCGTGAACTTGGGATTGATTGCCAAACCACTGATTTTACCGCAGTAGGTATCGGCGATATGGCTGGCGATGTGTTCGGTAACGGTATGTTGTTATCCAAACATACGCGCTTAGTTGCAGCCTTTAACCACATGCACATTTTTGTGGATCCAAATCCGGATGCGGCAAGCAGTCACGCCGAGCGTGAGCGCCTGTTCAAGTTACCGCGTTCAAGCTGGGCCGATTACGACAGTTCGTTAATTTCTGCTGGTGGTGGTATTTTCTTGCGCAGTGCGAAAGCCATTGAATTAACGCCAGAAATGAAAAAATTATTTAACACTCAGAAAAAGTCGTTGACGCCAACTGAGATGATTAAAACCATCTTAACTTTGCCCGTCGACTTACTTTGGAACGGTGGTATTGGTACTTACGTTAAGAGCAGCAAAGAAAGCGACAGCGACGTTGGTGATCGTGCTAACGATGCGGTGCGGGTGAACGGTGGCGAACTGCGCACTAAGATTGTCGGCGAGGGCGGTAACCTAGGTTTCACCCAATTAGGACGTATTGAATACGCTCGTAACGGCGGTCGTATCAATACTGATGCGATTGACAACGTAGGTGGCGTTGATTGTTCGGATAATGAAGTTAATATCAAGATCTTGTTGAATGGTTTGGTTGCCAACGGCGATTTGACCCGTAAGCAACGCGATCAGTTGCTGTACGACATGACCGACGAAGTGGCGCAAATCGTGATTAAAGATTGCTTCCGTCAATCGCAATCCATTTCGGTTACGGCGATTCGTGGTGCCGATCAGATCAAAGAATTGCAGCGCTTTATTCATCACCTAGAACGTGAAGGGCAACTTAACCGTGCACTTGAGTTTTTACCGGATGATGATGAATTGGCAGAACGTCAGGCGCTTAACAAGGGCTTAACCCGTCCTGAATTAGCCGTGATCACTGCCTATGGCAAGATGGTATTGAAAGATCAATTGGTCGATGACGCTATTATGGATGACCCTTTCCATGCGCGTTCACTGATTAATGCGTTTCCTAAGCCGTTGCAAGAAGCCTATGCCGAGGCAATGCAAAATCACCCATTACGGGCGCAGATTATTGCTACGCGATTAGCCAATAATATTGTCAACGATATGGGACCGAACTTTGTTTATCGCAAAGCAGACGCGACCGGGGCTACTGTTGCTGAAGTAGCAAACGCCTACGTGATTGCGCGTGAATGCTTTAATTTGCGCGGTCTAATGGAAGCCATTGAAGCAGGTAACAACCAAATTCCTGCCGATGTGCAGAACAGCATGTTATTCCAGATCCGTCGGGTTGTGCGTCGTGCTACACGTTGGTTCTTGCGCCATCCAAATCCTGAACTAGGTAACATTCAAGCGCACATTGATTTCTATCAAGACAGCTTTAATGACTTGCGAGAGAATGTGCTGGATTACGTTATTCCAGCCGAGCGTGATGCTATTCAGAAAGACATTGATAAGCTACAAGCGCAAGGCGTACCAGCAGATCTTGCTAAACAAGTTGCTATTCTGTCCACCTTGTTCTCGGCGCTGGATATTGCAGACGTGGCTAAACAGACAGGTCGCACCGAAGCTAGCGTAGCGAAAGCCTACTTTAATTTGGGCTCGCAAGTGTCCTTGCATTGGTTCTTGGAGCAAATTAACAGTCAGCCGGTTGATAACCACTGGCAGGCTCTAGCTCGTGCCGCGTTCCGCGAAGAGTTGGATTGGCAACAGCGTTCATTAACTATGAGTGTGTTGAAAGGCAGTGACGAAGCGCAAGATAGCCTTGATGTGTTAGCTGCTTGGTTAGATGCAAATAAAGTCTTTGTAGACCGTTGGTTAGTGATGCTATCAGATTTCCGCACCACCAAAACTCATGAGTTTGCTAAGTTCTCCGTTGCGTTACGAGAGCTGATGTTACTCAATCAAAACTGTACGTCGGCAGCTTAAGCCTATGTACGGGATCATGCGTAAATGGCTGTTCAGCAAAGATGCTGAACAGTCACATGATTTGACCTTGAGGTTACTTAAACGCTACGCCAACACCCCGTTGGCGTGGTTTTGGCGACAACAAGTAGAAGCTAAACCCGTCACTGTGATGGGTATTGAATTTCCTAATCCTGTAGGTTTGGCTGCAGGTCTTGATAAAAACGCTGAGTGCATTGATGCTTTTGCACAAATGGGATTTGGTTTTATCGAGGTCGGTACAGTTACCCCAAAACCGCAAGAAGGCAATCCCAAGCCACGTCTGTTTCGGATCCCTGAACGTGAGGCCATTATCAACCGCATGGGTTTTAATAACCTTGGCGTTGATTACTTAGTTGAGCGAGTACAAAGAGCTAAGTTCAAGGGGGTGCTGGGGATTAATATAGGCAAGAATAAAGCTACAGCAGAAGCTGATGCCGTGCACGATTATGTGCATTGCATGCGCAAAGTTTACGCTTTTGCGAGCTACATTACGGTCAATATATCCTCGCCAAACACGCCCGGCTTACGTGCCTTTCAACATGGCGATGCGCTTCATCAACTGCTGGCTAGCTTGAAACAAACTCAAGCAGAACTCGCCACCGAGCACGGCCGTTATGTGCCACTGGCAGTAAAAATTGCGCCTGATCTTGATAACGATGGCATTGCAGCGATGGCGGCTGCCTTAATAGAACATCAGATAGATGCTGTTATAGCGACCAACACAACTCTCAGTAGGGACGCGGTAGTCGGCTGTAAGCATGCCGATGAGGCAGGGGGCTTGAGTGGCAAAGTGTTATTTGATGCGAGCACGGCCGTAGTTAAGCAACTAGCAGAACATCTCCAGGGTAAGCTACCTATCATTGCCGTTGGTGGCATCGATAGCGCGGCCGCAGCTCAAGCAAAACTAGCCGCAGGAGCAAGCTTGGTGCAAGTGTACACCGGCTTCATTTACCATGGACCGCAGTTGATCCGCACTATCGTAAACGACTTGTAAACAATCTCATATTTCTTTATGGTATAAAGCATAGCCAAAGTTCACTCGCAATAACGATAACGACAAGGTTGAACGTGCACGTAAATATTCAGTGGCAATGGTTCTGTGAACCAGCAACAAAGCATCTAGGTATCCAGCTTGAGTCTGGCACACCACACCTATGTCCTTATAAAGCCAGTAGATTGATTCCTTTGTATCCTTTGCAAGCGAGCTTAACAACCGACGAAGCTCAATTATTTCAAGAGTTTACTGAGTGTTTAGAAGAAGTTAGCTCACTCATAGAGACAAGCATTCAGCAACCTTGTAATTCAGACTGGGTACAAGCCGCAGGACTGAATTTACTGATTATCCAGCGTTTTGGGCGGCCACAATTGCCTCAGAGTTGGTATTTTCAAGAAGCTTTAATCGCCGAACAAACCCAACAAGAACTAAAACTCGGGGCGCTAGTACAGCTTAATTCAGGGCTGCAACAAGGGCTCTGTGTGGTGTTGCAGCAAGATGGTGAGTTTGCTGAATGCATGGTGTTGGGAGCAGAATTTGTGTTATCCGATGTGAAAACATTACGCCAGTTTGATGTGTTCAAGGTCATGATTAATCGTTTACAGCGAGGCCCTCATGAAACTCATGCTGACGGTAGTCATACTCTGCGGTTAGCCTAAAGGCGTCATTTTACTCCTGTTGTTAAGCTAATTGAGTCTGTAACCTATGAAATTACCCGGTCATATTGCTGCAACTGTTACTTTGTTAGCCAGTGCAATCAGTCTTGTGTTAACCCCGAGCAATGCGCTAGCCACACCAACACTACCAGCCAGCAGCAGTGCTGCTGCGCCTAGCCTCCATTTACGTGTTCTCAGTACCAGCGATGTTCATGGCCAATTTATGGGGAAGAATTATTTTACCCAGCAACCGGTCGCAGCAGGTTATGCATACTTAGCCAAGGTCATCGAAGAAGCTCGGGCGGAAGCAGACTTGCATGTGTTAATTGATAACGGTGATCTTATCCAAGGTAGTCCAATGACAGACTGGATGGTAACCGCAGCAGCTAGCGAACAGCCGTTGCCACTCACTCAAGTGATGAATGCCCTGCAGTTTGATGTGGCCAACTTAGGCAATCATGAATTTAATTACGGTCTAGATTATCTCGCCCAAGCCTATGCAGGCGCAAATTTTCCGCTGCTTAGCGCCAATCTTAAACCCTTGACCGAAGCGGCCAAGAATAAATTAAAGATTGCGCCTTGGGTGATGTTAGAAAAGCAGCCTGCACAGGCATGGTTACCCGCTGTTAAAGTTGCAGTGATAGGGGTACTACCACCGCAAATCATGCAGTGGGATGCCCATTACTTACAGCATCAGGTTGCGGTAGAGGGGATGTATGAAGCAGCCCAACGGAGTGTGCAAGAGGCCCAACAACAAGGAGCCGAGGTGATCATTATCGCAGCTCATACGGGTTTGCCGAAAAATTCTCGCGAGACCCATAGCAGTGAGCAAGATGTTTGGTCGCTTGCGCAAATTGACGGCGTGGATGCAATCGCATTTGGCCATCAGCATGAGTTGTTTCCTGGTACTGATGCTTACCAATTAAATCTAGACGTAGATAGCAAAGCCGGCACCATTCATGGTGTGGCAGCATCGCAGCCTGGCGCACAAGGTGAGTACCTTGGCGTGATAGATCTTTATTTACAGTGGCAGCAGCAACAAGGTTGGCAAGTTAGCCGCAGTAAGAGTCATTTACGAGCCGCGGCGGCAACTCCAGACACGAGTATTCAGGCATTATTAGCAGAGGCTGATGAAGCTACTATGGCTTATATGAAGCAACCCATTGGTCATACAGAGGTAGCATTATCACATCGATTATCACGGTTACAGCCCACGTCCGCCATGCAACTCTTACATGATGCTCAGCGGTGGTATGTGGAGCGTTATCTAGATGGCTTGGCCGATGAATCTTCGACTGGTACCGAACAACCATGGCAGCAGTTGCCACTATTGAGTGCTGCGGCTCCTTTTTTTGCCGCAACCTCGGCAGAAGAGGCCGCGCAACAGCAGTTTACTTTTATCAATGCAGGCCCAGTTACCATCGGTGATGTGGGTAATTTATATCGATATCCCAATACATTGGACGTCGTCAAAATATCGGTGGCACAACTACAGCAATGGTTAGAAATCAGCGCAGCCGCGCTTAGAGTAGGCAGTAACGAAGATCCATACAGTTGGGTTGAAGGCCAAGTGCCTTCTTATAATTTTGATACGATTGCTGGCATCAAGTACCAGATTGATGTGAGTCAACCCATAGGTCAGCGCGTCACCATCCTCGATCAGATAGCAACCGAAGCAGTCTTGGTCGTAACCAATAATTATCGCGCTAATGGCGGTGGTGATTTTGCCGGATTAGATGGCAGTCAGATAGTGTTTAGCAGCCCAGATCAAATTCAGCATATTCTTATCGAGTATCTGAAACAGTTACCACAACCCTATTTAGCAGGGCAACAGCTGGATAAGAATTGGATTATTGTTGACCGGGAATAGTCGGAAAAATTAAGTAAGGAGTTGGTTGCGGGGGCAGGATTTGAACCTACGACCTTCGGGTTATGAGCCCGACGAGCTACCAGACTGCTCCACCCCGCGTCCGATGAAGTGCATAGTATAGAGTTAGTTCTGCAAACGCAAGCCCCCATTGAATCGTTCGCTTAGTTATTAACCGATATTGATTTGATTGCTGCTTTTACGTCCATATCGAGCAATACAGCAGCCTCATCTTTCGGTATAATCTGTTTCTATCTTTCTTAATAAGTGATTATTTTCATGTCGGCAACTCTGCAACTTTTTGCAACCTGCGCCAAAGGTCTCGAGCCTTTATTGTTTGATGAACTGAACCAGTTGGGTATTCCCCAAGTGCGCCAAACAGCTGGCGGCTGCTGGTTCGACTGCTCCTTAGAGCAGGCCTATCAAGTGTGCCTATGGACTCGGTTAGCGAATCGAGTGTTATTAAAATTGGGTGAATGCTTCGTCAAGCAAGCCCAAGACATTCCATTGGCCGTTGCCCAAACTGAATGGGAACAGGTTTTTGCGCCTGAAGATACGTTCTTAATTGATTTCAGCGGTCGTCATCCAGATATCCGCCACACACAATTTGGTGCGCAGCTAGTCAAAGACGGTATTGTGGATCGCTTTAGAGAACAATTAAACCAACGACCTTCAGTTAGTAAAGAGCCTGACGTTCGCATTAACGCTCATTTACAAAAAGATAAGCTTACCTGGTATTTGGATTTAGCGGGTGAGAGCCTGCATAAACGTGGCTATCGGCAACAGCAGGGGGCTGCTCCGTTACGCGAAACCTTAGCAGCGGCGGTGGTGATTCGTGCGGGTGTTGATACCACAACCGACGTAGTCATGGACCCATTCTGTGGTTCGGGCACCTTACTGCTTGAAGCGGCGATGATTCGTTATCAGTTAGCGCCTGGTTTACAGCGCAGCTATTGGGGCTTTCAAGCATGGTTAGGGCATCAACATAGCTTATGGTTACAAGTGCGCGAGCAAGCGGAGCAGCGTTTTGCCGAAGCTATCGCCGAGCCTAGCGCCAGGTTTTATGGCCGTGACAATGACCCGCGCATGCTGGGGATTGCCCGACAAAATGCCGAACGGTTGGGATTAAGCCATGTATGTGACTGGCAAGTAGGGGATGCGGAGCATGCAGAACCGGCCGTAAATGCTGCAGAACAACACACCACACCTTTGCTTATTTGTAATCCACCTTACGGTGAGCGGCTTGGCGAAGAAGTTGAAACCTTGCTGTTGTATCGTCGTTTTGGTCAGCAATTACGGCAACAGTTTTCCGGTTGGCAAGTGGCGGTTCTAGCCGGTGATGAAACTCTATTAAAGCGTCTTAAGTTACGTAGTCAACGCAAATACAAGTTGTTTAATGGTGCCATTGAGACTTTATTGGCTACTTACGACTTAACCGTAGAGCAACCTGAATTTACCCAAACGCAATCTAACGACCTTGCCAATAGATTGCGTAAAAACTACCAAAAACTAGAAAAATGGGCGGCAAAAGAAGGGGTTAACGCATGGCGTCTGTATGATGCCGACCTTCCAGAATACAATGCCGCTGTTGATGTTTACGATGATTGTATTGTGATTCAAGAATATGCAGCGCCGAAAGACATTCCGCCGGCGGTAGCTAAAGATAGATTATGGTTTTTAATCGATACCTTAGCCTCTGAGTTGCCTTTTAAAGCTGAAAACATGACCTTAAAGGTGCGGCAACGGCAGGCTGGTAAACAGCAATATCAAAAACAAACCCCGCGTGGCTTAGTTCGGATAGTGCATGAATACGGCGTGCAGTTTGAGGTGAATCTGAGTGACTATTTAGACACAGGGCTATTCTTAGATCATCGTTGGGCACGCCGAGAATTAGGTAAGATCAGTGCGGATAAGAGTGTTCTGAATTTGTTTGCCTACACCTGTTCAGCATCGGTGCATGCCGCAATGGGCGGTGCTAAAGAGGTGGTTTCAGTCGATTTATCTAAAACTTATTTGGCTTGGGGCGAACGCAATTTCCACCTCAACAAACTCAACACGCGCGCCCATCAGTTTATTCAAGCTGATTGTATTGCATGGCTTAGAGAACAACGGCCACAGCAGCGCTACGACGTGATTTTTCTCGATCCGCCCACGTTTTCAAACTCTAAGCGGATGGATGATGTTTTAGATGTTCAACGTGATCACGTGCAATTATTGAAATTAGCAGCACGCTTGTTGAAAGACGACGGGGTGATTTTGTTTTCCAACAACAAACGTAAATTCAAGCTTGATAGCGAGGCTTTAGCTGAAGCCTTTTTGGTTGCAGAAGACCTAACCAAGCGCTCTATTTCTGCTGATTTTGAGCGCCACAAAGGCATTCACCATTTGTTCAAGGTACGCCACAGTGGCTGACTATTATCTACTTAGCAAACCTCATTGTCCTTTGTGTGACCAAGCTAAGCTGCTCGTTGAACAAGCCATGCAGCAAGCTGTTCAGTCACCAGCAACGGGCTGGCGTCTGCATGTGGTTGATATTACTCAACAACCCGAGCTACTAGCAGAGTACGCTTGGTTGATCCCTGTACTAGTGCGCGCTAGCGACGATGCCGAGTTACGTTGGCCGTTTGCAACAGCACTTGAGGATTTTTTAATAGCATGAATATTGTAAGAATTCAGAATGCGCAATTAGCCTTTGGCAACGATGCCATTTTAGACCATGTCGACCTAACCATTGAAGCAGGCGAACGGGTCTGTTTAGTAGGCCGCAACGGTGCCGGTAAATCGACGCTACTCAAGGTTATCGACGGCGAAGTGCAGCTCGATGATGGCGCAGTGCAATTGGTCGGTGATACGGTTGTTGCTAGATTGCCGCAAGATCCACCAGCAAACTCAGAGCAGTCCGTCTACGATTATGTTGCTGAAGGTTTAGCTGAGGTGGGCGATTTACTTAAAGATTACCACCACACTCTGCAAAAGCTCGAACAAGAGCATGATAGTGACCAAATCATGAATGATTTGGCGCGCTTACAGACCGCTTTAGAAGCGGCCGATGGCTGGCAATTACAAACCCGCATAGAACAAGTGTTAACGCAGCTAGCACTACCTGCTGATAGCACCATGGCGGCGCTCTCGGGCGGTTGGCTAAGACGGGTAGCATTAGCCCGCGCACTGGTAGTTAATCCTGATTTATTACTGTTAGATGAACCTACTAACCACCTCGACGTAGAAATGGTGCGGTGGTTAGAAGAGCGGGTTAAAGATTTTCGGGGGGCGGTGTTATTTATCAGCCACGACCGAGCCTTTATTCGTAATCTAGCAACTCGTATTATTGATTTAGATCGGGGCCAATTAAATAGTTATCCTGGTAGTTACGATGCCTATTTAGAGCTTAAACAACATCAGTTGGAAGTTGAAGAAACCCACAACGCTGAGTTTGATAAAAAACTGGCTCAAGAAGAGACCTGGATCCGTCAGGGCATTAAAGCACGGCGGACTCGCAATGAAGGCCGCGTCAGGGCGTTGAAAGAGCTCCGAAAACAACGTGCTCAACGCCGCGAACAGCAAGGTTCGGCCAAGTTAGCTGTGCAGGAAGCCAGTAAATCAGGCAAGCTGGTGTTCGATGGCAGTGATGTTAATTTAGCGTTCGGTGATAAAACCATCCTACGCCAGTTTGAGTTTACCTTACAACGCGGTGACAAGGTTGCCTTGGTAGGACCGAATGGTTGTGGCAAGAGTACCTTGATTAAAGTTTTGCTGGGACAACAAGCGGCTGATTCTGGGCAGATCAAGCTGGGGACTCACTTACAAGTCGCTTATTTTGATCAGCATCGTGCGCAATTAGATCCTAATTTAACCATTGCTGAAAACGTAGGTGATGGTAAGCAGGATGTTACCTACAATGGTAAAACTCGACATATTCTGAGCTACTTACAAGATTTCTTATTCTCACCTAAACAAGCCAGAACGCCGGTAAGAGCTTTATCTGGCGGAGAGCGTAACCGAGCTTTATTAGCCAAACTGTTTTTAACCCCAAGTAATTTTTTGATCTTGGATGAACCAACCAACGACCTAGATATCGACACTCTAGAGCTGTTAGAACAAATTGTGGCAGATTATCAGGGGACAGTAATCTTGGTCAGCCACGATCGTGAATTTGTGGATAATACGGCGACAAGCGTGCTGTTATTTGAAGGTGAGGGTAAAGTAACCGAAATCGTGGGTGGCTTTACCGAAGTAAATCATTATTTAAGCCAAACTGCGGGAACTAATTCGGCTGCCAGCAAGTCACAGCCTGCAGCATCTGTAAGTAGTAGCAGCACTGCGGCAAGTAAAGAATCTGCTAACAAGGGTTCAGCTGCGCCACGTAAAAAGTTATCCTACAAACTGCAACGTGAATTAGAACAATTACCGCAACGGATTGAAGCTTTAGAGCAGGAGCAAGAGCACTTGCAACAACAAACTAGTCAGGCTGATTTTTTTACTCAGCCGCATTCAGTTACTGCGCCGGTATTAGAGCGATTAGGCGAATTAGAACAAGAACTTATGGCCGCGCTAGAGCGCTGGGACGAATTAGAAAATTTACAACAAGAGAGTCGTTGAATTCCTTATGAAACAGTTTAAAACCAAAGCACTTACGCTGGCAGTAGCCGGTTTATTAAGCAGTAGTTTTAGTGCCGCAGCTATGGCCGATAGCTATACCTATACCGTACTCCCGGAAACGCACAGTCAAGTACGGGCCAGTTTTCCGCGCAATATCAACGATAGTGGTTTGATCACCTTACATGGCCGCTTTTCAGCTAACACCGAGATTGATTTTGATCTTATGACCGATAACTTAAAAGGCTATATCGGTTTAGATGAAGATTTTGATCCTGCCACCGATAGCTTAACTGAGGCCCAATATTGGGGACTCGTTCAAGTGCTGGCTGATCGAGAGAATGCAAATAGTGCTGAGTTGCGTATTGCTACTGATTTTGCCGGAACTTATAACGGTCAAGATATCCTGTTCCATGGCTTACTCAACGGTACCGACGGGGCCGTATCAAGCCAAGAAAAATCAGCGGATCATGCCTTTTTAGGTTTGAATAACAATAACGTGAGAGTAGGTTGGGCATCTGCGCCTTACACTCGCTTTGATCACACGTATCAACCTGAACCAGCTGAAGAGGGTGGCGAGATGCCAGACCCCATCACGTTAAACTTTGCTGAGCGTGAGTACATCAGTCGTGGTTTGTGGTTTGATGGCACTAATTACAGCTTAATTGCGCCGCCAGAGCAGGAATACTTAGGTGGTGAGGCACAAATCTTTGCCATCAATGACACCAATTTAGCCGTAGGTAACGCTAGTGTGGCGTTATTCCCAGCTGCTCAAGAGCGGGTAGATGCTTGTATTGAAGACTTTACCCCAGCGTCCAATCGCGCCGTTTATACCTGTATTTGGAATCTTTGGTACGGTTTTCAGCGCGAATCAGCCTTAGGTGGCTCTTTTACTGCTAATGGCTCTCTTTACGATATGCATGCAGCTGTGTGGCAACTTGATGACCAAGGCCAAGTTATTTCAGAAACTCTGTATCCGCCATTGCGTGAGCGTGCAGAAGATGATGGAGCCTACTGGTCTGCTTATGCTTATGCAGTCAACAACAACGGCATTGCGGTAGGCCAAAGCTGGACTTACTACAACGACGTAGAACAACCGGGCAACCGGATTAAAATGCCAGTGGTTTACCAAAATGGGGAAACTAAAGCGATCACGACAGATGAGGAATACATTTGGGGCTCGGCGACTGCCATCAACGATGAAGATCAGGCAACGGGTTTTGTGATTCGTACCATCCAAGGGGTACGTCGCGCTATTGGCTTTATCTATGATGTAGAAGCTGAAACTTTCGCTGAGTTACCAGGCTTTTTCGAGGGTTCAAGCACCTATCCCAATGCTATCAACAATCAAGGCTTAGTGGTGGGCTCAGGTGAAATCGATTACACCCTGAACGCCGAACGCCGTCGAGTTGGTTTTGTTTATGACTTAAATAATCCAGATGCTGGTTTTATCAACCTCAATGATGCTATTGGTTGCAGTGCGGACTATTACATAGTGTCGGCAGACGATATCAACGAAGATAATCAAATCTTGGCCACCGCGTTAACGACCATCGAAGAAACCACAGAAGAGGGTGAGACCTACACTCGTAATGTCTATGCGACGCTGAAGCTGGATACAGCCGCAGGCGAGGTTACAGGTTGCTCTACTGAGGATGAGGTAATTACACGTGAAGGCGCTGCCACATCTCCTTTTGGCTTGATTGCTATGTTCTTGATTGGTGGCCTTATTACTATTCGTCGCTTAATCAAGATTTAACTGGCAATAATCTTCTAAGTAAAACCATCTGACAAACTGGCGTAATATCATGAACTTAACCGTAACCATGATATTACGCCATTTTTTTAGGTTGAACTCCCTGATTAAGTTGCTATCTATTAAAGGGAGAGCAGTCAAAAAAACGTCATGCTCTTGTCATAAATCAAAAACGACAATTGGACGAGGAAGGTAAATATGAAACGACAAAAACGCGATCGCCTCGAACGTGCTCATGCACAGGGGTTCAAAGCCGGAGTATCTGGTCGTTCTAAGGAACTGTGTCCTTATCAAAATCAGGATGTTCGATCTCAGTGGCTAGGCGGTTGGCGCGATGCGATGGAAGCTCGTGGCGTTGGTCTGTTCCGCTGATGCGTCCTCATCAGAAACAGCTACAATAAAGCCGAATGAAATAAGCCCGCATATGAGCGGGCTTTCTTTTAGCAGGACGAGACACGAACCTATTAAAAGGTAGAAGTGTCCGTAAATAAGCCTACTTTCAAATCTTTTGCAGTATAGATAGTTTTGCCATCCACTTCGACGCGACCATCAGCAATACCCATGTACAATGAACGTTTCAACACACGCTTCATATCGATGTGATAGGTGACTTTTTTCGCCGTAGGTAGAATCTGACCGGTAAACTTCACTTCGCCAACACCTAACGCGCGACCACGACCGGGCCCACCTAAACAGGCCAAGAAAAAGCCAGTGAGTTGCCACATAGCATCCAAACCCAAGCAACCAGGCATAACAGGATCACCAATAAAGTGGCAATCAAAAAACCATAGATCTGGGGTGATATCTAATTCGGCATGAATGTAGCCTTTGTTGTAGGCGCCGCCGGTTTCAGTGATTTCTAAAACCCGATCCATCATCAACATATTCGGGGCAGGGAGCTGACTATTGCCGGGACCAAACATTTCGCCATGGGCGCATGCCAGAAGTTCTTCGCGGGTGAAGCTAGACTGTTTCATAAAGACCTTTATTACAGCTAAAGAATAAGTGTTCGCAAATACCCGCTCAGATTAGCGAACACTTGTACGCTTAACAAGTCCGATTTGTTACTTATTTAAAACCAGCGTTGCCACCATGACGTGGGTTTTTCTATATGCTGTAGTTCGCTAAGTCGTTGTTCTATCTTAGCGTATAGTTGTTTCTGCGGCTCGTTGGTCAATAACTCTAAGGCTGCAGTAACGTGTTCAACGGCATAAATATGAAACTTTTCGGCAGCTACCGCAGCAATCACTTCATGATCAAGATTAAGCTGGCTTAAATTGGCTTGAGGAATGATGACGCCTTGTTTGCCGGTTAGTCCACGCGCTTGGCAAAGCGCAAAATAACCCTCTATCTTTTCGTTGACGGCGCCGATGGCTTGTACTCGACCAAATTGATCGACTGCGCCGGTAATAGCTAAGCCTTGCTCAATAGGAGCCTCAGCTAGTGCCGACAGCAGACAACAAAGCTCAGCCAAAGAGGCACTATCGCCATCAACTTCGTGATAAGACTGCTCAAATACAATGGTAGCCGACAGACTCATAGCATCATTGCGAGCGAATACATTGGCTATATAGGCACTTAAAATCATCACCCCTTTGGTATGAATACTACCACTGAGCTCTGATTTTCGGTCGATGTCAATAATATCGCCGTCACCGTAATGCACGGTTGCCGTAATCCGGCTTGGCTCACCAAATTCAGACCCACCCGCAGTAACTACGGTTAATCCATTGATCTGGCCGATAACCTGGCCACAGGTTTCAATGTAGACTTGACCTTCTAAGATAGCGCGGCGACTCAACTCAGCGATGTAGCCATCACGCTGCTTGCGTTGTTCAAGCACTTGTTCAAGGTGTGCCGCACAGATCTGTTGCTGCTGTTGTTGGGCGGCAATGCCATTGGCTTCACGCAAAAATTGCATTAAGGCGATAGTGTCTAGTGTTAACTCTGTTTGAAAATCAGTCAAACGAGTCGCAAACTTTAACAAGGGCGCAATAGCATCAGGCGCTAATGGACGTACCGCAGCCTCACGCTCAACATAAGCTAAATAGTCAAAATAAGGGGCTAGGGGAGCTTGAGCTAGCGAATAATGAGATGAAAAGTCCGCTAAATAAGGGAATAGGTTATCAAAATCACGGTCTACTTCGCGTAATTGGGCGTAAATATCACGATCCCCTAATAACAATACTTTCAGTTGCACAGGAATAGGTTCTGGCTGGTAATAAGCTGCAATGTGAGCGTCGCCTGGTGCTTGCCAATGCATCATACTGGTGCGCAGAACGTATTTTAATTTGCGCCACAAGCCGGGCTGCAAGAACAGCTCTTCGGCATCAATGGCCAGCACGCCACCATTAGCACGCAGCAAGGCGCCGGGCTCAATTAAATGCAGATCTGAAGAAATGGTTCCTTCAACGGATTGAAGTCGAATACTACCAAACAAACTCGCATCGGTAACTCTGTCGCAATAAGTAAAAGGCTCTGGCTGGGCCGGCTGTCGTACCAATATAGTAGCAAGTTCAGCACCGGGCAGATCGTCAAAAGTCTTGTCTGAAATGAGCTCTAAATAGTGCTTTACCCGCTCACTGGTAAAGGTTTCCAGCATATATTCAAGCAAGGGTTGTCGAACATTCACGGCGGCTTGTAGAAATTCCCATAGCTTGATGACAAAGCTATCTGCTTGGCCGGCATTTACGTCGATACATAATGGCTGGTTAGCTGAATCCGGATTAGCCACATAAAGCCAGTCGCATTGACTATGAGCGCTTTGCCAGCCTTGTTGCGTAGGTAACTCGGCCAACACATCTAAGACCCGTAAGCCGGCTGGAGTCACAATAAAACCATGGGCGTAACGACCGCAAATACTTAACGCTTGCTCAATCGCATGAAGCGCTCGCTGTTGCCCAATGAGAGGGTTAGGAGCTGAAGTAACCGGACGTTGTGCCGCCCATTCGGTGAGATTTGGTTGTAAAGCTTGCGCCGCAATCCGCATAATTTGCCGTTCTCCTTTTATAGACAGCTATGATAGCCGAAATAAGGGGTAACTGACCATGTTTGTTAGAATTTGCGACGCATTTGTAGAGACTTTAAGTGTTAGTTAGTAGTAGGGCGTTCAACTTTGATTGCCTGTACTTGATAACCGGCCTCGCGCAACAAGGCAACCACACCCTGATCACCGCCTAAATGACCCGCACCTACCGCGATGAAACTTGGCTTACTAGCCATCATTTGCGGTAGTTTTACCACCCAGTCACGGTTTCTGTCACTCAGTAATAGCGCTTCATATTCAGCAAATTCAGGCTGAGCCACGGTATAGGCATATAATTTGTCAGCGTCACCTTGGATATAGAGCTGGTTAAGTTTCTGCATCTCGGCTTGCGAACTTGCAGGGTCTGAAATCATGTCCCACAACCAGTTAACTTGTTCAGCAACAGGTACTTGGTTAAATAGATCTAATTGAAACAAAGGTGTTTCTAGCTCAGCAATGGTATGCCCACCAAGTTGCGCTTGTTCAGCAAAATAACCGTCATAGGATGCCTGTTGCTGACAATTCAGCTGCATAGGTAAGAGCAAGCTGGTTAAAATAAACGGTCGTAGGTGGCCGATCTGAGTTAAATCAGCGCCTAAATTATCAACAAAGTATTGATTCATCTGTTGATGCTGTTCAGCATTCAAAAACTTTCTTAAATATTGTGCATCGGGCTGCGCAGAATGCTGTTGAAAGACCTGCGCCAAGGCTGGATCCGTTAAATCAATTTCTAGCACCAGTTGCTCAGTTTTAGCAAAAGCTTCAGTCACGCTTGGATCTATGTAGAAGTCATCCTGACAGAGCATATGCATGGTGCCATACAAATAAGATGGTTGAGTCAAATCCTTGCCACTAATTTGATAAAACAAATCAGCCTGAGCGCTAGGCGCAAACAACAAGCTAGTGCTACAAGTCACTGCCATAGCAACGCCAATTACATTCTTAAACCAAGCTTTCATGAATCGTCCTTAAATTGAGATGTCGTTAAATTTTCAATAACGAATACTAGGTGAGAGAGCTAAAACCGACAAGCAGCAAGCTATCGTAAAACCGTAACCAAAGGTTTCAAAATCGGTCATTTGCAGCTTGTTGAACGCCGAATAAGGCGGTAATGCCAAAGGAAAGAAATCTACCGCCTTCTTCATGATTATATGATTGCGTATAATGTATATTATGTTAAATCAATGATTATTATTATCTTTAACGAGATGTGATGACTTACATTTCTACAAGATTCTTAGCTAGTTCTGAATTTAAATCTTCTTTACCCACATAGACTTCATAGCTTTTCAGATTAGTTTGCTGCCCTGGCAAATGTAGCTAATTAAAACTCTCATCCTTAGCTTCATTAAACTTAATGATAGCAACTCACCTCTCTGTAACTTATCTCTCTGTAACTTATCTCTCTGTAACTTATCTTCCTGTAACTAAAATTCATCTAGCACCGGTAGCGTTATTTGGGTTTCTTGGTGTGCGCTTCTTAGTGTTGATCGATTTGGTTTCGCTATTCAAAAAAAAGCCCCGCATCAATGCGAGGCTTTTATAAACTTCCGATAATGAGCCGTTAAGTGATTACAACTCCCCGGCTTTTTCCATTTCATCAGCCAGACGATCACTTTCATCAGCACGTGGTTTGGTGAAACGTGCAATAGCTAGGTACATAACCGGCGTTAAATATAAAGTGAATACCACAGCAAAAGCCAAGCCACCAAACACGACCCATCCAATAGCATTACGGGCCTCAGCCCCTGCACCCATGGAAAGGATCAGTGGTAGTGCGCCTAGTAAGGTAGATACCAAGGTCATCATAATCGGCCGCAAACGAATTGCCGCAGCATTTTCGACAGCCTCACGCACGGATTGTCCTTGGTCGCGCAGTTGGTCCGCAAACTCAACTAGCAAAATGGAGTTCTTCGCGATTAAGCCAATCAACATAACTAAACCGATTTGCGAGAAAATATTGATTGAGGTACCCGTCACAAACAACGCAAACAAGGCTGCAGCTATGCCAAAAGGTACTGTGGCCATAACAACTACGGCACTATTCACACTTTCAAACTGCGCTGCTAGTACTAGAAAGACGATAACAAAGGCCAAGATGTAAGTTAAGGCTACTTCCCGTTCGGTTTCTTCGTAAGCTTCCGCCTCACCTAACATCACTAAACCAATCCCACTCGGCAATTCTTCAGCTGCTAATTGTCTTAGTTTATCAACCACGTCTTCGATTGGCATGGATTCTGGTAACTGCATGTCAATCTCGATAGCACGCCGTTGTGCGCGTCGGCCAAGGTCTGCCGCAACACCTTCTTCTGAAATGGTCGCAATACTTGAAAGAGGCACTAAACCTGACGCTGATGATCCCACATAAAGATTCATTAAATCGGATGGATCATTAATCAGGCTGCGTTGTGCTTGCAGAATGATCCGTACGGACTGATCGCCCACGTTCAAATCGGCAACATTATCGCCATTAATCGCGGCGCGTAATGTGGTCGAGATGTCACTCAGCGGCACCCCGAGCTCTTCTGCGCGTTTGCGATCAATATTTACCCGTAACTGCGGCTGTGTAGGCTGATACGATATCCGCGGAAAACCAACCTCTGGTAAATCTTTTTGAATGCGTGCGGTATATTTCTTCGCAGCTGCAAAAATGGTTTGGTAGTCCTCACCCGTTAGCGCCACTTGCAAACCACCACCTTGGCCACGCAGGTTAAGGCTATTAGAACCGAAGGCGCGAGCTGGAGCCCCAGGAATATTGGTCAGCGGCCCGTTTATTTCATTAATGATATCTTGTTGCGAACGCTCGCGCTGCTCCCAATCCGTTAAACGTACGGTGATGAACACTAGGTTTGGATCCCATTGCCCTACGGTTGTATTGATACTATCGACATCGCCACCGTTGACGTATGGCAATAGAATTTCTTCCATTTGCCGCGCTTGGCGGTCCATAAAATCAATCCCAACACCATCAGGGCCACGGGCGAAGATACGAATGGTGCCACGGTCTTCTGATGGCATGAGTTCACTATCTACATTGCTGTACGACCATACCGCCGAAATTGCAATCAAGGTACAAGCAATGAATACCCACCAAGCCTTATCTAATGCAAAATGAAGGGTTTTGGCATAACCATCACGAAGCTTCCCGCCCCATTGCTGCAACTTATTCGCTTGTTTTTCTTCTTTGAGCGGTAACCGGGCGGTCAAAGCTGGTACTAATGATAGCGCCACAAACGATGAGATAATGACTGCGGCTGCTAACACCCCGCCAAATTCACGGAATAAGCGCCCCGCTGTCGAAGGTAAAAACGCAATGGGAACGAACACCGCTACTAATACTGCAGTCGTAGCGATAACCGCAAAGAACACTTCACGAGTACCAACCACTGCGGCAGCGCGAGCGCCCAGCCCCATGGTGCGGCGTCGTTGAATATTTTCGGATACCACGATGGCATCATCGACAATCAAGCCCGTTGCCAACACCAACGCCAACAAGGTCAAAATATTGATGGAGAAACCTAGTGCCCAAATCACTGCGATGGAACCAATGAGGCCCACCGGAATAGCTAAAGAAGGCACAATGGTTGCTCGGCCTGAACCGATAAACACCCACAAGGTGGCAACTACCAATAAGATAGTTAAAGCAAGAGAAACAAAGACTTCTTCTACTGAGCTGCGGATAAACTTGGCGTCATCTGAGGTGACTTCAATTTCGAGTTCAGGAAACTGAACCTTGAGTTTTTCGACGAGAGCCAACACTTCATCGGAGATCTCAATGGTGTTAGAGCGAGCCTGCCGAATAATACCAACCCCAAGTACAGGCTTACCATCAAGGCGCACCATACTACCAGCATCCGCTGGGCCAAAATAAACCGTAGCAACATCACCAACTCGGGTATCGCCACGAACAACGATATCTTCAACATCTTTAACAGTAACTGAGCTAGCATCTGCTCGCACGATAAGTTGTTGATCCGTCGATTTTAAGCTACCCGCGGGTACATCAAACGGAGCTTGTCGTAAAACTTGCGAAACATCGGTAACGGCAAGGTTATAACTAGCTAAACGTAACGGATCTAAAATAACCCGTAACACCCGCGCCCGATCGCCGTTTAGACGCACATCGGCAACACCAGGAACTCCTAAAAAAGCTGGAGCTATATCAGTCTCGACGCGTTCGGTGAGGGTTTCAAGATCCAGCGTAGAGCTAGAAACGGAGAGGTTTACCACAGCTTGAGAATCATTATCAGCTTTAATAATGGCAACATTCTCAACTTCTTCCGGCAACATCCGCTGTACTCGACTCACAGATTCACGGGTTTCGTTGGCGGCATCATCAAGATCCACACCAGGTCTGAATTCAACCACAATGCGTGAGCTACCCTCTTCACTTGACGCTCGAATCGACTTCACACCGCTCACTCGAGCGACAGCGCCCTCAAGCTGACTGGTAACTTCAGTATCGACAGTTTCTGGTGCAGCACCTGGGAAACTTGCCGAAACGGTCAATAACGGTCGGTCGACATCAGGAAGTTCGCGAACTTCAACGCCATTAATAGCCGCATAGCCCGCAATGATGATAAGTAAATTAAGAACAATAACTAAAATCGGCCGGCGGATTGATAACGACGGGAGGTCATTGAGTTGCGGGGTCCATTTCATGGCTGTGCCGCCTCTTTATTCAGTGGGTTTAGGGCTTGGCCTGGACGTAATGCCTGAACGCCCTCAACCACCAGTTCGTCACCTAACTGTAACGCCCCATCAACTAAGGCACGGCCAGCTAGTCGCTGCCGAATATCCACATCAACACGAGTGGCCTTGCCATCTTTGTTCAGCCACACATAGGCGCCGTCGGCACTCCACATCAGCGCGGCTTCTGGTACCACGGCATAACTGTCGCCTTGCATTTCTAGCGCCACTCGAAAGCTCATCCCCGGCCGGAACTGATCGTTACTGTTATCCATCACCGCCCGCACCCGTAACGTTCGGTTGGCGGCATCGATCCGCGAGTCAATCTCCACAATTTCAGCCGGATAAGCGGCTTCTCGGGCATTCCATGGGCGCACGAACAATTCTGCCTGGTTCATGAGCATTTCCATGGCTGCTTCGGGCGCGCGAAAATCAACAAAAAGTCGATCACGCTGGTCAATGGTGGTGATTAATGTCTGTGGATTAATGCGATCGCCAACTTCAACGTCAGTGATACCAACAACGCCACTAAAAGGAGCAATCACGCGGCGGTCGTTAATTTCGTCGGCAATTTCTTTCAAGGTAATTTCAAGCAGGTCGCGGGCTGTGATAGCATCATCAAGTTCACTCTGAGGCACAGCTCCTTGCGCGCGGCTTTTTTGCAGCCGCTCTACGGTGCGTTCAGCATCTGCTAACTGAATCTGCGTTCGCTGTAAGGCGATTTGTTCACGGCTATCGTCTAGTTGAACCAACACCGCACCCTGTTCTACCCGATCGCCCGGCTTGAAATTGACCGCCTTAACTTCATCGGTAACGGCGGGATACAACGCCACTGAGCGCACTGCTTCAGCATAACCGACGGCGTCAACACGACGTTGAATGCGTTCAAAACCAATCGATTCCGTTAATACAACTGCAGCACGATCACCACCCCATTGCTGAGCTTGTACCTGAGCTGGTAGCCCCTGCAAGAGTAAAATGGTGCTTACTATTAAGCTGGTTTTGGTTAACAACCGCATTCCCTGTGTCCTTTACAAAATTGTGCCAGTTTACGAATAGTCTTATTTGAACAAATTTGATCACAAAAGGCCGCTCATGTTCGATGAACGGCCTTTTCTTTACGCCCAAAGTTTTATAAATGTAACTAATTATTTTTTCTTGATGATTTCAGTTAAACCAGCCACCGCACCGCCAATATCTGCAAGCTGTGCCGGCAAGATTAAGGTGTTTGTTTCTTTCGCTAAATTACCGAACTCTTTCACATATTGTTCAGCAACCCGCAAGCTAACCGCATCCTGCCCGCCTGGTTCTTGGATTGCTGCGGCAATTTTACGTAGACCTTCCGCAGTAGCAGTGGCAATCAACTCGATTTCTTGCGCACGACCTTCGGCTTCGTTGATTTGCTTTTGTTTTTCTGCCTCAGACAAATTGATCACTTCTTGCTTATGACCTTCTGAAACGTTGATCATCGCTTGACGTTCACCCTCAGATTTCGCAATAGCGGCTCGACGTTCACGTTCAGCCCGCATTTGTTGTTCTAATGCGTCTTTAATACTCATCGGCAACTCAATATCAGAAATCTCATATCTTAAGACTTTGATACCCCATGGCGCAGCCGCTTCATCTAATGCTTGCACTACCACTTCGTTAATTTGCGCTCGCTCTTCAAAGGTTTTATCAAGATCCGTCTGGCCAATTACAGAACGCATGGTCGTTTGTGCTAGCTGAGACGCCGCATAACGGTAATCGTTAATGCCATAACTTGCCTTGTGCGCATCAACCACTTGGATATAAAGGACACCATTAATGCCTACTTGGATGTTATCGCGGGTAACACAGGCTTGGCGTTCTACGTCAATCACTTCTTCTTTTAACGTGTGCTGGTAGGCTACTTTGTCGATAAAAGGAATAAGGAAGTGGAAACCAGAATCTAAGGTTCGGTTGTATTTTCCTAAGCGCTCAATGACGAAATTAGAACGTTGCGGCACAATGCGCGCCGATTTCAGAATAATGATGATGGCGGCCAGCGCAAAACCAAGCGCTAGTACCGAATTGACGTTTATAATTGATTCGTTCATGTAGTTATCTCGCTCGTTAATTTTAATTCTAGTATCGATTTACCGCCGCAAACTTTCTTATCACTAGGCTATTGTTCGCCATGAGTGTTAGCTGCTTTTGTTATTCGGTTCTTGCAGCTCGTTTTAGCTTTTCTTTTTGTACCGTCAACTGGATACCTTCATTGGCGACCACCCATGCGGTATCACCTGCTTCTAATTCATCTTCAGAAAAAGCATCCCACTGCACCCCATTAAGAGTTACCCGGCCGGCACCATGACGAAACCCTTTCACAACCGTAACCCGAGCACCGATATCGCGTTGAAAATTCGGTTTAGATTCGTCCTCATCTGCCGTATAACCGGAAAACCACTGTTTTATCCGGCCTCGCGCCAACCATAACAGAGCCAAGCTCACAATTCCGAAAACTGCAAACTGTGTTGCGATTTGATCAATCAACCCCCAATGCAAAAGCAGCCCAGTAACTATCGCCCCAATCCCCAGAAACACTGCAATGACGCTGGTTAGCATGAGTTCTGATAGAATGAGAATAACTCCAATGATTATCCAAATTAAGGCTATGGACATAGGTCTAATCCTTTGATTATTGCGTTATCGCTAAGCCAATATAGCATGCAAAAGCTGGCTATGAATCGCTTAATTGTTTCAATTAGTTTCTTAAAAATAACTTGTGCTTGTGCCGCGCATTAATGTTGCTTGGTGCTGAATTCGAATACGTAAGGTGATAGCTGTTGTTCGCCATTTATTAGCGGCACCGTCACCCGCCATTGCATCAGAGGTTCAGCACAAGCACCCAATAACAGCTCGGCCTGCCAGCGAGTCTGCGTTTGTTGCTGCCAAACTAACGGAATCGCTCCCATATACATATTCACTCCCGTAACTTTACTTAATTGCGGCTGTACCTGCTCTGGCAAGGTTAATTGGATAAGGATCGGCTGCTCTACCATAGGTTGATCTGGATCAATTTGATGGAAGATTTTTGTATCTGCGCTATGCTGAACCTGTGGCACTTTGTCGCGGCATCCAAACAAGAACACCATGCTGCAAACCACGAAAATAAAGACCTTAATTTTCATGCGGGTATAATTCACCTTGGTTAAAGGGCATTTTTAACTGGTCAAATTTCCACCAAACGCCCGAAAGGCTTGATTTTTTCTCGGTTTTGACCTGTATTTTTTTGGTTAATGACCGTAAAATGGCATCGCTACTCAAACTACTTACTCAGTAGCTTGCTAGCAACTAATTATTATCACGTTACTCTGTCTCCTTAAATCAGAGCATCAACGCGGAATCCAAAAATGAGCCATACGAATCCACAACAAATTGAATATAACCTAAAGGTCGTCCGGCAGTTTGCTGTGATGACTGTAATTTGGGGAATCATTGGCATGTCACTGGGCGTATTTATTGCCGCTCAGCTGATCTGGCCTGAACTAAATTTTGATACCCCTTGGCTAACGTATTCTCGTCTTCGTCCGTTGCACACTAATGCGGTTATTTTCGCATTCGGTACTTCGGCCCTGATAGGAACATCGTTCTACATTGTCCAGAAGACTTGTAAGACAGCTTTATTTTCGAACAAGCTAGCTTCCTTTGTATTTTGGTCATGGCAAACCGTTATTGTTTTGGCGGTTATTACGTTACCACTAGGCTTAACCTCTACTAAAGAGTACGCTGAATTAGAATGGCCAATCGACATTCTGATCGCCCTCTCTTGGGTAGCCTACATCATTGTGTTCTTTGGTACTTTGGTCAAACGCCGTACCTCGCACATTTATGTAGCTAACTGGTTCTACGGTGGCTTTATCGTAACTATCGCTGTGTTACATATTGTGAACAGCATGGCAGTACCAGTGTCACTAACCAAATCTTACAGCCTCTATTCAGGTGCTGTGGATGCGATGGTGCAATGGTGGTATGGCCACAACGCGGTAGGCTTTTTATTGACGGCTGGCTTCTTAGGTATGATGTACTACTTCGTTCCTAAACAAGCTGAGCGTCCGGTGTATTCGTACCGGTTGTCGGTGGTTCATTTCTGGGCCCTTATCTCTTTGTACATCTGGGCCGGCCCGCACCACTTACACTACACTGCGTTGCCAGATTGGGCACAGTCGTTAGGTATGGTGATGTCGGTGATTCTGTTCGTGCCTTCTTGGGGCGGTATGATCAACGGTATCATGACCTTGTCAGGTGCTTGGCATAAGCTGAAAACCGATCCAATTTTACGCTTCCTGATCGTCTCTTTGTCATTCTACGGCATGTCGACCTTCGAAGGTCCGATGATGGCAATCAAATCAGTAAATGCCCTATCGCATTACACTGACTGGACGGTAGGCCACGTACACTCTGGTGCTTTAGGCTGGGTAGCGATGATCACTATCGGTTCATTGTATTACCTGATTCCACGCCTTTGGAGCCAAACCCAAATGCACAGCGTAAAATGGATTAACGTACACTTCTGGTTGCATACCATTGGTGTGGTTCTCTACATTGTTGCGCTATGGATTTCAGGGGTGATGCAAGGCTTGATGTGGCGTGCAGTAAACGCAGCTGATGGTACTCTTACCTACAGCTTCGTAGAGAGCGTAGAAGCCTCTTATCCGTTCTGGTTCATTCGCTTTGTCGGTGGCCTGTTCATTGTTGCTGGGATGATCTTGATGGCAGTTAACTGCTATCGCACCATCCGTGCCGGTTCTCCAACCGTCGAGACTCTCGATGTTGAGCCAGCTCCAGCACACACTGCACCTCAGTCAGCGTAAGGAGTCGACTTATGAGCAAGAACGTAAAACACGAATTTGTTGAAAAGCGCGTTGGCTGGTTAGCCGTTTTCATGACTATTGCCATCTCTATCGGTGGCTTAGTGGAGATCACCCCGTTGCTGTTTCAAAAGCAGACTAACGAGCCAGTGTTAGGTCTTCAGCCCTACACCGCGTTAGAAATGGAAGGTCGTGACATTTATATTCGCGAAGGCTGTAACAACTGCCATAGCCAAATGATTCGTCCTTTCCGTGCCGAAACTGAACGTTACGGTCACTACTCACTTGCTGGTGAGCACGTTTGGGAGCATCCGCATTTGTGGGGTTCTAAGCGTACTGGTCCAGATCTAGCGCGAGTTGGTGGACGTTACAGTGATGAGTGGCACTATGTTCACTTGATGAATCCTCGCGATGTGGTGCCTGAGTCAAATATGCCTGCATTCCCGTGGTTAGCAGAAAACACCTTAGACGGTGAGTTAACTGCGAAGAAACTTGAAACATTCCGCTCGTTCGGCGTGCCTTATACCGACGAAGATATCGCCGGTGCCAAAGCTGCAGTTGAAGGTAAAACAGAAATGGAAGCCTTGATTGCATATTTGCAGGTACTAGGAACTGGCTTGACACAGGCTAAGTAAGATGGACTACATCACTTGGCGTAGTTTTTACACCGTTTTAGTTTTCGTACTGTTTATCGGTGTGGTTTGGTGGGCTTATAGCAAAGGTAGCAAGAAGCGCTTTGATGAGGCTGCCAATTCAATCTTTGACGAAGATGAATTAACCACTACTAATAAGGGTACTAAACAGGAGTCTAAGAATAATGAGTAGCTTCTGGAGTGCATGGATAATCGTGCTAACACTGGCCTTCTTGGTTGGTATTATCTGGCTGTTGCGTTGGAACATGTCAAATTATACCCACATCAAAGAAGGCGAACTGATGGACCACGAGTACGACGGTATTGTGGAGATCAATAACCCACTGCCGCGCTGGTGGATGATTCTGTTCTGGATTACTATCGTTTGGGGTTTTGTTTACCTAGCGTTGTTTCCAGGTTTGGGTAACTTTGCCGGTTTACTGGGTTGGACCAGCTCTAACCAAGGAGTATTGTCATTAGAAGAGTCTCGAGCAGCCACCAAGGCTAATCGCGAAGCAGGTCTAATCGTACAGTATGACCGTGAAGTGGATTACGCAGATGAAACCTACGGCCCCATTTTTGCGGCATTATCAGCTCGTCCAATTGAAGAGCTTGCGCAAGATGAGGAAGCAACCGAGATTGGCCAGCGCTTGTTTTTACAAAACTGCGCACAATGTCATGGTTCTAACGCGATGGGTGGCAAAGGCTTCCCTAACCTAACAGACGATGATTGGTTATATGGCGGTTCACCAGATGCCATCAAGCATTCTTTGATTGCTGGTCGTCGTGGTGCTATGCCAGCTTACGCAGGCCAGTTTAGCGATAAACAAATTACAGAATTAGCCAACTACGTATTAAGTTTAAGTGGTCGTAAAGTTGACCCTGAACTTGCTGCGGCAGGTAAAGCAAACTTTGTGATTTGTTCCGCATGTCATGGTCAAGATGGTAAAGGTAACTACGCCTTAGGCGCACCTAACCTGACTGACAACATTTGGTTGTACGGTGGTTCACAAGAAACTATCGAAGAAACCCTACGTCACGGTCGTAACGGTGTGATGCCTGCCTGGAAAGATATTCTAGGAGAGGATAAGATACACGTTATTAGCGCGTACGTTTACGGGCTGTCGCAGGACTAATCGAAAAACCCCGCTCCTGCGGGGTTTTTTATTTTAACCACCTTGTGGAGGTGTCTAACCTATGGAAAAACCTTGGTACAAGCAGTTCTGGCCCTGGTTTCTGATGTCACTGCCATTTTCAGTGATTATTGCAATGATTATCACCCTGACCATTGCCGCTCGATATGGCGACAATCCTATGGTGGTGGATGATTATTATAAGAAAGGACGAGGCATTAACGCTGAAGTAGAGCGTGTACAAGCGGCTCAAGCATTAGGCATTGAATTTGATTTTAATCAGGTGGATCAGCAATTCACCCTGCGCTACCGTGGCGATAAGCCGCAGCAATTAACCGCACTCACGGTTAATTTTTATCATAGTACGCAATCAGATAAAGACTTTTCACAAGTTTTAACAGCCGACGCACAAGGCGTATTTAAAGGTGATTTACCCGCAACTGAAGCCGGTAAATGGACCATCACCATCACGCCATTTGATGGTAGTTGGAGATTATCGCAATCATTGAATTTACCAGCCTATCGCACCATCGTGCTTGAACCATTAACTTACGGCGTCTAACCGCATGAGCAAAGTGCTTCCCGAAGCCCCTCCGGGGCTTTGTTTTCACTGCTTGCAACCACTTCCTGATGATGGTGGCTATCAAGTGATTATCGCCAATCAACAACGCCCCGTATGTTGTTATGGCTGTCAGGCGGTCGCAGAGACCATTGCGCAACAAAACCTACTGCACTTTTATCAATATCGCGATACCAGTAATCCCCTCGCTATTCCATTGGTGCCAGAAGAGCTGCAGCAACTTAGCGCTTATGATGACGAGCAATTACAACAACAATTTACTCGTACTCATGACGATCAATCGCGCAGCATGACACTGTCTGTGGAAGGTATGACCTGCTCGGCTTGTGCTTGGCTTATTGAACAGCACTTAGCTCGAATCGCCGGCGTTGTGCAAGCACAAGTGAACGCAACCACTGAACGTGTGCATATTACTTGGGTGCCAGCACAGGTTAAATTAAGTACCTTGCTACAAGCAATTGCGCAATTAGGGTACCGCGCCCTACCTTTTCAATCCGCCACCCAAGAGCAAGATTTCAAACGTAAACGACGCTATTTTATTAATCGGCTTGGAGTGGCTGGTTTAGCCACCATGCAAGTGATGATGATAGCAGTTGCCCTCTATTTTGGGGTGCTGTCGGAATTTGACGAGAACTTGAAGCAATTTATGTGGTGGATTAGTTTGTTATTCGCCACGCCAGTATTGCTCTACAGCGCCCAACCTTTTTATTTAAGCGCGCTGCGCAGTATTCAAGCCCAGCGGCCCAACATGGACGTTCCCGTTAGTATTGCCTTACTTGGTGCTTATGGGGCTAGTGCTTATGCCACCATCACCCATCAAGGTGAGGTGTATTTCGAATCCGTAGCCATGTTCACCTTCTTCTTATTGGTTGGACGTTATTTAGAATTATTAGCCAAACAAAAAGCTCTCAGCGCTGCTGCCAATTTAATTAAATTACTGCCAGCAGTGGCGGATCGTGAACGCGCTGATGGTGAGATTGAGACCGTTCCAGTCAGTCAGTTACAACCAGATGATGTGATTCGAGTACTCGCGGGCCATACACTACCGGCTGATGGTACCCTGTTGGACGGCACCGCATTAGTGAACGAAAGTGTCCTCACGGGCGAAAGTCGACCGGTACAAAAGCACAGGGGTGAGACCATGCTGGCTGGTAGCATCAACCAGCAGCAGACGGCTAGATTACAAGTAACCGCCATCCAACAAGATACCGTGTTGGCTAGTATTATCGCCCTACAAGATTTAGCGCTGTCACGCAAACCTAAACTAGCCCAAGTAGCTGAACGCCTAGCCAATCAGTTTGTCGTGCAGGTACTTATTATGGCGGCACTTACGTTTCTTATCTGGACCTGGATTGATCCAGCTGAAGCCTTTTGGGTAACCCTAGCGGTGTTGGTTGCCACCTGCCCTTGCGCGTTAGCCTTGGCCGCACCAACTGCTGTAACTGGTGCTATTCATAAATTAAATAAATCCGGCGTGCTGCTACGCAACGCTGATGTATTGCAAGTACTGCAGCAAGTCAAAACGGTGTTTGTTGATAAAACCGGCACCTTAACTAGCGGTGAGTTTAAACTACAAGAAAGCTACGTTGCTCCTTGTAGCCCCTACGGGAGTGATCAGTTGCATGCCATAACCCAGGCGTTAGAGCACTACAGTGAACATCCTTTAGCACAACCGTTACGCCAGTTAACCACCACGAAATGCCAAGTTAGCCAAGTAGAAACCATCACTGGTGCTGGCTTGCAAGGTATTTGGCAGAACCAATCGGTACGTTTGGGCAGCTTAGCTTTTATTCAGCAGTGGCATCCCAAATATCAGCCACATTTACCTCAGGCGCAGGTATTCTTAGCCAGTGTGGCTGGGGTGTGGGCCGAGTATCAGGTTGGCGATCAGCTTCGCAGCGATGCACAAATAGGTGTTGCCCGTCTGCAACAAGCCGGCTTCAAAGTGGTAATGTTAACCGGTGATCGATTAGAGCTCGCGCTACCAATAGCACAACAATTAGGAATCACGGAAGTACAAGCTAACTGTCTACCAGCAGATAAACTCGCCTATGTGAGTGAGGCGCAACAGCAGCATCCAGTCATGATGATTGGTGATGGCATCAATGATGGGCCAGTTTTAGCCCAAGCTGATATTTCAGTCACCTTTGGCCATGCCGCTGATTTAGCGCGAACGGCAGCTGATGTAGTACTGATGCGTAATCAATTTAGTGCGGTGTTAAGCTTTGTTGACATCGCGGCTAAGAGCCGGACCATCCTGCGACAAAATATCATCTGGGCGTTGGTTTATAATGTCGGTATATTGCCAGTTGCTATGTTTGGTCTGGTAACCCCCTACATCGCCGCCATTGGTATGTCGGTTAGCTCGCTTATTGTGTTGCTTAATTCACTAAGGCTGTATCGATAATTATGGATAGTTTATACGTACTTATTCCTATCGCGATTTTATTTGTCATCATTGCCGTAGGTATCTTCTTTTGGGCTGTGCGCAGTGACCAATTCGAAGATCTCGAGCGCCAAGGCATGAATGTTTTGCTTGATGATGACGGCCCCAAAGCTGCGTCTGCTGCCAAGCCTCAACAGCCATCGGATAAGCCAGATGCAGATTGATGCTGTTGCAGCATTGCTGATGGGCTTAGCTGGTGCCGGGCATTGTTTAATGATGTGTGGCGGGCTTGCCGGAGCGCTCAGTGGCAACGCCTCCCTACCTAGACTGTTAGCCTACAATGCTGGGCGTATTAGCTCCTACACTATCGCTGGAGCTATCATCGGTGCGGCTGCCAGCCAAATCATGCAGAATATGCCCGACGGACTGGTCTACTTACGCTTGCTTGCTGCCTTCTTTTTATTGGTTTTGGGCCTTTATTTAGGCGGCTGGTGGCTTGGGTTGCAACGCCTAGAAAAGCTAGGAGTACCCTTGTGGCGTGCGTTACAACCGGTTGCCGTTAAATTTCGCCAAGCTCAATCCATGCCTGCACTCTATTTGGCCGGCATGCTTTGGGGCTGGTTACCTTGTGGGTTAGTTTACAGCGCCCTCAGTTGGGCAGCCTTAAGCGGATCTGCCAGCCAAGGTGCACTCTATATGGCGCTATTTGGCCTAGGCACCTTGCCTGCGATGGTCGCGTTTGGTTGGTTCAGTCAAGCGGTGCAGGCGTTTCTTAAATCACAAGGTTTCAAACAACTGATGGGGATCATTATGATCCTATACGCAGCTTGGACTGCCATCATTGCGCTACGGCAACTGGGAATATTACATTAGCATGCGTTATGACATGGATGTTTAAGTTATTGTTAGCTAAACTCAAAGCAGGTTAAGAATACCGAGTTCTAGCTCGGCCATGACAGCATGGAGATAGTGCTATGAGTTGCGTTGCTAATATTCTGGTGGTGTTAGATCCTGAACATCAACAACAAAAGGCCCTCAATCGAGCCCTACAGCTTGCTCGAATAAGTGGTGCCCGCATGACTATCATGCTATCCATTTATGATTTCTCCTATGAAATGACCACGATGCTTGCAGCTGATGAACGCAATGTGATGCGAGATAGTTTGATTGCGGATCGTAAAGCTTGGATAGCTGATTTACTCGAAGACTATAATACTCGCGATATCGCGATCGAAATCAAAGTAGTCTGGCATAACCGTCCCTTTGAAGCCATTATCGAAACCGCCATCCAGGGGCAACATGATGTGATTGTAAAAGCAACCCATGTGCGGGACGGCTTCGCTACCTTATTTTTTACCCCTACGGATTGGCATTTGTTGCGTAAAGCACCTTGCCACGTGCTGCTGGTTAAAGAACATGACTGGCCAGAGCAAGGCAAAGTACTGGCCGCTATCCACACCACCGGTGAACATCAACATCATCAGTCGCTGAATCAACGGGTAACCGAAGCAGCACAAAAGTTTGCCGGCTGTTTATCTAGTGAAGTTCACTTGGTCAATGCTTACCCAGGCGCGCCCATCACTATTGCCGCAGAAATCCCGGAGTTTGACACCACCAACTACCGGCAAGCTATTGAAGAAAATCACCGTCTCGCGTTAGCCGAGCACGCTCGCGCTTATGGTATTCCTGAAAGCGCGCAACATATCTTAGAGGGCTTGCCCGAACAGGTTATTCCAGAACTTGCAGAGCAGCTAGATGCCGAACTGGTGGTACTTGGAACCATTGGCCGTACCGGTTTTAGTGCCGCTCTACTTGGTAATACTGCTGAACATGTTATTCAGACCATTAATTGTGATTTGTTGGCAGTAAAACCGGAAGGATTTGTGTCACCAGTTGAGGTATAATCGCCGCCAATTTTGTTAGACCAATGCAACACAGGGTACTTATGAGCGCAGCAAGCAATACTGCCAAAGAGAAAAAGCAGCAGTATAACTTCAACAAATTGCAAAAACGTTTACGTCGCAAAGTGGGCGAAGCTATTAGCGACTTTAATATGATCGAAGATGGCGATCGCGTTATGGTTTGCCTATCGGGTGGTAAAGATAGCTACACCTTGCTCGATATTTTGCGCTTTTTGCAGCGTATTGCCCCGATCAAGTTTGACATTATTGCGGTGAATTTAGATCAAAAGCAACCGGGGTTCCCGGAGCATATTTTACCCGAGTATTTAGCTAACGAAGGCGTGGATTTTCGCATTATTGAAGAAGATACCTACAGTATCGTAAAAGAAAAAATCCCGGCCGGCAAAACCACCTGTTCGCTGTGTTCGCGTCTACGTCGTGGTATTTTGTATCGGGTAGCCTCAGAGTTGGGGGCCACCAAGATCGCACTAGGACATCACCGTGATGATATGCTAGAAACCATGATGCTGAATATGTTTTATGGCGGCACCATGAAATCAATGCCACCTAAGTTAGTCAGTGACAATGGTCAGCACGTAGTGATTCGTCCATTAGCTTATGCCAGCGAAAAAGATATCAGCAAGTATGCTACGCAAATGGCCTTTCCGATTATTCCGTGTAATTTGTGTGGCAGCCAAGAAAACCTGCAGCGTAAAGTCATTAAAGAATTACTTAAGAGCTGGGATAAACAGTATCCAGGCCGAATTGAAAGTATGTTCAGTGCGCTACAGAACGTAGTACCATCACATTTAGCCGATGCTAAGCTGTATGACTTTAAGAATATTGTTGCCACCGGCGAAGCTAATCAAGATGGTGATACCGCCTTTGATCATAGTACTCCTACCGCATTTCTAAATTACCGTGGCGATGGCGATGATGGCGAAACCACCGACCGCACTAGCAATGCGGCCAGTAGTCTTGGTGTTATTCAGGTGCGGATGGTGAACTAACAGTATCCGTATTCTGAGGGGCAGCGTCGTCGTTTACGGCGGCGTTGCCACTAGCTAACACATCCATAATGATTGGCCGATTTACCCGAATCATAGCATTCAATTCAGCGATATACTCTTCCCCGCGTTCTGAATAACTTAGTAACCCTGGCGTTAAATCTAAAGCTCGTACATCGCGGCCTTGCGCACGTCGCTCAGCGCGTAGTGAACGTAAATCAAAGTACGCTGGATGAGTGTTGATATTACGCAAATAACTGCGCACCGAGGCATTCACTGAAGCAAACTTGCGAACTTCATGCCGGGCTTCATCGGCACGGGCATCGGGCACCAAGCCACAGCCCTTGGTAAAACACCATTGACCGAATAAATTCAAAGCATCCTGCGCAAATCGAGAAGCTCCCCAACCGGATTCATTCGCAGCTTGAACTAACACCAGTGTTTCAGGTACCAAATCGACACGGCGCAATAACAGCTCAAATAATTCGTTGGCCTGCTCAATATCGCCATCAATACCATAGTCATCAGCTATTTTTAACAACCAAGCTTGTTCTTTTGCGCTCCATTGGGATTTTTGTTGCAAAGCCAAAATACGCTCGCGGTCGAGTTCTATTTGGGCATTTTCTGCCTGTACCAAAGGTGCTAAAAAGGCAAAGAAAGCTTTTTTCTTGTCGCGTACATCTGCGTACCCACTAAAATCTGGTACTTGGGTGACTACTGGCACCTTTAACGGCGCCTGCGCTGCGGTTTGCTTGCTCTGCTGTGCGCTCGGTGCAACTTGATGCAATTGTGTTGGCAACCACACTGTGACTGCTATCACAACTGCAACTAGGATCCAAAATAACTTACGCATGAAAACTCCATGTTTAGGTTTATCAGTCTGTTAAACAAAAGCCCCATCGGCGCTGCAGATGGGGCTGTCGTAAAACCAACATAAGTGGTTGATCAAGCATTATTGATGGTCATTCACTACCACTTCAGCTTGTCCTTCTGCTGCCGCACAACCAATCAGGGTGTGATACAACACGCCATTTAGGTTGTACAACATAGGAATAGTAAATAATAAGCCTAGGCCCAACGGTAACGCAGAGATAAACATAATAATCCACATCACCAAATATAAACCTAATACGCGCCACATCTGCTTATTGATCACTAGTAGCGACGCAATGATAGCTCGCCATGCGCTTAATCCGCGGTCTAATACCAAAGGTACGGCCAAGGTAAAGGCGATTTGAAAATAGATCAAAACTAATGCCATCAGCGTAAAGCCTAGCACCATACTCACGAATGAACCTAAAAAGACCAAAGTAGCAGCCGCTACTACCATGATCGCAGTGGTCACTATGACAATCAAAACCAATTGTGGAGTAGACGCGAAAACTTGCTTCAGTTGGCCAAAGTTCGTTTTTAAATCAGCACCGTTACGTAAACCAATAAGCACTAGCATAGCAACAAAAGGAGCTAGAATGGCTTGGTTGATCAAGTTTGAAAGTACGATGTTGGTCCAGCTAATACTGGCCCAATTCACTTCGCCAGAATCGTCAACCACAACATCGCTAGTAGGTAACAGTGCTTCCACCAAGCTACCAACAACCATACTAATTAAAATAACCACCACCCCTGCTATCAATAACATCGGTAATGAGCGTAAAGTGATATCCCACGCACGTTGCAATAATTGACCTATCGCAAAGCTTTTTTCACCGCGTAGCGCCGCAGCAAAATCACCTGGTGGAACATCATAATTTGGATTTTTGGGGTAATCAGCCACGTTATTTTTCTCCTTGTAAGTGCTGAAATGATCCTGTTATTCGAATCAAGCATGCATTATAGGTGAATAGAACTCACCATACCATAGCCGAACCACCTGCCTAATTGTTAGCAAATGTGCGATAATCCATATCGTTAATCAGCCTTAAGTACTGTAATGGATATTCCTATGCCAACCGCAAAACCCGCTTCGGCAACCTTTCGTCGACGTTCACGCAAGCGCACTCCCAACTCAGGCGCTGCGGCTCGACCGCGCACCGCCAACCCGAAACTAGTGCTTTTAAACAAGCCTTACGGGGTGCTTTCCCAATTTTCTGGTAGCGCCGATGAACAAACCTTAAAGGGCTTAATCCCCCATAACGATGTCTATCCGGCTGGACGCTTAGACAAGGATAGTGAAGGCCTATTGTTACTAACTAATGACGGCGTGTTACAGCATAAGATAAGCCACCCTAGCCAGAAACTCCAGAAAACCTATTGGGTGCAGGTAGAAGGCGAACCAACGGCTGAAGCGTTACAACAACTGCGCCAAGGCGTAGAATTAAATGATGGGATGACCCTGCCGGCAGAAGTCATGGTCATGCCAGAGCCGCAAAACCTATGGCCGCGCAACCCACCTGTGCGCGAACGCCTAAGTGTACCTGATAGTTGGTTGTGCCTAAAAATCACCGAAGGCCGCAACCGCCAGGTACGCCGCATGACCGCAGCTGTAGGCTTGCCAACCTTACGTCTTATTCGCGCCGGTATTGGCCCCTTCTTGCTCCGTCAAATGCAGCCAGGTGAGTGGCGTGAAGAGCCTCCGGTGTGGTAAAATAGCATCATTAATTTTCTTGTATAACGTTAGGATCTAACACCACGATGTCAGCTAGCCTGCATGTCCCTACCAGCCCTGCAAAACCTGCAGCCGGTAACAAAGTTATCGTCGGAATGTCCGGCGGTGTGGATTCGTCTGTTTCTGCCTACTTGCTAATGCAGCAAGGCTATCAGGTAGAAGGCTTGTTTATGAAAAACTGGGAAGAAGACGATACCGACGAGTATTGTGCCGCCGCCAGTGATCTTGCCGATGCTGAAGCTGTATGTGCAACCTTAGGCATACCGTTACATACCGTTAATTTTGCCGCTGAATACTGGGATAATGTGTTTGAGTATTTTTTGGCGGAATATCGTGCCGGCCGCACCCCTAACCCGGACATCATGTGCAACAAAGAAATCAAATTCAAAGCCTTTTTAGAATTTGCTGCGGTTGCATTGGGTGCTGATTACATTGCTACTGGGCACTATGTGCGGCGCCGGGAACATGAAGGTAAATTTCAGCTGTTACGCGGGCTCGATAGCAACAAAGACCAAAGTTACTTTTTGTACACTCTTGCCCACAGCCATGTTGCACAAACGCTGTTTCCGGTGGGGGAACTAGAAAAGCCGGAAGTACGCAAAATTGCCGAACAACAAGGTTTAGTAACCGCAGACAAAAAAGACTCTACCGGAATTTGTTTTATTGGCGAGCGCAAATTCAAAGATTTTTTGCAGCAGTATTTGCCGGCTCAACCCGGCCCCATTGAATCTGTTGATGGGCACCATTTAGGGCAGCACGAAGGCTTGATGTATCACACCTTAGGGCAGCGTAAAGGCTTACACATAGGTGGGTTAGCAGATGCTGGCGACGAGCCTTGGTATGTGGTTGATAAAGATGTACAGCGTAACATCTTGGTCGTAGCCCAAGGTAAACATCATCCGCGCTTGTATTCAACAGGCTTAGTTGCCGGGCAACTGCATTGGGTTGACCGCGAGCAGCGGCAACAGCCGTTCACCTGTGTGGTGAAGACCCGTTATCGCCAGCAAGATATTCCTTGTACCGTAACGCCTCTTCCTGATGGCCGGATGCAAGTGGTATTTGACCAACCGGTAGCAGCAGTTACCCCTGGCCAATCAGCCGTATTTTATGCTGATGAGGTTTGTTTAGGTGGTGGCATTATTGAAGCTCGTTTAGCTGACCACGAGGTGTTGCTGTGAATGCATGGCAGCACCGAGTACTTGCACTTGCAGCCATTGCGCAAGCGATTGCGTTAGTGAAACAAATGGCACGGTTTGGTAGTTTTCGCCAGCCCCATTTCGCCAAAACCGTGCTAGATAGCGTACTCAATCAAAACCCTACCGACTTCACTGACTTGTATCCGCAACCGGCCGATTTGCAGTTGGGACTTGAGTATCTGCTGCTGCAAATTGGGCCTAGTCGGAATAAAGATGTAGAACTTACCCGCTACATGGTCGGAGTGCTAGCGCTGGAGCGCAAGCTCAACAAAAATCCAGCTGCATTGAAGACCTTAGGCGAGCGCTTAGCCCATATTGGTCGCCAACGGCATCAATTCCAGTTCTCTGACGATACAGTGATTACCAGTATGGCTGGTACTTACAGCGATGTTATCTCGCCTCTTGGGCCGCCATTAAAAATCAGTGGCAAGCAGGATGTACTACAACAACCTAGCGCCCAACACATGATCCGAGCCCTGCTGTTGGCTGCTATTCGCAATACAGTATTATGGCGTCAATACGGTGGTAAACGTCGACAATTTATTTTCTCGCGGCAGCGTATGGTTCGCGTTGCCCAACAATTACTTCGCGATATTCGTGAGCATTCGGAGCCCCAAGCATGATGAATTTAACTGCATTAACTGCCCTATCACCCGTAGATGGTCGCTATGGCAGCAAAGCCGCTGCGTTACGTCCCATCTTTAGTGAATACGGTTTAATTCGCCAACGCGTGATTGTAGAAGTTCGTTGGTTGCAGCAGTTAGCCGCTATCCCAGCCATTGCCGAAGTCCCTGCGCTGTCTGCTAGTGCCAACGAATTCCTAGAACAGTTGTTAGCAAACTTCAACGAACAGCATGCCGAACGTGTCAAAGAAATCGAACGTACCACCAATCATGATGTAAAAGCGGTCGAGTACTTCCTTAAAGAGCAAGTGGCAGACCACGCTGAACTAGCAGCGGTCAGTGAATTTATTCACTTTGCCTGCACCTCTGAGGATATCAATAACTTATCTCACGCGTTAATGCTTAAAGAAGCGCTAACGACTGTGATGGTGCCGGCTATGACTGAACTAACTCAGGCCATTAAAGGGTTAGCACAGCAGCATAAAAGTGTTCCCATGATGGCGCGTACCCACGGTCAACCAGCCACCCCAACCACCTTGGGTAAAGAAATGGCCAATGTGTATGTGCGCTTACAACGTCAGCTGGTACAGCTTCAACAAGTGCCATTACTCGGCAAAATCAATGGTGCGGTAGGTAATTACAATGCTCATTTGGCGGCCTATCCGGATGTTGATTGGCATCAAGTTGCAGCACAGTTTGTGACCTCACTTGGCTTAACCTTTAACGCTTATACTACCCAAATTGAACCGCACGATTACATTGCTGAATTGTTTGATTGCGTAGCGCGCTTCAATACCATTGTGATTGATTTTGATCGTGATGTTTGGGGTTACATTGCTCTTAACCACTTTAAACAGCGCACTATTGCTGGTGAAGTGGGTTCATCGACCATGCCGCACAAAGTGAATCCCATTGATTTTGAAAACTCTGAGGGTAACTTGGGCTTAGCTAATGCCGTGTTCCAACACTTGGCTGCTAAACTTCCAATCAGCCGTTGGCAACGTGATCTTACCGACTCTACCGTGTTACGTAACCTTGGAGTTGGCTTTGCCTATGCACTTATTGCTTATCAAGCGAGCTTGAAAGGCATCAGCAAATTAGAAGTTAATACGGCGCAACTAGCGGCTGAATTAGATCAAAACTGGGAGCTCTTAGCCGAGCCTATTCAAACCGTGATGCGTCGTTATGGTATTGAAAAACCGTACGAAAAACTCAAAGAACTCACTCGCGGTAAGCGTGTGGATCAGGTCGCCATGGCCGCATTTATCGACTCTTTAGCCTTGCCTGAGCAAGTTAAAGCAGACCTTAAGCTTCTCAGCCCTGCCAATTACATTGGTCGTGCGATTGCTTTCGTTGACGAGTTAGACGCATGAGTGATGTCGCCGCACTCACGTTAAATCTGAATAAAACTGAATTCTTACAGCAAGATTGGCAACAACGGCCGCGTTTATTTCGCGCGGCTTTTGCTGACTTTGAAGATTTGGTGGAAGCAGAAATTCTAGCCGGTTTAGCCTGCGAAGAAGCAGTTGATTCGCGCATCATTGAGAATCACCAAGGCAACTGGAATGTAGTTCATGGTCCTTTCGAGGCTTATGATGCGTTTGGTGAATCTGGTTGGACCTTACTGGTGCAATCCGTAAATGAATGGATTCCTGAAGTACAACAGCTGATAGCTCCGTTTCGGTTTTTACCGGATTGGCGCATTGACGATGTGATGATTAGTTTCGCTACTGAAGGTGGCGGTGTTGGTCCGCATCTAGACCAGTACGATGTTTTCATCATTCAAGGGCAAGGTCGTCGCCATTGGCGTGTTGGCGAGCGTGTTGTTGGCGCCGAAGAACATTGCCCTCATCCAGATTTAAAACAGCTCGCACAACCTTTTACAGCACTCATTGATGCTGTATTAGAGCCGGGTGATATGCTTTATATTCCTGCGGGTTGCCCGCATGAAGGCATTGCTCTGGAACCTAGCCTAAATTACTCGGTTGGATTTCGGGCACAAAATAGCGCTGAATTAACCACTGCAGTCTGTGATCACCTCTTAAATAGTTCAGCCAAATTAGCTCGTTACCGTGATCCCCACAGCGATGACTACGGAGCTCCCTATCAAGTGAGCCAAAGTCGCTTAGACCATTTGCGTGAATTTGCCCTCAGCCAACTTACCCAGTTGGATTGGGATAGCGCATTGATGGCGGTATTATCCACCAGTAAGCGTCCGTTACCTCAACCTGAAGCTGCCCCGAGCGAAGAGGAATTACAGTTTTGCTTGGCTAACCAAGAACCCCTGCTGCTGTGTCGCACGCCAGGTGCTCGTATTCTGTTGGGTCCCGATGGGCATTGTTACAGCAACGGCGAGCAACTTGCCTTAACTGATACCAACCGGCCTTTTGCTGAATATTTAGCGGGACAGTGGCAAGATCTAGAATTAGCTGAGTTAACAACAACCAGTAACTTGGATTGGCAACACCCAGCAGCCTTGCAGCTGCTGAGTGAGCTTATACAGATGGGCGTATTTTACTTAGTTGATGCGAGCGACGAGGATACCGACGAACAGCACGCTTAAGCGTGCTGTTGCCATAATTTTTCGTCTTCAAACACATCATACAACTGCTCAGCGCGGTTCACTAAGTAGTTAGCATAGTTAAGCTGTTGCCGATCGCCTTGTGCTTGGTGAGCTACAACTTCAGCTTTTACTTGCCATTGCAACGAAAAATGACGCGTTGCATCGCGCGCGTCTTTGGCATTTTTGCCAGCGGCTAAATCTGTGGGTACGTCACCATTAATCACCCAAACTTCTTTTTTGTCTTGGGTTTGGAATTTCCACACGGCCACAATAGGGGCAATGTAACGACTTTCTTTGGTTAGCACGCGCTCAGTAATAATGCCTTGTTCAGCGAGAAATTTATTGGCCGCTTGAAAATGTTCACGTACCCAAGTGGTACGTTGCTCGTCGGTTAACTGGTCCGGAGATTGTGGGGTTGATGGTTCGGCCATACTGCTTGGTCCTTTTGTCTGTTTTTATCAATTTGTTGTTAGACGTTCACTAGGTGAACTAGCAACTCAGATTATCACTGATCGGAGTTGTGCTGGCTACCTACCCTAACAATACTACGCAGATTTGTTACAAACGCAATCATTTCAACTGGGTAATATTTGGTTGCAAAAGTTTACGTTTACGTTAACGTTTTATTTCCGCAATTCACTGGTGAAATACCTAGCAAAGTGATATTGTTCGCGCAATTTTTGGGATGAACGAGGATTACCTAGAATGTCTCTATTCGAACACAAAGAGTTCGACCAACACGAACAAGTCGTGTTTTGTCATGATAAAGAAACCGGCTTAAAAGCGATTATTGCTATCCACGACACCACCTTAGGTCCAAGCTTAGGCGGTACCCGCTTGTGGAACTACGCCTCGTCAGCTGAAGCCTTAACCGACGTGCTGCGCTTATCGCGCGGTATGACTTATAAAAGTGCGATGGCCGGTTTGCCATTAGGCGGCGGTAAAGCAGTTATTATTGGTGATGCTAAAACCATTAAAACGCCTGAGTTAATGCGTGCCTATGGTCGTTTCGTTAATTCTTTAAGTGGCCGCTATATCACTGCTGAGGATGTTAATATCCGCACCAGCGATATTGCTTACGTTGCTGAAGAAACTAACTTTGTCGCAGGAACCGCAGAGAAAGCCGGTGATCCATCACCTCACACTGCACTAGGTACCTATTTAGGCCTAAAAGCAGCAGCTAAACATAAGTTCGGTAGTGATAATCTACAAGGCTTAAAAATTGCTGTGCAAGGCTTGGGCGCGGTAGGCTACGATTTCGCTGAATATTGCCATAAAGAAGGCGCACAGCTGTTCGTTACCGATATTAATGAAGAAGCATGTGCCCGTGCAGCGCAAGAGCTTAATGCCACTGTTGTCGGTTTAGACGAAATTTATGGATTAGATGTTGATGTCTATTCACCTTGTGCCCTAGGTGCCACCGTAAATGACGACACTCTGAAACAAATCAAAGCCAAGGTTATTGCTGGCAGCGCCAACAACCAGTTAGCAACGCCAGCCCACGACCAGGTGGTGATGGATATGGGTATTCTGTATGCACCAGATTACGTTATTAACGCCGGTGGTGTGATTCACGTTTGTAGCGAAGCTGCTAACATGAGCCGCGCTGAAACCGACCAGCGTGTGCGTGACATCTACGATACGCTAGATAAGATCTTTGCCCGTTCAGCAGCTGAGAAACGTCCAACTGGACAAATCGCGGATCAAATGGCACAAGAAATTATCGCTGACGCGAAAGCCGCTAAAACTGCAGGTTAATTACCTGCAGTTTGCTGCTAGCCACTGCAGCGGGTGTAATGCCCGCTTGCTGGGGCTGTGGCGTTCTACTTGACTACGACAAGAAAACCCCGTCGCCAAGGTTACCACCTCTCGCTCAACCTTGTTACGCCAACTCAAATCGTACAGCTTGGTACTAATAGCTTGATTATTGCTTTCATGGCCAAAGGTTCCGGCCATACCACAACACCCCGTATTAGCCATCGCTAAAGGTATCTGCCATAGCGCAAAAATTTGTTGCCATTCACTGGCAGCCTTAGGCATGGCGGTTTGCTCGGTACAGTGGGTGAGCAATTGCAAATCTAAGTTAGGCGTAGCTACTGCTACGCGCTCCACCCTACTAGGTAGTACATCAAGCAACCAAGTTTGACTCAATTGCACCTGATAGTTTAGCGGCTCAGTGAGCACGCTACGGTATTCGTCGTGTAAACAAAGTACGGTAGATGCATCTAAACCTACCATGGGTAACTGCAGTTGACTGACGTGATTAAGCTGTTTTGCTACACGGTTGGCAGTTTTAGCAAAATCTTTTAAATAGCCTTTTACATGCTGGGCCTTACCGTTACCGGCAAAGCGCAACAAGATCGGCTGAAAGCCAAGATGGCTAGCTAAAGTACCAAATGCCTCCACCAGTTCTGCTTCATAAAAACTAGTAAAAGGGTCTTGTACCACAACCACAATGTTGTCGCGCTGTGCGCTGGTCAAGGTAGTCACATGCGCGGTCAATTGCTGCTCATCCATGCTCAACCATTGGCGTTGTTGCCAACGCTTATGGAGCGTAGGTACCGACAATTTAGGTGCGTCCACATAGCCGAACCAACGCTTAGTTACCCATCTGCTGAAACTATTGTGTGTCAGCCAATTGGCTAGCCGTGGCGCTCGCGCTAAGCCACTGGCAAACGACTCAACTTGTTTCACTAAGAAGTCTTTAGCTGGACGCCGATATTTATGATGATACCACTCTAGAAACCGCGCCCGAAACGCTGGCACATCAACTTTTACCGGACACTGACTAGCACAAGCTTTACAGGCTAGACAGCTATCCATCGCAGCTTTTACTTCGTGATTAAAATCATCCGCAAAGGCCCCTGCAACAGCTTTCATGGGGTGCCATTTGGCAGCTGGTGGTTGGCTTGCATCAAACCCGTGTTCGGCGTTAAGTCGCAGCCATTCACGAATTAACGTGGCACGGCCTTTAGGTGAGAAACGTCTGTCACCGGTAGCTTTAAACGACGGACACATCGCTGAATCGGCATCGTAATTAAAGCACAAGCCATTACCATTACAGTTCAGCGCCGGCTGATAACTCTCCTGCACATGAATGGGAATTTGTCGATCATAAAAACCACGTTTGGTAGCATCGACGGATACTAAACTCGCTGAGGTTCCCCACGGGGTACAAATCTTGCCCGGATTAAGACGGTTATCAGGGTCAAATACAGCTTTAAGCTTCTGTAGCTCTTGATAGAGTTCTTCGCCAAAAAACTTTGGCGCATACTCAGAGCGGTAGCCTTTACCGTGTTCGCCCCACATCAAGCCACCGTACTTGGCGGTTAGTGCGGCTACTTGATCACTGATTTTTCTAAGTAACTGCTCGTCATCGGGATTGGTCATGTCGAGCGCTGGACGCACATGCAACACCCCTGCATCTACGTGGCCAAACATGCCATAATGCAGTTGCTCGCGATCGAGAATGGCACGAAACTCTAAAATAAAGTCAGCCAAATGCTCGGGCGGGACTGCCGTATCTTCGGCGAACGCAACAGGTTTACGGCGGCCTTTGGTAGCCCCTAACAGGCCGACGGCTTTCTTGCGCATGGCATAAATATTTTGAATACTCTTGCCATCGGCACAAACCTGATAGCCAATAATGCCCTGCTCTGGTTGGTTAGCGATCAAGTGCTCAAGCTGCTGGCAAAGAGACGCTACTTTGTCATCGATATCCGCTTTCGCAACCGCAGTAAATTCAACCATATTAATGCCGCGCATCGGCTTATCGGCGACATCTTCTAGTTGGCTAGCAACTTGATGCCAAATAATATCATTGCGGGCTAAATCTAAAACGTTGCTATCAATGGTTTCCACTGAAGTAGCACGCGCCTGCACTAAGGCTGGGGCATGCCGCAGAGCCGATTGAAAATCATCATACTTAACATTAACCAACACCTTGTGCTGCGGAATCAAGGTTAAGTTCAGTTTAGCCTCAACGATGATCGCAAGCGTTCCTTCAGAGCCGGCTAAAAGCCTTGAAAGGTCAATGAGTTGTCGGTCTTCATCATAGCAATGCTTGAGATCGTAGCCGGTTAAAAATCGATTTAAAGGCGGGAATTTTGCATCTATCGCGGCCCGTTTATCAACGCAAGTCGCTAGAACTTGTCGATAAATGGCAGCTTCTAAGGTCTCTCCACGAGCTTTTTCTTGCGCTTGTTGCAGGCTTATTGGCGCTGTGTGTAGCACCTCGCCATTAAGTAAAACTGCACGCAATTCTAAGATGTGATCACTGGTTTTACCATACACTAGTGAGCCTTGTCCGGAGGCATCGGTATTGATCATGCCGCCAATCGTGGCGCGATTACTGGTAGATAAATCAGGACTAAAAAAATAGCCGTGCGGCCTCACTGCGTCGTTTAACGCATCTTTAACCACACCGCTTTGACAGCGTACCCAAGCCCGTTCTGGGTCAATCTCTAACACCTGATTAAAGTAGCGGCTTAAATCGATAACAATGCCAGCCGTTAACGACTGCCCGTTGGTACCAGTACCGCCGCCTCGAGGCGTAAATTGAATACTTCTGAACGCAGCTTGCTGCGCCAGTTGAAAGGCTTGTTGCAGTGCTGCTTGCGTCCGAGGATACAGCACCGCTTGCGGCAATTGTTGATAGACGCTGTTATCAGTAGCCGCAATCAAGCGGCCACTGTAGGAGCCATCGATATCGCCGTCAAACTGGGCGCGTTCTAGTTCTAATAAGTAGGCCTGATAAACACTTTGCATGCGTTGTTGACGCCGTTCATAGGCTGCATAACTAGGTAACTCGTTAACTACTTGAACCATAACGCGCACTGTTCCTTTATTAAGGCTATTGGGGCCTACTTAACCGTGGTGTTCCGCTAGATACAACCAAGTTTCGACAACAGTATCAGGATTCAATGACACTGAATCTATCCCCTGTTCAACCAACCAAGCAGCAAAATCCGCATGATCCGAAGGGCCTTGGCCACAGATACCCACGTATTTGCCTTTGCGCTTAGCCGCTTGAATAGCCATAGCTAGCATGGCTTTTACCGCTTCATCGCGCTCATCAAAAAGATGAGCAATCACACCAGAATCTCGGTCTAAGCCCAAAGTTAACTGAGTTAAATCATTAGAACCGATAGAGAAACCATCAAAAATATCCAAGAACTGATCCGCTAGTAAGGCATTTGATGGTAGTTCACACATCATGATCACTCGTAAGCCACGCTCACCTTGCACCAGTCCTTGCTCGGCTAAGAGTTCAATGACTTTACGGCCTTCCTCTAAGGTACGCACAAACGGGATCATCACCTCAACGTTAGTAAGGCCCATTTCATCGCGCACTCGTTTGATCGCTTCACACTCCATCGCAAAGCATTCACGGAATTCCGTTGAGATATAACGTGATGCCCCGCGGAAACCAAGCATGGGGTTTTCTTCGTGCGGCTCATACTGGCGGCCGCCAACGAGATTAGCGTATTCGTTAGATTTAAAATCAGACATACGAACAATCACCCGCTCAGGTGAGAATGCCGCTGCCAAGGTCGCAATACCCTCAGTAAGCTTGCCCACGTAGTACTCACGAGGGCTCTCGTAACCAGCCATATAGCCGCGAATTTGCTCTTGTAATTCAGGCGTTTGCTGATCAAAATTCAGCAAGGCTTTAGGATGCACACCAATCATTCGATTGATGATGAATTCTAACCGTGCCAAGCCAACGCCCGCATGCGGCAAGCTAGCAAAGTCAAAGGCGCGGTCTGGGTTACCGACGTTCATCATGATTTTTAATGGCAACGCTGGCATGTCACCTACATCAGATGTGGTTACGGCAAAATCTAACGCGCCTGAATAAATGTAACCGGTATCACCTTCGGCACAGGACACAGTAACTTCGCTACCAGCGGCAATGCGATCGGTGGCATCACCACAACCCACCACTGCCGGAATACCTAACTCACGCGCAATAATAGCTGCGTGACAGGTACGGCCACCACGATTGGTTACAATCGCCGCTGCCCGCTTCATAATAGGTTCCCAATCTGGGTCAGTCATGTCGGTTACTAAAACATCACCAGGTTGCACTTTATCCATTTCGGAAATATCGGTGAGCACGCGAGCCACACCAGCGCCAATTTTTTGACCAATGGCACGACCTTCGGCCACCACACTACTTTTAGTCTTCAGCGCATAGCGCTCTAGCGCTTGGCCGGTTTTATTCGACTGCACCGTTTCTGGGCGCGCTTGAACAATGTAGAGCTTGCCATCGATACCATCTTTGGCCCATTCGATATCCATTGGACGGCCGTAATGCTGCTCGATGATAACGGCTTGTCTTGCTAGGGCTTCAACTTCGGCATCGCTAATCGAAAATTGTTGAGCTTGCTGAGGTGCTACGTCAACGATACTCACTTGTTTACCGTGAGCGGTGGCATCTGAGTAAATCATCTGCACTTTTTTGCTGCCAAGGTTACGGCGCAGCACTGCTTTGCGACCCGCTTTCAGGGTAGGCTTATGCACATAAAACTCATCTGGGTTGACTGCACCTTGCACAACCATTTCGCCTAAACCATAAGATGAGGTAATAAAGACCACTTGATCAAAACCTGATTCAGTATCAATCGAGAACATTACCCCAGAGGCAGCGATATCACTGCGCACCATACGTTGAATCCCGGCTGACAGAGCAACGCCGCGATGGTCATAGCCTTGGTGTACGCGATAAGAAATAGCGCGGTCATTGAATAACGATGCGAACACGTGTTTGATGGCTTCCATGATGGCATCAATACCACGTACGTTTAGAAAGGTTTCTTGCTGGCCGGCAAATGAGGCATCCGGCATATCTTCAGCTGTAGCTGAGCTGCGCACCGCAAAGCTAACTTCTGCGTTGCCACCACTCAGCTCCTGATAGGCAGCTCGAATCGCTTGATCTAACTCAGGCTGGAATGGCGTTTCTATCACCCATTGGCGAATTTGCTTGCCCGCCTCGGCTAAGGCTTTAACATCATCGGTATCGAGCGTATCTAAAATAGCGTGAATACGTTCGTTTACCCCACTTTGCTCGAGAAACTCGTTAAAAGCTTCTGCTGTGGTTGCAAATCCGTTTGGCACATCGACCCCGGCTCCGGCTAGGTGACTAATCATTTCACCTAAAGAAGCGTTTTTACCGCCAACACGGCCGACATCATTCATTCCTAGCTGATCATACCAAAGCACATAGTCTTGTACGTTGTTCTGCACGTTGAGTTCCTCGTGAGGTTTTAGGCGTGACACAGTTACATTTTTGTAACTGTCCGAATGGCTTTATATTTTACACACTGGGGGGCAACAAGTTAACATCTTATGTACTTTTATCTGCTAGGAATTTGCCCTTTATGCGCACAATCTTTTACATCTCAGACGGTACGGCGCTAACCGCTGAGGCTTTTGGCCGCGCTATGCTGTCGATGTTTCCTTTAAAAGTGGTTCATAAAACCCTTGCTTTTATTGATACGGAAGCAAAAGCAACAGCTGCGGTCAACAAAATTAATCAGGCTTACGCAGACTCTGGCGAACGTCCTGTCATCTTTCACACCTTTGTCAGTATCGACATTAAACGTATCATCATGTCCAGCCAAGGCAGTTGCTATGACTTCTTAGATTATTTTGTGACTCCCCTCAGTAAAGAGCTTGGGATTCCAGCCCAACCCAAAACCCATCGCACCCATGGTATTCAAGAAGATACTGGCGTACGCGAAAACTACGATTTTCGGATTGATGCGGTGAATTATAGTCTAGCTAACGATGATGGTAGTAACGTCGCGAATTACGACGAGGCTGATATCATTCTGCTGGGCGTTTCTCGTACCGGTAAAACCCCTACCAGCCTTTACTTAGCCCTGCATTATGGCATTAAAGCGGCGAACTACCCGTTAACCGAAGATGACAATATGGAAAACTTGCAACTACCTAAGGTGTTAAAACCCCATCGTCATAAAATATTTGGTTTAACCTTAGACCCACAACGGTTACACGAAATACGCAGCAAGCGCCGTGAAGGAAGCACCTATGCGTCATTGCCGCAGTGTCGATTTGAATTGCAGGAAGTAGAAAAAATGTACCGCCGTGAAGCCATTCCATTTTTGGATTCAACGCGCTTTTCGGTAGAAGAGATCGCCGCTAAAATTTTGGCCGAGACCAATATAGAAAGACACCGGTTTTAACCCGGTGTCTTGCTATTTATCACGCTTTACATTTCTTGTTCGGCACGCACGTTGGTGCTTTCAAAGATTTTATCTGCAGAAGCAGCAACAAAGCCGGTATAAAGGCGGTTAGGAGCTATTTCGTAGCGTTTAGCAAACTCGTAAAAGCAACTAGGAATGGTTTTTTCCATATCGCTAAAGCGCACTAACGTATGGTCTGCTAGCGTTGACGACTGCTCTAAAAACACTTCTTTTGAACCTTTAATCTCGCCGCCTGAAGTATTCAGTTTAAATCCCGCTTCTTTCAAAGTTTGATTAACTTGCTCGAGCGATTGATAATCAGGTAACTCATTCACGTTTACGGTGAAGTGATTGGCGCGATAACCAAAGGCCGCCATCCAAGCTGCATATTCACTCTCAGCTAAGAGCTGTTCGTAGTCAGTACTGCTGATTTGCCAATGGGCACCCGAATACAAGAAGTCTGGGCTGGCCACGGCTGCCGGATCAATTTGCGCAACCAGATTGCGCACAATGGTTTGCAGCGAGTCAGAGAATTCTTCCACTAATAACTCTGAAATGAAGATTTTAGGTAGCGCCGGATTGCTATGCTCGTAATGCTTAGCAACCAACTTTTTGGCCTCAAAATGATAATCTTCACAAGCACGATAGCCCATTGCCTCAAAGTGCTGAGCCAAAGTTGCTAAGCGTACTGGCGCGATATTAAAGGTACGAAAGGCAACATGGTCATTAATAATTTCACGACCTTTGCCCAGTACCTCATGAACCTTTGCTGCAGATGGCGTCAACTTAATATAGTCTTGCCATAAGTTATTAAAAAATTCAGTAACTTGCTCTGTAGTCTCAACTTGTGCCTGTGACATATACTGCTTTAACCTCGAAAATGTCAAAAAATTTAACCGCGACCTTGGCGCGCTTCTTTCAATGAATCAGCGACTAAAAAGGCTAACTCTAACACTTGATCAGCATTTAACCGCGGGTCGCACTGGGTACGATAGCGCTGTGTTAAGTCTTTTTCACTGATTTGATATGCGCCGCCGGTACACTCGGTAACGTCTTCGCCCGTCATTTCTAAATGCACCCCACCGGGGTAAGTGCCTTCCGCCTGATGCACGGCAAAAAACTGTCGCAATTCTTGGTGAATCGCATCAAAGTTACGAGTTTTCAAACCGTTATCAGCCTTCACCGTGTTGCCATGCATAGGATCGCTCGACCACACCACATGACGGCCTTCGGCTTTTACTTTGCGCACCAGATGCGGCAATGCTTCGGCCAGATTATTAGCGCCCATCCGAGTGATCAGAGTCATCCGGCCGGCTTCATTATCTGGGTTAAGCACATCCAACAATCGGATCACATCATCAGGCTTGGTGGTTGGACCTATTTTAACACCGACTGGGTTATGAATGCCACGCATAAACTCTACGTGAGCGTGATCTAATTGACGCGTGCGCTCGCCTATCCAAACCATGTGAGCCGAACAATCATAGGGCAAGCCAGTAAGCGTATCGGTACGGGTTAAAGCTTCTTCGTACGGCAATAACAAAGCCTCATGCGAAGTGAACAGCTGCGTTTCGTGAATGGTGGCATTAGTAGCCGAGGTGATCCCCAACACTTCCATAAACTTCAGCGCTGATTGAATTTGTTCCGCTACTTGTAAGTATTGTTCTTTAAGTGGATTAGCTGCCACAAAGCTCATATTCCATTTATGCACCTTGTGCAAATCAGCAAGACCACCCTGCGCAAAAGCACGCAATAAATTCAAAGTTGCAGCTGAATGATGATAAGCCTGCAACATCCGTTGCGGATCAGCAATCCGTTGGCCTTCGTTAAAATCAACCCCATTAATAATATCACCGCGATAAATCGGCAGTTCTACGCCGTCTTGGATCTCGGTGTCGCTAGAGCGCGGTTTAGCATATTGGCCAGCCATGCGAGCAACTTTGGTCACCGGGCATGAGCCAGCAAAGGTCATGACGATCGCCATCTGTAGAATCACCTTGAAGGTGTCGCGGATTTTCGGCGCGGTGAAATCACTGAAGCTCTCGGCACAATCGCCACCTTGCAGCAAAAAGCCCTGGCCCAAGCTCACTTGGGCCAACTGTTTGCGTAGGGCTCGAATTTCTTCGGCAAAAACCAACGGCGGAAAACTTTTTAATTGCTGTTCTACCTGCTGCAATTGTTGCGCCGAAGGATACTGCGGTTGCTGCTGAATTGGTTTATCCCGCCAGCTACGGGCACTCCAATGGGTCATTCTCTTTCCTATTGATGATTAACGGCCTTGTTGTAAGGCTTGAATACGTTTAGCTAACGGTGGATGACTCATAAATAATTCACTAAAGCTGCGTTTGGTTTGAATACCGAAAGCCATCATAGAGCCATCCAGAGTTGACTCTGGGGCACCTTGTAGGCGGCGCAGCGCTGCTACCATTTTATGCGCACCAACGAGTTTGGCAGCGCCAGCATCGGCCCGAAACTCGCGCTGACGTGAAAACCACATGACAATGATACTGGCCAAAATACCGAAGACCAATTCTAACACCATCACAATAGCAAAGTAGGCAATACCACCTAAACCTTGACCATTCTGAGAATTACTGCGGGTTGCATTATCAATCACACTCGCAATTACTCGTGCAAAGAAAATGACAAAGGTGTTCACTACCCCTTGAATGAGGGTCAAAGTAACCATATCGCCATTGGCGATATGACTGATCTCATGGGCTAGTACGGCTTCCACTTCGTCTTGGGTCATATTGCGCATAAGCCCGGTACTTACCGCAACGAGCGAGCTTTTTTTACTGGCTCCGGTTGCGAATGCATTAGGCTCAGGCGAATCATAGATGGCCACCTCTGGCATCGGAATTCCGGCCTGTTGACTTTGCCGTTGTACGGTTCGTAATAACCATTGCTCCGTTTGATTGCGAGGCTGTTTAATCACCTGCGCACCGACAGCGCGTTTCGCCATCCACTTTGACATCGCCAATGAGATAAAGGCGCCACCAAAGCCGAAGACCGCAGCAAAGATCAACAAACCGCTGTAACCCGAGGTATCAACACCTAAAGCTGGCATAAGAACATTCATGACCACACCCAAAACCAACAAAATGGCAAGGTTAGTGGCTAGAAATAATGCAATCCGCAACATACTGAATTTACCTCTAATAAAATCCTACGGAACACCCGTACAAAATTGCCTGAACGTTGCCTTGTTATAGGGTTAAAAGTATCTAAAAACAAGGTCTTTAACTGCTTTTTTCAGTCAATTCTGTTAGCTTATAGCGTATCTTTTAACGCTGTTGGAGTACTCACATGGCAAATCACTCAAAACTTTTATTAATGAGTAGCTCAAAAGCTGGCCAAACGGATTATTTAGAGCACAGCAAAGCTTGGCTACGCGAGCATTTTGCCAGCGCCAGTAAAGTGTTGTTTATACCCTATGCGGGGGTTGGCTTGGGCGATACCGCCTACACGGCCAAGGTAGCGGCCGCCTTGGCGGACTTACCCTTTACCCTAGAAGGTATTGAGAGCTTTAGTCATCCACAACAAGCCGTGTATGAAGCCAGCGCCATCATGATTGGTGGTGGAAACACTTTTCAGTTACTGAATCGGCTCTATCAACATGACTTACTCAAGCTTATTGCTAATAAAGTAGCTGCCGGTGTGCCTTATGCGGGTTGGAGTGCAGGCGCCAACATTGCCGGGCTTACTATTCGTACCACCAACGATATGCCGATCATCGAGCCGCCATCGTTTACGGCCTTGCAGTTGGTACCTTTTCAATTAAACCCCCATTACAGTGACTATCAGGCCCCTGGCTTTCATGGTGAAACCCGTGATCAACGTCTCGCTGAATTTATGCTGGTTGATCCTGCAACACCGGTATTAGCGATCAAAGAAGGCACTGCCTTGAAAGTTACTGGCGACACCATGCAACTGTTAGGACCGCATCCTGGCTATGCCTTCTTGGCAGGCGACAAGCTCGAATTAGCTGCCAACAGCGATTGCAGTAATTGGTTAGTTGCTAAGTAATCAACCAAGTGTCCTTGGCGCCAAGTCGGACAATAGGGCAAAACGCCTAAACAAGGCGCAGAGAGGCGCTGCGTTAAGCTGGCGATATTTGCGGCTTGTTCCACCATTGGCTGCGGCTGGGGTTGGTTCGCCACCCAGCCAACCAGATAAGCACCACTGGCACTAATGGCAGCAGCAGTGAGTAGCGCGTGATTGATACAGCCCAGCTTTAACCCGACCACCAAAATCACTTGGGCACCAGACTGCACCGCTATATCGGCCATGCTCTGCTGCGCATTAAGAGGAACGAGCCAACCACCGGCTCCCTCAATCACTAGGATTTCAGCCGGCAACTGTTCTAATGTTCTGATATGCTGCAAAATATCAGCCAACACTAACTCTTGTTCCGCATGCTCGGCAGCGATATGGGGGGCGATAGGTTCTGCAAAGCAATAAGGGTTAACTTGGTCGTAGGTTTGCTGATGAGACGTTGTTGCCAGCGCTTGCTGCAAAGCTTCGGCATCATCATTCATCCACCGTTCTTGGCCTTCATGCAGCCGCCAGGTAGCGCCAGCTGCTACCGGTTTTAGTGCGAGACAACGCCGGCCCTGTGCTTGTAGTGCATGCAACAAGGTCACGCTGACCACAGTTTTGCCAGCGTCTGTATCGGTTCCCGCGATAAACAATTTATCCATGGTTGGCTCTTATCAATCTGTCTGCTTGGTCATTTTTACTAGCGCCACTTGCCAATGTAGAGGCAATCGGCCTTGCTCATTACGATACTTAGCCATGTTAACCTGCAGGGCCTGTAACTTAGACTTACTTAGCACGGACGGCAACTGCGCCTGGTGCTGCCACCTATTGACGTCGCCACGGTAGGTGGCCCCTATCCCCTGTAAGTCTTTCAACATAGCCAGCACCGAATCATTCATGATCGTCACTGGAAGTCGTTTAAACTCAAGCTGCCAACCGGGTAAAGCGGCTAATAATTGCTGCAATTCGGTTTCACTATAGAATTGCCGGTGACTCCATTGCCCACCTTGCAAGACTTGTAGCTCTGCTCCAAGGGGCTGCATCGAGCCCTCTAGTAAGGTACTGAAGACTAAACAGCCTTGCGCACGCAGCAGACCATGAAATTGATTGATGGTGGCTACCAAATCGCCAACCCATTGCAACGATAAATTGGCAAAAATAGTATCCACACTGGCAGCAGGCAAGGGTAAAGATTCAGCGTCGGCGATCAGCCAATTAACTGCGGTGTGTTGATGCTCAACGCTACGAACCTGGCGCTGTGCTTCTGCAATCATCTCTGGGGCAATATCTACGCCGAGATAACCGGTGCTCCGGGCCACCAAAGCCATGGTATTTACCGCGGGACCGCAGCCTAAATCAATCACTTGTCCTACCTTGGCTGGCAGCAACTGAAGTAACTCCTGCGCACAACGTTGTTGTAACTCGTTATGCTGTTGATACGACTTAGCCGCTCGACCAAAACGTTGCGCTACTTGCTGCTTACCCGCCGTTAGGGCCAGGCTCGGCAAGGGCGTTAATGCTGCAGACATTGGGCTAGCTCCTGCATCAATTGCGTCAGCACCGCCGGTGTATGGCTGGCCCTTAGGGTTAGTCTTAGCCGAGCTTGCCCTGGCGGCACCGTGGGCGGACGAATCGCCGCCACAACAAAACCTCGATTGCGTAACTGTTGTTGCAGCTGCAATGCTTTGCTATCGGTCCCCACCGGCACCAGTTGAATGGCCGTATTGGGGGCAGCCATGAGGGGGATGCCGTACTTAGCTGCGAGCCGAGAGACATGGGCGATATTTTCTTGCAAGCGCTGGCGCAACGAACTGCCTTCTGACGATTGCACCAGCTTAATTGCGGCACTCACCGCTGCTGCTTGCGCCGCACTTATTGCCGTCGAATAAATGTACTCTCGGGCAAAATTATGAAGATAGTCAATCACAGCTGTGGGTGCTAACACTGCTGCACCACCTACCCCTAGCGCCTTACCAAAGGTCACCATCAGCAGCGGCAATTGGCGTTGATTCATTACCCCACCAATGCTGCGACCATCGGCACCAACCACGCCGAGACCATGCGCATCGTCGACATAAAGATCAGCATGTTCCGCCACTTGCCGCAGTTGTGCTAAACAGGGACTGTCGCCGTCCATACTAAAGACACTCTCGGTAACGACTAAGTGCGCTTGATCTGTCGCCGTTAATTCAGGCAGCAAAGGCGCCAACTGATTATGAGCAAAACGCTGCCAGCGCACCCCACTAGCGCGCATGCCATCAATAAGCGAGGCATGCGCTAAGCGGTCGGCATGGATTTTGTGGTAGAGTTTGCCAAGCTGCAGCAAGGTACTAAAATTGGCCGCGAAGCCACTGCTAAACAGTAAGACATTATCGCGCTCCAACCAGTCAGCTAATTGTTGCTGCAAATAAAGATGCGGCGATTGGGTGCCGCACACTAACGCCGAACCACCACTACCCGTACCATATTGCTGCAACGCTTGCTGGTAGGCAGCAATAACTTGGGGGTGTTCGCTCAAACCTAGATAATCATTACTAGCTAGCAACACCCCTTGAGGTCGCACTTGCGGTTGACGCCAACGTTGTTGCTGTTGGCGCTGCCATGCTGCGTGTTGCAGCGCATCAGTTACCTGCCGATGCATCTCGCCACCTACTCCTATTTAGCCGGATAATAGAGTGTAGGTTGGCGTTGCTCTTGAATCGCATCGGCTATCACGCTTTGGTGTACTTCATCCGCATAATCGGTATGTTGTAGCGGTTTGATGCCAAGCCGTTGAAACAAGGCCTGATCGCTATCAGTACCCGGATTGGCCGTAGTCAATAACCGCTCGCCATAAAAAATAGAGTTAGCACCAGCCATAAAACATAAAGCTTGCATGGTATCTGACATCGACTCTCGGCCAGCTGATAAACGCACAAAGGAGGTTGGTAAAGCAATTCGAGCCACTGCAATGGTGCGCACAAACTCAAACGGATCAAGATCCTCCAGCTCTGCAAAAGGCGTTCCTTTAACTTTCACCAACATATTGATAGGTACGCTTTCAGGATGCTGGGGTAACTGTGCCAATTGGCTAATCAGACTAGCACGATCATGCCGACTCTCACCCATGCCAACAATGCCACCGGCACAGACTTTCATGCCCGCATCACGAACATGTTGTAGCGTGGCCAAGCGATCTTGGTAGGTACGTGTGGTTATGATTTCACCGTAGAATTCTGGTGAGGTATCTAAATTATGATTGTAATAATCCAGCCCTGCTTGTTGTAGCGACTTGGCTTGCAAGGGCGTTAACATCCCCAGCGTCATGCAGGTTTCTAACCCAAGCTGCTTCACCCCTTGAATCATGTCAATTAAGTATGGCATGTCACGATCTTTGGGATTACGCCAAGCGGCTCCCATGCAAAAACGGCTGGCTCCAGCTGCTTTTGCTGCCTCTGCCTCTGCTAAAACCTTTTTCACTGCCAACAACCGTTCTTTGTCGACATCAGTGCGGTAATGGGCGCTTTGCGGACAGTATTTGCAATCTTCCGGACAGGCGCCTGTTTTGATTGATAACAGGGTACTAACCTGCACTGCATTAGCGTCAAAATGACGCCGATGAACTTGCTGTGCCTGAAACAGCAAATCATTAAAAGGCAATTCAAATAACTGCTCTAACTCGGTTGCACTCCAATCGTGCCTCACTGCATCACTAGCTGCCATAACTCTCGCTCTAATATCCAATAGCTCATTCACTTATTGCATAGCCTACTTCGACATTTTAAACTGTCAACTTAATAATTACCGTTAAAATAACAAGTGATGATTTAATGACCAATATTAGTCAGGCGGATTTACTTTTTGACCAGCAACATATCTGGCATCCCTACACCTCATTTGCCAAGCCGCTGCCTACCTATCCTGTGGAAGCAGCGACAGGCTGCGAGCTAATTCTCAGCGACGGCCGTCATTTGGTTGATGGCATGTCTTCGTGGTGGGCAGCAATCCATGGCTACAATCATCCACAGCTCAATCAAGCCGTCAGTGACCAATTGCAGCACATGAGCCATGTGATGTTTGGGGGGATTACCCACGCCCCAGCCATTGCTCTCTGTAAACAACTAGTGGAACTTACCCCAGCACCATTGCAACAGGTTTTTCTTGCTGATTCAGGCTCAGTTGCGGTGGAGGTTGCGATCAAAATGGCTGTGCAATACTGGGTGGCACGGCAACAACCGCAGAAAAATCGTTTAGCTACCATCCGCGGTGGTTATCATGGCGATACCTTTGCGGCGATGTCCGTGTGCGATCCCGTAAATGGTATGCATGGGCTCTTTCAAAATAGTGTACGTCAGCAATTATTTGCCCCCCGCCCTGAGATCACCCCTACGCAGCAGTGGCAAGACTCGGCGACCGACGCCATCGAGCACCTGTTACACCAACATCAGCAAGAACTGGCCGCGGTTATCCTCGAACCGATAGTGCAAGGAGCTGGGGGCATGCGTTTTTATCATCCGCATTATTTGCGCAAAATTAGAGAACTCTGTGACCACTATCAGGTGTTGTTGATTGCCGATGAAATCGCTACAGGCTTCGGCCGTACTGGCACCCTGTTTGCTTGTGAACATGCTGCGATTAGCCCCGATATTATGTGCTTAGGTAAAGCATTAACCGGTGGTTACATGACGCTTGCGGCCGTATTAACCACCACTGACATTGCTACCACCATCAGTCATGGACCCGCAGGCGGTACCTTTATGCATGGCCCGACGTTTATGGCTAACCCACTCGCCTGTGCGGTCGCTTGTGCTAGCATTGAACTCCTATTGGCGTCGTCATGGCAGCAACAAGTAGCTCAAATAGAGCAATCGCTGCAGCAACAATTAGCGCATCTCGTACAATACTCTTGCGTTGCCGAGGTCAGGGTGTTCGGTGCTATTGGGGTCGTTGAAATGCAAGCCCCCTTAAATGTTGCTGAAGCCCAGCGTATTGCCGTTGCTCATGGGGCTTGGATTCGACCCTTCGGTAAATTGCTGTACATCATGCCACCCTTCGTTATTAGCCCCGAACAACTTGCTTGTTTAACTCATGCCATGCAAGAAATTGTGAAACAGGTAGAAAGGCGTTGATTTTCGCTTGAGTCTGACGCAAAGCAAGGTAACATAACGGTCTATTTGTGATGTATTAACTCACTGTCTTTTTATTTGTTCAACAAACGGAGTTTTTAGGCCCATGTCCTGCGCTACCATTGTCGATGTTTTATCGGGGAAAATTGCCGTTGGTGAAGAAGTTACTGTTCGTGGTTGGGTTCGTACCCGCCGCGATTCAAAAGCAGGAATTTCTTTTATCAATGTGCATGACGGTTCTTGTTTTGATCCAATTCAGGCTGTAGTTCCAAATCAACTCGATAATTACGACAATGACGTGTTAAAACTCACGACCGGTTGTAGCGTTGCGGTGACAGGTACGGTGGCTGAATCTGCGGGCAAAGGTCAATCTTTCGAGTTGCAAGCCACAGCCGTACAAGTATTTGGCTTTGTTGAAGATCCTGACACCTATCCGATGTCGCCCAAACCGCACTCGATGGAATATTTGCGTGAATTTGCTCACTTACGCCCACGTACTAATATCACCGGTGCAGTGATGCGTGTTCGCAACTGTTTAGCGCAAGCAATTCATCGTTTCTTTCATGAACGTGGGTACCTATGGGTTGCCACGCCAATCATCACCGCCTCAGATGCCGAAGGCGCTGGCGAGATGTTTCGAGTATCTACCTTAGATTTACTCAACTTACCACGCACTGAACAAGGTGATGTTGATTTCAGTAAGGATTTTTTTGGTAAAGAAGCCTTTTTGACCGTATCAGGGCAGCTTAACGGTGAAACATACGCCTGTGCACTATCTAAAATCTACACCTTCGGCCCCACGTTCCGTGCCGAGAACTCAAACACCAGCCGGCACTTGGCGGAATTCTGGATGGTTGAGCCAGAGCTAGCATTTGCCGATCTTAACGAGATCGCAGACTTAGCTGAAGATATGCTGAAATACTGTATCAATGCGGTATTAAGCGAACGAGCCGATGACATGGCCTTCTTCCAGCAACGGGTGGATAAAGATGTCCTTAATCGCTTACAGCATGTGGTGAGCAATAAGTTCGTGCACATGGATTACACCACTGCGGTCGAAATCTTGCAAAACTGTGGCAAGAAGTTTGAGTACGCCGTTGAATGGGGTATGGATTTACAATCTGAGCACGAGCGTTATTTAGCTGAAGAACATGTAGGTGCGCCTATTATTCTGAAGAACTATCCGAAGGACATCAAAGCCTTCTACATGCGCCAAAATGATGACGGCAAAACCGTCGCAGCCATGGACGTGTTAGCGCCAGGTATTGGTGAAATTATAGGTGGCAGCGCCCGTGAAGAGCGCTTAGATCGCCTTGATACGCGCATGCAAGAGATGGGCTTGCCGATTGAGCACTACGGTTGGTACCGTGATTTACGTCGTTATGGCACAGTTCCTCATGCCGGCTTCGGCTTAGGCTTTGAGCGCTTGGTCACCTATGTTACTGGTATGGGTAACATCCGTGATGTGATCCCGTTCCCGCGGGCTCCGAAAAACGCTGACTTCTAATTCACTACTGGGCTACCAGTTCATGTAGCAACCGTTACCACAACGCCGAGCAATATCTCGGCGTTGTTCGTTGTGAGCCTAAGTTATTACTCCACTATCTCAACTTTACTCTGCCAATCTTTATCAGGCTTGATGGGCGTAGCGACCGCTGGCGTACCAACGTATAAAAAACCAACGATAGCATCGGCTGGCGCTAAGCCAAGTTGAGCTTTAACCACCTCATCTTCGGCTAACCATCCAGTACGCCAGATGGCCCCTAACCCTTGCGCGAATGCAGCTTGTTGCAGTAATAAGGTGGCGCAGGCAGCGCTGGCCAGTTGCTCATCGCGCGGTACTTTGTCGTGTTGCTGCGCCCGCATTGCCACCATAATCACGACGGGTGCTCGTAACGGTAGTTCTTGGGCTTGTGCTATTTGCGTTTCATTAAGCTCGCGAGCCTTTGCGGCACTGGCAAATACTTCGCCCAACTTAGCACGCCCCTGTTCTTGATAAAGCGTAAAGGAATACGGCATCAATGCCATGTGATCAGGTGCTCTGCAAGCGGCCTGAAACATCACTTGTAACTGTTCATTAGTTGGCCCAGGTGCAACTAACCGCGGCATAGATGATCGAGTCGTTAATAATTCAATGGCTTGCATGGTGTCCTCAGGTTAATTATCTGCAGCTGCAGCGCTTAATAATGCATAGCTTAACAAATGATCACGCTCTGTTACATTGTCTGACTAGTTTCTCCAAATAATCTGCTGTAATCTTCTTAGTAAGTCTTCATTTAAGGTAGGATAATTCTATATGAGCGGGATTGCTTCAGTCTTTAAAAAGCTATTTGGGTTAGTCAACTTTTTCCGAAAGTTGATTGTCAATGCGGTATTTTTTCTTGTTTTAATTTTAGTTTTAGGGCTACTTGTCGCTGAAGAAGAACAAGTTAAGGTACCTGAAAATGGCATGCTAGTGTTGCAACTGAATGGAATTTTGGTCGAAGAAAAAACCTGGGTTGACCCCGTGGACCAATTCTTTAATGAAGCCTTCGGTGGCGGGAGTCAACTTCCTGAAGTCTTACTCGTTGACGTGTTAGAAAGCATCGAACAGGCTAAAACGGATGACCGCATCAGTGGTATTCAGTTAAATCTGAGTAACTTCGCGGGTGGCGGCAGTAACAAAATGCAAGCATTGGGCCAGGCCTTACTTGATTTTCGCAGTGCTGGCAAACCTGTAGTAACTTATGCCGATAGCTATACTCAAAACCAATATTATGTGGCAGCCCATGCGGATACCATTTATTTGAACCCTCTCGGGTCAATGATGTTCGAAGGTTTTGGTGGCTACAACCTTTACTTCAAAGATTTCTTAGAGAAGTTCAACATTACTGCTCATGTCTTTAAAGTGGGTGCCTTTAAGTCGGCGGTAGAACCCTACACCCGCAACGATATGTCTGATGAAGCGCTAGCCGCAAACAAAGAGTTGTATGACGAGTTGTGGGACACCTACATGGATGACCTAAGCCAATTACGTTCAATCAGCCCATTGATGCTAAGTGGCAAAATGGATGATTTCCGTCAAGCTCTGACTCAGTATGACAATGATATGGCGCAACTAGCCCTGAATACTGGATTAGTTGACGCTCTCTACAGTCGTGAACAATTCCGTGCTGAAATGATTGGAATTACCGGCCTTGATGACGATGAAAAAAGCTGGCGTCAAATCAACCACGAACAATATTTAGCTGCTCTTAACGGTCAAGCGGAGCAGTTAGAGGACAGCAGCGAACATAAAGACAAGGCAGAAATTGCCATTGTTGTAGCTCGTGGTGTTATTTCTGATGGCCAAGCCAAACCTGGTAGTATTGGCGGAGATAGTACCGCTGCCCTATTGCGTAAAGCACGCCTAGACGAAGATACCAAAGCTGTGGTGTTGCGTATTGATAGCCCAGGCGGTAGTGGCTTTGCCTCTGAAGTGATTCGCCAAGAAGTGCTAGAACTAAAAAAAGCTGGCATCCCGGTCATCGCGTCGATGAGCTCGGTTGCTGCATCAGGTGGTTATTGGATTGCCGCTAGCGCCGATGAAATTTGGGCCACTCCTACCACCATTACTGGTTCGATTGGCGTTTTTGGTATGTTCTTTACCATCGAAAAAGCGCTAAACGAATTTGGCGTGTACAACGATGGTTACCACACCACAGATTTGCCGGTATTAGATATTACTCGTGGTATCGATGATAACGGCCGCTATCTAGTGCAAGTTTCCATCGAAAAGTTCTACCGTGATTTTGTTGGGATGGTAGCCGAAAGTCGCAACATGAGTTACGATGCCGTGCACGAGGTGGCTCAGGGGCGGATTTGGACCGGGCGCAAAGCCAAAGAGTTGGGTTTAGTTGACCAATTAGGTGAACTTGATGATGCCATTAGCGCTGCGGCCACCCGAGCTGGTGTCAGTGACTACGACGTGGTGACCGTGAGCAATGATCTGAGTCCACGTGAGCAATTTATGCAAGAGTTGTTTGGTCAAGCTAGTTTGTTAGTTCCTAGCGAACTACGCAGCACCGAGCAGAATCCACTTAAAGCGCAGCTATACAGCTTATGGGAAGAAGTTGAAGTAACCTCTAAATTCAATGACCCTAACGGTGTGTATGCTTTGTGTGAGTTATGCAAACTAAACTAAATGACTAAAAAAAATATTTATGTTGCCTATACCGGCGGCACGATAGGTATGCAAAAGTCAGCCCAGGGATACGTCCCTGCGGCTGGCTTTTTAACAGAATGCGTACACAATATGCCGGAATTCTTTCGTGACGAAATGCCCAATTTCACCATTCACGAATACCAGCCGCTAATGGACTCGTCTGACATGTCGCCCGCTGATTGGCTTCATATTGCTGAGGACATTCAACGCAACTACCAAGCTTACGATGGCTTTGTGATCCTCCATGGCACCGATACCATGGCCTACACCGCATCAGCCCTCTCCTTCATGTTCGAAAATTTAGCTAAGCCGGTGATTATTACCGGTTCGCAAATACCGCTCGCGGCGTTGCGCTCAGACGGTCAAACCAACTTATTAAATGCTTTGTACATAGCAGCTAATTATCCCATTCATGAAGTTGGTTTATTTTTTAACAACACCCTGTTCAGAGGTAATCGAGCAACCAAAGCCGATGCGAATGGCTTTAACGCATTTGACTCACCCAACTTTTCGCCGTTATTGAAGGCCGGCATTCAAATCACCCTCCGAGAGGGCAAAATCCAAGCCTTAGGGAATGAGCCGTTGCGCTTAACTGCAGTAACACCTCAGCCAGTTGGCGTGGTTACCCTTTACCCAGGCATATCCGCTGCGATCTTTGACAACATGCTACAACAGCCTGTTAAAGCTCTTATCATGCAGAGTTATGGGGTTGGCAATGCACCACAAGATCCTGCTCTACTTGCTAGCTTAGAACGCGCTATTGCGGCGGGTACTGTAGTGCTTAATTGTACTCAATGCTTTAAAGGTAAAGTGAATATGGGGGGATATGCGACGGGCAATGCCCTAGCCCAAGTGGGAGTGGTCAGTGGCCATGATATGACCATTGAAGCAGCACTGACGAAGTTACATTATTTGTTATCGCAAAACTTAAGTCAGGCCCAGATCAATACTCTACTAGAAACTAATTTACGCGGTGAATTAACTGCTTAACTTGATTTGCAAGCAGTAGATTGCAGACAAAAAAATGCTCGGGACCAATCCAAGGTTGTCCCGAGCAAGGGGAATGGCTCAAGGGATTGAGCCGTGCGCTAAAACTAAAAGGAACTCATGATTTGAGTGTAGACAAATTTTCTACATTTGCTAACTTTTAGCTGGATTTTTACACAATCCTTAATTAGCGCCTTGAAATAACTTGAAAAAATTATTCTTAGTCACTGCCGCAACTTCAGCTAAACTGCAACCTTTAATATCGGCAACACACTTTGCCACATCCGCAACTAGCGCAGGATGATTCTGTTTACCCCGATGTGGTACTGGCGCTAACCAAGGGCTATCGGTTTCTATTAATAGATGTTGCAACGGAATAGCTTGAACCACTTCACGCAACTCAGTCGCACTACGAAACGATGCGATGCCTGAAATTGAAATGTAAAAGCCCAGTTCATCAATGGCTCGCTGCGCCATCTCTAACGATTCAGTAAAGCAATGCAGTACACCTCCACAACGCTCAGCACCGCCCTCTTTTAACATACTTAAAGTGTCCTCACGAGCATCGCGGGTGTGGATGATTAATGGCTTGTGAAGTTCGTTAGCTAACTCAATGTGATAAGCAAAGCTCTCTTGCTGTACCTTTTTACTGTCGGCATCGTAATAGTAATCCAAGCCGGTTTCACCAATAGCTACAACTCGCTCGTGTTTGGCTAAATCACGCAGTAGATGCTGCTGTAAAGGGTGTTTAGCGACATACAAGGGATGCACACCACAGCTTAGGTAGATATCTTCATAGTCGGCCACCAGTTCGGCCATTGCGGGAAACTCTTCGAGAGTAACGCCAATACATAGCATACGTTCAACGTCGGCGGCGCGAGCCGTGTCTATCAGTTGCGCGAAATCGCCACCAAAGTCGGCTAAATCAATTTTGTCTAAATGACAGTGTGAATCGATAAACACAAGGACTCCTATAACGGTGTGTTTATTATTTAATCAAATAGCCATCAGCTACAAGGGCTACATGGTAGCAGTGGCTAGTGCAGTATCACTGATGGCAGCTAACTTTGACTCAATCATGTTTTTTAACATGGCTTTATCGTCAACAAATTGCACCCCTACCCCTTGTTGTTCAGGGCGGCTAGGCTTAGAGGGCGCCAACCATATAACTTTGCTTTTAACTAGCACTGAGTTGTGCTCACCGAACAGGCGAACTTCGAGCAAAAACTCATCGCCTATACCGAGTGGCTCATCGGTATTAAGAAACATGCCTCCGCCTTTGATGAAAGGCATATAGTAACGGCGCAGTTGTGCCTCTGAATTCAACACAATGCGTTTTTTCACCAAAGGTGATTCTATCGGTCGCTGCTCTAAGTCCATAATAACCACTGTTGTTGTAATAATAACGGGCCATTCAAGCCTGGTTGCTGATCGATTTGCTGCCGCAAAGTATAGCATAGGTGCAGCCATTGGTTTAGCTGACGAACCGAGTAGTCCTTGACGCCCAATAAGCTGGTTAGCTGTTGCTGCAGCTCTGGATAGTTCAAACGTTGTTCAGGTAATCTTTGGCTTACTCGAATAAGCTCTTGTAACAGCTTGGCACTGGCATCTAGATAGTTCAACCAATTGCTCTTAGTCAGTAGCGGCCAACTGCCCTGACCCGCCAGCACTTGTAGCAGGAGTTCAAGCTCAGCTACGCTGTCATCGTTGCCTGCTTGCACCTTTGCCAATGCTGTGTAGGGTGCCTGCGCATAACGCTGCATCAATTGCTGCTGCGCCTTGCTCAAGGGTTGCTGTAACTGGTGCTCAAGCCATGCTTGTAGATCTGGTAGCGCCGGTGCAGAAAAACGATGGAGTCGCATCCGGCTACGTAACGTCGGTAATAACTGACTGGTGCGTTCTGGGCTCAAAATCAAATAGGTGTTGGCAGTTGGCTCTTCTAAGGTTTTTAATAACGCATTCGCCGCCGCTACAGTCATCCTGTCGGCATGCTGAATCCAAGCAACCTTGTTACCTTGCTGGGTTGCTGTGCCTTGCAGCGCTTCGGTCAGCGCTCTGATAGCATCAACGCCGATGGTCGTTTTACCTTCGGCAACGTCTACCTGATGGTAATCGGGATGAGTATGCGCTTTGTATAACGAACAACTTTTACAGGTACCACAGGCCTTACCGCTTGGCTGCTGGCATAGTAGCAACGCAATAAAGGCATCGATAAACACGTCCGTGCCTAACGCTGGCTGCCAAGGAATGCAATGAGCATGACTCAATTGTTGTTGGCGTTGAGCCTGCACCAGCTCCTGCCAAGGTAAACGTAGCCAAGGCGCACTCATCTAGCGTAACCCCAACTGAACAAGATACTCATCAAGTACAGCAATGATTTGCTGTTGCACTTGCTCGATGGATTGCTCTGCAGCAATCACCTTAATAGAAGGATCTGCTGCAGCTATCTCCAGATAGCGTTGCCGCGTTCGCTCGAAGAAACTAACATGCTCTTGCTCGATGCGATCTAAATCCCCACGACTGCGTGCTCGCTGCAGTCCCACCTGAGGGTCGATATCTAGGAGTAACGTTAGGTCTGGCGCAAAGTCACCTAAGACAAGGGTTTTTAATGCTTGAAGCTTAGCATCGCCTAACTGACGCCCCCCTCCTTGGTAAGCCCGTGAGGACAGATCATGGCGGTCAGCAACCACCCACTGTTGTTGCGCTAACGCCGGTTTGATCACATTAGCCACCAACTGTGAACGACTGGCATACATCAGTAATAATTCGGTTTCTGCAGTGAGTTGTTCTTGCCACTGCTGCTTCACTAAATCTCGTATTGCCTCAGCTAGCGGGGTGCCACCGGGCTCGCGTACCGTTACAGGTTGCAGCTTGTGTTGCTGCAGATAAGCCATCACACAAGCTATTGCGGTACTCTTGCCGGCCCCTTCTAGGCCCTCAATTACAATAAATTTTCCGTTCATAGCTTTCCGTTATAGCTTAGGGTTGTTGGCGTTGATAGCGATTTACCGCGGCGTTGTGCTCGGCTAAGGTTTTGGAAAAAACATGCCCACCAGAGCCGTCCGCAACAAAATAAAAATAATCCGTGGCGGCGGGATGGGCCGCTGCTAGCAGACTTGCACGACTTGGCATAGCTATTGGCGTTGGTGGTAAACGTTTAATCCGATAGGTGTTATAAGCAGTCTGCTCGCGCAAATGAGCTCGGGTTAAATTACCATCAAAATCAGTGATGCCGTAGATTGTTGTTGGATCCGATTGCAAGCGCATGCCGGCACGCAAACGGTTTACGAACACCGAAGCAACAGTAGCTCGTTCGCCAGTGATCCCTGTTTCTTTTTCAATAATGGATGCCATGATAAGCAACTCATAAGCATTTGCATAGGGCAAATCAGCGTCTCGTTGCTGCCAAATTTGCGCTAATTGCTGCTGCATTTTATCGTACGCAGCCCGCAAAATATCAAGCGCAGAGGTATAGGCGCGATAATGGTAGGTTTCCGGAAAAAATAAGCCTTCCAACATTGCCGGAGTCTCATCAAACAGGTGCTGATAATCGCGGCCAAGCTCACGTCCTAGCAAAGCTAACAATGCCTCACCGTCGGTCGCGGCCAATTGCTGCAACGGCTCACTGGCTAAATATGGACTTGCTTGCAACCGCGCCAACACTTGCTGCAACGTCATTCCCTCGATCAAACTCACTTGAAATTGATGTTGTTTACCGGCTTGCAACTCTTGCCATACTTGCTGCAAGGTATGTGTTGGCGTAATCGCATAAACCCCAGCTTGTAAATGATGCGGAGTAACCAAGATGCGACTTGCTAGATAACTTGGAGTGACCTCAAGCTGCGCACCTTGTTGTTGTAACTGGCGCAACAGACTACGCGCATGGGTACCTGGCTTAACTTCCAGCAACACGTCATCTGCTAAACCTAAGGGTTGTTTAAGCAACCAAGTACCATAACCAAAGGCAGCAATGCCCCCAGCAAGCACAAGTAGGCAAGCAATTAAGCTAGTAATAACGAGGCGTTTACATCCCACTGATTAAGTTCCTTTGGTAACTCTGGCATGGCTAGCATTCGGCCATCAATAGCGGCTATTGGCCGCGGCCCTAACACACAATTACACACGAACATTTGTTCTACTTGCGCTAATTCTGCGGGCCTTAGTTTAGTAAGCTTTACCTTGCCAATGATTTGTTTATCAATCAATTGTTTTCTTACCACACCGGCAATTCCAGCTTGCTCTAAGCGCGGTGTGCACCATTGCTTACCATCATACCAAAAGATATTACTACTGGTTGCTTCAATAATGTTCGCTTGTGTGTCTGTGACTAATAAATCATCAAAACCACGTTGTTCGCATTCATCGCTAAGCAACACCTGCTCTAATCTGTTTAAGCTTTTTAAACCAGCTAACATAGGCTGCTGCGCTAACTTAAAATGCGCTAACGCCACTCGTAACGGGCGTGCTGACCAAGGTGGTAGCTCTGAACGCTGCACATACCAGTGGCCCCTTGCTTGGTGATCTAAGCGATAACCGCGAGCACTGGCGCCACGAGTTATAATAATTTTGATGACACTCTGAGGATGTTGTTGGGCAATCTGCTGCAGTAAGTGCAGCACTTCATCGGCGCTGGGTAGTTGCATCCGTAACTGCTGACTGGCGTACTGAAGGCGTTGCCAATGAGACGACCAAGCCTGGATCGTACCGGCCTGAATAACTAACGTAGTGAAGTGTCCGTCACCAAATTGTAGACCACGGTCTAGAGAAGTTTGAGTAAGGGGCTGGCCATTCATCCACATGCAAAAAAAAGGCGGAATTTTCATTCCGCCTCTGCGCTTGCTTAGAACTTAGTCGTTTGCGTGATTGTTCACGTAATCGATTGCTGCTTGCACAGTTTTCAGCTTTTCAGCTTCTTCGTCTGGAATTTCAGTACCAAACTCTTCTTCTAAAGCCATAACTAACTCAACGATATCTAGTGAGTCAGCACCTAGGTCATTTTCAAAAGAAGCTTCTGGTTTCACTTCTTCTTCTTTAACACCCAGTTGTTCAACAATAATTTTCTTTACGCGATCTTCGATATTACTCATTGTATGTCCCTTGAAATTTAGGTCACCCGTTCAAAATTGGGCTTAGTGTAGTGAATGCGTCGCCATTAATAAAGCAAAAATTGCGCTTTACCCGAGAGGTCGTACCCCTTAAGCACAACTTTACTTGAACTAACTGGCTTGTTACACCATCGCCATGCCACCGTTAACATGAATTGTTTCACCGGTGATGTAGGCTGCACCCGGTGATGCTAAGAACACCACGGCTGCAGCTATTTCTTCTGGTTTACCCAGTCTTGCTGCTGGTATATTGCTAAAAATAGCTTGTTTTTGATCTTCTGTCAGCGCTTTTGTCATATCAGTATCAATAAAACCTGGCGCCACGCAATTTACTGTAATTCCGCGAGCCGCAATTTCTTGCGCTAATGATTTAGTAAAGCCGACGACTCCAGCTTTGGCTGCACAGTAATTCACCTGGCCCGGATTACCCGTGGTACCCACCACCGAAGAAATATTGATAATACGACCATGGCGACGTTTCATCATACCGCGTAGCACCCCTTTACTGAGTCTAAACACAGACTTTAAGTTGGTGTCTAAAACGCTATCCCAGTCATCTTCTTTCATTCGCATCAGCAGATTATCTTTGGTAATGCCGGCGTTGTTAACCAAAATATCAAGTTGACCATAGGTTTCATCAATGAAAGCTAGGATACTAGCCACGCTCTCATCTGAGGTGACATCTAATGCGACGCCAACCCCGTGCTCACCTAAGTAACTGGAAATAGCTTCTGCACCGGCCGTAGTCGTTGCGGTACCTACCACAGTTACACCTTGCGCCACTAATTGCTCAGCAATCGCCTTACCAATACCGCGACTCGCGCCGGTGACTAACGCCACTTGTCCCGTTAATTTAAATAATTCACTCATGGTTGCTTCCTTTTATGACGCTTTGCATACTATCGATGGTATTGAGTGCGTCTGTCTGCAGATTTTTATCAATGCGTTTAATCAAGCCCGTTAAAACTTTACCTGGACCCACTTCGTACACTTCAGTCACGCCTTGCGCTGCTAAACTTTCGATAGTCTCAGTCCAGCGCACCGGCGAATACAACTGTCTAATTAGGGCATCACGAATAGCATCGGGTTCACGCGGAGCTACCACGTCAACGTTGTTGATAACCGGTACTTGCGGCTGATGCAGCGTCAGCGCTGCTAAATCCACTGCCAAACGCTCGGCGGCCGGCTGCATCAGTTGACAATGGGATGGCACACTGACGGGCAACGGTAACGCTCGCTTTGCTCCTGCTTCTTTACAGGCTGCCGAGGCACGCTCTACGGCCGCAGCATGGCCGGCAATAACCACCTGGCCTGGCGAGTTAAAGTTAACTGCGGCCACCACCTCGTCTCCAGCTGCTTCTCGGCAGGCAGCTATTACAGCATCATCATCTAACCCGATGATCGCTGCCATGCCACCTACTCCTGCTGGCACTGCTTGTTGCATGTACTCACCACGATGAGCCACCAATTGAACCGCATCAGTAAACTCTATCGCCCCAGCACAAACCAGCGCTGAGTATTCACCTAAACTATGTCCGGCCATGAATTCTGGCACCGCCACACCTTGGGCTACCAGCACTCGATACAAAGCCACACTAGCAGCCAACAGCGCTGGTTGAGTGCGCTGCGTTTCATTCAGTTGCTCGGCCGGACCATGCTGGGTTAACTGCCACAAATCATAGCCAAGCACGTCACTGGCTTCAGCAAAGGTCTGCTCGACCTGCGGAAACTCAGCCGCAAGCTCTGCTAACATACCTACAGTTTGCGACCCCTGACCGGGAAAAACATAAGCACGCATCATGCTATCCTTTTATTTCATTCTGATGATAATCAATACACAACTAACGCTGAGCCCCAAGCAAAGCCGCCACCAAAAGCTTCTAGCAGTAGCCGTTGCCCACGTTGGATACGACCATCGCGAACTGCTACATCCAGCGCTATTGGCACCGATGCCGCCGACGTATTACCGGTGTAACTTAAGGTCGTTACTACTTGCTCCATGGGCATCTGTAGCTTCTTTGCGGTAGCTTTAATAATGCGCATATTGGCTTGATGAGGAACTAACCAGTCTAATTGGCTAGCCGTTAATTGATTCGCTGCTAGCGTCTCGCCAACCAGCTCACTTAATTTGTTTACCGCTACTTTAAAGACCTCATTGCCTTTCATGTACATCCAGGCTTCGCTTAACGCCTCTGGCTGATGACGGCGCGGATGGTTGGCACCAAGCAAGTCTGCAAATTCACCGGCACTATGTAAATGGGTCGACACAATCCCAGCGCTATCGCTAGCTTGTAGCACGACGGCGCCGGCACCATCACCGAACAGCACAATAGTATTGCGATCATCAGGATCGCATAAGCGTGATAACACGTCAGCACCAATCACTAAAACTCGCTGATAAGTACCAGCACGAATGTACTGATCCGCCACACTTAAAGCGAAAATAAAGCCTGAACAGGCCGCAGCCACATCAAAAGCGGGTACGTTACGGTGCGTGAGTGCTGCTTGGATTTCACAGCCTACGCTAGGAAATGCTCGTTCACCAGAGGTGGTGGCCACCACGATAAGATCTAAATCATCAGCGCTCATTTGAGCTTGTTGAAGAGCCAATCGAGCGGCTGCTGCCCCCATAGTAACCACACTTTCTGCGGTAGTAGCTACGCGCCGTTCATGAATACCGGTACGCTCAACAATCCAATCATGGCTGGTGTCTACACGTTCTTCCAGCATTGCATTAGTGAGACGCTGAGCTGGTAAATAATGCCCAGTGCCTACAATCTTTGCATGCATGTAACATTTATTCCTGTGCTAACAGAACTTGCTCTACTCGGTCGCGAATTCGCCCAGGTAGATCCCGTTGTGCTTCTTCCACAGCTTGCTCAATGGCACTAAAAAATGCACGAGCATTGGCATCACCGTGGCTTTTAATCACAACGCCACGTAATCCTATCAGACTTGCACCATTATAGTGGTCGGGCTTCAGCCAATCCCATGATTTTTGCAGGCGCTGGTAAAAAAGCTTAACAAACCAACGAGTTAGCCAGTGAGCATTAATGTTTGATTTGATATTATCGAGCAATAAATCAGCTAACCCTTCGCAGCTTTTTAACGCGATATTACCGACAAAACCATCACAAACAATCACATCTGCTTTGCCAGAAAATAAATCATCGCCTTCAATGAAACCTATGTAGTCGATGTGTTCAGAAGCTTGTAACAAGGCAGCCGTTGCTTTTACCACGTCATTACCTTTGATTTCTTCTTCACCCATATTCAGTAAAGCTACCCGTGGGCGCTCGATTTTTAAGACCTGGTGCGCGGCTTCGGCACCCATCACCCCAAACTGAAACAAGGTGTCTGAATCACATACAGGATTGGCACCTAAATCAAGCATAAAAGCTAATTTACCCTGCTGTTGTGGAATTGCCGACATCAAGGCTGGCCTTAAAATGCCTGGCAAGGTCTTTAAGGTAAAGTAGGCTTTGGTCATCAAGGCGCCGGTATTTCCGGCACTCACACAGGCTGCCGCTGTTTCATTAGCAACTAATTCGAGTGCAACGCGCATGGATGAATCTGGTTTAGCACGCAGAGAGTAGCCCGGCTTGTCGGTCATAGTGACCGTTTGGCTGGCATGCTTGAGAGTAATTTGAGGGTGTTGCAGCAGCTGTTGCTGTTGCAATAAAGGCGTCAGTTCTGCTTCATCGCCAACGACAATAAAGTGAACCTCAGGAAATGTTGTTAGCGCCTGTGCAAGCGCGCTAATAACAACTGAGGGGCCATGATCGCCCCCCATTGCATCAAGTGCTAGTGTCAGTGTGGCCATAGCCTCACTTCCGTCACTATTACTTGTTAATTACTTTACGGCCTTTGTAGAAACCATCAGCTGTTACATGGTGACGACGATGCGTTTCACCAGAGGTAGAATCAACCGACAGTGTAGGGCCGCTCAGTGCATCGTGAGAACGACGCATGTCGCGCTTCGAACGACTTTTCCGATTCTGTTGTACAGCCATTTACGCTATCTCCTAAGTTTATTTACGCTTTAATTCCTGCAATACCGCAAAAGGATTATCTTTTGCTGCTGGAGCATCATCAATCTTGCCCCATTGCATTGCTTTACTATCTACCCGACATTCGCGCTCTTCGTGCTTAATGACCACGGGTAACGCCAACATCAATTCATCTTCGACCAAGGCATGCAGATTAATTTCGCCCAGCTCGTCAAGCTCAATCGGTTCGTACTCTTCCGGCATCTCGGTGGCCTTTTGCCGCTTCGTTATCGGAGCATAAACAAAATCACATGAAATTGGCCATTGCATTGCATCTGAACAACGTTCACAAGCAACACACACAGTAACTTCAGCATGACCCGTTAACCGTTTGATGCCTTGTGCATCCGTATCAAAACTTAATGATACATCAACATCAGACATCGGCTCTAATAACAGCTCTTGCAAACGCGCAAGACTCTTCCCCGGAACTAATCCGATATAAGAAACTTGTTTGCCGGCACTTTTAACCGGATCGACCGTAATCGGTACTCGAACCTTCTGCATAGGGCGCGAATGTTAAAGGATTCGCCTAGTGAACACAAGTGATTTTCGCATTTTTAAAATGTACTGGTCAATGGATTATAACCCCACTGGCGTAACATCTGCAGCAAGCGCAGTAATGGCAAACCAATCAAACTATTAGGGTCATCCCCTTCTAAGCGTTCAAACAAGCTAATACCTAAGCCTTCGCTTTTAAAGCTACCGGCACAGCGCAATGGCTGCTCCAGCGCAATATAGCCCTCAATTTCAGCTAAGCTCAACTCGCGAAAGTGAACTACAAAAGGTTCTACGCAACTTTGCATAGCGCCGGTATGGCTATCATAAAGAGCTAGCCCAGTATAAAAAGTTACTGATTTACCCTGCGCGGCTTGAAGCTGTTTTATTGCATTAGCCACCGTGTGAGGTTTGCCAACAATCTCACCATTAACCACCGCGACCTGATCAGAACCAATCAACCAATGCTGAGGATACTGAGACGCCAACGCTTTGGCTTTTGCTTGGGCTAAGCGCTCTACTAACGCCGGTGCTGTTTCGCCGGCTAGCGGCGTTTCATCCACCTCTGGTGCGGCAACCGTAAAGGTAGGAATGATTTTTTCTAAGAGTGCTTTTCTAAAAGGTGAGGTGGAGGCTAAGACTAGGTTCATATCGGGTCTCACTTAAACTTGCTTGATGATCTTGCAGTCTGACTGCCTTACACGTGCGCTAACAAATCCGGCCACTGCGAAATGATGGCGAGCGGTTGATAAGGTTGTAACTGAGCGGCATCATGCACGCCAAAGCCCACCCCAATACGAGGCATATTAACAGCAGCAGCCATGCGCATATCGTGAATAGAATCCCCAATCATTACGGCTTCGTGGGGCTGACGTTTGGCGGCAGTTAAAATATCAACCAGCATGGTTGGGTCGGGTTTGGATTTAGCTTCATCAGCACAGCGCGAAAAATCAAATAATTGCCGCGTAGCTGTTTCATCCCAAGCCCGTTCCAAGCCCTGACGAGCTTTACCGGTTGCTACCGCAAGTTGATAGCCTTGCTCCCGTAACTGCTGCAAAGTGGCTAATGCTCCCGCAAAAAGTGGCGACGGGGTTTGGCAATCGACCACGTACTGTTGCCGATAAACATCGGTAAAACGCACCATTTGCTCCGTAGTAAAACGGCCAAATAGCTTTTCGATGGCTGGCTGTAAACTAATACCAATAATATCTTTGACTGCGGCCACTGACGGCACCGGTAATTCGAGAATTCTGGCGCTGGCTTGCATCGAGGCGACGATACGAGCAACGGAGTCCATTACAGTACCGTCCCAGTCCACTATGATTAACGGGTACTTCATATGAATTTGGTTCCACCTAGGGCACGCAAAGTTTGCGTCAACTCATGATCCAACGGCGCATTCACTGTGATCGTTTTAAGTGTTTGTGGATGCTGAAAACTAAGCTGATGGGCATGCAAAAATAATCGCTTCAACCCGCAGCCTTGCAGTTGTTGATCAAATTCACGATCACCGTATTTATCATCGTAGGCGATGGGGTGCCCTGCTTGCAGGGCATGCACCCGAATTTGGTGGGTACGGCCAGTGATTGGTGACGCCTCAACCAAGGTACAACTCGCCTGCACTTGGGCTTTAGCTTTTTGCCCAAAGCGCTCAATCACCCGAAATCGAGTTTCAGAAGGCTTACCTTCGGCGTCAACCCGAACTACTCGCTCACCAGACTTGAGGGTATTTTTCTGTAAGGGGGCAGCAATAAACTTAACATGCTCTTGCCATTGCCCGCGCACCAGCGCTAAATATTGTTTATCCATGGTTTTGCTGCGCAATTGTTCATGCAAATGGCGCAGTGCCGAGCGGCGCTTAGCGATAAGTATACAGCCGCTGGTATCACGATCTAACCGGTGTACGAGTTCTAGCTGTTTAGCTTGGGGACGCAAGGCCCGCAAACTTTCAATCAGGCCAAACTGCAACCCCGAGCCACCATGAACGGCTAATCCTGCTGGCTTATTAATCACCAACAAAATATCGTCCTCATACAAGATCTGTTCTTGCAATGCTTGCACGCGGTCTAAATGAACTGATGGTAACGGGTTTGCTTCGGCCACTCGAACAGGCGGAATTCTTACGATATCCCCAGCTTGAAGCTTATATTCTGGCTTGGCTCGTTTTTTATTTACCCGCACTTCTCCCTTGCGCAAAATTCGGTACACCAACGATTTGGGTACCCCTTTTAACTGCGCAATAAGATAATTATCAATTCGCTGACCGGCATAGTCGGCATCGATTGTTTGCAGGCGCACCTGCGAGGTTTGGTTTGTCTCTGTCATAGGATGCGGATTTTAGCACTAACCCTTGACAATGTTCATCTTGTATTTACACCAATTTTTATGCGACAATCGGATACCGGAAAAATCCGCACCGGTTGATTGAGCGCGGTACGTGGTCATCATGCTGAATTCTGATGGCTCGTAAAACAGGCAAACATATTTTTACGCGTGATTTGAGCGGAGCTGCGTTAGTACTAACGAGTCCACCCCAGCTTACGATTTAGTCCAGATTGCATCCGATAAAGAAAATCGGTCAATTGGGTTTCGAGAAGTTGGCGGCACGGAAGATAGGTTAGTCCTCCTTTTTGATTTATAGCGAAAGGCTGAAACCAGCGCGCCCGCCCCTGAATCGAATCACTTTAGTAACACCAGTGCTGCAACGCAGTACGACTTATAACAAGCGCATTTCGGCTTGGTAACCAATTGCAAAACTCACGTTGGTGTTGATGTAACAACACAACGGGAGTAGCCAGAACTCAATATGTTATGAGTTTGGCAAACTACAATTCAAACCTGAAATGGCGATGGCTTAGGCCAGTCGTGCTGGGTTGTGGCCTTATAAAGAGTCACAACTAATGAAAAGAATGCTGATCAATGCAACACAGCAAGAAGAATTGCGTGTTGCCCTCGTAGATGGCCAACGCTTGTACGATTTAGATATCGAAAGCCCTGGTCACGAACAAAAGAAAGCCAATATTTATAAGGGTAAAATTACCCGAATTGAACCCAGTTTAGAAGCCGCCTTTGTTGATTATGGTGCCGAGCGCCACGGTTTCCTTCCCCTTAAAGAAATTGCCAAAACTTACTTTCCTAGTGGTTACTCTTTCTCTGGCCGCCCTAACATCAAAGATGTTATTAAAGAAGGCCAAGAAGTTATTGTGCAGATAGATAAAGAAGAGCGCGGTCAAAAAGGCGCAGCTCTAACGACATTTATCTCATTAGCCGGTAGCTATCTGGTGTTAATGCCAAACAACCCACGTGCTGGTGGTATTTCGCGCCGTATTGAAGGTGAAGAACGGTCAGAATTAAAAGCCACATTGGATGCCCTAAATTTACCTGAATCCATGGGGTTAATTGTACGTACTGCGGGCGTTGGCAAGTCGCAAGAAGAACTTGAGTGGGACCTTAATGTGTTGCTACACCATTGGGATGCTATTGAAAAAGCAGCCAATGCACGCCCTGCTCCGTTCCTTATTCACCAAGAAAGCAATGTTGTCTTCCGTGCGATTCGCGACTATTTGCGCCGTGATATCGGTGAAGTTCTGATTGATAATCAGAAAGTCTTCGATATGGTTCGTGATCATGTCACTTTAATCCGCCCTGACTTTGTCAGCCGCGTTAAAATGTATCAAGGTGATGTGCCGCTATTCAATCATTATCAGATTGAAAGCCAAATAGAATCAGCTTTCCAGCGCGAAGTGCGGTTGCCATCGGGCGGTTCAATCGTCATTGATCCAACTGAAGCACTTACCTCGATTGATATCAACTCTGCTCGCGCTACTAAAGGTGGCGATATTGAAGAAACGGCTTTTCAAACAAACTTAGAAGCGGCTGAAGAAATCGCGCGACAACTGCGTTTACGCGATGTCGGTGGTTTGGTTGTCATTGATTTTATTGATATGACCCCTGCTCGTCATCAACGTGAAGTTGAAAATCGTTTGCGCGATAGCTTAAAGCAAGACCGCGCTCGCATCCAAGTGACTCGAATTTCACGCTTTGGTTTATTAGAAATGTCACGGCAACGTTTGCGCCCATCACTTGGCGAAGCGTCGAACCATGTTTGTCCGCGTTGTAGTGGTCATGGCACGATTCGTTCGGCCGAATCCTTGGCATTATCTATTCTTCGTTTGATTGAAGAAGAAGCCCTAAAAGACAATACCATTCAGATCCAAGCTCAGGTGCCTGTTACGGTAGCTACTTATTTATTGAATGAAAAACGCCAATCTATCGTAGATATCGAAAAACGCCATACCGTTTCTGTGCTCGTTATTCCTAACCCTCATTTAGAAACGCCCCATTTTGATGTGAAGCGTTTACGTAACGATGAAGTGGATGAAGCTAATAGCTTTACCTTAATCGAGAAGCCAGACACCACCAGCACCGAAGTTGTCTTGAATAAAGACAAGCCAAACTTTGAAGAGCCTGCCTTAAAAGGCTTACAGGCTCCGGCAGCACCAGCACCAACAGTTGCAGCTGCGAGCCCAGCCCAAGTAGCACAAGCTACGGGCCCAGGTTTATTGTCACGATTAGGTAAATGGTTAGCTAGCTTGTTTAGCAGCGACTCGGACGAAGCTGAGCAAAAGCAGCAGCAACAGCAACAGCGCCGTCCTAATAATAACCGTCGTAATAATCGCGGTAACAATAACCGTCGTCGCAATAACCGCTCACGTTCACGCGACACCGATGATGAGCGCAAAGATGCTGCGGCAAAAACCACGCAAAGCAAAGACAATAAGCCAGCTGATGCCGCTAAAGCAAATGATGATAAAGCCAGTGATGGTCAAAAAGAGCGTAGTAATCGTCGCAGTCGTGGTGGTCGTAATCGCAATAAAAACAACGATCAAGCAAATACTGACGTCAACAAAGCGGTTACCGCAGAAGCTGTTAATCATGACGAAGCGCCAACAGAAGCTAAGCCGGCAGCACCAAAACAACGCCGTCAACGTCGTAAGTTAGAGCGTTCTGTACGTATCAGTACTGGCGATGTTGATGGTGCAGCGACCACGACTCAAGCTGCTGCAGCGCAAAACGCTGAACTTGCAACAGCGAGCGTGACCAGTCCTAGCGGCGATAACCAAGCTCATGACGGTGGTACTAAGACTGCAGCCGACACAGCAAAAGCTGATGACGGCCATGTTGCAACCCCAACTGAAACAACGGATACGTCAGCGACCTCTACAACTGATGCTAGCGATAGCGAAGCGACTGAAACTGAACGCGCGCCGCGCAATCGCAGCCGTCGGTCACCGCGTCATCAACGCGCTGCGGGCCAACGTCGTAAAGCCGAACAAGCCCAGCAAGCTGATAACGGTACTGATTCTACCGCAGAAGCAGCGGTTGCAGCAGCTCCTGTTGAAGCAGAAGCGCAGGCAGCTACAGCTCAAGTTGAAGCAGCGGCTCCGAGAGAAGAAAAGTCTCCTGTAGAAGCAGCTACAGCTGAAGTAAAAACTCCTGCGGAAGCAGCAGTTGCTGAGACAGAAACACTGGCTGCAACCGAAGAACAAGTTCCTGCTAAAGCAGAAGCACCAGCAGAAACTGTGGCTGAAACCGAAGCAGAAGCTCCTGTAGAATCGGCACCAGCTGAGACAGAAGCACAGGTTAAAACAGAAGTAGAAACTCCTGTTGAAGCAGAAGCACCTGCTGAAACAGAGGCTCCGGTTAAAGCTGAAGTAGAAGCTCCTGTTGAAGTAGAAGCAGCGGCTAAAGCTGAAGTAGAAGCTCATGCTGAAACAGAAGTACCGGTCAAAGCTGAAGTAGAAGCTCCTACTGAAGCAAAAACTGTTGAAGCTCCAGCTCAAGTTGAAGCAGAAGCAGCGGCTAAAGCTGAAGTAGAAGCTCCGGCTGCACCAAAAGCACCTGTAGCTACCACTGTGCGAGGCAAGATGACGAGCGCCGCTATGGCGAAGGCTGCTGCCGTAGCTCGTAATGGTGATTATCAGCCCTTAAAGGCGTCCGATAACAGCCATCGTATAGCTTTTACGAAAGATGCTCGAGTTGCGAGTTTTGCCGAAGCTAAAAGTGTGATTACTGCGCCAATGAGTAAAACACAGTAGGTCACAAGGCTGTAGCGAACACGCTCTTTAGGAGCCAAATTCGTTTAAACCTAAAAAAAGCCGCAATCATTATCGATTGCGGCTTTTTTATTGGCTTTCTTGATTTAGCTAGCGGGCTAACCCATTAGGTTAGCCCTGCTTCAATCATTTTAAGTTGTCTTCAAACAACTTAAAGATCCGGCGGTATTCATCTAACCAGCTTGAAGGCTGACGAAAACCATGAGGCTCGACCGGAAAAATAGCAGTTTCAAAGTTTTCTTTTTCATGCTCAATTAAACGCTGAACTACGCGCACACTATCCTGAAAGAAGACATTATCATCTACCATAGGTGAGTTGATTAATAACGCATCTTGAAGCCCTTCAGTAAAATAAAGCGGCGAGCTACGACGATACGCAATAGGATCATCATCCGGTAAATTCAAAATGTTCGAAGTATAACCTGTGTTGTAATGAGCCCAATCACTGACAGGTCGTAACGCTGAACCGGCTTTGAATAACCCTGGCTCTTTAAACAATGCCATGAAAGTTAAGAAGCCACCGTACGAGCCACCGTAAGTACCCATGCGTTCAATATCAACATTTGCGTTGGCGCCCGCCCAATTCACAACATCTACCAAATCTTCAACTTCAGGTGTTCCCATCTGCCGATAGATGGCTGTACGCCAATCACGACCATATCCTTTAGAACCACGATAATCTAAATCCAATACCACGTACCCTTGTTGAGTTAAAAAGGTATGGAACATAAATTCACGTTGATAACCTGACCAGCCAGCATGGGCATTTTGTAAATAGCCGGCGCCGTGAATAAAGACTACGGCCGGGTATTTTTCAGCACGATTTGCATCATAATCTTTGGGGTAATACACCCTGGTATAAATAGGATGATCAACATGACTCGATGGTATCGGCACAATTTCTGGCGCAACCCAATCAAAGGCCATAAAGCTCTCAGTGACCGTTGTCGTCAATCGCTTTGGCTGGGCCGAGTCGTCTAGTGCTTGTACATAGAGTTCTTCTGGCTGCAGGGCCGATGAGTGTTTGATTAGTAACTTATCTTCTTGGGGGCTTAATTCATAATTATTGATACCACCTAAGCGAGTTAACTGCTCAAGTTCTGCGGTTGCTGTATTCACCCGAAAAACTTCGTAGTTGCCTGGATGCGGTTGGTTGGCACTGAAATAAATATAATCACCCGTGTGACTCACTGTTGGGTCTTCCGTCACAAAGTTACCCTGAGTTAACTGCTTGATCTTTCCAGTTAAGGGTTTGACGTACAGATGTGCATAACCATCAGCTTCAGACTGGAACCACAAGGTATCGCTATTGGGTAAGAAACCAAACTCATTATGGGTGTAGTTAATCCAAGCTTCATCATGCAAGCGTTCTTGATTCACTAGTTTTTTACCTGCAAAATCAATGCTGGCAATCCAACGGTCCTTGTTATCCCAAGCTTCTAGCATTACTGCCGCATGCTGCCCATCATGGGTCCAACGAACGGCGCCAGCTTGCCAACCCCAATCTTGCATTAAAGTAATCGGCCGTGGCTGTTCTTTGGATTTGTAGGTTTTTCCTTCAGCAGCATAGTTTTCTTTTCGCACTGCCGCCAACACATCTTCATTCCAACCGGGCAACGAATTATAAGTTAGCTGGGTTTGCTCACCGCTGGTTAAATCTAACACCAACAACTGATGCTCTACCGGCTTAGCATCGGCTACCCGTGCGCGCACCGACTCTGCTGCCACACGTCCGTCTTCGGTCACATAGTTTGGCATAATATCGCCATCAGCCCGCCATTGCTGCGGATCGCTAATAGCTACAATCATTTTGTCACCGGCTGGCGACAAACTCGCTGCTACCAGTTGCTTTCCTTTACCCAGATAAAAGGATTCAGGCGCTAACGAGGGATTTTTTTGTTGTAATTCTTGTTGCTGAGCAAAACGTTCAGCGCGCTGCTGACGTTCTACTTGGACGAACTCGATCAGTTGCTGTTGCTCGCGTGCAATGAAATCTTTTGGCGCTTGATTCGCTTGCGGTTTATCTTGGCTAACTAAGCTTGCAATCTGCTCTGTTTTGCCGGTATTAACATCCACCACAAAAAAATCATTACCTTGGCGATAAGCTAGCCGACCGTCCGTTAAAAACTGCAATTGGCTTTGTCTCGCTTCATCTCGAGTTAACTGGTTGGTTTCTCCGTTAACTACATGCTTAACAAAGATATTACCTTCAAACGTATAGGCAATCAGGGAACGATCCTGATTATAAACGCCACCGTTATAGGCATAGTTATGCAGACGCTCAAGAGGCACTTGATGAGCAGCTTTAGTTAGCGGCTGATGAAACCAATCGCGTAGCTGTGAGCCGGCACGTTTTTGCTGATACAGCACACCGCTGCCATCTAGCATCCAATAGGCATTTTCTGGTGACCGCGCCACCCAATCTTGATCCGCCATAATTTGCTTTAAGGTAAGCTCTTGCCCTGCTTGAGCCTGGTTATTAGGTGCTGTAGCTAACACCGCTGGGGGTACCTGCGTCGCAGTTGATGACGTTGGAGGATTTGTGGTTGCACAAGCAGCCGAAAGCAAGGCTGCGGCAATAGCAATTGCTACTTTTGTTTTCATTATTGTTTCCTTGTTAACCTAGCCATTGAGAATGAAATCTGAGTTATCAGCCCATTAAAGCAAAATGCCCAGCAAGATACGAGCTGGGCATAAATAAGATGCGATAAAACTGTTACAGTATCAGTTAAACTTCGGCGTCTGGTTGTTTACTTGGGTGTGCCGCTGCAACAAACGGTAACTCAAGCAAACGCTGATAAATTCCCATCATGATGGGATAATCATCTAACGCTATGCCAAACCGCTGGGCGCTATACACCTGCGGTACCAAACACACATCAGCCATAGAGAACTGGTCGCCCACACAATAAACACCGGCTACCTCTTCTAGGTTCCGTTCAAACGCCTGAAAACTTTGTTTAAACCAGTGCTGTAACCAAGCTTGCTTAGCATTATCTGAAACCTCTAATTGCTGGCTCAAATACTGCTGAACACGCAGATTAATGAGCGGCTGCAACTCACTTGCAATATCCAGCGCTAGTGCTCGAATAGCACCCCGCTGCTGCGCATTACCTGGCAACAATGAAGGCTGTGGATGAGTATCTTCAAGATATTCCATGATCGCCAACGACTGATGCAAAATCACCTTGCCATCGACTAAGGTAGGCACCAAGCCATTAGGATTAAGCTGGCGGTAAGCTTGTTTGTGTTGCTGACCACCCTCTTTAATTAAATGCACTGGAATATAATGATAGTCAATTTGCTTGTAGTTGAGCGCAATCCGCGCCCGGTAACTGGCGCTTGAGCGCCAGTAGCCGTAGAGTTCCATGCTTAACTCCGCTGTTATTCTGCAGCTGGGTCGTATTGCACTACAACTTGGTCGATACTACCAAAAATGCTGTGCCCATCTGCATCAATCATTTCAATTTTGATGGTGTCACCAAATTGCATAAACCCGGTACTAGGCTGGCCATCGCGAATGGTTTCTATCATGCGTACTTCAGCGATACAGCTGTAGCCCACACCACCTTCATCGATTGCGCTACCGTGATCAGTACCCTGCTTATTAGACACAGTACCAGATCCGATAATAGCACCAGCTCCGAGATGACGAGTTTTCGCTGCATGGGCAACTAACTGAGCGAAATCAAAGGTCATGTCGACACCCGCATTCGGTTTACCAAATGGCTTGTTGTTATAGTAGCTCAACAATGGCAAATGCACCTTATTATCACGCCAATTTGCGCCCAATTCATCGGGAGTTACGGCAACTGGCGAAAAAGCTGATGATGGCTTCGATTGAAAAAAGCCAAAACCTTTGCCTAGTTCATTCGGAATCAAGCCACGCAACGAGACATCATTCACCAGCATTAACAAGCGAATGTATTCGCCTGCTTCGCTTGCACTAACCCCCATAGGGACATCGTCGGTGATAACTGCAACTTCACCTTCAAAATCTATTCCCCAAGCAGTATCAGCCATGCTGATCTCGTCTTTAGGGCCCAAGAAGTCATCAGAGCCCCCTTGATACATTAAAGGATCAGTCCAAAAGCTTGGTGGCATTTCCGCATTTCTAGCCTTACGTACTAATTCCACATGATTCACATAGGCACTACCATCAGCCCATTGGTAAGCACGTGGCAATGGCGATTCACATAGATGTTCATCAAAGGCTTGCGCATCACTCAGCTCACCAGCGTTTAATGCTTGATAAACCTTCTCTAATTGCGGTGCAATGCCATCCCAGTCGTCCAATACTTCTTGTAAGGTTGCAGCCAGCGCGGGTACTGCTACGGCTTTGCTTAAGTCGCGGCTAACCAACATCAATTGGCCATCGCGCGTACCATTTCTATAAGTTGCAAATTTCATCGTCTAAGTTGCCTTTTGCTCGTCTTTAGCTTTCCAGCTATATACGTAATCTGGGTTTTCCACACTTGCGCACACGTCGCCCATCTGTAATGCGTTGCGGGTATCTAGCATCACGGCTACTTCATCAGTAAATTTCTTACGATATTCTAAGCCGGCCTGAAACGCTTTTGGATGAGGACCGTGGGTAAACCCGGCGGGGTGAAAAGTCACCATGCCTTTATCAATGTTGTCGCGACTAAAGAAGTCTCCTTCATGATAAAAGAGCACTTCGTCGTAATCATCATTGTTATGATAAAACGGCACTTTTAATGCGCCTGGATCGGATTCAATCGGCCGAGGCACAAAAGTACAGACCACAAAACCATCGGCGACAAAAGTGGTATGTGCTGATGGCGGTAAGTGATAGCGATGACTCATTAAAGGTCGAATATCACGCCAGTTAATTCTGACTGGAGCCAAATCACCATGCCAACCAATTGCATCTAACGGATTAAATGGATAGGTAATGACTGAGATTTGCTCGTGTCTTTTGACTTGCACTTGCCAACTATCTTCGCTGTATTGCGCTTTAAATTGCTCATCAATATCAGGCGTATCCAAGCAAGCAGGATCAAAAATAGCGTGATTACCCACCAAACCTTTCTCAGGCAATTGATAGGAACTGTTAGTCGCCTCAATCATCACTATTTGCATGGGTTCTAAGGGCTCTAACCGCCATGAGGTTGATCGTGGAATCGAGAAGTAATCACCTTTTTCTAAAGTGATATGGCCGTAATCACAAAATAATTCACCGCGCCCTTCATGGATAAACAAAAGTTCATCACCATCTGCGTTACGCACTAAAAATGACATCTTCTGCGAACAGTGCCAAATACGGAATTTGCATTGCGCATTATGTAACAATAAGGGCACCTGCCACGGCGATTCAGTGGCTACTTGGGTTAATTGATTAAAATCAAAGTTGCGTGGGCGCAGATCGCCGGTCCACTCACTCCAACCGGTTGGCGCATGGCGATGATGAAAGTGCGTAGCGGGTCCAAAGAACCCACTGCGCCCTACTTCGCGTTCATAGATCGCTTGCTCCGGAAAGTCTGCATGAGCTTGCTTAGAAGCCGTACCTACTTGTTTCGGAAAGCTGATCCATTTACGCATCGCTTAATACCCCGCGACGAATTTGATCTTCTTCGATAGATTCAAACAGAGCTTTGAAGTTACCTTCACCAAAGCCTTCGTTACCTTTACGTTGGATAATTTCAAAGAATACCGGGCCAATCACTGTTTGAGTGAAAATCTGCAGTAAGATACCGTCTTTCATTGGCGCGCCATCAATGAGGATTTGCAGCTCGTGCAACTCATCAACATTTTCTTCGTGACCTTCTACGCGCTCATCAATTTTCGCATAGTAAGTATCTGGCGTTGGCATAAAGTCCATACCAATGGCACGCAGATCACGTACTGTCTTGTAGATATTATCTGAGGTTAACGCAATATGCTGAATACCTTCGCCTTTGTACTCGCGCAAGTATTCTTCGATTTGTGATTTATCATCATGTGATTCGTTGATTGGAATCCGAATTTTACCGCACGGTGCTGTCATCGCACGGCTCAATAGACCCGTTAGCTTGCCTTCGATATCGAAATAACGGATTTCACGGAAGTTACCGATCCGCTCATAGAAACCAGCCCAAGTATCCATATTGCCGCGGAACACGTTGTGAGTTAGGTGGTCAACCTCATAAAGTCCAGCAGCGTGCTCTTGCATTTGCGCTTGCCAGTTATCATAGAAATCAAAATCTGTAGCATAGATGCTGTTTTCGCCATATTTATCAACAAAATATAAGACACTAGCACCAATGCCATAAACTGCTGGGAAGTCTTCTTCTCCGGCTGCTAGATTACGTTGGAATGGCTTCGCACCATTGGCTACCGCATGGGCAACTGCATGTTCTGCGTCTTTAACTCGCCATGCCATGCCGCACACACTCGGGCCGTGCGCTTTGGCAAACTCTTCCGCTTGACCGCCTGGCTCGGCGTTGATTAAAAAGTTGATGTCGTTTTGCTTAAACAACCATACTTGCTTGCGTTTGTGTTTAGCAACTTCAGTAAAACCCAACTTGCCAAACAGGTCTTTTAAAGCAGCAATGCCTTCAGCATCAGGGGCTGTGTACTCCACGAATTCGAAGCCGTCAGTTTGCAGTGGATTATAATGAATATCGCTCATGCTAGTTCCTTGATTGTTGTTCTAGAGTTTCGAAGATAAAGCATCACTAACTATGCCATAGCGTGCTTTTATTAGGTCTTTACTATGCGCAACAATAGCTACTTACGCTAGCAGCGAGGTGATATTAGCTGCAACGCAGCAACCCAATAGTTTTGTAAAGTTATTGATACAGATCAAAGAATAGATAGTTTTATCGGGCTTGCTGTCAGCATTCTGATACAAAACCCGATATCCCAAGTAAAGATTTGTTTACAACGGTTTCTTTTTACGGTTTTTTCCGATCCCGTATTCGCGTAATTTATTCGCTACCGCCGTATGTGAAAGACCTACTTTTTTGGCTAATTGACGAGTACTGGGATAGCTTGGATAAAGTCGGCGCAAAATCGTACTTTCAAATTTTTTCACCGCTTCATCTAAACTACCTTCTTCTAAATCTACCGTGACCGCATCAGCCAAGTTACTGGTACTCGGCAATTGCAAATCATCAGCATCAAGGCTGTCACCCTCGGCCATAGAGATCGAACGAAACAGCACATTCTCTAATTGGCGCACATTACCCGGCCATGCATAGTGTTGTAGTCGCTCCCGGGCCGCTCGGCTTACCATAATCAAACTCCGCCCCAAACGTTGACATGCTTGTACGGTAAAATGGTCAGCTAATAACGGAATATCTGTTTTACGTTCTCGTAACGGGGGCACGTGCAACGACAAAACATTAAGGCGATAAAACAAGTCTTCACGAAAACGACCGTTTTCTACTTGCTCTAGCAAGTCATCTTGGGCTGAACAAATTATCCGTACATCTACGGTCACTTCTTGTTCTTCACCAATTCGACGAAAGCGTCCATCTTGGATAAAGCGTAACAGTTTAGCCTGCAGCCCATTGGACATTTCACTTACTGCATCTAGCAGCACAGTACCGCCGTTGGCTTGCTCGAAAATACCCTTTTTAGCTTCGGTATAAGGCCCCAAGCTTCCCTTGCCGTGACCAAAGAGTTCGCTTTCAGCGACATTGTCAGGTAACGCGGCACAATTAATCGCCAAGAAGGGTTGCTCAGCACGTTTACTGGCCTGATGACAGGCACGAGCCAACAACTCTTTGCCCACTCCAGTTTCGCCTTGGATCAGCAAAGGTACATTTAATTCAGCCATCCGAGACGCTTCTTTAATCAGTCGTTTCATACTGCTGTGTTCGCCTAACAGCTGACTAAATGCGTCCGCTGATACATTACGCTGCCATTGCTCGGCAAGTGGCTGTGGTTTGCAGGTCATCACAGCGCCAGCAAAGTTTTGTTTGGCTTGCTCGTCGCTGATCCAGATAGGTAATAAATCGGCAAAATATTTTGCACCACTGACACTAATTTGCTGCACCGTGGCTTGTTGCGGTTGCTTCTCTAGCCAACGCAGCAAGTTAAAACCGCTGATCCAATGACTAATATTACTTCCTAACAGCGTCTTACCACTATCACCCAAAATACGCTGCGCGGCGTCATTCGCAATATCAATATCGCCACGACTATCGAGTGACAAAATAGGATCAGGCAGCATATTCAGTAACAGCTTGAATTCATAATGTTCGCGCTCAGAGGGCATAAAAGCGACCGTTTTAACATCTTTCACATTAGCGATGCGCCTTATTTCAGGCATCAGATGCTGAAAATCTTTAAACTCTAATTCCGGAAAGTTTAGAAAGATCTTACCTTTCGGATCTACCTCAATCCCACGCAAGTCAATCTCATAATTGCGCAGAATTTCTAACACATCTTGTGCAATACCCAGGCGATCATCACACGTAATTTCTAGCCGCATCATTTACCCGCTGTTGTAGTAATGGTTGTTGCGATAATGTCACTGCAATTGATGCATGTACTCATGCGCAGTGGATCTAGGATCAGCAACCCGATAGTGGCAAGCCGACCGTTAGAGCAAATGTAAAGCAAAGTATACACAAAAAAAGCTTGGTACCCTATAAGTACCAAGCTTTTTATCTAGCGTACTGCCGCAACAATAAGACTGCTGGGCTGGTTTACTCGGCTAAGACCGTATCGGTACGGGCAGCCATAATAAAGTCGTTTTTGTGTAAGCCTTGAATAGCATGAGTCCACCATATCACGGTTACTTTACCCCATTCGGTAATTAAGGTTGGGTGATGAAACTCTGCTTCGGCAATATCAGCAACCCGATTGGTAAAGGCTAACGCCAGTTTGAAGTTCTTAAACTTAAACTGCCGCTCTAATTGCATCACGCCATCTCGAACTACCGGTGTCCAATCAGGAATTGCACGCATTAATTCGGCTAACTCTGCATCGCTAACTTTAGGTGCATTGGCGTTACAGGCTTCACATTTTTGCTGGTGTAAATCAGACATAACTTCCTCAATTCACTGTATTAATAAAATAATTCTTAAAACAACTTAGGCCACTTCAGTTTTTGGTTTAGGCGGAAATTTAGGCTCAAACAAACCAAGCTCCATCGCTTCTTGCACCAATGCCATGATATCTAACTGCGCAATATCAAACAGCTGTTGAGTGGATTCTAAGGTGTAGTAAATAGGTTGCATGATATCAATACGATACGGTGTTCGTAACGCATCTAGCGGTGCCAAAGGCTTACGCTCTGGTTGGTCACTGTATAAGGCATATTCGGTTTCACCTGGTGACGATAAAATGCCACCGCCATAAATACGCAAGCCATCAGCGGTATTAAGCAATCCAAACTCTACCGTAAACCAATAGAGCCTTGCTAAATAAACCCGCTCTTTGGGGCTAGCATGAAGGCCAAGTTTTCCGTACTGATGGGTAAAGTGAGCAAACGCTGGATTTGTTAACAGCGGACAATGTCCAAAAATCTCGTGAAAGATATCAGGCTCTTGTAAGTAGTCGAACTCTTCGCGGGTACGAATAAAAGTGGCTACCGGAAACTGTTTATTGGCTAATAACCGAAAAAACTCATCGAAAGGAATCAATGCTGGTACTTGTGCAACCTGCCAGCCGGTTGTTGCCTCTAAAACTTGGTTTATTTCGTGCAATTGTGGGATCCGATCTTGCGGCAACTGCAATAAATCAAGACCATGCATGAATTCATCGCAAGCTTTGCCTGGAATGATCTCTAATTGGCGTTTAACCAAATCATGCCAAACCGCATTATCTTCATCGCTCCAAGCAATGATGCCGTGCTCATCAGGTTGGCGCGACACGTACTGACTGGTTTTACCCATGTTGGTGCTCCCCTGTAGTTAACTGTGTGAACGCCTGCTCTAGGTCAGACAAAATATCGCTAACAGCTTCTAATCCAACGGATATCCGCACTAAGGTATCGGTGATACCGGCGGCCGCTCTTGCCTCTGGTGTATAGGGCGAGTGGGTCATTGAGGCGGGATGCTGAATGAGGGTTTCTGCATCACCTAAACTCACCGCAATTGTAATCAGCTGTAAGCTATCTAAAAATTGTCGTGCCGTGTTGATATCACCGCATAATTCAAATGCGATCACCGCACCGGCACCATGCATTTGTGTTCCCATCAATTGCTGAGCTGGATGATCAGCAAATCCAGGGTAGTAAACCTCACGCACTTGAGCATGATCGCGCAGATACTCAGCAACCTGCTGTGCATTTTCGCAGTGACGTTGCATCCGCACATCTAAGGTTTTTAAACCACGCAAAATTAACCAAGCATCGTGCGGACTCATGGTCGCGCCCATATCTTTTAAGGTGGTTAGTTTGATTAATTCAATATCTTCAGCACTACCACAAACGATGCCCGCCACGACATCGCCATGGCCATTCAAATACTTAGTGGCGCTATGTAAGACTAAATCAGCACCTTGTCGACGTGGTTGCTGTAGTAACGGAGTCATAAAAGTATTGTCGACCACTAACTTAGCGTCACCAGCATGGGCAATCGCTGCCACCGCTGCAATATCAATCACTTTCAGATGAGGATTAACCGGCGACTCGAGAAAGACCAATTTGGTGTTCGTTTGCATGGCTGCAGCCGTCTGCGCTAAATCAGCCATGTCGACAAAGCTCACCTCGATACCGAAGCGGGTAAACAGATGCGAGAACAAGGCAAAACTGCAGCCGTAGATAGCATCTGACACCAGCACATGATCGCCCTGTTGCAAAAACGCCAGCATCGCCGCTGATACTGCCCCCATTCCCGTTGCTGTTGCCGCGGCAGCAGGATAGTCCTCTAGCGCTGCCACTCGCTGTTCTAGTTCGGTAATGGTTGGATTGCCTAACCGGCTGTAAATATAACCTGGCTCTTCACCAGCAAAGCGTGCTGACCCCTGCGCAGTATTGGCAAATGCAAAAGTCGCTGTTTGATATAAAGGGCTGACCAGCGCACCGTGTTCATCCTTGGCTTTACCACCATGGATAGTGACCGTCGCTGGCTGCCAGTGCTTGTGTTTATTATTGGTGCACATAAAGCAGAACATCCTCTTGTTGTTGCCCACAAGAGTGCATGCGAGGCTGCCTTATGGCAATCCTGAACTTTGATGTGGATCAAACTCAGGCGTAACGAAAAACTTACAGCTGCTTTAATTCGCGGTCGATTTTGTAAGCATTTGAGGTGACATAGCCTTCTAGCCGCTGCAGGCTTTGCTCAAGTTCATTAAACTCTTTCGCGATTTCATGAAAAGCTCGCTGCGGAGGTTGTCCTCCTTGCCAAACCTTAGTTTTTATTTCAACAGTATGGCCCGCTTTATCGTCCGCTTTTTTCTCGTCCATAATAAAATAGGCCACAAAATAGACGATAACCGCTAACGTACCACTGAAAATAAGGAAAGAAGCTGCAACCAATCGCACCAACCAAACTTCAATATTGAAGTACTCGGCAATACCTGCGCAAACGCCCGAGATTTTGGCGTCCTTTTTGCTGCGCGCTAAGGGTCCCCGTTTGCTTAGGTCACTCATACTCGGTTTCTCCATTGAGGTGCCTCGGCATCAAGAATAGCTTCAAGCGTTTTAATACGCTCTTGCATACGCTCGGCCTGATGGGCCAACTCTTGCAATTGCAGTAATTCCTGCTGCGATAGGCCTTCGTTCAATTTACGCTGGCTGCGATAGTGCATGATGATCCACAAAGGCGCCACTATCACCATAAAAATAATAATTGGCGCAGAAATTAAAGAAGCTAATAAATCCATTGTGTCTTATCTCGTTTTATTTGGTTAATAAGCTGAACCGTTAGATGCGTTATTGTCGCACCAGCCCGGCCCAGCTAAAGGCATCAACGGGCTCTCTTAGTCCGCTGATTTTTGTTCTTTTACTTTTGCTTTTAGGGCTTCTAGCTCATCAGTGATTTTGTCATCTGCTTCTAATTGAGCAAACTCATCACGAAGCGTTTTCTTACCTAAATCATAAGCTTCAACTTGCGATTCTAGGTCATCGATCTTACTTTCATAGCGCTCAAAGCGTAGCATTGCATCATCGATTTTACCGCTATCAATACGTTTTTTTACTTCCAAGCGACTGCTCGCCGCTCGTTGCCGCATGATAATGGTTTTCTGCCGAGCTTTGGCATCGGCTAGTTTTTCTTGCAGTTGGCCAACTTCTTCGCTCAGGCGTTGCAAGTGTTCTTCAACACGATTCACATCGCCTTGCAAATTTGCCGCCTCAGCACTGGCCTTTTGCTTCTCGGTTAGCGCTAATCGAGCCAAATCTTCACGATCTTTGCTTAACGCCAATTCAGCTTTGTTTTGCCACTCGTTGACTTCATTTTGAACACGCGCCAACTGTCGCTCGCTGTCTTTCTTTTCCGCAATTAAGCGGGCCGAAGTTGAACGCACCTCAACTAAGGTGTCTTCCATTTCTTGAATGATCAAACGCACCATTTTTTCTGGATCTTCAGCTTTATCCAATAATGCGTTTAAGTTTGAATTTACGATATCTGTAAAACGTGAAAAGATACCCATTGTTAATTCCTCATTAATTGTCGAAAATACTCATCACTAGTTAAATCAGTGTGGGATTGTCAGTTTGTCTACTCAGTAAAAAGTAATGCAGATACCGTGCCAACTTTTTAGATTTCAAGTAACATATTGAATAATTACGATAAATTATTCTGACACCAATTAAATTTGACCTGCAGCATTTATCAAATAGACTAATAATTAGTGAATTTCACCAATAACAACAATAATGAGTGGTGCCTGATATGAGCCGGTTTCGCGATGCCGATAATTTACTCGGCCAAGCCAATAGTTTTCTTGCTGTATTAGAACATGTATCGCAAGTTGCACCGTTGGATAAGCCCGTACTCATCATCGGTGAGCGCGGTACCGGTAAAGAACTAATAGCAGCGCGACTGCATTACCTCTCCAAACGCTGGCAACAAAACTACATCAAGCTTAATTGTGCCGCGCTGAGTGAAAGTCTGCTCGAAAGTGAATTATTCGGACACGAAGTAGGCGCCTTTACGGGTGCACAAAAGCGCCACGAAGGCCGCTTTGAACGCGCCGATGGGGGTAGCCTATTCCTTGATGAGTTGGCCAACACCTCCACGTTAGTGCAAGAAAAGTTACTTCGGGTGATTGAATATGGAGAATTTGAACGGGTTGGCGGCAGTAAAACAGTGCGCGTTGATGTTCGGCTCATCGCTGCCACTAATGAAGATTTGCCAATATTGGCTGCACAAGGTAAGTTTCGCGCCGACCTACTCGACCGCTTAGCTTTTGACGTGATTACCCTGCCACCGCTGCGTGAGCGACGTGAAGATATTTTGCAGCTAGCTGAACATTTTGCCATTCAAATGGCGCGCGAGTTGGGTTATGAGTTGTTCAGTGGGTTTACTGAACAAGCTCGCAGAACGCTACTCGATTACCATTGGCCTGGTAATGTGCGTGAACTTAAGAATGTGGTGGAGCGCTCGGTATATCGGCTCGGCAGCGGCCAAGTTCCGGTGCAGCAGATCATTATTGATCCCTTTGCCAGCCCTTATCGACCGCAAGCTGCCGCCCATCGAATGGGTCACGGTGCGACGCCATCAGCAACGGATCAGCAACCACCAGCAAGCGCTGATCATGTTGCAGACACTACCGCCGAGCCGCCTAGCAGTAAAGACATGTCCGGCTCTAACCTGCCCGACTTTAACTGCGGCAACATCGATTTTAAACAAGTTAGTGCTGACTTTGAGGTCAGTCTATTGCAGCATGCGCTACAGCAATCGCAATTTAATCAAAAGAAAACCGCAGAATTACTCGGTTTAACCTATCATCAATTACGTGGCTACTTAAAAAAGTACCAACTACTAGAAAGTTGAGGTTAGCGTGTTTCTTAAACCGGTATGTTTGCTTACCGCAGTTACTAGCGTTTTTATCTTAAGCGCATGTAGTGACAATAACCAACTACCGGCCCCGTTAAGTGAGGGCTTGGTGTATTGTTCTGAGGGTAATCCAGAGAGCTTTAATCCACAGTTAGGTACTTCCGGCACCACCGTTGATGCAACCTCGGCGCAACTCTACGATCGGCTGATTGATTATGACGCTGAGCAACAGCAATTTATTCCCGCGTTAGCAACCCAATGGCAAGCCTTCGACCAAGGTACCAGGTATCGTTTTAAGCTCAGACAGCAGGTAGCTTTTCATCAAACTGCATGGTTCCAGCCCAGTCGTCCGTTTAACGCTGATGATGTACTTTTTAGTTTCAACCGTTGGCTCAACGAACAACATCCTTATCATAACGTTGGCGGAGGTCGGTACCCCTTCTTTCGCTCGAGCGGTTTAATGCGCTTAATTGAACGAGTAGAACGCGTCGATGATCACACCGTTGATTTCTGGTTGAACCAAGCGGATAGTTCATTTTTAGCCAACTTAGCTACTGATTTTAACGTGATCTTAGCAGCCGAATACGGTGCTCAGCTGCTCGCTCAAGGAACACCAAGCGATATCGATAGGCTTCCTATCGGCACCGGTCCCTTTGTGTTTGATGAATTTCGTAAAGATTTTGTGATTCGCTATCGTAACCATCCCGACTATTGGCGCTCGCAGCCGCATATCACTCAGTTAGTGTATGTGATTACTCCCAACGCCAATAAGCGGATGTTGAAACTCCTTACCGGCGAATGCGACGTCATTCCTTATCCACTGATTGACGAATTAGCTCAGCTTGATACGCAAGCTGAAATTGAAGTAGCTAGCGCAGTGAACCCAAGTTTGTCGTTTTGGGCCTTTAATACCAAACGCCCCCCCTTTGATAATCCTTTGGTGCGTCAAGCCTTAGCTCATGCGATTAATCGTCCTGCCATTATCCAGAACATATACGGCGGTAAAGCCCGGCTTGCCAGTGGCATGCTACCAGAGACTTCTTGGGCTTATAGCGCTGAACCTCAAGCCTATCCTTACGATCCAGCTAAAGCCATTGAACTACTACAACAAGCGGGCTACCCCAACGGATTTAGCATGAATATTTGGGCGATGCCGGTACAACGTGCTTACAACCCTAATGCACAGCGTATGAGCGAACTTATGCAAGCAGATTTAGCTCGTATTGGTGTACGGGCAGATATTGTAAGTTACGAATGGAATACCTTTCGGCAACGGCTGGCTCGCGGAGAGCATGATAGCGTTTTGATTGGCTGGGTGGCTGACAATGCCGACCCGGATAACTTTTTCCGCCCCATCTTGAGTTGTGCGGCAACCCGCAGTGGTAACAATCGGACCCAGTGGTGCGATCCAGAATTTGATCAACTCTTGGTCGAGGCCATCACTGAGACGGAACCGCAGCAACGTAAACAACTCTACCAACAAATCGAAAATTACGTCATGCAACAAGCCCCGCTGGTGCCCATTGCCAATTCATTACGGTTTCAGGCTCATCGCGCTGATATTCAAGGAGTTGAGTTACCCCCGTATGGCGGCCTAAGTTTTCGCAAGGCACGGAGGCTAACCGATGCTCCGTTATAGTTTACGCCGACTCATTCTTTTTATCATTACGCTGTGGCTGTTAAGCCTATTTGTGTTTGCACTGAATTATTGGTTTCCTGGTGATCCCCTTACCAACATGACCGGAATCCGTGATCAGAACAGCTATGCCTACCAGCAAGCGGTTGACGCACGTGGTTTTGATGGCGGTATTTTGCAGCAATATATGGGGTTTATTGACCATCTTTTGGCCGGGCAATGGGGCAACTCCCTAGCCAGTCAAACAGACGTTTTTGCTCAGTTACAACCGCTGTTTGGCGCAACCCTTGAGCTTGGTTTATTAGCCATGGCGCTGGCATTATTACTAGGCTTGCCACTCGGCATATATGCAGCATTACAGCAACGAGGACCTCTAGATCGCGTGATTATGGGATTGAGTTTGAGTACTTATTCCATTCCGGTCTTTTGGTTAGCGCAACTCTTTATTCTATTGTTTGCTGTTAAGCTGGGCTGGAGTCCCATCTCAGGACAAATTAATCCACTTTTTAATATTGAATTACAGAGCGGCTCGATTCTTTGGGATATTTGGCGCAGTGATATGTCATACCGCCAAGCAGCATTTATTGATGCCCTAGCCCACTTATGGTTGCCGGTTCTAGTGTTGTCGTTAATGCCGATGACTATGCTCATTCGCATTATGCGCAATGCTATGCTCGACGTGTTACAACAAAATTATATTAAAGCAGCACGAGCTCGTGGTTTAGCTGATAGCCGTATTTTATTCCGACACATTATTCCTAATGCCTTGCAACCGGTAGTACGCCAATTGGGCCTGCAATTTAGTGTGTTAATGACAAACATCATCATTACTGAAGTTATTTTTAATTGGCCGGGCCTCGGCAGCTGGTTAGTCAAAAGCATTTATGAGCGCGATTACCCGGTTATGCAGGCTGGTATTTTAGTGTTAGCAAGCTTAATTCTGCTAGTTAATGTGCTGGTTGAGCTATTGCATGCATGGCGGTATCCGCAGGTAAGGAAAGAACAACATGCCGAACACTAGTATTTACTATCAACACCGTGAGCCCAGCCCTCTGCGGCAATTATGGCTCCACATCACCGCTAATCCTTTTGCGATGGTAGCTTTTTATATTATTGCCGGCATTATGGTGCTGATGGTGCTGTCGCCGCTAATCAGTCCATTCAGTTCTGAAACTCAATTTTCAGATCATGTGCTGCAACCTCCTGCTTGGCACGTCGAGGGACAGATTAGATTTCTGTTTGGCACCGACGACTTAGGTCGAGATTTACTTTCCCGAGTGCTGCATGGTTCTGTTTACAGCCTTGGTTATCCCATGTTAGCTACCTTGTTGGCAGCAGTGATTGGCATCAGTATCGGTGCTTGGGCAGGCATGAGCCAAGGTGTACAATCTTCTACCCTCAATCATTTATTAGATGTCTTGCTATCCATTCCATCATTACTGTTAGCGCTAGTGATTATTGCCATTCTAGGCCCTGCTCTACATAACGTTATGATAGCTATCACCTTAGTGTTGATTCCGCAATTTATTCATAGCGTGCACAATGCCTTTTATGAAGAGCGCAATAAAGAGTACGTGGTTGCGTCAAAACTCAATGGCTGCACACGCTGGTACCTGCTTACTCGAGTGATTTTTCCGAATATTACCTCGGTGGTGGTGATGCAAATCACCTTTGCACTCTCTACCGCTATACTAGATATTGCGGCCTTAGGCTTTTTGGGACTTGGCGTGCAGGCACCGGCGCCAGAATGGGGTACCATGCTGGCACGTAGCTTAGATCAAGTTTATTTATCGCCTTGGACCATGGTATTGCCCGGCTTGGCCTTGTTTTTAACCGTGCTCTCTATCAATGTGCTAGGAGATAGTGTGCGAGCCGCCATTCAAGAACGGATACGTAATTCATGAGCCAAACGTTACTTGATATTCGCAACTTAACCATTGAGTTACAGACCAGCTCCGGCTTGGTTAAAGTGCTGGATAAATTTAGCCTGCAAGTTGCTGAAGGCGAAATTCATACCCTTGTAGGCGAATCTGGTTCTGGTAAAAGTCTCTTGGCTAAAGCCGTTATGGGGTTTATTAATCCGCGCTGGAAAATTACCGCTGACCGTCTTTGGTGGCGTCATTACGATCTGCTGGCGTTAAGTCCTAGCCTGCGCCGGCTAGTAACTGGGCGAGACATGGCGATGATTTTCCAAAATCCCAGCAGTTATTTAGATCCCAACAGTAAGGTGGGTGACCAACTGCGTGAAACCATCCCCGCCAGCGAGCTAAAAGGTATCTATTTGCGCCGCAAAGCTTCCCGCACCGTACGCGCAGAACGCTTACTGCATCGCGTTGGTATCAAGGATCACGCCGCGGTGATGAACAGCTATCCCTTTGAATTATCCGACGGCATCGCTCAAAAAGTGAGTATTGCCATGGCTATCGCCTACAATCCTAAATTACTTATTGCGGACGAGCCCACAACCGCAATGGAGCCAGGTACTCGCAATCAAATTTATCGCTTGCTAGCCAAATTGAGTTCACAAGGCATGTCGATTCTTATGATAACTCAAGATTTAACCTCGATTATTCCAGAAAGTAAGCGTATGAGTTTAGTCTACTGCGGGCAGTTGATGGAGACAGGACCAACAGAAAAATTGATGACTGAACCCTATCATCCTTATACTCGAGCTATGCTTGAGATGAGTCTTTACAACCAAACCTCCGCAGCAAAGACACGGTTACCAACGCTTTCGGGCGCCATCCCAACCTTACAACACATGCCGATCGGTTGTCGCCTAGGCCCGCGTTGTCCGTATGCTCGTAAAGCTTGTATTCATCAGCCACGCTTAGAAAAAAGTAGACAACATCAATACGCCTGCCACTTTCCGTTAATTGAGGGCAATCGCGATGACTAAATTGCTTGAGGTACATGCTATTTGTAAGTATTACCAGCAAAAGCAAGGGTGGCTACCAGGTCGCAGGATTTGTGCTCTTGAGCCTATTAGTTTTAGCCTCAACAAAGGCGAAACGCTTGCTATTATGGGAGAAACAGGCTCTGGCAAATCGACGATCGCAAAACTGATTGCTGGTGCGGACGTGCCCTCTAATGGCGAAATTTGGCTGCACGGCAAACGTCTTGATCCCCATAACTACCGCCAGCGCTGCCGCGATATTCGAATGATTTTTCAAGATTCGATGCGCTCGTTAAATCCGCAGTTAACCATAGGTAAGCAGCTTTCAGAAGCACTTAAATTCAACACCAATTGGAACCTCGCACAACAAACCGAACACGTGCTACAAACCTTAAGCAAAGTCGGCTTATTGCCCGATCATTATCATTTTTATCCGCACATGCTATCCACGGGGCAGCAACAGCGGGTGTGCATTGCCCGAGCAATAATTCTCGAACCACAGATCATTGTGGCTGATGAAGCCTTCGTAGCACTGGACCCATCGATTAGAGCTCAAATCATTAACCTTATCCTAGATCTTCAAGAAGACATGGGTATTTCATTCATTTTCGTCTCTCATTCGCCGGAGATCGTGAAACATGTTGCAGACAAGATCTTAATAATGCATCGTGGTAAAATGATTGAGTTTGGAACGACAGAAGCGCTTATCCATAATCCGCAACATCAGCTAACGCGTATGCTGTTGCAGTCAGAACTATTAAACAAAGCGCTTAAACACACAACAACACAGGAGTAAGACTTTGGAAACAGGTACGCTAATATCTCTAGCGCTCTACTTCATCGTTATGTTGGGCATAGGTGTTTATGCCTATAAAAAGTCGACGGCCGATGTTTCCGGCTACATGTTGGGGGGGCGCAGTTTAGGCCCAGGAGTAACAGCTTTATCTGCTGGTGCTTCAGACATGAGTGGCTGGATGCTGATGGGTTTGCCAGGCGCTATCTATGTGTCTGGGGTATCGCAACTATGGATTGCCGTAGGCTTACTTATTGGTGCCTACTTAAACTACATCGTCGTGGCACCGCGATTGCGCACTTACACTGAAGTTGCTAACGACTCCATCACTATTCCGGACTACTTTGCCAATCGCTTTGACGACCGTAAGCGCTTTTTACGGGTGTTTTCTTCGATTGTCATCATTGTTTTCTTTACCTTATATACCTCGGCTAGCTTAGTTGCCGGCGGTAAACTTTTTGCCAGTGCCGCATTTGGCTTGGACTACAGTTTAGGCTTATGGGTAACAGCCGGCGTGGTTTGTGCCTACACCCTGTTCGGTGGGTTTTTAGCGGTTTCCATGACTGACTTTGTGCAAGGGTGCATCATGTTTGTCGCCTTGGTACTGGTGCCAATCGTGGCAATCTTCGATTTAGGTGGTATGACCGCTGTAACTCACACCGTCGAATCGATGAATCCTGACTACCTTGAACTATTTAAAGATGCCGCAAAAGACCCGTTGGTGAATCAGCTCAGCTGGCTGGGTATCATCTCATTGCTAGCATGGGGCTTGGGCTATTTTGGTCAACCCCACATCATCGTCCGTTTTATGGCGATCCGCTCAGTGAAGGATATTCCTACCGCACGCCGAATTGGTATCAGCTGGATGTTTGTTTCCATCGTTGGTGCTATGGTTACCGGCTTTGTAGGTATTGCCTATGTTACTGAAACTAAAATGGTACTTAATGACGCTGAGACTATATTTATTATCTTCTCGCAATTCTTGTTCCATCCATTAATTTCGGGTTTCTTATTGGCTGCAATTCTTGCAGCTATTATGAGTACCATTTCATCGCAACTGCTGGTTACCTCAAGCTCGCTTACAGAAGACTTTTACAAAGCTTTCTTACGCCGCGATGCCAGTGACAAAGAACTAGTAACCGTAGGCCGTATTTCGGTGTTGTTAGTCTCATTGGTGGCTATTGCGCTAGCATGGGATCCTGAAAATACCATTCTAGGTCTCGTTGCTAACGCTTGGGCAGGATTTGGCGCGGCCTTTGGTCCAGTCATTATTATGAGCTTGTTCTGGCGCAGAATGAATCGTCATGGTGCCCTAGCCGGCATGCTGGTGGGTGCTGGTACTGTCTTATTCTGGATTTACGCACCGGTATTAGCTGACGGAGCAACGCTTAGTAGCCTTGTTTACGAAATTATCCCTGGCTTTATCCTAAGCTCGTTAGCGGTATGGATTGTTAGCTCAATGACAGCTGAGCCAAGTGCTGATTTACAGCAAACCTTCGCTAAAATGGAAGCCGTCATTACTGAACACAAATAATAGAACCTAAGGTTCCAAATCTAAAAAGCCAGCGTTAAAACGCTGGCTTTTTCATATCTGCTCAAAAACTTGAACCGCTAACCGCGTCGCTGGGCAAAAAGCTCCAACTCAGACATGATGTAATCTTTCATTCTAATCGTGGTTTCATAGCCGATATCTATCGCATCGTTACCACTTTCAAACTGCATTAAACCAATATGGCCTAATTTGGGCTGAATCAGGATATCGGGCGGATCACCAGCCAAACGTGCTTTAGTAATTCGCTCTTGCATGATATCGATAGAGCCTGCCATCACCCCAAACATACCAGGAGCTTTGTACGAAGGGCCAGTAAACTTTTCTTTAACCGCATCCCAATAGTGCTGACTAGTGGAAAGAAAACTATTGAAAAAACCCTCACCCTCGTCTTGTTCCGATTGCGGCTTAGGATGACTTGCCTCGGTCGTAGCCGGAGTATTATGCCCATGCACATCCGCTTGGGGCTCAACACCATCTTTAGGAGGCGCTACGTACTTGGATCTTGCTTCGATGGCGCTGGTGTTCAGCTGTGAGTTTAAATTCACTGCAATGACGAAGTCAGCACCAAGCGCACGGCATAAGGACACTGGTACAGGATTCACTAACCCACCATCAACTAACCAACGTCCATTAACCGCAGAAGGGGCCAACATACCTGGCATAGCGCAAGAAGCTCGGGATGCTGCATACACGTCACCTTTGCGTAACCAAATCTCTCTTCCAGTATACAAATCGGTAGCAACTGCGCCGTAAGTAATCGGCATGTCTTCAATATCTATTGCGCCAAAGCGTTCACGGGCATGGCTGAAAACTTTTTCACCATGAATAATGCCGCCGTTACTTAGCCCATAGTCTAGGAGATTAAAAACTTGCCAACGTCCCATGCCGCGCACCCATTCTTCTAGCTCAGTTAAGCGACCAGAAGCAAAACCGGCCCCCACAAGGGAGCCGATTGAAGTGCCTGCGACCATGTTTATTTCTACTCCCATGTCCTGCAGCGCTTTAATCACACCAATGTGCGACCAACCTCGTGCAGCACCTGAGCCAAGTGCTAACGCAACTTGTGCATAACTCATGACGCTATTCCTAATTTTATTGCTAAAACCTTAAATTAAATCATCATCCAGCATAACGTCAACAGCATCATCGGCTTTTGCTGGCTTTTCACCTTTAACTGGCTTGGCTAACAATTGTTCACGAATCTGTTGTTCAATATCTTCAGCAATCGCTTTGTTTTCTACCAAGAACTTCATGGCATTAGCTTTACCCTGACCAATCTTATCGCCCTTGTAGCTGTACCAAGCTCCTGCTTTATCAACAATCTTCTGTTTCACGCCAAGATCAATCAACTCGCCTTCTTTAGAAATACCGCTGCCGTACATGATCTGGAAGTTAGCTTCTTTAAATGGCGGCGCTACTTTATTCTTTACAACCTTCACGCGCGTTTCGTTACCAACAACTTCATCGCCCTCTTTCACCGAACCCGTACGACGAATATCTAATCGAACCGATGCATAGAATTTAAGTGCGTTACCGCCCGTGGTGGTTTCTGGATTACCAAACATAACCCCAATCTTCATTCGAATCTGGTTAATGAAAATACATAAACTATTCGATTTCTTGATGTTGGCTGTGAGTTTACGTAACGCCTGCGACATCAACCGAGCTTGCAAGCCCATATGACTGTCACCCATTTCACCTTCAATCTCAGCTTTTGGTGTTAGCGCTGCTACCGAGTCTACAATAACCACATCCACGGCACCTGAACGGACTAACATGTCACAAATTTCTAGGGCTTGTTCGCCCGTATCAGGTTGCGATACGAGTAATTCATCAACCTTCACGCCCAGCTTGCCAGCGTAAACGGGGTCAAGCGCATGTTCAGCATCAACAAACGCACAGGTTTTGCCTTGCTTTTGCGCTTCCGCAATTACTTGTAGAGTTAATGTCGTTTTACCACTTGATTCTGGTCCGTAAATCTCTACGACACGACCATACGGTAAACCACCAATACCCAAGGCAATATCTAGAGTTAATGAACCCGTTGAAACCGATTCAATATCCATCGCGTGGTTATCGCCAAGGCGCATAATAGAGCCTTTACCAAACTGGCGTTCAATTTGACCAAGGGCGGCGTCGAGTGCTTTTTGTTTATCGTTGCTCATGCTAGTGTCCGTTTGTTAATCGCTTTAAAATGATTGTACTGTAAATTTATACAGTATCAAGTTATTTTTTTAATACTTAATAATGCTTCGTTAATGGTAGCTAATCGCACCGCTTGCCGATCGCCAGGAAAGACCTGCTGCCAAGTAATACATTCCCCCTGCCAAGCTAAGCCAAACCAAACCAAACCTACGGGTTTTTCGGTACTCCCACCACCGGGCCCGGCGACCCCTGTTACTGCTACCGCCATCTCTGCCCCACTGGCTGTCAAAGCACCGCGAGCCATTGCTGCTGCAGTTTCGGCAGACACCGCACCGTATTTTGCTAAGGTGTAGGAAGTTACCCCTAACTGGCTTTGCTTCATCGCATTGCTGTAAGTGATAAAGCCGCCTTCATACCATGCTGAGCTACCAGCAACAGTGCTAATAGCATACCCAATTCCGCCGGCCGTGCACGACTCAGCGGTGACACAACGCCAACCACGCTGCTCTAACCAAGCGCCCAATTCTACTGCTAAATTAACTGTGCTTTGTGGTACCATTTAGTTATCCTTGAGGGCCGCAAAGCGGCTACACATATTCAGTTTAAACGCCAGCTAACCACGACTTTAGAACGGATTATAACAAGCATGTCGGATGCCCAAAATATAACAAAAGATCTCGCCGCACACACGCCTATGATGCAGCAATATCTGCGCATTAAGGCAGAACATACCGATTGCTTATTATTCTATCGGATGGGGGATTTTTACGAATTATTCTACACCGATGCCAAACGTGCAGCTGAACTGCTCGACATTTCTCTTACCCAGCGCGGTGCCAGCAATGGCCAACCTATCCCGATGGCAGGGGTACCTTATCATGCCGCTGAAGGTTATCTTGCGCGGCTTATCGAATTAGGCGAGTCCGTCGCAATTTGCGAGCAAATCGGAGACCCTGCGACCAGCAAAGGTCCGGTCGAGCGTCAAGTGGTCAGAGTACTAACTCCAGGTACCATTACTGATGAGGCTCTGCTCAAGGATCATGCTGAGCAGTTACTGGTCGCCATCCATCCCGCTGAAACTATCGGAATTGCTTGTTTAGATATGGCGAGCGGTCGTTTTAGCATTTTGGAGGTCGCCGACCGTGAGCAGCTTCAAGCTGAATTAGAACGACTGCAACCAGCTGAAGTACTGTATCCAGACACCCATGAGTTTAGCCAACGAGAGCTGGCCTGCAGTTGCATTCGCCGCCGCCCCGATTGGGAATTTGAAACCACCAGTGCTATCGAACAACTCTTGCGTCAATTTCAAGTGGCTCACTTAGATGGTTTTGGGGTAAGTCACCTACCCGCTGCTATCGGGGCTGCCGGTGCAATCTTAAGTTATGTGCGCAGCACCCAACGCGCAGCGCTTCCTCACATTACTGCGATTGTGGCTGAGCGCCAAGCCGATGCGATTATGTTAGATGCCGCCACTCGTCGAAATCTAGAACTGGTGCGCTCGTTTAGTGGACAGAAAACATCGCTCTATCATGTTTTAGATAATACCAGCACTGCGATGGGCAGCCGATTGCTGCAACGATGGCTGCAACGGCCGTTACGACAACATCAACTCTTGCAACAGCGCTATGACGCAGTGGCTAGCTTACAACATAGCGAATTAGCTGAACTGAAGCATGTCTTACGCCAGGTTGGTGACCTTGAACGGATCATTACTCGTATTGCCTTGCGTAGCGCACGCCCACGTGATCTCGCCCGATTGCGGCAAGCATTGCAAAGCTTGCCCAAATTAAAGCAATTGCTGGATTCACCTGCGTTAGCCCACTGGCAACAAGCCGTAGCTGAACTACCGGAATTAACGGCATTACTAGAACGCGCGATTGTAGCTACGCCACCTCTTCTGATACGAGATGGCGGCGTTATTGCGCCCCATTTTGATGACGAACTCGATGATTATCGTCAGTTAGCTGAAGGTGCTACCGATGTCTTGCAGCATATAGAAACGCGAGAGCGTCAGCGTACCGGCATTCATACGTTGAAGATTGGCTTTAACAAGGTTCATGGGTATTACCTCGAAGCTAGCCGCGCCGCCAGCAATCAGATCCCAGCAGAATACCAACGGCGGCAAACCCTTAAAAATGTCGAGCGGTACATCATTCCTGAACTAAAAACCTACGAAGACAAGGTGCTTAATAGTCAAAGTCGTGCTTTGGCACGTGAAAAATGGCTCTATGAACAGTTATTAGAGCAGCTAGCTGAGCACTTGGTGACGTTACAAAAAACAGCGCAAAGTATCGCTGAAGTAGACGTATTGCGTGGCTTTGCTGAACATGCATTGACGCATAACTACCAACGTCCGCAATTATCAGAACAAACTCAAATTAGATTGCAACAAGCACGGCATCCAGTGATTGAGCGCATGCAAACAGAGCCTTTTATTGCGAATGACGTTGAACTCAATCCTGAGCGGCGTCTACTGCTCATTACCGGGCCCAATATGGGTGGTAAATCCACCTACATGCGTCAAACAGCACTCTTAGCCATCATGGCTCATTGCGGTTGTTTTGTGCCTGCTAAAGAAGCTGTTTTTGGCCCTATCGATAGGATCTTCACCCGAATTGGAGCCTCTGACGATCTTGCTTCAGGCCGTTCGACCTTTATGGTCGAAATGACTGAAGCTGCTAATATTTTGCACAATGCTACAGCACAAAGTTTAGTGTTGATGGATGAAATAGGCCGCGGTACTTCTACTTATGATGGTTTAGCCTTAGCCTGGGCCTGCGCTGAAGCTCTCGCTGATAACAACCGCTCGTTAACCTTGTTTGCTACCCATTATTTTGAATTAACTCAAACCATTGGACAGCAATCAGGGTGCATTAATGTGCATGTTGAGGCGACGGAACATGACGAGCATATTGTGTTTCAGCACAAAGTAAGTGAAGGTGCGGCGAGTCGCAGTTTTGGCGTGCAAGTTGCCCAGTTAGCGGGCCTGCCCACTAGCGTATTAAAGCAAGCTCGGTTGCATTTGCAACAACTAGAAGCTCGTCAGCAACTGCAACAGAGTATGGTTAACGAATCTTTAAGTAACACCGAGCAAGCCGATTTATTTGCGCAGATGGAACGCGAGATCAAAGCAGCACAGGCAAGCTCGTCGGCACCTAGTGAATTCGAGCAAGCGCTACGTGACTTAGATGTGAATCAGCTAACTCCGCTTGCTGCTTTAACCTGGTTAGCGCAATGGCAACAACGGTTACTCACGATGAAATAACGAATCTAAACTTAAGCCCTGCTGGCGCAACATATCACGCAAACGGCGCAAGGCTTCTACCTGAATTTGTCTTACCCGCTCGCGGGTAAGGCCAATTTCACGGCCAACATCTTCAAGGGTTGCCGGCTCGTGACCCAATAAGCCAAAGCGTCGAGCCAGAACCTCACGTTGTTTTTCATTTAGGGTTTCTAACCAAGCTAAAATATGTTGTTTGGTATCATCATCCTGCAATGACCCTTCTGGGCCATGATCATCATCAGCCGTTAGCATTTCAACCAAAGACTTATCGTTATCGCTCCCCCCCATCGGGGTATCAACCGAAGCTATCCGCTCATTTAAGCGAAACATCCGGTTCACATCAGCCACATCAACATTCATTTTTTCGGCAATTTCTTCTGCCGTGGGTTCATGATCCAAACTTTGTGCTAACTCGCGCGAGGCGCGCAAGTAGCTGTTCAGCTCTTTCACGACATGAATGGGTAGGCGAATGGTACGAGTTTGGTTCATGATGGCGCGTTCGATTGTTTGTCGAATCCACCACGTGGCGTAGGTAGAAAAACGAAAGCCTCGCTCTGGATCAAACTTTTCGACCGCGCGGATCAAACCTAAATTACCTTCTTCAACGAGGTCGAGTAAAGCTAGTCCGCGATTCGTATAGCGTCGTGCAATTTTGACAACTAAGCGCAGATTACTCTCGATCATACGACAGCGAGCCTTGGCATCACCCTTGCGTGCTAGCCGCGAAAAATACACTTCTTCTTCGGCTGTTAACAACGGCGAATAGCCGATCTCACTCAGATACATCTGAGTTGCGTCCATTTTTTTCAGATAATGAGACCGGTTTGCAATAATCTCTTCAAATTCCGTATCGTCGTTATCTTCCTGCTCAGATTGTTGCATTGCAGCAAGCTCTTGCTCGTCAATGTCATCAATCTCATCCTGGCTTCGACTCATTATTACCCCCGCGGCAAATAGTGCCGAGGATTAACTGACTTACCCCGAAAGCGAATTTCAAAATGCAACATCACTTGCGCGGCATCAGTGTCCCCCATCTCGGCAATCACTTCACCTTGTTTGACCCATTGTTGTTCTTGTACTAATAAGGTCTGATTGTGAGCATAGGCACTAATATAATCATCGTTATGTTTCACTATGATTAATTGCCCATACCCTTTCAGTGCATTGCCTGCGTACACCACTTTACCCGCTGCAGCAGCATAAATAGGAGCACCTCTATCACCACCAATGTCTAGCCCTTTGTTACCAGCCTCAGCGGTCGAAAAGTCACGAATCACTTTTCCTGTCGCGGGCCAGCGCCATTGAACCTCCTTCGCAAAGGGCTCATTACTTGGGCTACTTATGACGGTGGCTGGAGGCTTGCTCGCAACCGGCGTTGCCGCAGTTTTAGGTGTTACAGGCTTGCTTTGTTTTTGTTCTAATTTGGTATCACGATACCCTGTCTGTGATGTCTTAGCAACGCTTTTGCTGCTTTTTTCAACGGCTTTTAAACGCAGCCTTTGGCCAGGGAAAATGAGATAAGGTTCACTGATGTTATTAAGTTGAGCAAGCTCACGCACATCTACGTTAGCTCTAAAAGCAATAGAATAAAGCGTGTCACCACGCTCTACTTGATAGCTAGCAGCGGCCAAACTAGCCGCTTCAAAATCATGCACAGTGCGGCCATGATAAAGCTTCTTGACGGGCGCTGGTGGTGGCGGCTCAGCGCAGCCAAACAGCACCACCAAGGCACTTAAACCAATGATCTGTTTAACGTGTCCATACATACGCAGCGATGGCAACTAACACCATTCCCCAACCGATTCGGTCTACATAAGTGCGCAGTTTTAGCGCCATTTTTGGCCCACCAGTACGTAACAAGGCAGCAACCAAATAAAATCGCAAACCGCGACTAATCAGCGATCCCAACACAAAAGGAATAAACATCACTTGTAGCATTCCCCCTGTTACCGTAAACAATTTATACGGCAAGGGCGAGAATCCAGCAATGAAAATAATCCAAAAGCCATATTCGGTAAACCAGGCGGTGACTCTCGCTAACTTATCTTGATAACCAGCCCATTCCACCAGCGGCATCACCAGCGGCTCAAACGCCCAATAACCTAACCAGTAGCCCGCAATCCCGCCTAAGACTGAGGCGATGGTGGTTAGCCCAGCAAAAAACCAAGCGCGCTTAGGTTGGGTCATCGCCATCGGTGCTAACATCACATCCGGCGGGATCGGAAACACCACCGATTCAGAAAAACTCAAAGCCGCCAAAATAGCTGGGGCTCGGCGATGCTGAGACCAACTTAATACCTTGTCGTACAGCCAGCCAAAAATCTTCATACTGGCTCTCCTGGTACTAAGGGAACAAATTTCACTTCGCCTAACTCCTTGTGCTCAAAAACATCGCCAAATCGACGCACCACAATTAGCCGTTGTTTATCCGTTCCAACCGGAATAATCATCACCCCACCATCGGATAATTGGGCCATTAACTGTTGCGGTAACTCACTCGCTGCCGCAGTAACAATAATGCCATCAAACGGCGCTTTACTGCGCCAGCCCAACCAGCCATCACCATGGCGCATACTCACGTTATGTAGTTCCAGTTGCTTGAGCCGTCGTTTCGCTTGGTATTGCAGTTCAGCGATGCGTTCTACTGAACAAACCTGTGCCACCAATTGGGCCAAGATTGCGGTTTGGTAGCCACTCCCTGTGCCTATTTCTAACACCTTTTTACAATCATGCTGCATCAGTAGCTGGGTCATCGACGCAACCATCAGTGGCTGCGAAATCGTTTGTCCCTTGCCAATCGGTAGCGCCGTGTTTTCGTATGCTTTGTGCGCCAACGATTGCGGCATAAACAGGTGACGAGGTGTTTTTTCAATCACCTCCAACACCGGTTTATTACGAATCCCTTCGCGTTCTAGCTGGGCCACCAAGCGGCGCGCCATCCCTTGAAAATTTTGAATCATGAGCTTGTTTTAGTTAACCAATCTGACAGTGTGGTTTGGTGGCTGCGCGCCGTCATATCTAAACTTAATGGGGTAATAGAGACGTAACCCTCACGCACGGCATGAAAATCAGTGCCTTCCGCATCGTCTTGATGACCACCAATAGGGCCATACCAAAAGATATCACGGCCAAATGGATCTTTACTTTGCACCATGGTTTCAGCGCGATGACGACGCCCCAACCGCGTTACTTTAATGCCTTTTAATTGCTCATAAGGTACAGCTGGCACATTAATATTTAAAATAGTATCCAACCTTAGGGGCTCATCCGCCATTTTATTAACGATATCTGCCACTACTCGTGCTGCGGTGTCATAATAATCATCACTACGCGAGCCCATCGACACAGCAATGGCTGGCAATCCCATAAAACGTCCTTCCATTGCAGCAGCTACGGTTCCCGAATAGAGTACGTCATCACCCATATTAGGGCCATCATTAATCCCCGATACCACGAGGTCGACATCGTCGGCTAGCGGTGAATTCGTACCCAAATGGACACAATCCGTTGGCGTGCCATTAAGCGAGTAGAAGCCATTAGCAAGCTGTTGCATACGCAGCGGATTATGCAACGTCAGAGAGTTACTAGCACCACTACAGTTGCGGTCTGGAGCTATCACGCGACATTGGGCAATGTCTTTTAAACGCTCATGCAAGGCGTGAATGCCAGGAGCATGGACGCCATCGTCATTACTGACTAATAATTTCATCATAACTAAGGTACCTACCAATTATTCCGTTGTAACTAATTCGCGTATTAGAGCAGTTGCAAAGCATCCTTTAGGTAAGGCAAAACTAATTTCTGCCACCGTATCACTTAACCAATTTAATTGTGCTTGCTGTGGGCGCAACAACAATGCTCGGCGGCCACCATCCAAACGTTGCTTCGCAAGGCCTTGAAGAAGTTCTGGATACTGAGCAAAAACTCGCTGTTCAAGCTCGGCTGCCTGCGCCTGACTAATCTGTTGACGCTCGCCACTACCCATTAGCGGTCCACTAAGTTCAATATCACCGGACGCCAACCGCTCCAACAGTGCCGCATCAATCTGCTCGGCAATAAAAAATGACTGACTACCGCTGAGGAGCATAGGTTCACCTTCTAACGGAGTCAGAAGGTTGTGTCGAATTCGCTCTGCCAGCACTTGATTAAACAAAAATGAGCGAGCTGCGGATAGATACAAACCTATTTGAGTTCTATTTAAGCGCCGGCGTAACCGCCCACTTAACCACTCAACTGCGTTACTGATGTTTTGCCCATCTTTGCCAAAGCGTTGCAGCCCATAGTAGTTAGGCACCCCTTGCGTACACACCTGTTGCCAACGTTGGTTAAAGGCATCAGCATCCGTGATAGCTTCTATACGAATCGTAAAACGATTACGTTTATGAGTACCGGTTTTAAGTTTGCGCGGCTGTAATACCGCCTGCAGCACACTAAATTCGGGATGTTCGAGCTCATGCCAGGGTAACAGTTGTTGGCCTGGCAATTGGATAGAAAACCATTGCTCGGTGATGGCTTGTCGATCTTTTAGACCTGAATAACTCACATCACGTTCTTTAACGCCGGCAAACTTAGCCAATTGGGCCGCCACATAAGGGGTATTTGCGCCACGTTTACGCACCCATAGCCACTGATGCTCACCTTGCTGTAACTGTGGATCTTGCTGCGGTAGTTCGAGCTCTTCAACCACCTGAAAATGCTCGGGTTCGGCTTTAATCACCCCACCGCTGTTAGGCACGCCGTGTAAATAAGGGCCTAGTAATGAATCATAGCTAGTCTCAGTCATTAATTTGGCCTTGTAGCAACACCACTGCATGGCAGCCAATGCCCTCTTTACGGCCAACAAAACCAAGCTTCTCGGTGGTGGTTGCCTTCACATTTACCGCGCCTACGGAGACTTCTAACAAAGCGGCAATGCGCTGACGCATTGCGTTGATATAATCAGCTAATTTAGGTGCTTGAGCAACCACGGTCACATCAAGGTTACCCACACCATAGCCCTGCTGTTTAACCAGTTGCAGAACTTGGCTTAAAAGCCCCGCACTATCAGCGCCCGCATAAGCGGCATCAGTATCAGGAAAATGCTGACCAATATCGCCCAAAGCAGCCGCACCTAATAATGCATCAGCAATCGCATGAAGTACCACATCACCGTCAGAATGTGCGAGAAGACCTTGTTCGTAGGGTACTTGAATACCACCCAATGTTAATGGTCCGCTGCCACCAAATTTATGCACATCATAACCGTGCCCAATGCGGATAGAACCTAATCCCATAGTTACCCCTGACGTTCTGTCGCAAAAAACTTTAAGTACATGTCGGCAAGCTGCTCATCACCCGGTTGCGTCACCTTAATATTGGTGCGCCTACCGGCCACTAACTGCGGCTTGCCACCCGATAATTCGATCGCTGAGGCCTCGTCAGTAAGCTCTGGGTGATCCACCCCTAAACTAACTAAGGCATTGAGTAAAGGTTGCAAAGCAAACACCTGTGGTGTCAGTGCATGCCACAAATGCTCGCGTTTTACTGAATGCCTCACCGCGTTATGTGCATCACTTCGCTTCATCGTATCGGCTACGGGCAATGCCAACAGCGCGCCTTGAGGGTGAATTAACGCCACATCGATAACTTTGGATAATTCATCAGCTTGCAAACATGGGCGAGCCGCATCGTGCACCACCACATAGGCCACACCATCGAGACGTGCTTGTTCTACCCCCGCTAATACCGAGGCTGCTCTACTAGCTCCCCCCACTACGGGTATGACTGGAATGGGTAACTGCAACTGAAGTGCACTGAAAAATGTATCCTCTGCACTTAAAGCAAGATAGATCTTCGAGATCCGTGAGTCTTGTGTGAGTGCATGTAAACTATGCTCTAGCACCGTTTTGCCAGCTAATTGCAGATACTGTTTAGGGATCTTGCTTGCCATCCGCTGGCCCCTACCGGCCGCAGGAACAATCGCAGCAATACTTGGAATGTGATCTATCATGGTTGTGTTTTTACTGGCACCAAACGGAAAAATGTTTCATCGCTTTTTATCAGTCCTAGTTCGTTGCGAGCGCGCTCTTCTAGCGCTACTTGGCCTTCGCGTAAGTCTTCAATATCAGCTGCGACCAATTGATTGCGTTGCCGCAACTTATCATTGGCAGCGGCCTGTCGTTGCACATCTGCTTGCATATTCCAATAATCTGGCAGGCTGTTTTTGCCAAACCATAAACGATATTGCAGCGCAATTAAAATCACTAGAAACGTGAGTTTTAGCAATCGCATCCTCGCCTCCACCTGCAACGTGAATAACCCGTTAGAACTAGTAGGTTGTCAGATAATTTCTGGTAGTATATCGACCTTTACGGCTAACCCCAATGAAAAAGCTATGGAATATCTGATAATCCTAATGATTATGTTTGTTGCAGCCTGTTTGCAAGGCATTTCTGGCTTTGGCTCCGGGCTGATTGCCGTGCCCTTATTGGTGCTTTGGCTGCCGCTTTCTACCCTCACGCCACTACTGTCGGTAGTTAACCTAGCCATGGCACTTTATTTAGGCTGGTTACTACGACATGCTATAGCGTGGCGCCAGTGGCCTTGGTTGCTTGGCTGCGGCGTGCTTGGAAGCCTTGCTGGACAATACCTATTAGCCGCAATCAACTTACAGTTGTTACAACAGATCATGGCTGGTGGAGTTATTCTGGTCGCCCTGTTGTTTTGGTTTAACCTACGCTGGCAAAGTAACGGAGCCGCGTGGCAGCAAATATTAGCTGGTACCATCGGTGGTTTTAGTAATGGCGCTTTAACCTTAGGCGGACCACCCGTGGTGCTATTTCTTACAAGTTACGGTCTCGCCCGGGTATCGTTTCGTGCCACCCTAACCTTGTTCTTTTTACTGCTTGCATTAACTAATGTGATTGGCTTTAGCTGGCAACAACGCTATCAATTAGAGCAATGGCCTATTTTATTCTGTTTGTTAGCTGGTGCTGTTAGTGGTTCTTGGCTAGGGCACCGTATCAGTAGCCGCTTATCCGAATCTTTGTTTCGCAAATTAAGTTTAGTGATTGTGATGATTGCGGGTGTGGTTGCCTTTTGGGGCGCATTCTAACTGCTGTTACCGCCACTGAATGCGGGTGGCAAGCAGTACCTCACGTAAGCTCAAGGGGCGGGGATCTAACTTGCCTTTATGGCCCCATTGATGGCCCCCCATAGCAGCCCCTAAATGATACTTATCGGGCAAAATTAATACCGCCTGCGTCGCCGTTGCTGCCGCTTCATGCGCTGGTAATGGATCCAGCCATTGCCCCTGTAAATCAAACCATCCCCAATGATTACAATGCACTCGCTGTTGGGCTAGATCAAGACGATCAAGCGAATCTAAGACAGCTTTTTGTAGATGTTGGGTTTGCACATGAATCACCACAGCATCGCCTAATTTGGCGTGCTTGTGTAACCAGTTACTAAGTTTAGTCGTTTGCTTGGCCGCGGTCTGTAACTTCGTTTTTTGTGGCGTCTGCCAGGAGGCGTTTTGGAGATCTAACACAAACGGCGCGCCGCACTGTAACATGCCACGCGCCGCTTGTTGAATGTAGTAAGGCAAACTTCGTAAACGCTTTTGTAACCCCTGAACCGTTAGCCCCAACTGCTGTGCAAGTTGTTGCAATTCACGTTCGTACAAGGCGTTACAAAGTTCAGCGAAAGCTGCCGCAGGCCATTGATCAGGCGTGGCTTGGGGGCTATTAACATAACCACCGTGCAACGCCTGGAAAATGTCAGCTTGTTGATTCTCGTTCATATTGCTCATCGGCAGAGTTCACAAGCTTGCGACAGTTAAACGCTGACCACAACCCATGTGCTAGCTTGCGTTTACTTCGGCACGACCACGATACGCAGCCTGACCATCTAACTCAGCCTCGATACGCAACAACTGGTTGTACTTAGCCACTCGGTCTGAACGACAGAGCGAACCTGTTTTGATTTGTCCTGCCGCAGTACCCACCGCCAAATCAGCAATTGTAGCATCTTCAGTTTCACCTGAGCGATGTGAAATAACTGCGGTGAAACCCGCTTCATGTGCCATTCGAATGGCCGCTAGGGTTTCAGTTAAACTACCAATTTGATTAAACTTAATCAAAATCGAGTTTGCGATCTGTTCATCAATACCACGCTTAAGAATACGAGTATTAGTTACAAACAAATCATCACCTACCAACTGCACTTTACTACCCAAACGTTCGGTCAAGACTTTCCAGCCAGCCCAATCGCTTTCATCCAAGCCATCTTCGATTGAAATAATCGGATAGCGTTGACACAGGCCATCAAGATACTCAGCAAAACCAGCAGCATCGAATGATTTACCCTCGCCACTTAGATGATACTGACCATCGCGATAGAATTCTGATGCAGCACAATCAAGGGCTAAGGTGATATCACGCCCCATCTCGTAGCCAGCATTGGCAACAGCTTCAACAATCACCGCTAAAGCTTCCTCGTTAGACGCTAAGTTTGGCGCGAAACCACCCTCATCGCCCACGGCTGTGCTTAAGCCACGTTGCTGCAAGACTTTTTTCAACGCATGAAAGATTTCCGCTCCCATACGTAACCCTTCAGCAAAATTCTTCGCACCTACGGGTTGAATCATAAATTCTTGAATATCTACATTGTTATCAGCATGTTCGCCGCCATTAAGAATATTCATCATCGGCAATGGCATGCTGTACTTGCCGGCAGTACCATTGAGTTCAGCAATATGAGCGTACAAGGGTATTCCTTTAGCACTAGCAGCGGCCTTTGCAACAGCTAGCGATACGGCCAAAATAGCGTTCGCACCCAATTTTTCTTTATTCTCAGTACCATCCAAATCTAACATGATTTGGTCAACTTGAGCTTGCTCCGTTGCATCAATGCCTTGTAACGCTGGCGCTATAAGCTCCACCACGTTTCGCACGGCAGTTTGCACACCTTTGCCTAAATATCTATGAGCGTCACCATCACGTAACTCTAGTGCTTCACGAGAACCAGTTGATGCACCACTAGGGGCAGCGGCACGCCCCCAATGACCATTGTCTAGATAAACATCTGCTTCAATAGTTGGGTTGCCGCGTGAGTCCATGATTTCACGAGCTACAATACTACTAATTGCTGCCATGATCTTTAATACTCCTTTGCCATAACACGCGACGCTTAAGCGCGACGCTCTTTTTGATACTGTCCTGCGGCTTCAATAAAACCGCGGAATAATGGATGCCCATCACGTGGAGTGGAGTTGAATTCCGGATGGAATTGCGCTGCCACAAACCAGCGATGAGTAGGAATTTCAATAATTTCTACTAAGCGATTATCATGCGACCAACCTGATATTTTCAAGCCTGCCGCTTCTAATTGCTCGATATAATGACCGTTGACTTCATAGCGATGGCGATGCCGCTCTTGAATCACATCGGCTCCGTATAATGTCCGCGCCTTAGTGCCCTGCACTAAATTACATGGTTGCGCACCCAAACGCATGGTACCGCCTAAATCAGAACTGTTATTGCGTAATTCTTTCTGACCTTTGGCATCCATCCACTCGGTGATCAATCCTACCACCGGATGTTTTGCCTCGGCTTCAAATTCAGTGCTATTGGCGCCTGTTAAACCCGCAACGTTACGTGCGTATTCAATCAGCGCAATCTGCATCCCCAAACAAATGCCTAGATAAGGAATATTGTGCTCACGAGCGTATTGGGCCGCCATGATCTTACCTAGTATTCCGCGTTCACCAAAACCGCCCGGAACAATGATGGCATCTACATCAGCAAGTTTAGCAACACCTTTAGTTTCAATATCTTGCGCATCAATGTAGCGTAAGTTCACAGTTAAACGATTCTTTAAGCCGGCATGGGCTAAGGCTTCATTCACCGATTTATAAGCGTCAGGCAACTCAATGTACTTTCCAACAAAACCAATGGTCACTTCACCGCTAGGATTCGATTCTTGATAGAGCACCTGTTCCCACTCAGCTAAATCTGCTTCTGGGCAGTCTAATCGGAACCTGTGGGTCACGATTTCATCAAGGCCTTGCGACTTCAGAATAGCCGGAATTTTATAAATGCTATCGACATCTTTCAAGCCAATAACAGCGCGTTCTTCAACATTGGTAAATAGCGCAATTTTAGCCCGTTCTGTAGCAGGTAACGCACGGTCTGAACGACACACCAAAATGTCCGGCTGAATACCAATCGAGCGAAGTTCTTTTACCGAGTGTTGGGTTGGTTTAGTTTTTACTTCGCCAGCAGCACCTAAAAACGGTACCAAGGTGAGGTGCATAAATAACGTACGATCGCGCCCCACTTCAGTGGCCAATTGGCGAATAGCTTCAAGAAAAGGTTGTGATTCAATATCACCTACGGTGCCACCGATTTCAATGATAGCGATATCATAGTCGCTGCTTCCATCAACAATACGACGTTTGATTTCGTTGGTAATATGAGGAATAACCTGAATGGTAGCGCCAAGAAACTCACCACGACGTTCGCGTCGAATGATATCTTCGTATACGCGCCCAGCAGTAAAGTTGTTTTTCTTGGTCATTCGGGTACGAATAAATCGTTCGTAATGTCCCAAATCCAGATCGGTTTCGGCACCGTCTTCGGTCACAAACACTTCGCCGTGCTGAATGGGACTCATGGTACCAGGATCCACATTAATGTAAGGATCCAGTTTAAGAATCGTAACCTTTAGGCCACGTGCTTCGAGAATTGCCGCCAATGAAGCTGCAGCAATACCTTTGCCCAGCGAAGATACAACACCGCCGGTGACGAAAATATAATTAGTTGTCATGCGAAACCTAAGTCGTCAGGTTGATAGGGAAATGCTTCAAGACGGGAAAACAGTATACCCGAGTAGCCCATAGCCGACAAATTATTTCTTACTTTCAACGTGATTTAACTGTTGTTTAGCTTGTTGCCAATAGGTTTCTAACTCGTCTAAACTCAACTCTTCAGGACGTCTTTGCTGTTGGGCTAATTGCGTTTCTATCCATTGAAAACGCTGTTTAAACTTGTGATTGGTCAGGCGTAATGCGTGCTCAGGATTAACCTGAGCGTGGCGGGCCAAATTCACCACCGCAAACAACAAATCGCCAATCTCAGCAGCTATTTTTGCGTTATCGTTAGCTCTAATTTCGTCTTCAACTTCCGCTAATTCTTCCCTTATTTTAGCAATCACGGGAGCCATCTCAGACCAATCAAAACCCACAGTCGCAGCCCGTTTTTGCAGTTTTTGAGCCATTAAAATACTTGGTAAATTATTTGCAATACCATCAAACACACTATCGCTTTGGCCTTGCTCAGCACGCTCCTCACTTTTTATCTGCTCCCACTGTGCTTTTATCTCGGCATCACTGAGGGCTTGATGCTCACCAAACACGTGTGGATGTCGCCGCATGAGCTTCTCTGCTGTAGCTTTAGCAATGGCGTCTAAATCAAATAGTTCCTGTTCCTTGCCAAGCTGTGCATAAAACACCACCTGGAACAATAAATCACCTAGTTCATCTTTTATCGCTGCTGGTTCACCCGCGGTAATTGCGGCGGCAACTTCGTATGCTTCTTCCAAAGTATAAGGAATGAGGCTGGCCATGGATTGCTGCAAATCCCATGGGCACCCACCAACCGGATCGCGCAACCGTTGCATAACGGTTACCAAGGCTTGCACACCTGTAAATGAATTCATGTTACTCCTTGCCTATCAAGCTGGCACTCGCACCACTTCATGCACACCTTTGAGTTGGCTTAGACGACTGACTAAGCGCTGCAAACCTGCTTGGTCCGCTACCATCACGCCAACCCGAATACTGGCTAAAGCACTAGCTTCATCTCGTTTCGAATCAAGTTGCGCCACGCTCGCACGTTCATTGGCTAAGACGCTGGTAATGTCATGCAATAATCCTTGACGATCATTTGCGATAAGGCGCAAATCAACTCGATAGTTAGCTTGCTTTTGTTCACTCCAGCTTACCGCCAATGCACGCTCAGGATGTTGGTCTAAAAGATGCTGCAACTGCTCACAATCCTTGCGGTGTACTGAAACGCCCCGCCCCTGAGTTACAAAGCCTAAAATACTATCACCTGGCACCGGTTGACAGCATTTGGCAAATTGCACGAGGAGATTACCAATCCCTTCAACAGTGACATCGCTCTGTTTACCAGTGCGCTGCTTGGCAGGTTTGGCTGTGAGTCGCTCGATGCGCTCGGCCGCTGTATCTGTGGCTGGTTTAAGTTGGTTTACCACATGCTGCAAGCGCACATCACCCGCACCGATGCCGGCAATTAAGTCATCTAAGTGCGTCATATTAAAGCGCTCAAGAACCTGCTCGGCAGCACTCAGGGGAATGCCATGTTTTGCTAGCTCTGGCTCGAGTAGCTCTTTACCTGCTTTAATATTTTTATCACGATCAAGCTTTTTGAAATAAGTGGCTACTTTAGCCCGGGCACGCGAGGTTTGTAGATAACCACTGGTAGGATTGAGCCAATCGCGGCGCGGTTGCGCATTCTTTTGCGTAAGAATTTCTACCCGCTCGCCATTTTTTAACGCATAAGTAAAAGGTACAATATGGCCATCCACTTTGGCTCCAACACAGCGATGCCCAACTTGTGAATGGATGTAATAGGCAAAATCTAACGGCGTTGCGCCGTTAGGTAAATCTATCACTTCTCCTTTTGGAGTAAATACATACACCCTATCTTCAAATACTTGAGAGCGAATTTCTGCCACTAATTCATCGTTGCCCGCCATATCATCATGCCAAGCTAACAATTTGCGCAGCCACGCGATCTTTTCTTCTAGGCCTTGCCCTTTACTAACTGCCGCCCCCTCTTTGTACATCCAGTGGGCTGCAACCCCAAGTTCAGCATCATCATGCATGGTTTGGGTACGAATTTGTATTTCTACATGTTTATCAGCAGGCCCAAGCACCACGGTGTGAATCGATTGATACCCGTTAGCCTTAGGAGTGGCAATATAATCATCAAACTCAGAGCCAATATGACGCCATAAACTATGAACTACGCCCAACGCGGCGTAGCAGTCTTTTAGCGACGCGGTAATGATCCTAACGGCACGGATGTCATACAACTCGGTAAAGTTAAGATGCTTTTTCTGCATTTTTCGCCAAATCGAGTAGATATGCTTAGGGCGCCCGTAAACGGTAGCTTCTACGCCTTCATCATGCAGTGCCTGCTGTAGTTGATGCACAAAATCATGAATATATGTTTCACGATCAATACGTCGTTCTAAGAGCTGTTTGGCAATAGCTTTGTAGGTGTTTGGATGCAAGTACCTGAATGCGAGATCTTCTAGTTCCCACTTGAGTTGACCAATGCCTAATCGATTAGCTAGTGGCGCGTAAATTTCATGGCATTCCTTGGCGGCAAGAACTCGTGTTTCTTCGTCTAATCCTTTGACTTCTCTTAAAAAACAAATACGTTCAGCTAGTTTAATTAACACTGCCCGTACGTCTGCCACCATCGCCAGCAACATGCGGCGTACATTATCTATTTGCGCATCGTTAGGTTTACCATGCTGAAAATGTTGCAAGGCGCTAATGCTCTGCATCTGCTGTACTGCTTGCATCAGCTGCAATAAGGACTCACCACCCCACGCCGTCACTTGCTCCGGTGTCAGTAGCTTCAGTTCGTAGGCAGGGCTGAGTAAGGCCGCTACTAGGGTCTCTTGGTCCAATCCTAAACCAGCTAGGATCTCCACCATTTCTTGACCTTTCAGTTCAATGTGCGCAGCTTTAGGTTGCTTCACTAACAGCTGTTGTAACTGTTGACTAAGCTCAGTTAACGCTTGCTTGCGCTGCTTAGAGTCAACGTGAGCTAACCAATCCCCGCCCGTTTGACTCGGTTTGTCAACATGGGTACTGCGCACAAAAACCACGGCTTTACTCCCTTTCGAATAGTGTCATAACCTCAATGTGATGGGTCTGCGGAAACATGTCAACCAGTTGTGCTTGTTTTAACTGATAACCGCCTTGCACCAGCGTCGCGGCATCCCTCGCTAAGGTATCCGGAGCACAAGAAATATACAGAATTTGCGCTGGTTGCATCCGCACTAACTCTTGTACTGCTTGCGCGGCACCAGCTCTAGCTGGGTCCAGCAGCACCTTGTTGAATGGCCCTTGCAATAGCTTTGCTGCTGCACTTTGCGCCCAGGGCTGGGCTAAGTTGCTGCACGCCGCAGTCACAGCTACGCCATGCAGGTGGGCGTTGTGCTGTAATTGCCGGACCATACTAGGTACACCCTCTATTGCCGTTACCTGAGCCCCACTGCGAGCAAACGGAATAGTAAAATGGCCACTACCAGCAAATAACTCCAAAATAGTATCACCAGATTCTGGTTCAAGCCATTGCAGAGCTTGGGCTACCATAGCCTCAGCTAAATCACGGTGAGTTTGTAAAAAGTCACCTGGGTTAAACTGCAGTTTAGCCTGCCAAGTTGCGTATTGAGGAAGCGGCCCAGTATCTAACAAATGTACCTGCTGTTCATCCTGCCATGCGATGCGCACTTGATGGTGTTCTGAAAATGCCACTAAATGCGCTCTATCGGCGGCTGCCAACGAACGAGTTAAACGCAACACCACTAGCGGCTCAGCTGTGGTTTCAAGGAGTTCTACATGCCCCAAAAACGGCACCAGTTTGAGCTCAGCTAAGCACGCACGCAACGGAGCCAACAAGTTATTTAACGCTAGCGCTAACGTAGCACACTCAGAAATCGGCACGATGGTTTTACTTTTTCTGGCCCGAAACCCCAACGTGAGCTGCCGTTTACTTTTATCATAATGAGCTGCTAAGCGAGCCCGTCGACGGTAGTTCCACGGGCTGCCGCTAAGTGTCGGTTGCCACAGTGACGCCTGTGCAGTGACATCAATGCCAGCAAACTTATGCAATAACTCAGTGACTACTTGCTGCTTATGCTGCTGTTGTGCTGCTACATTCAAATGCTGCAAGTCACAACCACCGCATTGCCGATAGAATTCACAGGCCGGTTGCTGCCGCTCAGGGCTAGATTGCTGTACCGCTAAAAGTTCCGCCTCGTACTTGCTACTCTCAACGTAGTCGATAACTTCGCCAGGTAAGGCCCCAGCCACAAATTTAACCCCTTGCGCACTACGCACGACACCGCGACCAAAATGATCCAGCCCAACCACATCTGCTGCTGCAATAGTTGCAGGTTTTGGCTTAGCTTTGCGTTTTCGCTGCTGCGGCCCTTGACCTGGCCGATAAAACTGCGCCATCCCTTAGTTCAGCTCTGCGATAGCTTGCATGCGAGCTTGCTGCAACAGCTGCTTCATGTCACGCACGGCTTGATCCAATCCTACCAGCACCGCTCGAGCTATGATGGCATGCCCAATATTCAACTCTACTAACGGTAAAATTGCCGCTATTGCAGCGCTATTATGATAATGCAAACCATGACCTGCGTTTACTTGTAAACCAAGACCATGTGCATAATCAGCTGCGTCTCTTAGTTGCTGAAGCGTTTGTTGTTGCCCTGCTTCAGTCGTTTGTTCAGCGTAATGCCCGGTATGCAGCTCTATCACTTGAGCACCACTAGCTTTGGCCGCATCAATTTGCTTTTTATCGGCATCAATAAACAAAGAAGCGATAGTGCCATGACTTGCTAAACTTGCTACTGCATCAGTTACTCGTGCAAGCTGGCCAGCTACATCTAAACCACCCTCAGTAGTAAGCTCAGCACGTTTTTCGGGCACTAAACAGCTATAAGCCGGCTTAACTTTTGCAGCAATGGCTAGCATTTCATCAGTTATCGCCATTTCTAGGTTCATTCTGGTTTGCAGAGTATGGGCGAGCAATTCAACATCGCGATCATGGATATGACGACGATCTTCACGCAAGTGAATAGTTATACCATCGGCTCCAGCCTGTTCTGCTAACGCAGCTGCTGTTACCGGATCCGGATAACTGACGCCACGAGCATTTCGTAGTGTAGCGACATGATCAATATTGACCCCTAACAAAATGGGAAATTGCTGCAAGCTCATGATGTGTATCCTTTGGGTGTTTCTGTGCTCAGCGGCGCCACCACTGGCTGGTTAGCCGTGCTTGACGCTACTTGCAACTGTATGAATAATTCGCGACTACGAAGCGGTGCGGGCCCTAAATAGGGTGCGAGCGCTTCTCGCATTAAACGTTTGAATACGTTAAGTAGCCTACTATCGTTTAATTCGAAAGCAGCTAATTTAAGTAAATCGCTACCGGCATAGGAGTGAGGTGTTGCGCTAACAGCACTGAAACCAGCTTCTGGCACAAATAAGTAATGGCTGTTCGCTACTACAGGCTGTTGCTGAGTATCATAAAACCAATCAAAACCGTGCCCTAAATGACACAGTAGTTGCCATTCAAAACGACGCAAGACAGGTTCTATTTGGGCCATCTGCGTTAATAGCTGCAGTGCTTGCTGATAGTCATCAAACACCCCATCTAACGGCTGATAGATTGATGTCAGACGTTGTAATAGCTCGTTAAGGTAAAAACCGCTGTAGAGGTTAACCCCCTGCAGCGCAAAGGCTGGTGCACTGGCTTCAGCATCAACAAGCGTTTGTAATTCGTGTTTACCGCGAGTTTCAACCAGCAACGGTGTAAAGGGCTGAAGGATACTTCGCCAGCGGCTTTTGGGCCGCTTAGCTCCCTTCGCAATAACCCGAAATCGCCCGTGCTGCAGCGTAAATAATTCAACCAGTAGGCTGCTATCCTGATAAGGCCAGCGATGCAGCACATATGCCGGTTGCATGGCTTAATCCTCACCATACCCTAAGCTGCGGAGTGCTCGTTCATCATCAGCCCAGCCGGATTTTACTTTAACCCAGAGCTGCAAATGGACTTTGCCACCAATCAATGGCTCGAGATCTTTTCGCGCTTCAGTACCAATGGTTTTTAACTTACTGCCACCAGCGCCAATAATCATCCGCTTTTGTCCCTCTCGTTCGACCAAAATCAACGCATGAATATGGGTGGTACCATTCTCTGCAGTGCGAAATTGTTCAATCTCAACGGTCGTACTGTATGGCAATTCATCGCCGGTAAAACGCATGAGTTTTTCACGCACTATTTCAGCGGTCATAAAACGCAATGATCGATCGGTAACATAATCTTCAGGAAAGTGATGCACACCTGGTTTGGCATATTGATGAACTAAACTACGTAAAGCCTCAACTTGATCGCCAGTAGCGGCAGACAGAGGCACAATCTCGGCAAATGTATGTCGCGCTGCTAATTGTTGCAGCTGTGGCAATAAACTACTTTTATCCTTTATCTGATCGATCTTGTTCACAACCAAAATAACAGGACGTTGAGATTTCTTAAGTTTGTTAAGTACCATCTCATCATCGGTGGTCCAGCGATTTGCTTCCACCACAAATAAAACCACTTCAACACCACTCATAGAGCTTGCAGCAGCGCGATTCATGAGTCGATTAATCGCCTTTTTCTCGTCTTGATGCAATCCTGGCGTGTCAACATAGACTATTTGTCTATCACCTTCAGTTTCGATACCCAAAATTCGATGTCGAGTGGTTTGTGGCTTGTTCGAAGTGATACTAATTTTTTGTCCAAGAATACGATTCAGTAAGGTAGATTTGCCCACATTGGGACGCCCTACAATCGCGACAAAAGCTGACTCTGATTGATATTCAGTCACATCCATTACACAGGTTCCTGCTGGTGTTGTAGCAACTCTAACGTTGCTGCCGCGGCCTTCTGTTCAGCTTTGCGTCTACTGGTACCAGTACCAAGCACCACTTCTGCCAAACCGTCTACTTGGCAACTCACGGTAAACTGTTGATTGTGCGCCTGGCCTTGGGTCGCCACAACTTCGTAAAGCGGCAATGCACATTGCCGACCCTGTAAAAATTCTTGTAATCGCGTTTTGGGATCTTTATGGCTGACGCCAGGTTTTATCGCAGCTAAGTGAGGAGCAAACCAACGCAGCACAACTTGACGACAGGTCACTAAATCGCTTTCTAGGTACATGGCACCGAGCAAAGCCTCCACTGCATCAGCAAGAATAGATTCACGCCGATGGCCGCCGCTCTTCATTTCTCCTGGCCCCAGCACCAGATATTTACCAAGCTCAAATTGCTGGGCAAGCTTAGCTAATGAGCGACCACAAACTAAAGTGGCGCGCATTCGGCTTAAATCGCCTTCATCTATTTTCGGAAAGCGTTCAAACAGGGCCTCAGAAATAATAATTCCTAACACCGAGTCGCCTAAAAACTCCAGGCGTTCGTTGTGTTGCGCCGCCGCACTACGGTGAGTTAAGGCTTGCGCTAACTGATCACGATTATTAAAACGATAACCAAACGCTTGTTCTAACTTATGAATAGGTGGTTTTGGTAAACTCACTTATTACTCCACGGTTCCGAGTCTGTGCCAGCGAACGCCAGTAGGAACCCATTGCGGTAGCCAGCTATTCCGGCTACGGTCCATCTCAAAACTCATCCAAATAAAAGTAGCACGACCTACCAGATAATGCTCTGGTACAAAGCCCCAGTATCTACTATCTTCAGAATTATCACGGTTATCACCCATAAAGAAATAGTGTCCTTCGGGTACTATCCATTCATCAGGAGCCGTGCCTTCTTGCTGATAAAAATACGGAGTACGTGGTGCAATAGTTGGATCAATAAGAATTTCGTGGGTCACATTACCCAACTGCTCTTGGTAGCGCACCAAAGGTGTAGACCGGCTAAAATAAACTTCATCCTGAGCCGTCACATCCCGTTCAATCACCTGCATTTGTGGACATTCACTGGATTGCTCAACACATGCAGGCTCTAAATATAACGTTTTATTACGATATATTATCCGATCGCCAGGCGTACCAATGATTCGTTTAATGTAATCCAGTTGCGGGTTACCTGGGTATTTAAAGACCGCAATATCACCCCGTTGTGGGGTACCAGTTTTCATCAATTCGGTACGAAAAATAGGATCTCGTAAGCTGTAACTAAACTTTTGTACCAAGATAAAGTCACCGGCCAACATGGTTGGCATCATCGACGCTGAAGGTATTCTGAACGGCTCAAAAATAAATGAACGTAGAATAAGTATCACGAACAACACCGGAAACACCGACTGCGCAAACTCGGCTAAGCGCCCTTGAGGGGCAATCCGAGCTCGCGCCTCTTCATCCAACTGTTGTTGCAAACGTTGCTCTTCAGCTTGAATACGTTGCAAGCGCACTGGCTTTTTGTAACGTGCGTCATACCACCAGAGCGCACCTGCCACCAAGGTGACAATTGTCAACAACACCGAATAAAAATTGGCCATTCGTGCTTTTTCCTTATCGTGACGCCAATGTCGTCTTATTTACCAACCTTGAGTACAGCTAAGAAAGCTTCTTGCGGAACTTCAACATTACCTAGTTGCTTCATCCGTTTTTTACCTTCTTTTTGCTTCTGCAGTAATTTTTTCTTACGACTAACATCCCCGCCATAACACTTAGCGATAACGTTTTTACGTAATTGTTTTACCGTCGAGCGCGCGATAACATGCGTCCCAATAACTGCCTGAATCGCAATATCAAACATCTGGCGCGGAATCAGTTCCCGCATCTTATCGACTAACTCACGGCCACGACCTTGCGCATTATCGCGATGAGTAATCATCGCTAAAGCGTCAACCTTGTCACCGTTAATTAACACATCCACTCGCACCATATCGGCTTCTTGAAAGCGCTTAAACTGATAATCGAGTGAGGCGTACCCACGGCTTGTTGATTTTAAGCGGTCAAAAAAGTCCATCACAACTTCAGCCATAGGTAACTCGTAGGTTACTGCAACTTGTTTGCCATGGTAGGCCATTTTCGTTTGCACGCCGCGTTTGTCGACACACAAAGTAATCACGTTGCCTAAATAGTCCTGAGGCACCAAGATATTTGCTTCTACAATGGGTTCATAAATGATGTCAATATCGTTAAGCGCTGGCAAATTCGCTGGGTTATCCACGTTAACTTCTTTGCCGTCTTTTTTTAGAACCTTGTAAACCACCGTCGGTGCAGTCGTAATAAGATCTATGTCATACTCTCGCTCTAACCGCTCCTGGATAATTTCCATGTGCAGCATGCCCAAGAAACCTATCCTAAAACCAAAGCCAAGCGCAGCCGAGTTCTCCGGTTCATAAAACAACGAAGCATCGTTGAGAGATAGTTTTGCTAGAGCATCTCGAAAGTTTTCGTAGTCATCTGATGAAATGGGAAACATGCCCGCGTACACCTGTGGCTTAACTTTCTTAAAGCCTGGGAGTGCTGCATCGGCTGGTTGCTTAGCAAGGGTTAAGGTATCGCCCACCGGCGCCCCAAGAATTTCCTTAATACCGGCAATCACAAAGCCTACTTCACCACAGCGTAGAATACCTGTTTCTGTAGGTTTCGGTGAGAAAAAGCCAACTTTATCGATCTGGTAGGATTGTCCGGTAGACATCACTTTCATCTTATCACCGGCCCGCAGCGTCCCGTTCTTCACCCGAACGAGAGACACTACTCCTTGATAATTATCAAACCATGAATCAATGATGAGCGCTTGTAACGGAGCATCTGGATCTCCTTGTGGTGGCGGTATTTGACGAACAATTCGCTCAAGGACTTCTTCAATACCAATCCCAGTTTTTGCGGAGCATTGCACCGCATCAATCGCTTCGATACCCACAATATCTTCAATTTCTTCAGCTACCCGCAGTGGATCCGCTTGCGGTAAATCGATCTTGTTCAAAATCGGCACAACTTCAAGATCCATTTCAATTGCGGTATAGCAGTTTGCTAATGTTTGCGCTTCTACACCCTGCGCTGCGTCAACCACTAGCAAAGCACCCTCACAACCAGCCAAGCTACGCGACACCTCATAGGTGAAATCTACGTGTCCTGGTGTATCAATGAAGTTTAACTGATAGGTTTCACCATCTTGTGCCGTGTAATGTAACGTTACACTCTGTGCTTTAATAGTAATGCCACGCTCTCGTTCTAGGTCCATCGAGTCTAATACTTGAGCGGCCATTTCACGATCAGTTAGGCCTCCACAGTGCTGGATGAGACGATCAGACAACGTTGATTTACCGTGGTCAATGTGCGCAATAATTGAAAAATTGCGAATATTTGCTTGCTTAAACGCCTTATCTGGCATTAATGCCCCCGCAAAAACAAAATAGGAATACGAATTAACCGCTGATCATACTGATAATACGGCGAGTAACAAAGGATTTTCGGAGAAATCAGCTGATTTGTTCTACTTTTAGCTGCTTGTTAATCTGAATATCGCGTTGTGATAGCCATTTTTTAAGACCGATAAAACTCAATCCAAACCCAGCAAATGCCGTCAAAATGATCCAGCCTTCAGACCAACTGGTAAACTTAGTTAGCAGCATTGCTAGTAGAGTTAACACAACGATAGGTAGGCCGTACATAAGTAATGAAAAGTGCGTCAAGGTTTGCTCTGGCAAGAGCAGTTCTAACTGTTCGCCAACACGAAAATCGCCCATCGGTTTAGCCACCCGAAACTGTGCTCGGCGGTCCGCAAAGGCTTTAGATATCACTCCAGCACCGCAGGTGTTTTGTTGTGCACAACCACTGCAGCCGGTTTTGAGTTGGGTAGCTACTAACAGGCTCGACTCATCCACTGCAATAACTTCAGCTAGTTCACGAATCATGTTTTGTACCTACATTAATCAGGCTGACCCAAAGCCATATTCTCGCCAATTCGCTGCAGAGTTGCAACCGGCAACTTGCCCACTACCGTTATCGCATAACCATTCGTTTGCGTATTAAAGAGCGAGTCGACTCCCTCTAACGCCAATCCCGGTAAACGCTGACTATCGCCATCGGTAACATAAATCGATACCTCAGTTAAGCCATCACTAAACAGAAAGTAATCGGTAGCTAATCCGGTGTTGGAAAGACGACGATGATGTTGAGCTTGATGGCTAAAGCCACTCGGTAACCATTGTGGATAGAGGCCAAATTGTAAGGGCTCTTGTTGTTGGTGGTGATATAGTCTTGGGGGCCGCTGAACGCCCTCTAATGCTTGCAATGCAATCGGCGATGCGGCGGGAAGATCGATAGAAGTCAGTTGCAATTCTTCTAAGACTTCGCGTTGTGGCGTAAGCATTTGCAAACGCAGTAGCATACCGGTTTCACTGTCTACCCATAAATCGTAGTGATAACGATAGTTGTCTCTACTCACCAGACGAAGATATTGAGCCATACGGCCGACAATTCGGTGTCCTTCAACGGCAACAACTTGATAGTGATCATTGATGTGAGAAAAAGATTGATAAAAAGCTCGAGGCAACAGTCCCGGTGTGATATCTGTTTGCACAAAATAAGAGCGATCTGATGGCTGAAAATAATAAGAGGTTTGATTACCTAACCTTAAAATTCTGACGTCTGCCCCATTGAGGTGTTGCAGTAACTCAACTTCAAGACCGTCTTCTAAAACACCATGAGACCATTGTAAAGGCTGCATGCGTTGTCCCTGACTACGCACTAACGTAGCCTGAAAATTTAACTCGCGTAATGCAGACGCCATGCGATTAAACCAGTGCTGCCCTATATTCTCAGCTTGAGTTACTGCATCTTCGTTTAAGTTTAAGTTAGGTTGTTCCATTGCCGCGGCGGGCATAAACAAAAGTGTTGCTCCGCTAAGCAGAGCAACAGCAAAGGCATGTTTAATCATTCTGTGGCGCTTGTGGCTCAGGTTGTTGGGTCTCTGTAATCGCAGCTTTTTTCGTCTGTTCTTGTAACGAAATATTCAACTGTCGTTGATGATCTAGCATATAAGCCTCTAACAGCATGCGCTGCTCAGCAACTTCTGCCGCACTCGGCTGTTGATTGGGTACCACAGTATTAAAACTTACTGGGTTACGACCGCCAAAGGGGTTAGTTACTAAAGCCGGTGTCGTCGGCTCAAGTATCTCTGCTTCAAGTTGACCATTGATACCGGTTTGCTGTACCGATAATACCGCAACAATCGCAACACTTGCCGCAATCGCAACACTTGCTGCTGGCTTTAACCAGCGCATAGCTGCTTTGGCAGATGCACCACCTTGAGTTAGGTTCGGCTCTATTAATTTTTTCTCAACATTCACTGTAGTTTCTGCAGCGACTGCACTTGCCACCTTGGCACTAATATCTACTTGCCAACAGTCGCTTTGTTGGTGTCGAATGACTTGCCCAATAAAGGCATAACGTTGCCATGCTCGATGAGCTTCTGGATCACCTAACACCTCATCGAAATTAGCGCTGAACGGACTGACTTCATCATCAAGATCACTCGTGTGACCATCTAACAATGCTGAAGTAGTTTGTAAACGACGCTCTGACATAGTTATTCCTCAGTAATTTTGCGCACTTATATTTAACGCTCTAATAATGGCCGCAACTGCTGGTCTATTGCTTCACGAGCCCGAAAAATTCGAGACCGCACAGTACCAATGGGGCAATCCATTTCAATCGCTATTTCTTCGTAACCTAAACCTTCCATCTCACGAAGGAGAATCGCTTGGCGTAAGTCCTCTGGTAATCCATCGATGGTCCGCATCACCACATCACGAATCTCATCGGTCAGTAATAAACTTTCGGGCGATGCTCCGTCTTTGAGAGCACCAGCTCCTTCATAATATTCTGCTTCTTCTGCATCTACATCACTCGCAGGAGGTTTTCGCCCTTGCGATACCAAATAATTTTTGGCGGTGTTTACAGCAATTCGATAGAGCCAAGTATAAAAAGCACTATCACCTCTAAAGTTTGCCAAAGCTCGGTAAGCTTTCACAAAAGTTTCTTGAGCTACGTCTGGCACATCCGCAGGCTGCTTCACGTACCGCGCTATTAGGCTCATCACTTTGTGCTGATATTTTTTAACAAGTAAATCAAACGCTCGTTGATCACCTTGTTGAACTCGTTCTACCAGGGCTTTATCTGTATCTAAATCGCTCATCCGAGCTTGTTCTCCTCAACCCCTTGGTACGTCAGATGATAGGCCCCGTTTTTCTTATCTGTAGCTATGACCTATCACCGAGTAAAAAGTTCGCAAAAAAAATTCAAAAGAGTAAAATCGGGTTTATCTATTCGGCAACACAGCGTCTTGCACGCGGATATCCAATATACTTTATGGAACAACACGCTCATTATCAATGCGATGTGCTAGTTATTGGCAGCGGTGCTGCAGGTTTAACTTTAGCTTTACAGTTAGCCGCTCAAACTCGCGTTATCGTTTTATCTAAAGGCCCTCTCACTGAAGGTTCAACCTATTACGCGCAAGGAGGCATTGCTGCCGTCTTTGACGAGAATGATAGCATTGAAAGCCACATTGAGGATACGTTGATTGCGGGCGCCGGTTTATGTGAACCGGCAGCTGTAGAGTTTACCACTCGCCATGCGAAGCAAAGTTTACAGTGGCTGATTGAACTTGGAGTCGGATTCGACCGCGTTGCTGATGAGCAAGGCCAACCTCGTTTTCATTTAACCCAAGAAGGCGGTCATAGTCATCGCCGTATTTTGCATGCTGCTGATGCAACTGGTAAAGCAGTTCAAACCACCCTAGTAGATGAAGTTAAAAAACATCCCAATATTCAGGTCGTCGAGCGCGTCAATGCAATCGATTTAATTACCGATAAGCATATCGGTGGTAGCAGTGGTCGCTGTTATGGCGCCTATATCTGGAATCGAGTTACCGAACAGGTGGAAACCATAGCCGCAAAGTTTGTGGCATTGGCTACGGGCGGTGCCTCGAAAGTGTATCAATACACCAGTAATCCGGATGTCGCTAGCGGTGATGGTATTGCTATGGCGTGGCGAGCTGGCTGCCGAGTCGCTAATATGGAATTCAATCAGTTTCATCCAACCTGCTTGTTTCACCCTAACGCGCAGACTTTCTTGCTGACAGAAGCCTTACGAGGCGAAGGCGCTGTACTAAAACGCCCTGATGGTAGTAGGTTCATGCCTGATTTTCATGAAGCCGCAGAACTAGCGCCGCGCGATGTGGTGGCGAGAGCCATCGATTATGAAATGAAGCGTCTCGGAGCAGATTGCATGTATCTAGATATATCGCACAAACCAGCTGCTTTTATACGCGAACACTTCCCGAATATTTATGAAAAGTGTCTAAGTCTCGGGATTGATATTACCCAGCAACCGATGCCAGTGGTACCAGCGGCACACTATACCTGTGGTGGCGTAAAGACTGATTTAAATGCGCGTACTGATATCCATAACTTATATGCTATCGGCGAAGTCGCCTACACAGGTCTTCATGGTGCTAACCGCATGGCTAGTAATTCGTTGTTAGAATGCTTGGTCTTCGCCCGTTCGGCAGCACAAGACATTTCCGCACGTGTTAATCAAATGGAATTATTAACACAACTTCCTGCTTGGGATGAAAGTAAAGTCAGTGATTCTGATGAAGAAGTGATTATTCAACACAACTGGCATGAATTGCGCCTATTTATGTGGGATTACGTTGGTATTGTTCGCACCAATAAGCGCTTAGAGCGTGCATTGCGGCGAATTGAGTTATTACAGCAAGAAATTCACGAATATTATAGCCACTGTAAAGTTAGTAATAACCTACTCGAATTGCGAAATTTGGTTACCGTGGCAGAACTCATCGTGCGCTGCGCCATGGCACGTCATGAAAGCCGGGGTTTGCATTACAACTTAGACTATCCTGAGTTACTTCCGAATGCCCAACCCACTGTACTCACGCCGCCGCAACAGCCATCTCGATAATCGTCGATAATCAGCCTCGCTGACCCAGCCTTGCCAGCACCACCACCATCGGTGCTGGTGCGGTTGGTCACTTTGGTGTAGCCGTACTAGCAAAAACCAAGGTGTGACCCAACTCAATGCTGCTGCCTGCCACTGACGTTGATCTAAATCATCCAGTTGCATCCAGTTACCGGTCTCTGTGTCGACTCCCCAAATCTGGGTCGACACAGCAAACCGACGCCAAGGCTGTAGGGCTAGCCGCAGCAGCGCCACTAAACTTTTACTCGGCTCAGAATAAACTCCACCATGCCGGCTAACTCTTTATCTTCACACTCTTGATGCCCCATAAACCAAGCAAAGAGATCCGGATCATCGCACGTTAGTAGACGCCGAAAGGCTTCTTGCTGAGCAGCGTCTAAGTCATCGTAAGCATCTTCTACAAATGGCATAAATAGCACATCAAGCTCTAGCATTCCTCGGCGACAAGCCCACCGTAATCGGTTTTTATTTTTTAAAGATTCGGCGTTTTGTTGAAGTTTTTGCATGATGATTCCTTCTGACCCATAAAAAGTACTTGTATAATCATAATTCGTCCCCACCTTTGACATTAATAGCGGAAAACGAGGTGATTAGCGTGTTAACAACAGAGTTTACCAAAGCTCCCCCAGAATACGTAACGGTTTCATTGCCAGAATACGGTGTAGTATCTCTAACTGGACCACAAACGGATACGTTTTTACAGGGACAGCTTACCTGTGACATGAACCAACTTGGAGACTCTAATTGGTTATACGCAGCTCATTGTGACAATAAAGGAAAAGCACTTAGTACTTTATTCGTGACGCGTTGGCACGAAAGTGTACTGCTTATTACGACGTTACCTGCACTTCAGGCCTCTTTAGCTCAATTGCAGAAATTTGGCGTGTTTAGCCAAACTACCATTGTCGATGAGTCTACTAACCTAAGTGTTTATGGTTTATTTGGTACTGCCGCACCAGCGCGGTTAGCGGAACAGCTCCAACATCCGTTATGTAGTAACTCGCTACAAGCAGCTACACCTACAGAAACTGCGGTGGCATTACAATTAGGCTCCCAGCCAGACCAGTTTCTGATTGTTAGTAAGCAAGATGACTTACCTACTAACTCTGAAAGCAAACTATGGCATACCCTGGAAATAGAGCGTGGCCGAGCTACCCTACTTTCAGGTACAATACAGGAATACGTACCCCAAATGCTTAATGTTCAAGCATTAAATGGCATTAGTTTTACGAAGGGGTGTTATATCGGCCAAGAGACCATAGCCCGGATGAAATATCTGGGTAAGCAGAAGCGTGCACTTTTTCGTCTTCGTGGCCAAGCTGAAATGGCAGCTCCAGGAGCAACCATAGAACAGCAGCTTGGCGACAATTGGCGGCGTGCCGGCACGGTAATTAATGCAGTGAGCCATGCCAAGCATCAACTCGACGTATTAGCAGTGTTGCCCAATGATATTGAAGCATCTACGCGATTACGACTGAAGGATGATGACGCGAGTCTTTTGGAAATTTACCCACTGCCTTATAACTTGGATGAATCATGACTCAATCAATTAGCCAGGACAAAGTTGTTGGTATTCACTACACCGTGAAAACCAAAGAAGGAAACGTACTAGACCAATCAAAAGAAGGTCAACCACTCCAGTTTATCTTTGGCCGTGGCATGTTAATTAAAGGACTAGAAGACGCTTTAGCCGGCAAAGTTTCTGGTGATAAGTTTGATGCAGAAATTGCCCCTGCTGACGCTTATGGCGAACGCCACGAAGGTCTTATTCAGACAGTTCCACGGAGCCTGTTTGGTGATAATGAAGTTGCCGTTGGTATGCAATTCCGTGCACGTACTGACCACGGTGAGCAATCAGTAATGATTGTCGATGTAGCTGACGAAGAAGTTACTGTTGACGGTAACCATCCGCTAGCTGGCGTTGAACTAACCTTTAACGTTGAAGTAGTGGAAGTTCGTGATGCAGATCCGAGTGAACTTGACCATGGTCACGTTCATGCTGACGGTAATCACCAGCACGGCTAACTAACCACATCGACTTAATAATGATAAAAAGCACAACTCTATCTGAGCTGTGCTTTTTTATTTATGATGGGATCGTCCTGAAGCGCTTCCACTTTTAATGAGTGAAAGAAGCTTTCGGCACAAGCTTTGTCACAATAATTTACTTTTCGGAGCATCACACACTAACGTTGCGGTGTGTTCATGCCTTACTGCAAAACTGATGGCTTTTGCCACCAAGCATCGCATTGACACGAAACCTTGCACCGTCTCATCTGAATAGTGAATAGTTATGACTTATCTTGATGTGCTCGCCCTGTCTGAGGAAGTCGAGCGCGACAGCCAATCTCGGAAGTTAAGCAGTGAGTTGCTGGCTCAGGGGCAGACGCGATATGGCAACATGGCAGATTACCCAGATCACCTTGTTCGAACCACGCCCGACGGTAAAAAGTCACTTGGCCACTGTAAAGATGGCGAATTTGCTGAAGAGCTTTGTCTGCTTTTCGACTCACAATATATTTACAGCTTCTTGTATGGTAAGAAGTCCGAATCGTCGCAGCTTATATCCTTAATATAATTATTTAATTTCTTCTTCTCCACTTCGCTTAAACGCTTAAAAGTACTGTTGGTTAAATTAAATAAAATATTATTTCCACCAGCCAATTCTTTCACTATCTCACCACTGTCATTAGTCTCGATTAAGTAGAATACATAATCCACAGAGAGAGATTTATCTTCGTTAGGTTGGAAGCCTTTTTCTAAAATATCTAAATACTCTTCGGGTATCGAATATCTATGTATAGAAAAATGCAAAGAATAAGTCTTACGCAAACGCTCTAAAGTTGTTGGAAAAGGGCTATGAGACCAAAACCCGTTATAAAACACTTCAATATTGTCAGCTTTGACCGTAGACGACGATAGTAAAAAAATCAGTAAGATTAGTCTAACCACAAATTTCTCCTCCCTCACCATTCGCTCTACAGTTTGGAGCGCTAACATCCTGAGTCTTATAATTAGAGCACCACACTTTGGAGTAAAATATCATCCTTACAGGCAGTTTCTAATTTTGTTCTCGTGCAGCTTCTAAAACTTTTAATAAACTCGATTATTAACCCTTTATCACCAGAAGACATTGAAATGTTAATGTCAACGGACGGGGCTCTCTTTCCCACTGGCTCAATCAAAATTCGATGACGTTGGTTATCAACTTTCAACGCTGAAACTAAATAACCATTGACTCTCTCTTTTGAAAGATAGGCTCCTTCATAATCAAAAGAAGCAGGGTGATACCCCGAATAAATATTAACCTCATCTTCACTACTAAGTTTTATTTCATAAATCCTAAAGTCCACTTGAGAAGTATATTTATACTCATCACCAGATTTCATTCCAAAGCAAGCTGTCCCGATGAAGACATTACAATAAGAATACAGCTTAGTGCTCGCACAAGCAGAGGCAGTCATCAAAATTAAAATTGACGCAAAAAGACCTTTCATAACTTTACCTCTCATCCTTTTTCCAGTTCACATCACTCTTTATAGCTTCTTTAATATTTCGACTATCTGCTGAACCAGATTTATTACCCATAATATTATTCTCGTACGTAGGGAGCGGTTTACTGTCTATATACTTGTCATCTATTCCCATTAGATGACCAGCTTCATGAGCGACTGTTCCATCGGTAATACTCAGGCCTAAGTCATTATCGTACTTATGGCCAGTGTATCCGATGTCGTCGTTTGGCGCTTCGTAAGTGTCACCAAAAGGTTGGTAATGCCGGCGACTCTCTACCCTTCCTGTGCTGTTGGTTCGTGCCACCGGGCTGCCCAACCTATCTGTATGGATAAAGGTGGTTGTTGCCTGGCGGTCTTCAGCGATAAGCCTATTGCCAAGGTAAATGTAGTTCGTTTGAACGCCGTTGTCTTCACTCAATAACAGCTGCCCCGACTGGCTGTAGAGATAGTAGCGGGTATCACCATCGCCCGCCACCTTAACGCGGCGGTTGTGGCCGTCTTAGGTATAGCTCTTGCCAAGCGCTGCGGTCATCTGGTTGGCTAGGTTGTAACTCATCTCAACATGGCTGTTGTTGGTGATGTTGCCTCGTGTGTCGTAATCAAAGGAGCTATAACTCTTTGCCGCAGCACCTGAGCCGTTGACGCTGGTTAAGCGATTCAGTGCAGTATTGTCCTTTTTGCTTAGATTATCGAAATGACACAGAATTCTGAACACTACCTTCACCGGGCAGCTATATCAGTACCTCAAAGGTTGAAAAGATTTTTCCAAACAAAAGATTAATCATTACAGCGAGTGGCAGTTGCTATAAATTGATTGGCGAAGGCCAAAAGGCTCAAGTGCAAATAATTGACTTCGAACTCCTTCGGCACGGCTTTTCACCTGAGCAGATCACCCAATTGAATTTGGCACCAAACGGATTTTTTCACTGAGTCGCTCAGCAGCCTTGAAAACAAAATTAAATCCACCAGAGCCAGAAAAAACAAAGCCCCGCGAGTGCGAGGCTTTGGATTTAAAGGTTTATGCCTTCAATATATTAAGCTACATGCCATTTTTCTTTTTTAAGACTTTAATCAGAACATTTAGATTTAATATGTAAAATAAAATAACTATAAAAACAGAAGCTACTTTAAACCAAGAAAATGCATATTCAAGGCTCCAGCCATAGCTATAATAAAATAGTAAAGTAATCGCCCCAACCCCCAGAACACTTGCTATGGGAATATAAAAAACATATTGGAGAATTAGTTGCTTTTTTGTCATATGTACTAACACCCTCCATTATTCTGACAATTCGAATTAACTGTATCAGCCACAGAAGTAATAGCGTTTGTAGAGTTACCGACTATATTACCTGCGGTAGCTCCCGGTTTTGGATTCAAAAAAGCTCTTATTATTCTTTCAACTCTAAAGTCAAATATATTTCTCTCGACTCCTCTTCTTTTATAAGACAAGCCTGAGCATTGTACCCACAATAATCCCTATTTAACTCTTTGTTCCAGCTAGTTTTAATTTTTTCCGCTATGGATAAAACCACTTGGAAATCAACTCCTTCAAATACTGATGTTAAGTCAATTAGGTTAACCCAGTATGAAATTTCGCCATTACTTTTATTAGCTTTTTCCAAGGATTCATGTTTATCAGAAGAATATAACTCCTCGACAAAAAGAACCCCATGAACTTCTTTAAACTTTGGTCTAAAAATAGAGTCAATTGCCAACACTAAATCTGGTGCAACATTTTCATTGCTAAATAATGCATGAATATAATCAAATACATTCACATTTGTATTTACTGACTTAAACTCTTCTATGCTAAACACATTTTCTATCCTTTTGGAATTTCATCTTCTCTCGGTGGGCGGACTTCCGATTTACTAGGAAATTGTTCACCAGTATTAGGGTTTGTATTTAACTTATTTTCCTTAACATTTGGCCTTGGTATTCCACCATGATCTTGACCGCTACCTCTATACTGCTTAAATGTTCCATCACCATTATGAGTTGTATATTGGTAAGCGTAACTAATAGCACACATTAACGGTAATTGGTTTTCTCGGGTGGATCAATTTTGTTGACCATTTAACCGGCCAAGTAATTGTCGCTAGGGTTGATCAGTTGTACTCCGTTACCGCCGTATTAACGCTTAATGAGATATTCCAAGGTAGCAGATGGTCCAGATCATCGCCATGGCTTATCAGTGGCAATTGCTTGAACAGAGCCATGAGGTAATCCACCGGCATGAGGCCGTTGGCTTTGGCGGTTTCAACCACGCTATAGAGTATGGCGCTGGCTTGCGCACCGCCGCGTGACTTTGAGAACAGCCAAGCTTTGCGACCAATAACGAACGGTTTAATAGCGCGTTCTGCACGATTGTTGTCGATAGCGACAGCACCGTTGGCTAAATATACCTGTAACTTGCTCCATTGCCCGAGCGTGTAATGAATGGCTTTACCGAGCAGCGACTGGTTATTGACGCTAAGTGCTGACTTGTCGAGCCAGTCTTTAAGTTTATTCATGATTGGCAGCGACAGCTCTTGCCGGGTTGCATGCTTGGCTTCAATGGTGTAGTCGCGAATGCGCTGTTCAATACCATAGAGCTTTTGGATAAAACTCAACGCTTGGTCAGCTTTACCGGTTTTATTCTTGCCTTGTACGGCCTTGGCTTCAATAAACTTACGCCGTGCATGCGCCCAACAACCAGCAAGCTGTGCATCGGTTTTCTCATAGCCTTGATAACCGTCCACTTGCAACGGGCCTTGGTAGCCTTGCAAAAAGTGAACTGGATGTGAGCTGCCACGACCATCTTGGTAGTCGTACAAAACGATATTGGGTGATCCGTCGGGTTTAGGTTTGTCGGTGCCACAACCATACACCCACATGTAACACTTGGATTTATCGACATCGAGCACATTCACCGTCGTTTGTGAATCACATCCATGTGATTCACCCCTCGCGGGGCCAGCAGAGCTGTCCAAAACTGTTCCTACAGTTTTGTCATCCGCCCACAGCATCGATTGCTCAAGTAGTATGTCATGCATTCGCTGGTGCACCGGCCTGAGCTTGTCACTCACTTTTAAGAGCCAACGGCTCATGGTTTGGCGATTCAGTTCAATACCGAACTGCTTAAATAAGGCTTCTTGACGATAAAGCGGTAAGCCAAACTGGAACTTGGCACTAATAATTTGTGCAAGTAAGCTTGGGCTGGCAATGCTCTTGGGTAAAATGCTTAGCGGCACCGGTGCGATTTTAATGGTCGTTTCAGTGCCGTGCTTTTCGCATAAGCGGCAGCTGTATTTCGGCCGCACGTGGCGCAGCACTTTAATGGTCGCCGGAATAAATTCAAGCTCTTCGCTGGTTTCTTCACCCATACGGTGCAAGTCATGGCCACAGCAATCGCAGACTTTATCTTCGTCAGGAATATCGTGAAGCACGTCTTCACGCGGCAATGAAGCATCAATGCTTGGCCGGCGTGTTTTCTTACGCGTGTAAGTAATGGTTGCGTCAGCGGCGATTTCATCTACTTCAGGTTCAAGCAATGCTTCAAGTTCGTTAAACAACGAGCCTTGACCAGGTAAACTTTCCGTACTCGCGGCAAAGCGCTTTTGTAGCGATAATTGCCATTGCTCCATCATGTGGCGCAGTTTTTGCTGCAACCCTTGATTTTCAGATTGCAGTTTGAGAACCATCTTTTTCAGGCTCTCAATATCATCTGGAAGTGGCTTGTTATCGTGTGTTTTCATGGGGCGCATTATACCCCATTTATATGCTGTGAACCGCTATTTTACGGGGTTCTCTTAGACCGATTGGTGATCGATAATCAGCTGTTATGCAGGATCCTTATAAGGCCATTTAGGATCATATTGTGCTGCTAAAATGCAGTGGTTGATGGCCTTTCATTAGCGTAATATCAAGGCCTTCGAGTAGCCATTGCCACTGCTGTGGTGACAGGTTTAATACACTGCCGTTGAGCTTACGCGGCCACTTGAACTTGTTTTTTTCAAGGCGTTTGTACCACAAGCAAAAACCGGTTTTATCCCAGTACAGTGCTTTGACTTTGTCGCGCTGGCGATTGCAAAATACAAAGAGCGCACCGCTAAACACTGGGAGCGCCATTTCAGCTTCGACAATGGCACTGAGACCATTAATGCTTTTGCGAAAATCCACCGGCTGCTTATACAAATAAATCGCCGAAGGTTCTACGAACATTTTCATGCAGCAAGCGACTTCACTAACTGCGCCAACCAATGTGGCTCAACGTGCAGCGGCAAGGTAAGTGCTAGGCCGCCATAATTTAGCGTCAGTGAATGATGGTTCGTCTGCATCACTTGTTGCGCTTACACAAAACCGTTATCGTTTTGTTCGAGCAGCTCACGACGACGCTTGCTAAAGTATGCTGGGTTTAAATCTCGTTCTGTACAAAATGCTGCTTGGGTTTGACCGCTTTGCTCAAATGCTTCGAACAGCTCAAGCCACTGAGCATGGCTGCGATGGGTACGACTCATAAATCACCTCGTTAGTTGAAACGTGGTGATAAATTAGGCCATCTGCAAAAACATGCCTAGGTGTGGTTGCTGTTACGGTTACAAATTAAAAATCGAAGCTTGGCGGGATGACTATAACAAGAGTTGCCCTCACCGGGCTTCAAATAATCTGCCACCCTCGCAGTTTGTGGCATCCGTTGGAAATTGAACAGCTCAATTCATTCAGCGAGTGGTTTTAATGATGGGGGCCTGTCAAAGTCGCGAATGTCGAGAGAAAATACCATGAAGTTTTTCTCAGCTAATCGTTGTAAACCGACAGACCCCAGTCAGCTTTCTTAGCTACTTTAGAGGGCCTAGCTTCTCCTTGAGAATAAAAGGTGTCTAGAATGCTCAGACCTTATCGTGCGCAGCTTTCTGATTGTGCCAAACAACATATTGCTCTTAAATATCAACCAAAATCCTACTGACTTCTTTCTCACAAAAATCAATATCAGAAACGTCAGAGGTCAAATGATTTCGTACTTTCTCCATCGCACTTAAGCGGCCAATTGCCGAATCTCTGTAGGTTCTACTAAAATTATTAGCCATAATAGACGATCTTTCTAATTCGAAATCCAAAGAAAAATAGTCTTCTGAAAACTCTACATGATGTTCGGAAAGAACCCCATTACAAAATTGCAAAATATTTGCTCTTTCTTCTTCGTCCTCACTAGATATATGCATATTTTTATTATGAAAAGCTATAATATGAAAAACTTCATGAACTACTTTTCCGGCGGCGTAAATAGCGCCTCTCGGAAAAACAGCAGGATCGCAGAAATCAACAGGATAATAGAAATTATAGGCATCTTCAGGCGAAAAGCGCTCTTCAATCAGAAAGTTTTTCAACGGCATGAAATTAATAGTTATATCCAGATTTTCAGCCTTTAATATTCCTTTGTAGAATGTCTTCGTCAAGTTCGCGCTCAGCGCACTATAATCAGAAGAGCAATGACTATTTTCTTTATGTACAGTGAATGTTATGTTTGCCCAATCGTTTTTAAAAGAGTGTAACTTAACAAAGTCTAAGCTTTGATCTACTGTACCTGTCATTTCCATTCTTGACTCGGACTGAAAGGCTGAAGTGACAACGACATCCCCATTTTTAAAATCCACAACGTGATATATTGTTTCATAACCTTTAGGTGTAGGTACCACAGTAGACGAACACCCCCCAATGACTAGGATAGTCATTAAAGTAAAAATAGACTTAAAAGAATGATTCATAAGCTCAATGTCACAAAAAGAGTGGAGGGGGTACCCCTCCACTAAAAATTTAACAAATGACGATCACGTCAGAAGGGCCACTACAACCACCGCTACTAGGAATAACCTGAGAAACTTGTGCTTTGATCCGTACCACTAAAAGTGGACACTTTGCTAAGCACTATTTTTTAATTCAAAGTTCTCTGGGCTGAGATAGCCAATAGCACTATGCCTTCTTGTCTTGTTGTAATCAACTTCGATGTACTCAAAGACTGCTCGGCGCATATTTTCTCGATCCATGATGGGCTCGTCCTGCAAGGCTTCGACCTTTAATGAGTGAAAGAAGCTTTCGGCACAGGCATTATCCCAACAATTTCCTTTTCGGCTCATACTCTGAGTAAGTCTATGTTTTTTAATTAAATCTCGATAATCGTTTGAACAATATTGACTACCTCGGTCGCTGTGAACAATGATCCCTTCGGGAAAACCTCTGCGAAATAAAGCCATTTTCAGAGCATCACACACCAACGTTGCGGTCTTTCGGTTACTCATCGACCAGCCAACAACCGAGCGTGAATATAAATCGATGATTACCGCTAGGTACAGCCAGCCCTCACTAGTGAATAAATACGTGATATCGCCAACTCACTTTTGATTCGGAGCACTTGCCGTAGAATCTTGCTCCAGCAAGTTTGGCGCCACAGGCTGATTGTGCTTACTGTCCGTGGTGACCTTAAATTTACGTGCAGCCTTAGGTACAAGGCCCTGGCGTATCATACTATTGCGAATAGTTTTGATGTCGGGTGTCATGTCGAGCTCTGCCAAATCCACTTGGATACGCCGAGCGCCGCTGCGCTCTTTCGAGTCAATAAATGCCTGCTTAATCGCCTCGTCTCGCTCAATTTGACGCTGCTCTCGAGGATTGACTGTCTGACCATGTTTCCGCCAGGCATAATACCCACTACGCGATACGTTGAGCACGTTCACCATCCGCTTTAAGCTGAATTGATGCTGGTGCTCAAGAATAAACTCAAATCTGGCTATTTTTGGTTCTTCGCGAAGTAGGTAGCCGCCTTTTTTAATATGGCTAGGTCCTCTGCCTGTTCAGCTAATTGACGTTTTAATCGAGCAATTTCAGCGGCTTGCTCTGCTTCTCTGGCGCTCGTGCTAGATTTTTTTGCGCCGCAGTCCGCCAACTGTACAGCTGGGATTCGTAGACTTTTAGTTCTCTAGCCGCCGCTGCAACGCCTATTCTTTCAGCTAATTTCAGGGCTTCTGCTTTAAATTCTTGTGTGTGGACTTTGCGTGTTTTATTTGCTTTCATGATTCACCTCGTTAAGTGATTTTACTCACTTAGCTCGGTGTCCAAAAGTACTGGTACGGATCACAACTCGCCATACCTTTGTTCATAATCACATTGAGACAATAAAGATGAAAAGAATCGACTACTATCATTCGCCCATAACGTTCTCATAATCATGGTGATATATGATGGAAGCAAATCTTTATGTTTAATGATTTCATTGTAAGTAAAAAGAGCATAATCCGAACCAAGAAGACTATAATAAAAGTTAAGCTCGGTTGGTGATTTTACCACTTTATAAGGAGGTTTATAATCCGTGTTGCATTTTTCGTCGAATTTCAGAAGAGAGTAACCGTATTCAAAAGATATATTGGATGCTAAAGACGTGTCTCGCCGTTTGATTACATCCAAAGAACGTCTTTCTACGTCCAACTCCATTAAATGTGCAATGTACTCGTTGGTCAGTCTGTCTGCCAATGGTGTAGAATCAGTATTTTTAGCGTCAATGTTATTTGTGGCAAACCTAAAGTGGAATGATTCATGAATCCATTTTTTGTAAATTTCTGAAATGATTTTGAAATGACTAATTGCTGCGAGTGCTTTTGAGTTTAACGAGCTATCTCCTTTATAATGTCCATTGGTAGAAAAATACATTGTAAAACAGTCGCTTATCGAGCCAGTGAATTTATAGCCTATATTTGCTCTTATGATCTTTAAACAAATTTTTGGATGTTTCTCAAACGCGAAATGGTAGAGTGTTGTTGAATGCAATGAGTCTACAATCGCTCGGTTGTAATTGGTTAAGGCTTGCAGTATTAGTCGCTTGCTTGAATTGCTAAGTTGGCAATCAAAGGAAACCTCGATGGTATTATGTAGTGTATCGAATAAGCGATCATCGCAGAATGAAATTGAATTCGTAGCCGGTCCGTAACTTTCGCTCACCAACATATTTCGCGCAACATCGCTTTGATGATTTCCTGCAAGGTAAACAAAAGGTTGGGTTTCCTCTTCAATTATCGCTTCTTCATTAGATAAATGAGTAGCTGTAGTACAAGAAACTTGAATAATAGAAATTAACAATAGAAATAAACTGTTAAGAAATTTCACAACGCCGTGATAAGGGGCATATTGCCCCTTATCAGAGACTGTAAAAGATTTTGTGTAAATGGCTGGTTTCACTGTTAAATCCGATCCTGATATATAATCTCGAACTGTGCCATCGCTGGCTTCCAGTTGCGTATGGGCATAGTCCACTTTTTTGAAGCCTGATGCAAGGCCAAGTACAGCACCTTCATGACGGCTTCGTCGTTAGGGAACGACCGACGAGTTTTGGTGATTTTGCGCAGTGACGCATTCAGCGACTCAATGGCATTGGTGGTATAAATGGCCTTGCGTATCTCAACTGGGTAGTCGAAGAACACACTTAAGCGCTCCCAGTTTGCCCGCCATGAGCGACTGATGGTGGGATGCTCAGAGTCCCATGTCGAGGCGAAATTTTCTAGTGCCTGCTCGGCTTCAGCGCGAGTAGCCGCGCCATAAATGAGTTTTAAATCAGCGACAATAGTCTTGCGCTGTTTCCAGTTTTCGTACCGCAGAGAGTGGCGAATTTGGTGCACAATGCACAGTTGCACTTGAGTCTTCGGGTAAACCGCCTCAATGGCTTCTGGGAAGCCTTTAAGGCCATCGCAGCAGGCAATGAAGATATCGTCTACACCACGGTTTTTCAGCTCGTTCATTACCGATAGCCAGAATTTAGCGCCTTCAGTTTGAGCCATCCACAGCCCGAGCAGCTCTTTTTCACCGTCAGTGTTGATGCCAAGCGCTAGGTACACTGACTTATTCTGTACAACACCAGAATCACGGCTGCGAACGACTAGACAATCAAGGTAAACAACTGGGTACAGCTTTGCCAACGGACGATGCTGCCAGGCCTTGACCTCGTCCATGACGGCGTTGGTCACCTGAGAAATGAACGTCGGCGAGACTTCAACACCATAGGCTTCTTCAAGGTATGCTTGAATGTCACGAGTAGTCATGCCACGCGCATACAATGCTATGATGCGCTCATCAAATCCATTCAGCTGGCGTTCGCCTTTGCGAACTAACTTGGGCTCAAAACTACCGTTACGGTCACGAGGAATATCTAGTTCGACATCGCCATTGATGCTACGAACAGTTTTCTTGGTTTTACCATTACGAGAGTTGCCGCTGTTGTTGCCGGCTGAGTCATTTGGTGCGTAGCCTAAATGAACTTCCATTTCAGCCTCTAGCACCCGCTCTGCCACCTTCTTGGTAAGCTGTTTGAGTAGGCCGGCTTCGCCTAAGATGTCTTCTGGGGAATCACAGCCGTCAAGCAGCTGGTCGATGAGTTTGTCTGATATTGGCATTCTGATATCCTTCTTCGATATTGTTAAGAATGCCATTTACACAGATATTTTTACACTCTCTACATAGTAGATATGCCTTTCTCTTCTAGCATTTTGGTATCATATAATATACTAGGATCATCCTCGCCTGAAAAATAATACTCAAGCCGTTCAAGCACATGAACAGGATCATAAACAGCGCAAAGCTCAAGGGATAAACACTCTTCAATAGTAGTCGGAATCTCTTCAATGCCAGTAAGGGTCTTCCATACTTTATGACTAAGCTTATCCATTTTATAGAAATATTTCTTAACTCGTTCTTCTTCGGTTAAATCCATGTTAGCGATAATTTTCCACTGTCCATTTTTTAAAGGTGCGTCAACTACGGATATCTGGAATGCATAACTTGATGACTTTAATTTCTCTTCGTCAAAAATAGGTTCTTTTGAACAAAAATCGAAAAAGCCCCATGTATTCGCTAACACTTTCCCGAAGCAGTAATTACCACCTTTCATAGGAATAACAAAAATATCCCCTTCTTTAAATTTTTTGGCCATAATTAGTTAAACTCTTTTTTCGCTGCTCTCTGCCTCGGATAGCATCTTTATTTTCAGATACTTTATCCGGTTCAGCTGGTCCAAATCCATCTTTGTTTTTGTGATGGTTACCATCCCTTTTTTTCAAAATTTCCATAGGGTCGCCAGTACCACTTGTTCTACCTGAGTAAACTTCACCAGTTCTTTTATTAGTTTTGGTATAGGTCAGATATAGCTTCTTGGCCCCTTTTGTTGCCATACGCCTTGTAGAAAGAAAGTCAGTTGCACCACCTGTTGCTTGACTAGCTGCCTCTGCCGCAATTTCTTTAGCAACAAACATTATAACAGGAATTAGTAATGGAATTTTACCAGTCGGATCTTTGTACTTATAGGGATTATTATAGGCATACGCATAACGGTTGAATCCCATCGTCGGATTACCGTGTTGCACATGTCCTAGGAAATCAACAGGATCATTCGAATAAAACCGCCCAATCACTGGATCATAGTATCGTGCCTGCATATAACTCAGGCCTGAGTCATTATCGTACTTATGGCCAGTGTAGCCGATGTCGTCGCTTGGCGCTTCGTAAGTGTCACCAAAAGGTTGGTAATGCCGGCGACTCTCTACCCTTCCTGCGCTGTTAGTTCGTGCCACCGGGCTGCCCGGTGGCTTTAGATATAGCAACGAGTGAGTGATTCATATAGCCGAATTGAATAGAGTCAGATAAGCTATGGTTAGTTAGTAAATGACAACTCATAGGTAACCCAGTGACGATTAAAACGACCCGTTTTTCATATCCCTATAGCTCGGCTACCGCTGTTGCCCAGGCTCTCGGTACTATTGATAAAGAAAGCCAAGGAGTGGTACTTCCTATCCACGTAGCGACAACCTATATTCGTGGCGCTGATAACAGCTACCCTACTGGTAATGTTTATTCGCGTGCTGACAATCCGACCTATAAACCGGTTGAACAACTACTTTGCCAATTAGAGCAAGGCGAACAAGCGCTGCTGTTTAGCTCGGGTATGGCTGCTGCTACTTCAGTTTTTCTGGCCTTACAACCAGGTGACCATGTTATAGTTCCACACATTATGTACTGGGCTTTGCGTCATTGGTTACTGAACTTTGCTAAAGATTGGGGATTACAATTTAGCTTTGTAGATATGACCCAATTGCACTTAGTCAAGCAAGCTATGCAACCGGGAAAAACCAAATTAGTATGGCTTGAAACACCGGGAAATCCACTTTGGACCATCTCCGATATTACTGAAATTGTGGCCTTAGCTCATCAGGCTGACGCTTGGGTTGCAGTAGATTCAACTTGTGCAACGCCTATTCTTAGTCAGCCTCTAGCACTAGGTGCTGATATTGTCATGCATTCAGCCACCAAATACTTAAATGGTCATTCAGATGTTATTGCTGGAGCACTGATTACAGCTGCTGATCATCCCTATTGGCAACGTATTCGGAGTATTCGAGCGCAACTAGGAGCTGTTCCTAGCCCGCATGATGCTGCACAACTGCTGCGCGGTATGCGTACGCTACATCTACGTGTAAAAGCCGCCTGTGAGAATGCCTTATTCTTAGCTGAACAATTACAACAACACCCACAAATCAAAGCCGTGCTTTATCCGGGATTACCGAATTTTGCGGGCTACGAAGTCGCCTGTAAACAAATGTCTGGGGGCTTTGGTGGGATGCTTTCTATACAGGTAGAGGGCGGTGAAGCCGCTGCTATTCACGTTGCCGCCAATACCAAGTTATGGAAGCGTGCAACATCCTTAGGCGGCGTAGAGAGTTTAATTGAGCACCGAGCCAGTGTTGAAGGCGCTGGTACTCCTTGTCCTTCGGATTTATTACGACTATCGGCGGGGATTGAGGACAAACATGAACTATTAGCAGATTTGTTACAGGCTCTGCCTAGCCGTTAGGTGAGTGGCGTTGTTAGCCCTTCGCGGGCTAACAACGTACAGCATATTCACTTAATTCTTAGCTTTTAGCCTTTGCGTGGGCGCATATGAGGGAATAATAATACATCGCGGATAGATGCTGAGTTGGTCAACAGCATAACGAGTCTATCAATACCTATACCCTCACCTGCTGTTGGCGGTAAACCATGCTCTAGTGCAGTTACGTAATCTTCATCATAGAACATTGCCTCATCATCACCAGCTTCTTTCTGTTGCACTTGCTCCCGGAAACGCTCAGCTTGGTCTTCAGCATCATTCAACTCGGAAAATCCATTGGCTAATTCGCGTCCACCAACAAAAAATTCGAACCGATCTGTAATGAATGGATCCGCATCATTACGACGTGCCAACGGCGATACCTCAGCTGGGTAGGCAGTGATAAATGTTGGCTGCAATAAACGGTGTTCAGCTACTTCTTCAAAAATCTCAATTTGAACTTTACCAAGGCCCCAGTTCGATTTGACTTTAATACCGAGGGATTCCGCCAGCTGCGTTGCTTGCTCTAAAGAATCAAGTTGTTGCTCAGAGGCTTCTGGTAAATAGGCCAAAATAGCTTCTTTAACTGTCATGCGTGCAAACGGCTTGCTGAAATCATACATCACGCCTTCGCTTTCAAATTGCGCGGAACCTAAGATGTCAGTTGCCATACCACGCAGCATGTCTTCCGTTAAGTTCATCAAATCTTGATAATCGGCGTAGGCCCAGTAAAACTCAAGCATGGTAAACTCTGGATTATGCCGCGTAGATAGCCCTTCATTACGGAAATTACGATTGATTTCAAAAACCTTTTCGAAGCCACCGACAACCAACCGCTTCAAATAAAGCTCTGGTGCTATACGCAAATACAGTTGCATATCTAACGCGTTATGATGAGTTACAAACGGACGTGCCGCCGCCCCGCCAGGAATGGTCTGCATCATCGGCGTTTCAACTTCCAAGAATTGGCGTTCACCTAAATAACGACGAATATAGTCCACTACTTTGGAGCGAATAATAAAAGTTTTACGCGACTCTTGATTAGTAATCAAATCAAGATAGCGCTGGCGATAGCGCATCTCTTGATCCGCTAAGCCGTGAAACTTATCGGGTAGTGGGCGCAGTGCTTTAGTCAGTAGACGCACATCATCAACCTGCACACTTAATTCACCAGTTCCAGTAATAAATAAAGTGCCTGTGGCTCCAATAATGTCACCAAGATCCCACTTTTTGAATTGCTCGTTATAGAAACCTTCTGGCAAGTTATCCCGCGCTACATAAATTTGAATTTGGCCTGACATGTCTTGCAAAGTGGCAAAGCTCGCCTTGCCCATAATCCGCCGAGTCATCATCCGGCCAGCAATACTCACACGAACTCCTTGCGCAGCAAGTTGCTCTTTTTCAACGTGATCATAGTTCGCGTGTAAATCCGCCGCTAAACTGTCACGACGAAAATCATTAGGAAACGCTACACCTTGTTCACGCAGAGCAGCTAATTTCGCCTTTCGCTGAGCAATCTGTTCATTAACATCAACTTCAGGTGCTTGCTGCGTTTTATCGTTCATGGTTATTTTTCCTGTAACTAATCAATAGAATTCTAAAGCGTTAAAAGTGAATCGTTGTTATAAACCAGACTTTAAGCTGGCTTCAATAAATGGATCTAAAGCACCGTCTAGCACAGCCTGAGTATTACGGTTCTCGACGCCTGTACGTAAATCTTTAATACGCGCATCATCAAGTACATAAGAGCGAATTTGACTCCCCCAACCAATATCCGATTTGGTATCTTCAAGGGCTTGCTTCTCAGCCAATTGCTTTTGCAACTCCATCTCGTATAGCTTTGCTCGTAACTGTTTCATTGCAGCATCACGGTTTTTATGTTGCGACCTATCGCTTTGACACTGCACCACAATACCTGATGGCTCATGGGTAATACGAATTGCCGAATCGGTTCGGTTAACGTGTTGTCCACCTGCGCCAGATGCTCGATAAGTATCGATACGCAAATCTGCCGGGTTAATCTCAATTTCTATTGAATCATCAATTTCTGGATACACAAACACTGATGCGAACGAGGTATGGCGACGATTACCAGAGTCAAATGGCGATTTACGAACTAACCGATGAACACCGGTTTCAGTTCGTAACCAACCGTAGGCATACTCACCCTGAATACGCACCGTTGCTGATTTTATGCCAGCCACCTCTCCTTCCGAGAGCTCGGTGATTTCTGTTTTAAACTGATGCGACTCAGCCCAACGCAAATACATTCGCAACAGCATATTCGCCCAATCTTGGGCTTCTGTGCCGCCTGATCCTGCTTGAATATCCACATAGCAATCGGCGGTATCTTGTTCACCCGAAAACATGCGCCGAAACTCTAACGTCGCTAATTGTTGTTCTAATTGCTCAAGTTCAGCAACTGCTTCTTGATAGGTTTCTTCGTCATCAGCTTCAACCGCTAGGTCAACCAAGCCCTCTACGTCTTCTAACCCTTGTGCAAGCCGTTGTAGCGTTGTAACTACCTGTTCTAAGCTAGCACGCTCTTTGCCCAGAGCTTGCGCTCGCTCTTGATTGCTCCACACGTTTGGGTCTTCTAACTCGCGACTTACCTCCTCTAAACGCTCTACTTTATGAGCGTAGTCAAAGGTACCCCCGAAGCAACTCACTGCGTTTGCGCAGATCTTTTATGGCAACATAAGTAGCATTTGTTTCAAACATGTGCAGCAATCCAAACTTATCAATATAAACAAAGGGCGCATATTCTACCGTAAAGCAGTAAAATGCTCTAGTTGCAGTTGTACCGAAGTTTGTCCACGAAAATGATTTAGCTGAATACGATAGGCAGCATGAATATGCTCAATCGCAGGATTTGGCCACAGGTTAGTATCAACTTGAAATGCTATCGCATCAATGGTCACTCGTTGCGGTGATTCCAGCACTAACTTTAGGTGTTTTTGTCCTACTAAGTACTGTTTAACCACTTTAAATTCACCATCGAATAAAGGCTCTGCGAAGCCTTGCCCCCAGGGCCCTAGTTGCTCTAGTTGCTGGACAAAAGGAAGCTGTAAGCAGCTTGCATCAAGCTCACCGTCAGACCAGATAACTCTTTGTAATTGATGCGGTTGTAGCCACTCAGAAGCCACTTCAGTTACAGCCTTAGTGAACGCATCTAACTGCTGTTGCTGAATGCTCAAGCCAGCTGCCATTGCGTGCCCACCAAAACGTTCAATAAGGCCTGGATAACGGGTATGTACCCGTTCCAGTAAATCTCTTATATGCAGCCCTGCAATAGACCGAGCTGATCCTTTAAGTAAACCATCTTCAGCTTGTGCAAAGGCAATAACTGGACGATGACACTGCTCTTTTACGCGTCCCGCCACTATTCCAATGACCCCCTGATGCCAAGACGCTTGAAATAACACTAACAACGCTGGCAACTCAGTATTATCGGTTGCCAATTCAGCTACATAGTGCTCGGCCTCTTCCCGCATTTCTGTTTCAATGCTTCGTCGCTCTCGATTCAGACTATCCAGCTGCTGGGCTAAAGATTGTGCGGCGGTGTCGGTAGCTGCCAGCAAGCACTCAATACCAGCTGCCATGTCATCCAGTCGTCCGGCAGCATTAATTCGAGGCCCGATTGCAAAACCTAAATCGCTCGCCTGTAACCGGGTTTGATCACGTCCAGCTACGCTCAGAAGAGCAGCAATACCAGGACGACAATGCCCTGCTTTTATTCGCTGCAAACCTTGCTGTACTAATATTCGATTAACTCCGTCTAGCTTAACCACATCAGCAACCGTCCCCACGGCGACCAAATCTAACCAGGCTGCTAAGTTTATCTCTGCAGGCTGTTGCCGCATACGTAATTCAGCACGAAGCGCTAACAACACATAGAATGCTACCCCGACCCCAGCGATATTTTTACTCGGGAAAGCACAGCTAGGCTGATTGGGATTCACAATCACCTGAGCAGCAGGCAAGCTGGCACCGGGTAAATGGTGATCCGTCACCAGCACCGGAATACCGTATCTATTAGCGGCAATAATACCAGCATGGCAAGAGATTCCGCTATCAACCGTCACAATCAGTTCGGCGCCTTGCTGCCGAGCTTGCTCCACCACCGAGACCGATAAACCATAACCATCTGCGAATCTATTCGGGACTAGATAAAATACGTGCTGCGCCCCTAACGCCTGCAGTACAGAGACCATCAAGGCTGTTGACGTGGCACCATCGGCATCAAAGTCTCCACAGATACAGATTCGTTGTTGTTGCTCTAGTGCATCGGCCAAGCGTTTGGCTGCTGCTTCTGCCCCCTTCAACAATCGATAGTGAGGTAGTCTTTTTGCACTTAATTCTAGTTCGGCCAAGCTAGTGACGCCCCGCCGCGCCACTATCTGCGCCAGCAATGGTGGTAGCTGCGTGTGAAGGTCTCCGGTATCTATATTGGGATAACGTTGAATTTGTGCTTCCATCTTAACGTTCAAGCTCCGCCAATAATTGCTGCGGCGGCAGTAGCCCAGGAACTAACTGCCCAGACGGCAGGACAAAAGCGGGTGTACCGCGCACTCCAAATTTGTGGCCCAAAGCATAGTGAGCGGCTATGGGAGCTTCACAATTAGCCGCCGGTAGAGCTTGGTCTTGCTTAATAGCAGTTAATGCTTGACGCTGATCGTCTGCACACCACGCTTGTTCCAATAACTTTGCAGCAGAGCCAGTTAAACCTGTGCGCGGCCAAGCTAAATATCGCACACTAATACCTAGTGCTTGATAGTCTTCTAGTCGTTCATGTAACTGCCGGCAATAACCACAACTAGGATCGGTAAAAACGTACACCACATGCTTAACATCCGGTGCCGCATACTCTATGGTGGAATCAGCCCATGTGGTTACATCACGCTGCCGCATAGCATTGAGTGATAAATCACTCAAATTAACGGGCTCAGCAGCGGTAATATCATAGATACGACCACTGATTAACTGGCTCCCGTCAATATTGGTGTAAACCAATCCTTGATTGGTAATGACCTCGATTAGTCCACCCATGGGTGCTGCTTGATGAGACTCTACAACAAACCCCATTTGCTCCAGATAGGCCGTGTTAAATTCGGTCTCTTGACTATTCCCTAAATTAGCTTTAGAAGCGGGTTGGCAGGCGATTAAGGCCGCAGCAACAATAGGAACGGTTAGCTGTTTTAACGAAGAAAAAGATAATTGCATAAAGATTAAGCTCGTGGATGATGGGTAGCATGTAGTTGTTGCAATCGCTCGCGTGCTACATGAGTGTAAATTTGGGTGGTAGACAAGTCACTATGGCCCAGTAACATTTGCAACACGCGCAGATCTGCTCCGTGATTAAGTAAATGTGTTGCGAACGCATGGCGCAACGTATGTGGCGATAAATGCGACCGAATCTCTGCTTGTTGCGCATAATACTTAATTCGATACCAGAAAGCCTGCCGCGTTAACGGCCCTCCTCGGCGCGTAACAAAAACCCAATCATGGGGTTGCTTACACAGCACCGGACGCGCCTCAGCAAAATAGCGTTGTAACCATTCTAACGCAACTTCTCCAAGGGGCACTAAACGTTCTTTGTTACCTTTACCTATCACTCTTACTAGCTCTTGCTGCAGGCTTATTTGGTCGACATTTAACTGTACCAATTCAGTTACGCGCAAGCCAGTAGCATAAAGCATTTCTAGCATCGCCTTATCGCGCAGTTGAATCACATCACTAGTATCGGGAGCATTTAACAGATCTTCAACCTCAAGCTCTGAGAGGCTGTGCGGGATAGCCTGAGGTTGCTTTGGGCGTTGTAACTTTGCAGTTGGGTCAGTGCTACATAGCTGCTGCTGCACCGCCCACTGAAAAAATTTCTTCAAAGCGCTCAGAAGACGAGAAGTGCTACGTGGTGAAAAACCTTGCTGGCGTCGCCACAACAGAAAGTCTTCGAGATCGACAGCGCTCAACGTGAGTAAATCTTTGCGCTGCCGAGTGCGGACAAATTTATAGCAATTCACTATATCTGAGCGATAAGCTGCTCGTGTGTGTTTGCTGATGCCCTGCTGCAACCATAAACGGTCTAAAAATTGTTCTATTAGTTCTTCTGTTGCGGCTGGAATCATGAATACTAAGGCTCATTTGTAGACAGGTATCGAGATTTTACCCTATTAACGGTTTACACGCAGGCTCAATCTGCTATCATGCAGCGCTCGTGTGGAGGGGTTCCCGAGCGGTCAAAGGGATCAGACTGTAAATCTGACGGCTCAGCCTTCGCAGGTTCGAATCCTGCCCCCTCCACCACTTTCCTTTCTGGTTTCATCAAACAATTATTAACTACCAAACCAACACCAACTTACCCATAGTGTCATTATGCTTAAGTCGTTGGATGGCTTCGCCTACCTGTGCCACAGGAAGTATCGAATCAATATTGGCGGTTAGTTTTTCTGCTTCAAATAGCGGCCATACGTGGTCAAACAAGGCGGCCATAATTCTTGCTTTCACTTGATTGGGCTGATTTCTTAAAGTGCTGCCAATAAGCCGCTGGCGTTTCATTAATAGCCTTGCGGCATCTAACTCTGCCAAACGTCCGCCCATAAGCCCTATCACAACTAATCGACCATCTTGACGCAGCACTCGTTGATTGGCTGGTAAATAATCACCAACCACCGGGTCTAAAATAATATCAGCGCCCCCCCAAGCTTTTACCGCCTCGGTAAAATCTCCAGCACCGCGCAACCAGCCTTGTGCCGCCCCCAGACCTTTACAATGGTCTAACTTTGCTTGGCTGCTAACAGTAACAAACGTCGGGTTACCAAACTCACGGGCTAGTTGCAATCCTGCCTGCCCCACTGCGCTTGCACCGGCATGTAATAAAATATGCTCGCCTGGCTGTGCTGCTGCTAGCATATACAAGTTATAGTAAGCCGTGGCAAAAACTTCACTGATACCAGCAGCCGCTGGTAATTGCATCCCAGCTGGCAGAGGTAGTACTTGATTAGCCGGCACCGCCACGTACTCGGCATAACCGCCGCCACTAAGTAATGCGCACACCGATTGACCGCGCTGAAAGTGCTGAACACCGGCTCCAACTTCAGCAATCCAGCCGCTAACTTCCAACCCCAACACCTCTGAAGCACCAGCTGGCGGTGGATAATGCCCTGCAAGCTGCATCACATCAGCACGGTTCATGCCACTGTAGGCAACCTTGATCACCACCTCGTTGGCGCCAGCTTGGGGCCGTTGCTGGTGAATCATCTCGGGTTCGCCCGCAGCGTTAGGTACAATCACTCGCATCATCTTGCTTTCTACTCCTTAGCAATAGCCGGGCAATACTAGCTTAACCAGTTAAACGTCCAGCTTGGTAATCTCGAATCGCTTGTTCAATTTCGGCCGGCGAATTCATCACGAAAGGCCCATATTGGCTGATAGGTTCACCAATGGGTTGGCCCGCTAAGAGAACAACACCCGCTAACTCAGAGCTCTGCAACTGTAGATTATCAGTGGCATTCAAGCGGACCAACTCACCGCGCTCTAGCTGCGAGCCATTCAGACTAACTTGCCCTTGGTAGACATACAAGAGTCGAGTCTGTTGCTGCTGCGAGGATAACTCTAATTCCGCTTGCGGCTGTAGGCGTACATCCAGCATCAAAAATTCTTGCTCCGGCTGTTGAATGGGCCCTACAGTATCTTCATATGAACCTGCAATCACGCGAATTTCATAGTTATCTCGCTCGATTAGGCCCAGCTTATGTTGCGGGTAATCAGCCCAATCAGCCGCCTCCATTTTACGTGCTGCGGGTAGATTAAGCCATAACTGAAAGCCCCACATCAGGCCGTCTTCTTGCTTTGGCATTTCGGCGTGAATGATCCCGCGTGCTGCCTTCATCCATTGGGCTCCGCCGGCTTCAACCACGCCTGTGTTGCCATTTGAATCCTTGTGCTCCATCCGCCCTGCTAACATGTAAGTGAGGGTAACAAAGCCACGATGCGGATGCGGCGGAAATCCCGCAATATAATCATTGGGATTATCAGAACGAAACTCATCCAACATTAAAAAAGGATCCTGATGCCGTAGTTGCGGCTGATTAATCACCCGCGTTAGTTTAACCCCAGCTCCGTCTTGAGCTGGGATACCGCGATAGCGACCTGTAATAACGTGCGCCATAGTTAAGCTCCTAACACAGAACCACGTGAATGTGGTTGATTAAAGTCTAATTCCGGACCTTCAGGGACAATGCCGGTTGGGTTGATCATGGTATGACTGCTGTAGTAATGAGTTTTGATATGATCCATTAAGACCGTCTCGGCAATCCCTGGTACTTGATAAAGTTGCCGTACATAGTCCCACAGATTAGGATAATCAATAAGCCGCTGCCGGTTGGTTTTGAAGTGACTGTAATACACAGCATCGAATCTAATTAAGGTGGTAAACAAACGCCAATCGGCTTCCGTAATTTGGTCACCAGCTAGAAACGGTTGTTGCGCTAAAATGCCCTCGACCGTATCAAGTTCATCAAAAAGCTCTCGGTAAGCACGCTGGTACGCAGGAGCCTTAGTCGCAAAACCACATTTATACACGCCATTGTTGATACGATCGTAGACCCGTTCATTGATGCTATCAATCGGCTCAGCTAACTCATCTGGATAAAAATCTATTTGATTTCCTGTGAGTTCATTAAACGCAGAGTTAAACATCCGAATAATATCGGCAGACTCATTACTGACTATCGTTTTACGTTGCTTATCCCACAATACCGGCACTGTGACTCTGCCGCTGTACTTAGGGTTAGCTTGTAAATACAGTTGATACAGGTAGTTATGTTGATATAAAGGATCTTGTAAAGATTCGGACGGATTATCGCCAAACCCTTGTGAGCTAAATTCCCAACCATTTTCAAGCATCAATGGATGCACCGCAGATACGCTAATATGGTCTTCTAAGCCCTTTAACTTTCGAAAGATTAAGGTTCGATGTGCCCACGGACAAGCATAGGATACGTATAAATGGTAGCGACCTGATTCGGGTTTAAATTCAGCATCCGGATCGTTACTGATCCAATTTCTAAATTGCGCTGCACTGCGCTCGAAAGCGCCTTCATGACTATCAGTGTCGTACCACTTATCTTGCCATGTTCCATCTACTAATAAGCCCATCTGCTTATCCTCCGCTTTAACAGTTAATAACGGAGTAAGTATAGCTGGCAACTAATCGAATAATAATCGGAATTTAATCAGCAAACCTTTCTATTTATTAGAAAGGTGTTTGGGGGATTGTGCTATTAAATCTACTACCACAGCAGCACTGATTTGATTTGCCCGCTGTTGTAACTGTTGATGCAACTGGGTGAATTTTTGCGCCAACATAGCTTGATTGGCAGGATCTAACTGCTGCTCTAGTGCTTGCGCTAAGTTATCCACCGTTGCTTGCTGTTGAGCAAACTCAGGGACCAAGGCTTGATCCGCCAAGAGATTTGGCAGACTAAAATACTTAGCTTTAAATAAGCGTTTAATTAACTGATAACTTAACCAATTAAATCGATATGCCACCACCATCGGACGCTTAATAAGCATGGCTTCAAGGGTGACTGTTCCTGAGGTGAGTAACAAGCCGTCAGCAGCCGCCATGGCGGTACGGGCTTGGCCATCAATCAGTTGGATGCGTAACTGTGGTGAATAACGAGCAATGAGTTGACTAAATTGTTCGGCTCGCGCAGAACTTATCATCGGAGCAATGAACAACCAATTCGGATGTTGCTCCTGCAACTGCTGCGCAGTTTGCAAAAACAGTGGCCCTAATCTGGCTATCTCACCTTTCCGACTACCCGGTAGCAACCCGATAATGCGAGTTTGCTCAGGCAAATCTAAATCGGCTCTTGCTTGCTGCTTATCCGAATGCAGCGCAATACTATCAGCAAGTGGATGACCAACAAAAGTAGCAGCTAACTGGTGCTGATCATAAAACTGTTTTTCAAAGGGCAACAAACACAAAACATGGTCTACCGCCGCTTTAATTCCTTTAATTCGCCCTTGGCGCCACGCCCAAACACTCGGGCTAACGTAATGGACGGTAGCAATGCCCTGCTGCTTTAATTGTTTAGCTATAGGGAGATTAAAATCAGGCGCATCAATCCCAATAAACACGTCTGGGCGTCGTGCTAACATGGTCTGAACCAGCAGTTTGCGATGCTTTAGTAGGGTCCATAGACGCCCCAGAACTTCTGCGATTCCCATTACAGCTAAATCATCCATGGGTACTAAACTGGTGAGCCCTTGCGCTTGCATTAACGGACCACCTACCCCAATAAATTCAGCGTTAGGATACTTGACGCGCAACTCTGCAAGCATTCCGGCACCTAATAAATCGCCCGAATGCTCACCTGCTATCACTGCAATTAGAGGAGCTGACTGTGTCACTTCCATTTCACTCATCATCGAAACATGCTGATTAGGTTAGCGAATAATGCCACGGCGGCTTTGTTGCACAAATTCAATAAGTGGACCTAATTCTGCCGCATTCAATTCTTGCATCTGGGAAACCGCCTCGGCTACGGTGAGCCCCTGTCGATACAGCAGTTTAAAGGCACGTTTGATATTCAAAATTTGTTCACTGGTGAAACCACGCCGTTTTAATCCTTCGCTATTAATGGTACGAGGAACCGCATTGTGACCCTGCGCCATCACGTAGGGCGGAACATCCTGCACCACCACAGAATTTACTGCGGTAAAAGCATGGGCCCCAATATGGCAAAACTGATGAACTCCAGTAAAGCCACCTAAAATGGCCCAGTCACCCACATGAACATGGCCTGCTAACGTGGTGTTATTAGCTAAAATAACATGATCACCAACCATGCAATCATGAGCAACATGAACGTACGCCATTAAGAGATTGTCATCACCAATTTGGGTTAACCCTTGATCTTGCACCGTGCCGCGATGGATGGTCACACATTCGCGAATAATGTTGTTATCACCTATCACTAAGCGAGTTGGCTCGCCCGCATATTTTTTATCTTGGCAGTCTTCACCTACCGAAGAGAATTGAAAAATGCGATTGTTTTTACCAAGAGTGGTTGGCCCTTTAACTACCACATGGGGCCCAATCACAGTGCCATCACCTATCTCTACATCGGCACCAATAATACTGTAAGGGCCAATTTCTACATTGGCCCCAAGCTTTGCACTTTTATCAACAATCGCAGTCGAATGAATCACTTAAATTTCTCTTCTTGCACAAATAATATCGCAACTACAGGCTAACTCACCGTCAACTTCGGCGCGTCCTTTAAACACCCAAATACCGCGGCGTTCTTTCTCAAAGGTAACATGCAGATGCATAGTGTCACCAGGCAGAACCTGCTTTTTAAAACGAGCGTTATCCACCCCAGCAAATAAGTATAGATCTTTTGCGCCCGGCGTGCTTGCCGTTATCTTAAATCCAAGTAATCCAGCCGCTTGGGCTAAGGCTTCTAAAATAAGTACCCCAGGAAAAATTGGATTTTCAGGAAAGTGTCCAGTAAATATCGGCTCGTTAACACTCACGTTTTTTACCGCATGGATCCGGGTTTGATGGTCACAAGCTAATACTTTATCAACCAACAAAAAAGGATACCGATGCGGTAACAAGCTTAAAATTTCTTTAATATCAAAAGCGCCATCTGCTGACAAAACAATGTCCTCTTACTCGCTAGCACTAGCTAGCTGATTTTCTAACTTCTTCACCCGCTGAAAGAGCTCGTCAAGTTGACGGTAACGAGCACCGTTCCGGCGCCATTCGCGATGAGGCGCAGCAGGGATACCCGAGGCGTAAACGCCGGGCTCAGAAATACCTTTAATCACCATCGAGAAGCCACTTATTTGCACGTCATCACAAATTTCAATGTGGCCATTGATGGCTGTTGCGCCGCCAATTAAGCAGCGCTTACCAATCCGGCAGCTCCCTGCCAACACAGTACAACCTGCAATGGCTGTGTCTTCATCAATAAATACATTGTGCGCTATTTGGCACTGATTATCGATAATACAGCCATCACTAATAATAGTGTCGTCTAGCGCACCGCGATCGATGGTAGTGCTAGCGCCAATATCTACCCGGTTACCAATAACTACTCGTCCTAGTTGCGGGATCTTAACCCATTTACCTTGCTCATTGGCCCAACCAAAACCGTCAGCACCTATGATGGTGCCTGCATGCACGAGACAATGCTCCCCAATCACACAGCCATGGTAAACCACTACGTGTTGCCATAATTGGGTTGCCCGGCCAATTTCAACTCTTGGTCCAATATAGCAGCCTACGCCAATCACCACATCATCTGCGATAACCGCATGCTCAGCGATAACGGTGTTAGCACCAATAGCAACATTTGCTCCAATCTTTGCGGTTGGATGAATTTGTGCAGAGGCATGAATATGGTCAGCTGGTTTTGGTGTGGTATCTAAAAGTTGCGCTACTTTAGCAAAGCCAGCATAAGGATTACGGGTACGCAGGGCCGCCAAACCGGCTGGTAACTCCACATTAGGTGCCACAATAACGGCACTGGCTTGGGTAGTGTCTAGCTGCGAGCGATATTTTTCATTGGCTAAAAAGGCAATTTGCCCCGGCTTAGCCGAGGCAAGGGTTGCGACACCAGTGATGCTGATATCACCATCACCGTGTACTTCAGCTTCAATCGCCTCAGCCAATTGCTGTAACAGCAATGTCTGATTCGCCATAGCCTTAGTTGCCACCAGTCATTTTTTTAATCACAGCATCAGTGAGGTCAGATGCTTCAGTAGCATAAGCTAACGCTGAACGCTGCAGAACAAGATCAAACTGTTGCGCAGTAGCTACGTCTTGAGTGTTGCGCATGATATCCATCAATAGTTGGTCGCGTAATTCGTTTTGACGACGACCCATATCTTCACGTACCGCTTTTACTTTAAGCTGATAGGTGGTTTCTAACATCTCCATTTCACGCTGCATGTTCAAGCGTTCTTGATTAGACATGATAGATGCATCACGTTGCGCCTTTTCTTGTAACTCGCGCATTTGATTTTCAAGTTTAGAAACTTCGTCAATACGGCTCTTAAACTCAGTTTGAACTTGGGTTTCAAGTTCACGAGCTTGTGGCAGGTTCTGCAATACTTCTTGCACGTTAATCACGCCAACTTTTTGTTGTGCTTCTGCTGCATTAGCAAAAACTGCGGTAGCTAGTAGCGCTGCTGCAACACCTGTTTTCATTAAAGTATTCACAATAAAACTCCTTGATATATTTTATAATTTTTCAAATTAGAAGGTGGTACCGATATTAAAGCTGAAGACCTGGGTTTTATCACCATCTTCTGACTTCAGTGGGCGCCCTAACGAGAAGGTCAACGGCCCCATCGGTGAAATCCACTGCACAGAAATACCTGCAGATGCGCGGAACGAGTTAGGCTTACTAAAATCCTCTAATGGGTACGAGTTAGGATTAAGCTGCAATTTGGCATAATCGTCGTAATTAAACTCGGTATCCCATACGTTACCCACATCTACGTAGAAACTTGTACGAACTGTATTCTTATTCTCTTCAGAAATAAACGGTGTTGGTACAATTAATTCTAATCCACCCACGAACAATGCATTACCGCCCACCGAGTATTGGCTTACCGCCAAGGTATCCGTGTATTCGGGCAGCGGATTCGTTACTGGACCACCATCAACCGGCGGCAAGCCAGGAATGGATTGAGTATAACGATAGACAGCTTTCGGACCAATGGTGTTAGCTTCAAAACCACGTAAATTATCGCGTCCACCAATGCGGAAATTCTCATAGAATGGATACAGATATTCGTTGCCGTTATCGTCTTTGCCATAACCGTTACCATAGCCTAACCGCATCCGGGTCATAAACACAAAACTATGAGTATCAGTTAATGGGAAATACTGGCGATAATCGTAGTTAACACGGAAGTAATTAACATCGCTCAAAGGCGCCGACATGCCAACTGACACCGAGTTAGATGACCCAGCTGTCGGGAACATACCACGGTTTAAAGTCACTCGGTTCCAAGCTGCGGTAAGTTCGTAGATGTCAAAAGCCACCCCATTGTTTGGAGTACGTTTGTCAACATATGGTTTATAAAACCGCGTGATCTGCTCGTAACTTTCAACATCATTAATTTCTTCGCTACGATAGGTTGCGCCAAAGCTTAAACTTTGGATTTCGCTAATGGGGAAGCCCACGTTAGCGCTAATACCGTATTGCTTCTTGTTGTAGCGAATGTAGTTATCTAACTTACCAGCATCAAACTCGCTCATGTACACGCTACCGGTTAAGCTCACGCCATCTTTAGTAAAGTAGCGGTCGGTATAAGCAACACTTGCAGTACGATTATATTTATTAGTGTTTACGTTGATCGCAGCGCGGTTACCCGAGCCCAAGAAGTTTTCTTGCGACGCACCAACACCGATTTGTAGACCTGAGTAGTCACCGTAACCAAAGCTAAAGTTAAATGAACCTGACGGCTGCTCTTTAACCACAAAATCAATATCTACACGCTCATCACTACCATCTACTTTGGTAGTATTGGTTTCTACGGTTTCAAAAAAGCCTAAACGCTCTAACCGAACCTTACTTTGCTCTACTTGGGCCTCATTGAGTGGAGCCCCTTCAAGTTGACGCATCTCTCGGCGTAAAACTTGATCCGCAGTTACATTGTTACCGATAAAGTTAATTCTATTCACGTAGACGCGTTTGCCAGGGTTGACGGAGAAAATCAAGTCAACTTCGTTGCTACCCTCTTGAATTTCAGGAATAGCGCGAACTTCAGGATACGCATAGCCGAAACGACCATAGAAACGAGCAATAGCCTCTTCTAGGGCTGTTATTTGTGCTGCGTTGTACGTCGTACCTGATTTGATGGTGGTGAAAGCTTCAACCATCTCGTCATGGCCTTTCAAGTCACCAATCACTCGTACTTCGTTAATGCTGTATACCTCACCTTCTTCAAGGTTCATAGTGATATACACGCCTTTACGATCTGGCGTTAACGTTACTTGAACGGACTTAACCTGAAAGCCCAAATAACCACGGTTTTTATAGAAACTCTCTAGTGCTTCTAAATCGCCTGATAACTGTTGTTTTTGATAACGGTTTTCACCGATAAAATTCCACCAAGGCAAGCTGTCTTTCAACTCAAATTGATTGAGTATCTCTTCATCAGTAAAACTTTTATTACCCACTAAATTGATTTGTTTAATTTCGGCCGATTCGCCTTCATCAAAGTTCAACCGCACGCTTACTCGATTACGGGTAAGCTCTACCAGTTCTACATCAACCTTAGCGTTGTATTTACCTACACTATGAAAGAAATCTTCAAGGCCTGTTTCGATGCTTGCGATGACGGTACGATCTAGTTGCTCGCCCTCGACAATCCCGCTATCAGTAAGACTCTGAGTGAGCTGCTCATCCTTGATATCTTTGTTTCCCTCAAACTCTATCGAGCTGATGGTTGGGCGCTCCACCACCTCAAAAATAAGCGTGTTATTTTCGCGTTTCGCTTCAATGTAATCAAAGTGGGTGGATGAATAAAGAGAGCGGATACTGTTACGAACTGCGTTCGCATCAACAGTGTCACCTAAACGAATAGGAATATAAGTTAGCGCGGCACCTAGGGCCACTCGTTGTAATCCTCTTACACGGATATCTTCAACGACAAATGTTTCGGTATTTTTGTTGGCACTCTGCTCGGAAGCATTGGGTTCAGAACCTTGGGTTGCACTTTGTGCGTATGCAGTATGTGCAGGAAGAGCCGCCGCTGCTACCAGGGCGCTCAAGAACAGCTGTTTCAACGTCATTCTGTGCTACTTAATTGTTGTGTTGTACATGTCGTTTCATTGCGACAATCGCAGAATATCATTACTGATAGCAATTGCCATTAACGCGAATATAAGCGCGCCACCGATGCGGTAAAAAACTTCTTGCACGCGTTCAGAGACGGGCTTACCACGTACTCCTTCTACTGCAAGAAAGACTAAGTGCCCACCGTCTAAAACGGGTAATGGCACTAAGTTTATCACCCCAAGGTTAACGCTAATAAGCGCAAGAAACCCTAAAAAGTAGACCAGACCATAACTGGCCGAAGTCCCTGCCCCCTCTGCGATCGCAACTGGACCGCTCAGGTTGCTTACTGACACTACTCCGGTAACCAATTTACCCAGCATTTTTACACTGAGTACAATGAGCTCCCAAGTTCGTTCGGTGCCTTTTACTAATCCATCTATGAAACCATACTGTTGCACAAACCGATATTCTTCGGGATAAGGCGCAACGGTCGGCTCTACTCCTAGAAAACCAATACTTTCTTGTTCTAGTTCGCGGCTGCCTATGGTAACCGGTAACGCGAGTAGTTGCCCATTGCGCTCAACGCTTAGGATTACTTGCTGCCCGGCCGAACTCATAATCAGCTGTCTGGTTTGAGACCAATCTACTACAGGAGTTCCATCAAACTCGACAATTTTATCACCAACGCGCAAATCAGCTTGCGCTGCGGGTGATTCGTCTGCCACATAACTCAGTACTAACGATACACGTTGCTGGTACGGCTGCAAACCTAAATCAACAAAGGTTGGCGTTTGTTGGTCAGATAATCGCCAATCCGCGATATCCAATACATAATCTCGCTCGCGCAAGCGCTCATCTTGCACTGTTAGAGTCACCTGTTGCTGCCCTAAAGCACTAGCAAAGGCTAAATTAACTTGTTGCCAATCTTCCGTACGGCGACCATCAACTGCAATAATTTCACTTGGCACCGGAATTGATACTTGGCTTGCAATTGACTGCTCACGTACATCACCAATAATGGGCTTGACCGATTGCACACCCAGCAAAAACATCACCCACAACACCACGATAGCTAAGATAAAATTAGCTAATGGCCCTGCAGCTATAATGGCAGCTCGTTGTGGTACTGATTTAGCATTGAAACTTAAATGACGCTGGTGCTCTGGCACCTCATCAACGCGCCCATCAAGCATTCGTACATAGCCACCTAGTGGAATAGCACCGATTTGATAAACAGTACCGTCAGCAGCCTGCCGCTGCCATAGTGGCTTACCAAACCCCACCGAAAAGGTTAAGACTTTTACCCCACAACGTCGTGCAACCCAAAAATGTCCAAATTCATGGAAAGTAACTAAGATACCCAGCGTTACTACAAACGCTGCTAACGACCAAACCACTGTTAACATAACCGATAATGCTCCACCCAACGCTGGGCAACCTGTCGCGCTTGTTGATCTATGGCAATGACATCGTCAATTGAGCTAACCGGAATCACTGCTATTTCGTTCAATACCCTATCACAAATCTCAGCAATAGCGGTAAAGCCAATTTGAGTACCTAAGAAGGCTTCAACTGCGATTTCGTTTGCTGCATTAAGCATGGTGGTGGCGGCTTGCCCTTGCCAGCAAGCCTCAATAGCCAAGGCTAAACAAGGATAACGAGCGGCCTCGGCGGTACTGAACGTTAATTGGCTTAATTGGGAGAAATCAAGTGCTGCAACACCGCTGCTGATACGTGCAGGATAACTTAAACCATAAGCAATTGGCGTACGCATATCCGGCTGTCCTAGTTGTGCTATCACTGAACCGTCGGTAAAACTTACCATAGAATGAATAACACTCTGAGGATGTACCACCACTTCTAATTGCTCGCGTTGACAATTAAACAACCAGCGCGCTTCAATATACTCTAATCCTTTATTGAGCATGGTGGCGGAGTCTACAGAAATCTTCTGCCCCATACTCCAATTGGGATGAGCACAGGCTGCAGCTGGGGTTTGTTGGGCTAATTCGGCTAAGGGTAGCTCTCTAAAGGGGCCACCTGAGCCGGTAAGCAAAATTTTACTGACCCCATGAGCGGCTAAATCAGCTTGACCTAAAGCTTGTTGTGCTGCTGTCGGCAAACACTGAAAGATTGCATTATGTTCGCTATCGATGGGCAGCAACTCTGCGCCAGAACGAGCTACAGCGTCCATAAACAGCTGCCCTGACATCACTAAGGCTTCTTTGTTAGCCAGCAAAATACGTTTGCCAGCGTTAACTGCTGCCAAGGTTGGCAATAGCCCGGCGGCACCTACAATAGCTGCCATTACCGTATCTACTTCACTAGCTGAAGCAACATCAAGCAAGGCCGCAGCGCCGATAAGTACTTCCGTGCTGCTACGTTGTTCTAACAGCTGCTGCCGTAGCGCTAAACCAGCCTGCTCATCGACCATAACCGCGTAGGTTGGGTTAAAACGTGTACAAATACTCAGCATCTCCGCGACATTAGCATGTGCGGTCACCGCAAAGAGATTAAACCGTTGTGGATGCTCGTTGATAACAGCTAAGGTACTTTTACCAATCGAGCCTGTGGCACCTAAAATCGTAATAGATTGCATACTAGGCCAATAACAATAAGTAAGCTAAAGCAAAGACGGGTAACGCTGCAGTTAAACTATCAATGCGATCTAAAATACCACCGTGCCCTGGCAACAAACTACCGCTGTCTTTTACTCCTGCACAGCGCTTAAACATGCTTTCGTTTAAATCACCAAACACCGATGCAACGACAGTGACTAATCCAGCTAGATAGTAACCAGCGAATTGCTCGGCAGGCACTTTTAACCAATGTGCTACTACCATCATCACCACAAAAGCCAAGGTGATACCACCTAGAAGCCCTTCCATGGTTTTACCTGGGCTGACCGCTGGCATCAGTTTATTGCGCCCATAACGAACCCCAGCAAAATAGGCTCCAACATCGGCGGCCCATACCAGTAACAATACAAAGAGCACCGCAAAGCCGCCAAACAACGGCTGCTCAGCATAATTCAAAGAGCGGATAGCCAGCATGCCAGCCCAAGCAGGCACCAGTGTTAACCAACCAAATACGCCCACGATGGAGCGCGTACGCGACCACACTCGCCGACTACGTGGATAATTTAATATCAACACTAAAGCCAACACCCACCAAGCACAGCCCAGCACGATCAGGATGTATAGTGGCTGCGCTAACTCGCCTTGCTGCCATACTTGATCAACCGGCACCCACCACATCAAGGCCGCCAGAATAACACTCACGCTGAGCGTATAAGCGATACGACCTAGGCGTTTGGTGACCCCCATCAATGGCGCCCATTCCCACGCCCCAGCTGTCATCAATATCAGCACCGCCACAGCAAAGCCTGTTAATGGCAGTGCAAACACCGCATAAAGGGCGACTGGTATAAGCACCAGCGCAGTCAGTAAACGTTGTTTAAGCAAGGTTGTCCCCGGTTGTCACATCAGTATCTAAAATAGCCCGTTGCAGTTGCTCGCTGGTCATACCAAAGCGACGCTCGCGACAACTAAAGTCAGCGATTGCTGCTGCAAATTCTTTATCATCAAAGTCGGGCCACAATACTTGGCTAAAATAAAATTCCGCATAAGCTAATTGCCATAGCAGAAAATTGCTAATTCGGTGTTCGCCACCTGTTCTTATTAATAAATCTGGCTCGGGTTGGTCTGCTAATTGTAACTGCTCAGCTAATAAATCAGTTGTGATTTGCTCAGCGTCCAATTCACCATCTCGCACCTTACTCGCCAATTGTCTTGCCGCCGCAGTAATATCCCAACGGCCGCCATAGTTGGCTGCAATATTTAAATTCAAAGCGGTATTATTTGCGGTCATGGCCTCTGCTGTCGCCATTTGTTTCTGTAACCGCTCACTAAACGCACTTTTGTCGCCAATAATACGTAGGCGTACATTATGTTTATGTAACTTCTTTACTTCACGCTTTAGTACCGTCATAAAGAGTTCCATTAACACTGAAACCTCTTGTTGCGGGCGATTCCAGTTTTCACTACTGAAGGCAAACAAAGTTAACGATTGAATACCTTTTTTACGTGCAAACTGCACCGCTTGCCGCACCGCTTCAGCTCCAGCTTTATGGCCAAAGGTGCGGTGTTTGCCGCGCAACTTCGCCCAACGCCCGTTACCATCCATGATGATTGCCACGTGCTTAGGCATTTGAATACTCGAAACGTCCGTGATTGTCATAAATAACGCCATACAAGAAAAAACGCCGTGTGAGTATACCTGACACGGCGCTTTCCACCAATGTGGAATAGAAACAACAGTTTAAACTTCCATCAGATCTTTTTCTTTTTCCGCTAAGGCTTCATCAATTTTAGCGATATAAGTATCTGTCAACTTTTGAATTTCTTCAGTAGCGCGACGTTCTTCGTCTTCGCTAATTTCTTTTTCTTTAAGTAGGTCTTTCAAATCGCTGTTAGCATCACGACGAATGTTACGAATGGCAACTCGCCCTTGCTCTGCTTCATTACGAACCACTTTAACTAAATCGCGACGACGCTCCTCGGTTAACGGTGGTAATGGCACCCGAATGACAGTACCAGCAGAAGCTGGGTTTAGGCCTAAATCTGAGGTCATGATGGCTTTTTCAACCGCACCTGCTGATGACTTATCAAACACTGTCAAAGCTAACGTACGTGAATCTTCTACCGTGATGTTTGCCAATTGCTTTAACGGAGTATCTACCCCGTAGTAAGGTACCATCACACCATCTAAAATACTTGGATGAGCACGCCCAGTGCGCACTTTTGAAATTTGTGAACGTAGCGCATCTACGCTTTTTTCCATACGCTGTTTAGCGTCTTGCTTAATGTCATTAATCACGTTGTAGTTTCCTTATGTCTTGCTCGTACGCTTGATTATGCGGGGTTAAGCATGCTTTCACTAGCAATAAGTGTACCTTCTTCTTCGCCCATAATCACGGCTCTTAATGCACCTGGCTTATTCATATTAAAGACACGAATAGGAAGATTGTGGTCACGGGCTAGCGTAAATGCCGCTAAATCCATTACTTTAAGTTGTTTTTGTAGCACGTCATCGTAACTGATCTGGCGGTACAGTTGCGCATTGGGGTCTTTAACCGGGTCTGCCGAATAGACACCATCCACTTTAGTTCCTTTAAGTACTAAATCTGCTTCGATCTCAATACCACGTAAACAAGCGGCCGAGTCTGTAGTAAAGAATGGATTACCGGTACCCGCAGAGAAAATCACCACACGGCCAGACTTGAGCAAACTAATAGCATCGGCCCAGTTGTAGCTATCGCATACACCGTTAAGCTCTATTGCCGACATTAGGCGAGCATTAACAAAAGCACGATGCAACGCATCACGCATTGCTAAACCATTCATTACGGTTGCTAACATACCCATGTGGTCGCCCACAACTCGATTCATTCCGGCCTTTGCTAAACCTTCACCACGAAATAGGTTGCCACCACCAATGACCAAGCCAACTTGCACCCCAAGCTCTACTAATTCTTTAATTTCCTGAGCCATGCGATCAAGTACTTTGGCATCAATACCAAAAGACTCATCTCCCATTAAGGCTTCACCGCTCAATTTTAATAAAACGCGGCGATAGCTCGGTTTGCTACTTGGTGTCATAGGTTCGCTCCATGTTCAGGTCGTTATACTAACAGATACTTAAAGTTAGCTGCGAGATAGGCCTAGGTACTACTCATCAGCCATCTTATTGGTGTTTATTGTTGTGCTATTCCAGCCTTAGGTCCAGCGCTTTTTGTTACTTTAACTGGATATTCTGAATCTAGTTTATCAACCAAACTAGGTTACTCATAAAAAAACCGCATCATGCCAACCATGATGCGGTTTTCATTAACAACTTAACAGTTTAGCCACAGAACTTAGCATTACGCCTTGTTCGCTGCTGCTGCCATTTGTGCTTGTACTTCAGCTGCGAAATCTTCTGATTTCTTCTCAATGCCTTCACCTACTTCGTAACGTACGAAAGTAACTACGTCGGCACCTTTAGATTTCAGCAAATCAGCAACAGTAATCGCTGGATCTTTCACGAACGCCTGACCAGTTAAGCTGATCTCGCCAGTGAACTTACGCATACGACCTTCAACCATTTTCTCAGCGATGTCTTGTGGCTTACCACTTTGCATTGCGATATCTAGTTGAATTGCGCGCTCTTTCTCAACCACTTCTGCTGATACATCTTCAGGCTTCACAAACTGTGGAGCGCTGGCTGCAACATGCATAGCGATGTCTTTAGCTAACTCATTGTCGCCACCGGTAAGTGCAACTAGTACACCAATACGGCCGCCGTGAACATAGCTTTCTACCACGTCAGCACCAGAGATGGTCATCACGCGGCGAACGTTCATGTTCTCGCCAATTTTAGCAACTAAAGCTTCACGTACTTCTTCTACGGTGCCGCCTTCGATTGCTGTAGCCTTAAGCGCATCAACATCAGTTTCTTTATTAGCAAAAGCCGCGTTGATAACTTTATCACCGAAAGCTAAGAAGCTTTCGTCACGTGCAACGAAGTCAGTTTCGCAGTTAAGCTCAACCAAAGTACCGGTGTTGCCTTCAGTTTTGGTCAGGATTACACCTTCAGCGGCTACGCGACCTGCTTTTTTAGCAGCTTTCGCTTGACCACTTTTACGCATGTTTTCGATCGCCGCTTCGATATCGCCGCCGGTCTCTTCCAATGCTTTTTTGCAATCCATCATGCCAGCGCCAGTGCGCTCGCGCAGTTCTTTAACCAGAGCTGCTGTAATAGCCATGTACTTGTCCTCTAATCAGATGACTTAAAATTATTCAGTTTCAGCTTCAACGAAATCGTCTGCAGAACCTTCAACAACAACGCCACGAGCATCGTTGATAGCAGCTGCAGCAGCGTTCAAGTACAGTTGTACTGCACGAATCGCGTCGTCGTTACCTGGAATGACATAATCAACGCCATCAGGGTTTGAGTTGGTATCAACCACAGAAATAACTGGAATACCTAGGTTGTTAGCTTCTTTGATCGCGATGTGTTCGTGATCTGCATCGATAACAAACAATACGTCTGGCAAGCCAGCCATATCTTTAATACCGCCTAAGCTCTTCTCTAGTTTTTCCATTTCACGGGTGTTAACCAACGCTTCTTTTTTGGTCAACTTGTCGAAAGTACCGTCTTGGCTCATGGTTTCAAGCTCTTTTAAACGCTTGATTGATTGACGTACGGTTTTCCAGTTCGTCAACATACCACCTAACCAACGGTGATTTACGTAAAACTGTTTGCAGCTAATAGCGGCTTCTTGAACTGATTCAGAAGCAGCGCGCTTGGTACCAACAAACAACACTTTGCCTTTGTTGCTAGCAACGTGCTGTAAAAAGTTCAACGCGTCGTTGAACATAGGCACAGTTTTTTCTAAGTTGATGATATGAATCTTGTTACGAGCGCCAAAAATGAACGGCTTCATTTTTGGGTTCCAGAAGCGAGTTTGGTGACCGAAGTGTACACCAGCTTTCAGCATGTCACGCATAGACACGTTTGCCATGATTATTTTCCTTTGTAAGGGGTTATGCCTCCATACATCCCATAGTTCGACTCATCCGCAGCTATCGTCTTATCGCTGCATCGAGCACCCCGAGCTATGTGTCGATGTATGTGTGTGTTTAAGTTAATGGTTATGCAATTTGAAATTGCGGGCGCTTTATACCATAAGCAGCCCCATTTAGCAACAATTTAAGGGCTGTTTTAGGCTTCACCGAAGCGCTACAAACTGCTAGAATATCATCCACATTTGCTAACTGAAACATGAGCATGAGCATTTCAATTAAAACCCCTGAAGAAATCGAAAAAATGCGCGCTGCAGGTCGTTTGGCAGCAGCCGTATTAGAAATGATTGAACCCCACATCAAGGCTGGGGTAACGACCGCAGAAATCGATCAAATTTGCCACGACTACATCATTGCGCATGGGGCAATTCCAGCTCCGCTAAACTATCATGGCTTTCCGAAATCGGTATGCACCTCACTGAATCATGTGGTGTGCCATGGCATTCCAAACGAGAAGCCTCTCAAAGACGGCGACATCATGAACTTAGATGTCACCGTCAAGTTAGATGGCTATCATGGTGATACCTCAAAGATGTTTGTGATAGGTAAACCAAGTATTTTGGCAGAGCGCTTGATGCGCGTGACGCAAGAATGTCTCTATCAAGCCATTCACATGGTGAAACCTGGTCTGCGGACAGGTGATTTCGCTGCAGTCATTCAAAAACATGCCGAGCAGCATGGTTATTCTATTGTGCGTGAGTACTGCGGCCATGGTATTGGCGCCGTGTTTCATGAAGAACCACAAATCTTGCACTATGGTACCGCCGGTACGGGTGATGTTTTACAACCAGGCATGTGCTTTACCATTGAACCTATGGTGAATGCGGGTAAACGCCACACCAAATTGATGCGTGACGGCTGGACAGTACTCACTAAAGATCGCAGTTTAAGTGCACAGTGGGAACACACCTTGCTGGTTACCGAGGATGGAGTTGAAGTATTGACCTTGCGCAGTGATGAAGACCTCCCCCGAGTGATCAAACATGCCAACTAAATAAGATTGGCAATAACCTAACGCGAGAAACAGCGATGACGCCTGCACCAGCACCTCAGTGGCCCGCCACTATTACTCTTGCCAGCGGGCGTGATTGCTTAGAACGCTACCAACATTGGTCAGCTGAAGCTTTCATTACTGCCGACATTGATTTTTTGCTACAGCATCGCAGCCAATTTATGGATGCAATGCTACAGCAGCTTTGGCAGCAATTTGGGCTCGCCAGTGATCAATTGTGTCTATTCGCGGTAGGCGGGTATGGTCGCGGAGTGTTGCACCCCTATTCTGATATCGACCTACTTATTCTGTACCAATCACCTTTGACTGATGCCCAACAGCAAGCCGTACGTGAACTCATTCAATTACTATGGGATCTGCGCTTAGAAGTTGGCCACAGTGTGCGTAACACCGCCGAGTGTCTTGCTCAAGCAGAAGCTGATGTTACAGTTGCAACCAGCCTGTTAGAGCAGCGCTTGATCGCCGGCGATGAGCCTATCGCACAGCAATTTAATCTGCTTATTCAACAGCAATTTCCGTGGACTAGTCGCGCTTTTTATCAAGCCAAACTCGCTGAACAACAAAGTCGTCATCAGCACTATCATGGCACTTCTTATAATCTCGAGCCTAATGTTAAAAGTAGCCCTGGTGGGTTGCGTGATATTCAAACCATTGGTTGGATCGCTAAACGCCATTTTCAAACCCAATCCGATGAGAGCTTAGTGCAGCATGGCTACATTACCGCAGCAGAACTTCTAGAGCTACGCGACTATCACGACTTACTAGCCCGCATCCGTTTTGCCTTGCATCTAGAAGCAGGCAAAGCTGAAGATCGATTACTGTTCGACTATCAACCCGGGGTAGCAGCACGGCTAGGATATGGTGAGCCAGGCAAACGCAGCGTTGAGGCCATGATGAAAGACTACTTTAACGCTGTCGTTGGGGTTAATGAGCTCAACAGTATGCTCTTGCAGTTTTTTGAGCAGGATATCTTAGCTAGTCATGCGCAATTACAGCGACAACCTTTACCCTGCTCTCGATGGGCTCAAGAGAAGGCTCAGCAGCAAGGCGTAACTAAGCCTGAACCCATGTTTGAGCAAATTGGACAAAGTATCGCTGCTATCGAGGATCACGTATTTAATACCCCTTGGCATTTACTTGAATTTTTATTAGTAATCGCCAACCATCCAAGTATTAGTCATATTCAAGCTCATACGGTACGCTTGCTTCGGCATGCCCGAACGCAATTGCGCCAACCGCTCAGCAGCGACCCTCAATGTCGCCAGTTGTTCTTAGCACTATTACGCCATCCACATGGCGCTGGAACTGCCTTTCGACTGATGCATCAACATCAGTTGATGGCGCATTATTTGCCACCTTGGCAACAAATTGTCGGGCAAATGCAGTTTGATTTATTTCATGCCTATACTGTTGATGAACACACCTATCGCTTGGTGAGAAATATCCATCGCTATCGTGGTGCAGAGTATCAACATGAATTTCCTTTGTGTGCCGAACGAATGGCGGCTATGGATAAGCCAGAGCTGTTATTTTTAGCGGCTATTTTTCATGATATTGCCAAAGGGCGTGGCGGTGATCACTCAGAATTAGGTGAACGCGACGCTCTAAATTTCGCCCAACAACACGAGCTCCCGCCTGATGATGGAGCCCTAGTAGCATGGTTGGTTCGCCATCATTTGTTGATGTCTGTAACCGCGCAGAAGCGTGATATCCATGATCCCGAGGTGGTGAAACAATTCGCTGAAGTGGTGCAAACCAGTACCCGTTTAGATTACTTGTATTGTCTTACAGTAGCCGATATTCGTGCCACCAATAGCACCTTGTGGAACAACTGGAAAGCAACCCTACTAGAGAATCTATATCACGCAACCAAACAATTTTTAGCGCAAAATAAACCTAATGCAGCCACCGAAATGCGTCACCGCATTCACCAGCATCAAGCCCACGCTATGGGGCTACTACTTAGTGCAGGATTTCAAGCGCAAGCAATTCAAGAGTTGTGGGGACGCTTTACCGCGGACTATTTTTTACGTCATCAACCAGAACAAATTGCCTGGCATTCACAGCACATCTTGTTGGTGCAGTCCGATGAACAGTTACCTCTCATTTTGTTAGGTGACGAGAATAATCAAGGCACCACCGAATTGTTCATTTACCATTTGGAACATGAACACCTTTTTGCCGCAGTTGCTGCCGTGCTTGATAGCCAAAATTTAAGCATCCACGACGCCCAAATCTTAGCTACTCGGGATGGTTATGTGATGGATACCTTTGTGGTGTTACAACATGATGGCCAACCATTAACCGATAGCCGCCATATCGAGTCATTGAAACAACAACTACACGATGTGCTGCGCAAACGCCAGCCAGTACCTAGCGGCCAACGTCGATTGCCCCGGCGCTTGCGCAATTTTAATGTGGTTACCAAAGTTGATTTTGTCAGTGAGCGCAATCCACGCCGTACAGCGTTTGAGCTAGTTGCGCTCGACCGACCCGGCCTAGTTGCGCGCGTAGCAAAAGTTATGCAAACACTAGATTTAAATATCTTGGCCGCTAAAATCACCACCGTTGGCGAACAAGCTGAAGACCTTTTTATTGTTACCTCACGCCGCAACCAAGCGCTGACTCACGAACAAAAACAACAGTTACGAGAACAAATTATTACTGCTTTAGATGATTAACTAAGAAAGGAATAAACCATGCAAGACTTACAACAACGCATTGAAGCTGCATTTGAGCAACGTGCTAACATCAGCCCGACCGACATGCCCGCCGGCCTAGCCGATGACCTAGCACACGTGATTGACAGTATTGATAAGGGTGAATTACGAGTTGCAGAAAAAATCGATAACCAATGGGTTGTTCATCAATGGTTGAAAAAAGCCGTGTTATTATCATTTCGCACTAACGACAATGGTCTCATGGAAGGCGGAGAAACACGGTTCTTTGATAAAGTACCAAGCAAATTTGCCAGTTACGATGAAGCTCGTTTTCGTGCTGAAGGCATGCGTGTAGTGCCTCCGGCACAAGTTCGTAAAGGCGCTTATATCGGCCGTAACGTAGTGTTAATGCCTTCTTACGTAAATATCGGTGCTTACGTTGATAGCGGAACCATGGTAGACACATGGGCAACCGTAGGTTCATGTGCACAAATTGGTAAAAATGTGCATTTGTCAGGTGGCGTAGGAATTGGTGGTGTGCTTGAACCATTGCAAGCTAATCCAACAATTATTGAAGATAATTGTTTTATTGGGGCTCGCTCAGAGATTGTCGAGGGCGTTATTGTAGAGACTGGAGCCGTTATCTCCATGGGTGTCTACATCAGCCAAAGCACCCGTATTTACGATCGTGAAACCGGTGAGATTCATTATGGTCGCGTTCCTGCTGGTGCGGTGGTAGTGCCTGGTACACTACCAAGTAAAGACGGCACTCATGGGTTGTATGCCGCCATCATCGTGAAAAAAGTCGATGCACAAACCCGCGCTAAGGTAAGTATTAACGAGCTATTGCGGGCGGCTGATTAAAAATCAGCTCAAACTCTTTCGGAACAGCCAACTCAATAACAACTGGCTGTTCCGTAATTGGGTGCCGAAACTGCAGTGAGGTGGCTGCAAGCATTAATCGTGACAGACCAAAGTGGTCACGAAAAAATCTGTTATGCCGCCCATCACCGTGATTTGAATCTCCAATAATTGGATGTCGTAAATGGGACATATGCCGGCGCAACTGATGCTTTCTGCCCGTTTGTGGTAACAAATGCATCAACGAATAGCGAGTGGTCGAATGACGTTTGCTTACCGCAAATGGTAATTCTACCTGACGTAAGCAACGGTACGCCGTCACCGCCGCCTGTGCAGCTTTGTTCGGATCAGCTTGGGCATCCGCTATTTTATCCAGCTCTTCTTTGAGTGGATAATCAAGAATACCATCTCCTAAATAGCCACGGACTACTGCATGATACCCTTTTTGAACCTGACGCTGACTGAAGATCTCAGTCATCACGCGAGCACTAGCGGCTGATTTAGCGAATAATAAAATACCTGAGGTTGGCCGGTCCAAACGATGAACCGGATAAACTCGCTGGCCAATTTGATCACGAACCCGCTGCAACGCAAACTCTGTTGCCTCTTTCGCAATCCAACTGCGATGCACTAACAACCCACTAGGTTTATCAATAGCGATGAGCTCGTCATCTTCGAATAATACCGGTAACGGTAAAACAGCTTGGCTCATTAAACATCATCCGCAAGCGGGTCAGTACCACTTAAAAGCACATCAAACTCGCGTAACAGCGTGATTAAACTATCATGGTGGTCTAACTCATCACGATAAACATGCGTCGCCATAGGGCTCACGGCAATGTTCTGCGGCAATGGATGTTCAGAGTCTAAAATAGCCCACATCCGCGGTAACATAATAAACTGCAGCCACTGATGAAAATCTAGCGTATCCATAGCAAAAGGCTCGGTACTCGCCAAATCTTGCGCAGGTGGATGATGATTTTGCCATAATCCTAAACAGTTTAACTCAGCTTCAACTCGTTCTAATAAGCGCGCAGCGCGTTGACGTTGGTCCATGACTACCTCCACGACCTGATTTATCGTTATAATGGCGACATCTTTCAGCAAAAACGATTAGGTTGCAAGTTTAATGACCATCAATTACCTATCTGACCTACTTGAGCAGAGCCAAAGTGATTTCGTGGTATACGATATGGGACGGCGGGTGGTGCCCATGGGCGCCGAACAATTCACAGCGATTTGTGCACAGCATCAGCCCTACCCATTTCCAACCCAACATCAGGCTTGGTTTGCTGTGGTGTTTTGGCCTAAATTAGCGACCAGCAAGGTTGAGCCTTACTTGTGGTTTTTACGTATGCCACTCGATGAACGAGGTTTGCTCAGCTTAACTGCACAACAAGACTTTATGACTCAAGTCATTACTTTGTTGGGGCAGCAAATTAGCGGAGCATTAACTGAGCAGCAGCAACATCAACTGCAGCAATCGGCCTATTTGTTTACTCCAGCTGAAGTAAAACGGGCAGCCTTACATGCGCAATTAAGTAAGCGCTGGCAGCGCCCTCCTTCAATTTATTATGAACATGCCCAAAGCGAGTTATTAAGCCCTAGCAGCGAGGGTTGGCAGCAACTTGGCTTGCAAGGCATCCACGATGTCTGTCAGCGTCTAGAAAGCGACCAATATCTAACCACCAGCATTGCTGCGCAATGGCTAGATTATCCGGAACCCTTACAAAAGGCCCTCGCCGAAGCACTCGAGCATTGCCAAGCACCAGATTACTTGTATCAACAGTTGATACCAAAGCTAGCCGATGTTTCAAACTCGCAGCGATTGCAGACGTTACGGGCATTGGCTGGTGTTGCGCATAAAGCAGACGCTGCTCTCGATAAGGAGTTACCTTTAGTGGCAGCCCTGACTGAATTACTATCGCACGCTAGCGCAGATGAGTTGGTTATTCTTGCGACACGCCTATGGCCCCTACTCCAAGGTGAGCTGTTACTTGAGTTTATGCAACGTCTGGCGGTGAGCCAGTCTAGCGAGCTGTTCGCTGGTATCGTCAGCGATTTGTTGCGAGTACCTAGCACCAGAACGCAGCTATTGATGCTACTGCAGCAACCTGAGTTGCCAGCTCCTGTAGCTGCGGCCTGGCAGCAGTTTATTATCAAGCAATCTCGTTCATGAATATTCGCGTCAAGGAAAGCTTGTTATGCAGTTAAGTGATGCCATGTTACTGATTTTTATTGGGTTTATTATTTTTCTCTTTTGGCAAGGGAGACGCCAAGCTGAACAGGCCCGACGTTACGCCGCTGCCTATTGTAAAAATCATCAACTTCAACTGCTAGATATTGCGTGGCAGGCCGGACGACCAGCACGGTTTGAACGCCATTGGGGGTGGCGCAGTAGTTATCAGTTTGCGTTTAGCAGCGATGGCGAAAGCCGCTATGAAGGCGAACTGGTGATGTTGAACTTGCGCCTACTTGAGGTCAACACCCCAGCTTACCGTCTACCCGATTAGCTTGACTGGCGTTTTAGTCCTACTAATCGTTGCAAAAACTGACCGTACATAACCCAGTCACCCAATAATGAGTAAGCCGGATATTTGAAAGTAGCCGGCTTATTGTGTTCAAACACAAAATGCCCAAGCCAAGCAAAGCCGTAGCCTATTACTGGCACCAGTACTAATCCCCACCACTGCTGGGTAATTAAAACATAAGCCAACACCGCCAACACCAGGCTACTGCCAATATAATGCATAGCTCGACATTTGGGATTGGCATGCTCAGCTAAATAATAGGGATAAAACTCAGCAAACGATTTAAACTGCACGACTAACCTCTTGTTCAGTTTCTGTAATGACAGCTCGCGGCTGAAACAGCAAAGTACCAACCACATGACCTATCGTTAGCTCGGTAATGTCTTGATAGCCATGCTGATAAAACAGAGCGAGATGCTGGGGCTGGGTCACGTACACGGCAATCCCGCGTGACTGCGGCTCGTCCGCTAACATCGATTGCGCCGCTCGCACGAGTAAATCCCCCCATCCTTGCTGTTGATAACGCGGACTAACAGCAATAAATGCCAGCATATGATAATCATCACCTTCAATATGTTGTTGAATGATGGTTTCTTTTTCTATCAGCTGTTTGGTACTGACATAGCCTGCTGTCAACAACATCTTTAACCGCCAATGCCAATAACGACCGGGACCAAAACTTTTCCCTGGCTGGGTTAAACAGGCCACGCCAATTAAAGATTCGCCATCAAAGACGCCTACCATCGGCTGCTTAGCTTCCCAAAAGGCAGTGAGCTCTTCGCGAATGGCTGCGCGCAAGCGTTTCTCATAATCCGGCTTATCGGCTTGAAATAACGACATTAACAAGCTGTCATTAAAATAGGCTTGATACAACAATGACGCTGCGAGTTTTAAATCTTCGGCGACCAAATAAGTTAATTGTCCATCACGTAATTGCGCTGGATTAACCTTGTCTGAGTCATAAGTTTGATTCATTGAAAAACCCCATGCGTTTTATGGATAAATTTCAACCACCAAATTACTTGATTCAGATCAATTGGTCTACAACTCGCGGCGATAATTGTTGAATAAATTCTTGCAAAGATGGTGCAAGCTGTTGATGTTGTGGTTGCCCAACAAACTCCAACCCGACCACACCGCTATCATTATCTACCGTAATTAATAAATCATCGGACTCTTCTGCTAAACCAATGAAAAGTGTAATGGGTTGCTTCAACCGACGTTTCATCAATACATGTCCGGCTAAATTCGCTTGCAACCGCTCGGCATCTTCTGGGCCATGATTCTGCAGCAGCTGCAACGGGTGTTCCGCAAAGGTGACGGCAAGATCGGCCGCATACCAATGGCTGTAAAAGGCTTCCACCGAGTCATGCAGCGGCTGTTCGAGCGCATTGGCTAGATCAGTAAAGAGTAGTGGCTGCGTTTGTTTTACCGGTACCCAATGCACCCAATCCTGCTGTAGCGGTTGCTGATAAATAGGTGCCTGCCAATCTGGGTTAGCTTCAACCACTAGCGGTTGTCCAGCCTGTGCATAGGCACTTTGATATTGCGCTAACAAGTTATCCAGCGCGGTAGTCATTAACATGGCAAATGATCCCTCTATCAGTTTTATCGGTAAATGATTTTGCTAGCATCTAGCAACCGCCAAGGCTACAATGGCCGACTGCGTTAAAAACAGTAGTGTAACAGGTAATTTAATTCGATGAATCAACCACTAGCTCATTTAAATCTCGGGCAACCCACTCAGTACCCAACCGCCTACGATGCCAGCTTATTGCAAGCGGTACCAAGGCAGCTTAACCGTACTCCAATCGGCTTACCAGAAGCCCAGCCGTTACCCTTTCATGGTGACGACATTTGGCATGGCTATGAACTGTCATGGCTAAATCAACAGGGGCTGCCACAGGTAGCTTTAGCCGAATTCAGGGTAGCTTGTAATAGTCCAAATTTAATTGAGTCAAAATCGTTCAAGCTCTATCTAAATAGCTTTAACGATAGTCGTTTTGCCAGTTGGCAACAGGTGGAAACTCAGCTTAGTCATGATTTATCGGCTTGCGCACAAGCGCCAGTCAAGGTAAAACTAATGACGGTGCAACAAGCACAGCAACAGGCATTTGCCGATTTACCCGGCCAATGTATTGATAACCAAGATATAACTATCGATACCTACAACTATGCCCCGGAATTATTGCAGCCGAACGCACAAACGCAGCAGGTGTCAGAAATCTTACACAGTCACCTGTTAAAATCGAACTGTTTGATTACCAATCAACCCGATTGGGGTTCGGTGTTAATCAGCTATCGCGGTCGTCAAATCGACCAAGCTGCGCTGCTCCGTTATCTGGTGTCATTTCGGCACCACAATGAATTTCATGAACAGTGTGTTGAGCGTATATTCATGGACATTAAACGGCAGCTACAACCCGAACAATTAACCGTGTATGCACGTTATACCCGGCGTGGTGGACTCGACATTAATCCGTTTCGATCCGACTTCGAAACCACACCAACATCAGTCCGCCTGAGCCGGCAGTAATGATAAGAACGAAAAAGGAAAAGGAAAAGGAATGAAATTTACCATATCACCCCGTGGCAGTATGAGCTTACTGTCACAGCTAGAAATCAACCGCTTACAACAAACCAGTGACGAACAATTATATAAACTTTTTCGTAATTGTTGTTTAGCTGTATTAAATGCGGGAAGTACGACTGATAGTAGCGAAGAGATTTTTGAAAAATATAAAGACTTTGATGTCAATGTGATCAAGTGTGAGCGTGGTGTACAACTTGAATTAGTAAACCCACCTGCTGAAGCTTTTGTTGATGGCAAATTGATTATCGGTATGCAGGAGTTGGTAGAAGCTGTCTTACGAGATATCCTCTTCACTGGAGAACGCTACAACGCCCAAACTCTAGACTCTGCCGACACCCACACGCTGACGCACGTGGTCTTTGATATTTTGCGTAATGCGCAAGTGGTGCAGCCCAACTTAGATCCAAATGTGATTGTTTGCTGGGGTGGCCACTCCATTAACGAAGTGGAATATAAATATACCAAAGAAGTAGGTTACGAGCTTGGCCTGCGTAGTTTGAATATTTGTACCGGCTGTGGCCCAGGTGCCATGAAGGGTCCGATGAAAGGCGCCACAATCGGCCATGCTAAGCAACGTATTGCTGATGGTCGTTATTTAGGTTTCACCGAGCCAGGCATAATTGCAGCTGAGCCGCCTAACCCGATCGTCAACGAATTGGTAATTCTACCTGATATCGAAAAACGTTTAGAAGCCTTTGTCCGTTGTGCTCATGGTATCGTTATTTTCCCAGGTGGAGCCGGTACAGCTGAAGAACTTCTCTATATTCTAGGTATTCTGATGCACCCGCAAAACGAGCGGCAGGTATTCCCGCTGGTACTTACCGGTCCAGAGAGTAGCCGTGGCTACTTCGAAGCTATTGACGACTTTATTGCGGCAACTTTGGGTGATGAAGCACGCAAGCTTTATCAGATTATCGTTGCTGACCCAGCAGCTGTAGCTAAAGCGATGACGCAAGGTGCGCAGGCGGTGAAACAGTATCGTCGCGAAACTGGCGATTCGTACTGCTTCAACTGGACGCTCCATATTGATGAAGCATTTCAACGTCCGTTTGTGCCTAATCACGATAATGTGCGTAACTTGAATCTTCATACGGATCAAGAACCGCAAGCCTTAGCTGCGGACTTACGTCGTGCATTCTCAGCCATTGTTGCTGGTAACGTCAAAGACGAAGGCATTCGGGCTATTCGTCAACATGGGGTTTTCGAAATTCACGGCGAAAAAGAAATGATGAAGAAACTCGACGTATTATTACAAGCATTTGTCGAGCAAAGCCGGATGAAGCTACCGGGTTCGGTGTATCATCCTTGCTATCGAGTTGTTACTGATTAAGTAATAACTGTTTCATACCTTAACACCAAGGGAGTCTGCTCGTGTCAAAAATGCTCAAAGTGGTTTTAATTGGCTTTGCCATTTATGTTGCGGCAGCTGCCTTGCTGTTAAATTTATATCAAGCTGACCCTGAAAATATGAGTTGGCAAGAACGTGAGACTTTTAATCTAAAACAAATTGGTCGCTTAGATTTAGGCGCAGATAAAGGTGATGTGATCAGGCTGTTAGGTTCACCAGATATTAGCGAAGCAAAGGCCACTGCTGATGGCGAAGTCTTGGTACTCTTTTACCGAACTCATCACGTTAAATCAGATGGCATTACCACCCGTGACGAATGTACTCCGTTATTATTCAAGGACGATGCTTTAATCGCATGGGGAGCTGACGCTTATAGTGAGTATCAATCGTTTTAATGATCTACCCCACCGCAGTGTAATAGTACATCTGCTATAATGCCCGCCAATTTATTCAAGTGTATTAGTCTTAGAAGTTTCACCGAAAGTTTTTAGAAGGTACCCCCAATGAGCACCACCATTACTGTGATTCCTGGCGATGGAATCGGTCCAGACATTATTGATGCAACCCTGAAAATCCTCGACCAAGCTGGTTGTGACTTTACCTATGAGTTTGCTGATGCCGGCTTAGCGGCCTTAGAGAAGACCGGCGAGTTATTACCGCAGGCAACGCTTGATGCCATTGCTCGCAATAAGGCTACCTTGAAAGGGCCATTGACTACGCCTGTCGGTGAAGGCTTTACATCCATTAACGTAAGCTTGCGTAAGCAATTTAATCTGTATGCTAACGTTCGTCCGGTAATCTCATTTAAAGGTACGAAAGCTCGCTACGAGAATATCGACATCATAACGGTTCGTGAAAATACCGAAGGCATGTATTCAGGCCTTGGCCAGGTCGTAAGCGATGATGGTAGCGAAGCCCAAGCTATGAGTAAAATCACTCGTACTGGTGCCGAACGTATTGTTCGCTTTGCCTATGAGTTAGCACAACGCGAAGGCCGCAAAAAAGTCACTATCGTGCATAAAGCTAATATTTTGAAATCAACCTCTGGTTTGTTTTTAAAAGTTGCCCGCGAAGTAGCGGCGCAATATCCAAGCATTCAAACTGACGAGATGATTGTTGATGCAGTATGTATGAAGTTGGTCATGAACCCAGAGCAGTTTGACGTGATTGTAACAACCAATTTATTTGGCGATATCTTGTCTGATTTGTGTGCTGGTTTAGTGGGTGGCTTAGGGATGGCGCCAGGTGCTAACATCGGCGAAAACTCGGCTATTTTTGAAGCCGTGCATGGTTCAGCACCAGACATTGCCGGCCAAAACCTAGCTAACCCTACTTCTGTTATTCTTGCGGCTATTCAAATGCTTGAATACCTAGGTATGCAAGATAAAGCGAAGCGCATTCTAGCGGCTGTTACAGACGTGATTGCAAGTGGTGACCGCACTACCCGTGATTTAGGCGGTAACGGTGGTACTACGGACTTTACTCAAGCGGTTATTGAGCGTCTGTAAGGATTCGATTAGGATCAAAAAAGGCGAGGTCTTATCCTCGCCTTTTTTCTTGCTAAAGCCTGTTTACTAAGCTGTTATAGCCAACGGATATGAACCGTCACTTCTTCGCGATCGTGATACAGTTGTTTGGCTTGTAGTTCAAATTTACCACTGCCCTGCTCAACCAAAGTTTGCTTTATCTGTGTCAGATATTCAGCAACAGCGGCATAACGCTTTTTCATCGGGAGCTTCAAATTGAAGATGGTCTCTTTACAGTCACCATCAATCAACCAACTGGTCATCAACTCACCTACTCGCGCAGGTTTCTCGACCATATCACAAACAAGCCAAGTTACATTCTTCTTTTTCGGACGGTACTTAAAGCCATCTTCTTGAATATGTTTTACTTGCCCCGTTTCCAATAAGCTCGGTGCCATCGGCCCATTATCAACCGCCTGAACCATCATTCCGCGCCGCACCAATTGGTAGGTCCAGCCGCCGGGTGAAGCGCCTAGATCAACTGCATTCATTCCGGAGCTAATGCGCTCTTCACGCTCATGCTCTGGCACAAAAACTTGAAAAGCTTCGTCTAGCTTGAGGGTTGAACGACTCGGCGCATCGCTCGGTGAGCGTAATCGAGGAATTCCCATCAACCAAGGCGACTGATTAAAAGAGTATGAATATCCTATAAGTACTTGCTGATTACTTAAAAAGAAAGCGTGCAAGGTAGGTCGGCGGTCACTTTCTTTAACCGTTAACCAGTCGATTTTGCGTAGTCCTTGTCGCAACGGCACGGTAAATTTACGACAAAACTTAGATAGTTCTTTGCCGTCATTGGTATCTGGCGTTTCTACTCGGATGTCGCCCGCAGGTTTTACCCCAGGGAATTTTTCACTCAGTTCATCATCCAGCAAGGCCACCTGAATAGCGCCGACTCGATCTTGCAGAGGTAGTTCGTTTAACTGCACCAACACCACAAAAAACTGACGAGTGAACATCAATTCTTTTAGATTTAATTTTTTAGCTAGATGATCTGCTTCTTCGGGTTGGCAAACATACAGCACATAACCTTGCTGAGGTTGTGTTTGGCAATAGCCATAGATACCGAGCATCGCTGTTTTATCTTGCAGCTCTGCAGCACAATCGTTCTCAAATCCGGGCCGACAATAAGCCACAATTCCTGTCATGAAAAACCTCAAATACTCTCTATAATTGCATCAATGGCTTGTTGCCACATGTGCTCACGCACCAGACCACTGCGTTTAGTTGCTTCAAAGCTATGGTCACCACCATCAATCCAGCGCATCTGGACATTGTCGGGTAAAGAATAGCCGGCAACCTCGTCTGGCTTGCCAAAGCTATCACGCGTCCCTTGCACAATGAGATTGCTGGCACAATGATTAGCTAAATCTGTCACTCGTAACTGGTCCGGCTTACCCACCGGATGAAACGGAAAGCCAAGGGCAACAGCATGTTTCGCTGCAACCTGATCGGCGATTCGAAAGGCCACTCGAGCTCCCATCGATTTCCCCATCACTAACAATGGCTTAGCATCATCAAACTGTTCAATGACTGTCGTCATTGTATGCTCTAACACGGCCATAGGATTCGGGGGGCGACGCCGCCCTGACTCCATAAACTGCTGCCAGTAAGGAAAATTAAAGCGCACCACATCAAAGCCCTGCAACGCCAGCCCTAGAGCCATAAATTGCATAAAATCACTTTGTAATCCGGCGCCTGCGCCATGAGCAAAAACGATGCGGGTGTGTCCATGCGGGTTGTCTCGCTGCACGGCCACTCGCTGCGTTTTATTCATAACTATCCTCTTCTTCTTCGACAACTTGCAATAACCAGTTACGGAAGGTGGCGATTTTACCTACTTCTGCCTGAGAGTCACGACAAACTAAGTAAAATGATTTCTGTCGGGGTAAGGCTTCCGGGAAAATTTGAATAAGATGGCCTGCATCTATCTCTGGCTTCACCAGAACATTGTTAGCCAAAGCAATGCCTTGCCCATGAACCGCAGCCTTTAACGCTAAATTAGAATGACTAAAGATCGGACCGTTGTCGCCTTTGTTCTTGTCAATACCCACTAATTTAAACCAGTCTTTCCACGCGTTACGAGTCTCGTCGTGCAAGAGAGTATGGTTAAGCAGATCGCGCGGCTCACGCAATGGCTTGGTGCCGGTGAGTAATAGCGGCGAACAAACCGGAATTAAATATTCATTATGAAGTTTATAAGCACGTAGGCCTGGCCATTTCCCAGCACCATAGTAAATCGCCACGTCCACGTCATCAGTCAGGCTGCCATCAACTTCATCCACGGCCCGAATACGAACATCAATATCAGGATAAGCCTCACGAAAACGACTTAACCTAGGAACGAACCAGAGGATGGCAAAACTTGGCGGCAACGAGATCGTTAGCGAGCCTCTTTGGCTAGCGAACTTCACCCGCTCTGTAGCTTGGACTAAATGATCAAAGAGTTCTTTTAGTTCTAAGTAATAAGTTTGGCCCTCGGGCGTTAGTAATAACGCCCGATTACGCCTAAGAAAAAGCTGCACCCCCAGAAACTCTTCAAGCGCTTTCACCTGATGACTCACCGCAGCTTGAGTAACAAACAATTCATCGGCAGCGCGGGTAAAACTCAAGTGCCGAGCTGCAGCTTCAAAAGCTTTTAGAGCATTTAATGGGGGTAATTTTCGCATTTTTTCTCGTTTATAATCTGACTCCGCCGTCTATTTCTATCACACGACCGCTAAAAAAGTCATTCTCTATAATATACCGCGCACTGTGAGCAATCTCATCTGGCTGACCCCAGCGGCGCAAAGGTACCATACTCAGAGCGCGTTCAATAGCTTCTGGTTTCATTTGTGCCGTCATTGGCGTTTCAATAAAGCCAGGAGCGATAGCACCACAGCGAATGCCAAAGCGACCTAATTCACGAGCCCAAGTAACTGTCATCGCCACGACGCCAGCTTTAGTTGCAGCGTAGTTGGTCTGTCCAATATTGCCAGAGCGTGCCACACTTGAAATATTAATGATAACCCCACCGTTGCCGGCCTTTGCCATATGGGCAGCGGCTTCACGTCCACAGAGGAAGCTACCAGTAAGATTGACATCTAACACTGATTGAAACTGTTGCAGTGGCATTTTGTGGGTGATTTCGCCATCTTTGCACTTAACCAACATACCATCGCGTAAAATACCTGCATTGTTGATCAGTACATTCAGCTCGCCAAAGTCTGCGACAATCTGTTCGAAGACTTGTTCAACAGCTGCTTCGTCGGTAACGTTAACCACATAGCCTTGCGCTTGCATCGCACCTTTTGCGGTGCAAAGTTCACAAGCTTCAGCCAAGGTTTCAGCGTTCATATCAATTAACGCTAGTTTGGCACCAGCTGCCGCAAAATGCTCGGCCATAGCTCGCCCAAGCCCCTGGGCACCTCCAGTAATCACAATTGTACTTGCAGAAATATTCATGCTTTTCCCATTACTTTTTATTAGCTTTTACAAAATTAAAGATACTCGAGAAGTCTTCACGACCGTGGCCTAATTGAGACCAGCTACGATATAAATTATGGGTTAAGGCACCCATCGGCGTAGCAGCACCACTGGCTAGTGCAGCTTGTTGCGCCAAACCTAGGTCTTTACTCATCAAGTCTACTAAGAAGCCACCCTGATAATCATGACTAGAAGGCACATTATCCATCACTCCGGGGCATGGATTATATACATCTAAAGTCCAGTTACTGCCGGAGCTCTTCGACATGATTTCGGAGAGAACCGCGGCATCCAAACCGTGTGCAATGCCCAATTGTAGCGCCTCTGAGGTACCTACCATTAAAACTGACAGCAGCATATTGTTACAGATCTTGGCAATCTGTCCGGCGCCTAGTTCACCAGCTCGAAAAATATTTTTACCCATCGGCTGTAAAACTGCCTGCGCACGTGTCACTGCTGCTTCACTACCTCCACAAATAAAGGTCAGGGTGCCAGCTTTAGCACCGCCTACGCCACCAGATACGGGAGCATCAATAAATTCGATACCGCGCTGCTGAAGGGCGGTCCCAATTTCTACCGCAGTCGCAGAACTAATAGTACTACAATCAATAACTAACGTATTTACCGGTAACTGGTTAATTAAGCCTTGCTCGCCTAAATAAACGCCTTTTACATGAGCGTCTGCAGGCAGCATAGTAATCACAAACTCAGCCTGCTCTGCTGCTTGGCTTGCACTGCTAGCCGTTGCACAACCGGCTGCGGCCGCTGCAGTTAAAGCTGCTGCTGATAAATCAAAGACAGTAACCTGATGGCCACCCTTCACTAGATTGGCAGCCATCGGGCCACCCATATTGCCTAAACCAATAAATCCTACTGTTGCCATAACAACCTCGTTCTTATCATTTTTATCTTATTTAACCAAGATCTGCCAACGGATGCGGATGGCCTTGCCATGGCGCAGTAAACATCTCATCAACTGCTTCAGCAGGCACGTCTGCAACACTTGCATGGCGCCATTTTGGCTGCTTATCTTTATCGATTAATAGAGCTCGAATGCCTTCGGCAAAATCACCTTGTAAGGCACACCGCACCGACAAGGTTAACTCGAGACGGAAGCAATCAGCTAAGCTTAAATCAACCCCATGCTGTAACTGATTCCATACTAAATGGGCGGTCATCGGACAACCCGCTGCTAAATTTTGACGCGCCCGGGTTAACCACTTATCGTCGTTGTTATCAGCCAAAATAGCAGCCACAATGGCGGCTATATCATTGCCTTGGGTTAGCTTTTGCAAATGCAACTGATGCTTTTCAACCTGTCCGGCTGGGCGCAACGCCGCAGCAGCTTTGGCTAATTGAGAGAGCACGTCGGTAACTTTTTGCTGATTTAAAGCAGCGGTGTCACCCCACTTTATGCTCTGTAATTGCGTCAATACCTGCGGATAATGCTCACTAGCAATAAAATGATCCGCTAAATTTAAATAAAGAGCATCGGTCGCATTCATGTGTGCGCCTGTCAGCCCCAAAAACAAACCACAGCCCGCTGGCATCTGATTTAAAAAGTGTGTGGCACCCACATCTGGATAAAGACCGATGGTGACCTCTGGCATCGCCAACAACGACCGCTCGGTTACAATACGATGGCTAGCACCATTCATCAGCCCCATACCACCGCCCATGACAATACCGTGTCCCCATACTACAAGCGGCTTAGGAAAAGTATGCAAAGCATAATCTAAACGGTATTCTTGACTAAAGAAATCAGCAATTTCATCAACCAAAACTCCAGGACTCGCCTGCATCGCATGATACATTGCAACGATGTCGCCACCGGCACAAAAGGCTTTATCACCGGCCCCCTGTAAGACCACACAAGCGATGCTATCATCGTCAGCCCACTGCTGGAGTTGTGGCATTAACAACTGAATCATCGCTAAGCTAAGCGCATTTAATGATTTTTCTGAATTTAATGTCGCAACGCCAATAGACTTGCCGTTTTGTCCTGGTAACGTCTCGAATAAGACAACTGAATTCATGTCACTCTCCTCTAAGACAACAAAGCCACCCTTAAAGGATGGCTCGGTCTAGATCGGCTAATAATCGTCGAGCAATGATCACTCGCATAATTTCATTGGTACCTTCAAGAATCTGATGCACCCGTACATCCCTGACATGCCGCTCTAATGGGTATTCTTTAATGTAGCCATAGCCACCATGAATTTGCAGAGCTTCGTTACAAACCTGGAAGCCAACATCCGTGGCAAAGCGCTTAGCCATCGCACAATAGGTCGTTTTATCAGCATCATTAGCATCAACTTTAAAGGCTGCCAAACGCACCATTTGTCGAGCGGCTACTAATTCAGTAGCCATATCCGCTAACTTAAACTGTAGCGCCTGAAAATGTCCAAGCTCTTTACCAAACTGAGTGCGTTCATGCATATAGGCTGTCGCCGTATTTAACGCCGCCTGGGCAGTACCTACTGAACATACCGCGATATTAATACGACCACCATCTAGCCCCATCATGGCAAACTTGAAGCCTTCACCCTCAGCGCCGAGCAAATTTGCCGCCGGGATCCGTACATCCTCAAAACTAACAAGACGCGTAGGCTGGGCATTCCATCCCATTTTGGCTTCTTTTTTACCGTAGCTTATACCTGCTGCATCGGCTGGTACTACAAAAGCCGAGATACCTTTGGGCCCAGCTTCGCCAGTACGCGCCATCACCACCAACACATCCGTACTACCAGCACCAGAAATGAACATTTTTGAACCGTTGAGAACGTATTCATCACCGTCCTTCTTGGCAGTTGTGCGTAAACTTGCAGCATCAGAGCCAGCACCTGGTTCTGTCAAACAATAAGAACCCAGCTTATGGCCCATCACCAGTTCCGGTACCCATTGCTCAATCACTTCAGGTTGTGCAAAAGAGCCGATCATCCATGTCACCATATTGTGAATGGTCATCATGGCCGTAGTTGCAGTACAGCCCATGCTTAGTTGTTCGAAAATTAACGCAGAGTCTAACCGACTCATGCCAAAACCACCGGCTGCTTCTGGGGTATACATGCCCATGAAACCCATCTCGCCGGCCTTACGAAAAACCTCAACAGGAAAGTGGGATTCTTCATCCCACTGCGCTGCATAAGGTGCTAACTCTTTTTCTGCAAAAGCTTTAGCCGTATCAACGAAAGCTTGTTGATCGTCGGTTAAATTAAAATTCATGGCGTTGTCCTGTTACTTCAAGTTAATCGTCATATTGGGGCCACTCACGTCGGCGATATCGCTCTCAAACCAGCGCGCCGTAATGGTTTTAGTTTCGCTATAGAAGCGCACACCCTGTTTACCATAAGCGTGCAAATCACCGAAGAACGAGCCTTTCCAACCAGTAAACGAGAAGAAGGGTAATGGCACTGGAATTGGAATATTAATACCTACTTGCCCTACTTCAACATTGTGTTGATATTTACGCGCTGCGGCACCACTGGCGGTAAAGATTGACGTTCCATTACCGTATGGGTTGGCATTGACCATAGCTAAAGCTTCATCCAAGCTGTCTACTTCCGTTGCACATAATACCGGACCAAAAATTTCGTTCTTATAGATTTCCATGTCCGTGGTGACTTTGCCAAACATCGTTGGCCCTACCCAGTTACCATGTGGATAACCAGCAACGTCACAGTTACGTCCATCAACCAATAATTCGGCACCTTCATTCACCCCTTGGGTAATGAAATTTTCTACTCGCTGCTTTGCTTGTGGGCTAATTAACGGACCATAAGCAGCATCTGGATCATCCCAACCGCCGGGTTTCACTTTAGCTAACTCAGCCGCAATTTCAGGTATCCACTCACGTGCAGAACCTACAAATACAGCCACCGAGATAGCCATGCAGCGTTGTCCGGCTGCGCCCACTGAGGCTCCTACAAGGTTACTAATCACTTGTGATTTATTAGCATCAGGCATAATCACGCAGTGATTTTTGGCACCGGCAAAGGCCTGCACGCGCTTCATGTTTTCAGTACCACGGCGATAGATATACTGTCCTACAGCAACCGACCCTACAAATGAAATAGCTTTCACCGCCGGCTCATCAAGTAAGAAATCTACTTGCTCCTTACCACCATGGATAACTTGCAATACGCCTTTTGGAGCGCCAGCTTGCTCAAACAATTCAACAAGTCGGGTTGGGGTTAACGGATCTTGCTCAGATGGCTTCAAAATAAACGTGTTACCACAAGCGATAGCTAACGGAAACATCCATAACGGAATCATTGCTGGGAAGTTAAACGGCGTGATACCTGCACACACCCCTAAAGGTTGGGTAAAGCTATAAGTATCAATACCGCGTGCGACATTTTCTACAGTCTCTCCCATCAGCAACGATGGAATATTAGCAGCATGCTCAACTACTTCGATGCCTCGCCACACATCGCCTTTAGCATCTTCAAAGGTTTTACCTGTTTCACTTGCTAAAATCTCTGCGATTTCATCATGATGTTCTTTCAGTAACGCCTGATAGCGCATCATCACCCGGGCCCGCTCAGACACGGCAACTTCTTTCCACGTTAGAAAAGCTTGTTGGGCACTGGCCACAGCCTGAGCCATCTCAGTTTGGGTTGCGCAAGGTGCTTGAGCAATCACTTCCTGCGTGGCTGGGTTAGTGACATCAATCCACTGGCTACTTTGTGATTGCACAAATTCACCATCAATATATAAAGGAACTTTCTTCGACATGGTTCATACCTCGTTGTTCGCAATCTGCGGAATGGGGTTAATGACTCCATTCTGGCGGTTTTTTTGTTGCTTTAACATCGACTATCTTGCCACAATAATGGACAAAATTGTCATTTATGGAGTTTATCATGAGCCAACCTTCAACCTGGCCACTCCCAGCGGGAAGTTCGCGGGTAGTGTTACCCTTGCAACTGACTCGTCAACTTGATCAACATCCACTGACGAAACATTTGTATCCAGTTGCTTATGGCCATTACGTTGACGCCTTGGGGCATCAAGTTGAACGCCAGCAGCATACCGATCACCTGCTGATATTTTGTCATCGCGGTCGCGGTTGGTTCCGTACTCATAACGCTAGTGGTAGCGTAGAGGCCGGTCAATTACTGCTATTACCGGCGGGGCAAGCGCATGCTTATGCTGCAGACCATGAGCAACCATGGAGTATTTACTGGGCTCATTTTCGCGGCTCTGCGGCCGTCCAATGCTCTGATTTTCTATCGCTTTCAGCCCAATCACCGGTACTAACCTTGAGTCGCTGGCGCCAGCTTATTCCTGTCGTTACTGATTTGCTCAATTTACAAACACAACGCTATCAATTCTCTGCGGCGATCGTTGCCGCAAGCTTATTACAACGTATTATCGCCGAGTTACCGCGACTCACGTCTGCCATGCAGATACCCGCGGGCTTTGATCTACGCGCCCTTGAGCGATTCATGTACGACAACTCCCATCGGGATATCAACTTGGATGAATTTGCCGAGTTTGCGGGCTTATCTCGCTATCATTTTAGTAAAAAATTCAAACAAATTACTGGCAGCAGCCCGATGCGATTTTTCAACCAAATAAAAGTAAAATTAGCCTGCCAATTACTGGATACTACCACCTATTCTATTCGCCAAATTGGTCAACAGTTAGGATTTGATGATCCCTATTATTTTTCACGATTATTCAAAAAAACCATGGGGATTTCACCCCAATACTATCGCGAGAGTAGTCACATGACTCATTCTCAAACCAACTTACTCAACCCACAACAAGGTCGTTAACTATGTGGATTCTTTGGGCTGTCACCCTATTATGGGCTGCAAGTTTCTCACTCATTGGTGAATTCCTTGCTGGCCAAGTTGATGGTTATATTGCGGTATTTATCCGCATGGTCTTAGCCTTTTTATTATTTATTCCACTATGGCGCCCCCGCCGCATTAATCTAGTTAAGCAATGTCAACTAGCGGCTATCGGGGCCTTGCAAATAGGCGTGATGTACCTCTTTCTGTATCATGCCTTTCTGTACTTAAGCGTGCCTGAAGTACTGCTGTTTACTATATTTACGCCGCTCTATATCACCTTACTGGATGAGCTTCTCTACCAACGACGTCGGTTACCGCTGCGTTGGTGGCTTGCTACCGCAATAGCAGTAGTTGGCGCTGCCATTATTCGTTTCGACGACTTAAGTGATTCTTTTTGGTATGGCTTTTTACTCATCCAAGCCGCTAACCTTTGCTTTGCCGCTGGCCAAGTTTTCTACAAACGTTTAGAACTTGGTGATGAGCGTAATCAGTTGCACCTATTTGCTCTGTTTTTCTTCGGTGCAACGCTAGTTACCGGCCTTGCTATGCTTAGCTTTGCTAACTTTCAGCTAGTACCGCAACAACCGCTACAATGGCTTATTCTAGCCTGGCTTGGTTTAGTTGCTTCAGGCCTCGGTTATTGGGCCTGGAACATAGCTGCCAAACGAGTGAATGTGGCGCAGCTTGCGACCATGAACAATATGCTGATACCCGCTGGGCTGCTGATTAATTATCTATTCTGGCAGCAAGCTGTGGTTTGGCCACGACTCATCATCGGAGCTGCGGTATTAGCATTCGCAGTCTGGTTGGCCTCGTCGCCAAGGCCAACCCCATCCAACTAATCCATGGTGGCGGTTAGAATACTTCAACCGCCACTGCGACAGCTTCGCCGCCACCAATACAGAGTGACGTTATTCCTTTTGATAACTGGCGCTGTTTCAAGGCATGGATCAAGGTAACCAGTAAGCGCGCGCCACTGGCACCAATCGGATGCCCAAGCGCACAGGCGCCGCCATTCACGTTAACCTTGGCAGGGTCTAACTGCATTTGCTGGATGGCTAACATGGTCACCATCGCAAAAGCTTCGTTAATCTCCCACAAGTCAACGTCTTCAACCTGCCAGTTAAGCTTAGCTAACAAGCTATTCATGGCTCCAATTGGCGCAACAGTAAATTCTGCAGGCGCTTGCGAATGAGTGGCATGCCCAACAATTCTGGCAAGTGGGGTTAAGCCCTGCTGCTTAGCATCACTTTCTGACATTAATACCAATGCTGCAGCACCGTCAGAGATAGAACTCGAGTTAGCTGCAGTAATAGTTCCTTGCGCTGCAAAAGCTGGACGCAACCCTGGAATTTTCTCTGGCATTGCTTTACCAGGCTGCTCGTCAATACTAACGGTTACATCGCCCTTACGGGTTGAATAAGTTACGGGGGTGATTTCATCATCAAAACGACCGCTTTTGATGGCTTCTTGGGCACGGGTTAATGACGAAATAGCGAACGCATCCATCGCCTCACGGCCCAGACCATAGTCATCTGCAGTGGCCTGCGCATAGCACCCCATCGCTTTACCTTCATATGCATCTTCTAAGCCATCTAACATCATGTGATCATAGACAGCATCGTGTCCCATACGCATGCCTGTGCGGGCTTTTTTCAATAGGTATGGCGCATTACTCATACTTTCCATGCCACCGGCTACAACAGTTTTCGCTGAGCCTGCGCGGATAATATCATGCCCTAACATGACTGCTTTCAAACCTGAACCACACACTTTATTGATGGTGGTTGCGCCAGCACTGCGAGGGAGTTCTGCAAAGAGCGTCGCTTGTCGCGCTGGAGCCTGTCCCAAACCGGCCGGGAGTACATTCCCCATAATAACTTCATCGATGGAGGCCGCAGTTAACCCACTTGCAGCTACGGCTGCTCGAATGGCTGTAGCGCCAAGTTGTGGGGCACTTACGTCAGCTAAACTACCTTGAAAACCACCCATTGGAGTACGCTTGGCGGCAACAATCACAACTGCATCAGACATATTTTCTCCTTATCAACCCTCCAACTCGTCAGTAACTTTATTGCTACCGGAAGTTTTCGTAGTTTCTTACCTTTACGTTAACGTTAACTTGTTTTAAGCTTACCGCTCTCACTGGACACAAGCAAGCACAAATGAAGCCATCACAAACCTATACCATTGGTGAATTAGCGCGCGAATTTGATATTACCACGCGCAGCATTCGCTTTTATGAAGATCAAGGTCTGTTAGCACCGGAGCGACAAGGCCAAACACGCCTCTACGGCAATAAAGATCGCGTACGCTTAAAACTGATTTTGCGTGGTAAGCGACTCGGCTTTTCCTTAGCGGAAACCAAGCGCTTGTTTGATCTCTATGACATGGAAAATAGTAGTTCTCGTCAGTTACATACGGTGCTAGAGCTGATTGACGATAAGAAGATGTCGCTCAAACAGCAACTCGAAGACATCAAAGTATTGCTTGTTGAATTAAGTAATTTAGAACAACGCTGTCGTGATGAATTAGCTGAAATTAACGCACAGACAGCCGCTAACCAGAACCCAAGTAGTAATCAGGAGACCTTATGATTAGTCAGTATACTGTATTTAATTTTGGCCTTGGCGAAACGGCCGATATGATTCGTGAGAGCGTCAATGCCTTTGCCCGCGATGAAATCGCTCCACGCGCTGCTGCCATCGACGAAAGTAATGAGTTCCCTGCTGACTTGTGGCGTAAGTTCGGTGATTTAGGCCTGCTTGGTATGACTGTTGCAGAAGAATACGGTGGTTCGGGTTTGGGTTATCTAGAGCACGTGATTGCCATGGAAGAAATCAGCCGGGCGTCCGCCTCGGTTGGCTTGAGCTACGGTGCTCACTCTAACTTATGCGTCAATCAGATTTACCGTAATGGCACCACCGAGCAAAAACAAAAATATTTGCCCAAGCTTTGTAGTGGCGAACACGTCGGTGCTCTTGCTATGAGTGAACCTAATGCGGGTTCAGATGTTGTTAGTATGAAATTAAAAGCAGAGCGTCAGGGCGATGACTATATCCTTAACGGCAACAAAATGTGGATCACCAACGGTCCCGATGCTGATGTTCTAGTCGTTTATGCAAAAACCTCGCCTGAGAAAAACTCACGAGGCATCACCGCATTTATCATTGAAAAAGATTTCCCCGGATTTAGCACGGCGCAAAAGCTAGATAAATTAGGAATGCGTGGCTCAAACACCTGTGAACTTGTATTTACTGATTGCAAAGTACCAGCTAGTAATATTTTGGGCGAACTAGATGGTGGTGTCGAAGTTTTAATGAGTGGTCTCGATTACGAGCGCGCTGTTCTTGCCGCTGGTCCCTTGGGTATTATGCAGGCCTGCTTAGATGTTGTGGTACCTTATACCCACGATCGTAAACAATTTGGCAAAGCCATTGGTGAGTTTCAGCTAGTACAAGGCAAAGTAGCCGATATGTACACACGTACCAACGCTGCGCGAGCTTACGTCTATGCCGTCGCCCAAGCTTGTGATCGCGGTGAAACCACTCGTAAAGATGCTGCGGGCGCCATTTTATATTCAGCTGAGTTAGCCACCCAATTAGCACTGGATGCAATTCAGCTATTAGGTGGCAATGGCTACATTAATGAGTATCCAACTGGACGTTTGTTGAGAGATGCTAAGCTTTACGAAATTGGCGCTGGTACCTCAGAAATTCGCCGCATGCTGATCGGTCGTGAACTGTTCAGCGAATCAGCTTAACCTACTCAGGAGTTGCCGTTGTGACTGTATTAAGCAGCAGTGTAAATACCAAAGATGCCACGTTTATCGCTAATCAGCGGGCGATGCAAGACGTGGTTAACGACTTGTACGAGAAAGCTGAACAGATCAAACAAGGTGGCGGTGCAAAATATCAAGAGCGCCATCTTGCACGCGGAAAGCTCCTTCCGCGCCAGCGTATTGATAAACTCTTGGATAGCGGCTCTCCTTTCCTAGAAATTGGCCAATTTGCTGCTTGGGATTGTTATGAGGATTATGTTCCTGCTGCTGGCGTGGTCGCTGGAATAGGACGCGTAGCTGGCGTGCAATGTATGATTGTAGCCAATGACGCCACGGTTAAAGGTGGTACTTATTATCCTTTGACCGTGAAAAAACACTTACGCGCGCAAGAAATCGCAGAGCGTTGTCGCCTCCCCTGTATTTATCTCGTCGATTCAGGTGGTGCTAATTTACCACGGCAAGATGAAGTATTTCCTGATCGTGACCACTTTGGCCGTATTTTCTTTAATCAAGCCAATATGTCAGCCAAAGGAATTCCTCAAGTAGCGGTTGTGATGGGGCTATGCACCGCCGGTGGTGCTTATGTGCCAGCAATGGCTGACGAAAGTATTATCGTGAAAGAACAAGGTACCATTTTCTTAGCTGGTCCGCCGTTGGTTAAAGCGGCGACAGGCGAAGAAGTAAGCGCCGAAGAGCTTGGCGGAGCTGATGTACACACCCGTATTTCTGGGGTTGCCGACCATTTTGCACAAAACGATGAACATGCGTTAGCACTCGCTCGACGTTCCATTGCACGGCTCAATTACCAGCCGGCGGCGCCTCTGCCGCAGCATGATTTTGTTGAGCCGCGTTACTCAGCTGATGAAATTTACGGTATTGTCGGCACCGATTTACGTAAGCCCTACGATGTTCGAGAAGTTATTGCGCGTATTGTCGATGGCTCTGATTTTGATGAGTTCAAACAAAACTACGGTGCTACCTTGGTTACTGGATTTGCGACTATTCACGGCTACCCCGTTGGGATCGTTGCTAATAACGGGATCCTGTTTTCTGAATCAGCGCAAAAAGGCGCGCATTTTATCGAGCTCTGTGCCCAGCGTAAAATCCCCTTAGTTTTCTTACAAAACATCACTGGGTTTATGGTCGGTAAAAAATACGAAGCCGAAGGCATAGCTAAGCATGGTGCGAAAATGGTGACCGCGGTTAGTTGCGCTCAAGTTCCTAAATTCACCATTTTAATTGGCGGGAGCTACGGTGCTGGTAATTATGGTATGTGTGGACGAGCATACGACCCCACCTTGATGTTTATGTGGCCAAATGCACGAATTTCGGTCATGGGTGGTGAACAAGCCGCTGGTGTGATGGCTCAGGTCACCAAAGATAACCTAGCTCGCTCTGGGCAAACGATGACGGCTGCACAAGAACAAGAATTAAAACAGCCAATTATCGAAACTTATGAAAAGCAAGGGCATCCTTATTACGCTTCCGCACGATTGTGGGATGATGGGATCATTGATCCTGCCCAAACTCGTACCGTTTTGGCGCTAAGTTTGGCCGCAGCGAACAACGCCCCTATTGCCGACACTAAGTTCGGCGTGTTCCGCATGTAGGAGCTTGCTATGAATTATCAATCCATCATTTTAGAAGAAAAAAACCAAGTAGCATGGCTCACGTTGAACCGAGGCGCAGTTCACAATGCCTTTGATGACAACATGATAGCCGAGCTACTACACGCATTAGCTCAGGTACGTAGCAATAACAACGTAAGAATGTTGATATTGCAAGCGCAAGGAAAAAACTTTTCTGCTGGAGCCGATCTTACCTGGATGCGCTCCATGGCAAGTAAGAACTACGCAGAAAACATCAAAGATGCGAGTGAGTTAGCCCGTCTTATGCAAGAGTTAGATGAACTTCCGCAGCCAACGGTTGCGCTAGTTCAAGGTGCTGCTTTTGGTGGCGCTGTAGGTTTAGCCGCTTGCTGCGACATCTGCCTGGCTACTCCCACCGCAAGTTTTTGTTTAAGCGAAGTAAAAATCGGGCTTATTCCAGCGGTAATAAGCCCCTACGTAATGCGTGCTATCGGGACTCGTCAGGCACGCCGTTTTATGCTCACCGCAGAACGTTTTAGTGCTGACGTTGCGCAACAAATGGGCCTAGTACATAGCCTGGTTGATGATCTTGAGGAAGCAGTTACTCCTGTCATTGAACAACTACTAGGTAATGGTCCGCATGCCGTAGCTGCAGCTAAAAAACTAATACTGACATTAGATCAACAGCCACTGAACGAGAATACGCGCACCACAACTATTGAGGCCATCGCTGCTATTCGTGTTTCTGCTGAAGGTCAAGAAGGGCTTTCTGCTTTCTTAGAAAAGCGTTCTCCTGATTGGAAAACCACAAATAAATAAGGATCTGCAATGTTACGCAAATTGCTAATTGCTAACCGCGGTGAAATCGCTTGCCGTATTATCCGCACAGCGCGCAGTATGGGTATCCGAACCGTTGCCGTTTATTCTGATGCAGATCGTCATGCCCAACACGTACACATGGCTGATGAAAGCATTTATCTCGGTCCTGCGCCCAGTGCCGAAAGCTACTTAGTCATCGATAAAATCATTGCGGCGGCTAAGCTAAGCGGCGCTGATGCTATTCACCCAGGCTATGGTTTTCTCTCAGAAAATGAAGATTTTGCTGATGCGTGCGCCAGCAACCAACTCATTTTTGTCGGCCCCCCTACTAGTGCTATTGCAGCTATGGGCTCAAAAAGCGCCGCTAAAGCTATCATGAGTGAAGCTGGTGTTCCTTTGGTGCCAGGCTATCATGGTAGTGAACAAGGCCTTGAGTTATTACAAGAAGAAGCACAAAAAATCGGCTTCCCGGTACTACTAAAAGCCGCGTATGGTGGCGGTGGTAAAGGGATGCGCGTGGTTGAAAGCGCCAATCAGTTTGCCGAAGCATTAAGCTCTGCGAAACGCGAAGCACAAGCTGCGTTTGGCAACGACAAGATGTTGATTGAAAAATTTATCGGTAATCCTCGACATGTGGAAATTCAGGTGTTCTGCGATGAGCATGGTAATGCCGTGTACCTAGCTGAGCGTGATTGCTCAGTACAACGTCGCCATCAAAAAGTCATCGAAGAAGCCCCTGCTCCATCTATCAGCAGTAGTACCAGAATTGCAATGGGCGAAGCTGCAGTTCGCGCTGCACAGGCCATCGATTATGTTGGTGCTGGTACGGTAGAATTTTTACTCGATACCGATAATAAGTTCTATTTCATGGAGATGAATACTCGGTTGCAAGTAGAGCACCCGGTAACAGAAATGGTGACCGGCCAAGACCTTGTCGCTTGGCAGCTACTGGTAGCAGGCGGAGCTCCACTCCCACTTTCTCAAGACCAAATCCAGATTACCGGACACTCTTTTGAGGCCCGGATTTATGCCGAAGACCCCGACCATGAATTTTTGCCAAGCACCGGTACCTTACATGTTTTAAAGCCACCAAGCACTAATGCATACGTACGTATCGATAGCGGTGTGGTCGAAGGTGATGAGGTAAGTTCTTATTATGACCCTATGATTGCTAAACTTGTGGTTTGGGGTGAAGATCGAGCCATCGCATTAGGACGCTTAATCCAAGCCCTAAACGATTATCAAATTGCTGGGGTTCGCACTAATATCGATTTTTTACGTAAAATTGCTGGCCATCAGAAGTTTGCTCAAGCTGATTTAACAACTCGCTTCATTGAGAAGTACCATACTCAATTATTTCCAAATAATGATGCTCTTATTAAGCCATATGCAATCATGGCTACTTTAGCGGAAATGGTAGATTTAAAAACAGCCTCAGCGCCAGCCAACCCATGGACATCGCAACAGTCATTTAGGCTGAATCAACCTAGCCAGTTCGCATTAGCATTGCGCTATGCTGACGACCTGCTCCATATTGAGCTGACCGCAACAGCCACCGGCTGGCAAGCGACTGACGATAGCGATCATTGGTTGGTGGAAAAAATTGCGGATAAGTATTACTTCACTCAGAATGGACGCCGTTTCAGCGCTCATATCATGCGCTCAAACCAAGATATCCTGGTGATGACAGAACGTGCCTGCTTACCATTTACTCGGCATTTGATTGCCGACACCCTGCAACAAGAGGTTGCTGCTGGTAACTTAACCGCTCCCATGAACGGCACTGTGGTGCAAGTGATGGTAGCGCCGGGTGACTCTGTTGAAGCAGACCAAGCGCTCATTATCATGGAAGCGATGAAAATGGAGTATACCATTCGCGCACCTCAGGCTGGGGTAGTTGAACAAGTTTTCTATCAAGCGGGTGATTTAGTAAGCGATGGAGCTGAACTGTTGAGCTTAGCAGATTCAGAGTAATAGCTATTTATGATTCACGGTGCGGAGACAGAAATGACAATACCTACGCAAGTTAAAATAGTTGAAGTAGGCCCCAGAGATGGTTTGCAGAACGAAGTTGCTGTGTCTCTTGAGGCAAAGGTCGCACTGGTGAATGCATTAGCAAAAAGTGGTTTAACTTACATTGAAACAGGTGCCTTTGTTAGCCCCAAATGGGTTCCTCAGATGGCTGACAGCGCGGCTGTTTTTGCCAACATTGAGCGCTTACCAACAACCACTTATGCAGCATTAACACCTAATTTACAGGGCTTTGAAGCAGCAATTGCAGCAGGCGTAGATGAAGTAGCAGTTTTCGCTGCGGCATCTGAAGCTTTTAGTCAAAAAAATATTAATTGCAGTAATGCAGAGAGCCTTGCGCGTTTTGCACCTGTTATTGCAGCTGCTCGGCAAGCTAACATCCGTGTTCGTGGCTATGTCAGTTGTGTTCTCGGATGTCCTTATCAAGGCCACGTTGAGATCTCGCAAGTAGCCGCCGTAGCCGAACAACTCTGGCAGCTTGGCTGTTACGAAATATCCCTTGGCGATACTATTGGCGTAGGGACACCATTGCACGCCCAACAGATGCTAGCAGCCGTTGCTGAACGAGTGCCGATGCAGCACTTAGCGTTGCATTTTCATAATACTTACGGGCAAGCGCTCGCCAACATCGCTAGTTGTCTACCTATGGGAATAAGCACCTTTGATAGTGCCGTGGCAGGTTTAGGTGGCTGTCCTTATGCCAAAGGCGCTAGCGGTAACTTAGCTACCGAAGACTTAGTTTATATGCTTGAAGGTATGGGTATTAATACCGGTATCAATCTTAATCAATTAGTCGAAGCCGGCGCCACTATTTGTCAGCATTTAAATCATGGTCCACGTTCACAGGTCGCACTCGCTGAATTAGCAAAACAGGAAACCAAGTAATGTCGAACTCAGTTATGTGGCAGCCTTCTGCCGAGCAAATTGAGCAGGCGCGTATGACTGATTTTATGCGCACCATCAATCGCCAACAACAACTCCAACTGGCTAGCTATCATGATTTACATGCCTGGTCAGTAGCTCATAGCCCCACCTTTTGGCGCAGCCTATGGGATTATTGTGACGTTATTGGTGAACCAGGCGAAATAATAGTTAGAGACGCCGATAAACTCCCCGGCGCTTCTTGGTTTCCTCAAGCCACGCTTAATTTTGCAGAAAACCTCTTACGCTATCGTGACGACCGCATTGCACTTATTTTTCGCGGCGAAAATGGAAGTCGGCAGCAACTTAGCTACGCACAGTTGTATCACAGGGTCGCTGCGCTAGCAGCAGCTATGCGTAAAGACGGTATCGTTGCCGGCGACCGCGTTGCTGGTATGATGCCTAACTGTATTGAAACAGTTGTAGCGATGCTAGCAACCACCAGTATCGGAGCTGTGTGGTCATCATGCTCTCCTGATTTTGGTGTACAAGGTGTCGTGGATAGATTTGGTCAGATCACACCTAAACTGCTGATCACCATTGATGGCTACTTTTATAACGGCAAAACCATCGATATTCATGAAAAAGTGGCCGCTATAAGAGAACAATTGCCCAGTTTACAACGCACCCTTGTTGTCCCCTTTGCCGAAATAAACCGAACCTTGGCACCTGGTTTTGACGCTTGGGATGATTACCTGATAGAAGATGCCAACACCCTTCACTTTGAACCTATGCCGTTCAATGCACCGCTTTATATTATGTTCAGCTCAGGCACAACGGGGGTCCCTAAATGTATCGTGCATGGTATTGGTGGAACACTTTTACAGCATCTAAAAGAGCATGCTCTCCATACTGATATCCGTCGCGATGACGTTTTCTTCTACTTCACCACGTGCGGCTGGATGATGTGGAACTGGTTGGTTTCTGGTCTTGCTCAAGGCGCTACCTTGGTGCTTTTTGATGGTTCTCCTTTTGCCCCTAGCCCTGCATATTTGTGGCAAGTGGCCGACGAGGAAGGCATCACCGTATTTGGGACTAGTGCGAAATATCTATCAGCCCTAGAAAAAGCCGGTTATCAGCCCAAACAACAGCATTCGTTAACTCAATTGCGAACCATTTTAACGACCGGCTCGGTGTTGGCGCCGGAGAACTTTGATTATGTTTATCGAGATATCAAAGCTGATCTTTGTTTGTCGTCCATTTCAGGTGGTACTGATATCGTTTCATGTTTTGCACTCGGCAACCCTATTCTTCCCGTCTATCGTGGTGAACTGCAATGTCGTGGTTTAGCTCTTGATGTGCAGGTATTTAACGAGCAAGGTAACCCAGTAACAGGCGAAAAAGGTGAATTAGTTTGTCTTAACAGCTTTCCCTGCATGCCCCTTGGTTTTTGGAACGATAACCAAGGAGAACGCTATTTTAACGCGTATTTTGCACGATTTAATCAAGTCTGGGCACATGGCGATTATGCCGAAATAACCCAACACCAAGGTGTGATTATTTATGGTCGCTCCGATGCTGTCCTTAATCCTGGTGGCGTTCGCATAGGTACTGCTGAAATTTATCGACAAGTTGAAAAAGTCGAAGCCGTCTTAGAGAGTATTGCTGTGGGACAACGCTGGCAAGATGATGAGCGCGTGGTGCTGTTTGTGCGTCTACGTGATGGGTTACAGCTCAACGATGCCTTACAACAGCAAATACGACAGACTATTCGGACGCATGCTACGCCACGTCATGTTCCTGCGATTATTGCTCAAGTAGCTGATATACCAAGAACGATCAGTGGTAAAATTGTTGAACTTGCGGTACGTCAAGTGATTCATAATGAACCGGTAAAAAATACCGACGCTCTCGCAAACCCAGACGCGTTGCAGTACTTTGTAAACCGACCTGAACTACAGGAGTAAGTGTTAGTGCGCGGTTGGCGGTCCTACTTTATTGTAGCAATTATCACTCTCGGGGTTACCATGCTGGCATGGCTAACCTTAGAGAGTTATGATCATTCGCGCATTCACCAACGTATCCAAGACGATGCACAAAGTGTTGAAAGCAACCTCAGAGCTAGTCTCATCAGGCTAATGTACACCGCAGAAATCACCGGTGAATTGCTTCAGCAACCGTCTATTTCAGTGGTTGATGATCCTGGCCAAGCCATTAATGATATTTTAGCCGACTTTTATAAATCGGTTGAAGCCGTTATCTTAGTAGATGATGAGCTGAAAATTATCCAAACATACGGCTCGGTGAATGCTCATTTAGCTCAGCAGACCGAGTTATTGGTTAGCCCTGAAGATCGACTTCATATTCAGCAAAGTCAATTACAGCCCCTATTCGTGGATGGAAAAAACCTCGCTAACGATGCTCACCATTTTGCGCTAATTGTCCCTTTTAAAGATGGTTCCACGTCCTATTTCATGGTTCTATTGGTTGATTTACAAGAGCTATTTGGTGCGACCATCAGGCACCATATTCAAGAAGGTAACCAAATTAGCGTCGTACGTGATAATCAACCGATTTTTTCTTTCGCTGCTAACGATGAGCTACGCAATCTATGGGGAAAAGAATTTACGATAAGAATCGCTGACTCGCGTTTCTTATTTACCCTATGGCCAAGCCATGAGCGTTTTGAGCAACTTCATATTGTTCGACCTATTTACTTGCCGTTAGCTGCTTTATTCCTGCTGGGGCTTGGTTTTTTAGCTGCTTATGCCATTAATAAGCGCGAATTAAATATCAAGCGGCTAAATAACCAGCTTGCTGAATTGCAGCTTCATCTGCAAACCAAAAATGAGCTTCAGGCGAGGCTAGAGTTCTTGTCTGAACACGATGCTTTAACTGAATTACCGAATCGTAATGCACTCATTCGTTATTTAATACAGCACTTAGCCGAGCAACAAGCAGAATTAGGCAATACGCTAGTATTGCAGTTAAATCTCGATCATTTTAAAGACATCAATAATGCCCTAGGTCACAAAATTGGTGATGAATTACTTCGACGCGTAGCTCATCGATTAGAACGGTTATCACTGCCAGGAAGTTACTTGGCGCGGTTAGGTGGTGATGAGTTTTTGTTAGTTAAAGCCGATGTGAATAGTAATGACAAGGCACATGAAATTGCGACCCTAGTCAATAAACAAATAGAACCTCAGTTTTTTATCAATAACCATGAGATTTATAGTTCATTTTCAATAGGTATGGCCTTTGCCAATGATGCGAATTACGATGCTGAAACTCTATTACGCCATGCTGATATTGCCCTAAATAAGGCTAAGCAAATTGGTTATCGCGGCGTATGTATTTATACCCAAGATCAGCAGTCAGAATTAAGTCAGCGGTTATACGTACTTGAACAATTACATGAAGCTATTGAGTCACAAAAATTGGAAGTTCATTATCAACCCATCTTTGACCTTCGTAGTAATCAAATTGTGTCGCTAGAGGGACTCTTGCGTTGGCGCCAACATGATGGTGACTTGGCATTTCCTGAATATTTTCTGCCACTCGTCGAAGATACAGGTTTGATTGTACGATTAACGGAAACTATTCTCAGAAAAATATTTAATCAATTTAAAACATGGCGTGATGGCGAGTATCATGACTTAAGAATTGGAATAAATCTCTCAGGCAAACAGTTAGCACTACCTGAATTACCAGAGCTATTAAAGGAAAACTTAAGACGAACTAATATACCAGCTCAGTTGGTTTATATTGAGATTAGAGAAGAGCTTTACTGTTCTCACGCACAATTCGATGATGGGATATTAGTAACGCTTAAAAAACTTGGATTTAGATTAACCGTTGATGGCCTTGGATTAAATTATGATTCAATTGCTGCGATGGAAAAATGCGTTCCCCATCAACTAAAAATCGGGCAACCCCTCATTGAGAAGCTGCCCTATGATGTAATACAAAGTTTGATTACTGACACTATGATTAAATTTAGCCGGCACAAAGCCATTGAAATTAGCGCCGTAGGTGTAGAGAATCAGCAGCAAGTAGATTTCTTATTACAGCGTGATTGTGTATCGGCGCAAGGATATTTCCTTTCTCGTCCAGTTCCAGCCGAACAAGTTCAAAGTATTTTAGATGCTCAGATACAACAGCGTGGTTGAGCACACTAGTTAATAAAAGGAGTAGCAAATGCAACGCGAAAGTATGGAGTTTGATGTTGTTATTGTTGGAGCAGGTCCAGCAGGATTGAGTTGTGCTATTCGCTTGGCCCAACAAGCCAAAGAAAAACAACAAGAATTAATGATATGCGTTGTTGAAAAAGGTTCTGAGGTCGGTGCTCACATTTTATCAGGCGCCGTTTTTGAACCACGCGCATTAAATGAGTTATTGCCAAATTGGCAAGAATTGGGAGCGCCGCTGAATACTCCAGTCACGCACGACCAAATCATGCTCTTCAAAAACTCAGAAAAGGCAACTGAACTGCCGTCTTTCATGGTCCCTAAGACATTCCACAACCATGGTAACTACATTACTAGTATAGGTAATCTTTGTCGCTGGTTAGCCGAACAAGCCGAAGCATTGGGCGTTGAAATATTCCCTGGATTTCCAGCGGCCAGCATCATCATTGAAGAGCAACGTGTAGCTGGTGTAATTACTGGTGATATGGGCATTAACAGTAACGGCGAACAAAAACCAGGATTTGAACCCGGCATGGAGCTTCGTGCTAAATATACTGTTTTTGCCGAGGGGAGCCGTGGCCATCTAGGTAAGCAGTTACAGCAAGAATTTAAACTAGCCGAAGATTGCTCACCACAACATTATGCGATTGGTTTTAAAGAAATATGGGATATCCCAGCCGAGCAACATCAACCAGGGTTAGTTGTGCATAGCACCGGCTGGCCGCTCACCGACGAAGCAACCGGTGGAGGCTACCTTTACCATGCAGAAGATGGCCAGGTTTATGTAGGCTTGATTGTCGATCTAAACTACAAAAACCCCTACCTAAGTCCCTTTAACGAGTTTCAGCGATTTAAAACGCATCCCAAGATTGCTGCCACACTGAAGCAAGGTAAACGTGTTTCTTACGGAGCGAGAGCAATTACTAAAGGTGGCTTTCATAGCTTGCCGCGCATGACGGTTCCCGGTGGCATTTTAATAGGTTGCAATGCTGGCACGCTTAATTTTGCCAAAATCAAAGGCAATCACACTGCAATGAAATCTGGGATGTTAGCTGCCGAAAGTATTTTTCATGCGTTACATAACAATACCGAAGACCACGAATTAAAAGATTTTGAATCTCGTTTTAAAGAATCTTGGTTATATGATGAGCTATACCGCTCACGTAATTTTGGTCCGGCCGTTCATAAGTTTGGTACTTACCTTGGTGGCGCATATAACACCATCGATCAGAACTGGTTTGGCGGTAAGCTACCATTCAACATTAAAGATCAGCATGAAGATCACGCGCAGTTAAAACTGGCGCGCGAATGCCAAGTCATTGAGTACGAAAAGCCTGATAACAAATTGACCTTTGATAGATTATCATCCGTTTTTTTATCGAATACTAATCATGAAGAAGATCAGCCTTGTCATTTAAAGCTTAAGGATTCGAGCATTCCATTGAATGTGAATATGCCCAAATTCGCAGAGCCAGCTCAGCGCTACTGCCCTGCTGGCGTTTATGAAGTGGTAGAAGAAAATGGTAAAGATGTATTTAAGATAAATGCCCAGAATTGTATTCACTGCAAAACATGTGATATTAAAGATCCGTCGCAAAATATTACTTGGGTGACACCTGAAGGTACAGGTGGACCTAATTATCCTAATATGTAACAGCTTAATTTTCATGTCCGAGAAATCGGACATGAAAATAAGATTGTCGTCGTAATAAAACTCGTATGTAATATCGCCTCATAACTTAATAAAGAGAGTTTCGTTTAATGAGTGAATTTATTTCTATATTAACCCACGGACGACGGTTAAAAGCTGCAATAAAAGAGTTATCGGTTGAAGAGTTAAAAGAAGTTCAGTTAAAGCTTGGGAAAATAATCGACGATCGGATTCAAGAAGAAGCAGAACTTCGTCAACAAGAAGCCGAACGACTTGAGAAAATAGCGGCATTAAAAGCTGCTATCGCCGATGCTGGTTTATCTCCAGAAGATCTGATGGATACTTCCTTTGCCGGCACCTCTGCCCAAATAAAACGGCCGCGCTCGCCTAAGCCAGCAAAGTATGCTTACACTGATGAGCATGGTGCACGTAAAACCTGGACGGGCCAAGGCCGTATGCCAAAAGCTATCGTAAAAGCGCTAGCCGAAGGTGCCAGCTTAGAACAGTTTTTATTAAAATAGATAAGCCCGAACTGGCACTTATAAGCATACCTAGTGATGCAATTAGAGTGCCAGTAACACAAGCCTCAGTAGTCCTACCTTAAGGGGCTAGCATAGCTTCATGAAACACCATCAAATAGAAATCATAGGTAAGGTACATTCGCCCTACCAACAAAAATTTGCTGTTCCTCGACAACCGGGACTGGTTCGCGCTGCTACCACTACCATTGAACTGACAGGGCCTTATAGCCAGCCTGATTGCTGCCGAGGGTTGCTCGATTTTTCTCATATTTGGGTCATCTTTGTTTTTCATCAGACCGTTGCAAGCGGTTGGAAACCGTTGGTGAGGCCACCGCGATTAGGCGGTAATCAACGTAAGGGCGTTTTCGCCACCAGAGCGACCTATCGCCCCAATGGCCTGGGGATGTCGGTGGTAAAACTGTTGAGCATTGATTACCACAGCGGTAGCACGTGGATTACCGTTGAAGGTGCGGATTGGGTAGATGAAACTCCGGTGGTCGATATTAAGCCCTATTTACCCTACGCTGATAGTGTTATCGATGCTCAAGGTGGCTTTGCCGATAATCGCCCTACTACTGAATTAGTGACTCATTTCAGTGAACAAGCCATACAAGACCTAGCCTTACTTGCTGACGATTATCCAAACCTAAAAGAACTGATCGGGCAAGTGTTAGAACAGGATCCACGTCCTGCTTATAACAAAGCAGCTCATCAAGAGAAAATTTATGGTATGGCGCTTTATGATTTAAATATTAAGTGGCGGGTCAAACAACAGCAAAATATAGTCTTAAGCGTCACTAAAGCCTTTTGACTTAGCCCCGCTGCTGGTAGAATTCTATCCATTACTTAACTACTATAAGCGCTTTAATTAGCTCCTAGTTGGAACTTTGAGGGACACATGCGTACTAGCCAATACTTACTTGGAACACTAAAAGAAACACCTGCTGATGCCGAAGTTATTAGCCATCAATTAATGCTTCGCGCCGGTATGATTCGCAAAGTAGCTGCTGGTCTTTATACTTGGACACCAACAGGTTTACGAGTTTTACGTAAAGTAGAGCATGTAGTCAGAGAAGAAATGGAACGCGTTGGTGCGCTAGAAGTGTTAATGCCTATGGTTCAACCCGCTGATCTATGGCAAGAATCTGGTCGCTGGGAAGATTATGGTCCTGAACTACTTAGATTGAAAGATCGTAGTCATCGTGATTTTGTGCTGGGCCCCACACACGAAGAAGTCATTGCTGAACTCGTTCGAAAAGAAATCAATAGTTATAAGCAATTGCCTATGAACTTATTCCAGATCCAGACTAAATTTCGAGATGAAATTAGACCTCGTTTTGGCGTCATGCGGGCGCGTGAATTTATCATGAAAGATGCTTATTCCTTCCACTTGGACCAAGCTAGTCTTCAAGAAACTTACGATGCTATGCATGCTGCTTACTGTCGTATCTTCGAGCGTTTAAACCTAGATTATCGCCCTGTTATCGCTGATACAGGCTCCATTGGCGGTCACTCCTCTCACGAGTTTCACGTATTGGCTGATTCTGGTGAAGATGATATTGCATTCTCTGATAGTTCTGATTACGCCGCGAACGTTGAAATGGCCGAAGCTATAACACTTCTAGCCGAGCCACCGGCAGCAACCGCAGCTATGGAGAAAGTCGCCACCCCAAACGTTAAAACTATTGCTAGCCTAGTTGATGAGTTTGGTATCGCCATAGAACAGACCGTAAAAACTCTTATTGTTCATGGCTGTACTGAGGGGTCGCTAGTTGCACTTATGATACGTGGCGATCATCAGTTAAATGAAATAAAAGCAGCAAAACTGCCACAGATCGCATCACCGCTCGTGTTCGCAAATGAAGAAGAAATTGTGGCTGCAATTGGCGCAGGCCCGGGCTCTCTTGGACCTGTTGGGCTTCCAATTCCCTTGATTATTGATCGCAGTGTTGCCGTTATGGCAGATTTTGCTGCAGGCGCTAACGATGATGGCTATCATTACTTCAATATCAATTGGAATCGTGATGTTCCGCTACCAGAGGTAGCAGATATCCGCAACGTGGTTACAGGCGATCCTAGCCCCTGTGGTAAAGGTAACCTTCTGATTAAACGAGGTATTGAGGTGGGTCATATCTTCCAATTAGGGAAGAAATACTCAGATGCAATGAAAGTTGGTGTCCTTACTGATAACGGTAAACATGAAACGTTAATGATGGGATGCTACGGTATTGGAGTTTCTCGAATTGTTGCCGCAGCGATTGAACAGAACCATGATCAATTCGGTATCAAATGGCCAACGGCACTAGCTCCTTTCCAAGTAGTAATCGTACCCATGAATATGCACAAATCGTCACGAGTACAAGATACTGCAGAAAAATTGTATAAAGACCTTCAAGCCCATCATGTAGATGTACTTTTTGATGACCGAAAGGAAAGACCCGGCGTTATGTTTGCGGATATGGAGTTGATTGGAATTCCTCACCAATTAGTGATTGGCGAACGCAACCTTGATGAAGGTTTGATTGAATACAAAAACCGAACAACTGGTGCAAAACAAACTATCGCGATTGATGATGTTGTTAGTTTTCTTATGTCGCAATAAGTTTTAAAACCGGCCCGCAAGCCACAAGAACCAGATAAAAGCAAAGCCCTGCAGCTGAATCAGCTGCAGGGCTTTCAATTTAAGTCAGATCACTAGGGCAACTATTAAGCAAAAATTACGCGGGCCAGCTATGGAAATAACATTAGTATTAGCGCTAATATAAAGTTAATCCTACTAATTAAACCTTTAACCATGGATAAAAATAATAACAACACGATTTCATGGAAAATGATGTTAGGGGCTTTGATTAAATTCATCCCTCGTTTACCGATTTTTTTCTGCACTCTTGTTAAATTAGCATGGGCTAAAAAACATCACCGTGGCTCTACGGGATGGTTTCTACAGCAAGCAGCTCGCCGATATCCCAAACGTATTTTTTTGAAGACTCATGAAGGCAACTTTACTTACGAAGAATTCAACAGCTGGGTTAATCAATTAGCCCACGCTCTTGCTGCCTATGGTATCAAGGAAGGTGATTGTGTCGCGTTACTTTTTAATAATTCGGCTGCACAGCTAGCTTGGGCATTTGCAATCAATAAGCTTGGGGCCATAGCTGGCATGCTTAACTCAAAACAGCGGCAAGAAACTCTCGCACATAGTATTAAAGTATTGCAGCCCAAGTTATTAATCAGCCAAAGTGCGTACGCCGAGGAAGTCGCAACTCTTAACCTAGATCTTCAATGTGCACTTGATTCTAGAATGGAATGGAACCAATTAAGCGCTGCCGCGCAAGCTTGTTTTTCCACTGATTTAACGCCCTTAATTAAGCCTGAACATCAACACAATCCACGCCAAACCGAGACCATTACTTTAGCTCAGCATTGTTTTTATGTACTTACTTCTGGCACTACTGGTTTACCTAAAGCTGCAGCCATGACCCATTTTCGCTGGTATAAAGCCGGTATTGGCTTCGGCCATATGGCGCTGAGATTGAAACAACAAGATACCCTCTACAACACCCTGCCGCTTTATCATAATACGGCTTTATCCATAGCATTAAGTGCCGTGGTCATGAGTGGTAGTTCGATGGCATTATCTGAACGATTCAGTGCCTCAGGGTTTTGGCAGGATATCAAAGATTTTCAAGCCTCGGTTTTTGTTTATGTGGGAGAAATGTGCCGGTACTTACTAAATCAGCCGCCCCACGCCAGTGATAACCAGCATGATATTCGTGCCATTATTGGTAACGGGATAAGAGCTGAAATCTGGGATGAGTTACAGCAACGTTTTGGTATTCGTCATATTTGCGAACTATACGGTGCTAGCGAAGGCAATGTTGGCTTTGTTAATGCCTTCAACTTAAAACGTACTGTTGGCTTTTCACCCATGACATATGCGGTTGTCGCATTTGATTTTGAACGCGAAATACCGATACAAGATGATCTCGGCTATTTACAACCTGTAGCTAAAGGTGACGTTGGCCTTTTACTAACAAAGGTCTCATCGAAAGCTCCCTTTGATGGTTACACGAATAACCCCCAAGCTAATGCTGAAAAATTACTGGTAGATGTTTTTAAACCTGGCGATTGTTGGTTCAATACGGGTGATCTCGTTCGACATCAAGGGTTTCGCCATATTGCCTTTGTCGACAGAACGGGTGAAACCTTCAGATGGAAGTCAGAAAACGTTGCCACCACAGAAGTTGAGGCACAAATAGCTCGTGTTACCGATATCATTGAAGCTGTAGCCTACGGTGTAAAAGTACCTCATGCCGAAGGTAAAGCAGGGATGGTTAGTCTTGTTCTAGCACAAGGTCGAGAGTTCAATCCTCAAGAGTTCTTTCAAACCATCCGCAAGCACTTACCCGAATATGCGTTACCTCGCTTTATTCGGCTTCGTCAGCATCACGAGCTGACAACTACTTTCAAAGTAATGAAAACTCAATTGAAAAAAGATAGCTTTAGTTTAGCCAAGGTGACCGACCCATTGTATGTGTTAGTTGATTTAAAACATGGTTATCAGCCCCTTAGTACCCAGCTTTATGAGGCTATCCATCAAGGTTTAATCCAACTAAAATAGAACAACCCAACAGGTTTATAAACACTCATTAACGCTTATATTGAGTCGGACAGTAAGCTCGGCTTACAGCGGGGTCTCGTAAGCGCTCATGCTTAGTGACACGACCACTAACCCGTTGACGCCACAATTTAAAACTAGAAGGTTTGAGTTGCCGCCGCATGAGCGAGATAACAGCTTGCTCATCCATACCGTATAGAGTTTTGATTGCCTCAAACGGAGTTCGGTCTTCCCATGCCATCTCGATAATTCGTGATAATTCTGAAGGTTCAAGCTGATAATCCCAGTTATTCCCTTTACTCATACTTGTTTGCTCTTGTGTGATTTATCCAACCACAATTACGCTCAAGCTTTATTTTTAGATTAGTTATCAAGCATAACTTCATGCCTACTAGCTCGACTTTCCCTGACGCCAAGTGAGTAGTGTTAGAGGAATAACAATTAATAGACTCCCTAGATAAAAACGTAAATCGGGTTGCTCGGCAAAAAACACAAATCCTAAAAGAACGGCACCTATCAATCCTGTATATTCCGCACTGGTAATTTTATTGCTATCGGCAGCTCGGTATGCATACACACATGTTGCCGCATAAATCATCGCAAAGCAGCTCGATCCTATGGCTAACCAAAATAAGTACCAATCAAAAGTAGCCCCCTCAATAAGGGTCAACACCAAGGTGGTAGGAATACCAAGTATGTTAGTCAGATAAAGAGTATCAATGATGCTATGTTCGACCGGCAGTTTCTTAATCAGTAGATTATTTATAGCTAAACTTGCAGCCACCACCAACGCCGCCAAAACAAAGATATTTCCTTCACTAGGGTTAACAATAACTAGTACGCCAAGCATACCTACCGCCGCCGTACCTAATGACCAGACCGTAACCCTTTCTTTGAAAAAAACACGTGCAAATACCACTGTAATCAGTGGTGCTGCATAAAAAATAGCATTCGCAGTAGCCAAGGGTAAGGTCGTTAGTGAAATAACCATAAATACCGCGCCAAATAAGAAGATATGAGCACGAGTGGCATGCCAGCGTAATTTTTGAGGTAGTAACGGTCGTCGTAAATAAAGCATCACAGGTAGTAATAACAAAGCTGCACTTAATTGGCGCAGCAGCACAAATTGAAAGGGTGCTTCAAAGCCATCGAGTAGCTTAATTAAAGAGTCGGATAGAATCGCAATATTGTTGCCAAAAATTAATAACAACACGGCTAGAACAAGCGAACGATCCACGATTAACTCCTCTTTAACTAACAGGCTTTGGTTTGTTGTTAGATTGTACTATCGTGGTGGTATTACTTATAATGATATTAATTAAAATAACTATGAGATTTTTGGATAATGAGTATCCCTTTACGCGCTATTCACTATTTTGTTGAAGCGGCTCGTGCGCAAAGCTTTTCTGTGGCGTCCCAGCGCTTGCATGTCTCTCAGAGTGCTGTAAGCCACCAAATAAAAGGGCTTGAGGATTTCCTCGGACATCCATTATTTGTCCGCAGAGGGCGAGATATCTTGCTTACGGCTTTAGGTGAGCAATATCTACAACAAGTGGCACCAGCCATTGATACTATCAGTCACGCCAGTATCGATATGAAGCAACAAAAATCTCGGCAGCTAAAACTAGCGTTGCATGGCTCGTTAGCGGTCAAATGGCTGATTCCAGCATTAGATGACTTTCGCCTGCGTTATCCTAATATTGATCTATCACTGCAAATGCTCACTCAAGACGGACGTTTTGATACACAGTTTGCCGATTGTTTTATTACGACTCAACCACCTCGATCCGGCTTTACTCAATATCATTTATACGATGAGAGACTCAAACCCTATTGTGCCAAACCCCTTTGGAGCGAGGCACAGCAATTGCGAGAGCCTCATTTATTAACGCAATTCCCATTATTGTCGGCCGCATCTGTATTCAGTTCCAACCAGCCCGGCGAGGATTGGCGACGGTGGTTTGCTGCGGTTCAGCAACCCTTACCACCTCATACTAAAATTCATCACTTTAGTCATGTTTTATTAGCGGTTGAAGCGGCTAAATATGGCCAAGGAATTGCCCTACTCAATGAATTTATGACCAGTACTGCTGAACGTGCCGATAGCTTGTACGAATTGCCTTTACATAGTATCCGTACTGACGATAGCTTTTACTTTGTTTATCCAAATCGAGCAGCTAAGCGGATTGGTCTTGAAGCTTTAGGTAAGTGGTTGGTTGCTCTTTGCAAAGAAAGAAGTTTGTGATCATGATCTAGGTCAATTGGTTTGACCAAAATGCGAAAAGCTCACTTGTAAACAAGTCTGTAATGCGGATAATGAAGTCTCGATCATTAAGGAGGCTTAGTATGTCTTACTCCGCAACGTCGGAAGTAACTGTCACCTGTCACGCTGATGCTATGCAAGTCTTGTCTAAGCCTCAGCTTTTTAGCAATCAGGTATCGCAACATATATCAGTACCGAACGGCATGGATGATGAGCAGCATCAAACCTATCGGCAACTGATTGAGCCCTTTTTTTCAACGACTGCCATCGCTCAGTTTCAGCCCTCTTGTGTTGCTTTGGTAGAGCGCCAAGTGACAGCATTAATTGACCACGCAGATGGTATGGCTATTGATTTTATCACAGCTTTTGCTCGTCCCTTTGCGTTGGATATTCAATGGCTTTTTATGGGTTGGCCAGACGATTACAAACCGCTTATTCAGGCTTGGTTACAAGCCCAACAGCAGGCGCAACGCCAACAAGATAAATCGGCTATGGTGATGCTTGCGGCCGAATTTGAGCAACATATAGCCACATTAGCCAAGCTAGCTCAACAGCAGTCACAACCAACGGTGATGCGTCAACTCACCGAATTAAGGATTCACGGCCGAGCACTTAGTTTAGCCGAATTAACCAGCTTAATTCGAAACTGGACGGTAGGAGAATTAGCAACCATTACCGCCAGCGTCGGTATTATAACCGGCTATTTGGCGCAACATCCGCAGCTCCAACAGCAGCTACGCAACAACGACTTACCGCTGCGCGAAAGTATTGATGAAATACTACGTATTCATGCGCCCTTGCCAAGTAATCGACGACGCACTCGTTGTCCTGTGCAACTTGCTCAGCAAGAGCTTCCTTCAGGTACTCCGATAACCCTAGTGTGGCCAGAAATACAGCGGGATGCTGCCGTATTTCCACAGCCATTGACGTTCAATCCGCAGCAAAATGCCGAACATAACTTACTTTATGGTGCTGGAGTTCATGTCTGCCCCGGTAAGCCCCTAGCCCAACTGGAGCTAGAAACATTTACGCGTATCTTGCTAGAGCAGGTATCCTGTCTAGAATTAGCCGGCCAGCCAACCTGGTCTAACTACCCTGCTACGGGCTTTAGCTCGTTACCGCTGAGACTAAGTGCTTAAGTTGTCATCAAAAAAGTCTATCTCAGTCATCGATAATTCTAGCTATCTAACTTGTGTGTGGGGCGCTATAGTCTATAGTCATAAAGTGCAGTGAATGGTGCTGATCCTTTGTATTATCGGATACTTAGATGCACCACGACCTAATTTCGTCAGAGTTCTTTGCAGCTCAAAATGAAGAGGAACAGCTATGGATAATAAATCAGCCTCCAGTGGCAAATGCCCCGTGATGCATGGTGGCAATACCAGCTCTAGTAAAACAGTGATGGAGTGGTGGCCTAATGCTCTTAATCTCGACATCTTGCATCAGCATGATAGCAAGACTAACCCGATGGGAGCAGACTTTAATTATGCCGAAGAATTTAAAAAATTAGACTTAGCAGCTGTTAAAAATGATCTAAAAGCACTCATGACCGACAGCCAGGATTGGTGGCCAGCTGACTGGGGTCATTATGGTGGTCTTATGATCCGCATGGCATGGCACTCGGCTGGTACTTATCGTACCGCGGATGGTCGTGGTGGCGGTGGTACCGGCAATCAGCGGTTTGCCCCCTTAAACAGTTGGCCAGATAACGTTAACCTAGATAAAGCACGCCGCTTATTGTGGCCCATCAAGAAAAAATACGGCAACAAATTGTCGTGGGCGGATCTTATGATTCTGGCAGGAACCATGGCTTACGAGTCAATGGGGCTCAAATCCTATGGCTTTGCCGGTGGTCGCGCTGATATTTGGCATCCTGAGAAAGATATTTATTGGGGCTCTGAAAAAGAATGGTTAGCTGAAACGGCGCAACGTTACAGTGACGATCAAGACCGTGATAGCTTAGAAAACCCTCTAGCAGCAGTACAAATGGGATTAATTTACGTGAATCCTGAAGGGGTTGACGGTAAGCCCGATCCATTACGCACGGCTCATGATGTCCGCCGCACATTTGCGCGGATGGCGATGAACGATGAAGAAACCTGTGCTCTTACCGCTGGTGGGCATACCGTGGGTAAATGTCACGGCAATGGCGATGCTACGAAGTTAGGTGCAGAGCCTGAAGCGGCTGATGTAACTGAGCAAGGCTTGGGCTGGAAAAATCCAGCTGGTAAAGGTCACAGTGGAAATACCATTACCAGCGGCATTGAAGGGGCTTGGACCACCCATCCAACGCAGTGGGATAACGGCTACTTCTATCTCTTGTTGAACTATGACTGGGAATTAAAGAAAAGCCCAGCTGGTGCTTGGCAATGGGAACCCATCAATATTAAAGAAGAAGATAAACCAGTTGATGCCCATGACCCTAGCAAGCGTTATAACCCCATTATGACGGATGCTGACATGGCCATGAAAATGGACCCTGACTATCGTAAGATTTCAGAGCGGTTCTATAACGATCCTGAATACTTCTCTGAAGTGTTTGCCCGTGCTTGGTTTAAATTAACGCACCGAGATCTAGGACCTAAATCTCGCTACTTAGGCCCTGATGTACCGGCTGAAGACTTGATCTGGCAAGATCCTATTCCTGCGGTTGATTACAGCCTCGACGATACCGAAATTGCCGATCTTAAACAGCAACTTCTTAATAGCGGCTTAAGTACAAGTGAACTGGTTGCGACGGCTTGGGATAGTGCTCGTACCTTCCGCGGCTCGGATTATCGTGGTGGAGCTAATGGTGCGCGAATTCGTTTAGCACCGCAAAAAGATTGGGAGGGTAATGAGCCTGAACGTCTCCAGAAGGTACTAAAAGTACTCGAGAGTATTCAAGCCGGCTTCCATAAACCAATTAGTTTAGCGGATCTTATTGTCTTAGGTGGTACTGCAGCGGTTGAGCAAGCCGCACATGCAGCGGGGGTCGATATTAAGGTACCTTTTGCCCCAGGTCGCGGCGATGCAACCGATGACATGACTGATGCAGAAAGCTTCGAACCGCTTGAGCCAGTACATGATGCCTATCGTAACTATGTGAAAAAAGATTACGCAGTAGCACCCGAAGAACTCATGTTAGACCGCACCCAACTCATGGGCCTAACAGCACCGGAGATGACGGTTTTAGTTGGTGGCATGAGAGTACTAGGTACCAATTTTGGTGGCACCAAACATGGCGTATTTACTGACCGTGAAGGTGTCTTAAGCAATGACTTTTTTGTTACCTTAACTGATATGTCCTATACATGGGAGCCCGCTGGTAAGAATCTTTACCACATTAAGGAGCGTGCTACCGGAGTTACCAAGTATTCCGCAACACGAGTTGATTTAGTCTTTGGTTCTAACTCAATCTTACGGAGTTATGCGGAGGTTTATGCGCAAGATGACGCACAAGAAAAATTTGTGCATGACTTTGTGAAAGCTTGGACCAAAGTAATGAATGCAGATCGCTTCGATTTAATCTAAATCGACAATGCGCTAAGCTAGAACCCGCGTTGGCAAAACCATCGCGGGTTTTTTAATAGATAGAGGCCTATCATGTCAGCGTCATTTACTACCGAACTCAGTTATTGTCAGCTAGCCAACGAATTTTCGACGAGTTGCTCACCCAGCCCAGTATCGGCGCCACAATGGCTAGCATTTAATCAGTCATTAGCGGCTGAGCTCGGCTTACCCGAAGCTTTTTGGGGGACTGAAGCCGGCTTGCAACTCTTTGCTGGTAACCAACTGCCGGACTGGGCCCAGCCCCATGCGCTCGCCTACAGTGGTCATCAATTTGGTCATTTTAACCCGCATTTAGGTGATGGCCGCGCCATTTTACTGACGGAAATCGTGACCCCTGAGGGACAACGTTTTGATCTGCAGCTAAAAGGCAGTGGCCGCACCCCCTACTCTCGCCGCGGCGATGGCCGCTCTGCCATCGGCCCAGTGATACGAGAATATTTAGTTAGCGAAGCCATGCATCATTTAGGCGTACCTACGACGCGGGCGTTGGCTGCAGTCGCGACAGGCGATTGGGTACAGCGTGAACAAGCCCAACCCGGCGCAATTTTGGCACGCGTAGCGCGCAGCCATTTACGTGTAGGTACCGCCCAATATGTCTTAAATTTAAATAGTGCGGCTAAGCTTAAAAGCTTTGCCGATTACCTTATTGAACGGCATTACCCAGAGATTATACTCCAACATGCGCCTGGTTTTGCTCGCTATGATGCGCTCCTTAACGCAGTTATCGAAAGCCAAGCACAATTAATTGCACGATGGATGAGTTTGGGTTTTATCCATGGCGTTATGAACACAGATAACATGAGCTTAGTCGGTGACACTATTGACTACGGCCCCTGTGCCTTTATGGAAGCCTACAACGAACACCAAGTGTTTAGCTTTATTGATAAACAAGGGCGCTACGCCTACGCCAATCAACCTGCAATGGCACAATGGAACCTAGCTCGGTTTGCCGAAACCTTGCTACCTATCATGACCGCTAACGATGCACCTGAACCAGAAGCAGCCATCGCTGCTACCATAGAAAGAGCTACCGAGCTGGTCATGGGCTTTAGTGACAAGTACCAACAGTATTATCAAGCTTACTTTAGCGCTAAAATCGGGCTCAGCCCAGACCATCCAGAGGCCAGCAAATTAGTTCAACAGCTACTTGCGATAATGCAACAGCAGCACATTGATTTCACCCTCGCATTTCGTTACCTAGGGGATGCAGAGCCAAATCGACGCAATCATCTGTTTAGTGATAGTGCGTCATGGTTAACCTGGCATCAGCAATGGTTGCACGCGACTGCGAGTACTCCGACGCATCAATTACAGCGCCAACTTAATGAGGTTAATCCAGCTCTGATTCCGCGCAACCATTTAATTGAAGACTGTATTAATGAGGTCATAAAGACAGGTTCACTCGCTCAATTTGTTCGATTACAGCAAGCCTTCGCACAGCCATACCAAGAACGAGCAGAGTACGCAGATTTAATGCCGCCGGCCACTGCCAGCCAGCAGGTTACCACAACCTTTTGTGGTACTTGAAAAAAAGCTGGATTGTTCTAAACAGTTTAGTTATCCTTGCAAACGCAGTAACAACATTATAACAAGGAGTTTTAGCTTATGACTGAGCAATCAAACACGACAGGACAACCGGCCCCAGAACCAGCAGCCACAATGAATTCAACAACAGTTCATGCCAATAATACTGTAGACCAAGACCAGAATAAAACCCTGACACTGGTCGTTTATATTCTGCAATTAGTATCTTGCTTTGTTGGCTTCACCAGTATTGTGGGTATTATTATTAACTACATCAAACGAGCTGAAGTTCGTGGCACTTACTTAGAGTCACACTTTACTTGGCAAATTCGCACCTTTTGGTGGATGTTAGTGTGGTCGCTCATTGGTTTAGTCACTACCTTCTTTGGCATTGGTTTTATCGTGCTATTGGTCGCAGCCGTGTGGTTTATCTATCGCGCCGTACGTGGCTTACTCAACTTGAATGATAACAAACCTATGCCGGTATAAGTTACTTACTTACGTTTCTAACTTTTGACCAAATCTCCCAGCAGTTGCAATGCATGTGGTTGTTTTGCACTGCTGGTTTTATCACCGCCGCGGCAAAGCTATTTTAGTGTTCAACGGAAATAGCGTTTAAGTACCACCAGCGGCCCTGTTCTCTAATAAATTCAGACTCTTCTTCCATTTCTGCAATACCATCTTCAGCTGCGAAATAAGCGATAAAGTGCACGTAACCACGATTTCCTTGGCTACCACTAGCAATGATTTGTAACTGAAGCCAAACCGGATTATCACTGAGTTCTAACTGCTCTGGTCGAGTGGAGGGATGCCAAGTAGCAGCAATATATTCCACTAGGTTGCGAGCAAAAGCACTGTAGCGAGACCTCATCAGTTGCTCTGCTGTACGTGGCAACTTGGTGCCAGTATGAAAAGGCCCACAGCAATTGGCATATTTTCCGCCACCGCAGGGGCACTTCTTGCCCATATTCTTGGCTGGAATATTAATCATAACGACCACCTCGTCGGTTCTTGCGTGAGGCCACAGATGCTTGACGCTCTGAGCGCGAACCCGCTGATGCTGAAGCGACTTTCTGCGGCTTCGGGCGCCGACTTTTATGTCCCTCTGGTGCTAATCCAGTCGAGCCTTCAATGGCCGCCATAATATCAGCCAACTCGGCAGCATTTAGATTACGCCATTGACCCACTTGCAGAGTGCCTAGACGCACGTTCATAATGCGAGTTCGCTCTAATTTGCGCACCTCGTAGCCGAAGTATTCACACATCCGACGAATCTGTCGATTCATACCCTCAACTAACGTTAACCGAAACACAAACGACGACAGTTGCTGTACCTTACAACGCTTGGTCATGGTTCCTAAAATAGGTACACCGTTAGCCATTCCCTTGATAAAATCGGCGGTAATAGGCTTATGAACCGTCACCACGTACTCTTTTTCGTGGCGGTTACCCGCACGCAATATTTTGTTAACGAGATCGCCATTGCTGGTAAGAAATATCAGCCCTTGCGAGTCTTTATCTAACCGACCGATGGGAAAGATCCGCTCTTTGTGGCCGACAAATTTTTGGATATTCTTAGGCTCAGCTGAATCGGTTGTGCTTACAATACCAACGGGCTTATTTAACGCAATGAAAACAAACTTATCTTTATTTTGAGCTGCTACTAGGCGGCCATTCACTCGTACTTCGTCGCTGGGCCCCACCTTGTCACCCACCACCGCAGGACGACCATTAAGTGTCACTTGGCCTTGCTCAATAAAGCGATCTGCCTCGCGGCGTGAGCACATACCACTTTCGCTGATGAATTTATTGAGACGCACGGCATCACGTGGCGATGATTGGTTCATTTGCATAGGTTAAAAAGCACCTTAATAGACGAAGATATCCGTCAAAGTGTATCAGAATCCGTGCCTTTAGATGAACTAAAAGCGACTAGCCAACAACAATCCAATTGCGCTTGCTGGCTAGCCGCGTAACACCGATAACCCTCGGTATTGTAGCTTTAGTCTTGTGGTACCCGCACCCAGCCTTCCATCAGCACCCGTGCACTGCGGCTCATAATAGCCTTGGTAACCGTCCATTCACCATTCACCTGAGTGGCTTCAGCTCCCACTCGTAAGGTGCCTGATGGATGACCAAAGACAACTTGGCTACGGTCTCCGCCACCAGCCGCTAAATTAACCAAGGTACCTGGCACTGCTGCCGCAGTAGCTATCGCAACTGCTGCTGTTCCCATCATGGCATGGTGCAATTTACCCATTGACATAGCCCGTACCAACAGATCAATATCACCAGCATGAATTGCTTTACCACTGGCTGAAACATAATCTGCCGGAGCAGCCACAAAGGCAATCTTAGGAGTGTGCTGACGTGCCGCAGCAGCCTCAATAGAGTCGATTAATCCCATTTTAACCGCACCGTAAGCGCGCAGTTTTTCAAACATCAATAAGGCTTCAGCGTTCTCGTTGATGGCTCCTTGTAATTCAGTACCGGTGTAACCAATATCTGCGGCATTGACAAAAATCGTCGGGATACCGGCATTAATAAAAGTTGCTTGCAACTTGCCAAGCCCTGGCACTTCAAACTCATCAACCAAGTTGCCCGTGGGGAACATTGCTCCACCAGCACCATCTTCATCAGCTGCAGGATCAATAAATTCAACCTGCACTTCTGCCGCTGGGAAAGTGACCCCATCCAGCTCAAAATCACCGGTTTCTTGCACTTCACCGTCAGTAATGGGCACATGCGCAATGATGGTTTTTTGAATATTTGCCTGCCAAATTCGAACGACACAGATGCCGTTAGACGGAATTCGTTCAGCATCAACCAGACCATTGCTAATTGCAAACGAACCTACGGCTGCCGTTAGGTTGCCACAGTTACCACTCCAATCTATAAATGGTTTGTCGATAGCTACCTGTCCGAATAGATAATCAACGTCATGGTCACTTCGGCTACTGCGGGATAAAATAACCGTTTTACTAGTACTGGAAGTAGCTCCGCCCATGCCATCGGTGTGTTTACCGTAAGGATCTGGACTACCAATAACACGCAGTAATAATTTATCACGCGCTGGACCCGGCGTTTGCGCAGCTAGGGGCAAATCATCCAGTTTAAAAAAGACCCCTTTAGAGGTGCCGCCACGCATATACGTAGCGGCAATTTTTAGTTGCGGAGCAAATGCCATAGGATTAAACCTCACCAGCTAAAAAGTCTTGAGCAAAACGTTGTAAAACACCGCCAGCTGAGTAGATTGACACTTCTTCAGCAGTATCTAAGCGACACTTGGTAGGTACTTTTACCACTTCGCCGTTGGCCCGATGAATCACCAAAGTCATAGTCGCACCCGGCTGCACCTCGCCCTCCACATCGAAGGTTTCAGTGCCATCAATAGCTAGAGTGTTACGGGTGGTACCCGCTGCAAATTCTAGCGGTAACACTCCCATACCAATTAAGTTAGTACGGTGGATACGCTCAAAGCCCTCTGCCACAATACACTCAACACCCGCTAAGCGAACACCTTTCGCAGCCCAGTCTCGTGACGATCCTTGACCATAATCAGCGCCAGCAACAATAATCAATGGCTGCTTACGCTCCATGTAAGTTTCAATGGCTTCCCACATGCGCATCACTTTGCCATCGGGCTCTACTCGTGCTAGAGAGCCTTGAATCACTTCACCTTGATCGTTACGGACCATCTCATTAAAGAGTTTAGGGTTAGCAAATGTTGCTCGCTGTGCGGTTAAATGGTCACCACGGTGAGTTGCATAACTATTAAAATCTTCTTCTGGCAAACCCATCTTGGCTAAATATTCACCGGCTGCGCTGTCAGGTAAAATCGCATTGGATGGCGATAGGTGATCGGTCGTAATATTGTCACCTAACACAGCCAGCGGACGTAGGCCCTTTAAACTGTTCCCTGAAGCAAATGCCCCCTCCCAATAAGGAGGACGGCGAATATAAGTGCTCTGTGGACGCCAGTTATAAAGCGGTTCAGTCTTCTCACCATAATCAACGTTCAAACTAAACATAGGGTCGTAAACCGTCCGGAACTGTTCTGGTTTAACTGCTTGTTTAACAATGGCGTCAATTTCTTCGTCGCTTGGCCAAATATCCTTTAAGGTAACAGGGTTACCTTGCTGGTCGAGACCTAGAACGTCTTTCTCAATGTCGAAACGAATGGTACCGGCAATAGCATAAGCCACAACTAACGGAGGTGATGCTAAGAATGCTTGCTTGGCGTATGGATGAATACGGCCATCAAAATTACGGTTACCAGATAGAACCGCCGTTGAAAATAAATCTCGCTCGATAATTTCTTGCTGGATATTTGGATCTAAAGCACCACTCATACCATTACAAGTTGTACAGGCAAAACCAACGACGCCAAACCCTAAGGTTTCGAGTTCTGGCAATAAATTGGCATCTTCTAGGTACATTTTTACCGTTTTTGAGCCCGGTGCCAACGAGGTTTTCACCCAAGGCTTACGGGTTAAACCTAGTTTATTAGCATTGCGTGCGATCAAGCCGGCCGCAATCATATTGCGTGGGTTGCTGGTATTGGTACAGCTGGTAATAGCCGCGATAATGACTGCGCCATCTGGCATCAAACCTGCTTCGGGCTGGTCAATATGCTTCGCAATACCACGTGCTGCCAAATCAGCCGTAGGTAGCAACGCATGCGGGTTAGACGGCCCAGCTAAATTGCGCTCAACAGCGGCTAAATCAAAGGTTAATACCCGCTCGTACTCGGCTGCCTTCATGCTATCCGCCCACAAGCCCGTGTGTTTGGCAAAGCGTTCAACTAGCTCAACTTGCTTGTCATCACGACCGGTAAGCTTCAAATAATCAATGGTTTGCTGGTCAATGTAGAACATGGCTGCAGTTGCACCATATTCTGGCGTCATATTTGAAATAGTCGCCCGATCACCTACTGACAAAGCATCAGCACCTTCGCCAAAGAACTCTAAGTAGGCTCCTACCACGCGCTCTTTCCGCAAAAACTGAGTGATAGCTAAGACCAAATCGGTACCAGTGATGCCTGGTTTAAGCTTGCCTGTTAGTTCTACCCCAATAATGTCGGGTAGACGCATGTAAGAGGCTCGTCCCAGCATCACGCTCTCGGCTTCTAGGCCACCTACCCCAACAGAAATGACGCCTAAGGCATCGACCATAGGGGTGTGACTGTCGGTACCGACACAGGTGTCAGGAAAAGCCACGTTGTCACGCACTTGCACAACTGGCGACATTTTTTCTAAGTTGATCTGATGCATGATGCCGTTCCCTGGTGGGATAACATCAACGTTTTTAAAGGCTGTTTTAGTCCAGTTGATAAAATGAAACCGGTCGTCATTACGACGGTCTTCTATTTCTCGGTTCTTTTCAAAGGCATCTTTCTCAAAGCCAGCATGTTCTACTGCTAGCGAGTGGTCCACGATTAACTGGGTTGGTACCACCGGGTTAACCTTAGCTGGGTCGCCACCTTTAGCGGCAATTGCATCACGTAAACCAGCTAAATCAACGAGCGCTGTTTGGCCCAAAATATCGTGGCATACTACCCGCGCTGGGTACCATGGAAAATCCAGATCGCGCTTGCGATAAATCAATTGTTCAAGGCTGGCCGTTAAGTCCGCTGGGTTGCAGCGACGCACTAACTGCTCAGCTAAAATTTTAGACGTGTAAGGTAGGCGATCATATGCGCCTGGTTCGATAGCTTCTACCGCGGCACGGGTATCGTAATATTGTAACGTTGTGCCTGGGAGCTGTTGACGAAATTCTTGATTCATGGCGGTCCCCTTAGATGAATAGGACAAAAGTGCTCCGACACACTGAAGGTTTGCCGGAGCAACTAAGCTGGTGCGTACGCCGGTTTAACGGTCGGCTAACGCTGGAACTGGGCGCGGTGCAGGACCAGTATAGTCGGCACTAGGACGAATAATACGGTTATTTGCACGTTGCTCTTTTACGTGTGCAGTCCAACCACTTACCCGCGACATCACGAAGATTGGGGTAAACAATTTAGTTGGGATGCCCATGTAATGATAGGCCGAAGCATGGAAGAAATCGGCATTTGGGAACAATTTCTTCTCGCGCCACATCACTTCTTCACAACGCACAGATACATCGTACAGGCGGCTATCACCAAACTCTTGCGAGAGCTTTTCTGACCACTCTTTAATGATATCGTTGCGTGGGTCAAATTCGCGATAAATAGCGTGACCAAAGCCCATGATTTTCTCTTTACGCTCTAACATGCCCATCAGCTGTTGCTCAGCGTCATCAGCGTTTTGCATATTCTCAATCAACTCCATTGCGGCTTCGTTTGCGCCACCATGCAATGGACCGCGTAACGAACCAATCGCACCGGTAACACATGAGAAAATATCAGAAAGGGTTGAAGCACATACCCGAGCAGTAAAGGTTGAAGCATTAAATTCATGCTCCGCATACAGAATCAATGAGGTATTCATGACATCCGTGTGTAATTTTGACGGCGCTTTATCATGCAATAAATGAAGGAAATGCGCGCCAATGGAATCATCGTCGGTGGCAGTTTCAATACGTTTGCCATCATGACTAAAGCGATACCAGTACAACAAAATACTAGGGAATGCGGCTAACATCCGCTCAATTTTTGCATCTGCTTCGCTAAAATCTTGCTCAGGTTCGATGTTGCCTAGAAACGAACAGCCGGTGCGCATCACATCCATCGGATGAGCATCAGCTGGAATGCGCTCTAGCACATCTTTCAATGCTTGTGGCAGTCCACGTTGTTGTTTAAGACGCGCTTTAAACTCAGCTAATTGTGTCGCGTTCGGTAACTCGCCACGTGATAATAAGTATGCGACCTCTTCAAAACTCACTTTGTCGGCTAATTCTTTAATGTCATAGCCGTAATAGGTTAGGCCTGAGCCACTTTTACCTACCGTACAAAGTGCCGTTTCACCTGCTACTTGACCGCGCAATCCGGCCCCTGTTAGTTTCTTATCAACCATGATTAACTCCTTATTAATATCTAATATCTAATATCTAATAGCGCTCTTGTTCTACTTCTTAAACAATGAATCTAATTTATCTTCAAAGGCGTGATAATTCAGAAAATCATACAGTTCAGCGCGGGTTTGCATGCTGTCTACTACGTCTTGCTGATGGCCTTTGGCTAAAATGCTTTCGTACACATTTAAGGCTGCTTTGTTCATGGCACGGAAGGCACTGAGTGGGTATAGCACTAATTCAATACCAACCTCAGCTAGCTCATCTTTGCTAAACAACGGTGTTGCACCAAACTCGGTGATATTGGCTAATACAGGTACGTTCAACGCATCGGTAAATGCTTGATAATGCTCTAAAGTATGCACTGCTTCAGCAAAAATCGCATCGGCACCAGCTTCAACACAGGCTTGTGCACGTTCAATCGCTGCGGCGAGGCCTTCTTGCTGAAACGCATCGGTACGCGCCATGATGTAGAACTGCTCATCAATGCGAGCATCTACCGCAGCTTTAACGCGGTCCACCATCTCTGCTTGTGACACGATCTCTTTGTTTGGGCGATGGCCACAACGTTTCTGCGCTACTTGGTCTTCAATATGAAAACCTGCCGCACCTGCGCGCGTCATTTCTTTCACCGTACGGGCAATATTAAAGGCTCCGCCCCAACCCGTATCAGCGTCGACTAATAAGGGCACATCCGTTGCGCCGGTAATACGTCGAATATCTTCACACACGTCATTGAGTGACGTCATACCTAAATCAGGTAAACCAAATGAAGCATTGGCAACGCCGGCACCTGATAAATAAAGTGCTTGATGGCCAACCCGTGCTGCCATCATGGCGGTGTAAGCATTGATGGTGCCAACAATTTGCAACGGCTTGTTGGCGGCAATGGCTTGGCGAAACTTAGCGCCGGCACTGTGTACTTGAGTCATGTTATTTCCCCAATTGCTGTAGTTTAGATTCAATGTTGCCACGCGAGGCAGCGATGTGGCGGCGCATCAGCAGATCCGCCAGTTCACCATCGCGATTAGCAATGGCATTAATAATAGCTTTGTGTTCGTCAAACGCACGTGACACGCGCGGACCATTCATCCCTAATTGAACTCGATACATTCGTACTAAGAAGTACAATTCATCGCATAACATATTGATGAGGTAAGGATTTTTGCTACCCATAATAATGCGATAATGAAAATCAAGATCGCCCGCCTCTTGATAATAGCTTTCACCTTCGCGTACTCGTTGGCTGGTGAGGTGTTGGTCTAGCAACTGGCGCAGCTGTTCAATTTCATGCTCATCCATGTTGGTGGCAGCCAAACGACAGGCTAAGCCCTCTAATTCTTCACGAATTTGGTATAAAGCTTGCAGCCCTGCGGTCGATAAGGTAACGACACGAGAGCCAGCATTTGGCGTTCGTTCAATCAAGTGGCAACGTTCTAGTCGCGCTAACGCCTCGCGCAAAGGCGCACGGCTGACATCAAAGCGCCGCGCCAATTCAGGTTCGCTGATTTTACTGCCCGCAGCAATGTCACCTGCTACGATCGCCCGTTGAATTTCATGTAAGACGCGATCGGCCGAAGTGATCGGCGAACGCCAGATAGGACTATGTATAGTGGCAGCTTCGGTTGTCATGACGTTACCCGATAGATTGTCGACAGTATCTTTGAATTGAGCTTATTCTACGCCCTTGGAAATGGAATTCCAAGGTTGAAATCAATTTTATTGTCGACAATTAAACTAAAGTCGCATGGGTTACGTTATTCATCAAGATGACTAACAAAGGATGTACAACAACATGCACGAAGCCCTAAGCCATTTTTTCGACCTCGGCCAATTCAAGTACAGCGCCATACCCGGTTCTCATCATTTAGGCTTGGTAATGTTGTCCTACCTAGCAGCCCTAGTTGGTAGCTACACGTCGTTGTTAACTCTCAGCCGAGCAAAAAGCTATCGCCATGCCTTTTATCGCAACTTATGGTTATGGATAAGTGCCGCAATAGCTGGCATGGCAGTCTGGAGTATGCATTTTATTGGCATGCTGGCATTTCAAATTCCACTGGCCATTCATCATGATACTGGGTTGACCATCCTCTCAGTGATACCTGCTATTTTAGCCAATGCTTACGCCCTGCACAGTCAACTACCGGCGCTCAATGATAATGCTCGCCAAACGGCCACTACGGGCAGAACCATTAGCGCTGGCCTGGTGCTGGGGCTGGGGATTGGTGCGATGCATTATATCGGTATGGCAGCCATGCGTTTTAATGGCTCGTTAGTCTATGACATTACTTGGTTTCTCACCTCCTTAGTGGTAGCACTAAGCCTAGGTATCGTAGCCATGTTAACTTACCGCGGTCTGCTGCGTTTTGAACGTGATGGCCAATTACAGCGTCTAGTGAGTCGCTTGTTTCCTGCTGCCATCATCGCCGCAGCCATCAGCGGCATGCATTACACTGCGATGTTAGCGGCCCGTTTTTATAGCCAAGAAATAGCCATGCATGGCCATCAACACGATAATTGGTTGGCCTACGTGGTTTGGTTTAGTCTGATTGCAGCCACGATTGCGGCTACCCTTGGTAGTAAAGTTGACCAACGCTTTTACGCTCATGCAAAATCTCAACGCGAAGCTAGAAAAATGATCCGTACGATGGCCACCCAAGATAGTTTAACTGGCCTAGCTAATCGCGCGCTGTTGCTCGAGCATTTACAGCTTCTAAATCAGCAGCTCAAGCCAGATGCTAGCGCTGGTGCAGCTCACGTTTTAGCAATCTATGATTTAGATAAATTTAAAGCTCTCAATAACAGTTTTGGAAGCAGCTATGGCGATGTACTTCTCCAACAAGTAGCGCAACGTATTCTTGATTGGAGCAACGGCGATTATTTTGTCGCGCGATTGGGCGCCAATGATTTTGCTGTGGTCCTTCCATGCCGCCAACGCGATGCCCGTGTCGCAGAACAACAAGCTACCTTTGCTAAAATTCAGGCGCTGCGAGATCACCTTCAAGAAGAATACCAATTGGGCCATTATAGCCATCTGAGCACGGTGTCTGTTGGGATAACCCGCATTGATGCATTCACGGCTCCGGAGACGACGCTGCAACAAGCAAGCTTGGCCCTTGCGCATGCAAAGCAACGACAAACAGGCATTGAATGTTACGACAACGAATTTTCATTAAAAGCGCAACAGCGCTTAGAGCTTGAGGCCGACTTACGTAACGCTATCGAGAAACAGCAATTAGCTTTGTTTTTACAACCGCAAGTGGATGCCGATGGCTCATGGGTAGGCGCAGAGGCACTTCTTCGGTGGCAGCATCCACAACGTGGATTTGTATCCCCTGCTGAATTTATCCCGCTAGCAGAAGAAACGGGGCTTATTATTCAGGTGGGCCATTGGGTGCTAGAACAAGCTTGCGCTATGCTGAAACAGTGGCAATACCGCACGCCCCTGAGCAACCTAGTGTTATCTATCAACGTCAGCGGCATGCAATTTCAGCAGCCCGACTTTGTTGAGCGAGTGCTGAATACGGTTAAACGTTACGGCGTTTGCCCAAGTAAACTTAAACTTGAAGTGACTGAAAGTTTATTACTACATGATGTCGAAGCTGTCGCCGAAAAAATGGCGCAGCTACGTGACCATGGCATTCACTTTGCGATTGATGATTTTGGTACCGGCTACTCATCATTATTGTATTTAGCAGAAATGCCGTTCGAGACACTCAAAATTGACGTTACTTTTGTCCGCGACATGCTAGTGATTCCATCCATGGCGTCGATTGTGGGAGCCATGATCCAGCTGGCTCACAGTTTAGCAATGAATATTGTTGCCGAAGGGGTGGAAACGCCGGCTCAGCGAGATCATTTGCTCGCCAAAGGCTGTGACCTACTGCAAGGCTACTTGTACGCGCCAGCGCTGCCGCAAGCTGAGTTCGAGCAACATTTCGCTACCAGTGCTGATACGGATTAAGTAAGCGGTGGCGTGATGATTTCCGCAGCAGTCTCGGTGCTGCTGCGCCCACTTTTGCTGACACTTATCTCAGCAGTGCTATTCTTGTTGGTAAAATCATGGTGCTCAAACACTTCCGTCAAGATAGCTTGTTCTAAATAGCTACGCATTCCAGCTTTAGCCGGAAACCGAACAATTAAGTGTATTTCACCAGCAACGGGAGCCGTGATGGTAACGCGCGGATCCACTGAGGGTACATCTATGCCTCGATGATCACTCATGCGTTGCATATAGCGCCGGGCAAACTCAAGGATATCAGCACAATGCCGATTAGCCGATTCTAAAAACGCAGCTTGTGCTGCGCGCCAGTTGTCTTCACGTTTAAAAGGAACGGTAAACACATGTAAGACAAAATCATGGGTGTAGCTTTCATTAATGATCGGCTCCGACACAAACAACGAATTAGGGATAGCTATCATGCGCCCGGTTCGTTGGTGACTGTGCTTGCCCGGCCCTACTTCTAATAGGGTGGTCGCCAGTAGGTTTTGATCAATCACATCGCCACGAAAATCTTTGATTTGAATTCTATCGCCGATACTAAACGAACTACTGCCGGACTTAACTAAACTGCCCGTTAAGCACATGATGAGTTCTTTGGTTGCCACCACAAACGCCACCGCAATAGCCACAATACCTAGGGCTAAGGTGCGTAATTCTTCCGCCCAGATCAGCATTAAGCCCAGCATCATCAACAGCAACAAACCATTGCGCGTTTGCACTAACCAACGCCGCCTTAATTCGGTGGTACTGACACTTTTGCGAATAAACTTAGCCAATATCGCCCGTACCAATAAAATCGCCGACACTAAAATCAAAGTCGCAATTAGGGGCTTGGTGATGTTACCGGTTAATTCAAATTCCGAGATAACTTGGCTTAAAGTGTCTGCAACTTGCATGGCGGTCTCGTTGATTTACTCGTACAATGTGCTGGTGAACAATCATAATACTTATTGCGTAATAATAACATGTTGATATAGCTATATCCTCTACAGAAACAAGGAGCTTATGATGTTGCAATTACCTTTTACCAAATTTAAACAGTTGGCACTGCACACGATTGCTGCCGGCAGCCTATTGGGATTAAGTGCCACCGCTGCGGTACAAGCAAGTGAATGGCAATTAGATAGCGAGTTATCACAGCTACATTTTGTTTCGGTCAAAAATGATGTGGTTGCAGAAGTGCATCGTTTTACTGACCTACAAGGCCAGTGGCTCGACAGCCAAGTAAGCATCGAAATCCCGGTGGTTAGCTTAGATACACTGATACCCATTCGCAATGAACGCATGCTGAAGCACCTGTTTGACTCTGACAATTACACGGTTGTGACTGCCACAGCTACGGTAGAAGAAGCCCCGCTGTTGCGCTTACAAGTGGGCGAGAGCTTACCTCTGAGCTTACCCTTAAGTGTGTTTATTGCCGGCGAGACTGAGAAACTGAATGCCACCTTGCAGGTCACACGCTTGGCGGAAAATCGTTTTTTAGCAACCACCGTACAACCGCTGATGATTGATACTCAAGCGTTTAAATTAGCCGAGGGGATTAATCAGTTACGCGACATCGCCGGATTAAAACGGATTGATTACAGCGTACCTGTGACTTTCTCGGTGCAATTTACTCGCTAATGGCTGCCCTAAATGTACGTATCGCAACTGCAGCCGATGTGCTGCAGTTAGCTGCGCTAGAATACGACCAGTACGGTGCCGAAGCTTATCCCGCCCCACTCTTCTATCAAGCGATCGCGCAGTGGCCGCACTTGCAATGGCTCGCAGAGGGCACCGGGCTATCGACTAGGACTGAGCAGTTAGCGGGTTACATCATGGCCGCCCCCGACCAACAACCCGAGTGCTGCTGGATTATGTCGGTGTTAGTTAACTCCGCTTGGCGTGGACAAGGCGTAGGCAAACAATTGTTACAAGCATGGCTTGAGCATCTGCCGGCGGGTTATCGTGAAGTAAAGCTCACCGTGGCCCCCAACAATGCCGCAGCCATTGGGCTGTATCAGCAGTTAGGATTTACCGAACAAGCCTATTTAGCTGACTTTTTAGGCCCGGGCGAAGACCGCTTGTTGCTGAGTTGTTACCTACACCCATAAAATATCCTGAATCAACCCTGTGACAACGGTTGACCAAGTCCGCTTGGTTCTCATATAGTGCTGTTTACATAAGAATTACAAGAAAACGATAACAGCCAACTATGACATCATTCAGAGTCCATCCGGCGGTGATTTCCGCAGCATTATTCACTGGATTAGCCGCCACTGCGACCATCGGCGCTTGGGGGTTGTTGACCAACCTCATCAGCCCTCCCACGGGCTTATTTGATCGCATGCTTTCTAACACCTCCGCAGCTATTTGTGTGGCCATTGCTGCGGCGCTACTAGGGCTGTTAACGGCACGACGTTGGCTACAAATATCCGCAGGGGCGGTGATTGTTGGCTTCGCCCTCCATAGTCTATTGGTACACTCGAGTTTAAACCGCGTATTGTTTATGCCGTGGCTAGCCAACTACGAAGCTGTGTTATACACCCCCATGGTGGCCTTGTTCATGTTGCTTGGCACCATGCTTATGCTCAATCCTCGCGGCATAGTACAGCGGCTGTGGGTGCGCACCCTAGCGTTGGTGGTGATCATTGCCAGTAGTATTATTTTAGTCGCTCATTTTGATTCTCGCGGCTTTATGATTTTTGGCCCGCATCCCGATATTACAGGGGTTGCAGGTATTCTTTTATTACTCATTGGGATTGCCTTTTTACTTGCCAGTCATCGCCAAGCACCCCCTATTCGAATGCCTAATCGCACCGCCTCCACTCTAGGTGGTTTAGCCGTATTTATTACCTGCTCAACATGGTTTTATATGGGGCAAAGCCATTTGCAGTTAATTCAAACAGCTGCTGATAATGGCCTACAACGGGTTGCAAAAGCTCGGATTCAAATGGCCCATGTCAATGTCCAACTACTTGAGCGTATGGTTGAACGCTGGCGGGTCGCAGATGATCGGCTCGCGATTGATATGCAACAATCAGATGTGCAGGCCTACATGCGGGATATCCCTCATATCTTATCGATTTCGTTACTCGACGCCCAAGCACAACCGCTCTGGCGCTTTGACCGCGATGATAGTTTTGCCTTAGCAGCGGAAGTTCTGCGTGATGCAGAAGTGCAACAATGGTTGGCACAACAACCTCAACAAACTCAGTATCTCATCCCTCCCCTACGTTTTGCCAAGCGTGATCTGCCGGCTGTAGCACTGCTGTTGGTGCCGGTAAATCGAGTGAGTAGTCAGCCGGGCTACCTACTCACTACGCTTAATTTGAACAGAATGATGAACCCTGATACGCGGGTGTCAGATGATGAAATTAAAATCTATACGCAACTGGGTAGTGGCTTTGTGCGCAGTTTTGACGAGGGCAAGCCATCTCATGGTAATGAAGTGGTGCTCGCTTCCACGTTACTTGAGATACCTCACGGGCCAAACTTAACCCTAACTGCTACTTTACATAGCTTTGCTGACCTCAATCGTGCTGCCGGTATGCGTAGCGTCATTGTGGCCTTGGGCCTATTGTTTAGCATGGCCTTTTTGCTGATGTTTCAGCAAAACCGGCTGATGCGTGAACAGCAGTTGTCACTCGGCTTAAGCGAACAGCGCTACCGTTCGCTGTTTGATAACAACCCAGACCCAGCCTTTTCGTTAGATACTAATGGCTGCCTCAGTCAGGTGAACGATGCTTTCTGCAAGCTGTTGCAGTTGCCTCGCGAACGATTACTTGGTATGCATTACAGAAAGCTGATACCAAGCAGTCAACATCCATCGGTTGCTGCTTTGTTTGAACAAGTGCTAGCTGGCCATAGTCAGCGCTACGAGGTCACCGCCATAGCTGCGCATGGGCAAGAGATAGACTTAGATCTGACCAACCTGCCCATCAAAATAAACGAACACATACTGGGTACCTTTGGGGTCGCCAAAGATATTACCCAAACCAAAAAAGATGCTGAACAACGGCTGCTGCTTAGTCGCGGCATTGATAGTGGCGTCAATGGTATTGTCATTGCAGATGCGAATGTGATTGGGTTCCCAGTGGTTTATGTGAACAAAGTGTTCCAACAGATAACAGGGTATTCCTATCACGAGATCGTGGGGAAAAGCTGTGCTCTGTTACAAGGCCCTCAGACCGATCCTTTTACGGTTACCGAAATCGCGCAAGCGCTGCGTGAAAAACGAGATTTTCGTACGCAAATACTTAATTATCGCAAAGATGGTAGTAGTTTCTGGAATGAATTATACCTGTCTCCTGTTCGTGATGACCAAGGTGATGTTACTCACTTTTTGGGCGTACAGCATGATGTCTCTGAACAGGTAGCAGATAAAGAGCAACTCGCCTATCAGGCTAGCCATGATGCACTGACAGGTTTAGCCAACCGCTTCAGTTTAGAGCAGCACCTGCAAAGGTTGGTGCAGCGTCAACAACAAGGGCATGCATCAGGTACTTTGGCAGTATTGTTCATCGATTTAGATGGCTTTAAGCCAGTGAACGACAGTCTTGGCCTCAAAGTTGGTGACACGATTTTGCAACAGGCGGCCAAGCGCCTGCAGCAACTTATTCAAGCTCCGCATTTTATCAGCCGCTTTAGCGGCGATGAGTTTGTTGCTGTAATAAGCGAAATTGAGGATACCAGCACGGTAACAAGCCTAGTTCAACAGCTGATGGATGTCATTGATGAACCCTACCATGTCGAGGGCCACAATATTTACATTTCAGCGAGTATTGGGGTGACCTATTACACTCGGAAGATAAAGCAGCCGTTAGAATTGATTCAGCAAGCTGATATAGCCATGAGCCAGGCTAAATTACAGGGCCGCAATCACTTCCAGATTTATCAAGCCGCCAACAATGATAACTATCAAGCGAACGTTATTTTACGGAGTGAATTTCAGCAAGCGATTGATGATGATGCGTTACAGCTTCATTACCAGCCTATTATTGATCTGCATAGCGGCCGCGTGGTTACCGTTGAGGCTTTGATGCGTTGGATAACTCCAGATGGCAGGTTCATTTCACCGGGTGAGTTTATTCCACTGGCTGAGTCTACCGGACAAATTATTCCAGCTGGGCGTTGGGCGCTGCGTAAAGCCTGCACCGATGTGCACGAGATGCAACAATTTGGCGCTATCCGAGTTGCGGTAAACTTATCTGCTTTACAATTTCACCGTGCTGACTTTTTCGATCAGGTACAGCAAATTCTCGAAGAAACGGGCACTCCAGCCGATCTCCTCGAATTAGAACTGACTGAGAGTATTCTTATGGAGAACTCAAATCATACCATCGAGGTTCTGCAGCGCTTTAAAGAGGTTGGTATTCGAGTTGCGATTGATGATTTTGGCACAGGCTTTTCTGGGCTGAGTTACTTAAAGAAGCTCCCGGTTAGCAAGCTTAAAATTGACCGTATTTTTGTGCAAGACATAGACCAATCTGCAAGTGATCAGGCGATCACTGCTGGGGTCATCAATATGGCCACCCAGGTTGATATGGAAGTGATTGCTGAAGGTGTCGAAACCCTAGCGCAAATTACTATGCTCAAACAGCTAGGCTGCGGCTACATTCAGGGTTTCTACTATGCTAAGCCTATGCCGTTAGAAGAGCTTAAAGTTTATTTGGCTCAGCACGCATAAGCAAGATTGTTAAAGCACTTGTGATGGCCTAAAAAAAGCCCCACTCAGCTACACTGGGCGGGGCTTTTGCGTTAAGACAGCGCTATCACTACGATGATTTCAAGTCGTCATCATGCTGCTCTAAATCCCAAGGTAAGCTCCCTGGTGAGATATGCATAAACTGCAAGTAGTTTTCAAATTGATTAATCACGTCGTTAATAATATCGCCCGGCTCATAACCGTATAAATCATAAGCTTGTCCACCTTGGCGCAGGAACACTTCAGCTCGATAATATTCACGATCCTTACCATTCGATTTATCTACCGCGAATTGGGGGCGTTGATAGGCACGCATCCGCACCTCGTAGGTAAAATCTACTTCATCGTCTTTTTGTACGCTAAAAATAGCCCGGATATTTTCGGTATCAAAGCTAGTCTCGGCCAGCCATTGCTGCCCTTTAAGTTCTTTTGCAACATCACCTAAACTTTCCATCACTGTGTGCTCAATAAACTCTCGCACTGCTTGTTGTTTAGGGAAATCAACGACTCCGGCTAAGCGCTTCTTCCAATAGGATGGCCCTGCATGGACCCCACGACGGTGAGTACGCATTGCGCTTTTCAAGCTAGCATGCTGATGCCCCTCTATAACCAACGCACGCCACATACCAAACGCTGCAATAAGAATCACCACCGCAAAAGGTAAAGCACTGGCAATAGCTGCGGTTTGTAACGCTCCTAGCCCTCCAGCAAGTAATAACACCCCTGCCACAACTCCCTCTGACGAGGCCCAGAATACCCGTTGCCATACCGGCGTGTCGGTACGTCCACCGGACGCCAACGAGTCGATCACTAACGAGCCCGAGTCTGACGAGGTAACAAAGAAAGTAACAATCAATACCACCGTGGCAAACGACAAGATGTTAGTCCACGGCAAGCGTTCATATAACTTGAATAATGCGATAGCTTCATCATTTTGCACTTCAGTAATCAAGGCTGTGTAACCTTCGTTCATAATTAAATTCAATGCGGTATCACCAAATACGCTGAACCAAAAGAACGTAAACATCGTAGGCACAAACATCACCCCGAACACAAACTGACGGATGGTTCGGCCACGACTAATTCGCGCAATAAACAAACCAACGAATGGCGCCCAAGCAATGGTCCAGCCAAAAATAAATAAGGTCCAGTTACCAATCCAATCGCTCCGTGAATAAGCCTGCAAGTTGAACGTTCGCTCAACAATATTGTTCAGGTAGGCCCCGGTGTTTTGTAAATAGGTCTCCAAGATATGGACCGTTGGCCCAGCAAAAAATACAAATAACAATAAGAAGAGCACCAACACCATATTGACGTAGGAGAGTCGTTTAACCCCTTTGTCTAGACCCGCTACCACCGATAAAATGGCAAACACAGTGATCACCGCAATAGCGATAATCTGCACGGTTGAATTGATCGGAATATCGGGCCACAGATAGTGCAAACCCGCATTGATTTGAATCACCGATAAACCCAAGGTGGTAGCAATACCAAACATGGTACCTAAGATGGCAAAGGTATCAACTGCATGCCCAGCTGGACCATGGATTTTCTCGCCGATGAGTGGATACAAAGTAGAACGCATCGACAACGGCAGACCATGACGAAAAGAGAAGTAAGCTAACACCAAACCAACCAAGCCGTATATAGCCCAAATATGAAAGCCCCAGTGAAAGTATGCTATTTGCATGGCTTGCTTAGCAGAATCGACCGTCTCTGGTGCCCCCATCGGCGGGCTTGCGTAATGCAGCACGGGCTCAGCCACCCCGAAAAAGAGCAAGGCTATGCCATAACCAGCCGAGAACAGCATGGCGAACCAAGCCACAAAACTATACTCAGGCTCTGCATGGTCAGGCCCAAGTTTGATTCGACCCCACTTGGAGACAGCGACCACAACAATAAAAACTAAGAAAATAGCGACCGCTAGCATGTAGAACCAGCCAAAATCAGCAGTTATCCAGGCCAACACATCACTGAACACCTCGCCAGCTAGCTCGGGATTACTTAGAGTGCCTATCACTAACAAGGCGATGACGGCAACAGCCGGTATAAAGACCGGTGCCAAAATAGCGGAGTTCCACTTCGCTTTGGTTGCGGACATAAATCCTTTCTCCTGTACGTTGTTTCTTTTTACCCTATGCGTAAAGCGTTAAAATTTCAAATAAACTTAGTTTCTGCTAAATTAGTCATTCACGTAAAAACCCAGCTAGATAACCTTTAACCAGCGAGCCTCGCCCATGCTAAAAAGCTTAAAATCTTGGATTAATCCACTATGGCTGGGACCGTTAGCAGCACTTGTGAGCTATCTTTTAGCTCAATACTGGGGGCAAATGCCGGCACCAGCGGCTTGGACCTTAGCCACCACCATTTGGGTGGCTTGGTGGTGGATTAGCGAGGCCCTCCCATTACCAGTAACCTCGTTGCTACCTTTTATTTTGTTACCTTTGGGCAGTGTCGCGAGCGTCAATGAGGTCTCAGCCGCCTTAGGTAATCCCATCATTCTGCTGTTTATGGGTGCTTTCATGCTCGCCAAAGCAGTTGAGGTTAGCGGTGTGCATAAACGCATCGCGCTTGGTTTAGTGAAGCGTCTTGGCGCTAGCAGCGGGCGGCGTATGGTGTTTGCCTTTATGTTAGCTACTGCTATTTTGTCGATGTGGATCTCTAACACGGCGGCCGTGCTAGCGCTCTTGCCAGTCGCTTTAGCATTGGCCGAGGCTGCGAATGATCATAAATTTCAGCGGGCGTTGTTACTCGGATTAGCCTATTCAGCTTCAATAGGTGGCGTCGCTACCCTTGTCGGCACCCCACCCAACTTAATTTTTGCTTCGGTTTACGAGAGCTATACTGGCACCAGCTTTGGCTTTTTACGGTGGCTACAAATAGGCTTACCCTTGGTGATTATCGGTATTCCTGTCATTGCTTGGTGGTTAACGCGCTCACTCAGAGGTAGCGTTACGCTCCACTTAGCCAACCTACCAACCATGCAAAGTAACGAACGCCGTGTGTTATGGATATTTGGCGCCGTCATTGTACTCTGGATAACCCGTACCGCTCCTTTCGGTGGTTGGACCGATTGGCTAGGGCTGGCTGGTGTTGGCGATGCTACGGTCGCTTTCGCTGGAGTACTAGCACTTTTTATTGTGACCGATAAGCAAGGCTCACCGTTGCTCACATGGCAGGATGCGGTGGCTATTCCATGGGGGATTTTGCTGCTGTTTGCCGGTGGTATTGCGCTCGCCCAAGGGTTTGTTTCGAGCGGGCTGAGCGATATTATTGGACAAGCTTTAGTTGGGCTTGGAGGCTTGCCTCTCTGGCTCTTGATTCTAGCCTTAACTTTGGCGGTAAGCTTCTTAACTGAAGTGACATCCAATACCGCCACCGCTACTTTGTTAATGCCGGTCTTAGCTGCTACTGCAACCGCTTTAGAATTACCCCCAGAAGTGCTGATGATTCCTGCGACGATTGCCTGTAGCTGTGCTTTCTGTTTGCCCGTTGCAACACCGCCAAACTCGATTGTATTTGCATCCAATCAAGTCACCATCAAAGATATGGTACGCGAAGGCCTGATGTTGAATATTATCTTGGCGGTGCTTACCACCGCCTTGGTGCTGGTGCTGGTATAAACTGCGCTAAGCCCGCAGGCTTAGCGCTTGAAGTGCTGCACGCCCATATAATCAGCCACGTTGATATCAAATGGGGTTTCTTGTTTGAGGTAATCCGACATGGCCTCAAGACTATCAGGCTCACCGTGCACCAAGAAGATCTGCAACTGTGGCGGTAGCTTGGAGGCCTTCAGCCAATCACCTATTTCACTGTAGTCGGCGTGCCCTGACAAACCGTTAAGCTGCCGAATACGAGCTTTCACGGGCAGCCACTCACCGTGCAGCTTGATACGCTCAACGCCCTGCACCATTTTGGCACCACGTGTGCCGCCAGCCTGATGGCCAGAAAACAAGACGGTTGCGCGATGATCCCCCAGCCAATGTTTAAAATGATGCAAGATGCGCCCACCAGTAGCCATCCCACTACCAGCAATAATGATATGAGGCCCAGTTTGCTGTGCTATTAGTTTCGAATCTTCTACATGCCTGGTGTATTCAACTCCTGCTGCAGCGGCATAGCATTGCTCGGCTGTTAAGCGGTGATACTGATGAAATTGTTGATACAGCTCAGATGCATTGATAGCCATTGGACTATCCAAGAAAATCGGCATCCGAGGGATCTTTTTTTGCTGCATCAGGGTGATCAGCATATGCTGCAACAACTGAGCCCGTCCTACGGCAAAACTTGGGATCAGTAACACCCCACCACTGCTGGCGGTTTCGTTTACGACGTCAGTTAACTGTTGCCAAGGGTCTTCCGGATCATGGCGACGATCGCCATAGGTTGCTTCTAATAACAAGACATCTAATTCAGGCAGGGGCTCTGGAGGCATCATTAATATATCGTTAGGGCGCCCAACATCTCCGCTAAAACCAATCCGCACGCCGTCAGCCTCAGCAATGATACTAGCAGCTCCAAGAATATGTCCTGCTGGTCGTAAACTGAACTGAATATCGCCAATACTAAAAGGCTGATGAAACTCAACCGGCTCAAGCAGTGTTAAGGCTGCTTCTGCTGTGGCTTCATCGTACAAAGGTTCTGGATTTTGGTGTTTGCTTAACTTATGGCGTTGATAGAACTTTGCGTCTTCTTCTTGGATCTTGCCGCTATCAGGCCATAAGAGGCCACATAAGCCAGCAGTAGCAGCATGAGTAAACACTCGGCCACGGTAACCTTCACGATACAACACGGGTAAAAAGCCGGAGTGATCGAGATGAGCATGAGTAAGCACGACCCCGTCAACATGATTAATCCCTAATGGTAGCGGCTGCCAATTGCGCCGCCGTAGCCATTTGTACCCCTGAAACATCCCACAATCAATCAGCACTCGCGTGGTGGCAGTTTCGAGCAAATACTTAGAGCCTGTTACCGTTTCGGCTGCACCTAAAAAGGTTAATCGCATACATACTCCTTGGCTTAAGAAAGGCGAATCGGCTACTCCGTATTCGCTAAAGCAACCAGTCAATTGGCAGCAGCGCTAGGGTCTTCATGCCCATCCGACGCCACCAAGAGGTGCCTGGTTCGCTATGATATTGACTTATTTGACTACCCAGACGTTCTTGCCAAACGAGTTTCGCTCGCTGGGCATGGACATGTGGTTCTAACACTAGCCTATAAGCGTAGTTGGGTACAGTTTCAACAAAGGCATCATCAATACGTTTCGCCAAAACTTCACTGTGAATCACAAACCCTAGCTCAGTGTTCAATTGCGCAGAGCGTGGGTCAAAGTTAAACGAACCTAAAAACACCCGTTGTTGATCGACGCTGAAGGTTTTTGCATGCAAGCTTGATGCTGAGCTACCCAACCGCTCTTTCCCCTTCAGCCGCTGCCGTCTTAGTTGACGTTCTTTTTTGCGGGCTAACGGCGAAATTCGCTGTAATTCAAATAATTCAATCCCTGCCCGCAGCAGCGGCTTACGCCACTTAGCATAACCAGAATGCACCACTGCCACATCGGTTGCTTCTAGCGCATTGGTTAGAATTGAAATATGAACACCACGAGCTGCCATCTCTGTGAGCAGTTTAACCCCAGTTGCAGTTGGGACAAAATATGGCGAAACCAAGCGTACCCGCTGCTGCGGTTGCCCGATCACTTCTTGTAACTGCTGACTCAACAACTGTCGCCCACGCGCCCGCCCCATGATTTTACTGGGCGCATCGGCCACAAGTTTGATATCACACCAGACAAACTCAAGCTGGTGTTGGATTAACTGCTGCACAAAATTAGAATCCCGTAACGCTTGCATGTAATGCTGGGCCTTCGGATCTTGGCTCACCTCGTGCGCGCGTTGTGCCAGCAGGCTCAGTTGCTGTGGCTTGGTTAAGGTGATGAGTTGATTGATAGGTACTGCTGCTGAGCATTGCCAATAACTTTCAAACTGGCTGACGGCATGATCCACGACTGGGCCAACCATGACTGCATCTAAATCAGCAAAGAGACGATCATCGGTGGCGCCAAAATATTCATCGCCAATATTACGCCCACCGCTTACTAACACCTGCTGATCGACAATAAAAGCTTTGTTATGCATGCGGCGGTTTAAACGCCGAAATTCAAGCAGATAGTTGAGCCAACGTGGGCGCCGCAATTTGAGTGGATTGAACAGCTTGATCTGAATATTAGGATGGCGCTGTAAGCCAAACAAAATGGCATCTAGCCCAGCGGTATTGTGGTCATCTAACAGCAACCGCACTTGCACCCCGCGGTCGGCCGCAGCATGCAATTCTTCAAATAATAAGGTACCGGTACGATCATGTCGCCAAATGTAGTATTGCAGATCAAGGCTATGTTGAGCTTGGCGCGCCAACCACACGCGGGTAGCAAAAGCATCGGGCGCGGCGACTAACGGCAACACCCCGCTTAAGCCCGGATGTTGCCGTTTCAGCGTTTGTAATGGAGTAGCATAAGCGGCCGGCTGAGGTGCCGAGCTAGCTGCGTTCATGGTGCTTTCGGTGGCTTCGCGGTCAGGTCTGTATCAGCCTGATCACCCGTATTGGTGGTGGCTGCTTGGTCCTCATCATTAGGTGCCAAAGCACCGCGACACAACCGGCAATCACCACTATCCTCATCGGCTATCATGCTTTCAACGTAGCGCATTTTGTGCTTAGCTCGGCCACGATTAGCGCTCACCTGATACACCCGATGCCGCTCATCCGTACTACTGTTATGGTCATCGTTCGTTGCAGCTGGTTGCTGGTGATTATCAACTGTCATGATGAACTCCTTAACCGGCTTGTTAACCGTCAGATTTACTCTCTTTTAATGCCGCTTGTACGGCTTCTGCGCGGGCTGCTCGAGCGCTCTCGTCGTGATGTAACTGCCATCCGACCAAGTTATCGCGTACCAACTGAGCTAGCGCTTCAATATGCTCAGGTTCAGCATTCAGAGCTGGAATGTAAGCATAATTTTCGCCGCCAGCTTCGATAAAATACTCACGATTCTCTTCGCCAATTTCTTCAATGGTCTCAAGACAATCAGCCGAGAAGCCAGGGCAAACCACATGAATGTTCTTAACCCCCTGCCCCGGTAATGCTTTTAAGGTAGCATCAGTGTAGGGCTGCAACCACTCTTCACGACCAAATCGTGATTGAAAGGTCGTCACGTATTGGTCCTTGCCTAAACCAAGTTGCTCAGCGATTAATCGCGATGTTTTATGACACTCACAATGGTAAGGGTCACCTTGGTGCAAGTATTTTAAAGGAACGCCATGATAGCTCAGGACTAACTTATCAGGCTTACCATGGTGTTGCCAGTAACGCTCAATCGATTGAGCAACTGCTTTGATATAAGGCGCGTAATCGTGATAATGCGCAATAAACCTGAAATCTGGTAACCATCGCCGCTGGGTAAAATCTGCCGCTATTGCATCAAAGGTTGAGCCTGAAGTTGCCGCCGAATATTGCGGATACAAAGGCAACACCATCAGTTTTCTTGCGCCTTGCTCAAACAGCGACTGTAAACCTTGCTGAATGCTTGGATTACCATAACGCATGGCAAATTCCACCAACACATCGTCACCATAATCGCGCGCTAACGCCTGTTGCAAAGCTCGCTGTTGATCTTGCGTATGGAACAGTAAAGGCGAACCACGCTCGGTCCAAACAGTTTTATAGGCGGCCGCCGAACGCTTAGGGCGAATCACCAAAATCACTAAATTAAGAATCAACCACCATAATAAGCGAGGTACCTCAACCACACGAGGATCCGACAAAAACTGGCGTAGATAACGTCGCAGTGATGGCGTATCGGGCGCATCAGGAGTACCAAGATTGGTGATAAGCACACCAATTCGATCCCGTTGTTGATGGCTAAATTTGGGGCTACCTGTAAATTTCATTGGCTGTTCTCCTAAGACCACAAGGCCACTTTATTGCGAATTTCACCACTTTCAATCCATTCCTGCAGCTGTGCTGCTAGTTGCTGTCCCTGCTGTACTGCTTGCTGCCAATAAGCAAAACGATCAGGAACCGACAACTTAGCAAAATCTGTACGATCTGGAATTTTGCCATAAGGTAATGACGCAATGAATTCGTCTGTTGGCGTGATTAAGATCACATTAGGCCATTGTCTACCATGCGTACGCCGCCAGCCTAAGTTCTTATCAAACCAACCTGGTACCACCTGTTGATGAAAATGCGGATACAGCACCAATCCAGGTACGGCAGACAAATCGACATCAAAATGATAGTCGGTAATACCGCCATCGCGATAGGTACCTGCTGGTGCCCCAATAATATCTTTTACTCCAGCCAAGACCATGGGAATGGAGCCCGTTGCTAGCAAGGCTGGTTTAAAATTTTGCTCGCTTAACGGAACATGTACCGTCGGCATATCACGCCAAGCGCGACTAAACTCAGCAGTTGCATGCGGATGATGAAAAACCACCCGCTCATAAAAGCGTCCCAACCACTTACGGCTAACGCTGTTGGCGGCGGCCGAGCCTAATAATCCCAGCAGTTGACGTTTGCCTTCGTGCGCCGTAAGTCCACGACAACGAGTCACGATCCAATGATGATGAAATCGATCTTGTTGTAAAATATCAGCCACTGCGGCATCAGGAATGTACTCATGCAATAACTTGCGTGCCTCTTCCGTGATTTCCGCAACATCAGGTTTAGCACTGTAAGTTTGGCTTCGGTACAAGCGGCAAAACAAGTCACTTGCAGCAACAGGATCTTGCTGGCCTAAACTGGCGAAACGCCAAGCGCCAGCGGAAGTTCCTAAGGTATTCAGTGGACGCTGCCGCTCGGCAAAGAAATCACCAAAGAAATACCTATCTAAGCCTTGCAAAATAAACCACTTAGGCCCACCAGAGGCACCAAGCAACAACTCAATATCTTGTTGTCGCAATCCCTGTTCTTTAATCTGCTGCCACGCGTGTCGTCCAGCTCGTACTCGAATTAAATCGCCTGCCATGATTCACTGCCCTGTAATACAACCTGATGATTTTTGATAATTTATGCTTCGAGTATACCTGAATTAATACCCCAAGGCAGCCCACTGTCGCACCGATTGCGGCAATCTGCTATGCTTGCCGATAACTTTTAGAATGAACCGAAATGAGAGTTTTTGATGAAATTAATTTCTTTTAATATCAACGGTCTTCGTGCCAGATTGCACCAGCTACAAGCTTTAATCGACAAACACCAACCCGATGTTATCGGATTACAAGAAACCAAAGTTCATGATGAACAATTTCCGCTCGCAGACGTTGAAGCGATGGGCTATCACGTGGTCTTCTTTGGCCAGAAAAGCCACTATGGCGTTGCCTTACTCAGTAAAAAACCACTCACTAATGTCCAGTATGGCTTTGCTGGAGACGCTGAGGATGCGCAACGACGCATGATTATGGGCGACTATGAAAGCGACGAAGGTCGTAGTGTTCGCATTTTAAATGGATATTTTCCGCAAGGCGAAAGCCGCGACCATCCGTTGAAGTTTCCAGCTAAAGAAAAATTCTATGCCGATTTAATGGCATACTTAGCCACGCAAGATCCTAGCCAACCTTTAGTTGTGATGGGGGATGTGAATATCTCTCATCAAGATTGTGATATCGGGATTGGTGCCGATAATGCGAAGCGCTGGTTACGCACCGGCAAGTGCAGTTTTTTACCGGAAGAACGCGAGTGGCTTAATGGCGTCCTAGATTGGGGGCTGGTAGATACCTTCCGCACTCGCTATCCAGATAGCATGGATCAATTTAGTTGGTTTGATTACCGCTCACGTGGCTTTGATGATAACCGCGGGTTACGCATTGATTTAATCTTAGCCACTGCAGTGTTAGCTGAGCAATGCATTGATAGTGGGATTGACTATGAATTGCGCGGCATCGAAAAACCGTCCGATCATGCCCCTATTTGGTCTACCTTTCAGTTCTAAGATTGCTAATGCTGATCCGGTGGTAGCTCCTGCAGCGCTTTACGGATCAGCTTAGCCAAATCCATATAGCGCGGCTCTGGCCGCGGCTGCACCTGCAATTTTTGCGTTAAATCTAAATACCAATGCTGTAACCGCGCATCCAACTTGCTGTTGGCGCGTTTACCCAGCCAGTACCAGCCTTGAAACGGCAAACTCAGCATGAATAATGAGGTGACGATGCCTTGCGGTTGCATCGCCAGCCCTTGTAGCTGCCACTGCAACACAAAGTTCAGCACAGCTAGGGCTGGCATCCAGCGCGCAGCTAAGCGAACAGCTGGAACCACTCGTGATTCCGTCATGGCTGCTACTACTGAATGTTTAGGCCAGATGGCAGCATAAGCTTGGCCATCTTTAAAACTCTGCCAAAAGGATTGGCTCATAGTCAGGATACTCTTATTGATGCTAATGAGTTAACGCACCGCGTTCATCCAAGTCGCTGGTGAAAATACTTTAGATAAACCTTGACAGATCATTCTTCAGACAAACTGGTCACTATTCAACCACAAAACTTTTTCCATTATTTTCAATGGCTTACTTAGTTCAAAGCAGCTAACCCACAGAGTTATCCACATAATTTGTGGAGAATTCACAGCGCCTTTGCCAGAATATCGTTATAGTAGATCAATGCTGCGATGAACACTACAATAGTAGAATAACTGGCAACACTAAACTATAACAAGAGACCTTATCCATGAGCCTTTCTGTCTATGGCATCACCAATTGTGACACCGTGCGAAAAGCACGCAAATGGTTAGAACAACACCAAATAACCTATCGTTTTCACGATGTGCGGGTCGAACCCGTTGCTAGCACTACTTTAAGTACCTGGCTACAGCAACTGGGAGCTGATGCTTTAGTCAATAAGCGCAGTACCAGTTGGCGAGAATTAACCAGTGCCCAGCAACAAAGTGTGAAACAAGGCGACAATGCCGCCATCGTTGCCTTGTTACAGCAGTATCCCACACTAATGAAACGCCCTTTGCTAGCACAAGAAGACCGCTACCTGACTGGTTTTAATAGTACTGCTTGGCAACAATTTTTAGAGCTTACCCCATGAGTACCATTGAATTAGCTTGTGAGCTTATTCAGCGCCCCTCAGTAACTCCCGCCGATGAAGGTTGTCAGGAGCTTATTGGGAGTTACCTGCAACCGTTAGGGTTCAAATTGGAGTCTATGGTGTTCGCTGATACCACCAACCTATGGGCCCGCCGCGGCACCAAGGCTCCGTTATTCTGTTTTGCTGGGCATACCGATGTGGTCCCAGCTGGAGCAGAACATGCGTGGCGCTTCCCGCCTTTTGCTGCTACTCGCCACGAGGGGTATTTGTACGGCCGTGGGGCTGCTGACATGAAAGGCAGTTTAGCGGCGATGGTTAAAGCCACCCAACGTTTTGTGCAGAAACACCCGGATCATCAAGGTAGTATTGCGTTTCTCCTGACCAGTGATGAGGAAGGCCCGTTTATCAATGGCACGCCCAAGGTCATCGAGACGTTAGAAGCGAGACAAGAGAAGATCGACTGGTGTCTGGTCGGTGAACCCTCGAGTACTAACCTTGTGGGTGACGTGGTTAAAAATGGCCGCCGCGGTAGTCTCACTGGTGATTTGGTGGTGTTTGGTATTCAAGGTCATGTGGCTTATCCCCATTTAGCCGAAAATCCGGTACACAAAGCAGCTGTTGCCATCGCCGAGTTATGTGCTGAACATTGGGATGACGGCAATCAGTATTTTCCGCCCACCAGTTTTCAGATTTCCAATCTGCATGCTGGCACCGGCGCCGGCAATGTTATTCCTGGTGAATTTCATCTGCAGTTTAATTTCCGTTTCAGTACTGAAAGCACTGCCGCAAGTTTAAAACAACGGGTTATCGCCATTCTAGATGCGCACGACCTTGATTACTCATTGCAATGGAAGCTAAACGGTGAGCCTTTTCTCACCGAATCAGGACGCTTACTGGAAGCAACCCAAATGGCGATCACGGAAATCACAGAGCGCACGACTGAGTTATCTACTGCTGGTGGTACCTCAGATGGCCGTTTTATTGCGCCAACAGGTGCCCAAGTGATCGAACTAGGCCCAGTGAACGCAACCATCCATAAAGTAAACGAATGTGTTAAAGAACAAGATCTGGAACTTCTCACAGATATTTATGAGCGCATTCTGGAGCACCTTCTATGCTAACGGCAGCGCAACTTACCGGTCGTACAACAAGTCACTTAGAGGCGTTACCTGATGCGCCGCAGGTGTTGTTACAAGCACCGGTGGCCGCTGCCTTTACCGCCATGCAAAAGGCTGCGGCAAGTGCCGGCATTGAAGTTGCTGTTGCTTCGAGTTTTCGTGACTTCGACCGACAGCTAAGCATTTGGAATAGAAAATTTTATGGTGAGCTCCCCATATACAATGACCGTGGCGAACAACTAGCTACCGAGCATTTAAGCCCTGGGGAAAAAGTCGAGGCGATTTTGCTTTATTCTGCCCTACCCGGCGCGAGTCGCCATCATTGGGGCACAGATTTAGATGTCTACGACCCACGCCCTTTTGCTGCTCAACAGAGCAAGCTACAGCTGGTTGCTAACGAGTATCAAGAGGGCGGCCCCTGCTATTCCATGTGGCAATGGCTACAGAGCCATGCACAAGAGTTTGGCTTTTTCTTTCCCTACGCTCGTTATCAAGGTGGGGTGGCAGCTGAACCTTGGCACATCAGCCATGTTGAATGTGCTGCAGCCGCACAACAACAATTAAGCAATGAGCTATTGCGACAAGTCATAACTGAGGCTGATATTGCTGGTAAAAGCTATATCTTGGCGCAGTTAACTGAACTAAAACAGCGGTATGTCGATACCATCTGTAGCCCAGAGGTGACAGGAGCCAGCGCATGGTTTGGATAGCCTTACTTATCGTTTTTGGTATTGTCATTGGCAATATCATGCTGTTACGCCATACCGCACCTATGAAAATGCCGCCGAAAGTAGAACACTCGCAGCGGCATGATGACGATTGGGATAGTGATAAAGACGCTTAGTTACAGTGGCACACCTAAACGTGATGCCACTTCTTCGTAAGCTTCAACCACCCCACCTAAACCTTGGCGGAAGCGATCTTTATCTAGTTTTTTGCGGGTTTCTTTATCCCATAAACGACAACCATCAGGGCTAAACTCGTCGCCTAAGACAATATTACCAGCGCTATCAACACCAAATTCAAGTTTAAAATCTACCAACAACATGCCAGCCTCATCAAACAAGGCTTGCAATACTTGGTTCACTTTAAAGGTTAATTCCTTCATTTTGGCTAATTGCTCGGCGGTAGCCCAACCAAAGCTTATCGCTAACGATTCATTGATCATAGGATCATGCAAGGCATCATTCTTCAGAAACTGCTCAAAAGTGGGCGGATTTAGCTGTTGCCCCTCGGTAACCCCAAGACGACGCACTAACGAACCTGCAGCATAATTACGAATCACACACTCGACCGGAATCATGGTAAGTTTTTTGACTAGGGTTTCAGTATCGCTCAATACCTTATCCAATTGAGTGGGGATACCAGCAGCCTCAAGTTTGCTCATAATAAAGTTGTTAAACTTATTATTGACCATACCTTTACGGTCTAGCTGCTCTACTTTTTCACCATCAAAAGCTGAGGTGTCATTGCGGAATTCAAGAATCAAGCGGTCTGGGTTATCCGTGGTAAACACAGTTTTCGCTTTTCCGCGATACAATTCAGTACGTTTTTCCATGAGCAACTAGGTCTCCAAGCAGGTGTAAGAAGCGCCTATTATAATTCACTTTGGCGTTTAATTTCAGCAGCTACAGGCGCAAAAATTCGATTTAACTCAGCCGCGCTAAAAGCTTCGCCGTTGGTGAAGAAAGTTAAAGTGGTACGGCGTCTATCACCGGTCACTTTTAACTCATAACTACCATTGGCAATATCTAACTTGCCTTCTTTGCTACTACGCCAAAAAGCTAGGCTTGAAGCACCTGACTTGTCTTTATCGTAATCCAAATAATAACGCCCCGTAGACTGATTTAAGTCATCAATTTCAAAGCCCAATTCTTCTACGACGCTGGCCATTAAGGTCCAACTGAAGTTAAAGCTAGCGCCCAATACCATCGCTGGCGAGCCTTCATCATCAAAGCCTGCATCAATCGCTAAAGTACCGTCTTCGGTTAAGCTGCCGACGCCTTGATATTGCATGATAGCAATTTCACTAACTACTTGGTTTAACAACCCTGCAGCGGCATCACGATCTTGTTTAGAGGCAAGTACCGCACCAATAGTTGGACCCTTATCTTGCCGCTCTGCAACTTCAACCAACAAGGACGCAGTGCGACCGTGTGGCGCAGATTCCATGATTAAGTTAAAGCGCCGTTGAACTTGCAAGGGCGTTTCGTTCTCACCAATTTGATACTGAGTAGTTAGCCAGTCGGTACTAATCACTTGTTTATCTTGGGTGGCTACAACTCCGATATTACGCGCTTGTAACCCTTGCAATGCCGAGTTCCACACGTAATCAGAAATATTAGTCATCCCCTCAAGCTCATCAAAGTAAATGCGTGGCAGTTGCTCGGTTTCTTCTACCCGGCTGCCATCAGCTAAGGGCCAAACTACCACTGGCGCATTAATATCGACGTCAGTACCAATAGGCTCACTCGCAGGTACCGGTGGGATTTCGTAACGGTTAGTGCTAACCGGCTTGTTTAAACCATCAGCGGCTTGTAATTCTGGGCGTTGCTGCACATTTGTGTATTCAAACGATCCTTGCGCTTGCCCGGCTGGGGTGTAACTGCATCCAGCAGCCATGGCTGCACTGCAGCAGGCCAAGGCGATTAATTTTAATTTCATTCTTACTCCGCTTTGATTAATCCAGCTTGTTTTAGTATGTGTTCGATATGTTGTTGCTGCGGAAGTTCCGGCTCAGTCATAGGTAATCGATAAACTGGGCGTAATTTATCCATCAAGGCTAGTGCCCACTTCACCGGTATCGGGTTTGCTTGCACAAACATCGCTTCATGCAATGCAGCCAACTCACTATCAATACGCTCAGCTTGCTCGCGCTCGCCCGCTACCGCCGCACTAATCATCTGTTTCATTTGGGCTGGCACTACGTTCGCAGTCACACTGATAACCCCATGACCACCTCGCAACAAGAATTCACAGGCAGTAGGATCGTCACCACTCAATAAAATAAAATCTTTGCCGCAAAGTTCTTCCAGTTGTGCCACTCGTGTTAAATCACCAGTAGCTTCTTTGATACCGACAATATTCGGGATTTGAGCCAGTTCAGCCACTTGTTCGGGTAACAAATCGGCCGCGGTTCGCCCAGGCACGTTGTACAGTAACTGTGGCAAATCGCTGGCTTGAGTACAAGCCGTGTAATGAGCAATAAGCCCGCGCAACGAAGGCTTGTTGTAATAAGGATTCACATTTAAAAAGCCGGCCAAAGGCAGATGGCTCATGCGCTCAGTTAGATTGACCGCTTCCGCGGTAGAGTTCGAGCCGTTACCAGCAATAACTGCAATACGCCCCGCGGCGATTTCAGCAACTGCACTGACCACATCGACATGTTCATCATGACTCATAGTCGCGGCTTCACCGGTGGTACCCATGGCAACGATACCATCGGTACCAGCCTCGCAATGCCAATTAACTAAGGCTTCTAATTCTGTGTAATCAATATTGCCCTGTTGCGTAAATGGCGTCACCAGCGCAACAATACTGCCTGTTAACATACAAACCCCTTAATCTTTTTCTGAATTCCATGGTACTTTTACCACCCTTCAAACACAAGCGCTGGTTCATCTTTGCTGATTGATCTTTTGCGCTCCTGCGGCGCATCTTTTATGATGAGTATCGTAATCTCACTCATGTATGAACTAGGAGCGCAGTATGAAGCCATTAGCGGCAGGTGCAAAAGCCCCACAATTTACGTTACTTGATGCCCAACAAAACGAGGTTGCCTTAGCGCAGTTACTGCAGCAACAACGTGTCTTAGTCTATTTTTATCCAAAAGCCATGACCCCAGGTTGCACAGTGCAGGCCCAGCAACTACGCGACCACCAACAACAATTTGCCGCCCATAACATCACCGTCGTAGGTATTAGCACGGATGCGCCGACTCGTTTAGCAAAATTCAGCGAACGTGATCAGCTCAATTTCACCTTACTTAGTGATGAAGATCATCAAGTGGCCGAAGCCTTTGGCGTTTGGGGTGAAAAAAAGTTCATGGGTAAGGTTTATGATGGCCTTCACCGCATGAGCTTTTTGATTAACCAAGATGGGACTATCGCCCATGTCTTTGATAAATTTAAAACCAAAGATCATCACCAAGTGGTCCTCGACTACTTAGCTGATGCCTAACTGTTAGCCTCTTGGTCCGCTAACTTTGTTTCAGTAGCCACGGTTGGCGGCGATCGTAAGGCGGTAATCACCGCCTTCACCAAACTAGCTAGCGGAATCGCGAAAAACACACCCCAGAATCCCCAAAATCCGCCAAACACTAAAACTGCGGCAATGATGTAAACCGGATTAAGATTCACCACCTCAGAAAATAACAAGGGCACCAACACATTACCGTCGAGCGCCTGGATCACCAGATAAGTAATCATCACCCAAGCAAACATGGCACTCCAGCCAAACTGGAACAAGGCCACCAGCATCACAGGTAAGGTAACTACGGCAGCACCTATGTAAGGAATGAGCACTGAAAAACCAACCAACACCCCGAGTAACAAGGCATAGCGCAGATCAAATAAAGTGAAACATAAATAACTCACCACACCCACTATCACCACCTCGACGGCTTTACCGCGAATGTAATTCATGATCTGTAGGTTCATTTCATCACTTACTTGAGAAATAAGGCGGCGATTATTGGGCAAGATGGCGTTGATGTGATCCAAAAGCTGCCGTTTGTCCTTAAGCATAAAGAACACCAGTAATGGCACCACAATCAAATAAATGAGGAGTGCCATGGCGCCCACGAGACGGCTAAGGGATTGGCTGAGTAAATTCTCACCAAACGCGAGCAGTTTCTCGGTGGTGCTTTGCACATAATGATTGATATTAGCCTCGCTAATGTAGCCAGGAAACATTTCCGGTAGACGGTTAAGCAATACTTTGAGTTGGCTAAGCATTTGCGGCAGCTCGGCCACTAAGGTGACCGTTTGTTGCCAAATCACTGGCACCATGAACAGCAGTAAGATGATAAAGACACCTATAAAGCCGGTATACACCACGAGTACCGAGGTTAACCGGGGCAATCCGGTTTGTAGTAGCCGCTGCACCGGCCATTCAAGCAAATAGGCTAACACTAAGGCAACAATGATAGGGGCTAGGATATCCCCGAAAAAGATAATGACAGCAAAACTAGTCACTAATAATAGGAATAAGGTAACAGCATCAGGATCTGAGAACTTGCGGGTATACCAGTCTTTTAAGTATTGCAACATGTTCAAGTTTCCTTGCTAAAAAGCCTGTTAGCGTTTGCAGTTGCTTGTGAGATATCACATGATAGCTGGGTCGGGCTAAGAGTTACAGTAGCTGAACTGAAATTCACGGAACCTTTTCAGTCAACTAGACTCATAGCTACATCATTTAAGGTAAGAAATCATGCAGTTGAAGCGTCATTTAGCACTATCTAGCAAATCAAAGACATCTCCTAAAGCAGCGCTCAAGACGAGTGCCGGGGCTTTCAGTGCGATAGCTTTAAGCTTACTTTTAAGTTTATCGGCAACCACCTCGACCCCAGTTAGCGCCCAAGACCGGCTGCCAGAGATAGGTACCGCTGGCGCAGGGGTGATGTCGATCGAGCGTGAGCTTATTTATGGTGATCTTTACATGCGACAAATACGTGCATCGGCGCCACTTATTCACGATCCTGTATTAGATGAATACCTGCATGATATGGGCAGCCGTATGGTTCGGGTTACCGACAATGTGCGTTTCCCCTATACTTTTTTCTGGGTAAATAATGACGCCATTAACGCGTTTGCCTTCTTTGGTGGGCATATTGGTGTGCATACCGGATTAATCGCTGCTGCCCGCACTGAATCCGAATTAGCTGCGGTAGTAGGCCACGAAATCGCCCACGTCTCGCAACGTCACATAGTGCGAAATATGGAGCGTATGCAGGCTAATTCCGCCACCACTATGTCAGCCTTTCTGGGGTCTTTATTATTGGCAGTGATTAACCCTACCCTAGGCATGGCGGCAATGACCACCACCACGGCTGGGGCGCAACAGGTACAAATCAACTACACCCGGCAATTTGAGCAAGAAGCCGACCGGGTAGGTATCGATATTCTTGCGCGAGCGGGCTTTGATCCAAACGGCGCGCCCGATTTCTTCGGCCGCTTAGCAGAGCAGTATCGCTACGCCACGCGCCTACCTGAGATTTTACAAACCCACCCTTATACTGAATCACGGGTGGCTGACACGCGGCAGCGAGTAGCGCTAATGCCAAGAGTGGTTAAACGCGATGAACAGCAATTCTGGTTAGCAAAAATACGAGCCGAAACCAGACATTTACGGCAAAAATCTGAAGCTGAATTGCAACGAGCTATGAGTTCTAATGTTGCTGAGTATGCAACTGCAGCTCGCTACGGTTTGGCGATTTGGTATCTCGACAACAATCAGCACCAGCAAGCAGCCGCAACGCTGGCACCTTTGCTGCAAGCAGACCCACGCAATACGTTCTATCTTGATGTGCAAACGGATATTTTATTAGGGCAAGAACGCTATGACGAGGCTTTAAGATTGCTAGAGCAAGCCTATATGCGACAGCCTAATGAACGTACCATTACCTTAAACTTTGCCAACGCCGCGGTAAAAGCGCGCAAGTTTCAACTAGCTATCGATTTACTGCGTGATTTTTTACAACGCAATCCGCAAGATATCGTAAGTTTAGATTTACTCTCTACGGCCTATCGATTGAATGGCAATATTAGTGGCATGTACGAAGTGCAAGCAGACTTGGCAGCGCTGCATGGTGCTTTCGATCAATCGATTAATTATCTCCATAGCGCTCACAAGCAAAATGCTCACGACCTCGACAAACGCCGCTTACAAGCTCGCATCGATAAACTCATGGAGCAGAAGCGGCAAGTTGACGAGCTCCGTAATTAATTCAAACCGGTGGCATTTTTCAGCGATTGAATGGTTTGCTCACCTAATAACGGTCCTTTTACTTCACCCGCTGGGGTGACAATATAAGTAGCTGGTAACGCATTCGGGGTGGCGAACGGCAAATTCGGCAAGGGCTGATTTTGAATGAGAGGAAACTCAATACTGTATTGCTCACGCAAGGCAGCTAGCTCAACGTTGTCTAAGCCATCGAAACTCACCCCGTAAAGGCTCACTTGGTCACCGTACAAATGATGAAACTCATTGAGTTCAGGCAGCTCACGTAAACAAGGCGCGCACCATTCTGCAAAATAGTTCACTACCACGTAACGTCCTTGCAGCTGTTGCCATTGCTCTGGCCCATGTTGATCTGAATGAAAATCAGCCTCAGGCTCGTTGCTACAGGCCGTTAACGTGAGTGCTAGCAAGGTTACACCTGCCAGTTGTCCTGCGCCTTTCAATAATCGACAAACCATATGCTTTCCCTTAAGCTATTGCGTAATTTACTCTTATTCTTGTTATACGTAGATTTTAGCCAAAAGGATACTCAGACATGACTACTGTCACCATCTACCACAATCCTCGTTGTTCGAAGAGTCGACAAACCTTGCAGTTGCTAGAGCAACAAGGAGCATCGATTGAGGTTGTTGAGTACCTTAAAACTCCGCTGACGGTAAGCCAGCTAGCTACGTTAGTCAAGCAACTCGGCATGGTTTCGGCGCGGGAATTGATCCGCTCCAAAGAAGCCATTTATCAAGAGCTGAATCTGGCCGCAGAAACCGACGAGCAAGCTCTACTTGAAGCTATGGTAGCTCATCCTAAGTTAATTGAGCGCCCCATCGTAGTACGCGCTGAGCAAGCTCGCTTGGGGCGTCCGCCTGAGTCTGTGCTTGAGCTACTGGCCTAAGGACGACAGCCATGGCAGATGCCAACCTAACTCAGATTATTATTTTGTATTACAGCCGTAATGGCAGTACTCAGTTACTCGCTGATGCGATTGCTGCTGGGGTTGAACAAACGGGTGCAGTTGCCCTACTCCGCACGGTCGCAGCACCAGGTGAGCCAGCCAGCGCACGTGATTTAGAGCTTAGCGCTGACGAGCTTAACCAATGTGACGGATTAATTTTAGGTAGCCCTATTCGCTTTGGTCACATGAGTGCACATTTACAGCAATTTTGGGAAACCACGGCCGGAGCTTGGTTAAAAGGTAGCTTACAAGACAAACCTGCGGCGGTTTTCACCTCTGGCAGTAGTATGCATAGTGGGCAAGAATCAACCTTGTTAGCGATGGCGGTACCTTTGTTACATCATGGCATGATGCTATGCGGTATTCCTTACACTGAGCCGGCTATTCAAACCACCCAAACCGGTGGCTCACCTTACGGTGCCAGCCATGTTGGCCATGCTGCAACGGCGTTGAGTAAGGACGAATATGCCTGTGCTATTGCGCTAGGCCGGCGCGTTGCCAGCCTCGCTATTACATTAAAAGCGGCGGCTTAAGCCCATCTCTTGACGGTCAAACAACGGTGAGAATTCTATGACGAACGATGCTAACTCCAGTAAACCTATTGCCTCTGCTGAAACCATTCGTACGTTTCGGGTTATGGCTTTAACTGGCTATATCGGATTATTATTGTTTATGGTGCTGTGGCAACTGTTTTACACCCAAACCAGCGAGCTCAGTTTGACCTTTCGGTTGCTGTTTTGGGTACTACCCTTGCTGTTTGCTGCGCCCGGTATCATTCGCGGCAAACCATACACGCATGCGTGGGCCAACTTCATTTTGATGTGGTATTTTTTACATAGTTTAACGCTGTTGTGGGTAGCTACCGAGGCTAAATATCTAGCGGTAGCAGAGCTTGTTTTAACTTGTATTGCGTTTGTTGGCTGCACCGGCTACGCCCGCACTCAAGGCCGAGCTCAGGGCTTAGGGCTGAAGAAACTCAAAGACCAAACTTAAATACCCAAGACATGTTTGACAAACGGCGTGGTTAGACGCCGTTTGGCGACAATCGATGCTCTATCTAGTTGCTTCAAGCAGGCCATCAACGTACGCATATCACGCCCCAAGCGCTGCACCATAAATTGCGCAGTATCTGCACTTAAATGCAAGCCTAAGGTTTTTGCTCGCAGCTGCAGCGCTTGCGCTTTGTCGCCATCACTTAAGCTTTTCAGTTGCAGTGCCACACCCCATTGTAGCCGCGAATGCACATCGGCCAAGGCCACTTCTAATGCAGCAGGCCCGGCATGCGCCGTCACCAATAATCGCGACGCCTGCTGCGGCTGTTGTACTTGTTGATCGCGACAGCGATTCAACAAGGCAAATAGCTCGTAGCACCAATCAGGATCATGGCTTACGCTATCAATATCGTCGAGACAGATTAACTTGTAGCGCTCTAATCCTTGCAATACCTGCGGTTGCACTTGCCCATAAAGTTCGCGCAACGACACGTACATTAAAGGTTCTTGCGTTTCTGCACAGATGGCATGTAATAAGTGGCTCTTACCCACGCCATGAGCACCCCACAAGTATAGTAAGGTGTCGGTGTGCGTAAGCGCCAGCGCTAGCGCATCCTGATTATCTCCCACCACAAAGGTCGCAAAAGTCTCATCATCAGGAAGCTGAATAGCAAGAGGTAATTGGGCTTGCGTCATTCGTTACCAACCCAACGATACACCGGCATCGGCGGTGTTTTTGGTGGTTGTTCTGGCTTCTGTGGAGCCAAGAAACGTTCGCGATAATTGGGCTGCGCTGGCTCAGTCTCTTGCCCGGGCACCGAAACCGGTCGCATCTGCTTGGATAGATCGATAGCCTGCAGTATTTGGCCAGGATTGGTTTGCAGCAATAAATTAAATTGTGCGGTGTGATCGCCATAAGCCTCAAGTTGCACATTAGCCACCGACGGTAAGGCTAACAAGAATTGCTCGGCGGCGATAGCCTGCGTTAACGAGGTGACATTTTGTACCTGTAGTTGCCATTGTTGGGTGCTACCTGCATGGCTACTGATCCGGTATCTTTGTGCCAATTGTGCCGTTACATCACTAATAAAAAGCTGAGCTAATTGCACTTGTTCGGAACTACTCACCTCGCCCCGCCAACGCAGCTCGCCTAATTGTAAGACCCAATCAAGTACCCATTGCGGGGCTGACTCGGCGGCTGCTGCAGTTGCGGCATCGCTGGGGGTTGGTTCGGCTTGGTATACGCGAGCGGTAATAACTCCGTCTGGGCTATAACGACTACTGGCAAAAGCTAAGGTATCCTCAAACCGTGCCCACACGTCAAGCACACTTATTGACATGCTGTCATTTAGGTCTAATAAGGGCAACTTAATGGGTAAACCGCGAGTCTGTGCGTGAGTCACCAACTGCTGCATGAACTCGCTAGCCTCGTGATTATCGCCACTACCGAGTAACCGGCGCCGTAAGTTGAGGTCTTCATAGACGGTCCAAATTAACAACTCCGGGCGTAAATTACTCCATACGCCAGAACCCGCTTCTTGTAACAAACGGTCTATTTGCGGTTGGTCAAATTGTACCCATAGCTGTAACTCCTGCGCTGGAGCTGGACTTGTATCATCATTACTAAGGTTACTGGAGTTACTTTTTGGCTGGGTTACTGCAGGCGCTTGCCGATAACCATACTGCACCACAAATTTACTCACATTTTGCAATGCCGATTGCACTAAGTCGTGGGATAACACCTGCTCGTCGCCAGAAACTTTTAATAAGGTATAGGTGAGTGCTTCACGCAACGCTTGGTTACGTTGTGCCACCGATTGGTCATTCACGGCGATTTCCGCCTGATACATGCGGGTCAACTCAAGTGCCGCCTGGACCGGCGCTGGCGTAGCTGCCACTAAGACCAGTGCTAGCGTCAATGCCAGCCATAGGGGTTTCATCACTGCAGCGATCATAGCAACCTCAGATAAGAACAATAGGTGCATCATAAACAGCCTACGAACCAGGAGCAAGTAACAAGCTGTGGATAACCTCTTGACGTTTCCGAATTTTTCACAACGTGGTAAACTTTCCATCATTGCCGCCCAAAAATACACCGCAACGCACAAGGATTGCCGCCATGTTAAAACAACAACTGCGCGCTATTAGCTCTCTGCTGACCAGCATTACCCTAATTGGTATTTGTACCGGCATGACCAGCACCTTGTTGAGTTTGCGCGCTACCATTGAAGACTTCGGCACCCTCACCACCGGGGTGATCATGTCAGCGTATTTTATCGGCTTCTTATTTGGCACCACGCGGGCCCCGAAAGATATTCGGCGGGTTGGCTACATTCGCGCTTTCGGTGGCTTAGCAGCCTTAGCCGCTGCCTCAATTCTAATTCAAGCCATTTGGGTTAATCCGGTAGTCTGGTTCCTAATGCGCTTTTTGACCGGTTTTGCTATCTCTGCCATCTTTGTGATCGTGGAAAGCTGGCTTAACACCATGGCTGACAATAAAAACCGTGGCACCTTGTTGTCGGTATATTTAGTACTTATTTACGGTGGTTTAGTGGCTGGGCAATTAATTCTCGGGGTTGCTGACCCGGCTGGGTTCCTTGCCTTTGCGATTGTTGCCCTGCTGATCAACTTAGCGTTGATCCCGATCTTAATCAGCGTGACTGTTGAACCAACCACCCACGAAGCCAAGAAAGTGCCCATTCGCTCATTATTGAAGGTAGTGCCTTTGGGCATGGTCAGTGCTTTTATCATGCAAGCTTGTTATGCCATGTTCTATGGTATCGGCCCGATGTACGCCACCTATATCGGCTTAAGCGTAGGGCAAGTGTCGTTATTTATGGCCGCCTTTATTTTAGGCGGCATGTTGGCACAGGCACCAATAGGCTTGTTATCAGACCACATCGATAGACGCTTTATTATGGCTGCCTGTGCTGGTACTGCCGCCATCATGGCCTTTGTGTTATCACAATTGGGTTCAGAAACGGTGTGGTTAATCTATTTATGTGTAGGTTTGTTTGGCGCTTGCGCCCTGCCACTCTATTCTCTCGGCATGGCTCACACCAACGACTTTTTAGATAAAGACCAAATGGTTGGTGCAACTGGGGCCATCATTAAAGTAGGTGGCATGGGTTCTATTATAGGCGCGCCATCGGTGGCAGCATTGATGCAGTTTGGTGCGGTAGATTACTTCTTTTTATTGATTATGGTGCTCACCAGTATTGTCTGCGGCTACTCACTCTATCGTGTGACTCGCCGTGCCAAACCTGAAGACCAAAGTCACAGTGCTTACGCGATGTTAACCCCGACCCAAACCTCCGATGAATTGCTCACCAGCTTAGCTGATGAGCAAGAGTATCAAGACGACGAAGCTGCTGCGGGGCGTTAACCCTGCAGCCAGCTATGCACCAGTTGCTGAGCTTGGCTGGTCATTTCAGCAAGATGTTCAGCGCTGACAAAGCTCTCACAATAGATCTTATACACTGGCTCAGTACCTGATGGCCGAGCTGCAAACCACCCATTGGCTGTGGTGACTTTAACCCCGCCAATAAGGGCACCGTTGGCCGGTGCTTTGGTGGTAATATCTAGCACACTGTCACCTGCTAGCTCAGCAATCTTTAGCTTATAGGCACGAATATCACCAAAAGCGGCATTCAGCTCGCTCGATGAACTGACATCCACGCGTTGATAATAACTGGTACCATGCTTGGCACAGAGTTCATCGTAATGTTGGCTAGGGTTACGCCCTGTTACCGCACAAATCTCAGCCGCCAATAGCGCTAAAATGATACCGTCTTTATCGGTGGTCCAAGCTTGCCCTTGCTTGTCTAGAAAAGTTGCACCGGCACTTTCTTCACCGGCAAATGCCGTGATGCCCTGATGCAATTCTTGCGCAAACCATTTAAACCCAACCGGCATCTCGCGCAGCTCACGTTGATGCGCAGCGACGACACGATCAATCATTGCACTAGATACCAAGGTTTTACCAATAGCCAGAGTTGACGACCATTGGCGCTGTGAACACAAATAATCAATCGCAACAGCTAAATAGTGGTTAGGATTCATCAATCCATGGGTGGGCGTTACTATACCGTGGCGATCATAATCAGGATCGTTACCTACGGCGATATCATAGTTATCTTTGTATTTTAATAAGGACGCCATAGCATAAGGAGACGAACAGTCCATTCGAATTTTGCCGTCTTTATCAAGGCTCATAAACCGGAAACTAGCATCTACTGCGGCGTTATGAACCTCGATGTCTAAGCCGTATTGCTCTGCAATTAAGGCCCAATAACTTGCGCCAGCACCGCCCATCGCATCCACGCCAATCCGAATCTTTTGCTTGGCGATAGCTTCCATATCAATCACTTCAGGCAGACTATCTATGTACGCCTGGCGCCAATCCACTTGCTGCAGTAAGCGACTAGCTCGTACCTCAGCATAGGACACGGCTTCTACGCCCAAAAGCTCCGATGATAATAACGCATTCGCATATTTTTCAATGACTTTAGTTGCATCAGTATCGGCAGGGCCACCATGTGGAGGATTGTATTTGAAGCCGCCATCGGTTGGTGGATTGTGCGAAGGAGTAATCACCACTCCGTCCGCTAGATCGCGAGTACGACCGCGGTTATAACGCAAAATTGCATGACTGATAACCGGCGTTGGCGTGTAGCCATCATCGGCTTGAACCTGTACTTCAATGCCATTACCAATAAAAACTTCTAGGGCCGTCATAAATGCGGCTTCAGACAAAGCATGGGTATCCCGCCCCACCAATAATGGCCCAGTAATCCCCTGCTCTTCACGATAGCGCACCAAGGCTTGGCTGATAGCTAGAATGTGTGCCTCATTAAAGGAGCAGTCTAAGGCACAACCACGATGCCCTGAAGTACCGAATTTTACCTGTTGCGCTGGATCGCGAGGGTCCACATCATTGACAAAATATGCGCTAACTAACTGCGCAATATTGGTCAAATCTTCTGCTTGTGCGGGCTGTCCGGCCCGTGCATGTATCGCCATTATAAAAAGTCCCTGATTTTTTCTGCCTGTTGCTCGCTGTAACCTAACTCAAGTGCCACCTGCGTTAACATCGATTTCTTGCGGGTGGTGTTATTATTAGTCACCACGTAATAAGGTGCATCCGGAATCTGCTTGGGATTAGTGCTGGTGCCACTGGCCGCTAATTCAGCTTCAGATTTCGCAAAATATTGGCGGTCGCGACCGCTAATCTGCAGCACTTGGTCAAACTGCTTAGCGTGGCATTTATAAAGCATACTAAGAATATAGAGAAAGCGTGCTACAACGCTGCGTTGCCCGGCTAAATCGGCTCGGGTCATCACATCAAAAATCTGCCGACCGGCTGGCGTAGATACCTTTTCCGTGCGCTCACTGGCGTTCACAATCGCTTGTTGTGTGGTTGGTGGCTGAGCAACTACCGGTGCTGCAGTGGGCTGTTCGCTACCAGCCTCGGTGGTACTGGTGGTAGCTACTACCGCAGGTAAATTTAGCAGCCGCCGTAAAATAGCCGAAGCACTCTCGCCAATATGCAGTGTATGACCGGCAATAAATCGGTATAATTCGTCATCAATTTCAATGCGTTTTGTCATTACCCGTTCGCTTCTTTTAAGTTGTGGGTGGTTTTACAAGGTTCACCAAAACGCTATTATACCCAAGCAACGCCAAGGGTACAGGAATTCAACATGAGTAACGCACAGATTCTTAATTTTGAACAGCTCGGCCCGTCACCAGATGCAGCTAAGCAGCAGGCCCCCGTGGTGCTATTGCATGGTTTGTTCGGCGATTTAGATAACTTAAAAAGTTTAGCAAGAGAATTAGCCGAGCATTATCCAGTGCTGTTAGTTGATGCTCCTAACCACGGTGATTCTCCTGAATTTGCTAAGATGGATTATGCCAGCATGGCAGCAGCCCTCGCTGCCACTTTAGACCATTTGCAATTACACCAAATACATGTGGTCGGGCATTCGATGGGCGGTAAGATTGCGATGGAGTTCGCTCTAACTTATCCCGATAGAACCCTTAGTGTCATAGCAGCGGACATCTCTCCTGTAGCTTATGATCCGCGCCATCGGCATATTCTGGAAGCTCTTACTAGCGTGGATTTAGACGCCGTGACTAACCGTCAAGATGCCGATCGCCAGCTAGCTAAAAGTATTGACAGCCGTGGCGTAAGGCAGTTTTTACTAAAGAATCTGCGACACACTGACACAGGCTATCAGTGGCGGCTACCGTTAGAGCGCTTGGACACCTGCTACGATGCGATTTCTGGCGCCGTTCGCGACGGTCACTATGAAGGCCCGATTTTGTTTATCAAAGGTGGCGATTCCGATTATTTATTAGCGCAACACGAGGACGAAATTCGTTCTCGTTTCAGTAACATAGAGATGAAAATCATTGAAGGTACTGGGCATTGGCTGCATGCTGAAAAGCCACGTATTTTCAACCGTCTGGCGCTTGCATTTATCCAGCAACATTCTCGCACCTGAGCCGGTTGCATGCTATAATCAGCGCTTATTTTTCCGGCCTAATGAAATGGTGTTGCTGTTATGTTGTCAGAACATTACGAATTGATTGAAGCGCTTGCGACGAATTTTGCCATTGCTGTTTTGTTTTTGCTGATCGGCTTAGCTATTCAAGACGTTTTAAATAAAGGCAACGTGCCCAAGTATGGCCGCTGGTTTGTTTGGTTAGTTTTGTTTTTAGGTTGTGCTGGCTTTATCGCAAAAGGCATTATTCAAGCCTTTTGGGAAGCGGGCATGTAATACACAGTTAAGTAGGTAGTAACGAATTTATGGCTAGTGTTGGTATTTTCTTTGGAAGTGACACCGGTAACACCGAAGCTGTTGCACAGATGATTCAAAAAGAATTAGGTAAGAACCTAATTGATGTATTTGATATTGCCAAATCCAGCAAAGAAGACATCGCCTCATACGACCTGTTAATGTTCGGTATTCCAACATGGTACTACGGCGAAGCCCAATGTGATTGGGACGATTTCTTCCCTGAATTAGAAGAAATTGATTTCAACAACAAACTGATTGCTATTTTTGGTTGTGGCGACCAAGAAGATTACGCTGAGTATTTTCTTGATGCCATGGGAACCGTGCGCGATATCGTTGAGGCACGTGGCGGAATTATCATTGGCCACTGGTCGACCGCAGGATATCAATTTGACGCCTCACGTGCTTTAGTTGATGATGACCACTTTGTTGGGTTAGGCATCGACGAAGATCGTCAGCCTGAACTCACTAAAGAGCGCGTGCAACAATGGTGTGCGCAAATCCGTACAGAGATGGGCTTAGACCAACTCGCCTAACTAAGCGATGTAGAGACATGAGCAGCAAAGACGAATTACAACTGAAAAAAGCCGGACTAAAAGTAACTTCACCACGGATTAAAGTGCTGGAGATACTCAAAAACCCGGCTAATCAGCACGTAAGTGCTGAAGACGTGTATAAGATCTTGTTGGAGAAAAACGAAGAGATAGGTTTAGCTACCGTGTATCGCGTTCTCAACCAATTTGATGATGCAGGTATTGTAAGTCGTCACCATTTTGAAGGCGGTCGCTCACTGTTTGAGCTAAGCAATAAAGACCACCACGACCATCTGGTCTGTTTAACCTGTGGTCATGTTTTTGAATTTGAAGATGAAATGATTGAACAGCGTCAACGTGATATTGCTACCGCACATAACGTTAAACTGACCAATCATAGCTTGTATTTGTATGGTGAATGTCAGTCACCAGATACCTGCGAAAACAATCAAAGTAGCGAATAATCCTACCTAGATACCGATGCTACCAGTGTAATACTGGTAGCATCCTCACGCAAAAAGAGACCACAGCCGTTGATGAGTTTTTCTGATTTAGGCCTAGCGCCAGAAGTTTTAAGTGTTCTTAACGAACAAGGTTATACCAGCCCTACCCCCATCCAACAACAAGCCATACCTCCTGTGTTAGCAGGCAAAGATGTGATGGCTGCAGCACAAACAGGAACCGGCAAAACCGCTGGTTTTACTTTACCTATCTTAGAATTACTCAAAGATGGTGAGCGCGCACGCTCAAACCATGTGCGTGCTTTAATTCTGACCCCTACGCGTGAACTTGCCGCTCAGGTGGCAGAAAGCGTAGCTACTTACGGTCGAAATCTGAGTTTATCCTCTGCCGTAGTGTTTGGCGGCGTGGGTATCAACCCACAGATGATGAAACTTCGCAAAGGCGTCGATATCCTCATTGCTACCCCAGGTCGGTTATTAGATTTATTTCAACAAAATGCCGTCAAATTTAATCAGCTTGAGATTTTGGTGTTAGACGAAGCAGACCGTATGCTAGACATGGGCTTCATTCATGACATCAAGAAAATCTTAAGGATTTTACCGAAAAAACGCCAAAACCTGCTTTTTTCAGCGACGTTTTCAGACGAAATTAGAGCGCTAGCAAAAGGTTTGGTGAATGATCCTGTAGAAGTTTCTGTCGCCCCTCCAAACACTACGGCTGAGCGAGTCGAACAATCCATCTATGGTGTTGAACAAAACCAGAAGACGCAATTGTTGGCGCAACTCTTGCGTGAACGCAATACACCGCAAGTGTTGGTCTTCACTCGTACCAAGCACGGTGCTAATCGATTAGTGAAGCAATTGGATGGGCATGGCTTTTTGGCTGCCGCCATTCATGGCAATAAAAGCCAAGGTGCCCGTACCAAAGCATTGGATGACTTCAAAAATAATCGAGTACAGGTATTAGTTGCTACCGATATAGCTGCACGTGGTATTGATATCGATTTACTACCACTGGTAGTAAACTACGACTTACCTAACGTTGCTGAAGACTACGTGCATCGTATTGGCCGTACGGCACGTGCTGGTGCTAGTGGCCATGCCTTAAGCTTAGTGAGCCCGGAAGAAGTGAAACAACTCAAGGCTATTGAGCGGTTAATTGATCAAAAACTTGAACGTATCAGTGCGCCTGGCTACCAACCGGTTGATTTAAACAAAGGTCGGCCGGCTCCTAAAAAGCCAGCCCAGCAACCTAGCCAACGTCGGCATCAGCCTCGTCGTCAGCCCAAATAACACAATTACGCCCTTTGTTTTTACCAAAATAAAGGGCGTGATCGGCTCGATACAACACACTATCCTTGTCGTCATCCACATGCACGTTGGTTAAACCAATGGTTGCCGATACTCGATAAGGCTGCTCTGTCCCTGTGCTAGGCACAAATTCTAATTCATTGACTAAGATTCGAATTGCATTAAGGCGACGCTTGGCATCTGCCGCATTAGTACGGTGCAGTAACAATCCAAACTCCTCGCCGCCAGTACGAGCGAAGATATCACCGGGGCGTAATTGCTGTTGCATGAATTGAGCTAAGCGACATAACACCGCATCACCTTCGGCGTGCCCGTAGTTGTCGTTAATCTGTTTAAAATAATCAATATCAAAGATAGCTACAACGGCTTGGGTAGAAGGCGTAAAGCGCACTACCAACTGCTCAAGTTGCTGCATAAAATAGCGCCGATTATAAACCCCTGTTAATTCATCAGTAATGGACAAGCGTTCAAGCTCTTGCTCATAAATTTTTTGTTCCGTGATATCTCGCACTGTCCCGATCAGAATGTCTTCATGGATAAACTGGTTATAGTCAGCTAACTCGTGCACCCAACGAACACTGCCATCGGTGCGAACAATCCGATGCACGACATCGTGTGTGCCGAATTTTTTTGCCTGTTGCTCACTGGCTAACACCAACGCTAAATCGTCTGGGTGAACAGCTTGCTGAAACAAACTAATACTAGGTTTTACGGTATCTTTATCGAGCCCAAAAATCTCATAAATTTTATCTGACCAATAGAGCTCACCGGTCGCAAAATTCGCTTTCCAATAACCCAACTCGGCTATTTCTTGGGCTCGTTTTAAGGTGATTCGGCTTTCTTCCAGCTCTAACTCACGTTGTTTATCTAACGTGGTATCCACGATCTGACCAAACCAGTGATACACGCCTTCGGCATCCAGTTCTGGCATAGCGTTACCGGCCACCCAACGGGTTTGTTCTCCTCGTATAATACGATACTCGCAAAACCAAGGCTGTAGACTTTCGGCTGATTGCTGAATGCTACTGCGTACTCGTTCACGATCGGCAGGATGAATGGCCTCAAACACGGCACTGCCATCGGCGCTAACAACGTCCGCATCAACACCATAAATAGCTTTGATACCCGCACTGGCGTAAGGAAAACACATACGCCCATCAGGATACATAGAAAACTGATAGATAACCCCAGGGACAGTACTAGCTATTCGCTCCAAGCGATGATGGGCCATCACTGTGTCTGTGATATCAATCCAGACTCCGGTGAGCCATTCAGCTTGCCCTTGCCGATCGTGACTAATCACCGATACTGTGTCGCGAATGGTACGCACTTGACCATTCGCAGCTGTCACCCGAAAGATCACATCAGCATGCTCAAGATCGCCAGCCCACAATTGTTGCATCACAGCCACAGCCGAATGACGACACTCTGCATGCATCGCTTCCAATAATAACTCAAAAGGATAGCTTTGTTCTCGCTGCCATGACTGGCCTAACAACTCAGCTAGGACCGAGTTGATGAACATCTTCATGCTGGGACGATGTAACTTCCAAGTCGCTATTTTTGAACGCGTCATAATGGTCTCAAGCCATTGCAACTGCTCACGTACTTGGGCATCACTTAAATCGGGGTATGAGTTTTTCGGTAACGGCATTAACAAACAATCCCTGCTATTTTACTAGCAGGGATTGTGGCATTAAAAGTTGCGGTAACGCAAATCTATTTAACTTTTTGCTAAATTAGCTTACTCGCCTTCATCGGACCAAGTATCACGTAAACCTACCGTTTGGTTAAAGACCAACTGCTCAGAGCTATGATCTTTGCTATCGGCACAGAAGTAGCCAATACGTTCAAACTGATAAGCTTTTTCTACCTGAGCGTCTGCTAACGAGGCTTCCACAAAGCCATGTTTAACCACTAAAGATTGTGGATTAAGCGTGGCCGCAAAATCTTCTTCTGCTGCTGGGTTTGGCACTTGGAACAAGCGATCGTACAACCTAAACTCAGCTGGTTTAGCATGAGCCGCTGCAACCCAATGGATAACGCCTTTTACTTTACGTCCATCGGCCGGATCTTGACCTAAAGTATCGGCATCGTAGCTACAGAAAATAGTGGTGATATTGCCCTGCTCGTCTTTTTCAACGCGCTCGGCTTTAATCACATAGGCATTGCGTAACCGCACTTCTTTTCCAAGCACCAGACGCTTGTATTTTTTGTTGGCTTCTTCACGAAAATCATCTGCTTCAATCAATATTTCGCGCGCAAAAGGTACCGTGCGAGTGCCCATACTGTCATCATTCGGATGATTTGGCGCTTGCAGTTGCTCAACGTGATCCTGCGGATAGTTCTCAATCACCAAACGCACCGGATCTAATACCGCCATCGCACGAGGTGCATGCTGGTTTAGCTCATCACGAATACAAGCCTCCAGCATGCTCATCTCTACTTGATTATCCATTTTGGTGACACCAATGCGGTGACAGAACTCACGGATAGAAGCCGGCGTATAGCCGCGGCGACGCATACCAGCAATGGTTGGCATACGAGGGTCATCCCAACCACTCACTCGTTGCTCTTCAACCAATTGATTTAGTTTACGTTTACTCATCACCGTGTATTGCAGGTTTAAGCGCGAAAACTCAATCTGCTGGGGGTGGCATTCAATGCTGATGTTATCCAAAACCCAATCGTACAAGCGACGGTTATCTTGGAACTCAAGGGTACAAAGTGAATGGGTGATCCCCTCAATAGCATCTGAAATACAATGAGTAAAATCGTACATAGGATACACACACCAGGTGTCACCCGTTTGGTGATGATGAGCAAACCGAACCCGATAAATCACCGGATCGCGCATGCACATAAAAGGTGAGCTCATATCGATTTTGGCACGCAGACAAACTTCGCCTTCTTGATACTTACCCGCTGTCATGTCCGCGAAAATTTGCAGGTTTTCTGCAACGCTAGTATCTCGATAAGGACTATTGGTACCCGGCTGCTTCAGGGTGCCACGCATTTCTCGCATTTGTTCTTGGCTCGAAAAATCACAATAAGCCAAGCCCTTTTCAATCAGCTCTACCGCATAACCGTGTAATTGCTCAAAATAATCAGATGAGTAACGTGGTTTACCATTCCAGTGGTATCCCAGCCATTGCACATCGGCTTGAATCGAGTGCACATAATCCACTTTTTCTTTCAGCGGATTGGTGTCATCAAAGCGTAAGTTACAGGTGCCTTGATAGTCTTCAGCAATGCCAAAGTTCAACACGATGGATTTGGCATGACCGATATGTAAAAAACCATTTGGCTCTGGCGGAAACCTTGTATGTACCTGGTTATGCTTTCCTGAAGCTAGGTCTTGATCGATAATTTGACGAATGAAATTACTACGGGGCGCATCTGCTGCCATGGATTCGTTGTCTCCAGTAAATAGACCTGAAAAAATGACCGCTATGATCGCAGGTTCTTAGCATAGGTGCAAGGCCTAACGCTGCACCTGAAAGAATTGATAAACCTGCTGCAAGTGGCGCGCTGCCGCGGTTGCGCTAACCCAGCGAAATTGTATTTCAGAAGCCGCTGGCAATTGCGCCAGCGTGTTCTGAGCCCGCCACGTTAGGGTTGCTAGTTTGGGATAACCACCCAGCGTTTGCCGATCTTTGAGCATCACAATCGGTTGCCCGTTGGGGGGAATTTGGACAGCTCCGACCGGTAGCGGCTCAGAAATGATTTGTGCCTGTGACCACTGCAAAGGCTCGGCTGCGGCTAAACGCACCCCCATCCTGTCTTGAGCTGGCGTCACTTGGTACAGCTGATCCGTAAAGAGTTGCTGTTGCGCCGGTTCAAACTGCGCATATTGTCCGCTAGCTATCACCTCTAGAATAACAGGTTTGTCGCGAGCACCGGTGGCTGCGGTTGGTAACTGCGGCGCCACGCTGCGCCCGGGGCGGCGCCCCAGCAGAGTGCGATAACCAGGCACTGTTGGGTAAGCGATCTGATCGCCACTTTGCACTGCTTGTCCCTGTTGCTGCAATCCTCCTAAGCCATCACGCACCACGGTAGCAACGCTGCCATAGACGGGCGTGGCGATGAAGCCGCCAGCAACAGCTAAGTAAGCGCGTAAGCCAACTCCGCCCGGTGCGACCGTCAGGACGTCACCAGCCGCTGCCAGTTGAACCTGCTGCGCCGGCACTGGTTGACCGTTCAGGCTCATAGGCAGCTCAGCCCCTGTCACAACCCACGCCGTAGCCGCGGTAAATTCTGCACGAAAGCCACCCAAGGTAATTTCTAGCTGGGCCGCATTAAAGTGGTTATTTAACAACCTATTAGCCCACAGAAAAGCTTGCTCATCAAGAGGCCCGCCCACACTGATACCCTGGTGTAGATAGCCAAATCTGCCAAAATCTTGCAGGGTGGTTAGCGGCCCAGATTGCAGTATGCGTAAGCTCATTCGCGCGCGCTCGCTGAGTGAATGGCTGCTGCCGCTTGTTGATAGTGGCTTAAACTAATCGAACGGAAGCGAACTTGATCACCTGCTTGCAACTGGGGCCAGCTTACTGCTCGTCCAATCAATTGCCAGCCACCTGGCGAGGTGCGCGGATAAATCGCTGTTTGCTGATTGGCAATAGCTACGCTCCCGGCGGGGACCTGTTGTCGAGGCGTGGCTAAACGCGGCATCCGCAGTGGTTCAGGCACATCTCCTAAATAAGCAAATTGTGGCGCAAACCCCAATGCATACACATGATAGGTGGGTTGGGTATGCAAAGCTATCACTTCGGCTACTGACAAATTCGCAGCGCTGGCAATAGCTTGCAAATCAGCGGCTAATTCGGGGTGGTAACACACGTCAATCTGGTGGATTGTATCAGGCTTACTAGCTGGCGTTGCAGCCTGCAACTGCAGCACCAGCTCGGGCTGTGCTAACAGCTGCTGGAGCTGATATTGGGCAGCATCGGGCATGATGTGACGAATATCTAACTGTACCAACAGACTATGATAAGCCGGCGCTAGCTCCAGCAGCCAAGGCCACTGGCCGCTCTGCTGTCGCTGTTGCAGTGCGTCTCGCAAAGCTAATACTTGCGCATTAATCTTGCGATCAATTCGGTTCGCAAAACGAACCAACAAGGCATCTGCGGCAGCTATTTCCACCTGTGCTAGGGGCTGCTGGGAGTCTGATAACCTTGCTGTCATTGCGGCTTGACTGCGGTCGTACCTGTGGTTGACCGCGTGACCTCGGTCAGGGCTTTACGAATAGCCGCTACCGTAGCTATAGACTCAGCATTATCACCATGTACACACAAGGTATCAGCCTGCAACTGAATGCTACTGCCATCACTGGCGTTAATGGGGTGTTGCTGGGCTAGCGCTTGGGCTTGGCTGAGAATCTCAGCGCTGGTCTGTAACACTGCATCGGCATGGCGCCGCGCACGTAACTGACCGTTGGCCTCATAACGCCGATCGGCAAAAGCCTCAAACCATAACGGCACGCGGTAGCGGTGAGCAAGTTGTTGCTGCCAAGTAGCGGCGGTGTTTGCGGCCGAAACTAACGGCGCTAGGGTCATTAAGCGCAAGGGTTGCTGACGATGACGATTACGCTCCGCTAGCACTTGCACGACCGTCTCAAACAAATGCGGTTGACTTTGCTTATCGTTATACAAGGCGCCATGGGGTTTAACATAAGCTAAAGTCTCCCCTTGTTGTGCACAAATAGCCTCCATAGCCCCTATCTGATAGGTTAAAATGGCGGCTAATTCGCTTTGCTGAAAACTCATCGAACGGCGCCCAAACCCTTCTAGATCTGGATACGCCGGATGCGCTCCAATCAATACTTGGTGCTGTTTCGCCAAAGCTACGGTTTCAGCCATGATGGCCGGGCTACCCGCATGAAAGCCACAGGCGATATTGGCCATATCAATGTATGGCATCACTGCCGCGTCATTGCCCATCTGCCAGGCGCCAAAACTCTCGCCCATATCGCAGTTCAATAGCATCACTCATCCTTGCCTGTGGCAGTTGATGACGATTCTCGTGCCCCGGCAAAGCGTGCATAGCTATAGGCAAATAGATAAACGCCCAAACCTATGGTCGCTATTTGTAGTGCTGGCAACATCAAGATCGCCGTTTGATGAGCACCGAAAATAGCAGCAGCGCCGGTTAATCCGACGGTCATGACACATACGGCAATAAAGGTAATGGGCTCTAAAAATTTATGCAGTTGCTTCAGCCCAAGCAACTGCAGCAAGGCTCCCAACACCAAGCCCCACGCAAGTGGCACGCCCAACTTGTACCAGCCTAACTGGTAGTCAATAATAAGTGCGGCAAGGCGCTCGTCACTGAGGTTATAAAACATTAGGCCAATTAAACCAGCCAAAATGACTAATCGGGTTGTTAACGCCATAATTCATCCTGTGATATGAGCCCTATTTGGGCTCTAAAGTAATCATGAAAAGGTTTTTGTTTTTCTCAAGTTTAGCTCGGGCATCACAACTACATGGCCAAATAAACTAAGCCTGCCACGATCAGTAAGATAATGGGAAACAACACAATCGGTGCTTGATACCAACGCAATACGGGCTGCTGATAAGGTTCATCCGTCACCCTACTGGTATCTCGTCGTTGTGCCCCTAGCCAAGCGCCACCGGCAGCAGCCACTAACAGGCCAACAATCCGATAACTTGAGGTGGCATCGCCAGCTGGTGCTAGCACCAGTAACAACAGCCCCACCACAATTACAGCCAATGCGGCAATTCGCTTCGCAATACTAGTTGTCATTGTTATTTATATGTCCTTGCTTAGCGGCTTTGCGCCAACTGATAAAAAATCCGATTGCACCACCTGCCTGCATGACTAAACCAATAATAATGGTCACCAGGTTGTGCTCCCATACGCCGCTCAACATAGCGGCAAACCCGATGACTAGAATCAAGATTGCATAAATCATGATTATCTCCTTAGGTTAGGACCTCACCTTACTTAAATTTGGATGCCGAATAAAGCCTCTTGGGTGGATATTCGACTATTGTCGTGGCCAATGCCATACTGATGGCTATCGATATTAGCCACCCTTTGCGAGTAAAGCCCATGAGTAGAAGCGCCAGCGATCAGCACTTACAAGAATGTGACTCTAATCCAGGCGGCGGTGTATTAAAGATCCTGCATAGCAAAACCAAGCCATTAACCGCTCAGTTGCAAGTGCAGCGGGTGGTGCCGCAAGCAGAGCTAAGAATGATTGGTCCTTGGTGTTTTTTAGACCATTTCGGTCCTCTAACAACGCCCGCCTATCAGGATTTCAATATCCCGCCCCATCCGCACATTGGGCTACAGACGATAACTTGGTTATATTCGGGCGAACTCATGCACTATGATAGCTTAGGTTATCAACAAGCATTGCGCCCAGGTGAGTTAAATCTAATGACCTCAGGCCGCGGTATCAGTCATGCCGAAATAGCGCAAGATAATCCCACCCAGCCGTTGCATGGGTTGCAATTATGGTCAGCCTTACCCCCAGCTGATGAGTTAACTTACCCACGCTTTGATCACTATCGCGATTTACCACAGTTTGCCCTAGGCGAATGCACGGCCACCCTAATTGTTGGCGACTATTACGACCGTTTACTGAAACAGCGCTGGCAATCACCTGCACTGAGTTTCCACCCAAGCCTGGCATTAAGCCTAACCACCCCTCGTACCACAGTGCTAAGCTTGTCACTTAACCCCTTGTTTGAACATGCTATCTATATCGTGAGTGGCAGCTTATATCTGGTGGACAGTGAACTAACCCAGCCCATTACTGCCCATCAATTATTGGATCTAGGCAGTGAACGTGACCATTTAGAAATAGAGCTTGCCGCAGATACTCGAGTGCTGGTATTAGGTGGTGAGCCATTTGGTCAACATCTGTTTATGCGCTGGAATTTTGTCAGCACCGAGCTTGCACGGGTTGAGCAAGCACAACAAGATTGGGATAATGGCCACCCAAGATTTGGCGATGTTAATACTGATTGAGCAAAAAAGGATAAACAATGCTGGCTAAATTACGTTCTGCTGCAAACCGACTGATGTTATGGGTGATTGCTGCAGTGATCACTTTGGCCGTGCTGTTCGTGTCGGTATTGTTATACAAATGGTGGGTCTTTGAGCCGGAGCCGCCAACCGCGGCCACCTGTGAAGCCTTGCAGGTGTTGCCACTCAAAGCCAACGACCAGTCTGCCGTAGCCGCTGAAATTCAAGTCTACCAGTGCCAACGCGGTAAACGTGAGCAATGGCAAGGCTTTGAAGTCTGGCTACGCCAACCAATCAGTAACGATTGGCAACGTATCGCAACTGCCGAGCGAGGCCAATGCCTGACTGTGAGCTTAGCTAAACATGGCCAACTCATCATTCATCACAGTCATAGCCGTGGTGACTTACAGTTGGCAAAAAGTTCCGTGATTTATCGTAATGAACAAGGTCAACCCTTCACCCTAGCGGTAAGCAGCGAGCGCACTGACGACTGCCCGCTGCCTTAGGGCTAACACGAGTTAACCTAACTTCATCACCCACTTTAACGGCAGACGCTTCATTAAAAAGCCAATCAACGCCCATGGCCAGCCGGGCACATAAGCTTGTACCGGCTCTCGCTCAATCGCCTTCACCAAAGCCTTACAGCCCGTTTCAGTATCCACCATAAAGGGTGTGTTCTTAACTTTTTCGTTAATTTCAGAGCGTATAAACCCAGGTAAAATAGCGCTTACTTTAACCTTTGATTTGGTTCTAATTAAATCAGCGCGAATACCTTCGGTCAGTGCCAATAAGCCAGCTTTAGTAGCGGCATAAACGGTCATGGCGCGCGGCATACCTCGTAACGCACTAATAGAGCTAATGGTCACCAAATGGCCATGCTGTTGTTGATAGAAAATCTCTAAGGCCGCCTCACATTGGGCTAAGGCAGCTACAAAATTAGTTTGTGCGGTTTGCACATTGGCATAGAAATAGCCAGTTCCTAGCGATGCACCTTTACCCATGCCTGCATTCACGATCACTCTATCGATGCTACCAAATTCCTGTTGAAACTCTTTAAACACCTGAAACACTGCATCATGATCGTTTACATCCAAGGCTTTTACGGACACTTTCACGCTCGGATACTGTTGCGCTATTTCGCTTTTAAGTTGCTCTAAACGTTCCGTACGGCGGGCACATAGGGCGAGGTCACGCCCCTGTTTAGCGTATTCGCGGGCCATGCCCTCACCTAATCCAGAGCTTGCGCCGGTTATCAATATTGTTCTACGCATGCATTATCCTTGTTTCATTCGTTTGCGGCAGCGCCAATGCAAATAATTCACCAAAAACCAGAAATTCTTGAAAGCTGGATTACGAGTCTGACCATGGTGATAGCGATAATAGATTTGTTGCGCTATCACACTTAACCGAAACAACCCAAACACCTCGTAAAAAGCGAAATCTGATGCATCAAGCTGCATTTTGTCACAGTAGTAATCAATCACTTGCTGACGGGTAAACATCCCCGGCAAATGCGTTGGCTGACGCCTGGTAGAACGGGCAATAGCATCGTCATCGGCTTCAATCCAATAGGCTAAGCTGTTGCCAATATCCATTAATGGATTACCCAAAGTCGCCAGTTCCCAATCCAACACCCCAATGATGTTGGTGGGCTCTTGGCTATCAAGCACCAAATTATCAAAGCGGAAGTCATTATGGGTCATACAAATGGTTTCGGTGGTTGGCATGTGTTCAGCTAGCCACCGCATGATGCCTTTACCCGATGGCACATTCCAGGTTTTAACGCGGCGATAGCGCTCACTCCAACCACTCACTTGGCGCTCTGTGTAGCCTTCACCTTTAGCAAGATCCGTCAAGCCGGCCGCATGGATGTCAACTTGATGTAATTCTATGAGGCAGTCTAACGCACGTTGGCATAAGGTGCGTGTTTGCGCGGTGGATAACTCTAAATTGCGCGGCATATTTTTGCGTGGAATAATGCCATGCAGCCGATCCATGATATAGAAATCGGCCCCAATAATGCTTTCATCTGCACAATAATGGCGCATTGTAGGCACATAGGGATAAACCGGTTTCAGCGCTTGCTGAATACGAAACTCGCGGCCCATGTCATGAGCTGATTTAGCTTTCATGCCAGCCGGTGGCCGCCGCAAAATTAAATCGGCATTGGCGCAAGCTAGACGGTAAGTCCAGTTTGAAGCCCCACCACTAAACTGGGTCACCTGCATCGGCCCAGTTAGACCCTCTAAATGTTGCTGTAAATAAGCTAGTAGCTCAGCTTCAGGTAGCTCTTCACCGGGACGAACCTGACCGGCTTTATCTTCTAATGCTTGCTCTTGTTGCACATGTTGCTCTTGTTGCACTTAGCGCTCCCGATACTTAGCTAATTCAACTTTAGCAATGGTTGCTCGATGCACAGCATCTGGACCATCAGCAATGCGTAAGGCGCGCGCTACGGCAAACAAAGCAGTTAGCGGCACATCATGGCTCATACCTGCGCCACCAAATAATTGAATGGTTTCATCTACCACCATCTGCAAGGCATTAGGTGCCGCGACCTTGATTGCAGAAATTTCAGCAAGGGCTTTCATCGCCCCAACTTGATCTATTTTCCATGCTGCATAAAAGGTCAGCAGTCGCGCTTGATCAATAGCTATCCGCATATCGGCAACCCGCTCTAAGTTACCACCAAGCTGCAACAGCGGTTTGCCAAACGCAATACGTTCAGCCCCTCGCTGCATAAATAACTGAAGGGCCTTCTCGGCGGCCCCTAGGGCACGCATGCAATGATGAATACGGCCCGGCCCCAACCGCCCTTGGGCTATCTTAAACCCGTCACCCAAGTTGCTAATTAAGTTTGCCTTAGGTACTCGAACTTGATCAAAAAGCACTTCGCCATGACCGTATGGGGCATCATACTCACCAAAAGCAGGGAGCATTCGTTCCACGGTGACGCCAGGGGTATCAAGCGGCACAATGACCATACTATGGCGCTGATGTTTAGGTGCTTCAGGGTTAGTTAGGCCCATCACTATGGCAAACTTCGCCTGTGGATGACCTAACCCAGTAGACCACCATTTACGCCCATGAATAACGATATCATCACCATCGGCGGTAATTTGCGTTTGCATGTTAGTTGCATCTGATGAGGCAACATCCGGTTCTGTCATACAAAAAACCGAACGAATCTCACCGGCAAGCAAGGGCGTTAGCCATTGTTGTTTTTGCGCGGCACTACCAAAATGATACAACACCTCCATGTTGCCGGTATCAGGTGCATTGCAGTTGAAAATTTCCGGTGCAATTAAACTATGCCCCATCACCTCAGCTAACGGCGCATACTCGAGGGTCGTTAATCCTGCCCCGAGTTCCGCGTCGGGCAAAAATAGATTCCATAGCCCAGCTGCTTTGGCACGTTGTTTAAGCTCATGAATCATCGGGGCGACTTGCCAATCACGCCATTGCCCATCTGGGTTCAAGCGGCGATTTTCTTTGTGGTAATTGGCTTCTATTGGTTCAATATGCTCGCGCATAAAGTCAATTAACCGCTGCCGATATTGCAGGGTCTTGGCACTCGGAGAAAAATCCATCGTCTGGGCCTTGTGTTGTTCTGAAGTCGTTATTAGTCGTGCGTTTTCGATAAAACTTAAACGCTTGTTTAAATGATTGTAGTGAAGCGGCGCTAAAACTCAATCAATATTTGTTAACGAACGTTTCGCAATCACCGGCAGCCGCGCTGCCAAAAAATCTATAAAGACCCGCACCGCAGGCAGTAAGCCTCGGCGGTAAGGGTACACCATATGCATAATACCTAGTGGCAATGACCAATCGGGTAGCACGCGTTCCAATTGCCCGGCAGCTACCGCCTGCTGGCACAAATAATTTGGTAGCGCCACCATTCCCAACCCGGCAATTGCAGCCTCTCTGAGAACAATCATATCGTCGGTGATTAGCCGAGGTCGGAAACTCACGGCTAATTTATCACCCGTATCTGAGGTTAAGTCATAGCGATATTGACCGCTGGTGTAATGCAAACTTAAATGTGGAAAATGCACCAAATCTAACGGGTGCTGCAACTCTTTAGCTACCGCAGCAACATCGCCGCAGGTGGGGCTTCGATAAAGGGTCAAGGGAGCATCAGCCAACGGCCTTGCAATCAGCGATGAATCCTCAATACTTGAGCGCACCCGCAGCGCCACATCAATGCCCTCATCAATCAGGTTCACAGGCTTATTAGTCACCATCAGATTCACTCGTACTTCAGGATACAAGGCCATAAATTCGGGTAATAACGCCACCAGCATGCTTTGGCTAATAGCATAGGGAGAGCTCACATGAATATCCCCTCGCGGTGTATCCATCACCAGTTGCGTCACTTGTTGCGCCGCTTCGGCCGCTGCCACTAGCGTTTCACAATGCACCAGAAAAGCCTGGCCCACATCGGTTAGCTTAAGGCCGCGTGTACTTCGATGCAGCAGCCTTACCCCCTGCTGCTCTTCTAATTCTGTTAAGCGCCGACTCACGGTCGATTTTGGCATCTTCAGATCACGGGCACCGGCACTGACGCTGCCCGCTGCGACCACTTTGGCAAAGATTAAATAATTGGTGAGATCAGGTAATGCCATAAGTTTCCCTTAACTGCGACCTTGTTCCATATATGGAACGATACTTTCCAATATACCTAGCTACCGACATAAATGGAACAGTGTAGAATATTCATCATCAGTTAATACCCAAACCTACAGCGCAAAAAATTTTGAGAGGTTGTTATGAATATTCTACACATAGATTCAGGCATTTTTATTGATCAGTCTGTTAGCCGTAAACTAAGCGCCGACATAGTCGCGCACCTGAGTGCGAAGCAATCGCCTACTCAGTTGGTGTACCGTGACTTAGTTACGCAGCCGGTGCCTCATTTAGATGCAAGCACATTACTAGACGGCGACAACGCTCTTACTCAGCAATTGATTACTGAGGTACAAGCAGCCGACGTGTTAGTCATCGGCGCTCCTATGTACAACTTTACTATCCCAACTCAGCTGAAAGCTTGGTTAGATCGTATTTTAAAAGCTGGCGTGACCTTTAAGTATACCGAACAGGGTCCGGTTGGCTTGCTTAACAATAAAACCGTTTACATCGCATCAGGCCGCGGTGGTATCTACAGCCAAGGTGAGGCAGCAGCCATGGATCATCAAGAAAGCTATTTAAAACAAGCGTTAGCTTTTGTTGGTATTACTGATGTTCACATCATTCGTGCGGAAGGCGTCAACCTAGGTGAAGAACCGCGAGCAACTGCCTTAGCAGCAGCGGCAACTGCAGTAGCCTCACTCTAGTATCTATTTGTTGTGTGTTAAGCCCTTGAGCGACTCTAACGAGTCGCTTTTTTTTGCCTATGGGTTGCTGTGTGTCTCAGTACATCTAAGTACGTTTAAGCACCACCACTAAGATGCCACCGAGAATTGCAACTGCTGCAATCAGCAAATGCATGGTGAGTGCTTCATGAGCAAATAAAACGCCACCTAGAGCAGCAATTAATGGCACCAACAATTGTCCAATAGCGGCCGTTGTCACAGTTATTTGGGGGAGCACTAAATACCAGATAGCGTAACCAACGCCTGAAGTAATAGCTCCAGAAATCATGGCCAGCATCACCCCATCGGTGGATACGATGAGATCTGGGGCTTGCCACCAGAAGGCGAGCAACACAAAAGGAATAGCTCGGACAAAATTAAAGGCAGTATTGGCGAGCGGAAAACCACGCCCGCGTCCATGTACTGAATAGAATCCCCACGCCACACCGGCACTAGCCATCAACACAGCAGCTAAGAGTGACGACGGCAGCTGCATGCTAGGCACCAGCAAATACACAAAGCCGCCAAAGGCAATGATCACCCCCAACAACTCTCGGCGGCTTAGCCGCGTGCCTTGATAGAGGGTTATAGCTAACATACTTAACTGCACTGCGGTAAATAACACTAACGCACCAAATCCTGTTTGCAACTCCATGTAGGCATAAGAAAAAGCAATGGCATACCAACTTAGAGTGAGTGCGCCCCACCAGCTGCCCTTACTATGTGATTGCTTTTGCGGCCGATGAAAGAGGCTACGTAACCACACCAACAGCACCAACATCACAGCCCCACCCACAATTCTGATGACAAGAAATGAAGCAGGATCTATGGCAGGCTCAAGTAATGCATAGCGATTAAGAATCGAATTTCCGGCAAACGCTACGAGTGCCATTGCAAAAAGAACAACTAATTTGAGACGGTTTACCATAGTCTGCTCCAGCAACTCTCCGGTTTGACGATTGAAAAAACATTGAAATGTAAGCTTGTCCCCCACCTTACCACGACCCTTATGCACCTTGTAGATAAAGCCATGATCTTGCACGCACAAAAAAGCCGCTCCATGGAGCGGCTTTTATTTAAGTTAGCAAGGATGCCGAAGCACAGCTTACCAGCCCGTTTTTTCACGCAAAGCTTTACCGATATCGGCAAGGCTACGCACGGTTTTAACACCAGCTGCTTCTAAGGCTGCGAATTTTTCGTCTGCAGTACCTTTACCACCAGAAATAATCGCACCAGCATGACCCATGCGCTTACCTGGAGGAGCAGTAACACCAGCAATGTAAGATACTACTGGCTTGGTTACGTTATGCTTGATGTACTCTGCAGCTTCTTCTTCAGCAGTACCGCCGATCTCACCGATCATAACGATAGCTTCAGTTGCTGGATCTTTTTCGAACATCGCTAAGATATCGATAAAGTTTGAGCCTGGGATCGGGTCACCACCAATACCTACGCAAGTAGATTGGCCGAAACCTTCGTCCGTTGTTTGCTTAACAGCTTCATAGGTTAAGGTACCTGAACGAGATACGATACCTACTTTACCTGGCTTGTGAATGTGACCTGGCATAATACCGATCTTACATTCGCCTGGAGTGATCACGCCTGGGCAGTTTGGACCAATCATACGAACGCCTTTGTGCGTCAAATATTCTTTAACGTACAGCATATCGATGGTTGGAATACCTTCGGTGATACATACAATCAGCTCGATACCAGCATCTGCAGCTTCAACAATTGAATCTTTACAGAAAGGAGCTGGTACGTAGATAACTGAAGCAGTTGCGCCAGTTGCTTCTACAGCTTCGCGTACAGTGTTGAATACCGGTAAACCCAAGTGCGTTTGACCGCCTTTACCTGGAGTTACACCGCCAACCATTTGCGTACCATAGGCAATCGCTTGCTCAGAGTGGAATGTACCCTGACCGCCAGTAAAACCCTGGCAGATGACTTTGGTGTTTTTATCGATCAAGATAGACATTATTGACCTCCTGCCGCTGCAACCACTTTATCAGCTGCATCAGATAAACTTTCTGCTGCAATGATGTTGAGGCCACTTTCTGCTAATTTCTGCCGACCTAGTTCTGCGTTGTTACCTTCTAAACGCACTACTACAGGTACTTTCACGCCAACTTCTTCAACTGCGCCCATGATGCCTTCAGCAATCATGTCACAACGAACGATACCGCCGAAGATGTTAACTAAAACAGCTTTAACAGCGTTGTCAGACAAGATGATTTTGAATGCTTCAGTAACGCGCTCTTTGGTTGCGCCGCCACCAACATCCAAGAAGTTTGCTGGCTGACCGCCGGCAAGTTTAACGATATCCATCGTACCCATCGCCAAACCAGCACCGTTAACCATACAGCCGATGTTGCCATCTAGAGCTACGTAGTTTAATTCCCACTTAGCTGCTTGGGCTTCACGCTCGTCTTCTTGTGAAGGATCGTGCATTTCACGGATTTTTGGTTGACGATACAGGGCGTTACTATCGATGTTGATTTTACCGTCTAAGCAATGCAAGTTGCCTTGGTCGGTAATCACTAACGGGTTGATTTCTAACAATGCGAAATCGTACTGTTCAAACATCTTTGCTAAGCCCAAGAAGATTTTAGTGAATTGCTTCACTTGCTCTGGGTTTAGGCCTAGTTTGAAACCAAGTTCACGACCTTGGTATGGCTGTGCGCCAACAGTTGGGTCGATGATTGCTTTAAGAATCTTCTCTGGAGTTTCTTCTGCAACTTTCTCGATTTCTACGCCACCTTCGGTTGATGCCATGAACACAATTTTACGTGTTGCGCGGTCAACAACTGCACCTAAGTAAAGTTCTGAGGCGATGTCAGTTAAGCTTTCTACTAAAATTTTAGCAACCGGCTGACCGTTTGCGTCAGTCTGATAAGTCACTAAGTTTTTGCCTAACCAGTTACTCGCAAATGCGTGTACTTCGTCTAAGCTAGAAACCAATTTTACGCCGCCCGCTTTACCGCGGCCGCCTGCGTGTACTTGCGCCTTAACAACCCAACGCTCGCCACCAATTTTTTTAGCAGCTTCTACGGCTTCATCAGCAGTGTCTACTGCAAAGCCTTCAGATACTGGCAATCCGAACTCTCTAAAGAGTTGTTTAGCCTGATACTCATGCAAGTTCATGATGATCTTCCGATTCGTTTGAACAACAAAAGCAGCGTCATGCTGCTTACCCGAAAATTTCGCGCACATTTTAACGTTTTGTGCGGAAAAATAATAGCCGCTTGTGTCATTGTCATGTAACTGACATCAAGCGGCTGTGTTATTTGTTAAATATCCAACAATAAACGCTGTGGATCTTCTAACAATTCTTTGATGGTTACTAAGAAGCCAACGGATTCTTTACCATCAATGATGCGGTGGTCGTATGATAACGCCAAGTACATCATAGGTAGAATTTCTACCTTACCATCAACCGCCATCGGACGATCTTGGATTTTGTGCATACCCAAGATAGCGCTTTGCGGCGGGTTCAAGATTGGAGTTGAAAGCAATGAGCCGAATACGCCACCGTTAGTGATGGTGAAATTACCGCCTTGCATATCTTCCATAGTTAGTTTGCCATCACGACCCTTAAGTGCCAGATCACGAATGCCATTTTCAATATCAGCAATGCTCATCTTATCAGTATCACGTAAAACTGGAGTTACCAGGCCACGCGGTGTAGATACAGCGATGCTAATATCAAAATAATTGTGATAAACAATGTCATCACCATCAATCGATGCATTCACTTCAGGGAAACGCTTCAACGCTTCAGTAACAGCTTTGACATAGAAACCCATAAAGCCTAAACGGGTATCATGGCGCTTCTCAAATTCATCTTTGTACTTTGAACGTAAGTCCATGATTGGCTTCATGTTAACTTCATTAAAAGTGGTTAACATGGCAGTTGCATTTTTGGCTTCTAGCAAACGCTTAGCGATGGTTTTACGTAAACGCGTCATAGGCACACGTTTTTGTTCGCGCTCACCCGATGCTACCGCAGCTGGGGCACTTGCTGCTTTCGCTGGCTCTGCTTTTTTGCTGCCTTCTTTCAGATGTTTTTCAACATCTTCTTTAGTAACACGACCGCCTTTACCTGTGCCTTTAACATCAGCTACTTGCAGGCCATTTTCAGCTAGCATACGACGTACTGCTGGCCCGGCAACTTCGCTATCGCCTTTATCACTAGCTTCTTCTTTAGCGGTGTCTGCTTTGCTTGAATCTGCAGCTGCGCTTGCGCCTGCTTCAACAATACCGATCACGTCATCAGCGCCTACAGTGGCACCTTCGTCAAACTTAATTTCAGCCAGAACCCCGTCAGCAGGAGCTACTACTTCTAGCACCACTTTGTCGGTCTCGATATCCACTAAGTTTTGGTCACGAGTTACTGCATCACCAGCCTTAACGTGCCAAGTAGCGATGGTCGCATCAGCAACTGACTCTGGCAACTGAGGAACTTTAACTTCTAGCTTTTCACCAGAACCTGATGCTTGTTTAGCAGCTGGCTGGTCGGCCTTAGTTTCAGCTTTATCAGCTTTGCTGTCGTCTTTACTTTCTGCTTTAGCGGCGCTGCCATCAGCTTTTTCTAGCTTACCGATAACTTCGTCAGCACCTACAGTGGTGCCTTCTTCAGCAATGATGTCACCCATCACGCCGTCATCCGTTGCTACGACTTCTAACACCACTTTGTCGGTTTCGATGTCGACAAGGTTTTGGTCACGTGAAACTTTGTCACCTGGCTTAACATGCCAAGTAGCAACAGTTGCATCAGCAACTGATTCTGGTAATTGTGGAACTTTAATATCTATAGCCATGGTCAATTATCACCTATTTAATGGTTAGCGCGTCATCGACTAATTGTTGCTGCTGTTTATTGTGCTCAGACAAATAGCCTACCGCAGGTGCAGCAGATGCAGCACGACCGGCATACGTTAACTGAGCGCCCTTCGGAATTGCGGCCCAGAAATGGTGCTGGCTACTGTACCATGCACCTTGGTTCTGAGGCTCTTCCTGACACCAGACAAAATCTTTTACATGCTGATAATCTTTCATGATTTCAGCCATTTCTTCCGCTGGGAACGGATACAATTGCTCAACCCGAATAATTGCTACATCGGTTTGCTCGCGTTTACGACGCTCTTGTAACAAGTCGTAGTAAACCTTACCGGAACAGAGTACCACGCGTTTCACTTTTTTCGGATCTAAAGAATCGATTTCAGCAATCGCATTTTGGAACACGCCACTGGTCATATCCTCAAGCTCAGATACCGCTAGCGGATGCCGTAACAGCGACTTCGGTGTCATCACGATCAATGGACGACGCACGGGACGTAACTGCTGTCGACGAATCATATGGAACACCTGAGCAGGTGTGGTAGGAACACACACCGACCAGTTATGATCTGCTGACAGTTGCAAGAAACGTTCTAACCGCGCCGAACTATGCTCTGGCCCTTGTCCTTCGTAGCCATGTGGTAACAATAAAGTCAAACCACACAAGCGGCCCCACTTTTGTTCACCTGAGCTTAAGAACTGGTCGATAACAACTTGTGCGCCGTTAGCGAAATCACCAAACTGAGCTTCCCACATCACCAACGATTTTGGCTCTGCGGTAGCATAACCGTATTCAAACGCCACCACCGCTGCTTCTGATAATACCGAGTCATAAATTTCGATTTGGCCTTGGCCTTCCCGAATATTATTTAACGGCATAAAGGTGCTAGCATCTTTTTGGTTATGCAATACTGCATGCCGATGGAAGAAGGTACCGCGGCCTGAGTCTTGCCCAGTAAGACGAATATGCACTCCTTGGTCCACCAAGCTGGCATAAGCTAAGGTTTCAGCAAAACCCCAATCTGCTGGTTTTTCGCCGGCAGCCATTTTAGCGCGTTCTTCGTAAACCTTTTGAACTCGTGAATGCAGCTTGTGGCCTTTTGGCACAGTACTCATCGCCTCGCCAAGCTTAGTTAGCTGTTCGCGACTAATTTTTGCGTCGTAATCAACATCCCACTCGTTACCAATATATGGCTTCCAGTCTGATGAGTGACTCTTCATGTCGCGCCATTCGTCTACGACGATCTCACCTTTATCAAGCAAGTCGCGGTAGTTATTGATCAAACTTTCGGCTTCATCCGCTGCCACAATACCTGCATTGACCAAACGCTCAGCGTAAATAGCACGAGGCACTGGGTGCTTCTTCACCTTGGCATACATTAGCGGTTGCGTTGCACTCGGCTCATCGGCCTCATTGTGGCCATGACGACGATAGCAAACTAAATCGATCATCACATCGCGTTTGAACGTGTTGCGGAAATCGAGCGCTAGCTGAGACACAAAAATCACAGCTTCAGGGTCATCTGAATTAACGTGGAAGATTGGCGCCTGCACCATTTTCGCAATATCAGTACAATACTGAGTTGAACGAGTGTCTTCACGCTTAGATGTGGTGAAACCGACTTGGTTGTTCACCACAATACGAATCGAACCACCCACCTGGTAGGCGCGGGTTTGAGACATATTGAAGGTTTCTTGCACGATACCTTGGCCAGCGATGGCAGAGTCACCATGGATGGTAATAGGTAGCACTTTGGCACCATCTTTATCGCCTAACCGATCCATCCGTGCTCGCACTGAGCCCATTACCACCGGGTTAACGATTTCTAAATGCGATGGGTTAAATGCCAAGGCTAAGTGCACATCACCACCTTTAGTAGCGAAATCTGACGAAAAACCTGAATGGTATTTCACGTCACCAGAGCCTTTGCTGATAGCATGCTTGCCAGCAAATTCATCAAATAGATCTTGAGGCTTTTTACCTAAAACATTCACCAGCACGTTTAAACGACCGCGGTGCGCCATACCGATAACAACTTCTTTGCCACCGTGCTCGCCACTGCGATGAATCAGCTCTTTAAGCATAGGCACCAGAGCATCACCACCCTCTAACGAGAAGCGCTTTGCGCCTGGGAATTTTGAGCCCAAGTATTTTTCCAGGCCATCAGCCGCAGTTAACTCTTGTAACAGTTTACGTTGCTGCTGTTGCTCAAATTTAGGACGTCCACGCACGCCTTCAAGACGTTGCTGAATCCAACGTTTTTCTTCCGTTGACACGATATGCATGTATTCAGCACCCACTGAGCCACAATAAATATCGTTCAACACTTGGTAGATTTCGCCCAGCTTCATGGTCTCTTGACCAACGGCTAGCGAACCTACATTAAATTCTTTGTCAAAATCGTCTTTGCTAAGCTCGTGGTGCTCTAACGACAAGTCCGCAACCGGCTCTTGTTTCCACAAATCAAGCGGGTCTAGGTTGGCGTGCTGATGGCCACGAAAACGATACGCATTAATCAGCTGCAAGACCTTCACTTGCTTCTGATCAGGAGCCCCTGCGGCAGCAGTGCCTGCTTGCTTCAATTTATTCTTGGCAAGGGTACGAAATTGGTCACGAATGGTACTGTGCTTAGTATCTTGAGCACTGCCCTCACGCGGCAGCTGATCAAAGAAAGTGCGCCACTCGTCACCCACCGACGTCGGGTCGTCGAGATATAACTCAAACAACTCTTCGACATACGCCATGTTACCACCGGCTAGGTGGGAGGATTCTAGCCAGGCTTGCATTACGCCATCTTGCATCGCTGTTCCTTCACACTCGTTTTACAAAAAAATAGCCACCCAAGCTGGATGGCTATTTCGATACAGCTCGGCCACAACTATAGCAAATCTATGCGAAATGGTTAAATCGCACGATTCAATAGCATGGATTTGATGTGTCCAATAGCCTTGGTTGGGTTCAACCCTTTCGGGCATACATTGACACAGTTCATAATGCCATGGCAGCGGAATACGCTGAAGGCATCATCTAAGTCATCAAGACGCTGCTCGGTAGCAGTATCACGACTATCAATCAAGAACCGATAGGCATGTAACAAGCCAGCAGGACCGATAAACTTATCTGGATTCCACCAGAACGACGGACAAGAGGTTGAACAACATGCACACAAGATGCACTCGTACAGACCATCTAATTTCGCACGCTCTTCAATTGTTTGCAGACGCTCACGCGCTGGTGGAGTTTTGTCATCATTGATCAGATATGGCTTAATCTTCTCATATTGAGCATAGAACTGGCTCATATCTACAATCAAGTCACGAATCACTGGTAAGCCCGGTAATGGACGAATCACGATTTTCTTGTTGCCACCTTTAAGAGCTGACAATGGCGTGATACAAGCCAATCCGTTTTTACCATTCATGTTGAGGCCGTCAGAACCACATACACCTTCACGGCATGAACGACGGAACGCCAACGTTGGATCTTGCTCTTTCAGCAACAATAATAAATCCAACACCATCATGTCGCGATTAGCTTCCACTTCAATGGAGTAATCCTTCATGTACGGGGCGTTATCAACGTCCGGGTTGTAACGATACACTGAAATATTCAACGTCTTCATCGTTTCACCTAACCTTAGTAAGTCCGCGCTTTCGGCGGGAATGCTTCGCGCAGCTTAGGCTGCATGTTAACTTCGCGCTTCACAATAGATTCATCTTGTGGGCGATACACGGTATGTACCAACCAGTTGTCATCATCGCGATCTGGGAAGTCAGCACGGCTGTGCGCGCCACGGCTTTCCGTACGGAAGTTAGCTGCTACTGCGGTTGAATAGGCAGTTTCCATTAAGTTATCCAACTCCAAGCACTCAATGCGCTGGGTGTTGAATTCTTTACTGGTATCGTCAAGACGTGCATTTTTCAGACGCTCACGAATCTGCTTCAATTCTTCTAAGCCTTCAGCCATCGCTTTACCTTCGCGGAATACCGAGAAGTTTAACTGCATGCAACGCTGCAAATCTTTCTTAATTTGAACCGGGTCTTCGCCATCTTTGTTGTTTTCCCAACGACGAACTCGTGCCAACGCAGCATCGATATCATCCTGACGAGCTTCTTTCGCATCGCCCAATGATGCCATTGCTTCGGCCAAATGTAAGCCCGTTGCACGACCAAATACCACTAAGTCTAACAACGAGTTACCACCAAGACGGTTAGCACCATGTACTGATACGCACGCAATCTCACCACAGGCAAATAAGCCATGAATTGGTGTAGCGTTACCTTGGTCGTCGATCTGTAATGCTTGACCGTTAACATCGGTAGGAATACCGCCCATCATGTAATGACAGGTTGGGATAACTGGAATCGGCTCTTCGGCAGGATCAACGTGAGCAAAGGTTTTAGCCAAATCACAAACGCCTGGTAAACGGCTTTCTAAAACATCACGACCTAAGTGGTCTAGTTTCAGTTTCAAGTGTGGCCCTAATGGACCATCGCAACCACGGCCTTCACGAATTTCCGTCATCATTGAACGAGCTACCACGTCACGCGATGCTAAATCTTTAGCATTCGGAGCATAACGCTCCATAAAGCGCTCGCCATCTTTGTTCAACAAGTAACCACCTTCACCACGGCAACCTTCCGTTACTAGGGTACCGGCACCGGCAATGCCCGTTGGGTGGAACTGCCACATTTCCATATCTTGCACTGGTACGCCAGCGCGTAATGCCATACCTACACCGTCACCGGTATTGATGTGAGCATTGGTGGTTGATGCGTAAATACGACCCGCACCACCCGTTGCTAACACCACAGCTTTAGCTTTAACGTAGAAGATTTCGCCAGTTTCGATGTTCAGGGTGGTCACCCCAACAATGGCACCGTCTTCGTTTTTAACTAAATCTAGTGCATACCACTCAGAAAAAACGGTGGTTTTATTTTTGACGTTTTGCTGATAGAGCAAATGCAATAAGGCGTGACCGGTACGGTCGGCAGCAGCTGCTGTACGCGCGGCTTGCTCGCCACCAAAGGCTTTTGATTGACCACCGAATGGACGCTGATAAACTTTACCGTTCTCGAAACGCGAGAAAGGCAAGCCCATGTTTTCTAGTTCCAAAATGGCTTCTGGACCTGTTTTACACATGTATTCGATAGCGTCTTGGTCACCAATGTAGTCTGACCCTTTCACGGTATCAAACATGTGCCATTCCCAATTATCTTCATGCGCGTTTCCTAACGCTACGGTGATACCGCCTTGCGCTGAAACTGTATGCGAACGAGTTGGGAATACTTTAGACATCAAGGCACAGGTCATGCCCGCTTGAGAAATTTGTAAAGCAGCGCGCATACCAGCGCCGCCAGCGCCGATTACTACGGCATCAAATTCGAGTGTTTGTACGCTCACTTAGACACCCTCCACTGGCCACACTACCAATAAACCGGCTAACCAGTAAACGATAAGTGCAACACATACCACATATTGAAGAAAAGCTCGTAAGCCGGTGTTTTTAACGTAGTCAGTTAAAACTTGGAAGATCCCAATCCAGCCGTGGATTAACACCGCGGTTAAGGCCAACATGGTAAAGATTTTCATACCTAAGTTAGCGAATAAGTTAGTCCAAGTTGCATACGTTAACGTGTCGGCTGACACCAGGAAGCTCACCATAAAGATGGTGTACAACGCCATGATGATGGCGGATGCACGAATTAAAATAAAATCGTGGCTGCCCGAACGGCCGAAGGTTGAAGCTGCCTTTACCATAACCACACCCCTACCAGTACTGAAACAAGGATTGCTAAAACGAATACGGCTTGTGCACTGATACGGCCTGAATCCAGCTCTTCCCAGTGACCAAGGTCCATAACCATATGACGTACACCTGCTAACAAGTGATACCCCAAGGCGGTTAAAATACCCCAAGCAATAAACTTAGCAACGAAGCCGGTAAGCAGGTCTTGCACGAGCGCAAAGCCTTCAGCTGATTGCAATGATGTAGCTAGCGCCCAGACCAAAAAGCCAACACCGCCTAGCATGATAACACCAGACACGCGATGGAGAATGGAACTGATTGCCGCAGCAGGAAATCTAATAGTACTTAGTTCTAAATTTACAGGTCTTTGTTTTTTCACGATTGTTGTGCCTTACAGAAAAGCATTGATAACATGCTCGGAACTTCAAACATCCTCATAATCGAGCATTGACTAGAGGACCCTGTGAGATCGCCGCCAAAGTATATAAGCCATAACACTTAATTACAATTATCAAACAGCGGCTTTCTGCTTAAAAACGCAAATTAATTCAGATTCGATCAAGACAATAAAATCCAGCACTAAATGACAATCCGACCTTAGTAGTATACCGCTCGCACAGGGATGAGCGTATAACAGCAGTTGGATTTTTTTGTCATCGTTTGGCTGATCCCAGTTGACGCTCTTGCCAACTGCAAGCAAACGAACAAACCCGGTGCATCGATCACCGCTAGCACCGAAAAAGTTAATGGGCGATAATCTAACTGTCACACAGTTGCGTAATCATACTCGGTTGTGTTGCCTAGCAAGACACTCAGTGTTGACCTAAATCAATACAAAGATGTGGTTCAAACAACTGTTTGAATTGACACGAAGGGTTAAGATCTAGTAAATTCTATCGCCCTTTTTAGTGATGAAGCAGACTTAAACAAGGAGATTTCCTTATGGCTGATCGTAAAGCCACCCTGCAGATTGACGGCCAATCCATTGAATTGCCAGTTTTATCTGGTACAGCCGGCTATGATGTAATTGACGTGCGTACTTTAGGCAAGCATGGTTTTTTCACCTTCGACCCGGGCTTCCTAGCAACAGGATCTTGTGAATCAAAGATCACCTACATTGATGGTGAGCAAGGCATTCTTCTGCATCGCGGATATCCTATTGATCAGCTAGCGACTCAAGCGGACTATCTCGAAGTGTGTTACATGTTGCTGCACGGTGAAGCACCAACACGTGAAGAATATGATGCGTTTAAGCAAACCATCACCAAGCACACCATGGTTCACCAAGGTTTGCATAATTTCTTTAACGGCTTCCGTCGTGATGCGCACCCTATGGCTATGCTATGTGCCGTTACCGGAGCTTTATCTTCGTTTTATCATGCTGATCTCGATATTCACGACGAGCAAGCGCGCTTACGTAGTGGCTATCGCTTGGTCGCTAAAATGCCAACGATTGCTGCGATGGCCTATAAATTTAGCATCGGCCAACCGTTCGTGTACCCTCGTAACGACCTGAGCTATGCTGAAAACTTCTTGAATATGATGTTCTCAGTACCGGCTGAAGATTACAAAATCAGCCCGACCATCGCCAAAGCTATGGATCGCATTTTCACTTTGCATGCGGACCATGAACAAAACGCTTCAACCTCAACCGTACGTTTAGCCGGCTCTTCAGGCGCTAACCCGTACGCTTGTATTGCCGCGGGTGTCGCATCTTTGTGGGGACCAGCTCATGGTGGTGCCAACGAAGCTTGCTTGCGCATGTTGAGTGAGATTGGTTCTGTTGAGAACATTCCTAAGTACGTTGAAAAAGCCAAAGATAAGAACGACCCATTCCGTCTGATGGGCTTTGGTCACCGCGTTTACAAAAACTTTGACCCACGTGCTACCGTGATGCGTGAAAGTGCCCACGAAGTACTCAAAGAGTTAAACATCCAAGATCCATTGTTAGACGTCGCTATGGAACTTGAGCGTATTGCTCTTGAAGACCCGTACTTTGTTGAGAAGAAACTGTACCCGAACGTAGACTTCTACTCAGGTATCATCCTGAAAGCTATTGGTATTCCAACCAATATGTTTACGGTTATTTTTGCCCTATCGCGTACTGTCGGTTGGATTTCACACTGGCATGAAATGATGGGTGAAGCTAATCAGAAGATTGGACGTCCACGTCAATTATATACAGGTTCAGCACAACGCGATTTTAAACCACTGAAACGCTAACATCGCAGTGGAACTCGCCATTTTTTAGTGAAAAGCACTCTTAGGAGTGCTTTTTTTTGTTTTCTCCTCAATAAACCTTTTCTGTCTCGTCTCCATCTAAAACATCAAGGCACCTGTATAAGACCTTTAAAACAAAGGGTTAAGCCACTTTTTTAGACACTAGCGAAAAAATTGGCACGTTCTATGCATCTGTCTTCGTACCTGGTCGTTACACCAACGTCTACTGACCAAAAACCAGTAACTAATAACAACGAGCGATTACCGCATTCAATCGGGACAAGATGATGAACACCTACAGACCTACTAATCGATTTGCCACAGTAGCCTTGCTGTCACTGCTAGCACTACCTATCAGTGCCTGTAGCGATGCCGGCGCTAACAACGAAAGCGCTGCGGAGTTACAACAAGCTCACGTAGCACGTATTCCAGTTGCCACTCAGACGGTTACGGCTGGAGAAATAACCTCAAGTTTTAAATCGACAGCAACCCTTGAAGCGCGCGATGAAGCTGATGTCACCAGTAAAGCAACGGGCATTATTGAAACTATTTTGGTTGAAGAAGGTGATTATGTTGAAGCCGGGCAACTACTCGCTCACATGCGTGACGATGAATATCGAATTCAGGTAGCCCAAGCTCGCGCCGAGCTAAACTCCATCAAACAAGAATTAAAACGCGTAAAGGATATGGCTGAGCGCGACATGATCAGCGCCGATGCGTATGACAAACTGCGCTTTCAAGCCGAGATATTACAAGCTAAATACGACATGGCAGCATTAAATCTCGCAGAAACCGAGATTCGAGCACCTATCAGTGGCTACATTGCTTTTCGTTACGTTAAACCCGGCAACCTAGTACGTCAATACGAACAACAAAAGCTCTTTCACATTGTTGCTGCAGATGTTCTGCAAGGCAATGTTTACCTACCAGAACGTGAATTACAACGAGTGAAAGTTGGGCAAACAGCACAACTACAATTGACCGCCTTAAATAATCAAAAAATCACCGCGACTGTAGCTCGAATTAGTCCCATCGTTGATACGCTATCAGGCACCTTTAAAGCGGTCTTACATGTCGATAATCAGGATAACCTGTTAAAGCCAGGCATGTTTGCCCATGTTAATCTCAATTATGCAACGCGGCAAAACACCGTGACTGTGCCTCGTTATGCGGTACAAAGCTTGGATAATCAACATAGTGTGTTTACCGTGGATACGGATGGCATTGCTCATAAAGTTGATGTACAAATTGGTTTTGAAGATGAAACTCACTTTGAAATCACCCACGGCTTGGAGGTAGGCGAAGCCATTGTAATCAGTGGTCAAGCTAACCTAAAAGATGCCGCCTTAGTGGAAGTGATTCGGAGCGAGCAACAATCATGAGTCTTGTTAAACTTGCGGTAAAACGTCCTGTTACTATGACCATGCTGACCCTAGCGGTGATGCTATTTGGCTTAGTGTCGCTGGGACGAATTCCAGTCACCTTATTACCAGATTTATCCTATCCAACGTTAACTGTCCGCACCGACTACCCCGGCGGAGCACCTAGTGAAGTTGAGCAATTGGTGAGTAAACCGATTGAAGAAACCCTTGGCACGGTCAAGGGAATCCGCCGAATTGAGTCCATCTCGCGAGCCGGTCAAAGTGATGTTTTGCTTGAGTTTAGTTGGGGCACCGACATGGAAATGGCGAGTCTTGATGTACGCGAAAAGCTTGACTGGGTCGATTTACCACTCGATTTAGACAAACCAGTATTGTTGCGCTTCAACCCAAGTGAAGAGCCCGTTTATCGTCTAGCTTTGAGTCGCACTGCTGATGAACCCAGCATATCTGCATTAAAGCAGCTGCGCACCTATGCTGAAGAAGATTTAAAGCGTCAATTAGAGGGCATTGAAGGTGTTGCATCGGTACGCCTAGGTGGCGGTTTAGAAGATGAAATACAGGTGCTTGTGAACGAGCGACAAGCCGCCGCCATGCAGATCCCGATGACATTGATCACACAACGCTTAAGAGAAGAAAATATCAACTTATCGGGAGGCCGGATCGAAGCCGACCGGGCCGAATATTTAGTACGCACTTTGAATCAATTCAGAAGCTTAGATGATATTCGCTCTATTTACCTAACCACCCGCAATAACCGCCCTATTCTCCTCAAGGATGTTGCGCTGGTTGAGAACAGCTACCAAGAGCGTGACGCCATCAGCCGAGTTGCTGGCCAGGAAGCAGTTGAAGTGTCGCTGTATAAAGAAGGCGATGCTAATACTGTTCAAGTATCAAAGGCCATTCAGGCTCACCTACAACAGCTTAAAGAAGCTAAATTAATCCCCGAGCAATACAGCATTAAGCCCATCTATGATCAAGCCGTGTTTATCAGCGCCGCCATTACAGAAGTTCAAACTGCCGCAGTGTTTGGTGGTTTACTCGCGATGGTTATTATTTATCTCTTTCTGCAGCGGGTTTGGCCAACCATTGTCCTTAGTTTAGCCATTCCCATCTCTATTATTGCCACCTTTAATTTACTCTATGGATATCAAGTATCACTGAACATGATGTCCTTAGGTGGTATTGCCCTGGCGGTTGGGATGTTAGTAGATAACGCCATTGTGGTGCTGGAAAACATTGCTCGTCACCAACAAAACACCGATATGGAAACTGCTGCAGAGACAGGTACACAAGAAGTTGCAGGTGCCATAGTGGCGTCCACCTTAACCACCATGGCGGTATTTTTCCCGCTGGTATTCGTTGAAGGCATTGCCGGCCAACTATTTCGTGATCAAGCTCTCACGGTGACATTCTCGTTGGCTGCATCGTTATTGGTAGCATTGACTCTAATCCCCATGTTATCAAGCCGCAACCGAGCAGCAACCAACCTCAAGACGGAGCCTTTTGTCTATGCAACGGGCTGGCGCTTTTGGCTCAAAACACCCATATATTTATTGTTCCGCTGGGTCCCCTTAGCCTTAATCACCATAGCTGTTGTTTTTGCACGGGCTATCGCCAAAATGTTTAAGGTTATCACCACCCCCTTACTCCAATTATTCAATGCTAGCTATCGAGCACTTGAAAGTAGCTATCAAAAACTTCTTGGGCTAGCTTTAAAGCGCACAGGCATCACCTTAGGCCTAATTCTTGTCAGCGCCGGTGCTTGCTACACCCTTATACCTAGCTTACCCGTGGCATTATTACCGAAAATGGCACAAGGTGAGTTCTTTGTTGAAGTTGAATTACCACCCGGAGCAACCATTTATGAAACCGACAAGGTTCTAGTACAGCTTGGCCAAGTGATTGCCAGCTCCACAGCGCTCAATAGCAAGGTTGACCGTTACTACAGTATTGCCGGTACAGGGAGCCTACTCAATGCTGCTCCCGGACAAAGTGGCAATCAGTGGGGGCGACTTAATGTGGTTATGGCTGACCAACATGTTGGTGACACAGACCAAGTGCAGCAGCAATTACGCCAAGCAATTCAAGCCATGCCTGGGGTGATGGCTAAATTCGGTACACCTGAGTTGTTTAGCTTCGCAAGCCCCATCACTATTGAGTTTGTCGGTTACGACTTAGCTTTGTTACAGCAAGCCGCGCAACAATTCGGGAGCCGTTTAGAGCAGCATCCTCAATTTACTGATATCCGAGTCAACATGACCGATGGTCAACCAGAACTTGCGATCTATTTTGACCATGCCAAGCTCAGCCAATACGGCCTAACCAGCGCCGAAGTGTCAGAATTACTAGCGACCAAAATCGGTGGACGGGTGGCCAGTCAGTTTAGCTTGGATGATCGTAAAATTGATATCTTAGTGCGCAGCCAATCCGCCGATCGTAATTCGATGCAAGATTTGCAGCAACTCATCATCAATCCCGGCGCCGAGCGTGAAACTACCTTACAAGCCGTGGCCGAAATTGTTCCAGTAGTAGGTCCGAGCGAGATCACCCGCATTGGTCAGCAACGCACGGCACTGGTTGAAGCCAATCTAAACGGTGGCGACCTTGGCAGTGCTGTCGCCCAAGCACAGCAACTGTTGAGTAACTCACAACTGCCGCCCACCATTACGGCTCGCGTTGCCGGACAAAACGAGGACATGCAACGCTCCTTTACCTCATTACAATTCGCTTTAGTGCTAGCGGTATTCTTGGTGTATTTAGTGATGGCCTCGCAGTTTGAGTCATTATTACACCCATTGTTTATCTTATTCACTGTACCACTCGCTGGCGCAGGCTCAGTACTTGGCTTATATATGATGGGAACCGAATTAAGTATCCTTGTTTTTATTGGCTTAATCATGCTTGCCGGTATTGTGGTCAACAATGCGATTGTCTTGGTTGACCGTATCAACCAGTTACGTGCTGCTGGTGTGCCCCATTATGAAGCTGTATATACGGCTGCACTGCAACGTCTTCGCCCTATTCTGATGACCATGCTCACCACAGTATTGGGGTTACTCCCCTTGGCTCTGGGATTAGGTGAAGGCGCCGAGATTCGTGCACCCATGGCGATTAGTGTCATAGCCGGCTTGCTATTTTCAACGCTTCTAACTCTGCTATTTATTCCCTGCCTCTATCTCCTTGTTGAGCGCAAATCAGTGCCAGCGGAGGCTAACTTATGACTGCCGCCCAACTAGGTTCAGCACTAGCTCGTTGGGCGCTGCGGCGCCCCGTTACCACCTGTATGATCTTTCTATCCATGCTACTTCTTGGTGCGATAAGCTCACGCCTGTTACCCTTGGAAAAATTTCCTGGCATCGAAATACCCGAAGTGGTGGTGCAAGTGGCGTATCCTAACTCTACCCCAGCAGAGGTCGAACGATTAATCACTCGTCCGCTCGAGGAGGCATTGGCAACGCTCAGCAATGTCAGTCGCATGCGCTCAACGTCGACGTCGGACAACGCCCAAATTTTATTGCAGTTTGAATGGGGGCAAGACCTTCGTACTAAAAGTATTGAGGCGCGCGAAAAAGTCGACGCCATCAAGCATCTGTTTCCCGCAGACGTTGACCGGGTGGTGGTGTTCCAATTCAATACTGAAGATATGCCAGTATTTCAGTTGCGTATCAGCAGTCACCGCGACCTCTCCAACGCTTACGATCTGCTTGACCGTAGCCTACGAAAGCCTATCGAGCGGGTGGATGGGGTATCGCGCGTCACTCTCTATGGGGTTGATCCACAGCAGCTTGTTATTCGCTTGAAGCAGTCATCATTACTGGCTCATCAACTTGATCCAGCAGAAATTACAGCAGCCTTGCAACGGGCTAACTTCTCGCTCACTGCTGGCTTTATCGAAACTGACCACCAACGCATTTTGGTCAATCCAGTTGGCGAATTTCAGACCGAATACGATATCGGCAATTTCCCGATTCGGCCAGGATTAAAGCTTCGTGATATCGCTGAAATAGGTCGCGAAATGCCTCGTAAAGTGGATGGTCGTCATCTTGACCAACGTTATGCTATTGGCATGGAGGTCTTTAAAGAATCCAATGCCAATTTAGTTGAAGTATCGGCCCGCGTGATGAAGGTTGTTAATGAGATTCGCCAAGACCCCCAATTTAATGGCATTAACCTGTTTGTCATGGACGACACCGCAAAAGGTGTCACGACCTCGTTAAGCGATTTAGTGAGTGCTGGCCTACTTGGCGCCTTTTTGTCATTACTGGTGCTCTACGCGTTTTTACGTCATCTCTTAACTACCCTGGTGGTGGTCTTGAGTGTGCCTATTGCCATCTGTATTGCATTAGGCGGTATGTATTTTCTAGGTTATTCACTCAACGTTCTGTCTTTGATGGGGCTTATGTTAGCCGTAGGGATGCTCGTCGATAACGCCGTGGTCATCACCGAAAGCATTCAGCATGAACACGAACAGGGAGCTGATGCCGAGCAAGCCACCATCAATGGCGTCGGACAAGTGTCCTTAGCTGTGGTGGCTGGCACACTTACCACCGCTATTGTGTTTTTACCCAATATCTTTGGCAAAAAAACCGATATCACCATTTTTCTAGAGCACACGGCTATTGCGATTTGTCTATCGCTGCTGGCTTCATTATTACTTTCGCAAACGCTCGTGCCGTTAATGATTACCAAGTTGCGGCGCTTTAGTCGTAACAAAGTAAAACCTCACCAGCCACCGCGACGGTACCGCCAAGCACTTGAGTGGAGTTGGCGTCACCCGATCTGGACCGGGTTATTGGCAGTCTTATTACTCGTGAGTGTGTTGATTCCGTTTGCAGGTGTCAGTGGTGATGAAGGACCTCAAGGTTTTAATGACCGTTTGTTTATTAATTACAATCTCCATACTCAGTATAGTCTTAGCGAAGTTGAAGACGAAGTATCGCAATTAGAAAGCTATCTTTATGCTCATCAAAATGATTTTGATATTGATGCAGTCTACAGTTATTACACCCCTGATTACGCTGTCTCTACGTTGTTATTAAAAGAAAATCGGGACGAAAAGCTGGTTGACTTAATGGCACGAATTCGTCAAGACATGCCGAAATTACTGCGCAGCGAACCAACCTTCGGTTTTGGTGGTGGTCGCGATGGGGTACGCGTTACCTTAAGCGGACAATCCACCGAGATACTACAACGATTAGCCGCCGATATGGTTCCAAAACTGCGAGCTATTGAGGGGTTAACTGATGTGCAAACGGAACTTGAAACCGGCCAATTTGAATTGATGATTACCATCGATCGCGAGCGGGTACATCATTTAGGATTAAGCTCTGCTGAGGTTGCTAGGACAGTCGCAACAGCCCTCCGTGGACAACGTCTACGCTCCTATCGGGGCGATCCTAATGGCGAAATTGATATGCGTGTGGCCTTTGACAAAGAACTCGAGCATTCGCTACCGGCGCTTTACAACCTGCCGATCTTACAAACCGAGAATAAGATTATCACCTTGCAAGATATAGCAACCTTGGTGAAGCAGCCACGACTTGGTCAAATTCGTCGTACCGATCGCCGCACGTCATTAACGATTGATGCAAACCTAACCGACCTTACCACCAACGAAGCACGTGATGAAATCACGGCGGCTCTGAGTCAGTTGCAGTTACCGCAGGGTTATTTGTGGAGTTTAGATGGTAGCTTTGAACGGCAACGTGAAAACGAAAGCGTTATGCTGGTGAATACCCTACTTGCCGTAGCTCTGATCTACATTGTTATGGCTGCGTTGTTCGAGTCAATCCTGCTCCCGACAGCGGTCATAACCTCGCTCTTATTCTCTATTGTTGGAGTGTTTTGGGCGCTACTCATCACCGGAGAGTCGATTTCCGTGATGGCCATGATCGGGATTTTGATCCTGATGGGAATTGTGGTGAATAATGGCATTGTCTTAGTCGACCGCATCAACCAATTACTGGCTAGCGGAGCAAGCCTGCAAGAAGCCATCATTGAGGGAAGTGTCAGCCGCTTGCGGCCCATATTAATGACGGTTTCAACCACGGTATTAGGTTTGTTGCCGTTAGCCTTCGGCACCACTCAAATTGGTGGCGATGGTCCTCCTTATGCACCTATGGCGATCGCCATCATCGGTGGTTTGGTCTTCTCGACTCTCACTAGTTTGTTCTTGGTACCTTACGCCTATGCACGTTTGATAGGTATGCGAGCGCGCTGGCAACGTTTGTGCCAGCATGCGCAGATAAAAGTTAGTCAGTTACTTCCTGATTAGCTCGTGCTAAGTCGGCTGGTGTATCAATACCAGCCGGCGGCGACGCAATGGCTTCCGCAACATGAATGCGTTCACCGTACCAAAGCACTCGTAATTGCTCTAACGACTCGATTTGTTCAAGCGGGCTTGGCTCCCACTCAACATAACGCCAAACAAAGCCTGCCCGGTAGGCATAAATGCCAATATGGCGACGATAGTCAGCAAGCTCACCTAAGCGTGCGCGGCATAAGCCATCGCGCTCGTATGGAATTGGTGCCCGACTGAAGTACAAAGCATAACCGTTCACATCAGTGACCACCTTTACTGCATGAGGGCTGGTAACTTCTTCCAAGTTATGAATAGGCACGGCTAAGGTCGCCATCTGTGCTTGCTTTTGGTTGGCTAAATTGTCTGCTACTTGGCGGATTATCTCAGGCGGTATAAAAGGCTCATCACCTTGCACATTAACCACCACATGATCATCCGCAATCGCTAAATATTCGATCACTTCAGCAATGCGCTCAGTGCCCGAATTGTGGGCACTTGAGGTTAACATAGCGCGACCACCAAACGCTTCAACCGCATCCACAATACGTTGATCATCGGTGGCAACAATCACTTCCGCAGCACCGGCTGCTGCAGCGCGCTCATATACCCGCTGAATCATCAATTTATTACCAATCATCGCCAACGGCTTACCCGGTAACCTAGTGGAGGCGTACCGCGCCGGAATAATCACTGTAAAGCTCATGAGGGAAGTTGCTCCAAATCAGTCGCTGTTAATTCGCGTGCTGCGGTCGTCAACAGCATGGGAATATTGTTACGAATAGGAAATGCTAATTTATCACCACGGCAAATCAATTCTTGGCTTGGCGCATGCCAAACCAAGCGCCCCTTACACAAGGGGCAAGCCAAGATTGCTAATGTCTTATCATCTACAGCCATTCTCTACTCCTCAAAAACCTACAAACTATCCATTCGCTTCCGTTGATATGGCGACTTGCTGTTGAGCTGCTAGAGGCGCTAGCAGCTGCTGCAATTGCAGCCAGAACTCGTGTTCGAACTTCGCTTGTACCGGCAAATAATACCAATTCTCGGTGGCGAAAGAGCGACATTTAGCGGCATCCTTTTCCGTCATTAAAACCGTATGGTTAGCTGGCATGGACGCAAAATCGCTAGCTTGATAAGCATAATGATCGGCAAAAGGATAGCAAGCTGCAGGCTCGATACGAAGCTGCCTTAAGGTGGTAAAAAAGCGTTGCGGATGACCAATACCAGCAACAGCCACGTAAGGTGGCGGCGGTAATGGCATCGGCTGCTGAGTCGCTACTTGATGCCAGATACCAGCTTGTAAGGAAAACGGCCACCCCCAACAATGTTCACCCGTGCCATTCTGCACCACTAAATCTACTTGCTGTAAGCGGTGCTGTGGCTCCCGTAACGGCCCCATGGGTAAGCGCCAACCATTACCAAGGCCGCGCTCAGCATCAATCACAGCCAGTTCAAGATCACGAGCTAAGGCGTAATGCTGCAAGCCATCATCGCTGACGATAAGATTAATCTGGGGATGCTGTTGAAGTAACAGCTTGATACTCTGCTCACGGTTGCTGCCAACGGCTACCGGTACCTGGCAGCGCTGCGCTAACAACCAAGGCTCATCACCACTATTGCGAGCATTGATAGCGGGGTCAATATTGCTATCCAGCAATAAGGGAAACGGCCCTTGTCCGCCGTAACCGCGTGAAATGATCGCGGGCTGCCAGCCTTGGTCTTTTAGCCAGGCAATTAGCGCTTGGGTGACGGGCGTTTTACCCGTGCCGCCGACACTAATATTACCTACCACAATGACAGGAACTGGCGCTCGATAAGCGCGCTTTAAGCCAATTTTATAGCTCCATCGGCGCAGGTTACTGAGAAGCACAAATAAGGCCTGTAACGGCAGCAGCAAAACGAGCCACCAAGTTAAGCGGGGCCGGTACCAGGCCCGCTGCAACGCCATTACAACTCGCCTCCATTAAACTGCAGGCTGTGCAATTGATAATAAGCGCCTTGACGTTCAATAAGCTCGGCATGGCTGCCACGCTCTAGAACTTTGCCGTCTTCCATCACTAAAATCTCATCGGCATTTTCGATGGTTGATAGCCGATGTGCAATCACGATCGAGGTACGATTCTGCTGTAACCGGCTCAGTGCTTTTTGGATGTGTCGTTCTGATTCGGTATCTAACGCCGATGTCGCTTCATCTAAAATTAAAATCGGCGCATCACGCAACAAAGCGCGGGCTATAGCGATCCGTTGACGCTGACCACCAGATAACATCACGCCATTCTCACCAACCATGGTATCTAACCCAAGTGGCAAGTTATCCGTAAATTCGGTGATAAAGGCTTGTTCTGCTACTTCGCGGATACGTTCTGGGGTTACCTCACTACGCGCACCATAGGCAATGTTATTGGCGATGGTATCGTTAAACAAAGTCACATGCTGAGATACCAACGCAAACTGACGCCGCAAACATTTGAGTTTGTAGTCGTAAATATCCACGCCATCGAGCAAGATCCTACCCCCTTGCGGGGTATAGAAACGTGTCAGCAAGTTCGAGATGGTCGACTTACCACTGCCCGAACGCCCTACCAGGGCCAAGGTTTTACCCGCCGTCACTTCAAAGCTAACGTGATCCAAGGCCGGCGCATCGCTATCGCCATATGCAAACTGTACATCGTCAAAACGAATATTGCCTTGCGCTCGCTCTATCACCAACTTGCCGGTATCTTGCTCTGGACGCTCATCTAATACTTCAAAGATACTCTGCGCCGCAGCAATGCCTCGTTGAAAATCACTATTGACAGTGGTTAATTGTTTGAGCGGACGCAGTAGCATGATCATCGACGTTAACAAAGTAGTAAAGGCACCTGCCGAGAGCTCTGTGAGCATCTCTGGAAAGCTGGCCAACACCAACACCATCGACAAACTAAAAGAGGCGATCAGCTGAATCACCGAGGTGCTTAGAGATTGCGAGGTGATCAGCTTCATATTTTGATTACGAGTGACATTATTAATATCACTGAAGCGTTTAGATTCGCGTTTTTGGCCTTCGTACATCACCACCACTTTATGCCCATTTAGCATCTGTTCTGCCGTGGTGGTGACATTGCCCATCGCCGTTTGAATACGGCGCGATACTTGCCGAAAACGTTTAGAAACCACGGACACCACTTTAGCAATAAGCGGTCCTACCACCAAAAACACTAAACTAAGCTGCCAGCTATGATAAAACATCAAGCTCAACAAGCCGATCACAAAGGCTCCATCACGGATCAAGACAAGCACCGCACGGCTACTAGCCTCAGCGACTTGTTGTGACGTGTAAGTAATTTTGGACAGCAGTTCGCCGGTTGAGTGGTTGTCGTGAAAGCTAACGGGTAACTTCACCATATGGTCAAACAGCTGTTGTCGCATGGTTGTCACAACCCGAAAACCAACCCAATTCAGGAAGTAGGTCGAAATAAAGTTAAATAAGCCACGACCTATAAAAACCAAAGGTACAAAAATTGCACCGTAAAGCAAAATTTTAGGGTTATGCTCGGTTAAACCATCATCAATCAGGGTTTCTATCTGGGAGAAGAAAAAAGTATCAACTGCCGCGTAACCTAACATGCCAAAAATCGACAGTGCAAAGGCTGCACGATAAGGTTTTATGTACGCTAACAAGCGCTTAAAAGTGCGCTGTTTAACAGCGTCTGGGATAGTTTCTGTGCTCATGTAATATACAGTTTAGCCATCATTTAGCCATAGATTAGCGCCATTCTAACCGTTTTACCTAGTAACTGGCTAGTTGTCTGCGTCAAACCATGGCCTGACAGCTGCGGCATAGGGCTGTTGTACATACCACTGCTGACTATCTGCATAGATGCTTATCTGCCCACCCATGGCCGTATCTAGCAACGGGATCTGTAACTGCTGCAACCGCTCTTTTACCGCTGGGCTAACCATCCCATAGGCGTTATTTCGACCTCTACTGGCTATACTGATACTTGGTTTAACCGCCTGCAAAAAGTAGCTCTCACTGGAGCTATTGCTGCCATGATGGGCCAACACCAGTACCTCGGCTTCTACTGGTGCTAGCTGGGCTAGCAATTGGCGTTCGGCACGGGTGGAGATATCCCCTGGGAGTAACATCTGTAAAGCGCCGTATGATATTTTCAACACGCAGGACTGATCGTTGTGTTGATTATCCGACAGCTGGCGCGGGTGCAGTACTTGCCAATGCACACCACGCCAATGGCCCTGTTGGCCAGCCACACAAGCACTGCCTTCATTGCTGCCGAACCAACGCACCTGCGGATAACGAGCTTTGACCGTAGCGCTGCCGCCGCGATGATCACTATCCGTGTGGCTGATAAAAGCCAGTTCGGGGGTTAATCTACGCTGCTGTAAAAAAGGCAGTAGCACCCGCTCTGCCATATCACCACCACTAGGCCAGCGCGCGCCCACGTCAACCAAGAGCGCAAAACCTTGGCGTTCGATAACCACGGCGCTGCCTTGCTCTACATCCAACACATGCACCCACAAATGCTGTTGGTACTGCACCAACTGCTGTTGGATAGCTAACACCAATAGCAGTGCGGCTAGACTGGTTAAACGCCAATACCAAGCTAACGGTAAAAACCAACAGACTAACCCCACTAACAAGAGTTCCAGGGGTGCGGAATGTTCGGCTGCTAACCATTGCCATGGTTGCTGTGCTAGCCACAGAAGTACCGGTTCAACCAGCTCTATCGGCCACTGCGCAATTCGCAACAGCAACTCGCTCAGCCAACTAAGTTGTAGCAACATCGCCAACAGAGCCAGTAAAGCTAACGGTAACACCCACAAGGAGAACACAGGCACCAAAAGTAAGTTTGTTACTGGAGCTAATAGCGGCAAACCACCAAACCAGACCAAAGTAAGCGGCCAGAGTAACAAGGTTAACACCCACTCTAACCGCCAGAGCATTCTTATTGCCCGACCTTTACCTTGAGCCGGCAGCCAGCGCCACTGCATGAATAGAATACTCGCAACGGCCAGCACCGATAACCAAAAGCCAGGCTGCAACGGTGCTAATGGCTCCACCAAACATACCAGCGCCACCGCGCGCAGCAGCACTCGCGAGGGCGGCGTGTAAAGGCCTGCTTGTTTGTGTAATAACACCACCAGCAACATCGCAAAGGCGCGCGTAGTAGCGGTAGCAAACCCCGCCAAATAGGCATAGCCCAACGCCACTAATAAGGCCAACCAAGCACTCGGTAACACTAAGCTCAAGCGTTCACGCCTACTGCGCTGCTGCCCCAGCCGCCGCCCCAGTTGCTTGGCACTAAGCAGCACAAATCCGGCAACTAAACTTAGATGTAATCCTGAGATAGCAATCAGGTGCGCTAACCCGGTGCGCTGATAAGCCTGCCACTGTTCGATAGGAATAAGTTGCCGCTCGCCTACCAACAATGCAGCCAAAATGCCCCCTTGGCTTAACTGTAACTGTGCGATTCGATTAAAGAGGCGTTGTCGTAAATTTGCTCTACCAGCTACATAGTGGCCTTGCTTGATGCTGCCAAGCGCCACAATACCATGGCTCAGTAAATAACGATGGTAAAGAAAACCACCTTCATTGCGAACTCCTTGCGGAGCTCTCAGCTTGACTTGCAATTGCCAAGTTTCTCCAGCTTGAGGCAGACGCTCTGCAGTAGGTTCATACCAATTCAAACGCACTTTTACACTCGGTTGTAGCCAGCCTGATGGTACTGCTTCACCATCAATCGCGGTCAGGGTTCCAGCCAAACGCCAATAATCCTCAGCATGTTGTGGGAGCTCTTCAATCACTAAGTTTATGGTTACATGTTGCCCCTGCCACTTTGGGGGTATTTGCCAGTTTTGACTGAAATAGGCATTGCCAGAGCCCCATCCAATACCGCACAATAGGCACCCTAACAAGATGCTATGCCGGCGCTGTGCAGGCCAATAGAATGTAGCCACTACGACTAAAGTTGAGGCTAATAACCATTGCCAGAATGCTATCGGTTTGCCTAAAGTAAAGCTTATCGCAAACCCAAACAGCCCGGCGCACAACCACCTATCCATGGATGTTGTACCTTAGTTGGTGATCCAACAGGTCTGAACGAGAAAAAATGCCGAAGAAATTTATTCAACGCATCATGCCAAGCCATGAGTCTATTCGGAATAGTCGTAGCTTGAAGATATTTGGAAGTCTGCTGCATGATGCCAACCTCTGGCACTTAAACCGACGCTCCGCCGCCGGGGCTTTTGCAGTGGGCTTATTCTTTGCCTTTATCCCGGTGCCGTTTCAAATGCTGCTAGCTGCTGCTGCGGCCATTCCATTGCGAGTTAATTTACCACTTTCAGTAGCTTTGGTGTGGGTGTCGAATCCAATCACCATGCCGGTGCTGTTTTACTTTTGCTACTTGCTTGGGGCTTGGATTTTGGATCAAGGCAATCAGCCTTTTGCGTTTGAATTGTCCTGGGGTTGGCTGGCGCAAAGCATAGGAACTATTGGCCCGGCCTTTTTGTTGGGCTGCTTTATTGTGGCTGTGCTGGTCAGTATTATCGGTTATATTAGTATCAGTTTGCTTTGGCGACAGTCCGTGGTAAATGCGTGGCGCGCTCGTGCTGCACGCATGTTAGCAACAGCCAAAGAGCGAGCAATTGAGCATTTACCGCACGCACAGCGTCCCCATGAGCGCACGCACAAACAAGACAAACAGGATAATTCCAACGCTCCTGATTAACTTGTTTGACTTAGCGCGAAGACTAAGTTGCGCTAATAGCTTTAACGATGTCTGTACGCGATGCTTGCCAAGCCGGATAAAGCGTTGCTAAACCACTCATCAGCAAAGCAACCAAGGCCACGAGGGCAATATCTATCCCTTGCAGTTGCACTGGAATACTAGTGACAAAATAAACGTCACTTGCCAGCAAGGTATCCCCCGTTAGCTGCTGAAACCACTGCAATAAGTAGGGTAATGAGCTCGTCAGTACAACCCCAGCCAGCACGCCTAAGCTAACCCCCAACACCCCATTTTGCAGGCCTTGCCAAATGAATACCTGCATGATGCGCACGCGGCGCAATCCCATGGTCCGTAAAATACCTATGTGGCGCTGTTTTTCTTGCACCGTCATCACCAGAGTTGAGACGATATTAAAGCAGGCCACCGCTAACACTAACACCAACACCAAATACATCACCAAGCGCACCAATTGAATATCGCGATACAAATGCCCTTGCGAGCGCATCCAGTGGTCAAGATACACATAATCGTCAATCTGATAGCCTAACTGCGTGGCGATTTGCTGCACCGCAAAAATATCCGTAACCGTTAACTCAACCGCTTGTGCCCCCTCACTGAAGCCCATCAGGGCTTGCGCAGTGGTTAAATCAACATAGGCGTATTGGTGATCCACTTGGCCACCGAAGGTAAAAGTACCCACCACGGTTAAAGCTTGGCGTTTAGGCTGTTTGAAACTGCCCTGCTGAGCCACCATCAAGGCTAATTTATCGCCCGTTTGGACGCCTAAGCGAGCTGCTAGTTGACTACCTAATACGACACCACGAGGTTGTTGTTGTAATTGTTGCCAGGTTGCAGCTGGCATGTAATCCGCAATGGCATGGGGCTGTTCCGTAGCGATACCTTCTAGTTGCACGCCGACAAACTCGGTGCCTTGCTGGATCAATGCTTGGCTACGAATAACGGCTCGCGCACTTGCTACCTGAGGGTGAGCTAGCGCTAAATCAATAATCCCCTGAGGGTCTTTAAGCTGGCCCTTAACCGCACTAAATTCAACTTGCGGTACCAAGCTCAAAAAACGCTTCTGTAACACCTCTTCAAAGCCGTTCATCACGCTTAGACCAGTGATAAACACCATACAGCCAAGGGCTATCCCTAACGTCGAAGACGCCGAGATAAAACTAACAAAACCACTGCGCTCACGCTTACCACGAAAACGTCGCGCCAATAACCAAGCTAACTGCCAAGCTCGCATCAGTTTGTCTCTCGCTGCGCTGCAGCATAAGCGCTAGCCGTGACCAATTTACCATGCTGCAAATGGAGAGTGCGTGGCAGTTGTGCCGCTAAACTTTGATCATGTGTGACCAACACAAAAGCCGTTGCCAGCTCTTTATTAAGCTGTTGTAGCAAAGCAAAAACACTCGCTGCAGTAGCATCATCCAAATTACCTGTGGGCTCATCAGCGAGAACTAATTGGGGGCGATTCACCAGCGCCCGCGCGATGGCTACCCGCTGGCGTTCACCGCCCGATAGCTCGCTAGGACGATGGCGTGCACGGGCCTGCAGCCCTACTCGTTCGAGCAATTCTGCGGCCTGTTTGAGTGCCTCGGCACGTTTCACCCCAGCAATAAACAGTGGCATCGCCACATTTTCTTGGGCATTAAACTCTGGCAACAAATGATGAAACTGGTAAATAAAGCCCAATTGCTGATTGCGCCAATCGGCTAGTTGCGCACTCGACCACTGCTGAATGGCTTGGTTTTTATAGAGGATCTCGCCCGAACTCACTTGATCGAGGCCGCCCATACAATGCAATAAGGTAGATTTACCAGAGCCTGAGCTACCCACAATGGCCAGCATATCACCGGCAGCTATCTTTAAGTCTACCTCTTGCAACACCTGTAATTGCCGGTCTCCATCTTGATAATGGCGACTTACTTGACGGCATTCCATTAACATCTGTACTTCCTCTCTAAGCGCCGCAGCTGCGGTATCGGCTTGGTTATTCATAGGTTAACGCCCGTGCTGGTTGAGTTTGGCTAGCGCGCCAAGCTGGATATAACGTTGCTAACAAGGTCAATAACAACGCAGCCAGCACTATCGTGACAATTTGCTCCGGTTGCATTAGCACAGGTAAGCCGGCTTGCCCGGTAAAACTCAAATCTACCTGTAATAAACTCAACACTTGGTTTAAATTACCAGCCAGCAATACCCCCGCTGTAAGCCCCAGCAGGCTGCCAATCACGCCATTGGTAAGGCCCTGCATAAGGAACATCTGATAGATACCACTTTTGCGCATGCCCATGGTTTGCAGAATGGCAATATCGGTCTGCTTATCTTGAATGAGCATCATCAGCGCTGACACAATATTAAACGCAGCCACGGCGATAATCAGCCCAAGCATCAAGCCGACCATGCGTTTTTCCATGTTTACGGCATCAAACAGTTCACCGTATTGAGAGCGCCAGCTTCGCACATTAAAGTCAGGCCCCAACTGCTGCTGCAAGTATTCGGCAGCGTTAATCGCCTGAAACGGATCGGTGAAATAATAACGCACATTAGATACCTGTGAATCAGGTAAACGCAGTAGCCGTGCGGCATCGCTACCGTGCATCACCAGTAGCTGACCATCGGCTTCTGATTGCATGGCTACAATGCCAACAATGGTAAATTGCCGTTGCGCTGGCATTAAGCCTAGGGGCGTATATACCCCACCCGCCGCTGCAATCACGCGGATACTATCACCGGGCCAGACATCCAATTGTTGCGCTAAGGCTTGACCAATCAGAACGCCATAACTGCCTGCTTGCAAGCGTTCTATCTCGCCGAACTGTAGGTGCTGTTGCAGCGGTTGCCATTGCACGGCGGCGCCATCCACCTCAGGAAATAACCCTTGAATAAGCACCGGACGCAGTTGACCGCCACTTTGCACCACCCCAGCACTACTTACCTGAGGCACTTTCGCGCGCTCGCCCGGTAGTGTTGGCAATTGCCGAATAAAAGCATCGGTTGCGGAGAGGCCGGCAGTATTAGCACTGCTCACTGTGAGTTGCGGCACCACACCTAAAATACGTTGTTTCAGTTGCTGTTCAAAACCATTCATGACCGAGCTCACCACGATGAGTGCCGCGACGCCCACGACAATCCCGGCAAACGCAAACCGATTAATAAAACGGGTGAACTTACTGCCGTGCTTGGCACGACTATAACGAAGCCCAAGGTATATTGCTGCTGACTGGCCCATGCATGTTCCTAAAAATTAACGCGATGCAAGCATAAAGAAAACTCGCCACTGATCCAAGCGGCAAGTTCAGGTATACTTCATCACAACCTATATTGTTGGCTATCCGGACGTATTTTATTCATGACTCAGGTATCAATTTTCAGCCCTCCTACTCCAACTTCAGCAAGTATTGATCTTACCTGGCAAGAGTTACATGGCAGTAGCGTTGCTATGGCCCTAGGCCAAACTATTGAAAATCATCCCGGTCCAGTCTTGATAGTGACGCCTGATGCGCCACAAGCGCACCGTCTCGAGCAAGAAATAGCCTACTTTACGCCAACTTGGCGTGATCACTTGTGGGTGTTTCCTGATTGGGAAACCCTACCTTACGATAGCTTTTCACCGCACCAAGATATTATTTCTGAGCGTCTCAAAGTGCTCGCGCAATTGCCAGATCTCAAACGCGGAGCTTTGATTGTATCACTCAATACCTTGCTGCACCGGGTGGCACCGAAAGATTTTGTCAGCGGTCAGACATTGCAGTTGGGCAAAGGGCAGCAGCTAGATATTCACCAGCTACGACAACGCTTAGAGCGGGCTGGATACCGCCATGTGGCGCAAGTCATGGAGCATGGTGAGTTTTGCGTGCGCGGCTCGCTCCTTGATTTATTCCCGATGGGCTGTGATGAGCCCTACCGGCTTGATTTTTTTGACGACGAATTAGACTCTATTCGACTGTTTGATCCAGATACCCAACTGTCGGCAACCGAAATAGACGCAATCAATTTACTGCCGGCTCACGAGTTTCCTACTAACGAGACCGCAATTGAGGGGTTTCGGGCTCGCTACCGCGACTTGTTTAATGCCTCAAATGAGCGCGATTCAGTGTATTACCAGGTCTCTAATAAACAATTCCCGGGCGGTATCGAGTATTACCAACCGCTGTTTTTTGAGCAGATGGCGACCTTATTTGATTATCTACCGGACAATGCCCTGCTGGTTACTTTTGGTGATATCCAAGGCAGTTTAGACAGCCTCTGGCATGACATTCAGCAACGTTATGAACAACGCCGCTATGATCCCTTGCGTCCATTGTTGGCACCGCATCAAGTGTTCATGACGGTCGATCAACTACATGCTAGATTTAAGCAATTGCCGCGGGTGCGTGCCATGGTACCCAGCGATAAAGCTCAGCCGGGGCCGCAGCACTTTGCTACCGAAGCCCTTGCCGATATCGCAGTTAATCACCAGCTCAAAGACCCGCTGCAAAACTTACGCAACAAGCTCACCCAGCTACAGCAGCAACAGTACCGCGTGCTATTTTTAGTTGAATCTGCAGGTCGCCGTGAAAGCCTACGAGAACTACTGGCACCACTTAAGTTGGCGCTCGCGGAAGTAGACGATCTGCAACAATTTGTCGATGGCAGCGCGCAGACAGCTATTAGCATTGCTCCGGTCGTGCACTCGTTTCTTCTCCCGGCCCAACAACTTGCCATTATTACTGAAACTGAGTTGCTAGGGCACCGCATTAGCCAGCGTCGCCGCAAAGAGTCACAAACTGGCATCAACGCCGAGAATATGGTGCGTAACTTAGCTGAGTTACGTATCGGCCAACCGGTGGTGCACATTGATCATGGTGTAGGTCGTTATCAGGGGCTGAAAACCCTAGAGGCTGGTGGTATCACAACCGAGTTTGTGACTATTGAGTATGCCCAACAAAGCATTTTATATGTTCCGGTAGCCTCACTCCATGTTCTGAGCCGTTACAGCGGAGGTGAAGAAGCGTCAGCTCCACTGCACAAATTAGGCAACGACCAGTGGGAAAAAGCCAAACGCAAAGCGGCAGAAAAAATTCGTGATGTGGCCGCAGAGTTGCTTGATGTCTATGCTAGACGCGAAGCCAAGCCAGGCTATGCTTTTCAGCTTAACCAAGACGATTATCGCCGGTTTGCGGCGAGTTTTCCGTTTGAAGAAACGGACGATCAACAACAGGCGATCGCTGGCGTGCTCGATGACATGCAAAGTGACCGAGCTATGGATCGTCTAGTGTGTGGCGATGTAGGTTTCGGTAAAACAGAAGTAGCCATGCGCGCTGCTTTTGTTGCGGTTAACGATGGCAAGCAAGTGGCAGTATTAGTGCCGACGACCCTGTTGGCACAACAGCATTTTGAGAACTTTAAAGATCGCTTTGCTGATTGGCCCATCCGCGTAGAAGTACTGTCACGTTTTAAAACCAGCAAACAAACCAAACAAATCCTAGCAGACCTCGCCGCTGGTAAGATTGATTTGGTGATTGGCACTCACAAATTACTGAGCGCCGATGTGGCCTTTCACGATCTTGGCTTGCTGATTGTCGATGAAGAACATCGCTTTGGTGTTCGGCAAAAAGAAGCGATTAAGCGTTTACGTGCTGATGTTGATATTCTTACCTTAACCGCAACGCCAATTCCAAGAACTTTAAATATGGCCATGCATGGGGTGCGAGATTTATCCATTATTGCGACCCCACCCGCCAAACGTTTGGCCGTTAAGACCTTCGTACGCGAGTATGATGAACCCACTATTCGTGAGGCTGTGTTACGCGAAATTTTGCGCGGAGGCCAAGTATATTTCCTCCACAACAATGTTGAAACCATTGAAAAAACTGCACGCGAATTGGCAGAATTAGTGCCCGAAGCACGCATCACTGTGGCGCATGGACAGATGCGTGAGCGTGAACTTGAACGTATCATGTCTGATTTTTATCATCAGCGTTTCAATGTCTTGGTTTGTACCACTATTGTTGAAACAGGCATTGATGTGCCTACGGCCAATACCATCATTATGGACCGCGCTGATCATTTGGGCTTGGCGCAGATGCACCAGTTACGTGGTCGCGTCGGGCGCTCCCATCATCAAGCTTATGCCTATTTGTTAACGCCGCATCCAAAACGCATGACCAAAGATGCCTTGAAACGGCTAGAGGCTATTTCGCAGCTGGAAGATCTTGGTGCTGGCTTTATGCTAGCTACTCATGATTTGGAAATTCGTGGCGCTGGTGAACTATTAGGTGACGAGCAAAGTGGCCAAATTGAAAGCATCGGCTTTACCTTATACATGGAGATGCTCGAGCAGGCCGTGCAAGCCATGCGTGATGGTAAAGAACCAGCACTTGAGCAATTGTTAAAAGCCCAAGCAGAGATTGAGTTACGTGTTCCTGCGTTGCTGCCAGAAGATTATATCGGCGATGTGAATATTCGATTAAGCCTGTACAAGCGTATTGCTAGCGCCAACGGCTCACGCGAGTTAGATGAAATTCAAGTTGAGTTAATCGACCGCTTTGGTTTACTGCCCGAACCCGTTAAAAACTTAGTACGAGTAACGGCTATTCGTAACCAAGCTGCGTTGCTGGGGCTGCGCAAAGTAGAAGGTAGTCAACAGGGAATTAGCTTGGAGTTTGGCCCAGATAATAAGGTACAACCAGCACAACTGATTGAGCTTATCCAAAGCCAACCGAATGTCTATAAACTAGACGGTCCTAATCGTTTACGCATTCTTATGAAAACTGAAGATACTCAAGCACGGTTGAAACTGGTAGAGTCTCTGTTGGAGCAATTATTACGAGGCACAGAATGAGGCTTTTAACTAGGCTAAGTAGCAGCCATTCACTTCGCCCCCAAGCAAAACTCTTAGGCTCAGTAGCAGCATGGCTGGTGCCGTTGGCGGTCATGATCACCAGTAGCATGTTAGCTCCCACTGCGGTTGCCCAAAGTAAACTAAGTGACCCCGAAAGCTGGCGCTGGTTTGAAGTCGAAGTTTTAGTTTTTAAACACCTCGATGCTGATACCAGTGAAAACTTCCCGTGGCTAGCACCACGCCAATTGCGCCCCACGCATGACTTGTTAAGCAGCTACTACGCACCTGATTTTTGGGCACTCTTGTTCGATTTGCCCGTTTGCCCAGAAGCTGGAACTGAAGCTGAAAGCTCTGCGATTCGCGCTCCAAGCCTCTGGTGTGCCCAGCAAGCTGAATTAGATTTAGAGCAGCGCCGGCCTTGGTATCAGCCCGAGCTGATGCTCCGCAGCCTAGCGCAGGCACCAACCAAGGTGATCAGCGGTTATAACGGCGATATCAATACGGCAACGCGCCCCTTTTTGCTCGATGCAAGCCAACATCAGTTAACTGAGATGCGTGAGCAACTAGAACGTCGGCGAGTGGGGACACCTTTACTCCATGTCACCTACCGCACCCCGGTCTTTACTCGTAATCAGAATTACAGCCTACGCCTGTTTGGTGGCAAAAATTACGGTCATGAGTATGCACCTTCGGGCTATCAACTACCACCGGTAGTCAGTGCTACTGACCTACCATCGCAACCTAAAGCCGCGCTGACTGAAAGCGAAGCAACTGCGCCGGCGAGCGAGCAATTATTCACCGAACTTAACTGGTTACTAGAACAAGCCAACCAGCAACAATTGCAATTAAATTACAGTGATACGGGCACGCCGAATCCGCCACCATTGCGCCAGCCCCGGCCAGACAACCAACGCACTGAGGCGGTGTGGGAGCTTGATGGCTTGCTTCATATTTATTTGGTAGGCAACTATTTACATATCGACAGCCAGTTAGAGCTGCGCGAACCCCAAGCAGTGCGCTTCAATCAACGTCAATTAAGTGCGCAAGTTGAGCAGGCACTGCAACAGCTAACAGCAACTGAAAGTACTAGTGATTGGTTCTTACGAAGTTACCGCTTAGAACAGTTACGCCGAGTGATTAGTCACGAAACCCATTACTTTGATCATCCTAAATTAGGCTTAGTGGTACAAATTAGACGGACCGATCGCTCCGCTAGACGCTAGTCAGGGAGAGATATCTATGGAAAAATACGAAGAATTATTATTAGCTTTGCGCAAGGTGATTCGCGCGACTGATTTGTATTCAAAGCAGTTGAATAAAACAACCGGGCTGACCGCGCCACAACTGCTGATTTTACGTGAGATAGCAGCCTGCCCCGCCGGGATAACTGCCAGCTCAGTTGCACAGAATATTACCTTAAGCCCAGCCACCGTAAGTAACGTGATTGACCGTCTTGAACACCGGCAGTTGATTCACCGCGAACGCAGTACGTTAGATAAACGTCGCGTGGTATTAACATTAACAGCGGCAGGTCAGGCCCGTTTAGCTGATGCCCCGCGACCTTTGCAAGAAAACTTTATCGGTAAGTTTCAAGCGCTCGCTGATTGGGAACAATCCCAATTGGTGGCAGCGATGCAACGAATTGCCACCATGATGGATGCAGAAAAACTAGATGCAGCCGAGATACTTGAAGTAGGAAGCTATGAACAACAAAAATTCAATTCGCGCTAACATTCCAACCAAGAAGTTAATCCGTGCGGTTGCACTTGCGCCACTAGCCTTGATGCTGGCCAGTTGTGCCAATACTGAAACCAATCCTGCCTGCCTTGCTGACACCACCCCCATTGCGACCATTCAGGGGTCCAGCGACAGCTCTGCGCTGGTTGGTCAAATGGTTACCACGCGGGGCATTATTACCGCTGATTGGACTGCAACGGAGCAACTGGGTGGTTTTTTTATCCAAAGTATCAGTGCCGACCAAGATCAAGACCCAGCTACTGCTGAAGGACTTTTTATTGCCACTGAAGAGTTACCGGCAACGGCTGCAGCAGGTAGTTTCGTTTATGTGACCGGGGTGGTTGCTGAAGCGCAACAATTAACGCAACTGCAGCAAGTTAGCAACGTCAGCATCTGTAGTACGCCACAAACGTTACCTGAACCGATCGCTCTGCAGCTGCCTCAGGCTGAGGCGAATAGTTTTGAGCAATACGAGGGCATGTTAGTTGCCTTTGCCCAAGATTTAGTAGTTAACGGACACTATCAGTTAGCGCGCCATGGCCAATTTGAAGTTGCCCATGAACGCCTCTATACCCCAACCCAAGTGGTTGCTCCTGGAGCCGATGCCCAGCAACTTGCACAGCAAAACCAACTGGCGAAATTACTGATTGATGACAATCAGGCACCGAACCCTACTCAAGTACCTTTCCCTGCGCCTGAGTTAAGTGCAGATAATACCTTGCGCAGCGGTGATACTCTGAAGGGTGCCGTAGGTATTATGAGCCAATATCAGCGTCAGTACCGCTTGCAACCAACCACTCAGTTAACGTTTGAGGCTAGTAATCCGCGCCCTGCGGCACTGCCACAACCGGCCCAAAACACCATTCGAGTGGCGGCTTTTAACGTCCTTAATTATTTTAACGGCGAAGGCGACGCAAAAACTTTCCCTACCCAACGGGGTGCTAAAACTGCCGCACAATTTAAACGCCAACACGATAAAATTGTGGCCGCCTTGGCAGCGATGAATGCTGACATCATAGGTTTAATGGAAATTGAGAACGATGGCTACGCTGAGCACAGCGCTATTGTTGAGTTAACCCAGGCGCTAGCAGTTAAAACAGGTCAGCCTTGGCGTTTTATTCAGGCAGGTGACGAGCGTTTTGGTAGCGATACCATCACCAATGGCTTGCTTTACCGCAGCGACAAAGTAGAGCCTCAAGGAGCCGTTGTAAGCATCAATCAGGCTCCGTTTGATAGCCGTAGCCGGTTACCACTGATTCAACGTTTTGCACCACTTAATACGGTCGAAAATCTAGTAGTTGCCGTTAACCACTTTAAATCTAAGGGCAGTTGCCCGAAAGATAGTAGCCACCCGGATGCGAATCAAGACGATGGCCAAGCCTGTTGGAATGCCACGCGCACCCAATCGGCTGAACTCTTAGCTGATACGTTAGACCAGCACCCCGAGCTGAGCCGGCATAGCTTACGAGTGCTGCTCGGTGACTTTAACGCATACGCCAAAGAAGACCCTATCACCACCCTGCTTAGCAAAGGTTACTACAATCGTTTGGATAGCTTTGACGCAGCAGCATACAGCTATGTGTATGACGCTCAAGCAGGCAGTCTTGATCATTTGCTGGTATCAGCAGCATTGAACCCGCGGGTAGTTATGCAAGGTATCTGGTCGATCAACGCTGATGAGCCAACTGCGCTGCAGTACAGTTACGCTGATACCCAAGCTCATTGGTATGCGCCATCTGCTTATCGAGCTTCTGACCATGACCCTGTGTATGCTGATATTCAATTTTAAGTAACAACCATGAGCGCAACAGGGTTTGGTCAACCGGTAAGTGTCACGCTGGTGCAAGCAGCCCAGCGTGGCCAAAGCAAAGCCCAACGGCGATTATTTGAGCAATTTCAACGGCCCGTACTGCAAACCCTGTTTGGCTTGTGTCATGACCGTGAGCAAGCCAAAGATTGGGCGCAAGAAGTCTTTCTGCAAGCCTTTGCAAAGCTACCCCAACTACGTGAGCCACAAGCTTTTGGCGGCTGGTTGAAAAAGTCTGCAATAAACTATGCCCTCGCACAACTCAGAAAGCAGCATCTTGATCTAGACCTCGACAGCGATTATCAGCAACTGCTTGATACTAACTCAGACCCCAGCCAAACCGCCGACTGGCACAGTTTTGGTGAGTTAGAAAACATTCTGCCAGTATTAACTGCTGCCGAACGCAGCTTAGTATGGTTATACTTAGTAGAAGACTATAATCATAATGAATTAGCTGACATGTTTGATACCACTGCTGCTACTGTGCGTAAAAGGTATCAACGCGCCCTAGACAAATTGCGGCAAGCACAACAATCCGATGCACCCACAGGAGGCCCCGATGACGTCTCGTGAAGAGCAACAGCTGAAACAACAACTGCGCCAATGGTCGGCCCAGCAAACCGCAGATTTGCACCTGACTTGGCCTAAGCCACGCCGGCGCCAACTTACCTTAGCTCGCTGGCCCTGGTTATTGTTGCCGACTGCGGCTACACTGGCCTGGTTTTGGTTAGCCGGACCCTACCATCAACAAATGATCCCAGCGACCGCTCCAGCAAGCTCACAACAACCGATGCTGCTGGCTGCCGACTATCAACTAGAAACCATGGATCGGCAAATTCAACAAGCGGTGTTGGCAGAGGCCGACAGCGCCACCATTGAGCAACTTTTAGCCGCTCGTAACAGCATGTTGACTAGGGACGCTTGGTAAGATGACTGCTTATTATCGCTGGGTTGTAGTTACCCTCACTTTGTTACTTGCAGTTTGCTTTAGCGCTGTAGCGGCGCAGCAAACTGAAGAGCAGATTCGCCAACAGGCACGAGATGCCGCTATTGCCGCCAGTAAGCTCTATGGTTCACAGCCAGCCGTATTATTGCAGGAGCCGCCGCGTAGCTATATTGATTGGGGTGCGGTGTTGCGCACCAACGGTACCGTGTTGGTGGTGCGTAGCAACAGCACGGCCGCTCAATTAGGTTTGCAACAAGGCGATGTCGTACAACAGGTCGATGATTTAGTGTTGACGGAGGTTGGTTTAGACGCGGTGTTAGGTTATCTCGAAAGTTTGGAGCATCAGCAGCAGGTCACCCTACAAGTGCTGCGCCAACAACAAAGTATCACCCTCTCGGGTCCAGCCCAAGCTACCTTGATACCCGGCTGGCGGTTGATTGTTGATCATCAGTTTAATGAGCTCAACCTTACCACTAACCAAAGCAAGGTGTGTGGACGCATTAGCGTATTTCAACAACCACCAGCCGCACACGACTTGTATGCTGTGCTAATTACTCGTATTAATAACCGTAGCATTGATGCACAAACGGCAGTGGTGCAATTAAGTCCTGGTACCTATCAAATCGAGCTGATGGAATTGATTGCCAGCAAAGACTTTCGTCGTTATCGGCAACAACCACGCACGCAGACCTTTAGTTTAGAGGTGGCTGCCAATACCACCTACCATCTCGGTGCGCAGTATCCGTTAGCAGTAATAGACGATAACAGCCACGATTGGCTGCCGAAAGTGTGGAAGCGAACGCAGCGCCAGTGCACCGCCCAGTAATTGAACCTTAGCTTGTCATTAAGCTGTCATAGCTAAGTTTTAAGCTTTGCTATTAAACCTGCTTTATTTTTAGGAGTTGTTATGAAGTTTTCGGCCCCCGCGGTTAAATTTGGTCGCCTTGCCAGCAGTATTGCCGCTGCCCTGGTACTCAGCGCATGTGCTAACCAGCCAGCAGCTGACGGCAATAGCGCAGCAGCTAATGCAACGGCTACAAGCTCCGGTGCACCTAATATTATTTTCATGATTGGTGATGGTATGGGGTTTGAATACATTTCAGCCTATCGCTATGCCATGAGTGAACTTGGCGCCGGTGAGCTAGCAGCAACTCCTTTTGATGACCTGTTAACTGGCGCGGCAACTACCTATCCTGATGACGATACTTGGGTAACCGACTCAGCTGCAAGCGCAACTGCCCTTGCTACAGGTGTGAAAAGCTACAACGGCGCGATTGGAATTGATGCGAAAAAAAATCCACAACAAACGCTGATGGAAAAAGCTCGTGAACATGGCTGGGGCACAGGTGCTGTAGCTACCGTTCAAGTCAACCATGCCACTCCAGCAAGCTTTTTTACCCATCACCCTTCACGAAATCAATATAACGAGATTGCCGATAGCTATGCCAGCCAAGTCACTAACGGTGGCTGGAGCTTTGATGTGTTATTAGGTGGCGGCTATCAGTATTTTCATCGGGATGATAAAAACTGGCTGCCGCAGTTGCAGCAGCAAGGTTTGAGCATCCTTACCGATGCCACTGAACTGGATCAACAACAGCAACTGCCGGTATTAGGCTTGTTTGCTGACAAAGCCTTACCTTTCGCCATCGATGATAAGCCTGGCCGCCTTGCTCACATGACCAGCCAAGCATTACGCTTACTCACCGAGCAAAGCCAGCAAACCAACAAGCCGTTTGCCTTGATGGTAGAAGGCAGCATGATTGACTGGTGTGGGCATGCCAACGATATCGCTTGTGCGGTGCATGAGATGGCCGATTTTGCTGCCGCAGTGCAGGTTGTGCGTGAGTACCTAGCGCAGCACCCAAATACCCTATTAGTGATCACTGCCGACCATTCAACCGGTGGTTTAACCCTAGGCCAAGGCGGTGAATACGCATGGCATTCAGAACAGGTTATGGGCATTACTGCTTCGTTAGAGCAAATGACCAAGCAATTATTGCAACTACCGCGTGAGCAATGGCGTGATTATCTAGCCCCAATCCTGAACTTACCGGTAACGGAACAACAATGGCAGCAGCTAGAGCAAGTGCAGATTGACGACTCATTGCGTGGCCGCGATCGGCAATATCCGCTAGGTAAGGTATTGGTACAAATCATTAGCGAACACACTCGCACCGGCTGGACCACCACCGGTCACACCGCGGTTGATGTTCCGGTGATGGCAACCGGCCCTGGTGCGGAGGCCTTCCGTGGCTATTTAGACAACACCGAGTTAGCTCAAGCATTGCTGCAACTGGTACGCTAATCTAACTGCTTAAGCATGCCAGCCTAGCTCATCTGCCCGTTGCTGAGCTAGGGCTGGCACATCAGTTTTTATAAAGTGATGATGCATGATCTGCACCCCGAGCAGATGATTAATAAGTGCATCTAACTGTACTTTTTCATCGATAGGCACCTGCTCTGATTCGTGTCGCTGAAACACTTCTTGTACCTGTTGATAATCCAGTAATCCTGCTTCCGCAATAGCTTCAGCTGATAAATAGTGCTGCGCCAACTTCAATACCGCCTGCCATTTAGCTGGATCTGTGTGGGCCGGCGGCGCCATAAAGGCAAATTTCTCGCGCTTATACAATACCTCGGGCAGGAGTCCCCTCATTGCTTCACGCAACACATACTTTTCTTTATTGCCTTTGATACGCAAATGCGGCGGTACCTTGAATGCATACTCCGCCAAATGATGATCTAAGAACGCTGGCCGTGCTTCCATCGAGTGAGCCATATCAACTCGGTCTCCGCCCCAAGTTAAAATCTGCCCTTCTAACATGGTCTTGATCCACACATATTGTGCTCTATCCAGTGGATGACGACCTTGTAACATGGTTTCATCTAAGGTCTCAGCAATAGCTTTACCAGCGTCATAATCTTCTAAGTACTGCCTTCTCTTAGCCGCGATTAATGGCAAAGCTTGTTCACCACAACTCAGCCAAGGCTGCACACAACTCGGAGTAAATCCCATTTTAGCGTTGAAAGCAGGGCTAATGAATTCTTCACGCGCTAACATAGCACCCTTAAAGAGTTGATTATTTTTCTCTAACAACTGCTGCCAGGCTTGCCGCTCCGACTCAGGGAGATGGTCGAGCCCGTGCAAGAACATATCTTTACGAAACGCCGGATATCCGGCAAACAACTCATCAGAGCCCTCACCTGTTAATACCACCTTATAGCCCACCTGATTAACTTGCTGGCTCATAAGATACTTAGCCACCCCAAGGGTATTATAAATGGTACGTTCGGTATGCCAGATGGTGGCGACAAAATGGTCATACAAATCATCGCTATTTAGCCGCATAATATGATGTTCGGCACCGGTCGCTGCAGCCATTTCTTCAGCAATAGGCGTTTCATCGTAAGCGTCGGCATCAAACCCAATGGTAAAAGCTTTAATCGGATGCTGACTGGCGGCTGCTGATAAGCCTAAAATAGCACAGCTATCAATCCCGCCTGACAAATAGCATCCCACCGGCACATCTGCCGTTAAACGATGCTGAACCGCCTCGAGCAAGTGCTTGCGAACCCCATCAATGTATTCTTGTTCGTTCACCTCAGCGCCAGGATAATCACTCTCTAGCGGAAAATTCACATCCCAATAGCAGTGCGAAGAAATATCCAGTTGCCCATGGCGTCGTTTGATTTTTACCACATGCCCCGGAGGCACTTGATAGACCCCTTGAAAGGCCGTAGTGCCTGGCACCATCACTTGAATTAACTGGTGATATAGGCCTTCGTCGGAAAACTCTCGAGTTACTTCAGGATGGGCAAACAGCACTTTTAACTCAGATCCAAACACTACACCGGTTTCTGTCATGGTGTAATACAAGGGTTTGATGCCAAAGCGGTCGCGCACAAGATAGAGACAATCTTCGGTTTGATCGTACAAACTAAAAGCAAACTCGCCCCGCAAATGCGTCAGCGTTTCAGCTAAACCATAGGCTTGGTAGAGATGCAGTACAATTTCTGAATCACTTTTACTCTGAAAACGAGCCCCTGCTGCAGTTAATTCCGCTCGAATTCTTTTAAAATCATAGAATTCACCATTATGAGCCAATAGCAAGTTACCGTCTGTAGAGACAAATGGCTGGCGCCCACGCTGTTCATTGAGGTCGATAATAGACAACCGCGCATGGCTAAAACCTACGCCCGTATCTTTTAAAATTTGGTAACCAAAGCCATCAGGACCACGATGGTGCATGATGGCTGCCATATTGACCAAGGTTTGCGGCTGTGGTGCTTGGCCATGCTGATTAAAAATTCCGGCTATTCCACACATACAACTCTCCTTGCGTTAGACAACATCAATCACTCGCTCAGCACGCTCTACCATACAGGTCAGCAACGCCATACGTAAAAATACTGCCCCTCGAGCTTGGCTAAAGTACCAATTGTGCGGGGTATGATCTAACTCCGTTGAAAGCTCTTCGCCGCGGGCTAACGGATGTAAAATAATCGCATCTGCTTTAAGTGGCGACTTAGCATGTAAATGAAAAGCATCACCGTAGGTATGAAAGGTATCGCCCTCCCACGAGATAGCATTGATGTAAACCACATCGAGACTAGGTAAACAATCGTTGAGCTCGGTACTCGTGGTCACCTTAATGCCACGTTGCGATAATTGCTCTCGTTGCCCCGGCGCAAAAAGCTCAGCGCTGCTGGCGGCATCATGAATAATCACCAACTCACTCACCACATGAGCAAATACGGAGAGGCCTTTCAGCAAACTACGCACCGTGCGCATTTTATTAGGAACCCCAATCACACCGATCTTAATTTGGGCCCCCGAACTGGCATCCAACAGCTCGGGGCGCCACTTGAAGATGGCATACAAATCAGCCAATGCTTGGGTGGGATGCTCGTCTAAGCCATTGCCAGCGTTAATAATGGGGATGCGCAACGCATCCATCATTTCATACAAGGACGATTGCTGGTTGTCTCTAAGCACCACACAATCCCCGTAGTTATTAAACATCTCAGCCACGTCAGCTAAAGCCTCACCTTTGGCAATCCCCGTTGTAGAACGATCGGTAATCGACATGATATCGCCACCTAATCGGTGCCAAGCGCTTTCAAAGCTTAACCGCGTACGAGTGCTAGGCTCATAAAAGGCACTAATCAGGATCTTATTTTGCAAAGGTGAGCTAAACCGCTTCGGATTACTTTCTATTTTTGCCGCCAGCCGAAACAGTTGCTTCATGGTGTTCTGATCGAGCTGATCGCCCGTCACTATGTGTTGGTTGGCTAGTTGCAAGAGATAATCGCCATCTTCTTGAATCGCCCTCAGCAAGGCCTTGGGATGAGCGTCTCCGTACACATCCGGCCGCTTACGCTCAAACGAAATATCATTTGTATTCATAAATTTAGCTTCCTAACTTAAGATAATCTGGGGCTACCACAGGCCTTGCTGACGCCAATCGCGCACCCACAGCAACAAGAGTACTAGGGGCGCCACAGCGGCTAACACCAAGCAACTTAAAATGAGTCCTTGTAACCATTCTGCGCTTATCAACATGATGCTTTAGTCCTGTCGTTGTTGTAATAACTGCCAATCAAATCGGCTGCGGCTGCGTATCACGCCAATCATACAAATACTGCTAGATATCAAACAGGATAGTAACGCCGCCACATAGAAACCAATCAGCAGGTAACCTACTAAACCAGCACAGGTGCCAAGGAGCATGGCCGCAGTAGCGTAGCTGCCCGTTAACTTGGGTTGATATAACCCTAAAATAATCGGCATGATGGTGCTGGCAACAAAAGCGCCAGCAAAATTCAGCAGTGCTCCCAACGTAGCTAGCTGAGGTAAGCAAAGCAGCCAAGTTAAAATACCCAAGGCCACAATACTGTAGCGATTAAACTTTAATAATTGCTGATCATTGGCTTGTGGGCGCAGCTGCTGTTGATAGATATCACGAGTAAGTAAATCTGCGCTAGCGGCAAGCAAGGAGTCTAAGCTCGAGGCCAGGGCTGAAAAGACCACCACAAATACCACCACGGCCCCTACTTTGCCCAATACTGCCGCTGCTACCATCGGGCCTACCATATCGGCCGATGGCGGGAAAATGCCCAGCTGTGGCGCCGCTAAGGCAATAAAGCCAGTGACTATGGGGATCGGTAGCCACAATAAGCCACCCAATAGGAACGCCTTAGCGCCAACCTGACTCTTGAATGATAGTGCCCGTGTCCACCAGACGTTTGAGTGAAAAATCTCGCCCAAACCGAAAAAAATATTATTAAACAAAAACATGATTGCTGCGGGGAACAGCAGATCTAATAATTGCGGGTGCTGCTGCGTTAACTGTTCGTGCACGCTAGTAACGCTCACTTGGGTTAGCAATAGCCCTGCTACCACCACCACACCGATAATAATGATGACTGCTTGCACAAAATCTGTAGCTATCACCGCTTTAAAACCGCCAAACAGGGTGTAACCGACGCAGATCACCAAAATAGCTGTCATCCCCAGATGGTAATCAAGACCGCTGAGGGCCTGTAGCAGGATGCCTCCGGCCATGCCCAAACTGACCAACCAGGCAAGAGCATAAACTGCTGAAATGACTAAGAATAGATACCAAGCCGGCTTGCCGTAGCGGCTGCGGACAAAATCTCCAGCGGTATAACCACCAGGCATGAGCTGCTTTATCCGTTTTGCTAAGGGCGCAAACAGCAACAGGCCCAGCGCTGCAAAAGAATAGCCAACCATGCCCCACACCCCAAACTGATAGGTTAACTGCGGTGCTACCAGAGTGGTGTTACTAGTCACCCAAGTAGCCATGGCGGTAGCAGCAGCCAAAGCCAGCCCTACTTGTCGCCCGGCCAAGGCAAAATCTTCATGGCTATGATTGCTGCGCCCCAACCAATAGCCGAAAGCTATCCAACCCAAACCAAATAGCACTACCAGAGTTAAGCCGAGTTGCGGAGTGAGCGCATAAGCACTGCTCATAAAGGCTCCTCGGTAGCGTTAGCGGAGCGATAGGCTCCCTTTGCAATCACCACCACCACTATCACAAACAAACCTAATCCCAAACTGAATAAGCTCAGGGCTTGCCATAACGGATAGTGATCTACTTGTACCTTCACCACGTTACTGTAGGTGTTATTGCTAGCTCGCAAGCGAAAATAGTAAGTGCCGTTGGCAAAGCCAGACAGGGTCAGTTGTTGGGTGTTAGCCGGCCAAGGGTAAAGTGTTAGCGGTTGTTGGTTGTTTAACTGGGTTGCGGTAGGTGCTGCGGACCACCGCTCTAACTGCCAGGTTGTGGCTGCAGGAGCGGTATTACTACGCAACACAAAATAACCTTCTTTGCTCATCTCTACACTGGTGAGCTCAAGGGCGTTAGGTTCAGCGAGCAGGCTAGCTTTGGAGTTAGCACTGGCGGGTCCCGCCTGCATCAGCGACAATAGTAGCGCTAGCAGCGTGATAGAGAAAAATAACTCAATAATAAAGCGCTTGGTTGTTGGTTGCGGCACTCGTCCTTCCCGTAGCTCTTTGTTACAGGCTAGCAAGTGCAGAAAATCATTGCAACTTGGGGTATGCTCACAGCAATCGTGACGTAAGGATTAGCATGAATCGAATCTATCTTTGTAGTATGGGGGCTAATTTAGCTCCTGAGCAGAATTTTAAATTAGCCAAGCAGCAGCTAACCACCCTAGGCGAGGCTTGGTATTCGGCAGCCTTGTATACCCAGCCGGTGGCGATTGAAACCGACCATGAATTCTTAAATGCGTTGCTGCTATTACGCACCAGTTATAACCCCGAACAACTTAAGCAGCAGTTTAATGCGATTGAAACCAGTTTAGGTCGAGACCGCACCGACCCAAACTGTAGCCATAAAGATCGGCCGATGGATTTAGATATATTAGGTGAACTGCAAGCACCAACCACAGCAACGCATCAGCAAGTATGGCAACAAGTGCCGGCTTATCTAGCCGATGTGGTGCCAGACTTACAACGCCAATGGCAGCAATTATATGAAGGAAAACGCCATGCCAGCTAACTCTCCTCCTCAAGCACCCGTTGCTTTGATTACCGGGGCCGGCCGGCGCTTTGGTTTTACTTTAGCCAAAGCATTACTTGCCGAGGGCTACCAAGTTTTCGCCCACTATCATACCTCGCGCGACGGTATTGCCGAGCTCGAACAATTAGGAGCTGTTGGTTTAGCCGCCAACTTAGCAGACTTAAACCAAGTATTGGCGTTAGCTGAGCAACTTAAGCAACACACCCAGCGACTTGATTTGCTCGTCAATAATGCGTCGTGCTTTTTCAACAACGCCACTGTGGATGACCAGTTAGATCATTTAACGGCGGTGTTAAATGTACACACAGCAGCGCCCTATTTGCTTATACGTGAGCTAGCACCATTATTACGACAGGGACAAACTCAGCAAGCTATGGTGCTGAATATCACCGACATCTATGTGGATAGCCCCGCCACCGACTATATTGCTTACTGTGCAGCAAAAGCTGGTTTAGCCAACCTCACGCAGGCATTCGCCAAGCATTTAGCCCCGCACATACGAGTCAATGCTATTCAGCCTGGGCCTATTTTATTTTTACCCGAGCATGATTCAGAACATCGTCGTAAAGTATTGGCGCAAACGCCTTTGAACGTTGAAGGTGGTCTCGAACCCATGCTTGCAGCGGTCCGTTTTTTACGCGACAACCCCTATGTTACTGGCGAATCCATAAAAGTAGACGGCGGTCGCGCGCTCAATATTTGAGCCGCTTACCACCGTCTTTCTTAACTGCAGGTGCTAGCTATTATGCCGCTAGCATCTGCCGTAAAACATAATGCAAAATACCGCCACTGCGATAGTATTGCAGCTCGTTACTGGTATCGATGCGACATTTCACCTTAAACTCAACCGTGCTGCCATCTTCTTTTGCTGCTTGCACAGTTAGCATTTGTCCGGCTTTTAGCTCATCGCTCAGGCCCAAGATGCTGATTTGCTCAGTACCATCTAAACCGTGAGCTTGCGCTCCTTCACCATCTACAAACTGCAAGGGTAACACGCCCATACCAACCAAGTTAGAGCGATGAATACGCTCAAAGCTCTCAGCAATAACGGCTTTGACGCCCAACAAGGTGGTACCTTTAGCAGCCCAGTCACGGCTAGAGCCGGTTCCATATTCCTTGCCAGCTAGCACCACCAAAGGTGTCTGTTCTTGTTGATAACGCATAGCAGCATCATAAATCGATAATTGTTCGCCCGATGGAATATGACGAGTATATCCGCCTTCAACGCCATCTAGCATACGGTTTTTAATGCGGATATTTGCAAAAGTACCGCGCATCATTACCTCATGGTTACCGCGACGTGAACCGTACGAGTTAAAGTCTGCTGGTTTTACGCCATGCTCTTGTAAATACTTACCTGCCGGGGAATCAGCTTTAATTGAACCCGCGGGTGAAATATGATCCGTAGTAATAGAGTCACCAAACAAAGCGAGAACTCGCGCTTTGTTGATGTCCGTAATAGCCGCCAACGGCTGGTCAATCGCAGTAAAGTACGGCGGATTTTTCACGTAAGTTGAATCATCGCTCCATTGATAAGTTTCGCCCTCACCAATAGGAATGGCACGCCACTCTTCATCACCTTTGAATACCTCGCCGTATTCTTTGCGGAACATATCACCATCAACTAACTGCACCGCCTGCGCAATTTCATGATTGGTTGGCCAAATATCTTTCAGATAAACTGGGTTTCCGTCGTTATCTGTCCCTAAGGGCTCACTGCTTAAATCGATGCGGGTAGTGCCTGCTAGCGCATAAGCAACCACCAAAGGTGGTGACGCTAACCAGTTTGCTTTTACATCTTGGTGGATCCGACCTTCAAAGTTTCGGTTACCCGATAGCACCGAACTTACGGTTAAATTGCCAGCACGGATGGCATCAGTAATATTATCTGGTAACGGACCTGAGTTACCGATACAAGTGGTACAACCGTAGCCTACCAAATTGAATCCAAGTTCATCAAGATATTGGGTTAATCCCGCTTTGGCAATGTAGTCAGTGACCACTTTAGAGCCTGGCGCTAACGATGATTTGACCCAAGGTTTGCGTTGCAGACCTTTCTCTCTGGCTTTTTTAGCCACCAAACCGGCCGCCATCATCACACTTGGGTTAGAGGTGTTCGTACAAGATGTAATAGCAGCAATCACCACATCGCCATGGCTAAGTTCATAATCGGTACCTGCCACAGGTTGGGATTTTTCCGTTTCGCTCGCTTGCCCATTACTTTCTAAGAACAAATCAAAAGCCGCACCTAATTGTGGTAAAGCAACTCTATCTTGTGGCCGTTTAGGCCCTGCTAAAGACGCTGCTACCGTGCTTAAATCAAGTTCCAAAGAGGCGGTAAAACTTGGTTCATCACCACTTTCACGCCACATGCCTTGCGCTTTAGCATAAGCTTCAACCAAAGCAATCGTATCGGCATCACGCCCTGACAATTCCAAGTAGCGCAAGGTTTCTTGATCGACCGGGAAAAAGCCACAAGTTGCACCATATTCAGGCGCCATGTTGCCAATAGTCGCGCGGTCAGCCAGTGGCAAATGATCCAAACCGGGACCATAGAATTCAACAAACTTACCGACCACGCCATGTTTACGTAGCATTTGCGTCACGGTAAGAACTAAATCGGTAGCGGTAACGCCTTCCGGTAAGCGTCCGGTTAATTTAAACCCAACCACCTCAGGAATCAGCATAGATACAGGCTGACCTAACATAGCTGCTTCAGCTTCAATACCACCAACGCCCCAACCGAGTACCCCCAAACCATTAATCATGGTCGTGTGAGAGTCGGTTCCGACTAGGGTGTCAGGCATCACATAGGTCTTATCGCCTTGTTGCTTGGTCCAAGCTACTTTAGCTAAATATTCTAAATTCACCTGATGGCAAATACCGGTGCCAGGCGGTACCACACGGAAATTCTCAAACGCATGCTGGCCCCAACGTAAAAACTGATAGCGCTCAAAGTTGCGTTCCATTTCTATTTTTACGTTCTGTTTGAAGGCTTCTGCTGAGGCGTACTTATCTACCATCACCGAATGGTCAATAACCAAATCTACCGCCGATAATGGATTGATCTGATTCGGGTTCTGCCCCGCTTTAGCAACAGCATCACGCATTGCTGCCAAATCAACCACCGCTGGTACCCCAGTAAAATCTTGCATGAGCACCCGCGCTGGCCGGTACTGAATCTCACGATCTGAGCTGCGTTCATGTAACCACTTAGCAATGGCTTCAATATCAGTTTTAGTTACGGTTTCGCCATCTTCATTGCGTAACAAGTTCTCTAACAAAACCTTCATGGAGTTAGGTAACTTGTCGATATCTGCGAGCTCGCTGAGTTGCGCTGCCGCCTTTGGTAGACTGTGATAATGATAGGTTTTACCGTTAACTTCTAAGGTACTTAAGGTGTTAAAACTGTCGTTACTCGACATGAGGCACTCCTTATCTGTAGAAACCGCTAAGCCCCGATTCAGTTGGCTTCGCTGGTTATTTTTGCAACATCCTAAAAGCCTAGCTTGAAATGATTAAATACGCTAGTCGACGTCAGTGCGCAAGCACTTAAACTAAGCTACTGATATTCACTATGAAACCTTCTCATACAAAGATCAACCACCACCCTGTTGCCTTCGACTAAAATATACCCTATAAACATGTAACTTGTGTGAACACTGGTGCACACTTACTTTGCATGCCTCACAAAGGAATTTATGGCTACCGATATCAAAGCGTTTCAAGCACTCAGTGAACACATGGATTTGTTACTCGATGCCATTTGTGTGGTAAATCGAGCCGGTGAATTCGTCTACTTAAGCCAAGGTGCTGAACGCGTGTTTGGCCGAACGCCCCAACACATGTTGGGACAATCCATGTTTAACTTTATTCATCCGGATGACCATGAACGCACCCGCGCGGCGGCGCAGAAAATTATGGGTGGTGAAGCCCAAACTCATTTTGTTAATCGCTACCTGCGCGCCGACCAGAGTGTGGCATGGATTCAATGGTCAGCTCGGTATTTTGTCGATCGTGATCTGCGCCTTGCAGTGGCACGTGATATTACTGCGCAGCGACAGATGGAAGAAGAACGCGAACGACTGCTGCAACAGCTTGAGCTGTTAGCCTCTACCGATGCCCTTACTGGTATTGCCAATCGCCGTGCATTTTTTGAACAAGCCCAGCAGCGCCTGCGTACTAATGCGCAACTGGCAGTGATGTACCTCGATTTAAATCATTTTAAACAAATCAACGATAGATTTGGTCATGCTGGGGGCGATAGACTGATCCAGCAAGCTGCCCAACGCCTCCAGCAGAGTTTACGCAGTCACGATTTAGTTGCGCGGATGGGCGGTGATGAATTTGTGGTGTTAGCTGATCGTATTCAACATGCCAGTGCGGCTCAAAGTGTCGCTGAGCATCTTTATCAAGCCTTTGGTTCGCCGTTTGTCCTAGCGCAACAGCACGTTCTAGTAACTCCAAGTATTGGGATTGCGTTGTACGGCCACCATGGCGAAACTCTTGAAGACCTCTTGCAGCATGCCGATAATGCCATGTATCAAGCTAAACAGCGCACGGACAAAAGCATTCAATTAGCTTATTAGCTACTTTTACCCTGTTGCCCTGCGGGCTATAATCACCCGCTTTGATTGATAGCCAGGCCGATGTTGTTGCGGTAGCTATCTCGTGATCAAGCGCTAAACAAGTTCGCTAAGGAAGAGAACCAACCATGAGCCAAGTATTAAGTGATTTGCTTAACCTCTTACGTTTAGAAACTATTGAACAAGGCATTTACCGGGGGCAAAGCCAAGATTTAGGATTTGGTGCTGTGTTTGGCGGTCAGGTGATTGGGCAGGCTTTGTCCGCAGCAAAAGAAACCTTACCTGAAGACCGAAAAATCCATTCTTTACATAGCTATTTTTTGCGTCCAGGCGATGCGCACAAACCTATCGTATATGATGTCGAAGCCATTCGTGACGGTAAGAGTTTTTCCACGCGGCGGGTACAAGCCATCCAGTTTGGCAAACCTATTTTTTATATGACAGCGTCATTTCAAATAGACGAACCTGGCTTTGAGCATCAAGATGCGATGCCGCAGGTGCCAGGCCCTGAAGGGTTAGTATCTGATATAGATATTTATCGTGAACACGCTGACTTGATTCCAGCTAGTATTCGCAACAAATTTATTTGTGAAAAGCCAATAGAAATGCGCTTTGTCACCGCCAATAATCCATTCAAACCTCATGTCGACGAACCGCGCCGCTATGTTTGGCTGAAAGCTAACGGCGACATGCCAAACGACCCACGGGTGCACAAATACTTATTGGCCTATGCTTCTGATTTCAATTTCTTACCTACGGCATTGCAGCCACACGGCCATAGCTTTGCTCAGCCCTACATACAGATGGCAACGATTGACCACTCCATGTGGTTTCACCAAGATTTTCGGATGGATGAATGGTTGTTGTACGCCATTGATAGCCCTCGTGCCTGTGGTGCTCGGGGGTTAGTAAGAGGTCAGATTTTCACGCGTGAGGGGTTGCTAGTAGCATCTACCATGCAAGAAGGTGTGATGCGTAAGCACCCACAAAAATAGGCTAAACCTGGGTTACGACCATAAAAAAAGACCGCTATTCGCGGTCTTTTTTGGTACTAGCTTATCGTCTCTAGCGCAGCAATTGCTTAAGCTGCGCCTAAGGTAAAGAAGAAACCAGCAATGGCTGCACTCATCATGTTCGCTAGTGTAGCGGCCAACAGTGCTTTCATGCCTAAGCGTGCAATATCATGACGACGACTGGGCGCCATACCGCCCAAGCCACCTAATAAAATCGCAATCGAGCTAAAGTTAGCAAAGCCACAAAGCACAAAGGTGATGATCACTTGGCTATGCTCACTTAACTGATCTTGGTAATTCACAAAATCAAGATAAGCCACAAATTCATTAATGACTAACTTTTGCCCAATAAAACTACCAGCCAACTGGGCTTCATCCCAGCTTACTCCTAAAATATAAGCCACCGGTTGAAACACATAACCAAAGATTAGCTGTAACGACAGTTCAGGGTAGCCGAACCAGCCACCAACCCAACCAAACAGACCATTGATTAAAGCAATTAATGCCACAAAGGCAATCAACATAGCGCCCACGTTTATAGCTAGCTGAACACCACTAGAAGCACCTGCAGCAGCTGCATCAATCACGTTAACCGAACGCTGTTCAACCTCATCATCGGCACATTCAATGTCAGCGCCTTCAATGATGCTATCGAGATCTTCACGGGGTTTCTCGGTTTCTGGGATGATCATCTTTGCCATCAGCAAGCCCGCCGGCGCTGCCATGAAGCTCGCTGCAATCAAGTATTTCAACTCAACCCCAACCCCCGCATAACCAGCTAGCACCGAACCTGATACCGAGGCCATGCCGCCTACCATCACCGCAAACAATTCAGATTTAGTCATGCTGGCAATAAATGGGCGCACCATCATCGGCGCTTCAGTTTGTCCGACAAACACGTTTGCCGCCGCCGACATAGATTCGGGACGGCTGCTGCCGATGATCTTCTGCAAGCTACCGCCGAGAATTTTGATAATCCATTTCATGATGCCCACGTAATAGAGCACTGAAATCAGTGAGGAGAAGAAAACAATCACGCTCAACACTCGAATGGCGAATACAAAGCCAAAATCAGCTGAGGCTAAACCGCCAAACATAAAGTCTATACCGGCATCGGTAAAGGCAATGATGTTAGCTACCCCAGATGCCACCGCATACAGCACGTCTTGACCGAAGGGCACGTAAAGCACAAAAGCACCTAAGGCTAATTGAATCGCAAAGGCTCCACCCACGGTGCGCCAGCGGATCTGTTTACGATTAGACGAGAATAAGTAGGCAATAAAAAGAATGATGGCGATGCCGAGAAAACTATTCATAAATATCAGGACCGTGGTTTTTTATTCAGCCAAAAGCTGGCGAATTTTAGATTTAATTAGGTCGATTGCGATTTCATTTTGACCGCCGCGAGTCACGACTAAATCAGCAAACTGCTTCGACGGTAAAATAAACTCGAAAAAGGCTGGTCGTACGGTTTCTTGGTACTGGTCAGCAACAGACTGGATAGTCCGGCCACGCTCTTCTACGTCACGAATCATGCGCCGCAGTAGGCATACATCAAGGGGGGTATCCATAAACACTGAAATATCGAACAACTTCCGTAAGTTCGGGTCATTTAGGAGTAAAATACCTTCTACCATAATGACTTTACCCGGATTAACTTTAATGGTGTCGGGCACCCGGGTGTGGGTTTTATAGCTATACTGCGGCATTTGAACCGCTTCACCATCACGCAATTGCTCTAGATGCTTAACGAGCAATTCATGCTCAAACGCCGACGGATGGTCATAGTTGGTTAGTTGGCGTTGCTCAAAGCTCAAATGACTCTGGTCACGGTAATACGCATCTTCAGCTAAGATAGCAATACCTTGACCGCCTAACTCTGCCACCAACTCTTGATAAACTGTTGATGCAAAGAGGCTTTTCCCTGAAGCAGAAGCGCCAGCGATGGCGATGATAGTAGTTTTTCCCACGCGTTTTTCTTTCTTTTTGCCCGACCACAGCCGGCAATTATCCTTGATTCGGCAGCTAATTGGAAGCGCTGTAACCTAGCAAGTTGTAACTGAATTAAGAGAATTTGACCAATCTTGTTACATTTTTCCCACTGCTGATGGATTACAACTGCCTGCTAAGTTGACTATGATAGGCTGGTCAATAGACTCAAACAGGGAACATTAACTTATGCGTTTTACCAAAACCCTCACTGCAGTTGCGGTAGCCACAGTATTGTTAGCTGGCTGTCAAACTACTGCTGAAACTCAAAATAACCGTCAGCAAGCTGTTGCAGCTGCGCAACAAAATCTGCCTGACTTAGATATCGCTTACGAATCATTTACGCTCGACAATGGTTTGCGGGTGGTTGTACACACCGATCGTAAAGCACCGATTGTTGCTGTTAACGTTTGGTATGCAGTTGGCTCAAAAGATGAAAAACAAGGCCAAACTGGGTTTGCTCACTTGTTTGAGCATTTAATGTTTAACGGTACTGAAAACTACGATGATGAGTATTTCGGTCCATTTGAACGTGCTGGCGCTACCGACATGAACGGTACCACCAACAACGATCGTACCAACTATTTCCAAAACGTGCCTACGCCTGCTTTAGATATGGCATTATGGATGGAGTCAGACCGCATGGGGCACCTGTTAGGTGCAGTAACCCAAGAGAAGCTTGATGAGCAACGCGGTGTGGTACAAAACGAAAAACGCCAAGGCGAAGCACAGCCGTATGGCAAAGTCTTTGGTTTCTTAGCTGAACAAACTTTCCCTCAAGGTCACCCTTATTCGTGGTCAGTGATTGGCTCGATGGAAGACTTGAATGCCGCATCTTTAGAAGATGTCCACCAATGGTTTAATGACTATTACGGTGCTGCTAACGCCGTGGTTGTGTTAGCTGGTGATATCGATGTAGCGACCGCAAAAGAAAAAATGGAAGAATTTTTCGGCCATATTCCAGCCGGTAAACCACTACAGAAACTAGAAAGCTGGGTCGCAAAGCGTGAAGGTATCAAACGTGCCACCATGGAAGACAACGTGCCAGCTGCACGCCTGTACAAAGTTTGGAATACTGCTGAAATGGGCACTGATGACTCAGAATACCTGAGCCTGATGGTAGATATTTTAGCCGGCGGCAAAAACTCACGTTTGTATCAACGCCTTGTGTATGATGAGCAGATCGCGAGCATGGCTTCTGGTTTTAACTACGAGCGCTTATTAGCCGGTCAAATTATGTTGATTGCCGATGCTAAGCCCGGTGTTGAATTAGCTAAAATCGAAGCTATCATCGATGAAGAACTCAACAAATTAATGACTGAAGGCCCAACCGCCGAAGAATTGGCGCGGGTTAAGTTTAGCCAAGTAGCTGGCTTTGTTCGCGGTGCTGAGCGTATTGGCGGCTTTGGCGGTAAATCAGATATCTTGGCAGCTGGTGAAGTCTACCACGGCAACCCAGGCGCATTTGAAAAGTCCTTAGCAACCATTCAAGCTGCTACTGCAGCCGATATCCAAGGTGCAATGCAGCGCTGGCTAACTGATGGTGCCTTTGTGTTAAACGTTGTACCACAACCTCGTTACACCCCAGGTGCACAGATTGCTGATCGTTCTAAATTACCAGAAGTTGGCGAATTGCCAGAGCTTGATTTGCCAGAACTCAACACCTTCACTTTGTCTAACGGCTTAGAAGTTGCACTGGCGGAACGTCACGACATCCCGACCGTACAAATGAGCCTGATTTTTGACAGTGGCTATGCCTCTGACTTTGGTAATAAAGTAGGTACTGCAAGCTTTGCCATGAGTATGATGCGTGAAGGCACCAGTAACCGTGACGCGCTAGAGTTTTCGCGTCAGCTAGAAAGCCTAGGTACTAGCCTTTATGCAAGCGCTAGCTTAGATACGTCTCGCATCAGCATGGATGCATTAACTTCGAACTTAGCACCAAGCTTAGATATGTTCGCAGATATGCTACTTAACCCAACCTTCGCCCAAGATGAAATCGATCGTAAGCGCAGCAACTGGTTAGAAACCATCAAACGTGAGAAAGCGCAACCAAACAGCCAAGCTCTACGTATCATGCCAAGCTTGTTGTTCGGTGATAACCATGCCTACAGCCAACCGCTTACAGGTTCTGGTACTGAGCAATCAATCAACTCGCTCACGCGAGATGATTTAGTCGCTCACCACAGCACTTGGTTACGTCCTGACAATGCTCGTTTAGTGATTGTTGGTGCTACTACTGAAGCTGAAATCAAACCTTTGCTAGAGCAGTATTTAGCTGCATGGCAGGCTCCAGCTACGGCTAAGCCAACCAAGCAATTTAGCGATGTGGCGCCACAATCAGTGAATCGAGTGTTCTTGATTGACCAACCTGGCACACCACAATCAACCATCTTTGCTGGTCATGTAGCACCATCAGACAAAGTTGATAATGCCGAAGCCATTGACGTGATGAACACCATCATCGGTGGTAGCTTCACCAGCCGTTTGAACATGAACCTTCGTGAAGACAAAGGTTGGTCGTACGGTGCGCGTAGCTCATGGATTGGCAATAACGAGGCGGGTATGTTCCTAGCCATTGCTCCAGTACAGACCGATAAGACCAAAGAGTCTATTCAAGAAATCGTGAAAGAACTGAAGCAATACGAAGGTGACAAACCAGCAACGGCTGAAGAGTTAGCTAAAGTTAAAGCTAACAAAACGGCAAAATTGCCTGGAGCTTATGAAACCAAAGGCGCTTTATTAGGCTCTATCGTAAGCACTCTAGAAAAAGGCAAAGACATGCAGTGGTTGGAAAACTACGGTGAGCGTGTTAACAGCCTAGAGGTGAACAACATTCGCCAAGTAGCCAAAGACGTGATTCGTCCAGAAGGTTTAACTTGGGTCATCGTGGGTGACTTAAGCAAAATCGAAGCCGATGTACGTGCGCTTAACTTAGGCGAAGTAACTAAACTTGATGCTGACGGCAACCCTTTATAAGGCGTTAGCTGATTAAGTTCTGCGTTGTAAGTGTGTTTAGCCGCTCTCTGTGAGCGGCTTTTTTTTTGAGCCTTTTTCTTTTTTGCTGCGTAGCCGTTACAATAGTGACACCAGTTACTTACTTTCTACCCAAAAGGATGATGTATGGACATGATAAAAACTCGCGCCGCGGTTGCATGGGCACCAGGCGAGCCATTAAAAATTGAAGAAGTAGATTTAATGCCGCCACAAAAAGGCGAAGTTTTAGTACGCATTGTTGCCACTGGGGTTTGTCATACGGATGCCTATACCCTGTCGGGAGCCGATCCTGAAGGCGTTTTCCCTGCTATTTTAGGCCATGAGGGTGGCGGTGTTGTTGAAGCCGTGGGTGAAGGCGTGACCTCAGTTGCTGTGGGTGACCACGTGATTCCACTTTACACCCCCGAGTGCGGTGAGTGTAAGTTCTGTAAATCAGGTAAAACCAATCTTTGCCAAGCCATTCGTACTACCCAAGGTAAAGGCTTAATGCCGGATGGCACCACTCGTTTTTCTAAAGATGGTCAACCCATTTATCACTATATGGGCACTTCAACGTTTTCTGAGTACACCGTTGTTCCAGAAATCGCGTTAGCCAAAGTAAACAAAGAGGCCCCACTCGAAGAGGTTTGTTTGTTAGGTTGCGGCGTCACCACAGGTATGGGTGCAGTAATGAATACAGCCAAAGTACAAGCTGGCGATACCGTTGCTGTGTTTGGTCTAGGTGGGATTGGTTTGTCAGTGATCATTGGCGCAGTGATGGCGAAAGCCAGCCGTATTATTGCCATTGATATTAACGAATCTAAGTTTGATATTGCGCGCAAGCTAGGTGCCACAGATTGTATTAATCCAAGCGACTACGACCGTCCAATTCAAGAAGTGATTGTCGAAATGACTGATGGCGGCGTGGATTTCTCGTTTGAATGTATTGGTAACGTCAAAGTCATGCGCTCAGCGCTAGAATGCTGCCATAAAGGCTGGGGCGAATCAGTGATTATTGGGGTGGCTGGTGCTGGTGAAGAAATTTCCACCCGCCCGTTCCAGTTAGTTACCGGTCGGGTCTGGCGTGGTAGCGCCTTTGGTGGCGTAAAAGGTCGTAGTCAATTACCTGATTACGTAGAAAGATACCTTAAAGGCGAGTTTGAGCTGAGTACTTTCATCACCCATACCATGGGCTTAGAAGATATCAACGAAGCTTTTGACTTGATGCATGAAGGTAAATCGATTCGGACGGTTATTCACTATGATAAATAAAGTCAACGAAGTTAAAAGCTTCGGTGGCCGTCAATTACGCTTTGAGCACCAATCTAAGGTGCTCAACTGCGCGATGCAGTTCAGTGTATTTTTACCACCGCAAGCAGAACACCAAGCCGTACCTGCACTCTATTGGCTATCTGGGCTCACTTGTACCGATGAGAACTTTAGCAGTAAAGCCGGTGCCCAACGCGTTGCGGCTGAACTTGGCATAGCTCTGATTATTCCAGATACCAGCCCACGTGGTGATGAGGTGCCCGATGATCCTGACGGTGCTTACGACTTCGGTAAAGGCGCAGGATTTTATGTGAACGCCACCCAAGCTCCTTGGCAGCAACACTATCAGATGTACGATTACATTGTGGATGAACTGCCAGCTTTGCTTGAGCAGCACCTACCGCTTACCAGCCAACGCAGTATTAGTGGCCACTCTATGGGCGGCCATGGCGCATTGGTGATTGCTCTGCGCAACCCTGAACGTTATCAGAGTGTGTCGGCATTTGCTCCTATTAGTCATCCTAGCCAATGCCCATGGGGTAAGAAAGCCCTGCGCGGGTATTTAGGTGAGGATACCCAAAGCTGGGCCGAATACGATGCTGTGCAGCTATTACAACATTATAAACACTGCCCTCCGCTCTTGGTGGATCAAGGCAGCGCCGATAATTTTTTAGCCGAGCAATTGCTTCCAGAAACCTTAGCGCAAGCCTTACAGCTCCTACCTAAGGATGCCGTGGCTAGTTTGCGTTATCAAGCAGGCTACGATCATAGCTATTATTTTATCGCCAGCTTTATTGCGGATCATCTTCGCTTTCATGCGCAGTACTTAAACCGATAGCCGCTTAAAAAACAAGCGATTATTCGCTCATCTAACTGGCAAAATAACGTACTCCTTGCTATGTTGAAAGAACACACTATAGCTGTGTTCACGTCATCGCAAGGAGACGTCTATGTCACCACGCCAAACCGCTGGGGTTATTGCTGCCATCTACTTGGTGTTAGGTTTGGTATGGATTCGCTTTTCTGACCAATTCGTTTTTTCGCTAGCCGGTGCCAGCGATTACATTACCGAGTTACAAACCTTTAAAGGGTTTGGCTATGTTATCGTCACTGCGTTGCTACTCTATTTTCTTGCCTACAAAGCCTTACAACGCGAACGCAATATTAGCCAACGCGATGAACTCACCAAGTTACTGAATCGCCACATGTTTGGCCAAGAACTTAATACCGAATTAAGCTACGCTCGTGAGCATGAACTGGTACTAGCAGTGCTGTTGGTGAATATTGACGGTTTTAAACAAATTAATGTTCATGCCGGTTTGGCTGCGGGCGACAAGTACCTGCAAGAAGTTGCTGCAATTTTGCGTGACAGTTGTCATCAACAGGCCTTTATTGCACGTTTTAATGGTGACGAATTTGCTATTGCCCTGCCTGAAGCCTTATGGCCCCATGCCGTTGAGCCGCTCATCCATAATTTGCAACAACGGATTGCCACCATTCAGTTGGCCGCACTGCCAGATTTGCGCCTTAGTTGCAGTGTCGGTGTAGCCTTGTTTCCGCGCGACGGCGAGCATAGCGATGCGTTAATCGACCATGCAGGAAAAGCTCTGGATGAAGCCAAGAGTCGTGGCCCCGGTCGATATAAGGTGTATGACCCAAGCTACGGCGAATTAGCTAATCAACGTAGTCTCCTGCTCTACGATTTACGCCATGCCATTAGCCAGCGGCAATTAAGTTTGGTTTATCAGCCACAATTTTGCACCGATGCCCAAGCTATCACCGGCGTTGAAGTGCTAGTTCGCTGGCATCATCCACAACGTGGCTTAGTTCCGCCGGATCAATTCATCCCGCTGGCCGAGCAGCATGGTTTAATTTGTCAGATCACCGATTTTGTCATGCAAACAGGCATCCGCGAGTTACTTGAGCATCAGCTCCTCTACAAACATATCCCAAGGGTTTCTTTTAACGTATCAGCCACTGATTTTAATGGCAGTGGCAGCTGTGACCGTTTTATCAAAAACCTCGCTGAATTACCCGGAGATTGGTCGGTGATTGAGTTAGAACTGACCGAAACCGCAGCACTGATAAATTTAGAGGGGGTTAAACGGGTGATTGAAGTGTTGCATGACAAAGGCGTACAAGTATCTCTAGATGACTTTGGTACCGGCTACTCATCACTGAATACGTTGCGTTTACTACCGATTAAAGAAGTAAAAATTGATCAAAGCTTTGTGCAAGATATTACCAACAATAGCCAAGATGCCAAGCTGGTACGCACCATTCTAGCTATGGCCAAAGCGCTTCATCTGCGTGTTGTAGCAGAGGGGGTTGAAACTCATGCACAGGCTACTTACTTAAAACGTGAGGGCTGCGAAGAGTTTCAAGGCTATTTGTATGCGCGACCTATGCCAGTAAAAAACTTAGTCACTTTTATTGAGAATCTAAATCAGCGTCAACGCATGCAATCTTGATTTGATTCTTGCCTTGTTGTTTGGCTTCGTACATAGCTTGATCAGCCGCGCTAAGAATACCAGACACACTGTAATGGCGCTGTTGCTCATAGCAATGGCAAAGCCCCATAGACAAGGTTACAGGTATTTTATCGGCTGATAACTCCTGCACTATGCTACTGCGAACCCGCTCTAACACGTGCATAGCATCTTGCAAATTAGCACCGGCATGAATCGTGGCAAATTCATCACCGCCAATACGTGCTACTAAATCGGAGCCACGACAATTGGCTTTCAGAATATGTGCAACTTTTTGCAAAACGTCATCGCCAATCTGATGGCCTAAGTTATCGTTCACCAACTTAAAGTCATCAAGGTCAATAAAACAGACTGCAAATTGCCAGCCATGCTCTGCTAAGCTTTGAATGTTGCCTTCGAGCTCCTCAACAAAAGCGCGCCGATTTTCCAACCCTGTGAGATGGTCAGTCATAGCCAGCTTTCGTTCGCGCTCAAGCTCTCGTCTAATTCTATCTTCAACGATTTTATTGCTGGTGGTATCGCGAATAAAAGCTATCGCAAAATCTTTACCATCAAACTCGACATGGCTGAGCATAATATCAACATAAATGGTGTCGCCATTTGCCTTGATGCCTGCAAATTTAAAGCCTTTCCCCATGGGTCTATTTTTTCCCTGTTCGAAAAAATAGCGCATGTGTTGATCATGATGTTGGCGCACTTGGTCAGGCAGCAGTATATTCATAGACCGACCCACCATGTCTTTACGACGCCGATAACCAAACATGTTAACTAGCATCCGATTAACCAGCACGATACACCCGCTAGTATCAACAATTAATGCTGCATCAGGGATAACTTCAATAAGCTCGGCTAAGGTTTTATCGGTACGCAATGGGGTTCTTAAGGTCATTCTTTCCGCTTATTTTTATACATCTGACTATCAGCATGTTGCAGCAAGGCCTCTACTGTTTGTCCGTGCATAGGAAACAACGCACATCCCAAACTAGCAGAAACCGCAATCTGTTGTTCTTTAACCACCACGGGTTGATTCAATGCTGCACGTAATTTATCGACTTGCCGACTAACAACACGTTCGTTATCAATCCCCATCAACACCAGTACAAACTCATCACCACCTAATCGCGCTACCGTATCTGTGGCACGGGTATTGACTAACAAGCGTTGTGCGGTGTGCTGTAACACCAAATCACCAGCATGATGGCCGAAGCTATCGTTTACGTACTTAAAGCCATTAAGATCAACCACAATCACGGCAAACTTAATTTGGTGCCGCTCATACACTTGCATGAGTACCTGCATACGCTCATCTAAAGCGCGACGATTAGCCACCCCGGTGAGTGGATCTAACATAGCCTCTTGGTAGGTGCGCCGGTACCATCTAAATAATGCCATCAGCATTAAAAACAAAGCTGTTACATACGGATAGCCGATTAGGCGAACCCGCTGCTGTTGCCACACCGAACCCAATTGCTGCGAGTCAAGCTGGATAGCAATCGACCAAGAGCCATTTAAAAATTGCACCGCATCATAAAAGTCTGCCTGCGCATAGATGGCTTCACTACCCATAAAAATATCGCCAGTAGCGCCTTTACCATCGGTACCCCGCATGGCTATTTTATACTGCGCGGTTAACTCCGTCAGCTGCTGCCGCTGCAACAACTGATCTAAATCAAGAACCACGGCTACACTACCCCAATATTGCTCGCCAGTACCATCCTCAGCGCGATAAAAAACAGGAATTCGAGCAATAACGCCACGTCCTCCTTGCACCAAGTCAACGGGACCCGCAATTAACATTTGCCGTTGTTGTCGAGCTGCGTCAATCATCGCCAATTGCTCAGGAAGTTTACTGTAATCAACGCCAAGCACAGCTTCGTTGCCTGCTAGAGGATAGACAAAGTTGACAATATTATCTGGAGCGATGGCTAGGTTACGGATATTCTGATGGTTTTCTATTATACCTTGGGCTAACGGCTGCCATTGCTGCGGACTAGTGCGCGGATTTAAGGTAAGGTAATTAACTAAGCCCCAACTCGCATACAAGGCGGCATTAAGTTCAGCCTCTAAATTAGCTCGGAACTTCACTAATTGAGTTTGCGCCTGACTTAATTGCTGTTGGCGGAGTTGTTGATAATGCAAGCTATGAAAGTGCTCAATCGCAAAGAAAGCTAATAACAGTGAACAACTCACTGCTACCATAAAGGTTCCTCGCTGAAAACGGGTACTTAACACAGCTGCCTCTTTGTTCTTATTTATGCCGTTAGTTTGGCTTTGGGTGCTTTACCAGGCTTTGCCTTAGGTGGCATTATAACCAGTAGCTGCCAGATAGAACAGATATTGTTCACATTTAGCTATAACTTAAGTTTACAGTTGTTTATTATTGGATCTAGCCAAAGGACATCACGTGCACAGATTGAGGTTTCCTTCTCGCTTTAAAATCACCTTAGCTTTAGGGATAAGCTTGGTGACTTCCGGCTGTGCGACGTACGGCATCATCGACAATAGCTCACAAACCAGCAGTGATGGACAACAGAACTATTCGATGTTGGACTACAACAGTGGTCACAAAGGCCGTGATGATGTCACAGTCATTATGTCTTTCTCTGGCGGCGGTAGCCGTGCCGCCGCTTTGTCCTATGGGGTGTTACAAGCCCTCCGCGACACCCCATTAGAACTCGATGGTCAACAACACTCATTGTTGAGTGAAGTTGACATGATCAGTTCCGTCTCCGGTGGCAGCTTTACTGCAGCCTATTATGGCTTGCATGGCGAACGAATCTTTAGCGATTTTGAAGACGATTTTCTGCGCCGCGATTATGTCACCGAGTGGGTGTATGGCGTGCTTAGCCCATTGCTATGGTTTTCCAATAGAGGACGCACTGATATTGCTACGGGCATCTATGAACAACGGTTGTTCCGCGGCGCCACCTTTGCTGATTTGCAACAGCGTCAAGATGCCCCTTTTATCGTTATCAATGCGAGTGATTTAGGCGCTGGTATTCGCTTTTCTTTTATTCAAGAATATTTTGATCTGCTGTGCTCTAACATCGCTGACTATCCTATTGCTCGAGCAGTTACTGCTTCATCTGCAGTACCTGTGATGCTAAACCCTGTTGTTTTGAAAAATCACAAAGGTTGCCTCAACCCTATCCAGAACTACCTGCGCGAACTTAATGAAGAAGATATTGCTGAGGCCAAACTATCGCCCCACCTGCACGACACCATCACAGCTATGCGCAGTTATGCCGCCAAAGATGAACGTCAGTATATTCACCTTGTTGATGGTGGTATCACTGATAATTTAGGGCTCATGGCATTCTATGAAATGGTTGAAATTGGTGGTGGTATCGAGAAGTTCTTAGCTCGCCTTGGTGCCCAGCCTTCCAAACATCTGGTTGTGATCTCAGTGAATGCATCCACTAAGCCGCAATATGACATTGAACAATCCAACAAGATTCCCGATATTGAGCCTACCATAGGTGCTGTAACCGACACCCAATTGCACCGCTACAACGCTGCTACTATCAGTTTAATGCGCCGCACGATAGACCGCTGGAGTCATGAGTTATCCAGCTCTGGCCAACAGGTTAAACCTTACTTTATCGAAATTAGTTTTGATGGCGTACAACAAGAGCAACGGCGGGGCTTTATTAATCAGATCCCAACCAGCTTATCACTCAATAAAGAACAAGCTGATACACTGATTCATGTCGGGAGTGAGTTACTGCGCTATGACCCTGTATTTAAGCAGTTGCTTGAAGATTTGCAACAACCTTCAAGCAACCAAGACTAATCCAAGTTACTGATTATTTAGACGCATCCCTTGCGAGATAGCGTAAGCAACTGAACGGATCGGTAGCACAGGATCGTCGCTAGGACTGATGCCAAGAGCAACCCGCATAGGATCAAAATTAACCGGTTCACATTGATCAGAACCACTACTAGTTACAGTGATGGTACCTACCGTGACCTGCTCTCTATCGGCCGGCCAAAGCTGCGCTGGGTTATTGGTCGCATCACCCGGTTCGGCTAAGGTCCAAACCCAATTAAATACTACCTTGCCATCTTTTTTCAGCCGTTCGGTTAAGCGTTCATCAAGAAAGCTTGGTGGGAGCGATTCAACTTCTGCTGCCGTTAATTGCTGCTCACCCGCAACCGGCTCTAGTTGCCAGCGGAACGCTTGCGCAGCGGCATTGGGTTGATCGGCGAAAAAGGCATGAATGCCATAATAATTGGATGAGGTATACTCAGCAGAAGCCTGGCGACCTTGCGACCACTCGCGTTGTGCTTGCATTTCTGGATTGGCTGCAAAGTATTTTTGAAGATCAGCTGGGGTTGCTTCACCCGCTTGAATCTTGGCACTCCACTGCAATAGCCCTAAAAATTGCTGAGGGTTCTTACCCGCAAAGAGTGGTACCGTTAATCCTGCAATGTGATGAAATTGATTATCATCTAATTGAAATTGAATACCTAATCCACGCGCACCACGACGCTCATCAGCATTAGGATTGCCTCCGCCCATCGAAAAACGCATGATGAGTGGTGCTTTATCCACTGCAAATAGAGGGGTAGCAAAACGTTGGCGGGCCGCTGCACTTGGGACAAACTCACCAGCAGCACAGACTCCGCGCGCATGTCCTTTGCGATAGCCTGGTGTTTTGCCATTTAGTTTTGCGAAAACTTCAATAAAGTCTGTGGCAGAGGCGCTTTGCGGTGCTGCATAAGGATTAGCTTGAGCTGGTTGATCGGCCGCTATGGCGCCCACTGATAGGGTAGCAAAGGCCGCAGCAACAGCTGCAGCAATGAAAGAAACTCGAGTTAACATAGAAAGGCCTTTTAACATTGCATGATAAGAGCACTATAGACCTCACTACGTAACTTGACTAGCAGGAGATCACGCTGCTTCGGACTTTTTCACAGCTTTAGGCTTGGTCGGTTTCTTAGCACCTAAGGCCACCAGCATTTGTTCGCGCTGCTGCGCAATATAAAGTGCTAAATCTTCTTGTTGCTGTTCTTCGGTAACAACACCGCTTGCTGCCAATAACGGCATCAGACGATCCACCATATCTAGCATTTTGTCATAAGCATCGGCTTCAGCTTTTGAAGTAAACGTCATTTTCTCAGCCCCATCGCGTACAACCACAAATTGAGTGACTACAGCCATTGAAGAAATTCCTCGTTATATAGAATACTGTTTATTTATACAGTGCGAGTCGCTGCGATGCAAGTAACAACGTCATTTAGATAAAAAAAGCCAGCGGTATCCGTTAGCGCACGGCTACCACTGGCTCAAGCAACAAGACAATCTTTGGGGCCTTAAACTTTTGGCTTAAGATTTTTGTTTTGCTCAGCCTCGGCTGCTGCAGCTTTGGTAATAAAGAAGATGGCATAAAATATACACATACCAATCACTATCGCTAAGCCAGTAAAGCTGAAAAAGATAACGGGATCAGTAAAAAATTCTTTTAAAAGGTTCATGACCATACTCCTTGTGGGGTTTTATTAAGGTCATGATAGAAGTAATTGGCAGAGTAAATATTGATCTACATCAAGTATTTTTCCGAGTTAACTCGCAGCTATTTTTTGCGCCGTGATTAAACCGTTACGCGGCGTTGTCTGATAGTCACAAAAGGCGCTTAATTCAGCCTGATAGCCATGCTCACGCAAGAATTCCAGTCTATCTAGCAACAGCCATAACTCTAACGGACGTCGAAATACGTGCCGCACTAAATCTAACCGGGCTACATGTAAAGCTAACTGTCGACCACGATCTAAATAGAATGGCCAATCGACCTTAGCTGGTAGCTGCCACTGATGCTGAGCCGCCGCCCACTGCGCAAAATCAGCAAACTCGCCGCTAAACCAATGCTTACCCACCGAGGCCAGCGGACGATAGTTAACTTGCTGCTGCAGATCCTGGTAGAGCGCATGGTAAGCCATCCGCCACTGCATTTCGGTATGCCGTAGCTGCGTAATGCGTTGCCCAGCGGTAACCTGCCCTTGCACTGCGAGTTGCAGATCAAACTTAGCTAGGTGCAGGTTTTGCTTCTGGGCTTGCGTCGATAGCGGCTGATAGTGTGAATCATGAATAAGATGGTAACAACAAGGTGCTAGGCTAATGAACTCGGTCTCGCGAGCAACAGCCTGTTGCAATAGGCTGAGATGGAGTTGCCCGCATGCATGCAGTGCTACCGCATGTTGGTTCGGCTGCAAGAGTTGTGCCGCTGCCGCAGACAGCACATCAATTGGGACAAATTGCTGGGGTAACTGCCATTGCTGCGCTAACTTCTGCCCCTGCTCACACAGGTTCTGTTGCCACTCGGCACTGACAACTTGGCGTTGTTGTACAAAACTAGCCAGTCGTCCCAAATGGCCCTTGCCTGCACACCACTCTAGCAAAGGTAACTGAGATTGCGGCAAATGGCTGATAAAGGCTTCAATTTGCGCTAATTTGCGCCCACCAATGCCGTTGGTTAACCAAAATGGTAACGGTGGCGTTTCCACCGGAGCAGGTATTTGACTGAGCTCAGGTAAACTGAAGACTGCTGGAAAATAAGGACTAAAAAACTGCCGTTGCCGCTCTTTGTCACTGTCAATCAGCTCGATCTCTGGCAACTGCAGCCGGGCTAAACTGGCGGTCAAATCAGTGTGTTGCCAGGGCCATTGTTGATAGGCGAAAGGTTTGAATTGCCAAAATTCACGGTACTCTTGTAGCACCTGATAAAAGTCATTGAGCTGCACGTTAATCCCTAGCCATCACGACCAACTCAAGGCTACCAAGTTAACGGGGCTGGCCGCGCAAAATAAAACCCTTGTAAATAATCGGCGCCATGTTGGCGCATAAATTCATATTGTTCAAGCGTTTCAATACCCTCTACCACCACCTTTAAGCTGAGTTGATGAGCCATCTGAATCATCCCTTGCACCAAAGCGCTATCGCGCTGATTAGCTGGAATATCACGAATAAAGCTGCGATCAATCTTCAACGTGTGCACCGGTAAATCACGTAAATAACTGAAACTTGAATAACCCGTACCAAAATCATCAATAGACACCTGTACTCCAAGCTCGCATATTTCATTCAAAATACCGCGTGTTCGGTCAGCCCCCATCATTAACACACTTTCTGTCACTTCTAATTCGAGCAACTCTGGAGCCAGCCCAGATACTCGAAGTACCCGTTTGAGTTCTTCATAGAACCCCTGACGGCGGAACTGCAATGGCGAAATATTCACCGCCACTGTTACCGGCTGCTGCGCTACCGACTGCTGATTAAAAGCGGCAATATCTTTGGCTGCCTGCTCTAACACCCACTGTCCAATCGCAACAATTTGTCCGGTTTGTTCAGCGAGCGGAATAAAATCACCCGGATAAAGCAAACCACGGCGTGGATGCTGCCACCTGATTAAGGCTTCGTAAGAGCTTACGGTCTGACTTTGCGCTGCCAAAATCGGTTGGTAATGCAGAACAAACTGTTGTTGAGTAATAGCTTCCATCAGATCATGGCGCAATTGTGCATAATCAGCACCATGTTGCGCATCGCTACCATCATACCAATGCCAGGTGTTACGCCCTTGGCGCTTAGCCTCGTACATCGCCATGTCAGCATGATGCATCATTTCTATCGCTTTGCCAGTCACCCCCTGATTATCAGCGATACCAATACTGGCGCTCACGTGCACATTGTGAGGGCCTAACTCAAACGGCTGAGATAACAATTCAAGTAACTTTTCGGCCAGCTCAATACCACGTTCTAGCGCACCGTCATCGGTGAGTAAGATGGCAAACTCGTCACTGGCTAAGCGGGCTAACACGTCTTCCTTGGTTAATAACCCCCGTATTCTATCAGCCACGGCACATAACAATTGATCCCCCACAACATGCCCTAACGCATCATTAATAGGCCTGAACCCGTCAAGATCTACAGACATCACAACTAACGGTAACCGCCCGTTCTGACTAAGCTTACAAGCCTGAATTAAACGACCCTCAAAGGTTTGTCGATTGGCGCTACCGGTTAAGAAGTCATGGGTGCGCTGACTAGCTATGAGGTCTTCTTGCTCGCGAATGAGGGTAATATCTTGCTGAATACCTATGTAATGAGTGCATTGATCATTCACATCAAACACCGGACCAATCAATAGTTGGTTCCAAAATGCAGTGCCGTCTTTACGATAATTACGTAACGTCACCTGTATCTCCCGATGCTGTTGGATCGCATCGCGAATAGCGCTAACGCTGTCAGGGTCGGTATCCTTGCCTTGTAAAAACCGGCAATTACGCCCTAACACCTCAGCTTCGGTGTAACCCGTTAATTTACAAAACGCTGGATTAACATAAATCAGTGGCATACCAGGCGCTTGTGCGTCTGCTAACACCACTCCATTGGGGCTGCTTGCAATACCTCGTTGCAACACATTTAACTGCTGTTCTTGGTGTTTACGTTGGCTGATATCTTGCACAATCGAAAACACCCCAGTCACTGCACCCGCAATAGTGATGGGTAAATTGGTGATATCAAACCACTGCGGCTGACCTTCGCTTGGATTCATCAGCTCATAACTATTGGCTTTGCCTTGCAAGGTTTGCGCAAACGACTGCTTTGCGGCTTCATGCTGGCTCGCATCAATTAAATCTAAAAAATGCTTACCAATAGCTTGTTGTGACGATTGCTGATTAATGCCCCCGACCGGATGATTTGCAGCCAGAATAAAACCGTCCGTATCTACTTCAAATACCGCTCCCGGATGCTGCGTGAATAACGACCGGAAACGTTTATCGGTTAACTCGTGTTGCAGTGTTTGATAATGGTGCTCAAAGGCTAAACTCACCAAGGCTGCGGCACGCTGCATCAGCTCGAGCTCTGCTTGCTGAGGTTCGCGCGGCTGTCGATAATAGGTTGCTAAAGTACCAAATAAAGTACCACTATTACTCAGCACTGGAATCGACCAGCAGGCCTGCAACCCCTCAGCAGCCGCATAACCAGCAAAAGCTATCCAACGCTTATCTTTGGCGATATTTGCAGTCACTATCGGCCGACGTAAGTATGCAGCACTACCACAGGTGCCAACTTCAGGCCCAATTTTCACATGCTGCAACGCCTGCCAATAATCTGTGGTGAGTTGCGCCCCTGCAATTAAACTTAAACTGTCGTCACTTTCATCATATTGCATGATCGACACAATCGCCTGATCTAAGCGCTGCTCTACATAGCCACTGATAGCCTGCAAAATATCTGGCAGGGCTGCTTTGGCAGCTATCAAATCATAGATATGGGCGGCTTTATCGTCATCAAGTGGCATGCATGGTCCTTAGCTAAAGAGAGGAATAGCTTTACAACTTCGAATGCTATCGGCTTAACGTTTATACAGGATATTTTGTTGGGTGCCTATGTTGTTCATTGCACATACTCGGAAGTACACATACGAGGTATGTACACATATTAACAAAAGTACGTTTAATACATAAGATATAGATCATGTTTTAACCCTGTTAGACCTTTCTTTCAAGTAACAACCGTATTGCGATTGTAACTATCTACACATTGAACTCTCATCGCATTCATTCCACAATCATCCTGACAAGATATTGCAAAATATCAAAATTATGCCATTCTAAATGAAACACTTACTTAACTTTCGGCCGCAGGCGGCCATGGGCTACAGCGATGCACAAAGGTTGCTTTTACTGCTTCTGCTTAAGCTTGCTGGGTATCCACGCAAGTTATGTCCAAGCAGCTGCTGAGCAGCCCTTACACACCATCCGCTTCGTGGGCTCAGAAAACTACCCACCGCTGCAATGGCAACACCCCGAACAAGGGGCGCAAGGCTTTATTGTTGATTTAGAGCAAGCCTTGGTAGCGAACACAGGAATCCTTGTCGAGCAACACTTAATGCAATGGGAAGATGCTCTAGCGGCAGTGCAACAAGGCGATGCCGACGTGGTTGCCCTCATTCCATCAGCAGCTCGTGCTAGTACCTTTGATTTTTCTGAGCCTTTTTATTACGTCGCTCACGCCATTTTTTCAGGCGCTAGTACAGGCGCTGAAACAGCCAGCTACGGTAGCTTTGCCCAACTTGAAGGAAAACGAGTCGCGGTTGCCGCGGGTGCCTATGCCGAACAACAATTGCGTGATACTAATTATTCATTCACCCTTGTGCGCGCTGAAGATGAGCTTCACTGCTTGCAATTAGTGGTTAAACAGCGCGCCGATGCCTGCGTTGAAGTCACTACCACCTCAAAACATTTGATTGCCAATCACCAGCTCCCCGTGCAGCAAACTAGCCCGCCCTTCTGGCCTCTCGCTTATAGTTTTGGGGTTAAAAAAGGCAACCAACAGATGCTGACTTTTATCAATCAGCAACTAGGGGTATTACAAATTGACGGGCGCTACCGCGAGATTTACCAGCGCTGGCAACCGCAACTAGAATGGCAACCCCGCACTTTTACAGATAATTTGAAAGCTGTCGCTTGGTTGCTCGGAGCATTACTGCTGCTGGCTGGGGCTGGTTGGGCATGGAGCTATTCACTGAAAAGCCAAGTTCGCTTTAAAACCTTACGCATCCAGAAAGAGCTTAACGCTAGGCGCAAACTCAATCTAAAATTACAATATCATGCAGAACACGATATCGTAACCGGCTTATATAACCGCTTGGCTTTCAGTAAAAAAGTGCAGCAGCGGTTGCACCAAGAATCACCGGCTGCCTTTGCTGTGGTAGTCATAAAAATTGCAAATTTAGAGTCCATTACCACAGTGTTTAGTTACCCCGTAGCCAACGATCTCCTGATTGAATTTTCTGAACGGTTACGAAAACAAGGATTTATTTTTGCGGCTCATTTTGGCGTTGGCTTATTTGCGGCTGTAGCAGAGGCTGAGCTGACCAACGAACGGCTCGTTGAATTAGCCATGCAACCGCTACAATTCAAATCATTAGATTTTGAGCCGGTTTTAGCATTTGGTATTACGCGCTATCCAAGCAACTTCACCCAAAGCCTCGCCGCACAAATGTTAGTCAAACCGCCAACTGCCGATGAACTGTTACGACAAGCGCTAACTGCGGTTTCGATCGCACGAAAAGCCGGCCATACTTGGCTAGAATATCAGCCAGAGATTGAGCCTAATGCCGATGATTTACGTCTGCTTAAAGAATTTCACGAACATGGCATGCGCGATTTTTATCTGGTTTATCAACCCAAACTTGATTTAAGTAGTGAGCAAATCACTGGGGTTGAAGTTTTACTACGTTGGAATCATCCAACCCTTGGCCTCATTGCGCCCACCAAGTTTATTCCGCTGTTTGAAGAATCTGGATTAATTAAACAAGTGACTCGCTGGGTGATTCGACAAACGGTGGCCAGTATGCAACGTCATCAACTTTGTCAGCGTGGCCTGCATGTGAGTGTCAATGTATCCACCCGCGATTTAACTGAAGCAGGCTTTGTTAGTTTTGTAAAACAGGCAGTGCAAGATATTGATGCCCATTGCTTGCAATTTGAAATCACTGAAACCGGCTTGATTGACGACTCTGAACGGGCCCTAGAGGTACTCACACAACTAAGCGAGTTGGGAATCAAATGTGCGGTGGATGATTTTGGTACCGGCAATTCATCCATTTCCTATTTAAGTAAATTTCCGGTGGCCGAACTCAAACTCGATCGCAGTTATGTGTTCGATATCAATAACAACGACCGCAACTTAAAAATTGTTAAATCTAGTATCGACTTAGCGCATGCGTTAGGGCTAAAGGTGACCGCAGAAGGAGTTGAGGATTTCGCTGCCATTACTTTGTTAAAACAGCTAGGCTGTGAAAAAGCCCAGGGCTACGTGATTGCTCGCCCCCTCGCCGAGCATGACTTTATCGCTTTGGTTAACAGCCCTTTTCAATGGTCAGCTTCCAGCTAGAGTATTAAGCCCCAATGTTTGGCCGTACGCTTCACTGCTTCAACGTTTTCTGACGCTAAAATGCGGATGGGAGTTTGTGCGTACTGTTTGGGTAGTTCAAGGTGTTGTTGTAACCAAGCCACCATAGCTTCACCCGAGTGAATGGTGGTCACGCCACCAAAGTACTGAGCAATTTGCTCAGCAATTAACGGAAAATGCGTGCAACCCAATAACACCACATCAGGCTTCGTCAAAGAGCTGAAGTAATGACGCATGGTCTCCTGCAAAATTGGCCCATCAAATAAAGCTTCTTCTACAATCGGCACAAACAACGGGGTCGCAATAGCATCCATCTGCTCCACCCCAAGCGCCTGAATACGATGTTGATAGGCACCTGAGGCTATGGTTGAACGAGTCGCAATAATTAATACCCGGGTCTGCTCGGTCACCGTCCCTAATTGCTGCAATGCCATCACACCAGGTTCTAGCACCCCATACACAGGCTTATTAGAAAACTGCTGCATAGCTTCTAGCGCTGTTACACTGACAGTATTACAGGCCACCACCACGCAATCCACATCGGCCCCGTTAAAAAACTCAACAGCCTCAAGTGCGTAGCGCGTGACAGTCGCCTTATCTTTGTTGCCATAGGGAACACGAGCGGTATCACCAAAATAAGTGATTTCGCTGAACAAGCCACTTTGCTGCAACGACTTAGCCACGGTTAAACCGCCAACCCCACTGTCAAACACGCCTACTTTCATGGTTTTCTCTTCATTGATTACTAGCTGCTTTGGCGTTTTACAAACTGCGATTTCAACATCATGTCGCCGGCGCCATCTACCTTGCAATCGATGTCATGGTCGCCATCGGCAAAGCGCTTAATTGTTGCCTTGGTACCCACTTTCAACACCAACGACGAACCTTTAACTTTTAAGTCTTTAATTAACGTCACTTTGTCGCCTTCGGCCAACGGCGTGCCATTGGCGTCTTTCACTTGAACGGTAGTCTCTTCAGCCACTTCATTCGGGTTCCACTCATAGGCACACTCGGGGCAAATCAACAATGCTTGGTCTTCGTAAACATAACTTGAATTACATTTTGGGCAATTGGGTAGGCTCATAATTTTACTTCTTTTAATTAGGCAGATAAGAGTAGCCTGATCATAGCGCTTCTTGTGCATCAAAAGAAAGCGCAGAAAGGAAATCGAGAGCAAAAGATAGTGTTACTTGTGTAAAACTATTAGAGTAAAACCACCCTTATTCACTATCATCGGACCAAGATCATGAAAAAACTGCTCATAATTAGCCTAGTATTTGGTTGTTTGTATAGTCAGCCCCTGTTTGCTCAAACAACAGCGCAAGCGAATGCAACTGAGCAAGTGCAACAGGAAGTGCAAGAAGCCATTGAAACCTTTTTGTATGGCGCCAGTGTGAATGATAGCGCTGCGCACCGTGCCTTTTGGTCAGAACAATTAACCTACACCAGTTCAAGCGGCACACGTTTTGGCTGGCCTGAACTCGCGCAAGGCTTCAGCGAAGCACCGCCGCTTACAGAAAGCGAAGTTACTGCTTGGTACACCGGTGAAGACTTTGAATTTAAACGCTTTGGCGACGCCATCTTGGTGAATTTCACCTTGGTTCTTACTCCCGTAGATAGCACCGAACCCACCCAGCGATTCTACAATACCGGCGTCTTGCAAAAGCAACACGGCCAATGGCGCGCCGTGAATTGGAACGCCACGAAAGCTATGACCAAATAATGCTGCGACTTGTTGTGCCTTGAGCCTACTAACAGGCCAGTTGTTGCAGCTATATTGCGCAACTTGGCTTACCTAGAACTCTTTGGTCTGGCTTATAGCTTTTTCGAATTGATCGTTTTCCCGGGTATAAGCTGTAATAAGCACATCAAAATGTCACCAGATTGAGTAACCGGGAGCCAAATGCGCAACATAGTTATACTGCACGAAAACGACGAGTGGTTAGTACCGCTGCGAGCTGAATTTGCCAAGCGCGAAGTCACGGCCATGGAATGGTTTTTAGATACCGGCACGGTCGCTTTTGATGAAGCCCCTGCTGATGCGGTTTATTACAACCGTATGAGTGCATCCTCACACACCCGTGGTCACCGCTTTGCCCCTGAGTTAACGCGTGCGGTACTGACACGACTGGAAAGCTTTGGCCGCACTGTTGTTAACAATAGCCAAGTGTTAGCGTTTGAAGTGTGCAAATTATCACAGTATGCCGCCTTGCAACGCGCCGGTCTCAAGGTGCCACGAACACATGCTGTGGTTGGCAAACAGCATCTTGTTGCCGCAGCACAAGCATTCAACCAATGGCCGCTTATTATCAAACCGAACCGCGGTGGTAAAGGTTTGGGCGTACAGCGGTTTGAGTCTGTTGAAACGCTGAAGAACTATTTGGCCCGTACCGATCTTGATGAACCCCTTGATGGTATTTGGCTGTTGCAAGAATACATTCAGCCCCAACAGCCCTTTATTACCCGCGCCGAATTTATTGGCCGCAAGTTTTTATACACAGTTCAAGTCAATACCGAAGATGGCTTTGAACTCTGCCCGGCGGATAACTGCTCTATTGAAGATCAGTTCTGTCCAACCGGCGAGCAAGCCCATAAGTTCTCGATTACCGAGCGCTTCAACAACCACGACATTATTGCCAAGCTTGAAGGCTTCTTAGAAGCGAATCAAATAGACGTGGCTGGTATTGAGTTCATAGAAAATGCTACCGGTGAGTTGTTTGTCTACGACGTAAACACCAACACCAATTATAACCAAGCCGCTGAACAGCGCGCCGGTGTTGCCGCTACGGGTATGGGCGCCCTCGCCGATTACCTGATAGAGCTGGCTCGTGACTAAGAAGCAACATTTACCCAGCAAAGTCTGCCCCGTTTGCCAACGCCCATTCAATTGGCGCAAAAAATGGGAACGCTGCTGGGAGGAAGTTATCTATTGCTCAGAGCGCTGCCGCCGCTCGAAAACAAAAAAGCCGCTCGAATGAGCGGCTTTTTATTGGAATTGGTGGAGCTGGCGGGAGTTGAACCCGCGTCCGCAATACCTACATCCTCGGTCCTACATGCTTAGTTTGTCATTTAGTTAATCACCAAGTCGCCGACAAACAGGCTACTTAAGGTGACGATCCCGATTGGTTTTAACGCTTTGGCTACGGGCGAAGCCTCCACGCGAGTCTGCTTTGGGGTGAACCGACTGATCCTAGTCTCACAGACAAAGCGCTAGGGGTCGGACTCAGCGGGTTATTAAGCCGCTAAAGCGTAGTTGTCGTCGTTTGCAACTATTATGTTGAGGCTTTTTACGAGGCCAGCCTCACCTCGGCATGCACCTTGGGTTTCGTGTATCCCGTCGAATCCAGATCAGCCCCTAAGGTTAACTTGTCAAAGTCTATCACTGATATGGTGCTGCTGTCAGCAATTTCAAGTGCTAGCAACGTAAATAAAAATCTGCGCCATATTGCGTTAGATATTTGTTTTCTCGTATTCTAGCCGCCGTCGATAATAACAACAATAAAGGATAACTTTGTGCGTCACTTTTTATTGCTTAGCAGCCTATTATTTTTAGCTGGCTGTACTGCAGCTCCCTACTTTCAAGCACCGGCACCTGCTTTAAATGCAAATCAAGAAATCAGTTATCAGCTGTTTACCAATGAAAGCATAAAAACTGCAAGCCATATGCAGGTTCATCTCGACGAAGCTAAAGACATTGCCTACGTGCAGAGCTTTGGCGGTGGCGGCGTGGCGGTTGGCGTCGCCTTCGGGCCACTGGGTGTGCTAGCTAACATTGGCATGATCCAAGCTGAAACCGACGCTGACCTTGAGCAGCTCTATGGCAAATTGCCCTTGCCAGTGGCGGATATGTTTAGTCAAGCCGCGACCAAGCAAGCCATGCAACACAATGCAAACTCAGAGGTACGCTTTCATCCCTTTGTTTTGGTTGTTCGCGATGAGGATGAAATGCTTCGTATGGGTACGGCGTTAATTGTTGAGGTTGCGCAAGCTGATGGCAGCGTTTGGGGCGGTCGTTATACTCATCAAACCTCGTTACACCTGCCTCTTGCCGATATCGCCGATGGTATGAACGACACCGAACATACCACCGTTCATGGCGCGCTAGAACAGAGCTTTGAAGAGATCCTAGCACTCTACCTTAACGATCGCATGGGTAACTATATCGAGTCTGACCATGTGGTGATTTCGTCAACGTTTTTATCACCTCGGTTTAAGCTTGAAGTTAACGGTAAGGTACTTGAGCGCCATAGCGACCGTGTCACCTTGCGCTCTGGCGCTGGCTTAATATCGCTGCCACTTGATGACAGTTTAACCATGAAAAACGCGACGGTTAAAAAGCCCAAAGCTAGCAGCAAATCTTAAGCTTTATCACTACTCTCCCAATTAACCCGGCGCGCGGCTCAGCACCACAGCTGCGCGCTGCTTACGCTTACCAAAACCAAAGGCTCGTTTAAAGGTAGCGATAGGAATGGGAATGTATTGCCGTTCTGCGGGCGATTGCCAGGCAAAGGTATCTTGGTCTGGGTCATTAATGTAAACATAATGCTCGTCGGCGGCACATATAAGCACCCAGTGTGGGGCCTTGCTTTCATCGAACACATAAGTACTTATCAGAGCAATGACTAACTTACCCTGCTGTAAATCTGCCATGAGTTGTGCGACTGGGTATTCACCAATAACAATAGGTACTTGCTCTCGTTCTAAAGCGGCGATATCGGCTTCTTGAATACGTGCCATGATTTGCTTCTTATCGCTACTACGCACCGAATCTAACAGCAAAGGGCCAGCTTCGCTAACATGCAGTTCTACTTGTAAACCGCGCTTTAACGCTGCCCGCGCCAGCCCATGTGGACCGCAACCGCCATGCCCAGATGTCATAAAAATGGTCGTTGCTTCGCGCCAGATTTCTAACTCTTCATGATGAGCATCTGCACACGCGATATCAAAGTAAGCCATAGCCATCAAAAGACTAGCAGGGCCACAGGTAAAATCGGTGGTTTGGGTGCGATAAGGGACTAAGCGGGCCTGCTCTTGATCTAAATCACTTCGCTTAAATTGCGGTAACAATTTTTGTAGCACCACCGCATCGCTATCATCTTCGTAATATTCAGCACGGATTTCCATATCGTAGTAGCCGGCTGCGTGATACATCTGCAAAGCCGCCATGTTGTCTACTTTTACTTCCAGACGCATAAACAAGCAGAAGCGCTCATCGGCAGCATCTTCTGCTGCCTGCAACAGCTGCCGACCGTAGCCACGACGACGGAATTCTGGATGCACCGCTAAGGAATACAAGCGAGCAAGCTCGGTAGCTTGGCGATACAACACAATGAAGTAACCGACCACTTGGTCATCGACACAAAGCACCTGAAAATCGCCCACACCTTGGTCGATAAAACGCTTAAAACTGCGCGCACTGATTCGGTCAGTAGTATAACTCAACGTTTCTATCTGACTCAGTTGTGCGACATCGGCGCGTGTCGCTTGGCGTAAAACGACACTGTATTTCTGTATATTTTTCATCAATTTAGCTCATATGGCTTATTGTATTAAACACGCCGACCTGATAAATTCTCGGCGCTTTTAATGAAGCACGACTAAGTGTCTGGTTAACGCTATTATCCGCTTTAAGTTAGCGCTAATACAATCACTCAATAAACAAACAAAAAAAATAAGTAAAATAAGGATATTTGCAATGAATCAAAGTAAGTGGATGGTGGCAATGTTGGCGGCTGTAATGGCTTCCGGTTGTTCAAGTATTGTAAGTAAATCAGATTACCCCGTTAGTTTCGACTCAACCCCAAGTGGCGCTGCCTATGTGTTAACTAACAGCAAGGGTATCCGCGTCGACTCAGGTATTACGCCAGCAACTGTAACTCTGCCTTCATCAGCCGGCTATTTTCAAGGCGAAAAATACACCTTAAGTGTAAGTATGCAAGGCTATAGCAGTCGCGATTATACGTTCACTGCAAGTTTAGATGGTTGGTATTTTGGTAATTTATTGTTTGGTGGTTTACCCGGCATGTTGATTGTAGATCCACTTACTGGGGCTATGTTCAATCTGCCTGAACATGTTCATGTGCCTCTTGATGCCAGCAATAACAACAAGGGTCAGGTGGTTAAAATTGGTTTTATGGAAGACCTAACCCCGGCTGAAAAACAGCGTTTGGTGCCCATCACCGCGCAATAATCCTGTCGCACCCTCCGGGCGAAAGTGATAAACTAACGCGCAAATTTTTAGCAACGCTTGTTGCTGCTCGAGAGCGCTATGCTCAGGGCTAGTAACAAGCCGTTGCTCATTCTGCTACGCTGAGGACCGCCCGTGAGTACTACAAAACCTTCTTTAAGTTACAAAGATGCTGGTGTTGATATTGATGCAGGTAATGCTTTAGTTGAGCGCATTAAAGGCGTCACCAAACGTACCAAGCGCCCAGAAGTGATGGGTAACATTGGTGGTTTTGGGGCTTTGTGCGAATTACCCACCAAATACAAACAGCCGGTTTTAGTTTCTGGTACCGATGGCGTAGGCACTAAATTACGGTTAGCTATCGACCTTAAAAAGCATGACACCGTAGGTATCGATTTGGTCGCTATGTGTGTAAACGATTTGATTGTGCAAGGTGCTGAGCCCCTCTTCTTCCTCGACTATTATGCCACCGGTAAACTCGATGTAGACGTAGCAGCCGATGTGGTGACTGGTATTGGTGAAGGCTGTGTGCAAGCTGGTTGTGCCTTGATTGGCGGTGAAACCGCGGAAATGCCTGGCATGTACGAGCATGGCGATTATGACATTGCAGGCTTTTGTGTAGGTGTTGTCGAAAAAGACCGTATTATTGACGGCACTAAAGTCGCACCAGGTGATGCATTAATTGCCTTGGCTTCTTCTGGCGCCCACTCCAATGGCTACTCGTTAGTACGTAAAATTCTAGCTGTAAGCGAGACTGACCCAAGCACCACCATGCTTGATGGCAAGCCATTAGCAGAGCACTTATTAGCCCCTACCAAAATCTACGTCAAATCTGTACTAGCCATGTTGGAGCAGGTTGACGCTCACGCTATTTCGCATATTACGGGCGGTGGTTTCTGGGAGAATATCCCACGCGTCTTACCAGATGCTGCGAAGGCGGTCATCGATGGTAGCAGCTGGCAGTGGCCGTTGGTATTTAACTGGTTACAAGAGCAAGGTAACGTGACCACCAAAGAAATGTATCGTACCTTTAACTGCGGCGTGGGTTTAATCATTGCTGTAGCGGCTGATCAAGCAGAGTTAGCGATTCAACTATTACGTGAGCATGGCGAAGATGCCTGGCAGATTGGTGAAGTTGCAGCTCGCGTTGGCAACGAAGCGCAAGTAGAAATTAATTCATGAAGCGCATTGTTGTTTTAATCAGTGGTTCTGGCACCAACATGCAGGCCTTGGTTGAGGCCTGTCAGGCCGGCAAAGTGGCTGGCCAAGTGGTCGCTGTGATCAGCAACAAAGCAGAAGTGGCAGGCTTAGAAAAAGCCGCTGCTGCTGGCATTGCAACGGCGGTGCTATCTCATCGAGAGTTTGCGACGCGCGAACTCTACGATGCCCAGTTACAGCAGTTGGTAGATAGCTATCAGCCTGATTTAGTGGTTTTAGCTGGCTTTATGCGAATTCTTACCGCTGACTTTACCCGTCATTACCATGGTCGCATGCTTAATATTCATCCCTCTTTGTTGCCTAAATACAAGGGCGTAAACACCCATCAACGGGCGCTCGATGCTGGTGATGAAGAACACGGTGTGAGTGTGCACTTTGTTACTGAAGAGTTAGATGGCGGACCCGTGATCTTGCAGGCAAAAGTGCCTATTTTTGCTGATGACACCGCCGCTGATTTGCAAGCTCGTGTGCATACGCAAGAGCATGCGATTTATCCGTTAGTGGTGCATTGGTTTTGTAGCGGCAGGTTGCATCTGAGCGCTGAAGGTGCGGTGCTGGATGGGCAGTTATTAGGCCCGGCTGGTTACGCTGAAGACTAATCTGCCCTGTTGCTTATGGCTTACAGAGCTGATTGCCTCTCTTACTGTCTTTCTTACTATCTCTCTTACTGCCTCAGTAGTTGCCTCAGTAATAGCGAGGCAACTTCGTCACCATCTTTGCGCTGTGTCATCTTCACTAGCATATAATCCAACTCAGGCGCTAACCAATAGTCCGTTTCGCGCCGCGAGTTCTCGCGCACGCGCACCACTTTTATGGCCTCGATATCACCGTAGGGTAAACGCAAGGTTTCACGCGCCTGCACTGCATAGATAAGCTCATCCGCTTGGCCTTTTTCATCCAATACGTGGTAAGTTAATTCAGCCCCATTATCAGCCTCGGCTACATCTAACCGTAATTGCTCAATATGTGAGGCTTCGTCAATCCGTTGCGCCAACCAAGGCAGACTTAGAGGCTGCTGTGTAGCCTGATCGATAATCTGTTGTTGCGACCAATCAAAGGTTCCAGCAAAGCCTTTATCGCGCCCGGTACCTGTGCGTTTGTATTGCATGGATTGCGATTGCACTTTGCCTTCGTGCAGCACAAATTCGCTCCAAAACCGGCGCCGATCAGATAAAAACAATAAACTTATCTCAGTTTCTGTGTAGAGACTGTAGGTGTTTTTATTAGCATCGTAACTGAGTTCGCGCACTGCTTCACCATATTGACTACCGCCACGATGTACCTCGTACCTAGCCTCGTAAGGCTGCAACAGGTCTGGCTCTGCCGCCACTGCCTCGCTCATCGAGAGCGACAACAACAGAGCGATACTAGTAACTGCAGAGAGGTAGCTCAAAGTGCTGCTGTGAATCGGTAAGCCCAGCTTGCGCAAAATCGCCATCGTTGTGTTCCCCATCGTTGCTTGCTAGCAGTTTACCCACTGTAGCTTAACTAGTGGCTGCTGTTAACAGTCAATCAGACCCATACTTGACTAAATAGTTTAACTGCTTGTTCGCTGCCAGGCATTAATTTCACTTGAAAATAGTGATCAAATTGACTACCCTCGTCGTATCATTACTGGTCAGACCTCTAACATTATAACGGAGTCGAAACATGAGTGTCGCCTTATGGGTTATAGCCACCCTAGTGGTACTAGGTGGTTTTTTATATTTTCGCAGTTCATTGCTAGCCACCAGCTTAGGCTTGGTGGGTATGTTTGCCATTGGTAGTTGGTTCGATATTGTCGGCCCAGTGCTATGGACGCTACTAGCTATTATCTTAATTCCGCTTAACTTTACGGCGTTTCGTCGTGGCGTCTTGTCAAAAGCCTTATTAGGTGCGTACCGCAAAGTGATGCCGGAAATCTCCGAAACCGAGAAAGATGCTATCGATGCCGGTACTACTTGGTGGGAAGGTGAATTATTCCGTGGTGCTCCAAAGTGGAAGAACCTGCACAGCATTCAAAAAGCCGAACTGTCAGCAGAAGAACAAGCTTTTCTTGACGGTCCTTGTGAAGAAGTTTGCAAAATGCTGAATGACTGGGAAGCCACTCATGAGCTAGCCGACATGCCTGAAGATGTGTGGCAATATCTTAAAGATCACAAATTCTTCGCGATGATCATCAAGAAAGAATACGGTGGTTTAGAGTTTTCAGCTTATGCGCAATCTCGAGTGTTACAAAAACTGGCTGGGGTAAGTACTATCTTGGCTTCAACCGTAGGTGTTCCTAACTCGTTAGGTCCAGGTGAGTTGTTGCAACATTACGGCACCAAGGAGCAAAAAGACCATTACTTGCCGCGCTTAGCGAATGGCCAAGAAATTCCATGTTTTGCGCTAACAAGCCCAGAGGCTGGTTCAGATGCTGGATCTATTCCAGACACTGGAGTTATCTGTAAAGGCCAGTGGAACGGTGAAGAAATCGTTGGTATTAAGCTTAACTTTAATAAGCGTTACATTACGTTAGCTCCAGTAGCTACCGTGTTAGGCTTAGCGTTCAAACTGTATGACCCTGAGCATTTATTAGGTGATAAAGAAGAGCTAGGTATCACTGCCGCTCTGATTCCGCGTGATACCGCTGGCGTTGATATCGGTCGCCGTCACTTCCCACTCAACGTACCATTCATGAATGGTCCGATTCGTGGTGAAGACGTGTTTGTACCCTTAGATTATATTATCGGTGGTCCAAAAATGGCCGGTAAAGGCTGGCGCATGTTGGTTGAATGTCTGTCGGTAGGCCGTGCTATTACTTTACCTTCTAATAGTGCTGGTGGGGTTAAATCTATCGCGTTAGCAACCGGTGCTTATTCATACATTCGCCGCCAATTCCGCTTACCTGTTGGTAAAATGGAAGGTGTACAAGAAGCACTAGCTCGTTTAGCTGGTAACGCCTACTTGATGGATGCAGTCACCAGTTTCTCTACCAAGGGTATTGATTTAGGCGAGAAGCCGTCGGTGATCTCAGCCATCGCTAAATATCACATGACAGAAAAACTGCGTGCCTGTATGGACGACGCCATGGATGTCCATGGTGGTAAAGCCATCTGTTTAGGTCCGAATAACTACTTAGGCCGCGGTTACCAAGGCGTACCGGTAGCTATTACGGTAGAAGGTGCAAACATCCTTACCCGTAACCTGATGATCTATGGTCAAGGTGCAATTCGCTGCCATCCTTATGTACTAGAAGAAATGCTAGCCTCAGCTGAGACCGGCAAAGCTGGTCTAGAACGCTTTGATAAAGCTATCTGGGGTCACATTGGCTTTGGCATGAGTAACTTTGTTCGTTCTTTGGTACTTGGTTTAGGTTTCTGGCGCTTCAGTAACGCACCATACGGTGATAGTACTGCTCAATACTACAAGCAAATGAACCGTTTCAGTGCCAACTTAGCGCTGCTTTCTGACGTAGCTATGGGTGTCTTAGGTGGTTCATTGAAGCGTAAGCAACGCATTTCTGCACGCTTAGGCGATATGTTGAGCTACTTGTTTATTGCGTCTGCCACACTCAAGCGTTTTGAAGACGAAGGCCGTCAGCAAGCTGATTTACCTTTGTTACATTGGGCACTGCAAGATACCTTGTACAAGCTTCAAGAAAGCCAATTAGCGCTATTAGATAATTTTGGTGGTGTTGGTGCGGTCATGAAAGCTGTCATGTATCCATTTGGTCGCATGGTGAAACGTCCATCGGATAAGCTGGATAGCAAAGTGGCGAAAATCTTGCTGAAGCCAAACGAAAGCCGTGAACGTCTTGGCGCAGGTCAGTTCTTATCACCAGAGGGTCAGTTTGGCTATTTAGAGCAAACCTTGCGTGACATCATTGCTGCTGAAGAGTTGTTTGATCGAGTACGCAAAGCTGCGGATAACCGCCGCCTGCCATTCATGTTCTTGGATAAAGTGGCTGAACAAGGTAAACAGCTTGGCGTATTAAACGACGATGAAGTAGCCTTGCTACAACGTGCTGAAGCAGGTCGCTTACGAGTGATCAACGTGGACGATTTTGCTCACGAAGACCTATTAGCCGGCAAAGCAGCACGTGACTATGCCCTAGCTCAAGCGAATAAAGCCGCTGACGCTGCCTAATCTTGATTAGGGTCAGAGTGCTTTAAATAGCACCAATCAAAGGCCAATCCTCGCGATTGGCCTTTTTTATGTGTACAATTCAGCGCTTGAAACGATTCGAAACCTACTATAAGTACAAACAACAGGAGCTTTTATTGCATGCCGCAAGCATCCTCGACAGCAACTAAAAGAGGCGCCTTTACGCGTTTTCTCGATACAGTAGAATATTTGGGCAACCTACTGCCCCACCCCATTACCCTTTTTGCATTATTTGCCATTGGTATTGTGCTGTTGAGCGGCATTGCCAGTTATTTTGGCTTAAGTGCTCTTGATCCCCGTCCAGGTGGTGCCGAGATTGAGGTGGTGAGCTTACTCAATGCCGAAGGTATTCAACGCATTGTTACTGGTTTGGTGACCAACTTTACCGGTTTTACCCCATTAGGTACGGTATTAGTGGCATTACTAGGGGTAGGTATTGCTGAACGTTCAGGCTTGTTATCAGCAGCAATGCGAGGGCTCGTCATGAACGCTCATCCGCGCGTCGTTACCGTCGCTGTGGTCTTTTCTGGGGTTATTTCTAATACCGCAGCCGAGCTAGGTTACGTGGTCTTGGTACCGCTTGCCGCAATGATTTTCCATTCCCTCGGGCGCCATCCATTAGCTGGTATGGCTGCAGCTTTCTCTGGCGTATCTGCCGGTTATAGCGCTAACTTGCTGATTGGTACCGTCGACCCGCTCTTAGCTGGTATCACCACCAAAGCTGCCAACCTGATTGATCCTGACTATTATGTAGGCCCTGAAGCTAACTGGATGTTTATGTTCGCTTCTACCTTTTTAATTGCCATTATGGGTACCTTAGTTACTGAGAGAATCGTCGAACCTAAACTAGGTAAATACGATCCGAAAGAAGCGACTATCAACCTTAAAGAACAAACGATTGAACCACTCTCTAAGCTAGAAAAACGTGGTTTGATTGGAGCCGGTTTAAGCTTTTTAGCACTGGGCGGCTTGTTGGCCTTAACCATAGTGCCTGAGTGGGGCATTTTACGTCACCCTGAAACGGGCGAAGTAGCTGGCTCACCTTTCTTAAAAGGCATAGTGACCTTTATTTTTATCACTTTTGCTATTCCTGGCTTTGTTTACGGCCGTATCACCAACGTCATGCGCACAGACCGCGATGTGATTGATGCGATGTCTGATAGCATGAGTACCATGGGCATGTACATTGTGCTGGTGTTTTTTGCGGCGCAGTTTGTAGCCTTCTTCGGGTGGACTAACTTTGGTAGCATTCTTGCCATTAAAGGTGCCACCTTCTTACAGGATGTGGGATTAACCGGCCCTGCGGTGTTTATTCTGTTTATTCTGATGTGTGCGTTCGTCAACCTGATGCTAGGCTCGGCATCGGCACAGTGGGCCATTACAGCACCGATTTTTGTCCCTATGCTGATGTTGATTGGCTACGCTCCAGAGGTCATTCAAGCAGCTTATCGAATTGGTGACTCGGTCACCAACATCATCACCCCTATGATGAGCTATTTCGGGCTTATTTTAGCGGTCGCGGTACGCTACAAAAAGGATACCGGGATTGGGACCATGATTGCGATGATGCTGCCTTACACGATTGTTTTCTTATTAGGTTGGGCAAGTTTCTTCTTTATCTGGGTATTTGGCTTAGAGCTACCGGTGGGCTGGTGGGGAACACCTACTTATTACACGCCTTAAGTTGTCGGGAAAATATCAACCCAGCCATAAAAAAGCCGCGCGAACTTTCGAGCGGCTTTTTCGTTGGATAACTATAGCTTCAATCCCTATCTAGAGCCTTAGGCTGGACGGCGTAAGACTCGATACATGACCACCGCAGTAAGACCGCAGGCTCCCATCATATAAAGCATAGCTAACGGGTCGTAGTGTCCCAGCACATTCACCAACGCAGAAATAATGCCAGCAATCAAGAATTGCAGACTTCCGGTTACTGCAGAAGCCGAACCGGCTCGCTCTTGCTGCTCTGCTAACGCTCCTGCCATGGCATTTGGAAACACCATACCTAGCGTGCTGATGTACATAAAGAGTGGGATAATAACGCCCCAAAAGCCCCAGTTATAATGCCCGGCGATAAACAGTACTAAGGCAATCAAACCCAATACTGGCAGTGATTTATTCAGAATTTTGCGAGAATCATGACGTCGTAATAACCACGCATTCAATTGCGATAGCCCAATAATGCCTACAGCATTTAAGCCAAAGAGCCAACTATAATGGGTGGGCGACAAACCAAAGTGTTCAATAAACACCAAGGGGGATGCGGTGATGTAGGCAAACATGCCTGATTGGGCTATGCCACCACTTAACGAATAACGCAAAAAGCTGCGGTCGCGCAGAACGCCCCAATAAATGGGCAAACTTGATCTAATTCGTACGGCTTGGTTGGGTAAACGTGTTTCTGGCAAGCGAATATGAACTATCGCCAAACACGCTACCGCTAGCGCGGCCACAATAATAAAAATAGCTTGCCAACCAAACGCAGCAGTAACATAAGCGCCCATCAAGGGCGCTAAGATCGGTGCTATCCCCATCACCAAAATCAAAAACGAAAACACCTGGGCTGAAGCTTGTGGCGTATACAAATCTCGCACCATAGCTCGCGCAATAACCATGCCTGCACAAGAGCCTATCGCCTGTAAAAATCGCAACACAATGAGGCTTTCAAGATTGGGCGCATAAGCACAAGCAAGGGAGGTAACAATATACAACGCCAAGCCAAAATAAAGAGGCGGTTTTCGACCAAACCGATCCGATGCTGTTCCGTACAGTAACTGGCCAATAAAGAGGCCGAGAAAAAATGACGTTAGCGATAACTCAACACGATTCGTAGGTGTATTGTAGCTTTCGGCGATAGCACCGAAAGCTGGTAAATACATATCAATAGAGAGCGGACCAAAAGCAGTGAGTAGCGCCAGCACCACCACCACAATATCAAAGCGTGCTGTATTAGATACGGTTACCGGCATGTTACTGCACCGGCTGGTAGCTAAGAGTACTATGCTCGCTAGGTCGTTTAATGGTTTGTTGTGCTCGCGCCCAGTCTACAAAAGACTGCGCATAATTTACGTAAGTATCGTTAACGCGGCCTTGTGCTTGCAAATCAGCCAGCAACTTCCAACCATCATTACCACCGGCTAAAAAGCTGTTGGTGATCATGATATAAGTTTGCTCTGGCTGTACTGGCTGCCAAGCCTTACTGCGGCGATTTTGCACAGCGAGCTGACTAACACGCTGCCCTTCGGGTTGCTTCATATCAACCGCAAATCTTACCCCCGCACCATGCGGATAAGCACCATCAGAGCCGCCAGCGGAGACGGCATAAGCCAATGCTTGCTCGAGTACCTGATGCAGTTCTGCCCCGCTAATCTGCACTTCTACCAAAGTGTTGGAGAAGGGTAAAAGACCATAGGCATCGGCAACGGTAAAACGGCCCGATTTAATTTCGTTACGCACGCCACCGCCATTTTGTAGAGCGAAATCAGCTTGTGGCGCACTTGCTAGAAAAGCCTCAGCGACAACGCGGTGAGCATCTGAATAAGTTCCTGACCCACATTGCGCGGGTACTGGACCCATCCGCTTAAGACACAAGCGTTCAGGTACGTCAGCGATAACCTGCATGGTTAATTCTTCTAACTGAACCTGATAGCCGCTTAACAGCTCAGTTACTTCGCTATCCCCTGCTTTTGCCCAAAATTGCGGTAATTGGGCTAATGCATGGGGCGCATCTGGGCTTAATAAAAGGTGTGATTGACCGCCACAGCTCGCTACTTGATCACCGTTAAAGTCTATCACTAACTCACCCACCACTTGGCTATATTCCCACGCATGAACGACACACACAGGGTCACCATCAAGATTCACTGTTTGCATCGGATAGGGGCCAACACTAGGTAAACCAAAACGTGCGTAATCGCCAAGCAAGGTGTGTGAATCACCACCGACAATAAAATCAATAGCAGGTAACTTCTCAGCTAAGGTCAAATCGTTGCGATATTGAATGTGAGTTAACAAGCCAATCTTTTCAACCCCCAGCCGCTGCAATTCAGCAACATAGTAAGCGGCTGTAGTATATTCATCAGCAAACGTAGTGGTTGCATCGGGTTGCGATGAGTTTTTCGTCTTGATAGCGATATCTAGCCCGATCAGACCTACTTTTTCGCCGCCAACATTGAAAATCGTATAAGGCTGAAAGCTGTCCCAGCGCGTTTTTGGCGTAAGCGGTGAGACGCCTACTTCTGGCTCAACATTAGCACCTAGCACCACCGTGCTGCAGTCGCTCATCGCTAAAAAATCCAAGAAGGTTTTCAAGCCCTTGTCACCACTATCAAACTCGTGGTTACCCAAGGCAAAAGCATCAAAGCACACATGGTTCATGAGTGCCGCATCTGCTTCACCATTAAACAGGGTATAGAACAAAGTGCCGGTAATAGCATCTCCCGCATGCAGGGTTAACACATGCTGATGTTTATTCCGAATGTCTTCAATAGCAGCTGCCACAGCGGCAAAACCACCACTTTGCAAGCGGTGGTCTTCGCCTTTGTAACTGATAGCCGTTCGCTGTCTTGGCACCAGGTGCGAGTGGTGGTCGTTAATATGGGCTACGGCCAACTGAAACGGCTGCGGTTGTTGTACCTGCGCACAACTTGCTAAGAGCAACCCAACTAAGCCTATTCCAATACGTTTCAACATCAACTTACCACTCCCATTTAAGATTAAACTCACACCACAACTCATGCCCAAGCGTTAAGATTTAGCTTACTTAATTAAACCAATTTCACGCAGCCGCTCAAGCAAATAATCATCGGCGCTGATAGGTTCAAATCGCTGTGGGTTTTCATCGCTAATACAACTTGCTAACGGAGTGATCATCACATCCGGATTAAAGTGCAAGAAGAATGGAATGGAGTAACGCGATTTTGCACTGAATGGTGCCGGTGGATTCACCACGCGATGGGTAGTTGATGGCAACACCCCGTTGGTTAAACGCTGTAACATATCACCCACGTTACAGATAATAGCGCCTTCGATGATGGTCACCGGAATCCAACTACCGTCTTTGGCTAAGACTTCTAACCCAGGTTCACGTGAGCCAACCAGTAGCGTTAACACGTTAATGTCTTCATGAGCACCTGCACGCACTGATGGTGTGCCCTCATCGATGATGGGTGGGTAGTGCAACGGACGTAAAATGGAGTTACCAAAATTTACTTTATCGTGAAAGAAATCTCGAGGCTGTTTTAGATACACAGCTAAAGCTTCAAGTACCTGTAAACCCAACGCATCGAGTGCTTCATAAAGCTTTAAAATTTTGGTTTTGAAAGCAGGAAGCTCTTGTGGCCATACGTTCGGCGTTAATTGCTTGTACGGTGCAACCCCTTCGATTTCCCGGCCAACATGCCAGAACTCTTTTAAATCTACATGTTTAGCATCTTTTGCAATCTCAGTTCCAAATGGAGTGTAACCACGTGCGCCGCCACCGCCAGGAATATGGTACTGTTTTTTCACCGCTTCAGGTAACGCAAATAAATCACGGCAAATATCGAGTGCATCATCAATCAACTGTTGCTCGATACCATGTTTAGTTAAAGCTACAAAACCATGTTGCTCGTAGCCAGCGCCAACATGCTGTGCAAATGCATCAAAGTCTTGCCCATACAGGCTCATATCAATGTGCGGTATTGAATTCATCGGTTGTTTATCCAAAGCGGTGTGTCATCAAGATTTAAACGAATAAAGTACTTAAAACCAAGGGGCTGGCTGGGTAAAGGTTCAGTAAACCCACTAGGTAAGTTACCTTACGCTTGCTAATGTTAGGCTCGTAGTGTAGCAAAAATGCAGTAAAAAAGTGAGGAGAATCACGATGAAATTGCTAAATAAAATCATGCTTTCTATGGTCGCAACGGGGGCTCTTATGGCCAGCTCAGCTAGCTTTGCGCAGAGCAGTAATAATGCCCAAACGAGTCCTCGTTATTCGGCATACAACTATGGCAGCATTGGTATCACCAATCATGATGGTGGTGATAGCATCATTGCCCAAGGTAGTTATGAATTTAGCAGTCCTTATTACGTGAGTGGTTACTACCGTAATTTTGATAGCGATACTGCCGGAAGCAACGATGCCTTCGGCATCAAATTAGCCCGTTATTTTTGGTTAAGCCAAGGCTTAACAGCTGATCTTGGCGTACGCGCTGGTAACGTCGATTGGGGCCCCGTAGATAGCAGTTTTTGGGGCGTTGAAGGCATTCTGCGTCAACGTATTGACCAATTTGAAGTTTATGCTGGCGCGGGTTGGGTAGATTACAGCGATGCTGGTACCGACAATCAGTATCAAGTTGGGGTGAACTATTATCTCCAAAATAATCTGTCGGTTGGTGTCGGCTATCAGGATGATGAATTTGGTGATGGCTTACGCTTGCGAGCAAGCTACCACTTCTAAGCCTAGCCCCTACCCTTTTTAAGAATATGAGGTATGCTGTGTCCATGAATGATGCTGACGTACGGAGCAATTTATGGCACAGCTTCCTAGTTTTTTAGAAATGTATCGCGATCTTATTGCGATCCCTTCTGTTTCCTGTCTTGATACCAGCTGGGACACCAGCAATAAGCCCGTTATCGAAAAATTAGCCCGTTGGTTTGAAGCTCTTGGTTTTCAAATCGATGTGCATGAACTCGACCATCAGGCCGGTAAATTTAACTTGTTGGCTCATTACGTACCCGACGGCTGCGACAGCGGCGGCTTACTGCTCGCTGGTCATACTGATACAGTGCCCTGGGACGAAGGTCGGTGGACTCACGATCCTTTTAAACTTCGTGAAGCCGACGGCCGTTTATATGGGCTTGGTAGTGCTGATATGAAAGGTTTTTTCGCTTTTGTATTAGAAGCACTACGAGGTATCGATTTAACCAAGCTTCGTCAGCCCCTCTATATTATCGCCACGGCAGATGAAGAGACCACCATGGCCGGGGCTCGTGAGCTCGATGCATTTGGCCACTTAAAACCCGCTTATGCGGTGATTGGTGAGCCGACCAATATGGTGCCAGTCACCGCCCACAAAGGCCATCTAACCGAGGCCATCAGGGTTACCGGCAAATCCGGACATAGTTCCAATCCTGCCGCGGGCATCAATGCCATTGAAGTGATGCACGATGTGATCACGGAATTACGTGTCGTACAGCAAGAATTTCGCGAACGCTATCATGATAGTACTTTTGTGGTGCCCTATCCGACCCTAAATTTTGGCGCTATTCATGGCGGTGATGCGGCTAACCGTATTTGTGCTTGTTGCGAATTACACCTCGACATGCGCCCCCTGCCAGGCATGAATATCAGCGATTTATACGGCATCATCGACCAACGTTTAACCGAAGTAAAAGCTAAGTATCCTGGCGCAATTTGTTTAGAACACATGCATGAGCCGATTCCTGGCTATCGCTGTGAGCCTGATTCAAAGATTGTGCAGCTCGCACAACAACTTACTGGCAACCAAGCGGAGCCAGCTAATTACTGTACTGAAGCGCCGTTTGTGCAAGAGTTAGGCTGTCAGACCATTATTATGGGCCCCGGCAGCATTGCCCAAGCCCATCAGCCTGATGAATACATTCGCATTGATGAAATTGCTCCGGCACAAAATCAATTGCGCGAGTTAATTCAACGCATCTGTTTATAGAGCCGTTCTCACAATTAACAAAGCCCGCATACACCATTAAGGCTGCATGCGGGCTTTTCTGTGTGCTAAAGAATAGCGCTTAGTCTACTGACTTTTCAGGAAACAACATCATGCTATTAGCACCATCATTGCCAATATCTGAGTTAGCACGAGGTACATACTGGTCCACTCGAATCACGCTAACACTGCCATCCTCAGCAACCTCTAGATCAAACGCGATCCAGGTATCATTAGTACCATCGGTATCTTCATCTTGGCTGGGTGCGAAAACGTAGTTCTCACCGTTCACCTGTAGTTCTACCCGCGTAGGCGATTGGAACACAGTGCCACTGCCGCTGTAATGATGCACGGCATAGCGATAAATACCAGGATACGGGAAAGCTGGTACCGTAGTAACTTCAGGCCCGTAACTCGAAGTATCATCAACATCTAAATCTATGGTGACACCATTGATGGTTTGATTACGATTACTGTAGTAGATACGAAAACGTTCAGTGCTGGCCTCGCCATTCGGCACGGTAGGTCCCATAAAATGAGTGTCTAAATCACGTGGATTTTCGCCCCAAGTTAAAGTAACCCGCATGGCTCCTGGCACCGCGACTACGCACTCTGGCAAGGTCATATCTTCACTACCCGTAACTAACGGGAAGGTGGTACTGATGCCACTGGCGTCATCCACTGAGATTAGGATTTGACTATTGGGGCGTACCCGAATCGAATAATCACCCTCAGCATTAGTATAAGCCGAAGAGCGACCGATATAATTCACCCCTTCCGCACGGATCCGAACGTTACGACGCGGTGTCACACCATCTTCTTCAAAAACACAACCATTCACTCGAATCGAATCAAACAGCACATCTGCATTCCAAGTGGAGAAATGTCCAACCACACCTTCATAATACTGATCGCCGCTACTACTATCGGTTTGCAAGGTTGCTTCGCCTTCAACTTCCCAGATACCCGTGACTTCATTGAAGTGAATAAGCGGAATCGTTGCCGGCGGTGCTGTCGCCCGTTGCGCTAGTGGGATGCGGATAGTAGCTTGGGTACCCTCAGCAAGGTTAATAGCCCCGCCACTGCTATCAGTAAAACTAGCGTCAATAGCACCAAACGACTCAATCAGTTGCACCACATCTTGCTCTGGATCATAGGCTTCATACTCGCCGGGCATGATGTCTGGATCCGATGAAGCATCGATATTAGTCAACTTCGCCGTCACCTCGCCGGTCACCACTTCACCGGCAGCATTAACAAACGCATTAGCTGGCAAATCAACCGCCATCGGTGAATCAGTAACCGTCACCATGGTAGCTGCGGCGGCGTCAAAATTAACTTGAGCATCCACGGCTATCATCGCTACCGAGGTACTGGTAATAGGGTTTTCAGTACTGGTGCGCGCTACATCTGAACGGCTAGCAAAACCATCAGCAACAGCGCGCAACACGAGGCGCTCTTGGTAGCCGACACCACTTATAGTAACTCGTCCTTCGCTGTTCGTTTGCACATTGTCGAGTAACAAATAGGCGCTATCGTCTTCAATTGCAGCACCAGCCTCGCCGCTGAATACATAAGCTTCTACCGAAGCATCAGCAATTGGCATCGCTGTTTGATAGTCGGTGACCAACACGGAGACAGAGCCAAAGGTCGAACAAGTTACCTCTATGGAAGGCGCTGTTTCACCTACAGTAAATTCCGCTGGCGTAACGCTACAGGTATGGCCAACTAATTCATCCACACTTAATTGCACCTGATCACCTGGGCTGACCGGCTGCTCTAACTGCACATCTCCGGTAGTAAGCGCTTGACTGTAGGCTTCTCCATTAATGCTGTAGTTGAGTGTTAGTTCACGACTATTACCAGCAACTGTACATTGCATGGCAAAGGTTGGAGCCACCACCTCGTCTTCACAGGTTAAGGCTAAATCGGTGATGTCCTCTCCGGCAAAGGTCACTTGTTCAGGATCAATCGTACAAACTTGCCCGTCTGGGGCTGCTACTACCGCTAGGTCTACTGTAGTTTCATCGTCCCATTCGGTGGTAAAAGCAAAATCGCCATCTTCACTTACGGTTAGACTCTCGTCGTTAGCACTGAGCTCAACTGCGCCCGCCAAGCCCGTTGCCGTGCCAGCCAGAGTATAACTGGCCGGTGGTGGCGGCGGCGGCGGTGGTGGGGTTACTGGGTCATCATCTTTGCTATCGCTAGAGCACGCAGCAAGTAACGTTAAAGAGGCAACCCATGCCATCACTTTTAACGATTGCTGCAGCCCTTGATAAGTTGCAGATATTTTCATCACACTCTCCTTAGTTTATGTAGCCGAAGCTAAATTAAACATAGTCAAGTGTTAGTATTGTGTAAATAAAAGCCGATAGATTTTTTATAAGCATTTCTTTTAATGTAAGAATTTGTCTAACTAACACTACCCAAAACGCGCTTTACTGGCGCAAAGCTGCGACGGTGGATGACGCAGGCCCCCTGTTCACGCAAGATTGCCAGATGTGCAGGGGTTGGGTAGCCCTTATGTTTGGCAAAATCATAGTGAGGAAACTGCTGGTGCCACTCCAACATTTGTCGGTCGCGCTCTACTTTGGCCAAAATCGAAGCAGCGCCAATACATTCATGTAAGCCATCCCCACCAATCACTGCCTGGGCTGGCACCTGTAACTGCGGTACATGGTTGCCATCCACTAACACCATACTTGGCGCAACTGGCAGCCCTGCCACGGCTCGTTGCATCGCCAACAGCGAAGCCTGCAAAATGTTAAGGTCATCAATTTCACTAGCACTACATTGCGCTATCGCCCAATACAAAGCTTTTTCTTTGATCTCGAGACTCAAAGCTGCACGTTTTTTTTCCGAGAGCTTTTTCGAATCATTAATGCCCACAATCGGCTTGGCAGGGTCTAGAATAACCGCTGCTGCCACCACAGGCCCGGCAATAGGGCCGCGCCCTGCCTCATCAGTACCACAAATCATAACTTTCATCTTGTTGTTGAAGGAACATGGGGTATGATACTTTCGTCTTAATCATAATAACAATACAACAAGGGGTTTTCTCATGTCTGGTTCGCAAGAATCGTCTACCTTGCTTAATCGCATTCTCGACAAAGTTGAACGGGTAGGTAATAAACTACCTGATCCTGCCGTCATGTTTTTTGGCTTATTGGTGATTGTGTGGGTACTCAGTTACCTGCTCGCTGGCATTAACTTTAATGCTATCCACCCGCTTACGGGCAATAATGTGGAAATCACAAACTTGCTGGCGGGCGACAAAATGGCTGACTTCCTCGCCAACATGGTCAATACCTTTATGGGTTTCGCGCCCTTAGGCGTCGTTTTGGTTGCGATGCTTGGGGTGGGTGTAGCTGAGCGCAGTGGTTTTATTAACGTAGCCATTAAACTGATGCTTAATGTCACGCCAAAAATGCTGCTCACACCGGTCCTCATTCTTATTGCAATTGTCAGCCATACCGCCGTAGATGCCGGTTATGTGTTGGTTATTCCGTTAGGCGGGGTGATTTACTACGCTGCAGGACGCCATCCTCTTGCTGGTATTGCAGCAGCTTTTGCCGGGGTTTCCGGTGGCTTTAGCGCAAACTTTGTACCTTCCGCTATCGATCCGCTCTTGCAGGGATATACCTTAGCGGCTGCGCAAATTTACGACCCTTCTATTCAGTTAAATCCGCTCAATAACTACTTCTTTACCGCTGCATCATCGCTGGTGGTGGTTGCTGTGGGTTGGTTTTTAACCGATAAAGTGATTGAACCACGGTTAAAGAAGACCGCCACAATTGATGGTGATCAAGAAGATATGCCAGTGCTAGACGATGTTACGCCTCGTGACCGTAAAGCTTTTTATGCTGCTACCTTGACCATGGTTTTGGGCTTAGTTGCCCTGTTCTTTGCCGCCACGGCAGAAAATACTCCATTAGCAGATCCAACTGGCGAGTTAGCATCTTTTGCGGCACCGCTGATGCAAATGATAGTCCCGTTGATTTTCTTGCTCTTTATCGTACCAGGCATAGTGCACGGCTATATCTCTGGTAACTTTAAAAACTCACAAGATGTCATTAAAGCCATGAGTAAATCGATGGAAGACATGGCCTACTACATGGTCATGGCATTCTTCTGTGCGTTATTCATTAAAGCCTTTGGCGATTCTAACCTAGGAACTCTGCTCTCTATCAAAGGTGCCCAGTTCTTAAGTTCACTGCAGTTATCTGGTGGAGTCACCATGGTTGGCTTGATCATGCTGGTAGCATTTATCAATCTATTCTTGGGCTCATCATCTGCGAAGTGGGCGCTGTTATCGCCAATTTTTGTACCTATGCTGATGCAATTAGGTTACTCACCTGATTTAACGCAGGCTGCCTATCGTGTAGGTGACTCGGTTAGTAATATTATTACCCCGTTATTGCCTTACTTCCCGTTAGTGGTGCTGTATTGTCAGCGCTATGTGAAGGGTACTGGTATCGGTTCGTTAGTAGCTATGATGCTACCCTTTACCTTTACTTTGTTGATTCTATGGTCCGCCTTTTTAATCATTTACTGGATGATTGGTTTCCCACTAGGTATTCAAGCTAACTACATTTACCCTGCAGGCTAACTGATATGAGTTACTTTCAAGGTAAAACCGTGTGGCTAACCGGTGCCTCCTCAGGCATCGGCTTAGCCATGGCTGAACAGCTAGCCGACGCTGGGGCTCATTTAATCTTAACCTCGCGTCGCGCTGAGGTATTAGAGCAAGTACGGCAACAACTTGCTCATCCAGAGCGCCACCAAATCTTGGCTCTTGATTTGAATCAGCCGGAGCATGCGGCGGCACAAGCACAGGCGGCCTTGGGTGATCAAGTTATCGATATCCTCATCAATAATGCCGGTGTTTCGCAACGTTCGTTGATTCTAGACACCGACTTAAAAGTCTATCGGCAATTAATGGAAATTGACTATTTTGCCGTGATTGCGCTAACCAAATTGGTGTTACCGCGGATGGTGGAACGGCGGGCTGGACACATAGTTACGGTATCTAGCGTTGCCGGCAAAGTCGGAACCAAACTCCGCAGTGGTTATAATGGTGCTAAGTTTGGGGTGATTGGCTTTATGGACTCGTTAAGGGCTGAAATGACCAGCCATGGTTTGGTGGTCACTTCTATTTTACCTGGTTTTATCAACACCCAAGTGGCGCACAATTCCCTTACTGGTGACGGCTCAGCGTTGGGTCATGCTGACCCTGATAATGCTGGGGGCATTTCAGCAGCAGAATGTGCCAAACGCTCGTTAGCCGCCATCGCTAAGCAACAAGCTGAGGTGGTGGTGGGCTCAGGCGTATCCAAACTGGCGCCATGGTTACAACGCTTTGCTCCCGGGCTAGTGCGTCGTATGGTTGCCAATCGATAATTAGCTTGATGAACCAGCAAGCTTCAGCGCTTGCTGGTCAAGCGCCAGCCTAATACCCCACCAAGTAGTAATGCCAGTACCACCAATGCGTACCACACATTACGTTGATCAAAGAATCGCCCTTGTTGGCTAAACTTGATACCCGTGGGTTCATTCCATTGCCCACCTAGATAGCGTGCACGCACCTCAAAGCGATAATTACCCGGAGGTAACGAGGTGTATTCCACTGCGGTAGCGCTGCCACGATTTATCCAGTCATCATCAAAACCAACCAAGCGCGTTTGATATTCTAACTGCTCCGGCATAGCATAGGTCATGCTGACGTAGGAAAAGGTAATACGCTTCGTGGTTGGGGTTAATTGTAGGTCGTCCACAGACTGCGCTGCATCGTATTGCGGAGCTAGCAGCAGTTGCTTATCCGCGTTAATAGCTTCTAGCAATACAGGCTCAGGCTTATTACCCTCAGCATCATTCGCTTGCGCCTGGGCTGGATTCACAGCAATCACACCAAGTGCAGAGGCAAACCACAACTGATTGCTGTCACTCACTAAAGAGGCAGGCCCACCGGTAGTCAGTTGCCGCGTAACCATGCCATCAGCTTCTGAAAAGCGCTGGTAACTTATGTTGGTGATACGTCTATTCAACCAACCATCAAGGGTCTGGCGGCTTAAGCGTGCGATCCCCTGAGAACTCCCTAACCAAAGATGATGGTTACTATCAAAGTTAATCGAAAAAGCCTTATCAAAGGGCAGCCCATCACGACGCGACAACCAGCGCCAGTCGTCACTCGCTAAGGGTCGCGTGATTAAACCATGATCTGTCGCAAACCATAAACGTTGTTGGTGGACCACGCCAGCAAAGACGTTACGCGCACCAGTAAAAGCTGGTAGATCTACTGCCTCGGGCTGCCACAAATTAAACGATGGCGTAGTCGCTAGCTGGGCTAGTGGATCGGCCACCTGTGGGCGTAAATACATGAGTGTGAGCGTTGAACCCAGCCAAATTCCACCGTTAGGGTCGATGGTAATAGATGAGATAAAATCACCTGGCAAACCGTTCGCGGAATTTAAACTATCCAAGACAGTTAACTTGCCGAACTCTGCGGCAACTAACTTGAGTCCTTCTGGGGTGCCCAACAACAGATGTCCACTAGGTAACACCTTAACGATTCTAACTTCGTTGCTATCAAGCCCATTTGCTGCGGTTAAGCTGGCACTCAATCCTTGCTGGCTTAATTGCAACAAACCGCTGGTATAAGAACCAACATACATCAACTGTTCCGAACCACGCGCCAGGCTTAACACTGAAACTTTGTTGGTATCTGATTGCCCCGCAACAGCGACAAAGCGGTCGCCCTGCTGCCGACTGATACCGTCATTGGTACCAATCCAAATCGCCCCCTGCGCATCTTCGGCAATAGCGCGAACATTATTACCCTTGATACCATCAGTTTGGGTATAGCTGCTGAACAAAGTATTGCGCAACTGCACCAAGCCACCATGGCTAGCAATCCATAGATTATTATCTCGATCTTTAAAAAGATCGTTGATGTGTGAGTTCGGTAAGCCATCTTCTACCGATAACCACTGCTCAGAATTAAGACAAAACCTGCCTAAACCCTGCGTAAAGGTACCGACCCAAAGGCAACCATTGGGGCCTTCAACTAAACTGGTGACGCGATCTTTAATCGGCACGGGCCAAGGTTGAAACGGCTCGCCTAAGGCACGTTGAAAAAAGACGCCCTCATCAGTTGCCACCACTAACGTCCCATTGGCCAAAGTTAGCATGGCTCGCACCTGAGTAGCCGGTACACTTGGCTCTTGGACAAAGCTGTCAGTAGCAGCATGATAATAGGCGAGGCCTAAGCGCGTTCCGGCCCATACGCCGGCGTTTTCGCGATAACTACGAGGGGCTTGGTGAATACGAAAGGTAAAGTCAGCTGGTAGCCCTTCGGTTTGGGTATACAATTTATGTTGCCCTTGGTCACTACTATCTACCTGATAAAGACCTGCGGTCGAGGCTGCCCAAAAGTGTTGTTGCTGATCGATCAAGGTTTCAAAAATATAACCATCACCAACTTTGACGTAATCCCAACGTTGCCCATCAAATCGCACGACCGCACCGCGAGTTCCCGCTACTTGAATCAGCTGCTGGTTAGGTGACATAGATACATCAAGAGCGCCTGCTTCGGGCATCTTAGTTTCTGCGGTGTCAGCATAGATTTGAAAAGTCTGGCCGTTATAGCGTACCGGGCCTTCCCACGTGGCAAGCCAGATACTGCCATCTTTAGCTTGGGCTATTTTATTGACTGAGTTATGAGGGAGCCCATTACGGGTGTTCCACGTACGCACCGCATACTGCCCCAGTGCCTTTTCGGCAATGGCGCTAGCTGTTAGGGGCTGTTCTAATAACGCTGCTGATGGTGTCGATGGTGAGGTTGATGTCGAACTGAGCGAGGCGGCATGCGCGCCGGCCATAGCAACTAAACCAAGCACGCCAAAGCTAAGCAGCTTTAAACCTAGGCGCCAACCAGAAAACTGAACTGGATTCATGGAGAATAACTCGACAAGTTAAAGACTAGAAAAAGGCACGCTAGCTAAATGTTCCAGCTCTGGTTTCGCAAAATAATAGCCCTGCACCAAGTGAATCCCTAAAGCTAAAATACAATCGAGTTCCGCTCGTGTTTCAATACCTTCCGCCAACACTTGTGTCCCTTGTAGCAGGCATTGTTGCACCACTTGTTTGACCATCTTTTGTTTGTCCGGATGCTGTTCAATATCGCGTATAAGCTGCATATCCAGTTTTAGAATATCAGGCCGCAAATCCACTAGCCAGTCCATCCGTGCATAGCCTGAACCGTAATCATCTATGGCCGTCTTAAAGCCTCGTTTAGAATAGCTATTAAAAATTCGCTGCAAATGATTTTTATCGATGATCTGTTCGCTTTCGGTGACTTCAAACACCAGCTTAGTTAAATCAAAACCATACAAATCGGCGGCTTCTATCGTCGCTTTAATACAGGTCTCGGGACTATAAACGGCATTTGGTAAGAAATTAATATTAAGATAGGCTTGGCACCCTAAGCGTGCAGCTGTTTCAATAGCTTTAACCCGACAGGCTTGGTCAAAGTAATAGCGGTTATCATCGTTGACGCGTTCAAACACCCAGCCAGCACCTTGCCCTTCAGGACCTCGCACTAAAGCTTCATAAGCTACAATAGCCTGCTTGTGCCAGTCTACAATCGGCTGAAATGCCATTTTGATTTCAAAACCAAGCGTTTTACCGCTTAAACAATCCCGGCAGGTTTGTTGCTTTATCGACTCAGGAAATTCCATAGTCCGCCTTTTTTGAATTCCGTTACAAGGTTAATTATCTAATGGCGAGTTATCGGCAACGATGACAAAATCTTTAATTGCTGACAACCAATATAAGTTATCACAAGCTTTCCTGGCTAACTCTAGTTTAATTTTTATCCAAATAAAAGCCGGCTTTTAGGCCGGCTCTTATCCTTTAGGAAAGGTCTTCAGAATAAGCTGGCGCTACCAGCTAGATCATATGCACTAACATGCTGGTTGGATCTTCCAAAAACTCCTGCCAACGCTTATTAAAGCGTGCAATAGTTCCACCATCGATAATACGGTGATCGCCTGACCAACTTGCCGTCATGATTTTACGTGCAACCACTTGCCCTTGCGCATCAAAGCGTGGCAATTCTTGCACCTTACCTAAGGCCACAATTGCTGCTTCTGGCTTGTTGATAATAGGCGTTGCAACTGTGCCCCCAATCACCCCGATATTTGAGATAGAGATAGTTCCACCTTTCATATCTTCTTGGGCGACGCGGCCCTCACGAGCGGCTTGGGTTAATCGAGTTACTTCGTTAGCAATATCAATGATGCTCTTATTCTGTACTTGTTTAATATTAGGCACCAGCAAACCGATTTTAGTATCTACTGCCATGCCAATATTATGGTCGTCAAAATAAGTGATTTCGGTACAGTCATCGTTGACCTGGGCATTCATCACCGGAAACTCTTTTAACGCCAGCGATAAAGCTTTAATGAAGAACGGCATCATGGTGATGCGAATACCCTGATCAGCGTAGCGCTCTTTTAACTGTTTTTGCAGCGCCATGACTGCAGTTAGGTCAAACTCATCCGCATAAGTAAAGTGCGGAATAGTACTCACTGAACGCATCATTTGTTTAGCCATTGCGGCTTTAACGCCTCGAATAGCTTCTACTCGCTTACCACCTACAGCCTGACTCGAGGTTGCTGTTGGCTGTGCGGTTGCATTTACTGTTGCACTGGCAGCAGCATTTTCAGTACCTTGGGCAAAGGCCTCTACATCTTGCTTAAGTACTCGGCCTTTAGCGCCGGAGCCCTTCACTTGGCTAATATCAATATCTAACTCACGGGCCCGACGTCGCACAGCAGGGCTGGCGATAGCCTTGCCTGGACGTTGTGCCGGCGCATTATTGTCAGTCGTGCTGCGTTCTGAAGTGCTTTGCTCTGAAGTACCAAGCTCAGCGGTCGCTGCAGTTACTGCCTTTGCGCCTACTGGTGCAGCTGCGCCGCCCGCTACTCGAATAGCAAACAAGGGCTGATGTACCTTAGCAATATCACCTTGTTGATAATAAAGTTTCTCAACCACTCCTGATTCTTTCGCTGGAATTTGTACCAAAGCTTTATCTGTCATCACATCAACCACAGGTTGATCTTCTTCAATGACATCGCCCTCTTGCACTTGCCATTCAACGATTTCGCACTCAACAATACCTTCACCAATATCCGGTAAAATAAAGTCCGTCACGCTGCTGCTATCAGTCGCAGATGCTGCTGCTTCTGGTGCTTCTGTTGCTACCGCTGGTTCAGCGGCACTAGCTGACTCACTATCAGCATGGCCTGCAATGGCAAACAATGGTTCATGAACCTTAGCAATATCACCTTTGGCGTAATACAACTTAGCCACCACGCCATCTTCTTTGGCGGGAATTTGTACCAAGGCTTTATCGGTCATCACATCAACCACCGGCTGATCTTCTTTGATGCTATCGCCTTCTTGTACCAACCATTCAACGATTTCGCACTCGACAATCCCTTCGCCGATGTCTGGTAAGATAAAATCTTTACTCATAGCATGGGCCTCTTAATAGGTCATCGAAGCTTTGATCGCTTCGTAAACTTTTAGGTGATCGACAAAGTATTCTTTTTCATGGCTTAGCGGATAAGGAGTATCCAATCCGCAGACACGCGCAATGGGTGATTCCAAATACAAGAAGCACTGATCTTGAATCGTGGCCGCTACCTCACTCGCAAAACCACCCGTCAAAGGCGCCTCTTGGGTGATCACTAACCGGCCGGTTTTGCGCACTGATGCTGCCACTGTGTCAACATCCCATGGTAATAAGCTAACCAAATCGATAACTTCGCAATCAATACCGTCTTGAGCTGCCATTTCCGCAGCTTTCTCGGCCATTTCAACTTGCGCACCCCAAGCTAACAGGGTGATGTCTTTACCCTCTTTGACAACGTCCGCTTTACCTAATTCTAGCCGGTAATCTTCTTCTGGCACCTCGCCAACAGAGGCACGATAAACCCGTTTGGGTTCCATGAACAAGACGGGATTAGGATCAAAAATAGCGCTCAGTAATAAGCCTTTGGCCATGTATGGGTTACGCGGCATAACAATTTTCAGGCCCGGCGTATGCGCAAAGTAAGCTTCTGGAGACTGTGAATGGTAATGACCACCGGCAATACCGCCGCCGTATGGCGTACGAATGGTTAAACCGCCCACGTTAAACTCGTTACCTGAACGATAGCGGAACTTAGCTGCTTCGTTCACAATTTGATCAAAGGCTGGGAAAATATAATCACCAAACTGAATTTCAGCAACGGCATAGCTGCCTTGCGAGGCAAGACCGTTGGCAAAACCAATAATACCTTGCTCCACCAGCGGCGTATTAAAGTTGCGATGACGGCCATACTTCTCGGTCAAGCCAGAAGTAGCTCGGAATACCCCACCAAAGGCCCCGGTATCTTCACCAAAACTGTAAACCTTATCGCTGCTAGCCATCGCAATATCAAGCGCATTATTAATGGCCTGTAATAAGTTCATTTTTGCCATTACTTATCTCCTCCATCCATACGCGATGCGGTTTTTGGGTAGGCCTCTGGGTATTTGCGAATGTGCGCTTTTAACGCTTTTAGCTGCTCTTGCAAATGTTTCGGAGGAGTATCATAGACATCTTCGATAATTTCATCGATATGCGGCACTGGCACAGTTTCAGCAGCCTTCAATGCAGCCAACACCGCGGCTTTTTTCTCATCGTAGTTCGACTGCGCCTGCTCGGTGGTGATCCAACCCTGCTGCTCTAACCATTTTTGGAAACGCACTACCGGGTCTTTCGCCCGCCAAGCGTTCTCTTCTTCGCGAGTACGATAGCCGGTTGGGTCATCTGACGTTGAGTGGCCGGCCATACGATAGCTCATCCCCTCAATTAACACAGGTTCGTTGTGTTCAACTGCTAGTTCACGCGCTAACTTAGTCGCTTGGTAGACTGCAAACAAATCGTTGCCATCCACACGGATGGTCTTCATGCCATAGGCCACACCACGCGGTGCAATACCATCGCCAGCATATTGTTCGCCCTGTGACGGAGTAGAAATCGCATAACCATTGTTACGACAGAAGAAGATAACCGGTACTTTATACACGGCAGCCATGTTTAAAGCAGCGTGAAAATCACCTTCTGAGGCAGCACCTTCACCAAAGTAACAAATGGTGCAGTTACCGCTCTTATCCATTTTTTGGCCATAGGCATAACCCGTTGCCTGTGGAATTTGAGTGGCTAATGGGGACGCAATGGTCATAAAGTTTAATGCGGCGGTACCATAATGCACTGGCATCTGACGCCCTTTGCCTAGGTCTCGCTCGTTCGAGAACAGCTGATTCATAAACTGCTCTACAGTAAAGCCTCGAAACGCTAGCGCGCCCTGCTCACGGTATTGCCCCATGATCATGTCGCTATCGCTCAGCGCCGCAGCCGAGCCAATGCTGGCAGCTTCTTCGCCTAGCGACGACAAATAGAAGCTGATACGTCCTTGGCGTTGCGCTGCAATCATGCGCTCATCCAGAATGCGGATAAACTGCATGGTGTCAAAAATCTTCAGTGCTAGTTCCTGGCTCATGTCTGGCACGTCGGCCCCAGCTTGCACGCTACCATCTTCTTTCAAGATCTGTAGCATTGGAATTGTTAACGCCGAACCGTCAATAAATTTCGGTTGGGTGACAATATCTAACTGATGTTGGTTATCTTTAGCCATAACTTTCTCGTTGTAAGAAAAATTGCGCTCACTTTACCTTTACGTTAACTGACATGCAAACAAGAGACGTCAGAAAACTGCAAAATCAGACCAGTTTCAATTGCTCTAAAGCGATAGGAACGACGGTAAGTAAGGCCCGTTGCCCAATCGCCACGTTCGCATTTGGAAAAATAATCCGTTCGCCAGGCTGCTCCACTCGGTATTCTATCTCGCCATCGGTAGCCAACAGGTGACCCTGCGCAAACTCAGTAAAGTTAGCTACGTTATCTGGAAAATTTAAAGCAAACTGTTCTGCTTGCCGATTAATGGTTCTACATACGTCATAAACATGATGTCGGCTCGGGCTAAATTCAGGGAGTTCTAACGCCTCTGTACTTATTAGTTTACGCAAACCGCTATCAGCTTGTGCAAATCTACTCATATCGTTCTGCCCAAACGGACGCACCTTACCTAACTCCACGGTAAACGCATGGGCCTTGTGGGCCTGCACACTGTAGTAACTAAAAGTAGTGGTTGGTGCCCGATTAAGCAAAATGGTATCCACGCCACACTCTGCCAAGAAGGTCAGTTGCTGTTTGCTATAGGGCTCACCATGGGTAAAGGGATATACCGCAAATTGTTCATGTTTTGAATCACGGATAGCCGTATGCAAATCGTAGTGATAACGTTGCTGTAGTTTAAAAAACTGACTCACGTAACGCTCAATGTCGCTGGCACGTTGATGCTCGGCTGTATCACCTTGGCTATGAGCACCGCTGAATAAGCGGTTCATATTGACGTCCACAAAGCGTGAGTCATTTAAAATAGCCGCCGGGTTGGCGATTAAAAAAAGGACACGTTGGCTAGGCACTAAACGCTCAGACAAGATATCCTGCAGCATATCCCGCACCATTTCTATGGGTGCAGTTTCATCACCATGTACCGCACAAGAAATCACCACATCTTTAGTTGCTGCTACCGATGCTGGAGGGGTCACGGCAATCACGCCATAATCCCAAAAGGCTACGTCAGTGCCATTGCTTAGGGTTTGAGTGGTCTGAATAGGATCCGCCTGCGCAGGCCCCTGAAACAGTGCTGCTAACGGGGCATCTGGGCGCTCCGCTAAGGCGGCGCTCACACTCCAACGTAATACGTCAAAACTCACGATGATTCTCCATCTGTCGTAATGGGGCCTGGCTCTAAACCTTTGGTTGCTAATAACGCCCGCAATACGCGTGAACGATATTCGCGACGGTACAAGACAAAAATCACCACGGTGGTGGCCCCAATGAATAAGTAGGGATGCAAAAACCAACACAGAAAGGCTAACGAAAAATAATAAGCACGCAGCCCATTATTGTATTCATGCCCGGCTTGATCTAAAACCTTAGCGGCCTGGCGGGCAAAGGTTTCACGTTGCTCGTCAGTAAACTCAGTGCTGCGATATTGTGGCGCGGCACCAAGCAGTACTGAGACAAAGCCAAATTGCCTAATCGACCAAGTGAACTTAAAAAATGCCCAGACAAAAATTAACGACAGCGTTGCCAGCTTAAACTGAACTTTGTCAGGCGCAGTTGGCGCCGTAAAGGGAATGGATTGCATCACCTCAACCACCTTGTCAGCGGATGCTAACAAGGTCAGCACACCGGCCAACACCAGTACCGTCGAGGACGCAAAGAAAGTCACCGTACGCTCCACATTACCTAGCAGCGCAGCATCAGCGATTTGGTGTTCTTTACGGGTTAAGGTGCGCATCCAGTCAACTCGGAGTTGACGCAGAATATGCGAAAGACTATAGGTACTGCGTGCGCGAATACGGGCAAACTGGGTGTAGCCTACCCATACCGACACAAAAAACAACAATGCGACGAGATCAATAATCGCTAGGTTCATGACCGGCTTTCCTGTGCTGAAGTGCTGGCAACAACGGTTGCCAGCACAAGAATCAGTTTACGGCCAATAGTTTAACATTATGTGACACTATTGTGTTGTGCTGATTTTGGGGCCGGTGGTTTGGCCAAGCCATACCAGCTCAACATAGTCCTCATGTTACGCTTGGTATCATCAAGAATCAGGTACAAGCATGGAATTAACAAAAGCGTGATCACGGTAGCGAACAAAATACCGAACGCCAATGAAATCGCCATTGGAATTACCAGCTTAGCTTGCATACTGGTTTCTAACACAATAGGTAACAGACCAAAGAAGGTGGTTAACGAGGTTAGGATAATCGCTCTGAAGCGCGCTGCGCCAGCTTCCGCAACGGCCTTACGCAACGCCACGCCATCCGCTCGCGCGCGGTTCACATAATCAACCATAACCAAGGAGTCATTCACCACAACCCCAGCCAAGGCAATGATACCGAATAGGCTCAAAATCGAAATAGGCATGCCAATAACCCAGTGGCCCACCACCGCACCGACCATACCAAACGGAATCACCGACATGATGATCATCGGCTGACTGTATGAGCGCAACGGAATTGCCATCAAGGCATAAATAGCAAATAGAGCTAGAGCAAAGCCAATTGCTAGTGAATTAGTTGCTTCGGCTTCATCTTGCGATGCCCCCTCTAGCTTATATCCCACACTTGGGTATTGATCTAAAATCGGAGGCAGTTTTTCGGCCATCACTTGGCGTACAATCTGAAACGGCTCTACACGGTCTTTATCGACACGAGCTCGAACGTTTACAGACCGCTCACGGTTGATACGTGTAATCGTGTTGTAGCCTTTAGCAAAACGTACGTTGGCTAATTCAGTGAACGGAATTAACGACCCATCAGCGGTGCGCAGTTTCATGTCCTCTAAATTACCCACCGACTGACGTTCATCTAACGGATAACGAACCATGACTCGAACTTCCTCATCGCCCCGCTGAATCCGTTGCGCTTCAGCACCATAGAAAGCATAGCGCACCTGTCCTGCTAGTTCTTGCAGACTGATACCCATAGCTGTCGCAAGTGGCTTTAACTCGAGAATGATTTCGTCGTTGCCCTCACCAAAGGTGTCTTCAATGTCGAACACCCCATCAAACTGCCCCAACTCTTGCTTAAGTAGGGTTGCAGCCGCCGATAAGTCTTGTAGATTTTCGCCAGTTAGCTGAAATTCCACATCAAAACCACCGCCACCGCCAACACTACCTTGAAAGTTGAGTGATTTAACTCCAGCAATTTCTGGTACCTGTTGGCGCCAGTCATTAATGAACTTAAAGCCATCAATGTTAATGTCATCGCCCTTCACCAACTCGGTCATGACGGTACCACCAGTGGTTCCCGACATCCAAGTATTGACGTGTTTAACAAGAGCCATGCCACCTTCATCCTCGGCACGAGCATCAACTGCGCGCAGCGCCTGCTCAACTTGTTGTAAAGCGCTGATGGTAGCTTCTTCAGACGAGCCAGGTTGCATCTGCACTTGTGCTTGAATGAAATCGCCCGGAATATTCGGGAAGAATACCCAGCGCACCACGCCACCTGAGATCAGGCCAATCGCCAAAATAAACATAGCAATAAAACTAGCTAAGGTGGTGTAGCGATAATGAAGGCACTTGGCTAAAAACGGGCGATAGTATTTATCTACAAACACTTTTAAGCCGTTTGAGATCTTATTTCGTACCCGCTGAAAACCATTTTGCTTGTCTGTCGCCGTTTTAGAAAACTTCATATGGGCAATGTGAGCTGGCAAAATCAGCTTAGATTCGACTAACGAAAACGCTAGACACAGAATAACGACCCAAGCGATGGATTCCCAAATAGCCCCCATCCCGCCTTCTACCATCAACATCGGAATAAAAGCGACCATAGTTGTGAGCACCCCGAAGGTTGCAGGCATAGCTACTTTCTTGGCTCCTACCACCACGTTATCAATCGATTTCCCATTGGCTTCTATTTCCGAATAGGCACTTTCGCCTATGACAATGGCGTCATCCACCACTATCCCCAGCACTAAGATAAAACCGAACAACGAAATCATGTTGATAGAAATATCGAACATGGGTAACGGCATTAGTGCGATGGTACCTAAGAAACACAAGGGAATGCCAATCATCACCCAAAAAGCGAGACGCAGTTGCAAAAACAGTGACAGCATAATGAACACCAAAAAGCCGCCAGAAATCATATTACCAATCATCAGATCTAAACGATCCTGTAGGTAATAAGAGGCATCTCCCCAATGTGCAATATTGACATCGGGTGGTAACTCTTTCTGTTTACGTTCGGCGTAGTTGCGCACCACCTCAGCTATTTTTAAATCGTTTTGATTACCTACTGAATCGACCCGGATAAAGGTTGCGGGGCCACCATCGAATTGAGTGAAACGTCTACTTTCAATAAAAGCATCGTTTACGGTAGCTATGTCGCCAAGAGTTAAGCGAGTTCCATCAGGGCGATTAATTAAGGTAATTCGTTCAAACTCATCTCCGACGTAGGCTTGGTTATTAGCACGTAATAGAATATCGCCATTGGGAGTACGAATTGAGCCCCCAGCCACATCAATCGAGGTGCCTCTAACCGCCTGTACAACATCCTGGAAGGTTAAGTTATAACGTTGTAAATCAGCCTCAGAAATTTCAATCGATATTTCATAATCGCGTGCACCCACTACCTCAACCTTGGTGATACCACCAATATCTTTGAGCTCGTCACGAATCGATTTGGCTAACTCTTTCTGAGAATATTCATCCATAGCACCATAGATACTCATCCAGATCACTTGGCGTTGCGGACGAATACGATAAATATTTGGTTTTTCAATCTGTTGAGGAAAGCTTGGAATGGCATCGATGAGCATTTTCACCTCATCCATAACCACCTGCACATCGTAGCCACTTTCAACTTCAATCGAGACCGAACCACTACCTTCACGGGCCGTAGAGGTGACACGCTCAATGCCGTTAACATCTTCGATGGCATCTTCAATACGCACTAATACGCCTTGCTCTACTTCTTGCGGAGCCGCACCAGGAAAGGGTACTTGTACACTAATTATATTGAGTTCAATTTCGGGGAACATTTGCTTGCGCACTTGCCCCACCATAAATAAGCCGGTGATGATAATCAGCGCCATCAATAAGTTGGCGGCGACACTATTATTCGCCCACCAAGCAATAAAGCCCTTCTTGGGGTCTACATCATAATGACTACTCATGGTGTTACTCCTTTACCTGAGCAGTTTCAGCCACCGGAGCTTCTTGCTGTGCCGGTAACGGGTCACCCGCTAAGCGTACTTTCATACTTGGCAAAGCATTAGGTACCTGCGTGAGCATGACTCGGTCGCCGGTTTCTAAACCTTCATTGATAATCAGCGAGTTTTCTTCACTACGAAGCACGTTAACGGTTCGCGACTGTAACCGTCGCTCGTCATCAACCACCCAAATCTTGCCATTCACAGTCATGGCATGGCGCGGTATCACAAACACTTGTTCAGCCGATAGACCTTGAATTTTCAACTGTACGAAACGACCAAAACGCAAAGGCGTTGCATGGCTATTGCCACTTTGATTGTATGGATCTGGCACTTCTACCACACCATAAATCACTCGGCTATTACTATCTAAGATACCTTCGCTTCGCACCAAGGAACCGCGCCAATTGAATTCTTCACCAGCTACATTACTAGTAAGTAAAACTTCGGGATAAGCGCCACTATGGTTAGCTTCAGGTAAATCTAAGTAGGCAAGATCGCGATCGCTCAAAGGAACTCGAATTTCGGCAACTTCAGAACCATAAAGCGTAGCTACTTGACTGTTCATGCTAACGAACTGCCCCATATCCACCCCTTTATTTTGCATAATGCCTGCAAAAGGCGCTTTAATCTGGGTCCGCTCTAAATCGCGTTTGGCTTTTGCCACCGCAGCTTCAGCTGATTGCACGGCAGCTACTGCACTGGCTACTTGCGGCTCACGAATACCTAGTGCCGGGATTTCACCCATTTGCAGCGATTCCCATTCTTCTTTAGCCACTTTCGCACGTGCACTTTCTTCTGCCAAAGCTGCTTTTGCTTGAGCTAAATTAGCTTGGGCTGTTTGTAAGGCTACTTGGTAATCGGCAGGGTCTATCTTGATCAACACTTCGCCAGCGGTAAAAAAGCCGCCATTGACAAACTTAGGTGAAACCTCAACCACTTGACCACTTACTTGGCTGACAATATTAGTCATATGCTTGGGCATCACATTGCCCTGCCCAGCCACTTGAAAGTTAATGGTTTCAGGTTTTGCTTCAAGTACCTCCACCAATACCGCAGGACGCTCCATAGAGCGTTGCGGCGGCTGCGGGCGCAGCATACTTAAAGCCACTAACAACAAAATAGCGATGATGATAATCAGCGGGGGTAACAGCGCTCGTTTTTTAAATGCCATGGAATGTTGCTTCCGTATTAAGAAATTATCGACCTATATAGTATGAAGCATCATTTATTAAGCTGTTAGTAACAATGTGTTAGCAGTTGTTAACAATGTGCTGGTGTGAGTCGGTGGGCATATCCCTTTGCCCTACTTCGAGCTATTTTAGTTCAGTTAACATTTTCTCTGCTGCGTGTTCTGCAGCATCATGCAAGGGTACGAAAATTTCGCTCACCCCAGCCTGTTCTAGCTCTCTCCGAGTACCGGGTTGATGCGCAGCGATAACAATTTTACCTGTAAAATGATGCTGCTTTAGAGCATCGATCAACATCAGTTGAGTTTCAATATCAGGGATAGTGCAAACCACCGCATGAGTCGTCTTCAATGGCAGCGAATCAATAAATTCTTGGTCGGCAGCGTCACCATATCGCATAGTTATGTTGGGATGTTTCACCGAACGAGTCACTTCAGGATCAAAGTCCACTGCAATCACATCAATACCGCTTTCAGCTAGCTTCAGAGCGTACTTTTCTCCGTAACGACCGGCGCCGAAGACAATAACTTTGCCTTGCTTACCCGTGGCTAAGTCTTCTTGTGAATCAGCTAACTCTCTATGTGGCGTTACCCGCTCAAACACTCCTAAGTAGGGTTCAAAGACTGAGTACAACTGCCGTGAATACAAAATCATATAGGTAGACGCAGCGATGGTCACTAATCCAACCAAGGTCACTAAGCCCAAAGCTGATTGATTGATGTGCCCTAATGAAATTCCCATAGCAATGAAAATAATCGAAAACTCACTGATTTGAGCAACAGTTAGACCAGCCATAAACCCAGTACGCTTGCGATACCCCATATACCCCATGATAGCCATGACGATGAGCGGATTTCCTATCAACACGAAAAGTGACAACACAATAGCCGGAACAATAGCATCACCAAGTGTTGTCATATCTAAAGCACTACCTAATTCAATAAAGAAAAACAGTAGTAGAAAATCACGAATGCTCGTTAATCTAGCTCCTATCGCTTCTCGGTAGGACGTTGATGCTAATGAAAACCCAGCTAGAAAGGCACCAACTTCTTTAGAAAATCCAAAGTATTCGCCACTTGCAGCTAGAAGAGTGCCCCAAGCAATAGCAAATAGCAGCAATAACTCTTGTGACTTACCCACTTGTTGCAGTAAACGCGGCAACAAAAACTTCATTGCGAGGGCAACGACAATCACAGCAACGACAAGTTTTATGGCGATTTCCGCAATGATATATACAACACCAATATCGGCATCAGCAGCACCACCGCTGCCCATGGCCATCATTGCAATCACTACGGCAATATCTTGTACAATCAAAAAACCCATGGCAATTCGGCCATGAAGGGAGTCAATTTCACGCTTATCTGCTAATAGCTTTACCACAATGATGGTGCTAGAAAATGTCAGGGCTACGGCAACATATGTGGCTTCTAGTATGCCTAAACCTAAGGCTACTCCTAACCCCCAACCAAATACGATAGTAAAAAGTAACTGTCCTAACCCTGTCGCTAATGCAACTGGTCCCAAATGCCTAATCAAATGTAGATCGAGCTTTAACCCCACCACAAATAACAAAACTGTGATACCTACACTTGCCAACAACGCAATCGGGTCATGGTGATGAACCAAATCTAAAGCTGATGGCCCCACCACAATGCCTGCAACGATAAAGGCGACAATAAGCGGTTGCTTTAACAACATTCCCACTAAGCCGAACCCGCAAGCAATCACGAGTAATAGCGTAAACTCCGCATAAATATCCAAACTTAGCTCTCCCGTAAGCGATAAAGTCCCACACAAATTAACGACAAGCCGATAAGCGTGGTCACTTGAATGGTCTCGTGTAACACAAAGTAAATTAATATTAACGAAACAAATGGACTGAGAAAAATTAAAGTTGAGATTTGTGCGGTTTTTGTAGCTAACCGCATGGCCGTTAACCACAAGAAGAAGGTGATTCCCATTTCAAATAAGCCGACATATATTCCGGCCCAAAAGCCCGTGCTAAACCAAGGCCAAACGACACTATTGGTAGCCGGTTGCCACCACCATTGGCCCACATGTAATAAGGCTAACCATAGACTACCGAACGCAAAACACCAAAATAAAGCTGGTACTGGTTTATCGGTATTTTTGGTATTAATTAACCAGTAACTAGCCCACAACAAGGTGCTGGCTAACGCTAAACCGATGCCAAGCCAGTTGGTTTGACGCAAATCCCAATGGCCACCCGTGGCAATTAGAAAGACTCCAGCGTAAGCCAATAACATGGCAATCAGTTCTTTGCGAGTGAGACGTTGTTGCAAGAAAGGCACCGCAAGCAGGCTCATGGTAATAGCCCAAGTATAATTAATTGCTTGTGCTTGTTGTGCAGGAAGTTGGTCATAGGCAGCAAATAACACCCAGTAATAGGCTGTTGGGTTTATCAGCCCTAGGCCCAAATAGAATAACCAACGTTGTCGGCCTAAACGCAAGGTTTCTCGCCAACGCCCTTGCATGCTTAAAATAGCCGCAAAGGTAACCACACTAGTGATACTGGCTATGGTCAGTAGCTGCAACGGCGACAAGTCCCGTAGTGCTAATTTAAACGCAGTCGCCACAGTTGACCATAACAGTACGGCCATCAAAGCAAGATAAATAGCCTTGCGCTGGTTCATCTCTATCCTTGTGCTGCGGGGATTGCTTAGCGTTTTTTGCTAACCCGCGTAAGAATTAATAAACGATCTTTGGTATCGGCAGTGTGACGACTCACCAAACAATCGGCCCAACCCACCTTAGGGCGTGCATTATTATCTGTGTTAAGCATCTGTTCACGCAACTGTTCTAGCTGTGCAAAAGAAGGTAGTGGTGCTTGTTGTTGTTGCAACCAAAAGCGCAAAATACCACGTTGTAACTCAGCGCTCTGCCCTACCATCCAACGACTAGCTAAACGTCCTTGAGCATCTATATGAGGTGCCACCCGATCTGCTAGTAATAGTTCTAACAGTTGCTGGTTTTCTGCACAAAGTTGAGTGCTGCGGAGCACAGCATCGCCAAAATGGGGCCAACGCTGTTCTAATAATGGCACTACTTGATGACGTAAAAAATTGCGCTCAATACTCACATCGTAGTTGGTATCATCTTCAATCCAGAACAATTGCCGAGCGTGCGCATACTGGTAGATTTCGGCTTTACTGATGTCCAACAGTGGCCGCCACCAATAGCGTTGATGCCGTTGCATGAATTTAGCCATGGCCGCCAGCCCTTTCGGTCCGGCACCTCGTTTTAGCTGCAAGAACAAGGTTTCAATTTGGTCATTGCGATGCTGTCCCAACAACAGCACTGCGTCAGGTTGAGTTAATTCAACCAGACGTTGATAACGTGCATTGCGGCCGGCTGCCTCTTTGCTAATACGCGCCCCCAGATCAACCTGAAGCGGTTCGCAAATAAACGGAAATTGCCGCTGTTGGCAGTCTGCCACCAAACCAGCGGCCCAAGCGGCTGATTTTTCATGAAAACTATGATCTAAATGAATAGCTAGGTAGGTGTATTCCGGATGCGTTTGCCGAAAACGATCGGTGAGGTCTAATAAGGTTTGCGAATCAGCTCCGCCACCAAGGCAAACCACCAGCTGTTGTCCTGGCTCTAAAGCCAATTCAACTAACTGGTGGCTAAACTGCTGGAAGAGTTGCTCTGCCCAGCTATCCGATAGGTTATGCTTAACAGTATCCAAATGACATTAACTTCTGATAACGCTGTTCTAACCGCTCGGCACTATCAAGATTTAGCAATGCTTGCAGATCGTCTGCTAAGCGTTGCTTTAAACGCTCTGCCATTTGCACATGGTCACGATGAGCGCCACCGATAGGTTCTTCAATAATAGTGTCGATTAAGCCTAACTCTTTTGACCGTTGGGCTGTGACACCCATAGCTTCAGCGGCTAGTGGAGCTTTCTCTGCACTCTTCCACAAAATAGAAGCACACCCCTCTGGCGAAATCACTGAATAAGTAGAGTATTGCAGCATATTTACTTTATCACCCACACCAATGGCTAACGCGCCACCAGAACCACCTTCACCAATAACGGTACAAATGATTGGAGTATTTAATCTGGCCATGACTTTTAGATTACGAGCGATCGCTTCAGACTGCCCGCGCTCTTCAGCACCGATGCCAGGATAAGCACCTGGGGTATCAATGAAGGTAATGATGGGCATTTTAAAGCGCTCAGCCATCTCCATTAAGCGCAATGCTTTACGATAACCTTCAGGCTTAGGCATACCAAAATTACGGCGGATTTTTTCTTTGGTTTCACGACCTTTTTGATGACCAATAACCATCACTGGTTGACCATTAAGACGCGCTGTACCACCAACAATGGCCTCATCGTTCGCAAAAGTACGATCGCCAGCAAGCTCATCAAAGTCTTCAAAAATATGCTGAATATAATCCAACGTGTAGGGCCGTAACGGATGCCGAGCTAATTGAGCTACTTGCCAAGCACCTAAATCGCCAAAGATTTTAGCTACCAGCTGTTCGCGCTTTTCTTGTAATTTAGCAATTTCTTCTTCAATAGAAATATCAAAATCGCCCTTGGCGCCAACCGCCTTCAGCTCTTCAATTTGTGCTTGTAGCTCAGCGATAGGCTGTTCAAAATCTAAAAATTTAAGACTCATTATGGCTCCTATTTGCCATTAAAACTCGAGTTCAACATGATCCTTACCAAGCTGCTGCTGCAACTCGTATAATAATTCGTCCGTGGGCGTTACATACCACTCAGTGGCAGCATGAAACTGCGCCTGCACTTGAGGCTGCTGATATTGCAACAATAGCGGGCAACTACCTTGTTTATAAGGCTCAATCAATTCCACTAGACGTTGCAAACCAGCGCCAGCTAACTGTTCTTGCCGAACCGTTAGCTTCAAAGCCTTAGCATACTGCTCGCGCATGCCTACCAAGGTCATAATTTCACGTGCTGTCATTGTATTGGCAGACGAGTAATCATCAAAGCTGACCTCTCCTTTTACCACCAATATTTGATCTTTTTCGAGCAAGTGTTGATAAATTTCGTAATCTTTCGCATACACCCGAAAATCAAAGCGTGCGGTTTTATCATGTAAGGTAACAATAGCCCAACGCTGTTGCTGACGATTTAACATGGTACGCACATCTACTACTAACCCGGCTACTGTGGTGGTTTGATCTCGCCCAGTTGGCTTCACATCAGCTAATGCGCAGGGCACGTAATGACGCAACTCACGCCGATAACGATTAATCGGGTGGCCAGTTAAGTATAGTCCAAGAGTCTCACGTTCGCCCTCCAACCAAATCACTTCACGCCATGGCGGTACTTGCACGAACTCGTGCTCAATGGTCACATCATCAACAGCTGAGGTTAGCACCCCAAATAAATCGGCCTGCCCCTGGGCTTCGGCACGCGCATGCTGTTCAGCCTGACGCATCGCTTTTTCTAAGGTTGCCATCAGCGCTGCACGATGAGGCCCAAGCGAATCCATTGCACCAGCTTTAATAAGTTTTTCGAGCACTCGGCGATTCAGCTTTTTTAAATCAACCCGGCAGCAAAAATCAAACAGATCAGTAAAGGCGCCACCTTCATTGCGCGCCTGTAAAATGGCTTCAATAGGAGCCTCACCCACCCCTTTTATGGCACCAATGCCGTACACAATACGCTGCTCGTGATCGACCGTAAACTTGTACTGACCAGCATTAACATCGGGCGGTAAAATGGTGAGCCCCATGTTTTCACATTCATCTACTAGCGTTACTATTTTGTCGGTATTATCCATATCGGCCGACATCACTGCGGCCATAAATTCTGCTGGATAATGGGTTTTCATCCATAGCGTTTGGTAAGAAACCAAGGCGTAAGCGGCCGAGTGCGATTTGTTAAAACCGTAACCGGCAAATTTTTCTACCAAGTCAAAGATCTTAATCGCTAGCTCACCATCAATACCATTTTTACGTGCGCCTTCTTCAAACACCGCACGTTGTTTGGCCATTTCTTCTGGTTTTTTCTTACCCATAGCACGGCGTAGTAAATCCGCACCACCTAGTGAATAACCGGCTAACACCTGCGCTATCTGCATCACTTGCTCTTGATAAAGGATAACCCCGTACGTAGGTTCCAAGATAGGAATCAGAGATTCGTGCTGATAGTCTTTGTCAGGATAAGATAGTTCTTCTCGGCCATGTTTACGGTCAATAAAGTTGTCCACCATGCCTGACTGTAACGGGCCTGGCCGAAATAGCGCAACCAAAGCAATAATGTCTTCAAAGCTATCGGGCAACAACTTCTTGATCAGTTGCTTCATGCCAGCTGATTCTAATTGAAACACCGCTGTGGTTTGGGCTTTCTTGAGCAAGGCGAAGCAAGCAGGATCTTCCAACGGAATTTTAGCAATATCAATGGGTTCAAGACCAGCTTTAGCACGATTGGCATTCACCATATCTAATGCCCATTGAATAATGGTTAGCGTGCGCAAGCCTAAAAAGTCGAACTTAACCAGACCTGCTGCTTCTACATCATTCTTATCAAACTGAGTAACCGGCTGTTTACCCTCTTCATCGCAATATAATGGTGCAAAATCGGTGATTTTATTGGGCGCTATCACAACCCCACCGGCATGCTTACCGGCATTACGGGTGACCCCTTCTAAAATCCTAGCCATATCAATGATGTCGCGAACATCATTATCTTGCTGATACATTTCAGCTAAACGCGGCTCAATTTCAAATGCTTTAGCTAGGGTCATCCCCGGGTCGCCAGGTACTAACTTGGTGATTTTATCAACAAAACCATAGGGATGACCTAACACCCGACCGACGTCTCGAATCGATGCCTTAGCGGCCATAGTGCCAAAAGTAATGATCTGAGAAACGGCTTCACGTCCGTAAAGATCAGCAACATGATCAATAACTTCATCACGCCGATCCATACAGAAGTCAATATCAAAATCGGGCATGGATACCCGTTCTGGATTCAAAAATCGTTCGAACAGCAAATCTAATTCAAGTGGGTCTAAATCAGTGATTTTTAAGGCATAGGCAACTAACGAGCCTGCGCCTGAACCTCGGCCGGGGCCAACCGGAATATTGTTGTCTTTAGACCACTGGATAAACTCCATCACGATCAAGAAGTAACCAGGAAAGCCCATATCATTGATAACTTTAAGTTCAGTTTCTAAGCGCTGGTCATATTCCACGCGTTTAACTGCACGTTCTTGCTCATCCGGAAACAAATCGATAAGACGTTGTTCTAAACCTTCCTGCGATTTTTTTACTAAAAAATCTTCTGGGGCCATACCACCCGTTGGAAACTCAGGCAATACATATTCATCAAGCTTTACCGTCACATTACAGCGTTTTGCAATTTCCACCGTATTAGCTAACGCTTCCGGTATGTCGGCAAATAGTTCGGCCATTTCTGCTGGGCTCTTGAGGTATTGCTCAGCACTGTAATTACGTGGTCGACGCTTGTCGTTCAGTACATAGCCGTCAGATACAGCAACTCTGATTTCATGTGCGTTAAAATCTTCTGCTCGCAAAAACACGACTTCGTTGGTGGCTACCACCGGCACCTGGTGCTGCGCTGCGAGATTAACCGCGGCATGAATGTAGTCATTCTCGCCAGCACGCCCAGTTCGTACCAGTTCTAGATAAAAACGATCGGCAAAATGCTGCGAATAAAACTCCAGCAGCTGGACAGCCTCTGCCGGCTTATTGGCCAGCAAGGCACGGCCAATATCGCCATCTCGGCCGCCCGAGAGTAACAAAATTCCCTGCTGATGATCAGCCAACCATTCTTTATTAATACAAGGCTTGCCGCAGCGATGCCCAGCCAAATAGCCACGACTAATTAAGACAGTCAGTTGCTGATACCCTTCATTCGTCATTGCTAAAGCGGTTAATCTGAACGGCTGTTCTTTGCTGTCTGGAGTCCAACCGGCTGGCAATACCCATAAATCGCAACCAACGATAGGTTTTAATCCCTTATCGTGGGCTGCACGATAAAAGCGAACTAGCCCACACATATTCATTTGATCGGTTAATGCCAAAGCTGGCATTCCTTTAGCCACGGTAGCTTCACAGATAGGTTTGACCTTAGCCAACCCATCAATCATTGAAAAATCACTGTGAACTCGTAAATGAATAAAGCTAGGTGCTGTCATATCTGGTGGCATATTCCGCTGCGAAACAAAAACAAGGGGGGTATTGTGCCGTATGCGCAAGCTAATGTCATGTCAACATCCTCTTGCGCTACTGCACTTAAGCCTGCTTACGCTGGGCCAATAAAACAGTCGATACCTTCTTCAGACAAAGCGGCTAAGGCTTCATCAAGGGCTTCTTGATCTGTTGCAAATTCATCTTCCCACAGGGTTGAATTATTGTCGGCATCAACAATTTCAAGAATCCAACCACTCTCACCTTTATAAATATCAATAGTAACTGTCTGCTCATTAGCTGAGTAAGTTTGCGTTAACGGACTTTGCTCAATGTTATCTTCAGTTGTGCTCATGCTGTTCTCTCTATGCTGGGCTGAAATACCATGAAGGGTAGTTGGTTATTATACCTAGGCATCAGCAAATAGCTCATCTATTTCATCGCCATAAAGTGACTCATTGCGATATAACGCAGCGGCAATTTTATGTAACAACTCTTGCTGTTGTGCTAATAGGGCAGCCGCTTGCTGTTGCCCTTCGGTCACCCAAAACTTAATCCGTTCGGCTACCAAGTCAGCCTGTGCTCCGGTTAATTTCACTTGTTGCAAAGCCGCAGGTGTCACCGGTCCGAATACCTCATCTAAACCGTATTGACATACTGCCGCTTCGGCTAATTGGGTGGCATAACTGATATCACTCGCTGCTCCAGTGTTAGCTTCACCACCTAAATCAGCGTAAGCTTCCGCTTCTCGTCCAGCCATACTCATGGCTATTTTCGCTTTGATCTCTGCCATGGTAGTTGCCGCTAAAGTTGCATCTTTATGGGTAACAACAAAACCAAGCGCATTGTTACGCGGTTCAATGGTGGCAAAAGGCACGTCATAATGCGGCATCAATAGACGGGATACGAGTAAATGACCAGCCTCATGATAGGCGACTAATTTTTTCTCTTGCGGTGATTGACCTAGGCTTGTAAGCGGCGCCCCATAATGTGCAGCAGTTACAGCCTTACGCAGTTGAGCAATAGTAAGACCAGCAGCGCCATGTTGTTCTACCTGTTCGGTGAGCATACATAAGCGCATTGCTTTTTCTAGCTGCGCTCCACTCATACCTTGTGTCATTTCAGCAAAATCGGCCAATTGCTCGCTGCTCAATTGCACCCCATAACGATGAGCAAACATTTCAAAAAAAGCCTGCCGAGCAGCTCTATCTGGCAAATCACAGTGCACTGGCTCATCTAATCTGCCAGCTCGCAGGAGTGCTGGATCTAGACGCTCGGGATAATTAGTGGCAGCAATCACAAAAACCGGCTCTGCTGCAGCTTGTAGGCCATCTAAATTGGTCAGTAACGTATTCACCGCCGAGGTGTCTGCGCCAGCACGGTCACGACGGCCAGCAATCATATCTATCTCATCGATAAAGATAATGCAGGGCGCAATATCACGCGCAGCAGCAAAAATCTGCTGAATTTTAGTGGCGGTACCATGTTGTACTGAACTCACTAAATCGTGAGTATTAATATTCAAAAATGGTAATTCCGTTTCGCCAGCTACCGCCTTGGCTAACATGGTTTTTCCGGTACCTGGAGGGCCGGTTAACACAATGCCTGCTGGCATAGCTAACTGGCGTCGTTGTAACAACTCGGGTTGTTTTAGCCAACCTAAAACCCGTTGTAACTCGGCTTTAGCACGTTGCAATCCCACCACATCAGCTAAACGTACGCCCGGCCGCTCGCGCAGCAAGCCTGGCACCCCAGCGATAACTCGTGAAGAACTAACATTGGTAGTGAACTTGGGATTTACTAAACTTATCTTTAGTTGGCTACCATCGAGTTGCAGGTGGTAGTCATAATCAAATCGCTGTTCTTGCCGTCGGCCAATCTGCAACCTTGCATTAACTTCAATCAGGCGTTGCAATCGGGTCGGGGTTGCCAATAAGCTTGCAGCAGAAATCACCTCATCGAGCAAGTCAAATTCATCATCATCAATCGTGTGTTCCGCCACCATCAATAAGGGTACGCCAGCAGCAAATCTGTGTAATTGACGAATAGCAGCAGCCAACTCGGCCAGCTCGGGTGTGGCACTAGAACTATCAGCACTCACACCGGCGGCAATTAATACCGCAGCGTACTGACTCACTTGATGTTTTAATTCTAACGCAGCCACCAGTGATATCGCTTGCCATTCATAACGCGGCAGCTGCTGTTGAAGGTGTGCAACCAGTGCCGCTGGACAATTGATTAATAATACTTTGTGGCTGCCGCGCACACGTTCGTAACAGCTCTCATCTAAATGCAATTGCAACTGAGTAATCTGTTGTAACTGTGCGCTCGTTAACTGCCTAAACATGTCACGCTTAGCACCCGCCAAAAGATTATTGGCAACACCCTGAATACCTCGAGCAGAGGGTTTAGGTAGTTGCGCAAACAGTAAAGCCGCATAAAAATCCACAGTAAAATCTAAATCAACCACTGAGAAGCCTGCTTGCAAATAGTCCCGCACACGCAGTTCGGCAATGGCTAAGAGCGTACTGGCACTGAGCGGCTTAAATCGTATTGCTGCCCCGCTTTTTAATCGGTCAACTAATTCTGGTGTTAAGGCCGGCTGACTATCGCCCGGACGTTTGGCTTGACGCAGAACATCAAAGACATCTAACTCTCCCATCCCAGTGGCTTTATTAAATTCTGCTTGGCCTAGGTTAGAAGTAAAAATAACAATCGTCTGCGAAAAGTCAGCCACTTCATTCGAGGTGATATCCGTCATGCGACCACTATCTAACATGCTAAGCATGGATTGAATCACACTAGGATGAGCTTTCTCGATTTCATCAAATAAAATCACGGAACGCGGATAACACTGTACGTGGCGAGTTAAGTCACCTAACGCTGAGTCAGTATAATACGAGCCAGACCCTGTCAATTTCATGTATGCTTTGTCGTCAGCGTAGGCTTCCATACTAAACTCACGAAAGCGATACCCCGAGCCGGTAGCATCACTCAATGCATGGGCGTAGCTGCGTGCTAACTCTGTTTTTCCTACCCCACTGGGCCCCACAAACGTGAAAATAGCTCGTTGTCGGCCATTATCGATACAGCCGCTTGCTAACTCATGTCTCACTACGGTTCGTACAGCATGGGATTGCCCCAATACACGCCCTTGGAGGTAGTGCTCCAGTTGTTCAATGTGAGCTTTTATATCAGCTAAGCTACGAGGCGGATTAAGCGCTATAAACTCTGCGAATAAGTTACTGTCGCCCGAGCTTGCATACTGGATAAGTAGATCAATAAAGTGCTCTGGGCTGGTCACTGCGTTAAATTTACAGCCTAACTTAAACTCCACAAAGGGCTCAAACACTCTTTTAAAACGCTCGGCCACCTCAAACGCACAACGAAACCAATCCTTGGTGGTATCGGTTTTGTCCTGAAAGCTGCGCTGCGGAATGATAGTATCCATGGTTTCGCGAAAGCGATACACGACAGCAGGGTAAGCTAAGGTAGCGGGCGTTCGGCGTAACCGCTTTGCCCAGAGTTCAGCTAATACAGGAGTGCTTAACAACGCACTTAACACCTGCACATCTTCGATGCCTATGACATCCCAGGTAGAGGGATCACGATGCCCTCCTGGCTGCTTGGTGTATTGCATCACTGCTTCAGCGTCAACTAAGTTCGCAATGTATAACTGGCGTAGAAAGGCCTCAAGTACAGGGTGTTGATACAGGCTCATGAATCAATATCTCTTATCATTGTTAGTCATTGATTTGCACCAAGATTAACACCTTGCCTCGCAATAATCACAAATTAATCTATGTTTAGCCATAAAAAAAGCCCCGCACTAAACACTAGTGCGGGGCTCTTCATGACTCTTATTTGCTATGACTTACAAGCGCTCAAGTGCTTCATTTAACGTTGCAGATGGGCGCATCGCCTTCGCAACTAAATCAGCATTTGGTTCATAGTAGCCACCGATTTCTACCGGTGTACCTTGCACTTGATTTAATTCAGCCACGATAGTTGCTTCGTTTTCAGTTAAAAACGCGGCCAACTTACCAAATCGCTCAGCTAACGCTGCATCCTTGGTTTGTGCAGCTAATGCCTCAGCCCAATACATGCCAAGATAGAAGTGACTACCACGATTATCAATCTGCCCTAACTTACGCGCTGGTGATTTATCGTTCTCTAAGAACTTAGCAGTTGCTGCATCCAACGCATCAGCCAGCACTTGCGCGCGATCATTGTTAGTACGCTGTGCTAAATGCTCTAACGATGCTGCTAATGCCAAGAACTCGCCTAGCGAATCCCAACGTAAGTAGTTTTCTTCTACAAACTGCTGCACATGTTTAGGTGCTGATCCGCCTGCACCAGTTTCGAATAAACCACCGCCGTTCATCAAGGGTACAATCGACAACATTTTAGCTGAGGTTCCCAACTCAAGAATCGGGAATAAGTCAGTCAAATAATCGCGCAATACGTTCCCAGTAACAGAAATCGTGTCCTTGCCTTCTTTCATACGCGCCAGCGTGTGCAAGGTCGCTTCTGTAGGTGCCATAATGCGTAAATCGAGGCCATCTGTATCATGCTCTTGCAGGTACTGATTTACCTTTTTAATTAATTCAGCATCGTGAGCTCGTGCAGCATCCAACCAGAATACCGCAGGCATACCACTTAAGCGTGAACGATTGACTGCCAACTTAACCCAGTCACGAATGGGCGCGTCTTTTACTTGGCACATCCGCCAAATATCGCCTTTCTGCACGTCATGAGAAAACACTTGCTCACCGGCTTGGTTCACTACGACAACGGTACCGTCGGCAGGAATTTCAAAAGTTTTATCATGTGAACCGTACTCTTCCGCTTTTTGAGCCATCAGGCCTACGTTCGGAACGGTACCCATAGTGGCTGGATCAAATGCGCCATGTTGCTGACAGAATTCAATCGTTGCTTGATACACACCCGCATAACAGCGATCAGGAATCATCGCTTTTGTATCTTGGGTTTTACCATCCGCATCCCACATCTTGCCGCCATCACGAATCATCGCTGGCATCGATGCATCAATAATCACATCACTAGGCACATGAAGGTTAGTAATACCCTTATCTGAGTTCACCATAGCTAGCTTAGGTTGTTCGCTGTACACTGCCGCGATATCCGCTTCTATAGCGCTGCGTTGGTCGGCTGGTAAATCTGCGATCTTGGCTAACACATCACCAAAGCCATTCGTTGCATCTACGCCTAGCTGCTTGAAGGTATCCGCATGCTTAGCAAACACATCTTGGAAGAATACAGTTACGGCATGGCCAAACATGATGGGATCTGACACCTTCATCATGGTCGCTTTCAAATGCAAAGATAACAGCACACCTTGTTCTTTTGCTGCTGCTGTTTCAGTGGCAAAAAACTCGCGTAATGCCTGCACGTTCATACATGCCGCATCGACAACTTCGCCTGCCATCACTTTAACGGATTCTTTCAGTACTGTTGGGCCAGCTGGAGTATTTAGAATAATTTTCAAATCATCTGCGGCAGCAAAGGTGGTTGATTGCTCACTACTGTAAAAATCACCATCATGCATATGCGCCACGTGAGTTTTGGAGTCTTTACTCCAACTTCCCATGCGGTGCGGATGTTTTTTAGCATAGTTTTTTACCGATGCTGGAGCACGACGATCTGAATTACCTTCACGCAAGACAGGATTTACTGCTGAGCCTTTAATTTTGTCATAACGCGCTTTAATATCGCGTTCTTCATCCGTTTGTGGCTCAAATGGGTAATTCGGCAACGCATAACCTTGGCTTTGTAATTCTTTAATAGCTGCAGTTAACTGTGGAATAGAAGCACTGATATTAGGCAATTTAATAATATTGGCTTCAGGAGTTTTGGCTAACTCGCCTAATTCTGCCAAAGCATCATTGATGCGCTGCTCTGGCTTTAAGTATTCTGAAAAATTAGCAATGATTCGACCCGCTAAAGAAATATCACGAGTTTCCACCACGACTCCTGCAGCATCAGTAAACGCACGAATAATCGGCAGTAACGAATACGTTGCTAAACGAGGAGCTTCATCTGTTTCTGTGTAGATAATCTTTGAACTATCAATCGACATAGTGATTCCTATTCATCAGTTCAGGTCTAAAAAGTGATGCGGATTATAGCAGGATCAGGCGCCGTGCACTAGCGCCTGCATCTTATACAAGGGTCGTAACTGGTAGGGAATATTGCCAGTATAGAGTTATTGACTAGCTCCAACGTGGCTTAGCAGCTGCTCTACTAAGAAATGACATTGTTGATAAATTTCAAACAGTTGTTCTTGCCTTTGCAAAGGTCGTTTCATCGCTAGGTCGTACTCGAAGCGCTCTACTGCCGCCAGCACCACGCCTAACTCACCTTTGCCTTTTAGGACAGCATCGCGGACATTATCAGCAATATTAAGACCTTCAATAAACTGAGTTTTATCTAACCCTAATAGAATATCAGAGCCAGACAGTAAACCGGCTAAAAAAGCAGGCCCAGAAAGTCGATTAAAAGGGTCTTTAGCACGAACTAACTCGCTACACATATAGGCCCGAGTCAATACTAATTTCGCTTGTTCAGGCGTATGTCCTTGCACGGATAAAATCAACAACACCCACTTTCGCAACGGCTCTAAACCCAAGAGCATGACGACTTCTTTAAGTGATTCAATTTTGCGAGTCAAACCATAATAAGGACTATTGGCGATTCGGAGCAAGTTAACGACCAACACCGGGTCGGTTTGTAAGGCTGCCACGATCTCATAAAGCTCGGGTTCATCGACAAACAGCTGATTAATCAACAAGGTTAATTGCTGTGCTGCAGGCGAAGGCACTTTTGTGCCCTCAATCAGTTTGGGTCTAGCTAAGAAGTATCCCTGAAACAAATCAAAGCCAAGCTCACGATACTGATTAAGCGTAAGTTCATCTTCAATCCGCTCGGCTAGCCACAATACATCAAGATGCTGCAACTGCTGCAACCGTTGCTGCGCCAGCTCTAATCCTGTTCGCTCGATATCAACCTTGATGATTGCAGCAAATTCAAGCAGTGGATCCCAGCTTTGTTGAAATTCAAAATCATCTAAAGCAAACCGAAACCCTTTAGCGACCCAATTTTTTATTGCCTCAATAATTTCTGCTGTTGGCTCTAACCGTTCTACGAGTTCAATAATGACATGTTCTGGTGCAATCGGCAGAAATTGCCCAGAGAGCAGAAAATCCGTGGATACATTTATACAAACTGGTTGCTTGTGATGTTCTACATAGTCTAAGACGCCAGTACAAAGGTTAAATAACACCTCACTGGTAGCCACACTGTCGCCAACTTCAAAGGCAGTAATGCCATGTTCGTGACGGTAAAGTAACTCATGCGCATAAACCTTGCCTTGGCGATCGTAGATAGGCTGAGAGGCGAACAAAACATCAGGCATTCAAAAACTCGCTGTTACAAAATATTTACCTGCTTATATACCAAAAAAAAGAGGACAGAGCTAGCTCTGTCCTCTTTTATTGTACGAAATCAGCTATTAATCAATTTTCGGAGCAGTTAAGCCACGGCGTTGTAATAAGGCTTCAACGGTAGGCTCTTGACCACGGAAATCGATGTATTGCTGCATCGGCTCTTTGCTATTCCCTTTAGAAAGGATAGTGTCACGGAATGCTTGACCGTTTTCTAGGGTCAAACCACCGTTTTGCTGCATAAAGGCAAAGGCATCAGCGGCTAACACTTCAGACCACATATAAGCGTAGTAACCAGCTGAATAGCCACCGGCAAAAACGTGCGCAAAGAAAGTCGACTTATAACGCGGTGGTACTGCAGCTACTGCTACACCATTGCGTTCAAGCGCGGCTGCTTCAAACGCCGCCACATCGTCAATGCTGCTAGCAGCATCAGCTGATAGCGTGTGGTATTCCAAATCCAACAAGGCTGACGCAATATATTCTAAGGTGTCATAACCCATGTTGAAGTTTTTCGCAGCCAACACTTTATCAAGTAATTCAGCAGGAATCGGTTCACCGGTTTCGTAATGTTTAGCAAAGTTATTTAATACTTGCTCGTTCAACATCCAATCTTCTTGGAAAGTTGAAGGAAATTCAACGTAGTCACGTGATACTGACGTACCTGCCAACGATGGATACATGACATCAGAGAACATTCCGTGCAAAGCGTGTCCCATTTCGTGGAACATGGTGCTTACTTCGTCAAAACTCAACAGCGTTGGGCCTTCGGCTGCTTTTTTGATGTTCTGGTTATTTAAAATAACCGGCTTGCTATCTAATAAGTGTGACTGAGACACGAATGAGCTCATCCAAGCTCCGCCGCGCTTGCCATCACGAGTAAACCAGTCGCCATAGAACAGGCCTAATGTTTCACCATTAACGTCTTTAACCTCGTAAACCATGATGTCATCACCATAAGTTGGGATGTTATCTAGTTTTTCGAAAGTAATACCAAATAATTGATTCATAGCATAGAACACGCCATCTTCAACCACTCGATTAAACTCAAAGTATTGCTTCACTTCGTTAGCATCTAAAGCATATTTTTCTGCCCGAACTTTTTCGGCATAATATGCCCAATCCCATGGCTGCACTTCGAAATCGCCACCTTCTGCCTCAATCATCTCTTGAATTGCAGCTTGTTCAGCGGCCACGTTACTCACTACTGCTGGTACCAAATCACGTAACATAGCTTGTGCTGCTGCTGGCTTAGCGGCCATGCTAGTTTCTAATACGTAATCACCCCAAGTGTCGTAACCAAGTAGCTCAGCTTTTTGAGCACGTAATTCGGCCAAGCGTTTTACTAAAGGACGGTTATCTGTCGCTGTGTTACCAGTACCACGATAAGCGGAAGCTTCCCAAATACGCTGACGTAGTTCACGATTCTCTAATGATGCCAACACTGGTTGACGGGTCGTGTTGGTAATCCGAATGGCATATTTACCTTCATGACCAGCAGCCGCAGCAGCGTCGGCCAGACTTTGAATCTCACTCTCGCTAAGTCCAGCTAATTCGTCAGCACTATCAACAACGATCAAGTTTTCGTTAGCTAGCGTCATCAGGTTACGCTGAAACTCTGTGGTTAATGAAGACATTTCAGAGTTAATTGCACGGATCTTGGTTTGCGCCTCAGCGTCTAGTTCAGCACCAGCACGAACGAAACCTTTGTACGTATCTTCAACCAAGCGCAACGCTTCGCCTTCTAGTTCAGCTCGATTGTCGTACACTGCTTTAACCCGAGCAAACAAGGCTGGATTAAGCATAATATTGTCGCGATGCTGTGCCATTTTTGGTGCGAGCTCGCCTTGCAAAGCCCGAGTGTCATCGTTCCCATTCGATCCAGCAACGTTATAAAAAACTGAAGAAACTCGGCTTAATAAAGCACCTGCTTTTTCCATAGCTACGATGGTGTTTTCAAAAGTTGGTGCTGCGCTGTTGTTAGCAATAGCCTCAATTTCCTTACTATGCTCTGCCATACCAGCTTCAAATGCTGGTTGATAATGCTCAAAACGGATTTTGGTAAAATCTGGAGCCTGATATGGAAGTGTACTTGCAGCGTAGAATGGATTGCTTTGGCTTAGTGAACTAGCCGCAACCTGCTCAGTTTTAGCTGACTCAACGGTGGTTTGGCTAGCGTCTTTATCAGAACAAGCGGCAACTGAAATGGCCGCACCGATAGCAACAGCAATAAGGCTCTTGCGCATAATCTTATCTCCCTTGTGGTTAAATGCTTTAACCGTACTAATGTACCTGCCTAAGGAGTAAGGCTCAAGAGCTATTCGTGGCACAATCTTTGCGTTTTAACCTGTTAGGCTACTTCATGCACCGAAATGAGTGGTAACAGGCCATACTTCGCGCGGGCTTTATCACAGTAGGGATTACTACCGTCTATCGACATAGCAAATTCTCGACATGGACTGGGTCGATCAGGGTAAATGCTGCAGCTAACCTGCTCCCCGATAGCGCCAACTAAGGCAATACAACGAGGTTCACGTTGATTCGTGCCTTGCATGCAAAGAAGATGAGGATGAAAAGATTCGGTTAGTTCGCTTGGAACATGACCTTGGGGTGCGCCTGTTGCTTCGCCCCAATAAAAAGACACACGATAAGACGCGCAGCAAGCCCCACACGTCAAGCAGGCATCAGCCAAACTCATCGCACGACACTCCAAAAGAAAATAAGAAATTTGTCTGAAATGGCGGAGCGGACGGGACTCGAACCCGCGACCCCCGGCGTGACAGGCCGGTATTCTAACCAACTGAACTACCGCTCCGCAGCGGTATAAAACCAATTTCAGGAAAGTGGCGGAGCGGACGGGACTCGAACCCGCGACCCCCGGCGTGACAGGCCGGTATTCTAACCAACTGAACTACCGCTCCGCTTTCCTAACTCTGGGCAACCCGACTGGGTCCCCCTGAATGCGGAGCGAATATTACGAGTGCTGGAATGTTCCGTCAACCCTTTTTTTGTGTTTTTGAATCGTTTGCTTAAAAAAAATGCAAAAGCCGCAAAATTTGTTCAATTTACCCTACCACTTACTTCTGCTATGGCCTATTCTTGCCACAATGCGTCATTGATTAACGCTAACCTTTGTTGATGAGCCCGTTGCTCTGCTGCTGATGCTTGCACTACCTTAAGTGCGGGTTTATTTAGCACTGGTGTCCAACCACTACTGAGTTCTCCGTTCGCTCGGTTACCGGGCAACTCTAATGCGGTTTGCCCACCCGTCATAAGCAAATACACATCCGCTAATAATTCAGCATCTAATAAAGCGCCGTGAAAAGTCCGGTTTGAGTTATCTACCCCGTAGGCACGACATAAAGCATCTAGAGTGTGGCGTTGGCCAGGACGCATCTGTTGCGATAACTTGAGGGTATCGAGCACGCTACAATAGTCGATAGTTTTCCCCGTGCCGTTGCGCAATAAAGCAAACTCATGATCCATAAAGCCCACATCGAATGGGGCATTATGGATAACCAATTCTGCACCTTGGATGAAATCAATAAACTCTTCCGCAATTTGTGCAAAAACCGGTTTATCTTGTAAAAAGTCATTGGTGATACCGTGTACATCAATCGCTTCTTGCTCAACTACCCGCTGCGGATTGATATAGACATGAAAGGTACGCCCCGTTAGCTTGCGCTTGATGACTTCAACGGCGCCAATTTCTATAATTCGGTGGCCTTCTTCTGGGCGTAACCCAGTAGTTTCTGTATCTAAAACGATTTGCCGCATAAGAGTTTGTGCTTCTTTCCAAATTAAATTGATATCACTTGTCCAGTGATAAACCTGACGTTTACCTGTGGAAGACTGCTAGCAATCCTGCACACCAACAATAATCGTTAGAGTTTAACAACTGTATACTGACTTTGCTATGACGCATTTATTTGTCAAGTCTGCTAAACTGCGCCTCAAATCATTACTTAGAGATAACGTTTTAGCATGCAAACAGTGCATATATATACGGATGGCTCCTGCTTAGGTAACCCTGGCCCTGGCGGTTATGGCGTGGTTATTGAATACGGTAAACATCGCAAAGAGTTTGCTGCTGGATTTCGGTTAACCACGAACAATAGAATGGAAATGTTAGCCGCGATTATCGGCTTAGACGCGTTAAAGCGACCGTGCGATGTGGTACTAACCACGGATAGCCAATACCTTAAACAAGGCATTGAAGAGTGGATTCACAAGTGGAAAAACAATGGGTGGCGAACCGCCAATCGCAAACCCGTCAAAAACGCTGATTTATGGCGTTTAATAGATGCTGCGGCAGCTCGTCATAACGTGCGCTGGAACTGGGTTAAGGGCCACGCTGGTCATCCACAAAATGAACGCTGTGATGAATTAGCGCGCACTGCCGCAAGTGGTAGCGATTTAGCTGTTGATGAGGGTTTCGAAACAGTTCAAATTTGAGTCAACTGACCTGAATTTAGGTTTACTGACTTTCTGCGCTTTGAGTTCAAAATGGGTTGAGTGACAATCAGATATCTGCAATGGCTGGTGTTGGTGGTGGTCAAGTATCAGTAAACAACAATGGTGATGTAACTGGGTTTGGTATTAAAGCTGGAGCTGGTATAAATGCAGGTGCAGTAGTTGAAAAGCCTATAGTTGGATTCGCTATCGAGGAGGACAAAGGCTTTGCCAAAACAGGAGGTAACTAATGCACTATTTAGAAATCGCGCTTTTAGTAATTTCATTTCTTCTAATTGTAACTGGTGCTACTTTATTCGTTTTGGCGAGAAGCTATGTTAAGAAAGAAATGTTTGAAAATTTCTATGGTGGCAAAAATGCAATATACGGTGGTTTTAGGATATTCAAATATGAATATTATCAGAGCGATAAACTCTGGGTTTGCACTTCTTTAAGAGTTGTTTTTATTGGTTTGTTAATGGTATTTCCTTTGACGTATATGCTAGCTAAATAGTTTTTGAATCCAAAGCCTCGCAAGGGCGAGGCTGTGAATTCAAAGATCCATCTATACTATGGATGAATCGTTTTTCGCTTACAATACCTATGAACTACGATACGCATACAAAAATCTAAGAATATCGGTAAGCAGGGCAAGATCGTGAACAGCTACGACTTGTCTTGATGTGAGCAAAAAACAAAGCCCCGCGAGTGCGAGGCGTTGGATTCAAACTAATGAAGAGGGTATGCAAATAATCAGTCCTATTACGAAGTGAAAAACTCGTAATGATTTGTATTTATGACTGTCAGCATATAATGGCTCTCCAACATATAGAGTGTACATATTCTTATTAAGTATAAATAAATGAACCCACTGATAGCCAATCAAGAACAATATTGCAGCCCAGACCCAGTCCTCTGACATTGTCCTTTCAGCAACATACACACCTCCCAAGAAAAAGAGTAAAAATGAAATGGTAATTAGTACTAGTGCTTTCAATTTATTTATCTTCCTTTTTCTTATTTTGATGTTCTTGTGTATCACCTACCGCTTGATTTGTTAATATATTTGTAGCAGCACCTCGCTTAGCAGATTCTGCTACATTAACAGCTGTTTTTGTAGCTTTATGAGCCACAGATACAGCTTCACCAGTTACCCCCGGCAACATTGTCAAAGTAGCGCTTTTAATATCTCCTTGACTTAAATGGTCAGCGGCAACTGCCACATCAATAGATAATGATCCTCCTGCACATAATGCTTTACATGGTGTTGTTGCAGCAGCCACTACCAGCGTAAGAGATGCACCGTTTGCAACATTATGAACAGTGCCTCTTGAAGGCGTAACATCCGCGATAGCCTGTCGGCCTGACTCAATCGATTCATTTATTTTTGTTGTAGCGTGATCAGCAGATGAAAAACCGAGCATCTTAGCCCACATATTAGCTTCTTCCGAAGACTTACCTGTGGGGTCTTTATATTTGTATGGATTATTGTTGGCGTAAGCATATCTGTTAAAACCGTGTATGCCATTTGGAGTGCTTAAGTGATCTAACGCATCAACCGGATCGTTGGAGTAAAACCGCCCTATGACTGGATCATAGTATCGTGCCTGCATATAACTCAGGCCTAAGTCATTATCGTACTTATGGCCAGTGTAGCCGATGTCGTCGCTTGGCGCTTCGTAAGTGTCACCAAAAGGTTGGTAATGCCGGCGACTCTCTACCCCTCCTGCGCTGTTGGTTCGTGCGACCGGGCTGCCCAACCTATCTGTATGGATAAAGGTGGTTGTTGCCTGGCGGTCCTCAGCGATAAGCCTATTGCCAAGGTAAATGTAGTTCGTTTGAACGCCGTTGTCTTCGCTCAATAACAGCTGCCCCGACTGGCTGTAGAGATAGTAGCGGGTATCACCATCGCCCGCCACCTTAACACGGCGGTTGTGGCCGTCGTAGGCGTAGCTCTGCCCACTGCTGGCAACCTATATTGGTGACTGCTCCCCGCCCTAAGCGCTAAAGCGCCACGGGCGAGGCTTCCAACTTCTCAGGCAGCAACTGGTACGTGACCAGATTGACGCTTGCCTCCATTGGCAGAAACCGACAGTCCTGCGGCCTTTAATTTTAAAATACCTTGCGCCTTGATATTTAAGGCTGCATTGATGTCCCGATCACGCTGTGTTGAGCAGGATGGACACTGCCAGTCACGCACGTTCAGTGACAAGCATTCCAGCTTGTGTCCACAGCAAGAGCAGGTTTTTGAGCTGGCAAACCATTGATCAATTTTAACCAGATGCTTGCCTTGCTCTTTGGCCTTGTATTCCAGCTTTTGGATCAAGCCTGACCAACTCGCATCGGCAATGTGCTTGGACAATTTCCTGTTCTTCAGCATGTTTTTGACTTTCAGTGTCTCGACAATTACCGCTTGGTTTTCGTCAATAACGTGTCGAGACAGCTTGTGCTGAAAATCAGCACGAGCATTCGCCAGACGCTGATGCGCCTTAGCGAGTTTAAGTCGGGCTTTTGCACGACCTTTGCTGCCTTTTTTGCAGCGTGATAAGGCTTTTTGTTTAAGGCGCAGATTGGCACTGGCTTTCTTCAAAAAGCGTGGATTCGGTTTTTTCGTGCCGTTTGAATCTATGGCAATATGTGTTAAACCCATATCCAATCCGAGAACTTGAACAGCATTCAGGCTTTGAATGGGCGCAGGAGCTTCTTGCCCATCTTCATGCAGTAGCGAGGCATAGTATTTACCTGTCACGGTGCGGGACAGGGTGATGCTTTTCAGTTTTCCCTCAACCTTGCGATGAATACGCGCTTTAATGGGCTGCTTTAACTTCGGCACTTTAATCCAGTCATCACCACAATCAACGCTCATGCAATGATAGCTGGACTGCCTGCCGTGCTTACGCTTGAACTTGGGATAACGAGAAGGCAGTTTGGGATCAAAGAAATGTTGAAAGGCTTTATCCAGATTGATACATGCCTGCTGGAGTGCAATCGAATCAAAATCTTTGAGCCAGTGATACTTGCGAGATTTCTTCGCAACAGCCAACAGCGGCTTGAGGTCTTTTTTGGCCTTCAATTTCAGGCCGTGACGCTTGTACTGGCTGCTAATGACGTGCAAAGCCTTGTTGTACGCAAAGCGCACAGCACCGAACTGGCGGTTTAAAAATTCCGCCTGCTCAGGTGTGGGATAAATGCGTACTTTCGTGGCCTTTAACATTTCAGCGCTCATTGATATGATTCAATTATTATAAGCGAGTAAGGTCATTCTTCAAGTGAGTGTGCATCATAAAGAATTACTATCAGATTACCTTAGAAAACGTCACAGCGTCACCAAGCTGGTTGTTCATCTGGTCTTTACCACCAAGTACCGACGAAAACTGTTCGATGGCTTTATGATTGAGCAGCTGCGTGAAGCATTTGAGTCTGCTTGCGAGAAACTGGAATGTAACCTGCTGGAAATGGACGGTGAAGAAGATCATGTTCATCTGTTGATGGCCTACCCACCGAAACTGGCGATCAGCGTTATGGTGAACAACCTGAAATCGGTTTCATCTCGCCGGATACGTAGACTCAATACCCACGTACCCCGGCAAAGCAAGAGCGCAGCGCTCTGGTCGCGCTCCTATTTTGCCTGTAGCGCAGGTGGTGCAACGATTGAAACGCTGAAAGAATATGTACAAAGTCAGGCCACACCTGACTAGAAACGCTTCGCGTTTCCCGCTTATATCCCCGCCCGATTGGGCGAGGGTTTACGCGGGTTTTGCTAAGCCTTCACGTTTATTACTCTCCAGCAACTTGCGGATATTTAGCTTCCTCCCATGCATTCATGCCACCTGCTACTGAAATCACCTTATCGGCATCAAATCCCATCCGTAACAAAGATTCTGCTGCCAGCGCCGAACGTCCACCACTACGACAAATTAAATACAAGGGTTCAGCTGCAATACGTTGTAAGGCATCATCGTAGCCAGCTACAGCCGGATGCTGGTTAATTTGCATTTCCAACACGCCTCGTGGCATGTTTACCGCTTGGCGAATATGGCCAACGGCATACTCAGCAGGTTCCCGCACATCAATCACTCGGGCACCTTCGGCAATTTTTTGTTGCAAGGTATGGACATCGATTTCTTTAACATTAGCACGAGCTTGTGCACACAAATCTTGGGAATTAATCATGATCATTTCTCCATAATGTACATTGTTTAACCAGCTATTTTGGAGTTCTTTTGAACCCTGTTATCTTTGCTAAACAGCAGTTGCTTCAGTCACCTACAAACTTTGCCAGAGCACAAAAGCCGCCATGATCACTAGAAACACAGCAAACCCCTTTTGCAATGGTGCAGTGGCAATCCGTTTTCCTAACCAACCGCCAGCATAACTACCAACAATACCGCCAATAATCACCACAGTAATAGCTGGCCAATCGAACTCAAAACCCTTAGCTATTAGGATTTCGTAATATTTGAAAAAGCCTACAAAAGATTTTAGCGCAATAATCACCAAGCTTGTTGCCACTGCAGCAACTAAATTAAGTCCGCCAAGTAAGACCAAGGCTGGCACAATTAAGAAACCACCGCCTACTCCGACGAAGCCAGTAATAATACCAACCACGGTGCCTTCAATGATGATTTTTACAGGATTGATTGCTACTGGCGCAGGATTTACGACAGCTCGTTTACGCCACATCATGACCGCTGCTAGCAGCATTAGTATCGCAAAAGTAACCAACTGAATGGTTGGGTTTAACAAACCGCCTAGCCAAGCACCGGCATAGGTTCCTACCATTCCTGGGATACCAAAAAAGGCCACATGACGCCAGCTAATAATACGTTTGGTTAAGTTCGGTATCGATGCCCCCAAACTGATCGCTCCAACGATTAATAAAGATGCGGCAATCGCCATATCTGGAGCAAAACCAAGTAAATACAACAACACAGGGACGGTAAGGATAGAGCCGCCTGAACCAAACAATCCCAAACTCAAACCGATAATTAGTGCCGCTAAAATTGCCATTACTACTCCACTCTATTTGCCACTGGCATCTGCTTAAGTTTCGCTTTTAAGGGTGCCCGTTGGCGGGTTAGCGTCAAAGGCATTTCACGCTTACGCGCCACCACCAGATACATGCTACCCAGTTGCGGAAACCACTGATAAAGACGCTGCAAGACACTATTAGCTGGGTTTAAACGGTCAATAAATAAACTTGGAGCAAAATACTCGCTGGTGATTATTTCAAAGTTTAACAGCGCAAGCCAGTCATTAATTCGCGCTTTGCTAAAATAACGTCCACACCACGGAAAACGATCACCTCGCCCAGGCCAAAGACCTGGCAATAATGCGGGACTAAAAGGATTGAACCCTACCAATATCAGATACCCATCTGCAATTAAACTACGACTCATCTCTCGCAGTACTTGATGCGGATCACGCTCAAATTCAAGCTCTGCAACCATGAGAATGGCATCCAGACTATGTTCGGCAAAAGGCCAATGATTGGTGTCAGCCAGTACTTCTGCTGGCAACTGTTTAGCGACTTGGAGTTCGTGTCCGATGCGTATTTGGGTCAGTTGTAATTGCTGCGCTAACTGGCCGACACGAACAAAATGGTAACCAAACATTTTGGTCAAATGAGGATCTAGTTGCTGTTCGATTTGTTCGCGCAGCCAAATGCCATGAACAAGCTGCTGCCAATCAGTCGGGCCTGCTGCGATATCAGGTCGCAACGCCGGTTCAAACCACATATTGATACTCCTAAGTTAGGCTCCATTCAGAGTAGACTTTAATCAAACAGTTATTCAAGCGATAATCTGGTGAAAGCGTAATCTAATGCGACTTACCTGATGGAGATTCTTTATGTTAGTTTCAGCTATCCCAGCCTTTAATGATAACTATATTTGGGCTATTCAAGCACGGGTGGGGTCGGCTGCGGTTATTGTTGACCCTGGTGACGCTGAGCCTGTCCTTGCGTGGCTTGCAGAACAACAAGTGGCATTGGCAGCCATATTAATCACCCATCATCATTGGGATCATACCGATGGCATCGCAGCTTTGCTGGAGGCTTATCCGCGACAGCCCATACCAGTCTTCGGCCCAGATCCAGCCATGGCAGCACCTTTAACCACACCAATTGCCTGCATTACCGATCCTTTGCATGATGGTGAGCTCTTCCGTCTCCCTGAGCTTGATAACCAATGGCAAGTCTTTGCCACACCTGGCCATACGTTAGATCACCTATGCTTTTATACTCCAGGTTACTTATTCTGCGGTGATACCCTTTTCTCAGCTGGTTGCGGACGCATGTTCGAAGGTACCGCTGAGCAATTTCAGCAATCTTTACAGTCTTTAGCTGAACTACCAGCTAGTACCAACGTCTATTGTGCACATGAATATACCGAGGCAAATTTGCGCTTCGCGCGAGCAGCTGAACCAGAGAATCAAGCAGTGCTCATGCACCAACGATGGGTTAAACAGCAACGCCAGCAAGGATTAAGCAGCTTACCAAGCCAACTAGGGAAAGAATTGGAAATCAATCCATTTCTGCGAGCTCAGTCGGCCGCAGAATTTGCTCGATTAAGGCGCTGGAAAGACAACTTTTAATACCGTAAACTGCAATCTGCATTAACAATGGAAATAACTACAAGATGAATAAATGGCTGGTCTTAACACTCTGCGCGTTAACCTCAGTAAGTACTGTAGGTTGTAGCCTTACCGCTGATAACAAAACAGCTAGCTCTGCTGTGAATGTAAGCACAGACCTAGCCAATGAGGTAGCAGAACCTGCAGAGCCTGTCACCACCACAAGTTCCCAGATGGTATTTACCGATCAGCCAACGTTTGAGTTAGAGCAACTAAGCCCACAACAAGAGGCCGATTTGTGGCAGCGCATTCGCCGCCAGCTAACCATGCAAGCTCCAGAAAATCAGCGACTCATTAGCCAACGCAACTGGTACATGAATAATCCACAGTATATGGAGCGAGTGGCTAAGCGCGCTGAACCTTTTATGTACATGATTGTGGAAGAAATTGAAAAGCGTGGCATGCCATTAGAATTGGCTTTGCTCCCTATTGTGGAAAGCGCCTTTGATCCCTTTGCATACTCCCATGGTCGAGCTGCTGGAATTTGGCAATTTATTCCAGGAACTGCACGCCACTATGGCTTGGAGATCAATTGGTGGTACGACGGTCGACGTGATGTTTATGCTGCAACCCACGCTGCTTTAGATTATTTAGATGCACTACAAAAACGTTTTGATGGCGACTGGTTGCATGCTTTAGCCGCCTACAATTCTGGTGAAGGGCGTGTCGCGGGCGCTATTCGTCGCAATAAACAACAAGGCTTACCAACTGACTTTTGGGCCCTTGACTTACCTCGCGAAACTCGTGCTTACGTACCCAAATTGTTAGCCTTAGCTGATATTTTGCGCAATCACGATGAGTATGCACAGCACTGGTTACCGATTGCCAACATGCCATTTTTGGCGGTGGTTGAAGCAAACGCTCAAATCGATTTAGCCAAAGCAGCTGAGCAAGCCGGTATAGATTTAGACACCCTCCATCACTATAACTCAGCCTATAATCGTTGGGCCACGGACCCTAACGGCCCGCATCGCTTATTATTACCGCTACCACAAGCAGAAACGTTACAACAATGGCTAAACAGCGCAGATGCTAGTGAGCTAGTGCAGTGGACACGCCACAAGGTAAAGCAGGGTGAGAGCTTATTGGTGATTGCAAAACGTTATCACACCACTGCCCAAGCCATTCAACAAGCCAATAATATTAATGGTCATATTATTCGCGCTGGTGATCATTTATTAGTGCCGGTGGCCACTCGCGATTTAGACGATTACAGCTTGTCCGCAGATCAGCGTTTAGCAAGTACCCAAGCACAAACACGCGGAGCTTATAAAATAGAGCATACTGTGGTCAGCGGAGATACTTTGTGGGATATCAGCCGTGAATACGAAGTGAATTTACGCTCGTTGGCGAGCTGGAATGGTATGGCGCCAACCGACCCTTTGCGCCCAGGTAAAACGTTGGTGGTATGGTTACCGCAACAACAAAAAGCTAGCGGTGTAGTCCGCAGTGTACAATATAAAGTTCGGGCCGGTGATTCCCTTGCTCGCATTGCCTCGCGCTTTAATGTCAGTATTCAGGATATTGAAAAATGGAACCAAATTAGTCGCAGTAAATACCTTCAGCCGGGACAACAACTTAAACTGTTTGTTGATGTCACCCGGCTAAGCTCACAAAGTTAATCTGGCTGTATTAACTGAATTAAATCATCTTCGCTGAGTACACTCACACCGAGTTGCTCAGCTTTGGTTAATTTTGAACCCGCATTATCGCCTGCAATCACTGCCGTCGTTTTTGCTGATACACTTCCCGCAACTTTAGCTCCTCGCGCCTGCAAAGCTTGCTTAGCTTGGTCACGCGTTAATTGGGTCAAAGTGCCAGTTAACACGTAAGTATGACCTGCCAATGTAGCCTCGCTGCTACTCAGTTTAGTCACCGCCGGCCAATGAATGCCAAGTTCAAGCAATTCGTCAATCACCTTTTGATTATGCGGCTCTCGAAAGAACTGAAAAATATGGTTTGCTACCACGTGGCCAACATCACTAACCTGCTCTAACTCTTCTAAACTAGCCTGTTGCAAGGCCTCGAGTGACGCAAAGTGAGCCACTAAATTAGCCGCAGTAGCCTCGCCTACCTCTCTAATACCAAGGGCATAAATAAATCGAGCTAAGGTCGTAAGTTTACTTGCGGCAATAGCGGCTACTATTTTATCAGCCGATTTTTCTCCCATACGTGGTAAGAAAGCTAATTCACGAGTATTTAAACGGTACAAATCAGCGGGCGATTTCACCCACTCTTTGTCGACCAGTTGCTCAATTAGCTTATCACCAAGTCCATCGATATCCATTGCTTTTCGGGAGGCAAAATGTTTCAAGGCTTCACGCCTCTGTGCTGCACAAATAAGTCCACCTGTACAACGGGCAACTGCTTCGCCTTCTGCACGTTCAATATGCGATCCGCACACCGGGCAGTGCTGTGGAAATTGAATTGACTGGGCAGAGGCTGGACGCCTATCTAACACCACCTGTACCACTTGCGGGATGACATCACCAGCTCGGCGAATAATCACTGTGTCGCCAATATGGATATCAAGTCGAGCTATTTCATCGGCGTTATGCAGGGTGGCATTGGCGACCACTACGCCGGCCACGGTAACAGGCTCAAGCCTTGCTACCGGCGTTATTGCACCAGTACGCCCGACTTGAAAATCCACCCCTAACAGTTGCGTCAGCTCTTCTTGAGCCGGAAATTTCCATGCAATTGCCCAACGAGGTGCGCGCGATACAAAGCCTAAATTTTGTTGTTGACCAATATCATCAACCTTGATCACAACCCCATCAATTTCGTATCTCAATTCAGCTCGACGTTGCAAAATATCTTGATAGTAAGCATTAACACCATGGGCATCAGCAACCACTCTAATCTCATTACTGATGGGTAAACCCCATTGCTGCAGTTGCTGCAATCGCCCAAAGTGAGTGCCTGCGAGTTGTGTCTCATCACTGACCACACCCATACTATAGGCATAAAAATGGAGTGGCCGCTTTGCCGTAATAGTGGAATCTAATTGCCGCAAACTACCAGCTGCCGCATTACGCGGATTCGCAAACACTTTCTCACTGGCAGCTGCCGCTTGCTGGTTATATGAATTAAAGCCTTTTAGCGGCATAAAGACTTCACCACGTACCTCTAAGCGCTGCGGAAAATCCCCTTGTAGTTGCAGCGGTACATTACGGATGGTTTTAACGTTTTCAGTAATGTCTTCACCCGTTTGACCATCGCCACGAGTTGCGGCCCTAACTAATTGGCCCTGCTCGTATAAAATACTTACTGCAGCGCCATCAAGTTTAGGTTCGCAGCAAAAGCTGATTGCCTCTGCACTATCTAATCGTTCAGCCACACGTTCAGCGAAAGCGATAAATTCGGTGCTATCAAATGCATTATCCAAACTTAACATGGGTACTTCGTGAGTCACTTGGGTGAAAGCCGTTAAGGCCTTTCCACCTACTTTTTGGGTGGGTGAACTGGGGCTAGCTAGCTCTGGATGGAGCTCCTCTAATTGCTGTAACTCACGAAATAGACGATCGTATTCAGCATCAGGAACACTCGGCTGATCCAACTCATAGTATTCTTGATTGTAACGCATGATAAGTTGCACCAGCTGCTGATAGCGCAGTTGTGTATGGGTTGCGCTAGTCTGGTTGCTAGCATCTTGGTCAGCAAATAAATCGTTGGTCATAACTCACTGTCTTGGGCTGATTTGGCTTAAGCTTTACCACTTATCAGGCGCTTGCGTTCAAACTCTCGAATGCGCTGATGAATGTGCTGTGTCGCTTGACGAGTGAGCGGATTACGGTGCTCGTCTAACACTTGGCCTTGATCGATAGCTGCTGCCAATTTGACTGCGGCGTTATGCATCATGGTAAAGGCCGTCATCGAATTACTCTTTATCGGCAACGCTAAGAACAGGGCAACCCCGCCTGTGGTAAAGGTTTCTATGGTGTCTATGTTAAACGTGCCGGGATTATACATATTAGCCAAACTAAACAGCACAGGGCCAGTACCAGCAGTATCTACGTGCCGATGGAAAATATCGAAATCTCCATATTTAAATCCAAGCTCGGTCATTTGTTGCAACAACACGCTGCCTTCAATATGACCGACCACATGCAGCACAATAACTTCTTCTGGTTCTTCAGTTAGGACCGGCTCCTGCTCACTATGTTGTAACGGTAGTTCCATACTTTGCGGTATTTCGGCCGGCGCTGAATCTCGGGATTTTTTAACCGCGGCTGTTGCTTTGTCCGCAACCGAGCTCGCTGGCTGTTGACCTCGCGCAAACAAATCATCATGTTCAGCCCGAATCGGCGCCAAAGGCAGCTCTTCAGGTAATCCATCATCCGTAGCACGAATTGCCGAGGTATCGGACGCCATCGCAGGGATAGCCGCATCCTCGGCAGCCGTCGCTACCACGGCTGCTGACTGAGTTACAGTCGGCGTGGTTTCATTGGTTTGAGCTGGTTTATTAGCTTCGCTGGGGCGCGCTTTGGCGCCGCTTGTTGGCGCAGTAGTCTTGCTCTTGTTAGCACTAGCACTAGCAATAACCCGAACCGCTCCTACGCCATCATCATCAAAGCCCCCTGAATCCACCTGTCGCCGTTTGTTGGCAATAGCATCTACTTGCTCACGCTGGCGTTTTTCATTCTTACGAATGGTCCACATACCATGAGCAATAATGGCAATAATTAATAACGAACCACCAATAATCAGCACTGTATTCATAACATGTGACTCATTTATGTCGATATTCCTGTTGTATGTTGCTCGCACTCAGGTGCATTGGATCGTACTCTAAGCCTCTGTTAATGCTACAGCTTGTTCAATATCTACAGCAACTAAGCGCGATACGCCGGGTTCTTGCATGGTAACACCGGCTAGATGCGAGGCCATTTCCATCGCGACTTTATTATGACTGATATAAATAAACTGCACACTTTGCGACATTTCTTCTACCAACCGACAAAAGCGTCCCACGTTGGCGTCATCCAAAGGTGCATCAACTTCATCCAACAAGCAAAATGGCGCTGGATTTAGTCTAAAAATGGCAAACACTAATGATAAAGCTGTTAACGCCTTTTCACCACCAGAAAGCAGGTGAATTGTACTATTTTTCTTACCGGGGGGACGCGCCATAATAGTCACTCCGGTTTCAAGTAAATCATCATCAGTAAGTTCAAGATACGCATTCCCGCCGCCAAACACTTTTGGGAACAGCTCTTGTAAACCATGATTCACGGCATCATAGGTTGCCTTAAATCGTTGTCGGGTTTCTTTATCTATGGTACGAATAGCTCCCTCGAGCGTTGCTAATGATGCCGCTAAGTCATCATTCTGCTGATCCAAATACTGCTTACGCTCAGCTAGTGTCTCAGCTTCTTCGATAGCTGCCAAGTTAATTGCACCTAAGCGACTGATAGCCTGTTGGATGCGTTCCAACTTACTTTGCCACTCGGTTTCATTAGCATCCTCAGCTAACCCCTCAAGAATAGGTTTAAGTGACTGTTGCAAGTCAGCTAATACAGCTAAAATACTGCGACTACGCTCTTGCACTGCAGCTAGCTCCATTTGCGTGCTTTGTACTCGCATCCTTACTTGCTCAATCTTTGCCTGCACTCCTTGAGCACCGCTGGTCAACTGGCGTAATTGCTCTTCGTATTCATGCACTTTATTAGCTAAGTCCCGTCGTTGCTCGTCAATCAACTCGCGTTGCGCTAAGGTTTCTTCTAACGTTAGCGCTAACACTTCTACGTCAGTATCGTCATCCTGTTCTGGGTGCTTCAATTGCTGTAACTGCGCTTGGAGATGTTGCTGTTGCTGTCGTGCTCGTTGAGCTAACTGCTGATAATGCGTTAATTGTTGGCGCAGTTGTTGTACCTCACTTGCTTGCGTCATTTGCCTTTGTTGTAGGGCTGTTAATGTCTCACGTAAATGCTGACGTTGTTGTTGCAAGTGATTGCGTTGCGTTAACCAATGCTGCTCATCAAGTGGCTGCAACTGCTCCTTTGCTTGCTCACACTGCTCAGCTAATTGCTGCTGTTGCTGCTGGCCGGTAACGAGCTGTTGTAGCAACTGTTGGTGCTGCTGTTTGGCTTGCTGTAGACGTTGCTCTAATTGCTGCTGCTGATGTTGTTGCCATTGAAAACGCTCGTCTATCGAACGTAAATCCGCTTGATAGAGGTGCAAATTCTGTTTGGCCTGATCCAATTCCTGATGCCGGAGCTTTAACTCCTCCTGAAGTTGCTGTTTACGAAGGCTGGAATCTTGTAACTGCTGTTGTAACTGAGTTAGATCTGCTTCTACCTGCAATAACTGTTGCTGCTGCAAGAGCTTACTAGCAGCAGCATCCATTGTGCTGGCTTGATACCCTCCAGCTAACCATAGTTGCCCAGCTTGATTGATAGCACCTAGCCACTGGTTTTGCTGTAGCAACTGTTGCGCTTGTGCCGCATCATCAACGGCAGCAATGCAATGCAACCAGCTCCATTGTTGCAAAGGTCCGCTTACTAGCGCTGCCACACTCCCCTTTGGGGGCTGCTTTACTTGTAACTGTACCACTTGAGCACCAGCGAAGAGAGGCCACTCTGGCAACGGCTGCGTGATGACCCATGCCCCCAGCCAGGGCTGTACCAGTTGTTCTAGCGCTAACTGCCAGCTCTGTTCAACCTTCAGTAATTGTTGTACTTGCCCCAACGCTGGGCATTGGTGCTGCTGCAACCAATGTTGCACGTCCATGGTGGTCGCTTCATGCGTGCCTTGTTTGAGGGCTTGTTGCAAGGCACTTTGCAGGCCTAAGTTTTGTTGCTGCTGAGTTTGCTGCTGCTGGCGTTGCTGTTCAACTTGCTCAAACTGTTGTTGGTGCACATTCAGTTGTTCTGATAATGCTGCAACCTGTTGTTGTGCTGCATTAATCTGCTGCTGTAACTGCTGTCGCTGTTGATCCATAGCGGCTAGGTTATAGTGCTCAAGTTCAGCTAGCAGTTGCTGTTGTTGCTGCTGATTCGCATCAATCGCTTCTGCACACTTAGCTACTTGGTCTCGTTGGCGTTCGTGTTGCAAATGTAATTGCTGTTGTTGCTGCAGCTGGTGCTGCGCCTGATTCAATGCTGCTTGATAATCATCTTGCCAAGCTAACCAAGCTTCTTCATGTTGTTCAAATCGGAGCTGAGCTTCAACTACTTGTTCGTCAGTTAGCGCTTGCTCAGGTTCAAGTTCAAGTAATTGCGCGGCCAATACCTGCTGTTGATCGTTATCCTGCGCCAGCGTTTCTGAAAGTTGCGTTAATTCTTGTTGTAACTGTTGTTGCTGACGTTGTCGTTGCTGTCGTTGTAACTGGTGATGTTGCAACTGCTGCTCGAGCCGAGTTACCTCATTGCCTAGTTGATAAAACTGATGTTGTACCTGTTCTAACTGCTGTTTACTCTGTGCCGTTTGCTCGCGTAACTCAGTACTGCCTCGCTCACTACCTCGTTGCTCAGCTAACCAGCGCTCTAATTCTGTGGTTTGTTCAGCTTGTTGTAGACGCAACTGTTCGGCTTGACGCTCCGTTGCTAACCAACGTAATGCTTGTAGCTCACTTTTATAACGTCGCTCTTGCTGTTTAAGTTCTTTATAACGGCGGGCTGCTGCGGCTTGTCGTTGCAGCTTGTCTAATTGACTGCCCAGTTCTTCACGGACATCGTTTAAGCGATCTAAATTGTCGCGAGTATGCTGCATGCGCGTTTCAGTCTCTCGACGCCGTTCTTTGTACTTAGAGATACCGGCGGCTTCTTCAAGAAAAACACGTAATTCTTGCGGCTTAGACTCAATCAGGCGCGAAATCATGCCCTGTTCAATAATCGCGTAACTACGCGGACCTAATCCGGTACCAAGAAATAAATCAGTGATATCACGACGGCGACATTTGCTCCCATTTAAAAAATAATCAGAGCGGCCATCGCGAGTCACTAGACGTTTAACAGAAATCTCGGCGTAATTTGCATATTCGCCTTGTATCCGTCCGGCGCTGTTATCAAATACCAACTCAACGCTAGCTTGTGATACCGGTTTACGTGCCGTTGAGCCATTGAAAATGACGTCCGTCATGGCATCGCCACGCAAATTTTTGGCCGAACTCTCGCCCAGCACCCAACGCACCGCATCGATGACATTTGATTTGCCACAACCATTAGGGCCAACCACACAAGTCATCTGGTGTGGGAAAGGAACTTTAGTGGCATCAACAAAAGATTTAAAACCAACTAGTTTTATGTATTTTAAGCGCATTTATTGTCGTTATATTGTGAGCTCATATGAGTGCACATAGCCCCGTTAAAGATACAGGCAAAACCTTAGCAAATATTCCTGTTATTTGTAATCTATTTACTTATTTTCAAGCTTGTAACTTAACCTTACAATTTGACCTATAGAACGGCCATTGGGCAAGATATACTGCAATGGATAATTCAACTCAAGGATCAAGAATGACTGCCTACAGCGATTTTGGTGCCAGCTACGTGGCGCGCGGATTTGAATTAGCTTTTCAGCCGGGAGTAAGACGTTATGTGCTTATTCCTCTAATCATTAACATTCTCTTATTTTCTGTGGCCATTTACGCTACCTTTCACTACACCAGTATCGGTGTTACGCAATTGGTGGCTTGGCTACCCGAATGGTTACGTTGGTTAGAAATTTTACTATGGCCACTCATCGTGATTGGCGTGGTCTTGATTTTTGCTCTCACCTTTACCAGTGTCGCTAATATTATCGCCTCTCCTTTTAACAGCCTGTTGGCTGAAAAAGTAGAATATAAACTTACCGGGATTGTCCCTGTCGATGGCGGCGTTAGCGGTATGATTAAAGATATCCCGCGCATTATTGGTCGCGAGTTTCAGAAAATCATTTATTTTATACCTCGAGCATTAGCCTTTGGCTTACTGCTTCTATTTGTGCCTATTATTGGTCAGGTTCTTTGGTTTTTGTTTAGTGGTTGGATGATGACCATTCAATACGCTGATTACCCGTTCGATAATCATAAGATAAGCTTCAAAGCAATGCGCCAAGAACTGGGTGCGCGCCAAGGAAAAAGCCTGTCTTTTGGCTGTATAGTTGCTTTTTTAGCGACCATTCCGCTAGTTAACTTAATCATGATTCCAGTCGCAGTCTGTGGTGCCACTGCATTGTGGGTAGATCATATTAAGTTTAATCGGATCAGTTCGTAGCCATAGGCAACAAATAGCCGTGGGTGCTATAATCTGCGGCTATTTTATGAAACTTGCAGAGTGTTGGCATGAGTGTTGAAACCTTTACCCCTGAAACAGCCAATGATATTGGCGCAAAAATTGGCTTTGTTAGCCTCGGCTGTCCAAAAAACTTGGTCGATTCAGAGCGCATTCTTACGCAGCTGCGTACCGAAGGCTACGATATCGTTAACAGCTATAATAATGCCAACCTTGTTATCGTTAATACCTGTGGCTTTATCGATTCAGCCGTACAAGAATCGTTAGATGCTATCGGTGAAGCCTTGGCTGAAAATGGCAAAGTAATTGTCACCGGATGCCTCGGTGCCAAAGATGACGAGATTCGTGAAGTTCATCCTAACGTGCTAGCTATTACCGGCCCGCATGCTTATGAAGAAGTGATGGGGCATGTGCATAAATACGTGCCAACACCTGAGCGAGTTCCGTTTGAGAACTTAGTTCCAGATACTGGAGTTAAGCTAACTCCCCGTCATTACGCCTATTTAAAAATTTCAGAAGGCTGTAATCATCGCTGCACTTTCTGCATCATCCCATCCATGCGTGGCGATTTAGTCAGCCGTCCTATCGGTGATGTACTAAGCGAAGCCCAACGACTGGCAAATGCTGGTGTAAAAGAATTACTGGTGATCTCTCAAGATACCAGTGCTTACGGCGTGGATGTAAAACATAAGACCGGTTTTTGGGATGGCCAACCGGTTAAAACCAGCATGCTTGCTCTGTGCGAAGCCCTTGGTAAACTCGGCATCTGGGTACGGTTGCACTACGTCTACCCCTACCCTTCTGTAGACGATGTGATTCCACTGATGGCGGCGGGCAAAATTTTGCCTTACTTGGATATTCCGTTACAACATGCCAATAAGCGTATTTTACGCTTAATGAAGCGCCCAGGTTCAGCAGAACGCACGCTTGAACGTATTCAAAACTGGCGAAAAATCTGCCCAGACTTAACCATTCGTAGCACTTTTATCGTTGGCTTTCCGGGTGAAACTGACGAAGAATTTGAAGAGCTACTCCAATTTTTGCGCGATGCACAGTTGGATCGAGTGGGCTGTTTCACCTACTCTGATGTCGAAGGCGCCAAAGCTAATGATCTACCTGACCCAGTGCCAGAACATATTAAGCAAGAGCGTTATGAACGTTTTATGCAAGTGCAACAAGAAATCAGTGCAGCTAGGTTACAGGCTAAAATTGGTCGTACTTTAACCGTTTTGATTGATGAGGTTGATAACGAAGGTGCTATTGGCCGTAGTTATGCAGACGCCCCTGAAATTGATGGTTTGGTCTACCTCAATGGCGAACACAACGTACAACCTGGCGACCGTGTTGAGGTGCTCATTGAGCATGCAGACGAGTACGATTTGTGGGGTTCTCTGGTTTAACCGTTAATACGGTCACAAATAAAAAGCCCGCTACTTATAGCGGGCTTTTTTGTACATCCAACAAATAGAACCATCACTCATTATCGTCGGTAGTTTCGTTTTGTAGTAATTTAGGATCAAGTTGCTTACTGGTTTGCACTCCCATCTTACGGAATTGTTCAACCCTACCTACTAAGTTGCCACGCCCCGTAGAAAGTTTGTTCATAGCTCCATCGTAATGCTTACGAAGAGCATCTAAACTACCTTCAATTCGCTGCATATCATCAATAAAACCGACAAACTTGTCGTATAATTTTGCTGCATCTGTAGCTATCTTCTGAGCATTTTGATTCTGATACTCGTATTGCCAAATATTGTTAACCGTTCTTAATGCCACCAACAGATTGGTTGGACTTACCAACATAATATTGTTGTCTAGCGCCAGTCGAATCAGCTCAGGATCTCTATCAACAGCCAATAGAAAAGCAGGTTCAATAGGTATAAACATCAACACGTAATCAAGAGTTCGAACCCCGTCTAACTGTTGATAATTCTTCTTACCCAAGCCTTTAATGTGATTTCGTAGCGACGTGACATGCTCGTTCAGCGCCTGTTCGCGGGCTAACTCGTCATCACTGTTAAAATAACGCTCGTAGGCAACTAGTGAGACCTTTGAATCGATCACTACGTCTTTGGCATGAGGTAAGTGCACAATCACATCAGGTTTAAAACTTTTACCATCGTCATCACGATAATGACTTTGGGTTTCATACTCATGGCCTTCGCGTAAACCTGATTGGGTAAGTATACGTTCAAGCACAACCTCGCCCCAGTTACCCTGAGTTTTTACATCACCTTTTAATGCTTTAGTTAAGGCCTCAGCTTCGGCCGCCATCTGCTGATTGAGTTCACGCAACGAGTTCACCTGCTCTGATAACGCAGAACGTTGCTTTATTTCATCAGCGTATTGCTGGCTCACCTGAGTTTTAAAAGCCTCAAGTTGCTGCTTAAAAGGTGCCAGAGTCGTTTCTAGCGTTTGCTTACTTGTGTGCTGTAAACGCTCAGATTTTTGCTCAAAAATCTGTTGTGCCAAACGCTCAAATTGCTGTTTTAAGCGCTCTTCACTGTCTTCTAGCAGCTGTTGCTTTTCTTTTGCACTAGCAAGTTTTGCTTGCAACTCGGCCGTTAAGGCGGCCAGCTCAGCTTGCGCAGTATGAGCCTGTTGCTGAGCTAACTCACGCTGTTGCTCAGCCTTGGCTAACCGCTGCTCCGCATCACTTTGTTGCTGTTGTAACTGCTGTTGCAGTTGAGCCAACTGTTGCTGGGCAAAGTCCAGTTGTTGCTGCGCGTGCTGTTGTTGATGCCGCAGCTGGGTGCGCAAACGCGGCACCCAGACGAACCAAGCTAACAACATGCCAATCGCCGCGATACCAGCAACACTCGCTAGTATCTGCCATAACGGCAAGTTAAGCATCGGCAGCTTCCAATTTTACCCGCCAAATGGCTGGCCCAGTCTCGTGGGCATTTTCACCGGTACTATCCACTGCCACCGTCACTGGCATATCTTCTACGTCAAACTCATAAATGGCTTCCATTCCTAAATCTTCAAAGCCTACTACCCTTGCTTTTTTAATCGCCTTAGCAACAAGGTAAGCTGCACCACCCACGGCCATCAAATACACTGCCTTGTGTTGTTTAATACTTGCAACCGTTGCTGGCCCACGCTCAGCCTTACCAATCATGCCTAGAATACCGGTCTGCTCTAGCATCATGTCGGTAAATTTATCCATGCGAGTTGCTGTAGTTGGGCCAGCCGGCCCCACTACTTCATCACCTACCGGATCAACAGGGCCCACGTAATAGATAAACTTATTACGGAAATCCACGGGTAGCTGCTCACCGCGATCCAGCATATCTTTGATTCGCTTATGTGCTGCGTCGCGGCCAGTTAACATTTTACCCGACAACAGCACAGTCTCACCGGTCTTCCATGTTTCGATATCCGCTTGGGTTACGGTATCTAAGTTAACGCGACGTACGTTATCACCTAGCTCAAAGGTAATATCTGGCCAGTCTTCTAATTTAGGTGGTTGTAAGTCCGCCGGACCAGAACCATCTAAAACAAAGTGTGCGTGCCGTGTAGCTGCACAGTTCGGAATCAAGGTCACCGGTTTTGATGCGGCATGAGTTGGTGCAGATTTAATCTTCACATCCATCACTGTGGTGACACCGCCTAAACCTTGGGCACCAATCCCTAACTTGTTCACGCGATGATAAATTTCTAAGCGCAGTTCTTCTTCGGCAGTTTGCGCACCGCGATCTAATAGCTCTTGAATATCAACAGGATCCATCAGAGCTTCTTTAGCTAGCACCGCAGATTTCTCTGCCGTACCACCGATTCCTAGCCCAATCATACCCGGTGGACACCAACCTGCGCCTAATTTAGGCATGGTCTCCACTACCCAGTCAGCGATGTTATCGCTAGGATTGAGCATGACCATTTTGGATTTGTTTTCCGAACCGCCCCCTTTGGCGGCAATCATCACTTCGATGTGATCGCCAGCAACCATATCAATATGCACTACGGCCGGGGTGTTATCGCCAGTATTTTTTCGTTTGCCTGCTGGGTCCGCCACAATCGATGCACGTAATGGGTTATCTGGATTAGTGTAAGCGCGGCGTGTGCCTTCATCCACCATCTGCTGTACTGTCATATCAGTCTTGTCCCATTGCACTCCCATGCCAACTTTCACAAAGCAAGTGACAATACCAGTATCTTGGCAAATTGGACGGTGCCCTTGGGCTGACATTCTGGAGTTCGTTAACACCTGTGCGATGGCATTTTTGGCAGCTTCGCTTTGTTCGCGGTGATAGGCTTTTTCTAATGCCTGAACAAAATCAAGTGGATGGTAATAAGAAATGTATTGCAACGCATCTTCAATGCTTTCAATAAAATCAGACTGACGAATAATAGCCATGGATACCTCAGGTTGTCACTTAGATGGGATACCTAATAGCCACCTCTCTGATCCTTGCTCGAGCTAGCTTAATAGAACGCGGGCAAGGAACTCTTCGGAGTTGCGGCAGGTAACGTAAAGTTGACGGTATGATAGCCTTTTGTCACGGCTCTGACCAGTTTTGCTAATGCTTGCAGACTACGACTTTATGCTATGCTAGCGGCGAATAAGTTACAGGAGTTATCAGTTTGAAGTTAGTTGCCGTAAAAATTCCGATTAAACTAACCTTAGCGCAGCTTTTTAGCTACTGCGCCAGCGAGCCTTGGGCACTCTTGCTAGATAGTTGTGATAATGCTCAGGCGCAATGGGATATGATCTTTCGTCAACCGGTGACCACTGTAACCAATAGCCAGGCTTGGCCGCAGCAATTGGCGCAAGCGCTAGCCCAAGTACCAGCCTATATTGGTCCTGATTTTTTACCCTTTCAAGGGGGCCTTGCTGGGGCCTGGAGTTATGACTGTGGCCGCGCTTTAGAACAGTTGCCCAGCTTAGCAACGGCAGATATTGAACTACCAGATCTGAGTGTTGGCGTTTATCACCAAGCCCTGATGCAACAGCGCAGTAGTGGTGATACTTACTTGCTAGCGCCAGCCGCCCAAGTACAGCAATTAACCGACTTCTGGCTAACGGCACAGCAACATTGCCAACAGCAAACTCCAGCATCATTCTGGTTGGCGGGTGACTGGCAAGCCAATATGGACGCCACTAGCTATGCGACAAAATTTGCTCAAGTACAAGCTTATCTACGTGCTGGCGACTGCTATCAGGTGAATTTAGCTCAGCGTTTTAGCGCTTCTTTTCAAGGCTCGACTTGGGCTGCGTACCAAGCCTTAAGAAGCCACAATAATGCTCCCTATTCTGCCTATATGCAGTTGCCTGAGGGAGCTCTACTCTCACTATCGCCTGAGCGATTTTTAGCTATTTCACCTGCGGGTGACGTAGAGACTAAACCGATCAAAGGCACTCGGCCACGTCATCCAGACCCTGCTCAAGATCAGCTCTTAGCTGACCAGCTACAGCAAGCCAGTAAAGATCGAGCAGAAAACGTCATGATTGTCGATTTATTGCGTAACGATTTAAGTCGCTGTTGTTTGCCAGGCTCGGTCAAAGTGCCTCGCTTATTCGCCATTGAGTCTTACCCTGCTGTGCATCACTTAGTCAGCACCGTGGTTGGTAAGTTAGCGCAGGCAAATCAAGGCCTGCAACTACTGGGACAATGCTTTCCTGGTGGTTCTATTACTGGCGCGCCCAAAATCCGCGCCATGGAAGTTATTGAAGAGTTAGAGCCTCATCGGCGCAGTTACTATTGCGGTAGCTTTGGTTATTTTTCACAACATGGCCAAGCTGACACCAGTATTGCTATACGCACCTTAGTAGCAACTCATACACAGCCCGGTATTAGTCATAGCGGTACCATCCATTGCTGGGCCGGCGGCGGCTTAGTTGCCGACTCTGAATGCGCCAGCGAATATCAAGAAACCTTTGATAAGGTTGCGCGAATTTTGCCAGTCTTAAGCGCTCTCCCAAAACCAGAGGCACAGGCATGAATCGGCAACAGTTTTTGCAGCGTTTCCAGCTCCATCACCGGCAGCCCGTGCAGCGGCCCGTGCTCAAACGACTGCGCCCGGCAGCGGTGCTGATTCCCTTGTTAGAACAGCATGGCCAATTGCATGTAGTTTTAACTCAGCGCAGTGCGCAATTGCGTAATCACGCGGGACAAATTAGCTTTCCTGGCGGCCGCCAAGACCCTCAAGACCAAGATTTATTGGCCACCGCCTTACGCGAAAGTCACGAAGAGATAGGCTTACACCCAGACGATGTAACGATTGTGGGGCAACTACAAGATTATCCAGTCATTAGTAATTTTCTGATCCGCCCCTATGTTGGCTTGATCACGCCCCAACGACCCTTTGTACCTGAGCAACGCGAAGTTGCGGAAATTTTTACCGTGCCGCTACAAGATGTACTGCATCAACATCAACATTATGTGTATCGGCTACAGCGTTTTATTTACGATCAGGTATACTTTATCCCCTATCAACAAAGAAATATTTGGGGCGCCACGGCAGGTATGTTACGTGAGTTAGCAGACCACATTTACCCTGAACGTAAGTTATTCTATCGCCCTTTAAATGATTGAATTTTAAAAATGGAACCTATTTATGATTAGCGTGTTTGATATCTACAAAGTTGGCATCGGCCCGTCAAGTTCTCATACTGTGGGCCCCATGCGGGCTGCTTACGAGTTTTTATTAGCTGCAGAACAAGCCGTAGGCCTCGAACAAGCGGATGGCATTGTGGTGGAACTATTTGGCTCACTCGGGCAAACCGGAAAAGGCCATGGCACAGGTAAAGCCGTGATCCTTGGCTTAGCCGGAGAGCAACCTGAAACCGTAGATACCACCAAAGTTGATGAGTTTTTACAACAAACTGAAACCACTCAAGAATTGGCTTTACTAGGCAAATATCCGGTGAAGTTCCCTGCTACCGGGGCGATTGTTTTCCATCGTCGCAAAACCATGCCACGTCATGCTAACGCAATGGAACTACGGCTGTATCGCGCAGACGAGGTGATCTACAAAGATCTCTACTACTCTATTGGTGGTGGTTTTATTGTCCGAGATGCTGACTTTGACGACAGCTTAGAAGAAGCTATTGAGCAATCAAGCAAACCTATTCCGTATCCATTTGATAGTTGTGATGAATTACTCAAGCTATGTCATGAACACGGGCTAAGGATTAGTTCGCTGATGTTGGCAAACGAAAAAGTATTTCGCAGTGAGGCCGATATTCGTAGTGGCTTGATGCACATTTGGCATACCATGGATGCCTGCATCGACCGCGGCATCCGCACCGAAGGCATTTTACCCGGGGGCTTGAAAGTACGTCGGCGTGCACCGGGCCTCTACCAACGTCTGAAGAATGAAAAATCAACAGACCCCATGCAAGCGATGGACTGGGTGGATTTATTTGCGTTAGCGGTGAATGAAGAAAACGCAGCAGGCGGACGAGTCGTGACTGCGCCCACCAATGGCGCAGCTGGAATTATTCCGGCGGTGATGAAGTATGCCGACAAGTTCATTACCCCTTTGGATGAAGAAACCGTGGTGCGCTTTTTACTCACTTCTGCGGCAATTGGCATTCTATACAAGAAAAACGCTTCTATTTCTGGCGCTGAGGTGGGCTGCCAAGGCGAGGTTGGTGTTGCATGTTCGATGGCAGCCGGAGCTTTGGCCGAGCTCATGGGTGGCGGCGTAAGTGCCGTAGAAAATGCTGCAGAAATAGGCATGGAACATAACCTCGGGCTTACCTGTGACCCGGTCGGCGGTTTAGTGCAGGTTCCTTGTATTGAACGTAATGCAATGGGATCGATAAAAGCGATAAATGCGGCGCGGTTGGCATTGCGTGGTAGCGGTGATCATAAAGTGTCCTTGGATAAAGTCATCAAAACCATGTGGGATACTGGGAATGATATGAAAACCAAATACAAAGAGACGGCTCGCGGCGGTTTGGCGGTAAATATCATCGAGTGCTAATGACCAAACCTAACTAGCTCAATAGTGCGCAGCATGAATTCACTTAATGCTGCGCACAGACGCTTTACCAAGTAGGTAACTGGGTATGCAAAAACATTCTATCTATTTCTTCTTGTGAACGTTTTTGCATGGCCTCATCCACTTTACTGCGACTCAAATGGGGCGCAAAACCTTCCAAAAAATCGTACATGTAGCTACGTAAAAAAGTCCCTTTACGAAAGCCTATTTTAGTGGTGCTAGGCGCAAATAAATGCTGTGCTGGTAAACATATCAGATCACTATCTTGCTCTTTAGTTACCGCCATACTTGCTACCACGCCTACTCCTAAGCCCATTCGTACGTAGGTTTTAATCACGTCGGCATCGGTTGCCGTGAATACCACGTTGGGTCTGATACCCGCTTGATTAAATGCTTTATCCAACTCGGAGCGCCCAGTAAAACCATGCACATAGGTAATGATGGGATAGTTGCCTAAATCAGTAAGGGTCACTTCTGCTAGTTGCCCTAGAGGATGATCTGGTGGGGCAATAATCGAGCGATTCCAGTGATAACACGGCAACATGATCAGGTCTTGATAGAGGTGTAACGCCTCGGTCGCAATAGCAAAATCCGCTTTACCCTTGGCTGCCGCCTCGCTAATTTGTTCTGGCGACCCTTGGTGCATGTGCAAAGTTACCTGCGGATAGCGTTTGGTAAAAGCTTTGATCATGGTTGGCAGAGCATATCGAGCTTGGGTATGGGTTGTGGCAATATGGAGCTTACCTTGATTAGGTAAGGTGTATTCTGCCGCAATTGCCTTGATGGCATCCGTATGAGCTAACATTTGCTGTGCAATTTTGATAATTTCTTGGCCCGCTGGGGTGACGGCATCTAGCAGCTTGCCATTGCGGGCAAATATTTGAATTCCTAGTTCGTCTTCTAACATTCTTACCTGTTTACTAATACCCGGCTGAGAGGTATACAAACTTTCTGCGGTCGCTGAAACATTTAAGTTGTGGTTTAATATCTCCACAATATAGCGGAGCTGTTGTAACTTCATAGACACCTCATAGCATTTAAGGTTTTATAACCGCATTCGTTATAACTAAAATATATATCAACTTGGCAGTTTTCACTAGTAACAAGTTCGAGGTGAAGGTGAGTAGTTTACAAGATCAGTTACAGGGGCTGGGGTTTAAACTCACGGACACAGCCGCTGAAAGTAATCCAGAAGCCGATGAAACTAGCGTACAACCGAGCGATTATCCGTTACGTTTGCAACGTCAAACAAAAGGACGTAAAGGTAAAGGGGTAACCGTTATTCTAGATCTTCCCAAGCAGCCAGAATTGTTGGCCAATATGGCTTCTGCCTTACGGAAGCATTGCGGCGTTGGCGGTGCTGTAAAGCAGGACACGATAGAACTGCAAGGCGATCAGCGTGAGCGCGCCAAACAGTGGTTAGAACAACAGGGCTACAAGGTTAAATTCGCTGGTGGTTAAGTTTGGATAAGATGTACTGCCAAAGCCATGCAAACTTGTCGACTACATGCTGTAGGTAAAAGAGACTTCGCGCTGCGCCTGGTTCCATTGTAAATCAGTTGTCATCTGTCGTAATAGCTCTAATCCTCGCCCGTAACTCTGTTCCGTTGCCACCCTAACGCAGGGCTCACTTGGGGGTGCGATAAAGCCATCACCACTGTCAGCCACGGTGATTTTGAGCTGCTTAGTACTCGCTTGAAGCTCTATAGTGACCATGATACGGCCATGCTGAAGTGCATTGAGCCTATCGGCACGTTGTTGATAGTACTCAGCAAACCCTTCTGGCTGGCTCTTCAGTGCCGAGTCTAACCCCAATAAGCCATGCTCTAATGCGTTATTAAAGGCTTCCGCTAACAACAGATAGATAGTGGTACGATGCCGTCGTAATAGGGGTAATTGGCTTAGCGCCGCCATTAAATTACTGACCGGATCAATGCTTCGTAACTGCTCAGGGTGGAGCTCACTAGTTAATTTGAAAGGTAAACTTTGCACATCCGGCTCTGGCTTAACTTCACCTAAACCGGTGGGACGGCAATAAAGAATAGCTAACGATAGGTCATCGCGTAATGGCGTTTCGCCACGAAAATGTTCAAGTTCGTTGACCAGCTCATTAAAGCGATCTGTGTTAGGATACTGGCTTAGCATTTTTTCAAGCGCATCAGCCCCAAGAAACTCTTGCTGATGGCCAAGTAACTCTATCACACCGTCAGTGAACATGGCGATGGAACTATGTGGTGCCGCTCTAAATGTGGTGACACGGCTATCAAAATCATCATCATCTAACACCCCTAGCGCCATATGCTGCGGATCTAGGCGCCGTAACACGGTTCCTGCTTGATCACAGACCAAGGCTGCTGGCATGCCACCATTCCAATAAGTGACGCGTTCACCATTGGCTGATAATTCTAGTAAAATTGCGGCACAAAACATGTCATTAGGGAGTAACCGGTTTAACCGAAAGTTAAATTCAGTCACCATCTCTGCGACCGAAACACCGCGATCTGACATCGCAAAAAACGCCTGCGACAACGGTAAGGCTCCTGTTGCTGGTGCTAAACCATGACCGGTAAAATCCGCCATTAACATGTACAAATTCCCCAACGGCCCCGGAGCTATTAAGCAAAGATCGCCATTGAATTTGGACACCGGCGTTAAATAAGTATTTACGTGAGGATAATCTAGGTAGTTACGACTAAGAGCATTCTGAAAGATATGCTCAACCAGTTGATGTTCTCGGTCTACCCGCGCCTTATGCCAAGACAGTGCCTGTTTGAGCTCCACTATTTGCTGGCGGTAACAACTCTGGTTAGTTAATAACTGAATTTTCAACCGCAACACGTCATCAAGATCGTGATAAGAGGCTACATACGCAAATTTGTGTGCATGATTCTGTACCAAGGCCTGGCTATCTGACACTAATAAAGCCGAGTTACGCAGGTAACTGGATACCTGTTGCCACCACTCAGATAGCAATGCTTCGTGCGTTTCATTAACGATAACAACCAAAGGAACCACAGTAACCTCTGTTGTTAACAACTGCGCTGGCTGAATGACCTCCACGTGGTAACCCAACTGCTGTAAACGCTGCAATAAGGTCTGAGCATTAGCCGACCCATCCTGCAGTACCCACAAAGGAGCTGCTGCAGCTGAGTTCGTGCGGCTATTCATTTCACTCGTTGCTGACAAGGACGGTGCCATAACCTTGGTATACAAGGAGCTTACTCAATTACAAAAAGCTTATCAAAACGCGAAATATCAAGAATATTACGCACTTCTGGTCGACAGTTAATCACATGGATAGACTTGACTGACTTGCCAAGGGATTTGCGCATATTCAGTAGCATTCCTAACGCTGAGCTATCTAAATATTCAGTTTCACGCAGGTCTATAAATACGGTGGGCTGTTGGTCACCTATATCGCTATAGGATTGGCGAAATTCTTGCACTAAACTGAAGTCAAATTTACCTTTGATGGCAATAATGAGTTCTTTGCCGTCATTGGCAAATTGGCGATGTAAAGGCATCTGCACGTCCTCTTCAACTGTTATGAATAGCAAGATACTGCCAACTTGCGCAGCACATTACAATACTTTATCGCACCCATAACAGCTATTTAAATAAAAAGAGCTCCAGCTTTAGAGATGGAGCTCTTTTTTATGCATCAGCCCTTTAAAATCAAGGCTTTTGCTGATATTTCTGATACAACTGTCTATGTCGATTGTTTAGATCTACTTCAGCACCATCAATAAACATATGCTGAATTTTTTGCCCCAAATGATCCATGACATCGCCCTGCGAAATAATCAATGACGCTTGTTTTCCAACTTCCAACGAGCCGATTTTATCCGCAACGCCCATGACTTCTGCTGGTTTTATCGTAATAGCTGCTAACGCCTGTTCTTTATCAAGACCGTAAGCTACCGCATTACCTGCGGCAAATGCTAAATTACGCACATCCCAGAAGCCCGTAGAATAAGCCAAGGCAAAATCAACGCCAGCTGCTGCTAATAATGCAGGCGTACTATAGGCCTGGTCATAAGCTTCATCATGACGGCTTGGTAAACCATAGGGTTCGCCGTAAACAACAGTCACGTCAGCTGCCGCTAGTTGGTCTGCGATACGCCACGCATCACGAGCGCCCACCAATACCAAGTCAAAGCCTTGCTCTTTAGCAAATTCAAGTGCTTGTTCCATTTGGCGCTTGTCATGGGCATGCACAAACAGTTTGCTGCTACCAGCAAACAACCCAAGCATAGCCTCCCAACGTACATCTGTGCCATTCAGCTGACCGGCCTTTTTCGCTTCAAAATAAGCCCGCGCGTCGGTAAAGGCACGCTTTAATTTTTTTAGTGCCTCGGCATTGGCTTTACGCTGCTCATCAGCTGAACGGCGCTCCCACCAAGCATTATTAAGCCCTGCTCGTGGCCAATTCACATGCACGCCCACATCGAGTGCTTCAGCAGCATCTTCATAAGTCCAGCCATCGGTTTGCAATAAGCTTGAACGCCCCGCAATCAAGTTACCTTGTGGTACGATTTGGGCATGAGTGATGCCGTTAAAACGCACCGTTGGAGTAATTTCCGAATCAGGGTTGTAAGCCACATGACCACTTACTTCAGGAGTGATTTGGCCAACTTCACGCATATCGTTCGTAGCACGCACTGCCTCTAATTCAATCAAACCTAGCGTGGTATCTAGGGCAACTAAACCCGGATAAACATGACGTCCGCTCACATCAATCACACGAGCATTCGCTGGTACTGTTAAATCGTTGCCAATGGCTGTGATTTTGCCATCTTCAAACAGCAAATCAGTATTTTGCTGTACCCCATTGGTCACTGTATGCAAGGTTCCACCTTGCAGTAAAATGGGCTGCTGCTGTGCTTTGCCGGGCACCATATCGTGTGCTGATGCAGCAACGCTTAAACTGGCGGCAACTACCGCTGTTACTAATTTTTTCATCGTTGCTCTCCTTATTCAGCCTGAGTGTGCGAATGGTTGATGTGGATGTGCTCACCATGAGCGGTATAAGCATCGCTCCAGACATCATGATTGTCATCACAGTGCCAGGTTGGCTGCTGTGGTTTGTAACCATTAGCACTCCCCTGACGCTCTTCATCAGTGGCACCTAATACCTTCTGAATCAGGCCTTGCTTTTCTTGCTGCAACTGCGCCCGCAACTGCTGGTCGTACTCACGATCAAAGTATTTACGAGCATTGATCCAAGTTTGTTCTGGGTGCGAGTAAGCGCTTAGTGGATGACCACTCCAAATCACAAAGTCAGCATGTTTGCCGGTTTTGATACTACCTACGTATTGGTCAATTTTAAGTTGTTTCGCAGGATTCAAAGTGACCATTTGTAGAGCTTCATGCTCTGACATACCACAGTAGGTTACAGACTTCGCTGCTTCAGTATTTAAGCGACGCTGCAAATCGTTACTATCCGAGTTAATGCTGGTTAACACGCCTTTGTCAGCCATCAGACAGGCGTTGTAAGGAATGGCATCATAAACTTCAAACTTAAATGCCCACCAATCAGCAAAGGTCGATGCACCAGCGCCATGTTTGGCCATTTCTGAAGCAACTTTGTAGCCTTCCAAAATGTGGGTAAAGGTGGTTAGCGTGAAGTTAAACTCCTCAGCTAAGCGCAATAACATCAAGATTTCTGATTGCACATACGAGTGCGCATGTACAAATCGTTCTTTATTGAGGATTTCAAGTAAGGTCTCCAAGCGATAATCTGGACGTGGTGGTGCAGTACGCGCCTTCTCCTTACGGCTTAGCTTGTTGTAGGCATCGCGACGTTGTTGATATTCACGTGCAGCAATAAAGCCATCACGCATAACTGCCTCAACGCCCATACGCGTTTGTGGATAACGTACGGTGTAAGCCGAGCCCCAGTTGCTTTGCTTCACGTTTTCACCCAACGCAAATTTAATGCTTGGTGGCGCTGCATCAAATTTAATGTCGTTGGCCGTTGCTCCCCAACGCAGTTTAATAACTTGCGCCTGTCCACCCATAGGGTTCGCTGAGCCATGAAGTAGTTGCGCCATGGTGGTACCGCCTGCCAACGAGCGATAAATGTGGATGTCGTCTGGATTAACCACGTCACCAATCCGCACTTCAGCAGTGATCGCTTCTGATCCTTCATTCACGCCGCCTTCAATAGCAATGTGTGAATGTTCATCAATAATGCCTGGCGTCACATGTTTGCCAGTGCCGTCAATCAGGGTATACCCGGATGGCGTCGCAAGATCTTTACCAATTTTGTAAAACTCACCATTACGAATTAACACATCAGTATTTTCGAGGACGCCCGCTTCATCGGCGGTCCACACGGTCGCATTTTTAATATGTACATTCTGACGCTCAGGCAAAGCATCTAAACCGTACGCCACATTCGGGAAGGTTAACCGGCTCACATAATTCGCTTGAGTTGTGGTTGCTTTTTCTGCAGCGGGCTCTGCTGCAGCGGCACGATTAGCACTGATTGGTAGGCTAGAGCCATTTGGAGCTATAGCCACACCGGTAAAGCTATCAGCAGCGGTTTGATCGAGACGAATGCGCCAAGCACCTGTCTGATCCAACAGTGCAGTGTTGACTACGAATTCTAAGGTCGACTCCGTGCGACGAAGATCTTTCAAGGCAACGGATTCGTCCCCTACTTTGAGCTTGCCAGATGGCCGCTTACCATCTTTGAGTTCAAGACTTACCTCACTATCCGCAAGGTTAAGAGTGAGGTTGCCGGCAAAATCAGCTTGTTGCAGTGGCTCCAACTCAACTTCTTGTCCTTGTAGCCAAACTGATTTAATGGTTCCATCAACGAACAAATCGCCTTCGACAACCACAAAGTCGGCCATATAACCTGCTGCCAATTTTCCTGCTTTATCGCTAACCCCAGCAATTTGCGCCGGTACGGTTGTTAGCGCGGCCAAGGCTTTGTCGCTAGATAACCCGTGGGCTACGGCTTTACGTAAATTAGGCCAGAAGTCACTAGCCTTCTTTAATTGGTGTAACGTAAAAGAGAAGTCAATATCAGCTTGCGCTAACGCAGCGGCATTACCCGGCGCACGCTCCCAATGACGTAAGTCAGCAAGACTCACATCAAGATCATCATCCACTCCTTTTACCTCCGGTGCTGCCGGAAAGTTAAGAGGAAGAATGATTGGTGCTTGAGTTGCTTTAATCGCATCTAAACGAGCGTATTCAAAACCAGAGCCAACAAAAGTTACAGGAACTTTAAATCCACTAAAGACATCATAGGCACGCAGCAAGTCTTTATCGTCAGACACTTTAAAAACCATGCCTTCTTGCTCTATGGGAGCTAATTCTGCCAATGCGGCATTATATTCTACCGGGCCGTTGTAAGCTTGTTTGCCAGCTGCGTCTTCATACCAAGCAGCATCAGACAAAGTTTGTCGAATCAACGCAATAGAGCCCATTAAAGAAGATGGATATTGTTGCTTTGATGAGCCTTTATCGAACGAACCAAAATGTCGTGCTTTGGCATTGTACACGGCATTATTAGCAATCGTATCGGCTAGTGACACAGTGGTCGCTTGCCCTTGGAAAATACCGTCTAAGCGAGCTGATTGAACCGCCGTAAAGCCCTGTTCGATGTAGCTTCTAGCATCTTTACTTGAGGTTGCGAAAGAATCCACCCAATCTACTTGAGCATGAATTGCATCGTTCGCTGCGTTACCACCTTCACGCTTGTTGTTGTATTGCGGTGGTTGACTGCGATAAGGCGCACGTTCACCACCATTCGCTTTAGGCAAACCGTAGTCGCTGTAGGCGTCAATGAATCCAGGATAAATCGTGTGACCACTCGCATCTACAACCCGAGCGCCAGCAGGAGCTTGATTATTGGTTAAGATAGATTCAATTTTACCATTGCGGATAACTAATGTGGCATTCTTAAGTTGTTTTCCTGGCTCAGTAACAACTGTAGCATTTTGTAGTGCCACAAAACTTGAACTGTGATCGTGTAACCCTTGTACTGGCGTTGTTTGTGATGCCATGACAGTAGCCGGTAAGGCTGCGCATAGTGCCAACGCCAGTTTACTTAGGTGATTATTCCCTTTCATCTGGTTCCCCTTAATAAGGTTTTGTGATTATTATCATGCTACAGTAAATTGAGTCTTATCAGTGTGCAATCCATTTAGGGATGAAAAGCGTACTGCAAACGTTAAATAGCTAAAATCAAGGAGATTATTATGCGTTTAAAATCAGCTCTGTGGTCATGTCTAAGCGGCATTGTAGTGTTTGGTGCGGTATCTTTCAGCCCGGTGCAAGCACAACATGCCTTTAATGATGCCGATAAAGCCGTAGAATATCGCCAAAAAGCACTCTCGCTCATGCAAAATAACTTTGCCTACCTTGGCGATATGGTAAAAGGTGATATGGAATTTGATGGTGAAATTTTTAAAGCTCGAGCGGCAGATTTTTCAGCCTTAAGCGCTATGCCTTGGATTGGCTTTAGCCAAACTGGTGCAATGCCAGGTAATAACAGCGATGCTTTACCTGCCATTTGGGATAATTGGGACGACTTTATGCAGCGCGCCGAGTCATTTCAACAAGACGCTGCAGCCTTAGCTGCGGCAGCGGAGTCTGGTAACCAAGGTGATATTCGCAAAGCCTTTATGGCCGCGGCGAAAAACTGTAAAGCCTGCCACGACCAATACAAAGACTAAACCAATACTTAGTTAATGAAGAAATAGAATGCGGTAGCCAGTGCGGCTGCCGCTATTATTGCCCACCAAGCATTGACCAAACGCGGCGCTGCTACCCCTTCTCGTTTGCCGTGAATCATGGCCGCAACTAAGTTAATGCCGCGTAAGCGATAGAGAATAATTGCGACAACATGCAACACCACAACAGCAATCAACACATTAAAGTTATCTTTGTGAATACCCGTTAAAAAATCTGACATGTCACCGCTTACTGCACTCGCCAGCGGGCCACTAAAGAAAATCTCATCATCGGCAAATAACCCTGTGGTAAATTGCACCAACAATACTAGCAGTAGAGCAACGACCGCCCAGCCACCAGCTGCATTATGAGTATTGCCTGGTTGATACTGTCCTTGCCCTAATTCTTTGAAGTGCTCAACGACTGCAGCAGGGCCTTTTACAAAGCTACTAAAGCGTGCTGATTCACTACCGAAAAGGCCCCACAGTATGCGTGCAACGATTAAACCGCCCAATATGCCAGCCAACTGTAAGTGACGTTCCATTTCACCCTGCTCGGCGGTCCACCAAAGCGCTACCACTAAAGCGACCATCAGCCAGTGATTAAGCCTCACGAATGCGTCCCAAATTTTTACCCGTTGCATTTTCTTCTTTCCTTCTGTTCAATAGCTAGTAACAACAATCAATCATAGGAGTACCCAATGGCCGCCGCAAACGCTCAATCAGCACCCGCCAAAGTCTTGGTAGTTGATGATGACTTTATTTCGCTTGAAGTGCTCAAAGCTATGTTAAGTCATTATTCTGTCGAAATTATTACCGCTCAATCTGGTTCCGAGGCTGTTACTAAAACACTAGCTGAACGGCCTGCTTTGCTTCTCCTAGACCAAGAATTACCAGATTTTACTGGCCTTGAAGCCTATTGCAAAATCGTTGCGGAGTTAGGTGATGACGCCCCTCTAGCAGCCATGATCAGCGGCCATAGCACAGCCGAAATAAGCGCAGAATGCCAAACAATTGGAATCAAACATCAGCTGACTAAACCGGTATCTCCCACCCAATTAGCTGATTTGATGGCTATCGCCAGCGGTATCTAACAGCCGTTGGCTATCGCTTAAAAAGCGCTCGGCAAATTCGCCAAAATACTCGCGCACACGAGTAAACTCTTGTAAAAATTCATCTTTACGACCTTGTTCGAGCCGCTTTAGTTCCATTTCAAAACGCTGAACATAACGCCTTAACATAGCAATATTATTCGGCTCAGCCAGCAATATATCGGCGTACAGCTCGGCATCTTGGGCAAACAGACGCCCTACCATCATCAGCTCGAGGCGATAGATTGGTGAACTTAAATCTAATAACTGCTGCAGATCAGCTTGTTCTGCGGCTAAATGCGAACCATAGACAAAACTAGATAGGTGTCGCAGTACCTGCACAAACGCCATCGCTTGGTCATGTGCTGCTGCTGTGAGCGCCTTAATATGAGCACCCCAGCGTTCAATGCTTGCTAATAGCCATTGGTATTGGTCTTCATCACGACCATGGCAGGCCACCACTAGCTGTTTGGCTAGGGTGACTTGTTTGGGGCCAAACATTGGGTGAAGGCCCACAACAGGGCCACTATGTTTGGCCAACATGGCATTCAAGGGTTGCCGCTTTACACTGGTTAAATCTGCCAAAATACAACCTGGAGGCAAGCTGGGTAATGCTTCAATAACAGTCAAGGTATGAGCTATAGGCACGGATATCAGCACTAAATCTGCTTGCTCGCAAAAATGCTCGGCGTGCTGCCAATCGTCTTTATCTAGTATGAGTACCTTAGCGCCAGCAGAGCTAAATAAACGTACGAAAAGTTGCCCCAGCGCCCCGTTACCACCAACTATCACTACTGTCTTGTCATTTAAATGCACATCTGCCGCTTGCTGCTGTTGATAAGACTCGCGAATAATGCGGCGCAGCACATCTTCAATAAGATCTGGAGAAAGTCCAGCTTGCTCCGCTTGTTTGCGCTTCGCTACCAGCATGCTTGCTTCTCGTTCGGGAACATACAATGGCTGCCCTAATTGGCGTTTCACCACCCCCACTTCTGCTGCAAGTTGTCTGCGTTTAAGAAGGATCTGAACCAATTCACTATCGGTGTTATCAATGGCCTCGCGCAGTTGCTGCAAGTGCTGCTGTGGATCTAACATGGAAGGCTACCTCATGCATTATTGGGGGAGTGAATCATGTGCTTATTTGTACCATAAAAAAACCCGCCAGCGGCGGGTTTTTCGATATAAGCTTGAGCTAGCTTATTTAGCTGACAACTTCTCACGGATACGTGCAGATTTACCTGAACGCTCACGTAGGTAGTAAAGCTTAGCGCGACGAACCGCACCTTTACGCTTAACTACGATGCTATCAATGATTGGGCTGTGTACTTGGAAAGTACGCTCAACGCCTTCACCGTTAGAGATTTTACGAACGGTTACTGCGCTGTGTAAGCCACGATTACGTTTTGCGATAACCACACCTTCAAATGCCTGAACGCGCTCACGGTTACCTTCAGTTACTTTAACATTAACGACCACTGTATCGCCTGGCGCGTACGCCGGCAGGTCGGTTTTTAATTGCTCGTCTTCGATCGCTTTGATCAAATTCTGACTAACTTTTGCCATAATAGCCTCACTTGCCTAGATTAACTGCCCGATTCGTTATCAGTTGCAACTTGTTGTTGATCAATAAAATCATCTAAAAGTCGCCGCTGCTCGTCAGTCAGAGCTAGGTGATTAATTAATTCAGGACGTCTTAACCAGGTACGACCTAGTGATTGTTGTAGACGCCACTTGCGTATATTTTCGTGGTTACCGCTGAGCAATACAGCAGGAACCGCCTCACCATCTAAAACTTCTGGTCGTGTGTAGTGTGGGCAATCTAACAACCCGGTGGCAAAAGAATCTTCGCTAGCTGAATCTTGATGTCCTAAAACTCCAGGAATCATTCTAGCAACAGCATCAATTAACACCATGGCCGGTAATTCACCACCACTTAACACGTAATCTCCAATCGACCATTCTTCATCAACATGACGAGTAATCACTCGTTCATCAATGCCTTCGTAGCGACCGGCGATTAGGATAAGTTGGCTATACTGAGCTAATTGCTTAACTCCAGCATGATCCAACTTGCGACCCTGAGGTGATAAATAAATCACCTTAGCATCGGCCCCAAGCTGCTGTTTGGCTGCTGCAATCGCATCAGTGAGCGGCTGCACCATCATTAACATGCCTGGCCCGCCTCCATAGGGACGGTCATCAACGGTACGATGCCGATCGTGGGTAAAATCACGCGGATTAATCAGATGAATATCCAATAACCCGTCACGAACCGCCCTGCCGGTCACACCGTTGTCGGTAATGGCTTGAAACATTTCAGGAAAAAGGCTAATCACCCCTACCTGTAATTGTTTAGTCATTAAAAATCCGACGGCCAATCAACAATAATGCGCTGAGCTGTTTTATCTACTGACTGCACATATTGACTCTGAATAAACGGAATCAAACGTTCAGTGCGACCAAACGCATCATTATTGTTCGCTTTCACCACCATCACATCATTCGATGCTGTGGCCATAATCTGGTCAACTACCCCCATGTTATAACCGTCAGTGTTCACTACAGTCATACCAATCAGGTCGCGCCAGTAAAATTCATCCGCTGGCAATTCTGGCAATTGTTCTGCTGGGATAATGATGTCAGCACCAGTCATTAAATGAGCTTGGTCCCGATCTTCAATGCCAGCCAACTTCGCAATCAGTCCTTTATTATGTCGACGCCATTCTTCGACCGTGACTGTTTGCTGCTTGCCTTGGATTACAATTTGCCAAGGGCTGTATGTAAAAATGGCTTCCGCATCGTCGGTATAGCTTTGCACCTTAAGCCAACCTTTAACACCGTATACGGCACCAAGTTGACCAAGTACTACTGTTTCAGATGTTGTGCTCATAGCTACCTAATGCGAAATAAAAATTAAGCCGCTTTGCGAGCGTCTTTAACTAACTTAGCTACACGCTCAGATAAAGTCGCGCCAGTACCAACCCAGTGGTCAACACGATCTAAATCTACGCGTAAGGTTTCTTCTTGACCACGAGCTAGTGGGTTGAAGAAGCCTACATTTTCAATAAAACGACCGTCGCGGGCATTGCGACTGTCAGTAACTACCATTTGGTAGAATGGGCGTTTTTTAGCGCCACCACGTTGTAAACGAATGGTTACCATTACGTTCCTCGATACAGTTTTAATGTTAAGTAAATAGTAAAAGCTCCGACCTAGGTCGAAGAGCCGCGCAATTTTACCGAAATTTGTACGAAATGCAAGTTTTGTCTAGCGTTTGGGGAACATGCCTGGCGGTAATTTACCACCCATGCCACCTAGGCCGCGCATCATTTTTGCCATTCCGCCACCTTTCATTTTCTTCATCATCTTTTGCATCTGCATAAATTGCTTCAGCAATTTGTTCACGTCTTGCACTTGAGTACCAGACCCAGTCGCGATTCGACGCTTGCGAGAGCCCTTGATTAAATCTGGATGCTCTCGCTCTTTCGGAGTCATGGAGTTGATGATAGCCTCCATACGAACCGTTACTTTATCGTCAAGTTGGCCTTTCATTTGTGCTGACATATTGCCCATCCCCGGCAATTTATCCATCAGCCCCATCATGCCGCCCATATCACGCATCTGCGCCAACTGGTCACGGAAGTCTTCTAACGAAAACTTACCTTCTTTCATGACCTTTTTGGCTACTTTCTCAGCTTTTGCTTTATCAACTTTTTGTTCTAGCTCGTCAATCAAGGAGAGCACATCGCCCATCCCTAAAATTCGCGAAGCTACCCGCTCAGGATGGAACGGTTCTAACGCAGTATTCTTTTCGCCAACCCCCAAGAACTTAATGGGCTGGCCAGTAATATGACGAATCGATAAAGCCGCACCGCCGCGAGCATCACCATCTGTTTTAGTCAGCACTACCCCGGTTAATGGCAGCGCTTCGCTAAACGCCTTAGCGGTATTTGCCGCATCTTGACCAGTCATGGCATCTACCACAAACAGCGTCTCAATTGGCTTGATGGCCGCATGCAACTGTTTGATTTCCGCCATCATCTGTTCATCAATTGCGGTTCGTCCGGCAGTGTCCACCAACACCACATCCATAAACTTTTTGCGGGCATGCGCGATGGCAGCTTCGGCAATGGCAACAGGCTGCTGACTTATGTCTGATGGAAAAAACTCAACTTCAACTTCCGCTGCTAGGGTTTCTAACTGCTTAATCGCTGCAGGACGGTAGACGTCCGCACTCACCACTAACACTTTTTTCTTTTGCTTTTCGCGTAAATAGCGCGCTAGCTTACCCACACTGGTGGTTTTACCCGCACCTTGTAAGCCAGCCATCAGCACCACGGCCGGCGGCTGTGTAGCTAGGTTAAGTGGGACATTGCCATCCCCCATCGCATGCTCAAGCTCTTTTTGAACAATCTTTAAGAACACTTGCCCTGGCGTCAGGCTTTTATTCACCTCAGCACCCACAGCTTGTTCTTTTACCCGTGCGACAAATTCACGCACCACCGGTAACGCCACGTCGGCCTCGAGCAGTGCCATTCGCACTTCACGCAAGGTTTCTTTAATGTTTTCTTCCGTTAATCGACCACGCCCGCTGATGTTGCGTAACGACTGGGATAAACGTTCACTTAAATTTTCAAACATGCCAATGCATCCACTTTCTATCTGGGTTGTTGACCATATTGCGCCGAGTATATCTTAATTCAAGCAAAGTTTCCTGATCCTATTGGGTTTAGCAACAACAATGCATATACTAGGTTTACCTGTTTCAATGCTGATGATACCTATGATTATCTTGCTTTTAATTACGTTAGCTCTCTATGTGGTTAGCGCCATTGTGGTGTGGCGAGGCCTCACCCGTGCTCAAGCGGTACGCTGGCAGTGGTTATTGCCGTTTGCGGCACTGCTTTGTCATGCTGGCTTATTATGGAACTACCTAAAAAGTGACGACTTTGATCATTTGAATATAACCAGCAGTTTAAGCACCGTAGCGTTTTTATTGAGCGCGCTCACTTTAGTTAAGAATAAGCGTGCCAACAGCCTGCTATTGCGTCCTATCATTTACATTTTTGCCGCAGTCAGCCTAGTGCTGATGGTTGCTAGCCCGGTTAATTGGGGTGCTAGCGTTGATATTGCGAATGGTCTAGCCATTCACATCGTCTTGTCACTACTGGCCTACGCAGTGCTAGTACTCGCGAGTTTGTACGCGGTACAAATTCTTTATCTTACCTATTTACTCAAACATCATCGCAGTAACTTACTAACAGGTTACTTTCCGCCGCTCATGACCGTAGAGCGCTACTTTTTTCGGTTGGTTGCTACCGGTACCTTGATGTTGTTGTTGGCTATTAGCAGTGGCTTTATCTTTCTCGACAACATGTTTGAACAAGGTCAAGCTCACAAAACCATCCTTACCTTCATCGCGTTAATCATCTACGCCATGGTGCTATTTTTCCATCGTGTTAGAAAGGTACGCGGACGCAGCTTAGTTATCGCTAGTGTGGTTGGTAGCGGTATTCTGACACTCGCTTATTTTGGTAGCCGCGTGGTGAGAGATATTCTGCTTTCAATGTAATCATTAACGCAAATTTACTACCCATACGCATTATTCACCGCATTTCAACGCTATCTGCTTGACTTGATCAGTGGGGTGATTAAATTAGACCTAATTATTTTAAAAACAGGTAAGTTTTTTTGGACGCAATATCAACCTCAACCCTAGTCATCATGCTGGCGGTTTTACTTATTTGCTCAGCATATTTTTCGGGTTCAGAGACTGGCATGATGTCGGTCAACCGTTATCGACTAAAACATTTAGCACAACAAGGACACCCCGGCGCAAATCGCGTTCAGTTTCTGCTTGACCGTCCTGATCGTCTGATTGGCCTGATTCTGATTGGCAACAACTTAGTCAATATAGCAGCATCTTCTATTGCCACGATTCTTTGTATTCGACTCTTTGGTGATGCCGGTATTGTTGTTGCAACTTTTGGCCTGACCTTACTGGTATTAATTTTTTCTGAAGTTACCCCCAAAACTATTGCTGCGCTCCATCCAGAGCGCGTTGCCTTTCCTAGCTCGTTACTCCTCAAGCCTATGCTCACGCTTCTTTATCCGGTAGTGGCATCAGTTAACTTTATTACCAATGGTTTTATGCGCATGCTTGGAGTTAATCCAGCGGCCGCTGGTAGCCAAGACGCTCTCAGTTCAGACGAGTTGCGTTCCGTAGTGAACGAAGCTAGCTCGATGATTCCTAGTAGTCACCAAGAGATGCTCTTAAGCATTCTTGATTTAGAGAAAGTGACCGTGGAAGATGTGATGGTACCACGTGCAGAAATCGCCGGTATCGATGTGCAAGATGATGTGAAATCGATGATCAAACAGTTGAGTCAAAGCCAACATACTCGACTGTTACTTTATCGCGGTGAAATTGATGATGCGATTGGTTTTTTGCATGCTCGCGATATCATGCAACTGCTCACCAAGAACAACCAAGAAACCGATAAAGCCGAGATTATTCGTTCGGCACGGGATATCTATTACATCCCTGAGGGGACGCCACTCAACGTGCAATTGCTGAAGTTTCAGCGCGCCAAAGAGCGCATTGGTCTGGTCGTTGACGAATACGGCGATATTCAGGGTTTAGTGACCTTAGAAGATATTCTCGAAGAAATCGTTGGTGACTTTACTACTAGCATAGCACCAGCACCGAGTGAAACGGCGCAGCTGCAAGCTGACGGCTCAGTATTGGTAGAAGGTGTGGCCAATATTCGTGATTTAAATAAAGAAATGAATTGGCAGCTGCCCACCGATGGCCCCAAAACTGTGAGTGGCCTGATCATTGAGCAGCTGGGCGATATCCCACAATATCCGTTGTGCTTACGCATCAATGGCCACGCCATTGAGATTGTCGAAAGCACTGACAGCTTAGTTAAGCGGGTGCGTTTTTTAGCCGAAGAACAGACGCCATAACCATCCACGTTGTAAGTCTTCTTCACAGCCTCGTAGTTGCTCCCCGTAACGCGAGGCCCGCTCAGCGACCCGTTTTGAGGTGTTAACTAACCACTGTTTGTTGCGGTAGGTACCGCGTTTATAGCCGCCCCAGCCTTCGTGATAATTTAAATACTGAGCGTAGGCATCCCATTTAGATACGCCATTAACTTGGTGGCTTTTATGAATAAACCATCCCATGAAATCAATCGCATCATCAAAGTTATCGCGAGAGGACCAACTGTTTCCGGTTTCTCGTACGTAGTCTTCCCAGGTCAAGGTTTTCGCCTGCGAATAACCGTAGGCGCTACTCACTCGTCCCCAAGGAATCACCCATAACAGATAATCTCGAGGCGGCAAAGCATCGGCTTTGAACGAGCTTTCTTGGTACATGATAGCCATCGGCACTTGGATCGGAACGCCCCACTTGTCGCGCATGTTAGCGGCTGCATCGTACCAATCTCGATTCTCATAAAAGATCTTACATAAATTTTCAGGTTCTTTCGGTGGCGGTGTAGCACATCCACTTAACAGAGTTGCTACTAAAGCTGCCACTACCCCTGTTGCTACCCGTACCTTCATGCCATCTCGTCCGTTTGTGCTTGGGGTGCAGCACTTTGTGCCGCCGACGCAAAGTATTCCGTTAGAAAATCGCTGAAGCTAGTGAGTTCATCTTGCTGTTCACGTTGCAATTGTGCATCTAGCGAAGCTTCACGCAAGCGCTCAAATTCCGCTTCAGTAAAATATTGTAACGGCCGTTCTAGCAACTGCGCTTTGTAGGCTTGCGCCAAGCGCATCCCAACTTCACTGTTATCTAAACCTTGCTCTAACAGCTGCGCCATAAATTGGCCAGACAAGGTGAGTTCAGGGTTCAGTACGGCTCGATATTGATCAGCTACCGTCTTCGTGTAGTCATCCGTTGCATGAGCTTGATCAAATAACTTAGCTAGGCTCTGTAAGTCGGCAAAAATATCTTCTAACCAGTCAGCAATCGGGCGTTCATAATCACCATCAAGCAAAGTTAGGCGCGGGTTACGACCATCCATAACCACTCGGTTAAAATTCTTATCCGCCACTACCTGTGCATCCCAATCCATAGTCGGGCTTGGCTTTAACACGCAATACATGAGTAGCATATCTAAAAAACGCATTTGCGCTGCGGTTATACCCACATTACTAAAGGGATTCACATCCAATGCACGTACTTCAATATACTCAACCCCAGCTCGAGCTAATGCTTGCGTTGGCGTCTCACCAGCACGAGCAACTCGTTTGGGTCGAATCGGCGAATAAAACTCATTTTCTATCTGTAGAATATTGGCATTGAGCTGGCGATAAGTATCTCCATCTTTTACGCCAATTTTGGCAAATGCCGTCGAGGGTGTGGAAATCGCCCGACGCAAACCAGCCACATACTCGTTCAGCGAGTTGTAGGTGATTTTTAAATCCGCTTGTTCTTTATTGGTGTAGCCTAAGTCACTCATTCGTAATGAGGTGCCATAAGGCCGATACACAGTACCTTTGCCAGTTTCACTAAAGTCCATGTTGCCTTCGGTATGGCGCAAAAAAGACTTACAAATGGCAGGTGAGGCACCAAATAGATAAGGGATAACCCAACAGATCCGCTTGTAGTTACGAATCAAACCAAAATATTTCGCAGACACAAAGTCACTGGTTAAGGCCACCTGCTCTTGCTCAGCAAGGATTTCCCAGACACTATCGGGTACCGAAAAGTTATAATGCACTCCAGCAATAATCTGCATCGCGCCGCCGTAGCGATGAGTCAACCCTTGTCGATACAAGGTCTTCATTTTGCCGCTATGACTTTGCCCATACTGAGCAACCACAATATCGCTTTCTTCACCCACAAAACATGGCATACTCAATGGCCAAAGTAGCTCGTCAGCTAGGTGCTGATAGGTAACCGTATGAATATCTTCAAGTTGCTGCAAGGTAATAGCAATATCAGTGCTTACTGGAGTAATAAACTCCATTAAGGTTTCAGCATAGTCGGTAGTTATGAGTGGATGCGTTAACGCTGCTCCCAAAGCTAATGGATGAGGGCTTGGCGCCAATTTCGCTTGGGTGGTTATGCGCAATGCTTCGCGTTCAACACCACGCTGAATATCGCGTAAGGTTCCAATGTTCTCGGCGGTCGCTAACAGTGCGACGCTAGTGGCAAATTGTGACTGCAAAATAATTCCCTGCCTTGCTTAAACGAGCAAAGTTAAAGCCAACGATGTGTGTGCATGAAACCTGCAGAAAAGCATGCAACGGCAGTTGGGTTTAATTTTGCCCATAAGGTTGAACGACATCCCGAAATACTAAAGCTTTATCGCTCGTTAGTCTATGAAAGTATAGCAACTACCACCATTGGCACAGTGCCTAACTCGTGGCATCATACCAAGACTAGTAGCGCATACGGTGAACCTACCATGACAACTTTGAATTGGCTAAAGCGGCTGGGGCGCAAAGTAACTGCGGCATCTCATACGCAGCAAGACGCCGAACGGATTGCTATTAAAGAGCAAGAACTTGAAGCAGCAGCGGCAGCCAACCAAGCCAAGAGTGAATTCTTAGCTAATGTCAGCCATGAAATACGCACGCCTATCAATGCCATCTTGGGGATGACCCAGCTCTGCTTAAAAACTGACTTAGACGACCAACAACGCGGCTATTTGCGCTCTATTGAAAACTCGTCAAAGACCTTGCTGGGCATTGTTAATGACATGCTCGACTTTGCAAAAATAGAGGCCGGCAAACTCAGTATTGAACATATCCCCTTCGATTTAGAAGAAGTACTCAGTAACTTAGCGGATATGTTTGCCTATCGCGCTTACGATAAAAATCTAGAGTTTATTATTAACCTCCCCACCAACATTCCTAAGCGTTTGATTGGCGACCCACTGCGGCTTAATCAGGTGCTAGTTAACTTGGTGAGTAACGCCATCAAATTCACCGAGCACGGTGAAATTGTCGTAGCTGTAACCCTGCTTGACCGCAGCGATCAGGATGTCTATCTACGTATTTCAGTCACAGATACTGGAATTGGGATGAACGAAGCGCAACGCGCTCAGTTATTTAATGCTTTTACCCAAGCGGATACTTCGACGACTCGCCAATATGGTGGTACTGGTTTGGGCTTGGCAATCAGTCAGCGCATTGTAAAACTGATGAATAACCACGGCTTAGGGGTATTGAGTAGTGTCGGTCAGGGCTCAACTTTCTTTTTGGAATTGAGTCTGCCCATGCAAACTGAGTTTAATCAAAACGGTCATGAATCTTTGCAAGCTCGATTACAGGGCAAACGGGTTCTGGCCATTGAGGATAATTTAACCACCCGCGAAATGCTCACGGAGCTATTACGCAGTTATGCGGTGGCAGTAACCACCTGTAGAAGTGCGGAAGAAGCCTTGCAGTGGCTCGAACAAGAAGACTTTGATGCCGTTATTGTCGATTGGCAGTTGCCAGGTATGGACGGTTTAAGCTTCTGTCAGAACGTGTTGCGCCAACCAGAACAAGCACCTCGCTTAATTCTTGCTACCAGCTATCATGCTCAAGACATGATAGCTCAAGCGAAACAGCTTGGCGTGGCTGAGTACATTGTTAAACCTTACACCAGTTCAGCACTGCTGCGAGTGTTATGTTCGGCGTTAGCACTTACAACGGAAACCACCATGCAGCCTCACCAAGGGGTACCATGTGATCTCTGCAATGCACCTGTGTTACTGGTAGAAGATAACGATATTAATCAGATTATTGCCAAAGAAATGCTGACTCATGCCGGCTTAGTCGTAGACTTAGCGAGAAATGGCGAAGAGGCTGTTGCTAAGGTAGCCGAAAAGCAATATGCCTTGGTGTTTATGGACATACAAATGCCGATTATGGATGGCTTAACCGCCGCCGAAAAAATTCGCGCACTGTATTCCTACCAGCAGCTGCCCATTATAGCCATGACTGCCAATACCAGTAGCGAGGACATTGAACGCTCATTAGCCGCTGGTATGCAGGACCACATTAGCAAACCTATCGATGAGCAACGATTATTACAAGCCATTAATAAGTGGTGTGTACGAGGTGATTATGCAGCTCAATCAGCTCAGCCCACAACAACACCTACTGCGGTAAGCAACAACAGCCGTCAACGTTATCCCAATCACCGAGATATCGACTTTGCTAGCGCCTTAGACCGACTCGGACATAATATTCCGCTTTATCAAAGTTTAGTGGAGCGGTTAACTGAGGAATACCAACAAGCACCGCAAAAAATTGTCGAGTTTTTAAGTAAAGGGCAACATGATCAAGCTCGACGCTTTTTTCACTCACTTAAAGGTGCTGCAGCGAACTTAGGTTTAACCAGAATCCATTTGGTGGCAAAACAACTAGAAGAAAGTATGGCGCAAGGTGCTATTGACCAAGTTGCTGACCAAATCGTGAAACTTGATCCCCTGCTTGAACAAGCACAACAGGCTGCTAGCGACTTAGCTTTGTGGCATCAACACCAGCAACAAAATGGAGACACGCCATGATCCGCCTCTTATTTTTAATTCCGTTGGTGCTGAGCATCGCTTGGTTTATCTACTTACGGGTTAATGGCTGGACCTTCAAGCAAGGTCTGCGAGGCTTTATTTATATTGCGATAGTTAGCGGTTTTATTGCGCTTTTCTATAGCTTAATGCTGTGGCTAACCGGTCGATAAAAATGAATCCAGCTCACAGAGTTCCGTGAAACGTGACTCTTATGAGCTGGAAACTATCAGTTAACTTTAATTACCCATTATCCAATCGGCTCATTAACCGACTAATGCTAGCAAAATACCAGCTGCTACCGCTGAGCCTAAGACCCCTGCGACGTTTGGACCCATCGCATGCATTAACAAAAAGTTCTGAGGATTAGCCTCTAGCCCTACTTTGTTAACCACTCGAGCGGCCATTGGCACCGCAGATACACCGGCTGCGCCAATGAGTGGATTAATCGGAGTTTTACTAAACTTCGCCAGCACTTTGGCCATCAATACTCCCGACGCCGTACCTACAGCAAAGGCGACTGCACCTAGCACCAAAATACCTAGGGTTTGCACTGACAAGAATTCTTCGGCTGATAACTTGGAACCGACCGCCAAACCTAAGAAAATAGTGACAATATTGATCAGTTCATTCTGCGCCGTTTTACTTAAGCGTTCGACCACTCCGGCCTCTCGCATTAAGTTACCCAAGCAAAACATTCCTACCAGTGGCGTGGCCGTTGGCAAAAATAGCAAGGTTAAAAGTAACACTGCAAGGGGGAATAAAATCTTCTCGCGGCGGGCAATCGGCCGTAATTGCTCCATTTGAATCTTACGTTCAGCTTCCGTCGTAAACAACTTCATGATTGGCGGCTGAATGATGGGTACTAACGCCATGTAGGAATAGGCAGCCACGGCAATAGCACCCAGTAAGTCTGGGCTCAGCCGTGAAGCAAGGAAAATAGCGGTAGGCCCATCTGCACCACCAATGATGGCGATAGCTGATGCATCCGCTAAACTAAAGTTGAAACCAGGAATGAAGTTTAAGGCAATAGCACCCAGCAGGGTTGCAAAAATACCAAACTGAGCCGCGGCACCAAGCAATAACGTCCGTGGATTAGCAAGTAAGGGCCCAAAATCCGTCATCGCCCCCACGCCCATAAAAATCAACAGCGGGAACACGCCCGTTTCTATACCAACGTAATAGACGTAGTAAAGTAAGCCACCTGGCTCATTAAAGCCGGCCTGTGGGATGTTGGCTAGAATAGCTCCAAAACCAATAGGGAGCAGCAACAAGGGCTCAAACTTTTTACTAATGGCAAGATAAAGCAACAAGGCACCAACCGCCATCATCGCCGCTTGTCCCCAAGTAAAGGCTGAGATTGCCGTGCTATCCCAGAGAACTAATAAGCGCTCCATGCTGTTACCTCAAGGTTACCAGAACATCACCAACACTCACGCTATCACCTTCTTTTACCAGAATATCGGCCACGGTTCCGGCTTGGTGGGCTTTAATGTCTGTTTCCATTTTCATCGCTTCAAGAATGATAACAACATCACCTTCAGCTACTTGTTGACCTGGCTTGACCAGCAGCTTAAACAGGTTACCAGCCAAGGGCGCCTTGATTTCTGCCGTAGCGCTATCTGCTGCGGCAGCAGGTGCCGTTGTTGCGGTTGATTCAGCAGCGGTAGCTGAGGTAATAGTGCCGGAAGGCGCCACCTCTACTTTGAAGCGCTTGCCATCGACTGTGACATCGTAACTAGCTGCCTCGCCAGTACTACTTACACTTGGCTTATTATTCGCAACCGCCGGCGCTGACGGCTCCTGTGCTTGCAATTGCGGAGCCGGCTCGAACGCATCTGGATTGCCGCGATTTTGCAAAAACTTAAGACCAATTTGCGGGAACAACGCATAAGTAAGCACATCGTCGATCACCGCATCAGCCAGTTTAATGTCTTTTTCTTGTGCAAGCTGGTTAAGCTCATCTGCTAAGCTATCCAATTCGTTATCAAGCAAATCAGCTGGGCGGCAAGTAATAGGCTCTTTACCTTGCAGCACTTGTGCTTGCAGCTCTTTATTTACTGGGGCTGCAGTGGCGCCATATTCACCCGTCAAAACTCCCTTCGTTTCTTTGGATATCGACTTATAACGCTCACCACTAAGCACGTTAAGCACAGCTTGGGTGCCGACAATCTGCGACGTTGGTGTCACTAATGGGATAAACCCAAGATCTTCACGTACTTTCGGGATCTCCGCCAATACCTGATCAAATTTATCTAAGGCGCCCTGCTCTTTTAGTTGGCTCTCCATGTTTGTTAACATGCCACCTGGTACCTGAGCTAACAAAATACGCGCATCAATGCCCTTTAATGAGCCTTCAAACTGAGCATACTTTTTACGCACATCACGAAAATAACTGGCGATTTCTTCAAGCTTTTCCAAAGCTAAACCGGTATCACGGTCGGTACCTTCAGTCATAGCAACAATGGTTTCAGTGGCTGAGTGGCCATAAGTCATGCTCATTGACGAAATGGCGGTATCTAACATATCAATGCCCGCATCAATGGCTTTCTGATAGGTGGCTGTGCTTAAACCCGTCGTGGCGTGGCACTGCATGGCGATAGGGATATCTACGGCTTGTTTTAACGCACTAATGAGCTCAAATGCTGGCTCCGGACGCAATAACCCTGCCATATCCTTAATACAAATAGAATCACAGCCTAAATCAGCCATTTGTTGCGCCATCGTCACCCAAGTATCTAAGGTATGCACCGGGCTCACGGTATAAGAAAGCGTGCCTTGGGCATGTCCTTCAACAGCTTTTGTAGCTTTAATGGCTGCCTCTAGATTACGCACGTCATTCATAGCATCAAAAATACGAAACACATCAACGCCATTCTCTTTGGCTCGCTCGACAAAGCGCTTTACCACATCATCGGCATAATGACGGTAACCTAATAAGTTCTGGCCACGCAAAAGCATCTGCTGTGGCGTTTTCGGCATGGCTTTTTTCAATTCGCGAATCCGCTCCCACGGGTCTTCGCCCAGGTAACGAATGCAGGCGTCAAAGGTTGCACCGCCCCAAGATTCCATTGACCAATAGCCCATATTATCAAGCTTCTCTGCTATCGGTAGCATGTCATCTAATCGCATTCTAGTTGCTAACAGCGATTGATGAGCATCACGTAAAACTAGCTCGGTTAACTGCAACGGTTTTTTCATCCGAGGGGTCCTCTTATTCTTTTATTAGTGATTGCGACGGTACTGATGCACTGCTGCTGCAATCGCAGCATATTCAGCAGCGTTCGGCGCAGAGGTGGCGGGGGTATTGCTGGTGGTCGTTACTTCCGGCGCATCGGCCAGTTTACGTAACACCGCCATAGCACCTATTAATAGGCTCAGAAACGCAAATACTGTGACCATACCGGTCACCATGATCATTAAAGCGTCAGTAAAGAGCTCTCCCATAACTTACCTCTTTTGTTAAAAAGATATCAACATCCTAGCTGAAAAGCAGAATAACACAAAGTAGTTCGTTACGAGACTTATCACGGGCTATACGAGTCATAAGCGGGAGTTATAGGTTTGTGACTTCTCACCGCCCTATCGGGCGATGCTTCTTACTTCATTAGCCGTTGCTCGATAGTATCGAGGCTTACGCAGCTTCCATAAGCAGAGACGACCGTCCAGCCGCCTTTAATTCCAGAATGCCTTTATCACGGATATTGAAGGCGGCATTTAAGTCGCGATCTATACCCATCGTTCCGCATGAGGGACAATCCCATGAGCGAACCGATAAGGGCATTACTTCCATTTTATGACCGCAACAATGGCAAGTCTTAGAGCTGGCGTACCACTGGTCGAGCTTGACTAGGTATTTGCCTTGCTCTTTCAGTTTGTACTCCAGTTTGTTGACAAAGCTATGCCATGAGGCATCGGCTATGTGTTTTGCCAGTTTACGGTTTTTCATCATATTGGCCGATTTCAATGTCTCAACTATCACCGCTTGGTTTTCGTCAACGAGAGTTCGAGAGAGTTTGTGTTGAAAGTCGGCACGAGCGTTTGCTGCTTTTTCGTGGCATTTAGCAACCAACAAACGAGCCTTTGCTCGGTTGGCGCTCCCTTTAGCCTTACGAGACAACTGACGCTGCTTACGTCTGAGATTTTTCTCAGCGCGTTTTACAAATCGAGGGTTGGCAGTCTTTCTGCCGTTTGATTCGATGGTGAAGTGAGACAGGCCCAAATCAACACCTGTAACCTTGCTTATAGTGTGAAGTAATGCAGGCGCTTTAACTCCATCATCCACAAGGATAGAGGCGTAGAATTTGCCAGTTTTACTCAGGCTCACTGTAATGCTTTTAACTGCTCCCGAAATTTCACGATGGATATTTGCCTTTACAGGCTGCATCTTGGGCAACTTAACAGCCCCATCCAGCACTTTTACACCCACACAGTGATAGCTCGACTGTTTGCCGTGCTTGCGTTTAAATTGCGGAAATTTGGCTTTTAACTTCGGGTTGAAGAAGTTGTCAAAGGCTTGATGCAGATTGATAACCGCCTGCTGTAAGGCGATTGAATCATATTGTTTCAACCAGTGGTATTTTCGTGATTTCTTAGCAACTGCAAGCAGCGGTTTTATGTCTTTCTTGGGGTTCAGCGTAACCCTGTGCTTGCGATACATATGAGACTTTAAATGCAGAGCCTTGTTGTACGCGAAACGCACAGCGCCAAACTGAGCTATTAAAAACTCAGCCTGGTCTTGAGTTGGGTAAATGCGTACTTTTGTCGCCCTTAACATTTAAATTATACCACTGTATAAATAACCAGCATTCTCCTGATATGGCTTTGCTTGTCAAGGAAGAAGTTGAGGCTTCGCCTCAATCGCCTTATATCCCCGCCCGATTGGGCGAGGGTTTACGGCGAAATTGCTAAGCAACAGATTCGAAGGGTTAGGTTTGAATTTATGGATAGATGAGTGCGATGTTTGCGTACTGGAGATTTATTAGGATAACTTTGGAATAATTTTGGGATGACTTTGGGATAATTCTGGAATAACTAAGGAGGAGATGAAGTGGCGCACTCGGGAGGACTTGAACCTCCAACCGCTCGGTTCGTAGCCGAGTACTCTATCCAATTGAGCTACGAGTGCACATTCAAACTGATAAGACGATTTGCATTTTGCTGTTGAAACAATGGCGCACTCGGGAGGACTTGAACCTCCAACCGCTCGGTTCGTAGCCGAGTACTCTATCCAATTGAGCTACGAGTGCGTTGGTTTGTTTCACAAAATGGCGGTGAGGGAGGGATTCGAACCCTCGATAGAGCTACAAACCCTATACTCCCTTAGCAGGGGAGCGCCTTCAGCCTCTCGGCCACCTCACCGCTTGTCTTGTGGCGATGAATGATAGCGACCTTGAAAAATATGTCAAACAGTTTTTTCTATTTCAGCGTTCGTTTGTGGGATTTTTAGGCATCTCGACCAAATTTTCCACACAACCGCTAATTTAGAGTGTTTTGCTAGCAATCGCACAATCAAAAAAGCTGACCCGTGGGCCAGCTTTCAGACATTACTCTATTAAGGCTCTTCAGACTTGTCGCCGTCTTGATGTTCTGCCTGAATTCGATTGTATATTTCTTCGCGATGTACTGAGACATCTTTAGGTGCATTGACGCCAATACGAACTTGGTTACCTTTCACACCAAGTACCGTAACAGTGACATCGTCACCTATCATTAACGTCTCACCCACTCTGCGGGTTAAGATTAACATGTGCCCACTCCTTCCCTACATCCAATTTCCAGACGGTTTGGCATCACACCTCACCGCAGTTTCAGCCTTTCTTAAAGTCGTATCGAATATATCACAAACGTTATAATAGTCACGCACCCTGTGCGTTTTTGTGCAGTTGGATATAAACCGATGTTCTTTATTCTAACAGGCTTTATCTATTTGCACACCCGCACAGGGATGTTTCCGAACATTTTCACGCGACCATCTATCGCAATAATTCAGTAATCGTCTCTTTAGCCGCGGCTAACGCAGCTGGGATCTGTTCTGGATGTTGTCCACCGGCTTGCGCCATATCTGGACGACCACCGCCTTTGCCACCAACCGCTTGTGCTGCAATGTTAACCACATCGCCAGCTTTCACTCGTTGGGTCAAATCTGACGTGACACCTACGATTAAACTTACTTTATCGTCGGTGGCGAGGGCTAATACCACCACACCACTTTGCAGCTGATTTTTCAAATCATCAACCATACTGCGTAATGCCTTAGATTCTACGTTATGTACTTGCGCCACGATCACTTTAACATCGTTTATTTTTTCGGCACCAGCCACTAAATCAGAACCAGCATGAGCTGCTAGCTGTTGCTGCAGTTCAGTTATGGTCTTCTCCAAGCCTTTGCTGCGTTCTTGCTGTTGGGTGATACGTTCAACCAAGTGCGTCCAATCCGTTTTGAACAGTCCAGCAGCCGCTCGTAGCTGCTGTTGTTGTTGCAAGGTGTATTGGCTTGCTGCCATACCAGTAACGGCTTCTATCCGGCGAACACCCGAAGCTATACCTGCTTCACTAACAATACGCAATGAACCAATATCACCGGTTCTTTCCACGTGGGTACCGCCGCACAATTCCATCGAAAAATCGCCCATACGAACTACGCGCACTTGATCATCGTATTTTTCGCCAAACAAAGCCATGGCGCCAGCAGCTTTAGCAGCATCAATTGACATCAACTCAGCTTGCAGTGCGTGATTACTAACTATCTCTTCGTTAACTTGGCGCTCAATAGCATCTAATTGAGCTGCGGTTACTGGTTCGAAGTGAGAAAAGTCAAAACGCAAACGCTCAGCAGTAACCAAAGAACCTTTTTGCGTCACATGCTCACCAAGTAGATTACGTAGCGCTGCATGCAATAAGTGGGTTGCTGAGTGGTTTCGTTTTATCGCAGCACGGCGCTCAGCATCAATATGGGCTTGTACCGAGTCACCAAGGTTGATGGCAGCTGTGGTGTGACCATGATGAGCAATTGCTTTGCCGATATATTGCGTATCGGTAACAATAAATTCGCCACCATTAACGATGAGCTTACCAGTATCGCCAATCTGGCCACCGCTTTCGGCGTAAAATGGTGTTGCCGAAAGTACCACAATACCCCGTTGCTCGGCGGCTAAATGTTCTACTTGCTCACCATCAGCGAACAACTCAACCACCTGTGCGCTACCAGCAACCTGATCGTATCCTGTAAATTCGCTGCGCTGCGCGGATTTTAAACGCTCGTTATAATCCATACCAAAATTAGACGCTTGCTGAGCGCGCTGACGTTGTTCGTCCATCGCTTTGGCAAAACCTGCCTCGTCTACCGTCAGCCCTTTTTCACGCGCCATATCAGCGGTCAAATCCATCGGGAAGCCATAGGTGTCATAGAGTTTAAACACCAAATCTCCTGGCAACACCGAGCCTTCTAACTCGGCTAAGGCATCGTTTAAAATGGTTAAACCACGCTCAAGTGTTTTACCGAACTGTTCTTCTTCGCGCTTCAGCGCCTGTTCAATCACACTTTGCTTATCAAGCAACTCGGGATAAGCCTGGCCCATTTGCGTCACCAACTCGGCGACCAAACGGTAGAAAAATGGCCCTTTGGCACCTAGCATATTGCCATGACGAACTGCTCGCCGAATGATCCGGCGCAATACATAGCCACGACCTTCGTTAGACGGCTGCACCCCATCGGCAATCAAGAAGCTACATGACCGAATATGATCCGCAATAACGCGCAGCGACTTGCTGGTTAGATCTTCCGTACCGATAACTTTTGCCGCTGCTGCAATTAACGCCTGAAATAGATCAATGTCGTAGTTACTGTGAACATGCTGCAATACGGCGGCAATACGCTCTAATCCCATCCCCGTATCCACCGACGGCTTCGGCAATGGCAGCAAGGTGCCATCCGCTTGACGGTTATATTGCATGAATACTAGGTTCCAGATTTCGATATAACGATCACCGTCTTCTTCTGGTGTGCCTGGTGGGCCACCCCACACCTCAGCACCATGGTCGTAGAAAATTTCAGAGCAAGGACCACAGGGTCCCGTATCACCCATGGCCCAGAAGTTATCTTTGGCACCAATGCGCGAAATACGATCTGTCGGCACGCCAATTTCTTTGGCCCAGATGTCGTAAGCCTCATCATCTTCCGTAAAGACGGTCACCCATAATTTCTCTTTTGGCAGTTGCAATACACCGGTTAAAAATTCCCATGCGTATTGAATAGCTTCGCGTTTGAAGTAATCACCAAAGCTGAAATTACCTAACATTTCAAAAAAAGTATGGTGGCGTGCAGTATAGCCAACATTTTCTAGGTCGTTATGCTTTCCACCGGCGCGCAGACAACGTTGCGATGAGGTCGCTCTAACGTAATCTCGTTGCTCATCACCTAAAAACACATCTTTGAATGGCACCATTCCAGCATTGGTAAATAGCAACGTGGGATCGTTGCCAGGAATCAATGACGCCGAGGCGACTCGCTGATGACCTTTACTGGCAAAATAAGCAAGGAACGCTTCACGGATATCGGCACTGGTCATACTCATTGACTACTTCCTACGAGAAATTGGGTGTAAATGAATTAAAAGTTAGCGCAAAATCCTATCACGATTCATAGGGTACGCCTAGTCTGCCGCAGCGTCTGATTGACGTTGCAGAGCAATTTTTATGCTATCAAAAGAAAAACCCCGCTGTAACAAATGGCGAATCATTTTATCGCGTTGTTTTTGGTCCACCGGAGGCTGCTCACCAAATTTCTTGATGAGTCGCTGATAGCATTGCTGATGCCAGTCTGGCTGGTGCGCCAACAATACTTGTTGTAACAGCGCTTCACTAATCCCTTTTTGTTGGGCTTGCGCCTGTATTTTTCGCACCCCATCGCCTTTTTCTAAGCATTGCTTAACCCAGCTTTCGGTAAACCTTTGATCACTTTGCCAGCCCAATTGCTGGGCTTTAGCAAGCGCTGCTTCTAATGGTTGCTGGGTAAAGCCTCGCTGCCGTAGTTTTTGCTTCAGCTCTAAGGCACTGTGTTCGCGACGGGCTAACAGTCGCAGCAGTACCTCTTCGGCCTGCTGTTGGGTAAGTTCTTGAGCGGTCTTTTTAGTATCAGTCATAAAAATTCAACTTTTAGCCTTAGTTGCGGTCCAACCATTTAATCAACCACACAATGGTAGCAAATAACTATCAAGGAATAAGCTATGTCACGGATTTCTAACTTAACTAAAGTTTCTCTCTTGCTGCTCGGCAGTACTTTTCTGTTGGGCTGCCAGCCCGCTTCTAACGCACCTTCAGCGCCGGCACGTACAATCCAAGTAAGCGGTGATGCTAGCTTAGTTGAAGTGCCTGACCGCATGCAATTTACGCTTTCTATTCGTCAAGAGGGACAACAACTGGTTCAGCTGAAGCAAACCGTAGACACTATCACCGCTGCGCTTTTACAACAATTAGAGCAACTCAATATTGCGAAGCAAGACATCAGTTCTTACCAACTCTTTACCCAACCTATGTATCACTATGACAACAACAAACGCGAGCTTAGCGGTTATCTTGTGTCACGTGAAATGAACATAGTGCTCCGTAATCCAGATCACTACGATAGTATTGTTGAATTTGCCCTCGCCCAAGGCGTGACCGATGTTGGCATGCCCAGGTATGATTTTAGCGATGCGCGGGCGCGGTATGATGAGGCCTTAGCAGCTGCCATTTCAGTGGCGAAACAAAAAGCAGAACTGATGGCGTCAGCGGCTGGCGCAGAGCTGGGCGAAGTGGTGCAAATTAGCGAGCATAGTCAAGCACCGAGAGCGGTCCAAACGCAAGCGGTTGAGGCCTTTAGAAGTAGAGCCATGGCCGATGTCAGCCTACCAGGCACCACTCAAATTGAAGCTCGAGTAAGCGTGAGTTTTGCATTACGCTAACGGGCGCCGCTATCTATTTCAGCCAACCTATGGCGGTCACTTAAGTTGGAATGGTGGCCGTCATGCAATGTAAACCACCTCCTGCTTTGATAAATTCGTCGGCAGCGGCTGCCAGTACTGGTCGTTTACCAGCCCACTGCTGCATGATCTGTAGCGCCTCAGCATCACTGGGTAAGCCAAACTGTGGCACTAACATACACTGCGCCAGATTAACTAAATTAACATAGCTGGCTAATAACGGAGTTGTGCCCCGAACTTTGACACCAGGTTGGCGCCTGATACTGGCAAATTCATCTGGCTCTGGGACAATCGCAGCAGGTTGCGGTAACACCAGAATATGATATGGCTTGCCGCAGACATTGGTTAATTGTCTTAATTGCTCTAACTGTGCAGCGTAATGCTGATACCACGGGCTTGAAGGCTGCGGTAAGCTGGTGACAAGGGTGTCAGGAGCGATAAATTGCGCATGATTATCGACATGGCCGCCAGTCTCATCCAGCGGATTAGCCCAGCGCAGCCATACAATTTGCTGAAGCTGTAACTGCTGCTTTAAATAGGCTTCTATTGCAACGAGTGTCCATTGCGGATTGTTACGCTGCACGCTGGCTTGATGTACGATTGCGGTGCCGGCACCATCCGTTGTTATCGCGCCACCTTCTAGTACCAGATCATGAGCGATAAAACGTTGGCACAAGCGCCGTGCCAGTTGTTTAGCGAAAGCTTGGTCTTGCTGAAAATCAGGGTACAGCCCATGCCAAGCGGTAAACTGAAAACCGTGGGCAAACAATTGCTCGGAACCGCCCCACTGCGGTGCGGTATAAAGCGGTGTGATATCTCGTGCCCAAGCATCGTCATAATTCAGCGCTAGCAACTCGACCGTTGCCGGCAGTTGGGTGCGAGCATACTCCAATTGGGTAGGATGACAACCCACGAAAATATTGCAATAGGGAGCTGCTAGTTGCACTAATTGCCGCAATTGTTGCTGGGCAGGTCGCCCTTGTAAACGCCATACATCATCACGATAAGGCCACAGCAACAACAGCATCTGTTGTTGCTGCCAATCAGCTAATAACCCCATACTTATTGGTTACGAGCTTTGCCCGATTGCTTAGTTTGTTGATGCTGAGTACCTTGCCGCGAACTAGGTTTGCCGGTAGCTTTACCAGTGCCTTTGCCCCGTAATTTACTAGGCCGATTGCTAGAGCGGCCACCAGCTCGCTCTTGCTGCTGCTCATTGTAAGCATCTTTTCTGCTTTCTTGACGGCGTGGCTTACCTTTTGGCTTAGCGGCAGCAGCCGGCTGTTTCGGCTCAGCTGTTTTCGAGCCAGAGCTACCTTTACGGTTCTGCTCCAGCTTTTGTGCCTGCATTCGACGAGCGCGTGAATAGCGCTTCTGCCGTGTTTCTTGCTGACGCGGATCAACAAAGCTACGCGTTTCAGCAGGTAATCCTACAAGTTCACGTAAGTAATTAATTTGCGTCAAGGATAACTCGCCCCAGCCGCTTTGTGGCAAGCCTTGTTCGAGTTTGATATTACCGTAGCGCACACGCATGAGGCGGCTTACTTGCACCCCTTGTGATTCCCATAAACGCCGTACCTCACGGTTGCGGCCTTCAGTTAACATCACGCGGAACCACTGGTTCATGCCTTCACCACCGCCACGTTTAATCTCTTTAAAAGCTGCCGGCCCGTCTTCTAGTTGTACGCCTTTTTTGAGTTTGCGCAACATTGCATCATCAACTTCACCAAACACTCGCACGGCGTATTCACGCTCAATTTCATGGCCTGGATGCATCAACCGGTTGGCCAGCTCACCATCGGTAGTAAAGAGCAATAGCCCCGAAGTATTAACATCCAAACGACCAACCGCAACCCAGCGTGCGCCCTGCATTCTTGGAAGTTTATCGTAAACGGTAGGACGCCCTTCAGGATCACGTCGGGTACAAAGCTCGCCTTCGGGTTTGTGATACATCAACACGCGGCAAATGACATCTTCTGGCGGCTTAATTGTCACTTCATGGCCGTCAATACGAACTTTAGCGTCCGCATCAACACGTTCGCCAAGCGTGGCAACTTCACCATTAATACTGACTCGGCCTGCTGCAATTTTCGCTTCTAATTCGCGACGCGAACCATGGCCTGATCGGGCGAGAACTTTTTGTAACTTTTCACTCATTAGCATTTACTCTATATCTGTCGCTGTCTCAGCGGGTATCTGAGCTGCTTGCGTGCTATTCCTGAGCGGCGCCGGAGCGTCGGGAATAGCCGGTAATTCGGATAAATCCTGTAAACTAAAATAGTCCAGAAATTCGCTTGTAGTGGCATAAAGCTGGGGGCGCCCGGGTACTTCTCGATGCCCGACTACCTTAACCCAACCGCGTTCTTGCAAGGTTTTCATGATTTGCGAACTCACACTAACCCCGCGGATTTCTTCAATATCGCCGCGTGTAATGGGTTGTCGGTAGGCAATCAGTGCTAAGGTTTCTAGTAAAGCTTGCGAGTACCGCGGCGGCTTTTCTTGCCACAAACGGCTTATTATACCACCCAATTCGGTGCGCGTCTGAAATCTGTAACCAGATGCAACTTGTTGCAGTTGCACACCTCGCTCGGCATAGTCTTGTCGTAATTCGTCTAATACCGCAAGCAACTGTTTTTTAGACACTTGTTCAGGAGCAAAGTAAGCTAACAACTGCTGTTCTGACAGCGGTTGCTCGGTAACAAACAAGAGTGCTTCCAAAGCTTGCTTAAGCTGTCTCAATTGCATCGGCAGGTACTCGTTGCGATAGATAGATGTCGCTGAAGGGTTCCACTTGGACCACCTCAATCAAGGCTTCTTTAACTAATTCTAAGGTAGCTAAGAAACTAACCACTACCCCCTGTCGGCCCTCGGCAGCAGTAAAAATCTCTTGCAGTCGAATGCGAGGCTTAGTCTGTAAGAGATCAAGAATTCGGCTCATACGTTCGCGCGTTGATAACTTTTCTCGTTCTACTTGATGGTGATGCTGTAATTGCGCCGTTGCCAATGCTTGACTAAAAGCCAGTGCCAATTCAGCCAAGCTGACGTTGGGTTCTGGTAATTCAAGCTGGTCTCGTACGTCCGTAGCTAATTGTATCGGTGAAAAATCGCGCCCTGCCTGTGGTAATTGCTCAAGCTGCGCAGCTCCCTGTCTAATGGCTTCGTATTCTTGGAGGCGCCGCACCAATTCCGCTCGTGGGTCGATATCGTCATCGTCATTAGCAACCGGCTTAGGTAGCAACATCCGGCTTTTAATCTCGGCCAAGATTGCTGCCATCACGAGATAATCTGCTGCTAACTCTAACTTCAGCTCTTTCATCATGGCCACATATTCCATGTATTGCTGAGTTATGGGGAGGATAGGCAGTTCGACAATATCTAATTGCTGCCGCCGAATTAAATACAAAAGCAGGTCCATCGGCCCAGAAAAACTCTCGAGGATAAGCTCTAGTGCCTCTGGCGGAATATAAAGATCTTCCGGTTTTTCAATAACGGGTTCACCACGAACAAAACCCAACGGGAGTGATTGCTGCTCAGCCGGCATCATGACACCTACTAATCTGCAAAGGGCGTGATATCACCTGCACCAACCCGGCTTACCTTAACTTCATCGTCGGCCATATCAATCACGGTTGTTGGCTCTTCACCACGATGTCCACCATCTATGATCACATCCACCTGACGCTCAAGTCGTTCACGAATTTCGTAGGGATCCGACTCGGCAAATTCATTCTGCCCCAAGACTAAACTCGTCGACATGATTGGTTCGCCCATGGCTTCCAATAAGGCCATCGTGATAGGGTCATCGGACACTCGAATGCCAATCGTTTTACGTTTAGGGTTAAGTAAGCGCCTTGGCACTTCTTTGGTGCCCTTAAGAATAAAGGTGTAGCGCCCTGGAGTATTATTCTTGAGTAACCTAAAGGCGGTATTATCAACTCTTGCGTAAGTTGATAACTCCGATAAATCACGGCACATGAGGGTGAAATTATGCTCTTTATCGATATCACGAATTTGACAGATACGTTCCATCGCATTTTTATCACCGATACGGCAGCCAATCGCATAACCCGAGTCGGTAGGATAAACGGCTACCCCACCGCGCATAATAATCTGTACAGCCTGCTGTATCAGCCGCGCTTGCGGATTTTCTGAATGAATACTGAAATACTGGCTCATATCACTTCAACTTATTACGAGGGTTTAAATTAACTTACTGCCATGTATTCCATATTGGCACACAGTGTGCTGGTAGACAAAGATTTTTGCCTAACTCACGCCACCTACCTGGATTATGGAAATCTGAACCAGCCGACGCCAGCAAGCCGATTTCGCTAGCAAAGGTTGCCAACGCTTCTCGGTGTCCAGGGCTTTGTGCGCCTATGGCTACTTCTAAGGCATCGAGATTATCGGCCTTGGCGTCTTGCAATAACCGCCGCAACCACTTGTTACTTAACTGATAAGCGTGAGGATGCGCCAATACAGTGGTCCCCCCTGCTGCTTTGATCGTCGCAATCGCAGTTGCTAAATCAACCCACTCAGCTGCAACATAGGCTTGTTGTCCTTTGCCTAAATAACGCCGAAATGCGGCTTCAAAGCTACTAACCCAGCCACCTTCGAGCAAAGCCTCAGCCAAATGCTTGCGCGTTGGCATGGTCAGTTGTTCTGCTAGGGGCGGCTCAATTGCAATACCTGCTTTGGCAAGCTTAGCCACCATACCGGCGTAACGGTCGCGCCTGACCTGCTGCTGCTGCGCTAGCAATTGACGTAACTTATCGTCTTCGGCATCAAAATTCACCCCGACCAAATGAATTTCATGTTGCTGCCAACGGCAGGTTAATTCAACGCCGTTCACCAACGTCAGTGGCAACTGCTGTTGCGTTATTGCCGCACGCGCCACGGGCAGAGCATCAATGGTATCGTGATCAGTAATCGCCAAATGGGTCACACCATAGTGATGAGCCCGCGCCACGAGATCCGCAGGAGTTAAGCCGCCATCAGAATAATTACTATGACAATGCAGATCGTAACAAAGGGTCATATCTTAGCAGCCAATTCAGCCCCTTGACGAATGGCTCGTTTGGCATCCAGTTCAGCTGCAACATCGGCCCCACCAATTAAATGTACTTGCATCCCCGCTTGCTCTAATTGCTGCTGCAGTTCTCGCTGAGGTACTTGCCCGGCACAAATAACAATGTGGTCAACCTCAAGTAGTTGGCTTTGCCCATCTTGCTCGATCCATAAACCTTCGTCCGTGACTTTTTGATAGGTCACTCCAGCTAGCATTTTAACGCCTTTTTTATTGAGCGTAGCACGATGCACCCAGCCAGAGGTTTTACCTAAGCCAGCGCCAACTTTACTGGTTTTACGTTGCAGTAAATACACCTCACGTTCACTTGTCTCGGCTTTGGGTGCGGCTAGAGCACCCCGCTGTTGATAGCTATCATCAACGCCCCAAATCGCAGACCATTCTTTAATATCAAGCGATGGCGATGTTGCCGTCGTTAAATACTCGGCCACATCAAAGCCAATCCCTCCAGCACCGATCAGGGCCACACGTTTGCCCACTGGTTTATGATCACGCAACACATCCAAGTAACCCAAGACCTTAGGCGAATCACTACCGCTTATTGCTACTTCACGAGGTACTACCCCCGTTGCCAGTACCACTTCGGTGAACCCTTGTTGCTGTAAACTGTCGGCAGTTTGTCGCTGGCCCAAGTGCACGTTTACTCCAGCTGTTTGCAGGCGCTGCTTATAATACCGCAAGGTTTCATAAAACTCTTCTTTACCAGGAATTTGTTTAGCGTAGTTAAACTGCCCACCAATGTCGTCACTACCATCAAATAGGTGCACCTCATGACCTCGTTCCGCAGCGCGACAGGCGAACTCTAATCCGGCTGGGCCTGCACCTACCACCGCAAGTTTCTTCGGCTGTAGCACTGGCTTAAAGACCAACTCGGTTTCATAACATGCTTGTGGGTTAACTAAACAACTGGCTCGTTTATTCTCAAACACATGATCTAAACAGGCTTGGTTACAGGCAATACAAGTATTGATGTGTTGAGCTTGGTTCGCTGCTGCCTTGTTCACAAAATGGGGGTCAGCCAGCAGTGGCCGAGCCATAGACACCATATCCGCTTCATCATTAGCCAAGATTTGTTCGGCTATTTCGGGCGTATTAATTCGGTTCACAGCAACCACTGGAACCGATAGGTGTTTGCGTACCCGCGCGGTTATCCAACTAAATGCAGCGCGTGGTACCGACGTCACAATGGTAGGAACCCTTGCCTCATGCCAACCAATACCGCTATTAATAATATTCACGCCGGCTTGTTCTACCCGTTTACCTAACTCAACCACTTCATCGAACTGATTACCATCTGGCACTAGGTCTAACATGGACAATCGATAAATAATGATAAATTCAGGACCTACCGCAGCACGAATAGCCTTAATAATTTCTACCGGAAAACGCGCTCTGTTTTCAAATTCACCACCCCACTTATCATTACGCTGATTAGTACGCGGGCAAATAAACTGATTGATTAAATAGCCTTCAGAGCCCATTACCTCAACCCCATCATAACCGGCTTTCTGTGCCAGTTTAGCGGCCCGTGCAAAATGCTTGATGGTGGTTTGGATTTGCCGCTCTGTCATCGCTTTCGGAGTAAACGGAGTGATCGGTGCTTTGAGCTTACTCGGTGCCACTGAAAAAGGATGATAGGCATAGCGACCAGTATGCAAAATTTGCATACATATCTTGCCATCATGTTGATGCACAGCCGTCGTGATTTTTCGATGCTTGGCCACTTGCCAAGGTCGACTCAGCTCGCTCCCAAAAGGGCTAATACGGCCACGAAAATTCGGACTAATACCGCCAGTAACTATTAACCCGACGCCACCCTTAGCTCGTTCAGCATAAAACGCCGCTAGTTTTTCAAATCCATTTTTTTCTTCTTCAAGGCCAGTATGCATAGACCCCATTAAAATGCGATTTTTAATCTGAGTAAAACCTAAGTCTAACGGCTGAAATAAATGCATGTATGGCGACGTCACGTTAACCCCTAATTAAACAAGTGTTTGAATAATGCCACTGTACTCATTTTTGACTAAAAATAATAGCCTATATTGACGTTGAAACGGGTGTTGGTCTGTTTACTATCGCCACTCATAGAGCCACCTACAAACGGTTGGTTACGCGCAGTAACTAAATCAAAATAAGTATACAAACCACCGGCGCTAACAGCCACGCCCAACACATTCATCACCGTATCTTCCGTATAAAAGCGCTTATTCGTCATTAAACTAAAATCGTTGTAAAAGGTAAGATCTGTGACAGGTCCCCATTGCACCGGAAGGCTATAGGCCAAGTTAGCGCTATACAAAGTCGCTTTGCTAGGAATCGTATCGTAATAAGCATAAGCACCAACAACGATACCTTGTTCAGCTAGCTCCATATCGTAATCATACTGAGTCACCTGCCCCATCAGGGTCCAGCGATTGATATTATAGACACCGTGCACCGCCCATGCCTGCCGCTCACCTATATTATCAGTTCCGTTATTCATATCACCGAACTGCCAGCTGGCACCAATTTCAACCGACTTATCAGCGGCTAAGTCGTATTTACGCGCCGCCCGCAAGGCCACACTATTCGATTCGGCCACTAGTGCAGTAGGGTCATCGTAGAGTCCTTCACCAGCCAGACGAACGCCCAAGGCATCGTAGGCATAACGATCGGCTTTGCTTGGCGATAGGCCATTGACGCCACCCATTTCGTCACCCTTAAAAAAGGCAACGTCAAAGTCCCAATCACTACTGCGGTAAAGTAGCTTGGCACCTAAGTCGTGATCATCTTCAAGGCCTACATAAAAGTTCGAGCTAAAAAAGTAGCTGTTGGAATTATAGGGCGTGATCCCAAACGGCACTTTAGTGACGCCCAATTGTCCCTGCCACTGTTCAGAAAAGTTGTAACCTACCCATGCATGTTGCACCGTATCCATGTACTGGAACCAACGGTACTGTGCTGACAGCACGACATCTCCTATTTCACCGCTGTAGTCGATGCGGACCAAATCAAATTCAAAATCACCACCGCGGTCTTTAAGAGGATCGTTATAATCTTCCCATTTGTATTGCATGCGCACAGCACCACCGATTCTAATAGGATCATTCTGTGCTGCTTGTATATCCTCTTCTAAACGTTCAACACGTGCTGCCAAGGCCGAGCTTTTAGCTTGTCGACGCGCCGCCACTTGCTCTACTTGTTGGTTCGCTGTGGCATTTGTAGTTGCTGTTGTTGTAGTCGTTGCTGCTGAGTCTGATTGCTCAGCAAGTTTCTGCTCTAATTCAATAACCCGTTGTTGCAGTTGTTGTAACTGTTGCATCACGGCTTTTAATTCAGCCGCTGTTTCTGCATCTTGTGCAACAGCTTCACTCGTATTCAAACTGACAAGGGTTGCTAGCGCTAGTGCTACCGAGGTTGGTTTCATAGGGACTTCTCCTTAGCGTAGAATATGTAAAAAATGCATATGCTTGTGATAGTGATCTATTAGGTCACCAATAACCGCTTCGCGCGACCAACCCAGCACATCATAATCTTGCCCGCCTTCACGCAAATGCACTTCTGCTCGGTAGTATTTTTGCTCCTCGGCAACCTCGACAGGTGCCGCGGTGGCACTCACCTCATCCATATGCAAAAAGGCTGGCTGTATGTGAGCAGCCAATTTCACTTGGTAAATAAAGTCTATTTCGTCGCCATGCTGAACTCGAAAGGTCTTTTGCCCTTGCTCATTTGTGTCCAACACGACCGTTAAGCCACTGGCACGCATCTCTTCAGCAACCTCATTAAAGGCTGGCGTAATCACTTGACCTAAAAAGCGTTCACCCACGGCTTTACTAGGGAAATCGATGATATTGTGCAATCGTTCACGCCAGTTCTTATTGCTCATAGCCGACGCTGTGAGGTAGTTATTCTGCAAGGTGTCTTTTTTGTGCACATCAACACGCAACGCCTTAATTAAACCGTAGGTGGCTATCATCAGGACAATGGTAAAAGGTAAGGCACTAGCAATGGTCATCGTCTGTAGCGCCCCTAAACCACCTGCTAGCAGCAGAATAATCGCCACAATACCCTCGCCACTGGCCCAGAAGATCCGTTGCCATACCGGCGTATCATCACGTCCGTTTGAACAAAGCATATCTACCACCATTGAGCCTGAGTCTGAAGAGGTGACAAAGAACACCACCACCATCAAGGTCGCAATGAAAGATAATGCGGTACTGAATGGAAACTGCTCTAAGAAGACAAACAGGGCTACCGAGACATCTTCTTGCACCGCCTTACCTAAGCTTTCCGCGCCTTGGTTAAGCACCATATCAATAGCCGAATTACCGAAAAAGGTCATCCACATTAAGGTGAAACCGGCCGGTACCAATAACACCCCGAGTACAAACTCGCGAATGGTACGACCGCGCGATACCCGTGCGATAAACAAGCCCACAAATGGTGCCCAACTTAGCCACCATCCCCAGTAGAAAACGGTCCAACCGCCAATCCAATCAGTTTTTTGGTAAGCGAATAAATTGAAGGTGTTACTGACAATTTCAGAAACGTAGGCACCGGTGTTTTGTACAAAAGCTTGTAATAGAAAGACCGTGGGGCCCAAAACCAAAACAAAGACTAACAGCAACACTGCCAGCCCCATATTTAACTCAGATAAGCGGCGGATGCCCTTGTCTAAGCCGGTTGTTACAGAAATCACGGCTAACAAGGTAACGCCAATAATCAGCAACACTTGCACTAAGTTTGACACAGGAATATCAAACAAATAATTAATTCCGGCATTAATTTGTGTTACGCCATAACCAAGCGAGGTGGCGACCCCAAATACGGTCCCGATAACCGCGAACACATCCACCGCATGTCCAATAGGCCCATAAATACGATCTCCGATTAACGGATACAAGGCAGATCGTAAGGTCAGCGGCAGGCCATGACGGTATGCAAAAAAGGCTAGGATCAGTGCCACGATGGCGTAGATTGCCCATGCATGTAAGCCCCAATGGAAAAAGGTAATCTTCATGGCTTCGCGAGCAGCTTCTACCGAACCAGCTTCAGCTACGGGAGGCGACAGAAAATGCATGATAGGTTCGGCTACTCCAAAAAACATGAGGCCAATACCCATTCCGGCAGAAAATAGCATCGAAAACCAAGTTATTTTTGAGTAATCAGGTTCGGAATGGTCAGGCCCCAATTTTATCAAACCAAAACGGGAAAACCCCAAGTACACTACACTCAATAGAATCACTGCTACCGCAAGCACATAAAACCAACTAGCGTTATCAATAATTGCTGCTTGTACCGTTTGAAAGAGCTGATTTGCGATATCTGGCCAAATAGCCGAGAAAAGTAAGATAAGGGTGATAAGCCCAGCGGCCGAATAGAAGACCGGCGGATTGAGTCTTGCAGGCGTCGTACTATGCATACACAATTCCTTGCGTGATGGTTCGTAAGTGCCTTAATTATAGATGATTTTAATATTTTTTTCTCGCGCCCAAAAAAAACGGCCCCAGATGGAGCCGTTTTCGCTTTCGTTTATTACGTCTTAAGTATCAATTTATCACTCAAACGAGCAATCCATTAGATAACTTCAGCGCGCTCTACAATTTCAACTAATGCCCAAGACTTAGTCTTAGATACTGGACGAGTTTCGCGAATAATCACGGTATCGCCAGCTTTACACTCGTTGTTTTCGTCGTGTGCGTGTAACTTAGTGGTACGGGTAATGTACTTACCATATACCGGGTGTTTAACACGGCGAGTTACTGCAACAGTGATAGACTTGTCCATCTTGTCGCTAGTTACACGACCTTGCAGAGTACGAATACGTTTTTCTTCAGCCATTACGCACCTGCCTTCTCAGTCAGAATAGTTTTAACACGTGCGATATCACGACGCACTTGCTTCAACATGTGAGTTTGATTCAGCTGGCCAGTTGCAGCTTGCATGCGCAGGTTAAACTGCTCACGACGCAAACCTAGCAATTCTTCTTGCAGCTGCTCAACGGTTTTTTCTTTCAGTTCGTTCGCTTTCATTACATCACCGTCCGAGTCACAAAGGTGGTTTTGAATGGCAGCTTACGTGCCGCAAGAGTAAATGCTTCACGAGCAATCTCTTCCGAAACACCGTCCATTTCATACAGGACACGACCTGGCTGAATTTGAGCTACCCAATATTCCACGCTACCTTTACCTTTACCCATACGCACTTCAAGTGGCTTCTGAGTAATTGGCTTGTCTGGGAATACGCGGATCCAAATCTTACCTTGACGTTTCACGTGACGCGTCATGGCACGACGAGCTGCTTCGATTTGACGCGCAGTCATACGACCGCGTTCAACCGATTTTAAACCGAAAGTACCGAAGCTAACTTTGTTACCTGCTTGCGCCAGACCACGGTTGCGGCCTTTGTGTACCTTACGGAATTTTGTACGCTTTGGTTGTAACATATCGTATCTCCTTACTTACGGCCTTTAGGGCGTTTTGCTGGAGCTGCTGGTTTTTCTTCAGCAACTGGCATGCCGCCTAGAACTTCGCCTTTGAAGATCCAAACTTTAATGCCGATAATACCGTAAGTGGTGCTTGCTTCGGCAGTAGCGTAATCGATGTCCGCACGCAATGTGTGCAATGGAACACGACCTTCACGATACCACTCGCTACGAGCGATTTCAGCGCCGCCTAAACGACCGCTTACTTCCACTTTGATACCCTTAGCGCCAAGACGCATTGCGTTCTGTACCGCGCGCTTCATAGCACGACGGAACATCACACGACGCTCTAATTGGCCTGCGATGTTTTCACCAACCAGTTGTGCGTCAAGCTCAGGCTTGCGTACTTCTGAGATGTTGATTTGCGCAGGAACGCCAGTCAATTTAGAAACTGCTTGACGCAATTTCTCTACATCTTCGCCTTTCTTACCAATCACAACACCTGGACGGGCTGTGTGGATAGTTACACGGATGCTCTTAGCTGGACGCTCGATAACGATGCGAGAAACTGACGCTGCCGCCAGCTCTTTTTGCAACATTTTACGAACCAAGTGGTCGCTGTGCAGGTTATCAGCAAAATCTTTTGTATTCGCGAACCAGGTTGCATTCCATGGTTTGGTGATACCTAGGCGAATACCATTAGGATGTACTTTCTGACCCATAACTTATCTCCTAGCTATCCGATACAACCACAGTAATGTGGCTGGTACGCTTAAAGATACGATCAGCACGACCTTTCGCACGAGGCATGATGCGTTTCATAGTAGGACCTTCGTCTACCATTACTTTTGCAACTTTTAACTCGTCGATGTCGGCACCTTCGTTGTGTTCAGCATTCGCAATGGCTGATTCCAACACCTTTTTCAGCAGGCCAGCTGCATCTTTAGGGCTGTAAGCCAAAATTTCCAGAGCTTTCGCTACTGGTAAACCGCGAATCTGGTCAGCAACCAACCGGCCTTTCTGCGCTGATAGGCGAGCAAATTTGTGAATAGCAATAGCTTCCATTTCAACTCTCCCTTAGCGTTTCTTGGCTTTCTTATCAGCGGCGTGGCCACGATAAGTGCGGGTTGGTGCAAATTCACCAAGCTTGTGACCAATCATTTCGTCAGAAACGAATACTGGCACGTGCTGGCGACCGTTATGAACAGCGATAGTTAAGCCGATCATATCAGGGATAATCATTGAACGACGGGACCAAGTTTTAATTGGCTTTTTGTCCCCGGCTTCCAACGCTTTCTCCACCTTATTCAATAGGTGAAGGTCGATAAATGGACCTTTTTTAAGAGAACGTGGCATGTCTAATCCTCAACTCTTATTTGTTGCGACGACGTACGATGAACTTATCAGTACGCTTGTTCTTACGGGTCTTATAACCCTTAGTCGGAGTACCCCATGGGGTAACCGGGTGACGACCACCAGAAGTACGACCTTCACCACCACCGTGCGGGTGATCAACCGGGTTCATCGCCACACCACGTACGGTAGGACGAACACCACGCCAGCGCTTCGCACCAGCTTTACCCAATTGACGCAGCATGTGTTCTGCGTTGCCTACTTCACCGATGGTTGCACGGCAATCCGCCTGAATTCGGCGCATTTCGCCAGAACGCAGACGTACTGTTACGTACGCGCCATCGCGAGCCAATACCTGTACTGACGCACCAGCTGAACGAGCTAGCTGAGCACCTTTACCAGGCTTCATTTCAATTGCGTGTACAACTGCACCCACTGGGATATTGCGCAGTGGCAAAGCGTTACCCGCTTTGATTGGTGCATCTGAACCAGACTGTACTTTATCGCCAGCTTTCATGCCCTTAGGAGCAAGAATGTAACGACGCTCACCGTCTGCATACAGAATCAATGCAATGTTAGCTGAACGGTTTGGATCATATTCCAAACGCTCTACTTTTGCAGGGATGCCGTCTTTGTCGCGTTTAAAGTCAACCATACGGTAGTGATGCTTGTGACCACCGCCGATATGACGAACAGTAATACGACCATTGTTGTTACGACCACCATTTTTGCTGTTTTTATCCAACAATGGGGCGTAAGGCTTACCTTTGTACAGGTCTTCGTTAACCACTTTAACAACGTGGCGACGACCTGGAGACGTAGGCTTACACTTAACTAATGCCATGTGAATTCCTCCTGTTACTCAGCGCCGCCGACGAAGTCGATGTCCGCACCTTCTTTCAGGGTGACATACGCTTTTTTCCAGTCGCTACGCTTACCGAAGCGCATACCGGTACGTTTGGTTTTGCCTTTTACGTTCACAGTACGAACGCTATCAACCTCAACTTCAAACAGCTTTTCTACTGCTGCTTTGATTTGTGCTTTGGTTGCAGTCGTTGCTACTTTGAACACGACAGTGTTAGCAGTTTCTGCAGTCATAGTAGACTTCTCAGAAACATGAGGAGCTAGGATTACAGTCAGCAAACGTTCTTCGCGCATCATGATAACACCTCCTCAATTTGCTTCACTGCGTCAGCAGTCATCAATACTTTTTCAAAAGCAATCAGGCTTACTGGGTCGATACCTTGTACGTCACGCACGTCTACTTTGTGTAGGTTACGTGATGCTAAGAACAAGTTCTCGTCTACTTCTTTAGTCACGATTAATACATCGTGTAAATCCATAGCTTTCAGTTTAGCTGCTAATTCTTTTGTTTTTGGAGCTTCTACTGCAAAGCTCTCAACCACGATTAGACGATCTTGACGAACTAATTCAGACAAGATGCTCTTCATTGCACCGCGGTACATTTTCTTGTTTACTTTTTGGTCGTGGCTGCGTGGTTTCGCTGCGAAAGTAGTACCACCTGAGCGCCAAATAGGGCTACGGATAGTACCAGCACGAGCACGGCCAGTTCCTTTTTGACGCCATGGCTTTTTGCCACCGCCAGATACTTCAGAACGCGTTTTTTGCGCTTTGGTACCCTGACGAGCGCCAGCTGCATAGGCAACTACTACCTGATGAATCAAAGCTTCGTTGAACTCACGTCCAAAGGTAGCTTCGGAAACTTCAAGAGCGCCTTTTGCGTCTTTTAATGTTAATTCCATCACCATTCTCCTCAGACGTTACGCCTTAGCCTTGACTGCTGGCTTGATGATTACATCGCCGCCAGTAGCACCAGGGACAGCGCCACGAATCAGCAACAAACCACGCTCTGCGTCAACACGTACTACATCAAGAGTTTGTACGGTTACTTGTTTGTTACCCATCTGACCTGCCATCTTCTTGCCTTTGAAAACCCGACCAGGAGACTGGTTTTGACCGATAGAACCCGGCGCGCGATGCGACAACGAGTTACCATGGGTAGCGTCCTGAGTACGGAAATTCCAGCGCTTAATAGCACCTTGGAAACCTTTACCTTTTGAGGTACCGGTAACGTCTACTTTTTTGGTGTCTGCGAAAATTTCTACAGTAATTTCAGAACCTACTGCGTATTCTTCACCTTCACCGTCCTCTAGGCGGAATTCCCAGAGACCGCGACCTGCTTCAACACCCGCTTTTGCGAAGTGACCAGCAAGTGGTTTAGTAACACGGTTTGCTTTTTTAGTACCTGCAGTCACTTGAAGCGCGCGGTAACCGTCAGTTTCCTCAGTTTTCACCTGAGTCACACGGTTTGCTGTCACTTCGATCACAGTAACAGGTACAGAAGCGCCGTCTTCTTGGAAGACGCGAGTCATTCCTACTTTACGACCGACTAGACCAATAGCCATTGTTAAAACCTCTCGTGTGTAATCCTATTACTGCCCGCTTAGCCCAAGCTGATCTGTACATCTACACCCGCAGCAAGATCCAAACGCATTAAAGCGTCAACAGTCTTGTCAGTTGGGTCCATGATGTCGATCAGACGCTTATGGGTACGGATCTCGTACTGGTCACGCGCATCTTTGTTTACGTGCGGAGAAATAAGCACAGTAAAACGTTCTTTGCGCGTTGGCAGTGGAATTGGACCACGTACCTGAGCACCAGTGCGTTTTGCAGTTTCTACGATTTCTGCAGTCGACTGGTCAATCAGACGATGATCGAACGCTTTCAAGCGAATCCGAATTCTTTGATTAGCCATAATAAAATCAAAGCCTCAATAAAAGAGCATTTAAAAAAGAGCACAGAAAAAAACCTACACCCTGGCACATACCGGGCGAGGTATTTTCAACGAAAATCCATTCAATCCCCTATCGGGACTGCTGTGGCAACCAATTACAGTCGCGAGAGCTCCAAGGAGTTCATCAACTGTGGCCGCGAATTATACACTTTCGTAGTTAAAAAGCAACGTCGTTATTCGTTATTCGTGCGCTTCGCTGGTCGTCCGCGTTTCACGCTGTTCGAAAAACCAAACCCGAACAGTGAGCAACGCAAACGGACGAGCAACGAGCAACGCTGTTAGTTCGCAGCAGCGTAGGCTTCTACCTCACGCCATACTCGAACAAAATTCTTGTAGAGAATCTTTTCGATGTCTGCTTCGCTGTAACCACGGTCTAAAAGACCTTGCACCAAATTAGGATAGCTCGACACATCCTTTAGGCCTTCAGGTAGAGAATCACCCACCCCATCATAGTCCGAACCTATGCCGATATAGTCGATACCCACAAGGTTTTTCACATGGTCAATATGATCAAGTACCTGTTCTAAGGTAGCAAACGGATAAGGGTTTTTAGCTCGTAGCTCAGCTATACGCTGCTTGGCTTCATCAGAGTCCGCGCCATATTGCTCTTGGACTTTTTCGATTTGACCACGAATCATGGCACCATAGCGGTTGGCTTGTTGGGTTACAAAAGATGAGCCGAAGTTAATCATAATCACTCCACCGTTTTCGGCGAGCGCTTTGATCATATCGTCGCTCATGTTTCGCTCAAAACCGGGAGTGTATTTACGTAAGGAGGAATGCGAGGCAATGACCGGCACTTTGGATAACTCGATGGTCTGCCAAAACGCATCATCGGAGACATGAGATATGTCTATCATCACTCCAATCTCATTCATGGCTGTTACTAATTCTTTACCGAACGGGCTAAGACCATTCCACTGCTTGCGAATGTCGTAAGATGAATCAGCAATATGATTAGATTCACTGTGAGCTAAGGTGATATAACGAATGCCACGGTTGTAGAATTTCACCAAATTGTTAAGGTCACCCTCTATCGGAGAGCCGTTCTCCATCCCCATTGCGATAGAAATAACGCCACGCTCTTGCTGCTGCATCACTTGGTCAACACTTGCCGCTAGGGCAAATTTACCTGGAGCTCGATAGGCAAGGGCTTCCATGCTATCAATTAACTCATGCGCGAGCTGATAACTAGCACCGGGAGTGCGCTCTAAATTCGCGGGAATGTAAATGGACATAAAAGGTACATTCAAACCGCCTGCTTTGGCGCGCGGGTAATCAAAATCACCGCGAGCCGTGGCCTTGGTGACATCTTCCCAATCCTTTTTTAAGCGATAAGGCACATCAATATGGGTATCAATAATTAAATTCTGTTGCGCAATCTGATGCGCTTTTGCGCTGGCGGTATAATGTTTGTGGCCTTCTTTACCATCATGTGCAAGTGCGCTGCTAGCACTTAGACCAAGAAAACTGGCTACGCCAAGTGCTGCCAAGCTATAAGTGAAAGTAACGGATTTATTCACGCGGCAGTATCCTCTGTTGTTATGATTATGAGCGGTGGAACATCAGCCTACCACAGCTCTAATCTCCAATCACTCAGATTTACCGGCGCTCACCGCAGCTGAAACTGTAACGACCGCACCGGCAACAACGGTACCAACTACCGGCGCAATCATTAACATAACTAAGATACTCTGCTGCATGCCACCACCTTATTCTGGCTGCTGACCAGTTAAGCTAGGCAACATCTCACTGGCATAATCAGCGGCACTACGAACAATTGCAGGCAATGACAAGGATACCTTAATATCATTAACCCAATCTAAGAGTTCGTTGTCAGCTGCTTGCTTTACTGAGCTACTAACAGCTTGTGCTTCGGCATGAACTAATTCAGTTAGTAACGGTTCGACCGCTACATTATCGGTGGTTTGATCCGCTGTTTGTGCAGATGCTGCACCTACATAGAGCTGGCTTACTAAGACACCTAATGCTACCAACATAGTTACTGAAGTTTTCATTGCTTATCTCCTTTTGTACCATTGTGAAACCGACGATTCGGTACTAAGACTTAAGCAAAGAGCATGCCAACTATCATAAACCAATGATTAATAGGTATTTTATAAAGATAAATAAAAAAGGCACCCTGATGATGGAGTGCCTTTGCTGAGAATTAATGTCAACTTTTAACTACCGTTAGCGTAATCCGCCATTTTTTGAGCAATTCTTTCACGAGCTATTTCAACCTCATGCAGAGCCATTTGCAACAGCTCATGCGCATCACTAGCTGTAGGCCCGTATTGGCTTAAGACCTGACGCCAACGTTTAGCACCGGGGCCACCTTGAAACAGTCCTAACATATGCCTTACAACATGCCAGACCCGTCCGCCTTCAGCCACATGGGCTTGAGTATAGTCAGCCATTTGCGCTATCACTTGTTGTAAGTCAGGGCGATGGCTGTCACCACACAGAGCATCAAACTCAGTAAGTAGCGTGGGATTTTGATAAGCTTCGCGGCCAATCATCACACCATCAACAAACTCTAAATGATGTTGAATCTCAGCAACAGTCTTTACCCCGCCGTTCAACGTTATATGTAACTGGGGATAGCGCTCTTTCATGCGATAAACACGATCGTAGCGCAACGGTGGTACTTCTCGATTTTGTTTTGGGCTTAAGCCCTTTAACCACGCATTGCGGGCGTGTAGAGTGAAAAATTGACACCCAGCAGCCATCACCGGCTCTAAGAAACGCTGTAAATAGTCGTCACTATCATGCTCATCTATACCTAACCGCGTTTTAACCGAAATCACCGTCTCTGGTGCCGCTGCTTGCATGGCTGCAACACATGCGGCAACGGTTTCTGGCTCAGCCATGAGGCAGGCGCCAAAACTACCATTTTGAACTCTATCTGATGGGCAACCAACATTAATATTCACTTCTTGATAACCACGTTCTGCAGCGACGGCTGTGCAGTGCGCCATCGCAGCCGGATCACTACCTCCCAATTGCAGCACCAGCGGTTGTTCAGCAGCAGCGTATCGTAAGAAATCGCCCTTGCCATGAATGATTGCACCTGTGGTCACCATCTCGGTATAGAGCACCACCTGCTGACTTAGCAGTCGATGAAAGTAACGGCAGTGGCGATCCGTCCAATCCAGCATCGGGGCTACGGAAACGAGACGGTTCCACGCATATGCGTTGGCAACTTCAGGGGATGGACCAGCAGGCGAGTGATACAGCTCAGACATGGGGCTAACTCTTGTTAATACATTAGCCCCATAGTATACCTTGAAGCACCCTTTGCCTGCTACTACCGCAAGACAGGTGCGCGACGAGCTTGGCTTATCTGCTCAAAAGCATAGGCGGCTTCAATCAGGATAGGTTCAGATTTTGCGGTCCCAAAAAAACTCATTCCTACCGGCAAATGTTCGACAAATCCCATGGGTACCGTGATATGTGGATAACCAGCGACAGCTGCAGCACCACTGGCTGACCCGCTAAAGTTATCGCCATTGATCAAGTCAATTTTCCAAGCTGGCGACACCGATGGAGCAATTAGTAGATCAAGATCATAGTCAGCCATAGCGGCATCTATGGCTAATTTACCAGCTTTTTCTCGTGCACTTTTCTTCGCCGTTAGGTAAGCCTCTTTATCCGTAGCTGCTAGCGCCATAGTAAAGAGTTCTTGCCCAAACCAAGGCATGGTCGTTTCAGCATGGGCTATGTTTGCATCATGCAGGTCTTGCAGCGAGCTATACTGCGTATGGGGGCTAGCGGCAAAGTACTCTGTCATGCCTTGATTAAACTCATATAAGAGAACGGCGAACTCGTCGTTACCCCAGTTACGTCCCTGTGGGAATTTCACGTCGTCCACTATAACTGCGCCGGCTTCTTTTAGTTGTTCTAAACGCTCAGTAAAAATAGCATCCATCGCCTGGTTGTAGCCCATCAACTCTCGCACCACACCAATACGTTTCCCAGCCAAGCCATCGACACGCAAATGACGACTGTAATTTGCTGTCGGAGCAAAACTGGCGCTATCAGCCGAATCTTTTCCTACCATCGCATCAAGCATGTACACCGCATCTGTGACATTGCGAGCCATAGGCCCGGCTGTATCCTGGCTCGCAGAGATAGGAATAATACCGTCGCGACTAAGCAATCCGACCGTAGGTTTAATAGTGACAATTCCATTGATAGCTGCCGGACAAATAAGGCTACCATCGGTTTCAGTTCCTACGGCCAGTACTGTGAAATTAGCGCTAACTGCAACCGCCGAACCCGAGCTCGACCCACAAGCTGTACGGCTAGTATCGTAAGGGTTTTTAACTAAGCCGCCCCAACTACTCCACCCCGATGCCGAGTTGGTGGAGCGGAAGTTGGCCCACTCGCTTAAATTGGCTTTGCCCATAATAATCGCCCCTGCTGCTCTAAGCCGTTGCACAATAAAGGCATCATCAGGGGGCATATGATCACGTAATAAATACGAACCGGCAGTATTGGCGAGACCGTCTGCGGTATCAATATTATCTTTCAACAATACCGGAATACCGTGCAATTCACCGCGACTATGACCAGCAGCTAGCTCGTTATCCAACTGCCGCGCCTGCTCTCGTAAGGTATCTAAATCGATTAAACTAATCACAGCACGTAGATCAGCACCGTCGGAGTTGTGCTTTTTAATGGTAGCGTAATATTCTTCAACCAGTGCTACGCTTGTGAGCTTACCCGATTGAAATTCTGCCTGAATATCAGAAATAGTGCGCTCATGCGCCAGAACTTGTGCTGTCGTTAACAAAGCAACAAAAGCCAAGGCAGTGCTTAATGTTCTTATTATTCTCATTGATTTTTCCTAGCACGAAACGTTTGATGAAAGGTTATACTTTGCCGTATCCATAAGCGATGATAAACTTCGTTGCATGAACACACAAGAAACCCAACGCCTGATAAACAAGGCCGAAAAATTATGCGAACAACGTGGGGCTAGACTAACGCCCGCACGGCGCGAAGTTTTTGAAATCTTAGCAGGTCAAGAAGGCGCTATCGGAGCTTACGATTTATTGGACAAGCTTAAAGCGGCTGTACCTAACGCTAAACCACCGACCATTTACCGTGCTCTTGATTTTCTTCAAGAACAGGGCTTTGTGCACAAAATCACGTCCTCAAACAGCTACGTTTTGTGCTCTCATTTTGATCATCAGCATCCAGTACAAATGTTGATTTGCGAGCAATGTGGTGCGGTACAAGAAATTCAATCAGATGGGGTTTACGAGGCTTTGCGTAAACAAGCAGAAGACCAAGGGTTTGTGGTCGTATCACAAACCATCGAGGCTCATGGTCTCTGTCGAGATTGCGTGAGCTAGCAGTTGCCAACTGCTAGCTCAATCAATTAATAGTCTGGCCCGTCTGGTATATCCATCTTGGCCAAATTATCAAATCTTGAAAACTGCCCTTTAAACTTCAATTTAACCCGTCCTATCGGACCATTCCGCTGCTTACCTATGATGATTTCGGCAATCCCCTTCTCTTCTGATTCTGGGTGATAAACCTCGTCTCGATAAATAAACATGATAACGTCGGCATCTTGCTCAATTGAGCCAGACTCGCGCAAATCCGAGTTCACCGGACGTTTATCAGAACGCTGCTCGAGTGAACGGTTAAGCTGAGATAAGGCAATGACAGGTACTTTCAATTCTTTCGCTAACGATTTCAAGGAGCGCGAAATCTCTGCTATTTCTAGCGTCCGATTTTCAGACATTCCAGGTACCGTCATCAACTGCAAGTAATCCACCATAATCAAGCCTAAACCACCATTGTCGCGGTGGATACGTCGTGCTCTAGCACGCACTTCAGTCGGAGTCAGACCAGACGAATCATCGATATAAATATTATTCTTTTCTTTTAAAATATTGACTGTTGATGCAATTCTCAACCATTCCTGTTCATCCAACCGGCCGGTCCGAACCTTAGTTTGATCGACAGAACTTAAGGACGCCATCATCCGCATCATGATTTGTTCTGCAGGCATCTCTAGGCTAAAAACCACTACCGGTTTATCGTTTCTCATGGCAACGTTTTCGACTAAATTCATGGCGAAGGTTGTTTTACCCATCGATGGCCGTGCTGCCACGATAATTAAGTCGGATGGTTGCAAACCTGCTGTCATCTGATCCAAATCTAAGAAGCCAGTAGCAACACCAGTTACGCCATTATGATTCTTAATAGCACCAAGCTCTTCAATTTTACTAATAGTTCTGGCCAAAATCGGAGAGATAGCTTGGGGCCCATCATTTTCGCTAGTACGCTTCTCAGCAATAGCTAAAACCTTTGTTTCAGCCATATCAAGTAACTCAGCGCTGGTACGATTCTGAGTATCAAATCCAGCTTCAGCAATATCATTTGCAACGGCGATCATCTCGCGCAAAATCGCTCGCTCACGCACAATTTGTGCATAGGCCCTAATATTAGCTGCGCTCGGGGTGTTTTTTGCAATTTCACCTAGATAGGCAAAACCACCCACATCTTGCAATTCATTATTTGCCTCGAGTACTTCTGATACCGTAATTAAGTCAATCGGTTGGCTTCGCTCGGCTAAATGATGCATAGCACGATAGATCAAGCGGTGACCGCGATGATAGAAGTCATCGGCAATTAACTCCCCAGCAATAGTATCCCACGCTTGGTTATCCAGCATCAGTCCACCCAATACGGATTGTTCTGCTTCAATGGAATGTGGAGGGGTTTTTATTGCATCAAGCTTGGCGTCTTTGAGCTTTTGCTGTCCCTGCCAGGCTTGCTTGGTAGTGCGCTTTTCTGCCATGTATCTCTCAGTGAGTGAAGATGAATAATTCACCTGAGACTATACAAAATCAGCGAGCGCGAAGAAAGCAAATCAGCATAAATTTACTGATTTGCTTAGCTTGGCTCTGAGACATTGGCGTTAATTCATTTACTTATGTAAAACAATATTGCCACTTACACTGTTCAGACTCACTGTGCTGTTGCGTTCGCCAAGCTCGAGTTTCAGGCTTTGTCCTAATCCGAACTTACTTTCTGCCGCTTTCACGCCATTCAAGCGGTTAATGATGTTACCACCGGCGCTTGTGCGCACTTCAATATCGGCATGAATAACCTTGCCTAATTGTATCGTCGTATCGCCGCTCACGGTTTCTACATTCACTCGTGCGCTTTCATTTAGAGCTGTATTTACATTAACGTCTCCACTAACATTATTAATGTCTAGTGAATCGACATGAGCCAGGGTTAGTTGCACATCACCTGATACCCCTTCAGCACGCACTACACGAGCATTAGTCTTAGCTTTTACGTTACCGCTAACAGTGGCGTATGTTGCACGCGAACTATCACTCCCCTGATCTTCTATGTCGCCACTAACACTGTTTAAGGTGATTTCACCGGCTAATTCTCGTCCCTTAATGTCACCACTTACCGATTCTAAATTCACCCCACCGGTTAAATAAGAAGTTGTAATATCACCACTAACGCTGTTAATTATCACCTTGCCCGTAAAACGATTAAAAACAAAGTCAGCCGAAACGCTTTGCGCTTCAACTCTCACGGTCTTCGGTAAGGTTATTCTCAAATCATTACCGTCGCTGTTTGAGAAGTTGCCATCGTTTGGCATTTTCACGCGAATAGTTAAGGTGTTGCCATTCAGTTCGAAAATAAATTCTTCCGCGCTTTCATCAAGGTTACCTACCACCTCAGCGATATTTGAATCAGTGCCACGTACGTCAACCTCGCCGCGCATCGTATCAATCACGACCCGCGTATTGGCAGGTATTTCAAGTTTCTGGTTTATCGGTTCACCTTTGGCTAAAGCTAAATTCGGTAATAGTAATAACGTGCCGACCATGGCTAATTGAATTAATTTGTTCATTGATACATTCCTCTATTGTGCTTTGTTTAAACCTGCCGATAACTGCGCGGCTGCATATACATAGTTTTCAATAGCTCAAGCTCCTGCTGGTGCAACCACTGTAAAAACTTCCATAGCTCTAGATTATTCGGCTCTTGCTGCAGTTGCTGAGTCACTTTAATTGCTGCTTCACGTAGTTGTTGTAACTCTACTTCTAATTCACTAAATGAGGGCGTAAAACCGGCATTTTGGTAATTGCTTAATAGCAACTCACGCTGTTGCTGGTGCTGTTGGGTTACCATCGTCAGCAATTTCATCTGCGCCTCGGTTTGCAACCTGTTACCTGGACTCAACATTTGCACATGGTGAGTACCCATAAACACTCCGATGGCAACGAATAATGACGCAGCAACACCTATCACCCAACGTCTGTTATTATTTACTTGCAACTGCGAACCGAGCTGTTGTCGGCTAATACTCGCCTCAATGCCACGCCACAAGTCTTTGGGTGGCGTTATCTCACCACCATTTCGCATCGTTTCGTCTATCAACGAATCTAATGCGTTGCTTGAACTATTATTCGGCGTTGTCATCGCTTAACCACTCCTCTAATAACGCTCTGGCACGGTGCACCTGAACTTTACTGGTGCCTATCGCTATTCCTAACTCTTCGGCTACATCTTCATGACGCATTCCCTCTAGGCAATGCAGAACAAACACCCAGCGCATTTGCAAGGGCAGTCGCTGAATCAAACCATCAAGGCGCCCCAAATCTGGCCCATCACTATGTACCAAGTTCTGTTCGAATTCAGTTTGTCCGTCTCCGACCAGCTGCAACTGCTGTACACGACGGTTTTGTTTACGCAACTCAGTTATGACGACGCGCGTAGCGACGGTATACAGCCAAGTACTAAATTTACTTTCGCCGCGAAAACTCGCTAAGTGCTTCCATAGCTGAATAAACACTTCTTGGGTCACATCATTCGTCGTATCCAAATCACCTGCAAGACGCATCACCAAACCGTAAACACGCCGATGATGCCGTTCATATATTTCACGAAACGCCTTCAAATCGCCTTGTCCGGCCTGCTGCGCAAGCTTTACATCTGGGTCATCAAAGTATGGTGCTGTTAAAATTTGAGCTGTCACGGGAAATCCTATCTTGGTATTTTGTACAGCGATTCTTATTAAGTTAATCAGTATGTCGCACGTTACTGATGTAAGGTTTACAATGCGTCATAAAAAATCCAAAAAAAAAGCTGCCCAAATGGACAGCTTTTCTAGTTTGCTTGCAGCAGCTGAATTAATCTTCAGCAACAACCTGCAATTTAACGGTTGCAAATACGTCCGAGTGCAAGTGCAACTCGATGTCATATTCGCCAACGTCACGTAACGTGCCGTTCGGTAACAATACTTCTGATTTTACTACCGCAACACCTGCAGCAGTTACCGCATCAGCGATATCACGAGTACCGATTGAACCAAACAGTTTACCTTCGTCACCAGCTTTTGAGCTAATAACTACTGGCTCTAATGCATTTACTTTCTCTGCACGTTCTTGAGCGGCAGCTAAGTCAGCAGCTAATTTAGCTTCTAATTCAGCCCGACGCTCTTCGAAAACTTGAATGTTCGCAGCGGTTGCAGGAACTGCTTTACCTTGCGGGAACAAAAAGTTACGTGCGTAGCCAGACTTAACAGAAACCTGGTCACCCAGGCCACCTAAGTTGGCAATTTTGTCTAACAGAATAATTTCCATTGTTCGCTACCTCTGAGTTCTTGAGATCGTTCGCAATGCCGGCTTACTGATGTGAATCAGTGTAAGGCAGCAAAGACAAATAACGTGCACGTTTAATTGCACGCGCCAACTGACGCTGATACTTCGCAGAAGTGCCAGTGATACGGCTAGGAACGATTTTGCCACTCTCAGTGATGTAGTTTTTCAGAGTAGCGATATCTTTGTAATCAATTTCTTTAACGCCTTCAGCCTTGAAACGGCAGAATTTACGGCGACGGAAAAAACGAGCCATGATGGTCTCCTCAAATCTTCACAAGTTGCTGGGCATGCAATACCAGTTTACCAATACCGTTTTTATCTTCTATTCGATTCAAAAAACCTGAAACTTGTATGTCACTTCCAACGTTTAATTCATTTGCCCATTGTGTTGCTAATGCCCCACTCACTACGGTGACCATGCGTACATAGGCACGTCGTGGTAATCCAGCCTCTATTTGTTCTGAGCGATGCTCTAAAACAAATTTCAAGTGGCTAATGCCAGCCGGACTGTGGGTTAATTGCGGTGGTTTAACAACTGCACCACTGACAACAAAGTGATTTTGCACAGACTACACAATAGTAGACACAACGATTATCAGCTTACGCTGCGTCGTTGTCGTCTTGCTCTTCGTTGCGGCTATCAGCTTTACGCGGCTCATCTTTCTTGCTCAAAACAGATGCTTCAGATTCAGCTTCTTTCTTGCGCATGATCATGTTGCGTAAAACCGCATCGTTGTAACGGAAAGCTGTTTCTAGCTCGTCTACAACTTCAGCAGTCGCTTCGATGTTCATCAACACGTAGTGTGCTTTGTGCAACTTGTTGATTGGGTAAGCCAATTGACGACGGCCCCAGTCTTCCAAACGATGAATGGTACCGTTACCTGCTTTGATGGTCTCGCTGTAACGCTCGATCATGCCAGGTACTTGCTCGCTCTGGTCTGGATGGACCATGAATACGATTTCATAATGACGCATTTCTGCTCCTTATGGTTCATAGCTACTAACGGGCTCAGTCACACCCTCAGCAGCAAGGAACGCTTTTTAGATGAATGAATACTTCAGACTGATTTAAGCGGCGGGATCTTAGCCGAAAAAGCACACAATCACAAGCATCATTGTGCGTTATCTCCGGCTTCTACTAGATCTATCAATACTTTTACATACTGCTCCGGTAATGCTCCCATAGCTTCTGGGCGCCCTTGAATCTTAAAGCGTTGAAGATCCGCATTAGGACCTGTAAGTTCACCTAATAATTCAAGATTATCGGGTTGGCTAACGGATACCGTTAATTGCCATGCATAATCTGCCGGCTCATCGATAAGCTTCCATTCATGGCGTTGTTCAAGACGCTGCTGCACATCAAACAACACGTCTTGTAGCGCATTATTATTCGGCACTGGTGTGCTATAACTGATAAATAAAAATGGTTTATTACTGCGCTGTTCAGGGAGCAAGTCACCGGTAGGTAACCAAGCCAACGCCAGCAACACCATAATGATTAGCGAAATAATAATGGGACGAATACGGCGACGATTAAACATGACGCTGTCTCACTACTTCATACAAACAAACTCCAGTAGCAACGGAGACATTCAAACTACTTACGCTACCTAGCAATGGAATTTTTATCAGTTGATCACAAGTTTCACGAGTTAAACGACGCATACCGTCGCCCTCGGCTCCCATCACTATCGCCACAGGCCCCGTGTAATCAACTTGGTAGACACTATCATTCGCTTCACCGGCGGTGCCAATAACCCACACTTGGTTTTCTTGTAACTGACGTAAAGTACGCGCAAGATTAGTAACCTGGACAAAAGGAACTGTCTCTGCTGCACCACTAGCAACCTTGCGCACCGTAGGGTTGAGTGAGGCTGATTTATCTTTTGGAGCTATCACCGCGGTTACTCCCGCGGCATCAGCAGTACGCAAACACGCACCTAAATTGTGCGGATCGGTTACTCCATCTAAAACTAAAAACAAAGCAGCTTTGCCAGCTTTTGCACAAAGCGCATCAAGATCATTCTCAGTCAACTGTGGAGCTTCTAAAGCGGTAATAGCAATACCTTGATGATTGCCATTGTCAGCCTTTTTATCGAGGGTTGCTTTGGGCACAAACTGTACCCGTAATCCCAATCGCTGCGCTTGACTTACCAAGTCTTGTAAAGGCTTATCCTGGCGCTCACGAGTAGCGAAAACCTCAACCAGTCGTTCAGGATGTTGTTCAAGAATAGCACGCACAGAGTGCATTCCAAAAATCGTTATTTTTTTACTCATAACTCACTCATCGATATAAAACAGGACCATCAGCGTTGAGGTTTGCGCGCCTTACGTGCTGATTCTTTTTGTTTGCGCTTGGATTTAATGCGCGCTTTTGTTTTCTCTTTTTTTGCTTTTTTGACTTTTTTGTTAGGGGCTAAGGTGCCATCTCGTGACGCTCGGGGAGACGATTCATTCATGCGAGTTACCCCTGTTGGGCTCTCCGCTGAGAGTAATTCTAAATCAATTTTACGTTCATCAAGGTTAACTGATTTTACCCGGATGCGAGCTTTATCACCTAACCGAAATACCCGCCGACTGTTCTCCCCTATCAATAAATGTTTCGCACTATCATAGTGATAATAATCATTATCCAAGTTACTAATATGCACTAGTCCGTCAATTTGTAAGTCATCAATCCGAACAAATAAGCCAAAATTAGTTACCGCTGCAATAACGCCAGTAAATTCAGTCCCCACGTGGTCGCGCATAAATTCGCATTTAAGCCACTCATCCACTTGACGAGTAGCATCATCAGCACGTCTCTCCGTCATTGAACAGTGCTCACCCAAATGATCCAATTGCTCGTCTGGATACATCCAAGCACCGCTCAAGGCGGGCGAAGGTCCTTGCTGTTTTTTTAATATGGCTTTAATTGCCCGATGTAAAATCAAATCTGGGTAACGTCTAATCGGTGAGGTAAAATGAGCGTATTCAGTTAACGCTAAGCCAAAATGACCAACGTTATCAGGACTATAGACTGCTTGCTGCATCGATCTAAGCAACATGGTTTGAATCAATTCTGCATCAGGACGTTCAGCAACTTGTTTAAGCACCTCCGCATAATCTCGTGGACTAGGCTCATCACCACCTTTCATGCGCAGCCCCAGTTCCGCTAGAAAGCCACGAAATGCCGTTAACTTTTCACTGCTTGGAGTTTCATGGATGCGAAATAGTGCACCCGCCTCATCATCGCCCTCAATCAGGCGTGCCGTCGCTACATTCGCCATAATCATGCATTCTTCGATGATGGTGTGAGCTACATTCCTGCGAACAGGTTCTATCGATTCAATCTTACGCTGAGCATTAAAAATAAATCGCGTTTCAAGAGTTTCAAACTCAATTGCTGAACGCTGCTGTCGTGCTTGCTTAAGTATCTTATATAAGTCATGCAAATGCTCGATGTTGCTTAAAACTGAAGCATAATCAGAGCGTAATGTCGGATCCCCAGCCAATATTGCGGCTACTTTGTTATAAGTTAACCGGGCGTGGGATTTCATCACGGCAGGATAGAACTCTGAGTGCGTTAATTTGCCTCGTTTGTTGATTGTCATTTCCGCCACCATGCATAGGCGGTCTACGTTAGGATTCAACGAACATAACCCGTTAGACAGCTTCTCCGGTAACATAGGTACGACAAAGTTCGGAAAATAAACAGAATTTCCCCGCTCTAAGGCATCTTTGTCTAACGCACTATTAGGTCTTACATAGTAGCTCACATCCGCGATGGCAACCCACAGCTTCCAACCGTCACCATGCGGTTCTGCGCAAACCGCATCATCAAAGTCACGCGAATCATCACCATCGATTGTGATCAGCGGTAAGCTACGCAGGTCCTTCCTGTCTTGATAAGCTTCAGCTGGCACGTCCTCTCCAAAGCTTTCTAACCCTTGGGAAACTGCTGATGACCATTGCGTTGGGATATTATGTTCACGAATGGCTATTTCAATTTCCATTCCAGGCGCCATATGCTCGCCCAAGACTTTAGTTATGGTGCCAATTGGACTACTCCGTCGAGTTGGTCGTTGCGTCACCTCAGCTACGACAATTTGCCCATGTCGAGCGCCATTTGCTTGGCCTTCGGGGATGATAAGATCCTGACTTATACGACTATCATCTGGTACCACCACACCAATATTGTGTTCAACAAAATAACGCCCAACGATATCTCCTGAACGCGGTTCAATCACGCGGACAATGCGTCCTTCGGCTCGACCTTTGCTATCTGTTCCTTGCTGCTGCACTAACACAATATCGCCATGCAAAACGTTATACATTTGGTGGTGAGGAATGAATAAGTCTGCACCACCTTCGTCTGGGCGACAAAAACCAAAACCTTCACGATGACCAATAATACGTCCTTTAATTAGGCTCATTCGCTCTGGTAAACCATAAGCATTGGCTTTGGTATAAATTAATTGGCCATCTCGTTCCATCGCGCGCAAGCGACGTTTCATCCCAACGAGTTGCCGTTCATCAGCCAAGTTAAAATGTTTGACAAGTTCATCAAAGCTTATCGGCTTTAATCTAGCTGTGACAGCATGTAAAAGCTCTTCACGAGAAGGGATTTCAACTTCGTATTGAATGGTATCTGCATTAGATGATTGGTCGTTAGTGCTCATAATTCCTCGATATCCCATGTTAGCCTTGTTGCAACAGGGTAATTGCGGGCATTATAACAGATTTCCATAGTAGCCGCGCTAATCAAGACTGTCACGCTAGTTACTTAAGCAATATGCCACGATTTGAATTGAAAAGAGAAGATTATTGGCCTTCATTGTGACTGCGAGGGCGAGGCTTTAGATTCAATGAAAGATAGCTAGATCCTAAGTTTGAAAAAAATCCATTTCAAAATTTTAAACGATATCCCGTACAAGACGGCTAACGACAGTAGCATTAACGTAAATCCACCTAAGACTGTCGCCTTCCACATATAACCGCTATTACACAGATAGACACAAGCTTGAATACAACACCAGCCAGTCCTTTCTGCGTTGTTAACAATTTCCGATTGGCCACAAAAAAGCCCCGCGAAGGGGCTGTGAGGTCAAATTTTATACTTTGCACAATGACTTTCTAATTTTTCGTCAATTACTGGTTCACTCGCATGTTTAGTGAAAAAGCACCTTAAGTAATCTTTTTGATCATCGTCCAAAACTTTAAACAAGTTATTAGTAACGTCATAAAGATAAATACTGTCTCCAATAATTTTTCTTTCTAATTTTCCATCTAGAGAGCGAATTAGAGCCATAAATACTATGTCTTCCGGTATCTTGGCTTTGTTGTTTACACCAAAGTTATCAAAAAGATATGTTGATGCCTCATCAGAAAGTAATTTTATATCTAGTTTTGTGATTTTTATTTTGGCGCTTTCTTCAAGTTGAGCTTCACTTTGATAAACCCTATGCTTTGTCCAAAATCCGTCATAATAAATATCAACCAGACCAGATTCGCCACATCCTTGAAGCAAAACTATAATTGTTAAAATAATATACTTTAACCTAACCACAAACCTCGCCTCCATCTTCTGTTGACCTGCAAGTCGGGCCACTTACAGTTTCTACAGTACCGTCATTGTGATCTCGCCTTGTCCCTTCGCCAGTTTGTGAATTAACTGCATTTTCTTTCAACATTGTAGTCTGATCCTGTTGTTCATTCGGAACTCCAGCTTCGTTCACTAACACGTGTATTATTTCGTGAATAAGTCCCGTAGCTGGTGATTGAGAACCATCACTTGTAATTAATCCCTCTTGAGGGTTCCAATCAATTTTGTCGCCCATAACAGGATCACCAACAGTTGATCCGTACCAGTACTTTTGGACACCGAGCTAAGTGAGTAAAATCACTTAACGAGGTGAATCATGAAAGCAAATAAAACACGCAAAGTCCACACACAAGAATTTAAAGCAGAAGCCCTGAAATTAGCTGAAAGAATAGGCGTTGCAGCGGCGGCTAGAGAACTAAAAGTCTACGAATCCCAGCTGTACAGTTGGCGGACTGCGGCGCAAAAAAATCTAGCACGAGCGCCAGAGAAGCAGAGCAAGTCTCTGAAATTGCTCGATTAAAACGTCAATTAGCTGAACAGGCAGAGGACCTGGCCATATTAAAAAAGGCGGCTACCTACTTCGCGAAGAACCAAAAATAGCCAGATTTGAGTTTATTCTTGAGCACCAGCATCAATTCAGCTTAAAGCGGATGGTGAACGTGCTCAACGTATCGCGTAGTGGGTATTATGCCTGGCGGAAACATGGTCAGACAGTCAATCCTCGAGAGCAGCGTCAAATTGAGCGAGACGAGGCGATTAAGCAGGCATTTATTGACTCGAAAGAGCGCAGCGGCGCTCGGCGTATCCAAGTGGATTTGGCAGAGCTCGACATAACACCCGACATCAAAACTATTCGCAATAGTATGATACGCCAGGGCCTTGTACCTAAGGCTGCACGTAAATTTAAGGTCACCACGGACAGTAAGCACAATCAGCCTGTGGCGCCAAACTTGCTGGAGCAAGATTTTACGGCAAGTGCTCCGAATCAAAAGTGGGTTGGCGATATCACGTATTTATTCACTAGTGAGGGCTGGCTGTACCTAGCGGTAATCATCGATTTATATTCACGCTCGGTTGTTGGCTGGTCGATGAGTAACCGAATGACCGCAACGTTGGTGTGTGATGCTCTGAAAATGGCTTTATCTCGCAGAGGCTTTCCCGAAGGGATCATTGTTCACAGCGACCGAGGCAGTCAATATTGCTCGAACGATTATCGAGATTTAATTCAAAAACATAGACTTACTCAGAGTATGAACCGTAAAGGAAATTGTTGGGATAATGCCTGTGCCGAGAGCTTCTTTCACTCATTGAAGGTCGAAGCCTTGCAGGATGAGCCCATCATGGATCGAGAAAACATGCGCCGCGCAGTCTTTGAATACATCGAAGTTGATTACAACAAGACAAGAAGGCATAGTGCTATTGGCTATATCAGCCCAGAGAACTTTGAATTGAAAAATAGTGCTTAGCAAAGTGTCCACTTTTAGTGGTACGGATCATACCTATTTGTAGGAGGAATACTTCACAAAAACATGTCTTGGATAACTTACCAGTCTTATTATTAATGCTGTCTCATTCGGATTTTGCGCATTTCCCAAAGAATGGTGAGATACTAGAAGATCCTCTCCGCAGGTAAAGACAGAGAACCCACCGGTTCCTCCATTTCCAAACAAGGCTCGTACTAAATAAAACTTACCTTCTCCTTTATCCTCAGGTTTAACGCCGGTATAAAAACCAACTAAGCTAGAATTCACTTCAACAATGGGTGAATTGAGTAACTTTGATTTAGCTGCTTCAAACTTAGAATGAGAAACCTCGATCACGTCTGATGACTCAAGTTTGTTAAGAGCAGAAAAATCTGTACATTCCCCTTTGGGGTTATTAACCCATACTTCACTAGCAAGCGAGAGGTTCGGTATTAATAAAAAGCTAATTATTAGGATTGAGAGCTTTTTCATTCTTTTTTTGTCCAATTTCGGTCTGAATCTAATATTTCTTTCATTGTTGAGTCTTGTGGTGTTCCTTGCAGATTGCCCATAATGTCATTTTCATGTCCGGGTAGTGCCATACCTGTCCCTTCATAGTATTGATCATCGGCACCCATTAAGTGCCCTGCTTCATGCTCTACCATACCACTAGTCATATTGTCACCACTGGCATTCCACTCTCCTTTATTCCCTTGAACGTAAGACCGGCCTGATGCTGGATCTTTGTCTAAAAGAGTTACTTCGTTTTTAGGTCCGATACCGGATTTTGCATCAGTAACATTTACCGTCACATTTGTATTTTTACCGTTTACTTTATACGTGCCTGACCACTTCTTCGAAACCTGAGTCTTTATGGCTTGAATATTCTGCTTTGTCGCTAATGGTCCAGTAAATTTAGTTGGAATATCAATCTGAATACTTCCGTTTTTCATATGCGTGATCATTGCATCTTGTCCATCAGGATCTACATACTTATAAGGATTGTTATTGGCGTAAGCATAACGGTTAAAGCTAAGTACATCGCGGAATCCAACCGGATCATTCGAATAGAAACGACCTATAACTGGATCATAGTATCGTGCCTGCATATAACTCAGGCCTAGGTCATTATCGTACTTATGGCCAGTGTAGCCGATGTCGTCGTTTGGCGCTTCGTAAGTGTCACCAAAAGGTTGGTAATGCCGGCGACTCTCTACCCTTCCTGTGCTGTTGGTTCGTGCCACCGGACTGCCCAACATGTCTGAATGGATAAAGGTGGTTGTTGCCTGGCGGTCCTCAGCGATAAGCTTGCTACCAAGGTAAATGTAGTTCGTTTGAACGCCGTTGTCTTCACTCAATAACAGCTGCCCCGACTGGCTGTAAAGATAATAGCGGGTATCTCCATCGCCTGCCACCTTAACGCGGCGGTTGTGGCCGTCGTAGCTGTAACTCTTGCCAAGCGCGGCAGTCATCTGGTTGGCTAGGTTGTAACTCATCTCAACATGGCTGTTGTTGGTGTTGCCGAACACTTATTATTAAAATAATCTTTTGAATGCACAGCCCTTCCCTTAGCATTAACTCGGTGTCGGCGGGGCTTTTTATTGCACTAGGGTTGTTATCAAACGCGGGCCCGATTAGACGATTATTCAATCTAATTAAGGGATCCTCTGTTCTTGTGGCGCATTGTTTTATCTAGCCAGATGGCAATTTTACCGGATAGGCATTGTTATAAATGCTGCTTAGAAGTATGGTTGATTGGCAATGCATCTGCAGCTGTTCAAGCGACAATTCAAGTGATAAGTTTCTTCTACCAAAAACAGGAAAAAGGATGTTAATTAAGTGGCAAGGAATAATAGCCCGAAGACATCATTGTTCACAGCGACCGTGGCAGTCAGTATTGTTCAAACGATTATCGAGATTTAATTATAAAAAAATGGGCTTACTCAGAGTATGAGCCGAAAAGGAAATTGTTGGGATAATGTCTGTGTCGAAAGTTTCTTTCACTAATTAAAGGCGGAAGCCTTGCAGGACGAGCTCATCATGGAGCGAGAAATTATAAGCAGAGCAATCTTTGAATAGATGGTGCCTAGGGTCGGACTCGAACCGACACGTTGTCGCCAACGGCGGATTTTGAATCCGCTGCGTCTACCAATTTCGCCACCCAGGCACTGGGTTTTGCGCTAGCGTTGCTAGCTGAAGTATGCAGCGCATTATACTGATGCTTCGCAACCAATCAAGTGATTTATTCATAACTTGAATCAATCGGCTAAATCCTAGCCAATCAACCAGTTTTACTCGGCAGCGAGATGAATATTAGTTAATATGATTAGCGTTTATTTACCAATAGAGACTGCTATGACCGATACCGCTAATGCTAATCCTACTGATGCACCGCGCTCGACTGCTCAAATTCATGCTGAGTTTGCCAGTGCTGGTTTCTTTCGACGTCTTGCAGCCATGATTTATGATGTGCTAGTCGCGGTTGCGATTATCATGTTAGCGTCTGCACTAGCATTAGGTTGCGCAGCACTGCTCACTAGCTTAGGTTGGTTAGAATTACCAGCGGGGATGGACCATGCCGCTTGGTTGAACCAATCCATGTTTTATCAAATTTATCTACTACTAGTGCTTGGTGGCTTTTTTGGCTGGTTCTGGTGGCGTAGTGGACAAACTATTGGGATGCGTGCTTGGCGTCTAAAAGTACAACAACGCAACGGCCACCGGATTACCAAAAAACAAGCTTTGATTAGAGTATTAACTTGTTGCTTTGGCCTAGGTAACCTTTGGGTACTCGTAGATTTCAAACATCGCCGAGCTTGGCATGATTACGCTGCTGGGACAGAACTTGTAACCTTATCCAAAGAAGCTAACCAGTTGTATTATTGGAAGGAACTCTAGTTTTGATAGTGAAGCGCCATGCTAGGCTCCTCGGCGCTGCATCATCCAAATTGCCCAAATTGCAAATATTAAGCTTGGTAATAGAGCCCCCAGTACTGGCGGCATTTGATAAACCTGCGCCATAGGACCAAATATCTCATTACTGACATGAAAACCAAAACCAGTTATCACACCAAGTAAAATCCGGGCGCCCATAGACGTAGAACGTAGAGGCCCAAAGATAAATGATAACGCCACCAGCAGCATCACTGCTACGGTAACAGGCGCCAGCACTTTTCGCCATAACGCCAATTCGTAACGCTCAGATGCTTGCCTATTACTGGTGAGATAGTCTAAGTAGTCTAGCAGTCCACGAATAGAAAGTGACTCAGGTTTTACCGTAACCACCCCTAACTTGTCCGGAGTTAAGCTAGATTGCCATAACAATTCACCACGGCGCTCAGTAGTAATCTGCTCTAATCCGTAACGGGTGGTGGTAACCCCTTGTAAACGCCAACGATCAATCTGATACATAGCTGAATCACTTTGCATCACGGCCTGTAATTCTTGTTGCTGGTCAAACTCATACACAGTGATGTTGCGTAACCGTCCTGTATCTTCAACTTCTCCAATATTAACGAAGCGCTGACCATCGCGAGCCCAAATACCTTGTTGAGCAGAAATTAGGCTGCCGCCTGATATCGCACGGGCCCTTAGTTCTCGACCATGAGATTCTAATTGCGGTGCAATCCACTCGCCCATAGCCATAACTGCTAGCATCATAATCACCGCGGCTTTCATCACTGAAGCAACGATATTTAAACGAGAACGCCCGGCAGCTAACATCACCACTAACTCTGAATTGCTCGCCAACATTCCCATTCCAATCAGGCCACCAAGTAAAGCAGCCATAGGGAAGAACACCTCAATATCTCGCGGCAGACTATAAAGCACAAAAAGGCCCGCATCTGCCACACTGTAGGTGCCTTTGCCGACTGATTTGAGTTGCTCAACAAACCGAATCAGACTAGATAGCCCACTCAATACCGCCAAACTCAACAATGACGTAACTAACACGGAGCGAGCGATGTATTTGTCTAAGATAGAAAACATTAACGTTCTCCTCGTAAGCTAGCGAGGAGCTTGAGCCCTAACGACCGACCTTTACCAATCAAGATCACACCGAACAAGAGCAATAAGATATGAATCCACCACAGTCCAACGACAGGTGGAATAACACCATCAGCTACCGCCGAGCGGGCAGCCATTAAAATCAAAAAGTATCCCAGATATATCAACAAAGCTGGTGCCATTCGGGCAAATTTGCCCTGACGAGGATTTACCCTACTCAATGGCACCGCAATCAGAGTAAGCAGCGGCATTGCTAGTGGAATAGCAATCCGCCACTGTAATTCAGCATGGGCTTCAGGATTATCTTCTGCCAGCAATTCGGCGGTACTATATGCTTCTAGTTTACGGATATACTCTGAGCCTTCTTGTTCCTTTATTTGCAGTTGATAGTCGTCAAACTGCATCACTTGATACTCTTTTTCTAGATGACTCTGGGCGTAGCGCATACCATTGTTCAACACTAAGGTTTGTGCTCCCGAAGCGGCCGCTAAAACACTACCACTGTCGGCCATAACGACACTAGTACCAACCACTTGATCCTTTTCATCTCGCAGTGACTGCGCCACAAACACTTCATCTAAACTGCCGTCTTCGGTTAGCCCTTGCACGTAAATCACTGCTTTCTGGTTGCTTGCCTGTTGAAAACGGCCTGGCATGATAACGCTTAACCCTGTTTCGCTGCGTGCTTTTTCTTCCACGACACGTTCTTGTTCTAGCGACCAAGGCACCAACCACAAGGTCAAGCTAGCGGTTAGAAGGGCTAATAAAACAGCCACAACTAAGGTGACACGAGTAACATACCACTCGCTCACCCCACAGGCATGCAGTACGCTCATTTCATTCTCAGCATAGATCCGACCGTGTGCTAGCAAGATTCCTAGAAATAGGCTTAAGGGCAGAATTAGCGCAGCCAATGCGGGCAAGTTTAACCCGAGTAACTGGATAACTATGTTGCTTGGAATTTCGCCCGCCGATGCGTCTGCCAGCACCCGAACGAACTTCTGGCTGACGAAAATAGTCATCAAAACCACCAACACAGCGATTTGAGACTTAAATGTTTCACCGATTAAATAGCGAAATATGCGCACTAGAGACCACTCTTAACATAGCTTTTTGCTGGAAATACTGCGATTTTTAAGTAAACTTGTCATTTTCACAAGAATTATTCTACGGCAGCGATCTGCTGTCAACCGCAGCAAACGGGAGCACTTATGGAGTTCAACGTAAAAAGTGGCAGTCCGGAGAAGCAACGATCTGCCTGCATTGTCGTCGGTGTCTATGAACCACGCCGCCTATCTGGAGTTGCTGAACAACTCGATAAAGTAAGTGACGGTTACTTAAGTAACCTGCTACGGCGTGGCGATTTAGAAGGCAAGCCGGGACAAATGTTACTATTGCACAACGTTCCCAATATTTTCAGCGAGCGAGTACTGCTCGTTGGTTGTGGTAAAGAACGTGAACTCGATGAACGTCAGTATAAACAAATTATTGAAAAAACCATCCATACTTTAAATGAAACTGGCTCAATGGAAGCCGTTTGTTTTTTGAGTGAATTACATGTTAAGGGGCGCGACACCTATTGGAAGGTCCGTCAAGCAGTCGAGGCAGCACAATCAAGCCTATATACTTTTAACCAACTAAAGACACGCAAAGAAGAACCACGTCGACCGTTACGCAAGTTAGTCTTCAACGTGCCAACTCGTCGTGAACTACCACTAAGCGAAAAAGCTATTCAGCATGGCCTAGCTGTAGCCAGAGGCATGCATGTTTGTCGGGATGTCGCCAATATGCCACCCAATATCTGTACGCCGCAGTATTTGGCCGAGCAAGCCGCCGCATTAGCTGATAAGTATGACAATGTTACATTCTCGGCAGTCACCGAACAAGAAATGGCTGAGCTAGGAATGAATGCTTATTTAGCTGTCGGTCGTGGCTCAGAGCACGAATCAATTCTCAGCCTGATGCATTATCAAGGTGGCGCACCAGACCAAGCCCCTATTGTGCTTGTTGGTAAAGGTTTAACCTTTGACTCTGGTGGGATTTCGATTAAACCTTCCGCGGCTATGGATGAAATGAAGTACGACATGGGCGGAGCTGCTGCGGTACTTGGTGCCATGCATGCGATTGCTGAGCTGCAATTACCTATTAATGTAATTGGTGCCTTGGCCGGTTGCGAGAACATGCCTGATGGTAAAGCTTATCGTCCTGGTGATATTTTGGCGACAATGAGTGGCCAAACGGTTGAAGTGTTGAACACGGATGCTGAAGGGCGCTTGGTATTATGTGATACCCTTACCTATGTTGAACGATTTGAACCCGATGCAGTAATTGATGTAGCAACACTCACAGGTGCTTGTGTGATAGCTCTTGGTGCACACGCTAGTGGCTTGATGAGTAGCCATAATCCACTTGCTCATGAATTGCTATCTGCATCAGAGCAAACTGGAGATCGAGCTTGGCGTTTACCACTATGGGAAGAATACCAAGAATCGTTAGATAGTCCCTTTGCCGATATGGCTAATTTAGGTGGACGCGAAGCTGGGACCATTACTGCGGCCTGTTTCTTATCGCGCTTTACTAAAAAATATAACTGGGCTCATTTAGATATCGCCGGAACAGCTTGGCGTGGCGGAGCTAAAAAAGGTTCGACCGGCCGGCCGGTACCTTTGCTTACTCAGTTTATAATCAATCGTACGCAAGCTTTAACTCAGGATTAATATGAGCCAGTGCATCTTTTACGTTCTTGATGGTCTAGACGAACAGCAGCAACTTACATTTTTTTGTGAGCATATTGCTAGCCATTGGCGCGACTATCGCAGCGTAAGGGTGTGGTGCCAAACGCAGCAATTGGCCGAACAGCTCGATCAAGCCTTATGGCAGCATCCTGCTGATGCCTTTGTGCCGCATAACCTAGTTGGCGAGGGCCCCACTCAGGGGGCCCCCGTTGAAATTTGCTGGCAAGGTGTCAACGCATCCAATAGGCGTACCGCTGTCATCGTCAATTTAATGAGTGAGATGCCACCGCTAAACGGTGCAAATAGGATTATTGAGCGTGTTCCCAGTGATGATGAAGGTCGTCAATTAGCTCGTGAACGCTTTAAACAATATCGCAGTCTAGGTTTGAATTTATCTACAATACAAGCCAAAGATGTGCAGTTTTCTTCGTGAAAATAGAACGATATGAAGGTTTCTATGGACAAAACGTATTCCCCAAACGCTATCGAACAAGCTCTTTATCAGCAATGGGAGCAACAAGGTTATTTTAAGCCCTCGGGACAAGGTGAGTCCTATTGCATCATGATACCGCCACCCAACGTGACTGGTAGTCTGCATATGGGGCATGCTTTCCAGCACACGATTATGGATACCCTCACTCGCTACAAGCGGATGGATGGCTACAATACCCTTTGGCAAGTCGGTACCGACCATGCCGGGATAGCTACACAGATGGTCGTGGAGCGTCAATTAGCAGCTCAAGGTATCACTCGACAAGAAATCGGGCGTGAAGATTTCATCGATAAAATTTGGCAATGGAAAGAGCAATCAGGTGGCACCATCACTCAGCAAATGCGTCGTTTAGGTGACTCAGTGGATTGGGAGCGCGAGCGTTTCACGATGGATGATGGGTTATCCAATGCTGTCAAAGAAGTTTTTGTGCGCCTGCATCAAGAAAATCTTATCTATCGTGGGAAACGCCTGGTTAACTGGGATCCGAAACTTCAAACCGCAATTTCTGACTTAGAAGTAGAAAACAAAGAGCAACAAGGGCACATTTGGCATTTACGCTACCCTCTTGCTGACGGTGTTACTACTGCTGCTGGACTATCTTATTTGGTCGTAGCAACAACTCGCCCAGAAACTATGTTGGGCGACGTTTGTGTTGCGGTTCATCCAGACGATGAACGCTACACAAACTTGATTGGCAAAGAGGTTCTGCTCCCTATTGTGGGTCGTAGAATTCCAATCATTGCCGATACTTATGTTGATAAAGAATTTGGTACTGGCTGTGTCAAAATTACTCCAGCGCACGACTTTAACGACTACGAAGTAGGTAAACGTAACCAATTACCTATGATCGCTATTTTTGATGACCTCGCCCACGTGCGCCAAGTGGCAGGGCTCTATACGCCTACCGGTGAAGCACTGCCTGCCATTGGAGAGTTTGATGGTACCTTACCGGAGGGGTATCAAGGATTAGAGCGCTTTGCGGCACGCAAGCAGCTGATTGCTGAATTTGAGCAATTGGGTTTACTCGACAAAATCGAGCCTCACACCAATAAAGTACCCTATGGCGACCGTGGTGGTGTTCCTATTGAGCCACACTTAACCGATCAATGGTACGTGCGGGTCGCTCCATTAGCCGAGGTTGCAACACAAGCTGTTACCAACGGTGACATTCAGTTCGTGCCGAAGCAATACGAAAATATGTATTTCGCGTGGATGCGTGATATCCAAGACTGGTGTATTTCTCGTCAATTGTGGTGGGGACATCGTATTCCAGCTTGGTATGATAATGATGGTAACGTCTTCGTAGGACGGGATGAAGCTGAAGTTCGTGCACAACACAATCTGGGTGACCGCGAATTAAGACAAGATGAAGATGTGTTAGATACCTGGTTTAGCTCAGCTCTGTGGACTTTTTCGACTCTTGGCTGGCCAGAGCAAACGGATGACCTTAAAACATTTCATCCAACTGACGTGCTAGTTACTGGGTTTGATATTATCTTCTTTTGGGTAGCGCGCATGATCATGATGACCATGCACTTCCTCAAAGATGAAAACGGTAAGCCACAGGTACCCTTTAAAACGGTTTACGTTACTGGTCTAATTCGTGATGAAGAAGGCCAAAAAATGTCTAAGTCAAAGGGTAACGTCCTTGATCCCCTAGACATGATTGATGGTATTTCGTTGTCTGAACTGGTGGGAAAACGCACCGCCAATATGATGCAACCCCAATTAGAAGCTGAAATCGCTAAGCGTACTGAAAAACAGTTTCCTGAAGGTATCAGTGCACATGGAACTGATGCTCTACGCTTCACCCTTGCAGCATTAGCTTCAACCGGACGCGATATTAATTGGGACATGAAGCGACTAGAAGGTTACCGTAACTTCTGTAACAAGCTCTGGAATGCAAGCCGTTACGTGATCATGAACACTGAAAACGAAGACTGTGGCATTGATGGCTCTGAGCTTGAATTATCACTCGCTGATCGTTGGATCATCGAGCGCTTCAACGATACTCTGGCGCAGTTCCGTCAAGCACTAGATAGCTATCGTTTCGATCATGCTGCAAGTATTGCTTATGAATTTACCTGGAACCAGTTCTGTGATTGGTATTTAGAGCTGACGAAGCCTGTGCTCTCAAACGGCAATGCGGTGCAATTACGTGGCACACGGCATACCCTCATTACTGTGCTTGAGCAGCTATTACGTATGCTGCATCCATTATTACCATTCATTACCGAGGCCATTTGGCAACGTGTTGCTCCACTTGCTGGCGTAAGTGGTACTAGTGTTATGCTGCAAGCCTACCCGACGGTACAGAGCGAGCGTTTTAGTGGTGCTCGCGATGATATGGAATGGTTGAAGCAGGTTATTGTGGCCATTCGAAATATTCGTGGTGAAATGAATTTATCTCCGAATACCTCATTGCCCATTATAATCTATCAAGCCGACTCTTTAGCAATGCAACGTTTACAGCAAAACCAGAGTTTGTTGAGTTCGTTGGCCAAGCTCACAAGTATCGAGTTTGTTGATGATGCAGCGGCTATTCCAGCGAGTGCAACAGCGCTTGTAGGCCGGATGGAGATTCATATCCCGATGGCTGGTTTAATTGATACCGCCGCAGAGCTCGCACGTTTAGATAAGGCCATAGATAAAGCTAAGGCTGAGTATCAACGCGTTGCAGGTAAACTGAGCAACAGCAACTTTGTAGACAAGGCGCCAGCTGCGGTCATTGAGAAAGAGCAGGCCAAGCTCAAAGAAAGCCAAGAAACCCTTGAGCAACTGCAGCATCAACGCGACAAAATTGCGGCACTATGAAATGTAAAATAGCGTTATAATAAGGCTAACTAAAAGCCCCGCGTTTACCAATCAAAGGTGAACGCGGGGCTTTTCTATAAGTAGGAATTTCATGATGATTAAACTAGATTACTCTTCTTCTTCTTCATCATCACCGAAGTAAGTGCCCCAACCATCATAATCCACCCCTGCTAAATCAGCGATTGTTGCTACTTCTTTGGTTTGTAATGCTAGAATTTTTGCATCTAGAACCACTTCACTGACTGCCACAAAAGCGTACCAACGGCTATCATCCTCAAGCTCAAATTCGTCGGCATCATCAACATGATAGCCTGCCTTCACGAGCTCTACAGCGGCCTTCTCTAACTTTGTAAAATCAGCGCTTGCGAGGTGATGTTCAATCACAAAGTTTTGGTCTTGTGGCGCACCGTCTGCAAGTAATGCTTGAACCGTTTCATCACTTTGCACTAATAACTCATTCAAATCATTGCTCATGCGGATTGTCCTTGCAGCTCGCTATCAAGCTCACTCATTTTGTTCAACATCAATTCGTGACAATGAGCGACCAATGCTCGCACAGAATCAGCAGTATAATTCGAAACTCTAACAGGATTGAGCATCTCAATAATAACAGTGCCATTGTTCCAACGGTTTAGCTTTATTTTGCCATGTAAATTTGACACACAAATAGGCACAATATCTACCCCAGCTTGCATTGCCGTTCTAAATGCACCCGTCTTGAATGGCAGTAAGCCACGGCCGTAACTGCGAGTACCTTCCGGAAATAATAGTACGCTTATTTGCTTTTCACGAATAGCTAGTGCTGCTTGCTCAATAGTACCGCGAGCACGACCAGTATTCTTTCTATCAATCAAAATGTTGCCGGCGAGCCAATAAAGTTGGCCAAAAAAAGGAATCCATTTCAAACTTTTTTTGCCAATACTGACAGACCGCATCGGCATAGCTCGAGCTAAGGTAAAGATATCATAGCTATTTTGGTGATTAGCAATGTAAACAAAAGGGCCTGAATTTTTTAAAGCGTCAGGGATTCGAATGTCCAGCTTTACTCCCAACAGCTTATGCATACGGCCATACCAATGGGCTGCCAACGGGGTATTATTGGGATGAAAAGGACGAAAAATACAAATGAGCAGCAATAAAGTGCTGCCAATAATAACGAATAGACCTAGTAGCAAAATACGTACAACAGCGAGCATGCTCTCTCCTTTTTTCAATGCCCGCCATTATACCTTGTTATCATTTAAAAAACGTCCGATCAGTTTTGACTTTCGACAGATATTGCATCAACTCTCTGCAAACCACGCGGTAATTTATTACCACGACGCCCTCGTTCACCACGATAATGCTCTAAATCTGCTGGCTTTAACGTTAACTTGCGTTTACCTGCAGTGAGGGTAATTGCCGCATCAGCGGGTACGACTGCGGTTGCTACCACATACTCTTCGCGCGACTGCGCACGTAAAGCCGGGATGCTTATCATCTTATTCCCTTTGCCTTTCGCTAGCTCTGGTAAATCTTTGATCGGGAATAACAGCATGCGACCTTCGTTTGAAACAACCGCAAGTAAGTCGCTGGCAACATCTTGTACCAATACCGGCTTAAGGATTTTAGCTCCGGTTGGTAAGTTCAACACCGCTTTACCGTTTTTGTTGCGTCCTACTAAGTCGCCAAATTTACAGACAAAGCCATAGCCCGCATCCGAGGCCAGCAAATATCTTTGTTCATCAGCGGCCATTAACACTTGGTCAACCGTTTCCCCTGCAACCAGACTAAAGCGTCCAGTTAAGGGTTCACCCTGAGTTCGGGCGGATGGCAGTAAATGGGCTTCACAGGCAAAACTGCGGCCCGAACTATCGATAAACACCACCTGTTGATTACTCTTACCCTGAGCAGATGCTAAAAACTCATCACCTGCTTTATAGGTCAAGCTAGCTCCATCGACATCATGTCCTTTGGCAGCTCTTACCCAGCCTTTTTTGGATAGTACAACAGTAACAGCTTCAGCCGGTGTTAAGTCTTTTTCACTAAGGGCTTTCGCTTCTTGACGCTCTACTAAAGGTGAACGTCGATCATCACCATACTTTTCAGCATCAGCTAATATCTCTTTACGAATTAACGTCTTAAGACGGCGGTCTGAACTCAACAGTAATTGCAGGTGGTCGCGCTCTTGTTCCAATTCGTTTTGTTCAGCGGTAAGTTTGGTTTCTTCTAACTTGGCCAAATGCCGTAATTTAAGCTCTAAGATGGCTTCAGCTTGGGTATCCGAGAGTGCAAATCGCCGCATCAATTCTGCTTTGGGCTCATCTTCGTAGCGAATAATAGCAATCACTTCATCTATGTTCAGGTAAGCAATCAGTAAACCTTCAAGGATATGCAACCGTGCTAATACTTTATCTAGTCGATAATTAAGCCGTCTGGTAACAGTGATCTGACGAAACTCTAACCACTCTTTCAGCACACTTAAAATTGGCTTAACTTGTGGACGTCCATCTAGCCCAAGCATGTTCAAGTTAACCCGGTAATTTTTTTCTAAGTCGGTGGTCGCAAACAAGTGCTGCATCATCTGTTCAATGTCAATCCGATTAGAGCGCGGCACTATCACTAATCGTGTAGGATTTTCATGATCCGACTCATCTCTCAGATCACTAACCATCGGCAATTTTTTTGCCTGCATCTGACCAGCAATTTGTTCTAGTATTTTTGCACCAGAGGCTTGGTGAGGTAATGCGGTTACCACCACTTCACCGTCTTCCAGATGGTATTTAGCACGCATCCGGATGGTACCGCGACCCGATTCATACATCTTTACGATGTCGTCATGGGGGGTGATCACTTCAGCATCTGTGGGATAATCTGGACCACGCATGTGTTCCATAACATCAGCTAAGCTAGCACTAGGCTTTTCTAACAACAACGCGCAAGCGTGGGCTACTTCACGAGCATTGTGCGGAGGAATATCCGTTGCCATGCCCACCGCTATACCTGTCACGCCATTCAGCAAAATGTGCGGCAATCGAGCCGGCAGCATCAACGGCTCTTTCATCGTCCCGTCAAAGTTTGGCGTCCAATCGGTTGTTCCCTGCCCGAGTTCACTTAGCAACACCTCACTGAAGCGCGACAAACGTGCCTCGGTATAACGCATAGCCGCAAACGATTTAGGGTCATCCGGAGAACCCCAGTTACCTTGTCCATCGACCAGTGGATAGCGATAAGAAAATGGCTGGGCCATCAACACCATGGCTTCATAACAAGCACTGTCACCGTGCGGGTGGAATTTACCCAAAACATCGCCCACCGTACGGGCTGATTTTTTATATTTTGCCAGTGCTGATAAGCCAAGCTCTGACATGGCATAAATGATGCGCCGCTGCACCGGTTTCAAACCATCGCCGATGTGCGGTAAGGCTCGGTCCATGATGACGTACATTGAATAGTTAAGGTACGCATCCTCGGTAAATTTTCTTAGCGGTATTTGTTCTGCAGTATCCATCGACATTGCATTTATTCTCCTACATGAGAGGGCTGATTAAGGCTTCTAGATGGGCTTAGCCCACCTCTGCTAAATCAACTAAATTACCTTTACTTTCCAGCCATTCACGTCGATCGCCTGAACGTTTTTTTGCTAATAGCATATCCATTAATTCATCTGTCGCTTGGCTATCGTCAACCGTAAGCTGAACCAAACGTCGGGTATTGGGATCCATGGTTGTTTCCCGTAGCTGAAGTGGATTCATTTCACCCAAACCTTTGAAGCGTTGAACGTTTACCTTGCCTTTCTTTTTCTCTGCTTCAATGCGGTCTAAAATACCCTTTTTTTCACCTTCATCTAAGGCGTAAAAAACTTCCTTACCAACATCAATACGGTAAAGTGGTGGCATGGCGACGTAGATATGCCCTTGCTCTACTAACGGACGGAAGTGCCTAACGAAGAGAGCACAAAGTAGGGTTGCGATATGCAAACCATCCGAATCGGCATCCGCCAGAATACAGATTTTGCCGTAGCGAAGTTGCTCCAAATCTTCTGAGTTAGGATCAACCCCTAGCGCGACCGAAATATCATGAATTTCTTGTGACCCAAGAATTTGATCCGATTCAACTTCCCAGGTGTTTAAAATTTTACCGCGCAATGGCATGACCGCTTGAAAGTCACGATCACGAGCCTGTTTAGCAGAGCCACCAGCAGAGTCACCTTCCACTAAGAATAATTCGCCACGAGCTGGATCCTGGGTTGCGCAATCGGTTAACTTACCCGGTAATGCAGGACCTTGAGTTACTTTTTTACGCACCACTTTCTTACTAGCGCGCATGCGGCGCTGAGCATTATTAATACAAAGCTCAGCAAGTTGTTCCGCTTGCTCGGTGTGTTCATTGAGCCAGAGACTAAAGGCATCCTTCACGACGCCAGAGACAAACGCCGCACATTGCCGCGAACTCAAACGCTCTTTGGTTTGTCCAGCAAACTGCGGATCTTGCATTTTCACCGATAAAATATAAGCACAGCGGTCCCATATATCTTCCGGCGTTAAGCGTACGCCGCGCGGTAATAGATTACGGAATTCACAAAAATCACGCATAGCTTCGAGCAAGCCCTGTCGGAGGCCATTTGCGTGAGTACCACCCAGCGGCGTAGGGATAAGGTTTACATAACTTTCAGTAACACCTTCGCCCCCCTCAGGCAACCATGTAACGGCCCAATCAACCGCTTCTTCGTTACCTGCAAAAGCGCCAATAAAAGGCTCTTCTGGTAACGTTGGTAATTCTTGTACCGCTTCTACTAAATAATCGCGCAAGCCATCTTCGTATAACCAAGTTTGTTCAGTTTGATCCACAAGGTTGCGAAAATTGATTTTTAAACCCGGACAAAGAACTGCTTTGGCTCGCAATAAATGCGTTAACTTTAAGACCGAAAACTTAGCCGAATCAAAATATTTCGGGTCCGGCCAAAAATGAATATTGGTCCCTGTGTTACGTTTCCCAACAGTACCGGTAACTTCTAGGTCTGATACTTTATCGCCATGCTCAAAAGCCATTTGATAGACCTGACCATCACGCTTTACGATAACGTTAACTCGCGTTGATAACGCATTTACAACCGAGATACCAACCCCGTGCAGACCGCCTGAAAACTTATAGCTCTTGTTTGAGAACTTGCCTCCGGCATGCAGCTTCGTCATGATCAGCTCAACCCCAGGCACCCCCTCTTCCGGATGCACATCAACTGGCATACCGCGCCCGTCATCTTGTACCTCAAGCGATTGATCAGGGTGCAATATCACCGTCAATTCTCTAGCGTGGCCAGCTAAGGCTTCATCCACACTATTATCTATCACCTCTTGACCAAGGTGGTTAGGACGAGTGGTGTCGGTATACATTCCGGGCCTGCGCCGGACCGGTTCTAGGCCATTTAAGACCTCTATGGCATCGGCTTTATAATCTGACATGCGTGGTTCTATCTCGCTTTTCATGAACGCCATGGATAAGGATGAGGACTTGGTTCGTTCTTATTATTATGCAATTTTCTTATACTGTTACAGGACGCTAAGAAACTCAAGCGCTGCTGGAAGATAACGCGGAAAATCTACAAAACTATGGTCTCCTCCACTCTCTACAATCATGCGCTGCGATTGATAAAAGTTCTGTGCCTGACGATAGTCGAGTTGCTCATCACCGCGCTGCAGTAAAATTAAAAGTTCGAGCGAGCTATCAAGTTGTTGCTCCACTTGCTGTAACACTTGTTTATCACCTGCGTCTAGTTGATAAGACTCGTGGGTACAGGGATGTATGCGCTGAATCGGATGCTCGGGCATCCAATGCTGCGGTGCCACTGCTGGGTTTATCAATACAGCGCGAGCAGGTCGTTGCTGCTGAGCTAGACGTGATGCCACGTAATGGCTCCAGAAACCTCCCAAAGAGCTGCCCATAACCGCAGTTATAGGTTGTTGTTCTATCAACTCATCCAGCATCGATTTAGCTGCTGCCATAGTTGCCGGCAGCTGTGGCAATAACGCTGCAGGAGCTTGATGTTGGGCTAAAAACTGTTGCAATTGTTGCGCTTTTAACGACGCTGGTGAACTTTCAAAACCATGAATATAAAGTAACACTAACGCGCTCCCGGTAACGGCTGTGGTACCACCGCCTGCTGTCGCAATAGCTGTAACCACTCTTGCAAAAATTGGTTGATCTGGTGTTTTTCATTGCGCTGATGCATCGCTGCGTTTGGTTGTTCATACCGGGCTTGTATCCGCTCTACTCCTTGGCTACGGATCACTTCTGCCAGTTGTGCGTCGTGATACAAACGCACATCTAATTGAACTTCAGACCAACGCGGTAAACGCGCCGTAGCAGCGGTAGCTTGCTGTTGAATCCGAATTTCCGTGGTGTAAGGCGCCTGTTCTAAGACGCTGAGCACAAAACTGAGTTGCGGGCTGATCTTCACGACCCAAGCCCCAACCCTATGGGCGGTTTTTACTAACGGCTGCAAACAGGCATAGTTAACCGCAGCTAAGCGTTGTAGCGCAGCTAAATCAAACTGATACCGAGTTCGCTTTACATCACTAATCATCGTCTTTCTTTATCTTATCCAAATGTCTTGTCGCTATTTAAGCCATTAGATTTGCTCAAACTTACGTTTATGTAACTGCATCCACTGCAGACCAATCACACTGGCTGCATTATTGATCTTACCTTGCTCCAATAAGCTTACCACATCAGTAAACGGCAGCACATGCACACGAATATCTTCGTGTTCACTAGCTAGGCCACCGTGCCGACTCGCCTGACTGCTATCCACTTCAGCCACATAGACGGTGATTTGCTCGGTGCAGCCGCCAGGAGTCGACCAATAAGTGATGGCATGATGCAACACATCGGTAGTTAAACCTGCTTCTTCCATGAGTTCGCGATGGGCAACTTCTTCGGGTTGCTCATCCTCTTGGTCCATCATTCCAGCTACAAACTCTATCAGCCATGGACTATGGGGATCCTCTAACGCTCCTATGCGGAACTGCTCAAGCACGACCAAGGCGTCGAGTTTGGGATCATAAGGCAACACCACCACCGCATGGCCACGGTCCATGATCTCGCGAGTAAAGGTAGGCGACCAACCACCAGCAAACAGACGGTGCTGCACCTGGTACTGATAAATACTTAAAAATCCTTCTCTAACGACTTCTTTTGCGATAATTTTGACATCTTTAAGTGAGAACTTTTGCACGTGTTACCTGCTTTTTTGAATAATTTGTGATTCACCGTTCTTTGTACTCAATTAACCGCTATTTAGCTTAGTTTTGATTGTAAATAGATGAGCGTTTTGCACATAATTGGTTACACTTGAAACAACAACGTTGCAACTGTTGCGATGAAATTTAGTTAAAGACAAAGTAAACTGGTAATCATTCACCAGTGTATGTAAAATGATTGCCAGTTATCACTTGCATGATGATGCTTTCAAATAATTCAGGACACCCCAGAACATGAAAAAGCACGTATTATCAGCTCTATTAGGTTTAACCTTTGCTGCAAGCTCTAGTGTCACCTATGCCGACGACCTTGCACAAGTATTTCAACTAGCTTTGCAAAATGATCCAACCTTGCAACGTGTTGACGCCGAGCGTCGCGCGGCCCAAAAAGGTGTTGATATCACCAAAGCCAGCTTTTGGCCACAGCTAAACTTTAGCGCAGGCTACAGCCGTTCTGATGCCGAGCGCGCACAGTTTGACACCACCAGCGGCAACTTGGTTATTTTTGATCAAGAAAGCAAAGGCTGGAATGCTGGGCTATCACTCACCCAAACCTTATTCGATATGAATGTTTGGGATCAAGCAAAGATCTCCGAGAAACAAGCTTATCAAGCGGAAGTAAATTATTTGAGCGAGCGTCAACAGCTGATGATGCGCGTAGTTAATGCTTACTTTACCGTACTTGAACGGCAAGATGATTTAGCTTTCGCAGAATCAGAAAAGAAAGCAATTGAGCGCCAGCTAGAACAAACCAAGCAGCGTTTCTCTGTTGGTTTAACCGCAATTACCGACGTGCACGAAGCACAAGCTCAATTTGATACTGCCGTTGCTGCAGAAATCCAAGCGCGCAATGCCGTATCCGTTGCACAAGAGAGTTTACGGGAAATAACCGGCCGTTATCATAGCGACCTTGCCCAGTTAAATACTCAATCATTTAGCCCAGAGTCACCAAATCCACAAGATGCCAGTAACTGGGTGAAAACGGCCGAAGACAAAAATTTAATGTTGATGGTACAACGAGTCGCTGTTGAAATTGCCGAGCAGCAAATTGACGTTGCCCAAAACGGCCATTTGCCAACCGTTTCTTTGTCTGGTGAATACAGCACCAACGATACCGAATCAACGACTCGCGGTAATACTGTCAATATGCCACGAATGGACACCAACTCAATTGGCCTAAACGTGCGCGTACCTATTTTTTCTGGGTTCCGTACTAGCTCACAAGCAGAGCAAGCACGCGAAAACTACGTAGCCTCAAGTCAGCAATTAGAGTTTGTCCGCCGTAATGTCGAACGCGAAGTTCGCAGCGCGTACTATGACGTGGTAGCAGCTATTTCTACTATCACAGCTTTTGAGCAAGCAGTTATCTCTGCTGAAAGTGCCTTGAAAGCTACTCAAACAGGTTTTGAAGTGGGTACTCGTACGATTGTGGACGTATTAAACAGCACGCGTAACCTCTTTAATGCTCGCCGTAATTTATCGAGTGCGCGCTATGGTTATATCCGTCAGTATCTTGCTCTTAAACAGGCATCAGGTTTGATCAGTGAACAAGATTTAGTCGCCATCAACGCAAGTCTTGTGAATGAAAATAATTGAGAAACCTAAGTTTGAGCTACGTTTTCTATCACCTAAGTATTGGTTAACGTGGCTCAGCGCCGGCTTTTTATATGGTATTTCATGGCTGCCATACAAATGGCAGCTTGCCATGGGTCGCGGTCTAGGCCGCCTGTTTTACCGCTTTGTACCTAAACGGGCACACATTGCCCGCCGTAATCTGGAGCTTTGTTTTCCGAATAAAAGTGCAGAAGATATCGAGCAGTTGGTAAAACGCAACCTAGAAAATACTGGTATCGCTTTTTTTGAGACTGGTATGGCGTGGTGGTGGCCTGATTGGCGTATAAAACGCAAACTTCATCTGCATGGCATTGAGCATATTCAAGCCCCGCTCGCCGAGGGTAAAGGTGTGCTCTTGCTGCTATTTCACTTTCTTAGTCTTGAAGTTCATGCCCGCTTGCATGGGTTCGTGCAACCCGCCGTAGGCTTGTATCGACCTCATAACAATGCCGTTATGGAGTTTTTACAAACCCGTGGTAGAGGACGCTCCAACAAATACATGATCCCACGTACTGACGTACGTAGCATGCTCCAAGCATTAGACCAAGGTGAGATTGCTGGCTACTTGCCTGACCAAGATTACGGCCGCAAGCGTACCGTATTTGCCCCGCTGTTTGCTGTAGAGCAAGCAAGTACCACTACCGGCACCTTGTTGTTTGCCGAAAATGCTAACTGTGTGGTGCTGCCTGTAACTTGCTTTCGGCGCGACGATGGTAGTGGTTATGATATGACGTTTTATCCGCAGTTTGAGCAGTTTCCAACCGGAGACCAAGTTGCTGATGTGACTCGTGTTAATCGTATGATTGAATATGCTATTTTGCAAAAACCTGAGCAATACATGTGGATTCATCGACGCTTCAAGACACGCCCAGATTCATCGGATCCTGATCTCTACCGCTAACGCGATTCTGCGTGTTCAACATCTAACCTTGCTTGGCAGCTAACCACTGCTGCCAAGCTGTTTCAACCACAGCTCGGGCGGCAGATACATCTTGATGGGTCTTGCTGCTTTGCTCTGCTAATGCCAATTGATGCGACAGCTCTCGTAATCTAATATAAGTCTCGATTAATTGTTGTGCTTGCTCGGTCGGCATCAAGTTTAATTGGCCTGCAGTTTCTAAAATTCGAATATTATCAGTGTAAGTTGCAAGTTCTGGGTAGTCATGAGCATACCTTAAGGTAAGGTACTGCACTAAAAATTCGATATCCGTAATACCGCCGTAGCCCTGTTTTAAATCAAACTCTTGTTCGTTTACCGCTAGCTTGGTGTGCTCACGCATTTTCTCACGCATGCTCACCACTTGTTCGCGTAATTCATCTTCTGAGCGCTGTTGGCATAAGCGCTGTAGGCGCAACTGAATCAATTGCTGACGTATCTCCTCACGACCAAATACAGGCCGCGCCCGAACTAAGGCCTGCAACTCCCAAGTCCACGCATCCTCAGCTAAATATTTAGCGTAAGTGTCTAGTCGAGTAACCAGTAGTCCAGCCTTACCAGATGGACGCAAACGCATATCCGTATCATACAACACCCCAACCATAGTTCGGGTGGTTAACAGATGCAAAATACGTTGCGCTAGGCGTAAATAGAATTGCTGATTCTCGATTTCTCTTGGGCCTTGCGTCACCCCGCCGTAGTCTGCATCAGCAATAAATACCAAATCCAAATCTGAGCCATAACCCAACTCTAACCCCCCCAACTTGCCGTAGGCGAGTACCGCAAACCCCATATTGTCACTGTCTTGACCAGCTGGGTTACCGTATTTTTCAGCCATCTGATACCAAGCTAAACGAACAACTTTGGTAATGATAGCTTCAGCTAAATAAGTTAAATGGTCACTGACTTTCATCAGTGGCAGAGCGCCACTGATATCTGCCGCGGCAATACGTAATTGTAAGACCTGACGCGCCTGACGCAGTGCATCCATTTGTGCCTCTAAATCAGCCTCCTGCTCGGGGATCCGCAACAAGTATTCATCAACCAGACGGCCATAATCGGCCAGTTGCGGCAACTGATATAGATGCTGAGGGTCGATCAATTCATCTAATAAAAGTGGGTACTGTGCTAACTGTGTCGCTAGCCATGAACTGGCACGACATAGCTTCAGCAGTTGCTCGCGAGCACCTTTGTTCTCAACCAGTAGCTCAACGTAAGCTGTGCGGCTCATAATTTTTCGAAGTACTAGCAACACGCGCTCTAAGACTGCTTCAGCGTCTTCATAAGCCAGTAGTTGCTCAATCAAGATGGGGACTAATCGAGCCATTGCTTGGCGTCCTCGAGGGCCGCTCCCACGGCGCCGAACCTCTTGACGAAGTTGACTTATGTGCGCCCACATTTGTTGGGCACTGGCAGCGTTCAAACCAGCATCAATGAGAATAGCAACAGCAGCGTCGTCTTCGATCATATCCTGCCACAACAGTTGTAACTCACCAGCTTCTTCGTCGTCTTCATCCGTTGCGCCAATGACAGATCGAAAATGTTGGTGAACCTTTTGCATCGCTTGCTCAATTCGCTCTACCAATGCTGGCCAACTGACTTTGAATACCTGCGCCATAGCCTGTTGCTGGTCATCTTGGTCCGGCAACGTCTGTGTTTGCTCGTCATTCAGTTCCTGTAAGACATGCTCAACCTTGCGCAAAAACTCATAGCTTTGTAGCAGTTCATCCACCACTGCCGGTTCCAGCAACTGTTGCTGTTTGATCACGGCATAGGCTTGATACAAAGATGGGGTTTGTAGTTGACGTTGTTGTCCACCTCGAATCAACTGAAAGACTTGCGCAATAAACTCGATTTCACGGATCCCTCCAGCACCAAGCTTGATGTTGTTCCGAACGCCCTGGCGACGGGTTTCTTGGGTAATTAACGCCTTCATTTTACGCAGCGCATCAATCGCTGAAAAATCAATATAACGGCGGTAGACAAATGGCCTAAGCAGTGCACTAAATTGCTGTTGAGCAACCTCGCTCGCACCAATTAAACGCGCTTTAACCATGGCATAGCGCTCCCAATCACGGCCTTGTTCTTGGTAGTAATATTCTAATGCGGCCATGCTGGCTACCAGTGGGCCAGATTGACCAAAAGGACGCAGTCGTAAATCGATCCTAAACACTCGACCGTCAGCAGTCGGAGTGTCTAGCAAGGCTAGGAGAGCTTGAGCGTACTTGGTAAAAAATACACTGGCTTCAAGCGGACGTCGCGGATGTTGCGTCTCCGCTTGCTCTGGGTAGCAAAAGATAAGGTCGATATCTGACGAAAAGTTTAATTCTCCCCCGCCTAGTTTACCCATGCCAATCACATACAGCTGTTGCGGTACTCCCTGACTATCCAGTAATTCACCATAGCGCTCAGTTAAACGCGGTCGCAGCCATTGAACGGCGGCGATGATAAAAGCATCTGCTGTTGCGCTTAAATGTCGCAACATATCTGCTAAGCTAATTTGCTGCAGCAGGTCTGCCGCAGCCAAACTTGCATACCAACGCTGTCTTAATTGCCGCAGTTGACGCTGCGCACTGCCTTCATCGCTACATTGCTGTAACTCTTGCTGCACCAGGGTCAAATAGTTCTCTGGCGCTGGAAGCACCACCTGATGTGGGTATCCCGGCTGTTGTCGCCACTCGATAGCTTGCGGTTGTTGCTCTAGTGTACGCGCAATAAAAGGGCTGATTGAGGCGACAAAGGCCGATGCATCTATCATTATAAAATCCAATAAGGTTCTTGTTTGATAGCCGAGCGGCGAGAGCGTTCCAGGGCATATAGCAACGACTCTAACTGTACCTCTTGCCAACTAAGTAGACGCTCGGTGTTAATATCATCCGTATCTTTAATGGCTTCTCGTAGTAGTTTTAGCGCCAATATTTCTCGGATGCCGCGCAGCATATCTAACCACGGAGCCCGGAATTGCTCACGATCTTGTTGATCAAATAGCGCTCCTACACAATAGCCCAGCTGCAATGAACTTTGCAGCTGCGGTAACTGTTTGAGATATTGCTCTGGACGCATTTCTTCAGCGCGCGTGAAAGGCTCAGCAACCAATTGCCAGTCATCTCGTAAGCGCTGCACGGCCCATTGCTTTAACGGGGTCTGCATAAGCTGTTCATGGCGAGGTTGTTGGGCACACAACTCACCTAGCTCAAATAAGGTGAGCTGATAATCATCACGTTTACTCAAATTTACCACCAGCTCAAGTTGCACAGCATGTTGCTGTTGCTCCAAAATGTGTTCATACAGCTTGGTATTTTGCTTTAACGCGCGATGATAAGCTCCATCTTCAGCAATCAGCTCATTGAGACCATCAAACCGACTGAGCCAGCCCAAATGCCCCAGCATCTGTTCTAACCGTAAAATATGGTCACTCACATCAATTTCGAATAAGGCCAATTGTTGCAACACCACTTTACTTAAACGAATTCCATCAGTAATACCAGCCACTGCCTGCACACACGGCTGCTGGGTTAAACAGGCATCATTGTGTTGCCAGTATTGCAAGGCGTAAGTTAATGCTCGATATAACCCTTGACCAACATCGTCTTGGCCTTGTTGACTGACAAAGTCAGCATGGGTGTAGGGTTCTAATACCGACTTGCCAGCTAACAAGTAGCCCCGAGCTGCCTTACTTAAGGTTCCTACTCTCGCGTTCACGCGGGTAATAAAACGGCGTGCTAATTTATACGCTGCGGCCGTATCTGCACCTTGTACTTCTAATTCAATTTCACAGATGGGTTGGCGGTGTTCAGCGGCAATGATTTCACCCTCATCGAACACCAGTTCTATCATTCCATCGCCCTGAGGAATTCGCCAACGATGACGGGTGAAATTGGTACGAAAAATTTCCTTTAGCTCGCGCTGAATATCAAACAACGGAAAGTCATCCGGCCATATATCTTCTTCGAACAACGTCAAATCAGGTACCGCCTGGGCAATCACCCTGTTGTATTCAGGCCGCTGATGCATGCCACCTAACACCTGCCCGGCAAGTTTAATTGTTTGTTCTAAGTGCTCACCACGCTGCCTTATGCGTAATCCCATATCGTATTCACGCAAACGCAAATCATCGGTATCAAAGTAGGCATTGTTAAGTTCAAAAATGTCATGCTCAGCACCTTTGGCCAATTGCTCACAAAGTTGCAAGACAGCTGCTCGTTGCTGTGGCTCAAGGATAAGTTTGAGTTCTATTTCTTGGCTGTGTTGGTGACTCACGAATGGTTCCATCTATGCATCATTAGTTAGGCCTCATACGGTACTCGCAGACTCCTTACAGGTCAACTGATCAGGGCTTGACACTGGCGGTTAAAAAATGCAACGTGGGCGCCATCGGCGGTGCTCGAAAATGTAGCGCTGATACGCCCGCAAGAAAGCGACAAAAATTCTGATCGGGTGGGCTTTACTGGCGCTCAAAAAGCCCTATACTTGCGCCGAAAATATGTCCCCGCCAGCCATCGGCTGAGTCTTACAGGAGAATCTATGTTTAAAGCGAGTGAAGTGCTTGCGGCTCAGTATTCCGGCGCCGACCTCGGTCGACTCCAACAGGCCATTACCGCCAACTATTTAGTTGATGAAGATGCCTATTTGCGTGAGTTGATGACACTGGTACCGAATCAACCTGAACAAATTGACGCTGTTACCCAAGCTGCTGCGGCACTGGTGGGTAAAGTGCGTGAGCGCGCCGACAACAGCGGTATTGATGCGTTCCTGCAAGAATACAGTTTAGATACCAAAGAAGGCATCATTTTGATGTGCCTCGCGGAAGCCTTATTACGTATTCCTGACGCAACAACAGCTGATGCGTTAATCCAAGATCGGCTTTCCGGTGGTGATTGGCAAAAACATATGGGCCAAAGTACCTCTTGGTTAGTGAATACCGGCACCTGGGGTATCGCCTTTGCCAACAATCGGATAAACCCTACCGGCCAGCCGATGGAAACGCCTCGTGGTGTATTTAAGCGCCTAACTCGTCGTTTAAGTACACCGGTAGTTCGTAAAGCAACGTATCAAGCGATGCGAATTATGGGCACCCAGTTCGTCTTAGGCCGTACTATTGAAGAAGCGCTGAAAAACAGTCGTGCTAATCGCGATAAAGGCTACACGCACTCTTACGATATGCTTGGCGAGGCGGCATTAACCATGCGTGATGCGCAGCGCTATCACGCCGATTATGTCAATTCGATTAAAATAGTTGGCAAAGAAAACTTCAATAACCCGAAGGCTCCACGCCCAACTATTTCAATAAAATTATCAGCCCTACACCCGCGCTATGAGGTGGCTAATCACGAGCGCGTTATGACTGAGCTGGCACAAAGCTTAACTGAGCTCGTTAAACTAGCCAAAGAGGCCGATGTTGGAGTTAGCATTGATGCAGAAGAAGCAGACCGGCTTGAACTTTCGCTAGAATTATTTGAAAAAGTGTATCGTAGCGGCGTCTGCAAAGGCTGGCCTCGTTTCGGTTTGGTGGTGCAGGCCTATTCAAAACGTGCATTACCTACATTATGTTGGGTGACTGCCCTGGCACGCGAGTGTGGCGATGAGATTCCGGTGCGTTTGGTAAAGGGTGCGTATTGGGACACAGAAATCAAACTTTGCCAAGTGAATGGTCTAACTGGTTATCCAGTGTTTACCCGCAAAGCCAATACTGACGTGTCTTACTTAGCCTGTGCTCATTACCTATTGAGTGCCGCGACCGATGGGGCTATTTATCCGCAGTTTGCTACCCATAACGCACACACCGTGGTCGCTATTCGCGAGCTCAATAAACAGTACCAGCGACGTATTGAATTTCAGCGCTTGCACGGTATGGGTGACGATCTCTATGACACTATCTTAGAGCAGGATGAGAATACTACCGTGCGAATTTACGCTCCGGTTGGTGCGCACAAAGACTTGTTACCCTACTTGGTGCGCCGCCTCCTTGAAAATGGTGCTAATACATCTTTTGTGCACAAGTTAGTGGACCCTGAAACGCCAGTAGCGGACTTGATTGAGCACCCTTTAACGACCATGCATAAGCATGACCATTTCGCTAATGCCAAAATTCCTTTGCCGACGCAGATCTTTGCAGATCGGAAAAACTCGTTAGGATTGAATATGAACATTCATTCACAAGCAGATGACTTTATTGCAGCAGTACAACAATACCAAGATAAACAATGGCAAGCCGGACCGATTGTAAACGGCGATGTCATTGATGCCCATCATCAGGTTGCTATCCATAGCCCACAACAAACCGACCGCCTTATTGGCACCATTTGCTGGGGCGACAAAGCTCTTGCGGAACAAGCACTCGCTAGTGCCAATGCTGCTTATCGACGTTGGCGCGATACCGATGTCGAAGTGCGAGCCAAAGCACTAGAGAAGCTCGCTGATCTGATGGAAGCGAATCGTAACGAGTTGATTGCTCTGTGTACGCTAGAAGCCGGCAAGAGTTTACAAGATGGTATTGATGAAGTACGCGAAGCTGTCGATTTCTGCCGCTACTACGCTGTCCAAGCGCGTGAACTCATGGGTCAAGGAACCACGCTACCAGGCCCGACGGGCGAAACGAACGAGCTATTCTTACAAGGCCGCGGCACCTTTATTTGTATTAGCCCGTGGAACTTCCCACTAGCTATTTTCTTAGGGCAGGTGGCTGCAGCACTGGTTACAGGTAACTGTGTTATCGCTAAACCTGCTGAGCAAACTGGCTTTATTGCATTCCGTGCCGTGCAGTTGGCGCTTGAGGCTGGTATCCCTGGTGATGTCTTGCACTTTATGCCAGGCAGCGGTGCCGAGGTTGGTTCGTTCCTAGTTTCCCAAGAAGATATCGGTGGCGTCTGCTTTACTGGTTCAACCTATACCGCCCAAGCAATTAACCGCGCCTTAGCCGCCCGAACAGGTGCGATAGTGCCGTTAGTTGCCGAAACCGGTGGTCAAAACGCTATGCTTATTGATTCCACCGCATTGCCTGAGCAAGCGGTTACCGATATTGTTGCTAGTGCCTTCAAGAGCGCCGGTCAGCGTTGTTCTGCCCTACGGGTGTTATTTGTACAGGACGATATCGCCGATCGAGTGATTGATCTGCTTAAAGGTGCGATGGCCGAGTTAAAAGTTGGCAACCCTATGCTGCATGAAACCGACGTAGGTCCGGTTATTGATGGCGTAGCTAAACACAATCTTGAGCAGCACATCAACGATATTAGCCAAGCGGGTCGCTTAATTGCGCGTGCTCCGATGCCTGAATACACTCAAGGCGGTACTTTTGTCGCACCAACGGCTATCGAAATTGACTCTATTAATCAGTTAGTGAAAGAAAACTTCGGTCCGATCTTGCACGTTATTCGCTATAGCACTGACAGCTTAGATGAAGTTATCGATAGCATTAATGGTACTGGTTTTGGTTTGACCTTTGGTATTCACAGCCGCAATGAAACCTTTGCTGCGGACATTGCCCGCCGGATTGATGTCGGTAACGTTTACATTAATCGTAACCAAATTGGTGCGGTGGTAGGGGTACAGCCATTTGGTGGCCGTGGTATGTCAGGTACAGGTCCAAAAGCTGGTGGCCCACACTACTTAACGCGTTTTGTTACTGAAAAAACGCGCACCAACAACATTACTGCTGTTGGTGGCAATGCAACCCTACTATCGTTGGGCGATTAAAAATCGCCCAAGTCATGTAGATACAAGCTCTGGCTACCATCTTTGATGGTGGTAGCTAGGCTTTCAATACGCGGTAAAATACGCGCCATATAGAACTTAGCTGTTTTTAGTTTACTTGCTAGATGTGGCTTTTCTGCAACTTGCGGCGCAGCAGCCGCAGCCATACGCAACCACACGTAACCAAAAGCAACGTAACCAATTAAGTTCAGGTACTCTACCGCGACACTGTTAATGATATTTTCATCATCCATCACCTTGCTTAATACTTGCACGGTAACTTCGTGTACCAATTGCGTAGCATCAGCAAGCTGTTGATATTCTGCTTCAAATCCTGCTAACGGCTCAGCTAACAACGCTTGAATATCCGCTAGGAGTGGTTTCAGGAGTTCGCCACGACTACCGGCAACTTTGCGCCCTAACAAATCTAAAGCTTGAATGCCGTTAGTGCCTTCATAGATTTGCGCAATCCGACAATCACGAACTAACTGCTCTTGTCCCCACTCGCGAATGAAGCCATGACCACCGAATACTTGCTGACCAAGTACAGTGGCTTCAAACCCAGTATCCGTTAAAAAGGCTTTGGCTACTGGAGTTAACAACTGAACCAACGCTTCAGCCCGTTGGCGAGTCTCTGCATCAGCGGCATATTTTGCTAAATCGAGTTGTTGCCCTACATAAGTTGAGAACGCTCGGCCACCTTCAACAAAGGCCTTCATGGTCAGCAACATGCGCCGCACATCGCCATGCACAATAATAGGGTCGGCTTCTTTCTCGGGCTGCTGCGTAGCTTTAGCACCGCGGCCTTGAATACGGTCTTGGGCATATTCTAAAGCATTTTGATAAGAGCGAGCTGCAGCACCTAGGCCTTGGATACCTACTCCTAACCGCTCGTAGTTCATCATGGTAAACATCGCTGGTAAACCTTTGTGCGGCTCACCTACCAGCCAACCCTTGGCACCATCAAAATTCATCACGCAAGTAGCAGAGGCATGAATACCCATTTTGTGTTCCGTTGATCCACAATGCACGCCATTGCGCTCACCAATAGAACCATCAGCATTGACTAGAAACTTCGGCACTAAGAATAAGCTGATGCCTTTACTACCTGCGGGTGCGTCTGGCAACTTAGCGAGTACCAAATGGATGATGTTGTCAGTGAGGTCATGTTCGCCGCCGGTAATAAAAATCTTAGTTCCGCTGATGGCAAAACTTCCGTCGTCATTAGGAATGGCTTTGGTACGAATAATACCGAGATCGGTACCGGCATGAGGTTCGGTAAGGCACATAGAACCAGCCCAAGTACCACGGATCATATTTTCTAAATAAGTGGCTTTTAGCTCGTCACTGGCATGCTGATCGATGGTCATGATAGCGCCAGCAGTCAAGCCTGAATATAATGAGAAAGAGATATCCGCTGCACAGAGCATTTCTTCATATTGCGCTGATACGGATTTTGGTAGGCCCATACCACCAAAGTCAGGATTGGCAGTCACCCCTACCCAACCACCTTCAGCCAGTTGCTTGAAGTTTTCTTTGTAGCCTTGCGGGGTGGTTACCACGCCGTTATCGAAGCTCACGCCTTCTTCATCAGCAGCCCGAGCATTAGGAGCAATCAAGCTTTCTGCCAATTTCGCGCCTTCATCAATAATAGCCACTGCAGTGTCAATATCGACGTCAGCAAAGGCCTCAATTTTGGCCCAGTCTTCATGAACTTTAAATACATCCTGCAGTACAAACTGCATATCTTCACGGGGTACACGATAATCAGCCATGACCACACCTCTCTCAATCAGTTGGCAGAAAAAATCAAACAACGAATTTAAACAGGTGTTTTAATATCAGATCTACTAGGGTCTTGTCCAGTCTTCTAAGGCTGGTAACTGAAAAGCTTGTTGGTTCATTGACATCACCACATGAGCCGGCGAAATTTTTAGAATCGTCACCGCACCAAAGCTATCTCCTTCAAAGAGCCGTCGCCCATCGAGAACAATCCAGCGTGCGGTGGCATCAGATGAATATTGATGACTATCGTAACTAAAACTGCCAATTTGCCGTTGCATACTCAGGTTTAAATCGTAAATGGTAGGAACGACACTTTGTTGCGCCGAATTCTCTCCACTCGCTAAGGCATCTTCAAAGGCCGCCAGTAACTCGGGTGAAACCGCGTTTAAATCCAATCCTTGCCCTTGTGAAATCACCTTATCGTTAGCCTCGTTAGCTGTTATGGGCGCAGTTGCTTCAGCGGTTTCAGCTACTGTTGCTGGCTCGGCTGTTGTGACTGCAACTGGCTCTGGCCAAACAGGAACGCGTATAGCGGTCGGTTCGCCTAATCGATACGCTGGCGTTGCTGGCGGCGTTGCTGCTTGGTTTAAGCCGGGGATTGGCGTCAGCGCTGATGTTTCTTGCGTAGGTGCCTGATTATCCTGTAACCACCACCAAACTGCAGCTGCACTTAATACAAACAGCAGCAGCGCCAAGACTACTGCAACTAGGCCTGTATAAGGCCCTCGAGGCTGAGTAGCACTAGCTAACCAAATGGGATTCGGTTGAGGCACCAGTGGCGATGACTGCCGCTGCAATGCTTTTAATACTGAAGACATTTATTGCTCCTCTTGCAAACGCGGGCCGCCTAGCCGACTGTTCGCCGCTAACCAAGCCAGAGTGATACCATCCAACGCGCCCGTAACCGGCAAGCCTGCTGCCATTTGAACCTGGCGTAACTGGTGCACCAGCGGTTGTTCACCAGCACTACCAGACTCTTTTAGTTGTTGCGCTAACCATTGCTGGTACAGGCTCGAATCTTCATCAGCATAGCCCGGTGGCTGCGGAATAAAGGCAACAAAACGACCATTCCAGCCGGCTTCTGGTTGGGTTGCCACACTGCCAACAAACTGGTGCTGACCAGCATCTAACTGCAGCAATAATGGCCAACTTAATTGTTTCAGTTGGTCCATACGTGCGGTACCAGTAACACACATGAGTTGGAACTGCTCCACCCAGTTACACACGGCTGCTTCTGTTGGTGGTGCTGGTAATTGCCAGACCTGAGTTAATGCCACAATCGCTGGAACAGCGGCAGAATCAGCGGGTGTCGACACACTTGGCGCTGATACTTCCATGGTGGTATCCATGGGAGTCGCTGCTAAGCCATCTGTGCTCACTTGGTTCATTAAATACAACGCCAGCCAAGCACTAACGCCACCAAGAATTGCTGCTGCCGGCAATATCCACCACTTACGAGAGTTGGTTGTGACTGCAGGCGCGCCATCCAATTCCACCACGGCCTGTTTAATATGTTTTACCGTCACCGTTTGCGTTTGATCGTTATAGGCAGCGAGTAACGCCCTATCACAAAGTAGATTCAGTCGTCGAGGGATCCCTTCGCTTGCTTGATGAACCCGCTGTATCGCTGCGCGCTCAAACAATCCGCGCTGTGCTCCGGCAACTTGCAAGCGGTAATTAATATAGCGTTCGGTATCAGCCAATTGTAATGGTAATAAGTGATAACGAGCCGTTATCCGCTGTGCTAGCTGGCGTAACTCGCGACGGCGCAGCAGATCTTGCAATTCAGGCTGACCAATTAAAATAACTCGCAATAGCTTCTGTTGATTGGTTTCAAGATTGGTTAATAAACGCAGTTGCTCTAATACTTGGGGTTGTAAGTGTTGGGCTTCATCAATCAGCACCACACATTGCTGACCCGCTTGATGTGCACTCAGGAGAAACTTACTCAACAAGTCTGTCAGTTGTTTGTCCGTTAATGGGCCGGACGCTGAGTCTTTGCGGCTTTTTGGCTGAGCAGCTGATTGCAACCCAAACTCATCACATAACGTAGCTAGTAACTCGTGGGAATTCAGCATCGGATTCAGAATAAATGCCGTTTGTGTGTGCTCTGGTAATTGTTCTAACAGGGCACGTGACACCGTCGTCTTGCCGGTACCAACTTCACCTGTGAGTAGGATAAATCCACCGCTACCTGATAATCCATAACTTAAATGCGCTAGCGCCTCTTGGTGACGCTCACTCAAATAGAGAAACTGTGGATCTGGAGCGATCGAAAAGGGCTCTGTGTGTAAACCAAAATAATTCAAATACATGCTGTCTGTATCACTATATTAAATCAAGGTAGCCAAGGCGTACCGGCTGCGCTTATTGTTATAATTAGATGGTTGTAAGTAAGGTTTTGCGTCGAGCATGGCTACAGTGTAACCACTCACTTGCATCACTGCCAGTGATTAGCGATGATGCACCGAGAATATTAAAGGAGTATGGCATGAACATATATTTGGTAGGTGGTGCCGTGCGCGATAGGTTACTCGGTAAGCCCGTGCATGAACGTGATTATGTGGTAGTTGGTGCTACTCCTCAACAAATGCTGGCTTTAGGCTATCGCCAAGTAGGCAAAGACTTTCCAGTATTTTTGCATCCGCAAACGCAGGCTGAATATGCCCTTGCAAGAACCGAACGCAAAACTGGCCAAGGCTACACAGGCTTCGCTATCGCAGCTGATCCGTCGGTGACTTTGGAGCAAGATCTTATGCGCCGCGATCTGACCATTAATGCCATAGCGCAAAGTGACTCGGGGGAGTTGATTGATCCCTATCATGGTCGTGCAGATTTGCAGCAACGGTTACTGCGTCATGTCTCTCCAGCCTTTGTCGAAGATCCGTTACGGGTATTACGGGTGGCGCGCTTTGCCGCTCGCTTTGCTGCTGATGGCTTTACCGTTGCTCCTGAAACTATGGAGTTAATGCGAACCATAGCCGACCAAGGTGAACTTGCAACTTTAAGTGCTGAGCGAGTTTGGCGCGAAACTGAAAAAGCACTCAGCAGTGCAACCCCCGCGGTATTCTGGCAGGTCTTAAGCGATGCCCACGCCTTAACTCCTTGGTTCAGCGAGTTGCAACCAGCTTCAATTATCAAGTTAACTCGTCATTATTTGAGTCAGTTGGATACCCCAGATCCTCTCATCGCCTTTTGCCTAAGCCTGTATCCGCTGACCCCTGAACGAGCGCAGCAGTTGTGTGAACGCTTGAAGGTTCCCAATAGCTATCGTCAACTGGCGCTCAAGTTGTGTCGCGCGCAACTCAGTGCTAGCTCGACTTGGAATGCCGACGCGGCTTTCGCTTACATGGGACAGTTTGATTTATGGCGGCAACCCGAACAGCTTACTAACCTGCTCAAGGTGTGGCAGTGTGTCGAAATTAAGGAACCCGTATTGGCAGCTTTTCAGCGCAGTTTCGAGGCTGCTCAAAAGTTATCCGCAGCTGCTGTGATTGAGGCGGCCAAAGCTGAGGGCCAAGCATTACAAGGCCCTCAAATTGGAACAGCGCTACAATCAGCTCGCCACGCGAAGGTGATCAACGAATGGCAGCTCGCCAGCGGATAACGTTATCTACAGTTAAATAAAAAATAGCAGCAAAATAATACCCAAAGCTAGGCGGTAGAGCACAAAGGGCAGCATCCCCATACGGCTAATGATCTGTAAAAAGAAATGGATACAGAAATAAGCCGCGACAAACGATACCCCGACCCCGGTCAATACGGCTAACCAATCAACCGCTGCCGGTTGTTGCACTAATTTCAAGCCTTGGTAGCCACCCGCCATAATAATGACAGGTATGGATAACAAAAACGAAAAACGCGCAGCATCGGTTTTGGTTAGACCAATCAGCATACCTGCGGTCATGGTTATGCCTGAGCGTGAGGTACCCGGAATAAGTGCTAATGCTTGAGCCAAACCAACTAAAACAGCTTGTTTCAAGGTCAATCCGGCTAACCCTTGGCGCTCGCTAGCTTTCACATCGGCGTACCATAACAGTAAACCAAACAGGATAGTGGTGGTGGCAATCACGAGCGCTGAACGGGCAAAATTCTCAATTAAATCACCCCCCAGTAAACCAGCCAACCCGGCTGGAATAGTGGCCCAAATAATTAACCACGCCAATCTGCTGTGTTCGTTGTGTTGACCACGCATGCTATTTACCCAGCCCACCAGGAGCTGACCTACTTCTTGACGAAAATACAAGATGACCGCCAGTAAGGTTCCCACATGCACGGCAACGTCAAAGGCTAAACCTTGATCTTGCCAACCGAAAACTTGCGAAGGCAAAATCAGGTGCGCTGAACTCGAAATTGGAAGAAATTCAGTTAACCCCTGAACTAGGGCCAGAATAATAGCTTCAATAATATCCACTGGGATTAGTTCCTTGCTAATAGCTTAATTATTGGTGATCAGGGTTGATGGCGTCACCTGATACAAATGAGGCAGTTGCTCAAAGTCAAATGATATAGGTTGTAACTGTTGAGAGCTACTGTATTGTTGCCAATGTTGCGTAAAAGTTAAACCCGTACATGGATGTGGCAAGAAGCCTACCAATTCAGCTAAAGGCCAGAGTACAAAAGCATTATGTAAAATCTCATCGCGTGGCAGTTGCACTGGCTCTCGACTTATCAGGTCATCAAACAACAGCATATCAATATCTAAGGTTCGTGGACTGTATTTAGGTGCTGCCGCACTGTGGCCAAACTGCTGTTCAATCTCTTTGCAGATTTGATTTACCTCAGCTACTGATAACTGGGTCTGAACTTCTGCAACTAAGTTAAAAAAAGGCTGCCCCACAAAACCCACTGCAGCACTTTCAAATACTCGTGAGATTCGCATCGGCGTCGTTGCTGATGCAAAATGTTGATACAGCGCCAGCACCCCAGCCTGAATATGCTGATGCCGTTGTTTGTTACTACCTATACCTAATAAAACTCTACTCACGAAGCCTTCCGAGTGATCTCTACCGCAGTTTGGCGGGCCGCTTTAACCGCTTGAGGCTTACCTACTTTAACCGTCACTTGCGGCACCTTGAAATGCGTCAGAATAAGCTCGGCCACCTCTTCTGCAACGGTTTCAATCAAAGCTCTGGGACGCTGCTGAATGAGCGCAGTAACAGCTTTACTCAAGCTGTCGTAATCAAGTGCATCGGCCAAATCTTCAGAGCGTGCGGCCTTGGCATTATCCCATGCCATAGTTAAATCTAAGACCAACGGCTGGGTGCTTTCATGCTCCCAATCGTACACACCTATGTAGGCATCAACCACCAACCCTTCTACGAATACTTTATCCATGATTTGTCATACCAGTAACTGATAGAAATTTAAGCGTAAAGCGCTTATGCTATGGGCTTTGCATAGTAACGGAAAGCGGACCGGAAAAAAATCACCATGGGTGCATTAATTGTACTGGCGATATTATCAGCTTACTTATTCGGCTCTATCAGTAGTGCCGTCTTGGTATGTCGCGTGTTCGGCTTACCAGACCCTCGCACTGCCGGCTCGCATAATCCCGGCGCTACTAATGTTTATCGAATCGGGGGCAAATTACCCGCAGTATTAACGCTGTGGTTTGATGTGCTCAAAGGCATGATTCCGGTTTGGGGTTCTTATTTTCTCGGCATTGAGCCCTTTTTTCTGGGGCTTATTGCAGTAGCCGCTTGTTTGGGCCATATCTTTCCGTTGTACTTTCACTTTCGCGGCGGTAAAGCCGTCGCTACCGCTCTTGGTGCGATGTTTCCAGTTGCTTGGGAAATGGCTCTCTTGCTGATTGCCACCTGGATTTTGGTGTTTCGAATTAGCCGGGTATCATCTGTGGCGGCACTCGTCACCGTGAGCCTAGCGCCGTTCTTTGCTTATTTTATCAAGCCACAATACACAGTACCGGTCATTATGATTTCGCTGTTGATACTATGGCGGCATCAATCCAATATTATGCGTATTAGAAGTGGCGAAGAGCGTCGCATTAGGCGGCCACAACAGCCACCTGATGACAACGCTGAGGTCAACAACGACCGATCTTAATTAGCGAGTGATGGCCGTAAGTTGCTCTAATGGCCAGCGTGGAAAGGTCTTGATGGCAATATCTGCGTGCTCGCCAGCCATCAGGCGCTGTGCCCCGGCAAAAGCTATCATGGCACCATTGTCAGTACAGAATTCACCGCGCGGAAAATAGACTTTGCCACCAATGCGCTGCGCAAATTGCTGCAGTTGATCACGTAAATGTTGGTTTGCGCTAACCCCGCCAGCAACCACTAAACGCTTAAGCTGGGTTTGTTCTAACGCCCGCCGACATTTGATCAATAGAGTGTCAACCACTGCATCTTGAAAGGCGCGAGCAATATCTGCTAAGGCTTGCTCGGATCCATCGGACGCCGCGATAGTATTGGCAGCGAAGGTTTTCAAACCACTGAATGAAAAATCTAACCCAGGTCGATCTGTCATCGGCCGCGGAAATTGATACTGCTGAGGTCGGCCTTGGGTTGCCAGTTTTGCTAATCGTGGCCCGCCGGGATAGTCCAAGCCCATCAATTTGGCTGTTTTGTCAAAAGCTTCACCCGCCGCATCATCAATGGATTCACCTAATAGCTGGTAATCACCAATACCATTAACCCGAACTAATTGGGTGTGTCCGCCTGATACTAATAAAGCAACAAATGGAAACTCGGGTACATCATCTTCTAACATTGGCGCCAGTAAATGGCCTTCCATGTGATGTACTGCTACGGCTGGTACCTGCCAACCATAGGCCAAACTGCGACCAATACAAGAACCTACTAATAATGCACCCACGAGTCCAGGTCCGGCGGTATAAGCAACCCCATCGATATCAGCTGCGGTTAAATTTGCTTGTGCCAACGCGGCTTGAACAAGTGGTAGGGTTTTTCTTACATGGTCACGCGAAGCTAGTTCTGGTACCACGCCACCGTAATCAGCATGCAACTTTACTTGCGAGTAGAGTTGATGAGCCAGCAGACCTTGTTCAGTGTCGTATATGGCGATTCCGGTTTCGTCACATGAGGTTTCAATACCTAGCACGCGCATCTAATCTTATCCTTTTTAACTACAAACCAAAGGCGCCTAGTTTAGCCTAAAGCCTCACTGATGTCAGTCTAGATCAACGGTAACACCCTTCAATGAACTGTCATCATCACCGTGATTTTCACCACTGAGTTTGATCCGCAAGCGTAAGTCATTTGGTGCATCTGCATGACGCATCGCATTATCGTATGTAATACGGCCCGCCTTGTAGAGATCATAAAGAGCTTGGTCAAAAGTTTGCATGCCTAATTCACGCGAACGCGCCATGATTTCTTTTAACTCGCCCATGTCACCGGTGGCTATCTTCTCCGCAATGATCGGGCTATTGAGTAGAATTTCAATGGCTGCAGTACGCCCCCCATCAGTAGTGGGAACTAACTGTTGCGCCACAATACCACGTAGGTTGAGCGATAAATCAAACATGAGCTTGTGAATCTTCTCTTTCGGCACCAGTTGCATGATCCGCTCTATCGCTTGGTTGGCATTGTTAGCGTGCAACGTAGCCACACACAAATGACCTGTTTCAGCAAAGGTTAAAGCGTATTCCATAGTCTCTTGAGAACGTATCTCCCCAACTAAAATCACATCGGGAGCTTGCCGTAACGAGCTTTTTAACGCTGCCTCAAACGATTCTGTATCCTGTCCTACCTCACGCTGTGTGACCATGCATTGAGCGTGGTCATGCACAAATTCGACGGGGTCTTCAATGGTCAGAATATGCCCCTTTGAATGCTGGTTGCGGTAGCCAATCAAAGCCGCCAAACTGGTTGACTTACCGGTACCTGTGCCCCCTACCACTAGCAACAAACCGCGCTTACTCATAATGAGTTGGGTTAGAATACTAGGAAGTTTAAGCTGCTCTACTGTAGGTATCTCGGTAACAATACGGCGTACTACCATACCGGCTTTTTGGCGTTGCCAGAATGCACTCACCCGAAACCGGCCAATGCCTTCGCGGAAAATCGCGAAATTGGCTTCTTTATGGGTAATAAATTGCTCTAAATGATCATCCCCAAGAGCTTCTTTGACGATGGCTAAGGCCGCATTATCACTCAACTTCTGTTCTGCTAACGACTGCAGCTCACCATTAATTTTGGCACTAGGAGCTAACCCCGCCGAAATAAACAAATCTGAACTTTGTCGTTCCACCATGAGTTTTAAGAGCTTATCCAACACCGACATTAGAAGGCATCCTTGTGATTAGCTTTAGCTTTAGCGTCAGCTCGGGTTACAGTGCCTTGGTTGAGTAAGTTTTGCAGAGATTGGTCAAGCGTTTGCATGCCATGGGCAGCACCCGTTTGAATGGACGAATACATCTGTGCAATTTTATCTTCGCGAATTAAGTTCTTAATGGCAGACGTCGCAATCATGATCTCATGAGCGGCAACTCGCCCCCCACCCACCTTTTTCAGCAAGGTTTGCGAAATCACGGCGCGCAGTGATTCAGATAACATGGAGCGAATCATAGGTTTCTCATCGCCCGGAAACACATCGACAATCCGGTCAATGGTTTTTGGGGCAGAGGTTGTGTGCAAGGTACCAAACACTAAGTGTCCAGTTTCAGCTGCTGTCATGGCTAACCGAATGGTTTCTAAATCACGCATCTCACCCACTAAAATCACATCAGGGTCTTCACGCAGGGCCGAGCGTAATGCGTTGTTAAAACTGTGGGTGTCGCGATGCACTTCACGTTGGTTAACCAAGCTACGTTTGTTCTTATGAACAAACTCGATGGGATCTTCGATGGTCAAAATGTGATGAAATTTATTCTCATTAATGTAATCCACCATAGCCGCCAGCGTCGTAGACTTACCTGAACCGGTGGGCCCAGTCACTAACACGAGTCCACGAGGGTTATCGGAGATCGTTTTAAAGATCTCTGGAGCACCCAGTTGTTCCAGTGTAAGAACCTCGCTAGGAATAGTACGAAAGACGGCGCCAGCACCACGGTTTTGTACAAATGCGTTAACCCGAAAGCGCGCCAGATTCGGTACCTCAAACGAGAAATCACATTCTAGATTCTGTTCGTACTCTTTACGCTGGCGGTCGTTCATAATGTCATACACCAGCTCTTGCACTTGCTTGTGCGATAAGGCCGGGATATTTATTTTACGAACGTCACCATCTACCCGTATCATAGGAGGTGACTCTGCTGACAAATGTAAGTCTGACGATTTATGTTTAACAGCAAAGCTGAGTAACTCAGTGATATCCATTGAACGGCCTCTTTATAGTGAGTGTTAGCAAGTGATAAATAACATAGCTGAACGGATAAAAGAAGTCCGCAACCAAATAAAGCAAGCAACTCAAGCTGCCCAGCGCCAGCCGCATAGCGTACAACTGCTGGCCGTTAGCAAAACTAAGCCAGCCGCTGATGTTGCTGCTGCCCATGCCGCCGGCCAAGTAGACTTTGGTGAAAACTATGTGCAAGAAGGCGTACAGAAGATTACGCAATTGCAACATTTACCGCTTACGTGGCATTTTATCGGCCCCATTCAATCGAATAAAACCAAAGACATTGCGGAACATTTTGCTTGGGTACATAGCCTTGATCGCGAAAAAATAGCACGCCGTTTAAGCCAACAGCGTCCAGCGCATCTCCCGCCGTTACAAGTGTTGATTCAGATAAATATTGACGACGAATCCAGTAAAGCGGGTATCGCACCGGCGCAACTAGAACAAATGGCTCAGCTGATTGCTAGTTTGCCGCAGTTGCAGCTGCGCGGTTTGATGACTATTCCCCAAGCCGATGCTAGTGCTGACCAACAAGCCCATAGCTTTGCCGCCATGCAGCGGTTGTTTTTACAATTACAGACCCAATATGATCAGATAGATACGCTGTCCATGGGGATGAGTAATGATCTTGCCGCTGCCATCGCTCATGGCGCCACCATGGTGCGTGTTGGCACCGCTATTTTTGGTGCCAGAACCAACTAAATCAAATAATCAAGGAGACACAGATGACAACCACGCCACGCAAAATCGCCTTTATTGGGGCCGGCAATATGACCCAAAGCATCGTTGGCGGGATGGTCCGAAGTGGGTATTCCAACGAGCTTATTTACGTTAGCAACCCAAGCGTAGGTAAGCTACAGCTATTGCAGGACAAACTTAAGGTTCATACCAGTCAAGATAACATCCAGGTTGCTACGCAAGCCGATGTTATTGTGCTTGCGGTAAAACCGCAGTTGATGGCGCAAGTCTGCCAACAGCTGCGTGAGCAAGTACCTAACCTTAGCGACAAACTGATTGTTACTATCGCCGCAGGTATTCGTATTGAAAAATATCGACAGTATTTAGGTGACTCGATTCGTATGATTCGCGTCATGCCTAATACACCTTCACTCGTAGGGCAAGGCATGTCGGGCTTGGTCGCTGATGACCGCGTTGATCAAACCGACCAAGACTTTATCACTGCAGCCTTTAATGGCGTAGGCGCAACTTTATGGGTTGCCGATGAAGATCAACTAGACATTCTAGGTGCTGTAGCTGGCAGTGGTCCTGCATATTTCTTTGAATTTATGGCAAGCTTACAAAAAGCAGCAGCGGCATTAGGTTTTGATGCTGACAAAGCACGAGCGATGGTGCAACAAACAGCACTTGGAGCAGCTGAAATGGCCATTGCTAGCGAGCTTTCGTTGGAAGATTTACGCAAGCAAGTGACCAGTAAGGGCGGCTCTACGGCAAAAGGTATCGAGGTTTATCAAGCAGCTGAGATTGACAAGATTTCAGCGCAAGCAGTCAAAGCAGCAGTGCAACGTAACCAAGAAATGGCTAAACTGTTTTAATCGAACCCTACTGCCGCAGCTCGATGAAGTTGCGGCTCACCAATACAAGGTAAACTGAGAGTATGAATGCCGTAACCTTTTTAGTTGATTTTGTTTTCGACTTATTTTTGATGGTGGTGATTCTTCGCGTATGGATGCAAGCGGTAAGAGCCGATTTTTACAATCCGCTGAGCCAGTTTGTGGTCAAAGTGAGTAATCCGCTGGTATTACCCTTGCGCTCAGTATTACCGACTTTAGGTCGGTGGGACTTAGCCGCTGTGGTCTTGGCGTTACTGGTGGCCGTAGCTAAGATTTATCTAGTACAAATACTGATTAATGCGCCTTTACCTATGGTGGTCACAGCATTAATCCGCAGTTTGTTCTTAGTGGTGTTTCAATTTCTGTCGATCTTATTCTGGGTCACGCTGATCCGTGCCTTAATGAGCTGGTTTAGCCAAGGTTATCATCCAATGACAGCCATGCTCGCGCAGTTAACTGAGCCTTTTTTAGCGCCGATTCGACGTATCATCCCACCTATTGGCGGGCTTGATTTATCGGTTTTAGTGCTCATCGTAGGTATTCAATTTGTTCGCATTTTGCTGGGTAACATGCTGATTTAAGCTTATTACTAGCTGTACAAAAATCATCGAGAGGTTTGCATTATGAATTACCATCGTTCCAGCCGTGGTTTGAGCTCTTGTACCTGGGTGCGTTTACTGAGCATTGCGGTGTTGGGGCTACTGGCCCTGTTAAGCGCAACAGCCCAAGCTGAGCAAAGTAAACGACTGGGGCCGTGGGAAGTCCACTATAATGCCTTTAACTCCACCTTACTGCGCCCCGAAATGGCTAAAGAGTACAATTTACAACGCAGTAAGTACCTAGGCACCGTGAATATTGCAGTTTTAGCTGCTGATATTGCAGGTAAGCCGGCTCAACAAGTTGCTATTAGTGGTTATGTGATGAACCCGTTGAGCATGCAGCAAACTCTTGAATTTCAAGAGGTCATAGAGGGTGATGCTGTCTATTATCTAACTCAAGTTGAGTTCACACATCTAGAAACACTGCGCTTTTATATTACTATTAAGCAGGGTAACCAACAGCAAGAGCTACGTTTTAGCAAAGAGTTTTGGGCTAATTAACTCAAGTTAGCCAAGTAGCTTCACCCCTACTTGGCTGATCTCACCATGTTCATTTAACTCGCGCACCGTTAATTGCACTTGGCCAATCTTCAGGTCGTCACCTACCACCACACGACGGTGGAATTTCCGGTCAAAATAATCATTTAATGTGAGCGCAGCCAAATCGTCAGAGAGCTCTCCCAACGGATAAAAGCTAGCCACCTCAGCCAAACTAAGACTGCCACGCAAGCTAAAGTCACCAAAGAATTCACTGGTTTGAATTTCTCTCGGTTTACCGCCGGCAGCTAACACTTTACTAATTTCATCAATGTGCTGAACTTTTGCCATCACTATCACCGTATCGCCTTCTTCAAAGCGAGGCTGGTCAACACTTTGAATCCACTCCCCTTGTCGAACCAAACCGACGAATTCTGCCGGAGCATGAATGGTTAAATCAGACCAGTAATGATCACATGCAGGTGAACGTTCACTTACACTGTAAGCTAGAACTTCTAGAGGGTCCTTACTACCTATGCGGTCTAACGGCATGCGCTGGTCAGGCTCAGCAACCGCCGGTACCTCTAACCCCAACCAACGCGCCAAAGGCGCCAACGACCAACCCTGCACTATCAATGACACCATCACCACCATAAACGCGATATCGAAGAACAGTTCTTGGTCTGGCACTCCAGACAACCATGGATACAATGCCAAGATGATAGGTACGGCACCGCGCAATCCAACCCAACTCATGAACACTTGCTCACGCCAAGGGAAAACAAAGGGTAGTAGACTAATCACCACTGCAATGGGGCGCGCAATAAATATCATTAACGCTGCAACAGATAGCGAAAGTGGCCAATATTCGATTAAATGCGAAGGCGTCACTAACATGCCTAGAATTAAGAACATCATAATCTGGCTAAGCCAAGCTAAACCATCTTGAACTTGTAAAATATGAAACAACTGCGGCAACCGTGAATTACCAATTTGGTAACCCATGAGGTAAACCGCCAAGTAACCACTGCCTTGTAAACCACTGGTAATCGCAAACACTACCACCGCCGAGGCTGCGGCAAATAATGGGAAAAACGTGAACTGAACGGAGATTTTCCGCGACATCCAAATAAAGGTGCGTCCACCTAACCAACCGGCCGCAAAACCAATTACTAATTGTTTGACCACATCAAAGCTCATCGCTAGCCAAGAGAACTCTGCTGCAGTTGCAATCATAGTGGTGAGGGTCATGGTTAAAATAATCGCCATCGGGTCGTTGGTACCCGACTCTATCTCTAGCGTGGAAGCTACCCGTTGCTTAATTCGTAGGTTTTGCGATTGGAAGATACCAAACACGGCAGCGGCATCTGTTGAACTTAGAATAGCGCCTATTAATAAGGCTGTTGGCCATGGCAAATCAAATAACCACACCACCCCAGCCGCAGTAATAGCACAAGTTAGGGCAACGCCAACAGTGGCTAAGCTGATAGCCGGCCATAAGGCTACTCGAAAGCGTTCCTTGTGGGTACGCATACCACCATCAAAAAGAATAATAACCAATGCCAAGGAGCCAATAAAGAATGCTAGTGCAGGATTATCAAACTCGATACCTAACACGCCCTCTTCGCCAGCAAGCATGCCAACCACGAGAAAGGTTAATAATAATGGAGCGCCCAAACGATTAGATACCACTGCGGCTAAAATACTGACCAGCAATAGTGACCCCATTAATAACATCAATCCGGTGATTTCAATCAATTAGCATTCCTCTTTATGGCTGACTCGTATGGCTCTATAATACCAAGCAATTTAACATATGGGTAAAGTATGATGCGAGAAATTGTTTTAGCTACGGGTAACCCTGGCAAAGTTAAAGAACTGCAAGAGTTATTAGCGCCGTTAGCATGGCAGGTTCGTCCGCAATCAGAATGGCAACTTAGTGATGCCGAAGAAACTGGGCTAACCTTTGTCGAAAACGCCATCATAAAAGCACGTCACGCAGCTTTACATACGGGATTACCTGCTCTCGCTGATGACTCTGGCCTAGCTGTTGATGCCCTACACGGAGCACCTGGTATTTATTCTGCTAGATACGCAGCTGACCTCCATGGTGGCAAAGCATCCGACCAACAGAATATCGAGAAATTATTACAGCAATTAGCTGAGGTTCCTGCGGCCCAGCGCACGGCGAGCTTTCACTGTGTCTTAGTCTATCTAACGCATGCTGAGGACCCTACTCCTATCATTTGCCATGGCATTTGGCATGGTCATATTTTATCGGCTGCAACAGGCAGCGAAGGCTTCGGCTATGACCCAATCTTTGGGATTGATGAATTACAGTGCTCAGCAGCACAATTAAGTAAAACCGAAAAGCAGGCCCGTAGTCATCGCGGCCAAGCGTTACGTCAGTTGCTACAGCAATTAAGTTTGGCCAGCCAATGAGCCTAATGCAACTGCCACCACTGAGTTTGTATGTGCATGTGCCTTGGTGTATACAAAAATGCCCTTACTGCGACTTTAACTCCCATGGTTTAAAGCAAGAGATCCCTGAACAGGCCTACATCGCACGTTTATTAGATGATTTGCGAGCAGACTTAGACTGGGTTCAACAGCGGTCACTGCAAAGCATTTTTATTGGTGGCGGAACACCAAGCTTGCTCTCGGCTGCAGCTATTAAGCAATTACTGGATGGCATTGCTAAGCTCATCCCGCTAGCACCTGATTGTGAAGTTACTCTAGAGGCCAACCCTGGCACCTTTGAGACAGAGCGATTCGCCGGTTTTGCGGATGCTGGAGTAAACCGCCTATCTATCGGTGTTCAAAGTTTACAAGCTGAACAATTAACCGCCCTAGGAAGGGTTCATAATCCACAGCAAGCTATAGTAGCTGCTAAGCATGCTGCTAGTTTGCCGCTACGCAGTTTTAATCTAGATTTAATGCATGGACTACCCGGCCAATCAACCGCCGCAGCCATGGCCGACTTAGACCAAGTTATTGCACTGCAACCACCGCACATCTCATGGTACCAATTAACCATAGAACCAAATACAGTCTTTGCCAGCAGGCCGCCCCAGTTACCTGATGACGATACTCTCTGGGAAATTCAGGAGTTAGGGCATCAACGTTTATTAGCAGCTGGCTATCTGCAGTACGAAGTGAGTGCCTATGCGAAGCCGGGGCATCAAAGCCGACATAATCGTAACTACTGGACCTTTGGTGATTACTTGGGTATTGGCTGCGGTGCGCATAGTAAGATTTCACTACCAGAGCAAAATCAGCTGCTTCGATGCGAAAAAATCAAACACCCGCAGGGCTATTTGGATTTAACTAAGCCGCTACGCTATAAAGAATGGCAGGTATCGGACGAAGATCGTCCGTTTGAATTTTTCATGAATTATCTGCGTTTATTCGAAGCAGTCCCTAAACAATTATTCTGCGAGCGCACAGGATTAGCTTTGACTGCAGCTGAAGCCGTGCTTGCGCCGGCATTAGCTAAACCGGCAGAGCAAGCACTGTTAACTGACCTAGGTGATAGCTGGGAGGCGACTGCGCTTGGTCGGCGTTACTTAAATTCCTTACTAGATCAGTTAGTTTAACCTATCCGGCTAAACTTCAAATCCCAAACGCCATGACCTAGTCGCTCGCCTCGTTGCTCAAACTTGGTAAGGGGGCGTTCGCTAGGACGCGGAATGTATCCTTGGTCTTCCGCTAGGTTACGCCAATTAGCAGCGCCAGACATGACTTCTAGCATATGCTCGGCGTAGTTTTCCCAATCCGTGGCTAAGTGCAAAACACCACCCAGCGCTAATTTAGGTCGTAACGCCTCAACAAAAGCAGGCTGAATAAGACGCCGTTTATGATGACGCTTTTTATGCCAAGGGTCGGGAAAAAAAACTTGAACCGTGTCTAATGCACCATCGGCAATACAATCTCGTAGAACTTCAACCGCATCGTGTTCGTAAACACGTAAATTAGTGAGGCCTGCAGTTTCGGCTTCCATCAAGCAAGCGCCCACGCCAGGACGATGCACTTCGATTCCGATAAAGTTCTTTTCTGGTGCAGCTGCAGCCATAGCCACTAATGATTTACCCATACCAAAGCCGATTTCTAAGACTGTAGGTGCTTCGCGGCCAAACACTTGGGTTAAATCTAAGAGGCCCTGCTGATGAGTTAACCCCATGATTGGCCAGCTTCGCTCTAACGCAGCAGCTTGCCCTTTGGTTAAGCGCCCTTCGCGCTTAACAAAGCTACGCACAGTGCGAATGTATTTACCATCTGCTTGGGCTTGTTCCAAATTACTATCGCTCATGCTGCCTCTTTATCAAATATCTGTTACTACGAACACGTAAAAACCAAAGGTACTCATTAAGCTGCTTTTTTGCAGCGCTCAATTATGCAAAAAGGCGCCTCAAACGCAAGGTTTGAGACGCCTTTTTTAAGATCACTCTAACTTATTCAGTTACAGGAACTTTCTTAGTCACTTTCATGTGCGCTTCGATACGACGGTTTTTGATGCGATTCTCGCGAGTATCGTTTGGATAGCGAGGCTTGCTTTCACCGTAACCAACAGTAGTTACACGCTCAGCAGCAATACCGTATTCGTTGATCAAAGCATCACCAACAGCTTTGGCGCGACGCTCTGATAACTGCTGGTTGAATGTAGCAGGACCAGAACTATCAGTATAGCCTTCAATGGTGATATCCAACTGTGGATACTGTTTCAAGAAATCAGCTGCTGCTTTAATATCAGCTTTCTGATCTGCTGCAATTGTTGCTGAGTTGATGGCGAAGTTCACGATCAAGTCACGCTTAACCACCTCGTTCTCATACTTCACACAACCATCAGCATCTACCACATAACCGGCTTGGGTGTTAGGACACTTATCTAAGTTATCATTCACACCATCGTTGTCAGAATCAGCAACAACCACTGGCGCTACCGGTGCTGCTTGAGCTGGTTCGCTAGCAGCAGTTGAAGACGTGCTGCTGTAACCTGAGTTACCGCCGAAGTACCAACGCAAGCTAGTTAAGAACATAAATTCGGTTAAATCGCCGTCGCTTTGCTGCAAGGCACCTTCAACGGTTAAAGCTAGGTCGTCCGTAAGGTATTCACGATAACCGGCCGATAACCGTAAGAATTGGTTGCTAACGTTGCCAAGCTCGGTCGCGTTGATACCAGCGGCACCGTAGAATTTCTCGGTAAAGTTATAAACGACATCAATACCTAGCACGTTACCACTAGAATCGAATGAATCTGTTGTTTCTAAGTCACCACGCAAATAATCGTAGTAAACTCGATAACCCCACTCAGGAGTGAACTGGAAACCTGCTTCTAAACCGCCGAAGACAGAGTCAAAACCACCACCGAAGGTGTGTAGTTGGTTGCGTTCTAGCGCAACGCGGTCTGAGTCAGTCCCAAACATACCAATGCGTGGACCAACATAAAAACGTCCTGTCTCATTACTCGCTTGAGCAAACACAGGTGCTGACAATAGTGCTGATGCAACAGCTACTGATAGTAATGTTAACCGTTTCATGAGATGCTCCTTGTATATTTCTCATAGGGTCAAACTAACCAATGACGCTAAGTATACACTAAATTAGAAAAAACTTCCTACACTGCCAGTCCTTTACGGTATATTTGCAGATATTTTTAGTGAATATATAGACACGATCAATGAATAAAGCTAGTAAAAGCCTTTCCACTACGGCATTACCCCCGTCAGAGTTCAATCAAACAGTGATTCGCTGGCAATCTGAACACGGCCGCAATGAACTCCCTTGGCAGCTTGAACAAGACCCCTACCATGTGCTGGTCAGCGAGTTCATGCTACAACAAACCCAAGTCGCAACCGTGATCCCTTATTTTAGTCGATGGCTTCATCATTTCCCAACGCTCGCTACATTAGCTAGCGCCAGTGAGGATGAAGTCTTGACGCAATGGCAAGGCTTAGGTTTTTATCGCCGAGCTCGTAACTTACATAAGGCGGCACAGTATTTACAGGAAACTTACCAAGGACAAATACCGGCTCAGCCGCAGCTGCTTCAAGAAGTACCTGGGATCGGCCCCTACACTGCCGGCGCCATTACTGCCTTTGCGTTTAATCAACCTGCGGCGCTGGTGGATGGCAACGTTAAGCGGGTATTCTGTCGCTATTTTGGAATCGAACAAGTACCTACCTCAACTGCAGCTGATAAACTCATCTGGCAATTGGCAGAAAACTATTATCCTGATCAGGACAACCGGAGTTATGCACAAGGACTGTTAGATCTTGGAGCGACAATTTGTACACCGCGTAAGCCAAACTGTATCAACTGCCCTTTGCGAGCGAGCTGTTATGCTTATCAACAACAACGCGTAGATGATTTGCCAACTAAACCGCCACGTAAAACCACGCCGACCCGACCCGGACATTTTATTTGGATAAGCAATGCCAAGGGTATCTTCCTGACTCAGCGTAGTGGTGACGTTATCTGGCCTCGCTTATGGAGTTTCCCAGAAGTAACTGAGCCGCCTCTGCAGGCTGCCCTGCACGGCCACTTTAAACATACTTTTTCTCACTATAAATTAGCAGCCCAGGTTTGGCAGTTAGCTCACCCGAATCAACTGGCTGAGACCCTACCCACTGGACTGGAACTGATCAGCTGGCAGCAACTAAAGAATATTGCGCTACCTACACCAATCAAACGCTATCTAGACAAACATCAACAGAACCCTGGATAGGGTTTGCGTATTGGTAGCAGGGCACGTAAAATTTAGACCACTTAAAATCAAGCGAGGTAATGTATGAGCCGTACTGTTTACTGTGAATATTTAAAGCAAGAAGCTGAGGGCCTCGATTTTCAGCTATATCCAGGCGAGCTTGGTGAGAAGATTTTCAACAGCATTTCAAAGCAAGCGTGGGCTGAATGGCAAAAAAAGCAAACCATGCTTATTAACGAAAAACGTCTTAATCTGATGGATCCAAAGGCTAGAGAGTTTCTCGAGACCCAAATGCAAGCTTTCTTATTTGAAGGCAAAGAAGTTGATATTGAAGGCTACACTCCTCCTAGCAAATAACTCCTACGACAAGCCCCTCCACTAGGGGCTTTTCTTTTCCCGCTTTTTACAATCTCTAATGCCCACCTTAGGTTCTTTTAGCTTACGCAGCCTTCTTAATTCCGGGCATATCGCTCATTTATTAGCTAAACCTAGAGAAACCTCATCAAATCTGTTAGACTACATACGAATTTTTCAAAGAGGGAGTAACTATGAAGATGCCTTCCTGGCAACGCGCTGTACTAAAAGTAGGCAGTGCGTTGATAGCCCCAGACGATACAGGAACGAGCAGTAAATATTTGTTAGCTATTGCGCGCTTTATTATTGAGTGCCGTGAACGCGGCCAAGAAATTGTTTTAGTTTCTTCAGGTAGCGCAGCAGCTGGTCGTAAACACATTAGTTACGATGGCGACAGCATTCCCGTAACTATTAAAAAGGCGATGGCGGCCGTTGGTCAAAGTGACATGATGGCAAACTGGTCTCGCTTTTTTGACTTTCCTTGTGCACAAGTCTTAATGACTCATGGTGACCTACGCGACCGTGCCAGATATGTTAGTGTACGAAATACTTTAAAAACATTGTTAGAACACGATGTATTACCTGTGGTCAATGAGAACGATGCGCTTGCCACCGACGAAATGAAAGTGGGTGATAACGATAATCTAGCCGCCATGGTTGCAACTCTCGTTGATGCTGATGCCCTCTTTATCTGTTCAGACATTGACGGCTTATTTGATGCCGATCCGCGGGTAAAGCCAGACGCTAAAAAAATCGATGTCGTGAACGAGATCACTGAAGAGATCTTCGCTCTCGCAGGAGGCACAACCAATAAAATTGCCACCGGCGGCATGCGCACTAAAATTGAGGCGGCGGAAAAAGCAACCTCACATGGCATTGATACCTATATTGTGAATGGCCGTAAAGGCGCTACCTTTGAGCAACTGCTTCGGGGTGACAATCCCGGCACGCTATTCAAGCGCCAGCAAGACCCCATGAGCAATAAAAAGCATTGGTTACGCCATACTCTGATTGCTCAAGGAGAATTAGTAGTTGATGAAGCAACGGCCAACGCTTTAACCAATGGTGCAGCCCTAACCACGATGGGCATTATCGATATTCAAGGTGATTTTAATCGCGGTGACGCGGTAGTTATCCGTAATGGCGGTAACGCTGAAGCTGTTGCTAAAGGCATTTGTCAGTACAGCTCGCACGAACTACTGCATTTAAAAGGGCAAGAGATTAGCGATATCGCTGAAACCTATGGTTACAGCCCAATCACTGAAGTTATCGAAGCGAACGATTTAATGATTTTGGAGGACGCATGAGTACCCCACTAGCAGAACAAATTTCACAACGTGCGGCAGTTGCTGCACGAGCTATCGCTACTTTGAGCGAAGCCGATAAAAACACCGTATTACAACGCATGGCAGATGCTATTCGTGCCAATCAAACAACTATTTTAGAAGTAAATGAGCGAGACATGAGTGCGGGCCGCGATAAAGGTCTATCAGACGCTATGTTAGACCGATTAAAGCTTGATCCCGAACGTCTTGAAGGCATTGCATCTGCTATCGAAGAAATTATTGCATTGCCAGATCCGGTAGGTGAACGCCTGCCCTTTACCACCCGCCCCAATGGTATGGTGGTAGAGAAAATGCGTATTCCGCTTGGGGTAATCTGCATGATTTATGAAGCACGCCCTAATGTGACAGCAGATGCCGGCGCTTTGTGCTTCAAGTCAGGCAATGCCGTGATCTTGCGTTGTGGCCGCGAAGCTATCGAAACCAGCAAAGCCATCGCTGCTGCCTTACATCAGGCCTTGCGTGAGAGCAACTTACCAGAAGATGTTATTACCGTAGTGCCAACCCCAGATCGTGATTTGCTGTTAGAACTGTTACAGCAGGATCAAAACATTGATTTAGTCATTCCCCGTGGTGGCGAAGGGCTGATTCATTTTGTGAGTGACAACAGCAAGATTCCAGTCATTCAGCATTACAAGGGAGTTTGTCATCTCTACGTCGATAAAGAGGCAGATTTAGACAAGGCCCTAGCACTATTACTTAATGGTAAAACGCAACGCACCGGCGTGTGTAATGCTTTAGAAGGCTTACTCGTTCACCAAGCGGTAGCGGCTAAGTTCTTACCTATGGCAGCCGCAGCTTTAGCTGAAAAACAAGTGGTAATTCATAGCGATCAAGCCTCTGCAGATTATTTCGCTGATGCCGATGTGATTGCTGATGATGCCTTTGGACAAGAATATTTGGCACTAGAGCTAGCCGTGCGAACGGTGCCTGATTTTGCTGCCGCTATTGAGCACATTCAGCAATTTGGCAGTGGTCACACTGAAGTGATTGTGACTGAGAACCAAGACACTGCTGAACAGTTTATCCGCACAGTCGATTCGGCCGTAACCATGCATAATACTTCATCTCGTTTCAGTGATGGTGGTCAGCTTGGTTTAGGCGCAGAAATTGGTATTTCAACCAGTAAATTGCACGCTTATGGTCCTATGGGCCTGCAATCGCTTACGACCGAGAAATTTGTCGTGACCGGCACCGGTCAAATTCGCGAATAAATGAGCACCAGCTTAGGCTGTGTGAACAAAAAACCGGCCTATTGTGGCCGGTTTTTTTATGCTGGCTGCTTAGCCTAAGCGCTCGTTTCAGTCACCGCTGGATCTTCCTGATCCTGCTGGTATCCAGCTAGCAACAATGGCCAGTCACGAGCTTGTTGCCAATGAAAAACTGAACCTGCCTCTTCTGCTTTTTTTACCTCCTTGTTGAAGGAGCGTAACAAGCGTTCCAAATTAGCTTGCTGCCATTCACCTGGTTGACGAAATTCACACTTGTCAAAGTCGACAATCCAAGCTTTACCGGCATTATCGAGCATCAGGTTATGACAATTTAGATCCGAATGATAAACCTGCTGTTGGTGCAACTGCTTTATTGCTGCCCCCAACCGATACCATTCTGGTGCTGTCAATGAAGCTTGCTGTAAGCGTTGAAAAACATCTTTGGCGCCAGGAATTATTGCCACTAGAATATCAGCACGGTAGCCCCATCCTGGCGCCCGTTCAAATTTTGCCGCAAGCGGTTGTGGCACCGGTAAACCAAGTTCGCGTAATTTTAGTAACAGCGAGAATTCTGCCATCGCACGACTGGTTTCGATTGGCTCCCGTTTAAAACGATCTTTATTTAGCTTGCCGACCAAGCCACCACGATAATAGTGTCGCAGCAGCATCCCCTGCTCACCATGCTCTATAAACCAAGCAGTAGCTCGACCAGTGGCTGAACCCTTCACCTTGTTTTGCTGTGCCCAGTAATCTGCGCTAAAAAATTCGGCGTTAAAATCAGGTAGCGCCTGCGTATCGTACCAATACTCAAGGCCAGGTTTGGGAGATAGACGTTGCATCATTGTTAGGGTCCTTACTAAGCTTGTGGAGGGCGGCAGATGAGCCTCAACATCAGTCAACATCACTGCTGTCGCGCCTTGATCACGAGCAAATTCAGCACTCGCTGCTGCTACCATCTGCTCACGTAATTGGGGTTGAGCTATAAGTTGTTGCCAAGCTTGCGCTAAAGCCTCGGCATGTGTCACCAGCTTGACTGCGCCTACGGCTTCTAGCCGGCTAAAAATTTCAGCAAAGTTAAATACATGCGGACCAGACACCACTGCAGTCGAGGTGGCCACGGGCTCCAGCGGATTATGACCACCACGTTCTATCAAACTTCCACCAACGAAAGCCACATCAGCAACTTGATACCATAACAGGAGCTCGCCCATAGTATCACCCACTAACACTTGATGTTGAGCGGTGACTTGTTGCTGACTACTACGGGTAACCACCTTGAATTGACGCTGCGCTAACTGAGTTACTGTTTGAAACCGTTCCGGATGCCGTGGCACCAATATCAGCAAGCAATCGGGTTGTTGCGTCAATAATTGGGCAAAAGCGTCTAAAATTTGCTCATCTTCACCCTCATGGGTACTCGCAGCTACTACTACAGGTCGCTGCAACTGTGTTCGCCATTGCTGCGCTTGCTGCTGCAGCGCCTCACTTATTTGGAAATCAAATTTTAAATTTCCACGAACAGCCACCTTATCGGCGGGCATTCCCAGATGGATAAAACGTTGCTGCGAAGGCTCTGTTTGCGCTGCTATCCAACTAATATGCTGCCAAATAGGACCAATCAGCCAAGCATACTTTTGATAGGATTTTGCCGAACGCTCAGATAAGCGAGCATTGACTACTAAGACAGGTATTTGCTGATGGTCAGCGGTTCGGAGTAAATTAGGCCACAACTCAGTTTCTAAAATAATCACGAGACGTGGTACTAGCTTATTAAAAAAACGCCGCATCGCACCAGCCGTATCAAGCGGTAGATAGGCGTGAAAGACCCGCTCCCCAAAGAGTTGCTGCGCCAGCGATCGCGCGGTTGGTGTCATCGATGTTAAGGTAACGGGGAGTTGTGGATACTGCTGCAAGATACGTTCGATAAAGCCGCGCGCTGCAATGGTTTCACCGACTGATACACAGTGAATTAGGATGCCGTCGCGAGCTTGCATGGGGAAAGATTGTAACGCTAAACGTTGGCGCCAATGCTGACGATACGCAGGCGCTTTGCGCCCACGTAGCCATAAATAAATAAAGACGAACGGTACTGCAATACAAATCAGTACCCGATACCACAGCGTCATTGCTATTAACGCCAGTACTCTTTAATCCATGAGGTTGGCAGAACTTTACGGTACCACTTACCACTACGTCCTGCGATAGCATCATCTGGATGCGGCCGACCATGGAAAATAATAACCTTCGCACCTTCAGGAATACGCGGCTCTTGAAAAAAGCTTAACGGGAATGGACGCAAACAATGACGTTTGAAACTACGGCACCAGGTTGCTGGCCAATACTTTAGCTTGCCCTGACGCGCCACAAACTGAGTAATAAACTCTTGCTCATTACGGACATCTTTGCGCGAACCAATGGGGTCATTCTTTAAATGCTCTAGAGCATCAACATGAGCGCCGATATTAAAACGAAATACTGAGGTGTTGCCGGTTGCATCGGATTTATCCCATTCTTTAATCACCAAGAAGTCACCTTCCGGTTCAAAGAACTCATCCAGACTACCTACAATCACAATATCAAGATCCAAGAACAACGTAGGACCTTCTAAATCATAAAGAGGCTGCGCAAAACAAGTCAGCTTTAACCAACCGTGTCCAAAAGTCCATGGCTTACGCTGATCAAAATCCTCAAAGCCTACAGCTGGAATAGGCTTCACTTCTACTTCTTCGCGAATACCTTCGTTGTCATCGGTCAAACAAACAAATCGAAACGGCAGGCTAATATTACGGCTAACCATAGAATAAAGTGTGTTGACATAATCAGAGCCGTATTTGGTGCCCCATTTAATACAAATAATGTTTACCGGTTGCATAAGAATGTTATCCAATCAATAGAATGACTATGGTGACCATAATGCCAAATTTTGGGTGATCTGACTACGTTAAATATCGTAATGAGTGCAATGATAGCCAACTTAACCTATGTTTTACCTATGAGCACCTCAAATTTTAATTTACCGCCGCAACTCACCGACTGGCATCCTTATAAAAACAGCCAGATAACTGACCTTTGTCTCATTTTAGGTGACCAGTTAAATGCCAAGCATAGTTGGTTTCAGCAAGTGCAGTCGCAGCGATTGTTCGTTTTTATGGAATTGGCTCAAGAAGCTAATTATGTGACCCACCACCAGCAAAAAATCTTAGCTTTTTTTGCTGCTATGCGCAGCTTTGCCATGGCCCTGCACCAAGCGGGTCATCAGGTCCTTTATCTTAGCCTAGATGCTGCTGTTAATAGTGGCAATCTTACCGCCAACTTAGACCAATTAATCACACAGTTAGGTATTACTACAGTCCATCTGCAACAACCTGACGAATACCGTCTAGACCAACAATTGCAGCAATGGGCCACCGTTCAGCCCAGCGTATCGGTTACATGGTGCGATACCGAGCATTTTATCTGTGCTCGAGACGTGCTGCAGCAGTGGTTTGGTGATAAACCTAGTTATCTGATGGAAGCCTTTTATCGTCGCTTGCGCAAACAGACCGGCTATTTAGTAGATGAACACCAGCAGCCTTTTGGCGGGCAATGGAATTATGACAAAAGTAACCGCAACAAATTACCAGCTAAACATAAGATTCCCGCGCCCTTATTGTTCGCCAATGACACCAGCGAGCTCGCTGATATGTTGCAACGCATGGGGATTAAGACCATGGGGAGCGCCCAACCTGACAAGCTACTCTGGCCGGTAAACCGACAGCAATCATTGCAGTTACTTGATTACTTCCTTGAATATTTACTACCTAACTTTGGGCTCTATCAAGATGCTATGACGGAATCCTCTTGGGCCGTCTATCACGCCCGTTTATCTTTTTCTCTTAATACCAAAATGTTGTCACCTAAATTGGTGATTGAGCGCGCCATTGATTATTGGCAACAGCATCAAGAGCGTATTAGTCTGGCTCAAATTGAAGGCTTTGTGCGGCAAATCCTTGGTTGGCGAGAGTTTGTCCGTGCTATTTATTGGCAATTTATGCCGAACTACAAAGCGTTAAACTATTTTAAGCATCACCGCCCACTACCCGACTACTTTTGGACCGGCGATACAAAAATGCGATGTTTACAGCACAGCCTATCGCAATCCCTAGACTATGCCTACGCGCATCACATTCAACGGTTGATGGTGATTGGTAATTTTTCGTTGTTAACTGAGCTTGACCCCGATGCCGTAGACCATTGGTATTTGGGGGTCTATATTGACGCTATCGAATGGGTTGAACTACCTAATACTCGGGGGATGAGCCAATTTGCAGATGGTGGCATTGTGGCAAGCAAACCTTATGTAGCCAGCGGTAATTACATGAATAAAATGTCCAGCTACTGTAGCAACTGTCATTATCAGGTTAAGTTAAAATCTGGCGAAAAATCTTGTCCACTGAATAGCTTGTACTGGCATTTCATTGAACAAAAACAAGAGCATTTTGCGAGCAATCCGCGCATGAGTCTCGTTATCAAACAATGGCAACAGCGCGGTCCTAGCGAGCGGAATGACATCTTAGCAACAGCACAACGCTACCTCGAGCAACTAAATTCACTATAGGAGTTACACGATGAAAATTTGGTTTCGTACGTTATTGTTAGGCGTTGCCTTAACTGGCTTCGGTTTAACCGGCTGCAGTAGTACTCCATCCCCGGTGGCTCCAGTCATTGAAGATTTTGACCCGCAAGGATATCTGGGTACTTGGTATGAAATTATTCGCTTACCCCATAGTTTCGAGGAAGGTTTAGAGCAAGTGAGCGCTGAATACCGACAAAACGCTGATGGCAGCTTAGAGGTAACCAATCGCGGCTATCATACTGCAGATGGTGAATGGCAAACAGCCATTGGCCATGCTGAACCCGTTGCTCCAGCGATGTATAAAGTGACATTCTTCTGGCCTTTTGCCGGGGGATATTACATCAGCAGGTTAGATACCGATGCCGATGGCAATTATTTACACGCTGTCATCACCAGTGATAGCCATGACTATTTTTGGTTGCTATCGCGCCAACCCCAAGTACCTGATAACCTGATAGACGAGGTTCTTGAGCAAGCTGAAAGTTGGGGCTATAAAAAAAGCCGGATGATCTTGGTAGACCACCCGGCTGATTAATATAAATCTCTAACGTTTATTGTGGGCGACGGCTACGACGCTGTTCTGAGCCACGCTCACCACCACGCTCTGTACGAGCACCGCGAGCGCGCGGAGCGCCTTTGAATGGTGGGCGTTCGCCACGCGGACGATCACCACGCGGTGGCTTACTACGAGTAATAATCTCACCTGGTGCTAGTTCAATCGCCATTTGCTGCTGACGTACACGGGCACGTTGCAGAATGCGAACTACCGCAGTTGGCAAACCTTTTGGCAATTCAACCAAGCTGTGGCCTTCAAACAATTGAATTTGACCAATGTAGCGGCTGTCAATTTCACCTTCGTTAGCGATAGCACCAACGATATCTTGTGGACGAGCACCATGGTCTCGACCTACTTGAATACGGTAGGTATCAAACTCAATGTTCGCATCACGACGGTCACGTGGACCACGTTCTGGACGCTCGTTACGGTCACGACGCTCACGCGGGTTACGATCAGCTCGCTCCGCACGTTCCGCAAATTTCCGTGGTGCTGGGTCTTCAGCAACAAGTAGCGGACGTTGCTGGTTATGCTGTGCCAGTAACGCGGTAGCAATCTGCAGTGCCGTTAACTCAGTGTCAGCTTGCATTTTTTCTACAATAGCTGTCATTTCGTCAAGCTTACCTTGAGCTACCGTGTGCATGATTTGCTCTTGCAACTTAGTTTGACGGTGTAAGCTTAATTCTTGTGCATTTGGTACTTCAAAATACTCGATTGTACCGTTAGTTAAACGCTCGTAATGGCGTAACAAGTGGCGTTCTTTGGCACGATAGAACAAAATCGCCTCACCACTACGACCCGCTCGGCCAGTACGACCAATCCGGTGCACATAAGACTCAGTGTCACCCGGTAGATCGTAGTTCACCACATGGGTGATTTCTGGTACATCAAGACCACGTGCAACAACATCGGTTGCTACTAAGATTTCAATCCGGCCACTGCGTAATTGGCTTACAGTCTGCTCACGTTGAGCTTGGTTCAAGTCACCACTTAAAGGTGATGCTTTAAAGCCTGAAGCTTGCAGTTGCTCAGTTACTTCCATGGTATCTGAACGAGTCCGCACAAAGATCAGCACACGTTGATACTCTAAGGTTTCTAACAGGCGAGTTAATGCTTGCATCTTGCTCAAACCACGCACTTGCCAAGCACGTTGGCGAATGGTTGCTTTAGCTTTTTCTTGCGCAGCAATTTGAATGTTTAGCGGCTGCTCACCTGCTTCGTTAACTAAGAAGGTTTTAGCCAATTTACGAATCGCAGGTGGCATAGTTGCAGAGAACAAGGCACGTTGTGACGTGTTTGGTACTGCAGCCATAATAGTTTCGATATCTTCAATAAAGCCCATGTTTAACATTTCATCGGCTTCATCTAGCACTGCCAAACGCAGAGCTGATAAATTTAACACGCCTTTTTTCAGCAAGTCTAATAAGCGACCTGGAGTACCCACAACGACTTGGGCACCACCACGAAGGGCTTTAATTTGCGGACCGAATGCTGAACCACCGTAAACAGTAGCAACTTCAAGGCCACGAATTTGTTGGCCGAACTCAGCTACTGCTTCAGCTACTTGCATGGCTAATTCGCGAGTTGGTGCAACTACCAGCATTTGGGTAGCGCGAAGTTTAGCATCCACCAAACTTAAACCTGGCAAACCAAAAGCGGCTGTTTTACCCGTACCGGTTTGCGCTTCACCCAGCACATTAGCGCCAGCCATTAAGGCCGGAATAGCTTGGATTTGAATTGGGGTTGGAGTGGTAAAATTCATTTTTTCTAGCTGCTTAAGCACAGCAGCAGGCAGGGTCAAATCGGCGAACGATTGGCCAGTCATTACTTCAGACATATTTTTCTCACATATTCTGTAAAGCTTATTTAGGGGGGAAGATACGCCCGGCTACAGAACACGATGAACACTCTGGCAGGAATTAGGCGCTGTTTACCCCAGCGAATCAGGGGTAAAGCCGCTCCCATCAATAGCGGTAATGACCCTGAGGGCGTGGATTATACGCTAAATGTTAAAATAGGCAAGCAAAACTATCATTGCAGTATCAGCGTATAACCATGATACTCGTCATTCGTCTTAGTATTCTTATCTAAGACGTCGCCAACAAACTAGGAGGAGATATGGCTAATCATAATTCTCATCACAGCATGCGTTCGCTATTACAAACCAATGCTTATGTTGATGGACATTGGATTCCGCTGGAACAACGCTTTCAAGTGCTTAACCCTGCCACCGGCGAGGTGCTTGCTGACGTGGCGGATGGCGATGCGACGCTCACTGAACGTGCCATAGACGCTGCGCATAAAGCTCTCCCTAGCTGGCGTGCAAAAACCCCTAAGCAACGAGCTGAATTACTGCTGCGTTGGTATCAAGCCATGCTAGATAATAAGCAAGCTTTAGCTGAACTGATGAGTGCCGAACAAGGCAAGCCAATAGCTGAAGCTGCTGGAGAAATAGAATACGGCGCCAGCTTTGTAGCATGGTTTGCCGGTGAAGCTGAACGCAGTTACGGCGATGTGTTACCCACACAGAGTTCTGGCCAACGAGCTTGGATAATTAAACAAGGGGTTGGCGTGTGTGCTGCCATTACCCCATGGAATTTTCCAAACGCCATGATTACCCGTAAAGTTGCACCAGCTTTAGCCGCGGGCTGTACTATGGTAGTTAAGCCGCCACAATTAACGCCTCTATCTGCGCTGGCCTTGGCACAACTAGCAAGCGAAGTAGGAATTCCTGATGGCGTTTTGAATATTGTACCAAGCAGCCAAGCAAAAGAAGTAGGACAAGTTCTTACGAGCCATCCGTTAGTGCGCAAGCTTTCCTTCACTGGCTCGACCAACGTCGGTAAGCTACTTATGCAGCAAGCGGCCGAAAGCGTCAAAAAGGTATCATTAGAGCTTGGCGGAAATGCTCCCTTTATTGTGTTTGATGATGCTGATTTAGATCTTGCCGTAACTCAATTACTGGCTTGTAAATTTCGAAACGCCGGACAAACCTGTATTAGTGCTAACCGTGTGCTGGTGCAGGATGCTGTATTGCCCAAGTTCACTGAGAAATTACAGCAGGCTGTAAGCCAATTAAAAGTAGGCCCTGGCGACCAAGCTGACATCGATTATGGTCCTCTCATTAATCAAGCAGCGATAGATAAAGTACAAAAATTACTCAATGATGCTACTGCGGCCGGAGCAAAGCTACTTACCGGAGGCAAGGTATTGGACAACTTGGGGCCACTATTTTTTGCGCCCACGGTACTTAGCGGTGTGACGTCGATGATGGCCATTAGCCAAGAAGAAATTTTTGGCCCTGTCATTGCCATTCAATCTTTTACCGATGAAAATGAAGGCATTAGACTAGCTAATGACACACCATTTGGTCTCGCTGGGTATTTTTGTGCGAGTGATTATGCACGCATCATCCGCGTTAGTGAGCAACTTGAATGCGGCATGTTAGGGGTTAATGCAGGGGCGATTTCCCATGCCTATAATGCCTTTGGTGGTGTCAAAGAGTCGGGTATTGGGCGTGAAGGCTCGCGCTACGGCCTAGCCGAATATCAAGAGACCAAAACGATAACGTTAGGCGGTATTAAATGAATACTTCACAAAGTTCAGCTGAACCTGCGGCTACGAATCCATTTGCTGAAAAGCTAACTCGCTTGCGTGCGACCTACAACAGCGGCCTAACTCGGCCGCTAGCTTGGCGCCTGCAACAACTTAAACAATTAGACGCCATGCTTAGCGAGCACGAAGCTGAGTTGCTCCAAGCCCTACAAAAAGACTTGGGTAAATCTCACGCCGAAGGCTGGTTAACAGAGCTAGGTTTTCTCCATAGTGATATCCGCCACACGTGTAAGAACTTAGCCAAATGGATCAAACCAACCAAGGTGTCGCAACCGCTGTTAGCTTGGCCAGGGCGCAGCAAGCTGCAACCTGAGCCCTTGGGCGTGGTATTAATTATTGGTGCGTGGAATTACCCTTTGCAGTTGTTACTAAGCCCCTTAGTTGCAGCTCTTGCCGCCGGTAATTGTGCGTTAGTAAAGCCGTCAGAATTAGCGCCACAAACAGCTGCGTTATTAGAGCGTTTGCTTCTTGATTATTTGGCCGCCGATGCCATACAAATTGTCACCGGCGGAGCTGATACCGCCCAACATTTGTTGGCGCTACAGTGGGACCATATTTTTTATACGGGTGGTGGCCGCGTGGGCCGTATTGTGATGCGGGCCGCAGCAGAACATTTAACCCCTGTAACCTTAGAGCTCGGCGGAAAAAGCCCAGCGGTGGTCTTGGCTGATGCTGATTTAGCTGTAGCTGCTAAGCGTATCGCTTGGGGCAAATGGATTAACGCCGGACAGACCTGTATCGCACCTGATTATATTTTGGTCGACGAAACCGTCAAAGATGCTCTGGTCAAACATCTGATTGATGCTATTCAAGCCTTCTTTGGCGAAGCCATTGATCAAGCTGAAGATTATGGTCGGATAGTAAACAGTGAACATTGTCGCCGACTCGCTGGTTACCTAGAGCCAGTAGCAGCCAATATCCTTTTCGGCGGCGAAGTCGATGTTGCTGAACGTTATATTCAACCAACCTTGGTTGAAGTCACGGATGTCAACACGCCGTTGATGCAGGAAGAGATCTTTGGCCCTATTTTACCCATTATCGGCGTCAAAAATTTAGCTGAAGCTGAGCAGTTTATTCGCCAGCGCGACAAGCCATTAGCCCTTTATGGCTTCAGTAAATCAGCACGGCAGCTACAACACCTTACTGAACATACGCATGCCGGCAACCAGTGTAATAACGACACGCTTATGTTTATGCTTAATCCTGAGCTGCCATTTGGTGGTGTGGGACCAAGCGGTATGGGCCGTTATCATGGTAAATTTGGGTTCACTACTTTTAGTCATATGAAAGCAGTGATGACTCGACCATTTTGGTCAGATCCAAGTTTCAGATATCCGCCCTACACGTCGTTTAAACAAAAATTACTGCGCTGGCTATCCTAACTAGCGCAGCCGCCTCAACAGATAACACGAGTCCGTATGAAAGAGGTTTCTAGTGCACTCCAATAATATTATCCAGGTTACCGCTGAGAATTTTCAGCAAGTTATTTTACAAGGCTCGGAACAGAAATTGGTTATTGTCGATTTCTGGGCCGATTGGTGTGAGCCTTGCAAGCAACTGATGCCAATCCTTGAAAAACTTGCAGCCGAATATGCAAATCAAGTTATTTTGGCCAAAATTAATTGCGACGAGCAACAGCATCTAGCCGCACAATTTGGTATTCGTAGTTTGCCGACCGTAGCATTTTTCAAAGACGGCCAAGCCATCGACGGTTTTGCCGGTGTAGAGAGCGAAGCTGCTATTCGCAATCGTATTACCCAGCACATACCAAGTATTGACGACGAACTATTTGCCCAGGCCCAACAAGCTGTAGTCGAGCAGGATTATAGCCAAGCATTCACCTTAGCGAAGCAAGCGCTTGATCTGAATCCGAACAATATTGATGCTAAATTAATTGTTGCCGATGCGGCTTGTGAATTAGGTCGAATCGAGCACACCAAAGAGCTCTTGAGTCAAATTAAGTTAGCGGATCAAAATCACTATTACCAGAGCATTCAAGCGAAGTTACACCTAGCCGAGCAAGCAGCCGATTCGCCTGAACTACGCGAACTAGAGCAACAACTGCAGCAGCAACCTGACAACCATCAGCTTCGCTTAGAATTTGCTGCCAAGTTATTTGCCGCACAGCGTATTGAAGAAGCGTTAGACAATGTCTTTGCTGTGTTAATCGCTGATTTGCACTTCGCTAATGCTAAACAGCAAGCGTTAGATATGCTCAATAGCTTGCCTAATGGCGATCCTCTGGCTGCGCAATATCGCCGGCGTTTGTACAGTATGCTTTACTAACCCTTCAAATTATTGCCACCGATCAGTAGCGCTGCTGCTGGTCGGCTTGCTGCGGTTCCTCGCATCAGTTAGCATTAGTTGTTTAGCTATAATATAACAACGATAAGCAAAGGCGCTGAACTATGGCAACATCTCGCGAGCATTTCAGCTCAAAATTAGGTTTCATTTTAGCTGCGGCAGGATCTGCCGTCGGTATTGGTAATTTAGTCGGTTTTCCTGTTGCGGCGACCAAAAATGGTGGCGGCGCGTTTTTGATTATTTATGCCGCTTTTGTGGTCTTTATTTGTTTACCGCTAATGCTGGCCGAGATGGGCTTGGGGCGACGCGCTCAACATAGTCCCTATAAAGCCTACTCAGAATTAGGCGCAGGGTTAAAACGCTGGCGTTTGGCCGGCTGGCTGGCAACCATTACGCCCTTTATGATCGCTACTTTTTACATGGTTATCACGGTTTGGATTTTTGGCTACCTGTTTCAAAGCGTTACCGGCAATCTTGCCACTATTTCAGCTGATGGCTATTTCTCTGATTTTATCAAAAACTACAATTTCATCTGGTACCTCATTGCAGTTACCCTCGTTGTCAATGTGATACTCGTTGGGGGTGTTCGACAAGGCATTGAGCGCGCGTCTAAAATCCTAATGCCCGCACTCTTCATTATGCTACTGCTACTGGTTGGCTTTGTGCTTAGTTTGGATAATGCCGTGGCTGGGTTAAAATTCTATTTGGTTCCTGATTTCTCAAAAATCACGGGCAGTGTCATCAATGGCGCGTTGGCCCAAGCATTCTTCTCACTATCGCTGGGGATGGGCATTCTAATCACGTACGGCTCTTATTTCCGTCGCAGTGACGACATAGTCACGTCCGGTAAATTGGTTGCTTTAACTGACACCGCCGTGGCTTTTACCGCAGGCCTAATGACCTTGCCGGCAATTTTCGCGATTTATCCAGAGACCAACCCTGAGTCACTCAGCGAGTCATCGGTCAGTATGATTTTTTCGTTTTTCCCTAAAATCTTCCTGGAACTATCTGCATCAATTGGTTACGTTGCCGCTAGCATTGCTGCCAGCGTCTTCTTTTTATTAGCCTTTGTGGCGGCAATCACCTCATTAGTCTCTATTATTGAAGTGCCAACCTCGTCACTTATGGAGAAGCGGCAGATGAGTCGTAAGCGCGCGCTAGCTATTATGGCTTCCTTAATGACTTTGCTGACTGTAATTGCGGCTACATCCTTCGGTCTGATTCCCATCTTTACTGAATTTACCTCTTATGCTGGCAGCAGCAAATCTGTGTTTGATGTTATTTATGACGTCTTTTATGACACCATTTTACCTCTAAACGGCCTGCTCCTATGCCTCTTTGTCCGTTATCGTTGGCGTCGTAGTCAGCTCACAGCTGAGTTAAGTGAAGGTAATTCTGACTATACAAACTCGTGGTTTGCCCGTTATATTAACTTCTCAATAGGAACCTTTATTCCAGTTATTTTAGCTTTGGTTTTTGCTAACACTGTACTAACTAAGTTCTTTGGAATGTCATTAGTCTAAGAAGCAACTTAGCAACTGATTGAGCGACTCATGCTGAAGAAGTATTTAAAAGCGATAAAAACTGCCCAGGTGCGGGCAGTTTTTTTATTTGATGGTCCCACACACTGGCTGCAAGCTCATCGTCGGGCGGCACTTTCCCATATCAAAGATATCGTTCATATTTCTGATAAACATGACGACGCTAGCGCCATGCATAGATATCGTGACTATCTTGGCAACACCCATCATTTCTTGTTAATAGATTTCACGACCACTATTCATGCTGATGCGCTAGCAGCATTGATAGGCACACTCAGTGGCGGCGGGGTTGCTTTTGTTCTACTTCCACCGCAAGACAGTCCCTTTCGGCAACGCTTAATCAACACCAGTCACAAGTTTCACCACGTCAGCGTGATGCATCCAAACACAAGCTTTCGGCAACTTTTAACTGAGCAGCTTTCGCATTCACTAGAGCCCACCCCACCGCTTGCTTTTCCCACCCGCGAGCAGCAACTTATCGTGCAGCAAATGGTGGATCTGCCCGGCACCTGTCATCTACTCATGGCGGACCGTGGTCGCGGTAAAAGCACCACTTTAGGCTTAGCGGCCCAAGCTTGGATACGCAGTTATCGGGGGCGCGAATTAGTTGTCACTGGGCCAAAACCCAACTCAGTAGCAACCCTGTTAAAGCACGCCGCTGACTCAGTCCGATTTGTTGCCTGGGATAGATTGTTGAGCGAGTACCCCAATCAAAGTGTACGCCTTATTATTGATGAAGCAGCAGCTATCCCAATTCATATACTCAAGCAGCTTAGCGAGCGCTTTACCGTGTGGGCTATTGCGACCACAGTAGAGGGTTATGAAGGGTGTGGGCGCGGCTTTGCTGTTCGTTTTGTAGACTGGTTACAAGTGCGCAAGATGTGTAAACAACACCAGTTATCTACCCCTGTGCGCTGGGCCCCAGCCGATACCTGCGAACCTTGGCTCAACGAAGCTCTGTTACTCAGAAACCAACCCAGTAGTGAGTTCATCAAGGTACTAACCAGCAGCCAAGTAGAGATTGAGGCTATTAACGCCCGCCAATTAACTGAACACCAACTGAGCGAAGTCATCAGCCTGTTGCTAGAAGCTCACTATCAAAGTAGTCCTAACGATTTAAAACTCTTGCTTGATGACGCCCAACAACACCTGTTAGTGGCGCGTGTTCAAGGACACATCGTCGGCGTTGTTTGGTACAGTGAAGAAGGTCCACTGCCAGCCAAATTGCAACTAGATATTCAAACCGGACGGCGCCGTCTTCACGGGAATATTTTGCCTCAAGCTGTAGCTTTCTACTTACAGCAAGGAGAGTGTTTGGATTGGCGTTGGTGGCGGGTTACTAGAATTGCCGTAGTAAAGGCCTATCGACGGCAGCGAATCGGACGTCAATTGTTAGATAAGCTGCAGGATATGGCGCAACAAGCCGGCATCGATGCATTAGGTTCAAGCTTTGGCGCTAGCCCTAAAGTGTTAGATTTTTGGCGTAGTAGCCCGTTTGAGTTAATCCGTTTAGGGCGCAAGCTAAATATGGCCAGTGGCTATCCTAATGCCTTGGTAGCAACTGGATTAACTCCTGCGGCCGCGTTATTTATTGCTCAACTGCATGCGTTTAGTAACGCTGAACTCGAATGGCGGCAGGGTCGTCCTGTAACCATCAACAGCTCTATTTATCGTATTGCAAGAGATATTCTAACGGGGTTTGCTTTTGGTAACTTACCCTTTACCGAAGCGCAGTTTTCGTGGAGTGTTTGTGATATCAAATATTCAATGAAAGCAGCCGGCTTAACCCTACCAGGTCAAATTCTGAAAGCCCACGAAGATTTGGCTAAATTAACCCAGAAGTACGGCTACAGCAGCCAACAAACCATGCAAAATCAATTGCGCTCGTTAGCTCGAGAATATCTAGAACTTTCTCGCTAATTTTACGTACTCAAGCTTCAAGCAGATGCTGTTTTTGTAAAAGTATGCTATCTTTTTCCCTTTGTATTCACCCACTGGATAAGGGTTATTTTCATGTCTAGAGTTCTAATTATTGGTGCCGGCGGTGTTGCCGGTGTGGTAGTAAAAAAATGCGCAATGCTGCCAGAGTATTTTTCTGAAATTCACTTGGCCAGCCGCACCCTGTCAAAATGTGAAACCCTTCAACAAGAAGCGGGTAAAGACCGTGTCGTTGGTGTTTACCAAGTTGACGCTGACAATGCCGATAACGTCGCTGCTCTTATCCGCCAAGTTGAGCCAAGCTTGGTTATTAACGTAGCCTTACCTTATCAAGACCTTCCAATCATGGATGCATGCTTAGAAACAGGCGTTCATTATTTGGATACGGCTAATTATGAGCCTAAAGACGAAGCCAAATTTGAGTACTCTTGGCAGTGGGCTTACCAAGATAAGTTCAAAGAAAAAGGTATTATGGCGTTGCTCGGCGCTGGCTTTGATCCAGGCGTAACTAACGTCTTTACTGCCTATGCAGCTAAACACTACTTTGACGAAATTCATTACCTAGACATCGTTGACTGTAACGGCGGTGACCACGGTCAAGCTTTTGCTACCAACTTTAACCCTGAGATTAATATCCGTGAAATTACTCAGCGTGGTAAGTTCTGGGAAAATGGTGAATGGCACGAAACAGATCCAATTAGCGTCCGTGAAGATTTAGATTATCCAAACGTAGGCGTACGTCCATCTTATCTACTCTTCCATGAAGAGTTAGAGTCTTTGGTTAAGCACTTCCCAACGTTGAAACGGGCGCGCTTCTGGATGACTTTTGGTGACCAATATCTAACTCATTTACGAGTCTTAGAAAATGTTGGCATGACCTCAATTCAACCGATTGAGTTCCAAGGTCAAAAAATCGTACCACTTGAATTCTTAAAAGCTGTATTACCTAACCCTGGTTCACTGGCCGAAGGCTACACTGGCTTAACTTGTATCGGCACCTACGTAACCGGTATTAAAGATGGTCAAGAAAAAACTATTTTTATCTACAACAACTGCGACCACGCAGCTTGTAATGCTGAAGTTGGTGCTCAAGCAGTATCTTATACCACTGGGGTACCAGCAATGATTGCCGCATCTATGATGCTGCAAGGTCACTGGCTGAAGCCAGGCGTTTGGAACATGGAACAATTTGATCCTGACGAATTTATGAACCGCCTCAACCAGTACGGTTTACCGTGGCAAGTGGTTGAATGCGAATCACCTTTTAAGCGCTAAGACTATGTCGAATCCATACTTAGATAATGCTATTCCATCGCCTTGTTACGTTTGTGACGAGGCGTTGTTAGTACGTAACTTAGAATTAATGCAACGAGTGCAGCAAGAAAGTGGCGCCCATATTATTTTGGCCTTAAAGGGCTTCTCTATGTGGAGCACCTTTCCAGTAGTGCGTAATTATTTACGTGGTTGCACCGCCAGTTCAGTCTGGGAAGCACGCTTAGCGTCCGAAGAGTTCGGACGCGAGGTGCATGCCTATGCTCCGGCTTACAAACCAGCTGATATTGATGCATTGTTGCCTCTGGTTCATCACATCTCCTTTAACAGCTTAAGTCAGTGGCAGCGCTATAAAGAGCAAACACTTGCTGCAGGCGTCTCTGCTGGCTTGCGCATCAACCCAGAACATCAAGAAGCCGAAACCGAACTTTATGATCCGAGCGCTCCAGGCTCGCGCTTAGGGATTCGTTTATGTGATCTTGAAGGTGCGGATTTAAGTGGTATTGAAGGGCTACACGTACATAACTTATGCGAATGTGATTCTTTTGCATTAGAGCGAACGCTTACCGCTGTAGAAAGCAAGTTTGGTCACTTACTGCATCAGATGAAGTGGCTTAATTTAGGTGGTGGTCACTTGATGACTCGTGCTGGGTACGACGTCGAGCATTTAATTAAGCAGTTAAAACGGTTACAAGAAACCTATAAGCTTCAGGTTATTCTTGAGCCCGGTTCTGCCGTAGCTTGGCGTACGGGTCCACTCGTAGCTGAAGTGGTAGATATCGTTGAGAATGACGGGCAAATCGCTATTCTTGATATTTCTGCAACAGCTCACATGCCAGATGTGCTAGAAATGCCTTATCGCCCCATGGTTACCGGAGCTGACGAAGCAGGTAAATTAGCTTATACCTACAAACTAGGTGGCAATTCATGCCTTGCTGGCGATGTTATCGGTGCTTATAGCTTTGCTGAACCATTGCAGCCTGGCGACCGCCTCATTTTTGAAGATATGATGCATTACACCATGGTTAAAACAACTTTCTTTAATGGTGTCGAGCATCCAAGCATAGGCATTCTTCGTAGCAATGGTGAGTTTGAACTCATTAGAAAATTCACCTACGAAGATTTTCGAGACAAGCTTTCTTAAATCCAGTCAAAAACAGCGTCTTCAAGACGCTGTCTTTTTATCTGCCACCAAGTTCTTATAGTCGCTACAACACACTAATTAGTTTTAGCGTAATATGATAAACCTTGAAGCACTAACTCAGTTCTGAGTTCGCCTCGACGCTTTAAATCAGCCGGTAGCAATGGAGTTGAGCCTCCGCTAAACAACACACGAAAATCAAACCAATCAAGCTCAGTCTCAGAAACCGCTAGCGCCTGTCTAATCACCCCAACAAAAGCATTCACACAGCCATTAGCTAAACACTCAGGCGTCGAGCGGCCCACTTGCTGCGCCTTTCCCCAATCGGTATCAGCATCCGAGAACACTTTGGGGGCACGCGCTGTTACCGCCTGCTTCATTAAATCTACACCTGGTACAATCCAGCCACCAAGGTGCTTACCTTCAGCATTCAACCAATCTACGGTGATCGCTGTTCCAGCATCAATAATTAAGGTCGCCTTAGGAACCTCATTATAAGCTCCAATCAAAGCTAACCAACGATCGACGCCAAGGTGCTGAGGCGTCTCATAAGCGTTTTCCACTCCAAACGCTGTCTGTTCAGACTGAATGGTGGTGATGGGTGCTGCAAATTGTGATAGCCAAGCTTCCACTTGTTGCGCCCGCTCAGTACCACTCACTTCAGCCAACCAAATCCCTTTTAATGAATGCTCTATTTGCTGTTTAGGTAAATCACTATAACTTACATTAAATAAAGGTTCTAAATGCCCTTCTGCGTCCATTAGTGCCGTTTTTACACGGGTATTACCCGCATCTACTAATAACTTAAATTCCATATCTTAAACTCACTTCACCTGCGTGATAACGCTCTAATTTGCCTTCGCGTTTAAGTAATAAAGCACCATTTTCATCAATGCCCTCCGCGATACCCACAATCTCTTTGTCACCCATAATAATTTTTACCGGTTGCATAGCTAACCGATCGTATTTATGCCAGCGTTTTAAAAATGGGGAGAGTCCTGTTTGTTCGTATTCTTTAATAGTCTTATGACAGCATGCCACCAACTTCGCAGCCCACATGTTTCGATTTATCGGCTTGTTTAAAAGTCGCTGAACATCAGTCCAAGGTTGTTCTACTTCATTTAAGAACCAATCAGGTGTTTGGAGATTAATACCAATACCCACTATCGCATGTGCTGGGCCAACTGCTTGGCCTTCCAGATCAATAAGAATTCCGGCGATCTTTCTACCACCTACTAAGACGTCATTTGGCCACTTTAATTCAACACCATAAATCCCTTCTTGCTCAAACAACTGCGCAAGCGCAGCGCCAAGAGCAATACTTAAGCCCATAGCCGCCGCCATGCCCTGTTCTAAGCGCCAATACATACTCATGTAGAGATTACTTCCAAAGGGCGATAACCACGCCTTGCCGCGGCGCCCACGCCCCTGTGTCTGTGCTTCTGCAAGAACCGTGGCACCACTTTCAATCACACCGGTAAGCCGGTCTTTAAGTAGGTCATTAGTGGAACTAACGACACGCTCTAAGTGAACCACTGGAGCAGCCGCACCTGATCCTTTTGCTAACGCGCGATTAATAGCGTCTAGATCAAGCAGCTGAAGCGGTTTCGCTAAACGATAACCTTTGCCAGTAACACGAAAAACGTCTAAGCCGAATTTTGCTAGTTCTTTCATATACTGGCTAACCGCTGTGCGACTAACGCCTAACTCTTCACCCAAGACTTCGCCAGAGTGAAAGTTACCATCAGCTAAAATCTCGATGACACGTGCAATATTCTGAGTTTTTTTTCTCATATGCTAACTAATGCTCCGTTCGCATAAATACGAACTTCCGCCTCCAATTCCACTTTAAAGGTCGTAACTACAGCTGATTTGATTGTTCTTGCTAACTCAATAAGATCAGTACCCGTTGCTTGATTAGTATTAACCAGCACTAGAGCCTGCCGGTCATGGACACTGACGCCACCAATACCTCGTCCCTTCCAGCCCAAATGGTCGATCATCCAACCCGCTGCAACTTTATAACGATCTGCGGCTATTGGATAACAAGGAATGCCAGGAAACTTGTCTCTCAACCACTCCATCTGCTGTAAGTCCACTTCAGGATTCTTAAAGAAACTACCAGCGTTAGGCTGTTGTGCTGGGTCGGGAAGCTTAAGTTGACGCACAGCAACTACTTTTTGAAAGATTTGTTGAGCCGATGCCTCACAACCTAACTCGCGTAGCTCGCCATAGTCCACCATCGCCTGCCACTGTTTGGGCAACTTAAAAGTGACCGAAAGAATCACCCAATGATTCGGTTCTTGCTTAAATATACTCTCTCTATAAGCAAATAAACAGTCTGACTTAGTTAAGTGCGTCACGACTTTAGTATAACGATCCCACACTTCGACAGACTCGATAAAATCGGCTACTTCGCGACCATAGGCCCCTATATTTTGCACCGGTGCTGCGCCTACGGTACCTGGAATCAAGGCCAGGTTTTCAAACCCATAGATTCCCTTAGCTAAAGTAGCTTCTACCAAGCTATGCCAATGAGTGCCTGCTGCAGCCTTAATTATCCACGCATCATCTTGTTCAGTATATTCAACACCAGACAATTCAACCTTAACTAGGGTGCCCGCAAAATCGCCACAAAAAACCGTATTGCTACCAGCACCCAGCACGAGATAGTCATCTAGGCTTGCTAGCTCCGCTATTTGCTCACGGTTCTTTAGAATATAACAACAGCTCCCAATCGCCTTTAGGCGAAAGGTGTGTAGCTGTTGTAACTGAATTTGTTCTATTTTATTCATCATAAACGGAATTATACGGCAAATAGATTAGAGTCGATAATGGTTATTGGATTTTAGCTATTGGATTTTAGCTATTGGATATTAGCTATTGGATATTAGCTGTTGGCTATTAGCTGTTGGCTGTTGGCTGTTAGCTATTGGCTGTTGGCTGTTGGCTGTTGATTGGCGTTCAACAATTGATGAGTTGTGATTGCGAACGCACAACGAAAAAACCCCTAGCATAGCTGCTAGGGGTTGTTCGTATTTGGTGCCTGGCGGTGACCTACTCTCGCATAGGGAGACCCTACACTACCATCGGCGCGGAAGCGTTTCACTTCTGAGTTCGGAATGGATCAGGTGGTTCCACTTCGCTATTGCCGCCAGGCGTAAACTTGTACAATATGAATTCGCTGATTGTCGTGCCGTAATGCACCACTCTAATTGAGCCTAGTAGAAGCTCGAACTTATGTCTTGGCTACAGCCCTAAACACCTTCGGTGTTGTATGGTTAAGCCTCACGGGCAATTAGTACGGGTTAGCTCAACGCATTACTACGCTTCCACACCCCGCCTATCAACGTTGTAGTCTCCAACGACCCTTTAGGACAATGACATGTCAGTGAGAGCTTATCTTGAGGCTCGCTTCCCGCTTAGATGCTTTCAGCGGTTATCGATTCCGAACGTAGCTACCGGGCAGTGCCATTGGCATGACAACCCGAACACCAGCGGTTCGTTCACTCCGGTCCTCTCGTACTAGGAGCAACCCCTCTCAACTCTCAAACGCCCACGGCAGATAGGGACCGAACTGTCTCACGACGTTCTAAACCCAGCTCGCGTACCACTTTAAATGGCGAACAGCCATACCCTTGGGACCGACTACAGCCCCAGGATGTGATGAGCCGACATCGAGGTGCCAAACACCGCCGTCGATATGAACTCTTGGGCGGTATCAGCCTGTTATCCCCGGAGTACCTTTTATCCGTTGAGCGATGGCCCTTCCATTCAGAACCACCGGATCACTATGACCTGCTTTCGCACCTGCTCGACGTGTCTGTCTCGCAGTTAAGCTGGCTTGTGCCATTACACTAACCGTACGATGTCCGACCGTACTTAGCCAACCTTCGTGCTCCTCCGTTACTCTTTGGGAGGAGACCGCCCCAGTCAAACTACCCACCAGGCACTGTCCTCACCCCAGATAATGGGGCTAAGTTAGAACATCAAACATACAAGGGTGGTATTTCAAGGATGGCTCCACGTCAACTAGCGCCAACGCTTCATAGCCTCCCACCTATCCTACACATGGAGGTTCAATGTTCAGTGCCAAGCTGTAGTAAAGGTTCACGGGGTCTTTCCGTCTAGCCGCGGGTACACCGCATCTTCACGGCGATTTCAATTTCACTGAGTCTCGGGTGGAGACAGCGTGGCCATGGTTACACCATTCGTGCAGGTCGGAACTTACCCGACAAGGAATTTCGCTACCTTAGGACCGTTATAGTTACGGCCGCCGTTTACCGGGGCTTCGATCAAGAGCTTCGCTTACGCTAACCCCATCAATTAACCTTCCGGCACCGGGCAGGTGTCACACCCTATACGTCATCTTTCGATTTTGCAGAGTGCTGTGTTTTTAATAAACAGTCCCAGCCACCTGGTCACTGCGGCCAGCTCCGGCTCCGTCCGTGTGGACTTCACCAGCTCTGGCGTACCTTCTCCCGAAGTTACGGTACTATTTTGCCTAGTTCCTTCACCCGAGTTCTCTCAAGCGCCTTAGTATTCTCTACCTGACCACCTGTGTCGGTTTGGGGTACGGTCAACATGAACCTGAAGCTTAGAGGCTTTTCCTGGAAGCATGGCATCAACAACTTCGCATCCGTAGATGCTCGTCTCGTATCTCAGTCTTAGCGGTCCGGATTTTCCTAAACCACCAACCTACATACTTTCACCGGGATAACCAACACCCGGCTTGCCTAGCCTTCTCCGTCCCCCCATCGCAGTTCATGTCGGTACGGGAATATTAACCCGTTTCCCATCGACTACGCCTTTCGGCCTCGCCTTAGGGGCCGACTTACCCTACCCTGATTAACATGGGATAGGAAACCTTGGTCTTCCGGCGTGGGGGTTTTTCACCCCCATTATCGTTACTCATGTCAGCATTCGCACTTCTGATACCTCCAGCATGCTTCTCAACACACCTTCAACGGCTTACAGAACGCTCCCCTACCCAGCAAACAAGTTTGCTGCCGCAGCTTCGGTGCATGGCTTAGCCCCGTTACATCTTCCGCGCAGGCCGACTCGACTAGTGAGCTATTACGCTTTCTTTAAAGGATGGCTGCTTCTAAGCCAACCTCCTAGCTGTCTAAGCCTTCCCACATCGTTTCCCACTTAGCCATGACTTGGGGACCTTAGCTGGCGGTCTGGGTTGTTTCCCTCTTCACGACGGACGTTAGCACCCGCCGTGTGTCTCCCGGATAGTACTCACTGGTATTCGGAGTTTGCATGGGGTTGGTAAGTCGGGATGACCCCCTAGCCCAAACAGTGCTCTACCCCCAGTGGTATTCGTCCGAGGCGCTACCTAAATAGCTTTCGGGGAGAACCAGCTATCTCCGGGCTTGATTAGCCTTTCACTCCGAGCCACAGGTCATCTCCTAATTTTTCAACATTAGTGAGTTCGGTCCTCCAATTGATGTTACTCAATCTTCAACCTGCCCATGGCTAGATCGCCCGGTTTCGGGTCTATACCTTGCAACTAGACGCCCAGTTAAGACTCGGTTTCCCTACGGCTCCCCTATTCGGTTAACCTTGCTACAAAATATAAGTCGCTGACCCATTATACAAAAGGTACGCAGTCACACCACGAAGGTGCTCCTACTGCTTGTACGTAGACGGTTTCAGGTTCTATTTCACTCCCCTCGCCGGGGTTCTTTTCGCCTTTCCCTCACGGTACTGGTTCACTATCGGTCAGTTGGGAGTATTTAGCCTTGGAGGATGGTCCCCCCATATTCAGTCAAGATAACACGTGTCCCGACCTACTCGTTTTCACCTTCATGCTTCCTTCGTGTACGGGACTATCACCCTGTATCGTTGAGCTTTCCAACTTATTCCACTAGAACCATGATTGCTTAAGGGCTAATTCCCGTTCGCTCGCCGCTACTAGGGAAATCTCGGTTGATTTCTTTTCCTCCGGGTACTTAGATGTTTCAGTTCTCCGGGTTCGCTTCTTACACCTATGGATTCAGTGCAAGATAGTGTGCATGCACACTGGGTTTCCCCATTCGGAAATCCATGACTCAAGCGGCTCTTACTGCCTCATCATGGCTTATCGCAAGTTAGTACGTCCTTCATCGCCTCCAACTGCCTAGGCATCCACCGTCTACGCTTAGTCACTTAACCATACAACCCGAAAATGTTTATTCGAGCTCTATGGGCTGTTTCTTTGCTGTACACAAGTTCGATACGCCTCTACCATTTTTGGATTCAAGTAGAGTGGCATTTCATTACTTTATTACAATCAGCTTGTTCATATTGTTAAAGAGCGGTGTAACATCAAGTTACTGATAAAGATTCTCGCAAGAATGTTTATCGCTAACTTTGGATAGAAACGTGATTCGTTAGTCGTGATTCGTGCGCTGCGCTGTTCGTACGCTTCGCTGTTCGATAACTAAGAAATGGTGGAGCCAAGCGGGATCGAACCGCTGACCTCCTGCGTGCAAGGCAGGCGCTCTCCCAGCTGAGCTATGGCCCCGTGTCGTTGTTCGTGCGCTACGCTATTCGTACGCGGCGCTGTTCGTTATTCGTGAAAACAACCAACCAAACCAACAAACCGATAAGACTAACTTCAAGGTTAGGCAAGGCGGGAAGGCACGAAGCATACATCAGTATGTGAGTGGCTTTCCAACGCAGCATAACCGCAGAAGTGGTGGGTCTGAGTAGACTTGAACTACCGACCTCACCCTTATCAGGGGTGCGCTCTAACCAGCTGAGCTACAGACCCAGTTTCTATCCGTTACATCTACCAAACCAGGCAATCTGTGTGAGCACTTAACTTCTTCAAGGCTTTTTCATAAGGAGGTGATCCAGCCGCAGGTTCCCCTACGGCTACCTTGTTACGACTTCACCCCAGTCATGAACCACACCGTGGTAAACGCCCTCCCGAAGGTTAAGCTATCTACTTCTGGTGCAGCCCACTCCCATGGTGTGACGGGCGGTGTGTACAAGGCCCGGGAACGTATTCACCGTGGCATTCTGATCCACGATTACTAGCGATTCCGACTTCACGGAGTCGAGTTGCAGACTCCGATCCGGACTACGACGCGCTTTTTGAGATCCGCTTACTATCGCTAGCTTGCTTCCCATTGTACGCGCCATTGTAGCACGTGTGTAGCCCATCCCGTAAGGGCCATGATGACTTGACGTCGTCCCCACCTTCCTCCGGTTTATCACCGGCAGTCTCCACAGAGTTCCCACCATTACGTGCTGGCAACTGAGGATAAGGGTTGCGCTCGTTGCGGGACTTAACCCAACATCTCACAACACGAGCTGACGACAGCCATGCAGCACCTGTCTCAGTGTTCCCGAAGGCACTCTTCTATCTCTAGATGATTCACTGGATGTCAAGGGATGGTAAGGTTCTTCGCGTTGCATCGAATTAAACCACATGCTCCACCGCTTGTGCGGGCCCCCGTCAATTCATTTGAGTTTTAACCTTGCGGCCGTACTCCCCAGGCGGTCAACTTAGTGCGTTAGCTGCGTTACTCACATCGTTTATGACACGAACAACTAGTTGACATCGTTTACGGCGTGGACTACCAGGGTATCTAATCCTGTTTGCTCCCCACGCTTTCGTACCTCAGCGTCAGTTTCTGACCAGGTGGCCGCCTTCGCCACCGGTATTCCTTCCAATATCTACGCATTTCACCGCTACACTGGAAATTCTACCACCCTCTTCAGAACTCGAGCCTGCCAGTTCAAAATGCCATTCCCAGGTTGAGCCCGGGGATTTCACATCTTGCTTAACAAGCCGCCTACGTACGCTTTACGCCCAGTAATTCCGATTAACGCTTGCACCCTCCGTATTACCGCGGCTGCTGGCACGGAGTTAGCCGGTGCTTCTTCTGTGGCTAACGTCAATCTTGTAGAGTATTAATCTACAAGCCTTCCTCACCACTGAAAGTGCTTTACAACCCGAAGGCCTTCTTCACACACGCGGCATGGCTGCATCAGGGTTTCCCCCATTGTGCAATATTCCCCACTGCTGCCTCCCGTAGGAGTCTGGGCCGTGTCTCAGTCCCAGTGTGGCTGATCATCCTCTCAGAACAGCTAGAGATCGTCGCCTTGGTGGGCCTTTACCCCACCAACTAGCTAATCTCACTTGGGCCTATCTCTAGGTGCAAGGTCCGAAGATCCCCTGCTTTGGTCCGTAGACATTATGCGGTATTAGCCACAGTTTCCCGTGGTTATCCCCCTCCTAAAGGCAAGTTCCCAAGCATTACTCACCCGTCCGCCGCTCGCCGGCAGAGTAGCAAGCTACTCCCCGCTGCCGCTCGACTTGCATGTGTTAGGCCTGCCGCCAGCGTTCAATCTGAGCCATGATCAAACTCTTCAATTTAAAGTGTTTAATCGACCCATTGAATCAATGACTTAATAAAATCTAATTTGTTAAGCACTTTTCCAATCAGTCAGGTGGTCCGTCTCTTGTTAAAGAGAGCATGACCTTTGTTGCATCCGAAGATGCTTCTCTGCCTGAATCCGGTAAGTGCCCACACAGTTTGCTTGGCTTGGTATATTGTTAAAGAGCGTTCGCTTCTTCAGTGAAGCGGGATGCGTATTTTACGCTTTCCCTGGTTCAGGTCAAGATCCTTTTCGATCTTTTTTTCAGTTTTCACTGAGTTGAACCTTGGTTGATTTCCTACTCGTTATTTGGCGGTTTAACCCTGCCGCTAACTTCTCGGTGACAACGGCGGCGAATTATAAGGATCATATTCAAAGGCGCAAGATCTTTTTTCACTTTTTTGTTTGATCGCTTTTTTTTTAATCACAATGAACGAATTTTATCTATTTATTGTCTATAAACAGTGCTAATGTCTTTGCATAAGCATAAAAACAATAATATTCAGTACTTACATTAAGTACCAATAACAACGGGGTGTGTGCGTGAAAGTTAGTTGCCTATCTATAGCATTAACGAGTTTGATGCTTGCTGCTACAGTTCATCCGACTGTGGCACAGGAAATCAAACCAACCGAACAGCAATTAGTTGCTGGTAAAGATCTAGATCAACAACGGTTGGTAGAAACTTACTCAAGAATGTATCGCTACTATGAACGCCGCAATTTTAACTCCCAACGTTCGGTTCGAATATTATTAAGCAATTATCCGCAACATGTAACTCCTATTTTGGCAGCTGCGTTCGACCGTTATCCTATGCATTACCGGCACATCATGCGCGCTGCAATTCATGCCGAACCAGCCTTTACTAGTGAAATCGTTAGTATTGCGCTGCAACAACAAATAGCTGATCCCGCTGATATCGTAAAAATTGCAGTCGAGGCCGAGCCAAGTTATGCGGACACTATTGTTAACTTAGCGAGCGATAACTCCCCTAGCGCGATTCACGAACTCGTTAAAGTTGCTGTTTTGGTCGAGCCTGCTACCGCTGATACTATTCTCCGTGGTACCAATGTAGAAGACCTGACCCGCTTTGAATTAGTACTGCGTTCATTATTAGATGCAGTACCTACATTAACTCAGTATCTAAGCCAAACCGTAGCCGACCTTATTGCTGGTGATTCAGCTCAAGAAGAAGTAACTGATTACAGCGAGAGCCAGGAACGAGCACGGGCAGTAGCTTTATTAAGATCTGCACACCGTGCAGGTATTCCGGAAGGAGATCTCGAACTGATTGCTACCAGATACAAGATCGCAGAAACCGAGTATCTCGATTAACCGGTAACTTTAGTGTTTTTTCGGAAATAACCTTAGCAAAAAGCAAACCATAAAATACAAAAAAGCCGAGATGCATAACATCTCGGCTTTTTGTTTAAGTGCTGTATAAACAGAACTTATTCTTCTACTGCAACTTCTTCAGCTTCAGTAGCATCTACTTCTGGACGGTCAACTAATTCAACGTAAGCCATTGGTGCGTTGTCGCCAGCGCGGAAGCCACACTTCAAAATACGAGTGTAACCACCAGCGCGTTCTTGATAACGCGGGCCTAATTCGTTAAACAGCTTGCCAACAACTTCTTGATCGCGAGTGCGAGCAAAAGCCAAACGGCGATTTGCAACGCTATCTTGCTTCGCTAATGTGATTAGCGGTTCAATTACACGACGCAATTCTTTTGCTTTAGGCAAAGTGGTTTTAATCACTTCGTGACGAACCAAAGAGCTTGCCATATTGCTGAACATCGCTTTGCGATGGCTGCTGTTGCGGTTGAGTTGACGACCACTCTTACGATGGCGCATACCTATACCCTTCTCAGTAATTCTCTGTAAAAGATGAACTTAGTCGCGATCAACCAAGCTTGCCGGCGGCCAGTTCTCTAGGCGCATGCCTAAAGACAAACCACGTGATGCAAGCACGTCTTTGATCTCGGTGAGCGATTTTTTACCCAAGTTAGGAGTTTTCAACAACTCAACTTCGGTGCGCTGCACTAAGTCACCAATGTACTGAATAGCTTCTGCTTTTAAACAGTTCGCAGAACGCACAGTTAATTCCAAATCGTCTACTGGACGTAGGAGAATCGGATCGAATTCCGGTTTCTCTTCTTTCTCAACAGGCTCGCTAACATCGCGTAATTCAACAAATGCTTCTAGCTGTTGCGCTAGAATTGTTGCTGCACGACGAATCGCTTCTTCTGGATCCAATGTACCATTGGTTTCCATGTCGATAACCAGTTTATCCAAGTCGGTACGCTGCTCAACACGTGCTGAATCAACACTGTAAGCAATACGCTCAACTGGACTGAAAGATGCATCTACTAATAGACGACCGATTGGACGCTCTTCATCGTCAGCAGACTGACGTGCCGAAGCTGGAACGTAACCACGACCACGCTCAACTTTGATCGACATTTCGATCTCAGTGTCACCAGTTAAGGTGCAGATCAGGTGATCAGGGTTAACGATCTGGACATCACCATCATGGGTGATATCACCAGCCTTGACAGGGCCCGCTCCAGATTTTTTCAAGGTCAGAATCGCTTCATCTTTACTTTCCATGACGATTGCTAAACCTTTAAGGTTCAACAAGATCTCGATGATGTCTTCCTGAACGCCCTCTTTAGCACTGTACTCATGTTGTACACCAGCAATTTCTACTTCAGTCACTGCACAACCTGGCATTGACGAAAGTAAAATGCGGCGTAGAGCATTACCCAGCGTGTGGCCGAAACCACGCTCAAGAGGCTCCAACGTCACCTTCGCGTGAGTCGGGCTGATTTGTTCAATATCGACTAGCCTTGGTTTTAGGAATTCGGTAACAGAACCCTGCATTGTGTCCTCTCTTTATACTTAAGCTTTACTTAGAGTAAAGCTCTACGATCAACTGTTCGTTAATTTCAGCAGACAAATCAGAACGCTCTGGAAGACGTTTGAACTGACCTTCCAATTTGCTGTTGTCTACTTCCAACCACACTGGCTTCTCACGTTGTTCAGCAAGTTCCAATGCAGCTGCGATGCGCGCCTGCTTCTTCGCTTTTTCGCGAACTGACACAACATCTTCCGGACGTACTTTAAACGACGGAATGTTGACTACCTGTCCGTTCACTACTACTGCTTTATGGCTTACCAACTGGCGCGCTTCAGCACGAGTTGACGCGAAGCCCATACGGTACACCACGTTATCAAGGCGTTGCTCAAGCAATTGCAGCAGGTTTTCACCAGTGTTGCCCTTAATACGGGCAGCTTCTTTGTAATAGTTACGGAATTGCTTTTCTAATACACCGTACATACGACGTACTTTTTGCTTTTCACGTAACTGTAAACCGTAATCAGACAAACGACCGCGACGAGCGCCGTGCTGACCCGGTGCGCTTTCGAGCTTACATTTCGTATCGATTGCGCGAACGCCGCTTTTTAGGAACAAATCTGTTCCTTCACGACGACTCAGTTTGAGTTTTGGACCCAAATATCTAGCCATGTTCTTTCTCCAACTATCGTATGGCGCCTATTAAACGCGACGTTTCTTAGGCGGACGACAACCGTTGTGAGGAATAGGAGTCACATCAGTAATATTAGTGATGCGATAACCTACAGCGTTCAACGCACGAATCGATGATTCGCGGCCAGGACCTGGGCCCTTAACGAACACTTCAAGGTTTTTCAAACCATATTCCTTTGCCATTTCACCTGCACGCTCAGCTGCAACTTGCGCTGCAAAAGGGGTAGATTTACGTGAACCACGGAAACCTGAGCCACCTGCTGTCGCCCATGACAGGGCATTACCCTGACGATCGGTGATAGTCACAATGGTGTTATTGAAAGATGCATGGATGTGGGCCATGCCATCAGCGACTTGTTTTTTAACGCGCTTACGAGTACGAGTTGGTTGTTTAGCCATTTCTCAACTCCCTACTTCTTAATTGGTTTACGCGGACCTTTACGGGTGCGCGCATTAGTTTTAGTGCGCTGTCCACGTAGAGGCAAGCCACGACGATGACGTAGACCACGGAAACAACCGAGATCCATCAAGCGTTTGATATTCATTGAAACTTCACGGCGAAGATCGCCTTCAACAGTGTATTTTGCTACTGCGTCACGAAGCTCATCTAATTTTTCTTCTGACAAAGAGCCGATTTTGGCATTTTCTTCCATACCGATCGAAGCCAAGATAGCTTTCGAGCGAGTACGGCCGATACCGTAAATCGCAGTAAGGGCAATTACTGCATGCTTATTGTCAGGAACGTTAATGCCAGCGATACGGGCCACTAACACGTCTCCTTTAGTTTATATGGGTCTTACCAGTTGAAAAGCCCGTTAGGATACTCAACCAGACGCCAATTTGCAAACATCTAAAAGCCGCAGCCAAAAATAATTTTTGACTGCGGTCTTCTTCTTCGAATTAACCTTGCCGCTGCTTATGCTTAGGGTCACTGCAAATTACTCGCACAACACCGTTGCGCTTGATAACTTTACAGTTACGGCAGATTTTCTTCACGGAAGCACGAACTTTCATTGCTACACTCCGTAATTATCCAATCTTAACGACCGAAGCCTTTAAGATTAGCTTTCTTCAGGACAGAATCATATTGATGAGACATCAAATGAGTTTGTACCTGCGCCATAAAATCCATGATAACCACGACGATAATCAATAGAGACGTTCCACCAAAATAGAATTGAACGTTCCACGCAATCATCATGAACTCAGGAACCAAACAGACAAAGGTAATGTACAACGCACCTGCAAGGGTCAAACGGGTCATTACTTTATCAATGTATCGTGAGGTTTGCTCACCTGGACGAATACCAGGAATGAACGCACCAGACTTCTTCAAGTTATCTGCTGTCTCGCGAGGGTTGAACACCAACGCGGTATAGAAGAAACAGAAGAATATAATTGCCGCAGCATAAAGCATTACGTAAAGAGGCTGTCCTGGCGATAACGTCAGGGACAACTCTGTTAAGAAGTTTGCTACCGCACCTTCACCTTGGCCAAACCAAGTTGCGATGGTACCTGGGAACAAAATAATGCTTGATGCAAAAATCGGCGGAATTACACCAGCCATGTTAACTTTCAATGGCAAATGTGTACTCTGCGCAGCAAAAACCTTACGGCCTTGCTGACGTTTTGCGTAGTTTACCACAATTCTTCGCTGTCCGCGCTCTACGAAAACAACAAAATAGGTAACTGCAACTACAATAACGCCAATCAGCAATAACAGTAATAAAGGTAAATCACCTTGACGCGCTTGTTCTGCCGTCTGCCCAATGGCTGACGGTAGGCCCGCGACAATACCGGTGAAGATCAGAATAGAGATACCGTTACCAATCCCACGCTCAGTAATTTGTTCACCTAACCACATTAAGAACATGGTACCGGTGACTAAACTTACTACAGCAGTGAAGTAAAACCCGAAACTTGGATCAATAACTAATCCAGGCATCAGGCTTGGTAAGCCTGTAGCTATACCAATGGATTGGACCGTTGCGAGAATTAACGTTCCCCAACGGGTATATTGGCTGATCTTACGCCGTCCAGCCTCACCTTCTTTTTTCAATTCAGCTAAACGCGGATGAATAACCGACGCTAACTGCATGATAATCGAAGCCGAGATGTACGGCATAATACCAAGTGCAAAAATCGAAGCACGCTCGAGAGCACCACCAGAGAACATGTTAAACATGGCTACGATGGTGTCTCGTTGCTGATCGAATAATTGCGCCAACACAGCGGCATCTATACCAGGAATCGGCACGAAGGAGCCCGCACGGAACACGATTAACGCGCCGATAACAAACAGCAGTCGACGTTTAAGTTCCGACGTGCCACCTTGAGCTCTGTTAGATTCCAATCCTGGTTTAGCCATGTGCCCTATCCTTCGATTTTGCCGCCAGCAGCTTCAATAGCTTCGCGGGCGCCTTTGGTGACCTTGATGCCTTGTACAGTAACTGCACGGTTAATTTCGCCAGACTTAATAACTTTAACGTTAAGAATGTCTTTACGAATTAAACCAGCTTCTTTTAAAGCTGCAACAGTTACGGTATCACCAGCAACTTTAGCGATCTCTGCCAGGTTAACTTCTGCAGTCACGAATGACTTACGTGAAGTAAAACCAAACTTTGGCAAACGACGTTGGATTGGCATTTGGCCACCCTCGAAACCTGGCTTGATAGAGCCACCAGAACGAGAAGTTTGACCTTTATGACCACGTCCACCAGTTTTACCAAGGCCTGAGCCGATACCACGGCCGAGACGCTTCTTGCTAGTTTTCGCACCAGGTGCAGGGGAGATAGTATTCAGAAACATGTCTTAGTCCTCCACCTTTACCATGTAATAAACTTGGTTCACCATGCCACGTACAGCTGGAGTATCTTCCAGCTCTACAGTGTGACCAATACGGCGTAGACCAAGACCACGTAGAGTAGCTTTATGCTTCGGTAAACGACCGATAGAGCTACGCGTCTGCGTTACTTTAATTGTCTTATTCGCCATTGTTCACTACCCCAAAATGTCGTCAACGCGCAATCCACGCTTCGCCGCAACTTGCTCCGGCGATTTCATGTTGTGCAATGCCTTGATAGTGGCACGAACAACGTTGATTGGGTTGGTTGAACCGTATGCTTTTGAAAGCACGTTGTGTACACCGGCTACTTCTAGTACCGCACGCATTGCACCACCGGCAATGATACCTGTACCTTCAGAAGCTGGTTGCATAAATACTTGTGAACCTGAATGACGGCCTTTAACTGGGTGTTGTAAGGTATCACCTTTCAACTGCACGGTTACCATGTTGCGGCGCGCTTTTTCCATTGCTTTTTGAATAGCAGCTGGAACTTCACGTGCTTTACCATAACCGAAACCCACTTTACCTTGACCATCACCAACCACAGTCAGTGCAGTAAAGCTAAAGATACGACCACCTTTAACAACTTTAGCTACACGGTTTACTGTGATCAGCTTTTCTTGCAGGTCACTTTGTTGAGCTTCTACATTTGCATTTGCCATGTTCGTCTCCTAGAACTGAAGTCCAGCTTCACGAGCGGCGTCAGCTAATGCTGCTACACGACCGTGATAACGGAAACCACTGCGATCAAAAGCGACGTTCTTAACGCCTTTTTCAATCGCCCGTTCAGCGATCAGCTTACCCACTGCTTTAGCTGCATCTACGTTACCAGTTGCTTTCAACTCGTCACGTAAAGCTTTTTCAACAGTAGAGGCTGCTGCCAGTACTTCAGAACCGTTCGATGCGATTAGCTGAGCGTAAATGTGCCGTGGTGTACGGTGAACGACCAGGCGGTTTGCACCCAACTCTTGCATTTTCTTACGAGGGCGCGTTGCGCGACGTAAGCGAGCTGTTTTCTTGTCCATCGTTTTACCTTACTTTTTCTTGGCTTCTTTACGGCGCACTTGCTCATCGGCATAACGAACACCTTTACCTTTGTATGGCTCAGGCTTACGGTATGCGCGAATGTTAGCTGCTACTTGACCAACTAACTGCTTGTCTACACCTTTAACGACTATCTCAGTTTGTGCTGGGACTTCGATGGTGATTCCTTGTGGAATCTCGAACTCTACAGGATGAGAGAAGCCCAGAGATAAGTTAAGTTTGCTACCGGCAGTATTTGCACGGTAACCAACACCTACCAACTGTAACTTACGCTCAAAACCTTGCGCAACACCAACCACCATGTTTTGCAGTAACGCGCGTGCTGTACCCGCTTGTGCAGTAGCGTTAGCTACGCCTTCACGAGCAATAGTACGTAAAGTGTTGTCTTCAACAACAACTTCAACTGCGTCGTTTACCACACGGCTCAATGAGCCTTTGGCACCTTTAATTGTCACTTCCTGGCCATTTAGCGTAACTTCAACGCCAGCAGGAATGGCAATAGGTGCTTTAGCAACTCGTGACATTTCCTAACTCCTCGTTAAGCTACGTAACCGATAACTTCACCGCCAAGACCCGCTTTGCGAGCGGCACGGTCGGTCATCAGGCCTTTAGAAGTAGAGACTACTGCGACACCTAAACCACCCATTACTTTAGGTAGTTCGTTGCGTTTCTTATAGATACGCAAACCAGGGCGACTTACGCGCTCGATTGATTCGATAACAGGCTTACCTTCAAAGTATTTCAAAGTAATTTCTAGTTCAGTCTTAACTTCACCAGATACATTGAAATCCGCGATATAACCTTCTTCTTTCAGAACTTGGGCAATAGCCACTTTCTGTTTAGAAGCAGGCATGCGCACGGCGACTTTGTTAGCACCCTGAGCGTTGCGGATGCGAGTGAACATATCCGCAATTGGATCTTGCATGCTCATATTTGCTTTCTCCCGTGACTCGTGGCTTACCAGCTAGCTTTTTTCAAGCCAGGAATTTCACCGCGCATCGCTTTCTCACGTACTTTAATACGGCTCATGCCGAATTTACGTAGGAAACCGTGTGGGCGGCCCGTTACGCGACAGCGGTTACGCTGACGGGTTGGGCTCGAATCACGAGGAAGGCTTTGCAATTTAAGCACGGCTTCCCAACGCTCTTCGTCCGACGTCGCCGGATCGCTGATCACATGTTTAAGTGCGATGCGTTTTTCTGCGTATTTGGCTGCTAGCTTTTGACGCTTCAGCTCACGCATTTTCATTGACTCTTTTGCCATAACTCTACACCTTACTTCTTGAACGGGAAGTTAAAGGCAGCGAGCAAAGCGCGAGCTTCGTCATCAGTGCCTGCAGTAGTGGTGATAGTGATATCCAAACCACGAACCTTATCAACTTTATCAAAGTCGATTTCAGGGAAAATGATTTGTTCACGTACGCCCATACTGTAATTTCCACGACCATCGAAAGATTTCGGGTTCAAACCACGGAAATCACGAACACGAGGAATTGCAATAGAGATTAAACGCTCTAAGAAATCCCACATGCGCTCGCCACGCAGAGTCACTTTACAGCCAATCGGGTAGCCTTCACGGATTTTGAAGCCAGCGACAGATTTACGAGCAACAGTACGTACAGGACGTTGACCAGAAATAGCTTCTAGGTCGCTTACTGCGTTGTCGAGAATCTTTTTGTCTGCCAGAGCTTCACCCACACCCATATTGAGTGTGATTTTTTCAATCCGAGGGACTTGCATGACGCTGTTGTAGCCGAACTGTTTAACCAGTTCAGGAACTACTGATTCTTTGTAAAAATCATGCAGTTTCGCCATCGTAAAACTCCAAATTTAAAATTAAATGATTGCGTTGTTAGACTTGAAGAAACGAACTTTTTTGCCGTCTTCAACTTTAAAACCAACACGATCTGCTTTACCAGTCTCTGGGTTATATACCGCTACGTTAGAAACGTGAACAGGGGCTTCCTGCTCAATAATGCCGCCAGCAACGCCAAGAGCCGGATTTGGCTTCTGGTGTTTCTTAACGATATTAACGCCTTCAACGAATACACGATTTGAACCGGTATCGACTTTCAGCACTTTACCGCGCTTACCTTTGTCTTTACCTGCCAGGACTACTACTTCGTCATCACGTTTAATTTTTGCCGCCATAACTGACTCCTTACAGTACTTCTGGTGCCAGAGAGATAATCTTCATGAATTGCTCAGAGCGTAATTCACGAGTCACTGGTCCAAAGATACGAGTGCCAATCGGTTGTTTGTTGTTGTTTAACAAAACAGCCGCGTTGCGGTCAAAACGGATGACTGACCCGTCTTGACGACGGACGCCTTTCTTGGTGCGAACGACCACCGCATTCACAACATCACCTTTCTTCACTTTACCGCGAGGAATCGCTTCTTTAACAGAAACTTTGATGATATCGCCAATGTTTGCATACCGGCGGTGCGAGCCACCCAGAACCTTAATACATTGTACGCTGCGGGCGCCCGAGTTATCGGCCACTTCCAGTGTAGTTTGCATTTGGATCATTGCAGTGCTCCGCTTGATTAATAAAACAGACTCTCTCGAGCCACTGTTTTTACCCTAATGTACCTTACTTCTCAATTCGAGAAATAAAGACTTTCCCCCATAAAAAGGGCGGCGAATTGTAACAGATAAAATTCGTATATGGTAGTGCGATATGAGAAATAATTAATGGGGATAAGATTTCAGGTCATCTAGGAGATCGAAGCGCTATCAAACAGTTCGTAACCAGTGCGAGCAAAACCATCAACTTGGCTTTTGTTTTTCTCGCAATGGTGAGTAGCTTAACCCATCCTGAATATTTTTTCATCAAAATAGCTCTGCTTATTTATGAGTTCAAAGCACTCATTAAACAGCCGAAAGTGCGGCATCGCCGATAGTTTAGCTGTTGGCAAGCCTACTACTCTAGTGGTAAATTCAATCTCAATAACGCAATACGACAGATAAAATTCAGTCACTTGGATAAGGTACTTATGACTTTAGCAGCTATTGTTTTACTGCCGTTTATTGGGGCATCGATTCCCCTAATCTTGCGCCAGCGTGGGCGCGCTAGCATAAGCGTAGCCAGCGCTTCAGTCACCCTTGTGGCATTAGTATTGCTAGCTACATTAGCCATGCAGACCTTGAACGGAGCTGTACCCTCATTCTTTCTAAACTGGTTACCAAACATTGGTTTAGACTTTTCCTTACGTTTAGATGGCCTCTCGTTACTGTTTGCGACACTAATCCTTGGTATCGGGCTATTAATCATCATTTATGCCCATTACTACCTCAGCGCTAAAGATGACAGCGCCAAATTCTTTGCCAGCCTGATGCTATTTATGGGCTCGATGCTTGGCATTGTGACAGCCAATAACCTGATCCTACTTTGGTTATTTTGGGAACTAACTAGCATTTCATCGTTTTTATTGATTGGCTTTTGGTCGCATCAAAGCACTGCCCGACGTGGTGCACGCATGGCCTTAGCTATTACTGGCGGCGGTGGCCTCGCGTTACTCGCCGGGATTTTACTAATCGGCAATATTGCCGGTAGTTACGAACTCGATCAAGTGATTGCCGCTGCTGATCAAATTCGTGCTCATAGCTTGTATCTTCCGGCGCTGCTTTTGGTTTTGCTGGGGGCCTTTACTAAATCAGCACAGTTTCCGTTCCAGTTTTGGTTGCCGCATGCAATGGCAGCGCCAACACCCGTGAGTGCCTACTTACACTCAGCAACTATGGTCAAAGCAGGTATCTTTTTACTAGCCCGTTTGTTCCCCGTGCTTGGTGGTACTCACGAATGGTTCACCATAGTCACCTTAACAGGTCTTGCTACTATGTTGTTCGGAGCCTACTTCGCCCTCTTCAAGTCGGACTTAAAAGGGCTACTAGCTTTTTCTACGATCAGCCATCTCGGTTTAATTACGATGCTATTGGGACTAGGCACCAGCGGAGCGATTTTTGCTGCTTTATTCCATATTTTAAATCATGCCACCTTTAAAGCCGGCCTGTTTATGATTGCTGGCATCATTGACCATGAAACTGGCACTCGTGACATGCGTAAACTAAGCGGCTTAAGAAAGTTTATGCCGGTGACCATGGTATTGGCGATAATCACTTCGGCGGCAATGGCTGGGGTACCGCTGTTTAACGGGTTTTTATCGAAAGAACTCATGTTTATGGAGAGCTATGAGCAGCAATTGTTTGGCGCATTGTCCTGGTTTGTACCCGTGTTAGTTACCCTGGGTGCGATGTTATCAGTCGCCTATTCGATTCGGTTTGTACATGACGTCTTTTTTGATGGTGAGCCAGTAAAACTCACCGTTACTCCACACGAGCCGCCGTTAATGATGCGCGTACCGGTTATTATTTTAGCAGCCTTGTGTGTGTTGGTTGGGTTGCTACCCATGTTATTTGTTCCCAACTTTTTACAGCCCGCAGTAGATTTACTCGCACCGAGCCCACTCACCATAAAAATAGCTCTGTGGCACGGTTTTAACATACCGTTACTCATGAGTGTGCTAGCACTGGTAGGTGGAGCCGCAATCTACATTCAACGGGCTGAACTCTTTAGTTTTAACCGACAATTTGATCATCGCGATGCCAAAGAAACCTTTGCCTATATCGTCAGTAGCGTTACTGCGTTTTCGGATCGCCTGATACAACGAATTGAAACTGGGTCGCTGCAAAGGTACATGGCCGCACTGCTATTACTCTGTATTCTTTTCGTTATCCCAGAATTAGCTCAGATAGATGCATTAACTGGTACCCGAGCACAATTACCGATTGACTCCGTAAGCTTAGTGGGGGCAATCATTATCATCCTTACAGCGATTGGTACCGCAGCCTTTCATCATATGCGCTTGACCTCGCTGATGATGTTATCGGTGGTAGGCTTGATGGTGTCCTTGGTATTTATTCACTTTTCAGCTCCTGATTTAGCTATGACCCAACTGGTAGTAGAAGTGGTTAGTATCATTTTGATGATTTTAGCCCTCTTCTTCATGCCTCAAAAAACGCCTAAAGCATCTAGCGGGCGTCGTGTAGCGCGGGATGTTTTATTAGCTGGCTTTATTGGTGGGATTGTCGGTACGCTTAATTACGCGCTACTGACACGACCTCTCTCGTCCATTTCAGACTTTTTCCTAGTTAATGCCAAACCCGGTGGCGGCGGTACTAACGTGGTGAATGTCATTCTGGTCGACTTCCGGGGTTTTGATACCCTCGGTGAAATTACCGTGTTAGCCATAGCAGCTGCTGGCATTCACAAGCTACTCAATAACCTGCGGCCCTTTATGCCATCGAGTGACATTGATGGGCGTCCATGGCATCGGGTCAAACATCCCTTATTAGTGCAGACAGTCGCACAAGCCTTATTACCCTTAGCTCTGATGGTATCTGCTTATATTTTCCTGCGCGGTCATAACTTACCTGGTGGTGGCTTTATCGCGGGTTTGATTACTTCTGCAGCGATGATTTTGCAGTACATGGCGAATGGTGTGGACTGGGTAAAACATCGATTTGATTATAATTACCAAACCTTAGCCTCGGTTGGGGTGATGATTGCCCTATTCACCGGCATTGGCAGTTGGTTCTTCGGTGCTAACTTCCTCACCTCGTGGTTTACCTACTTAGATTGGCCGGTTGTCGGCAAGTTTGAAATCGCCACGGCCATTCTTTTCGATCTCGGCGTCTACCTAACGGTTATCGGTGCGACCTTGATGATTCTTGCTAATTTCGGACAAATGACAACCAGACACAGACCACGTCAGGAGGGTAACTAAATGGAAGCACTGTATGCAATTACCGTAGGCATGCTCACGGCTTGCAGCGTCTATTTAATCTTACGTGGCCGCTCTTTTCCGATCGTAATAGGTATCACCATGCTGTCCTATGCGGTTAACTTATTTCTATTTTCGACTGGACGCTTAGTGATAAACCAAATTCCTATTATCGGTGCAGCGGATCAATACACAGACCCGCTTCCACAAGCTTTGGTGTTAACCGCCATAGTGATAGGTTTTGCAATGACCGCCTACTCCATTATTTTGGCGGTAAGGGTTCGTGGTGAATGGGGTTCTGATGAAGTAAATGATACTAGCCCCAACGATGGGGAGGGCAATCGCTAATGCTTGTTTCTGCTCATTTAGTTATTTTGCCAATCATACTGCCCATGCTGGCGGCGTTACTGCAATTATTGCCATGGGGAGCCCAACCTCAGCGTTATCGGCGCGCCATCGGTATTCTAGCCTCGGTGCTAGCCGTATTACTGTCAATTCAACTGCTAATTGCAGTTAACCAAGGGCCGCTGGTCTATGCTCTAGGCAATTGGCAGGCACCGTTTGGCATTGTCTTAGTGGCTGACAAATTATCAGCATTAATGATCTTGCTGACGAATTTATTGGCGTTACCGGTATTGATCTACTCCTGCTATGGCGAAGATAACCTAGGCTCGCACTTTCAAGCGTTGTTTCAATTTCAATTACTAGGAATCATTGGGGCATTCTTGACGGGCGACTTATTTAATTTGTTCGTATTTTTTGAAGTTCTGCTGATCTCTAGTTATGCCTTATTAATGCATGGTGGCGGCAAGTTGAAGCTTCGTGCAACCTTACATTATGTGTTGTTGAATTTAGCCGGGTCAGCAGTTTTCCTGATTAGCCTTGGGGTTCTGTATGGTATTACCGGTACCCTAAACATGGCTGATATGGCCAATAAAGTTGCGCTTCTGACTGGTGATGACGCCACTATTGCCCGAGCTGGAGGCATGTTATTACTGGTTGTGTTTGGCTTGAAAGCGGCTCTGTTACCGCTCTATTTTTGGCTACCCCAAGCCTATGCCACCACAACGGGTGCAGTTGCAGCTCTGTTTGCGATTATGACCAAAGTGGGCGTGTACTCAATTATCCGAGTCTTTACCCTAATCTTTGGCGTCGATGCGGGTGCTGCTAGCCTACTCGGCTATGATTGGCTCTGGTGGCTAGGTTTAGCCACGCTGGGCATAGGTGCCATTGGAGTTTTAGGTAGTCGCGACCTTCGTGCCGTGATTGCTTATCTGGTAGTAATCTCTATCGGTACCATGCTCACCACATTCAGCATGAACAGTGAACGAGCCATTAGCGCAGTCATGTTCTATATGCTGCATTCGACCCTCATCACTGGCGCACTCTTTTTACTCACGGATGTGGTGGCGGAGCAGCGCGGAAAAACCGCTTCCCGTATTGTGAAAGGGCGCAAGATGGCGCAGCACGGTGCGCTCGGGATGATGTTCTTTATTGCGGCTATAGCCGTTATAGGAATGCCGCCATTCTCAGGTTTTATTGGTAAGCTATTTATTCTTGAAGCCGCACGCACAGGTGCCCAAGTTGCGCTATTGTGGCCGTTAGTACTTGGCAGTACCTTCTTGATGATGATTGCACTTTCACGCGCGGGTAGCAGAATGTTTTGGCATACTTTGGATGGCAAACCTGGTGAGGTTCGCCACCCGACCGGGCAATTAACTGCAATAACGCTGTTGCTAGCCACTATTGTTGGGTTAACGATTTTTGCCAACCCGGTTAGCAGTTATACCCAAGCTATAGCGAACGATTTAGTTCATCCCAGTGCATATAAAAATGCAGTACTAGGAACGGGAGTTAGCGATGTTAAATAAAATCTTTCCGGCCCCTAGACTATCCCTATTTCTATTGGTCTTTTGGTTACTATTACAGAACTCCATCTCACCAGGATTAGTGGTTTTAGGTGCGGTACTTGCGCTCTTGATTCCGCTTTATACCCACCGAGGGCGAGACTTTGCCACTAAAATTCATCGGCCGCTGAAAGCCGTTGAGTATTTTCTAGTGCTGTTAGTGGACATTATTCTTTCTAATTTTAATATCGCCGCAATCATCTTGCTGCCACGCCGACGGATACAGCCGGCGCTTTTTGAATACCCACTTGAGATAACTGGCGAGGTCCCTATTACCGTTCTCGCCAGTACCATTAGCTTGACCCCTGGCACCATCACCGCCGAGATTCGTCGTGATGGACGGGCCTTGCTCATTCATGCGCTCAACGTAGCTGATCACGAAGCTATGATTCAGCAAATAAAAACTCGCTACGAAATGCGCCTCAAGGAGATTTTCAAATGCTAACTATTGCTGTTCAAATAGCTTTTGCGCTCTTTTGTTTAGCATTATTGCTAAACGTATGGAGATTATTTCACGGCCCAGATCTAGCCGACCGCATTCTAGCCTTAGATACCATCTACATTAATTCTCTAGCGCTTTTGATTTTGTTAGGGATTTGGCATCACACCACGGCTTATTTTGAAGCAGCCCTGCTGATTGCCATGTTGGGCTTTATTGGTACGGTAGCGGCAGCGAAGTTCCTGCTGCGTGGCGACATTATTGAATAACGAGGTAGACAATGGAAACGCTTCCAGCATGGGCTGAATGGCTAGCTTCAGCTTTAATTCTTATCGGCGCTATCTTTGGCCTCATTGGTTCTGTTGGATTAGTTCGCTTGCCCGATTTTATGGCACGATTACATGCTCCAACAAAAAACACCACACTGGGCGTCGGTGGTGTGATTTTGGGTTCAATCGTCTATTTCAGCGCCAGCCAACAAGGGCTATCACTACATGAGCTTTTAATTGCCATATTTTTATTTTTAACGGCACCTATCAGTGCTCACCTACTCGCAAAAGCTGGCTTGCACTTAGAGCTGAAACGAGTGAGTCGTACGCGTGACTACCGTGATCGCCCAGAACAGTATTCAGACCGAGATTAATCAATACAGCCGCTCGCACTTTGCAAACAAGCTGCGAGCCGCTCGTACTGAGCGTTGATGGTTGCATAAGCGGTGGCAAAATCGCGTCCATCCTCCAAGTATAAAAAATCAAGATGAAGCTGCCCTAATACTTCCAGTTGAGTTCCCCTAAGAGTATCGGTTGTAAGTGACTGACCACTCACCTTGGTTAGCACGTCAAGTTGCTGCGACCTGATCTCACTCACATTGCGCAGGTGATGTCCCTGCATATCAATATCCACATCAATGGTCTGCAAATACTCACCATGGCGCAAAAGCTTCTGCCCAGCGAAACTGACTTGTTGCGGTGGAATAAGTGTCACCTGAATCGCATCCTCATGAATAAATTCTGCTGTATCGCCTAATCCTGCCGATAATGCATCTAACTGAGATGCACTTAGCCCCACCAGGCGCACGACAAAGCTGTCACCTTGACGAAAGCCCTGAATCATTTGCGCTGGCATCGGCAAACCATAATGTAACGCAACATCATCCAGAGCTTCAGGCCAAAACACGTGCTCGTTATAATAGGCCCAAACCGCTTCTTGCCAATGCCACCACTGCCCATGCCAGTAGCGCACTTGTGTTAGTGACGATTGCGGCGGTGGTTGCTTTAACACATAAGCGCTACCTGCTAGCACCATAAGAACGGCGATAACAGGTAACATCAGACCCTTAATATGATGGTTTTTCATAGTGCTGCTCAGCTATGGGGGACTCTACTCGGTGCAAGGCTAAAAGCTGTTGCATTAACATCTCGTATTCATAGCGTTGAGCTTGGTTATTGCGAGCACCAAAAGAGGCCGGCATGCCCAAATACGCATGTCCTGCTAGCAGCAGCTCGGTTGCTTGACGTAATCTGATGGCAGCTAAGTTCTTCCAAATATCTGGCTGCTGGGGATTGTTTGCTAAACAAAATTGATACGCCTCATAAGCAGCATCATAACGATGCACGCGGTAGTTAACATGACCAATATCGCACCATACTTGACCTTGTTCCGGATAGGCCTCAAGGACTTGACGCCACAGCCCCTCGGCAAAATGCAGGTCGCCCTGACGATAGGCTGTTTGTGCGGCATAAAGAGCCGGCTCTAATTGCAATTCCAATTCTCGGCTTTGTGTGGTTTGGCACCCCATAAGTAACAGCGCCAGCACCAGCATTGAAATTCTATTCATAGCAGAGTTCCTTCTGTTCAAACGTAAGTGATTGCCCCAACCAGTGCTCAAATGGCCAAGGACTGCCGGCTCCACACTCAATAATCGAATCGGCCCCAGCGATACGCAGCACTCGCGCGGGCTGCACATTTCGATGAACCGCTACGATGCGCAGCTGACTGTCTAGTCCAATAATGTCAATGGCGAAGCGCATGCCCCAGGTATGGATAGATCTGCAGCGCGGAAACCAAAATGCTCGCTGGTGGCTGGTGGCGCGTAGATAGAGCATCCCCACTAACCGCTGGGGAAAATATTTCATAACTCGCACATCGCGCCAGAGGCAGCGCTGTTGTATATAGAAACGTCCTTGTTGCATGTGTTTTCACTCCAATGAAAAACCAATAAAAACGGGGCCTAAGATGAGCAAAAAAGTAACTGGAAAGAAGCAGGTCAGAAGTGGGAACAACAACTTAACACTCACCTCTTGGGCTCGCTTTTCGGCAGCTAATAACTCTTGCTCACGACATTGTTGTGCTTGTTTCTGCAGGGTATCGGCTAACGAAGAACCAGTAATTTTGGCCTGCTTAATAGCATTGGCAAATAATTCTACCAAACGGTGTGGCACCCGCTCATAGAATTCATCTAAAGCATCCGTTAATCCCATCCCCGCTTGCTGCTGACGATTAATCCTTGCTAACTCTTTGAGACTGGCTGAGCTACCTGGAATATCATGTAAGGCATGTAGCGAAGCACTTAAAGATAGCCCCGAGTGAAGCAACATGGAGGTGATTTCTAGTGCACTCGGCCAGTGCTCAATGACTTGCTGGAGATACTCTCGGCGTTGTTGTAACTGATAGATCTGCGCGAACACACACAACAATACTAATCCTACTTTGACATAGGTGGGAATAGGTAGGGTACAGCCAACACAAACCCCAACGACAGCGAGTAATCTAAGTAGCAACCATTGCTCGGCAGTGACACTTTGTACGCTTAATCGTACCTGTTTACCTATGTACTTAACTGCCCACTGCGGTAACCTCAGCAAGAGTAAATGAGTCCAACGCAATAGCAGCGGACTGCTCAGCGCCAGATAGGCTAAACCTACCACTAAGGCCCCAGCAATAGCGCCTAACAGAATTAATCCTAACCATAGTTCAAGCTCGAACGACACGTCGATTCCCCATGATCTTTTTGACGATCATATTGCCGATGAACATCAAAATAGCGCAGCCAATGAGCATGGCCTGGCCGGTACCAGTTTCAGTTAGCAAGGCCGTATTACCTGGCTCAACTTTGCGTAAAATAAAGAACAATCCAATAGGTAAGAACAACATCACCTTACCTTGCAACCGCGCTTGTGCTGATAGGCTCAGCAACCGCTCACGTGCATACGCCTGTTGTTGTAGCGATGTCGCCAAACGCTGCATCACCGCAACTTGCTGGGCGCCGTGTTTTAATCCTAGCTGTACTGTGGTTACCCACTGCATCATAGAATCAGTCGGTACACGTCGATAAAAATCATTTAATGCATCAGCCAAACTGTCACCCGTGCGACTACGGCGGACCAATAATTGCACCTCGTAGCGCAGGGGGATCGGCAACTGCAGTACACTAGCCTCAATTGCTGCCATAAAGCTCAGACCAGCCGCACTGCCATTGGCAATGAGTAAAATAAAATCAGGTAATTGCTTATCAATAATTTTGCGGCGTTTGGTCAGCAAATAATTCTTCAACGCAGGCAACCCTAGAATAAGCACCACCACACTTATCAATGCCGCTTGCACTGAAACAGCTAAGGCGACCACCATAAACAGCACTACACTTGCCATAAGAATACGCATCCAAAGCTGAGCAACAGGCATAAAGATCAGAAAGTCCGCCAGCGATTGCTCAGTGGTCTGATTTATCTGTGCCCCCCATTTGTTCACATAATGAGGGACCACCATAGCTAAGGTGACAACCAGGCAAAAGAGCGTGAGTCCTAAGACACTAACAAGTACTAGAGGGTCTGACATGGGCTATACCATTCAGACGGAATCCCAGTGGCTTGCAACTGATCTTGGCTACGCTCAAAGACCTTGGTTAGCTGAATAGTGTTAGTATCCATCCCTGAAATTTCACAAATAGCACTAACAAACCGTTGCCCGGTGCTCGAACGTACAATCTGTACAATCACGTCAATGGCCGATGCCACTTGTTGACGTACCGCTTGCATAGGCATATCAAAGCCAGCCATCAGCACCATCACTTCAAGGCGTTGCAACGCCTCCCGCGGGTTGTTAGCGTGCAAAGTAGTAAGCGATCCCTCGTGTCCCGTGTTCATCGCTTGCAGCATATCTATCGCTTCGGCTCCACGACACTCACCAATAATGATTCTATCTGGACGCATGCGAAGCGCGTTCACTAACAGATCACGAATACTTATCTGGCCTTTACCCTCCGCATTTGCGGGACGCGCCTCTAACGCAATTAAATTTCGATGAGCTAGCTTAAGCTCTGCCGCATCTTCAATGGTTACAATGCGTTGGCCTGCATCAATATTCATAGATAAGGAGTTAAGTAAGGTCGTTTTACCAGTACCTGTACCACCAGAAATAAGCATATTTTTGCGCGCTATTACCGCTGCCTTGAGGTAGTCCTTTGCCGCCTCTGAGATAGATCCTGACTGCGCCAGCTCAGCTAAACTCAATTGCTTGGCCAAAAACTTACGGATGGTTAAACAACTTCCATGGATGGCTAACGGCCCTAACACCGCATTGACTCGAGAGCCATCAGGTAAACGTGCATCAACCATCGGCTGAGCACTATCAATGCGGCGCCCCAATGGGAGCACAATACGATCAATTACGCGTAATAATTCTTCCTCCGAATTAAATTTGTGCTCCACCTCTTCTAGCACCCCTCCACGTTCAACAAAAATAGTCTGATAATCATTAACCATTACTTCTGAAATACTACTATCCGCCAACAACTTAGAAATAGGGCCAAAGCCAACACAGCTATCGACTATACTTGGTAAGGCAGAGCGCCATTGTTGTTGCTGCTGCCGCGAATAAATACTTAAATGATCTTCCAAAACATGCAGTGCATGCTCTTTGAGCTGCTCAAAGGGCATCCGCTCTATCTCAATAGAACTGCGTTGCAAGGCAGTTTTTAAGTAATCCGCTAAGCCTTTTTCATTAATAGTATCCATCATGAAGTCCTATGCATCCTGCTTGTTGTTGAAAATCTCGAATCCACTGTGCTGACTGCTCTATCCGCCGCTCTTGTTGTTGTAAATCACCACGCATGTGAGCAGTAACTATCACCACCAGTTCGGTTTCGGCGTTACGAAACTGCTGTGACGAAAATAGCCCACCAAGAATCGGAACCTCATGCAACCATGGAAACTGATCAGCTTGCTGCGATTGTTCGTGATTAATTAAGCCCGATAGCACGATCGGCGCCCCCGGTTCACCAACCACTTGCGAGGTAACTTTGCGGGTTAGAATACCGGGCACACCATTAACCATAGTGGCAGAGTCGATGGTGCTAATTTCAGCATGAACGGCAGTCTCAATGTCGCCGTTTGGCATCACCAGAGGTGCCATTTTCAGGCTCACACCATATTCACGAAATTGCACATCTTGCTGCCCATCGGCAAGGACCTGCGGTATCGGAAACTCACCACCTACAAGTACTTCTGCTTCACCACCGCTACGGGCGACTAACTTGGGCTCGGCTAGAATTTTGGCGTGTCCATCACGTTCCAGCAGGTCGATACTTGAAGCCATTTCAACCGGCATAGAGACAATTCTTGCCGCCGTACTTGATAGCGTGGGTCCAGCTAATTGCTGCGGCCAACGCACTCCTAAATGACGAGCATACTGGCGTTTTACTTCGGCTATACGCACATGGAGTTCGACCATAGGTAGTGAGGCTTCAGGAAGGTAACTCACCCGATTAACTAAATTGGGATACTGTTTAGCGAATTCAGTCACGGTCGCCTCAGCATCGCTATCAAGTTGGCCAGTCAGAAACCCTACCCCTGCTTGCTCAGTAAATTGCAATTGAGGAAAGCGCTGCAACAACCAGGCGATATCCGTAACAATGCGAGGTGATGGTGCTGCTTTCACTTCAATTTGATAGCGCTGATGACTGCCGTTTGCCGCGACCACAATAATCTCCGTGCTCCCCTCAGCTTGTGCATTAATCACCAGTTGTGTAGTACCAATTAAGCGGACTTTGGCAACAGCTTCATTACCAATGATGACATCCGTGGCTTGTGCCAACTTGAGCACTTCCATAGCACCAGGTTGTAGCTCAATTTTGCTGGTGTTAGCAAAGCTAGGCAACGCTAGTAAGAGGAGCAATCCAAACACACTAAAACGAAAACTCATGCTGCCTTCCTTGGCCGTTTGATGAAAATGAAAAAACTTGTGGAACAATCTTTTTACTTAGTTGCTGATACTCAAATTGTGGATGCTCTAACCAAACTTCAAAACTCCCGGCGCGCATCTGTTCAAACTGCAATGCCTGTGCTTGAGTCATCGCAAAAGTGACTGTGCTTGGCATGTACTGCCCGGCTTCGCTCATCATTAAGTGCGGCTCACTGATGTTATCTAACGCAATGACCTCAATTTTTGGTAACAACACTTCCGTCATCTTATCGGTGTCACCAAGGACACTCATGAGTGTGACTTTATCGCCAATAGTTAACAGCCCGCTGTGCAATTGTTCCGGCGAAATCCCCACAGTTATCGCATAATACCCGGCAGCCAAAGTATCCGAAAAATAGCCCGAATAATCTGGAGCGATAGCATAAGGAGTTAACGGCTCTCCACGCTCAATAAATTTGGTGGTCGTAAGCCCTGCAATTAATCCAGCATCTTTGGGGCGCAACCAATCTTCCTGCACATAGGCCGATGGATAGCTGCGAATAACCATGGACATAGGATCTAAGGTTGAGCCAATTTCTAGGTCGATAGAACTCACTAGAATCTCTACCAGATCTTCCTGTTCTTGTTGTTGAACCACCTGATTTTGCTCCGCAATATAGCGCTCTACCAATTGGTAACTAGCTAAGGCTAAGAGCACACTTACGATTGCCATAACGGCTAACTTGGCACGCCAGCCAAGCGCGATTTTTGCCATTTTTACGACACTCCCGGTTGCAATAAAAAATCATCCCAAATCCATTCAAATAGAGCCGCGGTGCTAGCCACAATATGCCCCAAAAACTCAAGTAGAGTCTGCCCTTGTTCAGTTACTGGAACTATCAAAATTAACAACAGTGCCATGGCCAATAACAGGCTCTCGACCATAGCCTGACCGCGTTGCAGACTAATCATGGTGATTTTCAGACATGCTAACAACGAGGGTGTCTGTACCCTCTTTGGCTAGAACTATTTGCTCTTGCGGATGCTTCAAACTCAGCAACAGATAGTGATCGTTCATCACCTCTACGGTTGGTTCTCGGTGAGCCATACGCAGCTGAAAATATCGTACTAATTGTTCGCGCGAACGATTCACTTGGATGCTTACCACGCGCTGACCATTGTCCTCGATATCTGCATCAGCAACTTTCGCAAGCCCTGACAGCGATTGCGGCAAAGGCGATGGCTGAAACTTCTGCTCAGCCAACATTAAGTACAATTCATCAGGTTTAGCGATGTCAGTAAAAATCGTGAAATATTGCTGCCCAGATCGACAGGTACGCATGGTATATACCGATTGCACCAAGGTTTCACTATCAGCACAGCCCATCTGTTGCTCGAGTGCATTAATAGTCAGTGGTGCGTGCAGCACCCAAATCGTCATGGCCGCAGTTTTAGTCAGGATTTCAGGCAACCATTGTGCCAATGGAAATGTAGTTGCAAGTAAGGTAAGTGTTAACATCCTCTTCTACTCTCCTTGCAAGCCAACTCGTACGGAGTCGCATCAGGCTCAACATGACCTAATTTAAGCGAGTCTGATTTGAACTCTTTCATGATCAATAGAAATTTGGCAGACCAATTAAGAACTGTAGTAAAGCCTAGCTCATCAAGATAATGCCCCAAAGTTAGACGCCGTGGTTCAGAAACTAAACCATCCGTAGCTTTGACACTCCAACCATCACTTAGAAGGGCCATGGGTAATGTTCTGGGCGAATTATTACCAGCATCCATGCTGGCCGAGGTCAAGTTCGAAGAAGTCGCACTATCATCAAAGTAACGCAGATTATTTACCTCAAGTTCAAGCGCCGTTAACTGTTTAAGAACGCCAACAGTACTCCCCAAGCGTTCTGCAAAGGGGTAGTTGCGCGTGGTATTAACAACCTCTTGTGGTTGGTGTTGCCAAAGTTGATTACGGCTGTACATAGCACTTTCATGCTTATCTTTTAACGCGCTATGGATAAGCGGCAAACTACTGCCAAGAATGATTGCCGCAACCAGCAGCAACCCCATACTTTCAAATAAGGCTTGCCCAGCCAACTGCCTAGGACATTGCAACAACCTAAGAGCCTTGGGATTAGTTTTGACTATTGCTCTGCGCATCAACATGATTCACCTGGCTCAATATAAGTTTGTTTTGTGGCGTCAAGGATTGTAATTCAGCTTGCCATAGAGGATTGAACAGATTGGCTTGCTCTTGAATACGGTCTTCTCTCGGGAACAACGAGCTGGGCCGAGAAAAACTGACTCCCGCTTTGGCAACTGCACCAGCAAACCTAACTATTACTGCTGGCCATTTCGACGGAGCAAAATCTCTACGGTCTATATAACGAAGCGGCCCCACAGAATTACCTAGTTTCCGCTGCGTCCTAAGGGCCTTCTCATGCACATCTCCTCGCCGCTTGGCACCCTTGCCGCCGCTATGTCCGAAATCTTCTTTACCGATGTGAGTAATACGATTGCCTTTGGTGGCAGCCCCCCATCCCAACGAGTAGTTTGCTACTTCTTTAACCTCTAAAGTTACTGTGTCTAAAGCCTGCCAATGCCACTTACCGCGACTATCAACTCGCAACTCAGCCCCTCCTTTTTTAGGGACTTTAATCAGTGGTATATCAGCCCAAAGGTAGGAGCGAAACTCAGTGAAGGGATCGGTACTAGCTCGCATGATTTGTTCTAATCTGCCATCATCCGAATTGGATGATGTAGGACGTAAATAAATAGCCCAAGCTGGATGAAAATCAGTGAGTCCACTTCCGCCTAGTAATTGCCAGGCCTGTTCACTTAACCCATGATGCTGGGCAATCTTAGTTAAAGTACTTGGGATAAGCAGACCAAAACTGGCACGAATCGCGACTTGCGTTAGCGTATAGACGTTGTCGAGCGATTGTTGTGCTATTAATCCAAGTTTGACCATCTGTTCAACAGCTTGATCAACTTGCCTAATGACTCGAATCAGTGCATGCATCGGTTGTGTTAGAGCAGGAACAAATCTCAATACCGTGGCTATCTTATTGACAACTTTAGAAGTCATTGCGAACCAACTACGAAACCCTAGTAGCTGTGCGGCCAATAGTTGATTTGAGATACGAGCCCGATTAATCAAGGCTTGCAAATTCATTTCACGCGCCATAAGAACAGCTGCACTCATGGCCATGTTGTCAGCAGCCGTTTGCACATGCCATCGTTGCTGCAACTTCACCGATTGTGAAATAGCTCCTAGCAGCAATAATAATATTGCCGCTAGGACCGGGATGATGAACACGCTAACATGGCCTTGTTGACGAGCACGAGAAGCTAACATTAGTTAGCCCCAGTACCTGTCGTTTCATCATAAGACCCTAGTGTTACTTTGGTTTGTGCTAGGGTTTTCGATTCGCGAGCCTTGCTACGAGCATGATTAATGGCATCGTTAGAACTTTGTCCAGAAACCTCGGCGGCAATACCCGCAACTTGGCTACGAACAGTTTCACCTAACAGCGAGTACACACCAATAGCAGCAACCGCAATAAGTGCCACGATAATGATGTACTCGGTCATGCCCTGACCACGGACTAAACGTTTATTGGACTGGCGAACAGGTTTTCTAGAACAGATAACATGGTACATAGCATTCTCCTGAGCGTGACATTACGACTTGGTAATGCACGCTTACATGTGAAAAGAATGCTGAGTATAAAAGCAGGTTTGCAGGAACGAGAGTTCGTAGCGGTTAAGGCTTACTCAATATTAAGATACTTGTGCATTTGCACTGATAAACGCCAATTGCGTTCAATACAAACTTGCATTGCCAACTGAGTGGCGCGCGGGCGCTGGCTGATTGGCTGTAATGCGATGACAGCAGTAGCAGCCGGTGGACAAACTTGTAGGAGTTTATCAAACTCATCAATATGCTTTTGCATAGCAACCGGATATTTGATCTCGTTCGCTCTTTGCATACAGTCGGGACGAACTAAATAGCCGCCCGGCATATTTAATTTAGGTGACACGGTAACCCAGGTATCAGCAGAGGTTTGAATAGCAAAAGTACCACTTGTTTCTATCTGAAGTTGATACCCATTGTGTTCAAGTGCGGCCGCTAATTCACGTAGATCATACATAGCAGGTTCACCGCCGGTAATCACCACATGCTTAGCTTGATAGCCGCGCTGCTGCAATTCAGCCACGATGGCAGCTGCCGTAACACCCGCCCAGGTATCGCTCGGAGCCGCTTTTTCTACAACCTCAGACAGGGCGACTTGCCGCTCTTGATGCTGGTACCAGGTATGTTGGGTATCACACCAAGGACAACCAACCGGACAGCCTTGTAGGCGAATAAAGATAGCCGGTACCCCGGTGAACACACCTTCACCTTGAATGGTTTGAAAGATCTCGTTGATCGGATAGATGTTGTTAATGGGATTCTCCAAGAATTACGCTACAATAGGCCCTACGCAAAACGACCATTACTCTTTACTAAAGAGTGGCTACGGGGTCTATCTAGTTAACCAACCGCAGCGATAAATTGTATCGCAAACCAACCAAAAAGGGATCTATTGATGGCAAAAGTTGTGGTGATCTATTCTGGCGGGATGGATTCGTTCACGGTATTACATCATGCGCTAGCGCATGGTCATGAGGTGTATGCCTTATCCTTCAATTACGGTCAGCGTCACGTCAAAGAACTTGAAGTAGCAGCCCAGGTCTGCCAACAATTAAATGTTAATCATAAGGTTGTTGATATTACCGCAATAAATCAACTCTTGGCAGGCAGCTCACTCACCTCGGATATCGCTATTCCTGAAGGACACTACGAAGCACAAAGTATGAAATCAACCGTGGTGCCTAATCGCAATATGATTTTGCTATCGCTAGCGATTGGTTACGCTGTCTCATTAGAAGCCGAAGCTGTTTATTACGGCGCTCATTCGGGTGATCATTTTATTTACCCTGATTGTCGTCCTGAGTTCGTAGAAAAAATGAATGAGGTTAGTTTGATTGCTAACTATGAACCAATTCGTATCGAGGTTCCTTATTTACATCAAGACAAAGCCGCTATTTTAGCCGATGGTATTAGTATGAGCTTAGATTACAGCCAGACTTGGACTTGCTACAACGGTCGCGATAAAGCTTGTGGTAAGTGCGGTGCTTGTGTTGAACGTCTCGAAGCTTTTGCCGCCAATCATCAGGTGGATCCACTCCCCTACGAGTAACTTGCTTGCTACTTGGCAAGTTAACAGCGCCGCTCGGATAACGCTTGTTCACTTGCCAACATTCTACCTTTACGGCTTGGCTGCTGCTTAACTATTGGTCGTTGCGATAATGGGCTAGAATTTTTTGAGCAGCATGCCAGCGTGGGTGATTTTGCAGAGTTTTCATTGGCATCGCCGCAGCTTTGGCAAGCAATTCGTAACAACGAATCGCTTGTCTTGAGCGTTGCTCCAACAGCGGCTCTACCGCCTCGATTACGCTAATAGCACCAGCTCGATCATTACAGGCTAACACCATATCGCAACCAGCATCTAGAGCAGCATGGGCTCGTTCGGCCATAGTCCCAGCAACAGTAGCGCCAGCCATGGCTAAATCATCGCTGAAGATCACCCCACTAAACTGCAGTTGCGCCCGCAGAATATCCTGTAACCAATATTGGGAGAACCCAGCGGGTTTATCATCTACTGCAGGGTAAATAACATGAGCTGGCATTATTGCATCTAAACAATTGGCTAATTCAATGAATGGCGGTAGATCGGTTGCTTTTATTTCTTCCCAACTACGCTCATCAACTGGAATATCAATATGCGAGTCGGCCAATACTGAACCGTGGCCAGGAAAGTGCTTACCGGTAGCCTTCATGCCTGCTTGATGCATGCCTTTAATGAAGGCTCTGGCGATAGGAACGATGGCATCCGCATGGGCTGCAAAAGCCCGATCGCCAATCACCTGACTTATTCCGTTAACATCTAATACCGGAGCAAAACTGATATCTATATCCATCGCTAGCACTTCAGAAGCCATTAGCCAAGCCAACTCTTGGGCATGGGTTAGGGCTTGAACCTGGCTTGAGTTACTGCGCAAAATATCCGCCATCGGTGGAATCGCAGAAAAACCTTGGCGAAACCTTTGTACTCGACCACCTTCATGATCAACCGCTAGAATCAGTGGATTACGAGCCGCTGCACGAGTTTGTCTGATTAACTCTTGTAGTTGATCTTGTTCTACAAAGTTTCGCGTAAAATAGATAACCCCGCCAACAGCGGGATGTCCCAAGATATCACGCTCTTCTGCGCTGAGCTCTGGGCCGGCCAAATCAATCATTACTGCGGTCATATATACATCTCTTACTTGATGAACAGCCAGCAGTGTGCCAAATTTCATAGCAGGCGTCACTAGGCAAACAACTGTGGCGATGATAATTGTTGAAACAACCACCATAATAGCTAGAACAAGCAAGGTTAGGATCACAACATGACACGATTTTGGGTATTGGCAGCTATCACCACTCTTAGTCTCAGCGGCTGTGGCGGCAGTGATAGCAACAACGATGACGCCACTGCGATTGTTGGGCAGTGTTCGGTTAGTGATGAGAAGCAACAATTTCTAGATTACATGTACGAGCAGTATTTTTGGAATGCCGAGCTCGCTGATTCTATCGATCCTGATAACTACGCTGATATTTACGAACTCTTAGATGCCATTACCGTCAGCGAGGATCGTTACTCATTCATTACCACTGAACAGCAATATCAAGACCGCTACGTGAACGCCGCCTACATTGGTTTTGGCTTTGCTACACGAGTTACCACCACCGCTCGGGTATTTGTCAATTATGTCTATCAAGATTCGCCGGCGGCTCTGGCTGGAATCAAACGTTCCGACGAAATCACTCACATAAATGGTGAGTCAGTGCAGTTATTACTTGCCCAAGGGCGCTATCAAGAAGCGCTCGGTGATGATGACGATGGGGTAACTGCAACCCTAACGTGGCGTACTGTCGCTGGTGATACCTATACCGATGTACTGACTAAAACCGAGGTAGAAACGAACACCGTCTTAGCTACCAGCAGTTACAGCGTCGGCGACAAAACGGTGGGCTATTATGTGCTTAATACCTTTATCAACCGCACTGGTGACGATCTAAATCAAGCATACAATGAGTTACAAGGGGTTGATGAACTCGTCATAGACGTTCGCTATAACGGCGGAGGCTTAACCAGATATGCTAATCAGGCCGCCACGCAGGCTGCCGGTAATAACGTCATTGGTGAAGTGTTTGGCGATTACCTATTTAACGCAGACAATAGTGAGCAAAATTTTACCGAACTCTTTCAAATGTATGATGGCGTTCAACAACTTGATTTAGAACGTGTGTATGTACTAACTACGGCGCAAAGCTGTTCTTCTTCAGAGCTGATCATCAATGCCTTGGAGCCGTTTGTCGAGGTGGTGGTGATAGGAGCCAGAACCTGCGGCAAACCCGTTGGCCAAATACCGCAACGGATTTGTGATAAGCGAACCTTCGTGGTCAATTTTGAGATTGTGAATGCGCTCGGCGAGGGTCGTTACTTTAATGGTATCGCCGCAGATTGTAGCGCACCGGATAGCCTCACCGGCGATTGGGGGCATGCCAACGACCCAATGCTACGGGCGGTTAATCAACATATTGAAACCGGTACCTGTGCCACCAACCCAACCAGCTCGAGTACCACCAGCACCACTTTATCCCCTACCAAACCTTGGCGTATTATCGACCTGTGGGCGGCCGAACATTAATCAGTTAACAGTCGGGGTAGCATGGCTACCCCGTGTTGATGGCAAACCCACTCAACTTCAACCTGATAAGCCTGTTGCAATAGTGACTTCGACAACACCTCAGCTGGCTCACCAACCGCCAACAGCTGGCCCTGATGCAGCAACACCAATTGTTGACAAAAGCGCGCCGCTAACGCCAGATCATGAAGTGCCACTAACACCAAAGCACCATTGTCCGCGCGCTGCTTAAGTAGCATGAGGGTTTCTAGTTGATACCTTAGATCTAAGCTAGCAATGGGTTCATCAGCTAGAATTAAAGGCTGCTGCCCAATCAGACCACAGGCCAATTGAACTCGCTTCAGTTCGCCGCCAGATAACTCAGTTACTGGGCGTTGTAACAGCTCGGTTAAACCAAACTCTGCACTCGTTTGCTGTCGGTAATGACGTAACTGAGACTTGGTTTGGGCCAGATTAACTTGGCTCACTTGCAGAGCATAGGCAACTGTCACAGCTTCATTAACAAGGGTTTGCTGAGCAATGTAGGCAAGTTGCTGACGCCGTTGGCTAGGATTGATGTGATGCAAATCTATTTGCTGCCATACACTCCCACCAGAACTTGGTGTGAGCAAACCAGCCAGTAATTTCAGTAAGGTTGATTTACCGGCGCCATTAGCACCAATCACCCCTACCATTTGCCCTGCCGATAAGCGCAGATTAACGTTCGTGAGCCTGCTTTCTAAACTTAAACCTGAGACTTCTAGCATGCTACTTTAGCCAACCTTATCAAGATGTATTTTAGTACTTTGCTGCATGTTGTCGGTACAATAATATCAGTAGCCATGGAGCTCCAATTAACGACACTACCACGCCCAGCTGTAACTCAACTGGCGTAGGTATAAGCCGCACTAGCCAGTCCATTAGCATCAACAACCACGCCCCTAACAAAGCACTCAGCAAGATCATGGGTAGTGGTTGATGTTGCCCTAGCAAACGAGCTGCATGGGGGGCTAACAAACCAACAAAGCCAATAATACCTGCGGTAACCACTGATGCCGATACCAGTAAAGCAACCGCAGCGAAAATCAAAAAACGTTTCCAGCCGAGCTGAAAGCCCAAGGTTGCGATGGTAGCATCATCAAAAATTTGGGCGCTGAGAAAACGCCGCTGACTTAGCAATAACAACAACGCAAGGACTAAACTCGGCGCCATCAACCACACATGCGACCAACCGCGATTAGCTACTGACCCCATCAACCACAATGCCCATTCTTGAAAGGCAAACGGATTTGGCGCCAAATTAAGCACCACAGCCATAAGTGCACCCGTTAACGAAGCTAGAGCTACGCCTGCCAGAATCAGTCGCAAGCCAAACATCTGGCCACTACTTAACAGCCACAGCAATATTAAGCTAAGAGCGCCACCTAACATTCCCACTAAGGGCAAACTCCAAGCTATCGGTGTTAATCCCCCCCAATAAAGTGCCACCACAGTAGCTAAACCTGCTCCACCAGCGATACCTGTTATACCCGGCTCTGCTAATGGATTTTTTAATTGTAATTGCAGCACTGCGCCAGCCATCCCTAACGCCATGCCGTTTAATCCAGCAAGCACAAGGCGCGGGAGTCTTATCTCAAATAAAATAGCTGACTCTAGTGCGTTTTCTGGGAGTAACCGCCACCCATCAACACCACTGCCTAAATAGCCTAAGCCAATGAGTAAGCTGGCAAGGCATAGCACTAACCATAGTTTTACCCTCATGGCTCACCTACGACTGCTTGCAAATAATCAACTGCCCGCGTTGCAGGGCATCCAGACACCGCGGTAGAAATGCTACGAACCTGCCGTTGCTGCAACCAAGGGGTTAGAGCACTATGCCACAACCAATCGTTTGCCCGAGCGTAAGGCTTAGCAAAGCCTTCGAGTACAATAAGCTCTGGATTTAATTTTAGTAATTGTTCGAGATTAAGCTGATATAACACCAGGTCTTGATGCAGGCTTATCCATTGGATCTGTTGTTTAGCAAAAAGTTGCGCCAACCAACTAGCGCCCCCCCAAGCGTATTGGTTGGGCATCAACACGAGTACCGATTGTTCCATGTTGGGAAGTTGGCTAAGTTGGTCTTGTTGCTGTTCTAACCAGGCTTGACCTCGCTCTGTAATAGCCATCTCTGTTGCTGCTTCTGCTACGGTTCGCTGCCACTGCGCCCACGTTTGCGGCTGTTCCACCAACACCATCTGCGTATGCCTAGCTAACTGGTTAACTAAGCGAGCATGAGTAAAGGTGCCATAGACCACATAGTCTGGCTGTGCCAGTAAAACCTGTTCCAATCGATTGCCATGTGCTGTGGTTGGAATTATTTCCCAGTCGTTTGGTAACCACTGCGGTAACCAGGCATCAAAACATGGGTTAAGCGAAACTACAGTTACTGGCTTAGCCTGTACCGTGGTTAAGCTGAGCCAACCGATGACGATACTGACTAACGTGAGTCGTGCAATCACAAGGTATCCAATGCCTCTTGCAAGGTTTTCACCGCGGTGACCTGCATCCCAGCAATCGTCTCTTTAGGACGGTTGCCATAAGGAACAATAGCCTTGGTAAAGCCATGTTTGGCGGCTTCATTCAAACGCGCCAAGCCATTTTGCACGGGCCTGATTTCGCCCGATAGACCCACTTCACCAAAAATAATCACATCACGGGGCAACGGCTGCTCACGAAAGCTAGATACAATTGCCAATAATAGCGCCAAATCCGCACCTGTCTCGGTAACTCGAACGCCACCAACCACGTTGACGAACACATCTTGATCGGACATGTGTAAACCACCGTGACGGTGTAATACGGCCAACAACATGGCTAAACGAGTGGTTTCCATGCCCACTGCGACGCGGCGTGGGTTTGCCAACTGAGTTGCATCAACTAGCGCTTGCAGTTCCACCAATAGCGGACGAGTACCCTCCCAAATCACCATCACAGCTGAACCACTGCCATGCTCTTCAGCGCGTTGCAAAAATATCGCAGAAGGATTAGTCACTTCTTTCAGGCCTTGCCCGGTCATGGCAAACACCCCTAATTCATTGGCTGGACCAAAGCGGTTTTTATGTCCGCGCAAGGTACGAAAGCGAGAATCTGCGCTACCTTCTAGCAAAATAGAGCAGTCAATACAGTGTTCTAACACTTTGGGGCCAGCTAAAGAACCATCTTTAGTCACATGCCCGACCATCAGTATGGCTACCCCTTTGAGCTTGGCATAGCGAGTAAGATAGGCGGCACACTCACGTACTTGAGATACACTCCCGGGAGCAGATTGAATGTCAGCCAAGTGCATCACCTGAATAGAGTCAATAACCATCACTCGTGGTTGTTCTTTGTCGGCCAAATCACAAATGGTTTCAACGGACGTTTCCGCTAACATGCGCAGTTTGTCGGTGGGTAGATTTAACCGCTGGGCGCGCAACGCTACTTGTTGTAACGATTCTTCTCCAGTCACATACAAGGTTGGCATCACCTCCGCCAATTGACACATGGTTTGCAGTAACAATGTACTCTTACCTGCACCTGGCGACCCTCCAATCAAAATGGCCGAGCCTGGCACAATACCACCACCAAGAACCCGATCGAACTCTTTAAAGGTGCTACTAAAGCGCGGCAGCTCTTCAAGATCGACTTCGTTCAATGTCTGTACTTTAGCCAGCGTTGCACCAGCGTAACCGCGACGCTCAACCGCGGCCGTTTTAGCCGTCCCTATACGTACTTCGGTGATGGTATTCCACGCTTTGCATTCAGTACATTGACCTAGCCAACGTACATAATCGGCACCACAATCATTACAAACATATGCCGTTTTTGCCTTTGCCATAACTATCCTTGGGTTAATCTTTAATAAGCTTATTAGTTGCTTGTGCTCTGCTGCGTTAAGTGAGCTTTTATCGCGCTAAGATTGGGCTCGTTAATGACGACATCAGCGACGGCTTGCAATGCCGGCTTAGCACAATAGGCTATGCCAAGGGCCGCTTGCTGCAACATGAGACTGTCGTTAGAGCCGTCTCCAATCGCGATGGTTTGTTCCATAGCGATACCAAACTGCTGTGCCAACTGGGTGACTGCGGCGGCTTTCGCTTGCGCATCTATAATGGGCTCTGCAACGTCACCGGTCAGTCTATCACCATCCCAAATTAATTGATTAGCAATCACGATATCTAGCGGCGCCTGCTGCTGTAATTGCTCAGCAAACCAGGTAAAACCGCCAGATACTACTGCGGTTTTCCAGCCTAGTTGCCGAAACCAAGTGAGTAACTCAACTGCTCCTTGGCTCCAAGGAATCGGCTCAAATAATTGCTGAAAATCAGCTTGTGCTACTCCTTTTAATAACTGCATTCGTTGCCTTAAACTGGCGGCAAAATCTAACTCACCACGCATTGCGGCAGCAGTGATCTGTTCTACCTGGTGCCGGTAGCCAGCTAGCTCAGCGATCTCGTCGATGCATTCGATGGTAATTAGCGTTGAGTCCATGTCAAACAACACTAATCCGGGTTTATGCAAATCAATCATGAACATCTTGTCCTTTTCAGTTAGCTGCTGGAGTACAAGAAAAGCATCAACTTTGCTTGCACCAAATCAGTGAGACAACGTATATTTGCACCATGTCAAAGTTACCTAGCCATGTTATCAGCAGTTTCCAACTTGTCTATCGCCGCTTGCGCCGATTGGGGCTAGCTGTGCTATTAGTCATTCTCATTGAGCAGTTCTGGGGCACCATGCACACCACCAGCCTGCAAGAGTTTCAAAGCCACAGCCACCAATTAATGCAAACGACAGCACGCCAAGCGGCTTTTTCTGCGCAGCAGTGGCTAGCTAACGACCAACCTGAGCATCTTGACGCACTAGTGAACCAATTACAGCAACAACCTTTTATCGCGGCTGCTAGTGTTCAAAACAGATATGGCGAAGAGCTTACTCAATCTCATTTTCAAGCTGATAGTGATGCCTTGCAACAAGCTTTCATCTTGGTTGAAGAGATCTCAGATGGTGACACTATTTATGGCTATCTAACTCTGGTTATCGATGAAGCGTTATTATTAGAACAACCCTTAAATACACATTCATATTTAAGCTTTTATGGGCAGTTTTTACTCGCCTTTGCCATCCTAGCTGGAGTTTTGTTAGCAACCACCTTCAATCGTTGGCGCCGCACTGTTACCACACCCGCAAACCCATAGCGTTGCTTAACCTAAATTAGCAACGATAGCCATGCTGTTATCCCACGTAGCCGCAGCTAGCTCTGCCACAGACTCAGTACGCAACCCCTGTAGCTCGGTTAAAACCCGTGCAATCTGTGCTGGTTCGTTACGTTGGCCCTGAAACCCCTGTAACGGCATGCTAGGCGCATCTGTTTCTAACACCAAACTATCTAACGGTAAGGCAGCCACAGTCGCTCTGGTTTTCTGTGCTCGGGGATAACTTATCACCCCGCCGACCCCTAGTTTAAAGCCTAGCGCCAGCCACTGTTCAGCTTGCTGAAGACTACCACTAAAAGCATGCAGAATACCGGGTTGCGCTGGTAATTGAGAAGCTAACGGTTTGATGAGTTTAAGCAAGTCCGCTTGGCTTTGGCGGTGATGAATTAACAGGGGTCGCTGATACTGAGCAGCTAATTCTAGCTGTCCGAGAAAGAGTTGTTGTTGCTTGGGATAATTGGCGCAAGTTTTATCTAAGCCAACTTCACCGATCACCCATGCTGGATGTTGTTGCAGTTGTTGCTCAACCCAAGCTAGATCGGCTAATTGATGTTGAGCAATAAAATAAGGATGTAGCCCAACGCCCCGATAAATGGTGACACCTTGGCATTGCTGTAACCACACATCAGCCGCTGCTTGGCGTGCCACCCCTGGTACTATGATTGCCTCTACTCCGGCGGCTAAGGCACGTGCTACGACCTCTTGTCTATCGGCCGCAAACTCAGTGAAATCGAGATGGCAATGGCTGTCACACAATCTAAGCTTGGCCATCTCGACTCCTTACGGTGCTTACTCACCCTAGCAAGTTAATGCTCGCGGGTATGGCTGAAGGTGATATCAGGATAGCGCTCTGTGGCCAAACTCAAGTTCACCATAGTAGGCGCTATATAAGTAAGATTGTCACCGCCATCTAGAGCCAAGTTTGCTTCAGCCTTGCGGCGAAATTCATCTAACTTGCGTGCATCAGCTGAGTGCACCCACCGCGCCGTGGCGACGTTAATGTTTTCGTACACAGCATCAACGTTATATTCTGATTTTAGCCGGTGTACCACCACATCAAACTGCAGCACCCCTACCGCACCAACAATTAAGTCATTGTTAATCAGCGGTCGAAATACTTGCACAGCACCTTCTTCAGAAAGCTGTACCAAGCCTTTTAAAAGCTGCTTTTGCTTAAGCGGATCTTTTAAACGAATACGACGGAATAGCTCTGGCGCAAAGTTCGGAATGCCACTGAACTTAAATTTTTCGCCGCCGGTAAAGGTATCCCCAATTTGAATCGTGCCATGGTTATGCAAGCCAATAATATCGCCTGGGTAGGCCTCTTCTACTTGTTCACGATCGCCGGCCAAAAAGGTTAATGCATCGGCGATACGCACATCTTTACCGAGGCGTACTTGGTGCATCTTCATGCCTTTTTCGTACTTACCAGACACAATCCGCATAAAAGCCACACGATCGCGATGTTTCGGGTCCATATTCGCTTGAATTTTAAAAACAAAACCCGAAAACTCAGGCTGACTTGCACTCACCTCAACGCCGGTATCAGTGTCACGAGCTAGTGGACTAGGTGCCCACTCCACCAAACCGTCGAGCATGTGATCCACGCCAAAGTTACCCAACGCCGTACCAAAATAAACGGGCGTTAATTCACCAGCTAAAAAGAGTTCTTTATCAAATGCGTTGGATGCACCTTTAACCAGCTCAATTTCCAGCCGCAAGTCATCAGCGTAGCTACCAATTCGCTGGTCAAGTTCAGGGTTATCTAGACCTTGAATGACATCTTTATCCTGAATCTTGTGGCCTTGCCCCGACTTATACAGAACCACTTCGTCTTTTAGGAGGTTATACACCCCCTTAAAATTCTTGCCCGAACCTATCGGCCATGTGATAGGAGCGCACATAATGTTTAAGACGTTTTCTACTTCGTCTAACAACTCCACCGGATCGCGAATGTCACGGTCAAGCTTGTTCATAAAAGTAATGATCGGCGTATCACGCAAGCGTGTTACTTCCATTAATTTTATGGTGCGATCTTCTACCCCTTTAGCGCCATCGATAACCATCAAGCATGAATCTACCGCGGTTAAAGTACGATAGGTATCTTCCGAGAAATCTTCGTGTCCTGGCGTGTCTAACAAATTCACCAAGGCTTCACGATAAGGAAATTGCATCACCGAGGTCGTTACCGAGATACCCCGTTCTTTTTCCATCTCCATCCAGTCAGATTTTGCATGTTGGCCCGACTTTTTACCTTTTACGGTACCGGCCTTTTGCAGTTTATGCCCATGCAACAAGACTTTTTCGGTAATGGTTGTTTTACCAGCATCAGGGTGCGAGATGATCGCAAAAGTGCGACGCTTTTTGATTTCATTAAGGAAAGCTTGGTTTGCCATGTATAAATTCTTTTAGTTTGTACGCAGATTTGCACACCAGTTTGCAAGCACGTAATGTGCTGGTACTGGTCAATCCATCGGGTTGATCGTCAATAGCTGCTATTTTCGCTGATCTTGCTTGTTTAAACAATCAATGGTTGCCATTTAGTCTCAATGGGCTTTTGTACTGTGTTGTCGCTATGTGCGATTTGGAGTAAAACTTGAAGGCTAGGGCGATAGAGGGAATACAAAAAAAAGCGCCACCACTAGGGTGACGCAAACAGCTACAACATGCGCTAGAACAACATAATTAGTGATGCATTAAGTGGTTATCATCTATCACTTTCATGAGAGCTTTCACGGCATCATCGACCGGCCGATTGAGTCCCTCAGTGCGCTGTACGATGCGTCCTTGGGTATCTAACACAGTAACTAAGTTACTATGGTCAAAGTCACCATCGGGACGCTTACGATAACGCACCCCTAACATGGTTGCCATCGCCCGGATATCACTATCCTCGCCGTGTAAGAACAACCAAGTGTCGTCCCCAAGATTGTATTTGGCCGCATATTCAGCAAGCGCTGCCGGAGTATCTCGATCTTCATCAAAGCTCACCATCACCAGCTTCACATAAGGCTGATACGCTGCGGGTAAGGCCTCATAGACCCTTCGTGCATCATTTACTAACACCGGACATGCGGTGGTACAGCTGCCATATATCATCGAAATAACGACCGGCTGCCCTTGCAATTGAGCCAGCGTCAGCTCCTGTCCAGTATGGGCTTGCCAGTTTGCATCAAGGTGATAAATGGAGTCATCTTGGCGTACTTCCGCTGCCCCTAGGGTAGTATGGTTAGCGTGATTATGATGATGGTTATGGTCTTGAGCCAAAGCTCCACTAGCCAACAAACCTGCAACTCCAATACCTGCTAATAATTTAATCATGGCGTTCATAAGGGTTACTCCACATCGTAAGCACAGCGAAAACCTAAGGTGCTAGTAGTACTTTGCGCTCGATAATTACTGCGCGACTGATATCTAAAAAAGGTGGCATAACTGGCTTCGCCAAAGTCAGCCATAAATCTAGCACTGTCACCACAAGAGCCAGACAATACATCGTTGTCATCACCGTTAGTGAGTAACAGCTGAAAATCTTCTACCCATTCGTTAACGCGATCATGCATATGATTCAATTTACCAGCCACAGGGTCTAACGGTAATTGAGCGTACGTGGTTGGGTTGGTATGCCATGAGAACAACATCCGAGCGTACTCATGATCCGTTAAGCCTTGTTGCTGCCGATATTGTGCCGATGCATATTCCCATTCTTCTAGGCTTGGTAAACGCCCACCTTGGGCTTTGCAATAAGCTCGTGCAGCAAACCAAGATACTTGAGTCACTGCTTTGTCAGCATCATCAACAGCATGGCTATCTGCTGTTTGCCAACTTTTTAAGTAGTTACCATCGTGAAAGATGGCGGGAATGGTATCCCGCCGCCACTTCGGATGGGCCAACACAAAGGTTTGATATTCAGCATGAGTAACAGGTGCTGCATCGAGCATAAAGTTAGGCATGGTGAGTTGTTCAAGCTCCTTATCAAGGACGACTACAGGAACATATTGACCACCTTCTACCAGCACGGGTTCAGCGAGAACCTGAGCACTTACTGCAATGGCTAGAACACCTACTAAATACTTCATAATCAAACCTTATTTGAGTTAGCTAGCGTTACTTAGCTTTACGTGGGCCAGCGATTAAGGCACCGGCAGCACCGCGCTCAGCATCAGCAAACTCGTGATCTACCAATTTGTAGATCCCTTCTTCTGGCACAATAAACTCGATGGTTGCGCTAGAGCTGGCACCTAACAAGACAGTTTGCATGCCATACCAAGTATTACGTGGATCACCTTCGGCCCAAACTTGGTCAAAGATAGCGCCAATCACGTGAAAACTTGAAGTTCCAGATGGGCCGGCATTCAAGAAGTGAATACGGACGCGGTCACCTTCATCAGCACGCAATGGATTTTCGCTTAACGAGCTCACGTGGCCGTTAAACACAACGTGGCTTGGGTCGCGAGCTAGCGCTGCACCGTGGTCGTAAATGTAGCTATCACCCATCTGCGACAAATACATTTCTGACTGCACAATCACGTACTCTTGGTCTACTTCGGCATCAGTTGGATAGCCTTCTTTTGGCGATACCACAACCGCACCGTACTGGCCCATTGCAGTGTGCATCAGTACGCTTGAAGTACCACAGTGATACATATAAGTACCGGCATAGTTTGCAATCCATTCAAACTCGATAGTTTCGCCCGGAGCAATGGTACGCCACTTATCTTCTGCTGCGACAGTACCGCTATGAAAATCCATAGAGTGTGGCATAGGCGCAATAACGGCCTCATGCTTTTGTAATTCTGACGCTTGAATTTGGCTTAAGTAAGGTGATTGGCCTTTAAATGGCTCAGTAATGACCACCTCTTCGTCTGAACGGTTTTTCATTTTGAAAACCACACGGTCGCCTTCACGGACGTGTAAAACTGGACCAGGAACCGAGCCGCCAAAGGTCCATGCGTTGTAACTAACACCCGGAGCTACTTCAACTTTTTGCGAAAATACATCCATCCGCACTTCGTGCTCTTTATTGCCTTCATAATCAAGCTTGGCCAAATTCGGCGCCATGGTCAGGTATTCACCAACCACCGCAGGGCCGTTGTAATCTTCACGATAAACTTTTGCTTCAGGCAAGCCGTAGATTTTGCCATCAATCACATATTCGCTGTCGTGTTTTAGAGTTAATCCAGCAGAACCAGACTGAGGTGCACCAGCACAAGCAACAACAAGGGCACTAGCAATTGCAGATAAAACGAGCTTTTTCATAACGACTTCTCCAAACCTTCTAGGGTAAATTTCTTAACGAATGCCTTTAACCGCATCTGCACTAATTTCTTCTGAGCCACCAGCAAACTTCTTATTCACGAAGTTGACCACGGCAGCAATGTCGGCATCACTCATATAAGCCATCGGTGGCATCATGCCGTTATAATCAGCGCCATTCACAGTCAATTTGCCTGATTTGCCTTTGACAATAGTCTCGGCAATGTAGAGACCTTTGTCCTTGATATTTGAGTTGCCTGCTAATGGAGGAAATACTGCAGCCATACCAGTGCCGTTGGCTTGATGGCAAGCAGCACAATTTTTCTGATAAACGCTAGCGCCAGCATCTGCGGCGGCGGCTTGACTAAAAAGTGCGACTACGGCTAAACCGCTAGCAAGTACACCTGATTTAAATTTATTCATGTTTTTCATGTTGTCACCTCAATGGGAGTGCTAAATTAGATGACTATAGGTTACCGTATTGACGCGGTTTTTCGAGTGAAATGAGGGAGTAACAGGTAGCTACCTACTGTAGGGTAGCTACCTTAATCGAGGGAGGTAAAAAAGGATTATTAATTAATATTTCTAATGCAAAAATGGTTTTTGCATTAGCTGAAAAGACTATTAAGAGTTAACTCAACCATATCCGCAAAGCCGGTTTGCCGTTCTTGCGATGACATTTGCTGATGAGTTTGTAAATGGTCTGAAACGGTCAGTACGGTTAATGCTTGAGCACCGTGGGCTGCCGCAACACTATAGAGCCCAGCCGCCTCCATCTCCACGCCAAGAATACCGTAGCGGGCTAGTAAATCCGTCAGGTTATCATTCACGCCGTAAAATAAATCAGCAGAAAACACATTGCCAACGCGCACCTTCTGTCCATGTTGTTGAGCATAGCTGGCTACCTTACTCAGTAATTCAAAATCAGCAAGCGCAGCGTAATCGTAGCCACCAAAGCGTTGACGATTGACAGCTGAATCGGTACTTGCGCCTTGGGCCAAAATAATGTCGCGTAGTTGCACTTCAGGCAATACAGCACCGCAGCTTCCTACCCGTACCAAGCGCTGAACTTGATAATGCTGGATTAGCTCGGTGGCATAAATACTACAAGACGGGATCCCCATACCTGTACCCATCACGGATACAGCTTGCCCTTTGTAGGTACCTGTGTAACCAAACATGTTGCGCACATCACAGACTTGTTTCGCATCAGTGAAAAAGTTCTCGGCAATAAATTGCGCCCGCAAAGGGTCGCCAGGCAATAAACAAGTAGACGCAAAAGCACCTGCTTCTGCATTGATGTGAGGGGTTGTCATGATTAAGCTATTCCTTTAAAAACGAACGTCCATAAGCCATTGGCTCTAATCCAAACAGCTCAGCTAGTGACTGTCCAATATCGGCAAAGGTTTCACGACGCCCGATGGAACCAGGGGTGAGCTGTGCGCCATAAGCCAACACAGGGACGTATTCGCGAGTATGGTCTGAACCCGGCCATGTAGGATCGCAGCCGTGGTCCGCAGTAAGGATGAGTATATCGTCTGGCTGCATTTGCGCAGTGATCTGAGGCAATAATTGATCAAACAATTCCAATGCTTGAGCATAACCCTGTGGATTACGGCGGTGCCCAAAGTCACTATCAAAATCAACCAAGTTAGTAAAAATAAGACTTTGCTCAGGTGCTGTTGTCATTACTTCCAGAGTTTTTGCCATAAGGGCTTCAATTCCGGTAGCTTTGTATTTTTGCGTAATCCCTTGATGAGCAAAAATATCGGCAATTTTGCCAATACTGATCACTTCCCCACCTGCTTGCGAGAGTTTATCTAGCACGGTTGGGGCTGGCGGTGGCACGGCATAATCACGCCGATTGCCGGTACGCACAAAATTGCTCGCATCCGAGCCAGTAAAGGGGCGAGCGATCACTCGACCGATGTTATAAGGCTCTAATAACTCTCGGGCAAGCTCACAAACTTGGTAGAGTCGTTGTAAGCCAAAGCTTTGCTCATGCGCAGCTATTTGCAACACAGAATCAGCCGAAGTATAGACAATCGGCTTGCCCGATTGCATATGCTCAGCGCCTAAGTTCTGAATGATAGTGGTACCTGAAGCATGGCAATTGCCGAGTATTCCGGGCAATTCAGCATGCTCAATCAGTTGCTCTAGTAGTTCAGCAGGAAATGAGTTCTGCTGGTCCAGAAAATAGCCCCAATCAAACAGCACAGGTACGCCTGCCATTTCCCAATGTCCCGATGGGGTATCTTTACCCGATGAAAGCTCTTGCGCCCACCCAAATTTACCGAGGATTTCAGCGGCTGGAGAGATACCAGCTGGTTGTTCACCTGTGGCTCCATAATAAGCTTCGCCCAAACCTAATGTCATTAGGTTCGGAATAGCTAACCCTTTACCTTGTAATGCCACGTGCTCTGCAATATGGCCAAAGGTATCAGCACCCACATCACCAAATTTATCGGCATCTGCGGCGGCACCAATACCAAATGAGTCTAGAACTATTACAATGGCTCGTGCCATGGGTCTCTCCTTCGCATTATCAATGGGCTATGGCGTAGTTGCTTGCCATCCCCGCAACAACAAGCCTAACCAATCGTTTTATAAATGACCGGATGGGTTGCTGCAGCTTTATCGCCAATCTTGTATGCAGCACGGATTCGCTGTGCCGCTTGCAGCCAGTCATCTTCGTTGCGTGCATAAATCATCGCCAGCGGTTGCTGTGCGTCTACTGCTGCACCAAGTCCGATAATCTGATCCAAGCCAACACTAAAATCTAACTGGTCGCTACTGCGACGACGGCCACCACCTAAGGCAACGACTGCCATACCAACTGCGCGCGTATCAATTGCCTGCACCACACCCGTGCGCTCAGCTAACACCGGACGAGCAAAAGCTGCTAACGGCAAATGCTGTTGATATTGAGTTAGCAAGTCATTGGGTCCACCTAACGCCCGTACCATTTTCGCAAAACGCTCAGCGGCTTCGCCGGAAGCCAAAACAGCTTCAACTTTTGCTACCGCTTCTTCGGCCGAGGTTGCAAGCTGGCCCAACTGCAGCATTTTCGCACATAAGGCTACAGTAACTTCATGCAATCGAGGGGCTCGGTATTCACCGGTTAAATAGCGAATAGCTTCAATGACTTCAATCGAGTTACCGGCTGAGTGAGCCAATATCTCATTCATATCCGTTAAGATGGCGCAGGTATTGAGACCTGCACCGTTAGCTACCCGAACTAAACTCTCAGCAAGCTCCTGTGCGGCAGCTTCAGTTGGCATCATGGCTCCGTTACCAACTTTTACATCCAAAACCAAACCATCTAATCCTGCAGCCAGCTTCTTCGACAAAATAGAGGCTGTGATTAACGGAATAGATTCAACTGTTGCAGTAATATCGCGGGTAGCGTAAAAACGTTTGTCTGCCGGCGCTAAATCGCCAGTCTGCCCAATGATAGCAACACCGGTATCCTTAACTACTCGACGAAATAACGCCAGGTCTGGCATGGTTTGGTAACCTGGAATGGCATCCATTTTATCCAAGGTACCGCCTGTGTGGCCCAAACCGCGTCCTGAGATCATCGGTACATAGCCACCACAGGCAGCAATAATCGGCCCTAACATCAAACTGACTACATCACCAACCCCACCCGTAGAATGCTTATCTAAAATGGGGCCGCCTAGGTCTAAATCGTGCCATTGCAGTACATCTCCAGAATCCCGCATGGCTAGGGTCAAGGCAACGCTCTCATCTGCGCTCATGCCCTGAAAGTAGACAGCCATAGCTAATGCTGCGATTTGGCTTTCAGAAATATCACCTGCAGTTAAGCCTTGCACAAAGTAATCGATTTGTTCTTTACTTAGTTCATGTCCATCGCGTTTGGTGCGAATCACCTCTTGTGGTAAAAACATTTAATATCCCTTTATTTCCGCTGGGCCAGAATCACCCGTTAACGTACCAACTAAATTGCCTAACAAGCTGCTCGCACCAAAACGAAAATGCTCAGCGGTAACCCAGTCGGCACCCATGATCTGTTCGGCTAGCGCAAGATAAGCAGCAACATCGGCGGCACTACGAACGCCCCCGGCCGCCTTAAAACCAACCTGCTGACCGCTGTTTTTTATTGCTGTTAACATCACTTCAGCTGCTTCTAGAGTTGCGTTCACTGGTACCTTGCCAGTCGAGGTCTTAATAAAATCAGCTCCAGCTGCAATGGCAATCTCGCTAGCTTGTTTGATTAGTTCGGGAGTTTTCAACTCACCGCTTTCTATAATAACTTTTAGCGGCACTTCGCCACACGCTCGTTTTACCGATTGCACTAACGCAAAACCTATATCACTATCACCTGCCTGTAACGCTCGCCAAGGAAACACCACATCAACCTCATCGGCACCCACTGCTACTGCGCGTTCGGTTTCAGCAACAGCACGCTCAACGTTGGCGTGCCCCTCAGGAAAATTGGTTACCGTGGCTACTTTGATTGCCGCCAAACCAAGCCGTTCTAGTTCTAGTTTGGTCCACACCACCAATTCTGGAAACACACACAGAGCCGCAGGATGGCCAAAATCTGTGCGAGCCGACTCACACAACCGAGTAATGGTTGCCACATCATCGCTATTGTTCAGCGTCGTTAAATCCATCAGCGCAATGCCACGTTGCGCTGCTTGTTGTGCTGTCATCATGGGTTAGTCCCGATATTCGTTAATATCAAAATGAAATGCGTCTGGGAGTAATTCAGCTAGAGTCCATTCACGTTGGCCCTGATAGCAAGCTGAAATTACTTTGGTGTCAGGAGCTAAAAACTCTGTCATCACTTGACGACAGGCGCCACAAGGCGAATAAACTTGGTCACTTGGTGTAAAGACCACCACCGAACTAATTTGACGAGGATCAAATCCTTGTGCGATAGCACTAAAAATAGCCGTGCGCTCGGCACAATTGGTGAGGCCATAAGAGACATTCTCGATGTTACAGCCAGTTACTGTTGCGCCATTGGCAAAACTCAACACAGCCCCTACTTTAAACTTACTATAAGGCACATAAGCTTGCTGGGCGGCGCTTTGCGCCATAGCTACTAATGATGAGCTAGTATTTTTCATGGTATTTCTTCGTTATTTATGGCCTTAAAGCTTACTCTTTTCGGCCTTTGAATCCAAGTAGGCAAGCCCAACAGATTTATTTTAGACGTTCACGAAATAAACTGGACTTTTGCTTAATTCAAGACTAAATTCGTAGTTAGCTAAATTAGTGTTTTTAGATGTACTTCATACGAGGAACGAATCATGAGTGTTGAACGAGCTTTGACTGCCTTTGCTGGCTTTATGGTGTTATTATCTGTAGCCCTAACCGTTTGGGTTCATCCAAATTGGGTCTGGTTAACTGTGTTTGTTGGTGCTAACTTATTCCAACAATCCTTTACCGGTTTTTGCCCTGCCAGTATGTTTATGCGTAAAGTGTTTAAGCTGAAAACAGAGCGAGAACTTGCCACCCGTAACTAAGAGATATTTTTATGACCGACACGCAAATAACTGAGCTACAGCAAGAAGAAGCGAATATGGCTGCTAGCTTTTTAAGATCGTTAGCTAACGAGCATCGTTTGCAAATCTTATGTCATTTAGCCAACGGTGAACGCAGTGTCGGTGATTTAAATCGTCATTTCCCGCTAAGTGCCTCGGCATTTTCACAGCACTTGGCGGTATTACGAGAGCAAGGCTTGGTGAAGTTTCGTAAAGAAGCCCAAACGATTTACTATTCTATTCAAGATCCTGACACGCTTGCCTTTATCCAGTTACTAAAAACCAAATTCTGTCCGGATTTAAGTTAAGCCTGCCAACTCATAACAATCGCATCTTCTCGAGTATCATCGGCATTGCGGTAATATCGAGCGCGTTTACCGCGCTCGACAAAACCACACTTTAAATAGAGTTGAATAGCAGCTTCGTTAGACGCTCTAACTTCTAACCAAATGATTGCTTGTTGCTGGCTGGCTTGCTTTTGTAAGTGCTGAATAAGTTGCGTTGCAACGCCCTGGCGCTGAAAGCGAACAGCAGTTGCGATATTCATGACAGTCCATTCATCTAGCACTTCTTGCACAATCAGAAAAGCAGCCAAGTGCTGATCTACCCACGCTCCCCAGTTTTTATAACCACTGCCAAAACAGGATTGCAACAAACGCTCCGACCAAGCTAACGCATGAGCTTGTTGTTCAACCACAACAATCTCCGGCTGCCAATCAAGGGGGGCTATCTGCAACATCACAGCGATTATGCCACTTAGGAGCTAGCTACTAGCTTTACTGGCAAGCAATGTTTGCCAAGTAGTTTGCTTAGTAGCTGGGGATGGCTGAACTAGATCACTGCCCGTAAAACTGAGCCTTTTGGTGTGAGGCCAACTTACCACGCTGGTTGCTGATAATTCAGTGAGTTCTGTTTCAGGATTTTTGCTAAAGAGTGAAAATAAATCTCGGAGCCATTGGGGCAATGTAACTGGCATCGGCATAGTAGTAACAATCAGCCAAGCGCCTACTTTATAAAAGTACTGAGCAACCGGCTCAGCCTCTTTCTCTTCGGGAACTGCTGGAGCTGATTCGATTCGCTGTCGCCAAAGAGGTAACCCAAGAGCAGCTAGCGCTTGTTGTTGTGATTGAGTGAATTGCGGAACTTGGTGCTTGGTCATGCGTTTAGATTAGCCTAAACGATTAAAATAAGGAAGTGGCAGGGGTGGAGGGATTCGAACCCCCAACCGTCGGTTTTGGAGACCGCTGTTCTACCAATTGGAACTACACCCCTGCAGCTAAGCTCAGAATTATACTGGCATCGCTTGCGCTGGCAAGTGATTTATTCGTGATTTAGGTTTAGTTGCAGCTTTTTTCATCAATCCTTTTAAAAAGCAGTGATATACTGAATCCCACATAGGGATCATAAGGGCTTTCATGATTTTTCGTGCAGTAGTATGTTTGTGGTTATCTTTGCTTGCTCTCAGTTCAGTGCTGATTGCACCTGCGTCGCTGGCTGCGCCACAAGATGCAACCAGCGAGGAACGGCCTCAATTACAGGTCATTATTGAGGGCCTCGAAGATCAACTGTTGACCAATGCAAAAGCCCATCTCGCTATTTATGCACTCCATCAACAAACTGTTCCCTCGGTGTTTAGAGTCCGCTATCTGATGCGCCAAGGAGAACAAGAGCTGAAAACAGCGCTGATGCCCTATGGCTATTACCAAACACAAGTCAGCTACGAGTTACTCCAAGAAGACCAGCAATGGACGGTGCGCTACCAGGTGAATGCGGGCCCGATTTCGACCTATCAAACCGTAACTGTTACACTGCTTGGTGAAGCGGACCAGGACACTGCTTTTACTCGATTAATCGATGATTTGGCCCCGACCATCGGTGACCCTGTTATTCACCGCGACTATGAGGCGTTCAAAAGTAGATTGCGTAACCTTGCCGCAGAGCGAGGTTATTACGACGCATTTTTTAGCCGTAGCGAGGTGGCTATCGATAGCGCTAACTTTGGCGCCGACCTCACCATAGAATTTAATGCTGGCCCGCGCTATTTATTCGGCGATACATTGTTTTGCTGTGCCACCATAGGTTCTGAACTGTTAGATAGATTTGTCCAATACCGACAAGGCAGTGGCTTCAATACTCGCGACCTGCTCGACCTTCAAGTAGGGCTAGCTGCTAGTGATTACTTTAATACCGTTGAAATTTCTCCGTTGTGGTCAGAAGCGAGTGATAAACAAGTACCTATTGAGGTCACTCTGACTCCAAACAAGCGCGACCGATATCAAATTGGTCCGGGCTACGGTACCGACACTGGGGCTCGTTTAACGCTTGGATTTGATCGTCGGTGGTTAAATGATCGAGGGCATAAGCTAAGTAGCGTTGTGCGTCTCTCTGAAGTACAGAACACCGGCTACATCAGTTACATTATTCCCGGCCGTAATCCGGCCCGAGACTCTTATAGCTTTAATGCAGAAGTTTCAGATCGCTCCTTTGAGCAACAGCGCTCAACTCTCACCAAAGCTTCGGTACGTGATATTCGTCACTATGATCGCTGGCATCGAACCTACGAGTTATCTTATCAGCGCGAAGACTTCGCCTTTGGTGACGAGCCGCGGCAGCGCTCAAATTTCTTTATCCCCTCTATCGAATGGAGTTTAATTGAGAGCACCACCCTTGAAGGCAGTCGCAATATTATTGACGATGGCTACCGGATTTCAGTTCTTCTGCGTGGCGCCCATGAAAGTCTCGTTGCTGATACGAATGTTATTAGTCTCAAAGTAAGTGGCAAATGGGTGCATCGGTTAAATGATAAATGGAGAATTCTTGCCCGCGCTGAAGTGGGAGCCTTAGAAGCTGACAATTTTGACTTATTGCCGCCTACCTTGCGTTTCTTCTCAGGTGGCGACCACAGTGTGCGCGGCTATGGCTTTCAACAGCTAGGACCTCTCAATGAAGAGGGAGTGGTCGTTGGTGGACGTTTCATGACGGCCAATAGCCTTGAACTAGACTATGCTTTTCAACCGAATTGGCGCGTTGCTATCTTTACTGATCTTGGTAACAGTATGAGGGATTGGCAGGAGAGCCTAAAACAAACGGTAGGTATCGGAGTTCGGTGGGTTTCTCCGATTGGTCCAGTGCGATTAGATATCGCTAATGCTATTGATGAACCTGACACACCATGGCGGATTCATTTTACTCTGGGGCCTGATTTATGAGATGGGTTAAACTGCTTGCTTGGGTCATAGTTATTCTGTTTGTGCTAGTGCCAAGCGTTATCTATGGTTTACTCGCAACCAACAAAGGTTCGAACTTAGTGCTGTCACAGGCACTTAAATGGAGTGGGCAACCGCTAACCATAGCCAAAATTGAAGGTGATTTACTTTCAGAGTTAACCTTATCGGGTGTTGATTATCAAAGCCCAACATTACAAATCAGTGCTAAGAAATTAGCACTTAACTGGCAGCCAAGTGCACTCATTGACCAGCAGCTCGTCATTAACCAAATCATCACAGCGGATCTGATCGTACGTTATCAAGCCACAACAACAGAGCCAACAGAGGAAACTCAACCACTGCAATTACCTGACATTAGCTTGCCCTTTGAGCTGCAAGTTAAGCAATTGAGAACTGAGAATACTCAAATACAATTAGCGGAAGGTTTAGAAACATTACCTGACGTTAGCTTAGCTTTAAGCTGGCATCAAAACGATTTAACTCTAACTGAGGTAAAAATCAGCTACGACAACATGGCTGCTGTCTTGAACGCCCAACTTGATACTACTGCTCCCTATCAATCATCCGTGACCGCAACTTGGCAATTATCACAGTTACCTATCTCTGCAGTAGCATTAACCGAACTTACTGGAAGTACAGAATTAGTCGGCAACCTAAATAGTCTAAATGCGGTGACCCGTTTTGAAGCCGAACAAATACCTGAGCAGCAAATGACGATTCATGCAGAACAGTTGTTAACTGATTTTTCTTGGCAGGCTTCGTTAATTCTGAACCAGTTACCCCTCAGCCTCGGCTTTCCGTTACTACAAGATAGCGCAGCGGCTGCTTGGTTAACGTCATTCAATGATGCCAAGCTATCCGCTACCCTTGATGCCGACCCAACCCGGTTGCAGCTACATCAACTCCAAATTAATGACATCCAATCGGCTTCCAAGCAGATGGCTGGTGGCAGCATCAATGCAACAGGTGTTGTATCTAATTATCTCGATGCCATGGCAAAACCAAATCAAACTGAGTTTAATGTTGATTTAGTTATTGATAACGTAGCGATAGAGCACACTGAACAAAACTTCCTTATCAAGCAGCTGGCGTTAAAGGTTAAAGATAATCTCAGTAAATTTAGCTATGAACTAGCGGCCGATGTTACCCACCCTTTAACCGAGACAGTTTCTACTCATCTCCATGGCACTGGTAGCCTTCATGATCTCGCCATTGAGAGCCTAAGCCTAACTGCGCCAAACTTTAACGCACTACTTGCGGGCAGCCTGAATTGGAAGGAAAATGTTGAAGGCCATCTTGATGTCCAGCAGTTTACCTTAGATAGCCAACTTATAGATGCGAGTTTAACGGAGCAAATTACTGCAGAAGGTGGTTTAGCTTTTAGCAATAACCGAGTTAGTGCTGAACAATTCAATCTTCAATGGCGCTCAAACAAAGTGCAACTAGATGGTGCCATGCGCAGCGACCAACCGCTACTTATCGATATTCAAGTACCTGATATCTCAGAATTATCAACTAGTCCATACGCACAAGGAAACTTAGTCTTAAAGGCCTCAGCGGCATTAAACACTAACCAATCGGTTGTATTAGATATCGCTGAGTTAAGTATTAAACATCCAGATTTTGGTGATTGGGCAAGCAATAAGAACGGCAAATTAGAAGTTCCGTTGGCCAAGCCTGTAGCTCTAACAGCTGATGATCTCTGTCTCCAATCTAATGCCCGCATACCAGCCGAGATCTGTTTACAAACCGCATACAGCAATCAGCAACAAACGACCACTATAACTGCACGTAGCCTACCACTAGCCTTGCTCAATCGTTTTCGTGAAGCTGACGTAGCCGAGCGCGTATGGGGTTTGGTTGACGCAGATGCGAGCCTGATTGTTGATACTAATACTTGGAGTATTGTGCGCACCGAAGGTGATATCCGTAGCGATCGAACCTTTCTCTTTGCGCTAGACGAAGAAGTAAGTACAGGTTTTAAATTTTGGGGAATAAGTTGGGCAGGTAATCTAGATTTAATCACGAGTGATATCACTGCAGAGTTGAACAAGAATGCTGGTGTTCTTATTGGCGATGCCGAAATAACCAACTTAGCGGATGCACCACAATTATCAGGCTCTGTTTTATTAAGTCTGGAAGATTTAACCTTGTTACAGTGGTTCTTACCAGATTTACGTTATGAAAATGCCACGGCACTGGGTAGTATTGAGTTTTCAGGACCACTAGCCAAACCCGAATTAATCGGCTCAATCGAGCTTGCTGCCGATGAAATTGGTTTTGCTGAAAGCGGACTTTTGTTAACGGGTGTGCGGGTTAATGCGCAAACAGCCAAACAACAACCTGATAATATTCTGCTAGATGGCCAAGCTTATTCAGGCGATGGCTGGATCACCATCCGTGGCTTAATTGAACCCAAACTCGAACGTTTAGCTATTGATATTGATGGCGAAAAATTTCGCACCATTCAGACACCAGAAATTACCGTCGATGTCTCTCCCAATATCACCATTTCCCTTGTTGATAAGCGTATCGACGTTAAGGGCGAAGTAACCATTCCGTATGCAAATATTGAACAGCCGGAATTAGGTGAAAGCATAGATAACCCATCTGAAGACATTAAATTATATAAGGATGGCAAGCCTGTTGTAACCGATGAGAGTTCCATTTATCCGCTTTATGCAGATATTCGCGTCAATTTAAGTGAACAGATTAGCGTAAGCGCGTTCGGTTTTGAGGGTAATTTAGCAGGTAGCTTGCGACTCATTGAACAACCAAATCGAGCACTAACAGCCAGTGGTAGCGTGCGTGTCACTGAGGGTTTTTATGAGCTCTATGGGCAGCGTTTAGAAATCGATCGAGGCTCTCTCATCTACAATGGCGGTTCTGTTGATAATCCTGGCCTAGATTTGCGAGTGGTGAGGGCTAAAGAAAACATCATGTCTACGGAAAATGTGACTGTCGGAGCGCAAATTACTGGAACTCTAACCGAACCAGACTTCCAAATGTTCTCAACACCAGCAATGCCTGATAGCGAGGTCCTTTCCTATTTGATACTAGGCCGCGGCTCGGGAACAACCAGTGGCAGCGGTGATAATATGCAGTTACAGGCATTGATCATGTTAGGCTCCAAAGGTACTGAGGTTATTGGTCAGCCATTACAAGAGATCTTTGGCTTAGATGAATTTGGGATTGATTCAACCATGAATCCGCAGGACACCTCCTTTTACATAGGCAAATATCTATCACCTAAGCTATACGTTAAGTACGGAGTGGGACTGTTTGAAAACACCAATACGTTCCTGATTCGTTATTTCTTAACTGATAATATCTTAATTGAGTCAACTGCTAGTGGCGAAGCTCAGGGCGGCGATATTTTTTATACTATTGAAAAGTGACGGGATTTTGTTGTTCGGTATTGGTTATTAGATTGGCTATTAGCTACTGGCTACTGCTATTAGCTATTAGCTATTAGCTATTAGCTATTGGCTATTAGCTATTGGCTATTGGCTATTGGCTATTGGCTATTGGCTATTGGCTATTAGCTGTTGGCTGTTGGCTGTTAGCTGTTAGCTATTAGCTGTTAGCTGTTAGCTGTTAGCTGTTAGCTGTTAGCTGTTAGCTGTTAGCTGTTAGCTGTTAGCTGTTAGCTGTTAGCTGTTAGCTGTTAGCTGTTAGCTGTTAGCTGTTAGCTGTTAGCTGTTAGCTGTTAGCTGTTAGCTGTTAGCTGTTAGCTGTTAGCTGTTAGCTGTTGGCGTTGGCTGTTGGCTGGTGATTGGCGTTCAACAATTGATGAGTCGTCTTTGCGAGCGCACAACGAAAAAACCCCTAGCATAGCTGCTAGGGGTTGTTCGTATTTGGTGCCTGGCGGTGACCTACTCTCGCATAGGGAGACCCTACACTACCATCGGCGCGGAAGCGTTTCACTTCTGAGTTCGGAATGGATCAGGTGGTTCCACTTCGCTATTGCCGCCAGGCGTAAACTTGTACAATATGAATTCGCTGATTGTCGTGCCAGTAATGCACCACTCTAATTGAGCCTAGTAGAAGCTCGAACTTATGTCTTGGCTACAGCCCTAAACACCTTCGGTGTTGTATGGTTAAGCCTCACGGGCAATTAGTACGGGTTAGCTCAACGCATTACTACGCTTCCACACCCCGCCTATCAACGTTGTAGTCTCCAACGACCCTTCAGGACAATGACATGTCAGTGAGAGCTTATCTTGAGGCTCGCTTCCCGCTTAGATGCTTTCAGCGGTTATCGATTCCGAACGTAGCTACCGGGCAGTGCCATTGGCATGACAACCCGAACACCAGCGGTTCGTTCACTCCGGTCCTCTCGTACTAGGAGCAACCCCTCTCAACTCTCAAACGCCCACGGCAGATAGGGACCGAACTGTCTCACGACGTTCTAAACCCAGCTCGCGTACCACTTTAAATGGCGAACAGCCATACCCTTGGGACCGACTACAGCCCCAGGATGTGATGAGCCGACATCGAGGTGCCAAACACCGCCGTCGATATGAACTCTTGGGCGGTATCAGCCTGTTATCCCCGGAGTACCTTTTATCCGTTGAGCGATGGCCCTTCCATTCAGAACCACCGGATCACTATGACCTGCTTTCGCACCTGCTCGACGTGTCTGTCTCGCAGTTAAGCTGGCTTGTGCCATTACACTAACCGTACGATGTCCGACCGTACTTAGCCAACCTTCGTGCTCCTCCGTTACTCTTTGGGAGGAGACCGCCCCAGTCAAACTACCCACCAGGCACTGTCCTCACCCCAGATAATGGGGCTAAGTTAGAACATCAAACATACAAGGGTGGTATTTCAAGGATGGCTCCACGTCAACTAGCGCCAACGCTTCATAGCCTCCCACCTATCCTACACATGGAGGTTCAATGTTCAGTGCCAAGCTGTAGTAAAGGTTCACGGGGTCTTTCCGTCTAGCCGCGGGTACACCGCATCTTCACGGCGATTTCAATTTCACTGAGTCTCGGGTGGAGACAGCGTGGCCATGGTTACACCATTCGTGCAGGTCGGAACTTACCCGACAAGGAATTTCGCTACCTTAGGACCGTTATAGTTACGGCCGCCGTTTACCGGGGCTTCGATCAAGAGCTTCGCTTACGCTAACCCCATCAATTAACCTTCCGGCACCGGGCAGGTGTCACACCCTATACGTCATCTTTCGATTTTGCAGAGTGCTGTGTTTTTAATAAACAGTCCCAGCCACCTGGTCACTGCGGCCAGCTCCGGCTCCGTCCGTGTGGACTTCACCAGCTCTGGCGTACCTTCTCCCGAAGTTACGGTACTATTTTGCCTAGTTCCTTCACCCGAGTTCTCTCAAGCGCCTTAGTATTCTCTACCTGACCACCTGTGTCGGTTTGGGGTACGGTCAACATGAACCTGAAGCTTAGAGGCTTTTCCTGGAAGCATGGCATCAACAACTTCGCATCCGTAGATGCTCGTCTCGTATCTCAGTCTAAGCGGTCCGGATTTTCCTAAACCACCAACCTACATACTTTCACCGGGATAACCAACACCCGGCTTGCCTAGCCTTCTCCGTCCCCCCATCGCAGTTCATGTCGGTACGGGAATATTAACCCGTTTCCCATCGACTACGCCTTTCGGCCTCGCCTTAGGGGCCGACTTACCCTACCCTGATTAACATGGGATAGGAAACCTTGGTCTTCCGGCGTGGGGGTTTTTCACCCCCATTATCGTTACTCATGTCAGCATTCGCACTTCTGATACCTCCAGCATGCTTCTCAACACACCTTCAACGGCTTACAGAACGCTCCCCTACCCAGCAAAACAAGTTTGCTGCCGCAGCTTCGGTGCATGGCTTAGCCCCGTTACATCTTCCGCGCAGGCCGACTCGACTAGTGAGCTATTACGCTTTCTTTAAAGGATGGCTGCTTCTAAGCCAACCTCCTAGCTGTCTAAGCCTTCCCACATCGTTTCCCACTTAGCCATGACTTGGGGACCTTAGCTGGCGGTCTGGGTTGTTTCCCTCTTCACGACGGACGTTAGCACCCGCCGTGTGTCTCCCGGATAGTACTCACTGGTATTCGGAGTTTGCATGGGGTTGGTAAGTCGGGATGACCCCCTAGCCCAAACAGTGCTCTACCCCCAGTGGTATTCGTCCGAGGCGCTACCTAAATAGCTTTCGGGGAGAACCAGCTATCTCCGGGCTTGATTAGCCTTTCACTCCGAGCCACAGGTCATCTCCTAATTTTTCAACATTAGTGAGTTCGGTCCTCCAATTGATGTTACTCAATCTTCAACCTGCCCATGGCTAGATCGCCCGGTTTCGGGTCTATACCTTGCAACTAGACGCCCAGTTAAGACTCGGTTTCCCTACGGCTCCCCTATTCGGTTAACCTTGCTACAAAATATAAGTCGCTGACCCATTATACAAAAGGTACGCAGTCACACCACGAAGGTGCTCCTACTGCTTGTACGTAGACGGTTTCAGGTTCTATTTCACTCCCCTCGCCGGGGTTCTTTTCGCCTTTCCCTCACGGTACTGGTTCACTATCGGTCAGTTGGGAGTATTTAGCCTTGGAGGATGGTCCCCCCATATTCAGTCAAGATAACACGTGTCCCGACCTACTCGTTTTCACCTTCATGTTTCCTTCGTGTACGGGACTATCACCCTGTATCGTTGAGCTTTCCAACTCATTCCACTAGAACCATGATTGCTTAAGGGCTAATTCCCGTTCGCTCGCCGCTACTAGGGAAATCTCGGTTGATTTCTTTTCCTCCGGGTACTTAGATGTTTCAGTTCTCCGGGTTCGCTTCTTACACCTATGGATTCAGTGCAAGATAGTGTGCATGCACACTGGGTTTCCCCATTCGGAAATCCATGACTCAAGCGGCTCTTACTGCCTCATCATGGCTTATCGCAAGTTAGTACGTCCTTCATCGCCTCCAACTGCCTAGGCATCCACCGTCTACGCTTAGTCACTTAACCATACAACCCGAAAATGTTTATTCGAGCTCTATGGGCTGTTTCTTTGCTGTACACAAGTTCGATACGCCTCTACCATTTTTGGATTCAAGTAGAGTGGCATTTCATTACTTTATTACAATCAGCTTGTTCATATTGTTAAAGAGCGGTGTAACATCAAGTTACTGATAAAGATTCTCGCAAGAATGTTTATCGCTAACTTTGGATAAAAACCGTTGTTCGTTATTCGTGCGCTGCGCTGTTCGTACGCTTCGCTGTTCGATAACTAAGAAGTGGTGGAGCCAAGCGGGATCGAACCGCTGACCTCCTGCGTGCAAGGCAGGCGCTCTCCCAGCTGAGCTATGGCCCCGTGTCGTTGTTCGTGCGCTACGCTATTCGTACGCGGCGCTGTTCGTTATTCGTGAAAACAACCAACCAAACCAACAAACCGATAAGACTAACTTCAAGGTTAGGCAAGGCGGGAAGGCACGAAGCATACATCAGTATGTGAGTGGCTTTCCAACGCAGCATAACCGCAGAAGTGGTGGGTCTGAGTAGACTTGAACTACCGACCTCACCCTTATCAGGGGTGCGCTCTAACCAGCTGAGCTACAGACCCAGTTTCTATCCGTTACATCTACCAAACCAGGCAATCTGTGTGAGCACTTAACTTCTTCAAGGCTTTTTCATAAGGAGGTGATCCAGCCGCAGGTTCCCCTACGGCTACCTTGTTACGACTTCACCCCAGTCATGAACCACACCGTGGTAAACGCCCTCCCGAAGGTTAAGCTATCTACTTCTGGTGCAGCCCACTCCCATGGTGTGACGGGCGGTGTGTACAAGGCCCGGGAACGTATTCACCGTGGCATTCTGATCCACGATTACTAGCGATTCCGACTTCACGGAGTCGAGTTGCAGACTCCGATCCGGACTACGACGCGCTTTTTGAGATCCGCTTACTATCGCTAGCTTGCTTCCCATTGTACGCGCCATTGTAGCACGTGTGTAGCCCATCCCGTAAGGGCCATGATGACTTGACGTCGTCCCCACCTTCCTCCGGTTTATCACCGGCAGTCTCCACAGAGTTCCCACCATTACGTGCTGGCAACTGAGGATAAGGGTTGCGCTCGTTGCGGGACTTAACCCAACATCTCACAACACGAGCTGACGACAGCCATGCAGCACCTGTCTCAGTGTTCCCGAAGGCACTCTTCTATCTCTAGATGATTCACTGGATGTCAAGGGATGGTAAGGTTCTTCGCGTTGCATCGAATTAAACCACATGCTCCACCGCTTGTGCGGGCCCCCGTCAATTCATTTGAGTTTTAACCTTGCGGCCGTACTCCCCAGGCGGTCAACTTAGTGCGTTAGCTGCGTTACTCACATCGTTTATGACACGAACAACTAGTTGACATCGTTTACGGCGTGGACTACCAGGGTATCTAATCCTGTTTGCTCCCCACGCTTTCGTACCTCAGCGTCAGTTTCTGACCAGGTGGCCGCCTTCGCCACCGGTATTCCTTCCAATATCTACGCATTTCACCGCTACACTGGAAATTCTACCACCCTCTTCAGAACTCGAGCCTGCCAGTTCAAAATGCCATTCCCAGGTTGAGCCCGGGGATTTCACATCTTGCTTAACAAGCCGCCTACGTACGCTTTACGCCCAGTAATTCCGATTAACGCTTGCACCCTCCGTATTACCGCGGCTGCTGGCACGGAGTTAGCCGGTGCTTCTTCTGTGGCTAACGTCAATCTTGTAGAGTATTAATCTACAAGCCTTCCTCACCACTGAAAGTGCTTTACAACCCGAAGGCCTTCTTCACACACGCGGCATGGCTGCATCAGGGTTTCCCCCATTGTGCAATATTCCCCACTGCTGCCTCCCGTAGGAGTCTGGGCCGTGTCTCAGTCCCAGTGTGGCTGATCATCCTCTCAGAACAGCTAGAGATCGTCGCCTTGGTGGGCCTTTACCCCACCAACTAGCTAATCTCACTTGGGCCTATCTCTAGGTGCAAGGTCCGAAGATCCCCTGCTTTGGTCCGTAGACATTATGCGGTATTAGCCACAGTTTCCCGTGGTTATCCCCCTCCTAAAGGCAAGTTCCCAAGCATTACTCACCCGTCCGCCGCTCGCCGGCAGAGTAGCAAGCTACTCCCCGCTGCCGCTCGACTTGCATGTGTTAGGCCTGCCGCCAGCGTTCAATCTGAGCCATGATCAAACTCTTCAATTTAAAGTGTTTAATCGACCCATTGAATCAATGACTTAATAAAATCTAATTTGTTAAGCACTTTTCCAATCAGTCAGGTGGTCCGTCTCTTGTTAAAGAGAGCATGACCTTTGTTGCATCCGAAGATGCTTCTCTGCCTGAATCCGGTAAGTGCCCACACAGTTTGCTTGGCTTGGTATATTGTTAAAGAGCGTTCGCTTCTTCAGTGAAGCGGGATGCGTATTTTACGCTTTCCCTGGTTCAGGTCAAGATCCTTTTCGATCTTTTTTTCAGTTTTCACTGAGTTGAACCTTGGTTGATTTCCTACTCGTTATTTGGCGGTTTAACCCTGCCGCTAACTTCTCGGTGACAACGGCGGCGAATTATAAGGATCATATTCAAAGGCGCAAGATCTTTTTTCACTTTTTTGTGCTGACTGCGCCTTTTTTGTTCGATCGTTTATTTATCGCCCTTCAGCTGCTCGCTTTTTGCGCTACCCAGCTCTACTTCGTTCGATTGCGCTTGCTGCGCTGGCTTTACTGATGGCTCAGCATCACAGTCGTCGGAATCACCAACAACATGCTCTAACTTAATATTTTTCACAGTCCGGAACGTAGTGATTGGGCCTGAAATGGCATAAAGCATAAAAATAGAGAACAAAACTAGTGATGGCTCGGTGGCTACTACAACAAAAGCCAACACAATAGCTAAGATAGCAATAAATGAAACGCGTCCGCGCCAATCGACATCTTTAAACGAGTGGTAACGGAAATTACTTACCATTAATAGACCGGCAGCGATTGTAATAAAGGCAGCCAAATAATTAATGCTGGTTGGATCGATTTCATATTTACTACCCACCCATACTAAACCACTCACAATTGCGGCAGCACTAGGAATAGCTAAACCTTGAAAGTAACGTTTGTCGGCAGTGCCAAGGTTGGTATTGAAACGGGCTAAGCGTAATGCACCGCCAGCCACAAAGATAAAGGCAGCTAACCAACCTAATTTACCTAAGTCAGAGAGCGCCCAATTATACATTACTAATGCCGGCGCCATACCGAACGACACGATATCGGCCATACTGTCGTATTCAGCACCAAAAGCGCTTTCAGTGTTAGTCATACGAGCCACGCGTCCATCTAACCCATCAAATACCATAGCGATAAATACCGCCACGGCAGCAGACTCAAACATATTGTTCATTGACGCGACAATCGCAAAGAATCCTGAGAACAAACCGGCTGTTGTTAACAAGTTAGGCAATAGATAAATGCCTCGCGCTTTTGCGGTATTCGCTGTGTCTGGTTTATTGGGCATAACGTCTTCGTCCTTTCAAAAATGGTCGCACAGCATAGCATAGCTTATATGGGGCAATAAATAGCCGAGTATTGTGGTACTCGGCTATTGTTTGTTTCACCCATTGCTGTTGTATGATTTACTGAGATATCACCAACCGCTCATTCTCTACATCTACTTTTATTAATTGTTGCGGCAGTAACTTACCCGCCAAGATTTGTTGCGCCAACGGATTTTCAAGCTCCTGTTGAATGGCTCGTTTCAGCGGTCGGGCACCAAATACTGGGTCAAAACCGGCTTTAGCTAAATGGGCTAAGGCAGCTTCAGTTAACTCCATACGGTAATCACGCTCAGCTAAACGTTGATATAACCGCTGCAATTGAATATTAGCGATGTTCTTGATATGTTCCTGGGCTAATGGATGGAACACCACCGTTTCGTCTACCCGGTTAAGAAACTCTGGACGGAAGTGATGTTGTAAAATACCCATCACATCTGCCTTCATTTCATCATAACTTTGCTGGTGAGCTTTTTCCTGAATAACATCAGAGCCCAAGTTCGATGTCATGATGATAACCGTATTACGAAAATCAACAGTGCGACCTTGGCCATCGGTTAAACGACCATCATCCAATACCTGTAGTAAAATATTGAAGACGTCTGGGTGTGCCTTTTCAACTTCGTCTAACAAGACCACCGAATAAGGCTTGCGGCGTACCGCCTCGGTTAAATAACCACCTTCTTCGTAACCAACATATCCTGGCGGTGCTCCCACTAAGCGCGATACGGAATGTTTTTCCATAAACTCGGACATATCAATCCGTACCATGGCTTCATCAGTGTCAAACATGAAGTTAGCCAAAGCTTTGCACAATTCCGTTTTACCTACACCGGTTGGGCCTAGGAATAAAAATGAGCCCAATGGCCGTTGCGGGTCAGATAAACCAGCACGAGATCGGCGAATAGCGTTAGCAACAGAAGTGACTGCTTCGTCTTGTCCTACCACGCGCTGGTGTAATTGTTGCTCCATCTGTAACAATTTCTCACGTTCCCCCTCAAGCATCTTGCTTACCGGGATGCCAGTCCAACGCGACAACACATCTGCAATCTGTTCGTCGGTGACTTTATTTTTTAGCAAGCTCATACCCTGCTCATCGGCTTCAGTTGCCGCCTTAAGCTGACGCTCAAGCTCAGGTATTTTGCCGTATTGCAGCTCAGACATACGATTAAGATCACCAGCTCGGCGCGCTATCTCAAGATCTGTTTTGGCTTGCTCAAGTTGAGCCTTAATGTTTTGCTCACCTTGCACTACCGCTTTTTCAGCTAACCACACCTGTTCTAGCTCTTGGTATTTACGCTGCTGCTCGGTTAACTCCTGCTCTAGTAAGGTAAGGCGTTTTTTACTCGCTTCATCTTGCTCTTTCTGTAGAGCCTTTTGCTCTAACTGCAACTGAATGATACGGCGCTCGAGTCGGTCTAAATCTTCCGGCTTAGAATCGATTTGCATCCGAATGCTTGATGCCGCCTCGTCAATCAAATCAATCGCTTTATCTGGCAATTGCCGATCACTGATGTAACGATGCGAAAGCGTTGCGGCAGCCACAATTGCAGGGTCAGTGATTTGCACTGAGTGATGCACTTCGTAGCGTTCTTTCAAGCCGCGCAAGATCGCAATGGTGTCTTCCACCGATGGTTCATCCACCAGTACTTTTTGAAAACGGCGTTCTAACGCTGCATCTTTCTCAATGTATTGGCGATACTCATCTAGGGTGGTTGCGCCTACGCAATGCAACTCTCCTCGCGCCAGCGCTGGTTTAAGCATGTTACCGGCATCCATGGCGCCATCAGCTTTGCCGGCGCCGACCATGGTGTGAAGCTCATCAATGAAGAGAATAATACGCCCTTCTTCTTTACTTAATTCGTTGAGCACCGCTTTTAATCGTTCTTCAAACTCACCACGATACTTAGCACCAGCCAGCAAAGCACCTAGGTCAAGGGACAACACTCGTTTGTGTTTTAAGCCTTCCGGCACCTCACCGTTGACGATGCGTTGCGCCAAGCCTTCAACAATGGCAGTTTTACCTACACCTGGCTCACCAATTAACACCGGGTTATTTTTAGTGCGACGCTGTAACACCTGAATGGTGCGGCGGATCTCTTCATCACGACCAATCACAGGATCTAACTTGCCCGATTCTGCTCGTTCAGTTAAATCAATCGTGTATTTTGTTAGCGCTTGGCGTTTCTCTTCTGCGTTTTGATCATCCACAGCTTCTCCGCCCCTCACTTGTTCGATAGCTTGTTCAACCGCAGCTCTGGCGATTCGGTGGCGCTTGAAAATCTCACCTAAGGCACCCTTATCTTCCGTTGCAGCAAGCACAAATAGCTCTGATGATATAAATTGATCTTTGCGTTTCTGTGCATATTTGTCGCATAGATTTAACAGACTTGCTGTGGCTGGCGATACCTGAATATCGCCGCCGGTACCTTCTACCTGGGGTAATTTATCTAATGCTGCGGCTAAGTCTGAACGAAAAGCCGCCAAATCTACTTGCATTAGCGTAAATAACGGCCGCAAGCTGCCGCCATCTTGTTGTAACAAAGCTTGCATTAAATGCAATGGCTCTATGTAGGCGTGGTCACGCCCTAGCGCCAAAGATTGCGCCTCTGCCACTGCCTGCTGAAATTTATTGGTTAATTTATCGAATCGCATGATAACCCTCTTAAAAAATCATTAATCCTGACATTTAATGTGGGTATTATTTCGACAAATTCAAGAGGGAAATTAAATTTTCCAGATTAACGTCGCTATTCGCCCACACAGTGGATTGCGGCGGTAAGAATAAAACCTTTGGTCTGAAAAGGTACAGCAACCGCTTTGAGTTATCTGCTCTACTCCTTGCTGAGCAAGAATTCGTTGCGCTAAAACAGGTAAATCAGCAAACCACTTACCTGCAATATGGGGACGAAAACTTATCTCATCAACAAGGCCTTGCGATAAAAATGGCTCGCGAACATCAGCACCTACCTCATAGGCGGTTGCAGAAATAGCTGGCCCGATCCAAGCTGTGAGCTGGCTTGCTGGCGTTGCAAAGTTAGCTAAGGTATTGGTGATAATCCCTTGTGCTAGGCCACGCCATCCGGCATGAATAGCGGCGATTTCTGAGCCATCGTTAGCTGCTATTAAAATGGGTAAGCAATCTGCAGTTAATATCGCACAGACTTGGTGCGCCTGATTGGTATAACTAGCATCGGCGTTCAGCCCCGTCATTGGCGCATCTGAGTGCAATGCTGAGAGGTTTAGTACACGAGTACTATGGGTTTGTTGTAGCCAACGAGGACTACTGGGTAAGGCTAATTGGCGCACTAACTGACGGCGCCGAAGCAAGACTTGAGCAGGATCATCCCCAACATGAACCGCCACATTACCCGGAGCTGCGGTTGTGGTAACCGCAGCTTTCACACCCGCAGGTAATGTCCAGTTAGGGATAAGCATGGTTAATCGATGGGAAACTCTTTACGATCTGCGCGTAGCACTGCCAGCAGCTCCACCATATCGGCCGGCGTTGGCGCATCCCAACTTAACCATTCACCCGTTATGGGGTGGTGCAACGATAGGCGTGCGGCATGTAACGCTTGCCGACGAAAGCCGCGGAGCATTTCCAGCAAAGGCTCGCCAGCTTTTTGCGGAGGTCGAGGCCGACCGCCGTAAGTAAAGTCGCCTACTAACGGATGACGAATATGTGCCATGTGCACCCGTATTTGATGGGTCCGGCCAGTTTCTAAGCGCAGCCGCAAATGCGTGTGCGCACGAAACCGTTCAACCACTCGATAGTGTGTTACTGCCGGTTTGCCTAGCGCCACTACCGCCATATGCGTACGCTTCGTTGGATGACGGCCAATGGCTTCTTCAACAGTACCGCCAGCAGTCATGGGGCCGTTACACACAGCTTCATATTCGCGGGTGATTTCACGATTTTGCATGGCCGCAACCAAGTGTGTTTGCGCCGGAATAGTTTTTGCCACCACCATTAATCCGGTGGTGTCTTTGTCCAAACGATGCACAATACCTGCTCGCGGCACTTGATCGATAGCAGGAAAATGATGTAACAACGCGTTCAACAAAGTGCCATCCGGAGTACCGGCACCAGGATGAACAACTAAGCCCGCGGGTTTATTGATCACCATAATGTCATCGTCTTCGTAGACAATATCTAACTCAATCGGCTGCGCTTCAAAGCGTTTTACTTCAACTAGTACGCCATCGATTTCAATATCCATGCCGGCCAAAACTTTTTCTCGCGGCCGATCGACGACCTCACCATCTATGCGTACTTGTCCATCAGTTATCCAAGTTTTTAACCGTGACCGTGAATAGTCAGGGAACATCTCAGCTACTGCTTGGTCCAAGCGCTTACCGTTGGCAGATTGTGGCACTGTGCCGGATAAAGAAATGTGTTCACTCATAAATTATAAATAGGACCTGTGAAAGCAGCCGTTGCTGCGCTAGAATGCATTGAATGTATATAGTGTACCTGTTTGGTCCGCTGCACCAAAGTTAAATCAACAGAGATTAAAAAAACTAATTATGAAATTACGACTTATTTTAGCTTGCGCAGCAGTAATTGCAGTTAGCGCATGCTCAGGAACACCTGATGACCAATTTGATGATAGCCGGCTAAGTGACGTAGAAAAAGGCTACGAGCGAGCTAAATCAAGTTTAGCGAACGGTAACATTAACAACGCGCTACAAATTTTAGAATCGATTAACATGCGCTATCCGTTCGGGCCATTGACGCACCAAATACAATTAGACCTAATCTACGCTTATTACAAGGTTGGTAATCTAGATAAAGCGTTGGCAACCATCGACCGCTTTGTGCGCTTAAACCCCAATCATCAAGATTATGACTATGCGCTATACATGCGTGGCTTAACCAATCAACGTACTGCCGAAAATACTATCCAAGAGTTTTTCGGAGTCGATCGTGCAGACCGCGACCCAACTAAAACTCGTGAAGCTTTTGATGATTTTGCCGAGTTGGTTCGTCGTTTTCCTGACAGTAAATATGCTGCAGATGCGCGCCAGCGTATGGTCGCTATTAAAAGCACCTTGGCACAGTACGAACTTGCGGTTGCTCAATATTATGTGAAGCGCGAAGCCTATTTGTCCGCTGCTAACCGAGGTAAATACGTGCTGGAGAACTTCCCTGATACTGCCGAAGCTGAAACTGCACTTATCATTATGGCCAATTCGTATGAGCAGTTAAATCTGGACCAGTTACAGCAAGATACAGTTGCTACCTTGCAGAAAAACTTTCCGAATAGCCGATACTTCCGCCGCGGTCTCGAGCAAGATTAAAAGCTATCGTCACTATAAAAAAGCCCTAGTCACTAACTAGGGCTTTTTTAATGCTTAACCAACCATTCTGCTAAACGGCATCTTCGTTTTCTTCACCAGTACGGATCCGAATGACCCGCTCAACGTTGGTCACAAAGATTTTACCATCGCCAATTTTTCCAGTTTGTGCTGTTTCTAAAATAGTATCAATGCAACGGTCCACTTGATCGTCAGCCACTACAATATCAAGTTTTACCTTAGGTAAAAAATCGACCATGTACTCAGCACCACGGTAGAGTTCTGTATGGCCTTTTTGCCGACCAAAACCTTTGACTTCTGACACCGTCATACCGGCAATACCAATTTCTGACAGAGCTTCGCGTACGTCATCTAGTTTAAAGGGCTTGATAATAGCTTCTATTTTCTTCATGGTTTGCTGCTGCCTTCTAATTGACGTTCTATTTCATAACGAAAATGGTTGGTAATTGGATACCGGCGGTCTTTGCTAAAATTACGCGATGTGATTTTCGGTCCAACCGCTCCTTGCCGACGTTTGTACTCATTAATATCAACCAATTTGATAACACGCAAGACATCGGCCCGATCAAAACCACAATCGATAATAGCTGCAGCCGACCAATCTTGCTCAACATACAAGGTCAGAATTTTATCCAGCACCTCATAGGGCGGAAGGTTATCTTCATCCTTTTGATCCGGAGCTAACTCGGCCGATGGTGGACGCGTGATTACCCGCTCAGGAATCACCTCTTGCGCTTGGTTACGATAGCGAGCTAAAGCAAACACCAAGGTTTTGGGAATATCTTTCAAAGGCGCAAAACCACCACACATATCACCATACAAAGTGCAGTAACCTACTGCCAACTCGCTTTTATTACCGGTAGTAAGCACCAACGAACCCGTCTTGTTAGACAACGCCATCACAATCACTCCACGACTTCGCGCCTGCAAGTTTTCGGTGGTTGTGCCCAGCGCATCATCGCCAAATAACGGGCTCAGTTGCTGCATGAAACTATCATAAATAGGCTCTATGGCAACCACATCATAGTTTACGCCCATGCGCTCGGCTTGCAGTTGCGCATCGTCTTGGCTCATTTGCGACGTGTATTTGAATGGCATCATTACGGCATGAACTTGCGCAGCACCCAAAGCATCTGCTGCAATTGCTAAAGTTAGCGCCGAATCAATGCCCCCAGACAAACCCAAGGTAACGCCTTTGAAGCCGTTTTTCTGCACATAATCACGCACACTCAGAACCAGGGCTTGATAAATCAGCGCCAGCGGCTCACTAGCGTACGGCCGCCAATCATCTATCCCACTAAAACCGGCGTCGGAGCTATAGCTAAGAGTCGCACAGCAAGGTTCGCAATGGGGTAACTCGGCCACTAATTCGCCGGTAGCTGAAAGCACCAACGAATGGCCATCAAACACCAACTCATCTTGGCCACCACAATTATTAACATAGATAACCGGACAAGCCTTCTCATGGATACGTTGTTGCAGAATGTGCAAACGCTGCTGATGCTTATCAACCTCGTAAGGTGAGGCATTTAACGACAACACCAAGTCTACCTTTTCGCGTTGTAGTGCCGCCCAAGGTTCGGCATGCCAAATATCTTCACAAATGAGCAAGCCAATGCGATAGCCCTGATAATCGAAAAAGCCTGTTTGATGACCCGGGATAAAGTAACGCTGCTCATCAAACACCCCGTACTGAGGCAAGCGTTGCTTGTGATAGCGTGTTAATAACTGACCTTGGTAGAGCACTGACACACTATTAAAAAGCTCATTACCAACCCGTTGCGGATGCCCAATAACTACGACGCTGTGCTGCGCGGCAGTGGCAATTGTCGTGATAGCTTGTGCAACCAACTGTTCAAAGTCTTCACGAAACAATAAATCTTCCGGCGGATAACCGGTAAGAGCTAATTCTGGAAAGACAATGATGTCACTATCCTGATGAGCCTGTATGGTCGCCAAAATAGTTTTTGAATTCTGATTGAGTGCACCGACGGTAAAGTCTAATTGTGCCAGCGTTAACTTAAGTGGCCGCATTCATTGGTCTCTATAAAGTAACTAAATCGAGGTCGGCTATAATAGAGCAGCGTCGGCGTGTGCGCAAATAATCTGCGCTTTAGCGCCCTATTAACCATACTTTCTCACTAAAGCACACTTACTCGGACTTGGGATCTGGCTCAAGCTCAGCTAACGTAAACTTCTGCCCAGCACTGGTTAGCACTAAGCGTTCACGCTGCTCACCTAAAGCATTAGTATACAACTCAGGCTCCGCAATCTCTGCCCATTGATACAACACGTTGCGGTGCACCTTAGCCCAAAGTTCGCGACCACAATCCACATAAGGTACTTGGCCACGCATCTGTAACGGATGGGTTGCGGATAACGGGAAGCTTTCACCGATATTGGTAGTCACACCAATAACTTGGTCTTGTTGATGTTGCTGGCGTTGCCAGGTAGTGATCACAAAAGGAACATCAACTACGGTAATTTTGACTTTCTCAGCGGGAGTTACCAAGTAATAATCATCGCCTTCTTTCACTAGTACCGAGGCGAATAATTTAACCAGAGCTGCACGTTGAATCGGCGAACCAGAATAATGCCATTGCCCATGCTCATCAATTAGCATGGGCAACTCGCCACAATAAGGAGGGTTCCATAAATGGGTGGGTGCTTGTTGACGTTGTTCGAGCGATTTTAATAACTGCTCTAACTGCATATGCCCACCTCAATTCATTAATTAACTAACCGCTTCTGCCGCAATAAATACCAGAGCGTTGCTTCCGTGCGATTAGACACTTTAATGGCTTTGAAGATTGCTGATAAATGAACTCGAATGGTTCCTTCAGTAATACCAAGAATAGTAGCAATCTCTTTGTTTGATAAACCTTGTGCCAATAATTGCATGATTTCTAATTGGCGTGGCGATAAGAAATGTTCAGCACTACCTTGGCGCGCACCACTACCAGCTAGTCGTGACTCATCCGGCAAGTAACGGTCGTTATTGAGCAACACTCGAATAGCTAACTTGGCTTCTTCTGCCGTGGCATCTTTAGGCAAATAGCTACGCACGCCGTTACTCAGAGCTTGGCGTACTTCAGACAACGGACGCGCCCAACTAAATAGCACAACATGCGCTGTCGGAGCCATTTTTTTAAGCGTTTGCAAAGTAGGCCGTACTTCTGCGTCAGGAATATCCATGTCGAAGAAGATCAGGTTATAGTCACTTTGATGACGCAAATATTCCTGCGCTATCTCGAAAGATGGCGCTTCGTAAATGGCTAGGTCTTCAGAAAAACTAGTTAATACCTGAATTAGACCTGCCCGCACAAAAAATTGAGAATCGATAATGAGTATTTTCATGGCATACCACGTGCAGCAACATTTCCCTATTAATGAAGCTATTGTACACTGTTTAACGAATGTTTGAAGTTTCAGTGTTATTGAATTGTAAATATATGTAAAAAGTGCAAAGACCGCTGAAATGTTCTAAACAACGATAATTCTAATAACTAGCCGAGATGGCAATAAAACAGCCAACATTGGAGTAAATAATGACCATCCTTCGTTTATGCACAATTGTTTTATTTTTGTTGTGTACATCGGCAACAGCTAAAACAATACTCTTTACTAATGCAAACGGCTACACCCTTACCGGTGAACCAGGCACAGATGCGCAACTTAAGCAGTTTAATACCTTACTTATCATTAATGGCAAAGTAGCCGCAGTTGGCGATTATGAACAACTGAACAAGAGGCTTAATCTAGCTGATATTACTAATCAAATTAATCTACAAGGCAAAACTATTTTGCCTGGACTCATTGACGCCCACGGCCATGTATTGGGCCTTGGCCAGAACTTGATGCAAGCAGACTTACGCGACGCGGCCTCGGAAACGGCAGCCGTTGCTACAGTTAACAACTTTGCTAAACAGAACCCGCAATTAGAATGGGTGATAGGACGCGGCTGGAATCAAGAAAATTGGCCAAGTAAAGAATTTCCGCAACGCAACAGTTTAGATGAGGCGATAACCGACCGCCCAGTCTATTTAACTCGGGTAGACGGCCACGCCGCGTGGGCGAATAGCAAAGCGTTAGAACTAGCTGGTATTACAGCTGCCACGGTAAGCCCCGAAGGCGGTGACATAATTCGTGATAGCAACGGTGAGCCGACCGGAGTATTGATTGATAATGCCATGGCTTTAATCGAACAGAAGCTACCGGCAGCGAGTATTGAACAAACTAAACAAGCCCTACAATTAGCCTTTGACCATTTGTTAGCGCAGGGTATTACCAGCGTTCATGATGCCGGTATTGACGCTTTGAACTTAAAAGCTTATCAAGACCTTGCTGCACAAAACATGCCCTTGCGAGTCTACGCGATGTTATCTGGTAGCGAGCCCAAGTTAGCTGAACTTTTAGCGCAAGGAGCTATTGTTAGCGATGACGATAAACTCACCGTTCGTAGCGTCAAGATTTATGCCGACGGTGCGCTTGGAAGTCGCGGTGCGGCATTGCTCGAACCCTACTCAGACTCGCCTCATCAGCATGGTTTGATGGTTACCTCACAAGAAGACATGCGCGCTCTTTATCAGCTTATTATTCCCCATGGCTTTCAAATCAATACTCATGCTATTGGTGACCGCGCTAATCGTATTGTGTTAGATGAGTTTGCGCATGCCTTTGAACTCTTTGGCGGTGCCAACCTGCGCCATCGAATTGAGCACGCACAAGTGGTGCACCCGGATGATTTGGTGCGGTTCAAACAACTCAATATTATTGCATCGATGCAGCCTACCCATGCCACTAGCGATAAGAACATGGCAGAAGATAGGCTTGGTAAAGCCCGAATGAAAGGCGCCTATGCTTGGCAAACACTTGCCCAGCAAGGCACTATTATTGCCGCTGGCTCAGATTTCCCAGTGGAGCTTGCTAACCCCTTCTTTGGTTTACATGCAGCCGTAACCCGCCAAGATCGTGATAACCAACCCCAAGGTGGCTGGTACGCTCACGAAAGCTTGACCCTAACGCAAGCGTTACAAGCTTTTACTTTAGATGCCGCTTATGCCGCAGGTCAGGAACAGATCCTTGGCACCTTGGAGCCGGGCAAATGGGCTGATTTCATTGTGTTGGATCATGATCCCTTTGCGCGTGATGCCGCTATACTATGGCAGAACCAAGTGCAAGCCACTTACGTTGCTGGCGAACGCGTGTATCACCAAGCAACGACCAAGTAAGTCATAAGGAAGGATGATAATGAGCCAAGCTGATGTACCGGAAAATTCTTTAGATATTAAACATGTTCGGCGCGATTACACGCAAGGGCGGTTAACTCGTGATTCGCTGCAGCAGGACCCGATGCAGCAATTTGCGAATTGGTTTCAAGCGGCCAAAGATCATCCTTCACAAACGGACCCAACCGCTTTTACTGTCGCCACCGTCAGCGCTGATGGGCAACCTCATCAGCGCGTGGTGCTGTTAAAAGAAGTGCGGACCGATGGCTTTGTGTTTTACACCAATTACAACAGTGCTAAAGGGCAAGACATTGCGCACAACCCCAAAGTAGCCATGCATTTTGCTTGGCTAGCGTTGGAGCAGCAAATACGCATTGAAGGGCATGCGGAAAAAATCAGTCAGGCAGAAAGCGAAAGCTATTTTTACCAACGCCCACGTGAGAGCCAATTAGGCGCTCTGGCCTCTAGCCAAAGTAGCCCCATTGCAAGCCGCAGTGAATTAGAGCAGCACTATCATCAACTCACCGAACAATATGAAGGAAAAACCATTCCCATGCCTACGCACTGGGGCGGCTACCTGATTAAGCCGCAGCGCTTTGAATTCTGGCAAGGCGGCCGTTATCGCTTACACGACCGCTTTGTTTACCAGCTAAGCAATCATGGCTGGGACGTTCAACGCCTGCAGCCTTAAATGCATGGCGGCAAGTCTAAACCTAGCTTGTCGCCCAATTTAGCCAACTGGTGTAACAGCTGAGGGCTATATTCTATGCCCTGTTGTAGTTGCTGTTTTCGCCGTGCCAGCGCACCTTCCCCCGGAATTCGAACCGGCTGGGATGCTGTAATCGGCGTACATTGATGAATCCCATCAACCAACGCTTGCGCTTGCGCCTGAAATGCTTCTAAAGCCCCCAAAGCACTTGGGTCGATCACTTGAATCCACACGGTATTGGCATCCAGACCCGCTTGTTCCTGATGTCGTCCCCATTGACTCAAGGCGAGCGTCCACAGTTCGCTAAATAAATTCAACCCAGAGCCTTTATAACCTAACAATTCACCACCTAAACAGGCCAAAACACTGGGCGGATCTTGCACAAAGGTAGCAGGATCACAGGTGTAATCACCCGCAGCAGTAATCAACGCAGGATACGGCAGCTGTTGTTGCTCCGCCAAGGCTTTACGAACCTTACCGGCGGCGGTCATAGATAAGCTCACATCAAACAGGACTGGATCGCTCAGCGTTGGCGCCCCGATCGCAAAAGGGTTTGGCGAAAACCAAGCTGATTTAGCGCCATGTGGCGCCACCACCGCTTGCCCAGGCGTGGCACACATCATTTGAATCAGCATGCCGGCAGCTACCGCCTGTTCTAAATACACAGCCAAAGCGGCAACATGTTGGGTACGGCGTACCAACACCGTGCCGGTTCCATAATCACGCGCCATCGCGATGGCTCGAGCCACTGCTTGCGGCATCACGTATAGCCCCGAGAGCAAGTCGGCATCCCACAATTCCAGCGCACCGCGTTGACTTATCACTCGCGGCTCACCGCTTGGTTTAGTCTGGCCCTGTTGCAAACAATCAACATTGTATTTTAAGCGCATCAAACCATGGGTTCGAAACCCCAGCAAGTCGGCAGCAACCAGGTGCTGAGCCATGGCTGCAGCAACAGGTTCAGTGGCTCCAGCCTGTTGCAAGCACTGTTGCGCCCAAGCTTGCATTAATTTTGCATCTATTCGTGGATTTTTTTGCTCTGTCATGCGGTTCTTCGTTGTAAATTGATGTGAGTTGGTTAAGCTTATCAAATAAATGACAAGAGGAGTAAATGTGTGTCAGCAACAACATCAAGACAAAGGATTGGCGTGCTCACCAGTGGTGGTGATGCCCCTGGCATGAATGCCGCATTACGCGCCGTAGTTTTAGCCGCTGAGCATTATGATATGGAAGTTATTGCATTTCGTCATGGCTACGAAGGCTTGTTAAACAATGAATATTTATCGCTAAAGGCAGCCGATGTCCTGCACGTCTTACAATATTCAGGAACCATCATTAAAAGTGCCCGCTGCCCGCGGTTCAAAGAAGTAGCAGCAGCGCAATTAGCAGCCGAGAATCTTGATGCTCTGGGTCTCTCTGCACTAGTGGTGATTGGTGGTGATGGTTCGTTTCGCGGTGCTGAACATTTGAGTCAGTATTGGCAGGGCCAAATTATTGGGGTGCCAGGCACCATCGACAACGACTTGTATGGTACCGATGCCACCATTGGCTATGCCACCGCGGTCGCAATTGCCATGGACGCCTTGGATAAAATTCGTGATACGGCCGATGCGATGGATCGGGTATTTATCGTTGAAGTCATGGGACGTCATGCTGGCTTTATTGGTTTAAGCAGCGCCATGGCTGCTGGTGCAGAGCGAATGATTTTACCAGAGCTGCAACGCGATAAGCCGCTAACGGTGGCGGCCTTAGTTAAACATATCAAGCGCGTAGAAGCGGTGCGCGGCCCTGGCAGTTATGTGATGGTGCTTAGCGAACATCAATGGCCAGGCGGTGCCGTAGCCCTATCGGAACAACTCGAAGCAGAGTTTGATATGCCGTGCCGACCTTGTTTGCTGGGCCATATTCAACGTGGTGGTGCGCCGGCTCCAAGTGATAGAATTTTGGCATCGCAATTGGGTGTGCATGCCATCGAATTGATCTTACAAGGCGCCACGCGCGTTATGGCAGGTATCAAAGCGAATCAAATGGTGGCCGTGCCACTGGTAGATACCTGGACCAAGAAAAACCCGCTGGATGAGAATTTATTACGGATTCAACATGAGATTTTTAATCCAGTAAAAAAGAGTGCTAACAAGCCGTCGCAATAGTGGCAATTTAAGCCAATTGCGCAGATAATATGCGCCCTTTTCAAAGACCCATAGCTGCGCTTGCGCAGCCTCTTTTTTTACTAATGGAGGTGAGTGACATTGAGCACACATCAACCTAAACAAATCGCAACCCTTACTATCGCGACCGAACAACCGGTACGCGAGTTTTTTGGGGCCCAAGTAGAGCAAGCTATTTATGCTAATGGCACTCATATCATAGGTTTCGGCTTTGACGGTACCGCCTGTTTCAGAAAAGGAACCCGAAACGGTCCAGATGGTCTTCGCGCAGTTTCTGAAGATATCGAGAGCTATTCGCCCTACTTGGACGCTGATTTGTTTGATTTACCTTTTGTAGATTTAGGTAATCTATCACTAGGCGATAGTGATGATGTCGAAGCGCAATGGCAGTTCGCCACCGATCAGTTTGATGAAGCTTTTGGTGCTATCGATTTAGCCGCTAACAACGTGCGCGTGCTTACCCTAGGGGGCGAGCATTCCATCTCTTATGCGCCTATTCGTAAATATTTAGCTCAGTACCCAGATATGGTGTTATTGCATTTAGATGCTCACGCAGATTTACGCGATGGTTTTTTAGGCTATCACTATTCTCATGCATCTATCATTCGCCGTAGCTTAGATCATTTCGGCCCGGGACATCAGTTAATTCAGTACGGTATTCGCTCAGGTACGCGTGAAGAATATCAATACATGAACGAGCATGGCACGGTACGCAAATCACGCCAAGATTTTCTAGCCAGCGTTGCTGCGATACCAGCAGATCGGCCAGTCTATTTGACCTTGGATTTAGACTATTTTGACCCAGCCTTTTTACCGGGCACAGGTACACCAGAACCGGGTGGTGAAGATTTCCATTCGTATGTCAGCTTGATGAAAATTTTACGCGAGAAAAATCTGGTTGGCGCCGATGTGGTTGAGTTATCTCCAGAAATCGACCCAACGGGCAACTCAGATGTGTTCGCTGCTAAAATTGTGCGCGAGTTATTGATTATTTTAAACGAAAAAGGAGTTCGCTAATGGCAGAACCATGGAGTATTGATGACGCCGAAGAACTCTACGGTGTAAAGCGCTGGGGCGCGGGCTACTTTTCGATCGGTGCCAATGGCAACATTCAGATTGCCCCCAATCATCGTATCCCCGATGTCACCATCGACATGCAAGAAGTAGTGGATGAAATTTTAGCTGAAGGCATTCAATTACCTGCGGTTATTCGTTTTCACGACATTTTGCGCTCGCAAGTAGAGATCTTAAACGAAACCTTTGCTAAAACGATTACTGATGCCGACTACCAAGGTCGCTATGTAGGCGTGTTCCCAATTAAAGTAAACCAAATGCGCGAAGTGGTTGAAGAGATCATTGATGCCGGCGAACCCTACGATTACGGGCTTGAAGCAGGTTCAAAGCCTGAATTGATGGCGGTATTGGCCTACAACGAAAACCCCAATGCGTTAACCGTGTTGAATGGCTACAAAGACGAAGATTATTTAACGCTGGCGCTACTTGGCCGTCAATTACGTCGCAAGATGATCATCGTCATTGAGAAATTCAGTGAACTGGAAATGTTAATACCGCTCGCGAAAAAGCTTGGGGTAGAACCTATGATTGGCTTACGCAGCAAAATGATGGTGCGTAGCGCAGGTAAGTGGGCTGGCTCAAGCGGCGATCGAGCTAAATTTGGCCTAAGTATTACCGAAATCTTAAACATTGTTGAACTCCTAAAAAAAGAAGATATGCTGCATTGCGCTAAGCTGCTGCACTTTCATATCGGTAGCCAAATGTCTGATATCCGTAAGGTTAAAGAAGCGGTATCTGAAGGTGCTCGACTCTATGCCAAACTGGTACAGCTTGGAGTTCCGCTTGAGTACCTCGATATTGGTGGCGGCCTAGGTATTGATTACGACGGTACTAGCTCTACCACAGATTCATCACGTAACTATTCTACCGATGAATACGTGGCAGACGTGGTTTACGGCGTAAAGCAAATTTGTGACCTAGAGCAGGTGCCCCACCCTAACCTCGTAAGCGAGAGTGGCCGTGCCATCACAGCTCACCACAGCTGTGTGGTGACCAATATTGTTGGCGAAATTAAGAATACCGGTGCCCAGTTTGATATCAGCGCCAGCAGCAACGAACATATTTTAGTTAGTAATATGCGGGAACTGGTAAATGCGAACGACATGCACCCACAAGAACGCTACAACGATGCTGCGTCATTCAAACAAAGCGCATACGAAGCTTTTAAACTGGGTATTTTATCGCTCGAAGAGATGGCCAAGCTAGATACCATGTATTGGCGTATTCTCAGCGAGATTCATCAATCGTTAGATCGCGAAAGTTTCGTGTTCCAAGAGCTTGAAGAGCTTGAAGATATGCTGGCAAGTCAGTATCTCTGTAACTTCTCGATTTTTCAGTCAGCCGCAGATACTTGGGCGATTGGACAAGTACTACCAATTGTTCCTATTACACGACTGAACGAAAAACCAGAAGTACGCTGCTCTATTGTTGATATCACCTGTGATAGCGATGGTAAGTTAAGCAAGTACATTGAAGGTACCGAGATTAGTGATAACATCCCGATGCATGCACTGCGTAAAAACGAGCCTTATCATGTTGGCATGTTTTTAACCGGTGCTTACCAAGACGTTATGGGCGATATGCATAACCTCTTTGGCCGCTTAACTGAAGTGCACATTTATTGTCACGATGACGAGCCAGGTGATTTCTATATTGAAGAAGTGGTACCAGGCACGGCCGCTGAAAAAGTGCTTGAAACCATGCAGTACAACACTGACTTTATGGCAAAGACTGTGAAGAAGTCGATTGACCGTGAAGTTCGTAAGGGTCACATTGCACCACGCGAAGGTGTACGATGGACAGACTATTACGAGAAGTGTTTAGCCGGAAGCACCTACTTGAAGGTGTAATTTCCAGCAATCTGCGTATTTACTGAGCAAACGGTCCTGTTTAAGTGATTTTCTATAAAAAATCGGTTGACTCAAGACTCAAAAACTCGTTTAATACGCCCCGTTGCCCAGATAGCTCAGTCGGTAGAGCAGGGGATTGAAAATCCCCGTGTCGGTGGTTCGATTCCGCCTCTGGGCACCATTATTCCGAAAACCCCGCTAGAAATAGCGGGGTTTTTTCGTTTTTGCTCTGCTAATCTAAGCATGGAGTTAAACAACGGAGATAAAACATGAAGCTAAGATGGTTGGTCGTCACGGGTCTAGTTGCAGTAGGCGGCTACTGGTATATCACTGACCCCTTATCACAACCTAAGCCATCTCACACCGATGAGCGTGTGGACGAGAATAATCAGCTTCATAGCAACAGCGCTAGTGCACCCTCAGTCACACCAATAATCAGCCCTGAAAAGCCTCTTGCGGCGCCCTACACAGAACCAAAGGTAAGCGAGGATTCTGTACCTACCAAGATCCCCTTTGAGCAATTAACAGAAGCTCAGCAGATGGCTTATTTAATTGAGCAGCTAGACCAACCTGGTGGGTTATCAGGAGAAGCCGCAAGTAATGCACTAAGCCTTCGTGCGTTCAATGATTTTATTGACCAACTGAGTATTGCCTCGGAAATTATAAGCAACTTTGAATATGACTTCAGAGATAGCTTTAATCAGCATTTAGACCAGCATCCTGAGTTTGTGCCTACCGCATTGGAATGTAATCGTAATGTTTGCGCAGGCGTTATTGAATACCCCGCTCACCTTGCGCAAGCCACGGAAGAGTTTACCTGGGGTATGATCTCTGCGACACCTAGGCCAGTCGCTGTGGTAAGTAGCAAAGTAAGTATTGATGGCCGCAACGAAATTCGCTTTGTCTTAAATTATGAAACGGCTACCATCAAAGCCAAGTAGAAACAGATAAAAAAGGAAGCTCATGGAGCTTCCTTTTTGATTCGAGTTAAACCTGCGACAAACGATTAGAATTCGTAGCTGTAACTTAGGCTAAACACTCGCCCTACTTCACGTGATTGCACGGTAATACCAGACTGAGTTACATCTTGGTCTTCGCCCAATACGTTTTGTACTTTAAAGCTAACTTTAGAATTAAAGTCTGGGTAGAAGTTGTAAACTAAATCTAATGAGTGGAACGGCTGTTCGTAAGCATCACCTCGGCCACCAATACCCGCAGCCAAGATACGCTCGCCAAACACGTTATACACTAACGAGCTAGAATGATTACCATCCATCGAATCATAACCCAGCTGTAAGTTAGCAACGTATTCAGAATGACCCGTTAAGCGCTTAGTAGGATTAGTTAAGTTACCTGCTAACGCCGGATCAATCACCGCTTCAGAATCACTCCAAGTTAAGTTACCGGTGGTAAATAAGCCGTCATGTACATAGGTTAAGTCGTGTAACCACTCAAACTCAATCCCGTATACTTCAGCCGAAATACCGTTCACATAATTCAGGGTGTATTCTTCGTCACCGACACTCAAGACCGATTCGATTGGCTTATCGATATCCTTGTAGAACGCAGACACTGTGTAGTTATCGCCGTTATCAGCAAAGTACTCAAAGCGTGCATCAAAGTTGGTCATTGGGCTGCTAGCTAAACCAGCTCGGCCAATGGTACGAATATCAGTGATAGGATCGTAGTAAGCTACAGGCACTGTCTCACGGATATCTGGACGCACTACGGTTTCAGAAAAACCAAAGCGCAACTGATAACTATCATCACTAATGTAGGTTAATGACAAGGCTGGATAAAAATCGTCTTCTAACGTGGTACCGTTTAGAATTCGCTCTTCTGAATAGAAGGTTTCGATATCGTTACGATCAAAAATCAAGCTAGAAGTAGCCAACGATACCTGTTTGAATTCTTCCCAACGCACACCACCTGCCAAACGCCAATGATTATTCAAGAACATATCAAAGGCACCGTACAAGGCATCGGTTTTTTGAACGGCTAAGTAATCATCAGCGTCCGGTGAAGTTGGTTCACGATACGACAATAAGAAGTTACTATCGTTGATACGGTCATTGGTTAGATAATCCGTGATCCCCAAAATACCATTCGGATCGTCATTTACCGTTACCCGCAAACCAGAGCCATTATCCATAGCAAAGCGGTCCGTGGTGTAATAACGAGCTTTATCAGTAAAGTCATAGCCGGCTTTAAACTCAATGTCTAAGCCCGCAAAGGTAACTGGCAATGAGAAGTTACCGCTGTAAGATTTGACTTGGTCTTGCATGCCCACGTATTGGAATACCGCGCGGTTGTCATCACCGGTAACGACCGTACTCAGGTAATCGCCTTGGCCGTTAAACAAATCATCAAAGCGATAGGAAATATCCGTAGGGATATCTGTTTCTGCTTTAGATTCAGTGTACTGCCAATCAAAACCTATACCCCACCAATCTAACAGGGTGTGTTGACCACGCACTTGATCGATATCGAGGGTACGTTCTTCGTATTTAAACTCATGCTCGCGGTTGGCAATACCTGAACCATAAATAGTTTTTAAGTTACTACCGTTAGGGCTTTGCATGATGCCAAATTCAGACTCGTCTTCAGCATCGGTCAAATACAATTTAGTGTAACTAACGCTATGGGTATCTAGCTCATAGCCGACACTAAACACACCATTTAAACGCTCAGTTTCAGTTGTTTGCGTGGTTTCGCTGACGGTGTTGTAACAAGAATTAGCAACCTCTTCAGCACTGTTTAGTGTGGTAGCACAGCCAGCTTCCGCATTTTCACTTAACACTGCGTTTTTACGATCCGAAACGTTCCATTTGGTGTCGTAGGCCGCAGCTGCCAGCACGCCGATATTGCCCCCAAAGAAATCTTCTTCGAAGCTATTACCAATACTCGCTTTAATACTGTAGTTAGGGTCTAGCGATTCGTGCTGCAGACTAATGTCACGCGGTAAGGCTTGCGCCAAACCAGCATTAATTGCACGAGCTTGGTCACTAGCTGAGCCCAACTCATTGGCAACTAAACCGTCTTTGCTAATGATGTTACGTAAACTAAAGTCGCCACGATATTTGACGATAGCATCACGAATATTTTGCGGAACTCCAGCTTCGTTACGATTGTAGGTGTAACCGCTACTGGCGTTATCACTTTGCCCGATACCAACTTCGAAGCTAGCTTGAAAATCAGTCGGCAAAGATTTGGTTCGGATATCAATATTACCGCCACCAAAAGCCGCCGGCATGGATGGAGAAAACACTTTCTGCACCGCTAAGCTTTCAATGATAGTTGAAGGAATGATGTCGAGTGGAATAACGTTACGGGTTAAGTCTGGGCTGGGGATACTGGCGCCGTTTAAGCGAGCACTAGAGTAGCGTTCACCTAAGCCACGCACATAAACGAACTTGCCATCCACTAGCGTCAAACCAGTGACCCGTCGAAGGGCTGATGCCGCATCACTATCACCAGTACGTGATAACTGCTCAGCACCAAGGATGTCAGCCACAAAAGCTTGATTTTTGCGCTCATCCACGACCGCTGCGGCACTACCTTGTAAACGCGTTCCGGTGGTCACAACTTCTTCAATGGTGGTATCTGCTGCAGCAACCGGTTCTTGTTCTGCAGATTGGTCTTGAGCGTAGGCCTGGCTGCTTGCCAGCAAGGCAAGGCTAACCGCTACAGCTAACGGTTTAAGGGTATGTTGGGTGCTCATAATCAACTCCTGCGAGGTCTGAAGGAGGGGGCTCGTTGCGATAACAACGGCCCCCTAATCTTGGCTTAATCAGAACAGTTGATTAATCTTGCTCAGCCGCCGCTAAAGCAGCTTCAACCCACTGGTACCACTCAGAAGAAGTATCATCGCTAGATACTGCACCAATAAAGTCAACCGGCTCTAAATAGGGGTTACCCAAGCTAGATAGGTCGTTCGCTGTGACGGTAATATCACTAGAGCTCATATCAGTAGCGAAACCATCCGCTGCAAATACTGTTGCGTTACCACCAATACGTGCGTTTTCACCACCATTGTCGAACCATTCTTGACGGCTCAAACCATTAGCGAATAAGTTGCCTGAGGTGAATTCGTTTTCAGCAACACAAGCCATCACTGAGCTGTAGAAGTTCAAGTCACCGTCAACCACGCCTTTCTCACCGTCGCCAGTAAACAAAATGCAACGCGAGTCGTTGGTTGATACATCTTCTTTCACCAACAAGAAGTTGTACATCTGACCCAAGAAGTTATCGTCAAACTTCATCGCAATAGATGGATCGTTATCACGAGTAGATAAGCCATCGGTAGTCACCACAGTCACGTTAGCAATGGTTGGACGTGATGCTGGGGCTTGTGAGTATTCTGCTCCGGCGTTTTTCTCACCATCGGCTTCAAAACCACCGTTACCCATGAATACTTGTTCGCCATCCACGTTCACAGTACCGTGTTTGATATATAAGAATTGGGCAGTTCCTTGCCAGCCTGAATCGATATCCATCGAGTCATCTTGGGTGTCAGTAAAGACCACGTTTTTAACGTTAGCAGCACCACCGAAGAATTCGATACCGTCGTCATAACCTTGGTGAATATGCACAAACTCATACGATGAACCAGAGCCAACAGCGTTCAACGTTAATGAGTTTAAGTCGTCACCATCACCACCGGCGCGTGGGCCTGAACCCGCATACCAAATTTTTACGTACTTCATCGAACCGCTATCATCAGCATTGTCGTTACCACCGTAGTAGCTCACGATACCTTCTGAAGCCACGTTACAGGTGCCTGCATCACGCTGCGCATCGGTACACTGGTTAGTAATACCATGACCATTAACGATAATACCGCCCCAATCTGCAAAGCGCGGACCATTGCCGACTACGTCGAAGCGAGTAAAGGCGTTAGCCGAAGTAAAAGTGATAGGCTTGTCGAAGGTACCGATAGCGTCTAATTTAGCACCACGAGCTACCCGTATAATGGCTTCACCGCTGGTGAAAGCTAAGGTTGCGCCTGGCTCTACTTTTACAGTTGGGCCTTCACCAATAGTGCAGCTGGTGGTGGTATCACAGTCTTCACCAACCAATAACGCACCGTCAAATACGTGCACACCGCCATCCGGTAATTCAACGAAAGTTAAGTCTTCGGTGATTTCAATGTTACGGCTAGCAAATTCAAGATTGTACTCACAATCACGGCCATCAAACGCACCTTGTACGCCGTTGTTAACCGCACAAATATTTTCTGCAGTGTTATCGCCGTTATCGTCGCCGCCACTGCCGCCACCGCTTGAGTTGTTTGAGTTGTTAACACTGTTATCGACAACGCTTGGGTTGATTTCGATATCACCGCCGCAACCAACAAGAGCCAAAGCTGATGCAATAGCAGTAACTTTGAAAAGAGTATGCAATTTCATTGTGTTCTCCCGGATAGGAACTGGTTTGGGTTATAAAAACAACGGGGCAAGAGTAATGAGGGTGAGTGACAAATTTGTGACAAAACACAATGGTCATAAAAGATTCATGGGGCTGTAACAAATCTAAAGCGGTGATTGCTACGTTTCATTTAAGGCATTTTATGCCAATATACTTCATCTAATCTGTTTAACCCTTTTGTTTGACGATAGGAACATCATGAAACCACAACGTATTTTTATAACAGGTGGCGCCAGCGGTTTAGGTTATGCCCTAGCGCTTATCTGCGCCAAAGGTGGCTGGCGGGTTTGTATTGCTGACCGAGATGTCGAGCGTGGTGAAGCTGTGCTTGGCAGCCTCCAAAAAATTCAGCCACAAACCATCTTCATGCCCTGCGATGTCACCCGATTTGACGACTTGAACGCAGCCGCCACTAAGCTGCAAGAAATTTGGGGCGGCGTCGATGTGGTCGTTAATAACGCAGGAGTAGCTCAAGTCGGCAGTATCAGTGATACCCCGCTGAGCGATTGGCAATGGATTATGGATATTAATTTGATGGGAGTGGTACGAGGCTGCAAAGTTTTCACCCCGCTGTTCCAGCAGCAAGGCCATGGCCACTTTATTAATGTCGCCTCGATGGCTGGTTTGCTTGATGTGCCTAATATGTCAGCTTATAACGCCAGTAAAGCAGCTGTGGTGAGCCTTAGCGAAACTCTGCAGAACGAACTAAAGCCACACAATATTGCGGTAACCGTGGTTTGTCCGAGTTTTTTTCGCACCAATTTGGGCCAGGGCATGCGCTCAACCATTACCGGCATGCAAAGCAAATTAGATAAGCTGATGGCTGGCAGTAAATTAAACGCAGCGGATATTGCCCGACAAATCATGCGCGCCCTCGATAAGAAAAAATCTCATGTGCTGCCCCACCGGCAGGGTCGTATCGCTTGGTACGCCAAACGGTGGTTACCCCGCACTTGGTATCAAAGATTGATACATTCACAAAAGAAATGATCGCAATACACAATCATATTCTTGATTAATACGGTCTGACCAGTCTACTCTGTTGTTGTTAACTAACCAACAACAACTGGGTAGATTATGACCACCACCAACTCTTTTATAGATGGCTTACAAATGCCGCCGCTAAGCGGCAAAGCAGCAAGCCTCATCGACACCAATGCGCAACAATTTTTAGTGCAATTGGTGCGTAAATTCAGACCACAACTCCAGCAAGTTCTAGCCCATCGCCAGCAACGTCAAGCTGCAATTGATGGCGGCCAACTTCCTGACTTTGATGCCAACACCGCTGCTATTCGTGAAGGCGACTGGCGTATTGCCGAACTGCCGAAAGATTTAACCAAGCGCCGTTTAGAGATTACCGGGCCGGTCGATCGCAAGATGGTCATCAATGCACTTAACGCTAATGTTGATTGCTACATGGCCGATTTTGAAGATTCACAATCACCCACTTGGGATGGCATATTGCAAGGCCAGGTGAATTTGTACGATGCCAATCGTCAAGATATCGACTACAGAGATCCAACGAGCGGTAAGCACTATCAGCTCACTGATAACCCAGCCCTTCTCATTGCTCGAGTGCGCGGTTTACATCTACCAGAAAAGCACGTGCTCGTAGATAACGAGGTGATTCCTGGCGGCTTGTTTGATTTTGCTTTGTACTTTTACTTGAACTATCAAACCCGTACTAGCCAAGGCTCTGGCGTTTACTATTATGTCCCTAAGCTTGAGCATGCCGAAGAAGCCCAATGGTGGGCCGATGTATTTAGTTTTACCGAAGATTATTTTAAGCAACCACGCAGTACCATCAGAGCCACCATCCTCATTGAGACCTTACCTGCTGTCTTCCAGATGGATGAAATTCTGTACGCCATGCGCGAACACATTGCAGCACTTAACTGTGGCCGTTGGGATTACATATTCAGCTACATCAAAACCCTTAAAAATCATCCCGACCGAGTACTCCCAGATCGTCAAGTCGTGACCATGAACCAGCCGTTCTTGAACGCTTATTCACGCCTACTAGTAAAAACCTGTCACCGCCGCGGTGCTCTGGCGATGGGCGGAATGGCAGCCTTTATTCCGAGTAAAGATGCCACGGAAAACGCTGCTATTCTGGCTAAAGTCAAAGCCGATAAGGAACTGGAACGTAGCAATGGCCACGATGGTACTTGGATTGCTCACCCAGGTCTTGCTGATACCGTACGCGAAGTCTTTGTGGATGGCTTAGAAGGCGTGAATCAATTAGCTGTATTGCGTGAGCAAGATGCTCCTATCACCGCCGCTGAGCTGCTTGCTCCAAGCCCAGGCGAACGCACCGAAGCTGGGATGCGCACTAATATCCGAGTGGCGCTGCAATACATTGCTGCATGGATTTCTGGAAAAGGCTGTGTGCCGATTTATGGCTTGATGGAAGACGCCGCTACGGCAGAAATTTCTCGCACCTCCATTTGGCAATGGATCAAGCACGGTAAAACGCTCGATAACGGTGCTGTAGTTACCACAGCTCTATTCCAACAATACCTAGCAGAAGAAGCCCAAGTAGTGCGCCAAGAGGTTGGCGAAGAGCGCTGGCAACATGAGCATTTTGAACGCGCCACAGCACTACTTGAAGAGATTACCACAGCTCCAGAATTGGTTGAGTTTTTAACTCTGCCTGGCTACCAACTCATTGATTAATTCAAATAATAAACCTTAACTTAAACAGGACAACCGACATGACTACTGCATCAGTTCAACAAGCCGAAATGGCCAAACAAATACAGCAAGATTGGGATACTAACCCACGCTGGCAAGGCGTAGAACGCACCTACAGCGCTCTCGACGTGGTGCGTCTACGCGGCAGCGTGCAACCTGAATGTACTTATGCTCGTAACGGTGCCGATAAACTATGGCGCTTGGTTAACGGTGCCGCTCAAGAGAAGTTCGGCAAAAACTACGTGAACGCCCTTGGCGCCCTAACTGGCGGTCAGGCGGTTCAACAGGTTAAAGCGGGCCTGCAAGCGATTTACCTCTCCGGTTGGCAAGTTGCTGCAGACAACAACAGCAGCCTAAGTATGTACCCAGACCAGTCTTTGTACCCGGTCGACTCCGTACCTACGGTGGTAGAGCGGATTAATAATAGCTTTGCGCGTGCGGACCAAATTCAGTGGTCAAAAGGAGTGGGGCCAGAGCAAGAAGGCTACATTGATTATTTTGCGCCGATTGTTGCTGATGCAGAAGCTGGTTTTGGTGGCGTTCTGAATGCCTATGAGCTGATGCAAGCGATGATTCGTGCCGGTGCCGCTGGGGTGCACTTTGAAGACCAATTAGCCTCGGTGAAAAAATGTGGTCACATGGGTGGTAAAGTTTTGGTGCCCACGCAAGAGGCTGTCCAGAAACTGATTGCGGCGCGCTTAGCAGCAGATGTAGCTGGCGTGCCCACACTGATTCTTGCACGTACAGATGCTAATGCGGCCGACTTATTAACCTCTGATGTGGATGCCAACGACCTACCTTTCTGTACTGGTGAGCGCACTGCGGAAGGTTTCTATCGGGTTAATGCTGGTATTGACCAAGCGATTTCACGCGGTCTTGCCTACGCTCCTTATGCTGATTTACTCTGGTGTGAAACGGCTAAGCCCGATTTAGACGAGGCTCGCAAGTTCGCAGAGGCTATCCATGCTAAGTACCCAGGCAAGTTACTGGCCTATAACTGCTCACCTAGCTTTAACTGGAAGCGCAATCTAGACGATACCACCATTGCGAAGTTCCAACGTGAACTAGCGGCAATGGGTTACAAGTTCCAGTTCATCACTCTAGCTGGCGTGCACAACATGTGGTACCACATGTTCGAACTAGCTTACGACTATGCTCGTAACGATATGTCTGCTTATGTGAAACTACAACAGCAAGAGTTTGCTGCGGCCGACAAAGGTTACACCTTTGTTGCCCATCAACAAGAAGTTGGCACCGGTTACTTTGATGAAGTGACCAATGTCATTCAAGGTGGTCAGTCGTCAGTAACCGCATTAACCGGTTCTACCGAAGAAGAGCAGTTCAAAAAACCAGCGTAAGCTGGTGTTTACAACTACCACCTAAGAATTACTCCAAAAAATAGTGAGTATAAGCCGCGCGGTCTAAGCCCCACGCGGCTTTTTTATGTTAGTATGCGCGCGCATTAATCATCCCCCCTCTCCGTATTTGTGTTGAAGGAAGAAAAGCACATGTGGAAGCTCATACTGTTTGTTTTGGCCGTTGGCCTATTCTCGCCCGCAGCCTTAGCTGCACCTGGTGAACTAGACCTTACCTATAGTGCCGTTGGCATTACCGCTATCGTTATTTTTACCATTGCCTACATGTTGGTCATGGGCGAAGAACGCCTGCATATGCGTAAATCAAAACCGGTACTGGTTGCCGCTGGTTTGATTTGGATCATGATCGGCTGGGTGTACGCCGACCAAGGCTTACCTGGCGTGGCCGAAGAGGCATTTCGTCACAACTTGCTCGAATTTGCCGAGCTAATGTTGTTCTTATTGGTTGCCATGACCTACATCAATGCGATGGAAGAGCGCCGCCTCTTTGACGCCTTAAGAGCCTGGATGATTAAGAAAGGCTTTAGCTACAAACAGTTGTTTTGGCTATCAGGTATTTTAGCTTTCTTTATCTCGCCCGTAGCCGATAACTTAACCACAGCATTATTGATGTGTGCGGTGGTGATGAAAGTTGCCGATGGCGATAAGAAATTCATCAGCATCTCGTGCGTGAGCATTGTCATCGCAGCTAACGCTGGCGGTGCCTTCAGCCCCTTTGGTGACATCACCACCCTGATGGTATGGCAAGCGGGCATGGTTGAGTTCCAAGAATTCTTCGTACTGTTTATCCCATCACTCCTTAACTACTTAGTACCAGCTGTGATCATGAGCTTCTTCATTGAGAACCGTAAGCCATCGGCGCTAAACGAAGAAGTTGAACTCAAGCGCGGTGCGTTACGCATTACCTTCCTATTCTTATTCACCATTGCTACCGCAGTAGCGTGCCACATGTGGCTGCATTTACCGCCGGTGCTGGGTATGATGATGGGCTTAGGTTACTTACAATTCTTTGGTTACTTCTTACGCATGACGCTACCAGGTTCATTGGCTCGCAAACGTGCCATGGCTGAGCGTGCCGGCGATATGGCACGATTAGAGCGGTTAGGTAGCGTGGTACCATTCGACGTCTTTAGTCGGGTACAACGGGCCGAGTGGGATACTCTCTTATTCTTCTACGGTGTGGTGATTTGTGTGGGTGGTTTAGGCTTCATGGGCTATCTCGCCATGTTGTCAGATACCCTCTATACCCAATGGAACCCAACCTATGCCAACGTTGCTTTAGGCTTGATGTCAGCCGTTATTGATAACATTCCGGTGATGTTTGCGGTGCTCTCCATGACCCCAGATATGTCACACGGCCAATGGCTCTTAATCACCCTTACCGCGGGTACTGGTGGTAGCTTGCTGTCGATTGGTTCGGCTGCAGGGGTAGCATTAATGGGCCAAGCTCGTGGCTATTATACTTTTGCTAGCCACTTAAAATGGGCCCCAGTAATTGCCCTAGGCTACATTGTTAGTATCTATGCTCACCTTTGGTTAAACAGTGCTTTATTTGAGGTTTTTAACCACTAACCTTAGCGCTTGTCTTGTTCTGCAGCGGTTCGTACGCAACGCACAAAGCGAACCGCTTCAGGATAAGGAAACACGTCACTAATCACACCCGTTCGAATATCTTGCTGTTGCTGCTGCCAATAGCTTGCATCTACTAATTCTGGATGATGCTTCATTAACATACTGCGTAGGTGCGGCTGCGGCACCGCAAAGGTGGTCAATTGCTCAGGAAAGACATCATTGGGAGCCACGCTATACCATGGTTCTGCGGCAAGCTGCTGCTCATAAGTTTGTGGTTTAGGTAACTGCCGAAAGTTCATTTCAGTGAGGTATTGCACTTCGTCATAGTCATAGAAAACCACCCGTTTATGGCGTGTTAAGCCGAAGTTTTTTAATAGCATATCGCCCGGAAAGATATTCGCCGCCAGCATGTCTTTAATCGCTTGACCATAATCTTTCATCGCAGCTTCAATCTCGGCGTTACTGGCGTAATCTAAAAAGATATTCAGTGGCGTCATACGGCGTTCAACAAACAATTGACTAATAATTAATTGTTCGCCATCCATGCTAAGACTACCAGCTACGGTAGACTGCAACTCTTGTAGGAGATCGGGTGCAATGCGGGCTAACGGAATTGCCACGTTGGCAAACTCATAGGTATCAGCCATGCGCCCAGCCCGATCGTGCCGCTTAACCATTCGATAGCGATCAATTACGGTCTGCCGATCTATAGATTTACCACCACCGAAGGTATCTTTAATCACTTTGAATACATAAGGATAGCTAGGTAGTGTGAATACCGTCATCACCATCCCTTTGATACCCGCAGCAGCAACCAACTGGTCATTGCTGGCCGCCAAGTGGTGTAAAAAATCACGATAGAATTCGGTTTTACTTTGCTTATGCAAGCCAATCGCAGAATAAAGCTCAGCAAGGGTCTTTTTCGGCATCAAATCTTTTAAAAAGCGCACCAATGCCGAAGGTGCCTTGGTCTGCACCATAAAATAAGAACGGGCAAAGCCAAAGATGATCGCCATTTGGTCCACATCAGTGATCAAGGCATCGAGATATAAATGCCCGTGCTCATCCCGCAACACTGGGACAATAAAAGGGTAACTGCGCTGTGAACTGACAATACGCCCTACCACATAAGCCGCTTTGTTCCGGAAAAACGGGGCTTTTAAAACATCAATACGGAGTTGGTAAGCATTCACTTGCTGTGATGCTGTTTGTTCACGAAATGCCTTACGCAGCAGCCGAATATCTTCTGATAAATCAGCAAAGGGCGCGCCTAAATCAACCTCCTGCATGATCTGTGCAAGGGTACGATGCATGCCCGTCACTACCGGAAAATAAGATCGATATTCTGTTTCTACGGCAAGCGGAATCGCATCCGATAAGGTGGTTTCAACAAAAATATAAGCGTTATTAAAATACCTATGATGAAATAAATTACAAAAGACCGAGTTATAAAAGGTTTCCGCTAACTCTGCTTGCGGATGAAACTGTAGATAATCCTGATACAACTGCCGTGTTGCCAACCAGACTTGTTCATCCAGTTGTAACTGGGTTAACTCAGCCAAAGCTTTGGTGGTTTCTCGCACCCGAATATCATAAAAACTAATCCGGGCGGTAGCAGCATATTGTCCGGCATGCCAATCGCCATCAGCGAAACGCTGCCGCGCTGCGGCCGTTACCTCTTGAAAAACACTGTAATGACGATGAAATCCCTGCAGAATTTTACGCGCATATAAGGTTGGCAAGTCGGTCGTTGTCGTCATCTTGGCTATTTTTGCTCAGCGGTCTCTACAATCAACTGTCGGAACCAACGATGACCAGCGTCGTGTTGCAGTAACGGGCTCCAAATCATCGTCAGCTCAAGCGGCTCTATCTTAAACGGCGGCGGTAGCATTACCAGCTCGTCGTCATCTTGGTACAAGGTGGCGGCCTGTGTGGGCAAGGTGGCAATCAGTCCTTGGCGGGCCAGGTGCATAGCTACATGGTAATTACGCGTAAACACTCGAATCTTGCGCTTATGGCCCAACTGCCCCAAAGCTTCATCAACCCAGCCAAGTTTCTGGACGTCGTGTGGGTCCATTCCCACACCTACCCCAAAGCCAGTTTTACTCACCCAAACGTGTTCACCACCAAGGTAATTATCAAGGGTATAATCTTGTACCAGCAAATGATCTTTGCGCACTAAACAACTGAAATCATCTTCCCAAAGGTTCTTTTGATGAAACGATTGCGGCAGCTTATCAAAACGGTTTATCGCTAGATCAACTTTACCGTTTTCGACATCGTGAAAACTAATATCACTAGGGGTCATGATATCTAGAGCTACGGCAGGAGCCTGACGCTTCAATTTCTCTAAGAGTCTTGGCATCAAAGTTGATGCGGCATAATCTGATGCCATGATGCGAAACACGCGATCGCTGGTGGCAGCATCAAAATCTCGTGCCGGTTGCACCATTTCTTCTACTGAATACAGAATTTGGCGTACTGGTTCTTGCATCCGTAGTGCTGTTTCTGTGGGTAACATGCCTTCGCTGGTACGCACTAAAATGGGGTCATTTAACAGCGTCCGTAAACGCTTCAAGCCGTTGCTCATCGCCGGCTGGGTAATATTGAGCTGAGCCGCCGCTTTGGTAACATTACGTTCGCGCAGCAGCACATCGAGGTAAACCAAGAGGTTCAGATCAATATCTTTTATATTATTCATAGAAAAAATAAATCCCGCTAAAAAAATATAGCGGGATTATAGACAGGATTGCTCAGATTTACACTTTTTGTTGCATGCGACATTAGTTGTATCCACCGAGTGAATACCAGCAGTCGATCACAACTACCGCTTACTTTTTAGCGATAACCCACACCGCATGAACGATGCCAGGAATATAGCCAAGCAGGGTTAAAACAATATTTATCCAAAAGTGCTTACCCAGCCCCACCTGTAAAAATACACCCAGTGGAGGTAACAAAATCGCGATTATAATTCTTAATAAATCACCCATCACAACACTCCTTGTGGATTACCCAAAGTAAAGGATTAATATTTAGCAGCCTGCCCTGCAGCGGGCACAGTTTGCAGAATAAACTCACGTAAATCTTGGTTCGATAAACGCAAATCTTCTGCCCGTAAATACATCATATGGCCACTACGATAGCCTTTAAAACCGATACGGTCTTTCATTTTACCGCTAGGATCAATGTGCCACATATTGTATTTGGCATCAAAGTAATTGGTGGCACCATCATAATAGCCAGACTGAATTAAGACATTCAAGTAAGGGTTTTGTGCCATTGCTTGACGTAAATTTTCACCGGTATTGTTATTCGAGCGGTCCCACGGATGCACCGGCCCAAACATATTGTATTTAACGTCGGTTTTATAATTGAGCTCTTCACGCAGGTAATAATTAATAGCCGGGGTAAACGAATGCAGCCACGAAGTAAGCTCGGCATTGTAGTCTGGGCTATCACCTACATCTTTTTTATCAATACCTAAATAGCGTGAGTCTAAGCGACCGACGGTTTGACCGCGCTCGCGTAGTAACTCTTTCCAGAAAAAGTTAGTGCTAATATCCAAATTGCTTCGCAGTACCGTTTGCGTGTCTAAACCAGCGAAACGCGCCACTTGTTCAGCAACTTGTTGCTTTTCAGCAGCCGATAACATGGCTCCTTTAGCTAGCGCAGGCAAATAAGTATCAAGCGTGTACTGCTCTACTTGTGGCAGCAACTCTAACAAATCTAATTGCTGTAGATCTGCATCTAAAGCTTTATGATACCAAGCGGCAGCAGCAAAATAAGGGAGTCTGTTAGCAGCTTTAACCGGACCATTACGCTCAATTCCGATATCCGTTGGAGACACCAAAATCACTCCGTTTAAATACATCCACTGACGGTTTTGCAACTCTAACGCCAAACCTGATACACGTGTGGTACCGTAGCTTTCACCAATTAAGTATTTAGGTGAACGCCAGCGTTCATGCCGCGTCACAAAAGTATTAATCCAATCGGCTAGATATTTTACGTCGCTGTTCACGCCAAAAAACATCCGCTGCTGCTCATCTCGTGACGGCATGCTGCCATCAGCCTTTGGCAACACCCGTGAATAACCGGTATTCACTGGATTCACGAATACAATATCAGCCACGTCTAATACTGAATGAGGGTTATCTTTTACGCCATACGGCATGATAGGAAAACCTTCATCATCTACTCGCAGCGCTTTGGGCCCTGTGTAAGCAATATGCATCCATACAGATGCAGAACCAGGGCCTCCATTGAAGGAGATCAGCAACGGCCGTTGCTCACGATTTTTCACATCTTGGCGTTCGTAGTAGGTAAAAAATAACGCAGCAGTAGCCTCTCCAGCCTCATTAAACACCGGCTGGGTACCTGTGGTTGCCGTGTATTTAAAGCGTTCGCCATTGATTTGCGCACGATGCTCAGTAACCACCACTTGGTCTGCCGCAATTTTCGCCTGCACGCTGCTTTCTGTTGCTGTAACCGCTACTGCAGCGGTTGGCAGCAGCGCAGCTGAACTTACCGCCAGCGCCGAGGCCAATAGGAGATGTTTCATCGGATTCATAGGTAGTCCTTGATTTTGATTGTATTAGACTTACCCCCATTAAAAGCAATCTATGACCAAACTACAACCACCCTGCGACCAAGTTTATCTTTTCGGCGATAATATCGATTTGGTCATGGCACCGAGTATGTTAGTTGTGCTATAAAAGCTAGTAGCATTTAACGAGCTAAAAGCCTAACAACTATGCTAATACGCTTAAAGCCAGTCGCCGCAATCCCAACGAAAGGTCAACATAGATCTTGTACTACTAGCGTCATGCGTATGGTCATGTTGCTGTGCAGCTTATGCTTTTCTGCATGGGTTCCTATTAGCGCCGCAACCGAAACTGTCACAGCTACAGCACCGAGCACGCCAGCACTCAGTTCCTATTTTCAAGAGTTGTGGACCAGTCGTGATGGCCTCCCCCACAACACCATCAATGCCATCACGCAAACACCTGACGGTTACCTCTGGTTAGCTACTTGGGAAGGTTTGGTGCGCTTTAACGGTGCTGAATTTAAAGTTTACGATCTCTACAGCGACATAGGTTTAGCTGACGCAGGGGTACAGAACGTCACTGTAACCGATGCGGGTGAGCTTGTGGTGGTAGGTGCCCGCGGTACCTTCGTAATGCGCAAACAAGATGCACAAGGCCGTTATTACTGGCAAAGCTATGAAGTGCCCTCCACCCTCATCAACAAAGCTGTGGCTAATCCTGACGACACCATTTGGCTAGCCACCGAAGAATTTGGCTTGCTGAAGCAGCAAGTCAATGGCCAAGTCGAACCCTATTTAGAGACTCGTGGCTCACGAGCCATGCACGCTTACGATATATTGCGCAAAGACCAAACTCAGCTGTTTGTCGCGTCTGATCGCGGACTCATTAGTGTCACCAAAGCCAAAGTCATCTATTTGAATCAACAACACGGCTTACCCGAATCCAGTATGTTTGCGGTAACTCAGTACCAAGGCAAAGTAGTGGTAGCCGGCGAACAAGGCGTTTTTATTGGCGACGGTAACACCTTTGCGCCGCTGCACCCTCAGCTACTCAATAAAAATGTGATTCGGCTTTATACCGACAGTAGTGCAAACCTCTGGCTTGGCACCATCAATGATGGCCTGTACCGCCTAAGTGCCCGAGGCCTAGAACATCTCAGCACTGACAATGGCTTACCCAACGCACGCGTGATCAGTATTTATGAAGACCATGAACGCAGCATCTGGGTTGGCACCAATGGTGGCATGGTGAGGCTGCGTGATACCCCGTTCGATACCTTCACGCAAGCCAATGGCATCGCTGATAATTTTGTTCGCACGCTGATCCAGCATAGTGATGGCAGTATTTGGGTGGGCTCGGCTGGTGGGCTCAATCGCTTTAAACAGGGCCAATGGCAAAGCTTTAACGACGATTTTACTCACCACTCTATTCTCAGTTTGTATGAGCATCCTGAATACGGCGTGTTTATTGGCTCTTATACTCATGGTTTAGGCTTATGGCGCGATGGCAAAATACAACAAGTCTGGACTCGTGACGACGGGCTACTGGCCAATGAAATCCGGGCTATCACTGGTACTCACGATGGCTACGTATGGATTGCGACGCCCAATGGCCTCAACCGCTATCACCCTGCTACAGGCATTGAAGCTGCGCCCCAAGCTGACCAAGCCCGCTTTAGTGTTAGCTTGTACCAAGACCAGCAGCAGCGGCTTTGGCTAGGCACTGCTCGCGGTCTTTTCGTACTAAGCGACGATCGCTTCGAAAAAGTAGATTTAAGCGCCTTTAATCAAGCCGAATATGTGTTTGATATTTTTCCTTATCAAGATCACCTTTGGTTTGCCACCGACCGCGGTTTGATTATCTATGATCCAGCCAGCCAGACTGGACAGGTGGTTGGGCGTAAGCATGGCCTAAGCGTAGAAAAAATCTTCCAAGTGACCGTAGACCCCTATGACAATGTCTGGATGAGCTCGAATCGCGGCATCATGCGCACCTCGTTAAGTTCGATTCGAGCACTAACAGCAACTGACCAAGCACCGCAACCTCTTGTGCTTGATACGTTTAGAGAAGCAGACGGTTTAGTCAGTAGCCAAGCGAACGGCGGCTCTAATCCAGCCTTATTGCTTGATGACGAAGGCCATGTTTGGGTACCCACAGCTTATGGCGTCGCAGTGATCGACCCTGCCCAACTGGGACGTTTTCATGAGTATGCTCCCCCTTCAGCCATTGAAGAGGTCGTCATTAATGGCAATTCACTCAGCGACACCGTCAGCCAAGCTGAGTTCGATGGCAATCGCATTAGCATCCATTATGCCGGCTTGGGTTTTAGCATGAACAACCAAATTCGCTATCGCACCCAATTGATTGGTTACGAACAACAACCACGTCATACTCAAGCAACTTTCGCCGAATTCACCAACTTACCACCGGGCACCTATGAATTTGTGGTCACCGCTTATTACGGTAATTCAGACCTACAGGGAACAGCCGCGACCTTCGACTTTAGTGTGCCGCCTAAACTTTATCAGCGCGCCAGCTTCTGGCTAGCCTTAGCTGTGCTGTTAGCACTTAGTCTTTGGCTGTTTGTTCGCATGCGCATTAGGGTGCTACAAAATCGTGCCCGACAATTAGAGCAACAGGTCGCTGAAAAAACTCAAGCACTGCAACAGCAAGCCCAGCGTTTTGCTCACTTAGCACAATACGATGAGCTCACCGAGCTACCTAATCGACGCAGCTTTAATCGCGATTTTGAAGCGGCCGTAGCAACCGCCCAACAGCATCATTTACCCTTGAGTTTAGCTGTGATTGATATCGATCACTTTAAAACCATCAATGACACCTACTCGCACGCTGTTGGCGATCAAATCTTACGCTGGATTGCCAAATTAATGCAGCAAGAACTGCGCTCTGGCGACAAAATTGCGCGTTGGGGTGGCGAAGAGTTCACCCTGTTAATGACACAAACCGAAGCTGCAGCAGCCTTAGATATTGCCGAGCGACTACGGCAAAGTATTGCTGCCGCCACGCCACCGGCTGATCTTATTGACCGCTCTATCACCATCAGTATTGGCTTAGCCACTTACAGCCCAGAACAAGCAGAACTCAGTAGCGCCAGCAGTTTGTTAATTCAAGCTGACCAAGCCCTTTATCAAGCCAAAGCAGCAGGCCGCAATTGCGTTAAAACCTATCAACCGCCAGCACATTAGACTAAAAGCGCATAGCCTTGTGTGAGTTACTTTGCCAGCATAGCTGCAGAAGGAGTCGCAGATGGACACTATCGATACCAACGTTACCCCGCCACTCAATCGACAGCTGTTGGTTGATGGTAAACCCGTGAAATGGAACCAGTTGCTCAAATCAGGCGACCGCATTTTTATTGGTACCCATGCTGCCGTGCCACATGCTTTGATGCACCACCTCGCCGACCAAAGCCAACATCTGCATGATATCGAAATCGTACAGATTTACGCACTCGGCGATAACCATTGGGTGAATCCTGAGTTCTCGCAAACCTTTAAGGTCAATACCCTGTTCATCGGCGGTGAAAAAGTTCGTCAAGCAGTAGCCGAAGGCCGTGCCGACTATACGCCAGCCTTTATGTCGGATATCCCGTCGCTCTTTAGTGATGATATTTTACCGCTCGATGCCGCCTTAATTATGGTCAGCCCACCGGATCAGTACGGCTATCATAGCCTTGGGGTATCCGTAGACATTGTTTCTTCCGCTCTAAAATCAGCCAAAAAAGTGATTGCCCAAGTGAACCCCAAAATGCCCGTCACTTTTGGCCAAGCTTTTATTCACAAAGGGCAAATTGATGCCTTTTTTGAGGCCGAGCAAGATTTACCTGAAATCAAAGCGCCCGCTTTAGATGCTGTAACCGAGAGGATTGGCCAGTACGTATCCTTACTGGTAGAAGATGGCGCCACCTTACAAATTGGCTTTGGCAAAATCTGCGATGCCGTTTTACGGTATCTGGTGAATCACAAAGACCTTGGCGTGCATAGCGAGCTTATTACTGACGGTATTATGGAGTTGATGCTAAGTGGCGTGATCAACAATCGCAAGAAAACCTATCACCAACATAAAGCCGTGACTAGTTTCTGCATTGGTAGTAAACAACTGTACGATTTTGTGAATAACAACCCACATATCGGATTCTATCCATCTGAGTACGTGAACTCGCCCGCCAATATTGCCCGCAACGATAAAATGGTGGCCATCAATAGCGCCATCGAGGTGGACCTAACCGGGCAAGTGGTTTCAGACTCAATTGGCCATCATTTTTATAGCGGCATTGGCGGACATGTTGATTTTACCCGCGGCGCTACCATGAGTGCCGGCGGTAAACCCATCATTGCCCTGCCCTCAACCGCTAAGAACGGCACCGTGTCGCGCATTGTACCGCATATTTCGCAAGGTGCCGGCGTGGCCACCTCACGTGCTCATGTACACTATGTGGTCACCGAATTTGGCGTAGCCTCACTGCGCGGTAAGAGTATTCGCGAACGCGCCCTAGAACTCATCCGCGTGGCGCATCCGAAGTTCCGCCAACAACTATTAGAAGACATTCGTAAACACTACTGGGTGCCTCATTACCAGGTGCTGCACTCGGTAGAAGTACCTGAATTAGGTGCCGTAGGCTTTAAAGAAATTGCCATTAATGGCGAGTTTTTTGATTTACGACCACTCAACCCCAGTGATGAACGCCGCTTACAAGAGTTCTTTTATTCGCATACCAAAGAAACCTTACAGATGCGCTACAACACGGTGCCCACGCAAATGAGCCGAGAAAAATCTTGTACCTTGGTGAGCGTCGATCAATCTCGCGATTTAGCTCTTTGTATCGTCAGACAAAAAGGCTCAATGGCACAAATTCAGGCGGTTGGCAGATACTATTTACTGCACGATGAAAAAAGCTGCGAAGTGGCCTTTGTAACCCGTGAGAATCAACACGGTAAAGGTATGGCTAGCAGATTATTAAGTGAAATGAAGTACATAGCCAAACAACGCGGGCTCGAGCGCATGTTAGCTTACGTACGAGCCGAAAATGGCAAAATGTTAGCCGTGTTTGAAAAAGCAGGGTTTGTGCGCAAGCCCTCCGAAGAACCGGGTGAAGTCTATTTACAACTAGATTTAGGTAGTGCTTAGTATGTCGATCACGGTTTTTAGCCACAATTATTGCAGTCTGCATCGGGTTTCTGAAGTGCATCCAGAAGAGCCAGCCAGAATTGCCGCCATTAACGATCAGATTATTCGGTCGGGGATGGAATTTGCGCTCACTCAAAAAGACGCCAAACCAGCCACCAAGGAAGACCTCTATCGCGTGCATTCAGCCAATTACATTAATGACGTATTTGAGCGCGCTCCAACCGAGCCCGGTGAACACATTTGGTTAGATCCCGACACCATGATGACAGCCGGTACCTTACGCGCTGCCCTGTACGCAGCCGGTAGCGGCATTTGTGCTGTAGACGAGGTGATGACCGCCGACAATAGACGCACCTTTTGTGCCATTCGCCCCCCAGGCCATCATGCCAGTTGGGACGCCGCAATGGGCTTTTGTATTTTCAACAACATCGCTGTTGCCGCCGCATACGCCATGCAGCAATACGGCTTAGAACGCGTGGCTATTGTGGATTTTGATGTGCACCACGGCAATGGTACCGAAGACATCTTTTTGAATGACGAGCGCGTGCTATTTTGCAGCTCTTTTCAACATCCGCTCTTCCCCAACACCGGTACCCAAACCATCAGCCACGAAGTGATCAACATTCCACTACCAGCGGGCTGTGATGGCCCCACATGGCAGGCGGCCGTGCGTGATCGCTGGTTACCAGCCATAGATGCTTTCGCCCCCCAACTGATCTTAGTTTCAGCGGGATTTGATGGGCACTTAGAAGACGACATGGCACAATTTAAGCTCACGGAAATCGATTACCACTGGATGGCCGCCGAGCTTAAAAAACTCGCCGAACAGCATTGTGAGGGCCGCATCGTGGCCATGCTTGAAGGTGGTTATGAACACAGCTCGCTTGGCCGCAGCGTGGTCGCTTTTTTGAAGGGAATGCAGTGAAGACAACGTGACGCCGATACGGGCTGCTTGTTGATCTAAGGATTCAATAATCCACCACGGAAAGTGACATTTTAAAAAATACGACTTTATTGGCCACAAAAAAAGCGAAAACCCGCCAAATCAAACAAGGCATGATGCAAGAGCTACTTACAGGCCGCACTCGTTTACCGTTTGATAAAGAAGCACAACAAGGGAACTAATAGTTATGACGGAAAGGATTTCACAAGACGTTTCAGTTGCACTTAAAAGCTTTAATGAGCTGGCAAGTGCAGCTTGCCCACTGGCGTTAGATACCTATCAGCGTGCCTATGTTTGGGGTGAAGACAAAATACATCAACTATTAACTGATTTAACGGACTTTGCACAGCAGACGGTAAACCAGCCATTAAGTAACAAAAAACATCAGCAAGAAGCTTACTACATGGGCACCTTGCTAATGCATGCCAAAACACAAGGTAACGATAACTACTTATGTGTAATTGATGGTCAGCAAAGGTTGACCTCCTTGGCGATATTGTATTGGCTACTTAAAAATGAAGTGCCTGCCCACATTCAATTTGAATTTCGCTCTTCGCGTTCTCTAGTCAATATTCAACAGGCTAAAGGTGCCATGAGTAAGTGGTTAACAAAGCACAATGTTGATAGACAAGCTTTATTCGCCATTTTTGCACAACTGCGATTTACGGTTATTTCAGTGACCAAAGAAGATTTAGCGTTCACCTTTTTTGATACACAAAACAATCGTGGCGTTCCCTTGGGCAGTACTGATTTACTTAAAGCCTATCATTTAAGGGCCATCAATAGTGATGATGGTAAACTAGACGAACAGTTACAAAGTCACTGTGCTACTCGTTGGGAAGCAGTGCAATTACATGGCAAAGGAAAAAGCACAAGCCAAAAGCATGATTTTGCGCCAGAGCTATTTCATTACTATTTATGGCGATCACGCAATTGGACAGGGAACCAAGTTGTCGAACTTGAAAGTAAAGACGAAATGCTCAGCCATTTTGGGGAACAAACTAAAAGCACACCTAATGGTGAGGTTGCCCTATATCCCGCAGGACAAAACCAATGGGGCAAAACACTTCGTTTAACTGCCAACAATGATTTTTATTTAACGCCATCACCACAACAGTTTGGTGCGCAAGCATCGAGTTTGCCTTTTGCGCTACGCCAGCCTGTGAGCAAAGGGGCTGGATTCTTCCTGTATGCGGAAAAGTACGCGGCTATGCTCAACATGCTGTTTTACAAACCGAGCTTAACTCCTGAAATTAACGCGATGCAGGTGTTTTATAATGAGGTTGTGTTATCACTTTCTCATTACCTACAAAGTTTATTTCGCTTATGTGTGTTGGTGTATTTCGACAGGTTAGGCAGCCAAGGATTATTGCGTTTTGTTTTGTGGCTTGATCATCGCCTTGGTGCTATTCGGTTATCACAAGCTGACATCAGGCGGGAAACCCCGCTTAAATTTTTGCGAGATGCCAAGCGTAATCTACTGGATGTTATCGCTTATGCGTATGAAAGTGACGATGTGATTCAATTTTTGTCACAAAATGATGTCGGTAAAATCTATCTATTAAATGATGGTTGGGAAAAAGAAATAAAAAATAATCGTTTAGTACAAGAGCGTTACGCTTCACGGGTTGCTAGTTATTATGGCTTGCAGCAACTGACAACAAAAACGCCTGAATTTATTGACGCCTATGTAAAGAAGCAGCTTGCAGAGTTAAACACAGCGAAAAATAAGGAAGCAATTGATGGCTGAGTTTAAATCAGACTTAATCACACTAGAGCAAGTTATTGAAAATAGATACTTCTTTAACATTCCTATTTATCAGCGGTTATATGTTTGGGGCAAAGAGCAAATTCATACCCTACTTGATGATATTGTCAGTGCTCATAATGAAAAAAAAAACGAGTTCTATTTGGGCGGAACACTTGCCATTGAACGACCAAACCTTGAACTGAAAGATAGCCAAACGTTTGATTTAATAGATGGTCAGCAACGCTTCACTACATTGTGGTTGATTAGCGTGGTATTAAAGAATGCCCTTTTAAACTATACGCAAGGCGATACCGAACTCGGAAAAAGGCCACGAATCAGTTTTGCAATACGCCCACAAGTGACTCAATTTTTCGAAAAGATATGCAGAGAAGAGCAAGCCAGTTTGCCTGAAGCTGCCCAGTTAGAAGACGCATTAAAAGAAATTCACGCCTATTTTGATAATTACACTGCTCAAACCGAATTAGTATTGGATAAGTCAACCCTCGCAGATTTTATTCTAACCAAGGTGCAGCTCATACTGACACAAGTGCCTGAGCATACCGATTTAAATAAGTTGTTTGAGGTAATTAACAATCGTGGCGTGCAGTTACAGCATCATGAGATTCTAAAAGCAAAGCTATTAGAAAAAATTGAAAGCCATGAGCGACAAGCCTATTCATTGCTGTGGGATGCTTGTTCAAATATGAACGATTATGTTGAGCGAAACTTAAAAGCAACCACTAAAGTAGACACTGTTTCGCTTTACGAGCAAAAAACTTCAAATGGCGATGTGGAAAAAGAAAAATTAGCCTGTGCCTCTTCGGTGCTGATGGTACTACAAGAAGCTCAACTAAAATTAAGTGAGGCCAAATTAACGCTAAAAGAAATACTTAACGCTGTCGATGATTTTGAGCATGACGTAAATCCTATTACTGAAGAAAGCGATTCAGGCTTGCCTGACCGAGTCAGCAGTATTATTAGCTTTTCTATGTTGTTACAACATGTGCTAAGAATTTATCTTCAAGGTAAAAATTTAGATGATATCAATAAGGTTTCTGATAAAGATTTACTACAAATTTTTACCCAGCATTGGCTGACTTTAAAACCTAGCCAGCAAGATATTAAAGATTTTTTCCAGCTACTTTGGGAAATTCGTTATCAATTTGATAAGCATGTTATTAAGTGGGTACTAGTCGAAGAAGAGAAACAACATGCGATCAGACGTATTCGCGTAAATATTCAAAGCAGAAATAATGCTAAATATTTACAGCGAGAATCAACAGATGCAGCGCCAGATTTTGCGCTACTACAAAGTATGCTTTATCACTCCCAACAAATGACGACACAGTATTGGTTAACACCATTGCTTAAGTTTTTGCATCAGGGTAATTCAGATAACGCTCTATTGTACTTACAACATCTTGATAACCATCTGCTGTGTAGCGAAGCAAAAGAGTCATTAATTGAGCGTACTCATAAGTTTGTTAAAGAACTATGGCACAAAGAAACTCTTTTGGATGCAACTGTTAGCTTAGACCGAGAGTACGATAACGGCACGCAATACCCTCACTATTGGTTTTATAAGCTGGAATATGTGTTGTATTTAAAACTCAAAGAGCAGCGCAGCCCTCTCGTTGACGACTTTAGAATGACCTCGAAAAATTCGGTTGAGCACGTAACACCACAAAACCCAAGAATTAAAAAAGATGCGATACCTGATGAATTGCTACATAGATTTGGCAACCTTGCGTTAGTAACAGGTAGTATAAATTCCGAGATGACCGATGATGGTTTTTCGATTAAAAAAGCCAAGTTTATTGAAAGACATCACGGTAAAGGTGTTTCGCTAAAACTGGAAGATGTGTATTCGAATACCCAGTGGAAAGAAGAGGAAATAAAGCGTCATCATAAAAAAATGATTGATGCGTTTAATCTTTACCTAAAAAATGTAACGGAAAAAACAACGGAGCTGTTAAATGAGTAATGTCGGTCAATTAGAACGTAAAACCCAAAACCGCGTGGTTAAGTTTTTTAAAGATCAACTTGATTACGATTACCTAGGCAATTGGGAATACCGTGAATGTAACAGCAATATTGAAAAAGACCTGCTCACCAAATGGCTTAAAGGTCGTGGAATTTCTGATGCTCTGATTACCCGAACATTACGCCAACTTGATACTGCCGCAGCCCTCGGTGAGGGAAAAAAGTTATTCGATGCAAACAAAGATGTTTATCGCCTACTCCGTTATGGCGTAAAAGAAAAAGAAGGCGCTGGTGAGTAGAACCAAACCGTTTGGCTAATTGACTGGAAAAACCCAGAAGCTAACGGCTTTGCCATTGCAGAAGAAGTCACAGTAAAAGGTGAATTGAGAGACTGTAAAAGATTTTGTGTAAATGGCTGGTTTCACTGTTAAATCCGATCCTGATATATAATCTCGAACTGTGCCATAGCTGGCTTCCAGTTGCGTATGGGCATAGTCCACTTTTTTGAAGCCTGATGCAAGGCCAAGTACAGCACCTTCATGACGGCTTCGTCGTTAGGGAACGACCAGCGAGTTTTGGTGATTTTGCGCAGTGACGCATTCAGCGACTCAATGGCATTGGTGGTATAAATGGCCTTGCGTATCTCAACTGGGTAGTCGAAGAACACACTTAAGCGCTCCCAGTTTGCCCGCCATGAGCGGCTGATGGTGGGATGCTCAGAGTCCCATGTCGAGGCGAAATTTTCTAGTGCCTGCTCGGCTTCAGCGCGAGTAGCCGCGCCATAAATGAGTTTTAAATCAGCGGCAATAGTCTTGCGCTGTTTCCAGTTTACGTACCGCAGAGAGTGGCGAATTTGGTGCACAATGCACAGTTGCACTTGAGTCTTCGGGTAAACCGCCTCAATGGCTTCTGGGAAGCCTTTAAGGCCATCGCAGCAGGCAATGAAGATATCGTCTACACCACGGTTTTTCAGCTCGTTCATTACCGATAGCCAGAATTTAGCGCCTTCAGTTTGAGCCATCCACAGCCCGAGCAGCTCTTTTTTACCGTCAGTGTTGATGCCAAGCGCTAGGTACACTGACTTATTCTGTACAACACCAGAATCACGGCTGCGAACGACTAGACAATCAAGGTAAACAACTGGGTACAGCTTTGCCAACGGACGATACTGCCAGGCCTTGACCTCGTCCATGACGGCGTTGGTCACCTGAGAAATGAACGTCGGCGAGACTTCAACACCATAGGCTTCTTCAAGGTATGCTTGAATGTCACGAGTAGTCATGCCACGCGCATACAATGCTATGATGCGCTCATCAAATCCATTCAGCTGGCGTTCGCCTTTGCGAACTAACTTGGGCTCAAAACTACCGTTACGGTCACGAGGAATATCTAGTTCGACATCGCCATTGATGCTACGAACAGTTTTCTTGGTTTTACCATTACGAGAGTTGCCGCTGTTGTTGCCGGCTGAGTCATTTGGTGCGTAGCCTAAATGAGCTTCCATTTCAGCCTCTAGCACCCGCTCTGCCACCTTCTTGGTAAGCTGTTTGAGTAGTCCGGCTTCGCCTAAGATGTCTTCTGGGGAATCACAGCCGTCAAGCAGCTGGTCGATGAGTTTGTCTGATATTGGCATTCTGATATCCTTCTTCGATATTGTTAAGAATGCCATTTACACAGATATTTTTACACTCTCTATATGCAGTAATTGATTTAGATATTTTTAGGTTTATTAATAAGTTATCGATATTAATATAAATAATTTGCTAAAAGTTTTTTTTCATTTTTTTTGAAAAATTAAATTAGCCTTCGAATTTGAAGCAAAAAAAGCGGACCATAAAGATCCGCTTTTCAATTTTGTTCTTAATCTGAATTAACCAACTTAATTAAAACGTTAACCCACTTAATTACATGATCACACCCATCAACACCAATTACCGATAGCTATCCACCGCCGGGCAGCTACACATCAAGTTGCGGTCGCCGTATACGTCATCGATACGGTTCACGCTTGGCCAGAACTTGTTTACCTTCACCGCGCTTACAGGGTAAGCGGCTTGTTCGCGACTGTATGGACGGTCCCAGTTCGCGTCAACGATGTCGGCTAGCGTATGAGGTGCGTTATGCAACGGGTTGTTATCTGCTGGCCACTCACCATTTTCTACACGCTTGGCTTCTTCACGAATGCTAATCATGGCTTCAATAAAGCGGTCTAGCTCTGCCTTAGATTCAGATTCCGTTGGCTCAACCATTAAGGTTCCGGCTACTGGGAAGCTCATGGTTGGGCTGTGGAAGCCGTAGTCTTGCAAGCGTTTTGCTACGTCCATTTCGGTAATGCCACAGCTATCTTTGAGTGGGCGCAAATCAATGATGCACTCGTGGGCAACACGGTCGTTGCGGCCTTTGTACAAGATGGGGTAGTGCTTGCTCAACTGCTTAGCCATGTAGTTGGCATTTAAGATGGCTACTTCGGTGGCTTCGCGCAGGCCACGCGAGCCCATCATCACAATGTACATCCACGAGATAGGTAGAATGCTGGCGCTACCATAAGGCGCAGCAGATACGGCACCGTTATCGGCTGCGGTATCGTCAATTTTAATCACGCTGTGGTTAGGCAAGAAAGGTGCTAAGTGCTGTTTAACACCAATCGGGCCCATACCAGGACCACCACCACCGTGTGGAATACAGAAGGTTTTGTGCAGGTTCAGGTGCGATACGTCGGCACCGATGTAGCCTGGTGAGGTAACCCCTACTTGGGCGTTCATGTTGGCACCGTCTAGGTACACTTGACCACCGTGAGCGTGCACGATTTCACAAATATCTTTGATACCTTCTTCATACACACCATGGGTAGATGGGTAGGTGATCATGATGCAAGACAGGTTATCACCGGCTTCAGCTGCTTTAGCTTTCAGGTCGTTAATATCTACGTTACCGTTCTTGTCGCAATCTACCACCACCACTTGCATGCTCATCATCTGTGCTGAGGCTGGGTTAGTACCATGCGCTGAGCTAGGGATTAAGCAAATGTTACGGTGCACGTCGCCACGGCTGTGGTGATATTTTTGAATCGCTAACAAGCCGGCGTATTCGCCTTGTGCGCCAGAGTTAGGCTGCATTGACATCACATCATAACCGGTAATGTCCACTAACCAGCCTGATAAGGTACTTAGTAATTCAGCGTAACCTTGTGCTTGCTCTACTGGGCAGAACGGGTGCAGCTGACCAAACTCTGGCCAAGTGACTGGAATCATCTCTGCGGTGGCGTTCAGCTTCATGGTGCACGAGCCTAACGAGATCATGCTGTGGTTTAATGACAAATCTTTGTTTTCTAACTGCTTGATATAACGCAGCATTTCAGTTTCAGAATGATAACTGTTAAATACTGGGTGAGTTAAAATCTCACTTTCACGGCGCAGTGCAGCTGGGATAGACTCGACTTCACCAGCAGCAACTCGTGAGTCTAACACCTCGATTTCTAGGCCGTGGTCGGCACCAAAGAGCACCATAAACAGCACATCAACATCGTGACGTGATTTAGCTTCATCAAGGCTAACCCCAAACTGGCCGTTGCCATCAATACGCAGGTTTACTTGGGCTTGCTCAGCACGTGCCATCACGCCACTGACGTCGCCTTCTAGTTTGAAGGTTAAGGTATCAAACCAGTGGCTATTGACCAGTTTCACGCCTTTTTCTTGTAAGCCAAGAGCCACAATATCGGTTAACCGGTTAATGCGTGCAGCAATAGTTTTCAAGCCTTGCGGGCCATGGTATACGGCATAAAACGAAGCCATGTTGGCTAACAATACCTGTGCAGTACAGATGTTTGAGTTGGCTTTTTCGCGGCGAATATGCTGCTCGCGCGTTTGCATCGCCATACGTAATGCTTGGTTATCGCGGCTGTCTTTTGAGACGCCAATAATACGACCTGGCAACGACCGTTTGTATTTGTCACGGGTTGCAAAAAATGCGGCGTGTGGGCCACCGTAACCCATAGGTACACCAAAGCGCTGGGCTGAGCCTAACACCATGTCTGCACCCATCTCACCAGGTGATTTCAGCAACACTAAGCTCATGATGTCGGCGGCAACTGCAACCACACCTTTGTTGGCTTGAATGTCAGCAATTAGTTTTTCGATGTTATGAATTTCGCCGTTGCGATCAGGGTACTGTAACAAAGCACCAAACACATCGTGGTTATCGGCTTCACGAGCTGGCCCAACAATCACATCAAAGCCAAACATTTCTGCTCGTGTTTTGACGACATCGATGGTTTGCGGGTAGACGTTATCCGCTACGTAGAATGCATTTGATTTGCTTTTGCTGACACGCTTAGCCATCGCCATAGCTTCTGCAGCTGCAGTCGCTTCATCTAACAAAGACGCACTAGCTAGTTCTAGGCCCGTTAAATCGATGGTCATTTGTTGGAAGTTAAGAATAGCTTCTAAGCGGCCTTGCGCGATTTCTGGCTGATACGGAGTATAAGCGGTATACCAACCTGGATTTTCTAGCACGTTACGCAAAATCACGTTCGGAACTAGAGTATCGTAATAACCCATACCGATAAATGACTTAAAGACCTTGTTTTTGCTGGCGATGGCTTTCAATTTGGCCAACGCATCGCGTTCTGTCATGGGCTCACCAATCGACAAAAACGGCTCGCGTCGAATCGCACCAGGTACTGTGTCTGTGGTTAATTCAGCCAATGAGCTCACCCCTAACTCAGCCAACATAACCTGAGTTTCATCAGCGCTAGGGCCAATGTGGCGGGCAATAAATTCACCATGATTTTCTAACTGCTTCAGCGTGGTCGTAGTCATTTACTTCAAATCCCCTAGTTACGGGTTTAATTACGGGTTAATTACGCGATTACAGGTAAATTGCGCGTTACTACAGAGATAAGAAACGCAAAACCCCGGTGCGAACAACCGGGGCTTGAGCATTTTATCTCTTCTTATTCTTCATCGATAACTGCTTGATAACCTTCTGCATCTAGCAAGCTTTCAACTTCGCTGGCATCGTCTGCTTTAATTTTGAATAACCAGCCGTCACCGTATGGGTCGTTGTTAACGGTTTCTGGAGCGTCTTCTAGCTCTTCGTTTACCGCCACAATTTCACCAGCAATAGGTGCATAGATATCTGAGGCCGCTTTTACTGATTCAGCTACGGCAACATCATCGCCTGCTGCAACAGTGGCGCCAACTTCAGGTAGTTCTACAAACACCATGTCGCCTAGCAAATCTTGCGCGTGCTCAGAAATGCCAACCGTGAAAATACCATCGCCTTCGTTACGAACCCACTCGTGCGTTGATGCGTATTTTAATTCCTTTGGGATATTGCTCATTATTGTGTCCTCGATGATTCTGTAAAACTGACTAAAGTACGGATTGACCGTTACGAACAAAGCTTGGTTTAACCACGCTTACTGTAACTAATTTTTTGCGAATTTCCACTTCGGCGGTAGCGCCCACGGTTGCTGGCACTCGCGCCAACGCAATCGAGAAACCTAAGGTAGGTGAGAAGGTACCTGACGTGATCACGCCTTCGCTATCACCTACAATCACTTTTTGGCCATGACGCAGAACGCCTTTCTCTTTCATCACTAAGCCCACCAATTTGGCGTGGCCTTGTGCTTTTTGTTCAGTAAGTGCTGCTCGACCAATAAAGTCGCGTTCAGCTGGCTCAAAAGCCACACTCCAGCCCATATTGGATTCAAGCGGAGTAACGGTTTCATCCATATCTTGGCCGTATAAGTTCATGCCGGCTTCTAAACGCAAGGTATCACGAGCACCTAAACCGCAAGGCTGTACCCCAACATTCAGTAGCGCATCCCAAAGTGCGACCACCTGCTCAGCTGGTAAGGCAATTTCGTAGCCTTTTTCGCCGGTATAGCCCGTAGTTGCAATAAAATAATCGCCTACTTGCAACGACATGAAGGGCTTCATGCTGGCTACATCTGAAAATTTGTCAGCACCCATCACCAATTTTAGCTTTTCTTCCGCCTTTGGACCTTGCAGCGCAAGCATGGCCAACTCCGGACGTTCAGTAATAGTTACTTGAAAGTCTGCAGCTACCGCGTTAATCCAAGCCATGTCTTGCTCACGCGTGGCAGAGTTAACCACCAAACGGTAAGACTCATCGGTAAAGTAATACACAATCAGGTCGTCAATCACGCCACCAGCTTGGTTTAACATACCGCTGTATAAAGCTTTACCTGAGACGGTTAGCTTAGCGACATCGTTGGCTAGTAAGTACTGTAAAAATGCTTTTGCTTCGGTACCGGCAACATCTACAATCGTCATGTGCGATACATCAAAAACGCCAGAGTCATTACGTACAGCGTGGTGTTCTTCTATCTGCGAGCCGTAGTTAAGCGGCATATCCCAGCCGTGAAAATCCACCATTTTCGCATTTGCTTTCACATGTGCGTCGTACAAAGGAGTGCGTTGAGCCATGACCAAAGTATCCTGTTGGGTTAGTTACTTCTTAAAATTTGTGGCCCTAATTATAAGACCCTAAGGGCAAGGCAACAAATGAATATTACTTATACATTTATTTAAAATATTAATATGGTTAAAATAGCTATTAATATTATTTATTAATACGTGCCAACTACCCGAGCTGATCATCATGCAACATTTATCGTTAGAAGCTCTGCGCGCTTTTATCAGCGTGTACGAGTTGCAAAGCTACACCGCTGCTGCGCAACAACTCAGTCGCTCGCAGCCCGCCATTAGTTTGCAATTGCAACGACTAGAAGAGTTGCTTGGAAGCCAGCTATTGCAGCGCAGCGGTGGTCGCATTCATCTTACCGCAACCGGTCGTGAGCTCTGGGACCAAGCTAAACATCTGCTTAATATTAACGACCAAATCTTTGCTAAAATCGCTGAGCCATCGCTGACCGGCGTGGTACGGCTTGGTATTCCCAGTGAGTTTGCCAGTAAGTTATTGCCGCAAGTGCTGGGACAATTTGCACAATCTTATCCCCACGTAACCTTGTCGGTTACCTCTGCGCTAAGCAAAGAATTACTCGCCCAAGAACAGCAGCAGTTTGATCTAGTGATTGCCCTCAAGGAACCTGATAAGCGACTTACCCGTGCTGGTTTAGTGCTGCTCAAGCAAGATTCACTGGTGTGGGTGAGTAGTATTGCCAGCAACCAATTAGCGGCGGTAACCGATAGCGCCGCCGAAGCAGTGCCGCTGGTGGTCGCGCCAGAAGGCTGTATTTATCGGCGTCGCGCCTTACAAGTACTGCGCCAGCACACCATCCCTTTGCGTATTAGTTACACCAATGCGGATTTTTCTGGGCTGACTGCGGCCATCGATAGTGGTTTGGGGATTACGGTGTTAGCGCAAAGTACGTTGCCCGACAATCTCATTCACGTCCGCCATGTGGGATCACATGCTTTGCCTGAGCTGGGTAATGTGAGCGTCGTGATGTGGCAGGCCGATAGTGATAACCCGGCCGCCACTCAATTGGCTCAGTTTATTCAAGAACGTATATAGGCTTATGCGCCCAGAGCTGCGCGCATCAGTTGTTGCTTTAACGGCGTCACTCGATGCGCGAGCTGCAACGCTAAGCCGCGCCCTAACTTGGCCCAAGGCGCACTGCCGGCAAACCCACGTTTAAAGCTTTCCATCGCGCCAATCATGGTTACCGCTGCGGCCTTACGCTGCCGCTCCCATTGGCGTAATTGTTTTGGCAGGGTTGCGACCTGAAGCTCTGGGTGCGCAAAAATAGCCAATAAGTCAGCCACATCAGCAAAGCCCAAGTTAGCTCCTTGACCGGCCAAGGGGTGAATACTATGAGCAGCATCACCTAGCACCAGCAGACGCTGCTGCACCCAACGTTGACAGTACTGCATACGCAGCGGAAAAGTAGCTCGCGCTGATTTTAGCTGCAGCAACCCCAAGCAATTATCGCTGGCTACTTGTAACTGCCGAATAAAATCACTGTCGCTAAGGGTACTCAGTTGCTGCGCTCGTTCGGTATCCGCCGACCACACGATCGATACTTGATTGGCATCCGCTAACGGCAATAAAGCCAAGGGCCCGGTCGGCAAAAACACTTGGCGCGCAATACCTTGATGCGGTAACTCGGTAGTAAGCACTGCTACTTGGGCCTGTTGTTGATAGTCCCAAAAAGTAAGCGGCAAGTTTGCTTGTGCACGCACGGTAGAACGAGCACCATCGGCTGCGATCAGATAATCGCCAGTTAATGTTTGCCCATTGGCTAGGGTTACCTGTATTCGCTGATCATCAACCTGTTGTTGCACTAACTCGGTGGTCGCCATAATCGACACCCCTGCCGCCACAGCTTGGTCCCACAGCACTTGTTCAAGCACTTTGTTTTCAACAATGGCGCCGATGTCGGCCAGCGCTAGTTCGCTGGCATCAAACTCGATTCGGCCAAAACTATCACAGTCCCACACCCGCATCCCTGTGTAAGGGCCAAGGCGTGATGCTGGCATTTGCTGCCAACTGCCTAATCGCTCAAGTAAGCGCCTACTACTGTGAGCTAGCGCACTTACCCGCAGTTCGGGCGTGCTGCCATACTCAGGCCGGTCACCGCGTTCAATCACAATAACCCGATGCCCAGCTTGTTGCAGGCCAATGGCCGTAGCCAGCCCGATCATACCGGCCCCAGCGACAATAAAGGTGAATGGCTGCATGGTTATCCTATCGTCTCGTTAATTTCTATAACCCATGGTTTTACGGGCAAATTGCTGCTTCAGTGGCAACAACCACGCCAAGGCACTCAAGGCGATGTTGCGCCCAATCACCAGTGGCAACAGTTGATTAGAAAAGCCTCGAACCAAGCTATCAGTTAAGCCAATAATGGCTTTATAGTCGCTCTGGCGCTCACGCTGGTAACTTGCCAACACACGATACTGCCCGGCATCGGCTGCCGTCGCTAGCTGTTGGCTTAAGCTAATTGCATCGCGCACACCCAAGTTAAATCCCTGCCCGGCAATCGGATGCAAGGTATGCGAGGCGTTACCTATTAACACCAAACGCTGAGCAATATGTTGTTCGGCTAAATGCAATTGCAATGGGTACTGCACTCTGTCCCAGACTTTACGCAGCCGCCCCGCGCGATAGCCAAAGGCTTGTTGGCACTTGGCCATAAATTCATCATCGCTAGCAGCCATCATCTGTTCGGCTTCTGCTGGACGCAGACTCCAAACTAACGAAGCGACTTGGTCATTAACCGGTAACAACGCCAGTGGCCCAGTATCAGTAAAGCGCTCATAAGCCCAGCCTTGCATCGGCTCAGACAGTTCAAGCATGGCAATTATGCCCACTTGCTGATAATCCGTTTGCTGCATCTGAATACCAGCCGAGCTGCGCACTTGTGAGCGTGAGCCATCTGCACCTACTAACAGCTGGGCATGGCAAACGTGCGGCTGATCTGCAACTTGGTAATGCACTGCAATACTATCTTGTTCTGGTTGTGAATGACTAAACCAAGCGCCAGCCAGCCATTCAATATTAGCTTGCGCTAGGCAAGCCTGATAAAGCGCTTGGTTGAGTTGCGCCGCCGCGATCACATAGCCAAGCGCGGGCACGCCTTGTTGCTCAGCATGCAGTTGCGTCATGCCCAGATGACCTCGATCACTCACATGAATGTGCTCAATTGCGCAGGCGGCAGACGCTACTTCTGGCCACACTTGCAGTTGTTGTAATACGTCAATGGTAGCGGCCGCCAGCGCTATGGTGCGTTTATCTTGCGCCGGCCCACTGGCCTGTGGCTCAAGCACTGTTACGATCCAATCCGGCCGCTGCCGTGCTACTAATAAAGCCGTTAACGCCCCAACGAGGCCGCCGCCGGCAATCACTATAGGTTTTAGTGTGTCAGCTGGTCGTGGCGCTGCTGCCATTGCTGTTACCCTTGCATCCAAGTTTCTATTTCAGCGACGGTTTTAGGTGCCGCTGCAGTCATATTTTCGTGCCCGGTGGCGGTTACAATCACATCGTCTTCAATCCGAATGCCTAAACCATGCCATTTTTTATCTACCCCAGCCATGCCGTGCGGAATATACACCCCAGGCTCTATGGTCAATACCATACCCGGCTCAAACGGACGGTTCTTACCGGCAGCTGAATAGGTGCCCACATCATGCACATCTAAACCCAGCCAATGGCCCAGACCATGAATCATAAAGGCTTTATAAGCGCCCTCAGCGACTAGCTGCGCTGGCGTGCCCGCTAATAGGCCGAGCTCGACCAAGCCCTCCGTGAGCGCTAGTGCCATGGCTTGGGTTGCCTGCGGCATCGATGACCCTGGGGTTACCGCTGCTAAGGCTGCTAACTGCGCTTTTAACACCACGTTATAAAGTGCAGCTTGGACTTCGCTAAAGCGGCCGTTTACTGGGAACGTGCGGGTAATATCGCCCGCATAACCTTGATATTCGGCACCAGCATCAATCAAGATTAAATCACCATCGTGCAACTCATCGGCGTTATCGGTGTAGTGCAAAATACAGGCATTGTCGCCACCCCCACAAATACTGCCGTAAGCTGGGTGGTGAGCGCCTTGGCGCGCAAATTCATGGTGCAACTCTGCCGCTACCTGAAACTCATAGCAGCCAGGTTTGGTAAAGCGCATCGCGCGCTTATGGGCCGCCACGCTAATAGCTGCTGCAGCACGCATTAAATCGAGCTCTGCGGCACTTTTAATGATGCGCATATCGGCCAGCACTGAACTCAAATCTTGCCAGCTAGAGGGCGCAACATAGCCTTGTTTTGGCGCTTGACGCAGAGCACTGGCAACATCATGTAGCTGCTCTAACAAGCTGCTATCTTCATGGCTGGAAAACACCACATCGGCTTGATTAAGCACATCTAATAATACTTCTTCAGCATCTTCGATACTGTGCGCCACATCAACCCCAAGGTGGGCTACAGCTCTGTCAATTCCTAAGCGACGACCGTGCCATACTTCGGCTGCCGGATCGCTAGGTTGGCAACACAGAATCACTTGTTGCGCTCTACCCGGCGCTAAAATCAATAAGGCGTCGGGCTCGTTAAACCCCGTGAGATAAAAGAAATCACTATTTTGCCGAAATGGATATTCGGTATCACGGCTGCGTGTTTGTAGGCTAGCGGCGGCAATCACTGCTACCCCATGGTCTGCATGGCTGCTGACATGATCTAAAATTCGCTGCCGACGTTGCTGATATTCAGCCAAACTAATAGACTGCTGCATACAAGGTTTCCGCTCTCAATACTTGAATGAGGTAAAACGAACTGAGGTGAACGCTCATTTAGTGGAGCGTTTTGTTGGTTTTACAAGCGCCGCCACTGGCCTGGCCTAATTCACCAAAGCACAACATGGCTGATACTCGTAAATACTCAACGATTTCAAAGTAAGCTCGCTCTGCTTCTTCTTCATCTTCAATTTCAAAATCTAACTTGGCAATTTCAACCATATCTTCAATGGCTTCACGCAAGTCTTCCGATAAGCCAGCCAGGTTGGTTTGATTAATACCAAACCCTACTAAATACGACTGCACCCAGTTAATTAGACCAGTTAAGCGTTCGTATAAAGATTCGTTATCACTTGGTAACAACAGGTGAAAACCTAAATCGGGGTCGCGCAAGCTGGCGCAGATGGAGTGTGCCAGCTCGGTACAGCGTTCACGTAACTGCGGGTTAAAGGATTGCCCTTCGTTCACTAAGTCGCTGAGTAACAACAACCAGTCTTGCCCTTCAATACTGGCACCGCCAGCGATCATACCGGTTAAAATGCCATGAATTTCGGCGGCATTAGAGAGCAATCCTTGGCTTTCAAAATATTCTGTTAAAGTTTCGTAGGCGAATGGATTATTGGCACCACTGCTTTGATCTGTCATAGCGTCATCTCTATCATGATTTATGCTGCCATCCTATCACCACAGGCCCTTTCAGGCTAGCTGACAAAACCCCGTTAGGCATGCCATAATCACCCTAACGCAGTAGCAATAATAACGAGGAAGAGGCATGAGCCAGCGTGCAATGGAAATAAAACTTATGGATCGCAACTACAAAATTAATTGTCCAGTTGGGCAAGAAGTTGCGTTGCAGCGCGCCGCCGACAAACTCAACCACAAACTTGAGCAAATTCGTAGCAACAAGCGCTTAACCCATGCGGAGCAAATTGCCGTGATGGCTGCGCTCAATCTTGTGCACGAAGGCGCACAAGTTGAACAACAATTGCGCAAACAGGTCGAAGATTTGGAAGAAAAGCTAAAATTGCTGCAAGAAACCTTAGAACAGGTCATGACAGAGCAAGGTCCAAAACGTTAGAATACCCAAGTTCGCTTCGCTGACTCAATGAGTGCAGTTAAGCATGCAAGACAATGACTACCTGGAATGTTCGCCAGCACGCCGATGTCCCTGAGCCGATGCTAGTAGTATAGGGGCTCACTGAGCGGCTATTGTGCAAGCTCGACTCGTATCGAGAAGCCTGCGGTCGATTCAATTGCGCCCCGCCTTGAACCAGTGGGTTCAAGGGCCAAGGCACGCAGCGGCATTTTGGGTAGTCACCCTTCTCAAAGATAGTTCGTTATTCGTACGCTTCGCTATTCGTCCGCGGTGCTGTTCGTGCGTTTATGCTCTTGCACAATACGGCGAACGTCGGCAAGCAGCTCTTGGGCATCGTAGACGATGCCGTCTTTAATGGTGTAGCGAATGCCCTTAGTGCGCATCGGCTGATTATTGTCGTCTAACTTATAGTGCCCAGTACCGTATAACACTTTAAAGTTAGCTAATGGATTTTCATCCACAACGATCATGTCGGCCTTTTTGCCAACCACGATGCTGCCAATATCGTCATCTAAACCCAGCTCTTGTGCACCATTTAAGGTTGCAGCCTGAATCACTTCTAATGCGTTAAAGCCAGCTTCACGCAGTAATTCTAATTCGCGGATAAACCCGAACCCGTAAATTTTATAAATATAGCCAGCATCTGAACCCGTGGTGATACGACCGCCATGGTTTTTAAAATCATTGAGAAAAGTCATCCACAACTGGTAATTTTGGCGCCATGCCACTTCATCATCGGTGGTCCAATCAAACCAATAAGAGCCATGGGCATAACGACTTGGGGTAAAGAAGTCCCACAATTGCGGCAAGGTGTATTCCTCATGCCAGATAGCTTGACGCTCACGCATCAGATCACGGCTAGCCTCATAGATGGTTAAGGTAGGATTGATAGTAAAGTCTAGGGCTATCAATTCGTCGCGCACTTGGTTCCAACGGTCTGAACCTGGCTGTGCGGCTTGCTGCCATAACCGTCCCGCGGCCCGAAACCGATCTTGCTCATCGTTGTAATTGTAATCTGCTGGGTAATCCTGAATGACCTGTCCACTAAAGAGCGCTTCTGGCAAGCCATACCAGTGTTCCATACTTCCTAAACCCAAACGCGCCGAGTCCACCACGTTGGTGCGCACCACATTCAGTTGCGCATGGTGCATCATCGAACCCAGCTGTTGCTGTTTAGCTTCATCCAGTGCAGCCGCCATTACCTTAGGCGTGGCGCCAAAAAACTTAATGCCTGCAGCACCTTGTTGTTTGATTTGACGCACCCAAGTACGTGCTTGTTCTGCAGTAAAGATAGGCTCTTCGGCACCCATGCCAAAACCCACAAACGGAATGATCCGCGGTGCTACGATTTGGTTGCTCTGGCTTTGCTGTTGATGCCATTTAGTCCAGGCTAGACCATTAAAGCTGCCCGGCTCACGCACCGTCGTAATGCCATGAGCCAACCACAGCTTCAACACATATTCCGCGGGTATGCCGTCAGCAGAGCCACCAATATGCCCGTGCATATCAATAAAGCCTGGTAAAACATATTTGCCGGTTAAATCCAGTTCACGGTCACCCGGTTGTGCTTGCGGTCGGCCCTGTGCTTTTATCGGAACGCCAGGATGACCAACACTCACAATACGCACGATGCGGTCCTGCTCCACCACGATATCAACTGGGCCTTGGGCCGGAGCTCCTTCACCGTTAACGAGCGTCACTCCGCGTAGAATTAAGCGCTGAAATGGCCCCTCGCCCTGCTCTGCGCGCGGTGGTGCTTTCGCTGAATCAGCTTGGGCAGGAGCAGCGGTAGCTCCCAACAAGAAACAAGTAAGTAACGTGGCGAACAGAACAGGCTTCATGATATAACTCTTTTTATTATGTTATGGGTTGGCTAGTTATTGAGCTCTAGTTATTAAGCCAAGGATATCAGTGCCGTGCAACAACAGCAATTACGTCAACAACTTCTGGCTAAACGTGCAGCTATCTCTGCTCCCGATCGAGCTGCAGAAGCTGCTGCAGTAAGCGAGCACTTACTGGCGCTACCAGAGCTGCAAAAAACCAAGCGTATCGGTAGTTACATCAGTGTTAAAGCGGAGTTGCCGACCCCTCAACTGAACCAACGCTTGATAAGCATGGGACACCAACTCTCGGTGCCCGTGTTGCATCCAATCAACACCGGGCACTTATTGTTTTTACAAGTGCATCCGAAGACCTTATGGGTTCCCAATAAATACCACATTCCCGAACCCGCGTTGCAGGTAGCAGATATCACCCCGCTTGCTCACTTAGATATTTTGCTGGTGCCACTGGTGGGATTTGACCACCAAGGCAATCGCTTAGGCATGGGCGGTGGCTTTTACGATCGTACCCTTGCGGCTTGGCATCGCGGAGCATATCCGCACTTGCAAGTGATTGGGCTAGCGCTGACCTGCCAGCAAACCCCGAAGCTGCCGGTTAACCCTTGGGATATCCCCTTAAATAAGGTGATCACTGCAGCAAAAGTTTGGGACTTTTTGCGGTAAAACTGTATACTGAAAAGCCATAGCTAACTCACTATGGAATCTACCATGTCTACCGCTCAAGAAGCCCTCAAAAAGCAAGCCGCCGAAGCCGCACTTAAGTACATTCAACCCAATACTGTGGTTGGTGTTGGCACCGGCTCTACGGTTAATTATTTTATTGATGCTCTCGCCACCATCAAACAAGATATTGAAGCTGCGGTATCTAGTTCTGAAGCCTCAACAGCACGCTTAAAAGCTCACGGCATTGAGGTGATTGAACTCAATAACTGTGTAGATTTACCCGTTTATGTTGATGGTGCCGACGAACTTGACCAGCACTTACGCATGGTTAAAGGGGGCGGTGGCGCTCTTACCCGCGAAAAAATCATTGCCGCAGTTGCCCAACAGTTTGTGTGTATTGCCGACCAATCCAAGTTAGTAGGCCGACTTGGCCAGTTCCCGGTACCCGTTGAAGTGATTCCCATGGCGCGCTCATATGTCGCACGTGAAATCGTGAAACTAGGTGGTGACCCCGTCTGGCGTCAAGGGTTTATCACTGACAACGGCAACATCATTCTGGATATTCACAACTTTGATATCCTAGACCCTGTTCAACTAGAGCTACAATTGAATAATATCGTAGGCGTTGTTAGCAACGGCTTATTTGCTAAGCGTGGCGCTAATATTGCCATTATCGCCGGTAGCGACGGTTTACAAATTCTGGAGTAACAATGTCTCATTTAGCGAATCCACAGGTGTCATTGGCGAAAGATAGGATCAATATCTTATTGCTTGAAGGTGTACACGACAGCGCCATCAAAGTGTTACAGCAACATGGTTACACCAATATTCGCGCGCTGCCAACGTCACTGGCTGAAGCTGAACTAATTGAAGCATGCCAAGAGGCCCATTTTATTGGGATTCGTTCGCGCACCCAGCTCACCGCCAAAGTCTTCGCAGCAGCAGAAAAACTGGTAGCTGTCGGTTGTTTTTGTATTGGCACCAATCAAGTTGATTTAGCTGCTGCGCGCCAGCATGGGGTGGTGGTCTTTAACGCGCCCTTCTCTAATACCCGCAGTGTTGCCGAATTAGTGCTAGCAGAAATGATCATGCTGTTGCGCCGTATTCCCGAGAAAAACGCAGCGGCCCATCGCGGTGGCTGGGATAAAGCCGCCAAAGGCTCGTTTGAAGCGCGCGGAAAAGTTCTTGGTATCATAGGCTACGGCCATATTGGCAGCCAATTAAGTGTGCTGGCCGAGCAATTGGGCATGCAAGTACGTTATTACGATATCGAAACCAAATTATCCTTAGGTAATGCCCTGCAGCTAGCCAGTTTATCCGAGCTGTTAGCGCAAGCGGATGTGGTAACCCTACACGTACCCGAAACACCGCAAACACAATGGATGATCGGCCCTGAGCAATTAGCGCAGATGAAACCTGGCGCGGTGTTAATTAATGCGTCCAGAGGCACGGTTGTGAAAATCAACGCCTTGGCTGATGCACTCAAATCCGGTCACCTCGCGGGTGCTGCGATTGATGTTTTCCCGGTGGAGCCCAAAGGCAATGACGAAATGTTTGAGTCGCCCTTGCGTGGCTTAGACAATTGTATTTTAACCCCGCACATTGGTGGCTCAACCCAAGAAGCACAAGAGAATATCGGTATTGAAGTTGCCGGAAAGCTAGTCCGCTACTCAGATAATGGCTCTACGTTGTCTGCGGTTAATTTTCCTGAGGTTGCTTTACCAACTCATGATAAAGCGCGCCGCTTGTTGCATATTCACCACAACCGCCCAGGTATGCTAACCCGCATCAACCAAATTTTGGCGGACAACAATATCAACGTGGCGGGTCAATACTTACAAACCGACAGTGAGGTAGGTTACGTAGTCATTGACATAGAAACGCCGCCTAAGAGCAGTATCGCCGACGACCTCCTCGCTGCGATCCGCAGTATCGATGGCACCATTAAGGCACGAGTTCTTTATTAACAAGCTCGATTCAATAAAAAAAGCCGGTCGCATCACTGCCTCCGGCTTTTTGTATGAGTAGGAAGTTAGTTAACGTGTACCTTTAACCGTTTGTTCCATTGATTCGGGTGACACATGGCGCACGTCTTTTCCTTTCACGAAGAAAATAATGTACTCCGCAATATTCTGACAGCGATCACCGATACGCTCGAGTGAACGGGCTGACCAAAGGACATTCATGACCTTAGGAATACCGCGCGGATCTTCCATCATATAGGTCATCAACTGCCGCGTAAGAGCCTCGTATTGACGGTCGGCTTGGGCATCCATTTGGTGAACCTCGTAGGCCGAGTCTAGATCCATCCGCGCAAAGGCATCAAGCACGCCATGCAACATGGACAATACTTGCTGGCCAAGATTTTCCAAACTCACCAAAAATTGCTGCTGGTCATTGTTAAAGCTTTCTAGTGCCACACGCGCAATGCGCTCTGCTTCGTCACCAATTCGTTCAAGATCTGAAATGGTTTTAAAAATTGCGATGATTAATCTTAAATCACTCGCTGCTGGCTGGCGTTTTGCAATAATTTGTACGCAGGCTTCATCAATCTGCACCTCGAGTGCGTTGATTTTATAGTCGCGCTGCAAAATTTGCTGCGCCATATCATGATCTGATTTTTCTATGGCAATCAACGAGTCACGCAGTTGCTGCTCAACCAGCCCACCCATACTCAATACTTGGTTACGAACAGCTTCTAATTCTTCATTAAACTTGCCGGAAATATGCCGGCTCATATTTACTTTATCCATGGGCTGCTCCTAATTAACCGTAACGTCCAGTGATGTAATCTTCCGTTTGTTTTTTCTGTGGGGTCGTGAACAAGGTGTTGGTATCAGCATATTCAATTAACTTACCCATGTACATAAAGGCCGTTTGATCAGACACCCGTGCCGCTTGTTGCATGTTGTGAGTAACGATCACCACAGTAAACTGTTCTTTAAGCTCGGTAATAAGTTCTTCAATCGTCAGCGTAGAAATAGGATCTAGAGCTGAGGTTGGCTCATCCAACAATAAAACTTCCGGCTCTATAGCAATCGCACGAGCAATCACTAAACGTTGTTGCTGACCGCCTGATAAGCCGAACGCTGATTCGTTCAAACGATCCTTCACTTCATCCCAGAGTGCTGCACCTTTTAGCGAACGCTCTACCACTTCATCTAAACGGCGACGATCGTTCACCCCTTGTAGGCGCATCCCGTAAACCACGTTTTCATAAATAGATTTAGGAAACGGATTCGGGCGCTGGAACACCATGCCAACTTGGCGGCGCAAAGCTGCAACATCGACATTTTTAGCGTAGATGTTTTGCTCGTGGAGGCGAATTTCACCACTCACTTTACAAATTTCAACAAGATCATTCATCCGATTGATACAACGCAACAGCGTTGACTTACCGCAACCTGACGGCCCGATAAAAGCAGTCACACGGTTTTTCGGGATTTTCATTGAAATATCATACAAAGCCTGAGCTTCGCCGTAGTGCAAATTTAAATTCTGAATTTCTAAAGCAGTATCTGCAGCACTCAAATTAGCTAAATCTAACGAGCCTGCTTGGGTATTGGTCGGAGTTACCGAAATCATAATATCAACCTTCTGCGCTTAAATTTTATGGCTACAAACACTAATTAGTGCTCAAGCGAACGATATTTTTCACGTAAGTGGTTACGCACACTGATAGCGGTCAAATTGAGACCGACAATCACAGTCACCAATAAAAATGAGGTTGCATAAACCAGCGGTCGCGCCGCTTCTACGTTTGGACTTTGGAAGCCAACATCATAAATGTGGAAGCCTAAGTGCATAAATTTTCTGTCTAAATGAAAATACGGGAAGTTTCCATCAACGGGCAACATTGGCGCTGATTTTACTACCCCTACTAACATCAATGGCGCTACTTCACCGGCCGCTCGCGCTACCGCCAAAATTAAGCCGGTCATGATCGCTGGCGATGCCATCGGTAAAATGATGCGCCACAAGGTCTCTGCCTTGGTGGCTCCAAGGGCCAAACTACCCTCACGCAAGGTGCTAGGAATACGTGATAAACCTTCTTCGGTAGAAACAATGACCACAGGTAGCGTCAAAATAGCCAAGGTAATAGCAGACCACATCACCCCTGGGGTACCAAAAGTTGGGCTAGGTAAAGCCTCTGGATAGAAAATCTGGTCTAATGAACCACCCACCATGTACACAAAGAAGCCTAAACCGAATACACCATACACAATCGAAGGCACACCCGCTAAGTTGATCACAGCGATACGAATCAAGCGTGTGATAGCATTTTTGCCCGCGTATTCGTGCAAATAAACCGCTGCGATAACGCCAAACGGGGTCACAATCACCGACATTAATAGCACCATAAACACGGTACCAAAAATAGCTGGAAAGACGCCGCCTTCAGTATTGGCTTCGCGTGGGTCTTCAGTAATAAATTTACCGATCTGAGTAAAGAAGTGCGCCACTTTTGCAAACCATCCCATATCGTTGGGGAAAGTCGCATCCAGCACCCGATACATAGGGATGGTCACTTCTTCACCGCGCATGTCGCGCATCACTACGCTATCGCGGCTTGCTTGATCACGATAAGCAAAGAGTTGCTGCTCCAGTTCCCGATACGCCGCTCGCTGGGCTTCTTCGGCTGTTGCTATGCGCTGTTCTTCAGCTGCGGTTAACTGGCCTTCTAGTTCTAACGCGCGACGTTCTAGGCGTAATCGGTTCAACTCATAGTTGATGGCACCAATCTCGCCTTGCTGTAAATCAGCAGCTTGCTCATTTAACGCAACCGCTCGTTCAATTCGCTCGAACAATACCGTACGAATGGATTCAGCTGTGGCTACTGATTGGCCATTTTCAATAACATCAACCACATAACCATAGAAGTTGCCATCTTTTGAACGCTCAATCACGGCTAAATCGCTAGGCGTCTCGTTACGAATAATTTGAGGTTCCATCACCCACATAAAATCAAGGGAGACAAACTCACGATTACCTACTTTAAACAGCAATCGCTCTAACGTATCTTCTTGATAGCCATCTAGCGCCACGCCTGATTCTTGCAAACGCTCCAGACTCACCTCTTCACGGTCGTAAATTTCACCAATGATGACCCGCTTCGAGCCGTCATTGGCTTGCACTTCTACTTCATGAATGGCCGCTGGCCAAAAGAAGCTAAGCCCACGCCACGCAATCAATGCAAGCAAACCTAAGACCGCAATTAAGCTCACACTTACTGCACCAGCGGTGAGCCAAATGTAGGGTTTTCCTGATTTAAACCAAGTATTCATGGAAATCCTCATACTTACATTGAACTGTATTTATCACGTAACCGCTGGCGCACGAGCTCTGCCACCGTGTTAAACGCGAAGGTGAAAATGAATAACACAAAGGCTGCCAAGAATAAGATGCGATAGTGCGAACTACCTACTTCAGACTCTGGCATTTCTACCGCAATGTTGGCCGACAAGGTGCGCATTCCTTCGAAGATGTTCCAATCCATAATGGGCGTGTTACCAGTTGCCATTAACACGATCATGGTTTCACCTACTGCGCGTCCTAAGCCCATCATCACTGCTGAGAAAATACCAGGGCTGGCAGTTAACAACACGACTTTGGTGAGGGTTTGCCAGGTGGTTGCACCTAGGGCTAACGAACCATTAGACAGGTGCTTAGGAACACTGAACACCGCATCTTCGGCAATCGAGAAAATCGTTGGAATCACAGCAAAGCCCATGGCGATACCCACAACGAGCGAGTTGCGCTGATCGAACGTGATGCCTAACTCGTTGGTGATGTATTCGCGCACGTTACCACCAAAGAAGGTGGACTCTATCCATGGCGATAATTCAAATGATAACCAACCAGCTAATAGCACCACCGGAATCAGTACTAAGGCAGCACTGCCATCGGTAAACTTGCTGCGCCATGCTTTAGGTAAGTTTGAGCTGATTAACGCCATTAAAATAATCGACGTAGGAATTAAAATCAGGGTCGCCACAATACCCGGCAAATAAGTCTCAATGAGCGGCGCTAGCCATAACCCCGCTAAGAAGCCCAAGATAACCGTCGGTAACGCTTCCATGATTTCAACCGTTGGCTTCACTACTTTGCGCACCCCTGGCGACATGAAATAGGCAGTGTAGACGGCGGCAGCTAAACCAATAGGTACGGCAAATAACATCGCATAGGCGGCAGCTTTGATGGTACCGAAAGAAATAGGAACCAAGCTAAACTTAGGCTCAAAGTCATCTGAGCCTGAGGTGGATTGCCACACATACTGCGGCTCTGGGTAGCCTTCGTACCACACCTCTTGCCAGACTCCGCTCCAACTCACCTCGGGGTGCTCGTTATCGAGTTTAAAGCTGTGCAGTTGGTTGCCACTTTGCATCAGCAAGGTGTTTGCTCGAGGATCTATCACCAGCTGTTCAGCATGCAACTGTTCTGGTTTTGCTAAATAAAGGTCCGCTTGCGAGGTGGTATGGAAGACGCCAACTTGCCCGTCGCTGTTGAGCGCGTAGAACGTACGTCGATAGTACTCAGCAACTAACCCCGTAATGGCACTATTACCGGCCTTGAATTCACGAATGTATTGATACTGACGTCCGTTTTCTCCAGCCACTTCAAACCACTGGGTAATTAACCCCTGGTCATGGCCAAATAACACAGAACTAGCACCAGCTAGCAACTGCATGCTGGTGATAGCACCGTAACGCCGTCTATCAACATTGAGTACTTGACGCTCACTCACGCTACCAGTGCGCGACACATCATAAACCGCAAAACGGTTGCCTTGGCGCACAAATACTTGGCGCAAATCGGGCGTTACCACCAGGTTATCTACGTTACCAGTGGTTGGTAATTCACTCACTTTCGCTTTTAACTCTACTGCGCCCGTCAAGAAGCTCTTGGTGGCTTGTAAGTAATTAACCACCACTACATTATCTGAGGTGACCGCTGCAAACAGTGACGAATCGCCGTCGTACTCATAGGCAATTTGCTGTAGCTGACGCCCTTGCGGATCTACCTGATAAAGCTCACCGTCATTGGCAAAATCAACGACCGGAGTGGTTAAGCGACGGCCATTATTGAATTGGGTACGAAATTTCGGCTCGATGACGCGAGCCTTGCCATCGGCAACAGCGTAGACGTAGCGCTTATTCTGTGGCTGTGTTGCCGCAAATGCGGTGGGTTGCTCAGCCACCTGTTGCTGCAACAGCACTTGCCCTGGCTGCCAATCAGTACCTGGCTTTTGCTTCAACGCAAAGAAGCTCAAGCCGCCTAGGTTATCAAAGCGATAGCCTATCTCAGATTGTTCTTCCATCCCCATCGCCACGGTTTCGCCTTGGCCAGGAATTGCAAAAGACTGCTGTTGTTCTATATCAACCCCACGAAAAATGGGCTCGACTACATACAAGAGATAAAAGAAAATTAGGAGAAGTGCGATTAACACCAAGCCGCCACCAAAGGTTACCCCCCAGCGCGCTGCTCGGTCTTTAAATAAACGCACATTACTGGCTCCCAACTGTCCGCGTGGTGATGCCGCCATTGCTGCCTCGTTGATTTAGGTTAACTACCATTTTTATCTACGACATAGTATAGACGGCTTCTATGACAGTTATGTTACAGCGCTGTCATATAACTGACACTTTTCTGTCATGCAGCCTGGGTACCGCATAACTCCTGCAGTTCAATAGCTGGAGCCTGCACTGCACTGATATGATGCTGCTGTAAAATCCACATGGCTACGCGAGAGCGTCCGATACCGCCGCCAATGGACAAAGGTAAAGCACCTTGCAACAGTTGTTGATGCCAAGCCTGCTGCGCATAGCCTTCACAACTGCGCAGGCTTAACTGCTGCTGCAACGCACTAGCATCCACCCGTATTCCCATCGATGATAATTCTAACGCATCATCTAGCTGTGGATGCCACACCAATAAATCACCGTTAAGCCCAGCCAAGCCTTGGCTATCTTTAGCGACCGTACTCCAGTCATCGTAATCCGGTGCACGCTTATCATGCAGACTACCATCACCTAAAGTGGTGCCAATTCCCATAATAAACACCACCTGATGTTGCTGCGTGATAGCTCGCTCGCGGGCCTTCGGTGTTAACTGCGGATAGGCTTGGCGGAGCTGCTCTGCATGAATGAACGTGACCTGCTCCGGTAATTTTATCGGGCTAGGTGCAAAAGCCTGATGCGCCTTGCGTAACACCTGATAGATGTGTTGCACACACTGCTGTAAATAAGCAACACAACGCTGCTGTGGCAGGATAACCTGCTCCCAATCCCATTGTTCGACCAACACTGAATGCCGCGCTGTCAGCGCCTCTTCGTCCGGCCGTAAGGCCTTCATATCAGTCAGGATGCCGGTACCAACCGGGCACTCGAGTAGCGCTAACACACTACGCTTCCATTTCGCTAGGGAGTGCACTACCTCGTAATCTTGCTGCTGCGCTTTCACAAAGACCCGCACCGGCTGCTCAATCCCACTGAGGTTATCTTGCAAGCCAGAGCCACTAGCAACCATCAGCGGCGCCTGCACTTCAGTTAAACTTAAGCTTTGCGCCAATGCAGTTGTGATAGAGGCATATAGCTTAGCAATTTGCTGTTGTAATTTGAGTTGTTCTGAATATCCGGTCATTTTATTTATCCTAGTTACATTAACCCTTCGGCTAAGCATGAGAGCGATAAACAATAATCACCATAAAATTCATGGAGCTCAATAGCCTTTAATCAAAGTTGCATTAGGCGATAGATAATGTTGATAAAAAGCCTATTTTAATAGATATTATCTAATATCGCATGCTTTAACTACGAGCCAAATAAATGATCGACAATTTAGACAAAGACATCTTGCGTACTTTGCAACAGAACGCCAAAACCAGTTATGCGGAAATCGCTAAGCAGCAACAGGTGAGCCCTGCAACGGTGCACGTACGCGTTGAAAAAATGCGCCAAGCCGGCATTATTAGTGGCACTCACGTGCATGTTAATGCCAAACAGTTAGGCTTTGATGTTTGTTGCTTTATTGGTATTAATTTAGCTAAAGCAGGCGATTACCCAAGCGCATTAAAGCAACTGCAGGCTCTACCGGAAGTGGTGGAAGCGCACTACACCACAGGCCAATACAGTATTTTTATTAAAGTGATGGTGCCATCCATCAGCGAACTGCAAGATTTATTGATCAATAAAATTCAGGCTATTGCGGAAGTTCAAGCCACTGAAACACTCATTTCTCTGCAACAACCCATCATGCGTAACCTTTCCATTTAAAGGGGAGTTTTGTTACGGACATAAAAAAATCCCCCAGCCTTGGCTGAGGGATTTTTGGGCAATGCTTAATTTAAGCCTAAACGCTCAAGTTCTTGCTCTACCACCACACGTGGTACTGGAATGTAACCGTCTTTATCAACGATTTCTTGGCCTTGCTTAGATAAAACCATTTTTAAGAATTCGGCGGTTGCTGGGTCAAGCGGCTTGTTTGGATGCTTATTGACATAAACATATAAGAAGCGTGCTAACGGATATTTACCTGCTAATGCATTTTCAGTGGTTGCATCCACATATTCGCTGCCTTCTTCAACAGCTAAAGGCACCGTTTTAACACCAGAGGTCATGTAACCAATACCTGAGTAGCCAATGGCATTAAGCGATGTTGATACTGACTGTACTACCGATGCGGAACCCGGCTGTTCATTAACGTTATTACGGAAGTCGCCATCACATAAGGCAACCTCTTTGAAGTAGCCGTAGGTTCCTGATACTGAGTTACGACCGTAAATTTGCAAATCACGGTTTACCCAGCTGCCAGTTAAACCTAGGTCGCCCCAACGGCGAACTTCTTCGTTGGCACCACATAAACGAGTGCTCGAGAAAATCGCATCAACTTGAGCAATGGTTAAACCTTCAATCGGGTTATCTTTGTGCGCAAACACCGCTAGCGCATCGATAGCAACACGCACTGGGGTTGGCTTGTAGCCATGACGTTTTTCAAAGGCCTCGATTTCTTTCGCCTTCATAGCACGGCTCATAGGGCCAAAGTTTGAAGTACCTTCAGTCAGCGCTGGTGGCGCAGTAGAAGATCCGGCCGCTTGAATTTGCATGTTTACATTAGGGTACATGCGTTTAAATTCTTCCGACCAAAAGGTCATCATGTTCGCCAGAGTATCTGAACCTACCGATGATAAGTTGCCTGATAGGCCACTTACTTTTTCATATTCAGGTAGGTCATCTGTGGCTTTTTGTGCGTAAGCTCCAGCACTCACAACAGCGCTTAGGCTGAGTGCAATCATTGCAGATTTAAGTTTCATAATAACTCCGAGAGTTGTCTTGTATTCATCTTAGTCGACCTAAGTCAGACTAGTTTATTGAGTTCATACCGGAGAGTTTAAGTCGTCAATGTGACAGTTTAATGACAACTATGACGAAATTATGATGATTTTATGACAAGCTCTTCTGAAATCCGAAACCAGAACTTAGACCCCCGCCCCAGCTGCGAATCTATTTGGAGCTTACTATGATGATGCTCAAGCACTTGCTGCACTATGGCCAAGCCTAGGCCTGAACCACCTTTTTTACTATTGCGATCTTTATCTACTCGATAAAAGCGTTCAGTTAAACGCGGTAGATGTTCACCGCCAATGCCGGGGCCATTATCAGTAACACTAAACTCCATGCTGTTAGCCACTGGCTGCCAACGTACTTTGATGTGCCCGCCCGGTGGGGTGTAATGAATCGCATTGGTGACTAGATTGGCAAAGGCGCTGCGCATCTCATCATCAATGCCAAACATGCTCACCTCAGCGATATCAAATTCGATGCTGTGCTGCTTGTCTTGATTAAGACGTTCGGCATCAAGTTTTAACTGCCGAAAAATCGCTGGAACATCCACTTTACGCTCAAAAATATCTGTCCGGTGAACATCTAAACGCGACATCGACAACAATTGGTCAACTAGGTTGCGCATGCGCGTGCTTTGCGCGTCCATGTCTCGCACTGCTTTACTAAGCATGGCTGGCGGCATTGCCTCTGGTTGCTCAAGCATCTCGAGATAACCTTGCAATACGGTCAGTGGCGTTTTTAGCTCGTGCGATACGTTTGCGACAAACTCTTTACGCATCTGTTCTAAGCGCTTAATCTGAGTTACATCGCGCGCCATCAGTAAGTACTGATCATCACTGTACGGCATGATGCGAACTTCTAACTCAACTTCTTCACGAACAGGCGAGGCAAGGTGCATATCTTCGTTGAAGTTGCCTGCTTGCAAATAAGCAACAAACTCAGGATGACGAATTAAGTTAGGTAAACGGATACCGGTATCAGCCGGCCATTTCAGGCCGAAATAGAATTGCGCTAACTTGTTACACCAAATGAGGCTACCATCTTTACGAAACACGATAGCAGCATCGGGTATAGCTTCTGAGGCTTCACGAAAACGGCGCAGTAACCTAGCAAGGGCGCGGCGACGTTGCTGACTGCGACGCTGGGTTCGGTAAATGCCGTCGTAGATATAGCTCCAGCTGCCAGGAGCATTTGGCGGTAACAAGGTGCGTCGATGCCACAGCCAGTCCACCAATTTGTATTGATAATAATAATGCCAAGCCACCAGCATAAACAAAGCGATGGCCATCAATGGCCAAAACACATCAAACAACGCACCAACGACCGCTAACGGCAGCACATACCACAGTAAGCCCCGTAGAATAAAGAAAACCGAGTAGCGTCTATCCATTGGTGCGCATCCGCTTGTTTATCGCTGTTTAGTTTTTTGAAAACCGATAACCGACGCCCCGTACGGTTTGAATGAGGCGATCATGACCATGCAATTCTAACGCTTTGCGCAAACGTCGTATATGCACATCAACGGTTCTGTCTTCGACATAAACGTTGGTGCCCCACACATGGTCTAGCAGTTGCTCACGACTATAAACCCGTTCTGGATGAGTCATAAAAAAGTGCAATAGCTTGAACTCTGTAGGCCCCATTTCTAAGCGATCATTAAAAGCACTCACGCGATGCGATACTGGGTCTAACTTCAAATGTTCTACCTCGAGCGGCTCATCTAACGCAGTTGGCGCGACACGGCGGAACACCGCCCGCATGCGGGCCATTAACTCTTTTGGCGAGAAAGGTTTAGTCATGTAGTCATCGGCACCAACCTCTAACCCACGTACTTTATCTTCTTCTTCGCCTCGTGCCGTTAGCATGATGATCGGGATCGAGCGGGTAAAATCATCGCCTTTTAGCTTTTTCGCTAACTGAATACCAGAGCCACCAGGAATCATCCAATCCAGCAAAATCATATCAGGGAAGGGCTCAACCACTTTTTCTAGGGCTGCTTGGTAGTCACCCGCCTCCACAGCTTGATAGCCGTGCTGCTCCATGACGAAGCTCAGCATCTCACGAATCGGAGCTTCGTCTTCAACAATCAGTATCTTTCTAGACATGTGCGTTACCTGTTATTTTCCAACAGCGCCAATTATTCAGATACTTTATGACACTTTTATGAAAATGCTGCAAATAGATGACATTTATTTCATTCTGCGGCAATAAGTTGCAGATCAACCCAAACTAATCGATGGTCTGAAGAGCGTTGCCGTTCACTTACTAAATCTGCCTTGGGTTGTCCTAATGTCGGCCAAAACACACCACTTTGAATCACCCGCGTACCATAGACTGATGGCAGCACATAATCAGCGCGCTTACGCCATCCGGCCGTATGAGTTGCAGCATGGGGATTATTCGGGGTGTGAGCACTGCCACCAGCACTGGTCGGCGTGGGTTCTGCTTGAACCGCCGGGTGCTGCAACAGCTGCGCAATAGTGCCTGGATAATTATCAGTACTCTCCACTGACGCATTTAAATCACCCGCTACCACAAACCGCTGTTGTGGAGCTAAACCGCCGCTGCGACCCTGATCGTCGTAGATGTAATCACTGAGGTGCGGCTGGAGATAATCGGCCCAGAATCTGATTTCGTCATGATTGCGACGCCCGTTTCGATCTTCAGGCCCGTCGAACACCGGCGGCGTAGGATGGCTCACTAACAAGTGCAAAGCAAAATCACCGACCATGACCGGCACATCCCAATGAGATTTTGAGCTTAACGGAAACTCTTGCCAAGCTGCGGCTGGGTACCAAGGCTCTTGAGTTCCGGGTTTAAGTGGCTGCAGCGCGCCCGGCATATCCTTCCATTTGAAATTCCGAAACGTACGAATCGCATCATCCGCAAGAGGATACTTTGACAGCACCACCATCCCATATTGTCCTGGATAATTGCCATACCCCCAAGCATCGTTGCCTACACCGCTAGCATGGCCATCTTGATCCAAGTCAAAGGGACTAGGTTCACCGGTATTCACTGGGGCAATGAAATAGTAAGGATAATCGATCGGAGACTCACCACGCTGGCTATGCGCCAGATAGTCTTTTAAGAATACCTCTATGCCTTGCTCAGCTGGCAAATAGTCAAATTCATTGAGTACCAAAATATCAGGCCGAACATGTTGAATGATCTCGGCTATTGCTTGAATTTGTGGATGCTGGTTAGCTAGCGCGAGGGTTAATGCACTGGCTCCTTCTGCGGCCAATTTGTCGTTCGGTAGATAATTGGAAGCATCCATACTGACATTGAAGGTTGCCACGCGTAAGCTTATCGGTTCAACAGGTTCTGGTTTGGCCATATCACATCCGGTCAAAACTACTGCAAATGCCGCTATAACAGGCACTAAGATTGACTTTTTCACTTGATGATTTCCGTTAGTGGGAGAACTGAGACAAATAAAAACAATAAAGGTTCTAATTTAACGATGCAATTGAAAAGAAAATTGCGTAAAATATTGTCACATTTTTGACATATCTGCGTGCTATAAATGCGCACGAATGTCATTAAGGCGTCAAAACAAGCGGTTATGCCTTAACTCGATTTTTATTAAAAGCAACCAACCCAGGAAATAAAGATGAGTACATCTATGCGATTAACACGCACCGCCAGTGCTATCGCCGTTGCATTGGGCTTAGTCTCAGCAACTGCTATTGCACAAGATACCTCTGCAGCAATGCGTGGTTCTATTGTCGGTCCACAAGGTGCTGGCGCAGCCAACACCAAAGTAGTAATCGAACACATGCCTTCAGGCAGTCGTTTAGAAGTAACGACTGACGAATCAGGTTCATTTATTGCCAGTGGTCTGCGTGTTGGCGGTCCTTACCGTGTAACCTTAGACTCAGACGTATACCGTGACGCCACCTACGAAGAAGTTTACCTGAAATTAGGCGAAACTTACCGTTTGAATGCGCAACTTGAGACTCAAGCTGCTGAGCGTATCAGCGTTACTGGTCGCGCCATCAACTATGCTTCAATGAACAACGGTTCTTCAAGCTCGTTTGGTCAAGAACAAATTGAATCACTGCCTACTTACGGCCGTGACTTAAAAGAAATCGTTCGTTTGAACCCATTAGCCACTCAGCTTGGCGACGGCGACCAATTAGTTGTTGCTGGTAACAACCCAAAATACAACTCAATCACTATCGACGGTATCGGCCAGAACGATGATTTCGGTTTGAACAACAACGGTTACCCAACCCAAGGTTCACCTATTTCAATCGACGCTATTGCACAAATTAACGTTGATGTGATGCCGTTTAGCGCTAAAGAAAGCAACTTTACTGGTGCTAAAGTTAACGCGGTAACCAAATCTGGTACCAATGAATTAAAAGGTTCTGTATTCGTTCAGTACACTAGCGATTCTTTAGCTGGTAACCCTAGCGAATCTATTTATGAGCCAGGCTCTGGCGTACCAAACGTAGATTATGATGAGAAAACCTACGGTATCGGTATCGGCGGTCCAATCATCGAAGACACCTTATTCTTCTACGCTAACTACGAAAAATCGAGCGAATCAGAAAGCCCGTATCGTGGTCCTATCGGCTCAAATGCATCTAACATTGCCAATGTATCTCAAGAAGCTTTAGAAGAAGTTTTATCTATCGCTCGTGAAGTATACGGCTTAACCGATAGCCAACTTGGCGACTGGAACATGCCAGCTGAAGAAGACGACGAAAAATTGTTGTTGAAATTAGACTGGAACATCAGCAATGAGCACCGTGCAGCCTTTACTTATCAGGCTACCAAAGGTAACTCAATTCGTGGCCATTACGGTAGCGATAGTTCATTAGCTTTATCTTCTAGCTGGTACAACAACGAGCAAACCTTAAATGCTTACGCGTTGCAGCTGTACTCAAACTGGAGCTCTAACTTCTCAACTGACATGAAATTGTCGTACAAAGATGTTGAAGCTTTGCAAGAGCCAATGAACGGCCGCACCATGGGTTCTGTTACTGTCCAAGTAGATGGCGACCGTAACGAAATCACTTTTGGTCCTGATTACTCACGCCATGCTAACTACGGTGAAAACAGCACCTTAGAATTGCAATTAAACGGTGAATACTTAATTGGCGACCACGCGTTGTCATTCGGTTACCAGTACTCTTCTACTGATATCTACAACTTGTTCGTACAGAACGCGTTGGGGTCATGGGAATTCTGGAGCCTAGAAAACTTCCGTAACAAAACTGCTAACCGTTTCTATTACGCGGGCAGCTTAACCGGTGACGTAAACGATGCTGCGGCCGACTTTACTCAAGGTTATCAAGCGCTATACCTGCAAGACACTTGGGCTCCTACTTGGGATCTTGAGTTAACGTTTGGTGTGCGTTACGAGCGTATTTTCGCAAAAGACAAGCCAACTTATAACCCATTGTTTGCTGAGCGTTATGGCTTCGCCAACACTGAAAACTTAGACGGTAAAGACTTAATTTTGCCGCGCTTTGGTTTCAAATACCAAGCAGCTGACGATATCAAAGTACGTGGTGGCTTCGGTCGTTACGGCGGTGGTCGTCCAAACGTATGGGTATCTAACTCATACACCAACAGCGGTATGGCATTCTCGCAGTTCAATACCAGCAGCTTGCCATCTTCGGTTTACAGCAACAACGTAGACCCAACGACTGTTCCTGAGTTAGTACAACAATCATTAACTCAAGACGGTTACGTGAATGCTATCGATCCAAACTTCGAATTACCAACCGACTGGCGCGCCAGCTTAGCGGTTGATTTCGAAAGCTTCGATATCCCATTCATGGGCGAAGAGTGGTTTGCGAGTGCAGAATACATCTACAGCCGTCGTAAAGATGACGTGCAGTGGGTCGATTTAGCGCGTCGTCAATTACTTGACGAAAACGGTAACCCGGTAACTACTGCTGACGGCGGCCGTCCAATTTATGTTGTTGACGATCCATTAGATGACCACGAACCAATGGCTCCAGGCGATGATAACGGCGTTGAGCGTTATGACCTGATGTTGACCAATGGTGACGGTGGTAACAGCCGTATCTTTACTGCAACTCTTGGTAAAGCTTGGGACAACGGTTTAAGCTTACGTACTAGCTACACCAACCAAGACGTACAAGAAGCAGTAGCAGGTAGTTCAAGCACTGCGGTATCTAACTTCCGTTACCCAGTTGCTATCGACCCGAACAATGTTGAAGCCGGTACGGCATCGTACATGGTTGAACACCGTTTGATGGCCGATATCACCTACAAAACTGAATTGTTCAGTGGCTACACTTCTACCTTTGGCTTATTCTGGGAACGTTACTCAGGTCGTCCATGGGGTTATGTGCTAGACACCTTCCGCTTCAACAAGTTTGGTGACCAATCAACCTTCGAAAGTACTGCTCGCTACTTGCCGTACATTCCAACAGGTGCCGATGATCCGAACGTGGTATACACCGGCGGTTTAGACTATGACACTTTTGCTGGTTACTTAGCAGAAACGGGTCTTGACCAATATGCTGGCGGTTACGCTCCACGTAACACTCGTCGTGCTCCTTGGACCACCAACCTAGACTTTAAATTCTCGCAAGAGATTCCAGGTTTTGTTGACGGCCATAAGGGCGAGTTCTACATCAACGTTCGTAACCTGATTGCTCTGTTCGATAAAGATGCAGGCCAAAAGCACGTCTTACCTTTCGGTGATAACGCGCGTCAAATCGCCTCTGTTAATATCGACGATCAAGGCCGTTACGTTTATGGTCAGCCATATAACAGTGGCGACGGCTGGGACGTATTGAACCAATCGCCTACCCGTTATGAGCCTACTCGCTCATCATGGCAGGCCAAGATTGGTGTTCGCTATCGTTTCTAATTTAGTAATACAGAAGCCCTCGCAGCAATGCGGGGGCTTTTTTTAACCGACAAAGTCATCAATTTGTCATAGTTATTAACTACACTTCGCAACCCAACTTTTTTATTGATAAAACTGTTTGTTTAACACAACTAGGGAAACAACATCATGTTCAATAGTAAACCCAGCCGTATAGCCGCCGCAGTTGCCTTGGCTATCGGGATTTCCTCAGCGGCCATTGCGCAAGAAACCACATCAAGTATTCGTGGTGTGGTAACGAGCGAAGCAACCGGACAAGCTATCGCCAATGCAACGGTAACGTTAAAGGATGAACGCACCGGTACTACTAGTACACTTTCAGCTAACGACAATGGATTGTTCTCTGCCCGCGGCCTTGCCGTAGGTGGTCCATACACGTTAACTGTCACCGATGCGATGGGTAACAGCGAGGTTATTGAGAACGTCTTCTTAACCTTGGGCGAGACCGAAAACTTAAGCGTGGCAGTGCCGCAGCAGTCCGTAGAACGCATTGCTGTCACTGGTTCGCAACTCACTACGACTTCTGGTACTAATGGTCCAACTGCAACCTTCAGCCTAGCTGATTTGCAAAGCGCTCCTACAGTAAACCGTGATATCAAAGATATTGTACGTAATGACCCGCGTATCTATATCAACGAAACTAACGCACGTGACATTCAGTGCGCCGGCGCTAACCCGCGTTTCAACAGCTTGACTGTTGACGGCGTGCGCATGAACGATAACTTTGGTTTGAATTCAAGTGGTTACCCTACCGAGCGTATGCCTTTCTCTTATGATGCTATTGAGCAGGTAGCAGTAGAGTTAGCTCCTTTTAACGTGCAATACGGTGGTTTTACTGCGTGTAACATTAACGCCGTAACCAAATCAGGTGAAAACGAACTATTTGGTAGCGTTTTCTTTGATTACACCAACGACAGTCTGCAAGGCGACAAGCTTGAAGGTGACTCGATCAACGTGGGGGCTTTCAACGAACGTCGTTACGGTTTCAACGGTGGTGGCGCATTAATTGATGATAAACTTTTCGCCTTCATTGCTTATGAAAAACTAGAAGGCGCTGATACGTTCGATCGCGGACCAGAAGATGGCTCTGCAGCCACGCCAGTAATAGGCGTTACGCAAGCAGATCTTGACCGAATTGCTAACATCGCCCGTGATGTTTACGGCTTCGAGCCAGGCGGTTTCCCAGCTAGTATTCCAGTAGAAGACGAGAAGTTCTTAGCGAAATTAGACTGGTACATTAATGACCAGCATCGTGCGGCCTTTACCTACAACTACAACGATGGTTACTCTATCGCTGAGTCTGACGGTGATGACAACGAACTAGAATTCTCTAACCACTTCTATGAGCGTGGTTCTAAATTCACTTCTTATGTAGCACAGTTGTACTCAGACTGGACCTACAACTTCTCTACCGAAATTCGTGCTGGTTACTCTGAGTTAGACGCTCGCGTTAACCCACTTGGCGGTACTGAAGTAGGTGAAGTTCAAATCAGCCACAATGGCAACACCATTTATCTTGGTGCTGACGACTCTCGTCATGCCAACAAGTTGTACTACGACACAACTTTCTTTAAAGTTGCTGGTACTTACTTGTATGAAGACCATACTTTTACCTTCGGTTATGAGCGCGAAACTTACGACGTGTACAACTTGTTTATTCAAGAAGCACAAGGTGAGTTCCGGTTTGCCTCTATCGATGCTTTTGAAGCTGGTACTCCTAGCCGCGTGATTTATGAAAACGCCGCTGGTAGTAACGATCCAAATGACGGTGCTGGTCAATTCAAGTACTCAGTAAACACCTTGTATGCGCAAGATGAATACTACTTTATCGACCAAGACTTAACCTTAACTGCTGGTTTACGTTATGACTGGTACACCACCAGTGATGAGCCAGCGCTGAACGCTAACTTCCAAAGCACTTATGGTTTTGCTAACACTGCTACGTTGGATGGCGAAGGTCTAGTACAGCCGCGCTTAGGCGTAAACTGGGTAGTAAGCCCAGAACTTGAAGTACGTGGTGGAATTGGTTTGTACTCAGGCGGTAACCCGAACGTTTGGTTGTCTAACAACTACTCAAACAACGGCGTGAGCTTGTACGAATCAAACCTGTTCTTAAATGGTGGCAGCCTGTTTGATATCCCTCACACTGGTTCTGGTAATCCATTAATCGACATTCCACAGTCCATGTATGACGAAGTAGCAAACGCTGCTGGTGTTGGCCCGGTTAACGCATTAGATCCTAACTTTGAATTACCTAAAGAATGGAAATATGCCATTGGTGCCACCTACGCCTTTGATAACGGCTATGTTTTCATGGCTGACTTGTTGCACACTGAAAAAGACAATGCTGCAATCATCAAAGACTTACGCCGTACACAAGTGGATACAGCTCCAGACGGTCGTCCAATCTATGCCGGTTCAGGCTCTGATGCCTTCTTGTTAACCAACGTTGATGGTGACTCTGGTAAGCAAACCTCATTGTCATTGGCGGTAAGCAAATCCCATGACTTTGGTTTAGACTGGACCTTGGCTTACGCTTGGAACAAAGCTGAAGACGTTAACCCAATGACCAGCTCGGTAGCTTACTCAAACTACACCAACGTAGCGGCTGCTGATTTACAAAACCCAGGCGTGGCAACTTCTAACTACGAAATTCCACACCGCTTTACTTTCCGTGCTACCTACACCACTGAGTGGTTAGATGGTTACGATACTAAGTTCAGCTTATTCGGTAGCGCTAACAAAGGTCGTCCGTACAGCTACACTATGAACGGTAACGTGTTTGGTGATATCACTAGCTCTGCTCGTGCCTTGTTATACGTACCAACTGGTTTAACTGACCCGAATGCAATCTTTGCTGCTGGCTTTGATACTGACAAATTCTTTGCCTTTATTGAAGAAGCTGGCTTAGACAAGTACGCTGGTGGTATTGCACCTCGTAACGAGTTCTATAGCAGCTGGTGGCACAAAGTTGACTTCAAATTCGAACAAGACCTACCTGGTTTTGCCGAGGGTCACAAATCAAGCCTGTACTTTGTGGTTGATAACTTAACTAACCTGTTAAACGATGATTGGGGCGTGTTGTATGAAGCAAGCTTCCCTCGTTCAATTGGCGTAGCTAACGTATCAATTAACGACCAAAACCAATATGTATTTGAGTCATTAAGCTCACGTATTGACGGCGTACAAGGTCGTTCAGGTGCACCATCATTGTGGAGCATCCGTTTAGGCTTTAAATACGATTTCTAAGCCTAACCGCGCTTTAGTTGAAACAAGCCCTCGCATCTGCGGGGGCTTTTTTTTATGATAGGCCATCATTTTACAACGAAGCGTCTTTCTATCTATGCTCGACTCCAACCAACAGCACCAGCATTTTATGCAACGTGCACTCCAACTAGCCGAGCAGGCTCAAGCCTTAGGTGAAGTCCCCGTGGGGGCTGTCTTAGTACAACAAGGTGAAATCATCGGTGAAGGCTTTAACCAAGTGATTCATTTGCATGACCCATCCGCCCATGCTGAAGTGATGGCGATTCGCGCAGCTGGTCAAAAACTTAATAATTATCGTCTGGTAGACACGACTTTATATGTGACCCTAGAGCCCTGCGCAATGTGCGCTGGGCTGATCACTCATGCCCGCGTTAAAACTCTTGTATTTGGCGCCAGCGATCCGCGTACAGGCGCAACGGGTAGCGCCATCCAAGTCGTTAACCACAGCAGTATGAATCATCAGGTTGAGGTTATAGGTGGCGTATTAGCAGACACCTGTGCGCAGCAATTAAAGGATTTTTTTAAACAACGCCGCGCGCAACAAGCGGCTGAGAAATTACACCGATCCAATAACGAAAAACCCGAGACCAAGTAAGCGTCTACAGCTGCTTACATGATCTCGGGTTCTGCTGGTGTCCTACGCAGGACTATCTTAGCCTAAATAGACTCGAGCATTGCGGAACATGCGCATCCACGGGCTATCTTCACCCCATTCGTCTGGATGCCAGCTATTCGCTACGGTACGGAACACCCGCTCTGGATGCGGCATCATAATAGACACTCGACCATCACTGGTAGTTAATCCGGTAATTCCCGCTGGAGTACCATTGGGGTTAGCCGGATAGCTGCTAGCAACTTGGCCCTTATTATTAATGTAGCGCAAAGTCACTAACTGCTGTTGCTGTACTAACTCTAGGTTGTTGCCACTAAATTCAGCCCGCCCTTCACCATGAGATACCGCAATTGGCATTTTCGAGCCAGCCATACCAGAGAAGAACAACGAGTCATTAGGCTGCACTTCAACCAAGCTAAAACGCGCTTCAAACCGCTCTGAACGGTTAGTAACAAAACGTGGCCAAGCTTCTGCACCAGGAATCAGTTCTTTCAGATTTGATAACATCTGACAGCCATTACACACCCCTAGCGCGAACGTGCGTTGGCGTTCAAAGAAAGCACTGAACTCATCGCGGGCACGGCCATTAAATAAAATCGACTTCGCCCAACCCTCGCCTGCACCTAGTACGTCACCGTAGGAGAAACCGCCACAAGCAGCTAAACCATCAAACTTATCTAAGCTGATGCGACCGCTTAAAATGTCACTCATGTGCACATCAATCGCAGCAAAGCCGGCGCGATCGAAAGCTGCGGCCATTTCCATGTGCGAGTTCACCCCTTGCTCACGCAAAATAGCCACCACAGGATCACGCCCTGTATTGATGTACGGAGCCGCAATATCCTCAGCCACATCAAACGTCAGTTCGGCAAACAAACCAGGATCATTAAGGTTTTGCTTAGCTTCAAACTCTTCATCAGCGCACTCTGGGTTATCTCGTAAACGCTGCATCTGATGGGTAGTTTCTGCCCACACAGCACGGTAGTGACTACGCAAATGAGACAGCACTTCTTGTCCATTGCGATTAAATCGCACCACATCTTCGCGCACAGGCTGACCGATAACCTTCACACAATCAGCTAACCCATGTTCAGCAAATACTGCCTGCACTGCCGGCAAGTCCTCAACAGTTACCTGAATGACAGCGCCTAATTCTTCACTAAAGAGTGCCGCAAGATCGTCTGTACCAACTTCATCAAGGGCTACTTCAACCCCACAATGACCAGCAAAGGCCATTTCTGCCACCGTCACAAACAAACCACCATCAGAGCGATCATGATAGGCCAGTAATTGCTTGTTGTGCACCAGTTGTTGGATGGCGTTGAAGAAGCCTTTCAGCAAGGCGGCGTCATCCACGTCAGGCGTGACATCACCTAACTGACGATAAACTTGGGCTAACGCTGAACCACCCAGACGGTTTTGCCCTTGCCCCAAATCAATCAAGACTAATTTAGAGTCGCCTTTATCCATCCGCAGCTGCGGGGTTAGCGTTCGACGCACATCACGTACGCGACCAAAGGCAGTAATGACAAGGCTCAGCGGTGCGGTTACTGCTTGTTCATTACCGGCACTATCCTGCCAGCGAGTCTTCATCGACATCGAATCTTTACCCACCGGAATGGTGATTCCAAGCGCTGGACAAAGTTCTTCACCGACCGCTTTGACTGCTTCATAGAGACCAGCATCTTCGCCTGGGTGACCAGCAGCAGCCATCCAGTTTGCCGACAATTTTACAAAACTTAAATCGCCGATATCAGCGGCAGCAAGGTTGGTCAAAGCCTCGCCCACGGCCATCCGTGCAGACGCGCCGTAGTTTAATAACGCCAGTGGTGTGCGTTCACCCATGGCCATAGCTTCACCGGCATAGGTATCGTAGCTAGCAGCAGTTACCGCCACATCGGCTACAGGTATTTGCCATGGTCCCACCATTTGGTCACGCGCAACCAAACCAGTCACAGACCGATCACCAATGGTAATCAAGAAGGTTTTCTCTGCAATCGCTGGCAATCGTAACAAGCGCTTGGCCGCGTCGTTAAGCTTGATTGAGCTGGTTTCTAGCGCTTGTCCCTGAACTTGCGCTGAACTTACGTCACGATGCATTTTCGGTGGTTTACCAAGTAGCACGTTCAGTGGCAAATCAATGGGCTTATTAGCAAATACCGGATCTGTCATGGTTAGATGTTGCGCTTCAGTGGCTTCACCAATCACTGCGAATGGTGCCCGCTCACGCTGACAAATCTGTTCAAAAACATCCATATGTTCTGGCGCAATAGCCATCACGTAGCGTTCTTGCGATTCGTTACACCAAATCTCGAGCGGCGACATACCTGGCTCATCGTTGGGCACTTTGCGTAAGTCAAAAATACCACCACGGCCACCATCACCCACCAGCTCTGGCATGGCATTCGACAAACCACCAGCGCCTACATCGTGAATAAATGCAATGGGGTTCTTGTCGCCCAGTTGCCAGCAACGGTCAATCACTTCTTGGCAGCGCCGCTCCATTTCTGGGTTATCACGCTGAACCGAAGCAAAGTCGAGATCTTCGGTAGAGGTACCAGATGCCATCGATGATGCCGCACCGCCACCTAAACCGATATTCATGGCCGGGCCGCCTAATACCACAAGCTTGGCGCCGACCGGAATCTCACCCTTCTCAACGTGTTGCTCGCGAATATTCCCCATACCGCCGGCAATCATAATAGGCTTATGATAACCACGGATTTCTTCGCCGTTGTGGCTGGTTACTTTTTCTTCATAGGTACGGAAGTAACCTGTTAAAGCAGGGCGGCCAAATTCATTATTAAACGCAGCGCCACCTAAGGGTCCTTCGAGCATAATATCCAGTGCGGTAACAATCCGTTCTGGTTTACCGAAGTCTTCTTCCCATGGCTGTTCAAAGCCTGGAATACGCAGGTTAGATACGGTAAAGCCAACCAAACCGGCTTTAGGTTTAGAGCCACGCCCCGTTGCACCTTCGTCACGAATCTCGCCCCCAGACCCCGTGGCGGCACCCGGATAAGGTGAAATGGCAGTAGGATGGTTGTGAGTTTCCACCTTCATTAAAATATGAATAGGCTCATGGAAATAGCTGTATTCACCTGCGGCGGCGCTGCCGGCTGGGTATGGATAAAAACGACCAGCTTCTGACCCTACCATCACCGCAGCATTGTCTTTGTATGCCGACAACACGTTTTCAGGGTGCGTTTCGTAGGTGTTCTTAATCATTTTGAACAATGATTTAAGCTGCTGCTCGCCATCAATAGTCCAATCGGCGTTAAAAATTTTGTGGCGACAATGCTCAGAGTTTGCTTGCGCAAACATATAGAGTTCTATGTCGTTTGGATTGCGCTTTAACGCGCTAAAATTTTCAAACAAATAATCAATTTCATCATCCGCAAGCGCGAGCCCCATGGTCACGTTAGCTTGTGCCAGGGCTGCTCGACCACCAGCTAAAATATCAATACTTTGTAGTGGAGCCGGCTCGGCATGCTCGAATAAGATGCTTGCTTGCTGCAATTCTGCCAACACCATTTCGGTCATACGATCATGTAACAAAGCGGCCGCCTGAGCCAATTGCTCCACACTCAGCTCACCACTGAGGTAGTAGGCAATGCCGCGTTCGATGCGCTTAATTTGGGTCAACCCACAGTTATGCGCAATGTCCGTTGCTTTTGATGACCAAGGTGAGATAGTTCCTTGGCGTGGCACCACCACTTGTAAGCTACCCTCAGGCAAGTGCTGCGCCATAGAAGGGCCATAACTGAGTAATTTCCCCAACACTTCGCGCGACGCATCGTCAAGCGCTTGGGCTACATCTACAAAATGCATGAACTCTGCATAAACTTCGGTAACCGGAAGCTCAGCAGCCTGTAATCGTTGCAACAGCTTTTCGGTACGAAATTCTGACAAGGCCGGAGCGCCACGTACTATTTCCACAGATCTCTCTCCAAATTATCGAGGGTCAATTATCAGTTTTCTCACACAACCGGAACCACTTCTGGCGGCGCTCCAGTTGTAATCGATGACGTTTTCTTAGCAAAGCACGGCGTCTTTCAGGCGACACCAACCGACGGTTTCTACGCATTAGTTCATCTCGTCACCACTACCTTGCGGAAGCAGAATTTGCATGGGTTTGGCTGGAATGCGTCCACGGCTATCAAGCCAAATCAAGGTATCATAATAACGACGGATGTTTCCTACATACCGCACCGGTTCATCACCTCGAGCAAAACCATACTTGGTTTGTCGGTAATATTTTTTCTGTCGTAATAAAGGTAGACGTTTTCTCACATCTATCCAGCGATCAGGATCGGCGCCCTGCTGCTGAGTCAAAATCCGTGCGTCTTCAAGATGGCCAAAGCCAATATTATAGGCAGCCAACGCAAACCAAATGCGGTCAGGGTGTTGAATACGGGCTGGAATTCGCTGCAGCATTCGCTCAAAATAGCGTGCTCCGCCACGAATGCTTTGCTCCGGGTTAAGTCTACTGGTTACGCCCATCGCCTTAGCCGTAGGCAGGGTCAGCATCATCATGCCGCGAACCCCAGTTGGCGACAAAGCACGCGGGTTCCAATGGCTTTCTTGGTAGCTGATAGCGGCCAATAAACGCCAATCGAGACTACCTGCATGGCGTTCAAACATCTCGCGGTAACGCGGTAAGGTAGTTTCTACTGCTTGAATAAACAAACTAGCATCCACGTAATTAAAGTTAGCAACATGGCCAAAATGCTGGTCCATCAACTGTGCCAACTGGCCTGACGCACGCAGTTCACCAAAAAAATCAATCACTTCAGCATAAAGAGAGCCATCCACCTGGGATGCTAGCATCCAGCCCACATCAACTCGGTCTCGTACCGTAAAGGCCACGCTTAGATTAGGATAATAACGACGTTGGATATCAAGTGTATTGCTGTCCGCGATGGTAAAGTCGATCTCACCTAACATGACGCGGCGCAAAAGCTCTTGGGTATCTTGATCATCCGTGGCGCGCCATTTCAGCTCAGGATAATCACTACTAATACTTTGCAGCCAATCGTGGTGACTACTGTTAGCCACCACCACCAGTTCACCATCTAACTCGGTTAAACTACGCGGCCGATCACGCGAGCCTTGTTTGTAAATGACCCGCTGGCTTACCTCAAGGTAAGGAGGGCCAAAACGAAACAGTTGGTCGCGTTGGGGTGTACGATCTAACCCAGCTGCCAACAGGTCTACTTCGTTGTTAGCCAGTAAATCGAGTAAGTTTTTGACGTTATAGCGCGGCACCATTTCTAGGGCTACGCCGAGTTCATCAGCAAATTGCTGCGCCAAGGCCGCTTCAATGCCTGCTTCGCCATTGGCATCAAGGTAATAGGTTGAGGGACCCATCAAGGTCCCTACCTTTAATACGCCGCGGGCTTTGATTTGCTCTAGCTGACTGGGCTCTGGAGCTGGCGTACAGCCAACTATCAATAACAACCAGCAACAGCTAAGCAGAACTCGCAGCATCTTAACCTATTCCCACTCGATGGTAGCTGGCGGCTTGCCGGAAATATCGTATACCACCCGTGAAATACCATCAATTTCGTTAATAATACGATTAGATACGGTTTCTAACAGCGTGTATGGCAAGTGTGCCCAGCGTGCGGTCATAAAATCTATCGTTTCTACGGCGCGTAGTGCAATCACCCAATCGTATTTTCGAGCATCACCCATAACGCCAACTGAACGTACCGGTAAGAAGACCGCAAAAGCTTGGCTTACTTCATGGTACAAACCAGCTTTGCGTAACTCTGAAATAAAGATGTGGTCAGCACGACGCAACAAGTCGCAATATTCTTTCTTAACTTCAGCCAAGACCCGTACGCCCAAGCCTGGTCCTGGGAAGGGGTGACGATAAAGCATGTCATATGGCAACCCTAACTCAAGACCAATTTTACGCACTTCATCTTTGAATAATTCACGTAATGGCTCCACCAAGCTCAGCTTCATATCGGCCGGCAAACCACCTACGTTATGGTGAGATTTAATCACATGGGCTTTACCCGTTTTCGAGCCAGCCGATTCAATCACATCCGGGTAAATCGTACCTTGAGCTAGGAAAGATACGTCTTTAATTAAACTCGCCTGTTCATCAAATATTTCAACGAACACACGGCCAATAATTTTTCGTTTAGCCTCGGGCTCTTGCTCACCAGCAAGGGCATCTAAGAAGCGATTCTCGGCATCGACATGAATGATATTGAGGCCATAGTGGTCACCAAACATGTCCATAACTTGCTCTGCTTCTTGCCAGCGTAACAGACCGTTATCAACGAAGACGCAGGTTAACTGGTCACCAATGGCACGGTGCAACAGCATGGCAGTAACCGAACTATCTACCCCACCGGATAAGCCCAACACCACCTTTCCGGTTCCTACTTGGGCGCGGATTCGAGCAACTGCATCATCAATAATGTGTGCCGGCGTCCAGTTTTGTTCACACTCGCAGATTTCTACCACAAAGTGCTCTAGCATCCGCATCCCTTGGCGCGTATGAGTTACTTCAGGGTGGAACTGCACACCATAAAAATCGCGGGTGTCATCGGCCATAGCCGCAATCGGGCAGGTTGGTGTTTGCGCCACAAGGGTAAAACCCGGTGGCATTTCAATCACTTTATCACCATGGCTCATCCAGACATCAATGCTAGGATTGCCGCTTTCGTGAACGCTATCTTCAATGTGATGAAACAGTGGACAGGGCGCAATACGTTCTACTTGCGCATAGCCAAATTCACGCTCACTAGAGCCTTGCACTTGACCACCTAACTGGGCCGCCATGGTTTGCATGCCATAACAGATACCAAATACCGGTACCCCAGCGTTAAACACGTAATCAGGTGCGCGCGGAGAGTCAGCTGCAGTGACAGATTCGGGCCCCCCTGACAAAATAATACCATTCGGCTTAAACTCGCGGATATCAGCTTCGCTCACATCCCAAGCCCAAAGTTCACAATAGACACCTAGTTCACGTATACGGCGAGCAATCAGCTGAGTGTACTGCGAACCAAAATCTAAAATTAATATTTTATGCGCATGAATATCTTGCATGATTGCTTATCCCATCCGGTAGTTAGGTGCTTCTTTGGTGATTTGCACATCGTGCACATGGGATTCACCCATACCCGCCGCTGTTACTTTGACAAATTGCGGTTTGGTGCGCATTTCTTTCATGGTGGCACAGCCGGTTAAGCCCATGGCTGAACGTAAACCGCCCATTTGCTGATGAATAATAGTGGCAATCGGCCCCTTGTACGCAACGCGGCCTTCAATCCCTTCAGGCACCAGTTTTTCTGCTTCGTTCGTTGCTTGAAAGTAACGATCCGACGAGCCGTGACGCTGATTCATAGCACCAATACTGCCCATGCCACGATAGGATTTGTAGTAGCGGCCTTGATAAAGCTCTACTTCACCGGGTGACTCCTCAGTACCCGCCAACATACTGCCAACCATCACGCAATCCGCTCCAGCAGCGATGGCTTTAGCAATATCTCCAGAAAAGCGAATCCCGCCATCAGCAATAACCGGAATGTTGGTTCCTTTAAGTGCGTCTACGGCGTCTGAAATAGCCGTAATTTGCGGCACACCGCAACCGGTAACAATGCGCGTGGTACAGATAGAGCCAGGACCAATCCCAACTTTTACCGCATCTACCCCGGCATCAGCCAAGGCTTTCGCTCCAGCACCCGTTGCCACGTTACCTGCGATGATTTGCAAGTCTGGGTAAGTTTTGCGTGCCCACATCACTCGGTCAATAACCCCTTGTGAATGGCCATGAGAGGTATCAATCAACAGTACATCTACCCCGGCTTCAACCAATGCCGCTACGCGTTCTTCTGTGCCTGGACCCACGCCTACCGCAGCACCCACTCGTAACCGCCCTAAATCGTCTTTACAGGCGTTAGGCTTGTTTTCAGCTTTGGTGAAATCTTTCAAGGTGATCATGCCAAGCATATGAAAATCGTCGTTTACGACCAAGATTTTTTCTACGCGGTGTTGATGCATCAAACCTAAGATTTCATCACTGCCAGCATTTTCTTTCACGGTAATTAATTTGTCTTTAGGGGTCATGATGCTGCTAACTAAGCGGCTATCATCTTTTTCAGCGCGAGTATCTCGACCGGTGATAATACCTACTAGCTCACCACTTTCTGCGACCACAGGAAATCCATGAAAGCCATGCTCGATGGCTAGCGCTCTGATTTCACCTAAAGTAGTGTCGGGAGTAACTGTTACTGGGTCTGAAACCACACCGCTTTCGTATTTTTTAACTTTACGGACATGTGCGGCTTGCTCAGCAATGGTCATATTTTTGTGGATAAAGCCTAGCCCGCCTTCTTGCGCTAGAGCAATGGCTAATGCTGCTTCGGTTACCGTATCCATGGCCGCTGATACAAGGGGAATATTCAATTCAATCGAGCGCGTTAAACGCGTGCGCAAATCGGCTGTATGGGGTAAAACGGTGGAGTGTCCTGGGACGAGCAGAACGTCGTCAAAGGTAAGAGCTTCTTGGGCAATTCGTAGCATGGCAACATCTCACTGGCTGACTTAATGTTGCGTGCAGATTTTACTCGCAAAGCGCTTTTCAGTAAACTGATTTCTCAACTTTCCAGTGGGTTTTATCATGCAGCAGTCGCACATCTTTACCGTACATGGCCTTAATAGCGAAGTTCGGCAAGTATTAGAGCAGGGCTTTGGCTCGGTTTGGCTGGTTGGCGAAATTTCAAACTTTGCCGCTCCTGGCTCTGGCCATTGGTATTTCACCTTAAAAGATGAACGTGCGCAAATTAAAGCAGCCATGTTTCGCAATGCTAATCAACGGGTACGGATACAGCCGCAACAAGGCATGCAGGTTTTAGTACGGGCCAAATTGACCGTGTACGAACCGCGCGGCGATTATCAGCTGATCATAGAACATATGGAAGACGCTGGGGCCGGCTTACTGCAGCAACAATACGAACAACTTAAAACCAAACTCCAAGCTGCTGGCTTGTTCGATCCTCAAACCAAGCAAGCACTGCCGCCCCGCATTAACAAAGTAGGCGTGATCACCTCCCCCACAGGAGCGGCCGTGCGCGATATTTTAGCCGTAATGAAACGCCGCGACCCAGCGGTAGAGGTGATCATCTACCCTGCTAGCGTACAAGGCCAAAGTGCTCCGCAAGAGCTGCTACAGATGTTGCAACGGGCAATCGCACGAAACGAGGTTGATGTACTCATTGTGAGTCGCGGTGGTGGCTCATTAGAAGATTTGTGGTGTTTTAATAACGAACAACTAGCTCATGCGTTGTTTGCCTGCCCGATTCCGACCATTGCGGCAATCGGTCATGAAGTCGACTTTACTATTGCTGATTTTGTCGCCGACGTACGCGCAGCTACACCATCGGCAGCGGCTGAGTTAGTGACCCGTGATCAGCGCGAAACCATGCAAGTAATTACTCACTTAGAGCATCGTTTAGCCCGCGTTTGGCAGGCCCAAATGACGAGTTGGCAACACCAGCAACGGTATTTACAGCAACGTTTACAGCAACAACACCCCCAACGTCAGCTACAGCAAAATAGTCAACGCTTAGATGAACTCAGCAACCGTGCCCAATCTGCCCTGCTGCGGCAATCTAAATTGCATCAACAACATCAACAACAACTGCAACAACGTTTGCTAGCAGCTCATCCAAAACGGCTGCTGGCACCTGCGCAATTACAATTGCAACAATTGCAGCAGCGCCAACAAACCGCCATGCGCAGCGTGCTAAAACAAGCCCATCTGCGACTACAAAGCACCATTCAAACACTGCAAGTGGTTAGCCCCTTAGAGACTATTGCGCGTGGTTATGCGGTGCTGCAGAATGACCAAGGCCAAGTGATTCGTGACCCCGCTGAGCTTGCTCCACAACAGGTGTTTAACGTACGTGTTGCCAAAGGTGAGTTTAAGGCCACCAAGGTTGGAGACTAAATTGATTGAGCCAGCCATTGCAGCAGATAAAACCAGAGTGGCAAGCTGATAAAACACAGCAATACTCCGTAGCCTACCACTGCGGCTGATAAGGTCGGCGCTAAGCCGGCCATAATAGCCAGCGCGCCGGCTGAAATCATCGCCGGCATGGCTGCTTCCATGATGGTGACCTGAACCGCCAGTTGCTGCAAATCAAACGCCCACAAAGCTAATAAGGCAATCATTGGAGTAAGCACTAACTTTATACCTAAAGCCCAGTACAATGGCCCTCGATCTTCTTGTGGCAATCTTAGTTTAAGCTGAAAGCCAACCGCTACCATGATTACTGGCACCAAGGTAATGGCGAGCGAATCAATAAAACTACTCACTACTTCTGGATAACTAAAGGGCCTTAGAGCAAAGGCTGCAACAAGCGCAACAAAAGGCGGAAATTTGGCGATCTTCATCAATAATTGTGCCAAGGAAGGTCGCTGTGCTGCTTGCCCCTCATCATGAGCATAGACCGCAGCTGTAATGGTGGCATAAATGGAGAGAATAAAGAATGACCCTAGTTGGTCATAAAGCAGTGCGTATGGGATCCCCTCGGGGCCAAAAAAAGCCTCAACCATAGGAAACCCAACAAACGAGGTATTGCCAAGCGGGATGACAATTAACATAGCACCCACGGTATTGCGTGACCACTTAAACAACTTACCTAACCACATTATAAGTGGCACCGTTAGTACTAATAACAGCCACGGCATTATGGCTGGGTAAAGCAACTCTTTGCCAAAGGTTAGGCTAGGGATTTTCTGCAACACCACGGCAGGTAGTGCCACATAAATCACGTAGGCATTAAGAATTTGACCGGTATTTTGTGGAAATTGCCGACTACGCTGTAGGAGTAGACCAATGACTACGTAGCCGGCGATAAAGATAAAGTTCGCCATCATCTGCATCTGTTGGAATTGATGGCATTAGTTTACCTTGCTTTGCTGCTAGTTAAAACTTGTGCTCGATACCAATCGCCAAGTATCGTTGCTGTACATCGATATTATCGAGATCACGGCCAGTATACCAAGCGTAAACTATGGTGTTAGCACCGAGTTTATAGTCAGCGCCAGCGGCAATGGCTGATTTATCACCATCGTCAAAATCCATCATTTGATATTGGAATTTAAAACTGAAATTCTGCCACGGCTGAATCACATTCGCGACCCACCCATCGGCTTGACCAGTACCATCAACATTTTCTTGATCTTGCCACAACAGACCAAGCTGAGTATCGCCTACTTTGGTCATCCCCATGGCACGCACTATATCGCGTCCATTAACACTATCGTCTACGGCAATGGCTGCATGAAACTGGGTTTGTTTCAGTTTTTTATCGCCATAAGCCAAGCTTAGCGAGATGCCATCGTCAACGAAGTCATCTTCAGCAAACACATAACTTGCCGCTACCTGAAACTGGTTATACTTAGGCGAGAAATAACTTAACGTGTTTTTAGTGCGGTTTTTACCTGCAAATATATGCTTCATGTCTGCGGCATAGTTAGAAAAGGGATCAAAGCCACTTTGTACCAACTTCAACGCGGTATCGCGACGCCCCACAGTAAACTCACCAAAGTTACCTTTGAGCCCGATAAACTGGTTACGCGCCTTAATATTGTCATCACCACCTAAATCGGCAACGTCAACTTCCCATTCTAATTGATAAATGACCTCAAGGTCGCCATCTAACTGAGCGCCCCCTTTAATGCCAAAACGGGACGCATTAGAGATAATTTCAGTATCACTGGGAGTGCCATCATCAAGATCGTTGCTTTGTAGGGATACATTGATTTTTCCATAAAAATCAAAAGTAACAGGCTCATCCTGAGCTTGCGCAAGAGGATGAATTAGCATTGCAGTTAATGCTAGTAAAGGAAAGATAACGTTTGCTTTAGCACGGATTGCCATAACTTAGCTCGCCAGTTTAGTGATGATTCACACAAGATATATAGCATATCTTCTACCTGGAGAGCTATGTTATGTCAGTTTTATGACATTTTCATTACCGTATGTCAGTTTTATGAAATAATCATGACCGATTTATTTCAGCTAACCGCTGCGCTTGTTCAAGTTCAGCTTCTGCATAACGTTGCCATTGGCTTGCGGTGCGCCGTGATTGCTCAAATTCTTTAGCACGTGCAAAAGCTTGCAACGCCGCATTGTAATTTTCTTGATTAAGTTCAGCCATGCCAATCACCAAGTGCATGGTGCCAGGTTGCTGCAGATTTCCCTTGGTTAGCGCAGCTCGCGCTGCAGCAATCGCTGCTTGATGACGCTCGGCATTGAGCAGCACAGTGGCACGTTGAGCGTCTAATTCACCGTCGTCACTAAGCTCAGCTGCCGCAGCTAAGGCTTCCACCGCTTTGTCAGTTTCACGCGCTGCTACCCAAGCTTGCGCCAACATCTTCAAATTGCGTAGGTTGCGCTCAACCTTCTGGTCTGCTAACGCTTGCTCTAACACTCGACCCGATTTATAGGGTAAATCACTGAAGAAATAAGTTTGTGCCAGGTTCAATAAGTCGGTGCCTTTAACCAAGAAGCCCTGTTGATAGGCTGCTTCTAACATCGCTAGTTGCTTGGCTTCTTCGCCTAGCTGACCATAAACTCCAGCTAGCTGAACCCAATATTCCGGCTTATTATACCAGCGCACCATCTGCTCTAAGACCTTGGCCACCTGGTCTGTTTGCTTCAACTCAAAATAAATGGCGCGTTGTAACACCAACCAGTTTTCTTCAGGAATCAGAGATTTATCAACAGCTTCATCAATCGCCTGAGTGATAGGCGTTAAAGCCGCCGCATAATCGCCCGCTTGGTAAAGCGCTTGGGCTTTTAACACAAAAGCTTTGCTATGCTGATCAACCGGCACCAACTGCTGCCAGCGCTCTAAATAACCTAGACTTTGCTGATAGTTACCTTGCCCCAGTGCCAGCTGCGCCAAGCTAAAAAGGGTATTTTGCTCGAGCGCTAACGGGAGTGCTTCTTCATCGACAACTTTAGCAAAGTAAACGATAGCTTGATCGATATTATCCTGGCCATAATGCATGTAGGCATAAAAATTCCACAACATGGCACGTTCATAGCTGTTCATGCTGCTTAGTTTTTGCTCCACCGCTTGCAATACTTGCAAACCTGCTGGCACATCACCTGCATCTGCGAGTTCTTGGGCACGGGCAAGTTGACTATAGACCTGTTCTCTTAGCGCAGGTGTTTTCTTACGCTCTTGAGCCCAGGCCGCTTGATTACTTGCTGCGGCTAACAGCACCGTGGCAATAATGGCTACTTTTAATAATTTACCCATAATAACTATCCTCACCATGCCCTTAGTTATCGGTCAATCGCAAACGTTAGGCGGTTTTGCACCCCAGCAACTTCCACTGCTTCGCCATTAACGACTCGGGGTTTGTATTTAAATTTCAGCACTGCATCTAAAGCAGCTTGATCAAAAATACTTTCAGGACTGGCTTCAACCACATAAGGGTCGCGCACCGTGCCTTGTTTGGTGACAGTAAATTCAACCACCACGTAGCCTTCAATCCCTCGTTGCAAAGCCCGGCGTGGGTACACAGCTTGTACTTTAACTATCGGTAAGTACTCACCATCGCTGGTATCTAAGCCAATACCGCCCGACAAGCCTGTATCAGCTTGAATATCTGCCGAGAAATCCATCGCGCCGGCGCTGCTATCCATATCGCTACTAGATAATTGCGGCTGAGGCATATCCGGTGGTGGTTGCTCTGGCTCTGGTGGTCGTTTGGGCTTACGTTCTTTCTGTTCCACCACTTCGTCAGGTTTGACGCGGACAAAGTCCAACACACTACCTTTAGGTGGTTCGCTCATAGCTCCCTCACCTCCGGCTATGAGTGATTGCATCAGATAGAACAGGCCCGCAGTTACCGCCAACGCCACCAACAATGCTGCGAAAAATCTAAGCATAACTATTCTTCTTGGGTTGCAATTGAAACATCAAAAACACCGGCAGCACGAGCTGCATCCATCACCTTGATCAAGGTTTCAGTAGTGGCTTTTTTGTCAGCTTGAATCACCACCGAACCTTGCGGATTTTCAGCATATAAACGCTCAATATTAGCTTGCACAGCACGTGCATCTACCTGGCGCTTGTTAATCCAAATCTCACCACTATCACTGATAGCTACCAGAATATTAGCGCGGTCTTTTTGCACCGCTGTGGCTGCTTCCGGACGGTTCACATCAATCCCTGACTCTTTTACAAAGCTGGCAGTCACAATAAAGAAAATCAGCATAATAAAGACCACGTCCAACATCGGGGTCATATCAATCTGCGCTTCTTCTTCATCCATCAAATTAGCAAAATGTTGTTTCATCAGAAATTACCTTTAGTGGTGTTCCAGCAAGAGTCGATCTTCAAGCTTTAAACGTTCGCGTTTTGCCGTGCGTTGGAGCCAGGTGGTCGCAAAAACCCCAGACAGTGCCCCAACCATGCCCGCCATGGTAGGTATGGTCGCTTTCGATACCCCAGCGGCCATCGACCTTGCATTACCGGTGCCAGCCACTGCCATCACATCAAAAACTTCAATCATGCCGGTCACAGTACCCATCAAGCCCAATAGCGGACACAAAGCCACCATGGCTTGTAACACGGCAAGATTGCCTCCTAGCGCCAGCGATACTCGAGAAATCATCGCTTGCCGTATTTGTTCCGCATTCCAAGACGACTTATCACTTCGTTGTTGCCAGTTTTGCACCGCCTGTTTAACTTGCTGACGATGCCCTTTGCTGTAGTAAAAGATCCGTTCCAGAATCATCAACCACATCACAAAAATCAGGACCCCGATAACCAGCAACACTTGGCCGCCGGTCTCGATAAAGTCTTGAATTGCACTATAGAACTCAACCATAAACATGATTACTGGCCTCGCTCAGAACGCTCCGCAATAATGCCTGACGCCTGCTCTTGTAATACGTGTACAATGTTGCGGCTACGGGTGTTAAGGGTGGCAAATAATAGTGTCATCGGAATTGCCACAACTAAGCCTAATACAGTGGTAACCAAGGCTTGCGAAATACCGCCAGCCATCAGTTTCGGGTCGCCGGTGCCAAACAAGGTGATGGCTTGGAAAGTATTAATCATACCGGTTACCGTACCTAGTAAGCCCATTAAAGGCGCGACCACTGAAATAATCTTGATAAAGGTTAGGTTGCGCGAGATTTTCGGAATTTCGCGTAAAATAGCTTCGCTGAGTTTGAGCTCTAAGGTCTCAGTATCAACATCAGGGTATTTCTGCTGTACCGCCATCACGCGGCCCAACGGATTATCTTGTTGCGGTGCCGACTGCTTTAACTGACGTTTAACTTTGCCGCCAACCAGGGTTAAGGTAACGAAGCGCTCCAGCGCAATTAGTAGGCCAATTGCACCTAGCGCCAAAATGATATAGCCCACAGTGCCGCCCTGATCGATACGTTCTTGTAAATCAGGGGCTTGGACTAACAGCCCAAGAATAGCTCCGCCGGTAGGATCTAAACCAAAGGTAACTGGGTTTTGTTGCGCTTGCTGCAACTGTTCCGCACTAGATAAATAGCGCGCTGCCGGCTGACGAACTAGTTCTGCGACTGTGTCAGTGCCCGGCACAAGCTCTAGGTATTTGCCATCAGCAACCATGTTGAAAGCGCCCACCCGAACGACCGGCTTCACCACTTTCTCACCATTGGCTAGGGTGACACTGGTTTCAAACTGACTCACTTTACCGGTTTCAGTCATTTCTTGTAGTAAAGCTAACCAAACCGATTCAATTTCTTCGATAGATGCCAACTTAGATGCTGATCCCATTTTTTGCGCTAAATCGGCTAATTGATCACTGCGCCCTGGATATTCAACGGACACATAAGAGGATTGCAATTTACTGCTGGCATCGCCGGCAACCTGCTGTAACACCCCGAACAGCTCACGCAATGACCCCATCCGCTGAGTAAGGGTATCGGTTAGATTGGCTAACGCGACTTCGTTTTGCTCAAAGTTGGTTTCTAATTGCTCACTTAAACGTTCAAGTTGGTCTCGTTTCGCTATGGCTTCGCGCAAGATTTGTGCTTGCTGATCTGCCTGTGCTTGAAAACGCGCTTCGCGTTCTTGGTTTTCTTTTGACTGCGAGAACTGTCCTTGCTGCAACTGCTGCAACAACTGGTCTAAGTTAATCGGCTCTTGTGGGCTAACGATTGGAGCCGCCGCTAACGATGTTGATAACAATAGCGCTACGACGCCAAGCAAATGTTTCATCATGGCTTATTCTCCCGCCGCTAATTCAGAGGTAAAAATAGGAAGCATCAGTAAGTCTGGGGCTAGCTGCTTGCGCGCAATACGTAAGGCTTCTTGCACGGCACTTTGGTGGCTCGAATCAAGCGATTGCCACTGGCGTTGCTGTTGATTCCATAAACCTAACGCACTGCCATCGCGGGTTTTGTAGATCAGGGCGGTGCGACCGATACGTAAAAACTCGACGTCTTGAACCTGTCCAGCTACGTCCATTTCACCATTGTAGGCTTCAATATTACGGCCGTAATCTGCTTCAATTTGGTAGGCTTCCATCACCCGCCGAAATTTCTCAGAAACATCCACGTCAGCGCGGTCCATCAAATCACGCAAGCCAGCCACCCGTTCAGCTCGCTCGGTAGGTAAAAATGGCACATCAAGCTCAACAAAAGCAGCTAAGGCATCAATCATGCGTAACATCAACGGAGTAATTTGTCGTTCAACCACGCTTACTTCATCAATAGAAGCATTCAGCTCAGCTTGTTCGTTCTGTTGCGCTTGCAATTGCTTTTCCAACTGCATGGTATAAACCTCTAGCCCCTCTATTTGGCGACTAATCTGCTTATACTGAGCCATACGCTCTTGAGTGGTATCAGCAATCTTTTCGATGGTGAGTTGAGAATTTTTAGCGGCTGAGTTAATGGCATTAGCAGCATCAACAACCGGCTCGAGAGATTTATCTTGGGCAATTGCAGGTACAGCAAGGAGAGCTGCTGCAATCACCGAAAGACCAAAGGAAAGTTTCATAACAGTACCTTGCGCATGTCAGGATTGATGGGCGCAAGATACTGCAAAAATATGACAGCTTAGTGACTCTAATATGTCACTTATGTTTCAGTGTGACGGTTTTGTTTAAGTTGCGTGACCATTTCGCGCATATCCACCCCACTAGGATGTTGAAATACCCGTAAGCCAAATTCAGGCAGAATCGAAATCAAATGGTCAAAAATATCGGACTGAATGCCTTCATAAGCAACCCATTCGGTTGTTGCAGTAAAACAATAGACTTCTAACGGTAAGCCATCTGCGGTTGGATTGAGTTGGCGCACCATCAGCGTCATCTGTTGATGAATACGCGGGTGATTCTTCAAATAGTTTAAGCAATAAGCACGAAAAGTACCTATGTTACTAATGCGGCGGGTGTTGACCGGCTCTTTACCTTCTTCTTTGAGCTTTTGGTTCCACTCATCAATCTCTTGCTGTTTATTGGCAAGGTAGTCTTTCAAGAGACGGAAGCGGCGCAGCCCCTGTAACTCATCTTTCGTTAAAAAGTGTACACTATTCTGATCCAACATCAGACTACGCTTAATACGGCGCCCACCGGACTCTTGCATGCCACGCCAGTTTTTAAAGGGATCCGAAATAAAGCGCTTAGTAGGAATAGTCGAAATGGTTTTATCCCAGTTCTGAACCTTAACCGTATGCAAAGCGATGTCAATCACATCACCATCGACATTCAAGTTAGGCATTTCTACCCAGTCACCGACGCGAATGATGTCGTTTGAAGAAATTTGTACGCTTGCCACCAGAGATAGCAAGGTATCCTGAAACACCAACATCAATACCGCTGCCATGGCGCCTAAGCCCGATAGCAAGATCACTGGGGATTTATCAATCAACGCAGCTATCACTAAAATAGTGGCAATGGCATAAATAGCTATCGTAACAACCTGCAAATACCCTTTGATGGGGCGTTCGTGTGCATCCGGTTGGCGCTCATAAAGCGTATTAATCACATTGAGCACGCCACTAATGGCACGCGCTATAGTCAATACAATAAAGGCTTTGCTGACATTACTGACGACTATGGCGGCAGCCTCAGGTAATCCTGGCACCGAAAAGATACCGTAGGACAACACCAACGCTGGCACCACATGCGAAATACGCGCAATCACATTTCGCTCTAACAACTCCCTATCTTTACCGGCGGGAGTATAAGTCATCACGGTAAGCACACCGCGTAACAGTACTTTTTTGACAATAAAATTTGCTAACCAGGCACCGATTAAAAGCAAGCTCAACTTCACTAACGTATCCATGTCTGGATGCTCCGTTAGCCAAGTTTGTATCTGCTCTAAATATTTCTCCATGGTGGAACCTTCCTGTCTGGTTAGTTGATATTTATAGTATTCCGCAAAGCACACATACTAGCAAGCCAACCGCTGGCTGTAACTGTAAACTGAGTGCAAAAAGCTAGGTCCGTAGGGGTCACTTAGGATTGCGAAACCAACCCAGATCATTTACCTTGAAGGAAAGCATTCTCGGAACCCTGCATGTCAACATCAAGTATTTCAAAATCACTGTTAACCAGCGTCTTGTCTGTGTACTTTGTACTGACATTGCTGGTCACCTCTATCCAAGTGGTGGGTGAATATTTTGATACTAAGTCGGTGTTAATCCAAGAATTACAGAATCAGCAGAGCACCTTTAGTTATCCCTTGGCACGCTCTTTGTGGGAATATAACTCACCACAAATTGATGCCATTGCTGACGGCCTTATCAATATTCCGGCCATTGCGGGCCTAATTATTCGTGACGACACTGGCAAAGTGGTGATTGAGCTCGGCCAAACCATCCCTATCTCACAATTGCCAAATGGCCCTACTGAAGCCTTTGAACTAAATGAACGCGATGGCGTCTTTGGCTATTTTTCTACCCTAGTTTTTGAATTTTCTGGCGATTCAACGCTGGTCGGTGATGTAACTTTGTTTTCAACGCGCGACATTGCCATCGAACGTATCAAAGTCAGCTTGTACTTTATTATTGGCAGTGCCTTGATTAAGAGTACTTTTCTGATCTTACTGTTCAGCTTAGCTTTTAGCCGCATGCTCAACCGCCCTATGGCAGATTTAATCGATCAAATTAAAAACTTCCGCCTGGATGACCTCGAGCATTCAAAAGTTCACCTACGTGATCAACGTAACACTGAGTTTGTTTTATTAGAGCAAGCCTACAATCAACTCATTGATACCCTTTACGACTATCAAGAGGGTTTGCAACAAACCGAACAGCAACTGTTGCAAGCAAACAAGAAGCTAGACGAGCAAAACAATATACTAGAGCAAGAAGTCGCCCGTAAAACCAGCAACATTACGCGTATTGTGATTGATTTAGAACGGCGCAAACATGAACTTGAAACCCGCCAAGATTCTTTGGAAAACGAAATTCGTCAACGTCAAGCGGTCGAGTCTGAGTTACGAAAAACTAATCAGCGTCTTCAAACATCATTAAGTGCTCTAGAACGAGCCCAAGATCAACTGTTAGAATCTGAAAAAATGGCTTCGCTAGGAGGCTTAGTGGCGGGTATTACGCACGATGTGAACACCCCTATTGGGGTGTCGGTAACGGCTGCTACCCTAATTCGCGATCGCTTGCTAGATACCGAGCAAGCGCTGCACAATCGTGAACTTACGCAAACGCAACTAGAAAACTTCCTAGCCCAAGGCAAAGAAGCATTAAACGTGGTTGAACGCAACTTAGCCCGAGCTTCTGACTTGATTTCTAGCTTCAAACAAGTTGCCGTGGATCAAACCTCTGAAGCCACTCGTGATATTAATATTAAAGCTTACCTAACTGATGTGATTCAGGCCTTACAGCCGCAATTACGTCATACTGAACACAGGATTAGCATAACTTGCCCTGACCATCTCGAGGCACGTTGTCCTGCCGGTGCTTTAGCACAGATTTTTACTAATTTAATCATGAACTCAGTTATCCATGGTTTTGAAGCCACGCCCAAAGGTAACATAGACATTATGATTACCCGCAGCCAAGATCGCTTGCACGTTATCTATCAAGATAACGGCAAAGGCCTTGACCAGCAGCAATTAAAGCAATTATTTGACCCTTTCTTTACCACTAAGCAAAAGCAAGGTGGTAGTGGGTTAGGAACGCACATTGTGCGTAATTTAGTAACGCAAACGTTAGCCGGTGAGATTCGTGCTGAAAGTGCTCCTAACCAAGGGTTACGCTACGTTATTGAGTTTCCGCTGACGTTTCTTGACCCCACCGAGTAACCTAATACATACAAGGATCTATTATGTGGTTCCGTAACTTACGGATTTATACCTTAGGCGATGATTTTAGCCTTCCTGACAACCTTGACGAGCGCCTGCAGCAGCATCCATTTCGTGCTTGCGGCCGCCAAGAGCTCGCCAGTTTCGGCTGGACCTCCCCCTTTGGCACCGCGCATGAGGTGCTATCGCACCAAATTGGCAACAGCTATCTATTTTGTGCCCGTAAAGAAGAAAAAGTGCTACCCAGCGCAGTTATTCAGGCCCAACTAGAAGAAGCTTTAGAACACATTGAAGCAGAACAAGGCCGTAAAGTTGTCGGCAAAGAAAAACAGAATCTCAAAGAAGACATTACGCAACGCTTGTTACCTCAAGCCTTTAGCCGTTTTCGCAATACTTGGGGGATGTTGGATACCGACTTAGGGATTGTGGTGGTAGATGCTTCAGCAGCCAACAAAGCAGAAGATTTCCTTGGCTTGCTGCGCAGTAGCTTAGGGAGCTTACCGGTAAAACCTTGGTTTTGTGAACAGCCAACGGAGCTCTACTTTACCGAATGGTTAAAGCAAGCTGAAATTGCACCCGGCTTTACTTTCGGCGCTGAAGTTGAGCTGCGTGATAGCGACGATGGTATTGTGCGTTACCGTCAACACGAACTAACCGGAACTGAAATCGAGACCCATTTGGCACATGGTAAACAAGCCACTAAAATAGCGCTAGAATGGCAACAGCGGGTGAACTTTGTGTTGGAACAAGATCTAGCAATCAAACGTTTTAAACCTACCGATCTGATGTTGGATGAACAAGATAAACTGGTAGATGCCACTGCAGAGCAGAAGATTGACGCAGACTTTGCGCTATTAAGTGGCGAAATTAAAGCCATATTCCCGCAGTTAGTCGGTTTATTTAAATAACATATATCAAGGACCAGTCATGAAACCAATCACCCTTGCTCTGTCTAGCTTAGCCCTTGCCACCAGCCTAGCTTTGGCCGGCTGCAGCGAGCCAGCGCCAGTAAAAAAAGCCAATAGTGACCAGGTTACCGCTAGTCTAGTAAGCGGCGCCGAGCAGCGTTTAGATATTTATTACCCGATGGACCTCACCGCGGATTTGAGTCATTTAACCGACCGCCAACGTCATATGGTGGAACTGCTAATAGAAGCCTCTGAGATCATGGATGACTTATTTTGGCAACAAGCTTACGCCGGTGATAAGGACCAATTACTAAGCCAATTGGATGACAGCAAGGTTAAACGCTTTACTGAAATCAACTATGGCCCCTGGGATAGATTAAATAACGATCAACCTTTTCTGACTGGGTTTGCGGATAAACCTGCTGGGGCTAACTTTTATCCGGCCGACATGACGAAAGCCGAATTTGAGGCGGCGGACTTCGCTGGCAAGATAGACCTATACACGCTGGTTCGTCGCGATGCTGTGGGTAAACTCTACGCGCTGCCTTACAATGAAGCGTACCGCGAGCAGTTAACGCAAGCCGCTGAACTGCTGCGCGAAGCGGCTGAATTTGCCCAAGATCCTCAGTTTAAGCAATACCTAGAAATGCGCGCCGACGCTTTTTTAAGTAACGAGTATCAAGCCTCTGATTTTGCTTGGATGGATATGACCGAGAATATGGTTGATGTGGTTATTGGCCCTATCGAGAGCTACGAAGATCAACTGTACGGCTATCGTGCTGCGTTTGAGTCATATGTACTGATCAAAGACTTAGCTTGGAGTGAGCGTTTAGCCATTTATGCTCAGCATTTGCCAGAATTACAACGTAATCTCCCCGTACCAGCGGCTTATAAAGCTGAAGTACCTGGTGCAGGTGCGCAACTGAATGCCTATGACGTGGTGTATTATGCCGGCCATTCTAATGCCGGTAGCAAAACCATTGCGATTAATTTACCGAACGATGAGCAAGTTCAGTTAGAAAAAGGAACCCGGCGGTTACAACTAAAAAATGCAATGCGCGCCAAGTTTGACGCCATTTTGGTTCCTATTGCTGAGCAGTTGATTGTGCCAGAGCAACGCCAACACATCACGTTTGATGCGTTTTTTGCCAACACCATGTTCCACGAGGTGGCACACGGACTAGGGATTAAGAATCTGGTTAATGCTTCGGGTACTGTTCGTGAAGCACTGAAAGAGCATGCATCAGCGCTCGAAGAAGGCAAAGCCGATATTCTTGGTTTGTATATGGTCACTCAGTTGCTTGAAGCTGGCGTGATCACGGAAGGTACCCTCGAGGATTATTACACTACTTTCTTAGCTGGTATTTTCCGTTCGGTTCGCTTTGGTGCTTCGAGTGCTCATGGTAAAGCCAATATGATTCGCTTCAATTACTTTGAGCAAGCCGGTGCCTTTAGCCGTAATGCCGATGGTTTGTATTCGGTCAATATGGATGCCATGCGCAGCGCCATGAACAGCCTTTCAGAGAAAATTCTGACCTTACAAGGTGATGGCGATTACGCAGGGGTGGGTGAGTTATTTGACACCATGGGTAACGTAGGCCCGCAATTACAAGCTGATTTAGACCGGTTGGCTGCTGCTGACATTCCAGTAGATATCACCTTTAATCAAGGTAATCATGTGCTTGGCTTGAATTAGTTCAAGTAAAATGCACCGGTGAGTTGTTTAAACTCATCGGTGTATTGATTGGTTTGATTACGAATACAAAGCTGCTGTGGCGGGGGTAAGCCCCTTTGGTTCCCCCGCTGCAATTCAATCAACAGCAAGCGTGCCGGCTTATTCGGCGTTGCTTGAACTTCGCAATAACGGCTCACTTGCAGCTGCACAGAGCTTGCTGCCGTTAGAATAGCCGACCAGGCTAGCACTGGGGCAATGAAGCTGACTCGCCCCGTTGCCGTTAGTACGTGGCTCGCCGCCTGTAACCAATCTGACCAAACCGCTCCTTGCCCTTGGCGCGCCAAGCGTCGCTGTTGATTATCACTAGCCAAGTGAGCTGCAAAATAAGGTGGATTAAAAATCACATGAGCAAATTGTGCCGGCAGCTTGCTAGCATCATCTTGTTCAGTAGCTGCGGCATAGCTAGCGTGATGAACACACCAATTCACCACCTCGGCCTGCTCTACCTGCACGACTTGCGGCCATGGGCTAGCTGCCACATTGGTTCGCGCTTGCGCTGCAGCAGCAGCATCTAATTCTAGTGCCACCACAGGTGCAGCCCCTCGTTGCGCCATCATCAATGCCAAAATACCACAACCACAGCCGAGATCTAAGGTGGCTTCATGGGGCTGAACGACAGCCCAAGACCCTAGTAAAAGACTATCAGTGCTAACTTTCATCGCACAGTGATCATCTTTGAGGTAAAATTGTCGGCATTGAAAACTCATTTGTCTTTTTGACTCCGCGCTAAGGCGCTTTGCACAGGATAGGATCATGACACCCGATTGGGAACAACTCGAACTCGATGACGAACTCATCGATGTGCTGCGTGCCGCAGACATTAACAAGCCTGCAAAAGTACAGCAAGCAGTTATTCCAGCCGCCTTACGTGGTCAAGACTTACTCGTAAGTTCGCCTACGGGCACCGGCAAAACCCTCGCATTTTTGCTGCCAGCCTTGCAACATCTACTGGATTTTCCACGCCGTAAACCGGGCTCAGCGCGAGTGCTTATTTTAGCGCCCACTCGTGAGCTAGCTCAACAAATTGCCGAACAAGCCGATGCATTTAATGAAACCACAGAGCTTAGCACCGTATTAATTACTGGCGGCGTCAATTATGGTAGTCAACATGCCCAACTCGAAGCTAACCATGACATTTTAGTAGCAACACCTGGGCGTTTACTTGATCTTATTGGAGCTGACCAATACGAACTCGATAACGTGGAGTGGCTGATTATTGATGAAGCCGATCGGATGTTGGACATGGGCTTCAGTACTGCAGTGAAACAATTGGTTAACGAAGCGCGTCAACTTCAGCAAACCATGTTGTTTTCAGCCACTCTTGAAAGCCCAGGGGTGACCAAGTTCTCTGCGGAAATTCAAAAAGAGCCGGAGCTCTTAACCATTGAGCCGCCCAAACGCGAAAAAGGTAAAATTCTACAGCGCTGGTATCAAGCTGATGATGCGGCACATAAACTTAAACTGCTGGTTCGTATTTTAGAAACGACACCGGGGCGGCGGGTGATTTTTGTGCGTACTCGTGAAAAAGTAGAAGAGCTAGCCGGTAAGCTTCAGCAACAAGGTTTTAAAGTGATGACCCTGCGTGGCGACATGCCACAAGATGCACGCCAGCAAATTATTGCACGCATGGAAACCTACAACGACAGTATTTTGATAGCGACTGATGTAGCTGCTCGTGGTCTTGATATTGAAGATATCGAGTTGGTAGTTAACTTAGATTTACCCAAACAAGCCGATGTATACCTGCATCGGATTGGTCGTACCGGTCGTGCCGGTAAGAGCGGTTTAGCTATCGCTATTGTTGAAGCCCATGATGCTGATTTACTGGGTAGGATTGAGCGCTATCAGAAAGTGAAGATGGAACGGCGGGTGTTTGACGATCTGCGCCCTCAGTTTAAGTTTCCGATGCCAGGTAAGAGCAAGAAGAAGAAGGCCAAGAAGAAAGCCGCTGCAACGAAGAAGAAATAATTAAAAAGCCCTTAACCACCAAGTTAAGGGCTTTTTTTATGCTAAGAACTAACTTGTTGGTTGCGCTTACGTTTACGCTCAAAACGCCACCAAAATAAACCGTAATAGCTAACAGCTCCGGCCGCATCAGCTAATAAATCGCCAGCACTGGCACTTCGATAAGGCAACAGGTGTTGTGCCCACTCAATGGCTAACCCGTACAGCGTAAGGACCACTAGGGCGGCACCGATAGGAATAGGAAATGCACGATGAAAGGTCAGTGCTAACACAAAAAATGCAGCAAAGTGCACGACTTTATCGGCATGTTCAAAGCGCGGTATACCGCCCGTTGATACCTGCATCAAAAAAGCCATCGACAAAGCAATTAAGACCATCACAAAGACAATTCTGGCCACCACTAATTTTGTTGTCATGCATCCTATCCTTAGACTCTTAAGGTTTATAAATAGCTACGTTTTGGTAGCCTTGCTCCTGTAAATAGAGTGCCTGTAGCTGACTCATTACGCCTTTTTCACAGTACAGCAAATAAGTAATATCCGGATCAAGCTCAGCAAATTTAGTCGCTAACTTAAAAAATGGAATATGTCGTACCGTGATACTGGCATCCGTCGCCACAAAAGGTTTCAACTCAGCTTCATCGGCGGCACGAATATCGATGATCTCACACTGCCCGGCGGCTGCTACGGTTAAGCTCGCGACTGCGGTCACTGCTGCCGCAGCTTGCTCGCCAATGGTGCTCACATCAAGCACTCCCGACTGGCGCACCACTTGTTGAATCAACTCAGGGTTAAGCTCTGCTTCTGCCGCTAATAATGCATCGCGCTGAGCTTTCACTGTCGGCTTGTTAGAAATCACACCACAGTATTCTGGCATACTTTTGGCAAAATCGGCGGTACCAATTTGTTGCGCAATGTTAATGATTTCTTGTTTGTCCATGGTAATCAATGGGCGCAACACCAACTTCTGGGTCGCCTCATCAATGACACTTAAGTTACTCAGCGTTTGGCTAGAAACTTGCCCTAAAGCTTCACCGGTAACAATGGCCGCAGTATTGAGTTTATCTGCGACCAGCTCAGCTGCTCGTAACATTTGGCGTTTAAGCACTACCCCCATCAAGCCGTTGTCGACCTTGGTTAAAATTTCTTCTACCACAGGCGCGAAATCGATGCTGATAAATTTTAATGGATGAGAGCTGGCGTATTTTTGCCACAGGTAATAGGCTGTTTGTCGTACCCCAGTTTCATGCTGAGCGCCACCAAGATTAAAAAAGCAAAAATGGACCCGTGCACCGCGCCGTAATAATTGAAAACTGGCGACACTAGAATCAAAGCCTCCTGATAACAAACTTAATACGGTTTCTTGGGTGGGTAACGGAAAGCCGCCTAAGCCAGCTTGTTTAGTACCAAAAATCCGTACGATATCTTGGTCTACTTCAATCCGCACATCAATGTCAGGCCGACCTAAATTGACCTTGGTACCAGCCACCTGTTGTAATACGGCGCCACCGATGTAACGTTCTAAATCGATCGAACGAAAGCTATGAGTGCCCTTGCGCTTAACTCGCACCGCAAAGCTCTTGTGCGCTAATTCCGGCCCCCAAACTTGCAACAGGGTTGGCACCATGGCGGCAAAATCAGCCTGTCCGTCCGCTTCACTAAGAGGTAGCTCGTACGAGCGGCTAAACCAGGCAATTCCTGGCACACATTGCAGCAGCTGACTGATGTGCTCGGCCGCGGCCTGTTCATCGGCTACGCCTTCGGCCACCACAATTTCGATACGATCCCAACACCAAATGACTTTGGCGTCTAGTTGATTACGGCGCAAGATGCTTTTCAGGTTATTTACCAGAACTTTGCCATAGCGCTTACGAACGCCTTTACTTTTGATGGTGATTTCAGCGTGCAGTCGAACAATAAATTTCATGATATTTTGGGGGGCCTAAGCTTAAAAATCGGGCATTATACCTGATTTGACCCTACTGCGGAATCAAGGTAACTTGTGCGCCATACATCTATCACCAGCAACAGCGATGAATCACCATGAGCGACGTTTCATTTGAGCAAGCGATAAAACAGTTAGAACAAATAGTTGTGCAACTTGAACAAGGCGATTTGCCTCTAGAGCAAGCCTTAGCGCAATTTGAACAAGCGGTAAAATTATCCCGTTTAAGCCAACAAAAATTACAGCAAGCCGAACAGAAAGTAAGTCAACTACTGGCCCAACAAGGTCAGGAGCAATTAGCTGAGTTCAAACCGCAAGAGGATAATGTGTGAACCTTAGCCAAGTGTTAGCACAAACACGGGCTGATATTAATCAGCAACTTGAACAGTTGTTACAACAACGCCAGGCGGTTGCGGCACCATTAAATAAGGCGATGCACTACGCCTTAGTGCTAGGCGGCAAGCGGGTACGACCTTTCTTGACCTTACAGGTGGGAGCCATCTGTGGGGCGCCAATGGCGATGCTACAACGAGCCAGTTTAGCTATTGAATGCATCCATGCCTATTCATTAGTACACGATGATTTACCGGCGATGGACGATGATGCCCTGCGCCGTGGCCATCCTACCTGCCATATTGCGTTTGATGAAGCTACCGCAATTTTAGCTGGTGATGCCCTACAAACCTTAGCTTTTGAGCTCATTAGTGAGGCTGATGCAGCAGTAGCGCCAGCCCAACAATTACAAATGGTACAGATGCTTGCGCAGGCTAGTGGCGACTTAGGTATGTGCGGTGGTCAAGCGCTCGATTTAAGTGCTACCGGTAAAGCCCTCAGCGAAACCGAATTAGCTCAGGTTCACATTCATAAAACGGGTGCATTGATTCAAGCAGCGGTAAAACTGGGGGTGCTGTGTGGCAGCCCTGCCGCACAGCACTATTTGGCCGATTTTGACGAATTCGCCTATAACCTCGGCTTAGCCTTTCAGGTTCAGGATGATATTTTAGACGTGATTGGTGATACCGTCGCGCTAGGTAAACAGCAAGGTAGTGATGTAGCTGCAGATAAAGCGACTTATGTCCGCCTGTTGGGTCTAGAGGGTGCGATTGAACGACGTGACCAACTGCATCAGAAAGCACTTCATGCCTTGGCGAGAATCCCTTACAATACCGAAGTATTGGAAGCATTTGCAGATCACCTGCTAAACCGGAATCATTAACATCATGACGTCTTCACGTAAGCCAGCATCACCTAATGCACCAGCAGCTAGCCAGCGCGCTGGGGCTGCTAGTTTGTTAGATCACATCGACACGCCTGCCGATTTAAGGCTATTAAGCCCGCGGCAACTGCCACAAGTGTGTGCTGAGGTACGTGAATACCTGCTTAACTCAGTGAGTCAAAGTAGCGGTCATTTAGCGTCAGGGTTAGGCACGGTAGAACTGACAGTAGCCTTGCACTATGTCTATCAAACGCCCTACGACCAATTGGTCTGGGATGTTGGTCATCAAGCCTATCCGCACAAAATTCTGACCGGCCGCAAACAGCAATTGCCGACCATTCGCCAAAAAGACGGTTTGCATCCCTTCCCATGGCGTCCTGAAAGTGAATACGACACTTTAAGTGTCGGGCACTCTAGTACTTCTATTAGTGCGGCCTTAGGCATGGCGATTGCAGCTCAGCGCGAGCAGAATAATCAAAAAGTGGTGGCGGTTATTGGTGACGGCGCCATGACTGCCGGTATGGCTTTTGAAGCCATGAATCATGCTGGTGATATCAAACCTGATATGCTGGTGATTCTGAATGACAACGACATGTCTATTTCAGAAAACGTGGGTGCGCTGAATAATCACTTAGCACGAGTGCTTTCGGGTAAGGTGTATACCTCTATTCGTGAAAGCGGTAAAAAGCTTCTGCAAGGCATGCCAGGCATTCAGCATCTTGCCAGCCGAGCCGAAGAACATATGAAAGGCATGGTCGCACCCGGCACGATTTTTGAAGAATTAGGGTTTAACTACATTGGGCCTATTGATGGTCACGATGTTAACTTACTGGTAGAAACCCTACAGAATATGCGCAACCTTAAGGGGCCACAGTTTTTGCATGTGGTAACTCGTAAAGGCAAAGGTTATGCGCCGGCAGAGAAAGATCCTATTGGCTATCATGGCGTGCCTAAGTTTGACCCGAGTCAAACCTCTTTACCGAGCAAGCCAGCCTCAACGCCATCGTATTCACAAGTTTTTGGCGATTGGCTGTGCGAAATGGCCGCACAGGATGACAAGCTGATGGCAGTCACTCCCGCGATGCGCGAAGGTTCAGGCATGGTTGCCTTTTCTCAACGTTATCCGCATCAGTATTTTGATGTCGCCATTGCCGAGCAACACGCGGTGACCTTTGCTGCGGGGTTAGCTATCGGTGGTTACAATCCGGTAGTAGCTATTTACTCAACCTTCTTACAGCGTGCCTACGACCAACTTATTCATGACGTTGCCCTGCAACAGTTACCGGTATTATTTGCTATTGATAGAGCCGGCATTGTTGGTGCTGACGGCCCTACTCACCAAGGTGCTTTTGACATCAGCTTTATGCGTTGTATTCCTAACTTGGTGATCATGACCCCAAGTGACGAAAATGAATGCCGTAATATGCTGTATACCGGCCATTTACTGCAACAACCAGCCGCTGTACGTTATCCCCGCGGCAATGGTACTGGCGTTGCCATGGACGAGAGCATGCAGCAGTTACCTCTGGGTAAAGGCAGAATTGTTCGTTCTGGAAAACGCATTGCCTTGTTGAATTTTGGTACCTTATTAGCCGAAGTCATGACCTGTGCTGAGGAGTTAGATGCAACGGTTGCTGACATGCGCTTTGTCAAACCACTAGACACCGAGCTGCTTGATCAGTTAGCCGCCAGCCATGATCTTTTAGTGAGTGTCGAAGAGAACGTCGTGGCCGGTGGTGCCGGTTCAGCCATCCTTGAATACTTTGCCGCGCAGCCCGCAAGTAGCAACCAGCAGCGTGCACGAGTATTACCAATAGGCTTACCAGATGAGTTTATTAAGCATGGTACGCAAGCTGAAATCATGGCCGAATTAGGCTTAGATGCAGCTGGTATGATGGCTCAAATCAAACGCTGTTTAGGTGACTAATTAGCAGCTAAGTTACTAGCGCCCAGCCCAGATAACTTAAATGGATAACTGCGGCGCTAGCCAGTCCAGCCACTAAATCATCAGCCATAATGCCTAAACCGCCGTGCAGATGACGATCGCACCAGCCGATAACACTAGGTTTGCGAATATCAAACCATCTAAAGAGCACGAACGCAGCCAATAGGTTATACCAAGTTGCGGGCAACGCATACATGGCAATCATGTACCCAGCAATTTCATCCCACACAATCGCTGGATGATCATGTTCACCCATCGCTTTTGCGGTAAACTGGCAGATATAAATCCCTAACCAAGCAGCCAGTAGCATCACCGCCAAATAGCCCCAGCTCGGCAAATACTGCATCGCCAATACTAACGGAATGGCTGCTAGCGTACCAAAGGTGCCAGGCGCCTTGGGCAGCAAACCACTACCAAAGCCAAGCGCCAAGAAATGAACAGGATGTTTAAGTAATTGCCCAGAAACAGCGCGGCTCATGATGGTTACACACTAGGCTCAAAGGGGCTAGCGAAGTGCTCGTAGCCGGTATTTGTTTCAGGTAACTGCCAAGGTTCACCTTGCAAGGTCAGCTGCAATGCTTCAGCTTCGTTAGTGATTCGGCCAATGCAGACAGGTTTACTTGCGGTATGAGCCACTAAGGTATCAAACACACCACGTTGGCTTTCTGGCACAGTAAAACAAAGCTCATAATCGTCACCGCTGGTGAGCGCATAGGCTAAGGCTTGGTCTTGCGTTAGCGTTTCAGTGAGAGCTAACGACAGAGGGAGTTCATCCAAGCTGATTTTGGCACCCACGCGGGAGCCTTTGAGTATGTGCTTTAGATCCGCTAACAGGCCATCAGAGACATCAATGGCACTACTGGCTACGCCCCGTAGCGATTGCCCTAAGGCCACCCGTGGCGACGGAAAATACAAGCGATCGGTAATCCGGCGATAATGTGCGTCGGAAACCTGCTGGCGGCGCTGTCGAGCAGCTAAGGCTAAGCCTGCATCGCCTAAAGTACCGGTCACATACAACCAATCACCGGGCTTGGCACCGGTACGTTTGATGGCACTGCCTTGAGGTAACACCCCGTGAGCAGTGACTGTTACCGTTAATGGGCCTTGGGTGGTATCACCGCCGATTAACTGGCAACCGTAGTATTCACAAATTTCCCGCAAGCCATGGGTGAAGCCTTGTAGCCAATCTTGATCAATCGATGGTAAGGTTAGAGCAAGACTGATCCAAGTCGGCTCAGCCCCCATCGCAGCTAAATCACTAAGATTCACCGCTACCACTTTATGACCAATAGCGCGCGCAGGAGTATCTTGGTCAAAGTGCACACCGGCCACCATGGTATCGGTAACTACCACCAATTGGTTGCCGGCATCGACAGTTACCACCGCCCCATCGTCACCAATGCCTAGCTCAACGTCATCTCGTTGCTCCATGCGTTGACTGAAGTAGGTATCGATCAGATCAAACTCAGCAAAAGCCATAAAATATCTTATTTACGAGCGGGGCGCAGGCTATCAATGGCTTTATCAAGCACACCATTAACAAAGCGATGACTATCATCAGCACCGAAGGACTTAGCTAATTCAATCGCTTCGTTAATAGCTACCTTGTAGGGCACATCCAAACGTTCACGCAATTCGTACGCAGCTAAACGTAAAACCGCACGTTCCACCTGATCTAAGTCTTTTAATGGACGATCTAAGAAGGGCTCAACGGCTTGATCTAAGCTGTTGGACTGACCGGCAACACCGCGCACCAATGCTAAAAAATAATCTACATCTATCTTGCTGGTGTCGTTATCCGTTAAAAATTGCGCCTCAATATCACTCATACTATTTTGTGATAACTGCCATGAGTAAATTGCCTGGATGGCAAGTTTTCTGGCTTTACGGCGTGCAGCTGGTTTCATTACTTTAACTCTCTGTGGGTTAACTGGTTACGTTAACTGAACCTTTAAATAGGAATAAATAGCCTGCGTGGGCTTATAGTAAAGCTTAAAGCTGGTCTAATACATTGACCATTTCAAGGGCGCTTAATGCAGCCTCAGAGCCTTTATTACCAGCCTTGGTGCCACTACGCTCAATCGCTTGCTCAATGCTATCTGTGGTAATAATGCCAAAAGCTACCGGAATTTCATGCTCCAGCGCTACTCGCCCTAAACCGCTATTACTCTCACCGGCAACAAAATCAAAGTGTGGCGTACCACCGCGAATCACAGCACCAATCGCAATAACTGCATCAAAGTTGCCACTTTTCGCTAACTTTTTGACTGTTAAAGGAATTTCGTAGGCACCAGGTACGCGAACGACAGTAATGTCATCACTGCTTACTTGGCCATAGTGTTTCAACGTGGTTAATGCGCCTTCTAATAGGCTATCAACAACAAAATGGTTAAACCGAGAAACCACAATACCGAATTTCTTACCCGGCGCGGCAATACCACCTTCAATGATTTTCATAGGGAGCTGTCCTTTACAAATTTTGGCGCGATAATAGCACAAAAATTAGTTTCAAGCATGTTGAGGATTCTTGCCAACGGCGTGAGCAAGTTTTGCTTTTACCTTAGCAAGTTCACTGTCGATATCTCCGGTCACCATATAGGCCGGAGTGATTTCAATCACTTTACGAGAGAAGTCTAGGGCCACAGGGATTACCGGCACTTGCGCTGCTTTGGCCATATGTAAAAAGCCTTTTTTCCATTCTGTGACTTTGGTGCGTGTTCCCTCTGGGGATAAAGCTAATATCAGATGCTCGCGTTGTTGAAACTGTTCGACCATTTCGCCAACCACCCCGTGCGCCGCTCGGCGATCGACAGGGATGCCCCCTAACCAGCGCAGCAAGCCATTCACAGGAAATCGAAAAATAGTATGCTTACCGAGGTAGCTTAAATTTAGACCTAACGCCAGCATCCCAAATACCCCAATAAAAAAATCCCAGTTGGAGGTATGGGGGGCGACAGGAAAAATGCCTTTGCGCACCTGGGGTAAATCGCCGATCACTTGCCATCCCCCCAATAGGCGCAAGCCGACACGCCCTACCCAACGGCTAAAACCATTACCACGCAACGGAAAATCCCCACGTAGTGACGCGGGGATTGGAGTTTGTTGCTCATCAGCCACAGTTGGCTTAGTCACTGTCAGGTCGGTCATGCCAAGGCCTTTGCCTTAATCCTTCGCTAACAACGCCGTGCGTAAGCTCTCTAACTTGAGCTTAACCCGACGGATATTATCAGGCCCCATGCGCAGCATCTGTTTTTGTGCATCAGGCAGGGCCTCAAGCGTTGGGTCCGCATAACGGTACATCACAGAGTCATCATTCAATTCAATCACAGTGCCTACCGACGGAGTTGCGAGCAACGTATCAATCGCATCTAACAATACTTGTTGTGGGTATTGATCGGGGTAACCAATTTCATCCAACGCCTCTTGAATCAGTGGCTCATAGGTCTCCATCATATTCGTCAGTACCACACCGTCTAAACTTACAAACCAATCTACCAGAGTGTTGTAACGATCATAACTACGAGGGTCGATATACAATTTGCCATTCTGTTCTAGCACTTTGAACTGGGCTGTCGGGCCTTCAATCACTGCTTTATCACGAATCACTACGCCATTACGCAAGTTATCAATAAACACCACAGCATCACGAATCAGTTGTGGTGATTTTAGTGGTGCTACATCAATACCCGCTTCTGACAATTCAGCAACTACCGGAGCTGTGCTGTCGGCCAAGGCTGGTAAAGGCGGTGCTGGCGGCGTTTCTGGCTCAGGCTCTAATTCTACCGTGTCACTGGGCTCAGGAATGAGTTCTGGCTCCACTTCTGGCTCAACTGGGGTGATTACTTCCGGCTCGGTAACCACAGGTTGGGGTTGCACCGGTGGCGCAACCACGGTCTGCTGATCAGCATCGCGAACCAACCAAAAGACAACAACAAGCGCTACCACGAGCGCAATAATCAAACCGACAATAATTTTGCCTTTGTGATCTTGAGGTGGTTGGTTTGTGTCTGTCATTTACTTTCCCTATTTGGCTTTAACATGGTCAGGTTATAGTTGATCACGCTCGGCGCGGCAAAATACCAGTTCGGTAGCGCTAGATTGATCGGCATTAAAACGGTAACCCGCCTCATTGAACTGCTTTAGCTCAGCAACTGATTGCGGACGCTTACTCACAATATATCGCGCCATCATACCGCGTGCTTTCTTCGCCCAAAAACTAATCACTTTATAGGTGCCGTTTTTCTCATCTTTAAATACTGGGGTAATCACCTGAGCGTGCAAGCGCTTAGGCTGGACACTACCAAAGTATTCTTGCGAAGCTAAGTTGATTAAGACGTCATCGCCTGCCGCCGCTAAATCTTCGTTGAGTTGGTCGGTAATTTCATCCCCCCAAAACTCATAAAGACTCTTACCCCGGGCCGTGTCTAACTTGGTCCCCATCTCTAAACGATAGGGTTGCATTAAATCTAACGGCCGCAATACTCCATATAGACCAGACAAGATACGTAAATGTTCCTGAGCGTATGTAATTGCCTCAGCATCAAGTTTTTCTGCAGCTAAACCGGTGTACACATCACCGTCAAACGCATAAATTGCTGGCCGTGCATTACTGCTGTTAAACGGTGTGTGCCACTCGGCAAACCGCGCAGCATTCAAGCCCGCTAATTTATCGCTAATTTTCATTAACTCACTCAGTTGCTGCGGTGACAGTGCTTGGCAACGATCCACCAACTCTTGCGCACGTTCAAGCATGCGTGGCTGACTGTGCTCAGTCGTTGGTAAGACGCTGTCATAATCTAGGTTTTTAGCGGGCGATAATACAACCAGCATAAATAGCTCCTTAGCTTTCTGCTATCCGTTCAGCAACTAGGGTAAAGCCAATGCTCTAAGGCATTGGCTCGAGGTCTTCACCTTCTTTCTCGATTTCTGGTGGCATCAAATCTTCACGACTTACGCCCAACGCTAATGCTAACGAGCTGGCAATGTAAATCGATGAATAAGTACCAATAACAACCCCAAACAGCAATGCAGTAGCAAAGCCATGAATCAGTTGTCCCCCCATAAAGAACAAGGCTAACAGCACTAAAATGGTCGTTAACGAGGTCACCACAGTACGGCTCATGGTATCCGTTAAGGCACCATCAATGGTTTCTTCTGAAGTGCTATTACGGTATTTACGAAAGTTTTCTCTAATCCGGTCACAGACCACCACGGTGTCGTTAATGGAGTAACCGATAACCGCTAGCAACGCTGCCAGTACCGTTAAATCAAATTCTAATCCAAGTACCGAAAATAATCCTAAGGTTAGGATCACATCGTGAGCCAATGCGCCGACAGCGCCCAAAGCTAAGCGCCACTCAAAGCGCAACGCAATATAGACAAGAATACAGAGTAGGGCCGCTAACATAGCTAAGCCGCCCTGTTCAGTAAGCTCATCACCTACGTTTGGACCCACGAATTCAATTCGGCGCATATCTACCGAACCCGAGCTCTCGGCTTGCAATAAATTAAGTATTTGGCTACCTAATTCTTGAGCCTTTACACCTTCTTGCGGCTCAATCCGAATCAACACATCTTGCTGGGTGCCAAAGTTCTGTACCACTGCGCCGCCAAAACCATTGGCATCCAGTGTTTGTCGAATCGAAGACAAATCAGCAGGTTGGTCGTAACCTACTTCGATTACGGTACCACCGGTAAAATCCAATCCCCAGTTCAGCGAGTTGGTGCTGAGTGAGAAAATCGACGCCAGCAGCAGCAATCCGCTAAATAACCAGCTGAGTTTACGATACCGCATAAAGGGTATGGTTTTATGAGTTTTTATTAATTCATGCATTCGTGTGGCCTCCTATTGCCGACCTTGTTGCATCGACAATTTACACCGACAACTTATCAATTCGTTTGCCACCCCAAACTGCATTAATCACAGCACGGGTTCCTACAATCGCAGTAAACATCGAGGTAATGATCCCGATAGCTAGCGTAATCGCAAAGCCTTTAACTGGTCCTGTACCTACCGCGAATAAAATAATCGCGACAATCAAGGTGGTAATGTTAGCGTCTAGAATAGTCGAGAACGCACTATCGTAACCATGATGGATTGCTTGCTGCGGACTTCGTTTGTCTTTGATTTCTTCTCGAATTCGCTCGAAGATCAGCACGTTAGCATCTACCGCCATACCTACCGTCAAGACAATACCGGCCATACCTGGCAAGGTTAAGGTAGCGCCTGGGATCATCGACATAACCCCAATGATCAACACCAAGTTTGCGGTCAGGGCTAAGTTTGCGACCATGCCGAATTTCTTGTAGTAGATCACCATAAACAACACCACCAAGAGGAAGCCCCAAACGATAGCTTGAGTACCTAAAGCAATATTTTCTTTACCCAAACTTGGGCCCAAGGTGCGTTCTTCTACGATTTGAATAGGTGCAATCAACGCCCCTGCGCGTAATAGCAAGGCTAGGTTTTGCGCTTCTTGTTGCGAACTAATACCGGTAATGCGGAAATTACTACCTAGACGCGCTTGAATGGTCGCAATGTTGATAACTTCTTCATACCGCTCAAGCTTAGCACGGCCGTTTTCATCGCGTTCGCCCGTAGCTTTAAACTCAATAAACAGAGTGGCCATTGGTTTACCAATGTTATCGCGGGTGGCTAATGACATCTTGTCACCCCCCGGGCCATCAAGCGAAATGCTCACTTGCGGACGCTGGTTCTCATCAAAGCCTGAGGTGGCATTAATAATATGATCACCGGTAAGGATCACGTCTTGTTTTAATAAGGCGTTACCTCCGTTACGATTACTGAATAGCTCGCTACCAAAAGGTACACGACCCATTTCAGCATCACGGATGCTGTTTTCATCGTCAACAAACCGGAACTCTAGAGTGGCCGTAGCACCCAAGATTTCTTTGGCACGAGCCGTATCTTGCACCCCGGGTAATTGCACCACAATCCGTTCAGCGCCTTGACGTTGTACAAGCGGTTCAGCTACCCCAAGTTCATTAACCCGGTTACGTAAAATCGTTACGTTTTGTGAAATCGCGTAATCTTGCGTTTCTTTCAATTTCGCTTCGGTCATCCGTAAGCGCAGCTCTTGCGTCGCTTCGTTATCAAGTACCGTATAGCCAGGGTAACGATTGTTGATAAAGCGTTCCGCTGCCGCATAATCATCGGCAGTACGTAAGGTAACGACGACATCATTACCATCACGCACTACACTGCTATAACGAATCCGCTCTTCGCGCAGCTCGCTCCGTACGGTATCACGTTGTTGATCTTGAATTTTGCGCATGGCCTCTTGCATGTCTACTTCCATCAAGAAATGCACCCCACCACGCAAATCCAAACCTAACTTCATTGGCGAAGCTCCTAGGCTTTCTAGCCAATCAGGAGTCGCCGGCGCTAGGTTCAAGGCAACAATATAATCCGTGCCTAACGCTCTCAGTAGAGCATCACGAGCTTGTAACTGTTCTTGGTCTGAATTTAAGCGTACTAAAATCTGGCTATCTTCAAGCACCACCCCTTTGGGGCTAATAGCTTGTTCAGCTAGCGTCTCTTCGACTTCTTTTAGCGTGCTCATATCAACCGTGGCATTACGGCTTGCTGAAATTTGTACGGCATAATCTTCACCATACAAGTTTGGCAATGCGTACACTGCGGCTATCGCCAAAATGACAACAACCAGCAGGTTTTTCCAGAGCGGAAACTTATTTAACACGTTGTATCCTTAATCTCTGTTTACAGAGATTTCATCGTACCTTTTGGCAACACAGCTGTGACAGCAGATTTCTGTACGGTGACTTCCATACCTTCGGCAACACTAATCACCATAAAATCTTTGTCGTCAGAAATTTTGCTGATACGGCCAACAAAACCACCATTCATCAGTACTTCATCACCTTTACTGATGCTGCTAATAAGTTCTTTATGCTGTTTGACGCGTTTTGCTTGTGGGCGGTAGATCATGAAATAGAAGATTAAACCAAACATGACCAACATGAAGATAAGTTCCATGCCGCCACCTTGTGGAGCTGCGCCATCTTGTGCATAAGCAGTAGGAATCAAGAAATCCATAAAACCCTCTTTGTTTATAGTTGTAGTGAATCTGATTAGAGATGGGGCTAAATGTATAGCAAACAAGCCCTACTCGGCAATTTTTAACGAATGGCAGGCATTCTAACGAATTTCTGCTTAAATAGGGAGTAAATTGGCGTACACTCTATCGCTAAGATTCGTTCATTAATCAATTACTATGCGCTAAAGCAATGGATATCAACATATTATTCTACTGGGTAGACCACATGGGTATTGCTGTTTTCGCAGTATCTGGAACCTTATTGGCCTTTCGTAAAAACATGGATGGCTTTGGCGTTATTGTTTTGGCTGCCGTAACTGCTATCGGCGGCGGCACCACGCGCGATTTGATTTTAGATCTACCCGTGTTCTGGGTTTACGATACCTATTATCTCTACACGATTCTAACGGCCGCATTATTAACTATTCTGTGGTTACGTTTTCGTGATTACATTCATCAAAAGACCTTACTGATTGCGGATGCGGTGGGGTTGGCGTTTTTTACCGTGATGGGCGCACAAAAGGCCATGCAAGCCGGCTTTGATCCCTTAATATGCATTATTATGGGTACCGTAAGTGCGTGCTTTGGTGGCATGCTACGTGATGTCCTTGCCCGCGATGTCCCGATGCTTTTAAAAGGTGAACTTTATGCATTCACCTGTTTAGCCGGTGGTTCAATCTTTGTGCTGGTGGCTAATTATTCACAAAGCATTGCGATTGTGTTGGGCTTGCTCACCACTTTACTCTTACGCTTAGGCGCCATCCGCTGGCATTGGTCGTTGGTTGTGTTTCATGAGCACCATGATGGGCATCGCTAGCCATGCTTAGCACCAGCGTCGCTATCTTAATCGCCATAACCTATATTGCTGTGTTATATAGCATTGCCTACCGTGGCGAGCGTAAACCGCCCAACCAAATTAAACCTTATCGCTACGCTTTAGCACAGGGCATCCACTGCACGACCTGGGCGTTTTACGGCACCATTACGCAGTCGGCTTATTTTGGTTGGGCCATGGCGCCAACCTACGTCGGTGCCATGCTGGTGTTCTTGTTTGCACACCGCCTTCAATTGCGTTTATTACATGCCTGTAAACAACAAAATTTAACCTCTATTGCCGATGTTATCAGTCATAGATACGGCAAGTCATCGTGGCTGGCAGTTACTGTTGCCAGCATCGCATTGATCGGAATTGTGCCCTATATTGCGCTGCAATTACGCGCCGTTACTGGTAGCTTTGCCGCTGTAACAGGTCTGGCAGAAAGGCCGATCCCATGGTTTGGCGATGTCGCCGCGTTAGTTGCATTGGCCATGATGATCTTTGCTATTTTATTTGGCACTCGGCGCATGAGCTTAGCTGAGCAACATTCGGGGCTCATGGATGCCGTGGCGTTTGAATCTGTGGTTAAGCTGTTAGCTTTTATGGGAGTGGGTGCCTACGTTAGCTATGTGATGTTTGATGGGGTTAGCGACATCGTCATGCAGGCAGCGCAAAGCCCGGTCATTCAACCTATTCTGCAAGGTCAACCCGAAGGCGGCTTCGTTTACGTTACCCATGTGTTGTTGGGTGCGATCTCGATGTTTTGTTTACCCCGACAATTTCATGTCAGCTACATCGAAAATACCGACCCAGAAGAACTTCGCACCGCTCGCTGGGCTTTTCCGCTGTATTTATTCGCAATTAATCTTTTTATTCTACCGGTGGCTCTAGCGGGGCTTTTATTAGTGCCAGAAGCGAGTCGCAGTGATACCTTTATGATTAGCTTGTTATTACAAGCAGAACAACCTTTGATAACTATGGTAGCTTTTATTGGTGGCCTAGCCTCAGCAACCAGCATGGTGATTATTGCCACGTTGGCGCTGAGTATCATGATGTCTAACGATGTGGTGATGCCTTTGTGGCTGAAGGCTTCTCATCAACGCTTGCGTAACTTTAGCTTTACCCCAGCGCGGGTGTTACGTATTCGTCGCAGTACCATCATTGTGATTATTAGTTTAGCCTATGGATTTCATAAGCTTACCGAAGCTAATCTGCCCTTAGTTAACGCCGGTTTATTATCGCTCGCCTTACTGGCTCAATTAGCGCCAGCTTTATTAGGTGGGATGCTCTGGCAGCGGGGCAACCGGATCGGTGCCGGCGCTGGTATTTTGGCAGGTACACTGGTTTGGGCTTTTGCCCTGTTATTACCTTCGATTCAAAGTGACCGTAGTCTCAGCGACAGTGATCTAAGTTATGGCGTATTTTTAAGTTTAGCCTGTAACTTGCTCCTCTACGTTGTGGCCTCGTGGCTTTTCAAAGCATCAACGATTGAGCACCAACAACGTCGTCAGTTTACCGACCCTACTGGCGGTCATCCTGAGTTATACCAACACCAACCCATTACTTGGGGTCGAATGCGGCAACTGTTGGCACGGTTTTTTGATGCCCTAGAGCTGGAACGCTTGAGCGAGCGTTTACAACAAGATCTAAGCTTGGCTGCTGCTGATGAACTCGTCCCTGGCGCGTTATTAGCACGTATTGAACGTGAGCTATCGGCCGTTATTGGTAGCGCGGCTAGCCGCATTTTGTTAGATGCAGTAACACAACAACCGGGCGTTCCAATTGCGCAAGTGGTAACCTGGGCGACCCAAGCCTCGCAGCTGTATAAATTTAATCGTGAACTATTGCAGGCCTCGGTAGAAAACATTCCGCAAGGGATCAGTGTTATCGATCAAGAATTGCGTCTCGTTGCCTGGAACCGACGTTATTTAGAAGTCTTTAAATACCCACCGGGGTTATTACAAGCAGGAATGCCAGTAGCTGATTTGTTGCGCTACAACGCCGAACGAGGCTTGATAAATGTTGCAGATGAACAAGCCATCGCTAACGAAGTAGAAAAACGCCTGAATTACTTGAGACAAGGAAGTGCCTATCGCTACCAGCGTGAACAGGGAGACCAAGTGATTGAATTACAGGGTGCGCCCATGCCCGGTGGTGGTTTTGTTACCACTTATACCGATATCACCGAACTCGTTGCTGCACAGCGCGCCCTGCAACTAGCTAACCAAGAATTAGAGCAGCGTGTCAACGAGCGTACTGCTGAGCTGTTACAAGCAAAGCAAGCTGAAGAGCGAGCTCACCAGAGTAAGACAAGGTTTTTTACGGCCGTAAGCCATGATCTGATGCAACCTTTTAATGCGGCCACCCTATTCGCCGATATGTTGTCGCAGCGGGTTCCAACTGAGCTGGCTCAGTTGGCTCAACAGCTACAGCAATCGTTGCGTAACGCAGAAGAATTACTCACCATGCTGTTAGAAATGACCCGCCTAGAAGCTGGTAACCTGCCGGTCAGCAAGCAGCGCGTCGTATTACACGATATCATTCAACCTCTGATTGATAATCAGCGGGTGATTGCTGCCGACAAACAATTAGAAGTTCGTTACGTACCAAGCTCTGCGGTAGTGGTAAGCGATCGTAAAATGCTGAGCCGAATTCTCCAAAATTTACTCTCAAACGCGGTTCGGTACACCGATCAGGGAAAGGTGTTAGTGGGTATTAAGCGCGCTGGGACACAGATCAATATTCAAGTAATTGATACTGGTCGTGGTATTCCTGTTGACCAACAGGCAGATATTTTTCGAGAGTTTCATCAAGGCAACCAAACCGGCGATAATCCAGGCATTGGCTTAGGTTTAGCGATTGTTGAGCGGATGTGTCGACTTTTGCAGATCCCGTTACAGTTATACTCGCGCGAGGGGCAAGGCACGTGTTTTAGCTTAGCTTTAGCATTAGAAAGTTGGCAGCCAGCTAACATTCATCCAGTCGCAACTCCGGCCTCGTTAAACGAACAATTTTTACGCGGACGTAATATTTGGTTAGTTGATAACGAACCTCAAGTGTTAAGCGCGATGCAGCAATTACTCAGCAGTTGGGGGGCTACTGTCTTAGCGGCGAGTAAACGTAGTGAGCTACCACTTAACCAGACAGCACCCGACTTAGTTATTTTTGATTACCATTTAGACCAAGGCGATACCGGAATCGATGTACTGGTGTGGTTACGAGGGCATTATCGAGATGCTAGCCTGCCGGCAATTATCAACTCAGCCGACCCAGATGACGTGTTACGTGAACAAGTTTTCGCAGAACAGGCTTTTTTTATTAGTAAACCAACCAAGATTGCAGCTCTAAAACGCCTGATTAAGCGCCTGCTACCTTAATGCTCCTGTTCATCAGGTGAATAAAGCATTTGTTTAAAGACGACCCCAGCCTGGGTACGGTTAATCACATTAAGCTTACGCAAAATGGCTGAAACATGCTGCTTTATTGTCGTTTCTTGCACATTCAGTTCATAAGCGATTTGCTTGTTCAACATGCCGTCTGCCAAACATTCTAGCACCCGGTATTGATGTGGAGTGAGCTGCTCGAGGCGCTGCGCAAAATCAGCACTGGCATCAGTTTCATCAGCACTCACAGCAGCTAATAAGTGTTCTGGTAACCAGGTTTCACCGGCAAGCACCACTTGCACAGCCTGCTGTAATTCAACTAAAGGTAAGGATTTGGGGATATAAGCGCTAGCACCATAATTCATCGCTTGGCGCATCACGGTAACCTGCTCGTTGGCTGAAACCACGACCACCAGCACTTCTGGATAACGATGTCGCAACGACACCAACCCCGTTAAACCACGGTTACCAGGCATGGTTAAATCGAGTAATACCAATTCAATTTGTGAGTTTTTTGCCAGCAACTCCAGTAGTTGCTGAAAATTTGCGGCTTCTAAAATAGGATCTGAGAGGGTATCACGCAGGGCTTGAGTTAACGCCGCACGAAACAAAGGGTGATCATCAGCAATAATTGCGCGAGCCATAGCTAAGTTATCAGTTACCAAAAGAGAATCACCCATGCTAGCGCGTCCTGCTAAAAAAGTCAGCGGTTACCAGTAATTATCTACTGATAACCGCCAAGTGGGATTAGAATTTGTATCCCACAGTCAGGGAGACTGTTCTTGGGTCGCCGTAATAGGCAACAATCGCATCATCGCCAAAGGTTGGCCCAAAGTTGTAACCACCAACACGATATTCTTCATCGGTTAGGTTCTTACCGTGTAGCCCCACATGCCAGTTACCACCGTTCTGATACCAAACTAGGCTGGTGTTAACTAAGCTGTAACTGCCTTGGTCTAACATTGATGGCGCTTCAAACATTTGGGTTTTGCCACGATAAGAATAGTTAGCTGACCACACGATCTGGCCCACTTCCGTATCAAAGGTCTTGTTGAAACCTAAGCTACCGGTCCATTCAGGCGTATTGGCAAATGACCAAGCATTGGTAACATCGGTGGTATCACCCGTGGCTGGCTCGGTATAGACGACTGAATCAAATTCAGCGTCGATATGACCCAACATAGCAGTGATATTGAAGGTGTCAGAAAGCGCAATCACACTCTCCACTTCAAAACCTTGCACCGTTGCTTGACCAGCATTAAGCACTTGCGAAGATACCCCTGATGGCACCACGCGCTGCACTGTCACTTGCATATCTTGGTAATCTGAATAGAACACGGAGGCATTCAAGCGCATCATGCCATCCATTAACTCAGATTTCATACCTACTTCAAAGGTATCTACGATTTCTGGATCATAAGGCTCAGAAATGGTTGGGTTTAGCGATTGGTCAGCACGCATGTCAACACCACCAGACTTAAAGCCATTACTGTAGCTACCGTACACCATCATATCGTCGTTAAGCTTATAATTAAGCGCTACGTGCGGTGAAAAACGGCTCCAGTCAGCTTTAGTGGTAAAGTCTGAGTTAACGGCAAAAGGTGTGCCGATATTTTGGTCATCTCGGTTAATGTAGTGCACACCTAGGTAGGTGATCCGTGATACATCAGCTTCTTTCTCATCTTTGGTATAACGGCCACCCAAGGTCAGAGTCAACTGGTCGGTAAAGCGATAGTTACCTTGACCAAAAAGCGCCACACTATCAGTCTGTACGCAACCGCCGTTATCGATGGTAACCCCACCCAACGCGGCTAGGTACATGGGGAGTACGGTACCAAACACACCACAGGCTTCGCCATCGTAGAAATAAACTCCACCCACAAAGTCAAAATTATCATTGTTACTGTAGTTTAACTGAAACTCTTGCGTGGTTTGGTCATCTTCATAAATGGCAGGCACCATGAAAATCGGCTCGCCGGTAGAGTTAAAGTCAATATTGGTATTAGTGTAGCCTTCACGGCGGGCTGTCACTGATTTAAAGCCCCAATTGGCATTGATATCCCAATCAACAACCATCGAGTAACCTTCAGTTTCAACCAAGTTATCCGTAGGCATAGCGGTATTTGAATCATACACGTTATCGTAAGGAGTTTGCCCGGTCACTAAACTCGTCACTAGGCGATGGCCGCCTTTAGAATTTGATTCATCTTTGGTTTTGTCATAAGAAAACTTCACACTCAAATCTTCGGTGGCTAGCCACTTCGCACTCAAACGCCCCGTCATTAAGTCTTTGTTATAGTTTTCTTCACCAGTATTGCGGAATTCACCAAAACCATCGCGCTGCAACGAAGCTAGTGCGCCACCAACAAAGAAATTATCGCTTAGGGCGGTTTGTCCGGATAGTTTTAAGTCACGTTGATTGAAGCTACCCACAGTACCCTGCACGCTGAGCTCGTTGTAGCCAGTCAACTCTTTAGTGACATATTTCACCGCACCACCGATGGTGTTTTTACCGTACAAAGTGCCTTGGGGACCGCGCAATACTTCAATACGCTCAAGATCGAATACTTCTAACACCGCACCTTGTGGACGCGCAACATAAACATCGTCGATGTAGACGCCAACACCAGGCTCAAATCCCCACAACGGATCTTGCTGACCCACCCCACGAATGTAAGCAGTTAGAGTAGAGTTAGTACCACGGCTTACCTGTATGGTGGCGTTCGGAACTCGTTGTTGGAGCTCGGTAATATCCTCGACACCAACCTCTTCTAAGTCGTTCGCACTAAATGAACTTACTGAAACGGGCACCTCTTGCAGGTTCTCTGTCTTGCGACGTGCGGTTACTTCTATACGTTCTAAACCTTTAAACTCGTCACTAGCAGCGGTATCGGCTTGCTGTGCCATAGCTGGCATCATCATCACCGATGTAATGGCGACTGCTACTAATGAGCGGCGAAACTTGGGTTGACTCATGATGTCGATCTCCCGGTTGTCTATGTTGCTGTATTGATAGATTGTTATTTTATTTACCCGGTGGTAGCTGCTGGCTCCGTTGAGCGAAAGCTGGCTACAACCTGATGCTTGTATGCATTGTTAGGTCATGGCCTGATTAAACTAGCTTAAAGTTTGAGCTTTGTATTCTGTACGTTAGTACTATGTTATTTAGTAAGGCAATATCGCATCATCAGCCACATAAGTGCAAAGTCCATCAGGTCATGGCCTTCCTGATAGCTCACTCGATAACGAGGTAACTGCATGTTAAGCATGATCGGTTTAGTAGGCGGGCTCGCTCTGCTTATTATTCTCACCCTGCGGGGAATGAATTTATTTATCAGCGCACCTTTGTGCGCGGTGGTCGTGGCCTTGTGCAGCAATGTGCCATTGTTTCAAGGCGAGGTAAACTTTGTTAGTGCCTATATGAGTGGTTTCGCTAGTTTTGTCGCTGCTTGGTTCTTTATGTTTTTATTGGGCTCAATGTTCGGTAAGTTCATGGAAGATACCGGCGCCGCCGATAGTGTGGCCAAATGGATCATCACCAAACTCGGGCGCAAGCAAGCTATGCTGGCAGTGGTGCTGGCTTGTGCTATTTTAACTTACGGTGGTGTGAGTGTGTTCGTGGTTGCCTTTTCGGTTTATCCGATGGCTCTATCACTGTTTAAAGATGCCAATCTGCCGCGCCGATTTATTCCCGCCGCATTAGCTTTTGGCTCGGTTACTTTCACCATGACCTCAGCAGGCTCACCAGAAATTCAAAACTGGATCCCGATTCAATACCTTGGCACCTCTCCCTATGCCGCTTGGGAAGTGAGCTTATTAGTAGCCGTGTTGATGGCAAGCTTTGGTTATTGGTGGCTCAATCGCCTGATCAACAAAGCCGTTGCTAATGGTGAAACCTTTCATAGCCGCGCTGATGACCCACAGCAACAAGAGCGTGAATTACCATCACCGCTGAGCGGTTTAGTGCCCTTAATTGTGGTATTGACGTTAAGCTTTATTTTTCATGATGAGCTTAAACAAAATGCGTTAATCATCGCCCTTACCGGTGGCGTCTTAAGCATTGCTATCATCAATCGTAAATTCTTTCAGAACCTTTCCAATGCTATCAGTGAAGCTTCAACCGGCGCTCTGGTAGCTATCGGTAACACGGCAGCTGTGGTGGGCTTTGGTAGCATTGCAAAAATCACCCCAGCTTTTGACCAAGCAGTTGCCATCATGACCAACTTACCCGGCAACGAACTGGTGGGTGCCGCGGTAGCTGTCAGTGTTATCGCTGGCTTAACAGGCTCTGCCTCTGGTGGCCAAGTTATTGCGTTACCGGTACTAGGCCCGCACTACATCGACGCTGGCGTTAATCCGGATCAACTCCACCGGATTGTTGCGATTTCTTCTGGCGCACTCGACTCTTTGCCACACAACGGTTACGTGGTCACGACCATTCGCGGTATCTGTAAAGAAACTCATCAAGCTGCCTATTGGCCGGTTGCCGCCGTCACTGTGGCGGTGCCGTTGATGGGGCTAGCGGTGGCTATTGGTTTATTCATTTGGTGGTAGGATAAGCAGGAATAACTATGTTTGAAACAACAACTCACGCAACCCCGCAACACCCAGCTGCCATGCAACGCAGCCAGTTGCTTATTATCGATCTACTCCGGCACGCCTGTCGGCGTCATCCACAGCAAAAGATTGTATCGCGCCGATTAGAAGGAGATATTCATAGCTACACTTATGTCGACTGTTATCAGCGTAGTTGTCAGTTGGCTCATGCTTTAACCGAATTAGGTGTGCAGCCAGGCGATAACATTGCCAGCCTCGCATGGAATACTTATCGGCATGTCGAACTCTATTATGGTGTTAGTGGTATCGGTGCCGTCTTGCATACTGTTAACCCACGCCTGTTTGCTGAACAAATCAGCTGGATTATCAATGATGCTAAAGATACTTGGTTGTTTGTTGATTTGAGCTTTATCGATTTAGTCACTGAGATAGCCAGCCAGCTTAGTAGTATCAAAGGGATTATCGTATTAGCCGATAGCGCCCACCAGCCTGCGCTCACCAAAGTACCGCAACAGGTCCTCAACTACGAGCAACTGATCCAACCGCAACCCAACCAGTTTGATTGGCCAGCGCTGCATGAAGATAGTGCTGCTTTGTTGTGTTACACCTCAGGCACCACAGGCAATCCCAAAGGCGTGCTTAATTCTCATCGCGCTATGGTGCTGCATGCCCAAGCTACCGTCAGCCATGAACTGCTAGACTTGCGAAGTGACAGCGTACTGATGCCGATGGTAGCCATGTATCATGCTGGGGCTTGGGGTGCGCCCTACGCAGCTCCGCTAGCCGGCTGTAAATTAGTCCTCCCTGGCGCTGGCATGAGCGGCGAAGCCATGTATGAGCTTATTTCTGAGCAACAGGTTACGCTTGGTCTCGGGGTGCCTACTATTTGGTTAACCTTGCATAATTACCTTGCCGAGCAGCAAGCCTCGGTACCATCACTGCAGCGAGTTTGTGTTGGTGGTGCTGCATCACCCTTGGGCTTAGTAAAAACCTTCGCAGAGCGGTATAACATTTACTGGCAACCTATTTGGGGAATGACTGAAACGGGTCCATTAGCTTGTTCGGCACCACCAGAGCCGGAGCTTATGGCATTACCCAAAGAGCAACGTTATGCCATTCAGACCACTGCTGGTAGAGCCTGTTTTGGGGTTGATATGATCATCGTCGATGCCGACGGCAAGCCATTACCTCACGACGGCGAAAGTAGCGGTGAGTTACGGGTGCGTGGCCCCTGGATTGCTGCTAGCTACTACCAACGCGAAGACCCTGAGGTGTTTGTTGATGGCTGGTTAGCTACCGGCGATATCGCCGTAATAAATCCGCAGGGCTACATGAAGGTAGTGGATCGCAAAAAAGATGTGATCAAAAGTGGCGGTGAGTGGATCAGTTCATTAGAAATTGAAAACATTTGCAGCCAACATCCCGCCGTCAACGAAAGCTGTGTGATCGGCGTCAAGCATCCGAAATGGGATGAACGGCCGTTATTGCTGGTGGTCCCCAAAGCCAATACTGAGTTGAACAAGCAAGACATTTACCAATTCTTACAAGACCGCATTGCCAAGTGGTGGCTGCCTGATGATATTCTGATTGTTACAGAGCTACCCCATACCGGTACCGGCAAGCTCGTTAAAAATGAGCTACGCAGACAGTATCAATATTACTTAATGGAGCAATCTTCATGATGAATGCAAGTATACGTGTAAGTTCCCCCCTAACTGCGGTAGTTGGTTTGCTACTAACCGTTGCGCTACTCGCTGTTAGCCCAAACGCCGATGCTGCGGAGCCATTACTGGTTGAAAAGAAAAGCTTTACTACTCGCAATTTTGCTACAGTAAGTGGTGAGGTGATTCCTGAAGTAACCGTAGGCTGGGAAGCATACGGCGAACTCAATGCAGCCAAAGACAATGTGATTCTTATTACCCACTTTTTTTCAGGTAACAGTCATGCCGCCGGCAAATACACTCCTGAAGACCCCCTACCGGGTTATTGGGACGCTATCATAGGCCCAGGCAAAGCCATTGATACCAATAAGTATTATGTGGTTAGCTCAGATACTTTAGCCAATGCTTTTCCGGGCTTGCCCCATGTGATTACTACCGGCCCAGCCTCGCTTAACCCTGCTACCGGTAAGCCCTATGGTTTAGATTTTCCGGTGGTCACCATTCGTGATTTTGTTAATGTACAACATGCGTTATTAGAGAGCCTCGGAGTAACCTCGCTGCACGCAGTAATTGGTGCCTCGATGGGCTCTTTGCAGGCGATTGAGTGGGCAGCTGCCTATCCAGATATGGTTGAACGTATGGTTTCGGTGATTGGTACCGGAGCTATGGATGCTTGGACCATAACAGCCCTTGAACATTGGGCGCGTCCGATCAAAGCGGACCCAAACTGGAACCAAGGCGACTATTATGAAGGCGAGAAACCCCTAGTAGGGCTCACCAGTACCTTAGCTATGATCACTCAGCAAGCCATGCATCCACTAAGTATGAACATGCGAGCACCACAACAGCCGGTGTTACCTGAGGCAGGTCTAGCCAGCGTAACCAACAGTTTACCGGCCTTAGATTTTCTATTTAATGCTGCAGCTGGGCAAGCACCCTTAGCCGATGCTAACCATATTCTCTATCTTGTACGAGCTAACCAATTGTTTGTAGCTGGGCACGAACAAGATTTGGCAACTGGGCTGGCCAAAATCAAAGCTAAAACCTTATTCTTACCGGCCAAAAATGATTTGCTATTACAGCCGTATATGGCGCAGCAGAGCGTTAAATTGTTACAAGCGCAAGGCAAAGATCCTCAGTATGCTGAAATCGAAGGTATTTGGGGACACTTAGATGGTATTTACAGTATTAGCAGTAAAGCAGACCTGCTCGCTGAGTTTATTAATTCTCCAACCGCAACTAGCAACTAAAGAGTAGATGCGCAATAAAAAAGCCAGCGAGCTCATCAGGCAAGCTGGCTTTTTATTGTCACTAACTTCTGGCTTAGTTAGGCATTAGCCTCCAAACAGGCCCTTTAGCTTATCCTTGACCGAATCTTTGAGCTTGTCTTCCACTTTGGCCTGTAGCATCTCTTGCAGTTGCTGGTCACGTTGCTCGGCATCACCAAGCAGGCCTATTAATTGCTCTAGATCCGCCTGATTCTCACCTAAAAATCCATCACTTTGCTGCTGCAAGCTTCCACTAAACTCAGCCAATTGGGTTCTACCAGCGGCCATAACTGAGCTCTTGAGCGCATCGCCTAACTGACGATCTAAATCTGAGCTTAAATTAAACGACGGCTGCAATAATTCACCACTGATATCCGCACGAATATCCAGCCGTTGTAAAGTCTTCAGTGCGTCAGCAACCACTTGGGTCCAGCGATTATCAGCTTCAGCGAGCACCTCAAGTTGGGTTAACTTAACGACCCCGCCCCCATCAAACTGATTATTACGCAAGCCAATAGAGCCCTCGCTATCAAGCAACGCTGATGCAATAGAAGCGACAAATTCACTACGCTCGCTCAGCGCCAATTGCTGCAGTTGAATCCCTTGCACTTGCCATTGTTGTTTGGCATCTAATCCATCCACGGTAAAGGCCATTTCACCATTAAGATTAAGTGCTTGCCACAAGGCCGAGTTATCAGCTCGAGCAATAAAGGTGGTAGGCTGTCCCAATTGTTCATGTTGATGCGTGATATTGCTCCAATTCACGTCGAGTAGGGTGTCATTCCAGACAAATTCGGTGATAGCTTTTTTGATTAAAAAGCTTGGTGGCTCTGACTTATCCGTAAACTCAAACCAAATTCCCTCACCGCGTTGTGGTTTAACCAATTCTTCATTTGCTGATTTGGCTAACATCGGCGCCAACTGTTCGTAAGCTAATAAAATATATTGGCTCCACTGACGCATTTGTTCACCAAATAACACTGCGGTAATTTCATTCAACCCTTCACTATTGAGCTGAATCAGTTGCTCAACCCGCGCTAAATCTTGTTCCGGTGCATCTTTAACGCGCTCAACATCGGCTTTTAACACCTCTACCGATTGCTCAACTACCGCTTTGAACTCTACCAAGCGCTCACGATCGGCCTTAAACTTAGCTTGTAACGCCTTTAATTTATCTCGCAATTGTTGTAATTGCTGGGGCGTCTCGACCTTGGTATCTGTAAGTGCTTTTAGTTCTGCTTGGTAAGACTTTAAGTCTTCTTCGCTGGGAATATTAGCTTGCGCCTGTTTGACTCGCTCTTTTTGCTCAGCGAAGTTTGTCTTGGCTGCAGCAATCGCAGCCGGTGTCTGTAAATCGACCCGCGCCACTATCTCGTCAACGTCTGGCAATTTCACATTAAGCGAGTCTAAGCCTTGTTTCGCCCACGTAGACAGCTCATCTTTACTTGGTGCTTGGTAAACTTCACCAGCACTAGCTCGTTGTTGATGAACCCGAATACCACTGCTCACCACTTCTTCAAAATGAAACCGCCCCAACAGCAATTGCTCGACATTCAAATTGCCACTGATTTGGCCAATTTGCAGACGGTTGAACTCTGGCTGACCAGGATCCGTCACTTCAATCCCAGTTATTGTTAGGCCGAGCGGTGACCAGCTATGTTCGACCTTAGCAATATTCACTTCTGCGCCATTGAGAGTCCCCACCGTGCGTTCCAATGTCCAACGTAAAATGGTGTCTAGCAGCAGCCACGAAAAGGCCACCAGCAGCGCACAAATGACCACGAAAGCAGCTAAACCAGGCCAACGAATAGCACTTTTACGAACGGGTTTGGCAGTTGTTTTAGTCGTCATCAGCTTACCCTCGCAAGTTTGCGTAAATGGTCCAGAACTTGTTTGCTTTAAGCAGTTGCACAATGCGTAACTTATTAAACCAAGCCTGAATACGATGCCGGTACTGGGTCACAATTACAGCGCTAACCACGGCTAAAATTGGCGCAAAAGCTAAACTGAGTAACAAGCTACCCAAGGTAATGGTGTGCTGGAATTGTACGACCCGCCAAAAGGCCGATTGATACATGGCTTGCCAAAGTGGCTGCCAGCTTTCGTGAGCTAGCAAATAATAACCAAATTGGTGAAACAGGGGATCAAGCAAAAAGGCAATGCCTGAACACAGGATAAAACTTAAAATAAAACCGGTGAGGTTTACTCGAAAGATTAAAGCGATCAGTAAAATCACTAAATTATGCACCCGCCACAATGGTGTGAACCCCATCATCATCCCTAACACAAAAGCGAAGGCGAGCGCCCATACTCCCGATTCAGAGTTGAGCGCCTTTAAAAATTTCGCTAACAACGTCAACATAATCTAAGCTCCAAGCTATATTGGTAATCTCAAGAATAGCTTAACTAAAATCTAAGAGCTAAGGAAACAAACAATATTTACCAAAAATACCCATTTTTACCTCTTGTATTTTTGCTAAATTAAGCCTAAATATGCGCAGCAAATTCGCACTGGAGCTATCATGCAAAACTCGGCTTTAATCATCCTTGATGATATTACTGATTGGCAACCCTACTACCCTAGCCAATCAACTGTTACCGCTAGTGAATACTTACTTCAACAATCAAGTAAAACGCGCACGCAAATTCTAAATTTATGTGGTGACCTGAGCTATTTATCAACCGGTTACTACGTTAGTCTATTGGCTGAAGCACGCGGTCAGCGAGTCTTACCTTCAGTGATGACCATTAACGACCTAGCGAACTTTTCTCACTACCAATTGCTATTGGCCAATACTGACAAACAACTCAATAAGTTCTTAGCTAAAGCTGACAGCAGCAGTTCCTTTAAAGTATTGATTTGCTTTGGACAAAGCGAGCATAGCTTGCTTAATAATTTTGCGCGGCAAATATTTGACCGTTACCCATGTCCGATTATTTGGGTCGAGTTTAGCTATCAGGGCCGTTGGTTTATTAATCAGTTACATGCCGGTAGCTTGGCTGATTTAAGTGATCAGCAACAGACCTTTTTTGGTAATTCACTTGATAGCTTTAGCAAGCGCGTCTGGCGCAAAGCCCGCACACGTAAAGAATATCGCTACGATTTAGCTATTTTGCACGATCCTGATGAGCCTATTCCTACCAGCGATAAAAAGGCGCTGCAAAAGTTTATTCGGGCGGCAAAAGATGCCGATATTGAAGCTGAGTTGATTACTGCTAATGACTTTAATCGGCTATTAGAGTTTGATGCTTTGTTTATTCGAGAAACGACTCGGATCAACCATTACACCTATCACTTTGCCAAGAAAGCAGAGGCTAATGGCATGGTGGTTATTGATGCACCCCACTCCATCTTGCAGTGCGCCAATAAAGTGTTCTTAAAAGAATTGCTCGATAAGCACGAGATACCTACGCCTCGCACTGAACTATTATTGAGCCAACAAGCGATTGACTACGAGAAGATCGGTGAGCGCTTGGGCTATCCGGTGGTGTTAAAAATTCCAGATGGGTCATTTTCTATTGGTGTCGAGAAAGCAGAAAATGCTGATGAATTTAGGCGTGTAGCGCTAGAACTGTTTAAAAAATCGACCATCTTGCTGGTTCAAGAATTTGTCAAAACCGATTTTGACTGGCGCATTGGCGTCCTCAACAATCGCCCGATTTATGCTTGCAAATACTTTATGGCACGTAATCATTGGCAAATTTACAACCATGCCAGTAGCACCAGTCGTGCTAAATCGGGTGGTTTTGAGACCGTAGGCGTGCATCAAGTACCTCGGGATGTGGTCAAAACAGCCCTGCAAGCAACACGCTTAATTGGGGATGGGTTGTATGGAGTGGATATGAAACTCAGCAACAAAGGGCCGGTAGTAATAGAAATTAACGATAACCCGTCCATCGACTCGGGAGTTGAGGATCTTCTGCTTGGTGATGAGTTATATCATCTTATTATGCGCGATTTTGCCCGGCGCTTAGATGAAAAATAAATCAAGTGCAGCAACTGCAGTCGAATTTAACCCTACCGCTTGGCATATCCGCCAAGCGGTGTTGGCTGATGTGCCAGCTTTAGTTGCTCTAGAGCACCAAGTGTTTGACTACAGCAGAATTGGTCGGGCTAGTTTTCGGCGCTTAGTGCAGCGTCCCAGTGCCCGAGTCTATGTTGCTTACAATGATGGCCAGCAGCTGTTGGGATATTATTTGTTGTTAACTCGCAAGAACAGCCGCAAGTGGCGCATTTATTCTATTGCCACTGCGGCAGCTGCACGTGGTACGGGTCTTGGCAAAGCCTTGCTCCGTCACGCCATGCACTTAGCGCAGCAAGCCGGCGCTAGTGCGCTGAGTCTTGAGGTACGTACCGATAATCATGCAGCTATCGGGCTCTATCAAGCGCACCACTTTGCGGTCATTGATGTGCTGCCGGGATACTATGATGATGGTGACAGCACTGAGGCCAGCAACGACGGCTACCGAATGCAAGTGACTTTTGCCGAATTAGCGGATTAACCCTGAGGGTGGTCAATATTCTGTGTCAGCCAAGTTTTCATAGGTCTATAAATCAGGAAAGTCAGTAAAAATCCCGTCTACACCCAGTTCAGTCAACGCTTTTTTTAGCTCTTCATAGGAAGCAAACCCTGATGGCAGTTGATCTGCTCGCAAGGTATATACGTGCACTTTTAAACCTGCTTGATGAGCGTGTGGCACCACTTCTCGCCAACGCCAGCGTTGGGCAGCTGCTAACCATGACGACTGAGCTGTTGAAGATTGTGCAGTGGCGGCCGGTGCTAACGCATCCGTGCTTTGCACCGCTGGCCCTTGATACAAATGGTCAAGCCATATGCCAACACCATCGGCGTACGAACTCAACGTTTCTAGGCCAGCAGCCGTTAGCATAAGATTGTAATCGACCGAGCTTTGGTTCCAACGATTGTCAGCAATCAATTGAATCAGCGGAATCTCAGTCAAAAATTCGCGCTTCAAGCGGCGCAAAACTTCAGGGTCAAAACTTTGTAAATAAATGGGAGTTGCGGGTACAGGATCAGTATAACCGTACTTACCTAGCACTTGCATCACTGCCGCGGGTAGGTCGTAGTTCTGTTGCTGATGCCAAGGCGCATTCTTTAATTCAACATAGATGCCGGTATTGCGCTTAAAACTATGGTTTAAGCCTTGCACCAATTCAATACTTTCAGCTAATGACATCACCCTAAAGCGCCCTTTATCGTGAGGAAAGCGCGCTGGATATTGTTGCTTAGCGGAGCCTTTTGCGCCGGCTTTAGTATGCTCACTACGTTCATGAAAATTAAGCTGCTGCAGTTCTGCGAAGGTAAAATCTAATGCATAGTAGTGACCATTAGGGCGCTTTTTATCTGGAAACACCTCAGCAACATTACTCACCGCGTCTAATTGCAAGTCATGTAATACCACGGGCACATGATCACGGGTTAAAACCACATCTTGTTCAATATAGTCCGCCCCCTGGGCAAATGCGATGGCAACCGCAGCCAAACTATGCTCCGGTGCGTAACCAGATGCACCGCGATGAGCGATGATGGTTAAAGGCGCACCTTTCTTAACTGACTCGGCCGCTGCTTGCGGTTGATTCTCAGCTTCATAAATCGCGGCATAACTAGGCAGAATAAAAAGACTCAGAAGGCCCATCCAAGTGACTGCCAAAGCTGGCAATGCTTTCACGCTTGTCGATACCATACCTTTTCTCCTTGGTCGCGATAGCGAGCTAACAACTCATGGATAGGTTCAGGCTGCAGCGCGAGTCCACGCTGCTGTAAATAATCATCGTTGTACAACTTACTCGCTGAACGCTCACCCAAATCACAAGCAAAAGTTACGATGGTTTTACCTGGACCATGCAACGCCGCAGCTTGCAAAGCACCGGCAACGTTCAAACAAGAGCTACTACCCAGTACTAAGCCTTCCGTATCCCGAATATAGCGCGATAAGCTCACGAGGTCTTGGTCAGGTAAGTTTACGGCAGCGTCTATTCGTGCTTGCTTGAAGTTTTCGACCAAACGCATGATACCAATGCCCTCGGTAAATGAACTTCCTTGGCTGATGTACTCACCTTGTTTCAAATAGCTGTAGATACCTGAGCCATCCGGGTCCGCTAACCATACTTGCAGGTCTGGATTTTGCTCTTTTAAGTACATGGAGTTACCTGCAATGGTACCACCGGTACCGGCTACCGAAACAAAAATATCCACTTGCCCGTGAGTTTGCTGCCAAATTTCGGGCCCGGTCATCAGGTAATGCGCTCTGGCGTTGCTCGTATTTTCGAACTGATTCGCCCACCAATAATCCTCACGGCTTTCAGCTAAGCGACGCGCCGTATGATAAAAGTGATTGTCATTTTTGAAGGGCACTGGGTCCACGGTTTTTAACTGGGCGCCGTGTAGAGTAATCATGCGTTCTTTTTCTTTCGACTGGTCGTTTGGCATCACTGCCAACATTTTCAAACCAAACGAACTAGCAACCAATGCTAAGCCGATTCCGGTATTACCTGCGGTACCTTCAACAATGGTCATACCCGGCTGTAATTCGCCGCTGGTTAGGGCATCTTTAATAATCTGCAATGCCGCTCTATCCTTTATCGAGCCACCCGGATTTTGTGATTCTAATTTCACTAAAATCTCACAGCCGGTTAACTCGGATAGACCATTCAAACGCAGCATATCGGTTTGTCCAATCAAATCAGCATTACGTTTTGCTACTTTCATGATGGCTCCTTACTTCTTTTCACTTTTAGTTTAGTGGCTGCATTTGATAGGCGTCACCCTCACACAACCAACGCAAGCGACACTGTGCTGATTCGGCTTTGATGCATTGCTTTAATACTAGTGCATTAGCTCCTAACTCTGCAGCCGCTTGCTTTAACTGCAACAAAGCTTGCTGCTGGCTCGGTTCTTGGTTCCAAAAATGCGCTTGGCAAGATTCGCCAGCAACAGCGCCTAAACTCGTAAAACTAACATCAGTGCGAGATAACTCGTAAGGTCGAATAAACTCAACCGTATCCTGCAGCTGTTGCTGCTGTGCTGTGGTATCAGGGACGGGGGCGGCGCAACCACTGATGGCAACGACTAGCGCCAGCATCAAGCTTAACCCTATGGCATGAATGATATTCATCACTACTCCTATACGAGTAAGTTAGTTTGCAACCAAATCTGTTGACTTATCATAACGTGAGCTACGCAGCGCATACAGTCATTGCGGCTAAATTAATCTAGTTTATTTGATTATATCTTAGTGCAATCACTACTAACAAAGACCTGTTGGCAAGCGGATCGCTGCACTGTAATGGTGCGAATTCGCCTATTCTCCGGTTAGTCGTGCTCGATTTGTGAGCAACGCGTTATCTTCCTTTATCTTCATCTGCACCTCACTATTTCTCGCCACGCCCCACCGCAACAGCACGCACTGATTTTTTCTAAAACTTGGCACATGGCTTGCAACAGGCTGTATGAACTCAGTAAACCTTTATTCACCTAAACAGGAGCTACACCATGCAACTTGTTATTGCAATCATCAAGCCCGCTAAGCTAAGCGACGTGCGTGAAGCATTAGCTGAGCTTGGTTGTCAGGGCATGACCATTACCGAAGTGCGAGGCTTTGGTCGGCAAAAAGGGCATACCGAATTATATCGGGGCGCTGAATACCGCATCGATTTTTTACCCAAATTACGGATTGATCTTGCCGTGACCGACGAACAACTAGAAAACGTGGTGGAAACCATCCGTGATGCAGCTTTTACCGGTAATACTGGCGACGGCAAAATTTTTGTCTGCCCACTGACCCATGTGATTCGTATTCGCACTGGCGAAACTGACCGCAGTGCTATTTAGGAGAAGCCGACAATGACAGTCACCGATTTAAGTTACGCTCTTAATACTTTTTATCTACTGGTAAGTGCTGCCCTAGTCATGTGGATGGCTGCTGGGTTTGCCATGCTAGAAGCAGGTCTCGTGCGCAGCAAAAACACCACCGAGATTCTAGTTAAAAACATCTTACTTTATGCGATTGCCTGCCTCTGCTATTTACTTATCGGTTATACGCTAATGTACGGCAGCCCAGATGTCACCGACTTTGCGCCACAGGCGAACTTTTTCTTTCAAGTCGTTTTTGTGGCAACCGCTATGTCGATTGTATCTGGTGCAGTTGCCGAGAGAATGAAATTAACTAGTTTTTTACTCTTTGCAGTCGTCATGACTAGCTTCATTTATCCTATTCAAGGGTCTTGGAGTTGGGGTGGCGGGTTTCTAGCTAACGCTGGTTTTATCGATTTTGCTGGCTCAGGCATTGTTCATCTTGCCGGCGCTGCGGCCGCTCTAGCTGGTGTCTTACTGCTCGGTCCGCGCAAAGGTAAATACGGACATAGTGGTAATATTTATGCTATTCCAGGTGCCAACATCCCTCTTGCAGCCCTTGGAACCTTGATTTTGTGGTTAGGCTGGTTTGGTTTTAACGGTGGTTCTCAACTAAGTATTGTCGGCCAAAACAACAGCTCTGCGGTAGCTCAAATTTTTGTGAATACCAATACCGCGGCAGCAGCGGGAGCTCTTGCCGCATTTCTGCTGGTGCGTATCATCTGGCGTAAATCAGACCTGACCATGATCTTAAACGGCGCTCTCGCTGGGTTAGTAGCTATCACTGCTGAGCCAAGTGCCAGTTCAGCGATAACCGCTAGCCTCATCGGCTTGGGTGCTGGGGTGTTGGTTGTGGTTGCCATCATTGGGCTTGACCGAGCTCATATTGATGATCCCGTTGGTGCCATTTCTGTTCATGGGGTTTGCGGCATCTACGGCCTACTGATGGTCAGCATGACCCATCCTGAAGCCACTCTACTAACTCAGCTGTACGGTATTGCGGTGATTTTTGCTTGGGTGTTTAGCCTAAGCCTACTTATTTGGTGGCTATTGCGGGTCACCATGGGTATTAGGATAAGTGCCGAACACGAATACAGCGGTGCCGATATTGCTGACTGTGGAGTAGAAGCCTATCCTGAATTTGTGTACGGTAAAACTAAGTGACAATAATGCCCTGTGGGAGCTTTCCTACAGGGCGTTGTTATTGTAATCTTGCATGAAAATTTGCCAAGTTGCCATAAACAATGCAGCAATTAACGGCCCAATCACAAACCCATTAATACCGAACAAAGTAATACCGCCGATAGTTGAAAACAGCACGATATAATCGGGTAGTTTGGTATCTCGACCAACCAAAATAGGACGTAGCACATTATCTGCAAGGCCGATAATAATAGCCCCATAGGCGAGCAAGATAGTGGCGCTTATCCAAGCTCCGGTGGCATATAAATAAAGGCTAACCGGCAGCCAAATAAGTGCCGCTCCTACCGCAGGAATCAGCGATAAAAACGCCATAATAACGCCCCACAACAAGGGGCCAGGAATATCCAAAATCCAAAAGATGATGCCGCCAAGTGCTCCCTGTACGATGGCCACCACGAGATTACCTTTTACCGTTGCTCGCGTTACTTCAACAAACTTTTGAAATAACTGATGCTCACGTTCATCCCCTAGCGGCAAGGCTTTAATTAACAAACGCCGTAACTTACGGCCATCTCGTAATAAGAAAAATGCCAAGTACATCATTAAGGCAGTACTGATTAAAAAGCTAAAGGTGTTTTGCCCAATCACCAACGATTCTTTGGCAAGATACTTGCTTACCGCTTGGATAGCACTGACCACTTGTTCCCGAATATCATTAGGATTAATACCCAGCTCTTCTAGCGCTTGGTCTACGAACGGATAAGCATCCCGCAGTTGCTGCAAGATAGCACGCGGGTCAATTTCACCGGAATCTAGTTGCTGGTAAAACTTGAGGCCTTCTTGTACAAACGCAGTAGCTAAAAAAACCAACGGTAACACCACTATGGTCATGCAAATCAATAGGGTGATAAATGCATGGGTATTAGGATAATGACCAAATTTAGCGCGTAAGCGCAACTGCAACGGAGAAAAGATAACAGCAACGGCACAAGCCCAAAAAATAGCGGACCAAAAGGGTTCGAGAATAATACCAAAGGCGAAGGTCACTGCTATGAGTAAAATAATAAAAGATCTAAATTCTAATTTTTCTCGCATGGTTGCGCCTTGTTGGGTAAAAGAATACAGTTAATATTGGCAATATTCCTTGAGATGAGCAAGCTATGAAAACAATAACAGACCATTTAGCCGGCTATGCTGCGTACCATCGCGATCGCAGAAACATATACACTCACTTGGTAGGGATTCCGATGATTGTTATCGCTATCGAGATCTTACTGTCGCGACCCAGCGGTATCATCATGGGGGTACCACTCTCCCCTGCTATTCTTGTCAGTGCCCTAGCTGCACTCTTCTATCTTAAATTAGATGTGTTTTTAGGAGTACTGATGACGTTGCTGCTAGGCTTAGCCGTATGGTTAGGCAGCCATGTTGCCTTGTTACCTACCAGTGCTTGGCTCAGCTGGGGCATCGGCTTATTTGTGATCGGCTGGGTATTTCAGTTCATTGGCCATTATTACGAAGGACGCAAACCAGCATTCGTAGACGATATTATGGGCTTAGCTATCGGGCCTTTATTCGTCGTTGCTGAAGTGGTTTTCATGCTCGGTTTAAAAAAACCACTGCATCAGGCCATTGAGGCAAGATTCAGCTCGTGACTGCAAAGGGGAATGTCAGCATCAGCTCGACGATCCCCCGGCTGCTGAATGGTTCTGCAAAAAGACTTCAAGTTCGTTAATGGGCATTGGGCGCGCATAAAAATAACCTTGAGCCCGGTTGCAACCAATCTCACGAAAGTAATTAGCCATAGCCGCCGTCTCAACGCCTTCTATGACCACTTGTTTGCCAATTTCCTGGCAAATGGTAACCAGCATGGTAACAATTCGCGCCTGTTTAGTATCTACCAGAACATCTTGCGTGAACGACCGATCAAACTTAATACAATCAGCCGGTAGCTGGTACAGATAAGATAGACTTGAATAACCGGTACCAAAATCATCAATAGCAATACTACATCCCAGCTCAGTTAACGATGCTAAGCTAGTTTGCGAACCTGCCGAGTGCTCAATAAAGTCACTTTCTGTGAGCTCAAGCACTAGCTTGTTTGCGTTAACTCCATAGCGCTGCAGCTGAACCTCCAAGAAATCAGCAAATGGATAACGCTTTAATTGCTGCGATGATACGTTTATCGCCACAGTCAGTGATTGTAAGCAGCTATGGCTCCCTATATCGGCTAATACCTGCTGTACCACTAATTCACCTAGTTGTATGATTTGACCGGTTCGTTCTGCAATTGGAATAAATACAGCGGGTGAAATATGGCTACCGGTGTCGGTTTGCCAACGAACTAGACTCTCAACACTAACGATGGCTCCTGTTTGGAGATCAATAATCGGTTGATAAACTACTTTCAGCTGGCGTCTATCCAGGGCTTTCTGAAGTTCATTTCGAATGGATACTATGGTGCGATAATTATCTGCCATTTCTTCCACAAAAAAGCGATAGGTGTTGCCACCTGCTTGCTTGGCTGCCGACATAGCTACATCGGCTAATTGAATCAGCTGTTGTTGCGACTGAGCGGCAATGGCCGTATGAGCAATCCCAATACTCGCGGTAAGATGTAATTCAAATCCTTCCACATCAATTTGTTGACGCACTGCAGCTAGTAAATTTTCTGCTAGGTGTTGGGTTTGTTGCTCGTCTAACTGGTCCGAAAATACAATAAATTCATCACTACTGAAACGAGCAATAGAACAGTTGTTTGGGCACTGCCGGCTGATCCGAGCGCCGATAATCTTTAATACTTGATCACCTAACGAGTGGCCTAAACTGTCATTAACTGGTTTAAAACCATCAAGATCAATAAATAAAATCATGCTTTGATTGTTGGCTTGCGCAAAACTCGAGTTCATAGTTTCGCGCAGGGCATCACGACGCAATAGCCCCGTAATTTCGTCGTAGCGCGCTAACTGGTAAATCCGACTTTTTTCATGACGTAACTGTTTGGACCTATCTGCCGCTAAAATAAAAGTGAAACAGAATGCCAAGCTAGCCCACAAAATTAGTTGGTTTAGTTGGGCAAAGCCACGCACGCTTGCTTGGCTTGTTAAAAAAGCAACAAAATTCAGTTCGGCGTTGTAGGTGACGGGGGCTAACCTACTCAGATAATATGGAAACTGTTGCTGTAATTCATTTAAAGTGAAAGTTTTGAAGCTAGCCGCATCAAGAGGAACCAACACCTCTTGAGTTAATTGGACATATGTATCTAACCCAGGAAAACCGCGTAAATAATCTAAATTTGTGATCCGCTGAACGTTTATCAACGCCACCACCACCAGCGGTTCGGCCGCTACTGCTGGCAACGGAACCTTGATTAATAACAACGGCTGGGGAGTTTGCAGAGAACCGCCATGAAGGGTTCGTTGCACACTATTATCAGCATCCTGCAACCAACCTACAAACATATCGGTTTTAAACATATCCAGTTCGAGCGCACTATCACTTAAACCATGAACTTGCACTAGTTCACCATTTTGACGAAGTAATAACACCCCATCAATTAGAGGATAATCACTGCTAAGAGCTTCACCATCACGGCTGATAATAGCTGGCAATTCAGTGGCACTGGCTTGTAGCCAACGCTCTTGGGCGCGGCGGAACATCTGTGTGGTTGACTCTAATCTATCCACAATGGCTTGCGATACAGTCGCAATTTTCAGCTCGGCTTGGGTCGTTTCATGTTGCACATTAAAGAGCGTTAACACAAACCAAATGGCATAGCCGGCCTGCATCACCAAGGCTGCTATCAATGCAGTTTTGGATAAACGCTGCTGCTTATTTGATAGTTTGTATCGTAAATGAATCCATAGCGCTACTCCGCCTAATAGCACCACCACGCTTAGAATCGAGATAGTAATTGGATTAGCTGGTTTAAGCGCCAGGATAGGAAACCACAATTGCAGTTGCATGTAGCAACCACCAAGCATCGCCGCCACGGCTGTAAGGCGCCAAATCATACGACCGCTAGCACTTGTTGCTTGCACCACAAAGGACACTGCTGCCCCCATGATTAAACTGATGATCAGCCCCATCGGGGCACTAGCTAATAATTGATTATCTCCCGCAATCACCAAGTAGAAACTGATAGCGCCAGTTGCTAACAATAAAATACCACTTAAACGCGCCCACCAACGCCATTGCAGCAGCGTAAAGAAAAACCCAAAGGAAACTAACAAACAAGCTGTTGCTAACGGTAAAGGGATAAGATGGAGGAGCAGATCCGATTGATAAACCAGCGCTTCGACCAAGCCCAACAAGCCGACGATCCAGAACAAACTGGTAATAGTGATATACACGGCTGCGGCCGCGGTACGGCTGAAATAATCAATCTTCATAAATGACCTATTACATTAGCTCCAAGCCAGTACTTGCGTGACCAATTTACCAATGCCCACGTCAGCTTCAGCGACCGATTGCGCCAGCATATAAGCAGGCGTCGTTACTACCTTGTGTTCCGCATCCACCACTATGTCATCTACTGTGCATTCAATATGTTCAGCTCCCATTTGCTGCAAGGCAGCCGCAGTATCAGCATCGTTACCTATCGTTAACTTAATTCCAGCCGGATAAACTAGAGGAAGCAGCGCCGGCGCAATACACATGTATCCAGCCGGCTTACCTTGCTCCGCAAATTCTGTACAGACTCGTTTTACCTCAGCATCGATGCTTGCCGCAGCACCTTTAAACGCAAAATCGCACAAGTTTTTCGCCACGCCAAAGCCACCAGGAATAATCAAAGCATCAAATTGTGCCGCCTGCAATTCAGTGAGCGCTTGCACCTCGCCGCGCGCAATACGCGCTGATTCTTGCAGCACATTCCGCGAGTTAGCTTCCGTAGCTCCGGTCAGATGATTTATCACGTGATGCTGGGGTTTATCAGGAGCAAAACATTGGTAGCTGGCGCTAGCTTTCGTTAAATGCAGCAAAGTTAACACCACTTCATTAATTTCACTGCCATCAAAAACACCGCTACCAGCTAGTATCACTGCAACTTTTTTCATCGGCTCCTACTCCTTTATGCTGTTATCACCGTATAAGATAGCTGATAGATTGATTGTTATTAAAGCTGAGATCAAGGGTGAATCATGTTGTTACGTATTACGCTACTAGTTTTGACTGTGCTATTAGCTGGCTGTTCTGGGTCGGATTGGCGCACCGCATCACGTGAGCCAGCCGGATTGGCTGTCGACCCAACTCAACATCCAGAGGCTGTGATCGAAGTTTACGCGGCTGATGCTTTTGGTTGGCGCGGCTGGTTTGCCGTGCATACCTGGATTGCCGTGAAGCCAGAAAATGCCCGTGAGTATACCGTACATGAAGTGGTGGGCTGGCGCGTGGATAGGGGGCAACCGGCACTCTACAGCTATCAAACCCCTACCCCAGATCGTTATTGGTACGGTGCTAAGCCAGAAAAATTATTAGAACTAAGAGGTGCTAATGCAGCTCAGTTGATACCGCAAATCGCCGCAGCGGCACAGCGTTATCCATGGGCCAATGAATATACCGCAGTGCCTGGACCTAATAGTAATACCTTTCCGGCTTGGATTGCGAAACAAGTACCCGAGCTTGGCTTGCAGTTACCCTTCAGTGCCATTGGTAGCGGCTATGCCGACAAGGATCCGAACAACGCTGATTAGTTCAGCTTAATTCTAGCTTGAACATAGCAAAACTTGCTAAATAAGGGATAATAGCCACCTAAATACATTCTTTTGTTGGTTAGGTGGCTACCCATGGAAATTAAAGTTAACTTTCTCGATAACTTACGGCTTGAGGCGAAGTTTGATGACTTCACCGTAGTGACCGATCAACCGATACGGTACAAAGGTGATGGTTCAGCTCCTAGCCCCTTTGATTATTTTCTTGCCTCTTCAGCCATGTGCGCTGCCTATTTTGTGAAAGTTTATTGCCTATCCCGCAATATTCCGACCGATAACATTCGTTTATCACAAAACAATATTGTTGACCCTGAGAATCGCTACAACCAAATTTTTAAAATCCAAGTTGAGCTACCAGAAGATATCTCAGACAAAGATCGCCAAGGTATTTTACGCTCTATCGATCGCTGCACCGTCAAAAAAGTAGTGCAAACTGGGCCTGAGTTTCAAATTGAGGTGGTGGAGAATCTGGATGAAGATGCTCAAGCCCTATTAATGGGTGCCCCAGAGGGTGGCAGCCTGACTTATATTGAAGGTAAAGATCTACCTTTAGAGCAAACCATTGCGAATATGACCCAGATCCTTGCTAATTTGGGTATGAAAATAGAAATCGCCTCGTGGCGCAATATAGTACCGCATGTTTGGTCGTTACATATTCGCGATGCAGCCTCTCCTATGTGCTTTACCAATGGTAAAGGCGCCACCAAAGAAAGTGCCCTAGCCTCAGCCTTGGGTGAATTTATTGAGCGTCTGAACTGCAACTTCTTTTACAACGACCAATATTTTGGTGAAACCATTGCTAACGCAGATTTTGTGCACTATCCCAATGAACGATGGTTTCAGCCTGGACCAAACGATGAGTTGCCAGAAGGGCTACTTGATGAGTATTGCTTAACGATTTATAACCCAGATGATGAACTCCTTGGTTCTCATCTAATTGACACAAACTCAGGACGTCGTGATCGTGGTATCTGTGCTCTGCCCTATGTGCGCCAGAGTGATGGTGAGACTGTTTATTTTCCTTCAAACTTAATTGAAAATCTCTACCTAAGTAATGGTATGAGCGCCGGCAATACGTTACCAGAAGCTCAAGTACAATGCTTATCTGAGATTTTTGAACGGGCGGTCAAAAAGTACATTATAGAAGAGGAAATTGCACTACCTGACGTGCCCGCTGAAGTGCTGGCTAAATATCCAGCGATTGTTGAAGGTATTCAAGCATTAGAAGCACAAGGCTTTCCTGTGTTGGTGAAAGATGCATCGCTGGGCGGACAATTCCCGGTCATGTGTGTCACCTTAATGAACCCCCGCACTGGTGGTGTGTTCGCCTCCTTTGGCGCCCATCCTAGTTTGCATGTGGCGTTAGAACGCAGCCTTACCGAGTTGTTGCAAGGGCGTAGTTTTGAGGGCCTGAATGACTTTATGCCTCCTACCTTCAATTCGATGGCGGTAACTGAACCCAATAACTATGTCGAGCATTTTATCGATTCTTCTGGGGTCATTTCATGGCGCTTCTTCAGTGCCCGCAGTGACTACGAGTTTGTTGAATGGGATTTTTCTGGCAGCAATAGCGAAGAGGTTACAGCGTTATTTGGTATTTTAGCTGAATTAGGACTAGAGGCGTACATGGCGGTGCATACCGATCTTGGTGCTCCAGTCTGTCGCATCTTAGTGCCCGGTTATTCTGAGGTTTACCCCATTGAAGATTTAATTTGGGACAACACCAATAAAGCGCTAGATTATCGTCATGATATTCTAAATCTACATCGTTTAAGTGATGCTGAATTAACCGATTTAGTGGATCGTTTAGAGGCCAGCCAGCTAGATAACTACATGGATATTATTACCCTGATTGGGGTTGAGTTTGATGAAAACACGGTCTGGGGTCAATTAACCATTTTAGAGCTAAAAATCTTGATCTACTTAGCATTAGGCCGTTCAGAAGAAGCGTATGATTTGGTTGAAGCCTTTTTGCAATACAATGACAACACCGTGGCCCGCGGTCTCTTTTATCGCGCTGTAAGTGCCGTGTTAGATATCACTTTAGATGATGAGTTAGAGCTGGCCGATTATTTACCAAATCTACAACGCATGTTTGGTGAAGAAACCATGGCTGCGGTTGTGGGTAGTGTCGATGGCACCGTGCGTTTCTACGGCCTCACCCCAACTAATTCTCAATTAGAAGGGTTAGACCGTCATTTACGCCTCCTAGAAAGTTATCAAAAACTACATAACGCACGCGCAGCTGCTGCTGCTAAACTGAGTTGAGGCCAGCAAGGGAATTAACCAAAGGAATACCCCATGTTCGCGATCAAAGAGGCCTACCAAGCCGGATTATTGCAAGCTAGACATTGGCCACAGAATATTCTGGCTGGGGTTATTGTTGGTATTGTGGCGTTGCCGCTAGCAATGGCCTTTGCTATCGCTAGCGGAGTTAAACCCGAGCAAGGTATCTACACCGCGATCATTGCCGGCATCATCGTCTCCCTAGCCGGTGGTTCTCGGGTACAAATAGCAGGCCCTACCGGGGCCTTTATTGTTATTTTGGCTGGAATCGTCGCTGAACATGGCATCGTTGGCTTACAAGTGGCCACGATGATGGCTGGTGTGATCTTGCTCATCTTAGGAGCAGCTAAACTCGGTAGCATCATTCGTTATATTCCGGACCCAGTGATTATTGGTTTCACCAGCGGCATTGCAGTGATTATCTTTGTAGGACAGTGGCAAGAGTTTTTTGGGGTGACCGCTGTATCTGCTGAACATTTCCATCAACAGATCTGGGGCTTGCTACAGCAATTACCTCAGCTTGACCTAGCCACCACCGGTATCGCGATTGCCGCACTTCTAGCAGTACTGGTGACTCCCAAAATTCCATATTTAAGAAAAGTTCCCGGACCTTTAATCGCTCTGGTGCTGGCTACCCTGCTACAGCTGATATTCAATTTTGCCAGCGTACGAACTATTGGCTCCGCCTTTGGTGGCATTCCGCAGGGGTTACCAGAATTTAGCTTGCCTCAGTTAAGTTTCAGCCAGATAGTGACACTTATTGGGCCAGCATTTGCCATCGCCATGTTGGGTGCGATTGAATCTCTATTATCAGCGGTTGTAGCTGATGGCATGGCAGGAACCAAGCACCACTCTAACCAAGAATTGATGGGCCAAGGTGCTGCTAACATCATTGCTCCCTTGTTTGGCGGTATTGCTGCAACGGGTGCCATTGCCCGTACGGCAACTAATATTCGTAACGGCGGTAATAGTCCGATTGCAGGTGTTGTACATGGCCTAGTGTTGGTGATCATTTTGCTGGCGTTAGCGCCACTGGCAGATGCTATCCCTTTAGCAGCGCTCAGTGCCATCTTGTTTGTAGTGGCATGGAACATGAGCGATGCTCCTCACTTTCTTAAAATGCTGCGCCGTGCTCCGCGCGCTGATATCGCCATTTTATTAATCACGTTCTCACTCACCGTGTTTGCAGATCTGGTGGTAGCTGTGAACATTGGAGTCATCATTGCCATGTTACATTTTGTGCGGCGCATGGCTAGCAGTGTGGAAGTGAAAGCTGAGACTCAACCAGAATTGGCACCCGCTTTGGCGCAGCATCAATTAACCGAATTACCCCCAGAGATTTCAGTTTATACCCTTGAAGGACCGTTCTTTTTTGCTGCAGCAGAAACCTTTGAGCGCACCCTTGGCGCGATTCATGCACGCCCACATATATTGATCCTTCGGTTTAAGTGGGTGCCCTTTATGGATATTACGGCACTACAAACCTTAGAAGAAGTCATTCAGCGCTTTCAACGTCAACATACCCAAGTACTCATTTCGGGCGCTAATGAACGGGTGCTTAAGAAACTTGAACGAGCTGGGATTGTTACTTTAGTAGGAGTTACTTCGGTGTTTAGCAATTTTGAACCGGCTTTAGCTAAAGCGCTGGCAGAATTACCCACCAGCGCCGAGTCACGTCATTAATTATTACCTTGGCCGCCCGTTAACACATCATTGAGGCTACCTTGGCCACGGCTAGGTTTACTAATACCACAAGGGCTACCAGTGTCACCACAACCGACGCCGTTAATGCGTGAACCAATGGAGCGATTATCATAGCTACCAGAAGCATCAATCTGGTCAATCAAACGACCTAACTGACTACGATAACGATTTGCTTCGGCTGTGACGCTAATACGTTCCATAGCTTGTTCTGCCGCTAATAAGCTTTTGCCTTTAGCGGAATTCATCAGTTCGGTGCCTTGTAGCTGTTGGTTCACTTGTTTTAAATGGTTACGCGCTTCCGTATGGCCTGTGCGCGCTAATTTTGCATAGAGCTCTGCCGCTGCAGGAAGATCTTGCTCAACCAACGTACCAGTATGCTGCAATCTTGCCAGTGCATACATAGCGCTCACTAAATTTGCCTCGGCAGCTGCTTGTAACAGCGGTAATGCCTGTAATTGTTCGGCATTATCAGTACTGCCCAGTAGCTTAACGGCTTTATCATATTGGGCTGGTGCATAGCCTTTTTCTGCAGCTCTATCTAACCACAGCTGAGCTTGCTCAGTATTTTGTGGTAACACAAAACCACGCGCATACCAATCAGCCATCACAAACATCGCCAATGGATTCCGTTTACGTACACCATGCTCGATAAACTCTTTAGCTTTACCGAGATCTTGCTCGACTCCATCACCACTGGCATAAGCTAAAGCAACGACAGCTGCCGCATCGCCACTACCTTTTCGGGCCAAACGCTCAAGTTCCGAGAGCTCTTTATCACAATCACCGCTTTTGCAGATAGAAACAGCTTCAGTGGAGGCAGCTTGGCCATCAACCCGAGGCACAGCGGAAGCTGCACTGAACCAAAATTGACTAGCTAGGATACTTAGCGAACTTACGGTGACTAATAACACACGAGACATAGGAGCAAACCTTTTGGTTACTGATGATGCTAACGATTACGCAACAATGTAGCATTTAGGCCACAAGGCATACAGGTGCGCATGGTAACCATTTGTAAAAGTTGTTACAGAAAGCACCACAAAAAAGGCCCTTAACCTATTTAGATTAAGGGCCTTGTTAACTCATATAGAGCTATCGCTTAGCTGCTAAGCTAAGAAAAAATCAAGAAATAAGCCACAGCTGCAATGAGTACCGGCGACAGTATACCGGCAACAAAGCGGAATAATTTAATACACCAATTCGGGCATTCTTTTTCTAACTCAGCTCGAATAACCGGCCAAATACGCCAGCCAACAAACACTGCAGCTAACATACCACCTAAAGGCATCAATAAATTCGATGCAATAAAATCCATTAAATCAAAAGGTGTTTTGCCAAACAGACTTAAGTTATCTGCTGCGCCACCAAAACTCAACGCCGCCGGCACTCCAAGTAAAATGAAATTAACGGCCGCAACCCACAAAGTGGCTTTCTTACGCGACACCTTGTATTCATCAATCAAAAACGCCACTACCGGCTCTAGAATAGAAATAGCTGAGGTGATTGCTGCAAATAACAACAATAAGAAGAAAATGATGGCAAGGAACTGCCCACCAGCCATCTGTGCAAATAATGCTGGCATAGTAATAAAAGTTAAGCCGGGGCCCGCAGCCGGGTCAACGTCAAAGGCGAAGACCGCCGGCAAAATCATCAAGCCCGCTAAAACCGATGCTAAGATAGCTAAAAAGGCAATCCACAGGCCTGAGTTGATCACCCGTGTTTCTCTATTTAAATAAGAGCCATAAGCTATCATTAAGCCAGCTCCTACCGATAATGAGAATACCGCCAAACCGAGGGCGTCTAACACCATCCGGATACTCAGTTTGCTCCAGTCAGGTGTAATTAAATAGAATAACCCGTCAATAGCGCCGGGCAATGTTAAACTGCGCACCACCAAAAACAACATCAATACAAACAACGTTGGCATCAATATCTTACAAATTCGTTCGATACCAGATTGTACCCCAGCAATAACAATACCAGCTGTAATAGATAGGAATAAGAAGGTATAAACTAGTGCAGGCAAAGGGTCGCCAATAAATTGTCCAAAGGCGGCTTCAAGTGCAGCCCCGTCAGTTGTCAGTACATCGCCTCGCACGGCTTCAAAAACGTAAGCAATGGTCCAACCACCGACTACTGAATAAAAGCCAAGAATCAAAAAGACACAGAGTACCGAGATCCACCCTGCTACATGCCAATAACCGCCGCCTAAAGCTCGATAGGCTGAGGTGGCTGATTTATTAGCGCGACGGCCAATCATCATCTCCGAGAGCATCATCACGGCACCCACGGTAAAGACGCAGGCCAAATAGACCAATAAGAACACCCCGCCACCATTTTGGCCGGCAATGTATGGAAACTTCCAAATGGCGCCTAGGCCCACCGCAGACCCCGCTGCAGCAAAGATAAATCCTATTTTTGATCCCCAAGATCCGCGGTTATCAGTCATTACCGACATAGCTATCAACTCTTTGTTATTGTATTTATTATGTGTATGGCAGTGCTTACTGCGCTTTATTGAGGCTACACTTTAGAGATTTTTTGCACGAATGAATAGACTTGTTTGATAGTTATCAAAGAAAAAAAGATGAGCAACGGCTAAGTGCTGTCAATAACCGTTAAAATCCTGTCGGGTGCGTAATCAATAGAGCGTTCCAGCTCATAGGTTAATTGCCTTCGCCTGAGCTTATTTTTTGTCGATATGAGCGAGCTAATAGCGGATCTTGATTTTGTTTACGGAATGAGGGATTCACACGATTTCCAGAGCAAGTCAGGATTACTCGCACTACTTGCGGCAACGGGTAACGGTATAAGACTTCAAACAGGAAAGGGCCAAGTATCTGTTTCCAACTCATCACGCTCTCTTCCCAAAGGCAATCTATCGAATTGGGCTTAATCGCTACTTATCACCGCCACTAACCATAGCAGACGTGGAACATTTCAGAATTTAAACGGAACGTACAAAAAAGTCTGGTGGCGTATGAAAAAAAGCCCAGACGGGACAAACGAGAAGCCTACTCACATGATTACGCTCATGAAAACGTTCACCTGAACTCTTCAAATGTTCCGGCAAAACTCATTGGCGCGTTCCGTCTCGCTCACAGAATGTTCCAAAAGCTCCGCATACCCACCGAGCAATATTTCCTTCTGCTATACTCAAGTATAAGTATAAAAAGAGACCTGAGTCATGCCTTACTGCCGCACCGAATTTAAGCTTGTGAAGCCAGAGCAGGTTAAAAACGTGCTGTCTACTTTCACGAGAGAATGCTTTGTCGGTGGCCGTGCAGCTTATCAGCTAGACGATGGCTCTTACTCCATTGATGCCGGGGAAAATGATATTCGGGCTATCTATGACCAAGAAAACACCGTCGTTAAATTTTTTTGCCGCTACCAACGGGATATGAACTTTTACGATAAGAAACTGATGGCTTTTGCCACCAAGCATGGCATTGACACCAAACCTTGCATCATTTCATCTGAATATTGATCTGCTACTTGTCTTGATGTGAGAAAAAAAGCTCCACGAGGGCGAAGCTTTGGATTTAAATTAATTGGAAATATTGTACCGTATTGATGTCCCACATCCTTCGCCATAATCTAATGACAAAAAAGTATGATTTGCCGTTTTTTCATCAATGTTAAACCAAGCCACTGCTTTGCTCTCTTCAACTGTGGCTCTTAACGGAATAGAAAAAACAGCATCGCCGTCGTCACTTATTTCCTTGTGCAAGATAACACTTTCTAGTCTTTCCCCCTCAATTTCACGGGGCGCATTTAAAACGACGGTTAGCAAAGCGTCATTCTTAGTAATTTCTATTTGAACAAGACTCTTGTACTTTTTGCTTTGTTCGAAAACAGACTTCTCACTAATTACACAATTTGTTGCATTGCAGCCGAAACTAATAAGGCTAACTAAAATTAAAAAAGTAAGCTTAATCATGGGAATACCTGACTCATAACGTGATCTGGATTTGTAACTTGTTTGTGTTTTGGTAGGTTTTTGTAGGACATTCTTTGACCAAAACTACCAAACCGATAAGGCACAAATCCGATATGTTTAGGGTGTGTTAATCCAGCATTGTGCAAAGATTCATGTCCAATTGTAAACTTGGTACTTTGATTGTTGCCAAAGTTAGCGTGACTTGTATTCATAGTAATGGTTTTGCCACCAATAACACCTGTTCCAGCTAAATTCCCTTTCATTGATTCTGCATTGGCAAAATGTCCACCTGTACCATTGTCATTTATAGCAGCTAATCCTTTATCCAAACTGGAAGCCATACTAGTCAAATCGCTAGCGGAATAGCCGTCACTTGTACTTTCGCCTTCTTGCAATCCTGCCGCTTGGCTTTTTAAAGACTCTGATGCGCTTGCCATTTTTTCTCCAAGCGCTTTTTGAGCACTATCGAATTTCTTCCATTTTTCATCCGTCCATCCAGACCTGCGTCCATATTTACCATCAGGGTCTACATATTTGTATGGATTATTGTTTACATATGTATAACGGCCAAATGAGTGAACGTTATCAGCTAAAAAACCAACCGGATCATTCGAATAAAAACGACCAATCACTGGATCATAATATCGTGCCTGCATATACATTAATCGGCACTACGAGCCATAGTACATTGTCAATAAAATATAACTGATACAGTAATTTAACAGTATAGCTGAGTCTTTGAAGTCCGCACGGCTGATGTCAAAAAACAAAGCCTCACCCTCGCGCGGCTTTGGATTCAAAATGGTTGATTAGCACAGTTAAGAGCAGCCTAATCTAGCTATCTCATTTGACCAAAATGCATCTTCAGTTAGACATGAGGGATCAAGCACTTTCAATTCTTCTTTAAGCTCTTGAACCAAACTAGTTTTGACTCTATTTTCGATAATAGAATCTTCGTCAATAACGATAGCCTTTTCCACCATGATTGCATAAGCCTGTAAAGCCTTTCTAAGCTTATAAGGTGAAGAATTTAAGAACTGTTTATCTGAGCCAACCAGAACTTTAAGTGACTTAAGATCGATGAAAATCTCTCTGTCGTCCCTATCTTCCCCAATCTTTAAAGTTTCTGATTCGGGAATGTAGTTATCGAAGTTAATGTTAGGAGCTGCCCAATCGGGAAGCCCTAGTTCACATAATGCTCTGATATCACTAATAGGCGCATTCACTTCAGTAAAGATATTTCTGTCCCATTTAATATAATCTGCATCTTCCCAATAATTTTTTTCTGTGTATTTAGTCATCTGTTTTTGGCTTTTCAGGCCAACCTTCTTTCTTTAAGAACTTTTTCTGTTTATTGTTTGGTTTAGGTACACCGTTTTTCTTATCATGAACTGTACCATCAACATTCATAGATGTTCCATCGTCAAAGTGAACGTGATCTTTTGAGTTTGGTATACTGTCTTCAGAAGAGTCAAATCTCTTTATACTTTTGTGTGCTTGACCTTTTTTAACTTTCTGTTGCAGCTTGTTGGCTTTTGTGACTCCTTTACAAGCCTTGCAAACAATTGCAGCCGCAGACATCGCTGCGCCAGTAAAGTCGCCGCTTTGGAAACTATTAACAGAGTCAACAGCATCGTTGTAGCCAGACGCTTCTGCTAAAGCGCCTGATACACCACCTTCTTGGTATCCATCATATGCGGCATATGCTACAGCGGCAATTGGTATTGCCGTAAATAAGAACTCACCATTGGGGTCAACATATTTGTACGGGTTGTTATTCACATACAAATACCGATTAAACGACATTACAGGATTAGATGGAGTCCAACCAACCGGATCATTCGAATAAAACCGCCCAACCACTGGATCATAGTATCGTGCCTGCATATAACTCAGGCCTAAGTCATTATCGTACTTATGGCCAGTGTATCCGATGTCGTCGTTTGGCGCTTCGTAAGTGTCACCAAAAGGTTGGTAATGCCGGCGACTCTCTACCCTTCCTGTGCTGTTGGTTCGTGCCACCGGGCTGCCCAACCTATCTGTATGGATAAAGGTGGTTGTTGCCTGGCGGTCTTCAGCGATAAGCCTATTGCCAAGGTAAATGTAGTTCGTTTGAACGCCGTTGTCTTCACTCAATAACAGCTGCCCCGACTGGCTGTAGAGATAGTAGCGGGTATCACCGTTGCCTGCCACCTTAACGCGGCGGTTGTGGCCGTCGTAGGTATAGCTCTTGCCAAGCGCTGCGGTCATCTGGTTGGCTAGGTTGTAACTCATCTCAACATGGCTGTTGTCGGTGATGTTGCCTCGTGTGTCATAATCAAAGGAGCCATAACTCTTTACCGCAGCACCTGAGCCGTTGACGCTGGTTAAGCGATTCAGTGCAGTGTTGTCCTTTTTGCTTAGATTATCGAAATGACACAGAATTCTGAACACTACCGGAATTAAAGTTCTTCTGCCGTTACCAACGAGATGTGAACTTTTACGATAAGAAACTGATGGCTTTTGCCACCAAGCGTGGCATTGATACGAAACCTTGCACCGCCTCATCTGAGTATTGAACAGAGACCACTTGCCTTGATGCGAGCAAAAAACAAAGCCCCGCGAGTGCGAGGCTTTGGGTTCAAATACAGTAGGGTTTTTGATGGGTGAGTGCATATTGAATTTTTAAATCAAAATACACTCTTACTATACCTTGTTCGTAAATCAATCATTCCTTCAGAGTAAAATATTGGCTTCATTTGACTAGATTCACTCACAAAAATACCCTCTTCAACTAGCACGCCAGTGACATCTGCAAATACTTTACATTTTAGTTCAAGCAACCCATGAGGCTCGCAAGAGATCCACATTCCTCCATCAGCACCACCTGACCAAATAGCGTTTTGAGGTACTTTATCGGGTTTTACAGGCGAATCATTTGCAACTAATGAATTAGAAACAATACCACGAGAAACAAATCCTATAACTAGACCAATACTTAACGCAAAGACCACAAGAAGATATTTTTTCATTGCTGTACTCCTTTAATCCAAGGCTTCATCTAATTTTCTAGATTCAATCCTGCCACTAACTCTGAATACCCCTCCAGAGAAGCTCATGAATGTTGCACCCTTTGCTCCTTGTAGTTCGCCAATATAAGAATTAGGTCTTGGGTCTGCCATCCAAGGAGTATCGATTCCGCCTTGTTCTAGAGCATCTTGGACGCTGGCGCTGCACCACATTGCCAGCCCTGCTGTTTAATACTGATCACTTCTACCGGAATGCACTGACATGTCTGCTGGTAGTTAAAGGATATCACCGTAAAGGTTATTCAAAACCTATCGGTAAAGGTAACCATTATCAATAAATAAACCGGAGGTAACATTACACTAAATCCACAAATAAATAAGTACCATCTTTTGAATGAAGTGCTGTATTCGCTGTATGAGACCTTGAGTGAAGCTAAGGCTATAAGAAGAGCCAGAATAATCGGCAACACAATTGCGGCTCCAAAATATCCAATAACATTAGCTACATCATCAACTAAATAGATAAGATTTAGACAAGATAACCAAATTATCAACAATATTATTGAACCTGGAAAAACCAATTTAGAGAATGCCATTTTAACTCCTAATTACCTTGACGAGGGCGGTCATCTGTTATCCGATTATGATTTAAATCAGGGTTGCCACCTGGAGCGTTAAAATCTTTGGGTATATTGCCCCCTGCACCATTAATCAAGTTTGTGGTACTTGTATGGCAATTACCTTCCGAGGGTAAAACCCTACCATCAAGTTTTGACAAAGCCGAATAGTCTAAACTTTCTCGCGTACTCATATACCTGCCCTGGCTTAAAACAGCTTCATCAAATTGTTCTGATGTCATCCCTTTAGGTGGTTCTATCACTACAAAATCATTGATTTTTCCGTTAGCAAGAGCGCCAACATCGACAGGATGGTTTTCAGCGAAAACATTTTTGCCATTAATATTAAGACTGCTAAAAATAACAGGTTCACTTTTGCCTGTAGAAACAATTGTCATAGTATGAGAGCCAAATCCTCCTACACCTTCCAGTTTTAGAGGGCGAGAAGCCACAACAACAACTCTCCCATCTGGATCAACATATTTATACGGGTTATTGTTGGCATACGCATAGCGGTTAAAACCATGAGTTCCATTCGTGCTACTTAGATGACTAAAAGCGTCCACCGGATCATTGCTATAAAACCGTCCGATAATTGGGTCATAATACCGCTGCTGCATATAACTCAGGCCTGAGTCATTATCGTACTTATGGCCAGTGTAGCCGATGTCATCGCTTGGCGCTTCGTAAGTGTCACCAAAAGGTTGGTAATGCCGGCGACTCTCTACCCTTCCTGTGCTGTTGGTTCGTGCCACCGGGCTGCCCAACCTATCTGTATGGATAAAGGTGGTTGTTGCCTGGCGGTCCTCAGCGATAAGCTTGCTACCAAGGTAAATGTAGTTCGTTTGAACGCCGTTATCTTCGCTCAATAACAGCTGCCCCGACTGGCTGTAGAGATAGTAGCGGGTATCACCATCGCCCGCCACCTTAACGCGGCGGTTGTGGCCGTCGTAGGTATAGCTCTTGCCAAGCGCTGCGGTCATCTGGTTGGCTAGGTTGTAACTCATCTCAACATGGCTGTTGTTGGTGATGTTGCCTCGTGTGTCGTAATCAAAGGAGCTATAACTCTTTGCCACAGCACCTGAGCCGTTGACGCTGGTTAAGCGATTCAGTGCAGTGTTGTAGTGATAATCAAGCGTGCGGTTGTGTGTGACCAATTGGGTGATGTTGCCCAGTGCATCATAGTCAACTGATGCATTACCCGCCTTACGGTTGCCCGACGTACCAATCAGTCGGTCAAGGTCGTTGTTATAGCGATAATAAACAGTGAGCGATTCACTGCGCCCCGGTTCGATTAAGGTCTCGCTTTCCAGCGTACTCGAAACAGCCAAAGCCAACGGCCTGATACCGGTAGATTACCTTATGGCTCTATTCAAGCAATTACCACTGATAAGCGATGGCGATGATCTTGACCACCTACTACCGTGGAATATCTCGTTAAGCATGAATACGGTGGCAACGGAGTAAAACAGGTTCACCTCAGCGACAATTATCTTGGCCGGTGAGGTTCGGGTATGAAAACTCCGCTGACACAGAATATTGAACACCCTCCTACTTGGCCTCCCGCCGCCGAATGAATGGACGCATTTGAGTTTGCAACGCTAAATCCACTATTCGTTAGCGCGGCCATGCACAAATGGTTACAGCACCATTGTGGTACGAAAGTAGTCTGGGCATTTGAAGTACGCGGATAACATGAGCCATAAAGGCTTTAAAAATGGTGGCCCCTCCCAGATTTGAACTGGGGACCAACCGATTATGAGTCGGCTGCTCTAACCACTGAGCTAAGGGGCCATACGAGACATGGTTGTTAACCTATGCGATTAACAAAGCGGGCGCAAGTATATGAAATTTCGACCCGCTTGTCATGACCCTTGCCGAGTTTTTTATAAGGTTAAATGGTAGAAATCAGCTGCGTTTTGAGCAAAGACTTTGTCGATAGCTTTCGTATCGCCTAGGGCTTCACACACAGTCTCAATATCGCGCACGTTAAATGGCCGTTCTGCTCGGGTTGAAGGCAAATCTGTACCAAACATTAAACTGTCTGGATTAACGCTATAAATAGCCTTAACAGCTTTGGCTACGTCTACTTCAGTGCGACCAAAACCACTCGCTTTAATCTTAACCCCATGCTCGGCGAGCTTTTGCACTTGCGACAAACCTGACCGAGCCATACCTAAATGGTCTATCGAGGCCTTCGGTAATTTGATCAATTTCGGCACCACTTCATCGAGTTCGCGGCTATCAACATACATTTCAAGATGCCAGCCAGCGAGATCCCATATCCTCTTACCAAAATCTACTAGATTATCTAAACCACTGACCACGCCACGTTTTAAATTAACACGGATACCGCGAATACGATGCTCACGCAGTTTCAAAATTTCGGCATCGGAGACTGAACTCGGTAAATTAGTGATACCCACAAAATTCGGTCCCATGACTGCTAAAGCGGCCTTCAAGTAACTCTGGTCAAAACCTTGCACCGAGCCAGAGACAATCACCCCACCTACGATGTTAAAATGCTTAGTACGATGCAGGTAGTCTTCAATCAAAAACTGCGATGGCAAAAAACCTTGATTCTCGATTAAAGGGAACGCGTCATTGTAGATATGAAAGTGCGCATCAACAATGCGTCCTGGTTGCTGGGTTACGGTTTTACTCTGATCTATATCGATCATGATTCATCCTTTTCAGCGAAGTTGCCGCTATTTTAGCAAATTTAGCTGCAAAAATAAAAAAAGCCCTAGAGCTAGCTCTAGAGCTTCTTATGACCGATATAAATCTCAGTCGTTCCGTGTTATTCGTCCAAGAAGGATTTCAACTGTTCTGAACGACTTGGGTGACGCAATTTACGAAGCGCCTTAGCTTCTATTTGACGAATCCTCTCACGAGTTACGTCAAACTGCTTACCTACCTCTTCCAAGGTATGATCGGTATTCATATCAATCCCAAATCGCATCCGTAGAACTTTCGCTTCGCGCTGAGTTAAACCACCTAGCACCTCACGAACGGCATTACGTAAGCTTTCTGAAGTAGCCGAGTCCACTGGTAAATCAAGGGTAGTATCCTCGATGAAATCACCTAAATGTGAATCTTCATCATCACCGATAGGAGTTTCCATTGAGATCGGCTCTTTCGCAATTTTCAGAACTTTGCGAATCTTATCCTCAGGCATCACCATACGTTCGGCAAGCTCTTCCGGACTTGGCTCACGCCCCATCTCTTGCAACATTTGACGTGAAATACGATTGAGTTTATTGATAGTCTCAATCATATGCACAGGAATACGGATGGTACGGGCTTGGTCAGCAATTGAACGAGTAATCGCCTGACGAATCCACCATGTAGCGTAAGTTGAGAACTTATAACCACGGCGATATTCAAACTTGTCAACGGCCTTCATCAAACCGATGTTCCCTTCCTGAATGAGATCAAGGAACTGCAAACCGCGGTTGGTGTATTTTTTCGCGATGGAAATAACCAAACGTAAGTTAGCTTCAACCATTTCCTTTTTAGCACGACGCGCTTTGGCTTCGCCAATCGACATGCGACGATTAATATCTTTTACTTTGGCAATAGTTAACCCAGTTTCAACTTCAACTTCGGCTAACTTATGAATACAACGTTCTACCTCTGGTTGTAGCTCTTGTAAGACGGCCGAGTAGGCCTCACCTTCTGCAATCGCTGCTGTTAACCAGCTGGTACTATTTTCATTACCGGCAAAAACCTTCATGAATGAGCGTTTTGGCATAGCCGCTTGCTCTACACACATCTTCATGATCAAGCGCTCTTGCACTCGCACTCGATGCATCATGTCACGCATGTCTTTAACTAAGCGATCAAACTGCTTAGGCACTAGGCGGAACTGCTTAAACAATTCACTTAAGGCTTCAATTTCAGTGCGGGCCTTGGCGTGCTCACGACCATGCTTGCTGATAGCAGTACGAGTTTTTTCGTACTGTTCACGTAATTCGGCAAACTTTTGACGAGCAAACTCAGGATCTATACCGCTATCAGAGCTATCGTCATCGCTATCGTCGTCTTCATCGGCATCATCATCATCGTCTTCAAGCTCGTCTTCGCTTAATTCTGAGCCGATGTGAGTAGCACTAACCGGCGCTGCATCCACTTCGTTAGGGTCGATAAAACCAGAGATAATATCGGTTAAGCGCATTTCTTCCGCTTCACACGAATCCCATTGCTCTAGCAAGAAGTTGATGGCTTCAGGATATTCTGCTACTGAGCACTGAACTTGGTTAATCCCATCTTCAATACGCTTAGCAATGTCAATCTCGCCTTCACGAGTTAACAGCTCAACGGTACCCATCTCACGCATGTACATACGTACGGGGTCAGTGGTGCGACCAAGCTCGCCGTCAACGCTTGCTAAAGCTTGCGCAGCAGCCTCTGCCGCATCTTCGTCGGCGGTATCTTCGCTCATCATCAATTCATCGGCATCAGGGGCACTTTCGAACACCTGAATACCCATATCATTGATCATGCCGATGATGTCTTCGATTTGATCCGAATCAACGATCTCAGAAGGAAGGTGATCATTCACTTCTGAAAAAGTGAGATACCCTTGCTCTTTGCCTTTGGCAATAAGAAGTCTGAGTTGTGATTGACGACTCTGCTGCATACAGATCTACCACCTGTTATTAAATAGAAAAGTAACCGGTCTTCACTTCGGCGACTTAATTAATGTATGACCACTACCTTAATTAAATAAGTGCGTGAGGTGTAAAATTCAAGACCGGAAATTGTAGCAGATACTGTCGTTTTGAGCCAGAAATTAATCAGTTGTTTGTGGGGATTTGTGCGACAGCGAGTTCCCCAGTGCCTATTAATTGGCCATCTTTAAATACCAGTGGAGTGCACTCATCGCGGGTGGTATTACCATCGGCATGAACCCGTTGAGTACGATAGTAAAGGACTCGATAGCGCTTACCATCACGAGTGACTAGATCTGAAAATTCCGGTACACCTAGCTCAGCTTCTACGGTAGCCACGCTGGTACTTTCTTGCAATGAAGCAATAATCTGGCGATTGCGCTGCTCTTTATCTGCAACTTCAGATGAGCTTTGCCGGTGCTCGGTTTCAGTCACGATAATACAACCACTTAAACCAAGGCTTAGTGCCGCGACAGTCATCAAAGCAACGACCTGCTTAGGTGCCACAAAAGATCTCATAACATCTCCTAGTAATCTGTTTTTTATTAATAAAGTGAGTAAGTCAAACTGACTTGATAACTAAAGCAAAGCTTGTGCCAACTCTAATAACATTTTGTTTTTCATCGTTTTTGTTTAAAATCAAGAGCCATGGAATAGGCTATTCCACCACTTATTAGCGTTTCCCACGATCCGAACGGTATTGCAATAACACCATGTACTCTTGCTTTTCTTCTTTGCTTAGCGGTGCTTGTTGCTCTTTGGCCAGTAACTCACTAGCACGCTGTTCCATATATTGATCAATAAAATAGAGAAAGGTATCAAAGAATTCTTGCGCAACGTGCTCTTCATCTAGGTGATGTTCCCAACTTGCTAATTGTCGCAATGCTTTTTCTTCGGGCTGATCGCGCCACAACTCGAGTAACTGCGCAGTAGTTAACTGTTGCTGCTGTGTCTGTTCATGCAGGGCTAATAACAATTCAATACCTGGTTGCTTTAATTCAATCAGCTCTTTATGCAAAGGAATCTCTCGCCCTAACTGCGGGTGCTGTACCAATAACCCGATAGCGCGCCGCATAGGCGTCATTTTAAGCTGCTCGGGGCGGCGGTGTTGGCTGGTAGGTGCTTTTATTTGTTGTTTAAGCTGCGAGGTTTCGCGGCGTAACAAACGTGCCAATCGATTAAGTAATTCTTCCCGATAAAATTCACTTGCTACTCTTTCTATCAACGGTGTTGCTTGCTTCAATAGCATTGATTTGCCGGCATCACTACTCACATCAATAGTTTCTGTGAGGTGACTAAAAAAGTAGTCTATGAAGCTCTGTGCTTGTTGCAAGCGTGCGCTAAATGCCTCCGCTCCCTCTTTACGCACAATAGTGTCGGGGTCTTCACCATCGGGTAAAAACAAAAAGTTTAACGCTAAGCCATCGTTTAATAATGGCAGTGCATTTTCTAGCGCCCGCCAAGCAGCATCTCGGCCAGCTCTATCACCGTCATAACAACAGGTGACTTGTGTGGTGGCACGAAATAACAGCTGTAACTGGTCTGCTGTTGTGGCCGTACCGAGGGATGCTACCGCGTAAGTGATTCCGGCTTGAGCCAAGGCAACCACATCCATATAACCCTCAACTATGACCACCTGAGCTAATTGTTTGTGCGCTTTCTTGGCTTCATAAAAGCCATAGAGTTCGCGTCCTTTATGAAAAATTCGTGTTTCTGGCGAGTTCAAATATTTCGGTCCGTCACCCGTGATGATCCGTCCACCAAAACCGACCACCCGACCACGACGATCGCGGATCGGAAACATAATGCGGTCCCGAAAAAAGTCGTAGTAGCGCTGGTTTTCATTACGATTCACTAATTTAAGATCAAATAGCTGCTGACGATCTTTGTGATTTTTCGCCAAACTGAGTAGTAGTCCATCCCAGCCATCAGGGGCATAACCGATCTGAAAGTCTTTCACCACAGCACCGCTTAAACCACGACCTTTCAAGTAGTCGATAACTTGGCTGCTCTTGGCATGATTACGTAACTGATGCGCAAAATACTTTGCCGCCTGTTCCATTTGCTGATAATCATCAGCGGCTTGCGCTCGTTGGCGGGCATCAGCTTGTGGATTAGCACTGGTTTCGCGAGGCACTTCAACCCCCATGATTCCAGCTAATTCTTCAACCGCTTCAGGAAACTCGAGACCATCAAATTTCATCAAAAAATCAATGGCATTACCGTGTTCACCACAGCCAAAACAGTGATAGAACTGTTTGTCTGGAGCCACCGTAAAACTGGGGCTTTTTTCACTATGAAAGGGACAACAGGCCTGGTAATTTCTACCAGCCCGCTTAAGTGGCACTCGGCTATCGACAATCTCGACAATATCAGCGCGATCCAATAGATCATGGATAAAGCTTTTGGGAATCAGACCAGCCATAAAGGTTCCATTTGGGCATCACCTAAAGCACAGCATAGTAGGTAAAAAGTACTGCACACCATTGCTGTGGAGGTAGTTCAGATCATGGCGTCAGTGTACCCCAACTACTAACTCGTTGTAACGGTTGAATCGCTTTATCTAGATGTTAGAGCTTCGAGAATGACGCCCACAAAAAAACCGAACTGAGAAGACTCAATCCGGCTTTTGAGGTCTGTGCTGTAGTGACACCGCCGTCGGCTGCGCCGCTACGGTACCAGTTACTTAGTACAGACGAGTACGACGTGCGTTCTCGCGAGATAATTTCTTCGCGTGACGCTTAACCGCAGCGGCTTTCTTGCGCTTACGCTCTGAAGTAGGCTTCTCGTAGAATTCACGGCTACGTACTTCAGACAATACACCTGCTTTCTCGCAAGAGCGCTTAAAACGACGTAAAGCTACGTCAAACGGCTCGTTTTCTTTTACTTTAACAACTGGCATTAAAATCTCACCTCAATGAAAATTCGGTTGTTGGTTATCGGTACTGGTTAAAATATAACCACGATGATCAAAATTGGTGCTGAATTGTAGCGAGTTAAGATCGCGATGTAAAGCCTATCTGGTATTTAAATCACAGCTGACCGTTTGGGAGGATTGGAAGTGGTAGTTTCATCAGCGAAGGCTGAACAAAGCTGGTGAAGTTTAACCTACCACCTCCAAAGAACTGACTTGCGTGTTAGTATGCCATCAGCTTACGACACACAATGTCGGAGCAAAGATAATCCTGCTGAATTGAATGATTTTTTTGTTAACTTTGTGAGCAACAGGTAGAATAGCTCAACCCATTTGCCGGAGTGCCACCATGCTAGAAACCTTTCTCTTTCAGTTTACCTCGCTATTTACCATGATCAATCCCATAGCGGCGATTCCCATTTATATTGCTTTAACTGAAGCCATGACACCTAAGGCTGCTCGGTGGGTAGCCATGCGCGCCTCAATAACAGCCTGTATCGCACTTTGTACTTTTGCCTTAGTGGGCGAAGCTATTTTTAGCTTTTTTAATATATCTGTTAACGGATTGCGCGTAGCCGGCGGTATTTTATTCTTTGTGATGGGCTTTGAAATGTTGCGTGGGCGCACTGTACCTAAACGCGTTGATGGTGAAAGCGAAGCTGATTTTGGTTCTGACGTTGCGGTAACTCCAATCGGCATTCCCATGGTTGCTGGCCCGGGTGCCATTACCATGGTGATTCTATTTATTCAGGAAAGTCCCGCAACTAGCAACACCATTAGCTTATTCGCTGCTATCGTTGCAGTTTGTATTCTCACTGCTTTCGTTCTAGCTAGTGGGCGTCAATTTATGGCAAAACTCGGACGCAGTGGCAGTAAGATTTTGATGCGATTGATGGGCCTGATTGTGATGCTGATTGCTGTTGAATTCTTCTTTGCCGGTATCAAGCCTTATATCTTAGATATTGCGCGCGCTATCTAGTGCTTGATGCGCGAAGCACCAACTAAAAAGCCCCGCAGTGGTGACACTGGCGGGGCTTTCTTTTAGCTTACAAGAAGCGGTTACAAAACCAACTTACTTGAGCTCTGGGACAGGTAGACCACGCTTAGCATAAAATTCAGCGACGTGTTCTTCTAGCCGATCGGCTTCTATAGCATCACGTAAATCCTGCATTACTTTTTGATAAAAATGCAGGTTGTGAATGGTATTCAAACGACCGCCTAGCATTTCATTAGAACGATCCAAATGATGCAAGTAGGCGCGAGAATAATTCTTACAGGTGTAGCAATCGCACTCAGGGTCTAATGGCCCGGTATCGGTGCGATGCACTGCGTTACGAATTTTTACCACTCCGGTACTGATAAATAAATGACCGTTACGAGCGTTACGGGTTGGCATCACGCAATCAAACATGTCGACACCACGACGAACAGCTTCAACTAAATCTTCAGGCTTACCAACACCCATCAAATAACGAGGCTTATCAATCGGCATCGCAGGAGTAATATAATCTAACACCCGCATCATATCTTCTTTCGGCTCACCAACCGATAGCCCGCCAATGGCATAGCCATCAAAACCGATATCAGTAAGCCCCTCAAGTGAAATGGTACGCAACTCTTCGTACATACCACCTTGAATGATGCCAAATAACGCCGAAGGATTATCACCGTGCGCAGCTTTTGAGCGCTCAGCCCAGCGCAATGACAGCTCCATCGAAGAACGGGCTTCAGCTTGAGTAGCTGGGTACGGAGTACATTCGTCAAAGATCATGACAATATCCGAGCCTAGATCACGCTGTACTTCCATCGATTTTTCTGGGGTCAGCAAAATTTTCTCACCGTTAATGGGCGAACGGAAGGTAACGCCTTCTTCAGTAATTTTGCGCAATTCACCTAAGCTAAATACCTGAAAGCCGCCAGAATCGGTCAGAATCGGTTTGTCCCAATTCATAAAATCGTGCAAATCACCATGCTGTTTGATGATTGAGGTACCTGGTCTTAACATTAAGTGAAAGGTATTACCCAAACAGATTTGAGCCCCTGTTGCTTTAACTTCTTCTGGGGTCATACCTTTGACGGTGCCGGCAGTACCTACTGGCATAAAAGCTGGGGTTTCCACCACGCCACGTTCAAACACCATACGCCCACGACGCGCTTTGCCCGAGGTTGTTAACAATTCAAATTTCATTTAATCACCGCTATCTATGTAGTTCACGGAAAAACAGTCCGAGGCGCTTAGTATACCTTAGCTGGTGCGACGGGTCACAAACATTGCATCACCGTAGCTAAAGAAGCGATATTTTTCCGCTACTGCTGCGGCGTAAGCGGCCATCACCTGAGCTTGCCCAGCAAACGCCGAAACCAACATGATCAGGGTCGATTCAGGTAAATGGAAATTCGTAATCATGGCGTCTACTAGTTGGAATTCATAACCTGGATAGATAAAAATGTCCGTATCCGCAAAAAATGGCGCTAACTCTGTACCCGCTTTTTTAGCTGCTTGCGCTGCCGATTCTAAGGACCGTACCGAGGTGGTACCTACTGCAATCACACGGCCACCACGAGCGCGGGTAGCAGCAATCGCTGCCACTGTTTGCTCTGGCACTTCGGCATACTCACTATGCATATGGTGTTCAGTGATATTGTCTACTCGTACTGGCTGAAAAGTTCCGGCCCCAACGTGCAAAGTCACATAAGCAAACTCGACTCCCTTAGCACGTAGTTGCTGCAATATGGTCTCATCAAAATGTAAGCCAGCCGTAGGCGCCGCCACCGCTCCTGGCTTTTTATTGTAGACCGTTTGATAGCGCTCTTTATCACTGGCTTCGTCAGGCCGATCAATATAAGGTGGCAAGGGCATATGACCGAACTGCTCAAGCACTTCTAACAACGGCTGCTCGGTATGAAAGTACAATTCAAATAAGGCATCATTGCGCCCTAGCATTTCTACTTCTACCGCACCTTCTAAAATCATTCGTGCGCCCGCTTTCGGTGACCTATTACTTCGCAAATGCACCCAGGCTCGATGCTCATCGATAATGCGCTCAACCAAGACTTCAACTTTGCCACCCGAAACTTTTTCGCCCAGTAACCGTGCTGGTATAACTCGAGTATCATTAAAAACCAGTAAATCTCCGGCTTGCAGTTGCTCTACAATCTGCTTGAACTGCTGGTGCTGCACTTGCCCCGTAGGACCATCTAAACATAACAAACGGCTGGCACTGCGTTCGGGTTGTGGATAGCGTGCGATTAGCTCATCGGGTAATTCAAAGGCAAAATCTTTTACATTCATAGCTGTTACTTATTTAAGTTAGGCCAAACCCTTGGCGATACGTCGTCAATCAAGAACGACGGTTTAAGATTGCGCGTACTTTAACGTTTTTATCGCAGAAAAAAAACTCGGGCGGGTACTTAGCGCGCACAAACCTTGGCTGAACGACAAACTATTAGCCATTGCAAACAAGGCAAAAAAAAAGCGCATCACTAAGGATGCGCTAAAACGAGATGACAACCGATACAAGACCGGTTGCTTTAATTACGCTCACGGCAATTCAATTAGATCACCTGATTATCAGTTTATTTTCAAAATAGTATTAAGCGCCGAATGCAGCTTTAATAATATAGAAGAAAATAATCGACATAATAGCACCAGCAGGTAGCGTCACTACCCATGACACCACGATATTGCGCACCACACCTAAATTAAGTGCCGCAATACCACGCGCCATGCCTACCCCTAATACTGCGCCAACTAAAGTTTGCGTAGTAGAAATAGGTAGGCCAGTACCCGATGCGATGACCACGGTGGTAGCTGCAGCTAACTCAGCCGCAAAGCCACGACTTGGGGTTAAATGGGTAATCCCTTTACCAATAGTCGCAATAACACGGCGCCCCAGCATGGCCAAGCCTAGCACGATACCTACAGCACCTACCGGCAGCACCCACCAAGCTAATGCAGCTTTTGAGGAGATCTCGCCACCACTAGAAACAATACTTACTACTGCAGCAACAGGACCAATAGCATTGGCTACATCGTTTGATCCGTGGGCAAAGGCCATAGCACAGGCAGTAACAACCATTAACAACGCAAAGACTTTCTCAACGTTGGTGTAATGCATGTTGCGGTCTGCAGCAGGATCAAATTTCAAGCGGCTAATGGCAACTTTACCTAGCACCCCAACCACTACTGCCACGGCTATTGCCGTTAAGTAGCCTTCGGTGCTGGTCATTTCAATACCAACGTGCTTTAAACCTTTTTTGATGGTCACCAACGAAATCATAAAGCCGGTGAGAGCCATATAGAAAGGCACATAGCGTTTAGCCATTGCCAATGGGTTGTCTTGATCAAAGATAAGCTTTTGCGCACTCAAGAATACAAAGTATGCAATTAAACCGGCAATCATCGGGGTAATAACCCAACTACCGATAATACCAACCACCGAGCCCCAAGAGACTGAATCTACGCCAACACCTACTGCGGCGAAGCCAACAATAGCGCCAATAATAGAATGAGTGGTTGATACAGGCCAACCGGCCCAAGAGGCGATAAGTAGCCAGGTTCCCGCTGCCAGCAAAGAGCCGATCATACCAAACACCAAAAGTTCTGGTGTATCGACAAAATAACCGGAGTCGATAATACCTTTACGAATGGTTGAGGTAACCTCACCACCAGCTAAGTAAGCCCCAGCAAATTCAAAAATCATAGCTACAATGATGGCTTGCTTGATGGTTAAAGCTTTAGAACCTACCGAGGTACCCATCGCATTTGCGACATCGTTGGCACCAATCCCCCACGCCATAAAAAAGCCGAAACCGGCGGCGAGCAAGATCAACGTCGTGCTATACGTTGTTAAAATATCCATTGATTATTCTCCGGCTTAGACGCGGGCTAGCATCAATTCAAAGCGAGCACCCACGCGCTCAGCAAGATCTGCAAGGTCACCGACCCAATCCAAAATTTGATACAAGAACATCGCATCTAATGGGCTCATTTCATTTTCGAGAGCACGTAATTGACGACGTAACTTCACCTGTAAGGCATCCGTATCTTGCTCAATTTCGTCAAGCTCAGAAATCATTTTATCGACGATTTGACGTTCACGACCTTTAAAGCCTACTTCTAATAAATCGTCAAATTCACCAATGGTTTCTTTTGCTTTATCGGTAGCATCTAGACAACGTGATAAATAAGCATCAAAGCCTTCTATCATAGCTGCAGGGATTTGCATTTCACGGCCGGTCATAAGGCCTGAGATATCTTTTGCTTTATTAGCAATGCGGTCTTGTTGCGATACCAACTCAAGTAAATCGGTACGTTCCACCGGCATAAACAAACCGCTAGGAAGGTTTAAGCGAATATCACGCTTCATATCGTCAGCTGCTTTCTCTTTTTTGACGATTTCTTTGCGATGAATTTCTGCTTCGTCCCAGTTTCCTGAGTACACGGCTTGAAAGAAGGGTTTAAGCGTCATGGCACAATCGTGCACTTGCTCAATATGATCGATCATAGGTTTGATCGGAGACTTGGCAAACATACCAAGAAACGAATTTGCAGACATAAAAGTTCGCCTTTGTTGCTGCTGAAATAAACGTTTTATACAACCTCATTGAGGTGCGCGAATACTAACGAAGATTATTCGTACACGCAAAGCAAAAATTAAAGTTGTGCTTAAAGAGTAACCGATTTATGGTAATTTAAAAACAAATCAACAAAGAGAATTCATCATGTTCGAATGGATTTTACTACCCGAGGCATGGCTCGCTCTTATCACGCTCACCGCTTTAGAGATAGTTTTGGGCATAGATAACATTATTTTTATTTCAATCTTGGTCGGTCGATTGCCGCCAGCGCAGCGGCAACGCGCCCGGCAACTAGGACTAATGCTCGCGATGGGCATGCGTATTGCCTTACTCCTAGCTATTGTATGGGTGATGGGGTTAACTGAACCTCTGTTCAGCCTCTTCGGGCAAAGTTTTTCAGGAAGAGATCTTATTTTATTTGGTGGCGGCTTATTTTTATTAGCCAAAAGCACCCTTGAGATACATCACTCGCTAGAAGGCACTCACGATCAAACAAAAACTCCGAAAGCTGCTACTTTCAGTGCCATTATTGTGCAAATTGCACTGATTGATATCGTTTTTTCACTTGATTCAGTCATTACAGCGGTCGGTTTAGTTGATTACGTGACCGTGATGATTATTGCTATTATTATTGCGGTGTTAGTAATGATGGTGGCCGCCAAAGCTATCGGTGATTTTGTGGATAATCATCCAACCATAAAAATGTTAGCACTAAGCTTCCTAATCTTAATTGGCTTCACGCTCATGGGGGAAGGACTCGGCTTTCATGTTCCTAAAGGCTATGTTTACTTTGCTATGGCATTCAGCTTGGTGGTGGAGCTACTTAACCTTAAAATAAGAAAAGCGCGAGAGCCGGTTCACCTCAAAAAAAGACTGGGCGATGATAGCTAATCAAGGCCCAGTCTTATTCACGCCATTATAATCACTTAGTACAACTAAGTTAGAAGGTATAAACCAAAGTAACAGCGGTTTCGGTATCTAATTTTTCTTTGGTAGAGTCTTCTAAAAATGAGTTATGAGTACCGGCGATAGAAAGCTTCAGTGCCAACGAGCTATTAATATTGGCAGAAATAGAAGCCTCGGCACGGGTTTTAGTATTATCAGAACCCACTTCCGTAGAAGCCAATGCATTGAATTTAGAGTTTTTGCTCACATCCCACACCAAGTTACCAGCCAAACGCAAAATTGCGCTGGTTTCTTGTTCTTGTGGTACGCCGCCAACAATAGGCTTGCTCATCGAGTAACCAGGACCTATCTCGTAGTCGGCATAAATTTTTTCGTTGTAACGATAACGAGCACCGTAACCAATAGCTAACGTGCCTTGGTATTCATAACCACTGAACTTATCTTCTTCGTAAGAGCCGAACACAAATAACGAAGAACGGCTTTCAGGACTAAATTTATAGTTACTTTGGCCGGATAAAAAAGTTTTATCACCCGTCGTGATGGTATCACCAGTATTTTGATCAACTTGCTCCGAGCGATAATAATCAATCACGCCTTTATGGCGCCAGTTCTCAAAATCGCGGGCTAAATTCAATTTAGCCTTTAGTGTTTCAGTTTCGGTGTTACCAGAGGTGAATAACAGACCTAACTCAGCACTTGCATCCCACTCTTTTTTTGCCGTGGTATCTAAATCACTGGCATCATCGTACATAAAAATACTTGCCTGTGCAGTTCCAGCAACGGCAAATAAACTAATTATCGCAATAGTAGCTTGAGTTAAGCGCATATTTTCCCCTTTTGGTAGTACTTCAATCCTAAAGAAAGCCATACCCTTAGTATAACCTCTTGATATGGCATTCTAAACCCTGGATTAATTAACTTTAGCGTCTAATTCGCCCCGTTCGTAGCGCCCGAACATATCTTCTAGCGAAATCACCTTGATTTTGCTTGCTTGGCCGGCACAACCAAAGGCTTCATAGCGAGCTTTACAAATCTCGTACATAGCATCGGTCGAAGCTTTTAAATATTTACGTGGGTCAAAATTGCTGGTGTTCTGTGCCAAGTGGCGACGGATAGCACCCGTTGATGCCAAACGTAAATCGGTATCAATATTTACTTTACGTACGCCGTGTTTGATACCTTCAACGATTTGCTCAACCGGAACCCCATAAGTTTCTGGGATTTCACCACCAAATTCATTGATAACTTTTAACCATTCTTGCGGTACTGACGACGAACCGTGCATGACCAAGTGGGTATTTGGAATCCGTTTGTGGATTTCTTTAATTCGATCAATCGCTAAAATATCACCGGTTGGTGGGCGTGAAAACTTATAGGCACCGTGTGATGTACCACAAGCAATAGCTAACGCATCTACATTAGTGGCACGAACGAACTGTGCTGCTTCTTCTGGGTCGGTTAACAGCTGGTCGTGTGTGAGCTTGCCTTCAGCACCTACGCCATCTTCTTCACCAGCTTCACCGGTTTCCAAACTACCCAATACACCCAACTCACCTTCAACCGATACGCCACAGGCATGCGCCATAGCTACCGTTTGCTGAGTAACTTGTACGTTATAGTCGTAATCCGCCGGAGTCTTACCGTCTTCGCGCAATGAGCCATCCATCATTACTGAGCTGAAACCCAATTGAATCGAACGCTGACAAACCGCCGGTGAGGTGCCGTGATCTTGGTGCATAACAACAGGAATATGTGGCCATTCTTCAATTGCGGCTAAAATCAAGTGACGCAAAAAAGGTGCACCAGCGTAGCTGCGAGCACCGGCAGACGCTTGTACAATTACCGGGCTATCGGTAGCATCAGCTGCCATCATAATGGCCCGCATTTGTTCTAAGTTGTTGACGTTAAAGGCCGGTACCCCGTAGCCTTGCTCAGCTGCATGGTCGAGCAACTGACGTAATGAAATCAAAGCCATGTAATATCTCTCCTAATATTTTTGTGTAATTTGGCTTATAGATAGCTGCTTAGCCGTGTTGTGCGCGTTCTTCCAAAATCGCCACAGCCGGCAGTTCTTTACCTTCTAAAAATTCTAAAAATGCGCCGCCACCCGTAGAAATATAGCTGATTTTGTCGGCAATTCCGTATTTATCAATAGCAGCTAGAGTATCACCACCGCCAGCAATCGAAAATGCCTTACTGTTAGCAATAGCTTCAGCTAAAACTCGCGTACCTTCACCAAACTGGTCGAACTCAAATACTCCAACGGGACCATTCCAAACAATGGTACCGGCCTGTTCTAACATCTTGGCAAAAGCTTGAGCGGTATCCGGACCAATATCAAACACCATGTCGTCCGCTGCAATAGCTGTTACCGGCTTAGTTTCCGCTGTTGCGTTAGCACTAAATTCTTTACCGGTAACCACATCTGAAGGTAGCGGAATATCACCACCTTTGGCTTGTGCCGCAGCTACTAAGCGACTAGCTTCTGCTTGTAAATCGGCTTCATACAGAGATTTGCCGACCCCGTGTCCGGCTGCGGCAATAAAGGTGTTGGCAATACCACCACCGACAATCAATTGATCCACTACCGTAGATAACGATTCTAATACCGTCAACTTGGTCGAAACCTTCGAGCCACCAACAATAGCCACTAACGGCCGCGCAGGATTTGCTAATGCTTTACCTAGCGCATCTAATTCGGCTGCAAGTAACGGTCCGGCGCAAGCCACATCAGCGTATTTAGCAACACCGTGAGTAGATGCTTGAGCACGGTGCGCAGTACCAAATGCATCCATCACAAAGACATCGCACAAAGCAGCTAACTTTTGTGCTAAAGCATCATCGTTTTTCTTCTCACCTACATTAAAGCGAATATTTTCAAACACCACAACTTCATTTACAGCCACGTCTACGCCGTTCAGATAATCAGTGGCTAAACGAGCCGGCACATCAAGATGTTCGTTTAACCAATCTACCACCGGCTGCAATGAAAACTCGGCGTCGTAGACACCTTCTTCCGGGCGCCCTAAGTGCGACATCACCATCACTTTGGCGCCAGCCGCTACGGCTGCTTGAATGGTTGGTAACGCAGCACGCAAACGTGCATCTGAACTAACTTTGCCAGCGTGAATTGGGACATTCAGATCTTCTCTAATCAGTACCCGTAAACCGGCTAAATCTAAATCTGACATAGTAATGACTGCAGCCATAAAAAAATCCTTCTTAATTATTTTGAATCTGTTGCTAACATCACTTGCACTGTATCTAACATGCGGTTGGCAAAGCCCCACTCGTTGTCGCACCAGCACAACACTTTAATCAAACGTTTATCGGCGACCCGAGTTTGGGTGCCATCAACAATGCTTGAGCGCGGGTCGTGATTAAAATCGATCGATACCAGCGGCTCATCGGTGTAACCTAGCACGTTAGCATAAGCGCCCTGTGCGGCCTCTGCTAATACTTGATTAACCTGCTCTATACTCACCTCAGCATGCACAGTTACACTCAAATCCATAGCTGTTACGTTAGTGGTTGGCACCCGTACCTGAATAGCCTCAAACCGTCCGGCAAATTTCGGCAAGATCCGTTCAATGCCGCGTGCTAATCGAGTATCCACTGGAATAATCGAGCGCCCAGCAGCCCGAGCTAAACGTGGATCAGTATGGTAAGCATCAATCACTTGCTGATCATGCATAGCTGCGTGAATGGTGGTAATAGCACCACTGTCGATACCAAAGGCCTGATCTAAAACAGCAATGACCGGCACAATACAATTGGTCGTACAAGAACCGTTCGAGACCCACTGATGGTCAGCCTTGATGGCTTGATGATTCACGCCATAAATAGCAGTAAAATCGAGATCTGCAGCACCAGGCTGTGAAAACAGTACCCGCGGAATGCCTTGCTGTTGATACGCAGCACCATCGTCTCGAGTACCAAATACGCCGGTACAATCAAGCACGGCATCTAACTGCAGCGCTTGCCAATCGAGCTGTTCTAACTGAGCTGCAGAAGAAACCACAATTCGATCCTTGGCCACCTGCAAACTTTGATCTTCTGCAACACTAACCTGCTCGCTGAACCTGCCATGGCTGGTATCATATTTGAGTAAATGAGCCATACTGGCAACTGGTGCTAATTCATTGATGGCAACCACCTGCAGTTGGTCACGATAGCCGCGTTCGTACAAAGCTCGCAACACGCTGCGGCCAATACGCCCAAACCCATTGATAGCAATGCGTTTAGGCTGGCTTGCCGATGCGCTCAACAGCTCGGTTAGGGGTTGGCTCATGCTGATAATAGCTCTTGTGCTTGGTTCACAATATTCTCTACCGTGAAACCGAAGAACTTAAACAAATCACCGGCTGGAGCAGATTCGCCAAAGCTGGTCATGCCAACCACGCGGCCTTGCAGTCCTACGTACTTGTACCAGTAATCAGCAATACCTGCCTCAATAGCAATTCTACGGGTTACCCGAGCAGGTAACACCGACTCTTTGTAGTCGGCACTTTGTGCGTCAAACAGGTCGGTACAAGGCATAGATACTACGCGTACCTGTGTTCCTTGCTGTTGTAACTGCTGTGCTGCTTGCATCGCTAGTTCAACTTCTGAGCCCGTTGCCAGCAAAATCAAATCAGCCGGACCAGCGCTATCAAGGAGGATATAACCGCCTTTCTCGATCGCCGCAACCTGCTCCTCGGTACGAATTTGCTGAGCTAAATTTTGACGACTAAAAATCAAAGCGCTAGGGCCATCGGTACGCAATAAAGCCGCTTTCCAAGCAACCGCAGACTCAACTTGGTCACACGGGCGCCAGGTACTCATGTTTGGGGTCATGCGCAAACTTGCTGTTTGCTCTACCGGTTGGTGCGTTGGGCCATCTTCGCCTAAACCAATTGAATCGTGAGTGTAAACAAAAATACTGCGTTGCTTCATTAGCGCAGCCATACGCACCGCATTACGTGCATATTCCATAAACATCAAGAAGGTAGCGCCATAAGGTACAAAACCACCATGTAACGCAATCCCATTCATGATTGCCGACATGCCAAACTCACGCACTCCGTAATAGACATAGTTACCCGCGGCATCATCAGCGCTCACACCTTTAGCGCCGCTCCAAAGCGTCAGGTTTGACCCAGCTAAATCTGCTGAACCACCAAGCAATTCTGGCAGCATAGGGCCATAGGCATTCAATGCATTCTGCGAAGCTTTACGACTAGCGATAGCTGCTGGCTCCGCTTGTAAACTAGCAATATAGGCATCCGCTTGGGTGGCAAAATCGGCCGGTAACTCGCCCGCTAAACGACGTTCTAGTTCTGCTGCCAGCTCAGGGTAGGCTTGTGCATACGCAGCAAAGGCTTGTTGCCATTGTTGTTCGGCGGCCGCACCTGATGCTTTAGCAGACCATGCAGCATACACATCGGCGGGAATTTCAAACGGCCCGTACGACCAACCCAATTGCTCCCGTGCCGCAGTAATTTCATCGGCACCTAATGGCGCGCCGTGGCAGCTTTCTGTGCCTTGTTTGTTGGGCGCACCAAAACCAATAATGGTTTTGCAAATAATTAGCGTAGGTTTATCTGTTACCGCTTGGGCAGCATGAATAGCCGCTTTGATAGCTTCGGCATCGTGACCATCAACATCGGCAATCACGTGCCAGTTGTACGCATGAAAACGTTGCTCAGTATTATCCGTAAACCAGCCTTCAACTTCGCCATCAATAGAAATGCCATTATCATCATAAAAAGCAATCAACTTACCCAGGCCGAGAGTACCAGCTAACGAGCAGGCTTCGTGTGAGATACCTTCCATTAAACAACCGTCACCTAAAAAGGTATAGGTATAGTGGTCGACAATGTGGTGCTGTGGACGATTGAATTGTGCCGCTAAAACTTTTTCAGCTAAAGCCATACCTACCGCGTTGGTAATCCCTTGTCCCAGCGGCCCTGTTGTGGTCTCAACTCCAGGGGCATAACCGTACTCAGGATGGCCCGGCGTTTTTGAATGTAACTGACGGAACTGCTTAAGATCGTCAATGCTGAGATCGTAGCCACTTAGGTGTAACAACGAGTAGATCAGCATCGAGCCATGGCCGTTAGACAGCACAAAGCGGTCACGGTCGGCCCAATTGGGGTTGGCTGGATTATGTTTAAGGAAGTCGCGCCATAGAACTTCAGCAATATCGGCCATGCCCATAGGTGCGCCAGGATGGCCTGAATTTGCTTGCTGTACCGCATCCATACTAAGGGCACGGATAGCATTGGCAAGGTGCTTACGCTCAGATACTGCTGTAGTCATAACAAAACCCCGAATTAGCTGGTAAGAATATTTGCACAAAAGGTGCGCGTATTGTCCACAATTCGGGGCTTGTAAGCAAATTAGATATCAGCGCGTAAGGCTTCAGCGCGGTCGGTTTTCTCCCACGGGAACTCCGCGCGGCCAAAATGTCCATACGCAGCGGTAGCTTGGTAAATCGGACGCTCTAAATCTAACATCTGAATCAACCCATACGGACGTAAATCAAAATGCTTACGCACTAAGGCAATCAGTTTCTCTTCGCTGTAAGGACTGGTACCAAAGGTTTCCAAACTAATAGAGGTTGGTTCAGCCACACCGATAGCATAAGAAATCTGGATTTCGCAACGCTCAGCCAAGCCTGCTGCGACAATATTTTTCGCCACGTAACGAGCGGCGTAAGCGGCACTACGATCCACTTTAGAAGGATCTTTACCCGAGAACGCACCACCTCCATGGCGTGCCATACCACCGTAGGTATCAACAATAATCTTGCGTCCTGTAAGGCCACAATCACCCATCGGGCCACCAATCACAAATTTACCCGTGGGGTTGATAAAAATCCGCTCTTGGCTGGCTGGGAACCATTCTGCTGGCAACACCGGTTTAATGATAGTTTCAATCACAGCGTCGCGTAACTCAGCTTGACTGATTTGTTCGTCATGCTGAGTAGACAACACCACGGTATCGATACCTACTGGGCGGCCGTCTTCGTAAATAAAGGTTAACTGGCTTTTGGCATCCGGACGTAGCCAGCTAAGCTCACCACTTTTGCGAACTTCTGCTTGGCGTTGAACCAATCGGTGTGCGTAGGTAATAGGAGCTGGCATCAACACATCCGTCTCGTTGGATGCATAACCAAACATTAAACCTTGGTCACCAGCGCCCTGCTCTTCTGGGCTCGCACGGTCAACACCTTGATTGATATCAGGTGACTGTTTACCAATGGCATTTAATACAGCACAAGATGAGCCATCAAACCCCATATCTGAATGGACATAGCCAATCTCACGTACGGTATTACGAGTAATTTCTTCAATATCCACCCAGGCACTGGTCGTAATTTCACCACCCACTAACACCATACCGGTTTTAACGAAGGTTTCGCAGGCCACGCGTGCACGCGGATCTTGCGTTAAAATCGCGTCTAATACCGCATCTGAAATTTGATCTGCGATTTTATCTGGATGACCTTCAGAAACTGATTCTGATGTAAATAAGTGCTGTGCCATTGCTGCGTTTCTCTATAAGTGGACGATATACAAAACTGAACAAAAAAGTGGGCGTAGTTTACCTAAGCTTCGCCCACTTTTCCACATTTAGACGTCTAAAAGTCTTTATTTCTGTTTCAAACTTGCCATGTCGATAACAAAACGATACTTCACGTCGCTTTTCAACATCCGTTCATAAGCTTCGTTGATGTTATCAATATCAATCATTTCAATATCAGAAATGATGTTGTGTTCGGCACAAAAATCCAGCATCTCTTGAGTTTCCGCGATGCCGCCAATTAACGAACCGGCTAAGCTACGACGTTTCGCAATTAAATTGTAAACGGCTGGTGACGGGTGCGCTTCAGCTGGAACCCCAACTAAAGTCATGGTGCCATTTAACCGTAACAAACTTAGATACGCGTCTAAGTCATGGGGGGCCGCTACTGTGTTAAGGATAAAATCAAGTTGATTGGTCCAAGCCTGCATTTGCTCTGCATCCTTGGAAATCACCACATGATCGGCACCGAGGCGCTTGCCATCATCAATCTTGCTTGGCGACGTGGTAAACAACACCACTTCAGCACCCATGGCTTTGGCAATTTTAACTGCCATATGGCCTAAGCCACCTAAGCCCACTACGCCAACCCGATGGCCTTCAGTTACGCCCCAGTGGCGCAAAGGTGAGTAAGTTGTGATACCTGCGCACAATAAGGGTGCAACTCCGGCTAAATCAAGATGGTCAGCTACTTTAAGCACAAACTTCTCGGTGACTGTGATGCGATTTGAATAACCACCAAAAGTTTGCCCACCGGAATGTTTGTCTGCACCATTGTAAGTACCTACAAACCCGTTATCGCAATACTGCTCGTAACCCGCATCGCAATTGGCACAACTTCGGCAAGAATCGACCATGCAGCCGACACCTACGGTATCGCCCACTTTAAATTTACTAACTTGGTTACCCACCCGTGTTACTTTACCGACAATTTCGTGTCCCGGTACACACGGAAATACTGTCCCACCCCACTCATTGCGGGCTTGGTGTAAATCTGAGTGACAAACTCCACAATATAAGATGTCAATTTCAACATCATTTGCGGTTGGATCACGACGTTCAAATTCAAAATATTCTAAGGCTTGATCGGCAGCTTTTGCCGCGTATCCAATAGCTTTTGGCATGAATAACTCCTAATCTTTGTTGTAAAGCAAGGCTTCGTTAACGGTTTGCGTCAGCGGGTGATAACCCGGTTTAGCTTGCTCGTACACAGCTCTAGCCCACTTTAAGTTATCCGGTGTTTTGGCTAACTCACGGTAAAGCGGGCTGACTAATTTGTTGCGCCCAATAGTTAGCAAGTAACTACGCAATCTATCGCGAGCTGGTTCATATTTTTTAATGATGGAGAGCTTTAACCAAGCATGAGCAATTTCACTATTTTGAATACTGGTTAAATTAAACTCACGATCCAAGCGCGCCATATTGTCAGCAGAAATATCGAGCGGTAGGTTATTGATAAAATGTAACCACTCATGCGTGGTCCAGCTGTCGGTTTGTAATGCGCCACCTTTGAGCCAACGATTCATTTGCTGCTCAACTTTCGCAAAGGCATCTGACTGCGGTTTAGGTGCATCCTCCGGTAACCCTGGCTGATGAATCCATTCATTAATTTTATCCATGCTTACCACTTGCGGATGCTTTGCCAGCAGCTCACGTTGTAGATAAGCCTTAAATTGCGCCGTAGAAATACTCTGAAAGGCAAAGTCATCAAAATACTGGCGTAAAAACTTATCAAAGGTTTCGCGGCCGAACTGTTCTTCTAAATACATCAAAAACAACTGGCCTTTCACATAGGGTACCTGCGAGAACACATCATCTGGATGGCGAGTACCTAAATCGATATTAAGAATAGTGTCATTCGGCTCCAGCAGTTCTAAGTTTGCCAACAAGTCTTGATATCCTAAAGCCTGTTCCATCACTGCTCGCTCAGTGCCGAATAAAGCTTCCATAATGCGGTTTTCAACGTAGCTGGTAAAACCTTCGTTAATCCATAAGTCGCGCCAGCTAGCGTTCGTCACTAAATTACCTGACCAAGAATGGGCCAATTCGTGCGCAATCAGGTTGATGAGGCTACGATCGCCAGAAACTACCGTAGGTGTTATGAAAGATAAGCGTGGGTTTTCCATCCCGCCGAAGGGAAAACTTGGCGGTAGAATCAATAAATCATAGCGATCCCAGCGGTACGGACCGTACATGGCTTCAGTAGCTTCAATCATGGCAGGGGTGTCAGCAAATTCCCATGCAGCTTGGTCGACAATGTATTGCTCTGCAAACACCGCGACTTTGTCGCTAATGGCTTGAATAGCAAGATCACCGGCAGCAATCGCAATCAAATAAGGCGGAATAGCTTGCGGCATACTAAAAAAGTACTCACCGTCGCGATTATCACTCAAACTATTGTCTGCACTCATTACTGCTAGCAAACCTGCTGGCGTAGTTAAGCGGGCATTGTAGGTGAGTCGCAGCGCTGGAGTATCTTGAATAGGAATCCAGCTACGTGAGTGAATCGGCTGAGATTGGCTAAACATAAACGGATGTTTTTTCCCAGCCGTTTGTGCTGGCGTGAGCCACTGTAGACCACTGGCAGTGGTTGCGGTGTGATAGTGAATTCTAACCTTGGTGGCAGTGCTACCGATATCAACGATCAATTCTTGTCCTAGGCTTGGATGAACGTCGCCCAAACTAAACTTGGTTGGCTGCCACTGATCATGTTGCCAAATTTCTGCTTTGTCGATAGTGAGCTGGCTCGAATCTAAATACAGCAAGTTACTGTTACTATGACGTTGCAGAGTATACTCAGCAAAACCACGTAGCTGTTTACGATCAAAATCTATCGCTAAATCAAGTTCTAAATGTGGGGTCGATACTTCATCTAAACGCGCATAACTGTGCGCATCTTCGGCTGCTGCAGTGCTTGAAAATAGCCCGACAATAGCCATAGCTATGAACAAAAACCATTGCTTACTAAACAACATAGATAACTCTCCAATAATCACACGTACTTCATGATCGACTGCGCAGCCAACAAAATCAAATATTTTCCCGCTGCCAATGGTGCTTTTGCAGTGCTAAGATAACCGCCAGATGATTTTATTTTGATAGTTTAGGATACCAGCGACCTATGCGCATTCCGCGAATTTATACTTCTAGCGAGCAGCCTTGGACGGTTGGCAACGCTATTACCTTAGCAGAAGATGCGGCTCATCATGTAGGTAAAGTCCTGCGCATGACCGTAGGCCAGCAGTTGCAGCTCTTTAATGGCGATGGCAATAACTACCTGGCTGCTCTCACTTTGGTAAGCAAAAAAGAAGTACAGGCAGAAATCCAGGCGGTGCAGCCTAATCCTAGCGAGTCGGCGGTTTCGATCCATCTGGGGCAAGGTATTTCACGCGGCGACCGGATGGATTTTGTGCTACAAAAATCAGTCGAACTCGGAGTGACTAAAATCACGCCACTGTTTACCGAGCGTTGCGGTGTTAAGCTCAGTGGCGAGCGTTTGGAAAAAAAGCGCCAGCAATGGCAAAAGATCGTTATCGCTGCCTGCGAACAAAGTGGCCGTAGTAGCATACCCGAGGTGTGTTTACCGCTGTCACTAGCGCAGTGGTGTGAGCAACTTACCGCTGGCCTTAGGTTAACTTTAGACCCCTACGCTACGACTCCGTTAGCGCAGTTAAATCCGACAGCAACGACTGATGTGAGTTTGCTGATAGGTCCCGAAGGCGGGCTCACGGAAACGGAAGTTGGTGTCGCACAAGCTTATACATTCCAACCGGTAAAACTAGGACCACGAATTTTACGTACTGAAACCGCAGCCTTAGCTGCCATCACCGTTATTCAATACCAATTTGGTGACCTGGCCTAACGCCGGTGTTGCTGTTAATGGAGGTTTTATGAAACTAGCCATGATTATGGATCCAATCGCCCAGGTCAAAACATACAAAGACACCAGCTTTCGGCTCTTGCTGGAAGCTCAAGCTCGTGAGTATGAATGCTTTTATTTAGAAATGAGTGACCTATCGATTGTGGCCGGCGAGCCCATGGCCACTGTTCGACAAGTGACGGTGCGCGACCAAGCCGAAGATTTTTACGATCTTGAACCAGCTAAAGAGGTGCCGTTGGCTGAGTTTGATATTATTTTGATGCGCAAAGATCCGCCCTTTGATACCGAATATGTGTACGCAACTTACATTCTAGAACTGGCTGAGCGACGTGGCGTATTGGTTGCCAACAAACCACAAAGCTTGCGCGATTGTAACGAAAAGCTATTCACAGCTTGGTTTAATGAGTTAACTCCTCCTACGATAGTCACCCGGCGAGCGGAGCAGATTCGGGCCTTCCATCAGCAACATCAAGATATCATCCTGAAACCATTGGACGGCATGGGTGGAGCCTCTATTTTCCGAGTCGGTGCTGACGGTAATAACCTTGGGGTCATTATTGAAACCCTCACCGACCACGGCAAACGCTTTGCCATGGTGCAACGTTATTTACCGGCTATTAAAGATGGCGACAAGCGCATCCTTATCATTGATGGCGAGCCTATGCCATACGCGTTAGCTCGGATTCCATCAGCCGGCGAAACTCGTGGTAATCTTGCCGCCGGAGGTAGCGGTCGACCACAACCTTTGAGTGAATCCGATTGGGAACTAGCAAAAGCCGTGGGGCCTGAACTAAAACGCCGTGGCTTATTGCTGGTTGGGCTAGATGTGATTGGCGACCGTATTACAGAAATAAATGTCACCAGCCCCACTTGTATGCGCGAAATTGAGGACGCATATTCTATTAACATCGCCGCCAAAGTATTTGATGCTATTGAGCGCCAGCTAGGTTTGTGTTGAGGAGTAGTGAGTTAATGGAAACACTAGAGAGTTTACAGAATCACTTTTTAATTGCCATGCCAACCATGGACGACCCTTTCTTTGCCCGCTCAGTGACTTATATTTGCGAGCACAATAAAGACGGGGCTATGGGTTTGGTGATTAATCAGCCGGTTGAACTTAGTGTGGAAGATTTACTCACCAAACTAGAAATCGTGGTGCCTGATAATAACCCATCGTTGCAACGCCCAGTATATTCTGGCGGTCCCTTAGCCCAAGATCGCGGCTTTGTGCTCCATAGTCCAGATCATGACTGGCGTAGCTCAATTAAGCTCAGCGACGAGCTAAGTATTACTACCTCTAAGGATATTTTAGAGGCGATGGGAAAGGGTTTCCCCCCTGAAAAGTTCCTGATGACACTGGGCTATGCTGGTTGGGATGCGGGTCAGCTTGAAGAAGAACTAGCCAGTAATAGCTGGTTAACGATTCCTGCCGACCCAGATATTTTGTTCAACACTCCCAGCAAAGAGCGTTGGCAAAAAGCGGTGGCCAAACTTGGCATCGATTTGTGGCAATTAGGTCCGGATGTAGGCCACGCATGAGCCAGGTTCTTGGTTTTGATTTTGGCACCCACAGCATTGGCGTGGCAGTTGGCCAAGCCATCACAGGAACGGCTTCACCATTGGCAGCCTTAAAAGCCAAAGATGGTCAACCTAATTGGGATTTGGTTGCCAAGTTGATCCAAACGTGGCAGCCAAAACTCCTAGTGGTTGGCCTGCCATTAAATATGGATGGCAGCGAACAGCCGCTGACGGATCTAGCTCGTAAGTTTGCTAACCGCCTGCATGGTCGCTTTGGCTTGCCGGTGGAGCTGCAAGATGAACGGCTAACCACGGTCGCAGCCAAAGAAGAACTCTTTGCGCGTGGCGGCTACCGGCAACTACAAAAAGATAAAATTGACAGCGCCGCCGCCCAGTTAATTTTAGAAGACTATCTTAGTCATCAAAGCTAAACCTAGTCGCGAAAGATACATTCCTGCCATTACAGATTTTCTTCTGCGTATTGTGCTAAGGAGCTTCTTACAACCCCATTTAAATTAATCGTCGCGCTGCCCGGGTAATCTTTAAAACGCTCTACAATATAGGTTAAGCCCGAGGTTACTGCGGTCAGATAATAACTATCAATCTGCGCCAAATTACCAGTACATACAATTTTAGTGCCCGTACCACACCTAGTTAGCAAGGTCTTTAATTGTGAAGCTGTTAGATTTTGCGATTCGTCGAGTATTACAATTGCATTTTGAATACTGCGACCACGCATAAAATTCAAAGATTTAAACTGAATGTTCGCTTTGTTCATGATGTAGTTCATGCTGGCTTCCATGCTTTCATCATGTTTGTGCAAGACCTCTAACGAATCTGTAATAGCTGCTAGCCACGGGGCCATTTTCTCTTCTTCTGTACCCGGCAAATAACCAATAGATTCAGCAATTTCTGGGGTATTTCTGGTCACGATGATTTTCTCATAGGTGCCCTGCTCAACCACGAGTTCTAGCGCAGCGGCCAGTGCCAACAAGGTCTTTCCACTGCCGGCAGGCCCGGTTAAAATCACCAAATCAATATGAGGATCTAACAGTGCATTCAAAGCCATCGCTTGATAAATGTTCTTAGGATGAATGCCCCAGGCGCGATAGCTCATCATGCGTTCAAAACCCAGATCTTGCAGCCGTACACGGTCCGCGTCATAGGCTACGACCTTGGCGGCAAAATGCTCGCTATCATCAATTAAATATTGGTTTCTAAACACATGTGGCAATACCTTGCGGTCTATTTCATGGAATGTTTCTCGCCCCTGCTGAACGCTCGTGACATCGCCTACGGATTGCCAAAAATCACCGTCTATTTCAACAAAACCTTTGGATAAGAAACGAATATCATCAATCAACTGGTCGGTACGATAGTCTTCGACATAATTAACTCCAGCTCCCTTAGCCTTTAAGCGCATGTTGATATCTTTGGTCACGAGCACTACTTTGGTGTGCTGATGCAGCGCTTGCAACGCTAATGCAGACTGAATAATGCGGTGGTCGTTCTCTTTTAGGTTTAATACCGCATCTTGTTGCTTTAATTGGTAATCCGGATAGATAGCTAACGTGCCTTGGGCATGATGAGCTCCTTGCATTCGATTTAACGGCACCCCAGCTAAGATCTGTTCAGGCGTAGCTGCTTTTAACGCATCTTCTAACGACCGAATAGCTAACCGCGCTTCACGACTGACATCTTTATGACGATCTTTGATGTTATCGAGCTCTTCTAGCACCACCATCGGAATAATCACGTGATGCTCTTCAAAGTTTAAAAAGGCAAGGGGTTCATGTAGCAGAATATTTGTGTCGAGTAGGTAATATTTAGCGGGGGTTTCGGTCATGCGCACCTCTGCGTTGATGTTATCAAGGTAAGTACTATCACCACGAGCTTGCTTTTCTAAGATTAGCGCATCTTTTATGAAAATCATGTGAACATTCAAATAATTTTAGTTACCATGTGCGCCCTTTTTTATGCGGGCAATATTCCGCTATGCTGTAAAGGTCTTTCAACACTATGGTAACTGATGTGGTAACTGATGTGACAACCGCCGATTTTGCAATGGGTCAACGCTGGTTAAGTGAAACCGAAATGGAACAAGGCTTGGGAGTGATCACCCAAGTGCAAGACCGCACCGTCGCGGTACTGTTTCCTGCCACCGGCGAAATGCGCCACTATGCCCGCCGCGATGCGCCACTAGCGCGCTACCACTTGCTGGTTGATGAACGCGGTCAACACGCCGATGGTTGGTACTTTCGGGTAACCGAGGTGACTGTGCAAGATGGTGTCATCAACTATCAGGCGCAACGTGAAGATGACGGTGACACTGTGGTTATTGCCGAAGTGCACCTAGCAGCCCAAGTGGCAGCCAATCATCCTTTAACTCGGATCTTGGCTGGTAAGGTCGATCGGCTCGATTTGTATCGGCTACGTCACCAAGCACAACAGTATTTACAGCAATGGCAGCAAAATCCAGCTGCGGGGTTACTCGGGGCCCGCGCTAATGTTCTTGCCCATCAGATTTTTATTGCGGCAACTGTTGCCGATCGCTTCAATCCACGAGTGCTCTTAGCTGACGAAGTGGGCCTTGGCAAAACCATTGAAGCCGGCTTGATTTTACAGCGCCGTTTGCTGACAGGTCGCAGCGAACGAGTATTGATTGTGGTACCTGATAGCTTAGCTCATCAGTGGATTGTCGAACTGTTACGGCGCTTTAATTTGCGTTTTAGCTTGTTTGATCAAGAGCGCTGTGAACAGGCAGCGCTAGATGCCGATAGCGTGTTTGCCACTGAGCAATTAGTTATCGTACCGCAATCCCTACTTACCCATAAGTTCTGGAGCTTAGAGTTATTGGAGGTAAACTGGGATTTACTGCTTGTTGATGAGGCTCATCAACTGACCCCAGCTACCCCTGCGTTTAGCAAATTAAGCGAGCTTTGCGAAGCGATTGGTTCGGTCATTTTGCTAACCGCCACCCCTGAACAAGCGGGAGCCGAAGCTCATTTTGCTCGGTTACAATTGCTTGACCCGGATCGTTTTAGTGATTTCGCTAGTTTTCAGCAAGAACAGCAGCATTACCAAACACTGGCCCCCCAAGCCGCTGCCCTCGCGGCCGCTGGCAAAGATGCCGAGCTCGACCAATTATTAGATCACTACGGTACCGGCCGGGTCATGTTTCGTAATAGCCGCAGTCATGTTGGACAGTTTCCGCAACGCGTCTTGCACCCACAACGACTCACGCCCGAGCAGAACAAGCTAGACTGGTTAATCGAGCTACTGAAGCAGCACAAACAGCAAAAGTTTGTGCTTATTTGTCGTCACACAGATCAGGTCTTGTTATTACAAGAACAATTGCGAGTAAAAACTGGCATCCATGCAGCTGTGTTTCATGAACAACTCACGTTACTAGAACGCGATCGAGCCGCAGCCTATTTTGCGAGCCCTGAAGAAGGCTGCCCCTTATTAATATGCTCTGAAATCGGTAGCGAAGGACGAAATTTCCAATGTGCTCAGCATTTGATTTTGTTTGATTTACCTAACCATCCTGATCTGCTGGAGCAACGAATTGGCCGTTTGGATAGGATTGGCCAGCAAGATACCATTCATCTTCATGTGCCTATTGTTGCCGATAGCGCCGAAGCCGCACTCTTTGCTTGGTATCAAGCCATGGATGCTTTTAACCAACCGAATGCGGTCGGAGCTGCCATCTATGACCAGCTACACGACCAAGTGCTAGCAGCTAGCACTATGACTGATGCAGAAGGTGAGGATAATCAGCTATTAGACGAACTCATCATTGCCACCGAAACTATGGCGGCAGATTTGCGCGAACAAGTGCAAGCGGGTCGCGATCGCCTGCAAGAACTGAATGCCTGCCGACCGCATCAAGTACAACCCGTGCTAGATGCCATTTGCGCTGCTGATGACTATCAAGCCTTACAGGCTTTCATGGAACAATTCTGGGACCGGTTTGGTATCGACTATGATGTGCTCAACGACAGTAGCGGTTGGTTACGTCCCACTGAACAGCTGCGTGTGCCTATCGCGGGATTACCAGAAGAGGGCGTGACCGTTACTTTTGCGCGCGGTTATGCGTTACAGCACGAAGACGTGGAGTTCTTAAGTTGGGACCACCCGTTTGTCCAACAAGCACTGGAGTTGCTAAGTTTCGATAGTTACGGCAGTACCTGTGTTGCACAACTCAAAAACCGTGCTTTACCTGCCGGCACTTGGTTTATTGAACTGCAGTTTGTCAGCACCTTAATGGCCCCAAAAGCGCTACAAGCCCATGAGTTTTATCCGCAACAGCGAATTCGCGTGCTCTTAGACAGTCAAGGCCGCGACTTGACTGCTAAGGTGGCCGCCGCAGGCCTAGACAAACAGTTATTGCCGCTAGATAAGAAGCAAGCTCGAGGGCTGTTGAAGCAATTGCGCGGCCCTTGTCAGCAAGCAATCAAAACAGCTTGGTCACCAGCCGAGCAAGCACAATCTAGCTTTGTTGCTACCGCGGCAACCGCTGTCGAACAGCAATTAGCGCAACAGCTGGCCCGCTTAGAGCAGTTGCAACAACACAACCCACTGGTACGTGACTCAGAAATTAATGCAGTGCGAGAACGTCGCGAGCAATTACTGCAAGCACTGACACAGCCTGTATTACAATTAGATGCAGTGCGAGTTATGGTGAATATTCCAGCATGACTTTGCTTTCCTATAACCCGCCACAGCACCCTTTCCTAGACATTGTCTATCGAGACGATGATGTGGTGGTTATTAACAAGCCAAGTGGATTATTGAGTGTACCAGGCAAAGATCCAGCTCATCGCGATTCAAGCTGGGCGCGGCTGGCTTGGGTGTTTCCCGATATTCGAGTCGTACATAGGTTGGATATGGCGACTTCGGGCTTATTGGTGTTTGCTTTGCATAAAACCGCCCAGGCTCATTTACAGCGTCAATTTGAACAACGTCGAGTCTACAAACGCTACCTTGCCGAAGTCTGGGGAGCCTTACCAGCCATGGCCGGGGCTATCGATCTTGCGATGCGTTGCGACTGGCCCAATCGCCCCCGGCAAATGGTTGATTTAAGCCTTGGTAAACCAGCCTTAACTTTCTACCGAGTGCTGGCCCAGCGCCAGCAGCAACAGCAGCTGATTAGCCGGGTAGAGTTGGAACCTTTTACTGGGCGGTCACATCAATTAAGGGTGCACATGCAGGCCTTGGGCACCCCTATTCTGGGGGATAAATTCTACGCTCATCAGCAGGCCTACGCAGCTGCTGAACGCTTATTCCTGCATGCACAACAGCTCGGCTTTTTTCAGCCAAGTAGTCAGCAATGGCTGAGTTTTACTGCCCCTGCTGACTTTTAATCAGCTCATAAGCCGCTTGAATTTCTTGGGCTTTAGCCTGCGCTGACTCTCGCATTTCTGGTGGCAACCCTTGCGCCGCCAGCTTGTCTGGATGATGTTTCGACATGAGTTTGCGATAAGCCTTTTTCACTTCAGCGGCATTAGCGCTGCGTGGCACCCCCAGTACGGCATAGGCATCGTCAAGTTGGCTAGCACTACTGCGCGCGTTGCCTGCTGCTCCTTGCCGCCCGCCACGAAAGCGTTGACCGGCTTGCGCCATCTGCAACAACATATCAAGTTGCGCTTTATGAAAGCCAAGATTTTGGGTTATCCGCTGTAGTACTTGATACTCTGCTTGGTCCACCTGACCGTCAATCAAGGCTACCGTTAGTACTTGTTCCAAAAAGAACTGAAGTACATCTCGGCGCCAAGCAAACTGTTGCTTAAACTGCTGCACCCGCTCGTTTAACGGGTAGTCAGCTTGTTTACCTTCACGAAACGCAGCTTGTGCACGCACTTTAGCATCTTCGGATAAGCGTAAATGCGCCATCAACTGGCTTATATAGCCAATATCTTGCTCAGTAACTCGGCCTTTCGACTTTGCAAGATGCCCAAGTACCGCAAACAAAGTATCCAAAAACTGCTGATGATTGGCTGGGTTACCCCCTTGCTTCATATTCTTTTGTAATGCTTGATCAAACCAGTGTCCGACCATCACACCAATCACAATACCGACCCAGCGCAACAGCAAAAAGCCGAAAAAACCACCTAAAACTTTACCCCAAATCATACTGGCTCCTGTAATTGTGCTAAACGTTCGGGGGTACCCACATCGGTCCATGCCGCCGCTATGCAACTGCCATATAAGGCTTGTCGCTGAATCGCTTGTTCGAACAACGAGCGTAGTGCGAGCACCTGCTCACTACCGGCAGGATAAGCTGCAAACAAACGCGGATGAAACAAGCCCATACCGCTGTAGGTTAACCTATTTGATGCATTTGCGTCAGTGCTTAATAAGCCTGACTGAGCGAGCGCAAAATCTCCTCGCGGATGATGTGCGGGGTTTGCTACTAACAATAAATGCGCGTCCGCATCAGCCTCTAGCTGCCGCGGTAAATTGCCAAAATCTAAGTCCGTAAAAACATCGCCATTAATCACCCAAAAAGGTTCATCGCCTAACCATGGCAGCGCTTTGATAATGCCTCCGGCGGTTTCAAGACCGCCCGGAGGCTCAGCCGAGTAAGAAAGACGTAAACCAAACTGGCGGCCATCTCCCAACTGCTGTTGTAACAGATGCCCTAACCAGGCATGGTTAATCACTACCTGTTCAACTCCTAGTGCTGCTAGTTTCTCGAGGTGGTACTGAATCAGCGGTTTACCTCGTACTGCTAACAGCGGTTTAGGTAATGTATCCGTTAATGGCTGCATCCGTTTACCACGACCGGCAGCCAAAATCATTGCTTTCAAGCTGATAACTCCTGTAACGCGGGTTGTATGGCACGCGCCAACCAGCGTTGATACTCGCTAAACTCTGGATACAAGCCTGCAATATCATGCAGATAACCCACGGTACGCGGAATATCAGCTAAATACCCGGCTTTACCATCACGGTGATAAAGTCGTGCAAATATCCCAGCGGCTTTGGTATGTCGCTGCAGTCCCATCAAATCGAACCAACGTTGCCATTGTGCTGCCGACACTTGTTGAGAAATAAGGCCTTGTTGCTGCAAATGCAAGTATAAGTACTGACTCAATTCTCGCACTTGCGCCAGCGGCCAGCGCACATAGCAGTCACGCAAAAGGCTCACAGCATCGTAGGTAATAGGTCCCACCACCGCATCTTGAAAGTCGATATAGGCCAGTTGTTGTGGCCCAAGTACCATGATGTTGCGGGCATGAAAATCGCGATGCACACCCACTTGTGGCTGCTCTAACGCATTGGTAACCAAGGTATCGCAAAACTCTTGCCATAAAAGCTGTTCTTCGCGGCTTAGTTTTAGTTGCAGGTGTTCAGTCACAAGCCAGTCATGAAATAGCGCTAATTCGCGCCGTAATAGCGCTTCATCGTAACAAGGCAAGGGCCCAAGTTCAGTGCTAGTGACTGGCATCAAGGCCATTAAATCCTGCAATGCCCGCTGATACCACTCGCTCATGTTGGTTTCTGTTAACTCCGAGAGCAGTAACGTTGAACCAAGATCCGAGAGCAACATAAAACCCTGCTCTTGATTTGCTGCAATCACCTCGGGTACCGTCACACCTGCGGCTGCATAACTGGCTGCTATCGCCATAAATGGCTGCAATGATTCTTGCGGCGGCGGTGCATCCACCGCAATTAAGCTACGCTGACCATCACTGGTTCTAAAGTAGCGTCGAAAACTGGCATCCCCTGATACCGGTTGTAACCGTCTTTGCGCATGCCCGGTGATAGACTCACACCAAGCTTGCAGTGCTATTTCTCGTTGGTTTTCCACATGAACCTCATGGCAACTGATTGGTTTTTACAGAATATCAAGTGTAGCAAATGGCGGCCGAATAAAAATTGCTTTATCATACCCTGCACATTGTGAAGGATAACTCGGAATCAAAGTTACATGAGTAAATTGTTACAGACATGGGTTTGGGCGATAGGCCTATGCAGCATTGCGCCAGTTTGGGCGCAATCGGCGCAACCCAAGCAACCCTTGCCGATGGGTGTCTGTCCGTTGCCGACCGAGTTATTTCAAACCCCCATAGAGCCGATTGCAAACTTGCCCAAAGGCGCTATCGGCGTACGCTCAGAGCGTTCTGATCTAGATTATCGCACCGAGGTTGCCTCATTCTTTGGTGATGTTGAAGTACAGTTGGATAACCAACAACTGCGTACCGAACAAGCGCAAATCAATCAGCAAAGTGGTGCTATTAACGCCAGTGGCCGCACGCGCTACACCAATGGTTACGTGCAAGTAGAATCAGAAAATTTTCGCCTAAACTCAGCTGAAAACCAAGCTTATATTAGCGGCGCTCAATATCAATTAGTAGCATCTGGGGCGCGTGGCAAAGCCGATATTTTATCCTTATCGCCACAATCGGTACGATTAGAAGGCTCTACTTTCACCACCTGTCCAACCACGGACCCGGCCTGGCAGTTAAGCGCTCGGACCATTTCTTTAAATGAAGACGAAGCTTTTGGGGAAGCTTGGCATGCCAAATTTGAATTATTTGGCGTGCCTGTTGTGTACATGCCTTACATGAGCTTTCCGATTACCGATGAACGTAAATCTGGTTTTTTATTTCCAACCGTGCGTTCGTCGCAAAAGAATGGCTTTGAATTAGAAGTACCTTATTACATCAATATCGCCCCGCATATGGATGCAACCATCACGCCGCGCTACATGGCCGAACGCGGCTTGCAAATGCAGGGCGAATTTCGCTTTCTTACAGCAAGCAGTCGCGGCCAATATAATCTAGCTTTGCTGGAGAATGATAGCAGTCGCACTGGTGATAATTCGCGTTTCTTATGGCGCGTAGAACAAGAACATACTTGGGGTGAAAATTGGCGTGCCTATGCCAATGGTACCTTTATCAGCGACGATGATTACCTCAACGACTTCGGTAGTGATTTTGCTGGTCGTGCCGATGCACAATTGTATCGGCATGTGCAGGTAGATTATCTATCGGAGCAATGGCAGGTAACGCTACGCAGCGAAGACTTTGAGTTACTAGGTAACTTTCGTTCACCCTATCGAACTCTGCCGCAAATAAGCAGTTACTACACCTACACGGGCCCCTTTGGTCTTGATTTTGACGTCTTCTCTGAGCTTAGCCACTTTCGCAATCAGGAACTCAGTTCAGATTACGCCACTCGGCTGCATTTAGAGCCGCAAGTTCGTTTTTCACTTGAGCAACCGGGTTTTGATTGGCTGGCAGAGCTTGGCTATGCTTACACTTATTATGACCAGAATGAAGATCTCGATCGAGGCCTGCAAGAAAACCCAAGCCGTGGCATGATGAATTTCCGCTGGCGCGGACGTTTGAATTTTGAACGCCAACTAGAAATTAACGGCGCCAGTTATCAACAAACCTTGCAACCGCAGATTCAATACTTATACACCCCATATCGAGACCAAGCGGGGATCGGTATTTATGATTCGACGCTGATGCAAGACGACTACCAAGGCTTATTTAGAGCCCGGCGCTTTTCCGGACTAGACCGGATCGCCGATGCAAACCAAGTAGCCGTGGGTGCTTCTACCAGCCTATTCGATAGCCAAGCGCGTGAGCTTGCTCGCTTGAGCCTGGCGCAAATTTACTATTTTTCGGACAGCGAAACCCAATTGCTCGAACAACAAGGCGCCATCGCCGCCGATCGTTCAGATTTAGCCATAGAAACTCGCTTTAGATTAAACAATCGCTGGTATGTTGATAGTGCAATTCAATACGACATGGAACTGAATAGCACTCGTAAGAGTCAGACCTCGGTAGAATACCGTAAAGACTCGAAAAACTTGATGCAAGTAAGTCATCGCACCGTCACCAGTATTCTTGACGATAACATCGAGCAAATTGGTATGTTAGGTGTGGTTGAACTGAGCCCGCGTTGGCAGTTAGCCTCAAATTGGTACTACGACTTGCATCACAACCGTACCAACGACGCGCTGATTGCGTTACAGTACAGTGATTGCTGTTGGGCCATGCGTGTTAGCGCCTATCGCCGCATCGACCGCAGTTTTGAATTTTTTAATGGGCAACCGGTAATTGGCGAACCGGAATTTGATACCGGCGTGAGTTTCCAATTCATAATAAAAGGGCTGGGTAGTGATAATCAAAGTCTGCTGGATCTGCTCGAGCAGAGCTTGTTTGGTTATCGTCAACCATTCCACTTAAGCAACTAGGTAGTAAGTATTCATGAGTAAACTGGTTAAATTAGTCGTCGCAGTAGCATTCACAGCTGTTACATCCATGGCTGTAGCACAACAGGTACTTGACCGTGTTGCTGTGATCGTCAACGAAGGCGTCGTATTAGAAAGCGAAGTGCAACAACTCCTTCGCGAAGTTAAAAATAACGCTGCAAACAGAGATGCGCAGTTACCAGAAGACAGCGTCTTGCGAGTTCAAGCCACCGACCGTCTGGTGATGCAGCAGTTGCAATTACAAATGGCGAGCCGGATGGGTATCACTATTTCTGATACGCAATTACAACAGACTATCCAAAATATTGCCCGTGACGAAGGCATGAGTGTTGATGAGATGCGTGGCCGGATCACCGCATCCGGCACTCCTTGGGATGATTACCGTGAAAGTGTTCGTAAAGAAATCATCACCGGTGAAGTACAGCGTGCTGCGGTTCAACGTCGCGTGTACATCTCACCACAAGAAATCAGTGGTTTGGTTAATCTATTAACTGAAGCCAGCGAAGAAGAAGTGGAATACCGTTTAGGCCACATCTTAGTAGGTATTCGCGATGGTGCTAATGCTGACGAAGTTCAAGAAACTCGCGACCGCGCCGAGCAACTGCTGAAGTTACTCAATGATGGTGCGGACTTTGCCCAAGCAGCTATCACCTCGTCATCAGGTTCACGGGCATTAGAAGGCGGTGACTTGGGCTGGATGAACATCAACGCTATGCCTACGCTATTTGCTGAAGTTGTACGTGGTAAAAAGAAAGGCGAATTGGTGGGCCCGTTGCGTAGTGGTGTTGGCTTTCATATCCTCAAAGTAACCGATGTGCGCGGTATTGAATCTGTTGAAATTGAGGAAGTAAAAGTTCGTCATATTTTAGTTCAGCCATCGATTATCTTATCTGAGCGACGTACTGAAGAAATGCTAGCTGAGTTTCGAGAGCAAATTCTGGCTGGCGAGGCTGAATTTGCCGACCTTGCTCGTGAGCATTCTGCCGATCCAGGCTCTGCCGCTAACGGTGGCGAGCTAGACTGGAGTGAGCCAAGTATTTATGCCGAAGAGTTTGCTTACCGAGCGCGCACCCTACCGGTTGGCGAACTAAGTGCTCCATTTAAAACTCAGTTTGGTTGGCACATCATGGAAGTAGTAGATAGACGCGTACAGGATGCTACTAAGCGCAGCCAAGAAAACCGCGCCTATCAGTTACTCTTTAGCCGTAAGTACCAAGAAGAATTAGAAAACTGGCAACAAGAAATTCGTGATCAAGCCTATATTGAAGTAGTTGACCAAGAAGGTTAGAGCTATGTCTGTGCCTCGTATTGCGTTTACTCCAGGCGAACCGGCCGGGATTGGCCCTGATTTAGCCGTGCGGTTAGCGCAATACGAATGGCCTGTGGCTTGGATAGCCATTGCTGATAGCAACATGCTGCAACAACGGGCTGCGGCGTTGGGGCTACCACTACAGATTATTCCTTACGACCCTCACCAAGCTCCCCAGCCACAAGCTGCAGGAACACTAACCGTCTGTCATCTTGCCTGCGCTGCTAAGGTGATCCCACAGCAACTTAATAGTGCTAATGCCGACTATGTGTTGGCTACCCTAGCTCGCGCTGGACAGGGCTGTATGACCGGCGAGTTTGCAGCTGTTGTAACCGGCCCCGTCCACAAAGGCGTAATTAATGACGCTGGTATAGCCTTTAGTGGCCACACGGAGTTTTTTGCAGAACTAAGCCAGACGCCGCAAGTAGTCATGATGCTAGCAACTGAAGGCTTACGGGTTAGCTTAGTAACCACGCACTTACCTTTAAAAGAGGTTGCTGAGGCAATCACTTATGACAAAGTATTGCGCGTTATCGAAATCATTGATGCCGACATGAAGCAAAAATGGGGCTTAGCGCAACCACGCATTTTAGTCTGTGGGCTTAATCCACATGCCGGTGAGCAAGGCCATCTAGGGCGTGAAGAATTGGACCACATTATTCCTGCAATTGCCGCAGCACAGCAGCAAGGTATTGCCGCGAGTGGTCCCTACCCTGCCGACACCGTATTTCAGCCCAGTTATTTAGCGCATGCCGATACCGTATTAGCGATGTACCACGATCAAGGTTTGCCCGTGCTAAAATACCAAGGCTTTGGTAACGCCATCAACATTACGTTAGGCCTACCCTTTATTCGAACGTCGGTTGATCATGGCACGGCCTTAGATCGAGCGGCAACAGCAAACGTAGATATCAGTAGCGCCAGACTCGCTTTAACGACCGCTATTGACATGGTAAATCGATGACAAAGACACATTTAGGACACCGCGCTCGTAAGCGTTTTGGACAAAACTTTTTACACGATGAGTTTGTGATTAATGACATTGTAGATGCCATTAATCCACAGCCAGGCCAAGCCCTGATTGAAATCGGTCCGGGCCTTGCAGCTCTCACTGAACCGGTAGTGGAGCGCAGTCAACACTTGACCGTGGTGGAGCTTGACCGTGACCTTGCCGATCGGCTTGAACAACATCCATTTTTGGCCAGTAAGCTTAACGTATTTCGTGGTGATGCATTAAAAACCGATTTCCGTCAGTTCTATCAAGGCCAACCGCTACGCGTCTTTGGTAACTTACCCTACAACATTTCTACGCCGATTATTTTTCATTTGCTAGAGCATCTAGAAGTGATTGGCGATATGCATTTTATGCTACAAAAAGAGGTGGTAGAGCGGCTAGCAGCAGAGCCTAATAGTAAAGCCTACGGACGTATTAGTGTTGCTATTCAGCAAGCCTGTGCCGTAGAGCCGGTGCTGATGGTGCCGCCAGGAGCCTTTATTCCGCCTCCTAAGGTAGAGTCTGCGGTGGTGCGTCTTACTCCTTACACTGAGTCGCCTTACCCGGTCCACAGCCGTAGCGACCTACAAAAAGTCTGCTTGATGGCATTTAACATGCGCCGCAAAACCATCCGCAATAATCTCAAGCAGCTTTGCACTGACGAGCAATTAGAGCAACTTGGCATCGACCCTAATGCTCGCCCAGAAACACTCAGCGTGGCAGATTACTGTCGCTTAGCTAACTGGTATACGGAGCAACAACAAGCCCATGAGTAAGATTCTTATTTCTGTAACCACGCAATATTTAGCAGCACAATCGGTAGCTGCCGATGAGCAATACATGTTTGCCTACACCATTACTATAGAGAATCAATCGACCGAGACGGTGCAACTGCTAAAGCGCTCTTGGAAGATTACCGATGCCGAACATAAAATCACTCGGGTAGCTGGTGATGGCGTGGTAGGACAACAACCACAATTGGCGCCAGGCGAAAGCTTTAGTTACACCAGTGGTACTGTGTTGGCCACTCCGATTGGTACCATGGAAGGCTTTTACACCATGAAAGGCAGCAAGGGTGAGTTATTCGACGTACAGATCCCTTCGTTTCGCCTTGCCATCCCCAATATCATCCATTAAGTTAGTCGCCGATGAGCCGCTACATTGTTGGTGACATCCAAGGCTGTGCAACCGAGCTGAAGTTGTTGTTACAGCAGGTAGGCTTTGATCCTAGCTTCGACCAGCTTTGGTGTGTTGGTGATTTAGTTGGGCGTGGCCCGGATTCTCTCGCTTGTCTGCAATTTCTGCGCGATTTAGGTAACAGTGCCAAGGTCGTCTTAGGTAATCACGATCTCAACCTGATGGCGATTTTAGCGGGGGTACGCGCAGCTCATCCTAGCGATAAACTCGACGCCATCGTGGCGCTTCCCCAGCTTGAACAACAGCAATGGCTCGCTTGGCTAGTGCAACAGCCCTTAATGCTCACCAGTAACGATGGTTTAGTGATGAGTCACGCCGGTATCTATCCGTGGTGGTCCTTGGCTGAAGCACAGGATTATGCTGATGAAACTAGCGCCGCGTTACAACAAGCCTGGCAACAGCAACAACTTGGCGAGTGGTTGGCGAGTATGTATGGGAATGAGCCAAATCGCTGGCATCCGGATCTAAGCGGTGCGGACCGACATCGTTTTATCATCAATGCGCTGACTCGGATGCGGTATTGTCGTGTGACCCCCAGCTATGATTACGGTGAACTTGAGCTGACTTGTAAGACAGCACCACAGCAACAGCGACATCCTAGCGATTTAGTCCCTTGGTACGAGCTGACCGAGGTAACCGATAACTGCTTGGTGTTTGGCCATTGGGCGGCGCTCATGGGGCAGACCCAGCGCGATGATGTGATTGGTTTAGATACGGGTTGTGTCTGGGGCAATCAGCTTACGTTGCTGCGCTGGCCGACGGGGGAGATCGTTAGCTTGCCTTGTCAAAGTGACTGCTAACAGCCACAGCGAGGCTTGCACGAAACACACGCCAGGCCGAACCTTACGGCACGACCTGGCACACCCATTACTTCACGCTAATACGCGCGAACTTGCGTTTGCCTACTTGATAGACTGCGGTGCTACCAGCGGTCACAACTAATTTGGTATCTTCCACTTTTGCGCCGTCTATCTTCACCCCACCCTGTTTAATCATCCGCATCGCTTCAGAGGTGGAGGCTACTAGGTCAGCTTCACGGAGTAAATTAGCAATGGCGATACTGCCTTCAGCAGCCACTAACTCGAGCTCTGGCAGGTCATCAGGGATCGCATTTTTGCTGAACCGCTGCACAAAGTCTTGCTCGGCCGCCTCGGCCGCAGCAGCATCATGAAATCTAGTGATGATTTCTCTAGCTAACAAGACTTTATAATCACGTGGGTTAGCACCATCAGCAATCGCCTGCTTAAAGCCATCAATCTCTTCCAAAGGACGGAAACTTAATAGCTGATAGTAGCGCCACATTAACTCATCAGAAATTGACATCATTTTGCCGAACATATCGTTGGCAGGCTCAGTAATACCAATGTAGTTACCGAGTGACTTCGACATTTTTTGAACGCCGTCTAAGCCTTCTAATAATGGCATCATGATCACTGTTTGCGGCGCCATACCTTCAGCTTTTTGTAGCTCACGCCCCATCAGTAGATTAAAGCGCTGGTCGGTACCACCTAATTCAATATCGGCTTTCAGTGCAACGGAATCCCAGCCTTGTACTAACGGATATAAAAATTCATGAATAGCAATCGGCTGTCCGCCGGCATAACGCTTTTTAAAATCATCACGCTCTAGCATCCGTGCCACCGTTTGTTGGGCAGCTAATCGAATCATGCCCGCTGCGCCTAAATCATTCATCCACTCAGAGTTGAAGCGAATGATGGTTTTAGCTGGGTCGAGGATCTTGAATACTTGTTCTTTATAGGTTTCTGCGTTCGCCAGCACGTCTTCTCGCGATAGCGGTTTACGTGTGACGTTCTTACCGGTAGGGTCACCAATCATGCCGGTAAAGTCACCAATCAAGAAAATAATTTGATGACCTAAATCTTGCAATAACCGCATTTTATTAATGAGTACCGTGTGACCTAAGTGTAAATCTGGTGCGGTTGGGTCAAATCCAGCTTTAACCACTAAGGGTTTACCACTGGCTAATTTTTCTTTAAGTTCTTCAGCTAAAAGAATTTCTTCGGTGCCTCGTGCAATTTCAGCAAAGGCTTCTGCAGCAGATACTGCCTTCATTAACTTTCTCCTGACAGGATGATTCGACCGATAATCATTTCATTGTATGCTATTTAATGCAGTGTTTTAAGCGCAATTAACCGTAAAGTAGCTGGAAAAACGTCGCTCTTCGTATTATTCTGCCGATAATGATTGACAAAAATAAAATTGCGCTAACAGTTCGAGACTCTATGACATCACTTGCAAAGCGAATCACAGCCCTGCTTGCGCGCCTGCCTAGGCGTCATCAAGTTATGCTATCCGTTGCTGGCGGTGTAACTCTGCTAGCTATGCTATTACCCTCAGAGCCGGCCACGGCTTCGCGGCATGTCAGTGAGCCCCAACTAGGCCAAGCAGAGTTGATTCTCGGCCAGCGCTATCCATTGCAGTTACAGTTAAATGAAGCGAGCAGCAACGTAGCTCCTAGCTACGACGATATTCGTTGGAGCGGCTATGAAGTGCGTAGCGGTGATAGTCTAGCGCGCATTTTTGATCGTATGGGACTAAGCCCACAGCAATTGTATCGGGTCACCCAAGATCAACAAGCCGCCAAAATCCTGACTAATTTACACCCTGGTGATACCGTGCGGTTTGCCCGCGATAGTCAAGATCAGTTGGTGCAAATTGCTTACCAGTTAAACGAAACCGATACCTTAGTTGTCACGCAGCAAGAGCAAGGCTATGTAAGTAGCATCGAGAGCAAAAGCGTTGAGGTGAGAACTAGCTTTGCCCACGCGACCATTTCTAGCAGCTTCTGGAACGCAGGTATTGACGCCGGCCTTACCGATGGCCAGATCATGAGTATTGCTGACATGTTTGGTTGGGATATCGACTTTGCGCTAGATATCCGCGCCGGCGATGAATTCAGTATTTTGTTCGAAAAGAACTACGTTGATGGTGATTTTGTTGGTTTTGGCCGAGTCTTGGCAGCCGAATTCGTAAACCGCGGTCAACATTTTCAAGCCTTTTTACACGATAATGGCCAATATTACACCGCCGACGGGCGCGCCATGCGTAAATCCTTTTTACGCTCTCCGGTAAAGTTCAATTACATCAGCTCTAACTTTAATCCGCGCCGCCTGCATCCAGTCACAGGCCAAGTTCGTGCCCACAATGGGATTGATTATGCTGCAGCTACTGGTACTCCGGTGATGTCCTCAGGGGATGGTAAAGTTATTGCTAGTGCCTATAACAACCTCAACGGTCACTATGTATTTATTCAACATGGTGAACGCTATGTCACTAAGTACCTTCATTTAAGCAAACGCTTGGTTAAAACTGGGCAGCGCGTCAAACAGGGTGAATTGATTGGTCGAGTAGGAGCTACCGGCCGTGTTACTGGTGCGCATTTACACTATGAGTTTTTGGTCGATGGTGTGCACCGCAATCCGCGTACCGTCAAATTCCCTCAAGCGGAATCCTTGGCTAAGAATGAATTGCCTGTCTTCAAGAAACTGGTGGGTGAGCGATTGGCCATACTTAATGATAATAAGCGGTTCTATTTGGCGATGCGCTAATGGCCGCAGATCTTTATCTTGGGCTTATGTCAGGTACCAGTATGGATGGCCTAGACATGGTCGTGGTGGCTTTTGAGGAGCACCAGATTGAACTTCTACATCATCGCCAATGCCCGCTGCCAAAAGAGCTTGTTGAACGTTTAAGCTTATTGTGTCAACCGCAGGCACTAGCCGATGAATTACATCATTATGCCCTTGCCGATAGAGCCTTTGCTGAATTCTGCGCAGCCGCCGTAAACCAATTTCTCGCTGACCTGCAACTAGCACACACTGACATTTGCGCTATCGGCAGTCACGGACAAACCGTGCGTCATGCTCCCTCCGCACAACCAAGTTACACCTTACAACTGGGTGATGCTAATACCTTAGCTGCGTTAACCGGTATTCCTGTGGTTGCTGATTTTAGACGTAAAGATATTGCCTTAGGCGGGCAAGGTGCTCCTTTAGTACCAGCATTTCATCAGGCTTTATTCAGTAGCTCTGAGCAACCCCGGGCTATATTGAATTTGGGCGGTATAGCCAACGTAACTTGGCTGCCAGGCCCTGCTACTGGGGTCATGGGCTTTGATACCGGGCCAGCAAATACACTACTTGATAGTTGGTTTAGACGTTGCCATCCAGAGGCTCCTGATAGCTTTGATCGCCATGGCGCTTTTGCAGCCCAAGGCGAGGTTCAGCAGGAGTTACTGGAACACTGTTTGGCTGATGACTATTTTGCCAAGCCTCCCCCGAAAAGCACCGGCCGTGACGATTTCAATCTCACGTGGTTAGCTACGCGGGCGCAGTTAACTGGCAACCAGTTATCTGAATTCAATCCTGCCGACGTGCAAGCAACCCTGATTGAGTTAACCGCACGCTCCGTCGCCCAAGCAATGACCAACTGGCTGCCGAACTTACCAGAAACCTTATTTGTTTGTGGTGGGGGAGCTTACAACCCGTTACTAATGAGTGCCCTAACCGCCGCTTTACCTCAGTGTCATTGGCACTCGACCGCTGTGTTAGGAGTAAACCCTCAACATGTAGAAGCTATGGCTTTTGCTTGGTTAGCTCGTTGCTACCTAAAAAAACAGCCGGGAAATCTCCCAGCTGTTACCGGTGCTAGCCGCCCAACTGTTTTGGGCGGTCTCTTCTTACCTTAATGGTTAGCTAAGCTAGCGAAAGCATCACGAGTTAGGTTTTCGTTATTGCCGTCTTCGCCAACAACAATGCTATCTTCAATGCGCACACCACCGTATGGGCGTAACTCGTCAATCCGCTGCCAGTTAAAGTCATTATTGCCAGCATGGGCTTCCAGCAACTGATCGACCACGTATAAACCCGGTTCAATCGTAAATACTTGGCCAGCCTCTACTTCACGTAGTAAGCGTAAAAACGGATGGCGTGGATCACGAGCAATAGTATCACCACGATCATTGGCTAAGAAACCGCCGACATCATGCACTTGTAGGCCGATAAAGTGGCCCAACCCATGCGGGAAGAAAGCACTGCTATAACCTTGCTCGTAAATACTTTCAGCTGAGCCTTTCACAAAGCCAAACTCACTTAATACTTGGGCAATCTTTAAGTGTTGAGATACGTGAAGTTGGTAATAGCTGATACCCGGTTTAATTTCACTCAGCAAGGCTTGCTGTGCATCATCCATCGCGGCAATAAGATCCGCAAAGAAGCCGCTCTCACGGGCATAGGTTCGGGTAATATCAGCACAGTAGCCTTTATAGAAGGCGCCAGCATCAATCAGAAATGAGCGCGCTTGTGCAGGGGCTTTTGTTTGATACATATCGTAATGCAAGATCGCGCCATGCTCGTTCAGAGCCACAATACTATTGTATGGCAACTGGGTTTCGCGGGCGGCAATCGCAGCTAGATAGGCATGATGAATTTCTAACTCACTGGCGCCAGCAAAAAATGCATCACGAGCGGCTAAGTGAGCGGTAGCTGCCAATTTATTGGCTGCTCGCATATTCTCGATTTCCCAGCTGGTTTTAATAGCACGGTGGAAGTGTAAATGATCGATCAAAGCTTGAGGGTTACGTGCCTTTACCTGCCAACTTGCCACTGGCTCAGCAAAATCCTCACCAATGAAAGCGGCCGCTGCTAATTTGTCGCCTAGCCAAGCCGTCATTTTTTCTTGCTCATCAATCACGACTAACTCAACGTGCTGTTGCCACTCTTCATGAGGAACTTCAGCTTGAGCATGCCAAAAATCACGTGGTTGAAATAAAAACACGACTGGCTTTTCACCCACTTTGTAATAAATCGCGCTTTTAGGACTTTCTAGTACGGGTATCCAGTATTTGAACAGAGGATTAACTTTGTAGGGAGCAGCATTGTCGTCAAGAAATGCCACACGCGGTTGGCCCGCATAAATCAGTACCGAATCGAAACCTGTTGCAGTTAAAGCTGCATCAAATCGTGCTTGGACGGTCGCAATATGGTTTGCGTATGAACTCATAACACACCTCGCCTGTAAAATGTCGCAACATCTTACCGCAAAGCGAGGTGTATCTCATCCTCAGATGGAGAAACTTGACCCACAACCACAGGTAGTGGTCGCATTTGGGTTATCAACGAAGAATCGCGCGCCCTGCAAGCCTTCTTCATAATTAACCACACCACCAACTAAATACTGCAGACTCATAGGATCAACCACTAAGATCACACCGTTACGTTCGATTTCAGTATCACCGGGATTGCTCTTTTCATCAAAAGTAAAACCGTACTGGAAACCAGAGCAACCACCACCAGTTACATAGACGCGCAATTTTAAGGCTGGATTTTCTTCTTCAGCAATAAGTTTCTTTACTTTGTTGGCCGCAGATTCAGTGAACTGAATAGGCATTGCTGCTGCTGTGTCACTCATGATGTTGTGTACCTCTTAGAAATTCTGACCGCTATTTTCGCTTACCTGAGTAAAAGGGTCAAGTATTGTCGCTGCTATCGGCAGCTTTGCTAGCCGTTGCTCGCGCAGCCAACAAGTCGGCCCAATAAAAGCTACGACTTAAGTTTTGTTTGCTACCGCTTACGTTCACCACCACATCAATTCGCTCAGGAAGAAAGCCCTCTGGCACCACGAAATCGCCGGCTTGAACGGTAAAATAGCGCATGCTGAATTGGCGGTCTTTAGCTTCCACGTGCGCCAGTTCCAATAGGTCGTAACTCTGCGCTTGATCTTGGAGGCGTCCACTTAATCTGATTTCAATTGAGCCTTTGGTTAAATTACGTAGACGGTCCATTTGTACAAGGGCGAGCCTGAAATGAAAATGGCCGGTGCTGCGGTTAGGCTGTAATTCAAACGAATCAACCATCACCCCACTGGCCTCTAGTTCAGGTGCCATAATTTTTTGATAAAAGGCTAACTCACGCCGAAGTGCAAAGTTCTCGTCTTGCGCCATCAACAGTTCTTGCTGCAGACCTTTACTGGCAGCCTGTTCAATGCCCAATTCTACTTGTGCAATATGTTGCTGATAATCAAACCGTTCGGTACGTTCATAGAGCTCAGCTATGGTTGCTTGCTGTTGTTGTAGTTGCTGCTGTAACTGCACTAGATGCCAATTGCCGCCCCAATACCCAGCCGCAACGCCAAGGCCAAGGACCACAGCTAGCACCAACCAACCGCCAAATCGGTGCAAAAGGCTGGCAATAATAATATTCTGCTTCTCTTTCATAGTGACACTTCTTATGATGGAACTTCGCCATGCTACGCAGGCCGCGCTTGTGGCGCAACCAAAAATCATCGCAGTTGAACGAGGATTAGATGTCTATTTTACTCATTAAAGCACTACACATTGCCTTTATGGTGGCTTGGTTTGCTGGCATTTTTTATCTGCCGCGCCTCTTCGTCTATCATGCCCAGAATACCTCTGAAGAGGTTAATCAGCAGTTTAAAATTATGGAACGACGGTTGCTTTATTTTGTCACGCCATTTGCATTGTTAACGCTGATTTTTGGCTTATGGTTGATGTGGATTTATGGGGGGGCTTGGCTCAAAGCTTCGGGATGGTTACACGTTAAGCTCGTGATCGTTACCTTACTGTACGTTTACCATGGCTACTGTTTTAAGATTTTGGCTGACTTTAAACACCAACGGAACACTCGCAGCCATCGCTTTTATCGGGTTTTTAACGAAGTGCCCGTGTTAGCTCTGTTTGCCATTATTATTTTGGCGGTGATGAAGCCCTTTTAAGCGCTCCAGCATTCTTTTTAACCACAAAATCTGCTAGAGTAGCCCTCCAGTGTTTACCTTCACTGCAGGGCTACCCATCATGAATTTTACCGGTTCTAATATTCTTTCAGTCGAGCAGTTTGACCTCGACAGTATTCAGCAGATTTTTGCCACGGCCGATCGCATGCAGCCATACGCACGTAGGCAAAAACGTACCAAAGTTCTCGATGGTGCCATCTTAGGTAATTTATTTTTTGAAGCTTCAACCCGTACTAGGGTGAGTTTTGGTACTGCGTTTAATCTGCTCGGTGGTGAAGTTCGTGAAACCACTGGTATGGAAAGCTCAGCTCTGGCCAAAGGCGAATCTTTATACGATACCGCCCGAGTGCTGAGTAGTTACAGCGATGTGATTGCCATGCGCCATCCTAAATCAGGTTCTGTTGCAGAGTTTGCGCAAGGCAGTCGAGTGCCTGTTATCAACGGTGGTGATGGAGCCAACGAGCATCCTACCCAAGCCTTGCTAGATCTCTACACCATTAAAAAAGAACTGGCTTACCATGGTCATCTTATTGATGGGATGCATATTTGCATGATGGGTGATTTAAAATACGGGCGCACCGTGCACTCGCTGTCACGCTTACTCGCACTCTATAAGAATATTCGTTTCACCTTGATTTCGCCCCAAGAATTGGCCATGCCTGATAGTGTGTTAGCCGTGTTAGATCAAGCTGGTCACCGTGTCACTATCACGGATCAAGTCAGTGGTAGTTCAGATGCTGATATTGTTTATCAAACCCGTATTCAGCAAGAGCGCTTTACTTCACCTCAAGAGGCTGATCAATATCGCGGTAAGTTTCGTTTAAATAGCGAAATCTATACCAAGCACTACAAACCCAATACCGTTATCATGCATCCTTTGCCGCGTGATTCACGCGCAGAAGCAAACGAACTAGATAACGATTTAAATCAACATCCAAACCTTGCTATTTTCCGCCAAGCGGACAACGGTGTGCTGATTCGTATGGCGCTCTTTGCACTAACGCTTGGGGTAGCCGAACAGGTTGAAAAATACGATTGCGAGGTGAATTGGTACAGCGATAAACGCAACTCGTACTAATTCGCTATTAGCTGTTAAATAAGAGGAAACTCATGTCTCGTTCTGATGAATTATTTGCTCAAGCTCAACAAAGTATTCCCGGTGGCGTGAACTCTCCGGTACGTGCCTTTAATGGCGTAGGTGGCTCTCCAATCTTTATTGAAAGTGCCGATGGCGCCTATATGTTTGATGCTGATGGCAACAAATACATTGATTATGTGGGCTCTTGGGGGCCGATGATTCTTGGCCATAACAACACTGCAATTCGCGAAGCGACTCATGCTGCTGTCGATCGTGGTTTAAGTTTTGGCACCCCTACCCCTAACGAAATCACTATGGCTGAGCGCATCAAGCAAATCGTGCCATCGATTGAGAAGGTGCGCATGGTGAATTCCGGTACCGAAGCTACCATGACAGCTATTCGTTTAGCCCGTGGTTATACTGGTCGCGATAAAATCTTGAAATTTGAAGGCTGTTATCACGGTCATGCTGACGCGTTATTAGTGAAAGCTGGCTCGGGTGCATTAACCCTGGGCGTACCTAACTCACCTGGGATCCCTGAGGACTTTGCTAAGCATACCTTAACGGTAACCTACAATGATTTAGCTTCGGTGAAACAGATTTTCGCCGAAGTTGGCGACCAAATCGCAACCATCATCGTTGAGCCCGTAGCCGGCAACATGAACTGTATTCCACCGGTACCAGGTTTTCTTGAAGGCTTACGTGAGATCTGTGATCAATACGGTAGCGTGCTGATTTTTGATGAAGTAATGACAGGCTTCCGTGTGGCTCGTGGTGGTGCGCAAGAGTACTACCAAGTTATCCCAGATTTAACCACCCTAGGTAAGGTTATTGGCGGTGGCATGCCAGTAGGTGCCTTTGGCGGTAAACGTGAAATCATGGATTACATTGCTCCTGTTGGTCCCGTCTACCAAGCTGGCACCTTATCAGGCAACCCAGTGGCTATGGCGGCCGGCTTAGCTGCCTTAAACCAATTGGATGACGAGCAGCTGTATCCTGGGTTAACAGCCAAAGTTGAACAATTAGTGAATGGCTTGCAAGCCTTAGCTGACGAGGCTGGTATTCCATTTACCACCAACCGCGCTGGCTCGATGTTTGGTTTTTTCTTTAGCAAAGAAGCGCAAGTAACAAGTTACCAGCAAGCTACCGAATGCAACATTGAGCATTTCCGCAAGTTCTACCATAGCATGTTGCGCCAAGGTGTTTACTTAGCGCCATCAGCGTTTGAGGCTGGTTTCATGTCAGCAGCTCACACGGACGCTGATATCGAGGCCACACTAGCAGCCGCTAAGGTAGCTTTCGCTGAATTAAAATAAGCGTTGCCACCAGCTTTTCTTTTCTACTGTGCCGGAACACCCTTGGTCTTCCGGCATTGTTTTAAAACGCGCAGGTACACGTAAGCCAGCCTCACAATCGTCGGGAATTGGCACCCCAAGCTGGCGATGAAAATTCACCACAGTCACTGTAGCTGGCATCTCTAACTGCAGCGGTTGTGGTTTAAATTGCTGTAATAAGGCTGCTACCACAGGTAACGCGCCTCGACTACCTGTAAGTCCTACCGGCTGATTATCATCTCGCCCTACCCAGACGCTAAACACATGCTGCTGATCGTATGCGACAAACCAACTATCACGATAATCATTGGTAGTACCGCTTTTACCAGCGAGCTGTTGCGAACCAACAAGCTGCGCTAAGGTTTTGCCGGTGCCTTCGTTGATCACCCCCCGCAGGCCATAATTGATTAAATAGCCAACCTCAGCACTGAACACCTGTTGGGCTGTTTGCGGCGAACGTTGGTATAAATTCAACCCTTGGTGATCCGTCATAGCGGCAATAGCGGCCACCGGTCGATGTTTGCCTGACTGCGCCAACATGGCATAGATTTCACTCACTTGCAGCGGCGACAGTGCCACCGAGCCCAGCGCTAAGGCAGGTACCTCAGGTATTGGGGTGTCCACACCGGTTGCCTGCAACATCGCCACCAATTGCTTAATACCAACTTGTTGAGCTAGCTTTACGGCGGGCACATTACGTGATTGCACCAAGGCATCATAAACCGATAAATCACCCAAAAAAGTTTCGTCATAATTTTGTGGTTGCCAATCAGCTTGTCCTTGACGTGGCACTACAATCGGCTCATCACGAATCACTTGCCCTAGTTCTAGCCCTTGATGCTCAAACGCGGCAGCATAAATCAGTGGTTTAACCAGGGAGCCAACGGGACGCATCGCATTTAGGGCACGGTTAAATCCTACCGCTCGAGGCTGTCGATCCCCCACCACCGCAGCTATCCCTGCTTGCTGATGGTTAACCACCACCACAGCTCCTTGTAAAAGTGGATCTTTACTGACCTGTGCCAGTTGCTGTTGCAGTGCTTGCTCCGCCGCTTGCTGCGCATTGGGGTCAAAGTAAGTGAACACTCGCAAACCCTGTTGCTGCCAATTATGAGGTAACGTAATCTGGCTAAGCTCTTGCTGGACACGTTCTAAATAATGGGGCAGTCTGGCCTTAACTAATTGTCCTGAACCAGTTGGCATCAGCTTAGCTGCTACTGCCACCTGATAGCTGTTGGGGTCTAGCAAATTATGCTCAAGCATTAATTGGAGGATCATATCTCGGCGCTCTAGCGCTCGTTCTGGATAGCGCCTTGGGTCATAATAAGAAGGACCTTTAATGACTCCAACCAATAACGCGATATCGGAAGCTGTTAGTTCTTGAACTTGTTTACCAAAATACAGGCGACTGGCTAAGCCAATTCCATGAATCGCCGAGCCTCGGTCTTGCCCAAAATAAACCTCATTCAAATAGGTTTCTAAGATTTCATTTTTACTAAAGCGATAATCAATAATAAGCGCCATCAGCGCTTCATTTGCTTTGCGCCACAAACTACGCTCGCGGGTTAAGTATAAATTTTTAACGAGCTGCTGAGTGAGTGTGCTGCCACCTTGTACCGTCCGCATCGCTATCAGATTGGCTACCGCTGCACGCGCAATCGAAGAGACTGAAATACCAGCATGATGATAAAAATCTCGGTCTTCAACTAACAGGAGAGTTTCAATCAGTAAGTTTGGCACCAACTCTAACCCTACCAACAACCGATCTTCATCACTGCCACCAGCTAAACGACCGAGTAGCGGTGCTTCTAGGCGAAACCTATTCAGTGCTCGGCCATCGGGTAAACTCTGAATCGCACGGATGCCGCCTGCTGCAAATTCAAGTCGCACTCGCTGCGCCATTGCCGGACCATCAGCAAAGTCAAACGGACGCCGATAGATGGTCAGGCTACTACCGCTTTGCTGATATTGCCCTGAATCGGTGATCTGCGTTACCCGTTGATAACTCAAGCGCTCCAATTCAGCAATCACAGTCGGGGCTGCAATAGTGCTACCTGGCACCAGCTCTAAACTGCGTGCATAAACCAGTGCAGGGGCTTGAAAGCGATTGGAGCTAAAACGCTTGGTTAACGAAGCATCAAGATAAATGAGGTAGCCCGCCACCAGCACTAGTCCAATCAATGCCAGCTTTAACCCAGTGATGAGTAAATACCTAAATACGGCTCTGGTACGGGTCATTCAAGATGTCTCTTTGTTTTATGTGTCGCCATGGCTAAGTGTGGCTGATCTGGCCATGGATGTTTGGGATAGCGGCCTTTCATTTCTTTTTTTACCGCAGTATATGCGTCATTCCAAAAGCTAGCTAAATCAGCGGTTCGTTGCAACAATCTGCCCGCCGGAGAGAGTAAATCTATGGTAAGGGTGACTTGTCCGAAGCACAGTGTTGGTGACATAGGTTCACCAAACATTTCTTGTAATTTAACTGCTATTAGTGGCGTTGCCTGGGTATAGTCAATCGTTTGTTCACGGCCGCTAGGCAAACGCAAATGACTGGGGCAAGCTTGCTGTAAGAGTTGCTGCTGAGAGTAGTTCAACCGAGCTTGCAAAGCCGTAAGTGGACGCCACTGGGTTAGCTGCTGCAAACTGGTAATATCTTGCCAATAGGGGCTCGCCCAGTCAGCTAAGCTAGCTAGTAAATGAGCTTCAGAAAAACTCGGCCACTGGGCTTGCTGGGCCGCTGGCAAATGCTGTTCTAAAAGCCGTGCTCGCGCCAGCCATTGCTGACAGCTTGCACTCCAACCCAACACAGCCAATCCCTGTTGCTGTACATAGTCGCGTAATGCCTGTATCCGTTGCTCCGCACTAGGCAGCTGAGCTACTGGTTGCGGATTAAACTTAATCGCTCCCAACTGCTGCCAACGAGTCGTTTGTAAGCGCTTGCTCGGCCCGCTCCACGTGGTTTCATCGTAACTACTGATGGTTAACGCTGGATGCGTTAAATCTGCCTCAGTTAATTCTAGCGCAGCACCAATAATAGCATCCGCTTGGCCTTCGCTGAAGTTGACTGTCAGTACTAACAGCCAGCGGCTAGGTTGACGTAAGTCTTGATGATGAAAACTGGCACCACCGCCATAGGCTAGTAGATATCGATCACTCTTAGCTCGCTGTAAGCCCACTCGATCAGCAAAGCCCCACAGCAATATTTCTGCAAACGCACTAGGCGGAAGTAGGCGCTCACTAGCAGTTATTCCTAAGCGTTTTAACCAATACTGATAGCGTTGTTGTTGGGCGCTATTGAATTGGGCTAGCGGCTGCGGAAACTGCTGCGGTTGACGCGGTAGCTGCTCCAGTTGTGCGATTAAATAAGCCACTGTCGCCCGGTAGCTGGCTGATTGCGATTGTGCATGAGCTATGATTCGCGCTAAACGCGGGTCACTCCCCAACTCACTTAGCTGTTGACCGAGCGCGGTTAAACGTCCGTTCTCTTGCACGGCCTGCAAGTTAACCAATGTTTGCTGCGCAGCGGCTAAATTGGCTGCTGACGGAGGGGTAAAGAAGCGCAGTTGAGCAGGTTCACTGCCCCAACGCTTGCACTCTAGTAGCAGCGAGGTTAAATCTGCGGTTTCAAGTTCTGGCACTTGATAATCACGCAAGCCATGCTGATCTGCTTCAGCCCACACTCTAAAACAAACCCCGGCCGCCGTTCGTCCAGCACGGCCAGCTCGCTGCGTAGCAGAAGCCTTGCTAATCCGCCGGGTAACTAAACGACTAACGCCATGTTGGGGATAATAAAGAGCTTGGCGCTCACGACCGCTATCCACCACTACATCTACCCCAGGAATGGTCACACTGGTTTCAGCAATATTTGTCGCTAAGATAATTCGCCGTTTACCTTCGCCTTGGCGCCCTCGTAAGACGTCACGCTGTGCTGCCGGCGCTACTTGCCGGTGTAGTGGATAAACTTGCCACTGCTCCTGCAACTGCTCATTCAAGGAGCGCGTAACATACTGAATATCAGCAAGCCCAGGCACAAATACCAGCACATCTTGTTGTGCTACTTGGCATGCTTCTTGGATAACTTGAGGTAAATGCTGCTGCCAACGGCTACTGGCAGGCGGTGGTCGATAATGAATGCTGATGGGATACTGACGCCCTTCACTGCGAAGAATCTGGCAATCTACCCCAGCTTCGCTAAGCCAAGCCGCAATCGGCTCTGCTGGTAACGTGGCCGACATCACCAGTACACTTAAGTCAGGTCGCAATAGGAGGCTTTCTTGCAACATTGCTAGGCCCAAGTCACTCGCCAAATTCCGCTCATGAAACTCGTCAAAAATCACCATACCCACCCCAGCTAGCTCCGGGTCTTGTTGCAGGTATTGAGTAAACATACCCTCGGTAACAATGAGCAACCGAGTGTGCTGGTTAAAGCGAGCCTCGCCGCGAATGTGGTAACCTACCGTTTGCCCCACGGGTTCATCCAGCTGTCGAGCCAGATAGGTTGCAATGGCAAGGGTTGCTAGCCGCCGCGGTTGCAACATTAAAATGCGTTGCTGAGCGAGACTAGGCTGCTGCAACAACGCCAGTGGCAACAGTGTCGACTTGCCCGCCCCTGGCGGAGCTTCGATGACCACTCGAGCCGCCGGTAACAACTTTACCAAAGGTTCAATTAAAGCTTGTACCGGCAACTGCTCAGTGGTCATTTACGCTTACAAATCAGTTTAACAAGGTGGCCGCAATAGTACGGAAGCCCAGCGCGGTGGCGCCCGCCGCACACATTCCATTAGCACTACCATGATACGCCGCAGCAATGTCAAAATGCAGCCAACCCGCACCTTCATTCGGCGCAAAACGCAATAAAAAGCCAGCGGCATTACTTGCGCCACCAGCACCACCACCTTTTTGCGGACGGCTATTGGCGGTATCTGCAAAAGCGGATGGGCAATTATCACAATGCCATGGTTGCAACGGCAAACGCCAGAGTAATTCTTGATTAGCCGCAGCTGAGGCTAGCGCCTGCTGAGCGTAGTCATCATCAACACTAAACAACGCATTGTACTCAGTACCAACAGCAACCTGCGCTGCGCCCGTTAACGTGGCTGCGTCAATGATATGCTTGGCATTAACTTCAGCCGCATAAATAAGGCCATCGGCTAGCACCAAACGTCCTTCGGCGTCAGTGTTGACAATTTCCACTGTGGTGCCATTTTTATAAGTAATGATGTCACCTAACTTATAGGCGCGCCCATCAATCAGGTTTTCCGCACAACACAACACCAATTGCACTCGTTTGTTTAGGCCCTGTTCAATGGCATATCCTAAAGCACCTGCTACGGTTGCCGCGCCACCCATGTCGCACTTCATTGCTAACATGCCTTCGCTAGACTTAATACTTAGGCCACCGCTATCAAAGGTGATCCCTTTACCAATCAATACTGTGTCTACCTCAGCTTTTGGGTCCTTGCTTGGGTTGTAGTCTACCACCAGCATCACCGGTGGCTTGACGCTAGCTCTACCCACCGTATGAATACCCATACGTTGCTCAGCCAATAACTCATCGCCAACCACTTTGCGGACACTAATAGCTGCTGGTGCCAACTCGGTAAGTTTATCAGCCACACGTTGGGCAAGGGCCTCAGGATAGATGGCCTCGGGCGGTAAATTAATTAACTCTCGCACCCAATTTGCATGCTTCTGTAATAAATTAAGTTGCTGCTCATGGTTGGCCCACGTGATCTTATTTTTGCTAAGAGTGTCCGTAAAGCCTTTAGCGAAAGCCCATTGCTGTTCTAAGTTCCAGTTGTCACCCCGCAAGCTAACAGCATTGATTCCAAGATTATCTAATTGGCGGCCGGCCCGCTGAATTTTACGTAAATCGTTAGCTTCATTGCCAGTTAACGAGATCACGGCGCCGCGTTCATTCATGATGACCGCGGCAGAAGCCTTCCAACCGCCTGTAGTGGTGGTGCTTGCGGATTCTAAAAAGACAGGTACTGTGCTAGACATGCGATGTGGCTCCCAGTATGTTTGCGTGTTTAGATGGTGTCTATCGTACTTGAGCAAGATGGGGCTGACAATGAAGTTTATCAAGGTACTTGAGCCGGCAACCTTAACTAAACGTTACCAACGCTTTCTAGCAGATGTGGAGAGTGCCGATGGTAGTGCCTTTACCATTCACTGCCCGAATACCGGTGCTATGACGGGTTGTGCCGAACCCGGCATGCGGGTATGGATGAGCGCCTCGGATAATCCTAAACGTAAATATCGCTACACTTGGGAACTCGCCCAAAGCAGCGCCGGTCACATGATCTGCGTGAATACCCAGCAAGCCAACAAGATTGCTGGCGAGGCTTTAGCTGATGGCGTGATTCCGCAACTGGAGGGGTTACACGAACTGCAAGCGGAGCAGAAATATGGTTACGACAACCGCCGCATTGACTGGCTGGGTCTGGATAAACATGCGAAAAAAGTTTTTATTGAAGTAAAAAGTGTCACCTTAGCTGAGCATAATCAGGGCTATTTTCCCGATACTGTTAGCCAACGGGCAACGCAACATTTACGCAGTTTGATGGATATGGTTAACGATGGTCATCGGGCGGTAGTGCTCTACGTGGTCTTGCATAGCGCTATCGAACAGGTCACGGCAGCTAGCCAGCTTGATCCAAACTACGCGCAGATGTGTATTGAGGCGGCAAAAATAGGAGTTGAATTTTACGCATTGGGGTGCCATATCAGCCCGAGCGAAATCACCGCGACAACAACCTTGCCGGTGATACCTGTTAGCAGCAGTGCAAAAAGTTAACTTTTGTTTAAATAAAATTGCACCGCCGATTACTTTCTGGTATATGTACCGACCATTTTTTTAACCGTCTCATACAGGAGATCCATAATGCCTCAAGGAACGCCGAAAAAAGCCCATGGCATTCTGGCACAAGCTGGCCTTGAACCTTATCAAGAGAAGCCAGGTGAAGAATACATGAATGAGGCGCAACGTGCGCATTTTCGTAAAATTTTAGAAGTGTGGCGTGCTCAGTTGCGTGAAGAAGTTGACCGTACTGTTCACCACATGAAAGACGAAGCAGCTAACTTTCCTGATCCAGTGGACCGCGCCGCGCAAGAAGAAGAGTTCAGTTTAGAACTCCGTACTCGCGACCGCGAGCGTAAGCTGATCAAGAAAATTGAAAAAACACTGCAGAAAATTGAAGCTGATGACTTCGGCTTTTGTGATTCGTGCGGCATTGAAATCGGTGTGCGACGTTTAGAAGCGCGTCCTACTGCTGACCTTTGCGTCGATTGCAAAACCCTCGCCGAAATCAAAGAGAAGCAGATGACCGGCGCCTAATATGGCGACACCAAGCATGGCCAACCAGCCATACTGTGGCCGCTTTGCCCCGACCCCGTCGGGGCCCTTGCATTTTGGCTCATTAGTAGCCGCTTTGGCCAGCTATTTAGATGCGAAAGCTCATGCCGGACGCTGGCTAGTGCGCATCGAGGACATTGACGAACCGCGCGCAGTAGCAGGAGCCGACCAAGTTATCCTGCAACAATTAGAGCGCTTTGGTCTGCATTGGGACGGCGACGTTATTTACCAAAGTCAGCGCAAAGAGCGTTATCGTCAGGCTCTAGCTGAGTTGCAGCAGCAACAGTTAACCTATCCTTGCAACTGCACCCGAAAACAAATCAAAGCCCGTGGTGAATACTATACCGGTCACTGTCGTGCCGGGGTCGAAGGACCTGGGCCCTATGCCATTCGCTATTTGAATCAAACTCCTGTTATGGCCTTTACCGATGGTATTCAAGGCGAGGTGAACATAGCTCCCGCTGTTGCTGGCGAAGATTTTGTGTTGTTGCGGCGTGATGGTTGGTTCACCTATCAGCTGGCGGTTGTGATAGATGATATTGATCAAGGGGTTACAGATATCGTTCGCGGCGCAGACCTGCTCACTGCAACCAGTTGGCAAATTAATTTGTGGCGCCACTTTAGCCAGCGCCAGCCGCATTTTAAACATATTCCGCTAGCTCTAGATGAACAGGGGCAGAAACTCAGTAAGCAAAATCATGCCCCCGCGCTTAATCCGCAGCAAGTTAGTGAGCAACTCTGGCAAGCCTGTCAGTTTCTACAGCTCACTGAAGTCCCCTTAACCAATCCCGCAGACCTTTTAAGCCTAGCCAGTCAAGCTTGGCGTGCTAAGTTCTTTCCTGAAACGTCTGCACAGGATACAATAACGCGTTAATTTTAAGCACCGAGGCCTTAATGTAAGTAGCTAGCCTTATGACGCAGCCACGCGCCTCATCTAAATGTACGGAGAAACCCCCATTATTAAGCGCATTAAAGCATTGGCAAAGCGAGCCCTACAACGTCAACCAGAATCCTCGCTGCCAGCAAATATTCTTGCCAAACCTATTGTTATTACTCGCGATCAGCATCCCATTTCGCGTAAAGACATTCCTGAGCACGCCTTAAAAGTTTTGTACCGCCTGCACAATGCTGGCTACCAAGCTTTCTTAGTGGGTGGTTGTGTACGCGATTTATTACTAGGTATTCAACCTAAAGATTTTGATGTGGCTACCAATGCTCAACCTGAGCAAGTGAAGGCGTTATTTCGCAACTGTCGTTTGGTTGGCCGTCGTTTTCGCTTAGCACACGTGGTTTTTGGCCGCGACGTTATCGAGGTGGCTACGTTTCGCGGGCATCATGATAGCCCCGCCGATGAGCCGGCCAAGACTGATAAAATTGCCAAGCAAAATGCTGCCGGTATGTTGGTTCGCGACAATGTTTTCGGCTCTATTGAAGAAGATGCACAACGGCGTGATTTCACCGTCAATGCGCTCTACTACAACATCGCCGATTTTTGTATTTATGATTTTGCCAACGGGGTGAAAGACATCGAGGCCGGGGTGTTGCGAATGATTGGTGATAGTGCCACTCGCTACCGTGAAGACCCAGTGCGCATGTTACGTGCCATTCGCTTTGCCACCAAGTTAAACATGCGTATGGATAGCAGTGTTGCAGACCCCATTAAAGAACTAGCTCCGTTGTTGCAAAATATTCCTGCAGCACGCCTGTTTGAAGAAAGTCTGAAACTATTTACCGCTGGTAAAGGCCTTGCAAATTTTGAAATGCTGGTTGAATATCAATTATTTCAACAGCTATTCCCGCTGCTGCGTAGTTATCTGAAGGCCCCTGACGAGGCTCCCTATCAGTTGCTTAAACAAACCTTTGCAGATACCGATGAACGGGTCCGCAATGGTCAACGTATTACTCCGGCTTACTTATATGCAGCGCTATTGTGGTGGCCACTCCAGGCTCGCATGGAACAGCTCACCTTTGAAGGTGGTCTATCTCAGGCTGATGCACTTAACTTAGCAGCAGCCGATGTGATAGGTAAACAGGTGCAAAGTATTGCTATCCCTAAACGTTTCACCATTCCTGCGCGTGAGATCTGGCAATTACAGCAACGTTTAGAGCGCGCTCAAGGTAAACGCATTGGCATGGTCTTAGGGCATCCGAAATTTCGCGCTGCCTATGATTTCTTGCTCCTGCGTGCTAATACAGCGACCGCCCTTGAACGTGGTAAATTAGAGCAACTGGCACAGTTTTGGACCAAACAGCAACAAAACGGTACCCCTGCTATTGCGCCTAGCGCAGATGATGCCGGCAATAGACCCAAGCCTAAGCGGCGCGGCCGCAGAGCCGGACGTCGACGTCGAAGCCCCAAGCAAGAGAACTCTAATGGCTAAGGTTTATATCGCCTTGGGCGCTAATCTTGGCGACCCTGTGCAAACGCTAAAAGATGCTTTACTGGAATTAGCCAGTGGTCCTGCATTGCAGCAGCTTCGCGCCAGCTCACTGTACCGCAGCAAGCCAATGGGCCCGGCTGACCAACCCGATTATGTGAACGCGGTAGTGACTGCGACCACCGAGCTAGAACCACTAGCGCTGCTAGATTATCTGCAAGCCATTGAGCAGCAGTTCGGGCGCCAGCGTTTGCGCCACTGGGGCCCTCGCACACTCGATTTAGATATTCTGCTGGTGGATGACCTAGTGAGTACGAGCGAACGGTTAACGCTTCCGCACCCTGGCCTCTCTGAAAGAGATTTTGTAGTGGTGCCCTTAGCTGAGCTAGCGCCAACTTTAGTGTTACCTAACGGACAGACGCTACAGCAGTTAAAACAGTCCATGCAGCATCATGACCTCGTTAAGATTAGCTGATACAATCAAGTTCTGAGCTTTCCTGCAAGGAGTATCTGATGGCCGCTATGACCATAGCCAAACTAGCTAAGAAGAAGTTAGCTGGCGAAAAAATCACCTCAATTACGGCTTACGATGCCTCGTTTGCAAAGCTTTTTGCCGAGTGTGGCGTCGATTTTATGTTAGTCGGTGACTCCTTAGGCAACGTGGTACAGGGGCAGTCCAGCACCTTGCCCGTTACTCTTGCTGATATTGTTTATCACACTCAAGCTGTGCGTCGTGGTGCCCCTGAGGCTTTCGTGATGGCTGACATGCCATTTATGACTTATGCCAGCCCAGCCCAAGCATGCGATAACGCCGCTGAACTGATGCGCGCCGGCGCCAATATGGTAAAGCTTGAAGGCGGCGATTGGCTGCTTGAAACCATACGCTGTTTGGTTGAACGGAGCGTTCCAGTATGCGCCCACTTAGGGCTGTTACCCCAATCGGTTAATGTACTTGGCGGTTATAAGATTCAAGGCAGAGAGCAATCTGCGGCGGACAATACCTTGCGCCAAGCGTTGGCATTGCAAGAAGCTGGGGCACAATTATTGGTGCTAGAATGTGTGCCGGTGGCCCTCGGTCAACGCATTAGCGAAGCTTTGACCATCCCGACCATTGGCATTGGTGCAGGTCCGCATACAGACGGACAAATTTTAGTCATGCATGATATGTTTGGCTTAAACAGCGACTATTTACCTAAATTTGTAAAGAACTTTTTAGCTGATGCCGGTGATTTGCGCGGTGCCGTTGAGATGTATGTTGCGCAAGTTAAAGCCGGGCAATTCCCGGGTCCTGAACATTCTTTTGAGTAACCCACGATGCAACGACTCACTAGTCTTGAAGAACTACGCGCTTGGCGTGCACAACAACAGGGGCAAGTAGCCCTCGTACCCACGATGGGAAATTTGCATGAAGGTCATTTAAAGCTGGTAGATATGGCGCGCCAACGGGCTGATAAGGTCGTCGTGAGTATCTTTGTTAATCCGCTGCAGTTTGGTCAAAACGAAGATCTTGATAACTACCCTCGTACCCTTGATGCTGATTGTCGCGCGCTCGCTGAACGTGGTGTCAGCGCCGTGTTTGCTCCAACCGTACAGGATATGTATCCACGCGGATTAGCGGAACAAACCACAATAGAGGTACCTGGTATCTCTACCATTCTTTGTGGTGCTAGCCGTCCTGGTCATTTTCGTGGGGTGGCTACGATTGTGGCCAAGTTGTTCAATATGGTGCAGCCAGATTTAGCCATTTTTGGTGAAAAAGACTTTCAACAATTACAAGTTATTCGTCTTATGGTGCAAGATTTGAGCTTGCCTGTGGACATTTTAGGCCTGCCAACTCAGCGTGCGACTGACGGCCTAGCACTCAGCTCGCGCAATGGTTATCTATCAGATACCGAGCGCCAGCAAGCACCACTGCTCTATCAACAACTGAAAACCTGTGCCGAACGAATCAGCGCTGGCGAGGATGCGCAGCAAGTGCTTAATCAAGCGGTGACACACATCACCGCTGCTGGCTTCAAACTAGATTATTTAGAATTACGCCGACATGCAGATCTACAACCTGCACAAGCAACCGATAAGCATTTAGTGTTGTTAGTAGCAGCTTACTTAGGCAGCACCAGACTTATCGATAACTTAAGTTTTAAGCGGTCTTAACCGAACCGCTTAAAACTCATGGTTAGGTACTGATTAGCGTTCGCGCACCAAACCCAGTTCACGAAGCTCAGTAAATAAAGCACCACGTAAACTCATCGCCTGTTCGGCTATCTCGCGTTGCTCTTGAAGGATTTCTGCGAGCATCTCATGAGTTGTTAGAGGATTCGCTAATACCACTCTAAACACTACTGTAGGCTCACGATGATATTGTGCGGGAGTCAGCTTAGTACGCGACACGAATGAGCTTCCCGTTTCACGTTGGCGCTTCTGAATAAACCTGGTCAGTGCATTCAAATGAGGGGTAATGCGACGTACTTGCTCAGCATTAAGGCCTGCCAATAACGGCTTAATACGAGCGGGGACAAACCGATAGGTTAGAATGCATAGCTCGGGTTCAGTCACCACTTCAAAATCGTCTTGTGCGGCAATCAAGCGCGCAAAATCTTTAGCCTTGGCTAAGCTTTGATCAATTAACAATTCGTAGCCGCGCCGGCCCATGACATGTAGCGCAGAATACACCAACATGGCCATCCCCGGCCGCGAGCCTTCCATGGTGTGTGCACCTAAATCTTTTGAACCATGGCGAATAATATACTCGGCATGATGCTCTATCGCACGCACCATGCTTGGATCACGGAAGAGCACCATGCCAGCGCCCATCGGCACGTACATCTGTTTATGCGCATCAATAGTGACACTGTCGGCTCTCTCAATGCCATGTAACAATTGGCGATGATTGTTCGACAGCAAGGTAGCCCCACCCCACGCGGCATCTACATGAAAGTGAGCACCAACCTCGCTCGCCACATCGGCCATTTTGTCGAGTGGATCTATGTGTCCTGTTTCTGTGGTGCCCGCTACCCCAATGATCGCTAATACTTGCCCACCATCGGCTTGAACCGCAGCACAAGCCTCACGTAGCGCATCTATCTTGATCCGATTATTCTCGTCGGTAGCAACCGCTATTAAATTTTTTCTTCCGATCCCTAACACATCAGCAGCTTTGCCCAGCGAGTAATGACCACGCTCAGACACCATAATAGTCAGGCGCTTGTAGCCATAATGCAGTAATCCCGCTGCGAGCCCTTCACTGGCAATACCGGCGAAGCCTGTCGTAGGTTTTAGTAATAGATTACGTGCTACCCACAGAGCTGTCATATTAGCCACAGTCCCGCCCGAGCACATAGCTCCGAGCGAGTGCTGGGCGCTATGCATCCAGCGCTGATAGAAAGCTGCATCTTGTTGGTAAACGAGGTGATGAAGCATACCCAAGACATTGCGTTCGAGCGGGGTAAAGGCCTTCGAGGTTTCAATTTTGACTAGGTTTTGGTTTAAACCCACCATCAGCTTAGCTAGTGGCAACAAAAAATATGGCAGTGCTGAGGTCATGTGCCCAATAAATCTTGGCGAACTAGTATGCACTGAGTGAGCCACTAAATTATTTAATAAAAACTCAGTGTGATCCGATACATACTGCGGCTGCTCAGGAATTTCGCTGGCATTAAAGTTTTGCTCAATCTCATGCAAGGGCTTTTCGCGGGCGACGATGTGCTCGCCTAAAAAGCCCATAAGATTTTCACTGAGGTGCTTCTCTATCTTCCCGAGGGTAGAGTCTGGCGCCTCAGGAATGGTGAATATTTTTAGCAGCGCCTCTTGGCTTACTTCTGCAAAATGACTGTCACTCAAGCGTATTTCCTTGTGATTACCCGCGCATAAAAGTGCACTATTCTGCCTCGATTGCAGAAAAATAGCGACCGTCTTCTGGCAGCTTAGCGGACAACTCCCAAAGTTGCTGTCCACTGCGCTGATACTTACGCTCAAACGGCGTCATTGCCTCATGCTTAGCTAGCAAAGGTGTTAGCTGTGCAGCACAATTAACCAGCGCCAAACTACTTGCCACTTCAGTTAAATAGGTCACCCAATTAGAGCGCATGACCAAAGTACCCCCTAAGCCTAGTACATAAGGCCAGACCGGGCTACCATGCCAGCGACGACTAAAATGTGAGGCTTTAGGCCAAGGGTTGGGATACAGAATATAGTGTTTGTCTAACTGCCAATGCGCTGCTACTGCTAGTCGCCAGAAATCATTCAAATCCGCCCGAACTAATAGATAACGCTGGCCGGCTGCGGCAGTTGCGTATTGGGCATGACGGCCTAAGCGGTGAGCTGATTTATCGACCCCGATAACTAATGCATCAGGATGCTGCTCGGCTATCCAAGCAGTGCTTTCGCCGACACCACAACAAGAGTCAAGAATCAGTGGCCCTTGCCAATCTGCTACTAACTGTTGCGCCTGCTCAAAAGCCTCGCGATTATGCGCTTGAATCGGCTTACGAAAAGGCGAGCGCAAATGGCGCATCACCACACTAACTAAATCGTCATGATTACCATGCTGATTGGTAGTAACGGATCTTGATTCATGATTCACGAACGAATCCCCGCGCCCCGTTGCAGCAGCGTATAAGCAAGAGCAAAAAGAATCAGGTTAAAGCCTATGAGTAATCCTAGGGCAAGGCCGATATTGACGTCAGTCACACCTAAAAAGCCATATCTAAATGCGTTCACCATGTACAACACAGGATTGATTTGCGCAATGTTTTGCCAAATCTCTGGCAGCATACTAATGCTGAAGAAAACCCCGCCTAAATAGGTTAATGGGGTTAATACAAAGGTTGGGACAATAGATATGTCATCAAATGTTTTTGCATGCACTGCGTTAATCAAACCACCTAAACTAAATAAAGTTGAGGTTAACACCACGGTTAAAATAAGAATGCCCGCATGATAAATTTGAATATTGTCGACAAAAATAAAAGACACAACCGTCACAATACAAGCCACAATCAAGGCGCGCGCTAAGCTTCCGCCCACATAGCCGGCAATAATCACCGCACTAGACACCGGCGCGACAAGCATCTCTTCAATATTGCGTTGAAATTTTGCACTGAAAAACGAAGATGCTACGTTCGAATAGGAATTGGTTATCACCGACATCATTATCAGCCCAGGGACAATAAATTCCATGTAGGGAATACCATTCATGCCGCCTGATGCATCAATTCGAGTACCAATAATATTACCAAAGATGACAAAGTATAAAGTCATGGTAATGGCTGGTGGGACTAGGGTTTGCACCCAAATGCGCAAAAATCTTGTGCATTCTTTTATCCAAATAGTTTTTAATGCGGTATAAGTTAACGAAGCCATGTAATTAAGCTGCTCCTTGTGGCTTACGGCCTTTTTCGACCAGGTTAACGAAAAGTTCTTCTAGACGATTTGCCTTGTTGCGCATAGACAACACTTGTATCGATTGAGCCGTGAGTTGTTCAAACACTGGATTCAAACCTTGGCTCTTTTCAACATCAACCTCAATGCTGTGATCATCAATTGCACGCCAAGTAAAACCCTCTAAGGTGGCACTAGTCACACCCGCTGGATACTCAACATCCAGCACAAAAGTTTCCATATTGAGAGTGGCTAAAAGCTTTTTAATCGATGTGTTCTCGATAATCGAGCCTTGGTCGATTATGGCAATATTGCGGCAAAGACTTTCCGCTTCTTCCAAATAATGCGTGGTAAGAATAATGGTAATTCCCTGCTTGTTTATCTCGGTCAAGAAATCCCACATGCTGCGGCGCAACTCAATATCAACGCCCGCGGTCGGCTCATCTAAAATAAGTAACCGCGGCTCATGAACTAATGCCCGCGCTATCATCAGGCGGCGCTTCATTCCACCCGACAGCATCCGCGCCGGTGCATTGCGTTTTTCCCACAAGCTTAGCTGCTTCAGATATTTCTCTGCACGCTGTTTAGCAAGCTGTCGCGGCACTCCATAATAACCGGCCTGATTAACCACAATCTGCTGTACCGTCTCAAACTGGTTAAAATTAAACTCTTGCGGAACCAGACCAATTTGCCGTTTTAAGGCAACTAACTCGGTGTCTAAATCATGGCCAAACACACATACTTTGCCCGCTGATTTATTAACTAATGAGGAGATAATTCCAATTGTGGTTGATTTACCAGCACCGTTAGGCCCCAGTAATGCAAAGAAATCCCCTTCAGCAACATCCAAATCAATGCCCTTCAATGCCTCATGTCCACCTTTATAGGTTTTCTTTAAACCGCGAATAGATAACGCTTGCATAACTTATTTAGGCTCCTGTCCATAACCCCAACGCGGCTGTAATTGCTGCGCTAAGTTAAGATGATCGAGTATACGGGCCACCACAAAATCAACCAAATCAGCAATGCTTTGCGGTTGATGATAAAAACCTGGTGCGGCTGGCATGATGGTGACTCCCAACTGGGCTAATTTTAACATATTCTCTAGATGAATAGCCGATAGCGGCATTTCTCGAGGCACTAAAATAAGTTGCCCTCGCTCTTTGATAACAACGTCTGCTGCGCGTTCTATCAAGGTATCGCTTGCGCCGTGAGTGATGGCTGATAAAGTTCCTGTTGAGCAAGGGCATACCACCATCTTCTTTGGCGCTGCTGAGCCCGATGCGACCGGCGCGAACCACTCGTCTTTGCCATACACTTTCAGTTGTTCTGCTGACACCGAAAAATGCTCACACAAGGCCGCAGCCAAAGCTTTCGGATTTGCCGGTAACTGCCACTCTAATTCGGTTGCAAATACCACTCGGGCGGCACTCGACATTAACAAGTGAACCTGTTGCTGCTGTTCTAATAAGCAAGCAATCAGGCGCATTGCATAAGGTGCTCCAGAGGCGCCGGTAATGGCCACGGTAACTTGCTGGGCAGTCATGTCAAACTCCTTTGTTGAATAAGGCTATGAGTTACAAAAACAGTGGTCCAAACTAAGCCAATGCCTGCAGCAACCGCTGATGGATCTGGCCAAACCCGCCATTACTCATCACCACGATGTGGTCACCTGCTGCTGTGGCCGCCACAATCTGATCGACTAAGTGCTCGATTGAGTCGGCGACCTGCGCCTGCGGGACCAGCTCAGCCACAGACCACTGTAAGCCCTCAGGCTGAAGCATAAACACTAGGTCTGCCGTTGCTAGCGCCGGTGCTAATTGGTCGGCTAACACGCCTAGCTTCATCGTGTTTGAACGCGGCTCTAGTACGGCCAAAATCCGCTGTTGGCCCACTTTGGCACGCATTCCTGCCAAAGTCGTAGCAATCGCCGTTGGATGATGAGCAAAATCATCATACACAGCCACCTCTGCCGCTACCCCTTTTAGCTCTAAGCGGCGCTTGGTGTTGCGGTATTGTTTAAAAGCAGCACAGCTTACCGCAGCGCTCACGCCCACATGCTGGGCTGCCGCAATAGCCATTAAGCCATTGTAAACATTGTGGGTACCGATCAACGACCAGTGTACTTCACCCTGTTTTTGACCTTGCCAATAGACCGCAAAAGCACTGCCGTCAGCTTCGATTAACTTTGCTTGCCAGTCGCCCGAAACGATCCCAACCGTACTGGTCTCACTCCAGCAACCTTGCTGTAAAACCTGCTCTAGCGTCTCTGTTCCAGCCGGATAGAAGATTTTTCCATACCCAGGGACCACTCTAACTAGATGGTGAAACTGACGTTGAATCGCTGCTAAGTCGGGAAAAATATCAGCATGGTCAAATTCGAGATTATTCAAAATGAGTGTTGATGGGCAGTAATGCACGAATTTAGAGCGCTTATCAAAGAATGCGGTATCGTATTCATCGGCTTCGATAACAAAAAAATCGCTCTCGCCCAAGCGCGCCGACTGCTCAAAATTAGCCAGCACTCCACCAACTAAAAACCCTGGTTTTAACCCTGCATAATCAAGTAACCAAGTGAGCATGCTAGCCGTAGTCGTTTTACCATGGGTGCCAGCCACCGCCAGCACCCAACGTTGCTGCAGCACTTCATCATGGAGCCACTGCGCCCCCGAGCGATACGGGATGCGTTGGTTTAACACTGCTTCTACCGCTGGGTTACCACGACTCATGGCATTACCAATGATCACTAAATCAGGCCGCGGCTGGAGCTGTGCCGGATCATAACCTTCGATTAACTCAATGCCGAGTGCCCGTAATTGGTCACTCATCGGCGGATAGACCTGAGCATCACTCCCAGTAACCTGATGACCCAGCGCCTTAGCAATGGCGGCGATGCCTCCCATAAAGGTTCCGCATATGCCGAGTATATGAATATGCATGATGTGTCTCATTGCAGCAAAAAGGCTAGTGTACCACGGGCATGAAAATGCGCGAATTTCTGTGCAGGCAATTTGCCTAAAAATGCGGTAAACTTAGCAGCGTTTTTGCCACCTATCCGTAACACCAGCTACTGTACGAGGGTTTCATGCAACGCTTAATTCCGACCTTGCGCCAAGATCAGGTCGACGAGGCTTTAATTTCAGTTATTCATTCTTTGCAAATTACTGCGAAAGAAATTTCTTTCCGAGTTGGCCAAGGTGATTTAGCCGGTGTCCTCGGCTCAACCCTGTCAGAGAATATTCAAGGCGAAACCCAAAAGAAACTCGACATCCTATCCAACCAGCTCATTAAAGATATTTTGCTGGAATGCGGCCATGTGCGTGCCGTCGCTTCAGAAGAAGAAGAAGGAATCGTGTTGGGCCATGAAAATGGCGAGTACTTGATTGCGTTTGATCCGTTAGATGGCAGCTCAAATATTGATATCAACAGTATGGTTGGTACCATTTTCTCGATTTTGCCCGTTCCGGAAAATAATTCAGGCACTGCGGATATGTTCCTGCAGCCAGGTCGCAACCAAGTTGCCGCAGGATACATTTTGTATGGCCCATCTATCATGATGGCTTTAACGACCGGCAAGGGCGTTAAAATTTTCACGTTAGATCAGACCGTTGGTGAGTTTTTACTAACTAAACGTGATTTAGCAATAGCCCCTGATACTTCTGAGTTTGCCATTAATATGTCCAATTACCGTCATTGGCAAGAAGGCATGCAACTCTACGTTGATGATTTGCTAGCAGGTACCAGTGGGCAGCGTAGCAAGAACTTTAATATGCGTTGGGTTGCCGCCATGGTGGCGGATGTGCACCGTGTGCTTATTCGTGGTGGCATCTTTCTGTATCCTTGGGATGCACGCTCGATTGATAAGCCCTACAAGCTTCGCTTGATGTATGAAGGTAATCCGATGGCCATGCTCGTAGAGCAAGCTGGCGGTCTAGCTCATAGTGGCGACATGGCTATTTTGGATATTCAACCAACTGATATCCACCAGCGAGTCGGCATTATTCTTGGTGCGCGCAATGAAGTGAATGCTTGTTTAGGCTATTTGAAAGCTTCGCAATAGCACCAGCAGCCTTTATAATAGGGCCCATTAGAAGAATTTAAGTTATCGTCATTTAAAACTAAGTAAACAGGACCTTTCATGAGCTTAAGTAATGTAAGCGCAGGTAATAACCTGCCAGATGAAGTAAACGTAGTTATCGAAATTCCGGCCAATGCCGACCCAATCAAATATGAAGTTGATAAAGAAACTGGCACCTTATGGGTTGACCGTTTTATGTCTACTCCAATGTTCTATCCGTGTAACTACGGTTTTGTTAACAATACCTTATCGTTAGATGGCGACCCAGTTGATGTGTTAGTACCTACGCCGTATCCGCTGCAAGCTGGTTCTGTGATTAAGTGTCGTCCGGTTGGCGTATTGAAAATGACTGATGAATCTGGTGAAGATGCTAAGGTCATTGCAGTACCAGTGAGTAAATTAACGAAAGAATACGATCACATTCAAAATGTTGATGATTTGCCAGAGCTATTAAAAGCGCAAATCACTCACTTCTTCGAGCGTTACAAAGAGCTTGAGAAAGGAAAATGGGTGAAAGTTGAAGGTTGGGGCGATATCAACGCTGCCAAAGAAGAAATTATGTCTTCGTTCGAGCGGGCGCAGAAATAAGAACCGCTATGGGCACCTGTATTGCAGTAAAACATCTCGAGTTTCGCTGGCCGGGTGCCCCTTCTCCCCTGCTGACAATCCCATCATTGACCATAGCTCGTGGTGAGCGAGTCCTCCTTCGTGGTGCCAGTGGTTCGGGTAAGTCTACCTTACTGAGCTTGATTGCCGGCGTGCACCAAGCCCCAGCTGGGCAACTCGAAGTCTTAGGACATGATCTTGGTCGGCTTAGCCAACACCGCCGTGACCAATTACGGGCTAATGAAATCGGCTATATTTTTCAGCAGTTTAACTTGCTACCTTTTCTTAATGCAGAAGAAAATGTCACGTTAGCAAGCCAATTTGCACCAGCTCGGCGCAAACGTGTGCAAAACCCTCAGCAGCATGCCCAGTCCTTGCTAAAACAACTGGGCCTAGCTGCGGCAGACACCCAGCGCTTGGCTAGCCAATTGAGCGTCGGCCAACAACAACGCGTGGCTGCTGCACGAGCCTTGTTTGGGGCGCCTTCTCTGATCATAGCCGACGAGCCAACATCAGCATTAGATGCCGAGCATCGAGACGAATTCATTCAGGTGTTATTCAAAGCTTGTGCTGCCAATCAAACCACACTGCTCTTTGTTACGCACGATCAAGGCCTAGCGCCAATGTTTGAAAGAACCATTGAACTTAGCGATATCAATCACGCACGTAAGGATGATGGCGATGCTTAAATTGGCTTGGGCTAGCTTACGTAATCGTCGTGCCAGCGCTATCCTCACGATTCTGGCAATAGCTATCAGTACGCTCCTGCTCTTAGGAGTAGAACGGGTGCGCGAACAAACCCAAGCTAATTTTGCTAACACCATTGCTGGCACTGATTTAATTGTTGGTGCCAGAACAGGATCAACCCAACTGCTATTAAGCAGCGTGTTTCACATAGGCAGCCTGAATAACACCCTAAGTTGGGATAGTTATCAGTATTTAACTAAGTTGCCCGGAGTTAAGTGGCATATTCCCATGGCTCTTGGCGACAGCGTGGCAGGCTATCCGGTAGTAGCAACCACCAGCGATTTCTTTAGCTATTTTCGTTATGGTGATGGACTCTCTCTAAAACTCGCTAAGGGTACTGTCTTTAGCGAAATGAACCAGGCCACTCTGGGTGCCGAGGTGGCAGCCCGACTTGGCCTACAGCAAGGCGATCCGCTCACCTTGGCACATGGCAGTGGCGGTATCAGTTTTAGTGACCACGATCAGCACCCCTTTGTGGTGAGTGGCATTTTGAATCGTACTGGAACCCCCGTCGACCAAGCTGTCTATATTCATCTTGAAGGCCTTGGTCTCTTACACGGTGAGTTTGATCCCGAGCATAGCGCAGATCACGACCATGATGATCACCATGACCACGCTAGCCATGCACCACCTGTTTATACGTTAAGTGCTGTCCTAATTGGGCTGGAAGCGCGTCCTTTAGCCTTGCGTATGCAACGACAAATCAATACCTACAAGAATGAACCACTCACTGCAATTATGCCCGGAATGGCGTTAACCGAATTGTGGCGCACCTTAGCTCTATTCGAACAAGCACTGCTAGCGATCGCCGCGCTCGTCGTCGCAACCGGTCTATTAGGAATGCTCACAACACTTTTGGCTAGCTTGCGCGAACGGCGCCGAGAAATGGCCGTGCTGCGAGCCCTTGGGGCCGGACCATTTAGTATTTTTAGCCTCCTGGTGAGCGAAGCTATGTTGCTTACCGTCATTGGCGTTAGTACTGGGGTTTTGTTACTGTTCTTAGGGTTAATGCTGGGTAGCGATCTATTACTCACTCACACAGGTATGTTGTTAAGAGCAAGCCCTTTAACAAGTAACGAATGGGTATTACTGGCAGCCATTTTAGCTGCTGCTTTAATATTGAGTTTAATCCCTGCATGGCGAGCCTTCCGCAATGCACTAGCTGATGGTTTAACAATTAAATTATGATCAAACTTCGTCAATATGTTGCGTTATTACTGGTAAGCTTGGCGGCAATCGTGCCGGCTTTCGCTGCCGATGACTATGTGAATACACAGTGGAAAGAACTGGTTCCCCCAGGTTATAAGCCCCCGCCTGTTCGAAGCCAAGCTTTTTATGATGCCAATCCCGAATTAGCTAATCAACCTGAGCTTGATGCCCCTATGGTAGCCGAGCTAGATGGCAAGAAAATAAAGATTCCCGGGTACGTGGTGCAGTTAGAAGGTGACGCAGAAAAAGTTACGCAGTTTCTGTTAGTTCCTTATTTTGGCGCTTGTGTACACGTGCCACCACCACCACCAAATCAAATTGTGTTGGTTGATTTTGCTGAAGGGGTGAAGTACGAAGATACTTTTGATGCCGTATGGGTAGAAGGAGTAATTAAGGTTGAACGCGTGGAAGGGGATGTAGCCGTGGTCGGCTATCGAATGACAGCCGCCACAGTAACTCCTTATTATTAAGGCTCCCATCAACTTACAGAGCGCTTAGAAATGGATTTCTAAGCCAAGGTAAGGGCCTTTAAACTGAATATCTGAATAGATATTATCTAAGTCATCTAATTCAATCGTGATATCTCGGTAGCCCAGTTGCAGATTTAAATTCACCGCCAAGCTATCTACTAAGCGATATTCAATACCAGCTTCAATGTCACGTACACTGCTATCGTCAATAGAAACCGCATTGGCTAAGCCATATAGCGTAAGGTCTGTGGCAGGAATACCAACCCGCACTTGAGCATAACCGGTTGGGATCCAACCGTCGGCATCTAAACTGTTTTCGGCAGTAGCGTCTCTTACTGCCAATAAACCATCCACTTGCTTCGCAGTTATGCCTAAATCAACACTCAGTAAATCGTTATCAAAAATTTCATAGTACAACGTGTAGTCAGTATGGGTTAAATCGACACTGCTGTTTAGGGTTGTGCCCGCACTGTAACCAATGCCGTTATAACTAAAATCGCTACCAAGCGTGGTGACACCGTAGGTCGTTAAATCGTTGCGGCGCACCTTAAAGTTTGGCAATAATGGAATCGGATGCTCTAGTGCGACGTAAAAACTATTTTGCGTTTCGTCGGCAAAATTAAATCCTTGAGTACCATTACCCGAGCCAAAATTACCCGAGTTACTGGTATCCCAATATTGGCCACCGGCATAAATCCCTAAAATGGTATCTGCTTGTGCATTGGCACCTAACAGCAATGCGGGTAGTACTAACGCAGTAGCTAGTTTTCTCATTAATGCTCATCCTTTCATCGTATTGTTTTGACTACAGCAGTCATAGTGGCTGTATCACCATCATTAAACTCTAAAACAAAATCAACCGTTTCGCCTGGCTTAAACGCTTTTTTTACACCAAATAGCATCAAGTGATAGCCGCCCGGCTGAAACACTAGGGTCTGATTGGGCTCTATCACTAATTCTGGTACTCTGCGCATCCGCATCATACCATCACGCATAACGTGTTGATGTACCTCGGTGGCCCGAGCAGCATCAGTATTGGCACCGATCAAGACGACTGGTGCAGCCGAGCTATTACTGATCGTAAAATAGGCTGCTCCGTTCTCAGTACCAGGAATGGATTCTTTCATCCATACATTACTGATTTCTACTTCTGCAGCCGCAACTAGGTTAATACCACCACCAAGAAATACCAGTGCCAATAGAATACGCCACATGATTTTGCTCACCTTGTTATTATTTGATAACAAGTTTACACAGTTTTAGGGCGTTTTCGTACCATTAGATAGATAATAAAACCGACCAATAAATAGGGCCATAACCAACTAAATAAGACCGCAGCTAAAGCGACACCGGCTGCGAGTAGCGCTACTGCAACACTACCACCAACCACTAGCACCGCACCAAATACGACAGCCGCGATGGTAAGTATCAATAATCCAGCGAAGCCAACACTGAAAATCACTCCAATAATAGCCCCAACAATAGCCAATAGTTCATCGCCAAAAACAACTAAGGCAAATAATCCTAACAGTATCCATAACCATGATGATTGTTTGTTCATTGCTTATCCTCTAAAAGATAGAAACTTCACTAGGTATCAAGCAATTACCATGCCGAAATTAATAACGCTTTGTTTAATATAGACTTATAAGATGAAAAAGAAAAAGCCGCTAACCTGGGTTAGCGGCTTTGACCAATAATTAGCGATTATTAGCTATTAAAAACTATAAGTCACTTCACCATAATAGTAGCCACCATTGAAACCAAACGGTGCGTTAGTATTTGGATACATGAAGATACCATTAAACTGGTTTGATGGGTGCTGCTTGTCTGGGTATTCGTCCAGCAAGTTTTGTACACCCACATTGAAAGATAAGTTGTCATCCATTTTATACTTCACGGAAAAATCAACTACCCATTTACCGCTAAACTCAGTTTGTAGCCCTGCATTATTCTCTAACATGTAATCGCCAAAGTAATTGAAGCCCAAACGAGTTTCAAAATCTTCAACAATCGAGGTAAAAGATAACGAGCCGCTATGCCGCGGTACTGAACGAGTCATGCGGGTTTGTTCCACATTATCAAACAGTTTATCTTCTAAACCATCCAAAATAGTTGGTAGGTTAACACCATCCACTTCCGTTTTATTATAGCCATAAGCCAATTGCGTTTTGAGTAGCGAGCTACCAACATCGAACTCTTGGGTTGCCACCACATCCACACCACGGCTTGAGGTATCTACTGCGTTAATAAAGAAGCGTGCGTTATCTGCACCAGCTGCCGCAAGCGCTGCAGCAACCGCGGGAGAATCGCTTGGAATTAGCGAGCTAGAGAGAATGATTCGATCATCGATATCAATTTGGAAGGCATCAACTGTTACTGACAGGCCATCGTCGCCACTCCAAACCAAACCAAAGCTTAAACTTTGTGACTCTTCTGGCTGTAGCGCACCTAACTGCAGTGCTTGAGCTACCGGGCTTATGTTATTGAAGGTACCTGACTGTTCAGGCACTAACTCACCGTTACGGTTAACAAACAGAGTTGAGATATTCGTGAAATAGATTTGCTGCACACTAGGAGCGCGGAAACCGGTGTTCGCGGTAGCTCGAATAGCGAACTGATCGGTCACATCATAACGGCCCGAGATCTTCCAGCTGGTATTGTTACCAAAGTCTGAATAGTCTTCATAACGAACTGCTGCACCCCATTGAAACTGAGTAGTCAGCATGTTTTCAAGTTCTACATACAAACCCACGTTATCACGCGATTCATCTACTTCAGACTCAGGTTTAAACCCAGTGAAACCTTGGCTACCTGCTGGACGCCCATCGTAACCGCCGTTCTCATAAGATGCTGGCTCTCCCGCTGAAATCTTATAAGTGTTCTCACGATAGCTAAGCCCGAAAGCTACCGACAAGTCTGAGTTATTTACAAACGGGAAGAACCGCTGAACGTCAACGCTAGCATTAACTTCATTCAGTTCTAGAGTACCTGCATCAAATTCTGTTGGCGTTGACGGACCAAAAGATGCGTTTAACGAATTCTCCAAGCGATATTGGAACTCACTGGTGCCCATACCTACGCTGGCATCTACGTTCCAATCAGCTAATAGGAATTTATACCCACCAACTACAGAAAAATCTGATGTTTCTGGGGTAAGAAGCGGCAGATAACCATCCGGATAGACCTCGGTTAAGTTACGGTTATCTAAAGCACGACGATAGAATGCACCAGATTGCGATGTTCTATCACTGTATCCACCAAAGGCGTACAATTCGCCTTCGTTACCAGCTGCCATATTAGCGTTAAAGAAGATAGCTTTGTTTTCAAACGAAGCATCACCAACGTGATGACTTAATCTGTTGAAGGTTTCTTCGCGTGGATCTTCTTCACCATTAATTAATTCATATTGCTGGCGTGGATCAGGACCGGCACGGTTAGTTTTATTTTTATGATGGTATTCAAACGCTAACATCAAAGAACCATCGTCACCCAGCGCAAATCCAGTGTTACCATGTACTTTATATTGGTCACCATCACCAATATAAGTTTGGCCTGCATTAGCTGTTATGGAGCCGCCTTCTGATTGATCTTTGAGTACAATGTTAATCACCCCGGCAATTGCATCAGAACCGTATAGTGCAGCTGCACCATCACGAAGAACTTCAATGCGCTTGATGGATGAGATAGGGATTGCGTTCAAATCGACGTTGGAACTACCACGTCCGGTAGTACCATTTAAATGCACGAGAGCACTACTGTGACGACGCTTACCGTTAATCAAGACGAGTGTGTGATCAGGAGATAAACCACGTAGTGACGCTGGTCGAACCGCATCCGAACCGTCGGTAATCGATGACGTTGGGAAGTTAAAGCTTGGCACTGCGTATTGTAATGCACGTGCCGTTTCAGTGATACCGCTAGCCGCAAGATCTTCACCACTGATGATATCTACTGGCGCCGAACCGTCAGTCGCTGTTCGTACCGATAAACGAGAACCTACTACTTGGATGGTTTCTTCAGCTTCTACTGAAGCTTCTTGGGCAAATGCTGAATGAGTCATTAAAGCTGATGGAACTGCTAACGCTCCCGCAATCAGATAACTTAACTTCGCGTATTTCATGTTCTTCTCCTGCTGATTATTATTAAAATCAAAGTACATATTAGCAGTACATTGACTCTTTTATATACATCAGTATCTTCTTGTATAGATCAGAAAGCAATATGACCAAAGTCTGAGACTGCATAAAAATTTAACATAGTTCAATGTTTATGCTGATTTATGAGGCGAAAAGACAGGAAGTTAAGATTATTGGACGCTCTGCGCAATCTTTTCGAGCGCGCAACGAAAAAACCCCTAGCATAGCTGCTAGGGGTTGTTCGTATTTGGTGCCTGGCGGTGACCTACTCTCGCATAGGGAGACCCTACACTACCATCGGCGCGGAAGCGTTTCACTTCTGAGTTCGGAATGGATCAGGTGGTTCCACTTCGCTATTGCCGCCAGGCGTAAACTTGTACAATATGAATTCGCTGATTGTCGTGCCAGTAATGCACCACTCTAATTGAGCCTAGTAGAAGCTCGAACTTATGTCTTGGCTACAGCCCTAAACACCTTCGGTGTTGTATGGTTAAGCCTCACGGGCAATTAGTACGGGTTAGCTCAACGCATTACTACGCTTCCACACCCCGCCTATCAACGTTGTAGTCTCCAACGACCCTTTAGGACAATGACATGTCAGTGAGAGCTTATCTTGAGGCTCGCTTCCCGCTTAGATGCTTTCAGCGGTTATCGATTCCGAACGTAGCTACCGGGCAGTGCCATTGGCATGACAACCCGAACACCAGCGGTTCGTTCACTCCGGTCCTCTCGTACTAGGAGCAACCCCTCTCAACTCTCAAACGCCCACGGCAGATAGGGACCGAACTGTCTCACGACGTTCTAAACCCAGCTCGCGTACCACTTTAAATGGCGAACAGCCATACCCTTGGGACCGACTACAGCCCCAGGATGTGATGAGCCGACATCGAGGTGCCAAACACCGCCGTCGATATGAACTCTTGGGCGGTATCAGCCTGTTATCCCCGGAGTACCTTTTATCCGTTGAGCGATGGCCCTTCCATTCAGAACCACCGGATCACTATGACCTGCTTTCGCACCTGCTCGACGTGTCTGTCTCGCAGTTAAGCTGGCTTGTGCCATTACACTAACCGTACGATGTCCGACCGTACTTAGCCAACCTTCGTGCTCCTCCGTTACTCTTTGGGAGGAGACCGCCCCAGTCAAACTACCCACCAGGCACTGTCCTCACCCCAGATAATGGGGCTAAGTTAGAACATCAAACATACAAGGGTGGTATTTCAAGGATGGCTCCACGTCAACTAGCGCCAACGCTTCATAGCCTCCCACCTATCCTACACATGGAGGTTCAATGTTCAGTGCCAAGCTGTAGTAAAGGTTCACGGGGTCTTTCCGTCTAGCCGCGGGTACACCGCATCTTCACGGCGATTTCAATTTCACTGAGTCTCGGGTGGAGACAGCGTGGCCATGGTTACACCATTCGTGCAGGTCGGAACTTACCCGACAAGGAATTTCGCTACCTTAGGACCGTTATAGTTACGGCCGCCGTTTACCGGGGCTTCGATCAAGAGCTTCGCTTACGCTAACCCCATCAATTAACCTTCCGGCACCGGGCAGGTGTCACACCCTATACGTCATCTTTCGATTTTGCAGAGTGCTGTGTTTTTAATAAACAGTCCCAGCCACCTGGTCACTGCGGCCAGCTCCGGCTCCGTCCGTGTGGACTTCACCAGCTCTGGCGTACCTTCTCCCGAAGTTACGGTACTATTTTGCCTAGTTCCTTCACCCGAGTTCTCTCAAGCGCCTTAGTATTCTCTACCTGACCACCTGTGTCGGTTTGGGGTACGGTCAACATGAACCTGAAGCTTAGAGGCTTTTCCTGGAAGCATGGCATCAACAACTTCGCATCCGTAGATGCTCGTCTCGTATCTCAGTCTTAGCGGTCCGGATTTTCCTAAACCACCAACCTACATACTTTCACCGGGATAACCAACACCCGGCTTGCCTAGCCTTCTCCGTCCCCCCATCGCAGTTCATGTCGGTACGGGAATATTAACCCGTTTCCCATCGACTACGCCTTTCGGCCTCGCCTTAGGGGCCGACTTACCCTACCCTGATTAACATGGGATAGGAAACCTTGGTCTTCCGGCGTGGGGGTTTTTCACCCCCATTATCGTTACTCATGTCAGCATTCGCACTTCTGATACCTCCAGCATGCTTCTCAACACACCTTCAACGGCTTACAGAACGCTCCCCTACCCAGCAAAACAAGTTTGCTGCCGCAGCTTCGGTGCATGGCTTAGCCCCGTTACATCTTCCGCGCAGGCCGACTCGACTAGTGAGCTATTACGCTTTCTTTAAAGGATGGCTGCTTCTAAGCCAACCTCCTAGCTGTCTAAGCCTTCCCACATCGTTTCCCACTTAGCCATGACTTGGGGACCTTAGCTGGCGGTCTGGGTTGTTTCCCTCTTCACGACGGACGTTAGCACCCGCCGTGTGTCTCCCGGATAGTACTCACTGGTATTCGGAGTTTGCATGGGGTTGGTAAGTCGGGATGACCCCCTAGCCCAAACAGTGCTCTACCCCCAGTGGTATTCGTCCGAGGCGCTACCTAAATAGCTTTCGGGGAGAACCAGCTATCTCCGGGCTTGATTAGCCTTTCACTCCGAGCCACAGGTCATCTCCTAATTTTTCAACATTAGTGAGTTCGGTCCTCCAATTGATGTTACTCAATCTTCAACCTGCCCATGGCTAGATCGCCCGGTTTCGGGTCTATACCTTGCAACTAGACGCCCAGTTAAGACTCGGTTTCCCTACGGCTCCCCTATTCGGTTAACCTTGCTACAAAATATAAGTCGCTGACCCATTATACAAAAGGTACGCAGTCACACCACGAAGGTGCTCCTACTGCTTGTACGTAGACGGTTTCAGGTTCTATTTCACTCCCCTCGCCGGGGTTCTTTTCGCCTTTCCCTCACGGTACTGGTTCACTATCGGTCAGTTGGGAGTATTTAGCCTTGGAGGATGGTCCCCCCATATTCAGTCAAGATAACACGTGTCCCGACCTACTCGTTTTCACCTTCATGTTTCCTTCGTGTACGGGACTGTCACCCTGTATCGTTGAGCTTTCCAACTCATTCCACTAGAACCATGATTGCTTAAGGGCTAATTCCCGTTCGCTCGCCGCTACTAGGGAAATCTCGGTTGATTTCTTTTCCTCCGGGTACTTAGATGTTTCAGTTCTCCGGGTTCGCTTCTTACACCTATGGATTCAGTGCAAGATAGTGTGCATGCACACTGGGTTTCCCCATTCGGAAATCCATGACTCAAGCGGCTCTTACTGCCTCATCATGGCTTATCGCAAGTTAGTACGTCCTTCATCGCCTCCAACTGCCTAGGCATCCACCGTCTACGCTTAGTCACTTAACCATACAACCCGAAAATGTTTATTCGAGCTCTATGGGCTGTTTCTTTGCTGTACACAAGTTCGATACGCCTCTACCATTTTTGGATTCAAGTAGAGTGGCATTTCATTACTTTATTACAATCAGCTTGTTCATATTGTTAAAGAGCGGTGTAACATCAAGTTACTGATAAAGATTCTCGTAAGAATGTTTATCGCTAACTTTGGATAAAAACCGTTGTTCGTTATTCGTGCGCTGCGCTGTTCGTACGCTTCGCTGTTCGATAACTAAGAAGTGGTGGAGCCAAGCGGGATCGAACCGCTGACCTCCTGCGTGCAAGGCAGGCGCTCTCCCAGCTGAGCTATGGCCCCGTGTCGTTGTTCGTGCGCTACGCTATTCGTACGCGGCGCTGTTCGTTATTCGTGAAAATAACCAACCAAACCAACAAACCGATAAGACTAACTTCAAGGTTAGGCAAGGCGGGAAGGCACGAAGCATACATCAGTATGTGAGTGGCTTTCCAACGCAGCATAACCGCAGAAGTGGTGGGTCTGAGTAGACTTGAACTACCGACCTCACCCTTATCAGGGGTGCGCTCTAACCAGCTGAGCTACAGACCCAGTTTCTATCCGTTACATCTACCAAACCAGGCAATCTGTGTGAGCACTTAACTTCTTCAAGGCTTTTTCATAAGGAGGTGATCCAGCCGCAGGTTCCCCTACGGCTACCTTGTTACGACTTCACCCCAGTCATGAACCACACCGTGGTAAACGCCCTCCCGAAGGTTAAGCTATCTACTTCTGGTGCAGCCCACTCCCATGGTGTGACGGGCGGTGTGTACAAGGCCCGGGAACGTATTCACCGTGGCATTCTGATCCACGATTACTAGCGATTCCGACTTCACGGAGTCGAGTTGCAGACTCCGATCCGGACTACGACGCGCTTTTTGAGATCCGCTTACTATCGCTAGCTTGCTTCCCATTGTACGCGCCATTGTAGCACGTGTGTAGCCCATCCCGTAAGGGCCATGATGACTTGACGTCGTCCCCACCTTCCTCCGGTTTATCACCGGCAGTCTCCACAGAGTTCCCACCATTACGTGCTGGCAACTGAGGATAAGGGTTGCGCTCGTTGCGGGACTTAACCCAACATCTCACAACACGAGCTGACGACAGCCATGCAGCACCTGTCTCAGTGTTCCCGAAGGCACTCTTCTATCTCTAGATGATTCACTGGATGTCAAGGGATGGTAAGGTTCTTCGCGTTGCATCGAATTAAACCACATGCTCCACCGCTTGTGCGGGCCCCCGTCAATTCATTTGAGTTTTAACCTTGCGGCCGTACTCCCCAGGCGGTCAACTTAGTGCGTTAGCTGCGTTACTCACATCGTTTATGACACGAACAACTAGTTGACATCGTTTACGGCGTGGACTACCAGGGTATCTAATCCTGTTTGCTCCCCACGCTTTCGTACCTCAGCGTCAGTTTCTGACCAGGTGGCCGCCTTCGCCACCGGTATTCCTTCCAATATCTACGCATTTCACCGCTACACTGGAAATTCTACCACCCTCTTCAGAACTCGAGCCTGCCAGTTCAAAATGCCATTCCCAGGTTGAGCCCGGGGATTTCACATCTTGCTTAACAAGCCGCCTACGTACGCTTTACGCCCAGTAATTCCGATTAACGCTTGCACCCTCCGTATTACCGCGGCTGCTGGCACGGAGTTAGCCGGTGCTTCTTCTGTGGCTAACGTCAATCTTGTAGAGTATTAATCTACAAGCCTTCCTCACCACTGAAAGTGCTTTACAACCCGAAGGCCTTCTTCACACACGCGGCATGGCTGCATCAGGGTTTCCCCCATTGTGCAATATTCCCCACTGCTGCCTCCCGTAGGAGTCTGGGCCGTGTCTCAGTCCCAGTGTGGCTGATCATCCTCTCAGAACAGCTAGAGATCGTCGCCTTGGTGGGCCTTTACCCCACCAACTAGCTAATCTCACTTGGGCCTATCTCTAGGTGCAAGGTCCGAAGATCCCCTGCTTTGGTCCGTAGACATTATGCGGTATTAGCCACAGTTTCCCGTGGTTATCCCCCTCCTAAAGGCAAGTTCCCAAGCATTACTCACCCGTCCGCCGCTCGCCGGCAGAGTAGCAAGCTACTCCCCGCTGCCGCTCGACTTGCATGTGTTAGGCCTGCCGCCAGCGTTCAATCTGAGCCATGATCAAACTCTTCAATTTAAAGTGTTTAATCGACCCATTGAATCAATGACTTAATAAAATCTAATTTGTTAAGCACTTTTCCAATCAGTCAGGTGGTCAAAGTTAATGACCTTTGTTGCATCCGAAGATGCTTCTCTGCCTGAATCCGGTAAGTGCCCACACAGTTTGCTTGGCTTGGTATATTGTTAAAGAGCGTTCGCTTCGCTTTCGAAGCGGCTTGCGTTTCAGCAAGCAAGGCGGCGTATTCTACAGCCTTGGAGTTTTGTGTCAAGCCTTTCGGCAAACTTTTTTCTGACTCAAAACTTGTGCTTTTGGCGACTTCGTTGTCTGCCTCAAGCGTGGGGCGCATTTTAGAGATTTTACTGGCAACGTCAAGCGCCTTTTTCAACTTTTTAAATGTTTTTTTACTGACTGCTGGTTTTGTGTTCACCCCGCATAAAAAAAGCTCACAAAGGTGAGCTTTTTGTTACTAATCCAGTGAAAAGGCTACTTTTTACCGCCTTTACCATTTCCTTTACCGCTACCAGGATTACTACCATCTTCTCCCCCAGTATCACCGCCACCGGTATTATCACCGCCATTTCCACTACAACCATAACTATCTAAGTAATCAACCGCGGCTTTTGCCTGTACTAAGCCGTAACCATAGGCATTGTCTTTACCGCTAGTACCCAAGTCTTTAGCTGTGTGGGTTAGTGCGGTGCGAATATCTTGGTTGCTACAGGTTGTATGATAAGACCAAACAAGTGCTGCAACACCAGCAACATGCGGTGATGCCATTGACGTACCATCAAAGAAAGCCCAATCGCTGGTAGCTGAACCTACTGAGGTGCTACTACCGAGTTGGGTTAACAAAGTCGCACCATCGGCAGCGCTAATACCGACTGCTGGAATACTGGCAGCATAATCACCTAGGGTTGCCAGTAACTCACCCGGTTCATTGTTATATATAACAGCGCCCACGCCACCACCGGCTTCACAGGCTTGTACCTTTTCAGCGAAAGATACCACGCCACGTTCAATCAAGCAGACTTGGTTAGCTACATTTGTACATGCTGTATCAGCAATACCGCAAGCTGCTAATGCGCCCGTGGCAATAGTTGGAAACGCACCATCGATTGAATTGGCTGTGTATTGGGTGTTCGCTACGGTTAATTCTACTTTTTCACCGGTACCTCGAGGTACAGAAGATAAAACACCGACCCCAGGCGCGGCTAGCTCAACTTGATCTGTCTGTTGAGAAAAGCTAGCTATTTGTTCGTTAGCATCAACTGCAGCGACTGATACGACCGATGCATAAGAAGCAGGATAAGAATGTCGTGTATTGCCGTCATTACCTGCGGCAGCGACACTTAGCACGCCGGCATTGGCAAGATTGGCAAAAGCTCGTTCTTCAGCTTTGCTCGCACGAGAACCACCGAGACTCATATTGATCACTTGGGCACCGGCTGCTACACATTCATCGGTTGCGGCAATCAATGAAGAAGAATAGGCCCAACCCGATTCAGCAAACACCTTCACGATGTGAAGATTGATTTGCCCATTGGGCAATACTCCAACAACGCCTTCGCCATTGGTTAACGCCGCAATAGTTCCGGCAACGTGGGTACCATGGCCGTTCTCATCGGTATACCAATTGCCGGTACCAGCATCAAAACTACCAGAAACATTCGTCTGAGGCAGATCCGGATGGCCTAAATCATACCCTGAATCGATAATACAAAGAGTTCGACTACCTGCGGCACCATCACTCAATAAGTCTGCTTGTACCTGACTGATGCCGTAAGGCTTACCAGGTTCGTATTGAGTACTGTAGAGATAGCGCTTCTCATCCGGCTCTACTGAAATCACATTCGGATTATTACGGAGCCCCTGAATTGCATTAGCGGAAACTTCCAACGCCATCATGTTACGTTCAGGAAGATCAAGAACGATAAACTTAGGAGGCCAAGGCTCTCTTGGTTTCTCCTTTTTCTTGGTGTCCGTAGGCGGAGGCGTTGGCTCAGGTTTGCTGGCATCATTAGCCATCACATAGTCAGCTACAAGTCTTTGTGTACCTGGTTTGAATTCGACTAACACTCGCTCTTTGTTGTGGCCAGCCGAATCGGGCTGCTCCGCATGAACGGCCGATGCAACACACAAGGCCGCCGTGGTTATGGCAAACATTCCTAACTTGGACACTTTAGACATAGCTGAAACCTTTTTATATATTGTTCTATTTATGGGAGTTTCTTAGATAAAAATATCTAACCCTGTCATCATTGTCTATATTTCCGATATGTGCAATGTCATAGGTAGATTTTTACATTTTGAATTGCTCGGTCATGCTAGTAGACATTTTTAAGTCGAAGGTTACAATGCCCAGTCTTTTTTAGCGATAGGAGCAACCATGACTTCAGGTGCAGTTAATCCGGCCCACTATGCCAGTCAACTTGAGACTAAAGTAACGCGCTTGCAACAGCTGCTGGCTCCTTATACTGCGGCATCGCCAACAGTATTTTCCTCGCCGGCCTCACATTATCGGATGCGCGCCGAATTTAGAGTTTGGCATGACGGCGATGACCTGTTCTACATCATGTTTGACGCAGAAACGCGCGCAAAGATACGCATCGATCAATTTCCGGTAGGGAGTGAGCTTATTAATCGCTTGATGCCGGCAATTATTGACTACGTTAAATACCAACCGGTGCTGCGCAATAAGCTGTTTCAGGTGGAGTTTCTAACCACAACCACAAAACAAGCATTGATTTCATTAATCTATCATCGCCAATTAGATGAAGAGTGGCAGTTGTTCGCACAGCAATTAAAGCAGCACTTAAGCCAATATGGTGAGATTCACATTATCGGCCGAGCAAAAAAACAAAAAATCTGTCTTGAGCAAGATTGGGTGACTGAGACTTTAACGATTGCCGGGCGTGATTACTCTTTTCAACAAGTTGAAAATAGCTTTACGCAACCTAATGCTGCAGTAAATAAGCATATGATTGAATGGGCCCTAGCAGCCACACAAGACCGTCCTGGCGACTTACTCGAACTGTATTGTGGTAATGGGAATTTCAGTTTGCCGTTAGCACAAAACTTTGACCGGGTGTTGGCTACAGAAATAAGTAAAACTTCTGTCGCTTCTGCTATTTATAACTGCGAATTAAATAAGATAAAGAATGTCACTTTAGTTAGGATGTCTGCTGAAGATTTCAGTGCCGTTCTAGCTGGCAGCAAACAATCTCGCCGCGCGACTGAGGCCGATGTTTTGAGTTTTAATTGCCAAACGGTTTTAGTGGATCCGCCAAGAGCTGGATTAGATATGGATACGATTGAGCTTGTACGTCAGTACGAGATGATTGTTTATATTTCCTGTAACCCGGAAACCTTAGCTGAAAACATTGGCCAATTAGCCAACACTCACGAAGTTACCCAAACGGCGTTATTTGATCAGTTTCCATATACTCATCACATGGAAGCTGGGGTTATCCTAACTCGTAAAGTGCAATAGCCTATTGCACTTGAGGCTTGATCGGACAGCTGCGTACTAATCTTAAGTTAACCCAGTGCGCAGCAATGATTAGACCGGCACCAATGAGAATAACTAAAGGTTCAGCAAACTCACCAAAGCTATCTTTATTCCAGTAAACAGCGCCACCGCAGATTAATAATAACAACGGGTACCATTGCGCATGTTTACGTACGCCGAAGCCTAAGGCGATAAGACCAATCACAATACTCAACGAAAGGATAGTACGCTCTAAAAACTCTTCGCCAATAAAAGATAAACCAATCACCGATAACAACGGTAAAATCACAGGCAAAGCGAGGCAATGTAACGCACATAAGGTGGTTACCCAAATACCAGTTTTGTCGAGCGAACGTTGCGTCATGATAATCCGTGCTTTTACTTAAGGTGTGCCAAGACAGTCGTGTTATATTATAACATTACTTAATCAGGCGCAAGACAGATCAAAAGGTAGCACAGATTGAATGTTCGCCTTTTTGCTTTGGATCATGAGTAGTCGGTCAAAGCCTAAAGCAACTCCGGCACAGTTCGGAAACCCTGCAGCAAGTGCTTGTAGTAGTCGCGTATCGGCTGCAGCTTGAGGACGCCCCAACTGCAAACGTAGTTGATTATCAGACGCAAAACGTTGCGTTTGTTCGGCTGCTTGCGTGAGCTCTTGATAGCCATTGGCAAGCTCTATTCCGCCTGCATACACTTCAAATCGCAAGGCCACACGACTATCATCAGCGGCAATTTCTGCCAAGGCTGCTTGGCTACTCGGAAAATGAGTGACAATGGTTATTGCGTCAACATTTAAGCGAGGCTCAATCACGCAAGCCATGGCTAATTGCAGTAAAGTGTCTCGATCGTCCTCGCGCTCAGCTAAATCTGCAACTTCGGGGTAATCACTTAAAGTCCGTTGCAGTTGCGAGACTGAAGCCGCAAGAGGATCAACTGCGAGATAACGCTGAAAGAGCTCTTGATAGGTTTGTTGGACAACCATACGCTCACCCAACACTAATAATAGGAGTTCGACGACTTCCGCAATAAGCTCTGCCATCGTAAAGCCAACACGATACCATTCTAACATCGTGAATTCAGGGTTATGCCGTGGCCCTACTTCATCATCCCGAAAGACTTTTCCAAGTTGATAAATGCTACAACCATAAGCGGCAAGCAGACGCTTCATGGCGTACTCGGGTGATGTCTGTAGATAAAAAGGTTGGTTTGGTAACACCGCAATTTCGGTTTGCAGATTACTCAGATGAACATCGGTTACGCCATAGCGTGACAGCAATGGCGTATCCACTTCTAGCACCTGACGTTGCCAGAAAAACTCTCGAAGTTGGCGTAGCAATGCTGCCCGTTGTTGCAATAATTCTAACGACGCGGATGGCCGCCAATTATCTGATAGCTGCACTGCTATGCCCTAACTGATTTACTTTTGTACGCGTGATACGTATTCGCCAGAGCGAGTATCTACTTTAATGATTTCGCCAATCTGTACGAATAATGGAACCCGAACCACCGCGCCTGTAGACAACGTAGCTGGCTTACCACCGGTACCAGCAGTATCACCTTTCAAACCAGGATCGGTTTCAACGATCTCTAACTCAACAAAGTTAGGTGGTGTTACCGCGATCGGGTTACCGTTCCAAAGTGTTAACGTACATACATCTTGCTCAACTAACCATTTGGTCATGTCGCCCACAGCTTTTGCATCGGCAGCCAATTGCTCAAAGGTTTCGTTGTTCATAAAATGCCAGAACTCGCCATCGTTATAGAGATAGGCTAAATCAACATCAACAACATCCGCACCTTCAACTGAGTCACCTGATTTGAAGGTCTTCTCAACAACTTTGCCGCTGATTAATTTACGAATACGAACACGGTTAAAGGCTTGCCCTTTACCAGGCTTAACCATTTCGTTTTCGATAATTGAACAGGGCTCACCATCTTGCATGATTTTTAAGCCAGCTTTAAATTCGTTTGTGCTGTAATTCGCCATAGCTTCCTCGTATGCTTTTAAATTAAGCGATTTCGCGCGCAATAATAAACCATAACGCAGTATTTTTCAGGTAAAATAATTCGTTCGTGGAAATAATAAGTAGGTTTTTTGTGTCCGATTCTCAAGCAGTATCCATTCGTCCACTGTGGCAACAGCAGTTAGCACAAGCAATAACCTCACCCGAACAGCTTGGTGAGTTACTGCAACTACCGGCTAGCTGGGTTGCTCAACATCGCGAGGCAAGGCGCCTGTTTCCACTGCGGGTGACGCCTCATTTTGTGAAGTTGATGCAGCCAGGTGATTGCAATGACCCTTTGCTCTTGCAGGTGATGCCGCACCACAACGAATTTACTGAACATCCAGAATTTACCAAAGACCCTTTAGCTGAGCAGTCTAATACGCAGCCGGGGATTCTACATAAATATAAGTCGCGCGTGTTAGTTATCTTAAAAGGTGGCTGTGCGATTAACTGCCGCTATTGTTTTCGTCGTCATTTTCCTTATCAACAGCATAGCTTTGGTAGGTCTGAACTGGCCAGCTTAGTTGCCACCATAGCGTCGGATACCAATATTAATGAAGTGATTTTAAGTGGCGGCGATCCCCTTTTGGCTACCGATGAAAAGCTTGATGAGATACTAACAACCTTAGAACAACTACCGCAATTACGCCGCATACGAATCCACTCACGGCTACCCGTAGTATTGCCGACGCGATTAACCAGCAAGCTTGCCGAGCGCTTAGCCCGAAGTCACCTGCAAGCTATTCTGGTGTTGCATATCAATCACCCGCGAGAAGTAGCAGACGAATTAGCTGCGGCCGCACTAGCTTGGCATCAAGCCGGTGTTACGCTGCTAAATCAAAGCGTGCTGTTAAAGGGGATTAATGACTCAGTTACCTGCCTAAGTGAACTAAGCGAAAAACTCTTTGCCGCTAACATCATGCCTTATTATCTACATCAATTAGATAAAGTGGCTGGTGCCAGTCATTTTGCCGTTACCGATGAAGCAGCCCTTAAGCTGTATCAACAATTATTAGCTGAACTACCGGGCTTTTTAGTGCCAAAGTTAGTTCGAGAGATTGCCGGCGAAGCAAGTAAAACGCCACTCTGAAGGAGTGGCGTTTGCAGTATTGAAAGAGCTAGTTAAAAATACTCTTTAAAGTTATCTTTGAACCAATCACGAAGCAGTTGTTTCTCAAAGTAAACATTATCACGGCTACTACGCATAATTTCACGTCGAGTAATAATGCTACCTAGATCTTTTATCCGTTCCTCACCTTCTTGGATAACTTGTCCGTTAGCATCAGTATAGCTGTAGGTAAATTTGATCATTGGATAACTAATCTCGTCAACCACACGCTGATAGCGCATTCCAGTATCAACGAAAACCGGCTCAACACGCCCAGTTAAATCAATGTCATTAATAGCTATGGTGAACTGATGATCGGCTGGCAGCTTCTCAGCTAATTCACCAATATAAGCAGTAAGCTCGTCCATAACTCGCTGTTCAAAACGGTCTTGTTTATCTCCAACAGCTTCAATGTCAAAGAATTTTTTGGGGTCACCCCAACTAACTTTCGCTTCCGCCGCGAGCGCAGTTTGGTGACATAGCCCAGCTAACATTAAACCAGTTACTAATAGAGTTTTTTTCATCATTTGAGTCCTCCTATGAGACGCTCGATATCGCATTATATGCGCTTCTATTAGTTTAGACGCTAGTCGGATTGAAAGTGTGACATACAAAATAAAAAAGGGAGATGCCGAAACATCTCCCCGTTTTGAATGGTTTTATGACGTAATCGAAATTACATCATGCCGCCCATTCCACCCATGCCGCCCATATCTGGAGCAGCTGGCTCATCTTTTGGCACTTCCGCTACCATAGCTTCGGTAGTAATCATCAAGGCTGCGATAGATGAAGCAAACTGTAACGCTGAACGAGTTACTTTGGTTGGATCCAAAATACCCATTTCTAGCATGTCGCCATACACGTCTTGACCTGCGTTGTAACCGTAGTTACCTTCGCCGTTTTTCACGTTATTGGCTACCACAGAACCTTCAGCGCCTGCGTTAGTAGCGATTTGACGCAGTGGTGATTCCATCGCACGAAGTGCTAACTTGATACCTACGTTTTGGTCTTCATTATCACCACGTAAGTCAGCAAGTTTGCTAGCAGCTCGCACTAATGCTACACCACCACCAGGCACAACGCCTTCTTCTACCGCTGCGCGAGTTGCATGCAGAGCATCTTCAACACGTGCTTTCTTCTCTTTCATTTCTACTTCAGTCGCAGCACCTACTTTAATAACTGCAACACCGCCAGCAAGTTTAGCTAAACGCTCTTGCAGTTTTTCACGGTCGTAATCAGAAGTAGTTTCCTCTACTTGTTGACGAATCTGAGCAACACGGCCTTCAATGGCTGCTTGGTCGCCGTTACCATCAACAATAGTAGTGTTGTCTTTGTTGATCACGACTCGTTTGGCAGTACCTAGATCTTCGAGTTGAGCTTTCTCAAGCTCCATACCAATTTCTTCTGAAATCACAGTACCGCCAGTCAATACAGCGATGTCTTGCAACATAGCTTTACGGCGATCGCCGAAGCCTGGTGCTTTTACTGCCGCTACTTTCACGATGCCACGCATGTTGTTCACAACTAAAGTCGCTAAGGCTTCACCTTCAACATCTTCGGCAATAATCAACAATGGCTTACCTGATTTAGCTACACCTTCAAGAACTGGTAACAATTCACGAATGTTCGATACTTTTTTATCAACCAATAAAATAAACGGACTTTCTAATTCAACAGTGCCGTTTTCTTGGTTATTGATGAAGTATGGTGATAGGTAACCACGGTCAAACTGCATACCTTCAACAACGTCAAGTTCATCTTGCAATGCTTGACCTTCTTCAACCGTGATAACACCTTCTTTGCCTACCTTTTCCATCGCTTTAGCGATGATTTCACCGATGGTGCTATCTGAGTTAGCTGAGATGGTACCTACCTGAGCGATAGCTTTGGTGTTGTCACAAGGTTGTGAAATTTTCTTCAGCTCTTCAACAGCACTGATGACGGCTTTATCAATACCGCGTTTTAAATCCATTGGATTCATGCCCGCAGCAACCGCTTTCAAGCCTTCGTTGACAATTGCTTGAGCTAACACAGTAGCAGTGGTAGTACCGTCACCTGCTTCGTCATTAGCTTTAGAGGCAACTTCTTTCACCATCTGTGCGCCCATGTTTTCGAACTTATCTTCTAGTTCGATCTCTTTGGCTACTGAAACACCATCTTTGGTGATCAAAGGTGCGCCAAATGATTTTTCTAGGACGACGTTACGACCCTTCGGGCCCAAAGTTACTTTAACTGCGTCAGCAAGAACGTTCACGCCTTTAAGCATGCGTTGACGTGCACTGTTTCCAAAAATGACTTCTTTAGCTGCCATGTTTATTTCTCCTTAGCCTTCTACGATCGCTAGAATGTCTGATTCGCTCATGATCAAGTACTCTTCACCCTCGATCTTTTGCGTCTTAACACCATATCCTTCGTTAAATAGCACGGTATCGCCAACTTTTACGTCTAGCGCTTTTACCTCGCCATTTTCAAGGATACGACCGTTACCTACAGCTACAACCTCACCTTGGGTTGATTTTTCTGCGGCTGAACCGGTCAATACAATACCACCAGCAGATTTAGTTTCTGCTTCTGAACGCTTAATGATCACTCGATCATGTAAAGGACGAAGTTTCATCTTGGATAACTCCTAAACCTAAGTTTGTGGGTTGATAAAAGCTTTGGGGATGAACCAAAGCAGTTAAAAAGTGAATGTGCACCAGTTATGGGGGGTAAAAATAAGAACTCAAGGTGCAATGATAAATTTTTTTTGTTTTCGTATACTGGTCGTAAGATAGTCTTTAAGCGTACTCAATGAGAAGAGATAAAACTAATGCCAACATCGTCAACCTATCGTATTGTGGTATGCAGTTGTCCTAGCAAGCAATCAGCTAAAGCCATTGCTGAAAAAGTTTTACGAGCGCGCTTAGCTGCCTGCGTTAATATTTCATCGCCAACAACATCCATGTATTGGTGGGATGATCATATCCATGCCGATGAAGAAGTCTTGTTACAGATCAAGACAACCGTAGGCTGTCTTGAGGCACTCTTTGCGCTGGTGCAACAGGCACACCCCTACGATGTGGCGGAACTTATTGCTGTGCCTATTACGGAAGGCTCACCCGATTATTTAAATTGGATAACACAGGTCACCCAATCATGACAGTTAAGCAGTACCCTCTCGTTATTCTCTCTACTTTATTCGCGCTAGTATGGTTGCTCACTGCTGGGGCTCAGGCACAACAGTTTCAGCTCCAAAGTAGTGACCCTTTTCAACAACCCGAATTCTTACCTGTTGACGAAGCTTTTGCGTTCAATTTTAAGCAAGACGGCGATCAGCTGACCTTACAATGGACCATTGCGCCATCTTATTATCTCTACCAGCACCGATTTGTGGTGAAAAGTGATGTGGCTTTGCAAGCGCAACCACAATTACCAGAAGGTGAGCCCCACGTTGATGAGTTTTTCGGCGAAACTGTGGTGTATCGCGATTACGTTGAAATCACTTATGAATTGCAGCAGGCGGCGCCTCAGCAAACTTTCGTGATTTCTTATCAGGGCTGCGCCGATGCCGGTTTATGTTACCCGCCCACGGATAAAACCATTGCGCTGAATACCGTACAAGCCACAGGCACGGCAGTGTCTTTTGAGCAGATCACTGAGAATAGTCAACAATCAGAATCTGCTAGCATTTTTGATGCAATTCATGAGCAGCCCCTGTGGTTGTCGCTGGGGTTATTTTTAGTCCTCGGGATTGGCTTAGCTTTTACGCCTTGCGTGTTGCCTATGTACCCGATTATTTCTGCCATCATCATGGGGTCTTCTGGGCCTGCTGCATCGGCTACTGGCTCGACAACAGCTGCGCGTAAACCCTTAACCACGCTGCGTGCATTTACCTTGTCGTTCGCTTATGTACAAGGGATGGCCGTGACCTATTCAGCACTAGGTATTGTGGTAGCCCTAGCTGGATTGCGCTATCAAGCCATGTTACAGCACCCAGTTTTGTTAGTGGTGCTAGCCCTAGTGTTTGTGTTGCTGGCCCTGAGTATGATGGGTGTGTATACCATCACCTTACCGAGTAAGTGGCAAAATTACCTCAATAGTATTAGCCAAGGTCAACGTGGTGGAGCACATTCCAGTGTCTTTATCATGGGTGCCCTATCAGGATTAATAGCCTCACCATGCACCACCGCTCCGCTATCTGGCGTGCTGCTATTCATTGCGCAGTCGGGCGATATCGTGAATGGCGGGGCCATTCTATATGCATTGAGTATCGGCATGGGCCTACCCTTATTAGTGTTCGGGGTAACGGGTGGCAAACTATTGCCTAAAGCCGGCGCTTGGATGAACACAGTAAAACGGTTGTTCGGCGTTATCTTGCTCGCAGTTGCGCTGGTGTTAGTAGAACGCCTCTTGCCCTTTCACGTAGCAGATTGGCTATGGGTGCTCTTTATCTGTGCTAGTGCAATTTACCTTATTGTTAGCGGCTGGGCTGAAATGGCGCGCAAGCCAGCAGTGGTGTTCAGCAGTGTTTGGCTAATTCTTGCTAGTGGCTTACTCTATACCTGGTGGCCACAGCCCAGCAGCGCTCATTTGCCTTTCAAACAAGTGACTTCTGTTGCCGCAATTGAGGCCGAGTTAGCAGCAGCCGCAGCTAATCAACAGTGGGTGATGTTAGATTTGTACGCCGACTGGTGCGTTGCTTGTAAAGAGTTTGAGCGCTACACCTTTGCTAACGAGCAGGTTCAGCAAGCCTTGAGCGATGTGCGCTTGCTACAAGCAGACGTTACCGCCAACACGGCTGAGAACAATGCAATATTGCAGCACTACCAGGTATTAGGTTTGCCTACCATTTTATTTTTCTATGCCGGCGAGGAAGTTCAAGGTGCCAGAGTCACTGGGTTTTTACCGGCGGATGAATTTACAGAGCATGTAAAAAGTACAACAGAAAATTAAAGATTGCAGCGAACTGCGGTGATAAGACCAGTATTTTGCTGCGTAATCTCATTTTTTCTCTATAATGCCAAGATAAGCATGGAACTAGAGGCCAAATTTGGCCTCTAATTCTCTAAATTCCTAGAGACATGACGTTTCGCAGCAGATCGCAGCATTATGACGACAAAAAATGCCAGAACATCAAGACTATTGCTTCTCAATGGCCCTAACCTTAATTTGTTAGGCACTCGGGAGCCCGATATTTATGGTTCACAAACCCTCAATGATATTGAGCATCAACTGCGGCAACAAGCTGAGCAGTTAAACCTTGTTTTAGACTGCAGACAGTCTAATGCTGAGCATCAACTGCTTGAGTGGATTCATGAAGCTAGAACCACCCATGTCGATTTTATTCTAATCAACCCAGGCGCCTTTACTCATACTAGCATTGCCTTGCGTGATGCCTTGGCCGGGGTAGCTATTCCTTTTATCGAAGTACATCTTTCCAATATTCATGCACGCGAAGCCTTTCGTAAGCATTCTTATTTATCAGACCTAGCCGTAGGGGTTATCTGTGGACTTGGCGCGCAAGGCTATAGCCTCGCGTTGCAAGCAGCCCAGCAGCACTTACAGCACAACTCATAACATTTAATTAGGTAATTAATACTCATGGATATTCGTAAAATTAAGAAATTAATCGAACTGGTAGAAGAATCTGGTATCGCTGAATTAGAAATTACCGAAGGTGAAGAATCCGTTCGTATTCATCGTGGTGGCAGCCACAGCGCTCCGGTCCATTATCAAGCGGCACCGATGCATCATTATCCTGCTCCGGCACCAGCTCCGGCGGCGGCAGCGGCGGCAGCACCTGCAGCAGAAGCAGCAGCGCCAGAAATTTCAGGCCATGTTGTTAAATCACCTATGGTTGGCACTTTCTACGCAGCTCCAGCACCGGGTGCCGCTGACTTTGTAAGCGTTGGCCAACAGGTTAAAGCTGGCGAAACCTTATGCATTGTAGAAGCGATGAAAATGATGAACCAGATCGAAGCCGACAAAGGCGGAGTGGTGAAACAAATTCTTGTAGAAAACGGTGAGCCGGTTGAGTTTGATCAGCCATTATTTGTTATTGAGTAACGGCATCAGCCAGGACCAAAATCATGTTAGATAAGGTTGTTATAGCTAACCGAGGCGAGATTGCGCTGCGTATTTTGCGCGCCTGTAAAGAGCTCGGAATTAAAACCGTAGCGGTACACTCTACCGTTGACCGCAATTTGAAGCATGTGCTGCTAGCCGATGAGTCTATCTGTATTGGCGATGCACCTGCTACTAATAGTTATTTGAATATTCCACGCATTATTAGTGCGGCGGAAATTACTGACGCAGCAGCTATCCACCCAGGTTATGGCTTTCTTGCTGAGAATGCCGACTTTGCCGAACAAGTAGAAAACTCTGGTTTCATTTTTGTCGGCCCAACCGCTGATGTTATTCGCCTAATGGGCGATAAAGTTTCTGCTATTGAAGCGATGAAGAAAGCAGGTGTGCCTTGTGTGCCTGGCTCCGGTGGTCCGTTAGGTGATGATGATGCCACTAACTTAAAAACCGCTAAGCGGATTGGCTATCCAGTGATAGTAAAAGCAGCTGGGGGCGGCGGTGGCCGTGGCATGCGGGTCGTGCGTAAAGAAGACGAACTGATTCGCGCTATTAGCACCACCAAAGCAGAAGCCGGAGCAGCCTTCGGTAACTCCATGGTGTACATGGAGAAGTTTCTAGAGAATCCTCGGCATATTGAGATTCAAGTGTTGGCTGATGGTCAAGGTAACGCAGTTTACTTAGGTGAGCGTGATTGTTCGATGCAACGCCGCCACCAAAAGGTCGTTGAAGAAGCGCCAGCACCAGGCATTACCGCAGAGATGCGTAAGTTTATTGGTGAACGCTGTGCCAAAGCCTGCATCGAGATTGGCTATCGTGGTGCCGGTACGTTTGAGTTCCTTTACGAAAACGGTGAGTTCTATTTCATTGAAATGAATACCCGTATTCAGGTTGAGCATCCAGTTACCGAAATGGTTACCGGAATCGATCTCATTAAAGAGCAACTGCGCATTGCCGCGGGTCGTCAATTATCGATTTCACAAGAAGACGTAGTGATTCGCGGACATGCTGTTGAATGCCGGATTAACGCTGAAGATCCAGCAACTTTTATTCCATCGCCGGGTACCATCACCCGCTTCCACCCACCGGGTGGTTTAGGAGTGCGTTGGGATTCGCATGTGTATGCAGATTATCGGGTACCACCTAATTACGATTCGATGATTGGTAAGTTAATTACCTATGGTGAAAATCGTGATGTAGCAATAGCCCGCATGCGCAATGCGCTGAGTGAGTTAATCATCGAAGGTATTAAAACCAATGTGCCATTGCAGAAAGACATCATGGCTGATGAAAACTTCCAGCACGGTGGCACGAACATCCACTATCTAGAGAAAAAGCTCGGCATGGGTGGTCACTAACGCCTATGCCTTGGATTCAACTTACCGTATCTGCTCCTGAAAAGCATGCGCCCCTTGTGGGCGACATGCTGCAGGGCAATGGCGCTATGGCCGTCACCTATCGCGATGCCCAAGACAACCCGATTTTTGAGCCTCCGCTGGGCGAACTCATCTATTGGCAGGAAACTCTAGTGACTGGTTTGTTTCCAGCTGAAACCGACCTTAAGCCAATCCTCGCTAACCTGCGCAAATCGAGTTATTTCAAAGACGAGCTACAATACAAAACCGATGCTCTAGAAGACAAAGATTGGGAGCGTGAGTGGATGGATAACTTTCATCCCATTCGTTTTGGTCAACGGCTGTGGGTTTGCCCTAGCTGGCGTGATATCCCCGAGCCCGATGCGGTCAATATCATGCTCGACCCGGGGATGGCCTTTGGTACAGGAACTCACCCTACTACGGCACTTTGTTTGGAATGGTTGGATAGCGCTGAGGTGGCCGGTAAGACCGTGGTTGATTTTGGCTGTGGCTCAGGTATTTTGGCGATTGCAGCATTGTTGCTGGGTGCCAAGCAAGCTATTGGTACCGATATCGATCAACAAGCTCTGATTGCCAGTACCGCCAATGCTGAGCGCAATGGTGTTGCTGAACGCTTAGCCGTGTATTTACCAAGTCAGCAACCGGAGTTACAAGCCGAGTTGGTCATGGCCAATATTCTGGCCGGCCCCTTACAAGAATTAGCTCCGGTTATTAGTGCTTTTGTTGCTCCAGGCGGTGAACTCATCATGTCTGGCATTCTGGAGCGTCAAGTTCCGGCAGTACAAGCCGCTTATAACAAAGAATTCGACTTTAGCCCGGTTCGTATCAGCGAAGGTTGGGTGATGTTACACGCAAAACGCAAACACTAGTCTTGAGTAACTTTGTCAAGTGGAAAAAATGCAAAAAAGGCTGTTTTTGTACAAATTACAGCCTTTTCTTTCTGCGCTAAATTCCCTAAAATTTCCGACCCTTGAGTTGCACAGTTTTTAACCGATGCGGATCGGACCATATCCAATAGAAAATCCGGTAATTCTCGCACCCATGGCCGGTGTGACAGACCTTCCATTTCGACAGCTCTGCTTAGAATTGGGAGCCGGGTTGGCAGTGTCCGAAATGCTCTCGAGCAATCCGCAAGTGTGGGCCACTAAAAAGTCGCAAGACCGAATGGGCCATGCTGATGAACCGGGAGTGAAAGCTGTGCAAATTGCAGGGTCAGAACCTGAATTGATGGCTGCGGCTGCTGTTCACAATGTTGAGCACGGAGCGCAAATCATTGATATCAATATGGGCTGCCCAGCAAAAAAGGTGAATAAGAAATTAGCTGGCTCGGCCCTGCTGCAGTATCCAAAGCTTGTAGAAGCTATTCTAACTGCTGTGGTAGCTGCTGTGGATGTGCCAGTCACGCTAAAAATTCGCACAGGCTGGACGCCTGAGCATCGTAACGGAGTAACCATTGCCCAAATTGCGGAGCAAGCGGGAATACAATCGTTAGCCGTACACGGACGTACTCGAGCTTGTATGTACAAAGGCCACGCCGAGTACGACACCATCAAAGCAATCAAGGCGGCGGTGTCGATACCCGTAGTTGCTAATGGCGACATTACGACGCCAGAAAAAGCACGCGAGGTTTTAGCGTATACCGGTGCCGACGCCATCATGATTGGTCGCGGCGCCCAAGGTAATCCTTGGTTGTTTCGTGAGATCGCCCATTTTTTAGCAACGGGCGAACACTTAGCACCACCAACGGCGCACGAAGTTAGCCGAGTTGTGCAGCAGCATGTGAAACGCTTGCACGCACACTATGGTGACTTTAGCGGTGTAAGGATTGCCAGAAAACATGTGGGTTGGTACTTGCAACAACAACAACCCAATGCGGATTTTCGCCAGCAGTTTTTGGTGATTGAGGATGCAGCCGAGCAACTCGACGCCTTGGCGAATTTTTTTGTAACAGTAAACTAAAGAGATAGAGCGCACCTATGTTTGATCAAAACGCACATCGTGACCCGGTTTCTCCATTTACCACCATTGGTAACAATGCCCAGCCGAAGCCACTACGTGATTCAGTAAAGCAAGCCATGAACTCATTCTTAAAGCAATTAGAAGGACATGATCCTGAAGAATTGTATGAGTTGGTTTTGGCTGAAGTTGAAGCACCGTTGTTAGAAGAGGTCATGACTTACACGCGTGGTAATCAAACCCGCGCCGCGACAATGCTTGGCATTAACCGTGGTACCTTGCGTAAGAAGCTGAAAAAATACGGCATGAACTAAGTGCCCCCAAAAAAAGAGCGCCTGGTGTGCTCTTTTTTTCTTTCTAATCCTCAGTTTTTAACGCCTAGGTTATTTGCTAACACATACTTAAATTAACTATCTTAGTTTACTGGTATCTACTGAATACTTAATACTCACTATTAAAGAAAGGTAACATTTCATGCAACACCGCCCTATTCAACGCGCTTTACTCAGTGTTTCTGACAAAACTGGCATTGTCGAATTTGCTCAGGCTTTGGTGCAACGTGGCGTCGAGCTGCTCTCAACAGGTGGTACGGCAGCCTTACTGCGCCAGCACCAAATTGCCGTAACAGATGTGTCAGAACATACTGGCCAGCCGGAGATTATGGACGGTCGCGTAAAGACCTTGCATCCTAAAATTCATGGCGGCATTTTAGCTCGTCGTGATCGAGACCAAGCGGTGATGCAAGAGCAAGGTATTGCTGCCATAGATATGGTGGTAGTAAATTTATACCCGTTTGCAGAAACTGTCGCGAAACCAGATTGTAGCCATGCTGATGCGGTAGAGAATATTGATATTGGTGGCCCAACGATGGTGCGTGCAGCCGCCAAAAATCATCAAGACGTGACTATTATTGTGAATGCTGATGATTACGCCGCAGTTATTGCCGAGATGGATGCTAATCAAAACAGCCTAAGCTTCGATTCTCGTTTTAACTTAGCGATTAAAGCTTTTGAACACACAGCTCAATATGATGGCATGATTGCTCAATATTTTGGCGCACGGTTGCCCCAGCAAAGCAGTAAATTCCCACGTACCTTTAATACCCAGTTACAGAAGAAACAAGATTTACGCTATGGCGAAAACAGCCATCAGCAAGCCGCTTTTTATGTTGAACACAAACCAGCAGAAGCATCGGTCGCCACTGCGATTCAGCTGCAAGGTAAAGAATTATCCTTTAATAACATTGCCGACACTGATGCCGCCCTTGAGTGTGTGAAATCTTTTACTGCACCAGCTTGTGTGATTGTGAAACATGCCAACCCATGTGGCGTGGCAATAGGTAACAATCCGTTGGATGCTTATGAACGCGCCTTTAAAACCGACCCAACCTCAGCCTTTGGCGGCATTATTGCTTTTAACCGTGAGCTCGACGGTGAGACTGCAGCTGCAATTGTGGCGCGTCAGTTTGTCGAGGTCATTATTGCCCCAGTGATTAGCCAAGCGGCTAAAGATGCACTCGCTAGCAAAACTAATGTGCGCGTACTCGAGTGTGGCGAATGGGCAGCACAACGAGTACCAAGCTTCGACTACAAACGCGTTAATGGTGGCTTGTTGGTGCAAGACAACGATTTAGGTGAAATCACCTTAGCCGATCTCAAAGTGGTTACCGACAAGCAGCCAACTGCCGAGCAATTGGAAGACTTGTTATTCTGCTGGAAAGTAGCCAAATTTGTGAAATCTAATGCGATTGTGTATGCCAAAGACGGTATGACGATTGGCGTTGGCGCCGGCCAAATGAGCCGTGTCTACAGCGCCAAGATCGCTGGTATCAAAGCTGCTGATGAGAACCTTGAGGTAGCAGGCTCGGTGATGGCATCCGATGCCTTCTTCCCCTTCCGAGACGGAATTGACGCTGCTGCTACCGCTGGTATTACTGCCATTATTCAACCCGGTGGATCGATTCGTGACGAAGAAATTATCGCAGCTGCCAACGAGCATGGGATAGCCATGGTGTTTACTGGAATGCGCCATTTCCGTCACTAATTCGTAGGTTATTGATAGCGAGCTTAGTTGCTAACTGAACGATTAGCGCTAAGCTCATATAACTTAATGATGCAAAAGGAAACTAGCGATGCCCACTAAACGTCAACTATTAACCGGTGTAGCCGTAGCGCTACTGTTTACTCCGTTACTGGGCGCCTGCTCGAATGAAGCGGCTGCCCCTGCTCACAGCACCGCATTAGCCGATGCCATGAATAGCCCGGCGCGCACGCCAAGCAACATGCAACGAGATAAGTACCGAAATCCCCAAGCAACACTCGAGTTTTTTGAAGTGGCGCCGCACCACACAGTGGTCGAGATTTGGCCAGGTGGTGGTTGGTATAGCGAAATCCTAGCCCCTTATCTGCATCAGCATGGGCAACTCTATGCGGCTGGCTTTGCCACTTCTGACGAGCGTGGTTTCGCTATTCGCGCTCGCGCTAACTATGCCGAACGAGTTGCTAACGATGCTCTGTTCGGTAACGTCATCATCACCGAATTTTCTCCCCTAGAGAATAGTGCTATTGCACCACCAGCAAGTGCTGATAGAGTGCTCACCTTCCGTAACCTGCATAATTGGTATATGGCCAGTGGCGAAGCTGGTATTAAAGGTGCCTTTGCGACCTTTTATCAAGCTCTCAAACCCGGTGGCATGTTAGGGATTGTTGATCACCGGTTACCGGAAACTCGTCCAGATAGTGATATGGAATCAAGCGGCTATATCAAAGAAAGCTATACCATCGCACTCGCTGAGGCGGCTGGATTTGAACTGGTTGCGCGCAGTGAGATCAATGCGAATCCAAACGACACCACTGAGCATCCACGCGGCGTATGGACCTTGCCACCAACCTTAGCTGCCGGCGATCAAGATCGCGACAAGTATATTGAGATTGGTGAGAGTGACCGCTTTACGTTAAAATTTGTTAAACCTCATAATTAACGAGTATCTTCATGAAAGTATTGGTAATTGGCGGCGGTGGCCGCGAACATGCATTAGCTTGGAAAGCCGCACAGTGTCAGGGTGTGGAGCAAGTGTTTGTCGCTCCTGGTAATGCCGGCACTGCTATTGAAACTGGTATCGAAAACGTGGCCATTGCTGCTGATGATATCGCTGCCTTACTAGCCTTTGCGCAACAACAACAGGTTGCCCTGACAATTGTAGGCCCAGAAGCGCCGCTGGTTGCGGGAGTCGTTGATAGTTTTACCGCAGCTGGCCTAACTATTTTTGGGCCAACTCAAGCCGCAGCTCAACTTGAGGGCTCAAAAGCTTTCAGCAAAGACTTTTTAGCACGTCACCAAATACCAACCGCTGCTTATGGCACCTTTACGGACGTTGCAGCCGCACAAGCCTATGTGCGTGCGCAAGGCACTCCAATCGTCATCAAAGCTGACGGCTTAGCTGCTGGCAAAGGCGTGATCATTGCGCAAACTCTTGCTGAAGCTGATGCTGCTATTGCTGACATGCTGGCAGGTAACCGCTTTGGTGATGCGGGTAGCCGAGTAGTGATTGAAGAGTTCTTAGTTGGTGAAGAGGCGAGCTTTATTGTCATGGTGGATGGCACTACGGCGCTGCCGTTTGCCTCGAGCCAAGATCATAAAGCACGTGACAACGGCGACCAAGGCCCTAATACGGGCGGTATGGGGGCTTACTCCCCAGCCCCTGTGGTTACCCCTAGTGTGCACGAATGGGTGATGCAGCATGTGATTCAGCCAACCATAGAGGGTATGGCAGCTGAAGGCCATCCTTACACTGGCTTTCTCTATGCTGGTTTGATGATTGCAGCAGACGGCAGCGCCAAAGTACTTGAGTACAATTGCCGCTTTGGTGATCCTGAAACTCAACCCATCATGATGCGCTTACAGTCTGATTTAGTTGAACTGTGCTTAGCTGCCTGCGCCGGCCAATTAGCTGGTCGTGAGATTCAGTTTGATCCGCGTGCGACTGTGGGCGTGGTGATGGCGGCTGGCGGTTATCCAGATGGCTATGCCAAAGGTGATGCGATTTCAGGCATTGCTGAAGCTGAAGCCACTGGCGTGAAGGTCTTTCATGCTGGCACGGCTCTCAATACTGAAGGGCAAGTAGTGACGGCCGGCGGCCGCGTTCTGTGTGTGACTGCTATTGGCGATAGCGTAAGCGCTGCTCAACAGCAAGCTTATGCTGGCGTTAGTAAGATCCGTTGGAACCAGGCATTCTATCGCACTGACATTGGCTATCGTGCCATTGCTCGTGAACAAGCCTAATTAGCTTTAACCCATAAAAAAGCTGGCTTTCGCCAGCTTTTTTTGATTAATCTTCAACCACTAAATCGTCATCATCGCCACCGCTCACCTCAAATGCGTCATCGGTGTATCGGCTACGACCATACATACTGCCAACTTTAGGTCGGTTAATGCGAGCTTGATACTTAGACCAAGCCTTTTCTACCGCAGTATCGGCGGCCTTTTCACCACGCGCAACTGCCAACAAGGATTGCTCTTCAGCCGTTTGCGGTTCAATTTCGCCACTCATTAATGCAGCAATCATACTGCCGTGTTTAGCTAATAAATCGCTTTCACGGATAGAAAAATCACCTGAGCGGGCAAACCCATAAGGGTAGTTTTTGAAGTCGTTAAACGGCTTCTTAATAATCTGTTCACGGTTTAATGTTGCCATGATGTGCCTATCCTCCAGACCAACAACTCCAGAAAAACTGCGACGCCTCTATTCGTCAGTGACGATATAGAGGCGAAATGAGCTGTTGTCAACAGATTTATTCAAATTAATTTTGCGGCAGCGCTAATCAGAATTGATAATTAACCGTTATTCCAGCATGCAATCCCGCTTCTGCTAAGACTTCCAGACTAGGATCTGCTATCGGATACCCACTAACTCGGGAATTTTTCCAATAACGTCTATCGGTTAAATTGAACAAGCCTGCACCTATGCTTAAGTCATCAGCTACAAACCAGCGATTCACCCAATCCACAGTGGCGTAACCAGGCGCTGAGAACAATAAGCTGCCATCGGCATCTTGTAATTCACGTTGCCCACGCACTGCCGTGAGGACCAAGCGCGATTCCCAGTCGGCATTACTATAACTCACTTCTAGGATAGCTTGAGGTGGCGCAACATCAGCTATGGCGAGGCCTGTTTCACGATCTTCACCACGACTGTATGCTAATGCCAGCTGACTACTCCACTGCCGATTCCAGTCTGCTTGCCACTCAAATTCAGCCCCTTCAATCACCACTTTATCGCGGTTAATCGATTGAAATATCAATAACTGCCGAACCGGATCAAAGCCCAAACTGGCACGACTCTCAATAAAATCGCTATAACGATTGTGGAACACGGCCGCAGTTATTGAGTGACCGGTTAAACGCGCGCGTAAACCTGTTTCAAAGGTATAACCACGTTCGGCTTTCAAATCAGGATTGGCAATTGCCAAGACTCGAAACTGTGGATAATACAAGCCCACGTTAACATCACTAAAAGGCGGCGCCCGATAGCCACGTGCGTATTGCCCAAACCATTCAACCTGCTCGCTTACCGGCCACACCACACCAAACTTAGGTAGCCACGCAGATTCGGTTAAATCGGTAACCGTAGATTGTGGATAGCGCAATTCAAACAGGGCATCATGGCGAGCCCGTAAACGGTAGTTCTCGTATCTTACCCCAGGGCTAATAACCGGTCCCTGCTCCCAGAGTTCGATTTCGTCATGCACATACATCCCAAACTCTGTCACTCTGCTACGCGGAAAATCACGCAGCGGGAAGGTCTCACCTAATAAAACATTGGTGCTAACTTGAGTGGTTAAATTGGTTTGTAGAGCGTCACGTTCATCAACTAAGCTTGAACTAATCAATTCAAAGCCGTAGCCAAGTCTATGGGCAAAGCCGACACTGTCGAACTGTTTAGCTAAGTCAGCACCGATGCCAGCGGTACGCTGGGTAAATTCAAAATCGCGCTGAATAAGCAACGGCTCGGGTAACAGCATACGCTCTTCATGGGAGTCTTGTTCGGTATCGCTGTATTGATAATATAACCGCCACTGGCCGGTATCGGCCCATGCTTGCGGTTCCATCTCTAAATCGATCAGAGCACGCCACTGCTGCCGAGCATCATCACCAGCCAAATAAGTAGTCGATGCTTGGCGACCTTCACCTAAACCAGAGCGGATATTCGTATCTCGACTCTCTTGCAAAGCGTCCAAGGTAAATTGCCAGCGGCCCCAGCTCGCATCCGTTGCTAATCGAGCTAATAATCCTTGTTGGCGATGATGTTGCAAGTCACGGTCACTAGCAGCGACCCCCTCGCTTCGTAATTCTTGCCCATACTGTAATGCTGCAGCTAGCAGCAACGAGCCGGACTGATTTGCATAGGCCTGAGCAGCCATCACTTTGGCACGATGACTATCGCTGTTATAGCCTAACTGCAACCGAGTACCGTAGTTGCTGCCGTATAGCACGTCATCGGCCTCAAGTAAGCTAATCGCAACCACCCCGCCCAAAGCTTTAGAGCCATACAAGGTGGATGCCGGTCCGCGTAAGATTTCAACACGGCTTGCCAGCCCGAGTTCCATTAAGCCACGACCGGTATCAGAAAATGCTCCAACCGAAAACTGGTCGGCTACTGGCACTTGGTCTATGACGATTGCGGTGCGGTTACCACCAATACCACGGATACGAAAACCGCTATCACCAAACCTACTACCACCGTCATCTATTTCTACTCCTACTTGATAGCGCACTAAGTCAGTTGCATTAAGCACTAAGTCGCGCTGCATTTGTTCTTCGCTAAGAACCGAAACTGTGCCAGCCACTTCAGAAAGTTGCCGTGGCTGCCGATGGGCAACCACGGTGATCACTTCTATATCAGCGTTACTACTATTCACATCCTGTTGAAGAGCTTGCGCTGGCTGGGCTACTACAGTGAGCCCAGCCATTGCGCAATAAAGCGCTGTTTTTTTCACTATTAATAGACCTCGTTGCGAGTATTGTAGTTGTTAAACTTGCCAGTTGGAGTGACCATTTTCTCCCCCTTAATGACATGCTTCAGCTTACGAGTTTTGTCGTCCACAATCACAATCGCCGACTCTTCTTCCTGACCACTCCATACCGAGAACCAAACTTCATCACCGGCCATGTTGTATTCAGGTTGCACGATCCGTTTTGGACCCGGACCTAAATCAGCCCACTCACCAATCGGTAAGGTGTCAAAACCAGCGTCTAGGTTGTCAATATTGAAGACAGCTACCGACTGAGCAATTTTTGCATCAGGGTTAAATGGAGTATCTACCCAAAGGTTTTTTGATTTCGGGTGGGTTTTGATGAACAACGAACCACCACCTTGACCTTCTAACACGCGGACAACTTTAAAGGCGTTGTCTTTATGCTGCTCAGGGTCAGTACCAATCAGCGTGATATCTGCATTACCTAATGCACTAGTTGCCCAAACCGGACCGTATTTAGGGTCAACAAAATTAGCGCCACGACCTGGGTGCGGAATCCGTTTTACCGGAATTAGAGCTTCTAATTCACGCTCTAACGCATCCACTACTGCAATGGTGTCGTTCTCGTTGGCAGCAGTCATAAAGTAACGACCAGACCGATCCCAACCGCCGTCATGTAAGAACGGCGCCGCATCAATAGTAGTCACGCTTAAGTTATCGATATCTGAATAGTCCACCAGTTTAATTTGACCAGTTTCTTTCACGTTAACGATAAACTCAGGGTGTTTATGCGAACCAACAATTGCAGCTACTCGAGGCTCTGGGTGATACTCTTGAGTATCCACAGTCATACCGCGAGTCGATACAATTTTCTTCGGCTCTAACGACTGACCATCCATAAGTACATAGTGTGGCGGCCAATAAGCACCAGCTATCGCGATCTTATCCTCGTAACCTTTATAACGAGAGTTCTCTACTGAGCGAGCTTCAAGACCAATCTTAATTTCTGCGACTACTTGTGGCGGGAACATGTATAAATCGATCAGATCAATCTTACCGTCACGACCTATGGTGGTGAAATAACGACCTGAGCTAGAAGCACGAGAGATGTGCACCGCATACCCAGTTTTCACGTAGTTGAGTACTTTTTTGCTAGCACCATCAATAATGGCTACTTCGCCGGCATCACGCAGCGTAACCGCAAACATGTTATCTACGTCATAATCATGCTGAGGCTTGGCTGGGCGATCTTCTGGCTTCACGTGCACCACCCAACTATCTTTCATCTCTTTCATACCCCACTCAGGAGGAGTAGGTGGCTCGTGCTGTAAGAAGCGCGCCATCATGTCAATTTGCTGCTCAGTTAATTCACCTGAGGTACCCCAGTTTGGCATACCACCTGGTGACCCAAAGTTAATCAGGGCTTTAAGGTAATCCGTGCCTTTCTTCTGGGTGATATCAGTAGTTAAAGGTAGACCAGTTGCGCCTTTACGTAACACCCCATGACAACCAGCGCAGCGTTGGAAGTAAATTTCTTGGGCTTGCGCAAACTCTTCTTCACTAATATCTGGGGCGCCAGCAGTTCTCATCATCTTGCCACCAGAAATCGGTGATGGAGCACCTTTGTAGCCCACTTCAGCAGCGGTAGAACCTGCGTGAGGTTGACCTTCGGCACGATCTTTAAGGCCTAACTCTACCCGCACATTTTCTACTTCTTGCTCAGTAACCTTGGCACCTTTGTTACCCCAGCTATTGAGCACATAGTTAGCAATATCAGCAATTTCTTCGTCACTGATATGCTGCATGGGGGGCATCACTGCATTGTACTTCTGGCCATTGACTTCAAGCGGGCCTGTCATACCTTTTAATACGGTGCGCACAACGTGTAATTTATCACCAGTTACATGTGGATTACCGGCTAACGGAGGAAAAGCACCAGCTAGACCTTTACCCGTTGCTTGGTGACAAGCCTGGCAATTGGTTTCATAGGCTTTTTTACCATCATCATCAGCGAGCACTGGACTGCTAGATGCAAAAAACATCAAGCCTAAGGTCGCAGCCATTAAAGATACTTTCGGGAACAACTTTGGTTTTACAGAGTGGTTAGTTAAAGCTTTCATCGAAGGTCCTCCTTTGGACAGATGAATCATGAGACTACCGTGTCTAATATTAAGCATAGACGATGGTTAATATTTGATCCATGTCACTGAAGAGAGTGAGGTTATTGTGCTAATGGGAGTACCTACAATAGAGTAGTAGGCACTCCGCTTATAGCTTCGATGGCGGCCGACTTAACGGAGAATAATCAACTCAGCAGCTAACGTTATCATTGCGCAAAATATTAAATCGATACCTTTAAACCCCAATCATCCCATGCAGCCTTAGCTAATTGTTCACGGAATTCAGGGGCCGCGATGTTAATCAATTGACTAGCACGCTCAGATAAACTCTTAGCACGTAAGTTAGCCACACCAAATTCAGTCACGACATAGTGTACGTGAGCGCGCGTCGTAACAACTCCAGCGCCCGGACTCAACAACGAACTGATCCTTGATACTTTGCCACCGCAGGCGGTCGCGGGGAGAGCAATCACTGAACGACCACCTTCCGACAGGCTAGCACCTCGCACAAAGTCCATTTGCCCGCCCACACCTGAGTAAATACTAGTTCCCATAGAGTCAGCGCATACTTGGCCGCTGAGGTCGATTTGTAAGGCACTATTAATCGCCATTACTTGCTTATTCTGGCGAATCACCGAGGTATCGTTGGTATATTCAACGTCTAAAAAGGCAACTTGTGGATTATCATGCACAAAATCGTACAGCTTCTGACTCCCCATGGCGAACGTGGTAACGATACGACCTCGATGTTTGCGCTTACGGGAGTTATTGATCACGCCGCTAGCCACCAAGGGTAATACCCCATCAGAGAACATCTCGGTATGAATGCCTAAGTCTTTGTGATTGCCCAAGCAAGCTAAGGTCGCATCGGGAATAGCACCGATCCCCATCTGCAGGCAATCGCCATCATTAATCAGCCCAGCTACACGCTCGCCGATTTTTTGCGTCACCGCATTCTGAGCCGGTTGTTGATGGATTGGCATCGGCGCTGCCGATTCAAAATAACGATCAATCTGATTAATCGAAATAAAAGAATCACCGTGGGTACGTGGCATGTGCGGGTTCACCCAAGCAATGACTTTACGCGCCACCTGCAACGCGGCGCGGGTAGCTTCAACTGAAATCCCCAAACTACAATAGCCATGCGCATCAGGTGGCGATACCTGAATTAACACGGCATCAAGGGGCTGCTCACCCGAGCGAAATAACTTAGGAATTTCAGATAAAAATATCGGCACATAGTCGGCTAAGCCTTGCTGCACGGCAGCGCGAGTAGATTTACCGACAAAGAAAGCACGTTGACGCAGATGGCCAACTAAAGCAGGATCCGAAAGAATCTCACTATGCTCCGTATGCAATTGCAGTAACGTTAAGTTTTGTCGATGTGGCGCGACCTCTGCTAAGCCTTGCAGCAATTTGTAAGGGGTTGCTGCCATAGATTGACACCAAATAACATCGTTATCCTCTAGAATAGCAAGTGCTTCTGCGGCATTCTGTACCAACATGGTGGCTCCTTTGGGGCAGTATCAAAATAAGATAAGGTTCATAGCTATGAAGTTATTCGTTATGCTCGGTGCAATCAATATGGCTATTGGGGTAATTCTTGGAGCATTTGGGGCACATAGCCTAAAAACATGGTTAACTGCAGACATGCTAGCGGTGTTTAATACTGGCGTCCAATATCAAATCTACCACGCATTGGGATTACTCATGGTGGCTGTGTTGATGATTCCGTATCCGAATTCAGGTGGTTTACGCACCGGCGGTTGGCTGTTATTAGCAGGGATTATTTTATTTTCGGGTAGCTTATATTTGCTGGCACTGACAGGTCATAAATTTTTTGGACCGATAACTCCCGTGGGTGGCTTATGTTTTATCGTTGGCTGGATCTGGCTATTTTGGGCCATGCTGAAGGAAATTTAATGGTCTCAGCAGCAACTGCTAAACAGCCCAGTAACAACTTTATTAGCGCCTGCGCTGGGCTGCTACTGGTTTGTTTTAGTCCGCAGGTACTGACTAACGAGCTGGCTAGTTCACCGCCCTCTAGCTCAGCATCAACAGGCCCTATCCCAGTATGTTTCTATGGGCAACAGGTGCGAGGTCATAACTGCGAAGGTGATCCTCAATTACTCTCGGCTTTTGATTTTCGTCAATTGCCTGGCGATGAACTGCAGGGGTATTTACCCACTCCCGCTCAACTCAAAGCTTGGCTGCAACACCCAACCCACGCCGATAATGTTAAACAACTCAAGCATGTAAGTGGTACCGATACCTACTTACTTACCAGCGAGTTTGTACGACATGGCTCCGAGTTTTTAGTCACCGCAGTCGCACTCGACACCCGCCAAGTTGAGCTACGACCATGGCGACAACCGCTGTTGGTACTATTGTTGCGCCCCTGATAGGACAGGTAATTTGGCGACTACTAGCGTCGAGCCAAACAGCAACACCGTGGAAATAATGAGACAGGCGATAAACCCCCATTGTTGATAAACCCAACCTGACAGTAGCGTGCCTAATAACCGCCCCATGGCATTGGCCATGTAATAGAAACCTACATCCAAAGAAACACCATCACTACGAGCAAAGGCTACGATAAGGTAGCTGTGTATGGATGAGTTCACCGCAAACAAAATACCAAAGAGACCTAACCCCAGCATCATACTGGTCGCTAACGGCAGTTGCAGCCACAAAGCCAAAGCCAATAGCAGCGGACTGACCGTTAATGCAGCGCCCCAACCTATTGCTTGTCGTGTTGGCGTAGCTGCTGACTTTGCAGTTAACTGAGGTGCGCTGGCTTGCACGATACCATATCCTATAACCCAGACTGCGAGAAAACTCCCTACCTGCCAATGCTGCCATTGCAAATGACTAGCTAGATAGACTGGCAACGCCACAACAAACCAAACATCACGAGCACCAAACAGCAACATTCTTGCCAAAGCCAAAATATTGATGGGTCTACTCTTGGAGAGTAAATCACGGAATTTAGGTTTAAAGGTGGCTTTGCCGGTATCGCTACGCAACAACCACAAACTGGCTAACCATACCGCACTTAGCATGCTCAACATCACCAATACGGCACCTTGAAAGCCAAGTAAAGTGAGCAACAGCCCACCGGCAAAAAAGCCGACTCCTTTTAAGGCGTTTTTAGAACCCGTCAATATCGCCACCCACTTATACAACTGGCCTTGTTGGGTGTTTGGCACCAGCAATTTGATGGTACTTTTAGCACTCATTTTATTAAGATCTTTGGCAATCCCCGACAACGCTTGCGCCAACATGACCCAGAGCACTGTGAGCCAGTGGCTTGGCACTAACAGCATAGCTAATGCCATCAACTGAATAGCTAAACCAATATTCATGGTGCGATTCAAGCCCCAACGGGCCCCTAACCAACCACCAACTAAATTGGTAATCACCCCAAACAGCTCATAAAAAACAAACAGCATAGCTACCGCTAAAGCACTGTAGCCCAACTGATGAAAGTGCAGCACCACCAGCATGCGCAAGGCACCGTCGGTGAGAGTAAAGGCCCAATAATTACCCGTGACTAGTAAGTATTGACGCACGGCTGGTGATAACTGCTGCAGCATTTACGCCACCTTCTCAATTAATTCAACGGTACGGTTGGCATAGCCCCATTCGTTGTCATACCATGCGTAAATTTTTACTTGGGTACCATTAATAACCTGGGTTGATAGGGCATCAATAATGCTCGAACGCGGATCGGTTTTGTAATCAATGGACACTAAAGGCCGTTCTTCGTAGCCTAAAACCCCCTGCAATTGATGCTCAGCAGCCTCTTTTAGCCAACCATTCACCTCTGCTACTGTGGTTGCTCTATTCACTTCAAACACACAGTCGGTTAGCGAGGCATTCGCCAATGGCACTCGCACCGCATGGCCATCAAGCTTACCTTTCAGCTCGGGGAAAATTTCCACTATCGCGGTGGCCGAACCGGTCGAAGTTGGAATCAAGCTCATGCCACAAGCACGTGCACGACGTAAATCCTTATGTGGTGCATCTAGAATACTCTGGGTGTTGGTCAAATCATGAATCGTGGTGATCGAGCCGTGCTTGATACCTATGTTATCTTGCAGAACCTTCACCACTGGCGCTAAACAATTGGTGGTGCAGGATGCAGCGGTAATAATCCGGTGTTTCGCAGCATCATAAAGATGGTCATTAACTCCCATCACTAGATTTAACGCACCTGCTTCTTTGACTGGCGCAGACACCACCACCCGCTTCACGCCTTGCTGCAGGTATTCGTTGAGCACAGCTACCGTCTTCATTTTGCCGGACGCTTCAAGCACGATATCGCAACCTGACCAATCGTTTTCTGCGATAGTTTTGTATTGTGAAAACTTGATGATGTTGCCGCCAATCTGTAAGTTTCCATCCACCGCACTTGCTTCATGCTCCCAGCGGCCGTGTACGGAATCAAAATTGAGCAAATGCGCAAAGGTCTCTGCTGCAGCGCCAGGGTCGTTGACTTGAACAATTTCTAAGGCTGGATTTTGCCAGGCTATTCGTAAGGCCAAGCGACCAATTCGTCCTAATCCGTTAATACCTACTTTTACTGTCATACTTCCTCCTTTGGCGTAGCGTTAGTAACGCACGCACAGTGTTGGGCTACTGCTAGCTGTGGATTGTAATCTGCAGTAGCAGCGATTACTTTTTTCATCCAGTCCGGCAGCGCCGGATTCAAGCGATAATAAACCCAGCGCTGATCTTTACGGTCTAACAACAAACCGTAATCTCGTAATTGCGCTAAATGGCGAGAGACCTTAGGTTGCGACATTCCGGTTAGTTCTACCAAGTCGCACACACAGCGTTCGGTGCCACTGGCGAGTATGCAAATTATGGTCAGTCTTAACGGCTCTGCCAGTACCTTAAAAAGTTCTTCGGGGCGATTAAATAAATGCGCTTGTCCTGCTCGCTTGCGTTGAATCAGCAAGAACATCCGAATCCGCTCACTGAGTTCTTGCGCGGTGCGTTGAAAAGCTTGGCTATCGTTACTGCTGGTAGGATCAGGAAAATCCCAAGCAATGAACTGACTACCTGAATAGTCGCTTTGACACTCATGTCGTGCCCTATCACATAAACTAATCACATAATCAAAACGGCTATCTGCAAATTCATCCAAATGTTTTGCACGTAAACCGCTGGTATCGATATTCATGGCGGACAGGGTTGAGATCACGGCTGGATTGATCTGAGCAGGCGCCGTGCCAGCGCTGGCAATCACATCTTCAGGATCAGCAAATTGCCGCATAATGGCTTCCGCGAGCAGTGACCGCGCAGAATTGGCGGTACATAGGAATAAGACCTTCATTGCTACCTCATATATAACTTCATGAGGCTCATCATATATGGCAATCCATATGTAATGCAAGACATATATGGATTGCCATATATATGCGTTTATAAATTAAAAAGGCTAAATAACAGGCACAAAAAAACCCGAAAGCCTGGGGCTTTCGGGTTTTCGGAATTTGGAGCGAGAAACGAGATTCGAACTCGCGACCCCAACCTTGGCAAGGTTGTGCTCTACCAGCTGAGCTATTCTCGCAGATGTCGACGTTGGAGCGAGAAACGAGATTCGAACTCGCGACCCCAACCTTGGCAAGGTTGTGCTCTACCAGCTGAGCTATTCTCGCAATCGTCAACGAGGGCGTATTCTACGGATTCGCCTTTTTTCGTCAACCCCTTTTTTGCATGTTTATGACGCTTTGTGCGGATTTCCGTCGATTGTTGTACTAATTACCAACAACCCAGTCGCAATTCAGAGCTATTCAGGTAATTTGAAAAAATGCTCACGATAATATTTGAGCTCTTCTATCGATTCACGAATATCTGCTAGAGCGGTATGGGCGCCCTGTTTCGTTAAGCCCGCCGCCACGTCTGGCGCCCAGTATTTCGCCAGTTGCTTTACCGTACTAACATCTAAATTGCGATAATGAAAAAACTGCTCAAGTTTAGGCATATGACGCGCTAAAAAACGGCGATCTTGACCGATACTATTACCACACATGGGCGATGTTCCAGGGGTAACCCACTGTTGTAGAAACTCAATGGTCGCCTGCTCGGCAGCAGCATCATCTAAGGTGCTTTCTTGCACTCGCTGCACTAAACCAGAACCCGTGTGCGTGCGCACATTCCAATCATCCATCTTGGCCAAATGAGCTGGCGGTTGATACACCGCTAAGACGGGCCCTTCAGCCAGTACGTTCAACTGGTAATCGGTGATGATGGTGGCGATTTCAATGATATGGTCATGGTCAGGCTCAAGCCCTGTCATCTCGAGGTCAATCCAAATCAACCGTGCGGCTGCGCTCATAGTAGTTCCTTAACGGCTATGCTGATGAAGTTTAAAGCACTATTGTGCGTAATAATGTATGATTATGGCTAGTGTTTAGCGGAATTAATTTTACATGGCGAAACAACGCAAGCTCAATAAAGGTCAACTACGACGGATGCAGGCCAATCAACAAAAGCGTCTGCAACAAGCTGAAGCCCCAGCCACGCCTGAATTAGAGACAGATGCCTCTAGTTTAGGAGCTCCTGAAGCAGGAACTGTGGTTAGCCGCTTTGGCCAGCAGGCCATTATCTGCACCCCCACCGAGCCCGATCTACGTTGCCATATTCGCCGCTCGGTAGACTCCTTAGTGTGTGGTGATGTGGTGGTATGGCGGCGTTTGCAACAGAGCACCAACGATGTAGTCGGTGTGATCGAGGCGGTACAGCCACGCAGCTCATTACTAAGCCGCCCTGATTACTATGATGGCTTGAAGCCTGTAGCCGCAAATGTCGATCAGATTTTGATTGTGTCTAGCGTATTGCCGGCTTTTTCAACGCAAATCATTGATCGCTACTTAGTCGCTTGCGAGGACATTGAAGTCACCCCAGTGATCATTCTCAATAAAGCTGACTTATTAACTGACATTGAAGCCGATGCAGCTGCTGAGATTCAATCTGCACTGGCCATGTATCAGGCGATTGGCTATCAAGTACTACAAGTGAGCGCCAAACAAGCCGCTAGCCTGATAAGTTTGCAACAGGTGTTAGATGACCATGTATCTATTGTGGTCGGTCAGTCTGGGGTTGGTAAGTCCTCACTTGTTAACGCGTTACTGCCCGAAATAGACGCAGAAGTAGGCGCCGTTTCAGATAACTCTGGCTTAGGTCAACATACCACAACCGTTGCTACGCGTTACCCGCTGCCCAATGGCGGTGTGTTAATCGATTCGCCTGGTATTCGGGAGTTTGCCCTTTGGCACTTAGAGCCCGAACGCGTGGCTTGGTGCTTTAAAGATTTTCGACCCTATTTAGGGCGTTGTAAATTTCGTGACTGCAAACACTTAGATGATCCTGAGTGTGCGTTACAACAGGCCGTAGAAACAGGTGATTTATATGCGCTGCGCATGTACAATTTTCACCGTATCATTGAGTCGATGACGCTGAAAAAGCCATCGCGCGTAACACCTCGAGGAAAAAAATCGTGAACTGGGATTCGGTAAAAATTCAAGCTCAACATTGGACCCCCAAGCATGCGTTATCTCGCTTAGTGGGTCGTTTTGCGGCAGCCAAAGCCGGTTGGTTTACCCAGCTGTTTATTCGTTGGTTTATCCGCCAATACAAGATCAATATGAGCGAGGCGCTGCACGAAGACCCGCGCGCCTACAAAACCTTTAATGAGTTTTTCACGCGCCAGCTCAAACCTGAATTGCGCCCCTTAAAAGCAGCTGCCAAACATGAGTTTGCTCATCCAGTTGACGGTGCTATTAGCCAGTTAGGCGACATCGAAGATGGCCGGATTTTTCAAGCTAAAGGGCACGATTACAGCTTAACTGAACTGCTTGGTGGTGACCCACGAGACTCCCATCCATTTAAAAGTGGTGATTTTGCGACCATTTATTTAGCGCCGAAAGATTATCACCGTATTCACATGCCTTGTGATGGCGTGTTGCGTAAAATGATTTATGTGCCGGGTGATTTGTACTCAGTAAATCCTTTCACCGCAGCCAATGTACCCAATCTTTTTGCACGCAACGAACGCGTGGTTTGTATTTTTGATAGCGAACATGGCCCCTTTGCGATGGTCTTGGTTGGCGCCACCATTGTCGCCAGCATTGGCACCGTATGGTCAGGTACCGTAACCCCTCCACGAGGACCGAGCGTCCACAGCTGGAACTATCCGAGCTCAGGTGAGCAAGCCATCGTGCTGAAAAAAGGTGAAGAGATGGGTCACTTCAAACTTGGCTCTACGGTTATCCTGACCTTTCCAGACGACATGATTGATTTTGCTGATGAGCTAGAGCCTGGTTCTGTCACCCGCATGGGTGAGCTCTTAGGCACCTTGGACGACTAGCCATTTACCCATAACCTATCGCCAAGTAAGGATGAGTTAGCATGCTTATTTTTGCGCATCGAGGAGCCAGCTTTGCGGCCCCAGAAAACACCCTGGCCGCTTTTGCGGCAGCCATCGATGCGCAGGCTGATGGCATTGAGCTAGATGTCTATCCCTTGGCTGATGAATGGATTGTGTTCCATGACCGTTACTTAGCACGCTTAGCAGCCCAGCCGGGGCGCTTAAGTGATCTAAGCCTAGCCCAGGTACGCCAACTGCAAGTATTTGGGCAACAACCGGTGCCCACCCTGGCTGAAGCACTAGCCTTCATTAATGGTCGTTGTGCCGTCAATATTGAGCTCAAAGGCGCGGATATCCAGCGTGGCTTGAGCAAGCATTTATTGCATGCCATCAAGCAACATCACTTCAAGTTCTCACAACTCATTATTTCAAGCTTTAATCACCATTGGTTGCAGCAGTTTAAACGCGACCACCCGCAATTCAGAATTGGTGCACTCACGTCCTCATGTGGGCTTCATTACGCAGCTTTTGCGAGTGAACTCAATGCTTGGTCAGTGCATATTGATGTCGATTTTGTTACCCCTGCCTTTATTGCTGACGCCCATCGGCGGCAACTCAAAGTCTTGGTCTATACGGTAGACGAGCCAGAGGACATGCGGGAACTACAAGCGATGGGAGTGGATGGGATTTTCACGAACAACCCGCAATTGGCGGCTAATGTATTGCGCGGCTTACCGGTAACCGCAAGAGAAGCGACGCAACTGGATTAATGGGCATCCAGTTGCGTCATCAATAGCATTAGTGGGCTCGGGTATCCGGATGTTGTTGCTCTAGCTCAGCTAACTCATTCGCAAGCTGCTCTGGCGAGGTCGTGTTACGAGCAAGCAATGAGTACAGCCCAGGAATAACAAAGATAGTTAAGAAGGCTGATAAGGCTACCCCACTAAAAATAACGCCCCCGATCACCATCCGACTTTCAGCGCCAGGGCCCGATCCCAGTATCAATGGAACCGAACTCATCAAGGTGGTGAAGGCCGTCATCACGATTGGTCGTAAGCGCTGCTGTGAGGCGCGAATTAACGCATCATCAAAACGCATACCGGCATCTCGCAACTGGTTGGCGAACTCCACAATCAAGATGCCGTTCTTAGCCGCTAAACCAATCAGCATGACAATGCCGATTTGGCTGTAAATATTGATGGTCATATCTGCTGCGTACATGCCGATAACGGCACCTAACACTGCCACTGGCACCATCAACATGATCACCAACGGATGCACAAAGCTTTCAAATTGTGCTGCTAACACCAAGTACGCAATCAGCAAGGCTAGTACAAACACGAAAATAACCGAGCTACCGCTTTCTTTGTACAACAGTGACTCGCCTTTATAGTCAATCGAGACATCATCAGGCAGTTCAGCTTTTACGATGTTTTCTAGATAGCCTAGGGCTTCACCCAGCGAGTAACCTTCGGCCAAGTTGGCTTCAATGGTAATACTACGCATCCGGTTATAACGATTGAGCGAGCCAGACGTAGCCTGTTCATCTACCGTCACCAAGTTCGATAACGGGATCAGCTGATTAGTAGAAGTTGAACGCACGTAGATATTATCGATGGCCGTAGGGCTACGATAGTCAGACCGCTCACCTTCTAAAATCACATCGTATTCTTCACCACGATCCAAATAAGTGGTTGCACGCCGTTGCCCCAGCATGGTTTCTAAGGTACGACCGATATCTCCCACCGATACACCAAGGTCGGAAGCCCGCTCTTGGTCAATCCGAATCAGTAATTGCGGCAAGGTCGCTTTGTAATCGGTATCTAAATCTAGCAAGTTAGGATTCTGGCTAGCTTTTTCTATCACCACCTGGGCATAAGCAGCCAATTGCTCGTAAGTATTACCTTGCAAGACAAACTGCACCGGACGCCCGTTACCCCCACTAATACCGCTGCGCATGAAGGCAAAGGCTCGCACCCCAGTCACGTCATTAAGCTGTTTAGATACTTCATCCATCAACTCAAAGCTTGACCATTCGCGCTCTTCAAAAGGTACCGCACCAACAATCGCAATACCTGCTGAATCGCCCCAACCCGGTGACCGAATAATTAACCGATCAATTTTGCCTTGGTCTAAATAAGGTAATAAAATACTTTCAATTTCACGCATATGGGCGGAGTTTGACTCAAATGAAGCACCTTCGGCACTGCGCACCATCACGTAGAAAGTGCCTCGGTCTTCTGGTGGTACAAATTCTTGCTCGATGAACTTCATCATGCCAAAGGCTAGCACACCGGACAGTACCACTAACGCTGCAGACATCCACGGATAAGCCAACACTCGCTTAAGTAGTTTGACATACCCGTTTTCTAGCTTCTCAAAACCGCGGTCCATGAGCTGCCCGAACTTACTCGAGCGCTCTTTTTTGCGCAGAATTTTAGAGCTGAGCATGGGCGACAAGGTTAATGCCGCAATACTTGAGAATGCCACAGCCGCAGCAATAGCCAAGGCAAACTCAGTAAACAGTTGCCCTATGTTGCCATCTAAAAAGGCTAATGGAACAAACACTGAGATCAGCACTAAGGTGGTTGCAATAACTGCGAAACCCACTTCACGAGCACCGCGATAGGCCGCTAATAAAGGTGGCTCGCCAGATTCAATCCGACGATAAATATTTTCTAATACCACAATTGAGTCATCGACGACTAAACCGATAGCCAGTACCAATGCTAGCAACGTCAGTAAGTTGATCGAAAAGCCCATCGCAAAGAGCGCAATATAAGAGGCAATAATAGCTACCGGAACGGTTAAGGCCGGAATTAAGGTGGCGCGGATATTACCCAAGAACAAGTAAATCACTACCACGACCAACGCCATCGCAATACCCAAGGTATTATAAACCTCGTCGATCGAGCCTTTGATGAAGATAGATGAGTCGTAGCTAGGTACGATAAACATAGTTTCTGGCAGGGTTTGCTCAATAATAGCAATCTCCCGCTTCACATTTTCAACCACATCTAAGGTGTTGGCTTTGGACTGTTTCACAATCCCGATACCCACCATGTTGATGCCGTTACCGCGGAAGTCAGTTTTATCGTTCTCGGCCCCCATTTCGATCCGCGCAACTTCAGCTAAACGAACCAATTGCCCATTGTCGCCACGCTTGATGGTGAGCCGTTCAAAATGCTCTGGGGTAAGGTAAGTTCGAGCCACCCGCACCGTGAACTCGCGGTCAATCGACTCCACTTCACCAGCTGGCAATTCCACGTTTTCAGACCGTAAGCGGCTTTCTATATCGGTGACAGTGATGTTACGTGCCGCCATGGCGTCGCGGTCTAGCCAGATGCGCATGGCGTAACGCCGTTCACCACCAAGTTGCACCCGCGCTACGCCGTCTACAACGGAGAGACGATCGGCGATGTAGCGATCGGCATAGTCAGTAAGCTCTAGTACCGACATGCTCTCACTACGCAGGTTGTACCAAACGATGGTACTTTCATCTGAGTTAGCTTTGGAAACTTCAGGCGGGTCAACTTGCTCTGGCAAGTTATCTAATACGCGCGATACACGGTCTCGCACATCATTTGCGGCGGCATCAATATCACGAGTTAATTCAAACTCGATGCTGATCCGCGAGCGGCCATTTCGGCTGCTAGAGTTGATGCTTTTGATCCCTTCGATACCGCTAATCCGGTCTTCAATGACCTGAGTGATTTGAGTTTCTACGATATCAGCAGAGGCCCCAGTGTAATTGGTGTCTATCGATACTACCGGCGGGTCAATATCTGGGTACTCACGCAATGGCAGCATGGTAAAAGCGACAATACCAAACACGATCAGCAGAATATTAACTACCGCTGCAAAAACCGGTCGTTTAACCGAGAGGTCTGACAAAATCATGGCTTAGTCCTCCCGAATCTTGACTGCAACACCGTCGCGCAAACGCACCATGCCTTCAGTAACCACCTTGTCACCAGGTTTAATCCCATCCAATATTTCAACAATACCGGGTTTACGACGGCCAACGGTAACTGGCACTTGCTTGGCCATATTGTCGCTGGTGACCACATACACGTAGGTTTGATCTTGAACTGGAACAATCGCCTTTTCTGGCAAGATCATGGTTTCGTCCACACTACGCAATAGGTTCACCCGCAATAACATGCCGGGACGTAATTTATTGTCTTCGTTGGGAATGTTAGCTCGAACTAAAATGGAACGAGTTAATGGGTCAACGCGCGAGTCGATACTGCGGATCACGCCACGAAACTCTTCGCCGGGGTAGGCACCACTGCGAGCCGCAACTTCTTGGCCAACTTTCAAGCTAGCAAAATAAAGTTCCGGAACATTAAAATCTAATTTAATCGGTGACGTGTCATCAAGTGTCGTAATTTGGTCGCCAGGCGCGACTAACGAGCCGACACTTACATAGCGAATACCTAGTTGGCCGCTGAAAGGAGCAACAATGCGTTTTTGTGCGAGTTGCGTTTCCGCCACTTCTAACGAAGCGATGATCTCTTTCACTAACACATCTTGAGTTTCTACTTGTTGCTGCGATGCCGCATTTTGCCGACGTAAGTCTACTAAACGTTGATACTGACGGTTGGCCTCGGCTAAACGGAATTTAAGCTCTTGCACCCGTGCGGTTTCTTCACGTGAATCTAGCTCCACGAGCAACTGCCCGGCCTCAACAAAATCCCCATCATCAAAGTGCACTGCCATCACTATTTCTTGGGCTTGGGCAGTCACCACGATGGATTCATTTGCTTGCGCCGTACCGAGCGCTTCAATCACATCTCTGAATTCGCTGATTTGCGCAGATTGCACTTCAACCGGGACGGGGTTTTGTGGACGTTCTTCTTTGGGCGCAACTTCAGCAAACCAATAAAAGTATGCTACTGCTGCAGCCAGAATAAGGACAACAATGCTGACTGGATTAAAGACGTTCCGTGCGGCCATAAACCCCTCTAGTACTACGTTTACAAAAATAAGATACCCTTATTGTAACGCAGTACTGTGGCAAGGAGCGCCCGCTTACCGCCGAATAAGCGGGCTTTACCGCAAACTCTTAACGATGGTAAGCCGGGCTCAGCTCATGTACGGCATCAATAAAGGCGCCAGCATGTTCTGGATTCACTTCAGGGTGAATTCCATGACCGAGGTTAAACACATGCCCTGTACCTTGACCATAACTTGCCAGAATGGTTGCAACTTCTGTGCGAATTCGCTCTGGCGAGGCGTACAAAATACTTGGGTCCATGTTGCCTTGTAGTGCAACTTTGTCGCCAACTAAACTACGTGCAGTAGCTAAATCAGTGGTCCAATCCACCCCTAAAGCATCACACCCCGTTGCTGCCATATCGGCCAACCAGGCCCCGCCATTTTTGGTAAACAAGGTTACTGGCACTTGGCGACCGTCGGCGTGGCGCGTTAATCCACTGACGATTTGCTGCATGTAGCGCAACGAAAACTCACGGTAGTCACGTGGGCTTAGTACGCCACCCCAAGTATCAAAGATCATTACCGCTTGCGCACCGGCTGCGATTTGCGCATTCAAATAGCTAGTCACTGACTGCGCCAGCTTATCTAACAACAAGTGCATCGCTTGAGGTTCAGCGAACATCATTTTTTTCACGACACTGAAGTTTTTGGTGCTGCCACCCTCAACCATGTAGGTCGCTAAGGTCCATGGACTGCCCGAAAAACCAATCAATGGCACCTGACCTTTTAGCTCACGGCGAATGGTACGCACTGCATCCATCACATAGCCTAACTCTAACTCAGGATCTGGCACCGCTAGTTTTTCGATAGCCGCTAAATCACGTAATGGCCGCTCAAATTTAGGACCTTCACCGGTTTCAAAATACAAACCTAAGCCCATCGCATCTGGGATAGTAAGAATATCTGAGAACAAGATCGCAGCATCAAGACCAAACCGACGTAATGGTTGCAGAGTCACCTCACAAGCTAGCTCTGGGTTTTTACACAAAGCCATAAAATCACCGGCTTGCTTACGTACCTCGCGGTATTCTGGTAAATAGCGACCAGCTTGACGCATCATCCAGATCGGCGTGCGCTCGGTGGGTTGACGCAACAAAGCACGTAAGTACAAGTCATTTTTTAATTCAGTCATGAGAATCTCTATTCCAATTAAACCGGCTTGATATTAGCCGGCTATTTTACCAGCGAATGGCTTATTTTTCCTGATCAATTTCAGCTTTTAATTGCATTATTAGCTTATAGGCGATGGTACCCGGTAACGGGATTCGCGGCAGCTGGTCGATATCAAACCAATCGCCTTGCTCGAGTTCAAACGGATCAAGCCTGAGTTCACCACTACGCCACTCGGCGGTGTAGCCTATCATCAACGAATGCGGGAAAGGCCAGGACTGGCTCGCCACGTAGCGAGGATTTTTGATTTCAATACCGGCTTCTTCCATAACTTCTCGGGCTAGCGTTTGTTCTAAGGTTTCGCCCGCCTCAACAAACCCAGCCAAGACTGAAAACAGTCCTTCGGGATGGCGTTTACCGCGCGCTAACAGCACCTTACGGCCTTTTCTAATAGCCACAATAATGCAAGGTGAAATACGCGGGTAACAACGATGCTGGCAGCTATGGCAATGCATGGCTAATTCCCAGTCAACTGCTTGCATCCGTGCTCCACAGCGACCACAAAAACGGTGGGTTTGCAGATAATCTGCTATTTGCTTAGCCCGTGCGGCCATGGCAAACATGTCATCATCTTGCTGCACCAACACCTCACGCAGGCTATGAAAATCGCCCAAAGCAGCAAATTCTGCATCGCCAAAATCAGCCATCACTAAATAGCAATTGCGCTCACGCAACTCGCCAATGAACACCACTTTATAGTCATTCAAGTCTGGCAAAGGCAACTGATCTAACTGCCCATGGGGAGGTCGATTATCGCTAGGGCTGAGCAGTAGTTCGCCCGCGGATACAATAAACCACCAAGCTGGCTCGTCAGCAGCAGGCTTTTGGTACGGCTTTGACATGCTTATGTTATCCTGTTCAAACAAAAATAGTTGACGATAGCTTAGCATCATCAGTAGATTGATGACTATGATTCAAACGGAGAACTGCATGTTAAAACGCAACGAACACGCCAAACAACGCTGGAGTGGCGCTCATCAGGCTATAGATACCTGGCTACAAGAACGACAGGCAGTATTAGTGGATTATTTTAAATTAGCTGGCCTAGCGCCCTATGAACGAGATTCACAAGCACTCCCGGCAGCTCAGGATATCCGTCATTTTTGCGAGCTATTGATGGATTACGTATCTGCCGGTCACTTTGAAGTGTATGACCAGATCATCCGCAACAGTCAACAAGCACCACAAAGCACCCGTGAATTAGCTAACGAAGTTTTTCCGTTAATTAGTGACACCACCGAAATCGCGCTGGACTTCAATGACGCCTACGGCGAAATCAATGAAGACAATGGGTTACAACAGTTCGACCAGCATCTATCGCACTTAGGCGAAGCCTTAGAACTACGGATGGAATTTGAAGATAGATTACTGAGCACATTAGAGCAGCATCAACTGCTCTAATGGCTCCTTGCTGTAGGCGCTTGGGCTTAACCAGCGTCTACTGCGTTGTCTTCTGCAGTTTGAGCTTGTTTCACGTCTAGCAACTCAACTTCAAAAATCAAGGTTGAGTTAGCCGGAATCAAACCATTACCCACTTCACGCTCACCATAAGCTAGCGCCGCTGGAATCACAAAGCGGAACTTATCACCCACGCTCATCAACTGCACTCCTTCAGTCCAGCCTGCGATAACACGGTTAAGTGGGAATACAGCTGGTTCACCACGCTCAACTGAGCTGTCAAACACTTCGCCGTTGATTAAAGTTCCTTCGTAATGCACTTCTACGATATCGGTTTCAGTTGGCTGCGCGCCACCTTCAGCACCTTCGCTAATCACTTCGTATTGCAGGCCTGATTCAGTGACAGTTACGCCTTCGCGTTGCGCATTTTCAGCTAGATAGGCTTCGCCTTCAGCTTGGGCCTTACCACCTAGAACTTGCTGACGCTGCTCAGTCACAACTTCTTGCATGGTCATCAATAATTCTTCAGCTTCTGCTTGGCTAAGTTTAGCCTCAGCTTTTACTGCATCAACAAAACCAGTGATAACCAGATCTCGGTCGAGTAAAAAGTCTGCCTCTTCTTGACGGTCTAATGTTTTGCCAACAAAAGTACCTACCGAAGAACCTAAGGCATAAGCCATTTTCTCGCGCTCATCTACCGGGGCAGTTTCGCTTACTTGGTAACTCACTGGGCCCGTTGGTTTCGCTTCTTCTTGTTGTTGCATACAGCCAGATACAGCAAGCGCTACCAAGGCCAGCGCTAAAGGCTTTTTAAATTGCTTCATTCTATTCTCCAGGATTGAATTCTCTGTCAGAGTACGTTGTAATTCGTCGCGCTAACTATACTACACATAAATAGGGGCGTTTGCCTATGGCAGCTCAACACGATCATGATGTGATTAATCGAATTGCGAACTTAGAGAGTCAATTAGCGTTTCAAGACGACACTATTGAAACATTAAACCAACTCGTAACACAACAAGCCGAACAGCTACATAACTTGCAGCGTAAGATGCAATTAATGTCGGAAAAGTTCCAACAACTGCAAGAGCGCGGCGATAGCGATGGCTTAAAACCCGAGGATGAAATCCCCCCACACTACTAATTGCTACATTTTTTGAAGGTACAGCACAAAACTTGACCCCGCGGCAATGAGTCCGTATAACAATCATTCAACTTTGCGGAGGACTCATGTCGGTCAAGCATCCTATCATTGCCGTCACCGGTTCATCAGGCGCCGGCACCACCACCACCAGCCAAGCGTTACGACATATTTTTCGTAACTTACGCATTCATGCGGCGTGCGTGGAAGGTGATAGCTTTCATCGGTATTCACGTCCAGAAATGGAATTAGCCATACGCAAAGCCCAAGAACAAGGCCGTCATATCAGCTATTTTGGCCCAGAAGCCAATGATTTTGCCAGGTTAGAGGCGCTCTTTAGAGAGTATGGCCAAACCGGAAATGGCGAAGTAAGACGCTATTTGCATAGTTTCGATGATGCTGTGCCTTATAACCAAACACCTGGTACCTTCACCCCTTGGGAGCCCTTGCCCCAGCACACCGATTTATTATTCTACGAAGGCTTGCATGGTGGTGTTGCAGGTGAAGATTATGATGTTGCACAACATGTAGACTTGCTAATTGGCATGGTTCCTATCGTCAACTTGGAATGGATTCAAAAGCTGCTTCGCGATACCTCCGAGCGTGGCCATTCCAGAGAAGTTGTCACGCAAAGCATTATTCGCAGTATGGATGATTACATTCACCACATAGTGCCGCAATTTTCGCGTACACATATCAACTTTCAGCGGGTACCAACGGTAGATACCTCCAACCCCTTTAGCGCTAAAGATATTCCGAGTTTAGACGAGAGTTTTGTGGTTATTCGTTTTCGCGGGATGAAGCACGTCGATTTCCCTTATTACTTACAGATGATCGATGGCGCCTTTATGTCGCGGGTGAATACCTTGGTGGTACCTGGTGGCAAAATGGTGTTTGCAATGGAGTTAATTCTAACTCCATTGATTGAAGAAATTCTTGAGAAAAAAGCCAACGGCGGCACCGTGGATTGGCTTAAGTAAGCCATACCCCCTGCCACTGTGCGCCTCGCCCCTGAGCAAGTAACGGGGTTAAGTAGTTCATCACCTCATCCACCTGTTGTAGCAGCCCAAACGGTGGATTAATAAATAGCATGCCGCAACCATTTAAAGTCTGCGGGTCTTGCGCATCCCGAATTAAGATATCAACTGCATAAGCCTTTTGTACATGCTTGAGTTGCGCTACCTGTTGATGAAAGTCGCCAATACTAAGCGGGTCTTTGATCGGGTACCACACGGCGTAAACACCAATAGCCCAACGCTTGGTGGCGGCGTCTAAAGCGGCAACTAAGGTTTGTAATTCATCGCGCTGCTCAAACGGTGGGTCGATCAACACTAACCCGCGCTTAATGGGTGGCGGTAGCAATCCTTTCAACGCGGCATAACCGTTGGTTTCAGTTAAGACTTTGATACTACCGGCACTAGCAAACTCCTGTTTAACGTTAGCAGCTAATGCCAAGCTATCTTGAGGATGCAACTCACACAGTACCAGTTGGTCTTGCGCGCGCAATTGCTCTGCTGAAAACCATGGCGAACCAGGATACCAACGCAACTCACCGGTAGGGTTAAGTTGCTGCACCTGAGCAACATAGGATTGTAATACCGCAGGGATATCATCACGGCCTAGTAACCGCGCTATGCCGTCGGTGGCTTCGCCAGTTTTCTGTGCTTGCTCGCCCTGTAAGTCATACATACCAATACCAGCGTGAGTATCCAACACCCAGTACGGCTTATCTTTTTGACCTAAGTAGTCTAATACTAACCATTGTAGGCTGTGCTTAACTACATCGGCAAAATTTCCAGCATGATAGCTATGACGGTAGTTCATCAGTTATGAATTCTCAATTGCAAAACTGTGGGTAATGGTTACTGAGGCCTCTAGCATTTTCGCTACCGAGCAGTACTTGTCTGCCGACAAAGCAACCGCACGCTCAACATGTTTATCAGCAACATCCGTGCCAGTTACCACAAAGTGCAAATGCACTTTAGTAAACACGGCTGGCGTTGCATCGGCTCGCTCGCCTTGCACTTCGCAGCGTACTGCTGAGACTTGCTGACGAGCCTTTTCAAGAATCGATACCACATCAACCGAAGAGCAACCTCCAGCAGCCATTAACACTAATTCCATGGGGCTGGCAGCTTCAGCTTTATTGCCATCCATTAACAGGCTGTGGCCTGATCCTGATTTAGCCTCAAACACTAAACCGTCACGCCAGTTAACTACTGCTTGCATTGCTGCTGCCATAGGTTGCTCCTACTTGTGAGAGATCATTTATCGCAATTAAAAATTTAAACCCGGCGCTAATTTCTCCGGCATTACCACCTGCTCGGCTTCCACTGACGCCACGGGATAAGCACAGTAATCAGCTGCATAATAAGCGCTGGCACGATGGTTACCACTTGCACCAATACCACCAAACGGCGCTGCACTACTGGCTCCGGTGATAGGCTTGTTCCAATTCACAATACCGGCGCGAATGCGTCTGAAGAAGTAACGATAGGTTTCTTCGCTATCACACAAAATACCAGCCGACAAACCATAGCGAGTGTTGTTCGCTTCAGCAATGGCAGCATCAAGGTCGGTATAGCGATACACTTTGAGTAACGGCCCAAAATGCTCGATGTCAGGCATTTCTTTCACCTGAGTGACATCCAAAATGCCTGGCGTAACAAAGCCCAAGTGATGATCTTTCTGGAGCATTTTCAACAATACTTTAGCACCCGCATCAATCAAATCATTTTGCGCTTTCACCATATCGCTGGCGGCTTTAGCAGAAATCATCGCACCCATAAAAGGTTGTGGGTCGGCTTCGTAGTCGCCTACTTCAATCTGTTCGGCAACTTCAATCAGACGTTTCAAAATGGCGTCGCCATTAGCGCTTTTTTCGATAAACAAGCGACGGGCACAAGTACAACGTTGGCCAGAGGTAACGAAAGCTGATTGCACAATATCGTGTACGGCAGCATCAATATCAGCGACGTCTTTCACTAACAGTGGGTTATTACCGCCCATTTCTAGCGCTAAAATCTTATCCGGACGTCCTGCAAATTGCTTGTGTAATACATGACCAGTGCCTGAAGACCCGGTAAAGAATAGGCCATCAATCTGCATGTGTGCAGACAATGATTTACCCGTTTCAACCAAACCCTGCACTAAGTTGATCACACCTTTAGGAATGCCCGCTTCCTGCCACAGTTTCACCGTAAACTCGGCCACTTTGGGGGTCATTTCACTGGGCTTAAAGACTACCGTGTTACCGGCTAGTAACGAGGGTACAATGTGGCCATTAGGCAAATGCCCAGGAAAGTTATACGGACCATAAACTGCAACCACCCCGTGAGGCTTATGACGCACAAAAGCCTTACCACCTGCCATGGGGTTTTCAACGGTACCAGTACGCTCTTGATAAGCTCGCTCAGAAATCGCAACTTTACCAATCATAGCAGCGACTTCGGTTAAGGTTTCCCATACCGGCTTACCTGTTTCTTCAGCAATAATATGGGCAAATTTTTGTTTGTTTTCTTCGAGTAATTCAGCAAAACGCTTACAAATAGCTAGGCGCTCTTCAAAGCTACGATCAGCCCAAGCCACAAAAGCAGTGCGAGCGGCCAGCACTGCTGTATCAACCTGTTCGGCTGAGGCGGCCTTGCCTTCCCAAATAATCTCATCACGCGCTGGGTTGATTGATTTAAATAAATCGCCTTCGCCACTCACCCATTCGCCATTAATAAATAAGTTCTTATCGGTCATTACTGTTCTCCTGTCAGACTGACAATCCGCACCTGGTCACCATCTTCAACGCGCAACGCGGCGCTATGGCGTGCTTCCATCACCACATGATCATCATGTACTTGAATGCGAGCTTGAATCGCGCGGAAATCCGCAACGCGGGTATTACATACAATGTAACGGGCTGATTCTGTTACCGGCCCGATTTTAACTGGTAAGCGCTTACTCTCACGTACACTCTTAATATTTGCTACTTCAGCTTCTACGGTAGGTCCGGCATCAAAAATATCGACATAACCACGACAACGAAAGCCTTCGGCTTGTAACATTTTTAAGGCTGGCCGCGTATTCTCATGCACCTGACCAATAACGGCCTGGGCTTCCGGTGGTAGCAAACTTACATACACAGGATGCTGCGGCATCAATTGTGCCACAAAGGCTTTCTCGCCAATTCCGGTAAGGTAGTCAGCTTGGGTAAAATCCATCCGAAAGAAATGCTGCTGCAACCATCCCCAAAAAGGCGATTCGCCATTTTCATCTGATACACCACGCATCTCAGCAATAGCCAATGGACTAAAGCGCTGTCTAAATTCAGCCATAAACAGCATCCGAAAGCGCGATAGCACCCGACCGTTCATATTCTTGCGAAACGGCTCGCGCAAAAAGAGAGTACATAGCTCGCTCACACCTGTGTAGTCATTACACAAGGTTAAGGTTTCTTGCGCGTTATAAATATCGAGCTCTTTACTGTGGTGAACGACTTTACCTAGCCGATAATGATAGAAAGAATCGGTTAAGCCAACTGCGGCTTCAATACCACTGACGCCAACAATCTCTCCTGACTTGGTATCTTCCATAACAAACAAGTAGCCTTCTTCACCAGGCTCACTCACATGAGCACGGGCAAAGGCTTCTTGAGCTCTGGCAATACGACGTTGGAGTAAGGTTTCATCAACTGGCAACGAGGTAAAACCATGTCCAGACTCAACTGCACAGGTATAAAGCGCCGCATAATCCTGCGGCGCTATCGGACGAACCACTAACATAAAGTGTCTCCGTGAGGATTAGCCAGCTAGCTTGGCAACAGCTCGTTCAAAGCGCGCTAACCCTTCCAGAATATCTTGCTCTGGAATAATCAACGACGGCGTAAAACGAATCACACTTGGCCCGGCCACTAGTACCATCACACCTTCAGCGGCTGCTGCATTTAAAAAGTCGCGAGCTTTACCATCGAATTTTTCAGTTAGCTCCGCACCTAGCAACAAACCTTGGCCACGGATATCTTGGAACACGCCATATTTTTCGTTGATTTGCTGCAGGGTGGTTTTGAACAACTGTTCGCGTTGTTTCACGCCGGCTAACACATCATCGGTGTTCACTACATCGAATACCGCTTCAGCAACAGCACAAGCCAACGGGTTACCACCGTAAGTACTGCCGTGAGTACCAGGTTTTAAGTGAGCAGCAATCTCTGCTGTGGTCAACATGGCACCGATCGGGAAGCCTCCACCTAGCGACTTAGCCGAGGCTAAAATATCTGGGGTTACACCCAACTGTTGATAAGCATACAAACTACCGGTACGCCCAAAACCTGTTTGCACTTCATCAAAAATCAACAACGCATTGTATTTATCACACAACTCACGCACGCCTTTGACAAACTCTGCATCAGGGCTAATAACACCACCTTCACCCTGCAAAGGTTCCATCATGATCGCACAAGTCTTATCAGACATTAACGCTTCTAGTGCAGCCAAGTTGTTGTAATCAACGTGCTCAATGGCACCAGGTTTTGGCCCAAAACCGTCCGAATAAGCAGCTTGACCACCTACTGTTACAGTAAAGAACGTACGGCCGTGAAAACCTTTATTGAAAGCGATAATTTGGTCTTTTTCTGGTCCGAATTTATCTAACGCCCAACGTCGCGCCAATTTTAATGCGGCTTCGTTCGCTTCTGCGCCTGAGTTTGCGAAATAAACCCGGTCGGCAAAGGTAGCGTCAGTTAACTTTTGCGCTAAGCGCAGCGCTGGCTCGTTAGTGAAAACGTTACTTAAATGCCACAGTTTGTTGCCCTGCTCAGTTAGCGCTTGCACCATCGCTGGGTGGCAATGGCCTAAACAATTCACCGCAATACCACCGGCAAAATCGACATATTCAGTACCGGCTTGGTCCCACACGCGTGACCCTTCGCCTTTCACTGGAATCATCTGCGCTGGGTTGTAGTTGGGTACCATCACGTCATCAAAGGTGGCGCGAGTTACGGATAATTTATTAGTCATAGCTGCCTCGTTTTGTTATCGATTAAAGCACTTTTAAGTGCAGCTATTATCGCAGAAAAAAGCACCGTTGTCGTGCTTACAGCGTAGAAAAAATGCGGGCTAGAGAGGTGGTTAGCTAAGCTTGCAGAGCCGCTGCATAATTATGCATCAGCTAGCCCTTTTGCTGCATATTAAGTTGTTCTTAAGGCGTTGCTAACTGGGTTTCATCGGGAGCCTGACAATGGCGTAAAAAGGCGGCAAATAGCTCATGCCCGAATTCAGTTTCTATCGCCTCAGGATGATATTGCACGCCCCAGACCGGAAGCTGCTGATGTCGCAGTGCCATGATTTCGCTCTCGCCAGCAGCAGTCTCAACCCAAGCATCAACCACTAATTCTGGCGGCACGCTGTCTGGCTGCACCAGCAAGGAATGATAACGAGCCACCTTGAATGGAGTAGGCAAACCGGCAAACAGCCCTTGCTGTTGATGTTGCAACAACGAAGTTTTACCGTGCATGACGGTGCCGGCACGCACGACTTTCCCGCCAAACACCTGCGCGATGGCTTGATGCCCTAAACACACGCCTAGAATCGGAACATGTCCTGCAAATTCTCTAATAGCGGCAAGACTAATCCCAGCATCATCTGGCGTGCAAGGGCCTGGAGAAATCACCAAACCAGTCAGTGGTAGCGCAGCGATTTCAGCAAGGGTTATCTGATCGTTACGCACTACTTTTAGGTTCGCACCTAGCTCCCAAAAGTAGCGCGCGACATTGTGAGTAAATGAGTCATAGTTATCAATCAGTAATAACACCAGCGCGTCTCACTACTTTTGTCTAGAACTTAAGGGCGTGGCACAAAACCAATCACATCATAGACTTTACGCAGAGTTGCTGCCGCATGTTCACTCGCGGCAGTAGCTCCCGCTGCCATCACCTGATTCAAATAATCAAGGTTATTACGGTACTCATGATAACGCTGCTGAATAGGCTCCAACATGGCAACCACAGCTTCTGCGGTTTCTTTTTTCAGATGTCCGTACATTTTGCCTTCAAAACTAGGGACTAACTCAGCGATAGGTTGTCCCGTAGCAGCCGACATAATTGACAGTAAATTTGAAACGCCCGGCTTCTCTTCTGGATTAAAATAAATCCGTGCCTGCTCATCTGAATCAGTTACAGCTCGTTTTAATTTCTTCTCGATTTTTTTCGGGTCTTCTAACAAGCCAATAAAATTATTCTCGTTGTCGTCTGACTTTGACATCTTTTTATTCGGATCTTGCAAGCTCATAACCCTTGCACCCACTTCTGGAATGAAAGGATCAGGAATGGTAAAAACATCGCCATACAGATTATTAAATCGGGTAGCCACATCGCGCGCCAGCTCTAAATGCTGCTTCTGATCATTACCCACCGGCACTTCGTTCGCTTGATATAACAAAATATCTGCTGCCATCAATGCTGGGTAGGTGTACAGACCTGCATTGATATTATTGGCGTGACGATCTGATTTATCTTTAAACTGGGTCATCCGATTCAATTCACCCATTTGGGTGTAACAATTGAGCACCCAAGCTAGCTGCGCATGCTCTGGTACATGGGACTGGACAAAAATCACACTTTTTTGAGGATCTAACCCACACGCCATATAAAGTGCTAGCCCATCCAGTGTGGCTGAACGTAGCTGAGCTGGGTCTTGGCGTACCGTGATGGCATGTAAATCCACCAACATAAACCGACAATCATGAGTATCCTGCATTTTTACCCATTGGCGTAACGCACCAATGTAGTTACCAATAGATAATTGTCCTGACGGCTGACAGCCACTTAATACGATAGGTTTACTCATGCTGAAAAGATTCCATTAAATAATTCATTAAACTTTAGCTAACTCATTGCGCATCGCTGCTATCACAGCTGCATAGTCAGGCTGATTGAAAATCGCCGAACCCGCCACAAACATATCAGCGCCTGCCGCCGCAATTTCGGCAATATTATCGACTTTGACACCGCCATCAATTTCTAGCCGAATATCGCGTCCACTGGCATCAATACGCTGCCTCACTTGTTTTAGTTTCGCTAGCGTCGACGGAATAAACGACTGCCCACCAAATCCTGGGTTCACCGACATTAACAAAATAACGTCGAGTTTATCCATCACATAATCTAGATAGTGCAGGGGCGTGGCCGGATTAAATACCAAGCCGGCCTGGCAGCCGGCTGCTTTTATCTGCTGCAAAGAACGATCGATATGGGTTGAGGCTTCAGGATGAAAGGTAATGATGGAAGCGCCAGCAGCCGCAAAATCATCGATCATTCGGTCTACCGGTTGTACCATTAAATGGACATCAATAGGAGCTTTAATACCGTAGTCTCGTAGCGCTTTACATACCATTGGGCCGATGGTTAAGTTCGGCACAAAATGGTTGTCCATCACATCAAAATGAACGACATCAGCGCCCGCCTGCAACACTGCGTCAACCTCTTCGCCCAGCCGCGCAAAATCAGCTGAGAGAATAGACGGAGCAATAAGATAGTCAGCCATAAAAACCTCTGCTAGCGAAATATCCACTAAGTGTAACAGAGCTAAGTGCGCTTAGCAGTCAAAAAAATGCGTTTTTAAGAGTGGCGAATGAACCTTATTCCTGCTATTTTAGTAGTCTAATTGTTAACCAAATTTACGTGATTCACCTCATCGATAAATTTAGCTAAAGCCGAATCAACCCTTATTTAAATGGAGGTCAGTTATGAAGTTGCGATTAATGATAATTGCAGTTATTACTGGCACGATTTTGTCTGGCGCTTTTCTAGCACCAGCATGGCAAACGACAGCTAGCAATTACACCCAACAGTGCGAGCAGTTATTAGATGTCAGTGAACAGCACAGTTCACTAGAAGCTTGTGTTGCGCCAGCCAAGCAAGTTTCTTGGCATGCGTGGTTTACTGGGCAAAGCCGCTCGACGCAGTTTCACTTTTTAGATTTGTTCGAGCTACTTTTCAATAGTAAAGACAAGTCTAAGCGCCACTACGAAAATCCACTTCAATAGCCTAAAAGTAGACCTGCTTATGCTGCCTAGCGTCGATAATACTCATGTTGAAAAACCTGGTTTATTGGCCGTCATTGTCAGTGTCCTAGCAGCCATGTTTGGGGTGCAAACCGAAGCCAATCGCAAGCGCGATTTCAACAAGGGCAACCCCTTGTTGTTTATTGGCATTGGCGTGGTCTTTGCGGTGTTGTTCGTATTAGGTTTAGTGCTGCTTGTTAACACGATTCTAGCGAGTTGATAGCAACTGCTGTCAGCAAAAAAAGCCAGCTTTTTAGCTGGCTTTTTTGTACTTTACTCTTACTCAGCAGCCACCAACTGCTCAAACGAGGTAATGCCGCTGTGACGCAATAATGCATCCACTTGTGGTTCTCGCCCACGAAATGCTTTGAACAGCTCCATAGCATCCTGCGAGCCACCCCGTTCTAGGATGCTGCGCAAAAAGTCTTGCCCCGTGCGCCGATTAAAGATGCCTTCTTCTTCAAAACGCGCAAAAGCATCCGCCGAAAGGACCTCGGCCCATTTGTAGCTGTAATAACCAGCTGCATAACCGCCAGCAAAAATATGTCCAAAGCTATGCTGAAAACGATTACTTGCCGGCGGCTTTCGCACTGCCACTTGTTCGCGCACTTGATCTAAAATGGTTTGAATTTGCTGTTCTTGTTGCGGATCGAAATCACGATGAATACGCAAATCAAACAGACTAAACTCAAGTTGTCGTACCATTTGCATGGCCGATTGAAAGTTCCGTGCAGCTAGCATGTTGTCAAGTAACTGAGTTGGCAGCGGTTCACCGGTTTCGTAGTGACCAGAGATCATCGCTAAAGCATCCGGCTCCCAACACCAATTTTCTAAAAATTGCGACGGTAACTCCACCGCATCCCAAGCGACACCATTGATTCCTGATACCCCAGCAACATCTATTTTGGTCAGCATATGGTGTAAACCATGGCCGAATTCATGAAACAGAGTGAGCACTTCGTCATGGGTAAACAGAGCCGGTTTGTCACCTACGGGCTTATTAAAATTACAGGTTAAAAAGGCTACCGGTAGTTGCAATGATTGCTGGGTGGTTATCCTGCGTACCGCACAGTCAGCCATCCAAGCGCCACCGCGTTTGCCGCTTCGCGCATAAAGATCAAGGAAGAAACTACCACGCAGATCGCCATTATTGTCACTGATTTGGTAATAGCGTACATGCTCATGCCAACCTTCGAAGGCTTGGCTGGCCTCTATCTTTAACCCAAACAGAGTTTCAACCACGCGGAATAAGCCATTGATAACCTGTTGCTCAGGAAAGTAAGGCCGTAGCTCTTCGTCCGAGATAGCATATTCTTGCTGTTTCAGCTTCTCGCTGTAATAAGGAACATCCCAAGCAGCAAGGTCAGTTTTACCTTGCTGCGCAGCAAACTCAACTACCTGCTGATACTCTTGTTTCGCTTGAGGTAACGATTTCTCTGCTAGGTCTTGCAAAAAGCCTTCAACTTGAGCCGGGCTATCCGCCATTTTGGTGGCAAGGGATAATTCGGCATAATTCGAAAAACCAAGCAATTGTGCCAACTCATGCCGCAATGCCAAAATTTCATCCATCAGTTCGGAGTTATCATACTGACCAGCTTGTGGCCCTTGATCCGACGCCCGCGTAGTGAAGGCTTCATACATGGTTTGTCGAAGCGGTTCATAATCGGCATACGTCATTACTGGCAGGTAGCTTGGGATATCGAGACCAAAGCGCCAGCCTTGTTGATTGTGCTCGGCCGTAGCTGCCGCCGCAGCAGCGACCGCACTTTCAGGTAGCCCAGCTAACCAGTCGGCTTGCTGTTGCAGTTCTGGCGTCACTAAAAAATGCCAATTATCAGTCGCATCTAGTAAGTTATTGCTAAACTGTGAGGATAATTCGGAAAGCCTTGATTGAATGTCAGCATAGCGTTGTTTCGCTGCTCCTGTTAACGCCACCCCCGACAACTCAAAATCACGTAAGGTATCGGTAATAACCTTACGTTGGGCTTGGCTAAGCTCAGTAAAACTAGCGCTATCTGCTAGGGTTTTAAAGGCTTGATACAGGCCTTCGTGTTGGCCGACATAGGTGCCATATTCAGATAGTAGCGGTAAACATTGATCGTGGGCACTGCGCAACTCGGCTGAGCTTACCACGGCATTCAAATGAGAAACCGGTGCCCAACTACGCTCAAGCTTGTCATCCACCTCTTCGAGTGGCGCTACTAAAGCCTCCCAAGTGCGTTCAGGTTGCCCTAATACAGCCTCAATAGTTGCCTTGCAGTCTGCAATACGCTGAGTGATAGCCGGTACAATGTGCTCCGCTTTAATGCTGCTAAAAGGCGGTAAATGGTAATCACTGAGCAAAGGGTTTTGACTCATAGCGCATCCTCTTGAATAATGCTGTATAAATAATTCGCGTCGTTGATGTTTCATCATCCTTATGTAGGGATGATTGGCGCATTTAACAAGGCCTAACAATAACAGGAAGTCCGTATGACACATAGCAGTTCTCGTGCTTGGATACGCCACGGCGTCATCGCATTAACCAGTATATTTATTGCTGCCGGCTGTAGCTCCTTACCAAGCGATAGCACTCAACCAGCCCCGGTTGTTGCTACCCAATCTGGCGCGCAAATTCAGTTTGAGCGGCTATATAACAGTTCTGACTATGCAGCTCGTGGCGTCGGCCCTACTCGTTGGTTAGCCGACGGCAGTGGTTACACGGTGCTTGAAAATGCCACCGATGGGGGTCAAGATTTAGTTCGATACCATCCTGAAACCCAACAACGCACCCTGCTTGTTGCAGCTGCAGATTTGCGCCCTAGTACCGACGCAGAACCTCTTAGCATTGCTGATTACAGCTGGTCTGAAGATGGCCAAAAGCTGCTCATCTTCACCAACACCAAACGCTCATGGCGCACTCATACGTTGGGCGATTATTGGGTGTTTGATTTAAAGACCAAGCAGTTACAGCAGCTTGGAGGTAACGCTGAGCCATCAACACTGCAATTCGCTAAGTTTGACCCACAAGCTAAGCGGGTGGCCTACGTGATGAAGAATAATATTTACGTTGAAGAACTTGCTAGCAAACGGATTACGGCTTTAACCAAAGACGGCAATGATACTATCGTTAACGGCACCTTTGATTGGGTCAATGAAGAAGAATTCTTTTTACGTGATGGTTTTCGTTGGAGCCCGGATGGTCAATCCATCGCCTACTGGCAGTTAGATACCGCCGGTACTCCCTTATTTACCATGATCAACAATACTGATAGCTTGTATCCCACACTGAAGCAATTTCCCTACCCCAAGGTGGGTGAAACCAATGCCGCCATGCGTATAGGGGTGATGCCTGCTAGCGGCGGTAACACCACTTGGATGAATGTACCAGGTGATCCACGCCAACATTATTTAGTCCGCATGCAGTGGGCTGGTAATAGTGATTCACTATTAATTCAACAATTAACTCGGTCACAAGCAGTTAATACTGTTTTTCTCGCCAATGCTAACAGCGGTGCCGTCCAGAAGCTGCTGGATGAAACCACAGAAAGCTGGGCTGAATATGTAGACGATGTGCAATTTATTGATGAAGGCTCTGCATTTACGTGGCTAAGTGAGCGTAGTGGTTTCCGTCATCTTTATGTCGTACAACGTGACACGGGTAGACTTCGTACCATCACTCGCGGTCAGTGGGATGTTATTGAAGTGCTGCAAATTAATCCAGCTAGTGGCTGGGTCTACTTTATTGCGTCTCCTGACACCCCATTAGAGCGCTATTTATTCCGCGCCAGCTTAGACGGCAGTGGTAAACTTGAGCGCCTTACACCTGCTCAGCCTGGCACCCACAGCTATCAACTTTCAGCGGATGCGAACTACGCGGTGCACACTTTTTCAGATATCGACACCATGCCGGTCGTGGATATGATCAAGCTGCCTGAACACCAATCGCTGCGTATTATCAAAGACAATCAGAGCGCTCAGCAAAACTTCGACCAACTGCAGCGCGGTGACTTTGAGTTCTTTCAAGTTGCCGCCCAAGATGGCTTGCTGCTCGATGGCTTCTTAATCAAGCCGGCAGATTTTGATCCAAGCAAAAAATATCCAATTTTGTTCTATGTCTATGGTGAGCCGTGGGGCCAAACCGTAAGCAATAGTTGGGGTGGCGAACGCTTTTTATTCCACAACTATTTAGCTCAACAAGGTTACTTAGTTGCTTCTATTGATAACCGCGGAACCCGCTCACCGCGAGGCTACGAGTGGCGGCGTTCGATTTATCAACAACTAGGAGTAGTCACTGTACGCGATCAGCACGATGCCTTACAAGCGATGCTCGAACGTTGGTCTTTTATTGATGCTGACCGCGTTGGTATCTGGGGTCACAGTGGTGGTGGGTCGCAAACCTTGAATGCGTTATTCCGCTACCCAGAATCCTACCACCTGGGGATGGCGTTAGCGCCAGTCCCTGATTTAACTTTGTATGACACTATTTATCAGGAACGTTACTCTGGTCTCCTACCCGAGGCAGCGGCAAGCTATCGTGAAACATCCGCCCTCACTCATGCAGCTAATTTACAAGGAAAACTCTTATTAGTGCATGGTACCGGCGATGACAACGTGCATTTTCAAGGCAGCGAACGCCTCGTTAATGAACTGATTAAGCATGGTAAACAATTTGACTATTTTGCTTATCCAAATCGCTCGCATGGTATCTACGAAGGTGCTGGTACCACCTTACATTTACGCACCATGATGGCTGAGTTTTTACAAGAGCACCTGCCCGCTGGAGCTCGCTAGCTTGGTGCTACTCAGCATCGCTGTAGTCTAAATAGTGGTTGTGCATAAGCGTACTACCGTAAGTGCGCAACCATTGTTCGGCTTCTTGGTAGCTTGCTGAATGTTTTGCCACCAACTGCCAGAATGCCTTGCTGTGATTAAATTCTTGCAGATGGCACAGTTCATGAATCACGACATTGGTCACGACCCATGCTGGTGCCATCCACAACCGCCAACTAAAGCGTAGCTGATGCTGCCGCGTACAATGCCCCCATTTACTGGTAAAATCACCAACCGACCAACCTTTTGGCTGCAGGCCATGCTCAGCCGGCCAGTGTGCAAAAAAATCGTCTAACCATTGCAGTGCCTGTCGTTGATACCATGCGATAACAGTACGTCGGGGCTCCTGCTGCGAATTACTGCGCGCAGTTACCGTCACAAATAATTCGCGCCCATAGCGCTCACAGGTTTTACGCCCAGCTTGGCTTACTTTGAGCTGCAGCGGTTGCCCCAACCAGCGCAGGCGCTCACCCGACTGCCACAGGCGTGGCGCTAGCCCTTGCAGTTGCTGTTGCTGGCGCTCAACGTGCTCAGCAATCCAGGTTGCTTTCGCCTGCACCAAGCGGTTTATTTCAGCGTCGCTGACCCGCTGCGGCGCCCGCACCTGTACCTGCCCATGTACCACTTTGATTGCGATAGAACGGCGTTTTTTGCTACGCACTAATTGGTAGCTGGGCAGTTTTTGTGTTGCTGGTAACGACTGAACTGACACGAGATTACGTAATTCCTTGTTAAGGAGTGAATTGCTGTACGCCTTGCATTGCACCTTGCCACAATTTCAGCGATCATAGCATTCATTTGTATCATTAAAGCAGCAATCTTGCATGAATTAGGAGTACCCGCATGACTCGACATTACGATTACCTTGCCATCGGCGCCGGCAGTGGCGGCATAGCTTCAGCCAACCGTGCCGCTATTCGCGGTGCTAAAGCCGCTGTTATCGAAGCGAAAGCCGTAGGTGGCACTTGTGTTAACGTAGGCTGTGTACCGAAAAAAGTCATGTGGTATGGCGCCCATATCGCCGAAGCCCTCAAATATAGCTCAGCCTATGGCTTTGATGTGAAGCAGCAAGGTTTTGACTGGCAAACCCTAGTGACTAATCGCGAAGCCTACATCGAGCGTATTCATGGCGGCTACCAACGTGGTTTTGCGAGCAATGGGGTCGACTTCATTGAAGGCTTTGCTACCTTTGTCGATGCCAACACCGTTGAGGTAAATGGTGAGCGTATTACTGCAGACCATATCACCATCGCCGTTGGCGGAAGACCGCTTATTCCAGCCATTGAAGGCGCTGAACATGGGATAGATTCAGACGGCTTTTTTGCCTTAACAGAACGCCCTAAAAAAGCCGTGGTCGTTGGTGCTGGCTATATTGCCGTTGAAATTGCCGGAGTCTTACACGCCCTTGGAAGTGACGCTCATTTGTTAGTGCGTGGCGATCGTCCTTTGCGCTACTTTGATAAAGATATTACCGATGCCTTGTTAGAGCGCATGCAACAAGATCAACTGCAATTACACACGGGTTGTATTGTCGCTAAAGTTGAAAAGCAAGCCGATGGTTTGCTCACGGTGCATTGCGAAGACGGCCGTCAGTTAGCTGATGTCGATTGTTTAATTTGGGCCATCGGACGTGTTCCGGCAACCGATAAGATTAACTTAGCTGCCGCTGGAGTTAACGCCGATGAGCAGGGTTTTATTCGTACCGATAAATATCAAAATACCAATGTTCCTGGTATCTACGCCGTTGGTGATATTACTGGCGAAGCCCAACTCACGCCTGTCGCCATTAAAGCCGGGCGGCTGCTAGCGGAGCGGCTGTTTAATCCTGATTTATCTGATGCCCACATGGATTACAGCCAAATACCAACCATCGTCTTTAGTCACCCTCCAATTGGTACGGTTGGGCTTACTGAAGCCGAAGCGCGTGAAGTACATGGTGATGATATTACTGTCTATCGTTCACAATTTGCCGCTATGTATAACGCCATTACCCCACATCGGGCACTCAGTACTTTTAAGCTTATCTGTGTAGGTAAAGAGCAGCGCGTCATCGGTATTCATGGTATTGGCGAAGGCATGGACGAGATCTTACAGGGCTTTGCCGTGGCGATGAAAATGGGCGCAACCAAAGCTGATTTTGATGCTACTGTCGCTCTGCACCCAACCAGTGCTGAAGAGTTTGTTACTATGAGGGGTTAATGCAGAACAACCGCGAGGCCAGTGGATACTCCCCTGGCCTCACTTCAACGATTAGCCCCGCACATCAATACTCATCGACAGAATTCGCGATAGATGACTATAAGGTAATCCAGTAGCCTCATGCCATTGATTAAACCAATGCTGTATTTGGGCCGCGCCACGTTTACTGTAAGGCGATGCATCCAGTAACCGATGATTTTTCAACGCGGTCAGGTTATCGGGAGTAAGAATATACCCATCCCACCCCACTCGTCTGAGCACATGCTGGGCCGCAGTGCCACCTAAACGGGCACCATGTTGCTTCAAATATGCAAGTAACAGATGCTGTTCGGCGCTCGGCCAGTTTGCTAGAAACTGACCAAAGCTGCCATGCTGCTCCGCTATGTCGACTAACATCCGCGCATTTACCGGTACCGTGGCGATTTTCTGTGGATTGCGCACGATACGCTCATCTTGTGCAAGTGCATCGAGGCGCTCTGGCGGCACCTGCTGCCAATAAAGCGGCAAAAAGCCGGCAAAAGCCTCCTCGAAGCCCGCCCATTTTCGCTCAATAACTTGCCATGCAAAGCCCGCTCGAAACACACAACGCGTGATTTCTGCAAGATAATCATTATCAGACCTAGCAACTAATTGCTCAGCAGTTGCTACCTTTGGCAATCGCTGCTGCACTAGTGGTTTACCGTGCCGCTTTACGGCCTGTTCGTAAAAGTAAGTAAAGTTCATTGGTTTTTCTGCAAAGTTAGCTAATCTAGCTGTTAAGTTGACTCTTTTGCTATCAGCATTAGGATAAACTATCACACTCACTTTCTAACAATAACTAAAGAGTCTGTGTTATGCGTAAACTGCTGCAAGTTTTCATTGCTGTGGCGCTGTTGGTTGCTGCGAGTACTCCCGCCCAAGCAAACAACCTTGATGGTATCTGGCGCGCCAAATTAGAAGTGCAACCAGGAGTTGCTATCACCCTCGGCTTAACCATACGAGATAATCAGTTATATTACGATAGTCCTAACCAAGGTGCGTTTGATATTAAGCCTACTCGCACCAACCTATCCGCTACCAGTGTCAGTTTTGCTGATGACCGTGCCAGCCTGAGTTTTACCGGCAACCTTGTGAATGGCAACCTTAGCGGGCAATTTAAACAAGGCCGAAATTACGACATCACCTTTTATAAGCTAACCGGTGATGCTATCAATCGCTTGAACTTTGAAGGTGCCTATCGGGGCAATCTCGCGATTGATGAGGAGACGCAACTGCCGTTGGTGCTTCATGTTGCAGTGCTCGCTGAAGGTTATCTCGCTACCTTAGATAGTCCGCGCCAGCAAAGTTATGGTATCCCCGTCAGCAATTTACAGATCAGTGATGAGGCCCTACAATTCAACTCGCCAATGCTGCAAGCTAGTTATCGCGGTAGCGCCATTCGTGGTGGTTACCAAGGCGAATTTAAACAGGGTGCGACCTTACCGCTTACCCTCCTAAAAAATGTGGCTGCCAACAATCAAGATTATCAGCAACCAAGTTTTGGAGAGCAAGGCGGAGCTGCTGCTATCGTCACCGCTAGTGGCTTCAAACCTACTTTCTACGGCAATCACAACGCGACCACCTTGTACGAAATAGGCTCGGTGAGCAAAACCATGGTGAGCTACTTATTGGCAGATGCCATTGCTAGCGATAGCGTACAAGCTAAGACCAAATTACAGAGTATTTTTAGCCAAGCACCCAGTACTATCACGCTAGAACAACTGGCAACCCACACCAGCGGCTTGCCAAGGCTGCCAGCGAATCTTTTTGATGGTGCTGCGGCAACCAATCCATATGCCCACTACGGTCTGACTGAATTAACCGAAGCTTTAGCTGAGGTAGAACTCACGGATGGCAGCCATCTCTATTCGAACTTTGCTTATGGTGTGCTGGCCGAAGCTATTGCGAAGCGGCAACAAACCAGCTTAGCTGTCTTGCTTAAGCAAGTCTTATTTACCCCAGCTGGCATGACTCACGCTCAATTAGCCTTAGCCGATAGCCCACCCGCGTTAAACCTAGCGCAGGGCCATAATAGCTTGGGCCAGGTAGTACCGCACTGGACTTTCCAGAGCTTAGCTGGGGCCGGAGCAGTACTGGCAACGGTCGAAGACATGAGCCGCTATGTGCAATTTTTAATGGCTAAATCTGCCAACCAAGACCCTATCGTAATGAACTTACTACAACCACGCCTGCAGCAAAGTAGCTGTTGTGCGCAAGCACTAGGGTGGATGATAAGTTACGACGACGAACAGCGCCCTTATGCTTGGCACAATGGCCAAACTGGTGGCTTTAGTAGTTTTGTGGGCTTTTATCTAGATGGTTCTAAAGGCGTGGTAGTACTGAATAACCAAGCCACCTCAGTGAATGAACAAGCACTACAACTGTTAACTCATTAAACCCTTATGGGGGATAAAAAAACGGGCCAGAAAGGCCCGTTTTTATTAGCTATAACAAGGTGATTATTTCACCCCAAGCTCACGCAATAGTTCATCTGCGCCGTCTACTTTTTCCATTTGCCAAAGCATGAAGCGAGAATCCACTTGAATAGAGCGAGTATTGTCTAGATTGAAATCCCAATCAGAAATAATCGAATCAAGCGTTCCATCAAAGGCGAGACCAACTAATTCTGCTTTATCGTTTAATACCGCAGAGCCTGAGTTACCGCCAGTAATATCAAGGGTTGCTAGGTAATTCACCGGTACCGAGTCTAAGCTCTTAACATAGTAATCACCGTAGTCTTTTGCCTTGATCTTGTCTAATTGCGCTTGTGGCGCATTAAACTCGCCCTCACCAGTAGCTTTATCGGCAATCCCACGTAAGGTAGTGAAGGCAGTCCACGCAGTACCATCATGAGTTCCATGGTCACGTCCTGTCACATTACCGTAGGTGACCCGCAAGGTGCTGTTCGCATCTGGATAAACAGCTTTACCTTGCGCCTTCATAAAGGCGATTTTTGCTTTCATGTAGTTTGCGTAAGCTTGCTGAACCTTACCTGCGTGCTCTTCGGCTTCTGCTTCTTGCTCACGGTCGTAATCCCACATAGCTACAGCCGCTTTAATGAAAGGATCAGAGCTCTGCGCAAACTGCTCAGGACTTTGCTCTAACAAGGCAGCCCGAGCCTTACCATCAGTAAACAAGGTACTGGCATACCAGCTGTCGATTAAGGCATGTAAATCGTTGGTGCTCATATTATCAGTAATGCCCATAGCGGCATCAAACTGAGCATCGCGCTCGGTCTTAGGTAGCGCAACGTAACGTGCTAAAAAGTGCTTATCTAAGGCTTTTTCAACGCTCACATCAAAACTACGATCTAAGCCTGCAACGAAGGCACGGTAGCGTGGTAAATCACGCTCTTGGAATCCGGCTTTACGTTCCGCATTAGGCTTGGTTTGCTCGTTACTCAAACGATACAGAGCTTTGGCCATACCCAATAAACGTGGTGTAGCCACATCTAACGTATAACTCTTGCGACCTTCGTCCTGGGCCTTTTTCAAAAGAGCTTCAATGGCCTCTAAATCAGCGGCATAAGCAGCACGATTCTTCTTATTGCTATTAACCCACTCTTTTAACGCTGTATGCTCAGCTTGCTTGCGCTCTAATAAATCGCTTTCTGCATAGCTATCGAGCATGCCTTGACGGTTCTTCATGTAGTTATTCAAACCCGCCACACGGCTTGCGTATTTCAGTTCAGCGTCTTTGTTGTCCGCAGTTTGCTCAGCAATGATGTCTAACGTTTCTTTAAAGCGACTAACCGTATTCGGGTAGCTCCATTCAAAGGTATCTAGCACTTCAGATGGCAGACGATGACGGTTAGTGCGGCCTGGATAGCCCAATGCCATCACGAAGTCACCTTCTTGCAGTGGCTTTTTAGCTAACTTGATATGAAATTCTGGCTGATAAGGCACGTTATCTTCTGAATATTCAGCTGATTTACCTTCAGGGCTAACATAAGCACGATAGAAGCTGTAATCACCAGTGTGGCGCGGCCACATCCAGTTGTCAGTATCGCCACCAAATTTGCCCACCCCTTCGGCTGGAGCATGAACTAAGCGTACATCTTTAATTTCTAATTGCTTAATGAGATAAAACTCTAAACCACCGTAGTAAGAAGCGACCGTACAGCGGTGTCCTTCGTCAGCTTCACAGGCTGCTACTAAAGCTTTTTGGTTGGCCTCAATGGCATTAATACGAGCTTGACCAGTAAGCTTAGCCGTAGCTTTATCAATGATCTTATCAGTAACATTATCAACAGCTTTGGTCACATAAATACGGCTACCAGGAGCTGCCGCTACTTCGTCACTAAGAGTTTTAGCTAAGAAACCATTGGCAAGAAGATCGTTTTCTGGAGTTGAGTTGTAAGCAATGCTGTTATAAACACAGTGATGGTTAGTCGCCACTAATCCCTGCGGGCTTACAAAAGATGCTGAACATCCCCCCAAACTTACGATAGCTCCCATCGGGAACTCAGTCAGCTGCGTCAACTCTTTAGGATCTAGTTTTAAGCCAGCTGCTTTTAACTGCTTAGCGATGTCAGGTAGTTGTTGCGGCATCCACATGCCTTCGTCAGCTAGCGCCGGAGCACTTAACAATGCTAACGCAATAAGTGTTTTTTTCATGATATTGCTGCCATGTCTCTTGGTCTGTTGAAGTTGATATTTAATAAATAAGCCAGCTTGGCCTATCAATTAAATATGTAGTTAGTTAAGTCTTCTTAAATAAAGCTAAATTATCAGCTATAGGTTTCCCAATCATTCGCTGCTAGCGCGTTAAAGTCAATTATGAAATGTAACCAAGATTGTCGCAGCAGCCTTAATATCGACTCAGTCACAGGTTTATCTCAAGGTGATTGACGATTGCCTGTATTTAATCAATACTTAGGACATGTTCAAATCAAACTTTCGCATAATGAGCACCACGCTCACCTTTCCTAAGTTGGCCGGACGCAAGCAGCGCCCGGCACGAACTCGATTGTCCTTTTCGTAATATATTCGCAAGATAGTTTCATAGCTTAGTTATTTAACCCTTTCGTAGTTGATTAATACAAACATAGACACTGTTACATCTTAACTTGTTAGCTTCTAACAAGATTTTTTAAGCTGTCAGTTGGAGTAGATCATGCAAAACAAACCAGACATTATTTTAAGTGCGGCCGATGTCGCCACCATTGAACGGTATATTGAAAAAATGCCACACGCCAACGAGCAAGTGTTAGCGCTAGAAGACGAATTAGCTCGCGCTAAAGTGGTGAAGCATCAAGATTTGCCTAGCGATGTCATCGCCATGGGTTCGCGCGTTACTTTTAGAATTGCAGAGTTGAACAAAGAGTTTTCCAAAACGCTGTGTTATCCAGAGCAGCTAGCCAATCATGAGGATGGAATTTCGATTTTCGCACCCGTTGGCAGTGCACTGATAGGTTTGCGCGTGGGCCAAAGTATTGATTGGCCGCTCAATGGGAGCGTACGTCATGTGGAGATCATTGCGGTCAGCCCTGCCCCTGTTGCTGCTTAACAAGCTACTGTAAACCCAAATATAAAAGGCGCCTGAGTTATCCTCAGGCGCCTTTTTAAGTTGTCGTTAACTGAATCCGTGGGAGCGCTTAGGCGCGGCGACGGAAACCTGCCATTAACAGGGCAACTAAACCAAACCACAGTGGGAACGAGCTGCTAGTAGTAGCATGATCGATGTTCACATGCTCTTCTTCTGGCGTTTCCGCACCTGGATCTTCTATGTCTGGGTCAGTACCGCCATCGTCATCTGGGTTAGACTCAACCGTGGTAAAGGCAACGATAACTGGATCGTGGTCAGAGCTACGATACGGGTCTTCGTTATAGTATTGAGTATCTAATGGGATATCTTTGTACTCAAGGTTGTAGTCGAATACCTTAGGTTCGTCAGCATTGATGTGCCAAGCTTGAGCTGCAACAACTTTCGCAGTCATAGCTTCTGAACCGAACGCGTGGTCTAGACTACCTGACTCATCACGATACCAGTAAGTATGAGTAGCTTGACCTTCTTCTGCAAAGGCTGCCTTCAGGTTAGTAAAGCCACCTTCAACCATTGCAGTGATTGGGTCTTCCATGGTGTAAGCATTCATGTCGCCCATCACGATAACGTCTTCGTCAGTACGTCCAGTTGGGTGACCTGCTAACCACTCTTGTAACTTCTCTACTGCCGCTACGCGAGTCGCATTCCAGCAACCTTGGCCATCGCCAGTGTCTTTGTCACCATCAGCAGCGCTGCTGCTACAGCTTCCTTTAGAGCGTAAGTGCGCTACTACGAAAGTAAATTCATCTTCGTTCACTAAGTCTTTAAAGGTTTGTGCTACTGGAGGACGGCTACCGTAATCAAACGGTACCTGGGTGGTGAATACGCCAGTACCGGTTTCAGCAACACGGTCTGTACGGTAAATAATAGCGTTAGTAATAGCATCGCCACCGATAATACCTGAGCCGCCAACGTTAACGAAGGCCCACTCAGAGTCACCAGCGTCGTTAAGTGCTGCAACTAACTGCACCAACATGCTGTTTTCACCATTACCGTCATTTTCTAACTCAATTAAACCAACCACATCGGCTTGTAAGCCCAGGATGGCAGCAACTGCTTTAGGTAATTGACGATCGTATTCAAGAATATTGTTCGCGCCACGCTCGGTCGGGAAGCCACCGCCTTGGCCGTCACCGTTAAACAAGTTCAACAGGTTGAAGACAGCCACGCGCACGTCACCCATTTCTGCTGCTGCCGGAGCAGTAGTACGTGGGTTGACATCAACAAATTGTAAATCTTGAGTTGGTAACAAACGATACTCGTCAAACGAGTAGTGCATGATACCTTGTGGATTGGTGATTTCTGTACCTAAACGCAAGGTGTTATCGGCACTTAAACCGCCTGGAGGGAAAGGCACGTCGGTAGCATTAGTTACGCTGCGAGCGTCATCAATGCGGAACACACGCGCAGCTTTGGCAGCAGCGACCGCTTTAGCTGGTTCACCAGGTGCGGCAATTTCAGTAGGTGTCATAAGGCGCTCATCGGCCACTTTAAATTCACCGTACTGGCCTAATTGGTCGGTACCAGTCACTACTACTGGGTGTTGCACTTGTACCAACATACCTTCAAAACGCTCAAATTCGTCGCGTGAAGTAAGTGGCAGTTCTAATGCAGCTGGAGTCACATTTTGGCCTTCAGCACAAACAACCATGTTGCTGATGTTTGATAATTGAGTGCCATTAAAGTATTCAGCTACTTCACCTTGTATCCGTACTAATTGACCCGCAACTGGAGCATAAGTATCGGTTGGTGAATAAACGAAAATACCTTCTGAGCTGTTTGGATCATCGTCTTGATGAGCATCTTCTTCTTGCAAGAAGAAACCGTTTAACGGACGCTCGCCTGACTTATACACACCAGTCACAACCGCTTCTACGATAACAATTTGGCCCACTAAAGGTGAGGCACCAGTAGCTTCAGATAAAGCGTTGCCTTGAATAGCTGAAATACGGTGGGCGCTGTCGCCACACACACCAAACTCAGTTGGTTCTGGTTCTGGCTCCGGCTCTGGCTCTGGATCGCTACCAGCATAACCAGCGTGCGAACCTAAACCGTCAAAAGTATCCTGAGCAAAGGCATCCCATTCGACCGCTGGGTCAAAGGCATCTTCAAAGTTGCTATCACCAGTCATCACCGCATCTTTACGGCGCAAGGTCATATTTACTGTACTAACGTCACCGCTTTCCCACGCTGTGCCTGGGTCTTCACCTAATTTGCCGAAGCTATCAACAATCACGTCGCCTTTAACCAACGCCCAACCGTCATCACCGTTGTGGCTAATGGCTGAAGTTTCAATATCAGCATAACCTTTCAACGTAGCGTTGGCTGATGAATGCACTAGTACATAAGTTGATTTAGCTGCAAGGCTACCGCTTAACGCAATGTTTGCCGGTTCGAGGCCGCCATTAGAAAAACGTTGCAAAGTGTACTGACTTAAGTCAACTGCGGCATCGGTGGTATTAAAGAGTTCAATCGCTTTATTGTTCGAAGAACCTTCGATATATTCAGAAATGATAATGTCTGCACTAGCTGCGCTACTGGCCAAAAGCGCCGTAAGTGCAAGAGCAATATTGTGACGTTTCATAGTCTAATCTCTTGTTGTTGTGTAAGCCTAGAGTGTAGGGTCTTGTACTATAACCCAGAACGATTAACATTTTAATGACTTTTTGTGACAAACGGGTGACAAGATTGCAGATTAATGACGCTATAAAGTTAAAAAGAGTGTATGACGCGGCTCAGAGCGACGATGGTAAACGAGTGTTAGCTGATCGACTTTGGCCACGGGGCCTTAGCAAAACTAAAGCTCAGATTGATCTTTGGTGTCAGGCAGTTTGCCCCTCAACCAAGCTACGACAGCAATATCATCGCGGTGAATTGAGTTATGCTGAATTCGTACCCGCTTATCAAGCCGAGTTAGCAGAGTTAGATCAACCCTTATTGGAACTCATGCGCATGATTCGGCAAGGGCCTATTACTTTGCTCAGTGCTGTTAAAGACCTGCAGCAATCCCACCTGCCGGTGTTGCAACATGAGCTAATTCAGCGTTTACATGCCGAAGATGCAGCAGCTAGCGATGAACCAAGCTCCCCCGTTTGCTACGGTAAGCAATTTAATCATTGGGATTAACAGCCGCAGCGCATCCTGCTAAGCTCAAGCCATTCAAAAAGCTGGCTATGAGCCATTTATGGACTACCCACATAGGTAGGCATCCACACTATTACTGCTGGAGCATGCTGTGACGACTGATTTTATTGAAGTGTATGATAACGCGCTATCTGCTGAGTTTTGCCAAAACTTTATTGACACTTTTGAGCAGAGCCCGCACCTCACGACCGGTCGCACTGGCGGTGGGGTGGATACCAACAAGAAAATCAGTGAAGACCTCTATCTTAACCAACATCAAGAGTACGCCGCACCACTGGCCACCATCTGTGATGTCACGACTCGTTATGCGCTTGAGTATTTCAAAAAATATCACTTTGCGTTGATTGCGCCGGTAGGTCTCCAAGTTCGCCACCCTAACACCGGTGAACCGGTTCATCTAACCCACGAAAATTTTAATGAAGTTGCGGCCGGACAAGAGTTGGCCTTTATGCAGTTGCTGTATCGACTAGGCCCAATTCAAGCGCAAAAGTACGCGCAAGGGCGCGGCAATTATAATTACTGGCATTGTGAGGTTTTTCCAGAAAAGAACAGTACCGAAGCGCTGCATCGCACCTTGTTATTCATGTTTTATTTGAATGATGTAGAACAAGGCGGAAGCACCGATTTTTATTACCAGCAACGCTCTATCCAACCCAAACAGGGACGGATGGTGATAGCCCCCGGATACTTTACACATACCCACCGCGGCACTGTGCCTGTTTCTAATGATAAATACATTCTCACCAGTTGGATTTTATTGAATCAGGGCAACCGTATTTTTCCTTAACGGTTGCCCACAGGCGTGATTAAGTGTTAAGAACTTGACCATCGCTGTCTAACACAGTGACTGCAACATCAATACCACTGCGTACGCTTTGAGTAACCACACAGAAATCTTCAAACTGTTCCAGCACCCGCTCCAGTTTGTCGATACTGGCAGCTGGTTGCCCCAAATGTAGCTCTACCGCTAAGTTAGTGATGCGCCAACGACCATCAACTCGTTCTGGATCGCCACTTACACGCGCCCAAACTTGGCCTGGGTCACCTTTAAACTTGCGAATAGCAAACATTAAACTCGCCGCTAGACAGTTCGCCACAGCAGTGGCTAACAACTGACTTGGACCTGGGCCCTCACCATGCCCAACGGGCTCATGCTCATCCGTTACCATCTGCCCAAACTCACCGAAGTCAATTTCAAACTTGTAGTTCTCGATTAACTGAAGTTTTATATCAATTGCTGGATTTGCCATGCCGTACTCCTATTTTTCTGCAATAATAGTGCGTCGTAACTAATACCCCTTCGTGCAAGGAGAATGATTCATGAAGAATCCGTTGTATATTCCCTATGCAGGCCCCAACCTGTTAGAAACCCCATTGCTCAACAAGGGGAGTGCTTTTACACGCGACGAGCGTGCCGCCTTTAATCTAACCGGGCTACTGCCGCCACGATACGAAACGATTGAAGAACAAGTAAAGCGTTGTTACCTGCAGTATTCAAGTTTTGATACTGCCATCAACAAACATATTTATTTGCGGGCCATTCAAGATAACAACGAAACTCTTTTCTACCGCTTGCTCACCGATAATCTCGAAGAGATGATGCCGATTATCTACACCCCTACTGTAGGTGATGCGTGTGAACAATTCTCTGATATTTATCGTTCTTCGCGCGGATTATTTATCTCTTACGAAGAACAAGATCAAATGGACGACATTTTACGCAATGCCACCAAACGTAAAGTTAAGGTGATTGTCGTTACCGATGGCGAGCGGATTCTCGGCTTAGGTGACCAAGGCATTGGCGGCATGGGTATTCCCATTGGTAAATTAAGTTTGTACACCGCCTGTGGTGGTATCAGCCCGGCCTATACCTTGCCAGTTTGTTTAGATGTGGGTACCAACAACGAAAAGCTCCTAAACGATCCTATGTACATGGGCGCTCGGCATAAGCGTATTGACCAAGCTGACTACGACGCTTTTATAGAGCGCTTCATGCATGCCGTGAAACGACGTTGGCCTGAAGCCATGATCCAGTTTGAAGATTTTGCCCAGCCCAATGCTATGCCTATTTTGCGTAAGTACCGCAACGAAGTCTGCTGCTTTAACGACGATATTCAGGGTACGGCGGCGGTCACTGTTGGTACTTTGTTGGCGGCCTGTAAAGCTAAAAACGTGCGCCTACGTGATCAAAAAGTGGCCTTTGTGGGTGCGGGTTCTGCCGGGTGTGGTATCGCTGAGCAAATCATTCAGCAAATGGTTGCCGAAGGCCTCACTGATGCCCAAGCGCGCCAGCAAATCTTTATGGTCGACCGGTTTGGTCTATTAACCGAAGGTATGGCCGATTTACGCGACTTTCAGCAGGCCCTAGCGCAGCCGCTTAACCAATTACAAGACTGGCAACATAGCGGTGATTACGCCTCCTTGTTGGATGTGATGCATTGTGCCCAACCTGGCATTTTGATTGGCGTATCGGGTCAACCGGGGCTGTTTACTGAGCAGGTGATTCGTGCCATGCAGCAATACACTGAGCAGCCAATTATTTTTCCGCTGTCTAATCCATCCCGGCAGATCGAGGCACATCCAGCCCATGTCATTGAATGGACTGACGGACAAGCTATTATTGCCACCGGTAGCCCGTTTGAGCCCGTTACTTACAAAGGTAAGCAATATCCTATTGCGCAGTGTAACAACAGCTATATTTTCCCGGGGATTGGTCTCGGTGTGTTGGCGGTGAAAGCTCGCATCATCAGTGATGAGATGTTAATGGCCGCCAGTAATACGCTGGCAGCTCATTCACCAAGGGTTACCGGCGAGGGTGATTGCCTATTACCTGGCTTAACTGCCATTGCCGAGTTAAGCAAGGCAATAGCTTTTGCGGTTGCTAAAGTGGCCCAAGCGCAAGGCTTAGCCTTAGAGATCAGCGACGAGCAACTGCAGCAGAAAATTGATGCCAATTTCTGGACCCCGCAATACCGTCAATATAAACGTGTAAGTATTTAATGAAGACGCTGGCATCGTTACCATAATCCTTGTATCTTCAAAGGCATCTATTAGCTGGAGAAGATACATGCGACGGCTGGGGCGATGCCTTTTTTTTAGTTTGCTGTGCAGTGTTGGGCTGGGGTGCTCAAGCACAGCTGCGCAACCAGCAGAGCAAGCCAAACAGGTGGAGCAAACAGAACAAGCCGAGCAGACCGAGCAAGCCGACGACCCAGCCTTGGTTGATAAATTTCGCGAAGGTTTAACCTACTCAGTCAACGCTTCCGCGCGTTGGCTAGACTCGTTTTTTACCGATGAAATCAACCCAGCAGATTACAACACCGCCAGTGGTAGCCTGACGCTAACCCCAGAGTGGGATGAATACGATGGCTTTTCGATTGATTCTAGTTTTCGCGCTAAAGTGGTTTTCCCTCATGCCAAACGTCGTTTTTCTGCCATTATCGGACGTGGTGACTTCGATGATTTTATTAACGATACCCAACAAACACGCCCCTCGGTGATTCGGCGTGACCAAGCCGACGAAGAATGGATGCTTGGGCTTGGCTTTGATCCCTATATTGAAGACCATCACAGCTTATCTTTTGGCGCTGGTATCCGCGGCGGAATTAATCTAGATCCTTACGTAAGAGCTCGCTATCGTTACGAAACCATTGCCGATGAAAATACCGAATACCGACTGCAATCCGTTGCTTTTTGGCGCGATAGTGATGGTTTTGGCGTAGCACAAACCGTCACTGTTGATACCGCGCTCACAGACCCATGGTTCAACAAGGCGTGGGTACGCGGCACCTTTGCCGAACGCACTGAAGGCGTACGTTGGCATGCGTCAGAAAAAATCTATTACATGTACCATCACGAGCGCGCCATCGGTGCTGAAATTTGGTGGTATGGCGAAACCGGACATCAAGTTCCACTGCAAGATGTCGGGCTACGCGCCATCCATCGTAGTCGCTACTCACGCGATTGGCTGTATTTTCAAACTTGGGTAGGTGTCCATTGGCCGCGCGAAGTTGTTACCGAAACACGACAACCACGCTGGCTAGTTGGCTTTGAAATCGAGATGCTATTTGGTAACTAAAACACGACGAGGTTTTTAATGATTTTTCAGCAAGCCATCGTGAGTCCACTGGGGCCGCTTATCATTACCAGCCGTAGAGACTTGAATGAGCGCAACATCAAGGGTGTTAGAGAAGCCATAACCGCTATTGATTTTGTTGCTGAACCCGATGCTTTAGCCGCACCCAGTGCCCTCACCGAACAAGCGGCAAAGCAACTAGAGGCCTATTTTGCCGGACAATTAACCCAGTTTGACCTACCGTTAGCTGCGGCTGGCACTGAGTTTCAGCAACAAGTGTGGCAAGCTCTGTGTACCATTCCCTATGGCACTACCGTCAGCTATCAAACCATCGCCAACAGTATCGCCAAGCCCAAAGCGGTACGAGCTGTCGGCATGGCGAATAGCCGTAACCCCATTGCGATAGTAATTCCATGTCATCGGGTGATCGGTGCCAACGGAACCCTTACGGGTTACGCTGGCGGCCTAGATAAAAAAGAAGCTTTATTACGTTTGGAAGGAAGTTGGTAATGCGCGCTAGGAGTGCGGATAGATCTCAACCATTTTTCGCAGCTGCTTGGCTATCTCAACACGCAGTTGTCTAGGCTCCAGTACCTCTGCATAGGGACCACAACTTAAGACCCAACTGATTAACTCTTTTGAAAGAGGCAACTGCGCCGTTAACAAAATTGACTCACCATTTTCTTCGATTTTCTGATTCGGCAACAACGGCTGCGATTTCAGAAAATGTCGTAAACATGGCTGACATTTTAGTTTGACGGTCTGCACCGCAAAATTGCTTTTACCATCAGACGGAATAGACAACAGCGGCAATAAAGGCGCATCTTGCACAATACTCCATCCATACGGTCGTGAACGTTCATCTGCAACTAGCGGGAAAACTTCTGACAACTCAACTAAATTGCGTTGCACGGTGCGAACGCTGACATCAATCCCATGCGTGACGAGCTTATCACATAGCGAACTCACATCTATCTTTTGAGGCTGCCGCGGAATATGCCGCAACAACATCAAATATCGCATCACTCTCTGCACAGACATACTCCTTGTCTCAACTACTTATTGTTTTTTTACTTTTGTAGCTTACCGCCAATATGCGTCATACCATGACGCATGCAATCCACCCTGTAAAGATAAAGCAAAAAGTTACTATGCTACATTGTATAGTCAAGCTTAATCCGCTTAACTTATATGCTAGAATGCTTTTCTGGTTGTTATGGCATTGACCTCAACTTAGCGGAGAATACTTATGCGACATATTCTGATGATGATCTTAGCTGCGGCTAGCTTAGTTCTGTTGGCTCAACCAGCTCATGGACAAAGTAGCGAACAAGCCAAAGAACAAAGCAAACAAACGGCAGAACAGGCACGCGAAGAACTTAAAGCCAAACGCGAAGCCCTACGTGAAAAAATGAAAGCAGAAAAAGAAGCTCTAAAAGAGCAACGCACCACCGAGCGTGAAGCGCTGCTCAAAGATAAAGAGAAAAAGAAAGACGATAACGGTAAGAAAAAAGACGACAATGGCCGCTATTAAGCGGCCATTGTTTATTTATCTTTTAACCGCTCTACACCCATAAACTTAAGTGCAATTCGCTCATATACCGGCTCACTAGTACCTCGTTTAACTTTAAACATAAAGTATTTTTCAAAGGCTATTTTGGCTAAATGAACCCATTTACCTGAGCCCGTCCAATTACGATTACGTGGTGGATTTTGCGGTACTGCCAAAAATGCCGCACCGGTATTCCCCATATCTGCCAAGCACAAAGCACTCAGCGTAGGAATTGAGTCCACCTGTTTACCCTCTACTAGCGCACAAATATTATGCACAATAGCGGTCGTCATTGATTCAATCATGAGGCCAGTTTTGGGCGCCCCAACCGGCACTGGTGTGGTTTCAATAGGGGCCAAGGCAACACAGACACCGGCTGCAAAAATATTGTTATACGTAGGAGAACGTTGATATTTGTCAGTGATCACAAAGCCTTTCGGGTTGCAAAGGTCAGGTACTGCAGCAATGGCCTCCGAACCTCTAAAGGAAAGCCCTCTGGACCACTACCTTCCACAGCTTCAAATGCCAGCCGCGGACCACTACAAATCACTAAATAATCATAAGCACGATGGCTACCATCACCCAAAGTTAACTGATTATTCGCAGCATCGATAGCAGCTACGCCAGCAGGAGAAAAGGCCACCCCCCGCTTGGTCAGGTACTTAGCAATCGGCATCACCACGTCATCGCGCGTTCGCGTACCCAGCGCTACCCAAGGGTTCGACGGCACAAAATTAAACTCTGCGCCTTCACCAATCACCTCAATAGTGGTCGCCTCGGGGAGCTTTTCGCGTAACTCAAAAGCAACGGACACCCCACCTAAACCAGCACCTATCACGATTACATTAGCCATCTCGAATCTCCTGCTGCTTTCTTGCTTTTATATTTCGCAATTAACTAAAATATGATTCAAGATAGGTCCTTAGTCAAACTTTTACGCTCCATTCTGATAAGTATTTTTAGATCTCGGCTTGAATTTACTAGAGGTATAACCTGATTCCAGCAAATTTATGGTATAAATACACCCTGACTTTCTTTAAGGACTTGGCGTTATGCATATGGAACACCCAACCACACTGCCAAATTTGCCAGGCATGTTTTTTCGTTCACTATTTACCGTGGCGCGAAAAGACGATGTAGCCGCAGATGCTTTTCAAATAAGTGATGTGTTTCAAGCTCCAGGTTTTACTAATGAGCGCTTACAGCGCTATCACGAAGCCTTTGCCGGATTCAGTAATGAGGTGCCGTTAACCTTAATGTACTGTTTGGCACAGCGCGTACACTTAGCGCAAATGCTTGGTGAACAGTTCCCTTGGCCAGCACCTGGGCTAGTGCACGTGAGTAACTCTCTAGAACAACATCAAGCGGTGGCAATAAATACCGACTTTATTATCAAAGCAAGCATTGCTATTCCTGCGCGTGGACCCAAAGTGTCGCCGCGCCGTTTGCGCCCGTTATTTACCGTTGAGTTCTGGCAAGACGAACAATTGGTCGTCACCTGTACCAGCGAATATCAAGTGATGCCGAAATCATCAGCAAAAGCTCCGTCTCGCGACAAGAAAGTTGCCGAAGCGCCCAGTGAACCCTGGCAAGCTTTGTCGGAATGGCAATTAAATGAAGCGAGTGGGCGCCAATACGCGCGCTTATCAGGTGACTTTAACCCGATTCATCTACATCCGTTAGTCTCGCGCTGGTTTGGCTTTGAACAACCTATTATTCATGGGATGTATATGGCAGCTCGAGCTCAAGCAGAAATTGAACGTGCCGCTGGTAAAGCCGTGCGTGCCATTGATGTGTCGTTCAAGCGTCCGGTCCCCCTGCCAGCTCGTATTCGTTTGTGGCAACAGTTAGATGAGCAACAGCAGAGTGGTCGTTATCAGATTTGTGGAGCTGAAGACCACCTTCAACGACTTGAAGGTGGCTTTCAGTTTCTTGCCGACTAACCCTGGCTAACGGCTTACTGGCTGCTGCCAGTAAGCTGTAATTCAACCTCAGTATGGGCGTCGATATCCGCTTGATGGAAATACAGCGGACGAAGTTGTGGCTCGCTCGAGTAAAGCAAGGTCTGATCAATAAAGTGGTCTGATTCACTGTTTGAACTTTGCGAGTAAGATAACAAACCCTCTGCAACCGGGCCATCATCAGTAAACTCTAAAGCGAACATCCAGCTTGAACCATAAGTAATATGGTAACCGCCAGCGGCAGCACTCAAGTCAGATCCTGGCAATAACGGATAGCGATGACGCGGCAATACCGTACCATCGTTACCCATATTGCTGCGGAATACGTTAAAGCCACCTTCAATATTGTGAGCTCCGCCCCATGGCAGCTTCAGGCCAGAAGCGCTGCCATCAGCTAGACTTTTCTCAACAAACTGCACACTGCCCAAGGGCGCATTAATGTCTAATCCAGCGCCAATAATACGTTGCTGCGCAGCGGCTAATTGCTGCACCACAACCTCGTTAGCAGCTAAGGTATGAGGCGTCGTAAGCGGTAGCTCTGGGTTATAAGGAACCTGCCATTGCGGGTTACGATTAAACTCAAAAGCAAATTCACGGAACACCATGGCACCCACGCTGTCCACATTCATTAAGCCGTCCCACTGCGCTAAAGCACCACAAGCCGGAGCTATCACATCCGTTGTTTGTGCGTCACATAAAGCCAGTAGATCGGTCAAAATGGCTTCACCTAAATAGTTGCGGTTACCAATCAAGCGATCCACTAGGTCCGCACGGGTAAACAATCCATTTGCCGAACCACCCTCAGCTAGCATTTTTTGCCCTAAGCGCGAGCGTAACGACTGCTGATTACCGACCGGACCCCACAATGGCGATACCCCAGAAATCGGTGCCTCTGGATTGGTTAACCAAAAACTATCGTTTGAGTTTTGGACAAAATCGGTACGCTCCAATTGCGGTGCTTGCGCAAAAGGCACGGTACCCTGTGGCATAAAGGCACTATCATCACCGGGGAAGATAAATAAGCCCGATTGCTGGGTTAAAGCCTGATACAACGGATGCTGTGACCAAACAGCTAGAGCTTCTGGTGCAATATTAGGTACCGAAGAGCCGTCGCTGAAAAACACATTACCGTCTTTATCCGTCGCCATCGCATTGTTAAATACCGTTCCGGTAAAGTCAGCAAAGGTTTGTTTATATTCAGCAATACTGCTAGCTCGGTTCATCCCAAACCAATGGTCAAACAGTTCATAGTTAGGAAGGTTTGCATCATGCAAGGCATAGGCTGCTACTTGACCGGTCGCATCATTCCCCCATGGCAAGGCATTAGGAACAATAATTAGTGGGCCAAATTCGCTGTAATAACTGGTTTTTCTAAGCGTCATGTAGCTATCAGGGCCATTAGCAACGCGAATTTGGTGAGTTTTGGTGGTCATTTTCACCGGTTCACCGTCTAACAGATAAGTCGTACCTGTGCTGTCATTGGTATCCAGGGTTAAGCGATGGATGGTAAAGCGTGATGCTGTAGAAAACGTATGGGTCCAAGCTACATCCTCGTTAAAGCCGATGTTGATAATACCTGGCATCCCCGAGAGCGAACCACCAACCACTTTTAAGTGGCCCGGAACTTCAATACCAAACTGCCAAAAACGTTGGTTCCCCGAGTGAGGAAAATGAGGATTAGCAATCAGCATCCCTTGCCCCGAGGCACTGAGATCTTTGCCGATGGCCCAGCCGTTGGAACCTGCTTCAGTTGGGTTAGTATCTGGAATACCTACCGACTGCGGATCAAAATTCAATGGCACCGGCTCGCCTGTGGCAGCATCAGTGACAATACTTTGATTACTAGGTACGGCTAAAAATAACGGCCCGGTGAAATTAGCGGCGCCCGGTAACAAGGCCACACCCTGCGCATAAGTCATTAAATCAATCGGCGTGATCGGCTGCACCCATGGCGCATTTGCGCACGCGGGGTCGATATTAGCTACCCCTGTATCAGCCAAATAGCGGTTGTAGCCGGCGGCATAACCGGTGATCAGTGCTTGGGTTTCTTCGCTAATTTGCTCAAAGCCAACTTCTGCATTTTCGCGAATACCCAACGTTAAAAAGCCAAAATCTGTCAAAATGTTTTCTGAATCGCCTGAGCCTGGCACCGCATCAGGGCCGTGGTAATAGCCACGTTGAGAATTAAATTTCACCACTTGGTCGGCTAAAATACAGATATTATCTTGAGCGAAAGCATAACCTACGCCATAGCCTAAGCTTTCCATATTGTCAGCGCTTACATAAGGTACGCCGTAATCAGTCCATTGAATTTTAGCATCGAGCTGGCCATTCGGCGCAAATGCCACTAACCCGCTGGGTGCTGGGGGTGGCGTTTCTGGTTCAGGCGGCGTATCCGGTTCGCTATCACCACATGCCGCAAGAGCTAACGAGCTACTAAGCACTAAAGTCGCCAGCAGCGACCGTTTGAATTTAGGTGTGTACATAGGTGTACCTTTTGTTCTGTGGTTGTTATGGCGCGTTGATTATTAATCAAACGCTTGTTTAATTATTGTGCTTCAGTATTACCCGAAAGCAACCACCACGCAATCACAAAAAAGTCACAAAGTATTTAGTCCGCCGGCTTTCTGCGTAAACTTTTAATGTCACCGCGCTGTTTCTTTTTGGCTACACGGCGCTGTTGACTGGCCTTGGTTGGCTTAGTGGCAATCCGCTTTTTGCGGATCACATTGACGCTCGCAACCAAGTCAATAAATTGCTGCAAGGCCTCTTCACGATTCGCTTGCTGACTGCGTGACGCTTGGCACTTGATGATGATTTTGCCACTTTGAGTAATACGGTGGTCGCTTTTCGCCAATAGCCGCTGTTTATAAAAATCAGGTAACGACGAGGCCTGAATATCAAAAATCAGTTGGGCTGCCGTGGAGACTTTATTGACATGCTGCCCACCGGCTCCACTCGAGCGTACAAACTGCCATTCAAGCTCTTGTTCCGGGATCGATACGCGTTGAGAAATCATAATCGCGGCCATAGCTATAGCCCTCCAATGCGGGAAATTTTACGTTTTACCGCTTGTATAATGACCCTAGGATTAGCGCAAACCAAACTCACTCGAGTTTTACCCCGCGTGATTCCAGTATAAAGGAGTTCTTTGCTTAACACCGGCATATCACGGTCTGGCAGCACCACCACGGTATGCGCAAACTCCGAGCCTTGCGACTTATGGATCGTCATGGCGTATGCGGTTTCAACAAAACTCAAACGACTAGGCACAATCCAACGTATTCCCTGGTCGGCGCCCCAAAATACCACTCGCAGCGGCTCATCGGGTCGCCGCTGCAGCACGATACCCATATCACCGTTACGCAGATTCATGCTGTAATCGTTTTGCGTTATCATCACTGGGCGGCCGTAAAACCAGCCATCCACATGCTCTAAATCACCGTGCAACCAGCGAATCACTTGCTCGTTCAAGCCCTGCAGGCCCCACTCGCCAACCCGCGTAGCTGCTAACAATTGAAATTGCCCTAACTGGGTTAGAACGGTTCGCGCCCAGTCATCAAATTCGACATCGGTGGCACTAGGTGCGGGGCGCTGTTGCAACAGCTCTGATAAACCGCTCAGGCCTTCTAGTACCAGCTCTTTAAACGCAGTGTCGCGAACGGTCTCAACCACCAACAGCTCAATATTATCTAACTGCTGCTGTTGCGCAGCTGCTTGCTCTTGGCCGTGCATCCAATCATTTAACCACCCCACCTGTTGCTGATTAACCTCGTTGGCTAATTTGCCAATGCCTTTGTTGGGGTCAAAACGACGGCTCACATGAAACATTGCCGTATGTTGTAAGTAAGGCCATTGTTCTCCTTGCGGATCCAATTTATCCGCCGGCAACGGTTGCTCTGAGGTCTCATTCAGCCAATTGGCGGTAGCTTCACTATAGTGTCCATGCTCAGCCTCGCAACACAGCTGTCCCAGCACAGCGCCAGCTTCAACACTAGCCAGCTGGTCTTTATCGCCGAGCAAAATCAACCTGGCATGGGCGGGTAAGGCATCAACCACCGCAGCCATCATTTCAATATCAACCATTGAGGCTTCATCAATGATCAACACATCAGCAGCTAACGGGTGGCTGTGATTATGTTTGAAGCCACGCTGCTGCGGGAGCGAGCCTAACAAACGATGCAAAGTAACGGCCTCGGTAGTGATCTCTGCCTTCAAGCCATCACTGCAATTAAGATTGTTTAGCTCGGTGCTAATAGCTTCGCTCATTCGTGCGGCCGCTTTCCCCGTGGGCGCTGCGAGACGCACGCGCAGCGGTTGTTGCTGCTCCCGCAAACGTTGTAAGGTAGCAAGTAGACGTACTACCGTATAGGTTTTACCGGTACCGGGCCCGCCGGTAACAATCGTAAAACAGCTACGCATGGCTAACGCACAAGCCAAACGCTGCCAACTATACTCGTCCGCTGCAGTGAACGGCCCAAATAACTCATCCAGCACCTGCTTGAGGGCAGCGCTATCCACCGACGGCTGCTGCCGCATACGTTGTCGCAAATCATTTTTGATGCTTAGCTCATAGTTCCAATAGCGACGTAAATAGAGCCTTCCGTTCGGCGCTAACACTAACGGGCTATTCGAACTCCCGATCGGTGCGGCGGGGTCTTCTGGTAACACCTGCAGCAATTTACTACGCATCGGAATGCTGCCGTAATCTCGAAAGTACAAACACACCAGCATTGCTGGCCGCATGCAGTCCTCTCTAGCCAGCGCACTGGCGTGTTCAGGTGGCAACGCTAAGGTAGTTTCAGGGTCATAGAGTAAGCCATGCAAATCTAAACAAGGATGGCCTCGCCCCAGTTGATGACTTACTAATGCGCCGAATAACACCAAAATTTCTTCATCAGGGCCGGCTAGCTGATCTAAATACTTGGCCAGCGCTAAGTCGATTGAACGAATCCAACCCTGTTCATGCATTGGCTCAAGAATCTCAACGACAGATAATTTCATCGGGCTATTTGCCATGAGTCACCTCCGCTGTGCTCATTGTGGTGCCCATAAATAAGGCTTCTAACTCAAGAATTAAGGCGCGCGGTGGACGGTCGTAAAACGCCCCACCATGGTCGGTTTCATACCCCCGCATAAACAGATAAACAGCGCCACCCACATGAGTATCGTAGTCATAGGCATCACCTAATCGTGCTTGTAACAGTTTATGCAGGGCCAAGGTATAAATAACGTACTGCAAATCGTATCTGCTGGCTAAAATTTTATCCCGCATAGCCGTTTGAGTATAAGCTTCCGCATTCGCCCCAAGGTAATTTGACTTATAATCAGCGACATAATATTTACCATCAAATTCAAATACTAAGTCAATAAAGCCTTTTAGCATGCCATTCAATTTTGCCGGTAATAACAGCGGACGTTGATGCCCTACTAGCACGTACTTACGCACCAAATGGTCAATACTCTGTGCCGACACACTGCGAGCCTCAAACCAAAACTCAGGCTCAGCCTGATAGTTTGTTAAATCAGCTAAGCGAAGCTGATGCTCGCCTACCTTAAACGGCGTCTTCAGATAGTTTACCAACCAATGGGCCAGCATGTCGGCTTCTTCTGCCCAAGTTTCAACTAAACTCGCTTGTTCTGCCAGCTGTTCACCTAACTCAGTCGATGCCGCTACCGTGGCAAAACCCTCATCGGCAGCTGTTTCTAGTAAATGGTGTAAAAAGGTACCCGGGCCAGCGCCTTTCGGAAAACCATGAATGGTTCCTAGCACTGGCGCTTGCTCGAATAACTCGCTGGTGAGCCCCACTGGGCTAGTTTCAGGGGCATCGTCGTATCGGCCCTCGAGCACATTCAAACCATCGGCATCATCTTCAACCAAACTCATTTCGCCATATTTCAAGGCACTGTAACTGGCCACCCACCAACTTTGCAGTTGATATCCAGCTGGCATCCGACAATGCGCTAGCTGCGGTAGTTGTTGCAATGGCGGCTGATAAGTCTCAAGGGAGCTGCTAGCGGTAATTTGTTGTACCGCAGCAGTGCCGGGCAACAGCAGCCCACTCAGTTTTTTAATGGGGCCGTTAAAACCACCCAGAATATAATGTAGGGCACTATTCTTAAATTCTTTAAAGGGTGCAATCCCGACAAATGTGGCGTATTGCGCCCGCGTGGCTGCCACATAAAGTTTGCGAATATCCTCGGCTAAACGCTCTCGCTCGGCTGCTTCAATTCCCTTTTCATCCTGCTTATCGTAAGCAAAACATAACTCACCATTAGCGTCGTGATAACTAGCCGGATACTGCACCCGAAACTGCTTCGGCCAGACGTTGCTGATAAAGGGCAAGAAGACTAACGGATACTGTAATCCCTTAGATTTATGGATAGTGATCACCTGCACCAGTTGGCTGTCACTTTCAAGTCGTACTTGTTGTTCTGAGCTATCGGTGCGGCTGTCACTTTGTTGCGCCAATTGAATATGTTCGGCTAAATAGCGTAGCACTCCGGTCATGCCTTCAGTCACCGCAGCATGCTGCTGCAGCAATTCGGCTAAATGTAGTACATCGGTTAACTGACGCTCACCCTGTACCTGCTGCAGCAGCCTAGCCGGCACTTTAAAATCATGCAGCAACCGCTGCAGCATCGGCAACACCCCTTGTCGTTGCCAACGGTGATGATATTCGATCATCTGATCAGCTAATTGGTCCCAGCGCAATTCATCACTAAAATAATCATCTAGCTCAGCTAAACTTAAACCCAATAATTGGGTGCTTAATGCTGCTCGCACTAGGCTAGGATCGCGAGGTTGCGCACAGCCTTGGAGCAACGTGAGTAAATCAGTAGCCACCACGCCGGCAAACACAGAGTCGCGATCCGACAGATAGACACTTTGCACTTGGCGCTGGCGCAAAGCATCACGCATGAGCCGAGCTTCATTGGCGCTATTAACAAGTACTGCTATATCACTAGGCTGCACTCGCTGCATTGCACCATCCGCAGTCTTAAAACCGCTATCAGGGTCATTCAATAACTGCACAATAGTAGCCGCAAAGTGTTGCGCCAAGGCTGTTTTACATTCGCCATCCGAGGTCTTGTCAGCTGGGTCATACATGGCAATCTGTAACGCTGCCAGTGGCTGTTGTGCTGCCACAAAAGTGCGCGATAGACCATTTGCTGCCACTTCGATAAAAGGTACGGGGTTATCGGCACTGCTAGGGTCGGCAAACATGAACGCCCCCAGCGGCGAGGACTCCGCCTGCTTAAATAACGCATTGGTGGCGGCAACCATCGCATCGGTAGAACGAAAGTTCTTAGCTAGGGTGTAATGACGTCCAGTGGTAGCCCGCCGCGCTTTTAAATACGTATAAATATCAGCATTACGAAACGAATAAATCGCCTGTTTAGGGTCTCCTATCAAAAACACCCCGCACGGATCGGCCGTGTGAGCAATATCGTAAACCCGATCAAAAATATCGTACTGTACCGGGTCGGTATCTTGAAACTCATCAATCATCGCAACAGGAAACTGCTGCTTGATGGTACTCGCAAGTAGCGGCCCCTGCTCGCTATGTAGAGCTCGACGCAGCCGCGTGAGCATATCATCAAAGCCCATTTCCGCACGCTGCCGCTGCAGTTCGGCAAAACGTTGTTGCAACCAATGAGCCGCATGTTGTAGCAAGGGGGTCTTGAGTTCGGGCAATTTGGCTACCGCTTGCTGCAAATCAGCAAACTTCTGCCAGAATGGATGTTCTGGAACGCCACTAGGAACCACCTCGTCCATGCCATCGGGTGTTAACCGCACAAATCCGGACTCTGGCTTTAGGCTAGGTTGCAACACCAATTGCCCAGCCGCCAGTTGCTGCGCCCAAGCTAATAACTGTTGATGCCATTTAGCTACCGACGCGGCTTGAATTTTGTTCGCATTCTTGAGTTTACCCTCAGTGCGCAATTGCCCAATGATTGCGACAATGTCATCACTCCATTTAGCCCAAGGCAGCTCTAAAAAAGTGTGTTTTAGTTGCTCAATTTGCTCGGCTTGTTGCTGCAATAATTGATGCGGTACAACCTGAGGTAACCGCTCCGTATGAGCCACTAACTTTAACGCACGTTTTAAAAGCTCTGCGGGGGTCGCAAAAGCTTCAATAAAAGCTTGATAAAGCGCCACTTCGTTGGCCGCTAATGGAGCAATAAAACTGCGCCAATAGTCCTGCGCTGTTTGTAGCCAAAGCTCCTGATTGTCGGTATTCAGCTGCTGAGTGAATAAACTGCCACTAGCGAATGCATGCTCTCGCAACATCCGATTACACCAGCCATGAATCGTATGTACTGCGGCTTCGTCCATATTTAGAGCCGCCTGCGCTAACAATTGTGCAGCCGCTGGCAAATCCGTTTGCTGCTCACGTAAGGTCACTAAATAGTCTTTGTCGGTACCGACCTGACTATCGCGAAAATATTCGGCCGCTTCACTTAAGGTGGCACGAATACGATCACGTAATTCTTCGGTGGCCGCTTCGGTAAAGGTCACAACGAGAATCTGCTCGGGTAGCAACCGACGCTCGAGCACGAGACGCACATAAAGGGCTGCAATTGTGTAAGTTTTACCGGTACCGGCACTGGCCTCAATCAGACGACTGCCCACCAGTGGCATAGTCACAGGATCTAAACTAATAATTGCGGGCGATGCGGTAGCTTGTTCCATGCTCATTCACTGTCTCCTGTGTCACCTTCACTACCATGGCCAATTGCGGTTAACGTGGCAAACCAAGGTAAATACAAACGCTTGACCCAAGCCAGCATCTGTTGATTTGCCACTAACTCAGCATAAGTTGGATAAAACCGTGCCACGTACCTTTTACTGGTGACCAACGCCGCCACTGATCTATTGCCATCTTCGTAAGCCTGCTCTGCATCATCATGCTCCAGCTCGAGTTGTTCTGCGTTGAGCATATTAGCTAAGGTCTTATGGTGCGCAACTAACCCGGCAGCAGCAGTTTCAAGCTCCAGCGGCAATGGCCAGGTTAACCCCTCTGCCACCGCCGCCAAAATATTCTGCAGTTGTGCCTGCGCATTAGCTGTAGGTAGCGGCGCTAAACTTAAACCACCAATCGGCCCTAACATGAAGGTTTGTGTGGGCGCAACAGTATTCAGCAAGAGATGCTCAAGGTAACAACGCACGGCATGCTTTAAGCGTGGCTGTAACTCTTTACCGATTGAGTGCACCAGTTTTGATGGGCTCAAGATTAAATGTAAGCGCTCACCCACATGATTTTGCCGCAGTCCCTGAAAGGTTTCGCTAACCGTCAACGGTGGCGTTAATTCGGTACTCTGTACCCGGATTGTTTGCACCGGCACCGGCTGCTTATACTCGGTTAACAGTGGCTGCGCTTGGGCGATGATGGCTTGTACTTGGGCCGCGATATCCTGCTTCATGAGCTCACCAGCAGCCCCTTGCGGCAAGTTACCTTGGCGCTGTAAACGTGCCAGTGCTAGTTGCAAGTACATGTGACAATGCCCTGCATCAGCTGACTGCAACAGCGGTTCGTGCACCGCTGTCAGCGCCTCTTGCGTTAATTGCCAGCGGCTTAAGCCATCCAGCACAAAACATTCGTCATCCTTTGCCGTTAGCTGTTGTTCACGTAGATACACCCCAAAGCGCAAGTTCATCAATAACTTAGCCGGCTCTTTAAAAAAGTCCGTCAATTGGCTTACGGTAAGCTCACCCTCTTGGACAAAAGGCGGCAAGGTCACTAACGGTTGATTGAGCGTATCGGTTGGCTCGCTATGAACGACCTGCCATTCTTCAGCAAAGGTAAACCATTGTTGGTATTGCGGTTGGCTGGTCTTAAAATAAGCGCGACTAAACGGCTGCAGTTTATGTTCTTGTACCCACGCATAGGGCCCCCATAGACGCTGCAAGTGTTCTAATAGCTGGCTCACTAACACCGAGGGTGGCTTTTCAGAGTTATCGCGAATACTACGCCCATGCCAGCTGACATAAAAACGCTCACGTGCAGATAGCAGAGCTTCTAAAAATAGGTAGCGATCATCCTCTCGACGGGAGCGATCACCTGGACGAAAATCTCTCGCCATCAGATCAAAATCAACGGGCTTTTGCGAACGCGGATAATCACCATCATTCATCCCCAACAAACAAACGACTTTAAACGGGATGGCACGCATCGGCATCAGTGTTGCCACATTCACACTACCGGCTAAAAAGCGTTGATTTAACTGTGGCTGGTCGACCTCACTCAACCAACTTTCAGTAACCACTGTAAGCGGTATGCTTTGCGTAAAACCGGCTTCGTCGCAAGCTTGCAGCCATTGCTCTAATTGCTGCCGTAACCGCTGCAAGAGAATCTCATCGGCATCACTGCTAGCTACAAATAAGCTGGTAAGCAGCCCAGCTAAATACTCGGTCCAATCCAGTGGGGTACGCGGCTGTTCAGCGGCATTAAAATGCGCCAAGAGGCGATCAATAAACAGTAATAAAGCGCCAGCCGCTTCGGCTTCAAGACCAGCCACATCGGCATAGGGTTCAGTCTCCTGCCACTCACTATTTAGCAGTGGGATCGCTCCGGTTGCGTAACCCAGCAGCATCCGCCGCAAGCCAAACATCCAACTGTTACTATCGCTACTGGGCAATCCTAGCGCAGTCCGATGCTCAGCCGCCAACCCCCACCGGATACCTGCTTGCTCTATCCAGCGCTGCAACAAGGGTAAGTGTTGCTCAGCCAAGCCCAGTTTGGCGGCAACCGCTGGTACTTGCAGTAAGTCAATGATGTCACTTGCGGTGGCTCGTTGTTGCCGAATCGCCAACACATAATCTAGCGCAATCAGGATCGGATGCCGATGACGCTGCCCTTGGTCGGCAATAGTGTAAGGTAAGAAACGAGGATCGCTGCGCTCGATACGCCCAAATACCGCATCGATATGCGGTGCATACAAGTTAATATCTGGCACCATCACCATCACATCGCGCGGCTGCAAGGTTTCGTCTTCGGCAAACCAAGCTAACAACTGATCATGAAGCACTTCTACTTCACGTTGTGGGCTGTGCGCACAATGAAACTGCATGGCCTGCGGCTGTTGTAATTGCGGCCACTGCTGCTGTGACTCAGCCACGCTGCGCAAGTGCAGAATATCGTCTTGCAGCATGTTTAAAACACTAGGTTGTGGCGGTAAGCTGTGCGGAAAAATGTCAGATTTTAGATAATTAAGCTGTTCGCGTACTGCTGCAGACTCATCGGCAAGCTCTAACAAGCGAATGTAATCGCGGCCTTGCTTGCCCCATGCCGCTAGCAGTGGATTGGCCTCGGCATGCAACCCCTCTTGCTCCAACATCCTCTTATTATCAACAATATGACTCCAATGCTCAGCACAAGGGTTGTGCACGCACAAAATCACCTGCACGCACGAGCTCAGCGCATTAAATAATTCGAGTAGTTGCTCGGGCAAACTTGAGATACCAAAAATAATCACTCGCCGCGGTAAGTTCTTGGGCCTACTGGCGGCAGTGAGCTGTTGTGTCGCTTGGATGAATTCGCGATGCAAAGTGGCGCGGTTATTCCAGCGCTGGTCTCCAACATCGGCCAGCAAATAACGCCATAACAGCGGTTGCCATAGGTCATCGTCACCCACTTTTACATCGGTACTGCTAGCATCGGCCCAATTATCTAACCAGTCAGCCCGATACATTTGATATTGATCATACAAATCCGCCAAGCGCTGGCTTAGCTGTAACAACTTACGTTGGTCACTATCATCTTGCATATAGCGTTGCAGCACCGCAAATTCAGGCTCGGCCAAATGCTGTGGCAAGATCCGAAATATCCGCCAGGTTAAACGGTTTTTATCAAAAGGGGACGAGGTGGGTAGTTGATCGCCAAGCACGGCCCGATAAGCTCGCCACTGAAACCGCGCGGGTAACGTCACCTCTAACATACTAGCGATGCCCGTGGTCTGTGCTACATGCAACTTCAACCATTGTGCAATACCATTCGATTGCACTAAAACAGTCTCGGTTTCTAGGGGCTGCAAAGGATAGCGCTGAGTCACACCAACCACTAGATCGGTTAGTTCCTCTAACCTATGGCTGTGTACAACAATCATACCTGGCGTTATTTCACTCATTTGATATCCTCAAATTATTCTAACCGTCATCGTACCTAAACCCACTACTGTAAACTAGCATGATTAAACGACATTATGCGTCGCCTACTTAGTATCACCCCAAATAAGGTAGCGATAGTAAGTTAACAGAGCCTGGTTTAAAGTGATCTTGAATCGTAGTGACTTGGAGCTAACATGAAAATCATCACCCTACTTGCCGCAGCAGTCATCTTCACCAGTGTCCTCAGTGCATGCGCACCAACGCCAGCGACGCCAGCGCCAACTCCGCTAGCTGATGTGTTGCAACCAAGCCCCGATCGCTATGTCAGTGGCCAGCCGACCAAACAACAGTTGGCTGCATTACAGCAGCTAGGTGTGCGCCAAGTCATTAATTTACGCTCTGATGCCGAAGTTGCTGATCACCCTGAACCCGAATGGGCCGCCGCACTGCAATTAAATTATCAGCATTTACCCATTCGTGGTGCTGCTGATTTAACCCTAGCCAATATACAAGCCTTTGATCAGCTTTTAGCTACGCCACAACCCACCCTACTGCATTGTTCCAGTGGCAATCGGGTTGGCGCAATGATGGCATTACGCGCTTATTGGCTGCAACAAGCTAGCGCTGAGCAGGCTTTACGCATTGGCTATGAGCATGGTTTGGGTGATTTAGAGGATAGTGTGAAACAGCTGCTTCAAGATTAACTTTATGCTAGACTATGCGCGCATTTTTTGACCTCGGATTTACGTTCCGAATCGCCAATAAAAGGAAATCTTATGTATATTTGCGCCGCACTTTATAAGTTTGTGGAATTTAACGATTTTGCTGAATTTCGCGAGCCCCTCTATCAAGCCATGATCAGCAACGACGTTAAAGGTACTTTGCTGTTAGCCCGCGAAGGTATTAACGGTACTATTTGCGGTACCCGCACAGGTATCGATAAGGTCCTCGATTTTTTACGCCAGCAAGCTGTATTTGCCGATCTTGAACACAAAGAATCGCCCAGCGATACCCAAGCTTTCTACCGTACCAAAGTGAAGCTTAAAAAAGAGATAGTCACCATGGGCATCGACTGGGTGGATCCGAAGAATGTGGTGGGCACCTACGTAGATCCGAAAGATTGGAACGCTCTCATCCGCGACCCTGAAGTACTGCTTATTGATACTCGTAACGACTACGAATACGCCGTCGGAACTTTTGAGGGTGCGATCAACCCTAAAACCGAGAGCTTTCGTGAATTTCCTGAGTATGTGAAAGAGCACCTCGACCCAAGCCAACATAAAAAGGTAGCCATGTTCTGTACCGGTGGCATTCGCTGTGAAAAATCTACAGCCTATTTAAAATCACTTGGCTTTAACGAGGTATACCATCTTAAGGGCGGCATTCTTAAGTATTTAGAAGAAGTACCCGAAGAAGAAACCAGCTGGCATGGTGATTGTTTTGTGTTTGATCAGCGCGTGACCGTAAGCCATGGCTTGAAGCAAGGCAACTATGATCAGTGCTACGCTTGCCGCATGCCGATTACTGCTGAAGAAATGCAGTCAGAGCATTACGTTAAAGGCGTTAGCTGCCCTCATTGTCATGACAAAACCAGTACTGAGCAAAAGCAACGATTTGCTGAACGCGAAAAGCAAATTCAGCTGGCAAAACAACGAGGCGAACAGCACATTCGCGATGGCAAGTTAGAGCAGTTACAGCAGAATTAAGCCGTTTCTATTGCCCTTGAAAAGGTCTATACTCGGTCATAGATAGAGTGATATAGAAAGTTTTTTCTTAGCGTAACAAGGAGTCATAGATGAAACAGCTGAACGTGATTGGCTTAGACCAAAAACATTCTGAACAGCTTGCTGAACGGTTAAATCAACTACTGGCCAACTATCAGATTTTCTACATGAATGTGCGCGGCTTCCATTGGAACATTAAAGGTAAAGAGTTCTTTGAACTGCATGCTAAGTTTGAAGAAACCTACAACGAGTTATTACTGAAAGTAGATGAAATTGCAGAGCGTGTCCTAACCTTAGGCCAGCGTCCGCTGCACGCATATTCTACTTACATTGAAGCAAGCGAAATTCAAGAATCTAAAGATATTCATGATGGCAAGGCTTGTGTTCGTGAAATTCTTGATAGCTACAAAGTCACTATCCGCTTGCAACGCGAAATTCTTGAACTTGCTAGCGAAGCCGGTGATGAAGGTACGTCCTCATTGATGAGTGATTACATCAAAGAGCAGGAGAAAACTGCTTGGATGCTCACCTCATACTTGAGCTAACAGTATTTGTTTACTAGCAGCTAGTTAAATGAAAAATAAAGAAAAGCCCGACACCAATTATTGGCGTCGGGCTTTTTTTATAAAAAAACCTGCTATGCTTACAACTGCTGTACGATAATAACAAGAGCAATAATTAAACAGACCATAAGGAATAAACTATGAACAAGCTTATCGGCATTGTCTTACTAGTGGTTGGTATTATTTTGTTGTATTTCGGCTGGGAAGCCTATAACTCGGCGGCATCGGAGCTCAGCCAAATGGCAACCGGAGAAACCACAGATAACGCGATGTGGTATCTGATTGGCGGCGCTATTGCAGTTATTGTAGGCCTCTACGGCATCATTCGTGGCAAATAACTCAACACAGCTGCGGTGAGTACTTGCTGGCGAGCAGCCAGCTCGGCTCACCGCCACTCTTGGCCCACAGCCAAAACGGCGAAGGGCAGCTAGTTATTAATCTTGTTGCACATTAGGTAACCGCCAAGCCCGCACGGCCGCTAATAAACCTAAACCAATCAATGTGAGCATCACTGCTTCAATACCTAACAGGCTATCTACTACGCCTAGCAGCATGCCTAGCAATAAAACTAAACCAATAACCGTGTTCGACACCGCAGTAAATTGGGCACGATTACCCTGCGTTGCCATATCCACCAAATAGGTTTTACGGCCCACGCGAGCCCCATGATGAGCTACGGCTGCAGCAAAGATCAGTCCACCGCCTACCCATGGCTGGGCTAACCAAGCAGGGGCCAAGGCCATCACCGCCACAGCTATCGCCATCACTGCCGTAGCCAACAAAGCTGCTACCGCCATCACTTGGTGGCTAGCGCGATCGGACCAGCGCCCCCAAAACCGACCTGCAAGTAAACCAGCAAGCCCGCTCGCCAACATCAAACCGCCCAAGCTAGTGAGTTGCAAATCATCACCCGTTTGGTCGGTGCCAGCCACTTGGATCATCACCACCAAATAAGGGATGGCAAAGGCCGAAGCCACCAGCAGCGCGCGGGTTATTACAAACTGACCAAACTGACGGTCTTGCCACAATAAACGTAACGATTTCAGTGCCTCAACTAAAGCATTACCACCGCCTTCGGTGGCACCTGGTACTTCCGGTACCGCAGCATAAATCAGCGCAGCGCACAGCCATAGGAGCGCAGCCGCACCCAGTAACGCTGCAAACAACCACTCACTAGCTTGATTGTCGCTACCTACCTGGGGCACCCCAATAATCACTAACGCAGTTAACAGTGATAACAGCCCAGCGATTGAAGCCGCCAAACCTGTGAGGCGACCGCGTTTGGTTTTAGAAATGGTTTTACCTTGCACATCTTTGATAGCAACGGAACAGACGCCCCGGGCAATGCTAAAGAGCGTAAGTAACACAATAATGATCCAGCCTAGCAGCTCACCGCGCGTGGTAAGTACAGCCACCAACATGCCCACCAAGGCCGCTGCTTGACCAAGGCTACCTGCTACCCAAAACCATTTTCTTACTGGGGTCTGCCGCAGTTGCTGGGCAATAATTAATTGCGGTAAAAGAGCCAACGACTCACGTAGCGGCACCAGCGCACTGATGAAAAAGCTAGGCGCACCTAAGGCGGTTAACATCCACGGCAGCACCAGCCGAGCACTTACTAAAGAATCACCCAACTTAGTTAGGGTAAGTGCCCATAAATGAGCTAAAAAGGCTTGTGGTTGGTCGTTACAGGCGGCGTCGGGGATATCTTTGCACACGCGCGCATCTTCATCTTCTGCTAGGTAGCCATAGAGTTTGTTTGTTAACGACTGCTGCTCGGTACTACTCATAATGGCTCCTTGGTTGACGATGTTAGCGGCCCTAGCGGCCTAACACCGGCGCGGCCAATTAAGTATGGCCTTGTAAGTTATGATGTAATTCATACCATAATTGGCTGACAGTTTCAGCCAACTGCAGCCAATCGGCTAATTGTTGTGAGTGAATATGAATACCAGCAACACCTTCGTAGCTATGAATAAAAGCTCGTTGCTGAGTGTTATCAAAATCGTTGGCCAACATGCTATTCGCCAAATCAAAATAGCGTTCACCCATGCCCGCATATTCCCAATCGATTACCTGTAAGTGAGGTTGCGTAAAAACATGATGAAAAGCTAAGTCGTTGTGACAAAAAACCGGGTTCATACCAAAGCAGTCAATTAACTTGCGTTGCTGCCCAATACGTTTACGAAACTGGCGCGCGCGCTCTTCATCATAACGAGCTAAGGCATCACAATAGATTTGTAACCGCGACCGCAACGACCACACCGGCACATCAACTTGCACCCGATGAATTCTGGCACTCACCTCGGCTAAGCGCTGGATTTTGGTGCTCATAGCCAAGGTGCTGTGAGCTAAATCATCGCCGCTAATAAACGGCTGTAGTAGCAATCCCTGAATGGTATCGTAATAGAGAACGGCGGGGGCGAGTTGTTGCTCGGCGAGTTGTTGTTGTAACGCTACTTCTTGGTCGCGATTAAGACCGTAAGGATGATCGTAGCGGAAATGCTTTAACACATAACTCTGCTCGGTCGTGATAATTTTATACACGTCGTTAGCAACCCCTTTGAGAAGGGGTTGCGTATCTAAAACACCATGAATAGGGAGGTTAGTTAACCACTGCTGTTGCATGCTTGTTGTTGTCCTTGCCGCCATTGCCACATTGCATAAACTACCAAAACTAAATACACCACATAAAGCCCAGCGGTTTGCTCAAATCCCTTAATGGCATATAAATAAATATAGGCGCTATCAATCACCAGCCAATACACCCAATTTGAAAATAATTTGCGCGTAAGAAGCCAAGTGGCAAACAAACTATAGACAGTAGTATAGCTGTCTAACCATACTTGGTCAGCCTGCGTATAGGTTTGCATCAACCAAGCCAAAAGTGCCGCAACCAGCGCCAGCAGCACGCCAACAATGACATGCCAACGCCAACTATACCCTACTTGAGTAGCAGCACTATCACTTGCCGTGCCATAGCGCCACTGCCACCAACCATAACCTGCCAATAGCACATAGATGGCTTGTAAGGCACTTTCTAAATACAGCTGCACATGAAACATCAGCCAGGCATAGATGGCGCAACTTAAGGCGCCAGCTAACCAACACCATACCGACTGCCGAGCCGCCAACAGTAAATACAGAAGTGCTAGAATAATTGCGAGGATTTCCATCCCTTGCTCCTAAAAACTATAGCTTGCGGTGAAGCCAACACGTCGTGGCTCACCCCACTGCTCATAGGTTTGTGGCGCATATTCAATTCTTGGATCATTGCCAAAATAGAAGCCGCGTATACCATAGTCTTGGTCACTGAGATTACGCGCCCACAGGCTCAAATGCCAGTCTGCTAACTGCCAATCCACACTGGCGTGCCAAAGTTGTACAGCAGCACTACGACTATTATGCGAATCTGAATAATAGAAGCTATCTTTGTAGTCTGTTTGCAGCGTCACCGACAGTTGCTCTAATGGCTGCCAAGTGATGCCGACATTGGCCTGATGATTTGGTGCATAGGCCAATTCACGACCACTCATGTCAACCCCATCTTCGGTCACAAAGCCTTGCATGTCACTTTCTAACCAGCCCAATGCAGCAAAGCTCTGTAACTGCTCCGTAAAGCGATACCGTAGCTCTAATTCCGCACCATAGCTATTGCCACTGGCAGCGTTTTCAATGTAACCAACAAACTGCTGTTGTCGATTAATCCAACTCTTAAGCTGTACGTCATTACGGTCTTGGTAAAACAAAGCTGCATTAAACAACAGGGTATCGCTATCGTTGATATATTTGTAACCAAGCTCGTAACTGGTGAGCAACTCAGGTGCAAAGGTAGCCCGCTGCTGCAGGAACTGGCCCAACTCGGTATCTAACTGACCACTCACCTTACCCAGCGCCTCACCATTCACCCCACCCGTCTTATAGCCACGCGCTAGGGTGCTGTACCACATGCCACCAGCTAGGGTTTGATAACTTAAACTCAGCCGTCCGCCCCACATAGAATCACTCGGCTTAGCTGCCACCTGATTACTATCCTGATAAGGATTACGATAACGCTCTAAACGCAGTCCGGTAGTGAGTTGCCAGCGATCGCTTAACTGCTGAACCAGCTCACCATAAAGGGCGAGGTGCCGGCTTTGATAAGAACTAACAAAGCGATCTTGCTGGTCAATATCCCAGTTCATAAAATCTCGTTGCATGTCCTCATCACGCTGATAGGCATACAGCCCTAACACCCAATCTGTTGGTAAGCCCAGCCATACTTGCGGCTGTGTACTTAACCAACGTACTTCTACACTATGGTCTTGGCGCTGCCGTTGATAGCTATCTACCGAGGCATATTCCCATCCCGGCGCAATCCCTGGATAGCTCCAATCTTCGTCATAACTGTACTTACTATCAGCATTAAGATAACTGTAAGCCAGCAACAACTCGCTGTATTGCCAACCCGAAAAGGTTGCGGCAAAGCGCACTGCTTGCTGGGTTAAATCATCTTCTCCAGGTTGGTCGGCATAACTTTGCCGGGTATTATCCAGGCTAAAGGCATCGTAGCCATTATCTTGCCGATAGCTATGCAGGGTAGAACGTAAACTCCAATCGCTGCCTAACTCGGTAAAAACATTCAAACGTACTGCACGTTCGGAACGCTGTTGGGTATCGTCTCGTTGCAAATAGAGGTTTTCGGTAAAACCATCATCCCGCTGTTGATAAATACTTAAACGCGCGTCGCCCAAAGCACCAACCGCCCCACCCAGCGCTAGGCCAGCGCGGCGACCACCGTAGTTTGCAATGCCGAGTAACCACTCGCCACTATGTTCTGCTTTAGCTCGAGTGCTTTCTAGCACCAACATGCCGGCCATGCCATCGGCACCAAAGCGGCCACTTTGGGGGCCGCGATAGATCTCAACTTGGCTGATATCAAACAATTGTGCGGCTTGGCCTAACCCGCTGTAATTAATACCATCAATAAGCAAACCTACCGAAGGATTAATAGGGTCAACAAACTGACTACGCTCACCAATACCACGAATTTGAATGAACCGTGCGCGCGAGCTCCCCCCTGCAAAATTAACGTTAGCAACGCCTTGCAGTACTTCATCAAGATGCATAGCGCCGCGCTCAGCCACCATGCTTGCGCTAATAGTGGCGACACTGGTAGGGGTTTCATTGACCGTTAGCTGCCGAAATTGACCTTGCACGCGAATACGCTCTAACTCGATAGCAGCGTCATCAGCAGAGGTCGGCTGCGTGGCCTCAGTGGCGGCATGGGCAAGACTAGTGACTAGGGTGAAGCCTACTAACAGGCTCGAAACAACAGGTACAACAGAGTTAAACATGGATTATTTCCTTAAAACACATAAGAAACAATCCGGCTTGGCAGGTCTATAATGGAGGTTGTTAGCTACCATCCCTACGCCAGTATTAACCGGATCAGGTGCAAAGGGTTCGCAAGTTGCATCTCAGCCAGTCGTCGTGAACGACCGGCACCCCTTGGTAATGCGGACAAAGTATAACAGAGACGCTTAGATAAAGGCCAGAGCATCGCCGTAAAGTTGGACCAGTGGTAAGCCATTGGCATGAAATTCGTCGCGAATAATCCTTACCATTTCAAAGCGCCCAGCAGCATAAACATCGGCTTCGCCAAGATCACTTTGGTCGGTTAGCACGGCTTGGTGAACCAAGCCAGTAAGTCCCGTCCAAGTGGGCTCTGGGTATTGCACCACAGGGCGGTAATAAAAATGAGGATAGACTTCGGCTAACGCTTGCAATTGATCATGCAAATAAAGATCAGCGCTGCTACGCACGCCCCAATACAAAGTGACTGGACGAGTTGATTTGTGCTGTAAATGTGCCTGTGCAATAGACCATGCGTAAGAAAACCCGGTGCCTCCAGCAATCAAAATAAGCGGTCGAGTACTTTGCGTATCATCACGGTACCAAGCGTCGCCGAGCGGTCCTTCAATCTCGATACAGCCGTTGTTGCGCATGCTTTCAAGCACCTCATAGGCGTACTTATTCTCTGGCGTAGCACCAATATGCAACTCTAACAGACTGCCATCTGAGGGGCACGAGGCGATCGAGAACGGCCGTTTATCCCGCTCCCCCATCACTACTTGCAAATATTGCCCCGCTTTAAATTTCATCGCTTGCGGCGGTTGCAGTTGCACGCGATACACAGCGGCAGTCAAAGCTTCGATGGCCGTTACTTGGCACAACATGGTTTGCATCACATTTTTCCTATATCTATGTTGTAGGTGTTTACGGCTGAGTATTAAAGATATCCAGCTCATCCCACAATTGGTCTACCCGGGCGCGGACTTGCTCATCCATCACAATTGGCGTACCCCATTCTCGTTGGGTTTCACCTGGCCATTTATTAGTTGCGTCCATCCCCATTTTTGAGCCAAGCCCTGATACTGGTGAGGCAAAATCCAGATAATCAATCGGGGTGTTTTCTATCAACACCGTATCGCGTGCGGGATCCATCCGAGTTGTCATTGCCCAGATAACATCTTTCCAATCACGGGCATTGATGTCGTCATCACAAACAATGACAAACTTGGTGTACATAAATTGGCGTAGGAAACTCCATACCCCCATCATCACTCGTTTGGCGTGTCCGGCGTATTGCTTCTTCATGGTCACCACCGCCACTCGGTACGAGCAGCCTTCTGGTGGTAGATAAAAATCAACAATTTCTGGAAACTGTTTCTGCAGTAACGGCACAAACACTTCGTTAAGCGCCACCCCCAGCACCGCCGGCTCATCAGGCGGTCGTCCGGTATAAGTACTATGATAAATGGGTTGCTTACGCATGGTGATATGCGTCACGGTAAAGACAGGGAAATCATCCACCTCGTTATAATAACCGGTGTGATCGCCATAGGGTCCTTCTGGAGCCATTTCGTCAGGCGCAATATAGCCCTCTAGAATAATCTCGGCATGAGCTGGTACTTGCAGAGTGTTACTAACGCACTGAGTTACTTCGGTCTTGCCATCACGCAACAGGCCAGCAAAAGCGTACTCTGAGAGCGTATCTGGTACCGGCGTAACGGCGCCAAGGATGGTCGCAGGGTCGGCTCCTAACGCCACAGCTACTGGAAAGTTTTCGCCCGGATGACGACGTTTGAACTCTTGAAAATCCAACGCACCGCCACGATGCGACAACCAGCGCATGATGAGTTTGTTTTTACCTAGCACCTGTTGTCGATAAATACCTAGATTTTGTCGTTCTTTGTGGGGACCTTTGGTTACCGTCAAGCCCCAAGTTACGAGCGGAGCTACGTCGCCTGGCCAGCAATGCTGTATCGGCAACTTGGTTAAATCCACTTGCTCACCCGTTAAGACCAACTCTTGGCACGGCGCCTTTTTCAGTTGTTTAGGTGACATGCTTAGCACTTTCTTATACAACGGCAACAGATTTAACGCATCTCGAAAGCCCTTAGGCGGCTCTGGCTCTTTCAAAAAAGCCAGTAACTTGCCCACATCCCGTAACGCTGCTACTGAGTCTTGCCCCATTCCTAGCGCGACCCGTTCAGGTGTACCAAACAGATTAGCTAACACCGGAATATCGTGGCCTTTCACGTTCTCAAACAACAATGCTGGACCGCCCGCCTTGAGCGTTCTGTCAGCTATTTCTGTCATTTCTAGGTAGGGATCAATCGGCTGCTGAATACGCTTCAGTTCGCCTCGTTGTTCCAATAATGCTATAAAACCACGTAAATCTTGATATTTCACGGTGACACTCACTATTTGCATGGGTGCTGTAAAAGCAATTAGGCGCGCAGTATAAATGTTTTTGATATAGTTTTCAGCGATAGCTGTTTTTCTACCAAGGAATTCTACCAAGGATAATCAAATGCTCGCATTTTGGATCATTTCTGCACTAACGCTAGTGCTCGTGATAACAACCTTAGCGCCATTTTCTAGTAGTAAAGTATGGTGGGTCAGAATCTGGGATTTTCCGCGTTTACAAGAAACCGCCATCGCACTCTTCTTATTAATCGCTAGTGCAACTTTTTTGCCTGCCCACCAACCCAGTACCTGGGTGCTAGTAGCGCTACAACTAGCTTGTGGGGCTTGGCATTTGTGGTGGATTTTTCCCTACACTCCTTTTGCTGAGCGCACCGTTGCCAGATATCGACGCAAGCATGAGCCGAGCATCAGTGATCATTTACGGATTCTCACGGTCAATGTACTCGAGCCCAATCGCAATGCCATTAAACTCCTGAAATTAATTCATCAACACCGCCCCGATATTGTTGTAGCGGTAGAAACGGATTCTTGGTGGATGCAACAACTTGATGAAATGCAAGATCATTTACCTTACGTGCAGCGCTGCCCGTTAGATAATTTATACGGCATGCTGGTGTATTCTAAATGGCCGTTAGTGGATGCTGAAACGCGCTTTATGGTAGAGCCACAGGTACCTTCAATGCATTTTACCTTGCAGTTACCCAATTCACAGGTACGTATGCACTGTGTGCACCCTGCTCCACCTAGCCCTACTGAAAACGAAAAATCGCGCGAACGTGACAAAGAATTGCAAGCGGTGGCCCGCATCGCCTTAAATGAAACCGGCCCGGTGATAGTCACGGGTGATCTCAATGACGTTGCTTGGTCACGCTCAACCCGCACTTTTATGCGCATTAGCAAATTATTAGACCCTCGGATGGGACGCGGTATTTATAACACCTTTCATGCCAAAATACCGTTGCTACGCTGGCCGCTCGACCACATTTTTCATAGTCCCCACTTTATGCTGGTGAAGATTAAGCGCTTACCAGCGTTTGGTTCCGATCACTTTGCGTTACTCACTGAGTTGGCTCTGAAAAAATAAAAAAAGCCAGCAAAATAAGCTGGCTTTTTACTAATAACTAAGACGAGCGACTTAGCTCTTTTGGCGTTTCATCGCTTCAAAGAATTCATCGTTAGTTTTGGTCATTTGCAACTTATCAATCAAGAACTCCATCGCTTCTGTTTCACCCATTGGGTGCACAATTTTGCGTAGAATCCACATCTTCTGTAGCTCTTCTTGATTGGTCAGTAACTCTTCGCGACGGGTACCTGAACGATTAAAATCGATCGCTGGGAAGACTCGTTTTTCAGCAATTTTTCGGTTTAAATGAAGTTCCATGTTACCGGTACCTTTAAATTCTTCGTAAATCACTTCATCCATCTTCGAGCCGGTATCTATCAACGCGGTAGCAATAATGGTTAAGCTGCCACCTTCTTCAATATTACGGGCTGCACCAAAAAAGCGCTTGGGTTTATGTAACGCGTTTGCGTCCACACCACCGGTGAGCACCTTACCTGAGCTAGGAATCACGGTATTGTAGGCGCGCGCCAAACGGGTAATGGAGTCGAGCAGGATAACCACATCCTTTTTATGCTCTACCAATCGTTTAGCTTTCTCAATCACCATTTCGGCTACTTGCACGTGGCGGCTAGCTGGTTCATCAAAGGTCGATGCAACCACTTCACCTTTTACCAAGCGATGCATCTCGGTGACTTCTTCTGGACGCTCATCAATTAGCAGTACCATGAGTACACAATCGGGATGATTGGCCGCTATTGACTGCGCAATATTCTGTAATAGTAAGGTTTTACCAGCTTTCGGTGGCGCAACAATCAAGCCACGCTGACCTTTACCTATAGGCGATGCTAAATCTAACACTCGCGCAGTAATATCTTCCGTTGAACCATTTCCACGTTCCATCCGCAGACGTTCGTCAGCATGAATCGGAGTAAGGTTTTCAAAAAGGACTTTATTGCGGGAATTTTCAGGTTTGTCGAAGTTTACTTCACGGATTTTGAGGAGAGCAAAATAACGTTCGCCTTCTTTGGGCGGACGAATCTTACCCGACACCGTATCACCCGTGCGTAAGTTAAAACGACGGATCTGGCTGGGCGACACATAGATATCATCAGGGCCAGCTAGATAAGAAGAGTCGGCCGAGCGCAAAAAGCCGAAGCCATCTTGCAAAATCTCAAGCACGCCATCGCCGTAAATATCTTCACCGCTTTTGGCATGAGCTTTAAGAATAGCAAAAATAATATCTTGCTTGCGCATCCGAGCCATTGATTCTAGGCCCATAGTTTCTGAGAGCTGCACCAGCTCGCTGATTGGTTTGTTCTTTAATTCAGTTAAGTTCATAGGGGGGTAATGACTTTTGTGGCCAATAAAAAATTGAGTTGTTTAATTTAGGGATTTCGACTGCTTCGGATACCTGAAGGCTGGCACCCTGAGAAAAGTTATGCGAAGAAAAGTAACACCTAAATCGAAAAACGTCCAGTTTTTCGTCGATTTTAATAAAAAAATAGCGAAATGACCCACTCAAGGTTGCCTTGGATCAATCTAAGACAACCTTAATGGGCCAAACAATTACAGATTTTGCTCAATAAACTCAGCTAACTGAGCTTTTGATAAGGCACCCACTTTAGTGCCAGCCACTTCACCATTTTTGAACAGCAACAGGGTTGGGATACCACGAATACCGTACTTAGGCGGAGTTTGATTGTTGTGGTCAACGTTTAATTTACCCACAGTGATGCGATCGCCAAAGTCGTTGGCAATCTCATCTAGAATAGGTGCAATCATTTTGCATGGGCCACACCACTCTGCCCAAAAATCTACTAAAACTGGTTTGTCTGAATTAAGAACATCGCTCTCAAAACTTTCATCACTTAGCTGAACAATTTTATCACTCATGATAATCTCCGCTGCTGAATACGCGTGAAATAATAAAACACTATTATTTCTGTTTTTGAATGTTAGCGCAAACTGATATGCTTACGCCATGAGTAAAACACATTTGACAGAGACACGCTTCGCCGATCTCGACCTGCACCCGCAGGTATTAGCCGCGCTACAAAGCGCTGGGTTTGAACATTGTACACCTATTCAAGCATTAAGCTTACCGATTGCCCTAATCGGAAAAGACGTTGCAGGACAGGCGCAAACCGGTACAGGTAAAACTTTAGCCTTTTTAGTCGCTACTTTCACCACGCTGTTAAACAAACCGCGTACTGGTGACCAACGTTATCCGCGTGCCATCATTATGGCGCCTACGCGTGAGCTTGCCATTCAGATCGCTAACGATGCTGAATTGCTTGCCAAACATTGCGATATGCGTCTTGGCATTATTTATGGGGGCGAGGGTTATGAATCTCAACGGCAGCAGTTAGAACAAGGCGTTGATATTCTGATCGGTACCACGGGTAGATTAATAGATTACTGTAAACAAGGCATCTACCAACTGGATAAAATTGAAGTGGTGGTGTTAGATGAAGCCGATCGCATGTTCGATTTAGGCTTTATCAAAGACATTCGCTACATGTTCCAGAAAATGCCACCACCTAAGCAGCGTCAGAGCTTGTTGTTTTCTGCCACGCTATCGCAGCGGGTTCAGGAACTGGCTTACGAGCATATGAACTCACCTACTAAAGTTGAAGTAGAACCTTTACAAAAAACCGGTACGCGTATTACCGAGGAGCTTTTTTACCCGTCTAAGCAAGACAAAATAAAGCTACTGCTTACGCTGATTGAAGAAGATTGGCCCGAAAAAGCCATTATCTTTGCGAATACCAAACATACCTGCGAAAAAGTATTTCAATGGTTGGAAGCTGATGGTCACCGCGTGGGTTTGCTGACGGGTGATGTACCACAACGTAAGCGCTTGAAGATTCTCGAGCAATTTACCTCGGGTGAGCTTGATTTCTTAGTAGCTACGGATGTTGCCGCGCGTGGCTTGCACATTCCTGAAGTGAGTCATGTCTATAATTACGACCTCCCGGATGACTTTGAAGATTATGTGCATCGGATTGGTCGAACCGGACGCGCTGGAGCTAGTGGTAAAGCGGTTAACTTAGCCTGCGAAGAATACGTCTATAATTTGCCAGCCATTGAAGAATACATTGGCCATGCAATTCCAGTGACTAAGTATGCTCCCGAGGCTCTACTTACGGATCTTCGTAGCCCTCGTACCAGTCAACGTCGACCGCGTGGTGGTCGTCGGGGTGGCAGCCAACAACGGCGACCACAGAATAACCGCAAACAAAGTCCGCGGTAATCATTTATGACGCAGGAAGCGCGCTTTGCAGCAATTGATCTTGGTTCGAATAGTTTTCATCTAATTATTGCTGCAACCAAGCGCGCTGGCGGTTATCGGATCATCTCCCGCTACCGCCACAAAGTCCGTTTAGCTGCTGGCTTAGATCAGCAGCTATGGGTCAATGATGCGGCCATTGGTCGCGGCTTACAGTGCTTATCCATGTTTCGTAACATGCTGGCCGACATTCCGTTGGGTCACATTCGTTGCGTGGCTACCGCAACCTTGCGCAAAGCCAGTAACCAGCAGCAAATGATCGCCCAATTTGAGGAAGCTTTAGGCTGTCCCATTGAAGTCATTTCTGGTCACACTGAAGCCAAACTCATTTACCAAGGGGCGACGAGTGCCTATGCCGGCTCGAGCAAGCCCCTACTGGTGCTGGATATCGGCGGTGCCAGCACAGAGGTTATCGTCGGTCATGGTACTGAACCTCTGCACTTAGAAAGTTTTGATTTAGGCTGCGTGGTTTGGCAACAGCGCTTTTTTCATAACCAAACTATTTCAGCAACTGCCTGTAACGACGCTATAGCCTCAGCACGAGCACTTTTGGCCGACCATGTAGGTAGGTTCAAAGAATTGGGATGGGAGCAGGTAAGCGGCGCCTCAGGCACCTTCCGCGCGCTGTTAGACTTAAGGCAGAGCCGACAACTCACTCCAGTGATAGATGCGACTTGGTTACAGCAGGTGTTAGCTGAAGTTATTGCTGTAGGACATGTACAACGGTTACACGAGCTCCCGTTACGGCGCGACCGCACGGCTGTCTTTGTAGGTGGGCTCTGTATCTTGATTGCCTTGCTCGAAGAGCTAGGCATTCACCGGGTGCACCTGGCCGCGGGAGCATTGCGTGAGGGGCTGTTACTACAACAACTAGCGGCAGTAACAGCACCCAGCAACAGTTAGGTTAGCTTGATTGTTGCAACTTTTGCGCAGCTACCTTGGCAAAATAAGTTAAGATGCCATCGGCACCAGCGCGCTTAAAGCCCAACAACGACTCTAAAATCACATCTTCACTCAACCAACCGTTGGCGATGGCAGCTTGCATCATGGCGTACTCACCACTCACCTGGTAAGCAAAAGTAGGCACCTTAAAGGTATCCTTAACGCGTCGTACGATATCCAGGTAGGGCATGCCCGGCTTAACCATCACCATATCCGCACCTTCTTCAAGATCAAGTGCAACTTCGTGCAAAGCTTCATCGCTATTGGCCGGGTCCATTTGGTAAGTCTTTTTATTACCGCCTTTTAAATTACCGGCAGAGCCGACCGCATCCCGAAATGGACCGTAGAATGCAGACGCATATTTAGCAGAATACGCCATGATTTGGACGTTGATGTAGCCATGCTGCTCGAGGGCTTCACGAATAGCTCCAATGCGGCCATCCATCATATCCGACGGTGCCACCACATCAGCACCAGCCTCGGCATGAGATAGTGCTTGGCGAACTAAGGCTTCCGTGGTGATATCGTTTTGCACATAACCGGCTTCGTCAATAATGCCGTCTTGGCCGTGGGTGGTAAAGGGATCTAACGCTACATCGGTAATAACGCCTAACTCAGGTACCGCTGCCTTGATAGCGCGAACCGCTTGCTGGGCGATGCCGTTCGGGTCCCAAGCGGCCTCAGCAGTCAATGATTTATGCTCGGCTGGAGTCACAGGAAACAAAGCTACAGCAGGAATGCCTAACGCTGCAATTTCTTTGCATTCCTGCACTAACAAATCTATGGATAAGCGCTCAACGCCCGGCATTGACGCCACCGTTTCACGTTGTTCAGTACCCGGTAAGACAAACACCGGATAAATAAAATCGGCAGCTGTTAGCTGATTTTCTGCCACCATACGACGACTAAATTCATGACGGCGTAAACGGCGCATACGACGAAACGGAAAATGGCTGACATGCTGCATAGATTATCCTCTAAGATGGCGGACGGTTAGTCGCTCGCTAAACGCTTAGCAACCACCCGAATTTGGTCACGACCAGCAGCTTTAGCGCGGTACAGCGCTTCATCGGCGGCTGCTAGTAATTGGGTGGGCTGATCATAGACCCCAGGACGAGCTACTGCAACCCCCATACTGACGGTGATGCGCATCTCCCCTTGATCCGTATCAAAGGCATGCTGACGTACCTTCTCGGCAATCTTCATGGCAATATCACGAGCGCCAATTTCATCCGTATCTGGCAGCAGCACCACAAATTCTTCACCGCCATAACGATAGACAGTATCACTAGCGCGACGTAGCAATTGCCGCAGCACCTGCGCCAGTTCAATTAATATTTGGTCGCCCACCAAATGTCCGTGGCTATCGTTCAAAGGTTTAAAATGATCGATATCAAGCATAATCAGCGTTAATTCGCGGCCACTGCGCATGGACCGACGAAACTCGCGCTTAAATTCTTGGTTCAGAAAACGCCTATTGTACAAGCCAGTAAGACCGTCTTCGTTGCTCTTTTGCTCGAGTTCTTGATTGGCTTTTTGTAGTCGTAGCATCACCTGCTTCAGCTCTTGAGTTCGTTTCGTCACCATATCTTCGAGTTGATGATTTAATTGCTCTTTCAACACCAACTGCTCTTGCCTACTTTCGTTAAAGCGCAATGCCAAAGCCCAAGACAGCAGCAACACCTCAAATGCTGACGCTGCCATGATGGCGTAACGTTGCACAAAAACCGATTCAAACAGCCCCAAGTAGCCCAAGGCATTAACACTGATAGCGGCTAGCAAACCGCCTAACGCGAAGGTATAAATACGCGCATAAATCAGGCCGCGGCGCCATAAAATGATGCCGCAACTCAATAAAAAGCCACAGCATATAACCGCAAAACCAAGTACAAAAGGTATCAAAACCGCGTAGGGCAAAATCAAGCTGAGCAGAAAAATAACGCCATACAGCGCCATAAAGAAGCGCAACACCCTATGTAATCTGGCACTGTGCTGCTTGGTTTGTAACACGCCCATGGTCACCAGCGTTGCAAACAAAATCATGATGCTACCTATCATGGTAACAATTCGATCTTGAATCCATACCGACCCTGGCCACAGGTACTGATAGCCCACCCCATCTAAACCGGCCATTAGCAGCCCGACGGAGAGAGTGTAAGCTGAGTAATTTAAGAAACTACGGTCTCGAGTGACTAAATAGGTGAAGAGGTTATAAAACACCATGCACAAAATCAGGCCGAAATATAGCCCAGTAGCGGCCACCTGATACTGATGAAACTCCATGAATTGCAACGGTGGCCAGATCTCTAGCGGAAACCTTAGCGAGCTTTCAGTTTGGACTCTGAGGTAAATATCGTGGGCTGCATGGGTAGGCAGTGGAACGACAAAGTTTTTATTGTGAATGGGTCGCTGCGCAAAGGGATATTGATCGCCCATGCTGACCTGACTCAGCACTTGCCCTGCTTGCACAAAGTAAACGTCGATCGAGTCGAGTAAGGGATAGCCTAAATAGAGCATACGATCGGCGTCATTAGCACCTACCGATACTTTAAACCAATACGCCTGTGGCGTGTATCCAAAAGACACCGCCTCACCTGCTGGCACCTGCTGCCATGCTGCGGCTGGCTGTTGCAGCAAGCCTAGGAGCGTGGTTGTATTGGTTTCAGCTTGATAATGGATGGTTGGTTTAACAACCTGTGGCGGCTTTGGTGGTTTCGACTGCGCTTTAACCGCAGCTACGGCTACACCAATAATAAGCAACAGCACCAAGGTCACCCAACGGCCCCAAGAAACGTTCATAGCATCCCTATTGTTGTATAAATTCTAGGCTGTTCTGCCAGCACTGAGCAGCAATAGTGGTGACTTCCTGTTGTCTTAGCTGCGCCAGATACTCACCTATAGCGGGGAGTAAACTAGGTTCATTGTATTTGGGTCTTGGCCGAATCGTTCGCGGTAGTAAAAACGGTGCATCGGTTTCTAACAGCAATCTGTTCGCTGGTATCCATGGCACCGCCTGTTGTAACTCTGTTCCTCGACGTTCATCACATAGCCAGCCCGTGATGCCTATATAACAACCAAGATCGAGGTAATTAGCAAGCTCTTTTTCGCCGCCAGTAAAACAATGCGCTAGCATCCGTGGAATACTTTTTAAGAAGGGCTTTAATAATGCTAATTGCTGTGCTTGCGCATCACGTTCATGTAAATAGACAGGCAACTTCAATTCAGCAGCTAGTTCCAACTGAGCGGTAAAAACCTGCTGCTGAATAGCTGCGGGCGAGTAATTACGGTTAAAATCTAGCCCGCATTCACCAATCGCTACCACCGCTGGATGTTGAGCTAGTTCTCGTAGTCGGGCTAAATCGGTGGGCTGGCTAGCCGCCGCATCGTGTGGATGAATACCAACACAGGCCACCAACTGCTGCGGAAAACGTTCACACAAAGCCAGTGCTTGCTCGCTTTCCAACACATTAGTACCAATCACCAGTTGACGCTCAACGCCAGCGGCTAAGCCACGTGCAATCACCTGTTCGGCTTGCACCAGTAGCTTAGGATTGGTTAAATTCACCCCAACATCAAACCAGCGTAATGCGCTCATGTTTAGAGTTAATCGATGCGCCGCACTTTAATCCGCCGCGGGGTACCTTCGTAACTTAAGAAGAAACTGGTAAAGGCGCCACGCTCAATGTAGTAGCGTGCGTTATCCTTAAACAAAAATGTTCCGGACTCAGATTGCTCCCAGATTTGCCCATCTTCAGTTTCAACTACCCAATAACCGCGCGCATTTTGTTCCAGTTTGGTAATCGTAATGTACTGTCGATCAGGGGCATCTTCGGTTGCGGTACGATGTTCCTTACCAAATTTTTGTTTCACATCAGCTTGGCTTCGCTCTGCCGCGCGGGCCGAGCGATTCATACCACTTGCACCCGGCGCACTAGCTGCTACCGCAGTCTCATCACTACCGCGTTGCGCTACGGTAACCTGTGCTGCGAGTTCATCAAAACAAACCAAGCGCTGTAACGCATTCTTGATATCAGCACAACGTAACAACTCAGCATCCACTGCTGTTTGTGCCGTTGCTGGCGCCGACCAGGCGGCCGTCAGTACTGTCGTCAACATCAAAGCACTTGTTCCAAACCCATACATCAGCTTTCGCATAGCTACTTCCCATTCGTATTAGTTGCATCGGCGGAGTCAGCAGCTGGCTTAACTCCCGCTTTTTGATATAGACCTGCAATAACTAGCCCAAGTTCAAACAATAACCACATTGGAATAGCAAGCAACGTTTGTGAGATGACATCCGGTGGTGTCAGAATCATGCCCACAATAAAAGCAATTACAATGACATAAGCTCGCTTAGCACGCAATGCAGCGACACTTGTTACGCCACTCCAAACCAATAAAATAATAGCTACTGGGGTTTCAAAGGCAATCCCAAACGCCATAAAAATGGCCAGCACAAAGTCTAAATAGCGAGCTATATCAGTTGCTACTGTCACCCCTTCTGGAGCGGCCCCAGCTAAAAAGTTTAAGGCTAACGGCAACACCACCCAGTAAGCAAACGCCACCCCAGCATAAAATAATAACGTACTACTTAACAGCAGCGGCACCACTAAGCGTTTTTCGCGCTTATACAAACCCGGGGCGATGAATCCCCACAATTGCCACAGCAAAAATGGAATAGCCAATGCAATAGCTACTACTAAAACCAACTTGAAGGGGGTGAAAAATGGTGTGGCCACATCGGTGGCTATCATACTGGTGCCCTGCGGCAAACTCTCCAGCATAGGCAGCGCTAGCCAGTGGTATATATCGTTGGCAAAGGCCGCCAACAGGGCAAAAATAACACCTACCGCCAGCAGACTTCGTAGCACCCGCGTTCGTAATTCTAGTAAGTGCTCCAAAAAGGGCATCTGACTAGCCATCTGACGAATCCTTAGGTTTATCGGTGCTGTTGCCCGTAGTAGCAGGGGTGGCATAAGGGCGCTGCACTTGTTGCGCTGCTGCCTGTAATTCAACAATAGACCGCTGCACGTCGGGCGGTAATTTGTCCATGCCGAGTTCTTCAGCTTGCTTCAAATGCTCATGCAACTCTTTAATCCGCAGCTCATGATTCAGCTCTTGTTGCATGTTACTGGTAAACTCTTTGACTTTACTCACCCCTCGCTGCATTGAGCGCAAAGCTCCTGGCAGGCGCTCAGGACCCAACACAATCAGCCCCAGCACAGCGATTACCACCAGCTCCCAAAAGCCAATATCAAACATGGTCTACTGGTCTTTGTGGTCGGTACGCGTAGCTTCAGATTGCTGCTGATGTTCAACCTGATCGTTGGTTTTTTCTTGCGGTTTAGTCTCGCTATCGTCATTCACTGACTTTTTGAAACCTTTAATGGCTGAGCCTAAATCACTACCAATGTTGCGCAAACGCTTGGTGCCAAATAACAGCACAATAATCAGTAACACAATCAGCGCTTGCCAAATTCCAATTCCCATATCTTTGCCTTTGCCTCTTACGATGAACGTTTGCGTCGCCAACTTAGCCAAGCACCGACGAGTGCTGCAGCGCCAGTAGCGGCAGGATAAAACCAAGCGACCTTAGCCACCACCAATAAGGTGGTACTGACCAGCATGGCTGCGGTAATCATTCCCCACCATACTTGTTGTGCATGTTGGCGTTGTTGCTCGGCCAATTGCAACATCATACGTTGTTGATAATCCGCCTGATGCCGTTGAGTATTTAAGTAATCATAAAGCAAGGTCGGCATTTCTGGCAGCTTTTCTGCCCAAAAAGGTGCATTTTCTTTTACCGAGCGTATCACTGCGCGCCAGCCCAACTGCTCATGCATCCAACGTTCTAGGAACGGTTTTGCTGTTTTCCATAAATCGAGTTGTGGATACAAAGTACGCCCTAAACCTTCCACATAAAGCAAGGTCTTCTGCAGTAACACCAACTGCGGTTGTACTTCCATTTCAAAGCGGCGGGCGGTATTGAACAAATTAACCAAGACGTTACCAAACGAAATCTCAGCTAGGGGCTTATTGAAAATAGGTTCGCACACGGTTCGAATGGCACTTTCAAACTCTTCCACATTCACGTGCTTTGGCACCCAACCCGAGTCAATATGTAGCTCGGCCACCTTGCGGTAATCGCGATTGAAAAACGCCAAAAAGTTCTCGGCCAAATAACGCTTATCTTCACGATTAAGCGTGCCGACAATACCAAAATCAATACCTAGGTACTGAGGGTCGTCGGGGTGCTGACGTGACACAAAAATATTGCCTGGATGCATATCGGCATGAAAGAAACTGTCGCGGAACACTTGCGTAAAGAACACCTCAACGCCGCGTTCAGCGAGTTTTTTCATATCCACGCCCATAGCCATCAGGGTATCAACATCACTCACCGGGATGCCGTCTATGCGTTCCATGACCATCACGTTCGGGCGACTGTAATCACTGAACACAGTCGGAATATACAATAATTTCGAGTCCGCAAAATTACGTTTCAGCTGAATTGCGTTGGCTGCTTCACGCAATAAATCCAACTCATCGATTAAGGTTTTACGGTACTCTTTTACCACTTCGCGCGGCTTCAAACGCCGCCCATCTGGCAGATGTCGCGCTAATACGGAAGCCAAGGTTTCCATTAACCGTAAATCCGCATCAATGGTCGGTCGGATATCAGGTCGAATCACCTTGATGACAACCTCAGTACCCGCATCATCACCATGTTTTAGGGTGGCGGTATGAACTTGTGCAATGGATGCCGATGCTAACGGCTGCACCATAAAATCGTCAAAAGCGTCATGAATATTTTCTAGCTCAAGTGCTTTTTCAATCAGCCGTTGCGCCTGTTGGCCATCAAAAGCTTTAACTTTATCTTGCAACACGGCCAATTCATCGGCGATATCAGGCGGCAACAAATCGCGACGGGTGGACAGCATTTGTCCAAACTTGACCCACACCGGCCCTAGTGACTCTAGCGCTAATCGAAGGCGTACTCCAGCAGGTTGCTGTTTGTGCTTGTTCGGAATCCAAAACAACAAATGCCGTCCCAAACGCACCGACCAAGGCAACCAATGGGCAGGAATGATTTCGTCTAAACCATAGCTGAGCATGGTTTGGGTGATCTTATACAGGCGTTTTAGTCGAGTACTCACAATCCCTACCTTGTTTTTAACGCTCGCTCTAGCTTATCTACTTGCGCACGTAATTGCTGCACCTGCTGTTTAAACTCCGCCATTTGCTGGGAGCCAACTAAAATATGTTTTTCTTCAATAAGGACATCCGCTAGCCACTGTTGCTGCTCTGCTAACCGTTGCTGAAGCCATTGTTGGCTGCGCCTAAATGCCTGGCTGACAAAATGCGCTGGGACGTCACCTATACGCCGGCTCAATTGCTCTTCCCAATCAATATCTAGGGCTACAAACAGCTGACTGAATTGTTGCGCCAGCATAGGATCACCCTCGATATCTAAAGCGTCGGCTTTAATCAAGCGAGTGATATTGGCACTATCTTGCAACTCAGGGAGAACCGCCAAGCGCGTGATAATATGACAATCGACGCTATCAGCATCGACCCAGCTCAACAGTACACCTTGCTCACTCGCCTGCAACGTAAGGGGTTTTCCGAGTTCAGTGAGGGTTACTCGCAAACGTTTACCTGCCACCTTCTGCAACCGCGCTGAGCTAGCACTGTCTAAGCTAAGTAAATGATTAGCCAAAGCCTCTGCAGCACTGGTTGGCAATACAGTCCACAGCATTAGAATTTAAACCCACGATGCAGTGCTACAATGCCGCCGGTTAAATTATCAAACGTGACCTGATCGTAGCCTGCGGTTTCCATCATGCCTTTGAGCGTTTCTTGGTCTGGATGCATCCGGATCGATTCAGCCAAGTACTGATAGCTTTCAGCATCACCGGCCACCAACTGGCCCATCTTCGGCAACACATTGAATGAGTAAAAATCGTAGGCTTGATTTAACAAAGGTTGTACCGGTTTCGAGAATTCTAATACCAGCAAGCGACCGCCCGGCTTCAACACTCTAAACATCGACTCTAAGGCCTTCTGCTTATCGGTGACATTACGTAAACCAAAAGCAATCGTAATGATGTCAAAACTATCATCAGCAAAAGGAAGTTCTTCAGCATTGGCTTGCACATAACTCACGTTGCCAACAATGCCGCGGTTACGCAGCTTGTCGCGCCCTACTTCTAACATGGCATCGTTGATATCTGCCAACACCACTTCGCCTGTAGGGCCTACTCGACGCGCGAAGGCAGCGGTTAAATCGCCGGTACCACCAGCAATATCTAACACTTTCATGCCCGTCCGAACACCGCTGCAATCAATGGTGTAGCGCTTCCATAAGCGGTGGATACCGAACGACATTAAATCGTTCATCACATCGTATTTTTGCGCCACTGAGTTAAACACATTGGCCACTAAGTTTTGCTTTTCTGTTTTGGCAACTTGTTTATAGCCAAAATCTATGGTGTCTTGCTGGTTATCTTTCATCTTTAAACCTTTTTCTGTCGCTGCGCCCTAGTGTACTACGAAATCATGCTTGGGCGTAGTGATCCCGTCGTGGTAACCACCGCTGTATCAGTGCATCAGCAGTGTGCGGGTAATGGTGCCAGATTTGGCTTGCCAAGTGCTGAACTTGATCAAGTAAATAACTATGTTTCATGAGGTCGGCTACTTTCATTTCGGTTAAGCCGGTTTGTCGCTGCCCAAGCAATTCACCTGGCCCACGTAACTCCAAATCACGCTGGGCTATGACAAAACCATCGGTACTGTCGCGCAATACGCCTAGCCGCTGTGTAGCAGTTTTCGATAACGGAGCATGGTACAACAGCACACAGTGACTCGCCGCTGCCCCCCGCCCTACTCGACCACGTAACTGATGTAACTGAGCCAGCCCCAAGCGCTCTGGATTTTCAATAATCATTAAACTAGCATTGGGCACATCTACCCCAACCTCAATCACTGTCGTTGCCACCAGTAAATCGAGTTCGTGGGCCTTAAAAGCACTCATCACCGCTTCTTTTTCGGCACTTTTTAAGCGCCCATGCACTAAGCCAATGCGCAGTTGTGGTAGAGCTGCTGCCAGTTGCGTGGCGGTATCCTCAGCGGCTTGGCATTGCAGCGCCTCGGATTCTTCAATTAAGGTGCACACCCAGTATGCTTGTCGCCCTTGTTCAGTACAGACATGTTCTACTCGCTGGATCACTTGCTCACGACGGGTATCAGGAATCGCAACCGTGGTTACTGGTGTCCGTCCTGGCGGCAGCTCATCAATAATGGAGGTCGCTAAGTCGGCGTAGGCAGTCATCGCCAAGGTTCGCGGAATAGGGGTTGCGGTCATGATGAGCTGATGTGGCTGAAAACCCTGATCAATCCCCTTTTGCCGCAGTTCTAGGCGCTGGTGCACGCCAAACCTATGCTGTTCGTCAATAATAACCAATACCAAATTGGCGTAGGTCACTTCGCTCTGAAATAACGCATGGGTGCCCACCACCAGTTGCACCTCACCGGCGGCTATTGCGGCTAAGTTTTGTTGCCGCTCTTTGGCTTTCTGTTTGCCCGCTAACCAGCCCACAGCAATACCGAGGGGCTCAAACCACTGTCGAAAAGTAAGCGCATGCTGCTCAGCCAAAATCTCCGTTGGGGCCATCAAAGCCACCTGAAAACCTTGCCCTATAGCCGTCAGTGCGCTTAAAGCAGCGACCAAGGTCTTGCCTGAACCCACGTCTCCTTGTACTAAGCGCATCATCGGTTGTGACAACGCCAAATCCGCTTGTATTTCGCCAACCACGCGCTGCTGTGCAGCCGTCGGTGCAAAGGGTAATTGCTGTAGAAATTGCTGCTGCAAGACAGGATTCACGGCTAACGCTCGAGCTTGATGAGCCTGCTTTAGTGCTCTTAGTTTCAATAAACTGAGCTGATGTGCCAATAACTCTTCCGCTGCCAGCCTCACCTGAGCAGGGTGTGTACCCTCTGCTAATTGGCTTAAACTAACGTCCAAGGGAGGGCGATGTAGAACCCGTAGGGCGGCTGCCAACGAAATTCCACCTGGCTGCAGAGATTCTGGCAGCAATTCAGGCAGTGCCTGCTCATTTAGATAAGTAAGCGCTTGCTCAGATAGCTTTCTTAACGTGGCTTGTTGAACCCCTTCTGTCGCTGGGTAGACGGGGGTTAAAGACTGCTCAGCTAGGATGGGCACTTGCCCTTCTATTATTTTATACTCTGGATGAATCATATCGGGGCCCTGCAGGCCTCGTTTTACTTCACCAAAAAGCTGTAACCTAGTGCCTTGTTCAAACTGTTTCAGCTGGGCTGCACTAAACTGAAAAAAAACCGCGGTTAACACGCCGCTCGTATCTTTTACTCGCACCTTGAGCATGCGCTTGCGGCCGTAGGTAATCTCAGCTTTTATCACTTCCGCTACCACCGTGGCGGTGGTGCCCTGTTGCAGCGCTGCAATCGGATAAATCCGTGATCTGTCTTCGTAGCGCAAGGGTAAATGCAGGAGCACATCTTGCACATTCATCAGGCCTAGTTTTTCTAATTTAGTTTGTAGTTTCGGCCCAACCCCCTTCAGATTGCTCAGCGGGATGAGGTGCAAGCTGCTTAAACTCATCTTTTAGCGCTCCGAATCCGTTGCCACCACTGCTCATCAGCAAGAATTTCACCTTGCTCGCCCACTGCCGGATAAGGAATATCATTGAGTCGACAAAGCCGCGCGAAAATAGGGTGGCCACCCTCAAACAGCACCCGCTGCCGCTCTGCTTGTGGCAATGAAGGTTGTTGATAGCGCCCAACTGCCGCACGTTGGCGTTGTGCTTCGTATAAAATCACAGCCGCTGCCACGGAAACATTCAGCGACTCCGCCATCCCGACCATAGGCACCATCACTTGATGGTCTGCCGCAGCAATCGCTTCTGGCGTAACTCCGCGACGCTCTTGTCCCAAAATAATGGCCGTTGGCTTGGTATAATCAATGGCCCTAAAATCGACCGCTTGGGGCGACAAGTTAGTCACTATGATTTGTTTTTTTTCCGCTTTTAACTGCTCAATGGCACTTGGCAACCCGTCATGGTTGTGCACCTTAACCCATTTATTGGTGCCTACCGCAGCCCCCGCCCGTACCCGCAAACGCGGGCCGTACCAAATGGCATGAACCTCATGTATCCCTACCGCATCAGCGGAACGAATCAGTGCTGACAGATTGTGATTTTTATGCACACTCTCTAAGCAGAGCGTTAAATCAGCTTGGCGCTGATCAAGTAATTGATTTATCCGAGCCAAACGCTCGCTAGTCATGGTAAATTCCAAGATCTGACTTCCGCTTTCAAATAATTAGCTACAATAATGAATTTAACACCAAGTATAAAGGGCCGCAGTGGCAGTCCGCACCAGGCAAGTATAACGGCATGCATGAGTTAACCCTAGTTTTTAGCCACCCCGATTTCTACGTGCTGAATAAGCCCGCCGGAGCGCCCATGCATGCCAACCAACAACAAGCAAGCGTGGTACATCAACTCGGGCAACAGTTGCAGCAACAATTGTGGCCAGTGCATCGCTTAGATACCCCAACTTCTGGGGCGCTGCTGGTGGCTCGTAATCAGGCTGCGGCAGCCACCTTGAGTGGCCTCTTTGCCGAACGCCAAATACACAAATATTACCTTGCGGTAGCGGCTGGTAAGCCCAGTAAAAAACAAGGACTGATCTGTGGCGACATGGATAAAGTACGACGTGGCAACTGGCGCCTGTTGCGTACACAAAATAATCCAGCCCGCACCCGTTTTATTAGTCACGCACTAAAACCTGGCTACCGCTATTATGTGCTCAAGCCAAGCACCGGCAAAACCCATCAACTTAGAGTCGCACTGAAGAGTTTGGGGACGCCGATTTGTGGCGACCAGCGTTACGGCGGTGAAGCGGCGCAGCACCTGCATTTGCATGCTTGGCAATTGCAGTTCTGCTATCAACAACAGCAGTTCAGCATCACCGCACCATGGCCAGAATATGAACACTTTCTAGACTTACCCCCCCAACCTGATCTAGGCTTGCTTATCTCTGCTACCTAATTGCAAGGAACTCCCTATGCGTATGTCCATGTTAAATAAAGCTGTCATTGCCACCACCTTAGCCACGAGCTGCTGGGCTATCAGCCCAACGCAGGCCGCTGAACCGGTGCAAATTTCGTCATCCTTAGAGCAGCAAGTGATCGAATGGCGACGTGATTTGCATCAACACCCTGAATTAAGTAATCGTGAATTTCGTACCGCAAAAGTCATTACGGAGCACTTGCAGAGCCTTGGTTTAGAAGTGCAGACAGGGGTAGCACATACCGGCGTCGTGGCCCTGCTCAAAGGTGCTAAGCCAGGCCCAACCATTGCCTTGCGGGCCGATATGGATGCTCTTCCCGTGGTTGAGCAAACCGATGTTGCTTTTAAATCCACTGCAGTAGCCGAGTATCGCGGTAAAGAAGTCGGGGTTATGCATGCCTGTGGTCATGATTTGCATGTGGCTATGTTGATGGGTGCAGCCCAACAACTCACCGAACTGCGCGAGCAATTAGCTGGCAATGTGGTGTTTATTTTTCAACCGGCCGAAGAAGGTGCTCCTGCAGGTGAAGAAGGTGGTGCTGAGTTGATGCTTAAAGAAGGGTTATTCAAACAGTATCAACCTGAAGCCGTGTTTGGTATTCATGTGTGGTCAGCGGGACACACTGGTCACATTGGTTATCGCGAAGGCCCACTGATGGCCTCGTCAGACCGCTTTGAAATAACCGTCAAAGGCCAACAAACTCATGGTTCACGGCCATGGGGAGGCGTGGACCCGATTGTGGCGGCGGGCCAGATTATTAATAACACCCAAGCCATTGTTAGCCGTCAGGTCGATATTACCAAGGCGCCAGCGGTAGTGAGCTTTGGTATTGTTGAGGGCGGTGTCCGCAACAATATCATCCCCGATGAGGTCTATCTCGAAGGGACTATCCGTAACTTTGATATGGATAACCGTGCGCAAATTTTTGCTAACTTAAAAACGACTGCTGAGCATACCGCACAAGCCAGTGGCGCTGAGGCGCATGTGCATATTGATGAGGGCTACCCAGTTACCATTAACAATCCAGAATTAACCCGTGCCATGCTGCCTACCATGCACAAGGTAGCAGGAGCCGATAAGGTAAACGTGAATGCATTAGTAACTGGTGCAGAAGATTTCTCATTTTATGCACTAGAGGTGCCAGGATTATTTGTATTTTTGGGGATAACTCCAGAAGATCAAGATCCTGCTACGGCGCCAAGCAACCATTCACCCTTCTTTTATGCTGATGAGCGTGCGCTTAAAACCGGTACTGAACTTTATGTCAACTGGGCTATTGATTACGCTAAATTACCTTAACGATCTCGGTGCTAGCATAGCCGCCCTGATAAAAAAGGCCCATTACGGGCCTTTTTTGTGGGTAGCTACAACTAAAAGATGCCCGCTAGTTTGCTGCTTGCAGCTGCTTGCGAATCAGTTTTTTATCGATTTTACCAACGCTGGTGCGAGGAATCTCCGCAACCACGGTGACCGAATCAGGAATCGCCCATTTTTCAATCAAGCCGGCCTCAATAAACTGCTGTAAATGATCAGCAACTTGCTCGCGATCAACGGCAGCATCAGCTTTCACTGTAAGCATGGCATGAGGACGCTCACCCCACTCTGTATCAGGTAGTCCAACCACAGCTGTCAGTTCAATGTCAGGATGCTGACTGATGAGGTTTTCCAGATCTAACGAGGAAATCCATTCGCCGCCCGTTTTAATCACATCTTTTATACGGTCACGAATTTGCAGGGTGTAGTTACTATCAATGGTGCCAACATCGCCTGTATGCATCCAGCCATTAGCCCACAACTCAGCACTTTTTTCTGGCTCGTTTAGATAGCCCTGAGTGAGCCATGGTGTGCGCACCACAACCTCACCCATAGCTTCACCATCATGAGGTAAAAAACGACCGTTATTATCAATAATACGCATATTTACCAGTGGCACTGGGCGCCCGGTTTTGATTCGCTCTTGTACTTGGCGCTGCTGATCAAACTCCGAGGCCTCAAGCGGCAACCAAGTGGTACTCAACAGTGGACAGGTTTCGGACATACCGTAGCCGGTATAGACCTGAATGCCGCGTGCGAGGGCGGCATCAGCTAAGCCCGCCGTTAGCGCACTGCCTCCAATTAACACCTGCCAGCCGCTAAAATCAATCGCTTGAGCTTTTTCACTACTCAGTACCATCTGTAAAATGGTCGGCACACAGTGCGAGAAGGTCACTTTTTCTCGTACAAATAACTGCAACAAAGTCGCTGGTTCGTAACGACCAGGATACACTTGCTTGAGCCCCATCATGGTGGCGACGTAAGGCACACCCCAAGCATGCACGTGAAACATTGGAGTGATTGGCATGTACACACTGCTGGCCTGCATCAACTGCATATTGTCATTCATGCTAGTTGTGGCTGCTAACGTGAGCGTGTGCAGCACCAATTGCCGATGAGAGAAATACACCCCTTTCGGGTTACCAGTGGTGCCGGTGGTGTAAAACGTTGTGGCAATAGCGTTTTCGTCAAAATCAGGGAAGTCAAATTCTGGCAACGCAGCTGCTAATAAACGCTCATATTCACCCACGGTGGCCAGCGCAGGCTCCGCTGGAGTATCGCTATCACTTAGCTGGATGTATTTTTCGACGGTTACCAGCTCATGTTTTACTTTCGCTAACAACGGCAAGAAGTCATCGTGCGCCAACACCACTTTATCCTCGGCATGATTCATGGTGTAGACAATTTGCTCGGGGGCTAAGCGCACGTTCACCGTATGCAACACAGCGCCAAGCATGGGAATAGCGAAAAAGCACTCAAGATAGCGCGGTGTATCCCAATCCAACACCGCCACCACATCACCTTGCTTCACTCCTTGCTCGGTCAGCATATTAGCGAGGCGTTGCACGCGCTGATTAAACTCAGCATAACTGTAACGCTTGCCATTATTACCGCCAACGATCTCGTTATTAGCGCCGTAGCGCTCGCTTGAGAGTAATAACTGCTTTATCAGTAACGGATATTGGTAGGCTTCATCAGCCGGCTTTAGTAGTTTTACTGGCATAAGTTGTCCTTGTTGTTCTGTCTTTTATTTTTATAGAGTTACCACTTACGGGTAACTTCGTAAATATCGGTACGACGATCTTTCAGGTTCGTGACCGAGCCTTCATGATGTAAATAACGTAATTCGTCTAAGTTTAGATCCGAGAAAATAAGTTGCTCAGTGTTTGGCGTGGTTTCCGCTAAAATAGCATCGTACGGAAAGGCAAAGTCTGACGGTGAGAACACCGCAGACTGGGCGTACTGCACATCCAGACTTTCTACTTGCGGTAAGTTACCCACGCTGCCACAGGTCACCACATAACACTCGTTTTCAACCGCGCGGGCTTGGGCGCAGTGACGCACACGCAGATAGGCATTGCGGGTATCTGTCCAAAACGGCACAAACAACACTTCTAAACCTTCGGCCGCCATCAGTCGACCCAATTCAGGAAACTCCACGTCGTAGCAAATTAAAATGCCCACGCGGCCGGCATCGGTGTCAAACACTTTAACCACGTCGCCGCCCTCAATCACCCAGTCACGCTTTTCGTGAGGGGTGACATGTATTTTTCGTTGCTCTTCAACGGTACCGTCGCGGCGACACAAATAAGACACGTTATAAATCACGTCATCTTCATCGAGTGGCATCGAGCCAGTAATGATATTGACGTTGTAACTGACCGCCATCTGTGACATTTCACGTTTAAAACGTTCGGTAAAGCTAGCTAAAAACCGGATCGCATCTTTCTGCTGGCTCTGATCTGTCAGCCCCATCAGCGGTGCATTAAAAAATTCTGGAAACACCGCAAAATCACTTTGATAGCTCGACATAGCATCGACAAAGTATTCGACCTGGCGCAGCATCTCTTCTACCGATTCCACTGAGCGCATTTGCCACTGCACGGCCCCAACCCGGACATTACGGATGCGGCTACCTAGAATATTATCCGATGGCTCGTACAAAAAGTTATTCCATTCCAGGAGCGTGGCAAAACCAGCCGAACGCTTATCCTCTGGGAGGTACTTACCTAACAAACGTTTTACGGTGAAATCGTTAGCTAACTGAAAGGTTAAAATAGGGTCATAAATTTCGCGCCGATGCACCCCTTCAATGTATTGCCCAGGGCTCAGCTCATCAGCATATTTGTGAAAGTTAACTATGCGACCACCCGCTAAAATGGCCTTCAGATTAAGCTGGCGGCAAAGTTCTTTACGCGCATCGTACAAACGCCGACCTAAACGATAGCCACGATAATCCGGATGAATCAGTACATCCAGGCCATAGAGCGCATCACCTTTACGATCATTGAGAATATTCTCGCGCGCATCCATTAAATCATCGTAGGTATGGGGATTACTAAAACGAGCGTATTTAACTCGCACGGTTAACGCTACACCAACCAACTGGCCGCCATCTTCTAAGCAGATCTGACCTTCAGGAAATTCTTTGATTAATTTCCGAATGGTAGCCTCACCCCAAGCCCCGCCAATGTCTGGATACACCTTGTCCATTAACGGTTTTAACTGAGGGTAATCCTCATCTTTTAGATTACGTAACTGTAAATGTAGATCATCAGGGCTCATAGACTTCCTTTGTGGTTCTGTGTACAACATCAATTAAAGGTATGACGAATAGGCAAAGCTTGCAACGTCAACATAAGACATATAAACTTCTGGACGTCTAAAACAACAATAACACTGCGCAGGAAAAACGATGAATCAACCCGCTAGTGCCAAAGCACTTTTACCCTTACTGCTCTTTCTTTCGCTGTTTTTAGGTGTAGGTGTCTACTTTCAAGTGACTGGGGTCGACTACGCCTTCTATCAGCTTAATAGTCCCGTTGCTATTCTGCCCGCTATTATTTTAGCAGTACTACTCAGCAAACAAGCCTTTGAAGAACGTATCAATACTTTCGTGGCGGGTGTCGGCGAGCGCAATATCGTCACCATGTGCATGATTTATTTATTAGCCGGAGCATTTTCTACGGTAGCAGCGGCGACCGGTGGCGTCGATGCCATGGTGGCCTTGGGTTTAAACGTGATTCCACCGCAGTTCTTGCTGCCAGGCTTATTTATTATTGCCGCTGTGGTGTCTACCGCTATGGGTACCTCGATGGGCACCCTAGCTGCGCTAGCTCCTGTCGCTCTGGGCCTCGGTCAGGCCGCTGATATCGACTTAGCGTTATTGGCTGGGGTGTTGGTCAGCGGATCCATGTTCGGGGATAACTTGTCATTTATTTCAGACACGACTATCGCAGCTACACGTACCCAAGGCTGCGCCATGAGCGACAAGTTCAAAGCTAATCTAAAAATTGCTTTGCCAGCTGCTGCCATTACGCTGATTTGGCTATTTACCTACGATACCGGTGCAGTCCCTCCGAAAATACCAGAGGCTAACCTGTGGCTAGCCTTGCCGTACTTTTTTATTATTGTGCTTGCCGTGCTCGGCTTAAATGTGTTTGCTGTGCTGACCCTGGGTATCATTTTAGCTGCTGCGTTCGGCATGGCCACGGTTGATTATCAATGGGTTGCCTTTAGCAAAGATATCTACCAAGGCTTTACCAGCATGCAAGAAATCTTCTTGCTGTCACTGCTAATTGGCGGCTTGAGTGCGCTGATCCGCCAGCAAGGTGGCCTACAATTTCTTGCGGATGCCGTAGGCACAGTCACCAAACGTCTATTCAAGCACAAACAACAACGGGCGGCCTTTGGTGTGGCAGGCTTAACCGCGCTAACAAACTTTGCTGTAGCTAATAATACAGTCACCATTTTATTAAGTGGCGAAGTGAGTAAACGTCTGGCTGAAGAAGGCGATCTAGCTCCACGACAAAGCGCCAGCCTACTGGATATTTTTGCCTGTGTGGTACAAGGTGCTTTGCCTTACGGCGCACAAGCCTTATTGATGGGGGCTAGTTTTGGTTTATCGCCGTTAGAAGTGAGCTTGCATACCGGCTACTGCTTTATTTTAGGGGGAGTATCCTTAGCGATGATCATCTGGCGCAAACCCCTAGAGAGCCGCGCCAGTAATACAGCAACTGCCTAGTTAGTACTAGGCAGTTCCATCACACCATCAATTTCAATCTGTACATTTTTGGGTAATGCCCGTACTCCAATCGCTGCGCGAGCGGGGTACGGCGCTTGGAAGAACTCAGCCATCACTTCATTCACCACAGCAAAATGACTTAAATCGGTTAAATAAATTTGTACTTTCACCATATCCTGCAGTTCACCACCGGCAGCTTCACAAACTGCCGCAAGATTCTTGAACACTTGCACCGCTTGTTCACGAAAATCTTCGCTAATCACCGTCATAGTGCTCGGCACTAATGGGATTTGACCAGATAAATACACGGTAGTGCCAATTTTTACTGCTTGTGAGTAGGTACCAATTGCGGCTGGAGCATTATCGGTACTGATAATAACTTTCGACATAGTTGTTCCTAAAAAGTAAGTTCTGTTAATTGGGGTAATAATAGATAACTAAGGGGATTATTTGCGCAGTCGCCACACGCGTTGCACATCGGGCATCTTTCGGATATGTCGCAGCACGTTGGCTAGTTGAGTTCGATCTCGTACGGTAAGAGCCACATCAATATAGTAAATATTAGCATCGAGCTCTTCGGTTTTTAGGCCATGAATATTACATCCAGCAGCAGCAATAGCTGTCGTTAGCTTAGCTAACACACCTTGATGATTAATCACCTCTACCCGCACTTCGGTAATAAATTCTCCGTCCGGGTTGGCTTCCCACTGCACGGGGAAGTAGCGTCCAGGCTCATCTTCAAAACCACGCACGTTTTTACATTCTCGCCGGTGTACTACCAAGCCCTTACCTGGGCTGACGTGGGCAATAATCTCATCACCCGGTATCGGCCGACAACACTTCGCAAAGCTCATCAACAAGCCTTCGGCACCGCGAATAGCTAGCGTACTACGAACAGGGCTGGCGCTACCATCATCTTTCAGCTGTGCTAATTCACCCAATAGACGCTTGGCAATCGCAATCGACATCATATTGCCTAAACCGATTTCGCGCAGCAGTTGCTCTTTAGACTCTAACTTCACTTCGTGTAGCACACGGGTAAATTCGGCGGCGCTGATCTCATCAAAATTGACGGGGCCTAAGGCAGCACGTAACAGACGTTCGCCAAGATTTTCCGCTTCACGGAACTCTTGTCCTTTCAAATACTGACGGATTTTGGCCCGCGCCTTGCCAGTGACCACAAAGTTCAACCAAGCAATATTAGGGCGTGAGCCTGGTGCTGTTTTGATTTCAACGGTTTGCCCTGTTTCTAACGGCTTAGAAAGCGAGTGCACTTTGTGATTCACTTTGGCACCAATACAAGTGTTACCTATATCCGTGTGCACTGCGTAAGCAAAGTCTACCGGCGTTGCCCCTTGTGGCAACTCAATGATGCGCCCCTCGGGAGTAAACACATAAATTTCTTCTGGAAACAGCTCAGATTTAACGTTTTCGATAAACTCAAACGCATTCCCAGTACTTTGCTGCAACTCAAGTAAGCTCTGCATCCAGCGCCGTGCTCGAACCTGTGCCGTGGTGCCACTACTATCTTCAGTTTTATATAACCAATGCGCCGCCACACCGCGGTCTGCCATCAAGTTCATTTCTTCAGTTCGAATTTGGACTTCGACCGGAATGCCATAAGGCCCCTTCAGCGACGTATGTAACGACTGATAACCGTTTGATTTAGGGATTGCAATGTAATCTTTAAAGCGGGTTTCAATGGGCTTGTAGAGATTGTGCAGGGCACCTAACACGCGATAGCAGGTATCAACTTCATCGACAATCACGCGAAATGCATAAATGTCCATGACCTGTTCAAAGCGTAATTCTTTGTGCAGCATCTTTTGGTAGATACTGTACAAATGCTTTTCGCGGCCCAATACTCGCGCTTTGATACCCACATCGTGTAAGCGTTTTTCGATTTCTTGCTGAACCCGTTCCACCAGCTCGCGGCGATTACCGCGAGCCATTTTCACCTGAGACTCAAGCAAGCGCGCTCGCCACGGATACAGCGCATGAAAACCAAGCAGCTCTAATTCATTTTTGATGTCATGAATACCTAAGCGATGCGCCAAGGGGGCATAAATTTCGAGGGTTTCACGGGCAATACGACGCCGTTTATCAGGACGTAAATGACCGATAGTACGCATGTTATGAGTGCGGTCTGCTAATTTAATCAGAATCACTCGAATATCATGCACCATCGCCATAATCATCTTGCGATAGTTTTCCGTTTGCAGCTCTTCTTTTGAATTAAACTGCAATTTATCTAGTTTAGACACGCCTTCAACCAGCTCGGCAACGGTGCTACCAAACTGTTCAGCCAAATCTTCTTGGGTAAAAGGCGTGTCTTCAATCACATCATGCAACAGCGCTGCCATGATGGTTTCGTGATCCAAGCGCATGTCTGCTAATAAGCTAGCCACAGCTACTGGATGGGTAATGTAAGGTTCGCCACTACTACGTTTTTGTGGCTTGTGCGCTTCTGCGGCTAATCGATAAGCCGCAGCGGTGCGCTCCACCTGCTCTGGTGGTAAGTACTCAGTCAGTTGTTGCCTGAGGCCTTCAAACAAATACACCCGATTTACTCAAGCCCACGAACTGCGTCAACGGCTGCCAATTCATCAGCTTCCATTTGCGCGGCTTCAGTGCGCTCGGCAGCATCTAGGCGACCTGCATCAATTTTACCAGACTCAATTTCACGCAACGCGATCACGGTTGCCTTTTCGTTGTTCTTCCAAGGTACCAATGAATCTTTACCTTGAGTCGCCAATTGACGAGCACGACGTGCTGCTACTAGCACTAAATCAAATCTGTTGCCAATGCGGTCAACTGCTTCTTCTACGGTTACGCGAGCCATGATTACTCCAACTATGTGCAAAACGGGTCAGGAATTATACGGATTTACCCGCCATTCGCCAAGAGATCTTTAAGTTTTGCGGCATGCCGCACTTGCTGTAATCCTACCTTAAGGCGCTGCGCAAACACAATATGCTCTAATTGAGCCAACGTTTGCGCAAATTTATCATTCACCAGTAGGTAGTCAAATTCATGGTAATGAGATAGCTCTGCTTGCGCTTTTGCCATCCGCCCACGAATAACTTCATCGCTATCTTGACCGCGGCCACGCAAGCGTTGCTCTAAGATCTCTAAGCTAGGCGGGATGATAAAAATAGATTGCGCATGGGGATGTGCCTCTCGCACTTGCCGTGCTCCTTGCCAATCGATATCAAGAAAGACATCAATGCCTTCCGCTAACGTCTGTTCAATGTAAACGCGTGAAGTGCCGTAATAATTACCAAACACATGGGCCCATTCATAAAATTCATCGTTAGCAATTTTTTCTTTAAATTCAGCCTCAGAAAGAAAATGATAGTGTTCACCGTCTACTTCACCGGGGCGTGGAGCTCGCGTTGTGCAAGACACAGAAACCTGCATACTATCGTGGCTATGGCGCTCTAGTAACGCACGAATTAAACTAGATTTACCGGCCCCACTAGGAGCCGCTAAGATAAATAAATTGCCGGTAGCTATGCTATTTGTTGTCATGAATGCTTACATTGAATGGCTTGCGAATAACGGCAAAGCATAGCATGTTGCATTAAAACGTGCGATACCTGATGCTGTACCTCATTCTAAAAACTATGATTGCCATCTTAGGTGGCGCAGGAGATGACCCATGACTGGCTGGATTATTATTATCATTGCAGTGTTGTTACTCGTTTGGGCGATTAGCATCTATAACAACCTAGTGCGCTTGCGTAATCAATTTAAGAATGCCTTTGCGCAGATCGAAGTACAGCTTAAACGCCGTTACGATCTCATCCCCAACTTAGTGGAAACAGCTAAGGCCTACATGAAGCACGAAGCCGATACACTCGAAGCCGTGATTCAGGCAAGAAACCAGGCTTTAGCTGCATTACCACAAGCCAAACAAGACCTCACCAACAATCAAGCCATGCAACAATTAGGTGGAGCCGAAGGCGCCCTAGGGAGTGCTTTGGGCCGGTTAAATGTGGTGATGGAGGCTTACCCAGATTTAAAAGCTAACCAAAACATGATGCAAGTGTCTGAAGAGCTCACCAGCACCGAAAATCGGGTTGCTTTTGCACGGCAGGCATTCAACGATGCCGTGATGTCCTACAACACCTACAAACAATCCTTTCCACCGGTGGTCTTTGCCGGCTTTTTTGGTCATCGCGACGATGCCAGCTTACTTGAGTTTGCCGATAGTAACGAGATTCAAGCTGCACCTAAAGTGTCCTTTTAATGTTAGCTGCGGATAAATTAGGTAAGCGAACATGGTGAATTTCTTTGCTCAGCAACAGCAGGCCAAGCGCAATACCAGCCTGCTGGTGCTGTTATTTCTTCTAGCCTTTATCTCAATCATTGGCTTGATCACGGCCGCCGTTGCAATTTTTTCGGGCGCTGTGATCGTAAGTGACACCGCCCCCACCCAGATTTTTTGGCAACCGCTGATAATTACTATGGCCGTTGTTGCTGGGGGGATTTTGTTGGTTTGCCTCGTAAAATGGCTGCAGCTTCGTCCTGGCGGGCATGTGGTGGCTGAAAGTTTAGGCGGCATCCAACTCGCACCTGATAGCAGCGACCCACTAGAACGACGTGTTCTTAACGTGGTTGAAGAAATGGCTATCGCCGCCAACTTACCGGTACCAGCAGTCTATCTACTCCCCAACGAAGCCGGTATTAATGCCTTTGCCGCTGGCTACGAAACCAAAGATGCCGCCATTGGCCTTACTCGTGGTGCCGTTGAAACCTTTTCACGCGAACAGTTGCAAGCAGTGGTCGCCCACGAGTTCAGCCATATCCTCAATGGTGATATGCGGCTCAATATTCGCTTAATTGCCGCCCTAGCCGGTATTCTTTCGTTAACCCACTTGGGTTACATGCTGCTACGTTCGTCGCGCTTTAGTTCGCGGCGCAACAATAAAAATGCACTACCTTTAGTGGGTGTGGCGCTGCTGGTAGTAGGCAGCATTGGGGTATTCTTCGGGCAGTTGATTAAAGCTGCCGTGAGTCGCCAGCGTGAATATTTAGCCGATGCTGCAGCGGTGCAATTTACCCGCAATCCCGAAGCGCTTGCCGGCGCCCTACAGCAAATTGGCGCGCGCCAGCATGGCAGTCGCGTGCAACATAGCAATGCCGACGAGGCCTCTCATTTATTCTTCGGCCAAGCATTGAGTTCTTGGTTGACCTTGATGGCAACGCATCCACCACTAGCGCAACGTATCAAGCGCCTTACTCCGCACTGGAACGGTAAGTATCCAAGCCCACAACAACACTTTAGCCAAACCCAACAGGTACGACAGCAGCAACAGCGCCCTAATGCGCTGGAGCAGTTAGCTAAGTTAGCCCTACCGGCGTTGCTACTGGAGCAAGCTCGTAGCCCGCAGCAAGCTCCACAGCTTATTCGGGGGTTGCTAGAGGCTAACGTGATTGGCACAGTCAGCCCACTAGCTGAGCTTAGCGCTGCGCAGCAATTAGCCTTGGTTGAACTTGCGATTCCGGCGCTGCAGCTCGCCTCAACCAGTAGCCAACTGGATATTGTGAAAGATTTAGAGCACTTGGCCCAACGCGTTGCCAACGGCGGTGATTTATTTCATTGGTGTCTGTATCAGTTACTTGCGCGGCACTTATTACCTGCTAGCAAATTCAAGCATACCCTTGCGAATGACCAAGCTTTTGATAGTACGGTAGCTGCCCTAACCGCAGCGGAGCAGCAGCAAGCCATCGATTTTACGCAACTTGAACGGGCTCTTAATACCTGCAAGAGTTGGTCACCGCAGGCTAAGCAAACCTTAGTACAACGTTGGTACGAAACCATTCATGCTGATGCCAAAGTTTCCTCAGTAGAGCACAAACTCATCGCCACTTTATGCGCATGTATCGGCGCTCCGTTGCCTGATCTCGAGCCTGATCTCGAGCCTGATCTCGAGCCAGAATGATAGCTATAAAAAACCCCGCTACACCGGTCAGGTAAAGCGGGTTTTTTTGCTTATTTTCGATTACCAGTTATTCCCAGAAGAAGGCCTTCCGCGGCGCTGCTTTAGGAACCAACTGATTCATGGTTTCGGCATCGTACAAGCGGCCATTCACCATGGTATGAGTCACGCGATCCGTCACCCTAATATCCTGTAACGGATCGCCATCAATGACGATGATGTCCGCCAATTTGCCCTGCTCTAGCGAACCTAGGTAGTTGGCCATGCCAAACTCTTTGGCGGGATTAATGGTGGCGGTAGCTAACGCCTGCAAAGGCGTCATACCGCCTTGTGCCATCATCCAAATTTCCCAATGTTGCGCTAGACCTTCGCGCTGACCATGGGCGCCAGCAACTACATCCACGCCCAAATCTTGCAGCTGCTTAGCTACATCAGCGTTATTAAAGTGATTGTAGTGATTATGCGGGGCTTTTTCGCGTCGCACCGAGCTGACCAAAGCCGGCTGCGGCACAAACTTAGCCAACTTGGGATGGCGCCAAACGTCAGTTTCTGCATACCAATAGTTCTCACCCCAAATACCACCGTACGCCACCCCTAAGGTAGGCGTATAGTTCACTTCGGTTTGGCTCCAGAACTGTTTGATATCATCATAAACTTTAGCAATCGGAATAGAATGCTCAACGGTGGTATGCCCATCGGCAATCATGCTCAGGTTATGCTGCAATAAGGAGCCACCTTCTGGCACCACCATCATCTCTAGTTCGCGGCCTGCTTGAATAATCTGTTGACGCTGATTGCGACGAGGCTGGTTGTAGCTCTTTACTGAAAACGCCCCGACTTTTTTCAAGCGCTCAAGATGAAACTTAGCATCATCCAAGTTATCCACATGAGCCGTGTACCCAGGGCCATTGGCTCCGTACAAAATCGTCCCGGTTGAGAAGGTTCGTGGCGCCGCAATCAAGCCCGCTTTCTGTAACTCGCTCGCCGCAAAAATCTCACTGGTATCATTAGAAGGGTCATGAATTGAAGTCACCCCAAATGCCAACGTGGCATAAGTTTTCCAGTTTTGTTCGGGAATGATCTCGTTGTCGCCTTGCGGCCCGTGTGCGTGTCCATCAAATAGCCCAGGCATGACCGTTTTACCCTTTGTATCTATGATAGTGGCACCCGCTGGCACTTGCACATCAGTACTAGGCCCCACCGCGACAATTTTATTGCCAGTGACAACAACGGTGCCATTCTCAATCACTTTATCACCGGCCATGGTGATCACTTGCCCACCGACAAAAGCGACGGTGTCGTCATGAATGGCAGCATCGGCAACAAAGCTAATGTCTAAACCGTTAGCGACTTGCTCGAACCCGCTGACATCATCGATGCCAAACAAGCCAGCAACCGAGGCATGGTAAAGCTCTGGCCCTAACGACCAGTAAAGCGCCCCACCATCACCAGCCCAAGAAATATTCTCGCCCGCTCGTACCGATAACTGCTCGACCGGAAACTGTTTATCGTTGGGGCCAATTTTAATCGCCGCGCCACGCTCCACAAACGGCGTCACAAAAACCTTAAAGCGTTCAGCAAAGGCTAAATGCTGACCATCAGGTGACACTCTAAATTCAGTAGCATGCTCGGCGGTGTAGAGCGTGCGTTGCTCTTTGGTGGTTAAGTCCACACTGATAAGCGCTGGGCTGCCACTATAAGCCATCAGATACAAGCGATCGCTACGAGCACCAAATTGCGGTGAACTGCCATTTTTACTCACCAACTGCGGCTGCGCTTGAGCGTCGTTCAAAGATAAATGATACACCCCAGGATTTAAGCCATAGGTGTCTGGTGTGATATAGCCACCGCGTAACTTGCGATACACCACAGCTTGCCCATCTGGGCTAAACACGGGTTCGACAAATTTACCGGTACCCGTAGGTAACACAGTTTCCTTGCCTGAGCGTAAGTCACGGACAATCAACTGCCCCTGTTGCTGATCATCCCAAGTGGCATAAACCAGTTTACTACCGTCACGCGAGTAGCTTGGATACAGCTCCCACGCACCCTCGCGATCCGTGAGTCGCTTCGGCTCGCCATTGGGTAGGTTGCGCACATAGAGTTTACCTAAAGCTTCGTACACAACCTGCTTGGCATTAGGTGCCACTTGCACCATCCGTAGCATTTTTACCTGGAACTGATCTTGGTCGATATTTTGTTCGAAACGCAGCGCATGTTGCACTTTCTTGGTGGTTTCAACACTAAAAGGAATAACTCGAGTGCTACGGCTGGCAACATCAAGTTGCATGATTTTGCCGTCCGCCCAGAAGACTATTTTTTTGCCGTCTGGGCTCCAATCCATGGTGGGATAAACCCCATGAATGGCCCAAGTTTCTTGCATGTCCCGATCCAACTGACTGTACAAACGAGTCTGTTCGCCTGAGCGTAAGTCGTACAAATACAACACGCTATTAAAGTCTTCGCGCTTAATGTAAGCCAAGTAGTTACCATCTGGCGATGGCGTAGGTCGAATAGCCCCACCAGCACCGCCCAGAATCACTTCAATAGCGCCCGTTTCACGGTCATAACGTTTGATTTTATATATGCCTTCCAACGAGTCTTTGCTGTAATGGAAAGTTTTGCCGGGCGTATCATCTTGGGAGAAATAAATATATCGGCCATCCGGCGAAAATGCTGGTTCACCGAGATCTTTTTGATCGTTCGGGCGCTCAGTTAGCATCACGCCCGAACCACCAGAGCGATGGTACATCCAAACTTCGCCGGCACCGAGCGAGCGGCTTGCGGTAAAGTGCTTACGCGCCACAATAAACTCCCCATCAGGGCTCCAGGCCGGGCTGTTGAGCAAGCGAAAGGTTTCATCGGTGACTTGTCGAGGATTGCTGCCATCAGCATTCATCACCCAAATGTTGTCACCACCATCGGCATCAGACGTAAAAGCAATGTAGTTGCCATCTGGCGAATACACCGGCTGCATATGCCAAGCAATACCGCCTATTAATAGCTCTGCATCACCGCCAGTTGCTGGAATTCGGTAAATATCACCAAGCATATCGAACAGGATATACTTGCCATCAGGGCTCATATCAACGTTCATCCAAGTACCTTCGGTGGTCTTGATTTGGATGTCTTTAAATTCACCTTGCGGATTGCTCACATCCCAGCCCTGCTCGGTTTGCGCCTGCGCTGAGAAAGATAGAGCGACGCTAACGGCAAGGGCCAGCGTTGATAATGATTTCATAGATAAGCACCTTTGTTGTTCGTCCAATGCCGCTTGATAACAAGCAGCTCAGGTTATAGTTATTCGTTCAGGCCACACAACTCAAGCGAACTGAGCTCAACGGACTGTTTTTCAAGACCACTATGAGCTTTACAGGGCGACCAAGTAATACACATAGGCCAGCGCAAAACCAATCAAATACAATAATCCCAGCCAAGCATAAAGTCGCATTGCCAAGGATAAAGGTTTGCGTTGCGCTAACTTAAAGTTGAGCCAAGCAAAAAATGGCGTGGTTAAAAATGCCAACGTCATGGCAAAGGTTAGCATCGGGCCGAGCGCACTTTTAAAGTAAAGAATCACTAACATCCCAGCTATGGATTGGCCTACAATCCAAACGGTGAGTGATTCGCCAACGGTGGTCTCTTTGTTGCTCGGCGAGGCTGGCGCCATGATACGAAAACTCTCACGCAGGGTACGGGCATAGCCATCGAGAACTGCTAAGGTGGTACCGAACATGCACAGGAAGGCAATAGCTCCTACCAAGTATTCGGACCACTTGCCAATCGTTGCCCCATATAAGCTAACAAACTGAGCAGCGAATTGACTGCCAGCCATAGCAATAGGTTGCGCTGTGCCATACTGCACTAAGGCTCCCAACGCTAGGAACAAAAGCGCCAGCAAAGCCGTCACCCAATAGCCGAGATTAAAATCAAATAGGCCATGCTTGAGGGTTACCTGAGTCAGTTTTTGTTTGCTACGCAGCCATAATGAATTAATCGCCGACAGCTCAATGGGGACCGGCATCCAACCCATCATGGCTACTAAAAAAGCGATCGCCGCTAGGCTCCAGGGTGATGGTGACACAAAGTCCGCAGGGGGCGGAGCCGCATTCACCAAGGCAATCATGACCGCAACCAGTGTCGCCAGACTCAAAATCGCCATGATCCATTTGGCGATGCGATCCAGCGCTCGGTACTGGCTACCCAATAAAATCAGCCAACTGTTGACTAGAATCAACCAACACAAGACCGGCACCGATAGACTCGGAATAAATAACTGCAACAAGGTCGCGGTAAGTAACAACACCCCAGCGGTATTCACCACCGCCGCGATAATATTAAGCAGCGTAAAGGCCCATAAATACCATGGCCCTTGTCGATAATAGCCGCTGATCAGGCTTTCGTTGTGTTGCAAGGTATAAGACACAGCAAAGCGGAAGAACGGGTACTTAAGTACATTAACCAGCAAAATCACCCACCACAGCTGCCAACCAAACAAAGCCCCCGCCTGGGTTGAAGCAACTAAATGCGAAGCCCCAACTGCGGCGGCGGCCAAGATAACTCCTGGGCCCAGCGCCCGTAACCGTGATGATTGTGTGATCTGCGTCATGATAGGTATCTTATTATTATGCTAATGACTAGGGAGAATGACTGATAAGGATATTACCACCAATTGGCCAAGCCACAAGTTTGCTGCGTTGCAGTCATTTCCTAACTAACTTTTTTGCTGGCATGACAGATCTGCTACCAACAGCTATACGTACTTACGGGCAATTAAATACTTTTTGGAGAAGTGCCATGAAAAAGCTTTCAGCAATCTTATTACCCTTAGCGTTGTTAGCGGGAGCCAATTCGACTGCACTGGCACAAGATAGCCAAGCAGCATTAGTACCTTTGCCATCCTTAGATGATTTCACCAAAGGTCAAGATGGCTGGGCCATTGGCTTAGGTGCGGGGGTTGAATACGAGTCAGCATACGAGGGCTCAGATGAATTTGGTTTTGAAGTGGACCCAGCAGGGGCCGTGCAATGGCGCCGTGGCAATGATATTTTCTACTTTGCGGGTGAAGCCATCGGTTGGCGCGGCTTACGTGCTGACACTTGGCTATTTGAAGCAACCATTGGTTTTGATGAAGGTCGTGAAGAAGCTGATTCTGACAAAGGCTACCTCAATGGCCTTGGCGATTCTGATGAAGGCGCTGAATTTGTGCTACAAGCACGCCGCGCCTTTGATGCCGATTGGCGTTACTGGTTAGACGGCCGTGTGATTGCCAGCGAAGATGGTAACCTAGGTATTTTTGGCGTAGGTACTCGCTTTGGTGATCAGCGAGACGGTACCGGAAATGAGTTGTCGCTAGTAGCCGTGTACCAAGATAGCGATCGCGCCAACCAAGACTTTGGTATCAACGCCGCACAATCTGCTGCTTCTGGGTTAGCTCAAGCATCCTACAGTAGCGGTATGCGGTCAATCGGCTTACACTACAATTATCGCACTTATATCAACGAAAACTGGTTAGTCTTTGTTGAAGGGCTGTACGAACACTATGTTGGTGACATCAAAGACAGCCCAATCACTCGCAACGACTATGAAGCTGAGCTAGGCGTAGGTTTTATCTACATTTTCTAGTTCTCACACAAGTACTTGCTCATCTAGACGCAGCATAGTGATGTGCTGCGTTGTCTGTCTTAACAGGAGTTACCATGTCTTTAGATTTATCCCCGTTATTGCAACCCTTCAGCTGTAAAAGCTTAACCTTACGTAACCGCGTTGCAATGGCTCCCATGACCCGTAGTTTCGCCCCGAACAATATCCCCAACCAAGCTATCGCAGATTATTATCAACGTCGCGCAGCAGGCGAAATTGGCTTGATCATCACCGAAGGTGTCGAAATCAATCATGCTGGTGCCAGTGGCTTCCCTAATGTGCCGCAGTTGTTCGGCGATGCCGCGCTAGCAGGCTGGAAACAAGTGGTAGATGCGGTGCATGCGGCTGGTGGCCAAATCATTCCGCAATTATGGCATGTGGGTGCGGTTCGTAAACCTGAGCACGAAGGTGCGGCTCCGGCTTACAGCCCTTCTGGGTTATTTGCGCCAAGCAAACCTAGCGGCGTAGCTATGACCAAAAGCGATATTAAAGCTGCCATCGACGCCTTTGCTGAAGCCGCTCGCAATGCCAAAGCAGTCGGTTTTGACGGGGTTGAAATTCATGGTGCGCATGGCTATTTGATTGACCAATTTTTATGGGAAGGCACCAACATTCGTGATGACGAATACGGTGGTTCGCTAGCGAATCGCGCTCGCTTCGCCGTCGAAGTCGTACAAGCGGTACGGGCTGCCGTTGGCGAAGATTTTGCTATTGTGTTTCGGTTCTCGCAATGGAAGCAACAAGCCTATGAGGCAAAATTAGCGGAGTCGCCAGAGCAATTAAAACAATTATTGGATCTTTTAGTAGCAGCTGGCGTGGATATTTTTCACGCATCAACCCGCCGTTTTTGGGAGCCGGAATTCGCTGGATCCGATCTGAATCTGGCTGGCTGGACGCAAAAACTGAGCGGTAAGCCTACCATTTCGGTGGGTAGCGTTGGTCTCACTGAAGATTTCATCAGCGGTACTTTTGCCTCTGATAAACCGGCGGTCGAAAAGTCTGGTATTGACGAGCTGCTAAGACGCATGGGCAACCAAGAATTTGATCTGATTGCGGTCGGCCGGGCTTTACTGCAAGACCCTCAGTGGTTAGTAAAAATGCGCACCGGCAGAGCTGACGAAGTGGCAGCCTTTAGTAAAGCAGCGTTGCAAACTTTGGACTAACACCCAGCATAAACCTTCGTCTGAAGAGTGAAGTAAAGCATGACAAAGCATCGAGTGGGATTAATGTGGTTTGAGCACGATTTACGAGTGCAAGATCATTCGTTGCTGCGCCTAGCTGCAACTGAAACAGACCAGCTGATATGCGTCTACTGCGTTAACCCTAAGTGGTTTAGTCCAAATCGTTATGGCTTACGCAGTATGGGCCAGCATCGTTGGCGGTTTTTACAGCAGAGTTTACGACAACTACACCAGCAGTTAGCATCTCTGGGCCAGCAACTGTTGGTAAGTTATCGCCCACCGCTAGAAACCATCGCCCGCCTCATTAGTCAATGTGGGATTGATGTGCTGTACCGTAGTGAGCAGGCGGGCTATTACGAGCAGCAATATTGGGATATTGTGCGCCAGCGCTATCCGTTTTTGGATTATGTACAAGAGCATACTCACTCGCTGTTTGAACAAGCTCAGCTAGCGTCTTTGCTGCAGCCCTTTCCTAGCAGTTTTTCTAAATTTAGAAAGGCACTTGAACAAGGCGCGGCTGGTAACCGCCTCATTGATGCTATTGCTACGCCCTTGGCGGCGCCAGCAAGCTTACCACCGCCACCAGCACAGCTGGCTAAACTAGCTGCTAGTTTAGCGCCCTATACAGACTTGCAGCTACCAACCACACCGGCGGATACGCCTTTATTTGACGGCGGTTGCGAAGCTGGTCTGACACATCTTCAAGCTTACTTTGCCGCTGCTCATGCGCAAACTTACAAGCAAACTCGCAATAGCTTAGATGAGTTTAGCCATTCCACCAAATTTTCACCTTGGTTAGCCAACGGCTCGCTCTCACCACGTCAAATATTAGCCCAGTTGCGGCTTCATGAAGCTCAGCAAGGTGCCAACGATAGTACTTATTGGATTTTATTTGAGTTGCTGTGGCGCGAGTATTTTTACTGGTATGCACGCCATTATCAGCAGCGCTTGTTTGCTTTTGCCGGCATCAGCCAACGGCCATCGCGCACCAGTTTTTACGCCGGTAGATTTCAAAAATGGTGCCAGGGCAACACCCCTTTTCCGATTGTGAATGCTTGCATGAAGCAGCTTAATGCAACCGGTTACATGTCCAATCGCGGACGCCAGTTGGTGGCTAGTTGTCTGGTGCACGAGCTAGGGCTGGACTGGCGCTACGGGGCTGCTTATTTTGAACAACAACTGGTGGATTATGAGGTGGCTGCCAATTGGGGTAATTGGCAATATCTAGCCGGAGTTGGCGCGGACCCTCGTGGCCATCGCTGGTTCGATTTAGCCAAGCAAACCGCCCAGTACGACCCCCAGCAAGAGTTCATCAAACGTTGGCAAGGCGACCAGTTTGATCACCAGCTAGATCATGTCGATGCGGCCGATTGGCCGCTGTCCTAATTGCTTGCTTAACTTAATGTTGCTGCAACCAAGGGTACAGTTGCTGGTGTAAGGGTTGGTCCATTATCATCATCACAAAATGATTGCGCTCAGCTACTTCGGTCACCTGAATCGATTCTGACTGCAACGGCGCAAAATAAGAATAAGGAGCAACCTTGTCGTGCTCACTGGCCAGAATCAAGGTAGGTACCTTTATCGCTGGCAACAGCTGTAGCAGATCTAACTGTTCAGGCTGCAACTGTTTATGCGCTAGCGCACTGTGAACGCCTTCTTTGATGGCTTCTTCAGTGACTATTTTACTGCTGCGTGCATGAGTCATCTTGCTTACTTGCCAGGCAGCTTCCGCAAAATCACGCATAGGTGCAAACAACAGCATACCGCTAATATCATCACGGCGGCTTGCCACATGTGCGGCAGCCACTGCCCCCATAGAAAAACCAGTCAAATAGAGCGGGTGTGGGCGCTCTCGTGCGGGCAGCGAGTTAATCAGGGTATCAATGATGTCGGCGTCTAGCACGCCAAACCCTGGCTCGTCATGCGATGAGGCACCATGCCCTTGCAGATCAGGTATCACTACGTGAAAGCCGAGAAAACGATAGTAGTCTGCCAATAGGTACATGGTTTCTTTGCTGCCACCAAAACCATGCAGCAAGATCATAGTACCGCGACGAGCTTCTGGTATTTGCTCACGGTCTAGCTCTAGCTGATAGTTCACGGTTCGATCGGTAAAAGCCATGGTAAAGTCCCAAGAGCTTTTGTTGGTCTCAGTCTTAGGTGGTGCATACAGATAACCAGTGCAGCCGCCTAAGTGTGGCATGCAGAACTGCCGCGATTCCATGCCCGCTTCGGCAATCACTTCAGGCATAGTAGTGGGCATACCAATAGGCTCTGCGCGTTGCAGTAATTGATATTCTACGTAGCTAGAACACCCCGATAACAAGGTTCCCATTAAGATAAAAACAACACTCGCCACGGTGAATTTACGCAACATCCAGAGCCCCTGATTCAATCGATTATTCAATAAGTAAGGCTCTGGATAATACCACTAATAAAGTTAACGGCAACGCTATTGCGCCAGAGCCTGCTCTAAATCCGCCAAAATGTCATCGATATGCTCAATCCCTACACACAGACGAATCGCTTCGGGCTTAACCCCAACCTTGGCTTGCTCTTCAACGCTTAACTGGCGATGGGTCGTTGATGCGGGATGACAAGCAAGTGACTTAGTATCACCGATGTTGACCAAGCGCTTGAACAATTTCAGGCTATCGTAAAAACGTACTCCTGCGGCATACCCGCCGGCCACGCCAAACGTTAGCAGACTTGCTGGTAAGCCACCTTGAATGAGGCGTTGCGCTAGTGGGTAATGCGGATGCTCTGAGCTGCCGGCATAATTGACCCAAGCCACCTGTGGATGTTGTTGTAAAAACGCCACCACTTTTGCCGCATTGTCACAATGACGCTGCATGCGCAGCTCTAACGTTTCTAATCCTTGTAGAATCAAAAACGCATTAAAGGGTGACAAAGCTGCACCTGTGTTACGCAGAGCTACCGTCCGTACCCGTGCGATAAATGCAGCCGGACCAAACGCCTCGGTGTACACCACCCCATGATAAGCAGGTTCTGGCTGACTGAACTGCGGAAACTTTGGCGCTGCCGCCAACCAATCAAAGGTACCGCCATCAACAATAGCGCCAGCAATCGTAGTGCCATGACCGCCGATGTATTTGGTGAGTGAGTGCACCACAATATGCGCACCTAACTCAATAGGTTTACACAGGATTGGTGTGGCCACCGTATTATCAACCACCAACGGAATGCCATGCTCATTAGCCACCGCCGCTAACGCTGGAATATCTGCGATATTGCCGGCAGGGTTACCAATACTTTCACAGTAAATGGCCTTAGTATTAGCATCCACTAACGCCGCGACGTCAGCAGCTTGATCACTTGCTGCAAAGCGCACTTCAATACCCAACGCCGGCAATTGATGCGCAAACAAGGTATAGGTTCCGCCATACACTTGCGGGGTGGTCACAATATTATCCCCCTGCTTAGCTAACGTAATTAAGGCATAGTGAATGGCCGCCATCCCTGAAGCCACCGCTAAGCTAGCGACACCGCCTTCAAGTGCAGCCAAGCGCTGCTCCAACACATCCGTCGTCGGATTCATAATGCGCGTATAAATATTGCCGGGTACGGCTAAATCAAATAAATCGGCACCGTGCTGTGCATCATCAAAAGCAAAAGCGGCGGTTTGATACAGGGGCACGGCCACCGCTTTGGTGGTTGGGTCGGCAGAAAAGCCGTGATGCAAAGCAAGGGTAGCTGGATGCTGAGTCGTCGTCATGGCAAACCTCAATTATAGACATTTAAATTTCTAGATGTTTAGACGTCCATAATAATTGGATTTTACCAACACGCAAGTCTTTTTTATAAGCGCTTTAGCAATTCTAAAATATCGCTATGCACACCAGCAGCGGTTACTTCGGCACCGGCTCCGGGGCCCTGAATAATTAAAGGATTATGCCAATACTGACGACTCCGAATCATAAAGTTTGCATTGCCTGGGGGTAACTGCGCATAGCTTGACGTAGCCGCAATTGGCTGCAACGAAGCCGCTGCTTGTACCTGCCCTTGCTCGTTCAAAGCCACGCTACCTAAGTAGCAGAATTGTGTGGCCTCTGGGTAATGCTCAAGCCGCCAGCGTTCGAAGGTATCATCGAGTATATGGCGCTGCTGCCAAAATTCCTTTAATGACAGTTGTCGCAGCGGCGGTGGTACCAGATTATGCACCTCGATATCCGCTAATTTCAGTTGCCAGCCGGCTTCACGCGCTAAGATCAGTAGTTTGCGCGCCACATCCATCCCCGACAGATCTAAGCGCGGGTCAGGTTCGGTGAGGCCTTGCGTGGCGGCTTGCTGAAGCCAATCGCTGAGCTTATCGCCAGGCCGGTACTGCTGAAACACCCAACTTAGCGAACCTGAAAAATTACCTTCCATCGCTTTTAGCTCATCATGGCAAGCCAAGCGTTCATTAATTGCTTTTTGAATGGGTAAACCGGCGCCCACTGTAGTGTTGTAAAGCCAATGGCGCTGATAACGCTGAAGCTGCTTGATCACTTCTCGATAATAATCAGGGTGACTTGAGCCGGCGTATTTGTTGGCGCTAATAAGATGAGCACCAGCCGCAATCCAAGCAGTATAGGCCCTACTGATAGCTTTACTTGCGGTTAAATCTAACACCACAACCTGCTGCTCTTGCTGCTGCAACTGCAAGATATGCGCCCGCACTTGGTCCGCTGGATGACCCTGATAAGGGTGCTGATACTGCCCCTGAGAAATATCGCTGTGAGCAACTAGCGCTAACGGCTGCGATAAACGCAAGCCTTGGGTATTCGCCACTGCGCTCACGTAGGCAACTGCTGGCAGATGTGGAGCAAACTGCTGCAGCCAAGTTTGACCGATATTGCCACAGCCAACAACAATAATGGCTAGCATGATGCCTCCGCTAGGGCTTGCTGTAAAAACTGCCGCAGTAACTCAGCGTAGCGCTCGGTATCTTTGATAAAGCCATCGTGGCCATAACTTGAAGGCGTGATCCAACATCCCTGACAGTCGGGCAATTGCTCAGCAAATTCATGCAATACCGCCGGTGGTACCAGCTGATCACTGTCAAAACCCAGCAATAAAGTAGCTGCAGTGATACTGGCAGGATCAATTCGATAGTTATCTAACGCCGGCCCAAAAACTTCAAACAATTGCTGCGTACGAGGCAACGAGCGGGTTACCGTACGCAGTCCACGGCTTTCGATATAAGCCACCGCTGCTTGCGGATCCGGGTAAAACTGGTCCATGGCATCAGCACTACGATAGCTGAGCATCGCTAAGGCTCGAGCGAGCTGTGCTCCGCGTGCTGGCACGCCAGCGGCATCTCCTAGGCGGACCAATTCACGCTGAATATGTCTTAACATCACGGCCTGTGCGGTAGGGCGATGAGCCGCACCTATAATGGCCAAGTGTGGTACCGGCAATAGAGCTTGGCGATGAATTTCCAGCCCAACTAGACCGCCGTAAGAGCCACCCACAATTGCCGCTAGTTCAGTGACTCCAAGTTGTTGCAAAGCTCTGGCACAAAGTTCTGCTTGCGCCGCAATCGAGGTCGGTGCCTCGGCTATGCTAGAGTCACCATTGCCACCACCATAATCCAAGGTAAAAACACGCCAGCGATGGCTCTCAATGGCTGCAGCTAACCCTTGCCACCAACCATCACCCGCTGCGGTAATAGCATCACGGGTAGCGGAAATCCCGCCCAAAATAAGCAGCGCAGGCGCCGTGCTAGCACCGTATTCGTTAACGTAGAGTACCCCGTTTGGTAACTGACACTGGTGAGTTATGGCGACAGGCCATGGTGTGGATAACATACAAAGGTCCTTCAACTGCGATCAGGTAAACACCCATTGCGGGCTACTTTAACGCGGTTTTGGACCTTTATCAATATAGACGTTTAGACATCCATAAATTATTTGAGTAATTGTAGCAGTAACCGCAGTTTCATCAGCTTTAGTCGAGTATCCTCACTCCAAGGCATACTGAAAGATAACCGTGTTTCTATCCACTTCTCAAAGGATCGGCGAGGTGAAATAGCCAGCTCACCTTGTTGCTCGTGCGGCTTATCAGGCCGTCCACCCCACGAAATCTGATAGGTTTCACAACTCCGCAACAGGTATAATTGAAACCCCTGCTGGCTCTGCGGCAATGCATTAAGCGCGGCAACGCCAGCCACTTCGCTTAATTCAATAGCTGGCAACGCACCGAGCAAGTTATCCGTTTGCCACAGCATTTCTTTACTGTTTAAAAGCTTCGCTTGCACCTGTTTGAAAGCATGAGGTTCTAGTCTAAGAGTACCTGCCGTGAATTGCTCGTTAGCATGCACCAATAGCACCCCTTGTAGCTTAAACTCTTTCATCAACCAGGCACTTAGCTGCGGCCAAACATCGCTGAAGCTCTCGGCACTATTGATTCGCACTTGGAGTTTATTCAACTGCTCTTGCATGCGCGCATGTAGATTCATCCGTTTACGCGCAGCAAACTCGCGCAGCATAAGGTTAAATTGGGCGATCACTTCCCATAAATGTTGCATCACAGGTAAAGGTATTGCCTTAGCTTCAGCATCATGAATAGAAAGTAATGCGGATAGCTCGTTACGCCCAATAATGGACCAGCTAACGGAGCTCATGACGCCCATATTGCGCATGTATTGAATATGAACCGGCGAGACACTGCGCAAATGGCTGTGAGTAAGGTCTGGGGTAAAATGCCCCATCACTGCAGCCGTTGGCGCACTGGCGTCATAAATTGCCCGCCACGGTGTTTTTAAATATAAGTCGCGGGCAATCTGCGGGATATCACTGGCTGGAAACCTTAACCCGAGGTAACTCCCCATGCCCTCACGTTGACAACTCTCGGCAATGACTTCACCATCGCCCGAGGGTAGAAACTCGTAATACATCACTCGTTCAAAACCAGTCAGTTCGGCGATATAATCAACCAACTGCTGGCGAACTGAATTGAGCACAGCATCACTCTCGATGCTAGGTGGCAACACCTTGACTGCTGACTGCAAGCGCACATGCGGCAAACTAGGGACCAATTCGATGGCCACATGTTGCTCATCAACTGCATTCAAAATAACGTCTAAACGGCTCTTAATCCCCTGTAGCTCATTCTCATAAAATTGCGTTGTGCCGTTAAAATTTTGGATCAGCCCTTCTAAAATTTCTGGTACCAAATGGCCCACCGAATGCTCATCAAAACCACTAATAAAATCGCTAATATTGGTTGATAAATGAGTGATCTGAAAAGTCTTTTTGTTCGCAATCAGCAAGGCACCATAACTTTGAATGGCGCCACTCAAGTGCAGTTGTTCTCGCTCACAGGCTTGAATAAATCCACCGCTAGTTACCATTTATTTGCTTCCTTTCAATAGCTTCACAAAGTCATCCGCACTCATTGGCTTCGCCAATAAATAGCCTTGCGCATAGTCACAGCCGTAAGTCGCTAACCAATCTAATTGCTGTTTCGTTTCAACACCTTCAGCTACGGTACGAATATCTAAGGCCTGGGCCATCGCTAAAATGGCCTTAGCAATAGCTTCATCGTTGGCTTCTTGTGCTAACCCATCCACAAAGCTCTTATCGATTTTCAACTCGGCGAGGGGCAGCCGCTTCAAATAACTCATCGACGAATAACCCGTGCCAAAATCATCAATACTGAGCTGAATACCCGCATTGCGTAAGCGTTCAATATTGCCTAACTCAGAATTCCGTTGCGATACCAAAGTACGCTCGGTTAACTCAATCTGAATCATCAGCGAGTGCACTTTATATTGCTCCAACAAACGTAAAATCAGGTCAACATAACCCTCATGCTGAAAGCTCTTGGGCGACACATTTAAGGCCATCACCGGATAATCAATACCTTGCTGCTGCCACTTGGCTAGTTGTCGAATCAGCTCGCTGGCTACATAAAAATCCACATCGACAATTAAATTACTTTGTTCCGCTACGGCAATAAAATCAGCTGGGCTAACTTGTCCTAACTCGTTATGATGCCAGCGCAATAAAGCTTCGGCGCCGACAATATGCTCAGGCTCAGCCACTTTAAATTTAGGCTGATAGGCTAGATACAAATCACCACGACGTAAGGCTTCGCGTAATTTGTTCTCGACATCGGCTTGGCGTAACAGCTGGGATTGCAACTCTTCTTTATACAATTCGTAGCGATTTCGACCGTTATCCTTGGCACGGTACATCGCAGTATCGGCTGCCTTGATCAGGGTGGTGGTATCCACACCATCATCCGGATAGATAGCGATGCCAATACTGCCGCTCATGTAATGGCGATGCCGTTGAATCACAAAAGGTTGGCTTAAGACCTCCAAGGCTTGCCGCGCAACACGTTCGGCTGCCCCCAAAGCGGCATCACCTAAAACAATGGTAAATTCGTCGCCGCCCAAGCGTGCGACTGTATCCACTTCTCGCACAACCGCCTTTAAGCGCTCAGCAGCCTGTATTAATAGCTCATCACCAGCATCATGGCCGAGAGTATCGTTGAGATTCTTAAAGTTATCTAGGTCGATAAACAATAATGCCACTGCTGAGTTATCACGCTTGGCCACATCAATGGCATGACCTAAACGGTCTTGTAATAAGGTTCGATTAGGTAAACCGGTCAGACTATCATGGGTGGCTAAATATTCGGCTTTGCGCTGCGATTCTTTTAAGTTAGAAATATCAGCAAAGACTGCAACGTAAGCAGCGCTGTCTAATTCTGGTGACTGGATTCTATTGATGGTTAACCACACCGCAACACTGCTGGCCGCCTTCTCGCCCTGTTGCATTAATGAAACTTCACCTTGCCAAAAGCCGGCTTGGCTGAGTTCTGTGGTTAGCCGTTGCACTGCCATTTCAGCATCACGTTCGCAATGCACCAAGTTCCAAAAGCAACTCTCTAGCGCATCAGCTTCAACTAATTGAGTTAAATGCTCAAACGCTGAGTTAACAGTCTGAATCATCCCTTGTTGATCCATCACTACAATCGCTTCGCCCGCTTGTTCGTAAACTCGTGCGGCGATTTGTAATTGCTGCTCCGCTTTCTTACGCAGCGTAATATCCTCGGCCTCGATTAAAATGGCATAGGCTTTGCCCTGTTCATTCAACAAGGCTTGATGCACGGTGCGATACACCTGCTGACCTTGCTGACTGTTTAAGTGGTGTTCATGAGTAACCGACTTCAACGAGCGCACCGCACGCAAATCACACTCAAGCATGGAGGCGGCAAAATCGTGAGGAAACAAATCAAAGTCTGTTCGTCCTAATACGTCGTCTGCTGTTAAGTTAAACTTACTTTCAAAGCTAGGATTAATCAGTGAGTACTCACCGTTAAGAGATTTCAACGCCAAAATCATGGTGGTATTTTCCATGATCCGCGCCAACTGATGTTGCGATGCCTGTAACTGCTCTTGAGTACGAGTGATTTCGGTGACATCAATCAAGGTCACCAATACCGCATACACATCACCACGCCGATTAAGCCCGGGCGTGACGGTCACTTGTACCACCTCTTGTTGGCTATGCACCACTTGCTGAGCCGTATCCCCCTCAGAGTAGGCTTGCTCAAACAACTTAATAGCATCGTTTTGGATAAAATGAGGTAACTTAAGCTTAGCAAAATCACGCCCTATCATATTTCCACGTAAGGCTAGCCGGCGCTGTGCTGCAGCGTTATAACGCAGCAGCTTACCATCGGTATCAAACACCAATAGTGGAAATTCTAAGGCATCGTAAACATGAGCATATTCATCGTTTAGAGCAATCAGCTCCGTTGTTTTGACGTTCAGTTCTTGGTTAAGACTAATCAGTTCTTCATTGGTAGCTTGCAACTCTTCGTTGGCGGCCTCGAGTTCTTCGTTGGTAGCTTGCAGCTCTTCATTAGAAGCTTGCATCTCTTCGTTTAAGCTTTGCATTTCTTCATTAGAAGAAGCCAGCTCTTCTACCATGGCTTGAAGATGCTCACGGGTCGCAAACAATTCGTCTTGCAACAGTTGCTGGGTTGCGGCTGAGTTACGGGTTAGCTCTTGGGCTTGCTCACGCGCATTGGGCATAAAGGCTGGCAACACAGTGACCATAAATAACTTGGTTTGAGCGTGCGCTAGCGGCATCACCATCAATTGCCAGTGCTCTCCCGCCACATGGTGAATATGCCCCAACATACGTTCGGCAGTCCAATCGTAGTTACTAAGCAAATTACCAAGTTCAGCTTTAAAGCGGGGATGAATAATATCTTTCAGCGCCAGCCCCTGTAACGCCTTAGCAATCGCGTTCAAGCCCACATCTGATAACGGCTGTTGCAATTCGACTGCTGCTAATGGCAAATCGGTTAAGCGCTCAGCTGCGGGCCCCTGTTTAAAAAACCGGTCGACCCGGCCCAATGCCCGTACCACGATACCATCGGCTTGGCACACCACTGCGGCGGCAGGGACATGGCGCAACCAATGATGGAGATGCTGTAACAACTGCTGTGCATCAACCTTCATCACATTGCTGGATTTAGGTTTGGCGCTGGTAGGAGCTTGGGTGAGCTCGGGCGTAACCGTTACCTCGGGCGATTTGCTGTAGAGCCGATCACGGCGATGGCTGACACTGAAGAATTCTTCAGCGTGACTGATACTTTCAGAACGCCCCAAAAACAACACACCGTCGTTAGCTAAAGCAAAATGAAAGCGTTGTAATACCTTGCGTTGTAGTTGTGGCGAGAAATAGATCAGCACATTGCGACAGGTAATAAAATCGACCCGCATAAAAGGCGGATCCGATACTAAATTGTGTTTAGCGAACACCACCATATCACGCAGCTTTTTACTGACCTCAAACTGATCGTTGTAGGGTTTGAAGTAACGCTCCAGCAAACGTGGTGAAATATCGGCTAGAGCTCCCGCTGGATACACGCCACGGCGGGCAATGCGTAGGGCTTCTTCATCGAGATCCGTGGCAAAAATGACCACCCCGGGTGGCTGGTCAAGATGCTGCAGCGCCTCGGCGGCTAGCATAGCCACACTATATGCCTCTTCACCTGTGGCACAGCCAGCTATCCAAATCCGCAATTCTTGTTGTTGATGGTGCTGCAAATGCTGTTTTAACAAGCCATTGAAGCTTTCAAAAGCCTCTTTATCGCGAAAAAATGAGGTCACCGAAATCAGAATATCCCGCGCTAATTCATCTAATTCGGTGGCATGCTCTTGCAGTAAGTGTAAGTAATCTTTAACCCGCCCCGTACCCGTCGCTACAATTCGACGTTGAATGCGGCGCGCCATAGTACCCGTCTTATAACCACTGAAGTCGAGTTGTTTGCGTTCTTTTAAAAGCTCGACAACCCTCTCTAGAACCTGCTCCGAAATACTATTGTCATCGCTCAAATGCATGCGAATAAACTCTGGCATTTGTGCGGCTATCGCTGCTGGCGTTAAGACAAAATCAGCACAGCCCGCGTCAATCGCCGACTGTGGCATACCCGCATATTTGGCCGTAGCCGGGTCTTGCGCAATGGTCACTCCGCCTTCAGCCTGAATCGCTCGAAGGCCTAAGGTACCATCGCTACCCGTCCCCGACAGCACCACCCCAATGGCTCGGTCTCCCATTTCTTCAGCAAGGGTTTTAAAGAACAAATTTACCGAGGGTTTAGGAGAGATTTCAGGCTTAACCGGCGTCAACTCGATGCGACCGTCTTGGTAGATAGCATTACTATTGGGTGGCACCACATAGATGGTGCCACTACGGGGCTTGGTTGAGCGCTGCAAGGACATCACAGAAAGATTGGTTTCACGTGCCAAAATTTCGGGCATCATGCTTTTGTGGGTTGGCGATAAGTGCTGCAACACCACATAACACGCAGGCAGTTTAGCGTCCAAATCATGAATGAGAGCACTCACAGCTTCTAATCCACCGGCCGAGGCGCCAATACCTATCACAATCATGGGCTTTCCGTGTGCTGCCATACGTCTCCTTAATATTACTAGCTGTTATTAACAGTTATATGCGGAACTTGGTATTTTGACAAATAATGCTGCGCATATTTAACAAATATTCTATCATTACTGCAGTCCAAGTTCGCACACTTAAATACGAACCTAACCTGCACCAACTTACTAACCAATGAGATTTTTGTCATGCCAAGTTTTGATGTTGTGTCTGAAATAGACAAAGTTGAACTGAAAAACGCCGTGGATAATGCCACCCGTGAACTCACTACACGCTTTGATTTTCGTGGGGTTCTAGCCACCATCGAGCAGCAAGAGTTAAGTGTTACCTTAACTTCAGAATCTGATTTTCAGATACGCCAAATTCAGGACATTTTTAATAATCATTGCGCTAAACGTAACATTAGTTTAGCCGGCTGTGACATACCTGATGAACCTACTCACAGTGGTAAAACTTTTAGCTTAACCATCAACTTTAAACAAGGCATTGATCAGCCTTTAGCTAAAAAAATCACGCAATTAATTAAAGCTAGCAAAATCAAAGTACAAAGTTCTATTCAGGGGGACAAAGTGCGAGTTACTGGAAAAAAACGCGATGACTTGCAAGAAGCCATTGCCTTGCTACGTCAATCAGACATAGAACAACCCTTGCAATATGAAAACTTCCGTGACTGATAAGTCAGTACTGGCGCGCGACTGGCAAGACCTCATTGAGAGCTTGCCTGGCGTGGTCTATCGGCTTGAAGCAAATAGCGCTAATCACTTCAAATTTACCTACGTTAGCCCCATCATTAAAGATTGGTTTGGATTTGACCCAGCTGATCTAGCAGTCGATGCCCAACCTTTACTTGCTTGTATTCATCCAGAGGATATTGAAGGTGTGCTTGGTTCCAGCGAGCATGCAGCTAGTAACGGCAGTTACTGGCATCAAGAATTCCGTATGCTCAAATCTAACCAACAAGAGGTTTGGTTAGAAGCCTACGACCGTGGGCACAAAGATGCATACGGCAATCGAGTGTGGACAGGTTACCTCAACGACACCAGCGAGCGCAAAGAACTAGAAAAGCGAGTGCAGGCTAGCGAAGCTTTGTTTCGGGGCATTGTGGAAAATGCCAACGACATCATCTTCACGCTTACCGCAAACGGCCAGTTCCAATATTTATCTCCTAATTGGCATGAGCAAATGGGCTATCAAGTACATGAATCAGCCTCACAAACCTTTGACAAGTTTGTCCATCCAGACGACATTGAAATTTGCCGTACTTATCTGCAGCACGTATTGGGTAATCCAGATGAGAAGATTCCAGCTATTGAATACCGAGTCTTAGCCGCCGATGGCAGCATTCAATGGCATACCAGTAATGGCACCGCTGTTACCGACCCAAACGGCCACGTCTTGTACTTTTTAGGGATTGCACGTGATATCACCGAGGCCAAACTAGCCCGGGATAAGTTAGCCCACATGGCCCGTTATGATCTGCTCACTGGGCTCCCTAACCGGGCCCATTTTCAAGAATTATTAGAGCTACAACTCAAGCATGCTCATAATCACGGCAAAGCACTGGCCGTGCTCTTTATTGATTTAGATAAGTTTAAGCCGGTCAACGATTGTCACGGCCATGCAGTGGGCGACTCCTTGCTTAAAATCGTAGCCCAACGCATTCAACGCGCCTTGCGCGACCATGATGTTGCGGGACGTATTGGTGGTGATGAATTTACTGCGCTGCTGAATGGTTTTGAGCGTGATCCTAACCTGATTGAGGCCGAGGCCAAACAAGTTGCAGAGCGGATCCGCCACGCCTTAGAGCAACCTATTCATATCGACGAATTACACTTAGAGGTTTCTGCCAGTATCGGCGTCGCTTTGTATCCCTACCATGCAGAACAGTTAGGAGACCTCATGCGCCAAGCCGACCAAGCTATGTATAACGCCAAGGCGGCGGGGCGTAATTGCGTCCATGTGTGCCCGTTGCCCTGATGGCCAAATGATGATGCCATCCATGCAAGCAGCGCCGGCTTGTCCATTATGTGCTGCAGTTGCCACTAAGCTATGTTATCAACAGGCAAAAGGCGCACTCACGGGGCGGCGCTATTGGCATTGCCAACAATGCCAATTAATCCATGTCGCAGCAGCCGATCAACTCACTGCCGAGCAAGAAAAAGCCGAATACGACTTGCATCAAAATAGTCCCGCAGATGTCGGCTATCGCACCTTTTTAGACCGCTTAGTGCAGCCACTGGTAGCCCAACTGCAGCAAACTCATCAAAAGCCAGCACAAGGGTTAGATTTTGGTTGTGGCCCTGGCCCTACATTAGCATCGATGCTTAACGATTACGGTCATCACTGTGCCAACTACGATCTCTACTATGCCTATCAGCCGGAACTGTTAAAGCACCAATACGATTTTATCACCTGCACCGAGGTGGTCGAACACCTCGCCCAACCGGGCCTCGTACTGCAGCAATTGTTGGACTGCCTTAAACCCGGTGGCTGGTTGGCCATCATGACCCAACGCTGGACCGCACTAGAACGCTTTGCTGGCTGGCGGTATCGCCATGACCCCACCCATATCAGCTTTTTTCACGAGCAAACTTTTCGTTGCTGGGCACACCTGCATGGCTTGCAGCTTCACCTTCATCCGCGCGATGTTGTACTATTGCGTAAACCCTTAACGGATAAGCACCCATGACAGCAATTTGGCAACAACGACGTTCCGGTGGCCCGCAGCCACGTCCCGGTGATTTACGCACCGCTTGGCAGCGTGATCGCGCCCGCGTACTCCATTCAGCGGCATTTCGTCGGTTACAGTCGAAAACCCAAATCATGAACGTGGGTGAAAACGACTTTTATCGAACGCGCCTAACCCACTCCCTTGAAGCCGCACAAATCGGCGCCTCACTGATCAATCAGTTGCAACAGGTCAGCGCGCCAGAATTAGCCGCTATGCTGCCTGATCTCAACTTAATGGAAACCCTTTGTTTAGCCCATGATATCGGCCACCCCCCGTTTGGTCATGGTGGTGAAACGGCGCTCAATTATAAAATGTTGGGGGCAGGTGGGTTTGAGGGTAATGGCCAAACGTTTCGAATCGTAGGCAAACTTGAAGCTTACCACCCGCAGCATGGGATGGATTTAACCCGCCGTACCCTACTGGGGCTATTAAAGTATCCGGTTTTGATGCCGCCGTTGTCGGCCCCACCACCAACCTCACAGCCAATCAGCCTGAGCCAATTTAAGCCAGCAAAAGCATTGTTTGCATGTGATGCCGACCTGCTCGACTGGGTGTTAGACCCACTCAGCAACCAAGACCGCGAACTGTTCCAACAAGTGCAACAATTACCACAATCGCCATGGCAACGCTCACTGCACAAATCTTTGGATGCGAGCCTGATGGAGCTGGCCGATGATATCGCCTATGGCGTGCATGATTTGGAAGATGCGGTGGTAACAGGCACCTTAAATGAAAGCCAATGGCATGGCCATCTAGACCAAATCTTGGTGCAGCTACCGAACGAGTTGGCAGCACTTATGCAGCAACTTGGCCAACAGCTTTTTGCCAACGAACATCATCTGCGTAAAAATGCCATTGGCGCTATGGTGAATATTTTTGTTACCGCAATTCGCTTAGAGCAGGTGCTAGAAGCAGCTGAGCAACCTTTGATTGCTTATAATGCAACCTTACCTGAGGCTGAACGCCTGTTACTCAATAGTTTGAAAAGTGTGGTGTTTGAGCATGTAATTAACGACCCAGCGATTCAGCAATTACGCTATCGTAGTCAGAACATGCTGCTAGATTTATTTACAGCTTTGCACACTGAGCCAGAGCGCCTGTTGCCACGCAATACCCGCACCCGCTGGTTACAAGCTGGCAGCCAAGGGGGCCCAACTGCTGCCGATCGTATTTTGTGCGACTACGTAGCCGGGATGACCGACGATTATGCGGAACGTATGTACCGCAATTTATTTATGGTTTAGCCAAGCCAGTAATTCTGGCAGCGGCAGTGGTTTGCAGAATAAGAAACCTTGCATGTAATCACAGGCGTAGCGCTGTAAATAGGCTAGCTCCGCCTCGGTTTCTACACCTTCTGCCACGGTCGCTATGCCAAGCTCCGCGGCCATGGTTAAGATGCCTCGGGTGATAGCCGCATTGGCTGTATTCTGATGAATATTGTCAATAAAGCTGCGGTCTATTTTTAAACGTTGCGCTGGTATCCGAGTTAAATAGCTCAAGCTTGCATAGCCAGTACCAAAATCGTCTAGTGCTATCTCTAGCCCCAATTCGCGTAGTTGCTGCAAAATCTCAAAGATATGGCTGCTGTCGCGCATCAAGACATTTTCTGTAATTTCTGCCACCAGTTGCCCGGGGCGTAAGTTATACGGCTTAATGATTCGCTCTACCGACTCGACAAAATCATCACGATAAAACTGCATCGGCGAGAAGTTCACCGCCACATGGGGCACCCCAGCTTCACGTAAGGTTTGGCTATCCATACAAGCCTGATTAAGCACCCACTCACTAATTGCGATGATTTGGCCGGTCTTTTCCGCTAATGGAATAAACTCTGCTGGTGAGATAAACCCCTGTTCCGGATGCTTCCACCGAATCAAGGCTTCCACCCCGTGGATGGCCCCCTGCGCACTTACAATCGGCTGGTAGAATAACTCAAATTGTTGCTGCGCAATGGCTTCTTGTAACTGCGAGCGGCGCTGAATCTGTAATTGTGCCCCCTCATCAAACACTGGCGAGAACCACTGCAAACCGTTGCTACCGCGGCGCTTAACTTCATACATAGCAACATCGGCGTGTTGAATCAGCTGATTCGGATACCGCACACTGCTGTCGTTAGTAGCAATCCCAATCGCCGCCGATAAAGATACTTCTGCTTGTTCAAACACAAAGGGACGGAGGAACTGATCGAGCAATCGTTGCGCAAGCTGGGTTACTGCGGCAACTGAGGTTTGGCTCTGAACCACGGCAACAAATTCGTCACCTCCAAAGCGCGCCAGCAAGTCTTCTGCTGGTAATACAGCACGCAGCCGCTGCCCTGTCTGCACTAAAATTTCATCACCAAACTCATGACCCAAACTATCATTGATAGGTTTAAAGCCATCCAAATCAATAAATAAAACAAAGACGGATTTTAGCGCTGCGGAGTCGTCGGCTAGCGCTTGCTGTAAACGCTGTTCTAACATGCTGCGGTTGGGTAATCCTGTTAAAGGATCATGGCTGGCATGAAAAGCGAGGCTATGTTCCCGCTCTACCCGCTCGGTGATATCCGTTTGCACTCCTACCCAGTGAGTTAGCTCACCTTGATCATCGCGTACCGGTGACAACAGTAATTCATTCCAAAACATGCTGCCGTCTTTGCGGTAATTCTTGATAATAGTACGAGCTTCTAGCTGCTTAGCTATGGCTTCATTTATTTCCGCTATCGCCGCCGGATCCGTATCCGGGCCGCGCAGTTTATCGCAATTATCCCCTAGCATTTCTGCTTCTGAATAACCGGTAATTTGAGTAAACGCTGGATTGACATAGATTAAGGGATAACCCGGTTTACGTGCATCACTGATCACAATGCCATCAGTGCTTGATTCTAAGCAACGGCGGAACAACACCAAGCGCTCTTCATCTTCGCGTTGCTGGGTGACGTCTTTTGCAATTCCATGCACGCCCACAACCTGATGATTCACCTTCATCGGCATGTTGGTAATATTGAGGGTTCGCAGTTGGCCCGCACTATTTAAAATGCGGATTTCATAGCGCTGCGGCTGCCCTGCCACAGCAGCGAGAAAATGTTCCCGAGTACGTTGCTTGTCTTCTTCTAGTACCACCACATCGTAACGCTGGCCTAGTATTTCTCGCTCCGAAGCTTGCACCAAGGCTTCACCAGCGGCGTTTAAACTGGTAAAACGCCCCTCTAAATCTAGCGTAAACACTGCCTCTGGATTGTAGGCAAACAAAGAATTAGCTCGCTGCTCGCTGCGTTCGCGCGCCAAGCGTTCATGGTGTTGTTGCATCACTAGGGCTAAGAGTTCACAGCTACGTTCAATGATGGCGCGTTGTTGCTGATTAGGTAACCGCTCGCGCTCGGAGTAGACCGCAAGAGTACCCAAGAGCTGCTGCTGGGCGGTATACACTGGAAAGGACCAAGCTGAGCTTAGCTTAAACTGCTTTATTAATGGCATAAAGGCTTCAAATCGAGTGTCTTCATGCATCTTGGCAACCACCACCGGATGCCCTTGCGCGGCGGCCGTGCCACAGGCGCCCACACCGTTAGCAATAGGTAACATTTGCAAGCCATCAAACAAAGGTTTAGGTAACCGTGCAGTCGCCACCGCGCTTAAACTGGTGCGTTGTTCATTTACTACCATCACCGAAGCTAAACTAAACGGAATTTGTGATTCTAGCAAAGCACAAATTCGCGATAGTTTTTGCTCCAACGGTTGGTCCGTAGCAATACTGCTCAAAGTATCGTAGTTGGCCTGTACCCACTGCTTCAATAACCGTTGTTGATAACGTGCTCGCAACCAAAACCACAAGGCGCCAGCACCCGTAGCCATAGTGACTATGAGTAAGATAAAAATGAACAATAATAGGTTGTTTTCAATGGCTATCATTACAGTCAATGGCTTACTTAGTAAGGTTCAAGCTAATTAGCATACTCGGCGCTCTTGGCTGATGTTAAGGGTGCGCCTAATGGCGCCTTGAGCTGCTCAATATAGCTGGTAAATGCTTGTTGCGCTGCATCAATCACATCATTGGAATCAGCAGCAGCAACCTGTTGTGCAAACAGCAAAAATTGCGACCACGCCTGCGGCGCAATCGAACGCGAAAAAAAACTACAAGGTGAGTTAGGCAATTGGCGTTGCAGGCGCTTGGCAATCACTGCCGCCCCTAGACGAGATCCTTCTAGAACATACAGCCAACCAACCAATGCTGGCAGCGAGCCGATGGCTACGGGTGCCATAGTCTCTGAATGCGCGAGCTCAGCTTGGTTCGTCATATTCTTCACGGCCGCCATTGTAGGAATGTCACATTGCAGTTTTATTAAATCATCATCAAGCCAAGCCAATCGGGCTTGCAAGGGATAGCCCAACCGCAACTCCTGCACGCCCTGCTGCACCGCTGCTTCTAACTGCTGATGAGCAGGGTACATGTGCTGCAGTATTTGCCGATAGCGCGCTTCGGTTAAATCCGCACTCATCAACTCCGACATCATAGTGTGTCGATCTAAGTGGCTATGAAGTGCAGCAGTGGCGGCGCGTAGTTGCTCGAGTAAAGATGTCATCGTTTGGCGTACAAAATTCATCCTATTTATGAAGGTAGCATGACAGAAACAGGCTATTATGCCAATAAATTATTAGCTATAGTGAGTGACCGATAAAGATACCTAGTAAGTTCAAACAAGGATTATCCCGTGCAGTATTGGTTAATGAAAACCGAACCAGACGAATGCAGCATTGATGATTTTGCCAAAACGCCAGCAGCGGTGATCCGCTGGGATGGTGTGCGTAATTATCAAGCCCGCAACTTTATGCAAGACATGCACATAGGTGATGAAGTATTTATCTACCACTCCAGCTGTGCCAAGATTGGTGTTGCTGGTCTGGTACGTGTGGTGCGTGCCGCCTACCCAGATCCAACGCAATTTGATTCTGCTTCAACGTATTTTGATAGCAAAAGTCAGCCTGATAAGCCACGCTGGGTGGCAGTTGATTTACAGTACATAAGACGGTTTACTGAGGTGATTCCCTTAGCTGCCATTAAAACCATGCCGGCCTTTACTGATCACCCGTTAGTGGCCAAGGGTAATCGCCTTAGTGTGGTTCCTATTAGCTCTGAACAACGCGAAGCGCTTAATCAACGCGCTAATCGCCACAAGGAAGATGACGTATGACTAAGCTTTCAACCATTTGCGTTTATTGTGGTTCTAATCCTGGCTTTTCGCCAGTGTACACTGACGCGACCATCGAACTTGCTGATGCCTTAGTTGAGCAAGGTATTCGATTGGTCTACGGCGGCGCCAAAGTAGGGCAAATGGGACAACTTGCCGACCGCGTATTGGCACAAGGCGGTGAAGTGATAGGCATTATGCCACAAGCACTGGTCGACAAAGAGGTTGCTCACCATGGTCTAACCCAACTGCATGTGGTGACATCCATGCACGAGCGCAAAGCTATGATGGCCGAACTTGCTGATGGCTTTATTGCGATGCCAGGCGGCATGGGCACACTTGAAGAAATTTTTGAGGTCGTCACTTGGGCACAACTTGGCTTTCACCAAAAACCGTGCGCTCTTTTGAATGTGGACGGTTATTACACCGCCCTACTAACCTTTTTAGATAACACTGTATCGCAAGGGTTTGTTAAAGATGAGCATCGGCAATTGCTGTTAAATGATAGCAATGCACCGGATCTGATTGCCCAAATGCATGCCTATGAGGCGCCTACAGTAACTAAATGGCTTACTAAATCAGAACTTTAACTTATCTGAATAGACAACAAGGAAGACCTATGACAAACCTAGTAAAATTACTCACTGCTGGCCTACTTGCACTTAGTTTGGTCGGTTGCGGCGACGGCTTATCCTTAGGTGGTTCGTCGGCTGCTCGCCTAGACACATCGTCTGAGCAAGCCTATGAAGCTTCATTAAAAGAAGTAACGGCACCTATGACAGCGGCAGAAAAACGCCAGTTTCAAGCTGACCTGAGCAATATTGTGGTTAGTGCTCAGTTAGTGAAAATGTCGAGTAGCGGCAACGCCTCGCCAGACGAAGTGCAAGCAGAAGTGCTGGCTGAGCTAGACGGCAAAACTGCGAAGCAAGTAAGCGATATGGCGAAAAAATATCGCGAACAATTAAGTAATTAAACTAGAGCCGCCGCGCTAAAAACGCTTCAACTTGCGCGGCGGTTATCGCCGGTTGCTCAACCATCGGCATATGTCCAATTTCTGGTAGTAACAATAACTCACTCGCGGCAATTCCCTGCTGCCACAAAGGCGCGGCACTGGCGCTCAGAATACGATCGCGTTCGCCCCAAATAATCAAAGTGGGTGCCGAAATCTGCGGCAACCGCTCATCTAAACTATCATGCAATCTGAAGTCCTGCGCAATATGTGCGTAGGCATCTCGGCGCTCAATATAACGCTCTGCTACACCTCGCAATACAAATTCGGGTGCAAACGGCGGTTGTGCCATAGTCAGGTGATAAAACCGCATAAATTGGCCAATATTAGCAATCTCAAAAGGCGATTGCCCGGCCGCAAACAAAGCCTCGGTTTCACTAAGTTGCGGCGGCGTGACACCGGCAGGGTCCAGCACGATTAAAGCCTGAGTTTGAGCTGGGTATTGCAACGCAAAATGAGCGGCAATCATGCCCCCCATCGAGTTTCCGGCAACAATTGCTTGGTCTATCTGCAACGCTTGCAATAGTGCTGCGATACGATCGGCCTGGGCCGTGGCGCGATAAGACCATTCGGGGTGGTAGCCGGTTTCACCATGGCCGGCCAGATCAGGTATCAGTACCCGATAGCCTGCGTCTAGATGATTAGCAAACCGCAGCCATAGTTCTTTTGAGGCCGTGTAGCCATGCAACAACACCAGCGTCGGCGCTTGCTCACCAGCAGCCACCTCGGCTTGACGCTCATACAGCACTAACTCTAATTCATCTAGCTTCACCGTGCGTTTGCTAAAGCCATACCACTGAGCTTCTAATTTGGCCGTTTGGTCATACACCCACAAACCAACGCTTGGACTTTGGGTGGCAAGCCAAGTCACGCCCAACAAGAGAATCAGCGCAGGAATGATTTTTTTCATGAGGATAGCTCCGATGTTGTGGCCGAATAAAGCAACTGATGATGTTGCGGTTTAAAATGGCTGGCCATCCACCTAAAAGTAAAACTAAAGCCAGGGAACATCGCAATCACATGCCCACTTTTGCTCTTGTACCAACTGTTACAGCCACCACTGTGCCACACGGTTTTCTTCATTTCGTGATGAATCATGCTGGTATAATTTTGCTCAGCATCTGCTTTTACTTCAATTGCCGTGGCCTGTTGTTGGCGCAGGTGATCTAAACAGCTCATGATGTACTTTAGCTGTGACTCAATCACAAAAATCGCGGACGTATGACCAATACCTGTATTGGGCCCGGTCACCAAGTACAAATTGGGGAATTGCGGCAAACAGGTACCTAAATAGGCATGCGGAAAAGGTTGCCAAGCCTGCTGCAACGATAGGCCATCACGCCCAATAATCTCAAAGCCAATCGCCCCATCGGTGGCATCAAAGCCGGTTGAATAGACAATCATGTCTAGGTCAATCTGCTGCCCCTGCTGGGTAACGATACCGCGCTCGTTGATTTCGGCTATCGCATCGTGCTTGTCATGCAAACTCACCTGCGGCAGTTGTAACGCCGGGTACAGCGTATTTGACACAATAATACGTTTACAACCGATGGTGTAATCTGGCGTCAATTTTGCCCGCAGTTCGGCATCTTGTACTTGTGAACGTAGATGTTTAAGTGCTTTACGCTGGGCAAAGAACTTAATCAGTGAATGGGAATATTTAAACGCTAAAACCCGCCACTCAAGCCCCCAATAAATAGCTTTGCGCAGAGTTTGATAACCCAACTTAGTGGCGAGTAGACGCCGTGCTACGGGTCCAAAAACTCGATCTGGGCGTGGCATCACCCAGTGTGGTGAACGCTGAAACACATGCAACTGCGCAACCTCATTGGCAATACTAGGAATAACTTGGGCCGCGCTAGCACCCGAGCCAATCACGGCGACCCGTTTACCTTGATAAGGCACGTCATGACGCCACTGGTTGGTATGAAAACTCACCCCTTGAAAGCGCTCACGCCCTTTAAAGTCAGGAATAACCGCATTACTTAGTGGCCCTTGCGCGCAAATCACTGAGCGCGCATACACCGCCGGCTTATTCGCTATGCTCAGCTGCCAGCATTGCTGCTCTGCTAGCCAGCGCAACTCAGTTACTTGGCTTTCTAATTGAGTTTTATCTCGCAGTTGGTACTTCTCAATCACTTGCTCGGTGTAGGCAGCCAGCTCGGGCTGTTTCGCAAACATTTGCGACCACACATAAGGCTCACTCGCCAACGAATAGAGTGGCGACTGCACATCTACTTGCGCGCCTGGATAACTATTCTGGCACCAAGTGCCGCCCATGAATGAACGCCGTTCCAGCATCACAAAATCTTGCTGACTACGTTTGAGCAACTGAATGGCGGCACTTTGGCCGCCAAAACCAGTCCCGATGATGGCAACGCTAATGGGCTTAGCGACTGAGCTACCTGCCGTCATCGGTTAGACTTTTGCTGAGGGGCGAGCTGCTATCCGCTCGTACCAAGCACTGAGATTCGGCAGACTACTATCTGCGCGCAGTTTAACCACACGAGCGAACGCTAAAGTCGCAAAAGCATTGATATCAGCAGCGCTAAACTCATCTCCTACCAAATAATCATGTGTGGCTAAATGCTGATCCAAAAACGCCATAAATTCTTGCGCTTTACCATGGCAATCTTGGCCATATTCCGGGAAACACGTCATCCGATCTTTGAAGTAACCGGAAGTATGTTGAAAGCACATGCCCACTGGCATCATAAAATAGAAATCAATCCAGCGTAGCCATTGCTCAATCAATGCTTTTTGTTTTGGGCTAGTTCCCAACAGCGGTAGTGTTTCAGGGTGGGCTTCTTCAACATAACGACAAATCGCCATGGTTTCAGCCAAACAAGTACCATCATCAAGTTCTAACACAGGTACTTTTTTCATCGGGTTACGAGCCACAAATTCAGGAGTCAGGTTCTCGCCTTTAGCTAAATCAATTTCAATGCATTCAACCTGCTCTAAAAGGCCTTTTTCGGCCATAAACATGCGTACGCGACGCGGATTTGGAGCCGTTGCTGTTTCATATAATTTCATCTGTTAGTTCCTCTTATTTGTGGCTTTTTTAAGCTGCTACATAGCATTACATTGTTTGTGGTTTTGTACCAGACTAATTAGCTTAACTTTGTTACTGTAATCTTCTTTTGATGAACAACAGTCGCAGTGGTGACTTTGTGTTTAGGATGGGTGGTGAAGAGTTTTTGCTGGTGATTGTCGATACGGATGTAAATAGTGCGCAAAATGTGGCCGAAAAGGTCCGCAAAGTCATAGAAAAAGAAGTATTCTTGTTACCTAACGAGCAGCAGCTCAAAGTAACCGTAAGTATGGGATTAGCAGCGTTTGCTGGCCATCCCGATTATCAATTACTACTGAAAGCAGCTGACCAAGCTTTGTATCGTGCCAAACAACAGGGTCGAAACCGCCTAGAGTTAGCGCAATAGAGACCCGATAACGCTTGATGAGGTAATTCTATGACCCTAGCTTTACGTAAGCCATTATTACTAAGCCTGTGCCTAGTTAGCTGGTTGATGGTCACGGGCTGTCAAAGCACCCATCAAGCTGAGGTTGCACCAAGCGCTGACACTAAGCGCGAACTGCTGCGCGAAGTTGAGCGGTTAGGCCATTTGCTCTATCAAGCTCACACCAGCGGCGCACACAAATTAGAGTTCAGTGACCAACAGCGCGAGGTTTTTGCTGAGTTGCGGCCGCTCTACTGTGCCGGTAATTATACTGAGTTAGGGGTAACGGATGACACCAATGGCAGCACCTATTGGTATGCCATCAAGTTCAGTGACGATGCCGACACAGTGGTGTTTGGACGACACCTTAAATTGATTCAAAAAGCCAATGGTGAATACGATTCCAGCTTGTCATCACGGGGGTGTTTAGATGTGCCACTCACCCAGACTGGCTCACTATTTGCTAGCCATTCAGCTTCTGACTATCCGAATGAGTTTCATGTGTTTTTGAGTTTGTTTCATCAACAGAAGATCTACGTGGATACCAGCTCAGGGCTGTATCGTGTTGAAGCCGGCACGATACAGCAAATTGGCTAGGTGCTAGTTACCAGTTCCACATCGCCCACACCCCGACTTCGTTCTGAGTACGGTCGATAATCACATCAGCAATATCACTTTGCTTGGCAACAAAGGCTAGTGTCAGTGACGGCATCACTTTCCAATCCACCCCTAGTTGCAAATAATCTTGCTCCAATTCTGGTTTCAACCGGCGGCTGGGGTGAGTAATATCGTAGCGCACAAACGCTGAGTGTTTGGCACTAAAAGCATAACTGGCCCATGCACTCCAGCCATCACTGGCATCTTCGGTAGCGGATGTGACTTGCTTCCAGTTATCGTTATAGACGTACTCAACACCTGCCCGCATGCCTTTTTTCATGTAGCTTAAAGCCATATTCCAGCGTTGTGCGTTATGCAACTTATCTATATTACTGCCTTTGTCTAACGCCCGCGTCCCTTCGTACCAGCCCATGGCTAAATCAAAGGTTGGCGTAACATGCCAAATAGCCGCCGCCTCTATATCTACTTGGTCGGCTACTTTAGGCTTCTTAAAACCAGCTCCAGTCACCATGGCCACACCATAAGAAAAGTGCTCACCTTTTTGGCCAACATGCACGCCTAAGTCGGTTGGCCCAGCAAACTGATTTTTGGGGTTGATACTTGGGTCTATGTAGCGATAACCGACCCTACGAGCCACGTAATCTATCCAAGGTAATTCAGCGACACCAAGCTTTAAATAATAGCCGTTGTCCCAATTGCGCTGCACATAGGCGTGACGAAACCAAACATCGGTCGGGTCTTGCTGGCGTTGCCACTGCACATCAGTCGTCACCTTTAGCATCCAATCCGCATTGAACGAGTGTTCTACGTCAATATAGAAGCGCTTCAAATCCGGTTGCCAACCTTCATTATCGGTGCGTTGATCACCTATCTGTAGATTGCTGAAGTTAGCAAACACCTGTCCTGAAATTTTTGTTGGCGACATTTCAGCCGCCATCGCTGCTGGAGCCAGCAAAAGTGCTGCAGCAACAGCAACGGCGCTGCCCAATTGATTCATTTCACCCAATGTCATCATGACGTCTCCTTCCTACGGGGGTTTTTGACCACGTTAGTCGTAATACCTGATACCGGGCCAAGCAATGACCTGTATCAACAAACGATCAACCACAAAACCTTACATTATGTAGGTATTTTATATTAGAATAAGCTAAAATTCGAAGGTTAATAGCTCAACCAACAAAGGATGTACTGATGAAGATCAAAGTATTATTTGCCGCTTTGGTGTGCGCAGGCTTAATGCAGGCGCCAGCCTATGCGAAGGGCGATGCCGCCAATGGTCAAGCTTTGGCCACTCAGGGAGATGGTAGTGGAGCACCCTGTGCAGCTTGTCATGGTGCCAATGGCGAAGGGATGGCCGCTGGCACCTTTCCACGCATTGCTGGCTTAGATGCCGATTATGCCCTGCGCCAAATGGTAGCATTCCAACAAGGTAAACGCGTTAACCCTGCCATGACCATGAACATTGATAACTTTAACCAGCAACAACTGGCAGATTTAGCGGCCTACTTTGCTACGTTACCGGTAGCAGCACCTGCTGCTGCAACGGCTTCTCAAGCCCAATTAGAATTGGGTGAAAAACTCGCGCTACAAGGTGATTGGGATAATTATTTACCTCCTTGCGCCAGCTGCCATGGCCCCAACAATCAGGGCGTAGATGGTAACTTTCCTGGCATTGCAGGGCAGCACGCCAGTTACTTGAAGCAACAACTACAAGCTTGGCAACAAGGGCAACGTCAATCAGATCCGGTGCAATTAATGGAGGCCATCGCTAAACGGCTAAGCCCGGAACAAATTGATGCCGTTGCTGCTTATTTGGCGAGCCAACCAGCCGCGCCACAGCAGTAAGGAGAACCAGCACTATGAAATCACTCAATGCGATTACTTTAAGCCTTGCGGCGCTATTTACTGCAAGCCTCTCGGTGGCTGCCATCGCGATGCAAAATAACGATGTGAGCCAAGTTAAACTACCCAGCATGAAGCCAGGGCAATACGATCACCAAGCACCAACTTTGGCCGATATTGAAAATGATAGCGAGCTGCACCCAGAACTCAAGAAAGTGGTGCTTAAAGGCCGCGATCTCTTCATGAACACACAACAATTGCGCGGCAAGTACGTGTTTAATGACATGAACTGTAAATCGTGCCACATGGGAGAGGGCCGCATGGCGTGGTCTGGCCCGGTATGGCCGGCGGCCACCACATTGCCGGATTTCAGAGGCAAAAATGGCCACGTTAACTCGTTAGAAGAACGGATTGCTGGCTGTTTTTCATTTTCGATGAACGGTACCGCACCCGAGTACGGTAGCGACACCATGCTGGCGTTAGCGGCTTATCATCAGTACATGGCGAAAGGCGCCAAAGTATATGACCGTAACATCGGCGGCCGTGGTTTTAGCTCACTCGGCAAAGATATACCAAAAGATGTCAGCTTTGGCCAAGGTGCAGCTGTTTATGCTAATAACTGTGCGGTCTGCCACGGCCCTAATGGCGAAGGCAAAAAAGTTAATGGCGAGGTGGTATTCCCACCGTTATGGGGCGATGGTTCCTATAACTGGGGTGCGGGCATGACGCGTATTTTTACCGCGGCATCTTTTATTCAGAATAATATGCCATTAGGCCAACCGGGGCGGTTAAGTGATAAAGAAGCTTGGGATGTCGCCTACTTTATTAATGCGCAAGAACGCCCTCAGGACCCTCGTTATACTGGTGATGCCAAAGAAACTCGACAAAAGTATCTTAACTTTCACAAAGCAACCCTATACGGCACTGAGGTGAACGGGAAAGTACTTGGACAACATGATAACACCGGAGAGAAGCCATTTCTCAAACCGGAAGTGTTAAAACCACGTACTTTTGGTGACGAGTAACGGCTAGCGCTAACTTGCTGCTAGCAGCGTACAAAAAAACAAAGGGGGCTCTTAAACAAGCCCCCTTTTTATTAAGCAATCAAATAAATTATGTGCTTATTTCTGGTGCAAATCAAAACGATCCAACTGCATCACTTTAGTCCAAGCAGCTACGAAGTCGTCAACAAACTTCTGCTCAGAGCCATTAAAGGCATACACTTCAGCAATCGCTCGTAACTCAGAGTTAGAACCGAAAATTAAGTCAACGGGTGTTGCAGTCCACTTCACTTCGCCAGACTTACGGTCACGACCTTCGTAGATACCCTCTTGCTTAGCTGGCGCCCATTCGGTGCTCATATCTAACAAGTTAACGAAGAAATCGTTAGTTAACTGGCCGGGACGGTCGGTAAACACACCGTGGTCAAGCCCTTGGTAATTAGCATCAAGTGCGCGCATACCACCTACTAATACAGTTAACTCAGGTACTGTTAAGGTTAATAAATCAGCGCGATCCACTAACATCTCAGCAGGCGACATCCGGCTAGCTTTGTCGTAGTAATTACGGAAGCCATCAGCTGTTGGCTTCAAGAACTCAAACGAAGCTACTTCAGTCATTTCTGCAGTTGCGTCAGTACGGCCAGGCACAAAAGGTACAGTCACTTCAAAACCAGCTTCTTTCGCTGCTTTTTCGATAGCTGCGGCACCACCTAAAACGATGGTATCAGCCATAGATACGCGCTTACCTTTGGGTAACGACTTGTTAAAGTCACGCTGTACCTTTTCTAACGTAGCGAGCACTTTTTTCAGCTCTTGTGGGTTGTTTACTTCCCAGTTAGCCTGTGGCGCTAAGCGCAAACGAGCACCATTGGCACCACCACGCATGTCGGTACCACGGAAGCTAGAAGCAGAAGCCCAAGCAGTGCGCACCAGCTCAGATACAGTTAATCCTGAATCTAAGATTTTACCTTTTAAGTTAGCAATGTCTCGCTCGTTAATTAACTCGTGATCTACGTCTGGTACCGGATCTTGCCAAAGCAATGGGGTATCTGGTGACGTATCCACGATGTAACGTGCACGAGGACCCATGTCGCGGTGCGTTAATTTAAACCAAGCTTTAGCAAAGGCTAACTCAAACTCTTCCGGATTTTCGTGGAAGCGTTTAGCAATTTTGCGATACTCTGGGTCCACTTTTAACGACAAGTCAGTGGTGAACATAATAGGTGCGTGGCGCTTACCAGGAATGTGCGCATCTGGCACCAAGTTTGCCGCTTGACCATCTTTAGGAATCCACTGAATAGCGCCAGCTGGGCTGCGCGTTTGTTCCCACTCAAAACCAAACAGGTTATCCAAGTACTGGGTGGTCCATGCAATCGGGTTAACCGACCAAGCACCTTCTAAACCAGAAGTGATGGTGTCTTCAGAGTGGCCTTTACCACATTTGTTCTTCCAACCTAAGCCTTGTTCTTCTACTGGCGCGGCGGCAGGTTCTGCCCCCAAACACTCATCTGGCTTATGCGCACCGTGGGCTTTACCAAAGGTGTGACCACCAGCAATCAAAGCCACGGTTTCTTCATCGTTCATCGCCATACGCGCAAAAGTTTCGCGAATATCTTTTGCCGCCAATAAAGGATCAGGGTTACCATTTGGACCTTCTGGGTTCACATAAATCAAACCCATCTGTACCGCTGCTAACGGCCGCTCTAGTTCACGGTCACCGCTGTAACGCTTATCTTCTAACCATTGCTTTTCTGGGCCCCAGTAGACGTTATCTGGCTCCCAATCATCTTCACGGCCACCAGCAAAGCCATAGGTTTTAAAGCCCATCGACTCTAACGCAACGTTACCGGTTAAGACCATGAGGTCTGCCCAAGAGATGCTTGAACCGTACTTTTGCTTGATTGGCCACAGTAAACGGCGGGCTTTGTCTAAACTCACGTTGTCTGGCCAGCTGTTGAGAGGTTCAAAACGCTGTTGACCGCCACCTGCACCACCACGGCCATCGTTCACCCGGTAGGTACCAGCACCGTGCCATGCCATCCGAATAAAGAAGGGACCGTAATGACCGTAGTCTGCTGGCCACCAATCTTGTGAGGAAGTCATTAGCTCTTCGATATCTTTTTTAACTGCCGCGATATCTACTTTTTTGAACTCTTCAATGTAGTCAAAGTCTTCACCCATAGGGTTAGAAGATACGTCGTGGTCACGTAATGGCGTAAGGTCGAGTTGGTCTGGCCACCAGAACATTTTATCTTGTGCTTCTTGCGCTGTTGCAGAATAAGAAGCCATGCCCATGGACACAGCAACTGCTAGCGCAGAAACAACTGGAAGGACTTTTTTCATCATGATGTTACACCCTTTCGTTGTAGGTTAAGTACACAACTGTGCGCGGCCTAGCTAATAACCGCTAACTAGGTCGCACAGAATGGATATAACTATAGTTACAATTTCAGAAAATGAGATGTGGTAAAAACAGATTAGATTAATCGATTTTACCTTATGGGTAGGCTCAAGCCCGCGCCTCTACTCGATTGCGGCCTGCTTTTTTAGCGCTATAAAGCGCTAAATCGGCCCGATGAATAGCATCATCAATCTGTTCTTTGCCTAATAAAACCTCGGTTAATCCGATACTTATGGTATAACTCATGGTCTCACTAGCACTTAACTGAATGGCATGCTTAGTGACGGCGATACGGATCTGTTCAGCCAGTTTAGCCGCCTCCCTAAAATCACATTTATTCAACAAGATGACGAATTCTTCACCGCCAAACCGTGCCACTATATCGGACTCGCGCACGCTACCCTTTAAAATATCCGCCAGCTCTTGCAAAATCCGGTCGCCAATCGCATGCCCAAAGGTATCGTTAACTTGCTTAAAGCGGTCAATATCTAACGTCAAAATAGACACCGGATAATGCTCGCTTTGTGCCCGTTGCAATAGGTAGTCAGCCTCTGCATAAAAGAAGCGCCGATTGTACAAACGCGTTAACGGATCCGTGGCTGCTTGTAATTTCAGCTCTTCTTGCACCGCCTTCATGTCTTCTAACAGCTTCATCCGATAAGCAATGATAAAGGCCAACATCAGCGCCTCAAGCATAATGCCAATACCAACCCCGTGGCTGGTTACATAATGAAAGCCTAGCATGCCTTTGTAGTAGAGCACCGCTAACGCGTTAAAGAACACAAAAAAGCCATGTCCAATAAGAAAATATCGCGCCAGCACTTCGCCTTTTAACCACAACGAAATACCCACCGACAGGGTCACCACCATCATCAGTGCCGCTAAACTACTGGCCGGCTGCAATGCTGCCTGAATATCGAACAGTGACCAAACAAATGCTATCACTAACAGCGCCAGCATGGCTTGCAAGAACTTATGCTCAATGGGGTGATGGAGTTTCGTTTTAAAAATTTCTGTCATAAACAATATCAGAAAAATCGGAAACGCCATCAGGCTGGTATGAAATTGCAACGCCGTGTCGCCATACACTTCAAACACCCCAGACAAGAGCCCGTACGACAACGCAATCCAAATCGCTGCTGACACCAAATACAACGAGTAAAAAATGTTTTCTCGTTTGCTGGCAAAGAAATACAACAACAAGTTGTAGATCACCAGTGCAATCAGAATACCCACCATCAGCGCACTATCGGTATAACTGCTAACCAAAGCTTGTTTACTATGAAACGCATCCAGTAACTGCAACTCAAACCATTGGTGAGAATAAGAGACGCTATGCACATACAGGGTTTTCTGCTCGCCTGGGGCTAGCTGAAAAGAAAAAATCCCCGCCCCTTTATAGAGATAGGGGTTATCCTCAGGCGCATTTAAATCAATCACGGCCTTGCGTAATAAACGTTGGCCATCGGTTTCATAAAAGCCTAAAGATTTATTGTGATAAGCATGAGGAAATTGCAAAAACACGTCGCGCTCGGCACTTGCAGGGTTAACCACCTGAAACCTTACCCAGGTTGATTTAGCACTAGTACCAAGACTAACGCGATTGGGTGAGTTGTTGTAGCTTTGCTCACGGGCCTCAGCAAAACTGGCTTGACCGCTGCTATCCACCCAATAACTGATGGTGAAACGATCCAGTGCCAACGGCTGCTTGATAGTCTCGGGTAATTTAACTAACGGCGGGCTTGCTGCTTCTATGGTTGGCTCAGGTTGAACCTGCCCAGCAGCGGTGGCCGTGGCCGTAGCGGCAAACAGTAACATGGGCAACACGGCCAGTGCCAACCAACCGATTAATTTACCTAAAAAAACGGCCGCGGCACAGACCATGGTTTGAAACCGACCACACCGAGAGGTGCTCCGGCAATGCGCTATTGTTGTCATCCTTTACCATCTTTTTATTATTGTTTACGACAATCGGCAAGACCAGCTGCTGAAATGAACTTATTTAGCCTCAGATGCTTGATAAATATACGCCAATAAAGCTTCGCGGTCCGCTTGTTTCGGTAAGCCCGTAAAAGGCATACACATATCAGCCACCATCTGTTGTGGTCGTTCTAGCCACTCTAATAGTACGGGTGTCGTCCAAACGATCGACAATTGCTGCACCTCTTCCGTAAAGGTATAGCCCGGCGTGCTGGCTATTTTACGCTGAATTAAGCCATCTAAATGAGGACCAAAAAACTGACTTTTATTAACATCCATGGAGTGGCAGGCCGCACAACGGTACTTAAAAACCTTCGCCCCAGGCGCGAATAACTCTGGGTCTGTTAAAAACTTAGCAGGTACCGCTGATTCCGCAACCGGTCCCGCTACCGTTTCGGTTTGAGTGCATCCTGCGCTCGCCATGCTCCACCCCAAAATCAAAGTCACCGCAGCCGCGCGTTGCCAATCGCCTGCCATCGTACCACTCCTTTAACGTTCCAGAAAAATTACTTTTTATAGGCTTCCAAGCAAAAAATTATTACACTTATACGCCTATAATGAAAACCATTCATCGCCGCAAGAGAACGCATTATGCCATTACATGTGATCAATCATCCGTTAGTACAGCACAAATTGGGCCTTATGCGTGAAGCTGGTATTTCTACCAAAAGCTTCCGTGAACTTTCCAACGAGTTAGGTAATTTGCTCACCTACGAAGCTACCAGTGATTTTGAATTAGAACCTCACGCCATTACAAGTTGGAGCGGCGACACCATTGAGGTGCAACAAATTAAAGGCAAAAAAGTGACCGTGGTGCCTATTCTACGTGCTGGTATCGGTATGCTTGACGGAGTGTTGGGGCTGGTTCCAAGCGCAAAAGTAAGCGTAGTTGGGTTATATCGTAACGAAGAAACCCTTGAGCCAGTACCGTATTTCGAAAAGTTTGTGGGTGACATTGATCAGCGTATTGCTCTTGTTATCGACCCCATGCTAGCTACCGGCGGCAGTATGATTGCTACCTTGAACATGCTGAAACAACATGGTTGCGAAAGCATTCGAGTGCTGGTGCTAGTCGCCGCCCCAGAAGGCGTGGAGAAAGTACTAGCAGCGCACCCAGATGTGCACATTTATACGGCTGCACTCGATTCTCATTTGAACGAACATGGCTACATCATTCCTGGCTTAGGCGATGCTGGCGATAAGATATTTGGCACCCGCTAAGTCAGCTAGCCATGCACGCGCAGATTAATCCCTAATTTTGCCTGCTGCTTAGCCTCTAACGCCAAGTCGTTAAGCAGCATCGGATTCGCGCTTCCTTCTTTGGTTAGGGTTAGCAGCAAAGTATCCTGGCGCACCTGAATTTTCTTCAACAATAACGACGACTGGCGGTCCGTATTAAACAACACAGCTAGCCGCAGTAGCACAATCATGCGCCACAAATCACGTTGTTCAAAAAGATACAGTTGCGGTAAACGCTCTAACTGCAGCTTCTTACGGTAATTTCGTACCAAGGCAGCTAAAAAGGCTTGTTCCTCTTTGCTAAAACCCGGCATATCCGCATGCTCAATGATGTAGCCTGAGTGGCTTTGTAAACTGCTGGCATTAATTTGTAAGCCCACTTCATGCACGCGCGCCGCCCATTGCAACCGTTGTCGCCAAGCTGGTTGTTGCAACTGCCATGGCTTCGCCACTTGGCGCAATAAATAAACCGCGGTTTCAGCTACTCGCTGGGCCTGTAATTCGTCCACTTGGTAACGCGCCGCCATACCATCTATCGTGCGCTGCCGCACATCACGATGACCAATCACCCGTTCCGCCAGCTCGTATAATACTCCCTCGCGTAAGGCTGCATCATGGCAGGTTAAGCTCGTTAGCTCTAACTCATCCATCACGGCTACCAGCACCGCTAACCCCGCTGCTATCACCCCATGCCGATCTGCATCGATTGCCGCTTCGTTAAAACTACTGATATTGGTATGGGTTAATAACTGCTCCACACAGCGCTGCAAAGCGGTACGGGTAATCACATCCGGAGCGCTTTGATCACGTAGCTGCACCCATTGCGCAATAGCCTTGATGGTGCCAGAGGTGCCGATTACTTCAACCGCATTGAACTTGCGCAAGCCCGCCGCCACCGGCTCAAGCTCGCTACGCGCCGCAATCAAAGCCTTTTTAAATCGCTTTTCGCTGAGCTTGCCATCTTTAAAGAAACGCTCGGTAAAGCTCACGCACCCCATTGACCGAGAGGCTAGTATTTTCGGCTCAAACTCTTCTCCAGCAATGATTTCAGTACTGCCGCCACCGATATCAATCACCAGCCGACGCCCTTGGTAAGAGCTGGTTTGCGCTACCCCACGATAAATCAGCCGAGCTTCTTCGTGGCCCGAAATAATATGGATAGGGAATGGAAAAAACTCCGCCGCCCGCGCCAGAAATACATCGGCATTCTTGGCTTCGCGCAACGTGTGAGTTGCCACCACATACACTTGCTCGGTAGCAAAACCTTGTAAGCGCTGGGCACATAACTGTAACGCTGCCAAACCTCGCTGCATGGCCTCTTCACTGAGCTTATTGGTTTTGCTCAGGCCACTTGCTAAGCGAACCTTTTGCTTGAACTTAAGCAGCGGCTGCACATGCTGATCGATAACCCGAGTGGTCACCAGGTGAAAGCTATTCGAGCCTAAATCTAGCGCGGCAAAATAATTTAACCCATCCGCTAGCTGGGTTTGAGGACTGTGAACATCAGTCATGAGGTGCCTCCAGCATACGTTTCATTTCGGCTTTCAGATAATCGTACACAGCTAATTGTGAGCGGATTTTTTTGCGATTACCGCGCTTGCGATACTGGTTCTTCTGCTCAGCGTCAATGATGCGGGCTTTGGTGTTATCTTGCCACTGCAGCTCTAAAATATGCTTGATTTGCAACTGCAATTGGCTGTTGTAAATGGGACAAGCAACTTCTACGCGGCGATCTAAATTGCGCGTCATTAAATCTGCTGAGGAGATAAACACCTGCTCTTTGCCACCATGATAAAACCAGTAAACCCTTGGATGTTCTAAAAAACGATCCACAATACTGATAATTTCTAATCGCTTACTTAAATCCGCTGGGACTTTTAACCCACACATACCTCGCACAATCGCACGCACTCGCACCCCTGCTCGGGCGGCTGCAACCAATCTTTTAATGATGCCGGGGTCGACCAAGTTATTCACCTTCACCATAATTTCTGCTCGCTGCCCTTGCTGGGCATAAGCAATTTCGGTGTCAATCAGCGCTTCTAAAGTCTCTCTAAGATTAACTGGCGACACCAAAATATGGTCAAAATCAAAACGCTTATAAGGGGCTTCTAAGTACTGAAAAACCTGCTCGACATCGGAGCAAATACCTATATCTGCGGTGAATAAGCTAAAGTCGGTGTAGATCTGCGCAGTTTTTTCATTAAAGTTGCCGGTACCAATATGAGCAAAAAGTTGCGTGCTATCGCTACCGGGCTCGGTTCGGCGTTTAATTAGCAGCAGCTTAGAGTGTACTTTCAACCCTTGGATACCGAAAATAACCCGTATGCCCTCTTGAGTCATGTGTTTGGCCCATTCAATATTGGCTTCTTCATCAAAACGGGCTTGCAGCTCTACCATCACGGTCACTTTCTTGCCGTTATTAACCGCCTCTACCAACGAATGCACGATACGCGATAACTTAGCCACACGATAAATACAAATCTGGATGCTTTGTACCAATGGATCGTAAGCTGCTTGGCGAACCAATTCTGTCAAATGAGCAAACTTATGGTAAGGGTAATACAGTAGAATATCTTGCTCCGCTATCGCATCAAACACACTGTTATGCTTGGTAAACAGCGGATGTTCTAACGGTTGCCAAGCGGGGTTCACGAGCGACTTATGCCCCACATTCGGAAAACTGACAAAATCGCGAGTGTTACGATAACGGCCACCCGGTACTAATGAGTCATGACTCGTTAGCTCCAGTTTATCGTGTAAAAAGAACAACATATTACGAGGCATAGCAGCGTCATAGACCAACCGCACTGGCTCTGCTTCAAACCGCTGCCGAATGCCTTCTTCCATTTGCTCCAGCACACTTTGTTCAATGTCGTGAGGTAACCGGTACTCGGCATCACGGGTTAATTTAAACGAAAAAGCGCGCAGCGAATCAAACGGCACTATGCCTTGAAACAGCTCATGCATGCAGAGGCAAATCACGTTATCGAGTAAAATCACTCGTTTTTGTCGCTTGGCATGTTTAAATGGCAGTTTTATAAAGCGTGGAAATTCATCGGTGGGCACTTCGAGCGCTGCGTAACGGATAATATCGCCTTGCACTACCTCAACACATAAATAGGTGGCTTCTTCGTTAATTGCTTTCACTAAATCAGTAGTTGGGCTAATCAGTAGTGGCACTATGTAGCGTTTAATTTTTTCTCGAAAGAAGGTGGTCAGCCAAGTGCGCTCTTCGGTGGTGGTTTGCTGTTCATCGATAACCCGAATGTTCTTGCGTAGCAGTGCTTTCAGCACGTCTTTGTAGATCACCTCAAACTTATCCTGCAGGGCTAATACCTGCTGCTGAATCTCCGCCATTAATTGCTCGGACTCACTGTGTTCAGCGGTATTCTGCGCCAAGAAAATTCGCCGGCGCACATCAGCAACGCGCACCCGAAAGAATTCGTCCATGTTGTTTGAGAATATTCCTAAAAAACGCATCCGCTCTACCACTGGGACGCTTTGGTCTGCAGCCTCTTGCAGTACCCGTTCATTAAAGGCTAACCAACTCAGCTCTTGTGCAAAAAACTTCATAACCACTCCCTGACTACGGCAGACGTTTACTGTACTCGATAAGCCCAGCGCCTTAATGACAGTTTTATGACAGTTATGAAAGCTTAGCCAATGGCTCTATTTCTGCCAGCTTCTTTGGCTTGATAAAGATGCTTGTCAGCGATGTATAACAACTTTTCACTGATAGCCACAGCCACCTCTGGCGTAACCACGGTGTCATTATCTGTAGGAATTGAGGATGTCGCCGCTTGCTCTGAAATAGCTGCTGGTACTACAAAAGGTTGTTGTGGATGATAGGTCGCCACCCCAATACTGGCGGTAACCGCAACGGTTACCTGCTGTTGGTTAGCGCCCCTGTAAGTATGTTCTTTCTGCAACGCCTTAATAATGCGCTGGGCCAAATAGAGCGCGGCGCTTGCCTCGGTATTCGGACACAGCAGCAGAAACTCTTCACCTCCCCAGCGCCCCACCAAATCCGTGTTGCGCGACAGATTTTTCAACAAGCTAGCCAAGTGCACTAACACCGCATCGCCCATTAAGTGCCCGTGGCTATCATTAATGTTTTTAAAGTGATCAACATCCAGCAGCAGCACTGACACCGGCTGCTGAGTGCGTTGCGCCAGCGCCACCATCTGCTTAAGGTTATTATCTAAATGCAGACGGTTATAAACGCCTGTTAGCCGGTCTGTAATCGATAGTTTGCGTAACTTGTCGTATGCACGTTGACGAGAACGCTCGTAAAAACGAAACAGTAAAATATGCGCCAGACCAACCTCGGCGAAGTTAAATAAAGCACCTAAACCTAAATGTCCTGGCACTCCAATTTGCAGTAATTGGTACAGGTACCAACCACAATAAATGAACACCAGCCCAGTAAGGATAGTTGCAGCTCGCGAGCCCAATAAGAAAAAGCTGATGGGGGGTAAAATAGTCACCCAAACCAAGGAATAGTTTTCTGCTTCAGATAAATCAATAAACGCCAGCAGGATGGTGATTAGCGTGAGTACCAAGGCCCAACCTGCTACAGCAAGGTTGCCGCCTCGATACACGTAGAGGAAAATGCTAGTGGCAATGACGAACCCGATAAAATCATAAACAGCAACATAGGCAGCATCAAACAAGGTGATGTTGAGTAAGCCAATCGCGCCAAAATACAGCACCATCAACAATGCAATCGCATAGATCAGCGTCAGCTGATTATAACGCGGGTCATTACTATCGATGTCACTATGATACTTACGCCAAAAATTCATCGCCAAGTCTTATTGTTATTGTTCTTAACTCATATCTTTACTGCATGTGCGGTGATTGTTCAATCATTTATCGTGAGTATGATTAACAAAAAACCCTTGCTCCAGCACTTTAGGTTAATCACGCGATTGCATCGTCACAATCGGCGCTAATACGTCAGCCTTACCATCAATGGGTGTCATCAGCTCTAACCCAAGGAGTTGCGCCATAAATGGATAAACATGAATATTACTGAAACGCGGCAAGGTAACCCCACTAGCGAGTGCCGGCCCCGCGGCAACAAATAAGCCATCCATGTCACGGTTAGAGTGAAACCCGTGTGTGCCGCCATCGGCACGTCGTTCAGGCGGACGCGAGGTAAAAGTTACCGGTGCTTGCGTCGCTAACACAATGGTTGGCTTGCGCGGCCCTGCGGTTACCCCCAGCTCAGCTAACGTTGCCTCAGATTCAATCCAAAAACCTAGGTGGGTCAACTGTTCAAGCTGTGTTTTCAATTTATCTACTTGGGCCGCTGTAGTGTCATCGTTGGCATAAATCATAAACCGAGTTTGCGCATTTTGCGTTTCAAACAACTCCCTATCCACAGGTAATTGACCGACGTCTATCATGCGCTCGGCTTTAATATCAGACATACCATGGTCGGACACCAGAATTAGATTAACCGGCACCTCAACTTCAGTTTGCAAACGCAGCCATAACTCACCAATCAGCTTATCGATGTATTGCACGGATTTCTTCACTTGAATGGATTCAGGCCCAAACTGGTGCCCCATGGTGTCGACAATAGAAAAATATCCCGTGACAAACCGCGGACGCGCCTCAGCAGGCAGCTTTAACCAAGCAATGATTTGGTCAATCCGTTGTTGGTTTGGTGCAGGTGTACTGTAGTTAAAATAGTAACTGGGGGTGCGGCCATTGATTCTGGCTTCAGACTCCGGCCAATAATAAGACGCAGCCTTCACTCCTTGAAACTCTGCTAGGTTCCATATAGGCAAGGTGGTTAACCAACTACTATCCTTGGCGCCATCACCCATTTTGTAGCGCTGCTTGCGCTCTGTATCGTAAAAATTATTATCCACAATGCCGTGCTTAGAGGGATATTGGCCGGTTACAATCGATAAATGATTTGGAAAGGTTTTAGAAGGATAAACAGGTATTAAACCATCGCTACGCACACCTTGCTCAGCTATCTTAGCGATATTGTTGGCACCATGCAGCTCAATGTAATCATGCCGAAAGCCATCAATCGAGATCAGCACCACGGTTTGTTCCGCTAGCAACTCATCCGCTGCCGTTGGCCCGTGCGCCCCTGTGGTGCCACTTTGAGCGCAGCCGGCGAGAGTAACCAGCAGCATCAGCACGCTAGTTTGCAATGACAGCAATGGTCGCATAAATTTTTTCAAGAGCTTTTCCTCAAACATCAAATGAATCTTATCCACAGGCGAAAATAGCACAGCTTTATGACAGTTAAATGCTAATTAGGCGCATAAAATGAACGGCAGAGCTCAAACAAGTTGCCCATAAGGTCACTTCAGACAATTACCCCTAATAAAATCAGGGATAAGCCGAATTTGCCTTTTACCCCTAATTATTTATGTTTATTATCTACCTATCTCGCAGCAACAATAAGCTCGTACCCATGCAAAACAGCACCCAAGTCAAGTTATTAAAAAGCGCCATGATTTTAGGGATCTGCCTGCTGATTTGTGGGCACATAGTGTTGGCGGCAACCTTCGCTAGCGATAGTATTGGCCATCAAGGCTTTATTTTGGGCGCCGCACTCAGTGCTTTTGGCGTGGTGTTATCGTTACCCACAAAAATTTACTTAACTTTGGTACTAATGGAACACGAAGAAGGTTCAGACAAGCGTTTTACTCGCTCCGCTGATGGTCAAGCGCTTGGCAGCAAATCACGTGCTCACCTACGTACCGCCACTGAGTACGATGCCAAACGCTTAGCCGAACTGGCCGAGCGAACTTTTCGCGATACTTTCGCCGCCGATAATAGCGCTGCTGATATGGATCAGCATTGCGCCAGCCAATACAGCGAAGCTATTCAGCGTGATGAAATCAATGATCCCAACCGATTAACTTTGCTCGCTATTATTGACGCTCAAATAGTCGGCTTTGCGCAATTGCGCTGGGGCCAAACCCCTGCCTGTGTAACAGCTAAGTCAGCAGCTGAAATTCAACGCTTGTACGTAGATAAACCTTGGCATGGCAAAGGCGTAGCGCACGATTTAATGCAAACAGCCTTAGCTAAACTACGCCAGCGTGGACACGATGTAGTGTGGCTAGGCGTGTGGGAACATAACCCACGTGCCATCGCTTTTTACCGCAAACTAGGCTTCACTGAAGTGGGCGAACATCTATTTCAACTAGGCAACGATCCTCAGCGCGATATTTTGATGGCGATGATTTTACAGCCGTACGTCACACCGTAGTCGACACCCACCAATTTAAGAAATCTCGCTCCGGTTTTGAAATTGCCCGCGTGTATTCGGGTATTCGAGGGGTTGTTCCAGTTTTCTTAATTGGCGGAGATGAGTTTGTTCTTCTTATAAGCGCTTTAAGTAATCAGGAAGAATGTCTGCAGCTAGCACAACGTTTGCTGGCCATCGTCAATGAGCCAATCCCGTATTAAAGAACAACAACTACAAGTTTCCGCCAGCATCGGTATTATTTTTCTACCGTCGGGCGAAAGTGGTATCAACTCAGCTAAAATCATCTTAGCCGAGGCGGATAATGCTATGTATCAAGCTAAACGAGCGGGCAAAAATACTATCTTTGTTCATGAGCTTGCCAGCTAATCTGCCGCTTAACGAAGCCATTCGTTAAAAGCCGCGGTGCGACTCTGACTGGTTTTCAGTTGAGCACCGCAGGTTAGCGTGATAGTTAGCGTGTTTTTACAATACCTTTGTAGGCTTTGTACGTGCTCACGCTGTACTAACTCGCTGCGATTAATCCGAAAAAATGGGTAATCAGCCAAAGCTTGTTCAGCCGCTTGCAGTGAGCTGAACGATAGAAAATGGCGTTTTGCTTGGCGGTCAAAAGCCATCACTAAGCCACCATCAGCTTGAACGTGAGTAATCTCCCCTATATCAAGAAAATACACCTGTTGATGATGCTTGATCGCAAGCCGATGCTGCTTATATGAAGCGCCGGCGGCGGCATTCACAGCTGTAGGTTGAGGCACGCTAAGAGCGCAAAATTTTGCCCAGGCTTGCTCTAGTTTCTGACTGTTGTACGGCTTAAGCAGATAGGCAATCCCCTGACTTTCAAACGCTTGCAGCAAAAAATCGTCGTAGGCAGTTATGAAAATTATTGGACAAGGCTGCGGCTGCTGCTGATACACCTCAAACACATTGCCATCGTTTAACTGAATATCCGAAAAAATCACCTGCACCTTATCTTGCGACGCTTGCTCGGTAAGCCAGTAGCGAACCTGAGCCACACTTTCGAGCTCTCGCACCACCCGAATAGACGCATCTAATTGGTTTAACAAACGTTTTAGTTTGCTGCGAGCTAATGGTTCATCTTCAATAATCACGGCGTTAATCATGCTAGCTAACCTCTGTTGGAGACTGGCTAACTAGAGGCACCCTCACCCTGAAACGTTCGGCCCCCGCCACAACCTGCACCGGGCAGCCACACATATGGAGACACTGCTGAGAGAGGTTTGCCAATGCGGTGCCATTATGCTGTTGCTTAGGTGTACGATGAGCTTGAATCATGTTATCCACAATGAGTTCGTTATTCTGCAAATACACATGAATAACTAAAGGGTTATCCACATTGGCTTGGTTATGTACTAAAGCGTTTTCTAGCAAAATTTGTAAACTAAAAGGGGGTAAACATAATCCCTCAACTTGCTCGTCATCAACATGCCACTCCAACTGATAATGAGGGCCTAATCTTGCTTGCATAAGCGCAAAATATTTCCGCCCAAATTCAATCTCTTGGGCTAAGGGTACCAAGGCATCACCGGTATGCTGTAAAGCTTGGCGATAGATATCAGCAAAATCATGTAAGAAACCGCTGGCACGTTCAACATCAAGCACCATCAACTCATCTAAGGTATTCAATGAATTGAATACAAAATGTGGATTAAGCTGCGCTTTAAGTTGCCGAATATGGGCCTGAGCCAGCTGTTGCTCGTGCTGCTGTTGCGCCTCGCGTAAGGCCGTTCGATATTGATTCAGGCTACGGCTGTGGGTATAGGCCAAGTACAAGCCACCAAAAAGTATCACGTTGATGAAGGCTTGCAGGTTACCTTGCAGCACTTGCAGTTGCGAGAAGTTACGATCAATATTGCCAAATAGAGCGGCTATGGCTAGCCCCAATCCGTTATAAAACAACAAATAAAGCACCACTGTGCTTGCCGCAGCCATCGCATAGGTTGCGACCGATGGCGGTGCCACCGGCTGTAGCTGGTGAGTAACGCCATCCGGGGCCAAACTGAAACGCTGCAGACTCATCCGCACCAAACTAAAAATAATCAGCGCAGCAATGAATTCAGCTACGGGGCCTTCTGGGGTAAAAGTATACCAAGACAGCATCCCGCTGCTTACACGGTTATAAATCACCAGCAAATAACACAACAAAAAGACCAGCACCAAAAAGGTGCGGTCTATTTGTAAAAATTGACACCAACGTCTTAGCATAGGGTCGGCCCTTATCTGTCAGAAAGCCTATTGCGGTGCCTGTTCGGTGGCAGCGCCTGCCGTCCACGAATGAGTAATTTCACCTGCGGCATTAAAGAACTGTAACTGCACTTCGTCCTGCTCGTCTACATAAAACATAGCGCGCGGCGACCCATCGCTGGCAAATAAGAATAAACCGTTATTTGCTTGGCTCGTTTTTCCTAGCAGTACTCGTGTAGCGCCGCCTAAATAACCTTGCTGTTGATATTCCATGTATTTTTGTCGGCGTAATTGACGGTCTTCTATTTGCGCCAGTTCACGCTGAATTTCACGCACCTTTTGTTGTGTTTCTAACTCAGGACGGTCGTTAAAAGCTAATCCTGAGCGCACGATACGGCGCTCACCACGCTTCTCATCTACCGTTAATAATTGCATCACTTGGTCGCCATCGTACTTATCAAAAGTTAACGACATGCCCGCACTATGACCCTGCTCGTTACGGCTGCCATCAAAAATAAAGCCACCAGCCTCCATGCCTTCTTCGTTGAAGAACAACATGCCTGCTCGTTTTTTACGATCTTCGTTAAGAATACGTCCGTTCACTTCTTCGGTTACCGGAAAGCGCTCAGTATTGGTCAGCAAAAGCTTAACGGTTCCGTCAGCTTCTACTACATTCAAACGCTCTACCGAAAGGGTTTTAAAATGCGCCGTTGTCGCTGGTTCTGCTGGTTGTTGAAGCAACTGCTGTGCACCTAAAGTTGCCGACAAAGCCAAACTAACTAAGCTAACGAGACCAAAAACTTTGACTTGAGTTTGTGTGTTCATGATTGATTCCTTGTGAGTTGTTGTGCTGTTGAGGGCAAGTATTAACGCCCCTACCTTCAACCCGCCAGCAACATCTCACCAGCTAAGGAATAATGCTGATGAACTAAGGAATCCAACCTAATCCCCCAGTTAAAGAATGAAAATAATTCCTTGATCTTTTTGATTACAGGTGTAATCTTAAATCAAGGATTACATTTGTAATTGAGGATAACTGTGATGACTGAACCCGTAGAAATCTCTAATGCCGAGCTCGTTATTTTGAATGTATTGTGGCAACAGGCCCCATTACTATCTGCTGATATAGTGCTGCGGGTGCAACAACAAGAAGATTGGCATGAGAAGACCATAAAAACGTTACTTAACCGCCTAGTAAAAAAAGGCGCATTGAGCTTTGAAAAAGACGGCCGCGCCTATCGCTACAGCCCCATTCTTGCGCAGCGAGATTATCAACAGCGAGCCGGCTCAAAGCTCATTAATAATTTGTTTGCCGGTAGTGTCGCTGGGTTAGTTGCCGGTTTTGCGCAACAGGGTCAGCTTAGCGATCAGGATGTCGCCCAACTGAAGGCCATTATCGCTGAGTGGGAGCAACAAGAGGACTCGTCATGCTAACCTCCAGTGTTCTGCTCATAACCCTTTGCACCTCAGTGCTGTGCGTTATTTTCACCACGGGCCATCAGCGCCTGTTGCGTCACTTGGGGCCACGTTCCTTGTATCTACTTTGGGCTTTGGTGCCTATCAGTTACCTAGCTATTGTTGCTGGCCCTTGGCTTGGAGAAAGCCTCTACTGGGTTTTACAAAAGCTTGGTTTGAGTACCGCTGCACAGGCCCTACAAAGCTATACCGCCCTATGGGCTACCCCTATTGAGCTAGTTAGTACGAAAGATGCTTGGATGCCGTTGATTAGTGGCGTTTGGCTGCTAGGCGTAGCTCTTATGCTGAGCCTTATTGGCTTGGGGCAATGGCGCTTACAGCAACTACCCAAGCAGAACCGATTGGCCCTTACTGTGGCCACCACTGCGCCCGGAACAAGCCCCGGCGTATTTGGTTGGTGGCGTCCAACCTTGCTCTTACCCACGGATTTTAATAAACGCTACAGCACTCTAGAGCAACGATTAATACTTAGGCATGAGCTGACTCATTGGCGGCGTCATGACACCCAAGCCAATCTGATCGCTTGGTTGTTGCTCAGCGTGCAGTGGTTTAATCCATTGGCTTGGCTTGGTTATCAGCGCTTTCGTGCCGATCAAGAATTAGCCTGTGATGCTGATGTGCTTAGTCAGCATCGCACCTCACCGCAGCATGGGGTTGGCTATGCCCATGCTTTACTCAAAACCAGTACCAACCGAGCTTGGGGTGGCCCTGTCGTGAACCCTTGCAGTACTCATTACGGTTATCAACAAGGGAGATTTAATCTCATGAAAGAACGCATTCAAACACTACAGCAGCACCACCCCTTACGAAAGTTCCCCCTAGTGCTTGCTGCCGTGGGAATGGTTAGTGCAAGTATGCTCTGGCATACGCCAGCTATTTCAACGCCTACCCAAGCTGCGGCTGCAGAAACCATCACACCGATTGTCCGTATTAATCCTCGCTACCCGGAAGCGGCAGCAGCCGAGGGGATTGAAGGCTATGTTGAGGTAGAATTTCGGATTGGAAACGACGGCAAGCCGGTGGATATTCAAGTGCTGAAGTCACAACCAGAAGGCGTGTTTGATGATAATGTTATCGCAGCATTACAGCGCTGGCGGTATGTTCCTGGCAAAACCGACCAACCTCTGCAACTACGAATTGACATGCGCTTACCCTAAGCGCATGTCATTCAGCTAGCCTAGGCGTTAGGCTTCATGGTACCTATTTGCTCGAAGCGCTCGTGCCAGCTTAACGCCTCATTCAGCAAGTGCGGTGTGTGCATGCCACGGCCACTCGCACAAGCCCGCTCAAAGTAATCTAATAACTGGTCTTTAAAATCAGGGTGGGCACAGTTATTGATGATAGCTAAAGCCCGTTGACGCGGAGCTAACCCACGTAAGTCAGCCAAGCCTTGCTCAGTGACGATAATTTTAACATCGTGCTCCGTATGATCGACATGCGACACCATTGGCACAATCGACGAAATTTTGCCGTCTTTCGCGGTAGATGGCGACATAAAGATCGACAAATAGCCATTTCGGGCAAAGTCCCCTGAGCCACCAATACCGTTCATCATGCGCGTGCCCATTACGTGGGTTGAGTTCACGTTGCCATAGATATCCGCTTCGATCATACCGTTGGTAGCAATAACCCCTAAGCGCCGTGCCACTTCAGGATGGTTACTAATATCTTGTGAGCGCAACAGGATTTTCTGGCGATAAAATTCGATGTCTTTATCAAACTCTTCAATGCCTTCTGGGCTTAATGAAAAAGCCGTAGCCGATGCCATGGCTAAGGTGCCCGACTTCAACATTTTTAACATGCCGTCTTGAATGACTTCGGTGTATGCCGTTAGATTTTTATAAGGACCACTATCAAGCGCCTCTAACACCGCGTTAGGAATGTTGCCCACGCCTGATTGCAACGGCAACAGACCTTTTGGCAAGCGACCCAATTTAATTTCACGGTCAAAAAACTCGAGAATATGTTCGGCAATCTTACGCGACGCATCATCTGGCTTTTTAAATGGCGTGTTACGATCGGCAGCATTCGTCTCAACAACCGCCACCACCTTCTCAATCGGACAGCGTAAATAAAGCTCGCCAATGCGCTGGCCTGGTTCAGTCAACATAATCGGCTTACGGTTAGGCGGTAACGCCGCACCATAATAGACATCATGCATGCCTTCCATGCGTGCGTTTTGCTTATGGTTAACCTCAAGAATGATTTTATCGGCTTGCTCAATCCAGGTTTTGTTGTTACCCAGCGACGACGAGGGGATCAGAGAACCATCTTCACGAATACCTACCACTTCAATAATGGCGATATCCATCTTGCCAAAAAAACCCGACCAAGCGTATTGAGCTACTTCAGAAAGGTGATAGTCAGCATAATTCATGGTGCCATTATTGATGCGTTCGCGACAAATAGGATCGCTTTGAAACGGCAAACGCATTTCGATACCATCTACTTCTGCCAGCTTGCCATCTAATTCAGGCGCAGTTGAAGCTCCGGTTAACACATTAATGCGAAAGGGCTTACCACCAGCCGCATTATGCGCTTTAATTCGCTCAGCGAGGGCACCTGGTACGGCTTTGGGATAGCCAGCGCCGGTAAAGCCACTCATCCCAACGTTGGCTCCTGCAGGGATCATGGCCGCAGCGGCTTCAGCAGTAGTCACCCGTTGTTGTAACGCGGGACATAAAATTCTAGATTCTGTAGACATAGTTGTACCTGTATTGTTAACTCACAAGACTGCATTCTTTGCTAATTAATGGCTATGCAGGTATTCAAAGCGCGCTATTCTACGCCTTATTGTAGGGGTTTAGGTTGGTCTTAGACTAAAGTCTAACACCGCGCACCGTGGTAACTAAGGCAATCACCATGACCATGTTTCGAGTATTTTTGTTATCACTATTATTGTTCTGCTGTGCAGCATGCACAGGTTTACCTGATCTAACTCAGCGCGAAGCCAGCTACGCTTTCAACTTGGCACAAACTCAGCATAGCCGTTTGGGGCAACGCATTCTTCCTGTACTAGAGGAGCACTTAGCCACAAGCTCTCCGCAACAAAGTGCCGTGGTGATGTTAGCCGATGCAGAACAAGCACTCGCAACCCGCTTACTGCTAACTGCGCAAGCAGACGTAAGTCTTGATTTGCAATACTATATTTGGCGCAACGATAGCTCAGGCCAACAATTACTCGAGGCCATCTATGCTGCAGCTGAACGTGGGGTAAGGGTGCGCTTGTTGATGGACGACTTACATTCGCGTGACGCCGATGTCTGGTTTGCCTACCTCAATCAACACCCTAATATTCAGGTGCGCTTATTCAACCCGTTTATTCCACGTTTTTCGCGTGCTCTTGGGTTTATGTTTGATTTTTCGCGAGCCAATCGGCGCATGCACAATAAATCATTTACTGTTGATAACTTGGCCACCATTGTCGGTGGCCGCAACATCGGCAATGACTATTTTGACCGCACGGACGGTTTTTACTTTGCCGACCTTGATGTACTCGCCATGGGTCCAGTTGTTAACGCTGTTTCAGACGATTTTGATGAGTATTGGAATAGCGATTCAGCTTACCCCTACGAACTCCTCCACTCACCGGCCAATAACCCGCGACAAGGCCCTCCTAATAACGACTTGGCAGACTTAGTGACACCGCAGCAGGTTAGCCTAGACAAGCTTATTCAAGCCAAGCGCTGGCAGTGGGCTAACGTCGCCATGATCAGTGACAGCCCCAACAAGGGGCTTGGCACTGCAGCACCTGAGGAACTTATTACCGACGCCCTCGCCCGAGCCATAGGTTCGCCTGAACGACAACTTCTCTTGGTATCACCCTATTTTGTGCCTACTGCAGCTGGTGTAGATGCACTTGCAACCATCGCCGCACAGGGTGTAGAAGTAAAAGTACTCACCAATGCATTTGCCACCACCGATGTGGCGATTGTTCATTCAGGTTACGCCAAACGGCGGCGCGCTTTATTAGAAGCTGGTATTCAACTGTTTGAAATGCGCCCCAATAATGGCAGCTCTGATCCCACTAAAACCGGCGCATTTTCTAGCTCAGCTTCAAGTTTGCATGCCAAAACGTTTGCCGTAGATCAGTATCGTATTTTTGTTGGGTCATTTAATTTTGACCCGCGTTCGGCTAGGTTGAATACTGAGCTTGGATTTATTATTGATAACCAGCATCTAGCGACACAACTCGCTGAAACATTTACCAATAACGTACCCTACAGCAGTTATCAGGTGCTGTTAGACGAAGATGGCCACATGTACTGGTTAGAACGACGTCCTGAAGGCACCATCAGACATGATCAAGAACCCCAAACCAGTTGGTTTCAGCGCTTTGCCTCCGGCTTTTTTGGCTTGTTGCCGATTGATTGGCTGCTATAGGGGCGAACAACAAAAGAATCGAGCCTATCCAAACAGAGTGAACGCTCCTATACTATTTATCGTATATTGTCGCATCTAACCCGTTATTGAGCGTATTTTGCTAGCGCAAGAGTTAGACAACTAGGCCCATTAGAAGCAAAGTAAGACAAACTAATACAACAACCAGGGACTCTTATGAACAGATCTTTGCGAACCCCAACCAAACGTAAATGGCTACCAGCTTTAGCTCTAGCGCTAAGTAGTGGCAGCTTGGCGTTCAGTGTCGGCGCGATTGCAGCCACAGATAAGCAACCAGAAGCAGCCGAGCAACAAAAGCTCCACGACATTGCAGCACAAATAAACGCCGATAATATCGAGCGCGATATCACTAAACTAGTTAGCTTTGGTACCCGTCACACCCTTTCTGAAACCGAATCAGATACCCGTGGTATTGGCGCTGCCCGACGTTGGATAAAAGCCGAGTTTGAACGCATCTCCGCAGACTGTGGCGGTTGTCTTGAGGTCTACTTTCAAAGTCGTGTGATCAGCGGTGAGCCACGTATTCCAGACCCTGTTGAAGTAGTCAGCGTTATTGCTGTGCAACGTGGCACTAGCGATCCTAATCGTTACGTGATCATGTCGGGTGATATCGACTCACGCGTTAGCGATGTGATGGACTACACCTCTGATGCCCCAGGTGCCAACGATAACGCCTCAGGCGTAGCTGGTACCCTCGAAGCAGCCCGAGTACTGAGCAAGTATCAATTTAACGGCAGTATTGTTTACGCTGCTTTAGCTGGCGAAGAGCAAGGCTTATTTGGTGGCCGGATTATGGCTGAGCAAGCCCTCGCCGATGGCTGGTTTATCGAAGCCGTATTAAACAACGACATGATTGGCAACATCGAGGGCATTAACGGTGTGATAGATAACACCACCGCCCGTATTTTTGCTGAAGGTACGCGCATGGATGAACAGCCCAACGAGGCTAACCGTCGCCGCTTTACCGGTGGCGAGGTTGATTCACCTACCCGCAACGTGGCGCGCTACATCGACCAAATTGCTGATCGCTATATTCCAAACTTAGACACTATGGTGGTGTATCGATTAGACCGCTTTGGCCGCGGCGGCCATCATCGCCCGTTTAACGATTTAGGTTTTCCGGGTGTGCGCATCATGGAAACTAACGAAAACTACAATCGCCAGCATCAAGACCTCCGCACTGAAAATGGCATAAAATTTGGCGATACCCTAGACGGAGTCGATTTTGACTATGCCGCTAAACTGACCGCGCTTAATGCGGTATCACTGGCCAGCATGGCCTGGGCGCCAGCACCGCCAGCTAACGTTACTATTGCCGGTGCCGTGCAACCAAGCACCAGCCTCAGTTGGGATAAGGTACCAGGCGCTGCCGGCTACAAAATTTACTGGCGCTATACCGATCAGCCACAGTGGCAATTTAGTCGCTATGTAGGCGATGTGGATCAGTTCACCTTAGACAACGTGGTGATTGATAATTACTTTTTTGGTGTTGCTAGTATCAGCGCAGATGGCTATGAAAGCCCAGTCGTCTATCCTGGCCCGGCGGGCGCCTTCCGTGTAGGTCGCGATAACTAAGGAACCAAGCTATGGCACGCGCACATGCTCTGCATATTTTAGTAAAAACCCGCGAAGAAGCGGAAAAACTGAAGCAACAATTGGCCAGCGGCAAGAAATTCGCTGACCTTGCACGTAAGCACTCACTTTGCCCGTCCGGCAAAAAAGGCGGTGACTTAGGTGAGTTTGGGCGCGGCCAAATGGTGCCAGAATTCGATAAAGTGGTGTTCGGCAAGCCCACCCTAGAAGTGCACGGACCGATTAGAACCAAATTTGGTTGGCACTTAATTAAAACGCTTTCGAGAAGTTAAAAATTACTGACCAGAGGGCCGTTCGGTAGCTGGCGGCTGTTCTGGTCGCGGCATGGCCCAGTAATACATGACGATTAGTATCCCAAAGGGCACCAACATCATCAGTTGCCACCAAGGGCTCTGCCCTGCATCGCGCAGACGGCGCGTAGATACGGCTAAAAACGGCAACAACAATACAATAGCCACCATGCTCATTAAAACCGGATGAATGAACTCCACTAAACCCAGCACCAGCACAAAAAGCACAAAGAACCACCAAAACTCATAACGTGTTGAGCGGCCACTAAAGTCATCAAAGTTCTGCAAACTTCTCCAAACGCTTTGCAGCACAGCATTTTTTACAGGGGCACTATCGCTGCTGGTCAACTCATCAACAGACACGTCAAACACTGCGGCCAAGGCTTTAGCGGTTTCTAACGAAGCCGTACCGCGTGTTTCTATGCGCTGAATAGTACGCAGGTTAACACCGCACATTTCGCTGAGTTGTTCTTGCGACCAATTACGCTCGGCACGTAATTGCTTTAATCGGTTTGAATTAATGTTCATGATGCGTATTCCACAAAATAGTTAGCCACAAGTTACCACATTCAATGAAATTCACTACGGCATCTTTACGGCACACAAGGTGCCGGCTGGATTTGTATAAACCAAAAGTAATTATTTTATGTTTATCATAAATTATTTATTGCAAAACATTTATTTGGCGGCTATTTTATAAACACATCAATTTGGAGAAAAATCATGGATAGCACCAAATACAAACTCGCCGGCATTGCAGCGATAGCCCTCGCGGTATTGTTTCCAATTTATTGGATAGCCACTTTCGGATTTATTATCGATAACGCTGAAATGGCCTTCCGCGCTGATTTTCTTGAACTGAGTGGTTGGGATATTTTATTTGTGGCCATCGGCGCACTCGAAATTTACGTGTATTTCAGTCTCAGTAAGTACTTTCGTGACCAAATTGGCGGCGGGTTGATTGCCAATATGCTGTTGGCCATGGCGTTTTCTGTTGCCCTATTTCATAGCACAGTTGCCGTTGATATTTTGCTTGGTTTGGGCTTATTTCCCAGCATAACGGAAACCATCATTGACGTAACCTTAGTTGCTGGCATTGTGTTTTTATTTCTCTATTGTTTTGCACTTATTGGCATGTGCTCAGCTATGTTTGCGCGTTTTATTGCGCTATCCACCACGCTCAAACTGTTTGCTGTCGGCATGCTTATTGCCGCCGTATTGCAATTAACACTTGTACTTGCCGTGGTTAACATCGTTTTGTTTCCGGCGCTGATGTTACTATTGGCTTATCACTTTTTAACCGACGAACACGCTGTCGAAGTGGTTTAATATGGCCATTCAAATTAACTTAGATGTTGAGTTAGCCAAAAACAAAATGTCGCTTACCGAACTATCTGAGCGCGTTGGGGTGTCCATGACTAATCTGTCGCTGCTGAAAACAGGCAAGGTGAAAGCCATTCGATTCAGCACATTGGAGGCAATTTGTCGTGAGCTTAACTGCCAGCCTGGTGATATTTTGGTGTATCTTGACCAGTAAAGGACGAAACATGAACAAACTAAAAAGCACCGTCGCGGCAGCACTCGCTGCGGGCATGTTAACCACCGCAGCCGCAGCTGAGCGCGAAGCCGTTTTAGGTTTTGGTGGGGTATTTTTTAAAGCGGAAAACCCAGCAGCGTTAGCCAAGTGGTATGAAGACAACTTAGGCGTAAAACAAACACCTACAACCTACGAAGAACAGCCATGGGTGCAGGCCGGTGGCAGCACAGTGTTTGGTGTGTTTAATAGTAAAACCAAATACTTTGGTGCCGACGATCAGCAATTTATGTTTAACTTTCGAGTGCGCGACTTAGATGCCATGGTGGCTCAATTGCGCGAAGCTGGCATTGAAGTGAAAGTTGACCCGGAAACACATCCGAACGGCAGATTTGCTCGCATAGCAGACCCTGAAGGCAACCCCATTCAGTTATGGCAGGAAATGACGCCCGAGCAGGCCACAAACCAATAAACTATTCGTCGCCCCATTCTTCACCCAATTCTTCACCCAATTCTTCACCTAAAAAGCGGAAGCGTGGCACTTGCACACCGTCCACGCTAACCGACTGCAAAAACATGTCGTAGGGGCGCACCCACAGCCCCTGCTCGTCGCCATATAGCGGGCGATATAACACCATCCATTCTTTGGTTTCCGAATGGCGCACGGTATCGATCACCTCGTACATGGGGCCTTTGTAGTGCTGATACTTACCGGGTTTCATTTTCATAAATGCTACTTTTCTTACACTTTTATGCGCGTAAAAGTGTGATAGCGTGCGCAAATAGACATTAGCGAACGCGCGCTAGTAGCTTGTCCAGCTCGTTGGCAAAGGCCATACGATCACGCTGATGCAGGGGCGGTGGCCCGCCGGTGTGTTCGCCGCTACTGCGCATGGTGTCCATAAAGTCACGCATGTTCAAGCGACTGCCAATGTTGGCGGTGGTAAACAACTCGCCACGTGGGCTAAGCGCCTGGCCGCCTTTTTTAATCACGTCTGCCGCTAGCGGAATATCGGCAGTAATAACAATGTCGCCAGCCTCACAGCTTTGCGCAATAAAATCATCAGCCACATCAAAACCAGACTCAACCTGCTTGGTTTTTATCCATTTTGACGGCGGCACACGCAGCATTTGGTTTGCTACGAGTATCAGCTCAAGCTGCTTGCGCTCGGCCGCTCGGTACAAAATGTCTTTAATAACCGTCGGACACGCATCGGCGTCCACCCATATTTTCATGTACAACCTCTTAATCCTGAGCCATTAAGCCACAGTTGGAATAATCTTACGCAAGCGCTCTATGTCGCCATCTCCCACACCAAAGCGCGCCATATATTGTGGCCACTGCGCTACCAACTCTCGCACTTGGCTGACAATAGCTTTGGCCTTGAACTCTTGCAAACCAAACCGATTAGCTTGCGAAAGCAAATTTTCTATCGAGCCATGCCGCCCCAAGCCACCTATACCAAGCCCATGCAACCTAGAAGCGCTAATGGGCAGTACGTCGTACGCCGGCGCTAATTGCCATGCCGGCTCGTGCCGCCCAGCGGCAATAGGCCGCAACCAAGCATGATTGCGCGCATGATCGTCGGTATTACCAATAAACACGTTGAACGCCATTCGCATAAACAGCTCGTGGGCATCAGTGGCCACCGCGCTATGCAAGCGAAGCAATTCAGCCAGCTGCCCGTAACTATAGCCTGCCGCTAAGCTACGCTCACTCACCGCGCCTTCCAGCAGCAAGCTATTTGCACTTATAAAGTGGTGGCTAACGCGCTGATTGGCACGGTCGAAGCGCTTAACTAACAAGACATCTTCGCTAGCACCAATGCCTTGTAATACCTCAGTTTCGGCTACACGCACGCCGTCTAACTCGGCAAGCATGCGCATGGTTGCATGTTCAACACGGGCTACATTATATAAGTCGTCGGGCTTGTTGAATTTAACCAAGTATTCCTGCCCATTGTGGGTTAGCAGTGTTTTTGGTCGCGCGCCGCCCATTGACGAGCCGTATAAAAAAGCTTGCTTTACTTCGTCAGAAACAGTTTCGGCGGCTAATATCGCGTTTTTGCCTTGTAGTAATAGCTCGAGATCATTGATGGCATTACGCGAGTGCTTCGTTTTCGTTTTCTCGCGCGACAAGCTAAAAGTTAACGCACCAACACCCATAGCAGCGCCAGCAATAAGAAACTCAAGTTCGTTTTGCGGCATGGTTTGGTGTAGCTGCAGAATGAGCTTGCGCCCCCAGGCATCAGCGCCAGCATCGGCAAGCACGCCAAACAGGCCATTATTGACGTTGCAATGGTGAATACTGTCGTTTAAGGGCAGGTGTACGGGGTCTAGCGCAAAGGCATCTGGGCGCTCCAAATAAGAACGCCCATATACAAAACGGCCGTGTTTGGCTTGGCTGTCCAGCTCAAAACGCCCACAAATGACCGGCTGCTCGGCCAAGCCTTCAATAAACACATAAGCGCTAGAAGTCATTATCGAAACTCTCGTTGAAATTCTCGCTGTCGGTCTGGCGCTTGCGCTCGGGTAAATGCTTGGCAGCATGAAGTTTGTTGTCTGCTAGCGCAATAAAGTCATCCAATAGCCCTAACACCGCTAGCGCGTTAAACAAAGTTTCAGAGTTAACCGGCTGGCCTTGCTCAAGGCGGGTAAGCGTGCGCTGGCTGCAACCAACACGCAGGGCGAAGTCGCGCTGCGGCATTGTGAGTGCCCGCTGGCGTTTAATTAATTCGCCAAGTGTAGCGTGAAAATCGTCAACTGTTTGCATGTGTTTAGCCTTAGGTTGCACTATCGATTAAGAAACACACAAACAGAATAGCAAAATATGGCGAATTAGCAATTAACTCGCCATATTTTGCGTAGGTTAAGGCTGACTGATTGGCGTTAGCCCTGTTTGTCGGCAATATAGTCGTCAACAAACTGCTCAAGCACATTCAAAGGCACCGGGCCGTTGGCAAGTACAACATCGTGGAATTCACGAATATCAAACTTGTCGCCAAGGGCGGTGCGCGCTTTTTCACGTAACTCAACAATTTTCAGCATACCAATTTTGTACGCCGTGGCTTGGCCAGGCATCACAATGTGGCGCTCAACCATCTTACGAGCATCGGCTTCAGCGTTGGGCGTATTGCTCACGTAAAAATCAATACCTTCTTCGCGAGTCCACTGCTTCGCATGAATACCAGTATCAACCACCAAACGAACCGCGCGCCATAGCTCCATAGCTAAACGACCAAAGTCTGAGTAGGGGTCTTTATAAAAGCCGTATTCTTTGGGTAGCATCTCGGTGTACAAACCCCAGCCTTCGCTGTAGGCGGTGTAGCGACCGAATTTACGGAACGACGGAATACCTTCAAGCTCTTGCTGAATCGCAATTTGCATGTGGTGCCCCGGAATACCTTCGTGGTACGCCAGCGCTTCCATTTGGTAAGTTGGCATCGAGGCCATGTCGTACAAGTTGGCGTAGTAAACGCCCGGGCGGCTGCCGTCCATAGAAGGCTGCTGATAGAACGCTTTACCGGCTGACTTTTCACGGAAGGGTTCTACCGCTTTAACAATCATGTCAGCTTTAGGCTTGGTGATAAACAGCTCGTCTAAAAACTCACGCATGGTGTCGATAAGCGCAGTAGCTTCTGCTAAATAGCGCTGGCGGCCTTCGGCAGTATCAGGATAAATAAAATCTTGGTTGTTGCGCATATGCACAAAGAACTCTTGCAAGGTGCCCTCAAAGCCAACTTGCTGCATGATCACACGCATTTCATCATGAATACGCTTCACTTCGCTTAACCCGATCTCGTGAATCTCGTCGGCGGTTAAATCCGTGGTTGTGGTACGTTTCAGGGCGTTATTGTAAAAAGCTTCACCGTCAGGGAACTTCCACGCACCGTCTTTGGTGTCAGCCTGCTGCTCAAGTTCTTCTACCGCACTAATTAAGCCTTCATAAGCGGGTTTCACTGCTTGGGTCAGCGCCTGCTCAGCCGCACCAACCAAGGCATCGTACTGGGCTTGATCAATGTCCAAATCACTTATCTTATTGGTGAAGTCTTCTAGCAACACACTTGGCTCGCCGTCATCAAAAGGCGCACCTTGAATGATGTTTTGGCTATCGCTAATCACGTACGGATACACGAATTTCGGTGCCATAATGCCTTTTTCAGCACGCAACTTTAAGTTCTCTTGCAACTGCGCGAAGAGTTCAGGCAAGCCATTCAAACGAGCAATGTAATCTTCAGCATCTTCTACTTCACTAATACGATGCTGGTTAATTAGCAAAGACACCACACTAGAATGCAGACCAAACATTTGGTTTACCGGGTAATTGTAATGACGCCATTGGTAATCTGCGATTTGCTCCTCAAGGTCTTGCTTCATCAGCTGCCAGCTTAAATAGGTCTGCTCGTCTAGCTTGGCCTCATCAATAGCCTCAACCTTAGCTAAGTTCTCTTTTGCAATCGCCAGCTCTTCGTCGGCCTTCGCATCAGAGATATCGTCCCACTGGTCTTGGTCATCTTTTATCCCCAAGTACGACTGATACATAGGGCTACGCATAACCGCCTGCTTAAAGATATCTTCAAACAGCTGGTTGGCCTTTTCTGACTCCGCTTGACGCTCAGCTGCAGTCACTTGCTGGGTAGCGGCTTGCTGTGACTGCTCGCTAGGTGCAGGAGCTTCTGAACAAGCTGCGGTGCCAAGCGCCAGCGCAATAGCCAGAGCTACATGAGTTTTGGTGTTCGCCATGGGTGTTCTCCTTATTATTATGTGGGCTTTAGATTAGCACTGTATAGGCTTTTAGATCCATTTACTGGCATCAGGTACCTAAGACTAGTTACAATAGCTGTTCTCACATCATTGGATGCAGGGCTTGCGGTGTCATTATTACTTTCCAAACTTATTATTTCACCGCTACTGCTGTTGGCTGCCTCGCTAGCCTCACGTAAATGGGGCCATGCGATTGGGGGAATTTTGGCAGGTCTGCCCCTAACCTCCGCCCCCATCTCGGTATTTTTAGCCATAGAGTTTGGCCCCGAGTTCGCAGCAAATGCCGCTCAGGGCACTCTCATCGCTGCCTGCGCCCAAGCTGCCATCGCCGTAACCTACTACGCCTTAGCCAAACGCGGAATCTTGGTCGCCCTTAGCGCCGCAACGGCAGCCTTTATACTAGTAGCCTTGTTAGCCCAGGCACTCACGTTAACCCTTGGACAAACCCTACTCGCAGCCGCGGCTATGGGTACCTTAGCTATAGTGCTGGTACCGCGTCGACAGTACGCACATAAAGTGGTCCCCGTATCGCGCTGGGATATTCCTGCCCGCATGATACTCATTGTGCTACTAGTTATAATTGTATCCGCTATTGCACCACACATTGGCGCCGCGGCCAGTGGCATATTGGCGGCTTTCCCTTTTATGGTCATCATTCTTACTGTATTTGCGCACCGATTTGTTGGGCCCGAGTCTGCCCGTATGGTCATGCGCGGCTTAGCCCTGAGTTTACCCAGTTTCACTTTATTCTTTGCGGTGGTTAGTTACGGACTACCCCAATTTAGCTTACTGATAACGTACAGCACCGCAGTGATTGTTGGAGCATTGACGCAACTGATAACCTTGTGGATAGCAAGAAAGTTTTAGTAGAGTAAGATACGACATGGAGGGTACGCATGACAGTAAAACAAACCACCATAACTATTGCCGCCAAACCACGTGGATTTCATTTAATAACCGACGATATTGAGCGTGCGTTATTTGAACTGGATACGGTAGAAGCCGGCATATTGCATGTATTTATTCAGCACACCTCGGCCTCGTTAACCATTAACGAAAACGCTGACCCCACGGTACGCCAAGACTTTGAAAGCCACTTTAACGAAATGGTGCCCGAAAACGCGCACTATTATCGGCATACCTATGAGGGCCCAGACGACATGCCCGCTCATTTAAAATCAAGCTTGTTGGGCAGCTCGGTGACCATTCCCGTAACTAATGGCCGATTGAATATGGGCACTTGGCAAGGGGTTTACTTATGCGAACACCGCAACCATGGCGGAGCTCGGCGATTAGTGGTTAGTTTGAGTTTTTAGCAACTCGGTTTATAGTGGTTCTATTCGCACAACAGGGTAAGTTATTGCGTACTTATGGACGATACAATTCACTATTACACCCGTAACGCTGAAACGCTTGCTGAGCAATATGACAGCCTTGATTTTGAGCAAGTACACCGCGACTGGCTTGATCTCATTCCAACAGAAGGCTTAGTGCTGGATGTTGGTGCTGGTTCAGGCCGTGATGCCCGTTACCTCGCTGCTCGCGGGCTCACTGTTTATGCAGTCGAGCCAGCAGATGGCATTCGCGAACGCGCTCAGCAATATAATTCAAGCCCGTCTATTCATTGGATAAACGATAGCTTACCTGAACTTACCCATGTGCAGCGTCATGCGACGAAATTCGACCTGATTTTACTGAGCGCCGTTTGGATGCATGTGGCACCGTCTTCGCGCCAGCGCGCCTTTCGTAAATTAAGCTCGCTACTGAAACCCAACGGTAAAATGGTGGTTTCACTGCGGCACGGTGCCAGTCCAGATTCCCGGACCATGCACCCTGTATCGGCCAATGAATTGAAACAATATGCGCAGCAGCAAGGCTTGAGTTTTCGACTTCTGAATGCCCGTGATGACCAGCTTGGTCGGCAGGATGTCGCCTGGGAAACCGTGTTGTTGACGTTGCCGGATGATGGGACGGGGGCCTAGAATGGCTACATTAGAACACTACTGTCAGCAATTTAAAGATGTGCGGCCGAATCGTACGGGTGGAAGCACCAGCCCGCATAAAATCTGCATGCTATTTGCGGTAATTGATCTCATCCAAGACGGGTTAATTACCGACTCGCGCATTTATTTTGATGACACATTGAAGAACCGTTTCGCGCTTTATTTTGAGCAACTAAAAACCCCTCGCGACAAACTTAACGCTGCATTTCCGTTTTATTATTTGCGTTCATCAGCTTTTTGGCACCACTACATTAAACCTGACGCGCAGGCTCAGTATGACGCAATAAAAACACCATCTGAGACATCGTTGGCTAAGACTGTTGAATATGCATTTATTGATGTTGAGCTGTTTAAACTTCTGCAAAACCCAACAACGGCCGACAAACTTAAAGCTGCCGTCGCTGAGAACCTCGACACACATGAGGCCGGATTTAAGATCTGGGCTAAAGCTATTGGCCACTCAGAAACGAAAGTAGATGAGTACGTAGTCGCTTTAAAAGAGAAAGTCGCTGATTTAATGATACTTGATGGCCTTGATCAACCAAACATTTTCACTGTTTATGACTATTTCGATGTAGCACGCATGATTAATAAATTACGCGGCATTAGTGATGCTACCAACACAACTTACGGCGGCCTTGTGTCGACACATGTCGAAAATTGTATGAAAGCTTTAGAGTTATACCGCGCATATTTGGACCAACTTAGCGACGTGGAAGCGCAACTAGACATCGACCATATTCAACATGATGACAGTATTGCCGAAACAACCAAAGCAGTGTTGGTGCAAGCTCGTCGTGGCCAAGGTAAGTTTCGCGAGCGTTTAATTAAACAATGGGGTGGTTGTGCCGTAACCGGCTACAACAATATTTCATTACTAATGGCATCACACATTAAACCATGGTCAACAAGCGATAACGCTGAGCGATTAGATCCATACAACGGTCTATTACTAACGCCCAACCTAGATAAAGCGTTTGATTTGCACTTTATTTCATTCAACGAAAAAGGCCGAATTCTGATTTCTGACGCACTTGGCGACTATTATGCACTGGGCATTCATAAAGACATGCAGGTGCCGCTGAAAGAGCAACACCTGTCGTTTATTGAGCAGCATCGGGATGTTTATTTTGAGAAGTTAGGGTAAGCAAATCATAGCAGCTATCCATCGGTAGCTATTGGGGTTGATTTCGCTTGGTTTGCATCGCTTCTTACTCTTTCTCCACGAGAGTAGGCATCATCTAATATGAGTTCGTCTATTTCATTAAAGTTATAACTGTGACTATGCATAGCTATATCTTGGGCAAACATTGCGAACGTAAAGACCATGAGTTGATTAATCTCGCTGTACGGCTTGGTATTTTCGAGAGCGTATGAAACGGACCAGAATGCGATACTAATTCGATGCGGCCGTGGCCCTCGTCTTCCTGAAAATAGACTTTCATTAGCCTCCCAACCTATATCGATTATCTCGGTTGCAAGCCCCGTTGTTTTTTTAATTCCTTGCAAATGAGGGTAAGTTTGTATAACTCTTTTGAGTGCCGTAGAAAGCAGTGATACTGCATCGCCTTTTTTCCAACCATTAACAATTCCAGAAAACACCTAATACAACTCCATATAAATCGGTATACCATTGAAAGTGTTAATTTTATTTCAAATTACTCGATTAAACTAGCGCGAGCTAAGGGATAATCATGACATAGTATTCACAGCCAGCATAAGCTTCTAAATAGGACGTATCAACGAACCACCGAATAGGCCTGAAAGAGCTTGGCGGTTAGCGGATGTTTCAACTTCCAAGTTATGCTCATCGGCTTAGAACCCTCGCTTTTTACAAATTCTAACGGCCCACACGCTCGATAAGGTTTATCTTTATTTTCACGAACAAAAAGCTGGAATTGCCAACCGTTGGTAGCGCTATTTAAATAGCGTTGCCCTACGGCACCATGCGGTGCCGTGGTGTTTTGCGATTGCCAATGAAATAGCTCTTTGTTAATCGCGTAATCATCGTAAGCGACACCTTCATGCTGCGCGTTTTGCTTATCTAAGGTTACGAACAAGACTTCAAGCTTGGCCTCGTGACTACGCCAAACTCCAGCTTGAAATGGCGAGTAGCTAGTTTCAGTGTAATAGTCTAAAGCAGTAAGTATTTCGCGAATTTTGTAGGCACTATGAAGTTTTAATCCGGTCGTTTCTAATTCTGGCAGAGGCTTAAATTGTTCATTTGTGGCAGCATCGAGCGCGTCCGCCAGTTCGACTAACTCTTTCATGAGTTCTGGTGTTGCGGCTAAATCTTGCAAGAAACGGCTTTGGGTCTGAACTCCGCTCCCTCCACATATTTGGTAGGCTAACATTAAAGCGCGCTTATGGGAGAGTTCATCCTCAGTAAGCTCGCCTTGGCCAATTGCTCGCATCACACTTAAATAGTCTGGGTCATCTATGTGCAGCACGTCTTTGAAACGTCTATTAAGCTTTGTTTCCAACTCGGTTGGAACTCCGCTAATCATTTGCGCATCACGCTTTAATCGAGTCCAACCAGACGCTCCATTTTTGCGGTAAATATCTTCGAACTCTAATGCCTGTTCCCGTACAAATTCAGCTAAGTGAATTTCTTCAGCACCATGCCTCGCGCGATAACTTGTTAACTCGGTCTGCAAACGAAGCCAATTCAAATTTACCGCATAGCGCAGGCTATTCAGTATCTGCTCTCGTGCCTGCTTTTGCATTTGTAAATAGCAGCCCGGCGGAAGGTTTCCAAACCCATGATCAACACCATCAATCACCTCTCTTTTGGAGAGCCCAGTAAGTGAGCTGTATAACACGTCAAAGCGGAAGTCTTCAGAATATTGCCCAACAAAATCAAGAATCAAACAGCTGTCTTTCCCTTCAAACAAACGTAATCCTCGACCAATTTGCTGCTGAAAAAGCGTTGCACTCTGGGTTGGGCGCAGTAATAAAAGCGTATCGACAAAGGGTAAATCGACACCTTCGTTGTAGAGGTCTACAGTAACGATGACGTTTATTTCGCGACGCTCGAGCATGGCAGGAAGTTTTGCTCGCTCTGATGATGGCGTTTGGCCAGTAACTAATGCTGCATTAATTCCATGCTGCTGGAAAAACCGAGTCATGAACTCGGCGTGCGCAATCGAAACACAAAAAGCCAGCGCACGACATTCATTAATGGCGCTAACGTGCTCTTCCCACGCTCTAAGTACCGCAATAGCACGGCCAGTTTCTCCCGTGAGCAACTGTTCTAGCTGTGCGGTTTCATTTGCGCTACGCCAGTTCACACCGGAATAGTCGATGCCATCTGCGCAGGCATAATATTCAAAAGGCGCCAAGAGTTGTTGCTCTAAAGCATGCCATAAACGCATTTGGGCAGAAGGTGTTCCATCAGGTCGTAAATCAAAATGTTGAAGGATATTTAACTCATCAGAGCGCTCGGGTGTCGCTGTCAAACCTAGTAAATATTTGGGGTTTAGCTGCTCGATCAAACACTTAAATGAATTGGCTTCAATATGATGACATTCATCGATGATCACCATATTCCAGAAATCGTCACCTAATTCATCCACAAGTTGCCGACTGTTGACACTTTGAATGGTCGCAAACAAATGGGTCTTGGATTCTGGCTCATGCCCGTCAGCTAGATAGTCGCCAAAACAGCCATCGCGCAGCACGTGCCGAAACGTTTGCAATGACTGTTGCAGGATTTCTTTTCGATGCGCAAGAAATAGTACCTTGGGCTGCCCACCCTGTTGCTGGCAGATTCGCTTATAATCCAGCGCAGCCATCACCGTTTTACCGGTGCCTGTGGCTGCAACCAATAAATTACGAAAACGCCCATGCGCGCGTTCGTTCGCTAATTGGTCAAGAATAATCTGCTGAAACGGTTTTGCCTGAATATCAAAGAAGGTGGTGATGACATTCTCGCCAAGATCCTTAACCCCGCGCTCACGAGCTAAGGCCCCACGAAGCTCTTTCTCGTGCGTTTCGTTGTTAGGATTGAACCTTTGAAACTCTTCATCTTGCCAAAGGGTTTCAAAATGAGCACGCGCCCGTTGATACAGGAAGTTCTGACCCCTTTCGGTGAATTTAACCGTCCATTCGAGACCGCCCATAAGTGCTGCGCCTGAAAGGTTTGCGCTGCCGACATAAGCAGAACCAAAACCGGTATCGCGTTCAAAAATCCAGGCTTTTGCATGAAGCCGATTGCGCCGGCCATCAAGAGAAATTTTCACCTGGCAGTTGGGTAATTCAGCGAGCATTTTTACTGCTTTCAGATCAGTCGCACCCGTGTAAGTAGTGGTGATAATGCGAAGGCTTGTACGAGACTGTTGGTGCGCATCAACCGCGGTAATATCACGAAGTAAATTGATGATTTTTCGCACACCTGACATGGTAATAAAGCTCATCAAAATATCAACGTGCTGACAGCTTGATAACTCTGCTTTTAATTCATGAAATAGAGCTGGGGAATCTTTTCCTGAGGTAAATAGCCAAGGTTGCGCCATGCCCACTTGAGGCAAGTTCACTTTTTGCTCAGGGCGATGAAGAGCGCGCAGAACGGACGGCGGACATTGATAGGGGGATGCAGGCTCTAAATTCGCAATATTTCGAGCATAAACCAAAAGCTCATTTAAAATTTCGAGCTGACGCAGAATTTTTTCATTTTCTGTGCCGCCGTTATTTTGTAATTCAGCTAACGCATTGGAAATTTCTTCGGTGATTACTTCAGCTAGATGTCGGCTGCTCGTTTTTAAATCCAACTTTTCACTGATTTCACTCAAACCAGATTCAGCGATCGCTTGCTCGAGCTCTTCGCTTTTTAAAAGTTCATAAAATCCTTCTTTCATTACCGACTTCCCTAGCTGTAAACCTAGATCCTTAAAGTGCCAGGTTTTTGGCAAAGAGACAATACATGCAAGGACAAGTTGACAAAGCCTCTAATCAAGGTCGCGACAAGGTATACCAACGAAAAAAGTTAGAAAGGTAGAGTGCGTTGCCCTGAGACAACATCAAAGTTGCTTCTATGCTTAGCGGCATAAGTAATCTATGATTTGATTGTGTTATTAACGGTGCATTTACAACCCTATTGCATTCTTAACCAATATATTTATGATTAATTGTTATGAAAGCTTTGCGCTTCAATGTGAGATTGCGCTTTGTGAAACAAATAGTCCTGAGACTTTAGGAACGTGATGCAACAGCTACGCAATAGATTGGTAGAACACATAAGAAATGTGTTGATTGCTGGTGCAAATGCACCAGAAGAATTAGTCTCGCGACAACCCTCCGATCATCATGTGACAGCAATACTCGCGCCATTGAATAATGCTCCTTCTCTTGAGGAAACAGCCGATGAGTTGTCTGATAGTGAAACTAGTGGCAGCTCAAATTCTTTCCGAAAATATCAACCACCCAGCTCCGTCGGATTTTCATTCTTTATTAGTGGCGAAACAGTTGAGTTAGCTATCACTTGTGGTGCGAGCATTTACAACTATCGGAAAGCTGGAAGCGATGATCTTTCTAGCAAAAAAAATAAAGACTCTTGGACTAAGTCGAAGCTGCTCGATGAAGATATAACTCTTGCATTAACTCAGGAGCAAACAACACGACTCGTCCTAGAAGGTAATGCAACTTTGTCGTTGACGTCACGCCCTTTAACCCATGGTCATATAGTAACGGTAACGTTGTATAACCATAAGTTTCTATCTACAGAATCTGATTACCGAGAATTCAACGAAAATTGCTTATTCGAAGCGCATCTATCATGTGAAATTGTAGGCGGCTCACTTTCGGGATATCCGATGACGGACCGTGCATTGTTAGACGATGAGCAAAGAGAAATTGAATTCCGATACCGACAAGTGAAAACTCTAGCCGTCGGGCACGGTGCTGCAGTAACGTGGGACAAATTAACTAATGGTAATTGGCTTATCAAATCTGATTTCGTCCCCACGATTGAAATCCCACAAATGACCGCTGATACGGGCGATAGTGAGTCCTTAGTTTTAGATTCTCGTTATTTGATGACGTTGCAAACTCAAGCCGCGGTAATTGATGATCTTGAGAATTTTATTAATAACTACGGTTCATGGATAGAAAAAGAAAAAAATGCGTTAACCGATGAGGAATGGCAATTAGACGAAAAATCAGCGTCGAAGATTATCGAAAAACAAACTTCAGCTGTAGCTCGTATGAGGAAAGCAATTAGCTTTTTACGCACCAGTGCCACTGCAAGGACAGCATTTTCTTTGGCAAACCAAGCTATGTTGTCGCAGGTGAATCAATGTGCAGTGAGTCAAGACTCAACTTCTTTAAATGAATTGAAAGAATTTAAATGGAGGCCCTTTCAGTTGGGTTTCATACTCGTTGCGTTAGAGTCAACTTTGAACCAAGACAGTCGAGACCGAGATATATTGGATTTAATATGGTTTCCCACTGGCGGTGGTAAGACAGAAGCTTATTTAGGGCTGATGGCGATATTGTTTATTTTCCGTCGACTAGAGTACCCAACCTCTGGTTCGGGGACGGTATGTGTGATGCGCTATACGTTGAGGCTGCTTGCATCACAACAATTTTTGCGTGCAAATCGGCTTATTTGCGCATTAGAGTTATTACGACGAGACCGACCTTCCTTACTAGGGGATGAACCATTTACCTCAGGGTTCTGGGTGGGTGCGAGCACTTCACCCAATACAAATACCGAAGCAAACGAATTATGGACTAAAGGGCGATATTCGCGTCTAGTTCTCACTTCTTGTCCTTGGTGTGATATCGGTTTCACGAAAGATAGCTATGTTTTTGAGAATGGCCAGTTATCGTTCCAATGCTGTAATTCTATGTGTGACTTCTACAAGAATGGGGACTTACCCATAAAGGTAGTGGATGAAGCCTTGTACGATAACCCTCCGACTTTGTTACTAGGCACTGTTGATAAGTTTGCTCGACTCGCATGGGATGGCAGAGCAAGTCGTTTTTTCGGAGTAGACCAACAGCGTCCTCCGGAATTGATAATTCAAGATGAACTTCATCTTATTAGTAGTTCAATCGGTTCTGTTTTTGGACTATATGAGGCCGGCATTGATGCGTTAGTCCGTGCACGGGGATTAACAGTTAAATATGTCGCATCGACGGCCACTATTCGGAATGCTCATGAACAGACGAGATCATTATTTGCTAGAGAGTCAGCTGTCTTCCCGCCTTCTGGGTTAAATCACAAAGATGCTTACTTCGCTAGAGAAGTTCCGCTTTCAGAAAAACCGGGGCGCTTATATGTTGGAATTTTAGCAGCATTAATTGCCCAATCGAAATCCTTAGGGCCAATAATGTCTGCAGCATTAGCAGCGCCAATAGAAGCTTTTGCAGAGAATGATTCCGATTTTATAGATGCGTGGTGGACTTTGCTTGTGTATCACTCCAGTCTCAAGTCAGTGAATAATTCGTCAACTGTGCTTGAAAGCGATGTTCGAGCTAAACTTGAGGCTGCGTTAAAAGCATATTTGCAAGGTGTAACTGATGTAGAAAGTAGAGAGCGTGTACGGTCCGTTATCGATAAACGCAATGCGCTAAAGACAATAACGTTAACGAGTCAAACAGAACCTGAGGAAATTCCCAAGTCCTTTGCCCGACTATCCCATCGATTTGATGAAGATGAACGACACGTTGATGTGGGCCTCGCGTCAACGATGATCTCAGTTGGACTGGATGTAAGCCGCCTTGCATTGATGATTATTAACGGACAGCCGTTAACAACAGCTGAGTATATTCAGGCTAGTAGTCGTGTTGGTCGGGGAGAAACGCCTGGCGTGGTGCTCGTTAACTACTTAAAGGGGCAGTCGAGAAGCTGGTCGCATTACGAGAATTTTAGAACCTATCATGAGTCATTTTACCGATTTGTTGAACCCTCCAGTGTAACGCCCTTTACCTATCAGGCGCGAAAGAGAGCGCTGCATGCGGCGCTTGTGATAGCGGTACGCCATGGTGCGCCGAGAATGCACGAAAATGGTGCTGCAGGCCTGTTTAATATAAATGAGCCCGGAATACAGAAAACGCTATCGCATTTGAAAAACCGAATATTTATTGCTCTTGGTTCTCATGCTGAAGCGCGGCAACAGGTTCAAAAACAGTTCGAAGGCTTGGTCGCAGAATGGCATGATCGTGCGCAAAACTCTCAACATTCACTTGTATATTTTTCCCGAGATCGCTCTAGCAATAACCTTATTGAACCGACTGAGTTATTGAATAACGTTGGTCGCGCATGGCCTACTTTAAACTCGATGCGCAATGTCGAGAGTGAGGCTAACTTGTGCTGTGTGAGGCAAATAATGGAGCACGCGTTATGAAGCAAGACGATTTGTACTACACGCCGGTGCGGTTTTCACATTTGCTTGGCTATTCTGGCGTTGGCTCAATTGTTCGACTGGCCAACTATAGAACCGCAGTAATTTGCGATACTCGATTTTGGAATAGTGCTGAAGATTCATCAAGAGCAATTTCTTATGTAAAACGTATATCAAGTCAACTTGCCGAAGGGCGCGAACTAAGAGCTCCGCCTGTTTCCAAGGTCGATAGCGGAAGAGTTTACGGAGCTACTATACCAGCCGTACTTTTCCCAAAAACATGCTTTTGTCGAAAATGTGGGGCACTGCACCTAAACCCTTGGGCTAAACAGAATTTAGATGCGAATGCGGAAAAGTTATGTTGTCGACAGCCTAGCTGCAACGGTGAGCTTCAGCAAGTAACGTGGTGTGCGATTGGTAATAATGGTTACTTGAGTGAGGTAGATTGGTATTCACTTTGTCACACGAAACACAGCTCATGTAGAAGACGAATTGATGATGATATAAATTTCCTCAAGATACAGGGAGTAAATGGGCAAGAATCAGTCGTCTGTACTAAATGCTCGCAAAGCCAAAAACTACCTCGAGCTCGACTTGCCTTTGTAAACGAGGTGCAGCCTTGGCTTAACCCGACCAAACACCAACCTGTTCATAAGTCAGAGAATGGTAAAAGCGCGCAATACTACGTAAAAGAAATAAACGATCCGATAACCTATTCCCCTGTTACTGTTAGAGGAATTGTCATCCCTCCGGAGTCCAGAAGGTTAGAGGAAACATCACTCGTTGAACAACTCAAAAATCGTTCGGCTTTTTTATCTGATTTGATAGCAAGCAACCCCAGGAGAAAGGAATCCCGCATACGTCAAGAAGCAAGAAGCCTTGGCTGCTCGCCACACGAATTAAGTGCTGCTGTTCAGCAGGTACTTGATAATGAGTATGAAGAACCTGTTGACTGGGAAAGCGAAAAAGACCCACAAGAAGAAGAGTATTTGGCATTCCTAACTGAGCTAGACAACCTGCAAGAGGATGAGGATTTTGTTCCGGAACATGAAACAGATAGGTTTCGTGAGGTTATCGACTCAGAATTTCCTCAATACGAATATGTGTCGAAGCTTATTGAGAATTTGGTAATAGTCAAAAGGCTACGAGAGATTCTCATTTTTAAAGGGTTTCAACGAGGCAATGAAGATGACCCCATAATTGTGCCTCCTGATATTGAGCAAAAGTCTTCATGGCTTCCGGCTACAGAGCTTTTCGGCGAGGGCATTTTCTTCTCGCTGAATAATGATCTTCTCAGTGAATGGGAAAGACAAGATTCCGTAAGAAATTATGTAGATAATTTAAGCAGGTCTTATGAATCTTCATCAGTTGAATTACCTAGCTTAAGCAGCGCGGGTGTAACACCTAGATTCGTGTTATTGCATACGATTGCTCATTTGTTCATTCGTGAGCTTGAGTCTTCAGCTGGTTATCCTGCAGCATCTATTCGTGAAAGAATTTATTGTTCTCGAGCTTTAAATATGGCTGGTGTGTTGATTTACACTACATCTGCCGATGTGGCGGGAACATTAGGTGGCCTTATGGAACAGGGGAGAGCTAAACAGTTTCTGGCAAATTTCGTAGCGATGTCAAAGCGCGCTGAATGGTGTTCACTTGATCCTGTTTGCAGTGAAGCAAGTGGACAGGGTATTGACAGTTTGAATATGGCTGCATGTCATGCCTGCTCACTAGTCCCCGAAACGAGTTGCGATTATCTCAATATATTACTTGATCGGAAATTAATTTCTGGCTCAAAAGAGCACGCACTGCCTAGCCTCGAAAGCTTTGTATTCGGGAAAAGGCGTGAACAAGTGGGGGCCGCATGAACGAGCGTATAATAAGGCTTCCTGAATTGTCAGATGAGCAATTTAAGGTATTAGGTAAGCCTAAAGAGGGATTTTGGCTTTTGCTAGGGGGACCAGGAACTGGGAAGTCGGTTCTAGTAATGCAGCGTTTGAAGCAATTAAGTGCATCGGGTGATGCATTGTTTCTTGCATATAACAAGGTACTTCATAGCTATTGCCAACAAGTGATGAGGACATCATTTGGCGATAATGCCATGAAAATAACAACATCAACAATATTTAAGTGGCTTGGTGAATTTTATGACGAGCAGGTAAAGCAAGGGAGGAAGCTACCTAAATTACCGGCTGCCCAATCGGATTACGATATCGATTATGAAGTTATGGAGGCAAGCGTTCGCGCATCTGACCACGCTAAGGTAAATAAGGGTGTTTATCTCGTTGTGGATGAAGGGCAGGATATGCCAGAGGGGTTCTATAACTTTTTGGTGAGTGTCGGGTTTGAGAATATCTTTGTCGCGGCCGACTTTAATCAAACCATAACCGAGAGACAATCCACCCGAGAGGAGTTAGTTGACGCTTTAGCATTGAGCAATAACGATGTCTTGACCCTTAAAGAGAATTACCGAAATTCTAGCGAGATAGCCAAGTTTTCACAGTTCTTCTATAGTGACAAGTCGACACCGCCCTCAAACGAGCCAACACGAGTTGCTGGTTTTATACCGACCCTATTAAAGTGCAAGTATAGGCTTCACGCTATAAAGTTAATACTTAGGGAAGCCGACAATGACCCAAGAAAGCTGATCGGGGTCATCGTCGGTGATCACAAGGATAGGGAGTTTTATATCAGCCGCCTACGTACTCTAGGAATGAATCTGGAGAATCCAAGACCGACTGTAGCGACTTACAAAAACTCGCATGATACGGTCGAAATTGATTTCGCTCATGGCGGCATCGTGGTTTTGTGCGATGCATCGGTGAAAGGCCTTGAGTTTGATGTCGTGTACGTCTGCTTGGATAGTATCTGGAAAATCAAGAGCTCAGTTGACGAGGTGGCTTTTAAAAAGTCTATGTACGTTAATGCCTCACGTGCGAAAGAGAAGCTTTTTCTACTTAAAAACCTTCAAGAAAATAGAGAGTTAATGGAAAGGCTACCAAACGATCCAGAGTTGATGCAGATAGGAAACTTAGATGAGTAAGCGTTATCGTGTTTATGAGTTTGCTGAGCTCCGTCACTATGTCAAAAGCGGTCTATTTCCAGTTGGCGCATGGCCACGAATGCCGAGCAAAGCGAAAATGCTAGAGTCACTTAGTTCTCGATTTAACGACCGTTTAGATCAGATATGTATTATTGAACTATGTGACGACGTCAGCGAGTTAATTAGCTCGAGAGGAAAGCACAAAGATATAGCAGTAGAAATTGGCGTGTCGGCGGTGAACTTTGTTTTTAAAGGGCAAAAAGCAATGGAACTTTTTTGCTCGTATGAGGGACTTGATGCTGGTTTTGTTGTGACCGATATTCCAATGAGAGTTGATGCTCCGTTATTCCCCAAAGAGCAGGACGAAGCAGCCGAAGTAAAAGCACCAGTGGGTGAGCAGCTGCCGCAGTCAAAAGCGAATTCTAGTCTTTTTGACGGTACTACTGATGAGGCTGTACTTGGGCAAAGTTTCGGCGGAGTTCTATTAGTAACTCGATTTCTTACCTACTTATATCCAGAGTTTCTAGAGCTTTACAGTCGGCTTTTGTCGCATTGTGCCCTGGCGCCAGACGATTGGCTAAGAGACCTAACTCAATCGCCCGGAGTTGATGGCGTACTAGAAGAAAGGGCCGATCTTCATGGCGAATATCTAGAGTTAACTAAGGCAGTAATAAATAACAAGCGGATTGTCGACTTTCTCTCGGACTCAAGAGTTTGGGCAACAGAGCCAAAAGTTCGAGCGGCTCAGGAAGTGAAAAAATCCATCGAGCTCCTTCGTAACGGCGCCAATGAAAAGGTTTATTCGGAGTATATGGCAAAGTTGAAAGCATCTTCTCGTTTTCGACTTTACTGTGTCGTCCTGGATTATAGGTCGGACTTTCAAGAGTTTATCAATGACATAAAGCTATGCGAAATTCTTGATAAGAAAGACTTTCTCGTCTTAGGCTTTTTCTTTGGTTTACGCGATAAGTATCGCGGTTGCTATCAAGAAATTCGAAAGATTTCGATGTTTCAGAGAGACGCATCTCAAGCCATGATGGTATTCCACTGGAAAGCTAATGGTGGGAAGGATATACCCTCGCTGCCTAATTTCGATCTTGATTGTTTTTCAGTGCTGAACCGAATAAGACGGTTAAAGTGTGGACAGTCAGAGCGCGCTAAAGGCGAGTCACCAATATGAGAATGATTCCATCTACTCCTTTGTTTGGCCCTAACGGCAATAGACCACCAAAAAGCGAAGTTAGGATATTCAATAAACTGAGAGAATGTTTTATTGAACGTAACGATTTCGTATGCTTTCACTCGCTCAACCTAACGCGGCATGAATATAAACGATTTGGTGAGGCGGATTTTGTGATCTTGTCACCGTATGGACTTTACGTCGTTGAGGTTAAAGGGGGCGGTATAAGTGTTTCTGAGGGGCGATGGACATCTGAAAATAATGAAGGAGTTCATAATATAAGCGACCCGTTTAAACAAGCCCACGGTGCCTTGCAAGCGATTTACAACAAATTAAAAGACATGGGACAAATAAAACCGGTAGCTAATTATAAGTACACTATCGCGATGGGATACGGTGTCATATTCCCTGATTCATTCTGGAGTGTGAAGGGCGCAGAGTGGGAGCGAGCGCAAATATGCGATAGATCGGACACTAAAAACATCGAGAATTGGTTGAAAGGACTTATGGGCTTCTGGCGAAAAAAGGACTTCAATGATCGAGTGTTTAGTTCTGACGAAATTAAGGCAATCGAGCGTTTCCTGCGCCCCTCTGTCGAATATGTTGAAAGCCTCGGACAGAAACTAGAACGCCTTGAGGAATCAAGAGTTGGACTTACTGAACAGCAATATCAAATATTAGATTTCGCCGAGTACAACCCGCGTGGACTATTCTTTGGAGGAGCCGGGACGGGTAAAACCTTTCTTGCTGCTGAGTTGTCCCGAAGATCAAGTGCTTTGGGTAAATCCGTAGCATTAGTTTGTAAATCTCCATTTCTAAGATCATATTTGAAAAATCTCCTAGATGACTTCACTGTTCAGGTGTATGCCATTGAAAGCTTTAGAAGAGAGAGAGAGTTTGCAGGTAAGTCAAAATTTGACGTGATTATTCTGGATGAAGGGCAAGATCTTTTTAACTTGGAGGATATTCTTGAAATAGAGGATGCCTTGGAGGGTGGTTTTAAGCATGGTTCTTGGTTTGCTTTCCATGATGCAAAAAATCAATCGGGTCTTGTTGGCAATACTACAGCAGAAGGGCTTTCCTATTTAGAGGAATTTTCCCCTATCAAGCTGCCACTAACGACCAATTGTCGTAACACGAAGCAAATTCTTTCGATGGTACAAGACAAACTCGGTGTAGATATGGGAAATATAGGCACGGGTGAAGGTTCCAGTGTCAGAGAGCAAGTTGCCAACTCGCAGGATGAAGCCTGCCATCTGTTAAATGCCGAAATTTCTTTTCTCGTCGAGAATGGTATCCCGACCCACAATATCACACTATTATCGCCATTACCTTGGCACGAATCCATCGCTGCAAACTTATGCGACGCCTTTGGGCTGCAGATTCAACGTGTCGATTCCTATTCGATTGAGAGCTTCCCACCAGCAGAGCTATCGTTCTGTGAAGTGGCGAACTTTAAAGGGCTAGAGAATAGCGTAATTATTCTGATTGATGTCGAGAAGGCGGCCTTGGAGGAGTCCGGAGTACGAAAAGCATCTCTGTATGTCGGAATGTCCCGCGCGCGAGATATTTTGTCGGTGATTTGGAGAGGTTATTAGGACGCTAGAACTAAGTTTTGCTGAAGTATAACTGTGATTTTTCCATAAATATCTCGCTATTCGCCGCTCTCACACCCATCCGGCGCACGCAACCCAGTCGCCGGGTTAAAAATCACCGGCCCAGAGTAGGTGTTAATCAAAATTTCCTGTGGGTTGATCTTCCATGAGCTCATGGGTGCGCCGGGTAGGCGGTAAATGGGCTCTACGGCAAAGCCTTTGGCTATTTCGGTGGCGCGGTACAATACGCCGTTATTCATGCCTAAGTGCGCCAGCCCTGTGGTGGCATAGGCGGTAGAGCCGTAGCTGTATATGTCTTCTATGTTTTCGTTCAAAATCAGCTCGGTGCTGCCGTCTTGGTACAGTGCCATCATTTCACCGCCCCACTCGCCGCGGTTGGTGCCGGTTAGCCAGCTGTCGCCTACTTTGGCGGCTACATCGGGCTTTACGGTGCTTTCGGGTGATGTGCAGAATTGCGCTAAGTCTTGCGCTTCGCTGGTTGACGCGTCCGCGCACCACGGGTGTTTGTAGCTGAATTGGCTTAGGCCTTTAAACTCGCGATCGTAAATCTTTATCTGCTCGGGTTCTGCCATGATGGCAAATTGATCGGCACTACAATTGCGGGCGCGGTGTGAATAATAATGCTGAGCGTCTTTTTCTAATGGCGGTTGGTCTGCGCGCAGTCGTTGTGCGGTCACTGCGGCAAAGTCACGTACCAAAGCATACCAGTGGCTGGTTGCAACATGTTCAATGTCGTCTAGTGCTGGCCTGTGTTGCAACCAATGCAAGGCTTGCAAGGCGGCGTGTACTTGCAGCCAGTCTTGGTCGTTGAGCAGCATCGTTTGTAGCCGTGGCGCAGCCTTTTCATAACCAATAAAGCCGAGTGTTCTCGCTACAGCGGCGCGGGTGTTCCAGTCTTCTGCATTTAGGTAGTGCGCAACCTTGGCGCCCACGTGCTTGGCGGTATGGCCAAGGTGGCCAATGTCACGCAGTATCCACTCACGGTACAGGCCCTCGCCTTGGGCTAGTTTGGCCACTAACAAGTCCGCAGCATAGGGGCTTTTCAGTACTTTTAGCGAGGTAAGTACGTGCTCACTCAGCTCGGGGTTGGCTTTTACCATACGAATAAGTTCGGCTTCAACGGGCGCGCTTTCGGCAGTTATGTAGCCTACCCACCCCAATGCTAGCTTACGCATGTCTGGGTCAATGTCGTTGTTTTTTGCCAACGCAAGAAGCGCAAGCGCACTTGGCTGATCCGATATTTCAAGTTGATGCAGTTCATCAAACACTTCTTGAAATCCAGCATAACTTTCTGGGGTACAGTTATTTTTACAGGCCATAGCGTTAAGCAAATGCGGTAAGGCCGGCGCGCCAATCTTGGCTAGCGCAAACACAATTTGGTTGCCGCCTTTTCCTTCTCGTAAAAGCTCGCTCACCAAAAATTCAGCGGCTTGGTCACCGCCCATACGGCCTAGCAACCGGTATGCCCAGCCGCCACTGCCATCTAATTTTACGTTGTTCTGAATAACCTGGCGCACCAGCTCAAAGTCGCTTTGGCGTATGTCTTTTATGTCTGCAATAAGGGTGTCGGCTAGCTGGCGTTTGTTGCTGTTGGGGTGCGCAGAAAGCTTGGCTAAGGGCTCTAGGCCGTCGCGGCCAAAGGCACGCAACTGGGCTTTGACGGCTTCATCGGCTTCGCCGTTGCTGTAACTGGGTACGTCTTTTTCAGGTATCAGCGCAATGCAGGCCTCAACGGTGGTGCAAGGGCTGGCTTGGTCGAGCGCGTGCGACATTGGCGCGGCTAGGCCTAATAGAATGACAAACAGTGCTCGTTTCATAGGTTCCCTTGGTTAACTAACTCATTTAGTCATTAACTTATTCATTCACTTATATGCCATGCCACTTTAACTTCGGTATCAACTAAATGCAGATTGCGGCCGACTTGTTTTAAGTCACGATAGGCGGCAGCCTGCGTGGCGAGCCGAAGTGGACGACCAACGTCAACAGAATTATCCAAAATATCAATAACGTTGCGCTTGGTATGGATAAATTCGATAGTGCCAAAGGGCGTTTTAAATTCACCTGAACGGCCAGTGGTCATTACCGTTAACCGATCAATTGGAATTTGTGAAATAGCCCCGTATTCTGACAACGCAGACTCCAGGCTGACATAGTTGTATTCACCGCGCCGAATAGTACGCGCCACCAGTTCTAGCGTGCTGCTGCCCTTTGAACGCGCCGGTATGTAGACAAAAACACCATTACTCGCCCGCACCAAAATGCCGTCTTTAATTAGCCGTTTAATACCAGCTCGCAAATTTGCTTCAGTGTCTTCATGAAAAATTTTTCCGAGATCCGACAGTGCGTAAACGTAACGACCTTGTTTGTCGAAATCAGATAATTTTCGAATGGCGTCGAGTTGCTTCATCTCAATTGGTTCACACTAATAGCAACTTTTATTGTCATTAGTGTAGACCTAATGCGTTGGTGTGGCGATATAGTGTTACATTAAGGCTTACCTATTTGACTGGAATATTAACGATGCACCAACCTTCTATTTTCATCACCGGCGCGGCGGCCGGTATTGGCAAAGCCACGGCGCTGCGGTTTTTAATTGGTGGCTGGCAGGTGGGCGCTTTTGATATCGATGCGCAAGGATTAGAGAGCTTAGCTAACGCCGCCGCGGCGATGGGGTGTAGCAAGTTACTGAAAACGGGCCAGTTAGATGTGACGAATAACGATAGCTGGCGAGCGGCTTTAGCAGAATTTACCGAGCATACTGGCGGTAACCTGACGGTGCTTTTTAATAATGCCGGCATTCTGGTTTCTGGCCCGCTAGCGGAGCAGAGTTTAGAGGCTCAGCAACGGCTTATTCAGATAAATGTACAGGGCATGTTAACCGGTTGCTATATGGCGCGGCCGTATTTGGCTAAAGGTTCGCGGGTAATCAACATGAGTTCGGCTAGCGCCATTTATGGCCAGCCTTCGTTGGCGGCCTATTCTGCCAGCAAATTTGCCGTTCGTGGGCTGACCGAAGCGCTAAGCATAGAGTGGGAACATGCCGGTATTCAAGTGATGGATGTGATGCCCCTGTTCGTGCAAACCAACCTGGTTACTAACATGAACGCCAGTAGCATTCGTCGCTTGGGCGTACGCCTAAAACCGGCCGATATTGCACTGACCGTATGGCGCATGGCGCATTATCGAGGTAACCGCGTGCATTGGGCAGTGGGCCTACAAACCAAACTCATGATGTTTGCAAGCAAGCTAACCCCCGCTTGGCTGTTGCGGCTAAGTAATAAGTGGATTGCGGGGTGACTTCTCACCGCCCTATCGGGCGATGCTTCTTACTTCATTAGCCGTTGCTCGATAGTATCGAGGCTTACGCAGCTTCCATAAGCAGAGACGACCGTCCAGCCGCCTTTAATTCCAGAATGCCTTTATCACGGATATTGAAGGCGGCATTTAAGTCGCGATCTATACCCATCGTTCCGCATGAGGGACAATCCCATGAGCGAACCGATAAGGGCATTACTTCCATTTTATGACCGCAACAATGGCAAGTCTTAGAGCTGGCGTACCACTGGTCGAGCTTGACTAGGTATTTGCCTTGCTCTTTCAGTTTGTACTCCAGTTTGTTGACAAAGCTATACCATGAGGCATCGGCTATGTGTTTTGCCAGTTTACGGTTTTTCATCATATTGGCCGATTTCAATGTCTCAACTATCACCGCTTGGTTTTCGTCAACGAGAGTTCGAGAGAGTTTGTGTTGAAAGTCGGCACGAGCGTTTGCTGCTTTTTCGTGGCATTTAGCAACCAACAAACGAGCCTTTGCTCGGTTGGCGCTCCCTTTAGCCTTACGAGACAACTGACGCTGCTTACGTCTGAGATTTTTCTCAGCGCGTTTTACAAATCGAGGGTTGGCAGTCTTTCTGCCGTTTGATTCGATGGTGAAGTGAGACAGCCCCAAATCAACACCTGTAACCTTGCTTATAGTGTGAAGTAATGCAGGCGCTTTAACTCCATCATCCACAAGGATAGAGGCGTAGAATTTGCCAGTTTTACTCAGGCTCACTGTAATGCTTTTAACTGCTCCCGAAATTTCACGATGGATATTTGCCTTTACAGGCTGCATCTTGGGCAACTTAACAGCCCCATCCAGCACTTTTACACCCACACAGTGATAGCTCGACTGTTTGCCGTGCTTGCGTTTAAATTGCGGAAATTTGGCTTTTAACTTCGGGTTGAAGAAGTTGTCAAAGGCTTGATGCAGATTGATAACCGCCTGCTGTAAGGCGATTGAATCATATTGTTTCAACCAGTGGTATTTTCGTGATTTCTTAGCAACTGCAAGCAGCGGTTTTATGTCTTTTTTGGGGTTCAGCGTAACCCTGTGCTTGCGATACATATGAGACTTTAAATGCAGAGCCTTGTTGTACGCGAAACGCACAGCGCCAAACTGAGCTATTAAAAACTCAGCCTGGTCTTGAGTTGGGTAAATGCGTACTTTTGTCGCCCTTAACATTTAAATTATACCACTGTATAAATAACCAGCATTCTCCTGATATGGCTTTGCTTGTCAAGGAAGAAGTTGAGGCTTCGCCTCAATCGCCTTATATCCCCGCCCGATTGGGCGAGGGTTTATGGCGAAATTGTTAAGTTATCAATCCTTATAGTCATTTATTACTATTTCCCACCCACATCAAATGACATGTCCTACAAGCTTATAAATTAGACAATCTTAACTATCGAAGTTATCATAAATGATAACAAGGAGGTTGTTTATATGTCATGGACGATCACGTTTTATAGCGGTGTGGAAGAAGATTTATTAAGTCTTCCGCCTAAAATTCAGGCGAGAATGATTCGGCTTTTAGAGCTTATGGAAACGCACGGTCCTAACTTAGGCCCGCCGCATACAAAATCCATAGGCAATGGACTATTCGAATTACGAGCAGCATCATGAACTTAGAACAGCTAAAAAAACAGGCTCTTAAAAACCCAGAAGTAAAAGCCGAGTACGACAATCTTGAAGATGAGTTCAATCTTATACATCAGCTGTTAAACATGCGTGCGCAGGCAGGCCTTACCCAGGAGCAATTAGCCAAGAGAATGCACACAAGTAAAAGTAATATCAGCAGGCTTGAGCGGGGTAATACCAACCCGAGTTGGGCCACGTTAGTGAAATATGCACAAGCTTGCGGCTTTGAGCTTTCGTTGATGGCACACAAAAGCTAAGCAGAAATAACCAACTCAATATCCGCCGGCGCCTGCAACAGCGGCGCCAGCGCGTCGGCTTCGCTATTTAGCCAAAATTCTACTTCGCTGGGGCGAATAAGCAGCGGCATGCGGTGATGGTATTGCGCGCACTGCTCGGTGGGAGCGGTGGTTAGGGTAACGAGCTGTGCTTGATGCTCTAGGTGCGGAAAGTAAATGCCAGCCATGTAAAGTGGCTGGTTATGGGCTTCAGCAAATAGGTATTTGGTTTTTCGGGGTTGCCCCTCTTCTTGCTGCCACTCATACCAACCGCTGCACGGTACCACACACCGAAACTGTTTGAGTGCGCGCTTAAAAGTTGGCTTAGTCGCCACGCTTTCGGCTTGGGCGTTAATAATAATGCGTTTCGCCCACTGCGGCTGTATTCCCCACTGGGTATTCAGTTGCTGCAAGCCATTGTGGTTGATGGGCGTGGTAATTGCAGCCACCATTTGCGTTGGCCGCAGATCATGATTGGTTGGCGTGTCAAACTTAAAGCCCAGCTGCTCGGTTACTAGCTGGCATAACGGATCGCTAACTACGTTAAGTCTTCCACACATGGTTTACCCACCCAAAATAGGACTATATTCCAATTTTTAACCTAATATTAGGAATAATATCCAAATAAATTACGAGATTTCGACTTGAATAGCTACAATTATAGGACTATATTCCACTTAATACACAGAAAACAGGATAATAGTCCTAGGTATTTATGGCAAAGCGCGACTTACACAAAGTTTTATTTCCCAAACAACGACGAATATTAGCAATATTCGGCGAGGATTTATTGTTGGCGACGAAACGCCGCGGATTTACCAAAAAACTTATATGCGACAGAACCGGGTTTGATTATAAAACTGTGAATAAAATTTTTGCCGGAGACCCCGGTGTGGCTATAGGCTCATACCTAAAAGTTATGGCCGTACTTGGCATGGAAGACAACTTCGCCAAATTGGCTGCGCACGATGAAGTAGGCATTAAGCTACAAAACATTAAGTTACTTGAGGGTTCACAATGAGCCGTCGCAATGTGGACGTGTATGCCTCGTGGTTACCCATTCAATCGCCACTTCACGTTGGCGAGCTACGATTTTCTGAATCCAGTCGGGGCGGTATATTTAGCTTTGCTTATGATCGTCAGTTTCTAGCGTCACCATACTGTTTACAAATTGATCCGCAGTTGAGCTTGCATAGTGGCGAATTCTTTAATGATGACGCGAATCACAACTTCCGTGCATTTCTTGACTCTTCTCCCGACAGATGGGGCCGCATTTTGATGCAGCGTCGCGCAGCTATTGAGTTTAGAAAAGGCCTGCGTGCTACCGACCGAATGACTGAGATTGATTATTTACTAGGTGTTCACGACTCATACCGTATGGGTGGTTTGCGATTTAAAACATCAGAATCTGATGCATTTTTAGATGATCACGCAGATTTCGCTGCGCCACCAATAACCTCGCTGCGTGAGCTTGAATACGCAGCTTTGCAGCTTGAGCATGACGAAAATATTGATAGCGATGACTATTACCGATGGCTGAAAATGCTTATAGCGCCGGGGGCATCGTTAGGCGGCGCACGGCCTAAAGCCTGTGTTCGTGACGAGCATAATCATTTATGGATTGCCAAATTTCCCAACTCAAATGACGACCATGATGTAGCTGCTTGGGAGCTACTTTGTTACGAACTAGCCCTGAGCGCCGGTGTAGAAATGTTCCCATGCAAAATTGAGATGTACTCATCGCATCATCATACGTTTTTAACCAAACGCTTTGACCGCGTGGGCGCAGATAGGCTTCATTTCGCGTCTGCCATGACACAATTACAATATTACGATGGTGAGCAATCTGAAGGGGCGAGCTATTTAGAATTAGCTGAGTTTTTAACTAACAACGGCTCACAAACTGAAGCAGATCTTGCACAACTATGGCGTCGAATTGTATTTAATATCGCCATTTCAAACACCGATGATCATTTACGGAATCACGGCTTTTTGTTAACCGAAAAAGGCTGGAAATTGTCACCCGCATACGATTTGAACCCGATAGTTGGCAAAACTGGGTTGCATTTGAATATTACTGACACCTCAAATGCACTCGATTACAACTTGGCATTTGAAGTGATTGATTTTTTCCGACTTGAGCGTACCCAAGCTCAAGCCATTTACGATGACGTTCTAACCGCTGTTGGCGCGTGGCAACAGGTGGCCAAGCGCCTAGGTATTAGCCGCGCAGAACAGCTGTTGAAACAACCGGCGTTCAATGTTGGTTAATGTTAGGTTTAAAGCGGCGCGGGCCGATGTATGCCATAGCCCTGCCCATAATGAATGCACCCGGCGGAACGACCGCCCAGTAACGGTCAGCGCTTTTATATCGGTTCTTATCTAAACGACCATGCACCGCCCCGACGGGTTAACACCCGCTGGAACTGGATGAACTAGTGGCCGCCGTTGTTGCGGCCATCATAGCTGGCAACATCACCGCCACCATCACGGCTGCTTGCACTGCATCCACTACCTCGCTGGTGATCTGACCTAGCTCTTCGCCCTTCGCTATTTTATCGATGCGCTCTTTATGGGTTTTGAGTTCATCTTTACTGAACACTTCTTTAAGTAAGTACGCACTTTTAGCAAGAGCCACTAAAATCGCTACTTTCGCATCAATTTCTAGTGGTTTATCGAGAATCAAACGGCGCATCTCATGGCGTAAATGACGTTCTGGCTCGGGGTTCACTTCTGGGTAAACCTTCTGAGTAAACACCCACAATACCTTCTTTTCTTCGCTTTTGATGATGCCATCAACCACCAATTGCTCGGCTACTTTATGCTTCAGTTTAGGAATATGACCAATGGCCATCACCCAGTTCTTCAAGGTATCCGGACGTTTCTTGGTAGCGATTTTATGCAGCACTTCATCCATCACTAAATCGCCGGTGGGAGCGGCATCAATCACCTCAAGCTTATTCTTGTTATCAGCATTTACTTTCACGCGATTCATCATTAACAGCTCAGCCAATACTGCCGCAGCAACCGTGTACTCAATGTACCAGCCCTCGGTAGTGCCCTTCTCATCGTGAAGTGCTAACAGCACTAATGCTTCATAGAGTTTGACTTGTAACTGATTAGAATTATGAGTTTGATTGTGAGTCTGCATGGTCATCTCGTTTTTATTGTTTTGTGAATTCAGCATAGTGGTTAACGGCAGATTGCTCAACTTAGCCGTAGGATAAGAGTGTATCGACTTGTTTCTGCAAGCCGGATTAGTTCTAATAGCCCTTATTAAGTTACCGCTAACGAGCCCCGACCGTCTTATGTCCTCAACCACACATTCATGTAGCCCATTGCAAACCCTAAGCTGCCCCCTGTGCCAGCAGCCACTGCTGCTTGGAGGAACTTGCGGACCCAGCTCCGGAGCTGGGTCCGCAAGTCCTTCTTGGCGATGCGGCAGCGGCCATACTTTTGATGTGGCTAAGCAGGGCTATGTGAATTTGTTGCCGGTGCAGAATAAGCGCTCGAAAGACCCTGGCGACAGCAAAGCCATGGTAAAGGCTCGGGCTGAGTTTCTGCGCGCTGGCTACTATCAGCCATTGGCAGCTAAACTCGCCGAAGTGGTGCTAGATCAGGGGGGTGAGCCACAAACTTTACTAGATGCCGGCTGCGGTGAAGGATATTACTTACGTGAATTGTTAGCCCAAGCCGAACAGCGCCAGCAACAGCTCATATGCGCGGCTTTAGATATCTCCAAATGGGCGGTTCAAGCAGCAGCCAAGCAAGCGCCTCGCGTTACGTGGCTAGTGGCTTCAAACAATCATATTCCATTGCCAACCGCCAGCCTCGACACCCTACTCTGCGTGTTTGGCTTTCCGGTGGCGCACGAGTTTCGCCGGGTGCTGAAACCAAACGGCCGCTTGATCATGGTCGACCCCGCGAATCATCATTTGCTAGAACTAAAACAGATCATTTATCCACAGGTACATAGCAAACCCGAACAACTGCCTGTGCCTGCCGACACCTGGCAATTGACTGACCAACAGCGCCTGACGTTTACAATTAGCCTTACCCAGCCGGAACACATTCAGCAGCTGCTCACCATGACACCGCATCTGTATCGCGCCAGCAGCGAAGGCCGCGCTCGTGCCGCTGCGCTCACACACATAGACGTGACGGTTGATGTCTGGATCCGCACTTTTACGGATACCAGCAACAACTAACTCAAGAGTCTTGGTCAACCTTCTTATGCTTTTGGCTACGGTCAATTAAGCTATAAAATAAGGGGATAAAGAAGATCGCTATAAAGGTTGCTGCCAACATCCCGCCGACCACTGTGGTGCCAACGGCATTTCTTGCCGCTGAGCCAGCTCCCGAACTCAGCATCAACGGAACAGCACCCAAAATAAAGGCCAATGAGGTCATAACGATTGGACGAAAACGCAGTCTTGCGGCATTCATTGCTGCCTCTAGTACGGTTCGACCTTGTTCACGCTCGAGCACTGCAAACTCAACAATCAAAATAGCATTCTTGGCTGCTAACCCGATCAGAACAAGAATACCAATTTGGAAATAAACATCGTTTTGCATGCCGGCCATAGTTACAGCTATCGCGGCCCCGAATAAGGCAAAGGGCACCGCCGTGATCACTGCTAAAGGTAAACTCCAGCGCTCATATTGTGCAGCAAGAATTAGGAATACCACCACGATACCGAAAACGAAGGCTATTTGAGCTGCAGCACCGGTGGTTTTTTCTTGAAACGCCGAACCGACCCAATATAACTGGGTATAGGGATCATCACCCGTCACGTCAGACACTATTTGCTCAAGTGCCTCTAGTGCTTCGCCGGAGCTCACACCGGGAGCCGGATTACCCATGATTTTTGCTGCTGGGTAGTTATTATAGCGATCAACGATGTCCGGCCCAGTAGTGCGCGTCACTGAAACCACTGAGTCTAGCGGAACCATTTCGCCGCCCGCTGCGCGCACAAATACCTTAGCAAGATCGTCTGGAGATGCTCTAAACTCAGATTCGGCTTGCATGTAAACGCGCCACACTCGCCCAAACAAGTTAAAATCGTTCACGTAAGAAGCGCCAAAAGTGCTCTTCATGGCCGCAAAGATTTCATTAATTGAAACCCCCATACTTTTGGCTCGTTCACGATCTACTTCGGCTTTGTAGCGCGGAATATTAGTATTGAGAGTGGTACGTACACCTTGCAGTAGCTCATGCTCGTTTGCTTTTTCAGCGATAGCTGTTGCCAGCTCATATAACTCCTGGGCGCTTGCTCCTTGAGTATTGGCAAGATAGCCTTCAAACCCACCAGTCGTTGAAATACCTTGAATGGGAGGCGGATTAAACGCAGTAATGCTGCCTTCAGGAAACTCATTGCTTATCGCTGAGATTTTGTCAGCTAGAGCATAACTACTTTGTGTATCGAGATCGCGATCGTCCCAATGTTTCATTGTAATAAAACTAGCTCCAGCATTACTTTTTAAGCCTCCGGCAATTAAATCAAAACCAGTAAAGCTCATGGCTTGGTCCACTAATTGCTCTTCACCAAGTCGCTTATTTAAACGTTCTACAAAAGCGTCATTTCGCTCAAAAGAGGCGCCATCTGGTAAATAATGCGCCGCCATAACATAGCCTTGATCTTCGTTCGGCACTAAACCGCCCGGTAAACGCCATACTAACAAAGCAGCCACCACAGTAAGTCCAACAAACAAGGTTAACCCCAACGATGTCCGCTTCAGCATAAAGCGCACACCATCGGTATATTTATTAGTTAAGGCGTCGAACCATTGATTGAATTTTTGCAGAAACTTAGGCGGAGCTGTATGTTTCTCACTAAGTAATAATGCACATAGTGCCGGTGTAAGTGTCAGCGCCACAATACCCGATATAATCACCGAAATTGCTATGGTGATTGCGAATTGCTGATACATAATACCGGCTAGCCCACCAATGAATCCAACCGGTATAAACACAGCAGATAATACCAATACTATCGCGATGACAGGCCCGGAAACCTCTTGCATGGCTTTAATTGCTGCTGGTTTTGCCGGAAGCTTTTCTTCACGCATAATGCGCTCGACATTTTCAAGCACTACAATAGCATCATCAACCACGATACCAATCGCCAATACCATGGCCAGCAGCGTTAACATGTTGATAGAAAAGCCAAACAGATACATACCAGCCATTGCACCAATCAGTGATACTGGCACCGCAATCAGTGGAATAATGGTTGCTCGAAAACGCTGTAAAAATAAATAAACCACGGCCACAACTAATAGAATGGCTTCGAGTAACGTTTGCACTACTTGGGAGATCGATACTTTTACAAATTCCGTGGTATCAAACGGAACGCTATAACTTACGCCGGAAGGAAAGTTCGCAGCCATACGTTCTACGGCTGCGTCGATGAGCTCTGACGTTTCTAGTGCATTTGCACCAGGGCGTAGGTAGATACCGATGGGCACTGACGCACTTTGATTGTGGAGCGCGTCAAAGTTGTATCTCAAGGCACCAAGTTCAACCCGCGCAATATCTGCGAGTCGCACCATGCTGCCATCGCCGCGAGCTTTTAAGATAATTTGCTCAAACTCTTCAACACTAGAAAAGCGTCCGTCGGTGGCCACCGTTAAAGTGAATTCTTGTGGGTTATTCGGGTTAGGTGCTGCGCCAAATTGGCCGGCAGCAAACTGCGCATTTTGTTCATTGATGGCCGCATCTACATCGGCTGGTGTCAGATCATATTCAGCCATTTTATCCGGACGCAACCAAATTCGAATGGCATACGTTTTTGACCCAAACATAGTTGCGGAGCCAACACCCGGAACCCGCTGTATCTCATCCTGAATGGTCATTAAGGCGTAATTATTCAAGAAAATAGGATCACGACTACCGTCAGGTGAGTTCAATGCTACTATTTTTAATAACGCATTCGATTCTTTCGATACGCTCACACCACCCGTTCTTACCTCTTCTGGTAGACGAGAAAGCGCACTCTCCATTTCGTTTGTTACATCGATGGCTGCTTGGTTAGGGTCGGTTCCTACCGCAAAGGTAATCTTCAGACTCATGTCGCCTGAATCATACGTTGAGGTAGTCATATACAACATATTCTCGACGCCGTTTATGGCAGACTCTAGTGGCGCCGCAACCGCATCAGCAACTGCCTCAGCGGAAGCTCCTGGATAATTTGCTGAAACCACAACTTGTGGCGGTACCACATTTGGGTACTGCGACACGGGCAGACCACGCATAGCTGCCAGACCTGCCAAAACGATAATAATCGACAGTACTGAAGAAAGTACGGGGCGTTCTATAAAGAATCTCGAAAACATTAGTCGTCCTCTGTGTACGAATCGGCTTGAACTTCAAGTCCTGGCCGTAACATTGTTAATCCCTCAACAACAACACGTTCATTACTCTGCAGACCACTAGAAATGATAAACCGATCATCCAGACGCGGACCAACGACAACTTCCCTCAGTTCAATCCTGTTTTGCTCGTTCACTACATAAACTCTGGCTTGCTCGCCAGATTGTACGAGGGCTCGCTGCGGAATAGCTATTGCGCGCTCAAGACGAATATCTGGAATGTGCACCCGAGTAAATTGTCCCGGTAATATTTCAGCTTTCGGGTTTGGAATTCGCGCGCGCACGTTGATGGTACCCGTTTCGCTATCAACGGAACGGCTGATGAAGTCAATCACACCCTCATGTTCAAATCGTGAACCATTATTGCGTTCAATCTGGGCATGCGGTGCCTTAGACTGATCACCCGTTACGGCAACTTGCTGTAGCAGATACTGTGCTGCTAAGTCGTTTTGCGGGATAGCAAAATAGACGTATAACGGGTCCAGCTGGGCCATCGTCGTTAAGGTATCGCTCTCTGAAATAATATTACCAACCGAGTATTTTTCTCGCCCAACAATACCGGTCATTGGCGATTTAACCTGGGTATAGCCTAAGTTCACTCGTGCTTCTTTAACACTCGCTTCAATCGCTGCATAGTTTGCTTGCGCTAACTCTAAATTGGCCAGGCCCTGGTCCCGATCACGTTGACTCACAGCGCCTTCATCAAACAGTAACTTAATACGATCCCACTGACGCTCAGCATCGTTTAATTCTGCTTGAGCACGCTGTAGCTCGGCCTCAGCACGCTGTAATGCAATTTCATATTCTGTTGGTTCAATGGTGAATAGCAAGTCACCTTCTTGAACTAACTCGCCTTCTTGGTACTCCCGACTTTTTAGCATTCCCGCAGCCCGAGCACGCACACTCACTTCTTTCGAACCTTGCGTACGAGCGGCATATGAACGTGACAAAGAAAGTTCTTCCGGTTGGGTTTGAACCACTAACACCCGAGGCAACTGTTTTTCTACTGGGTTTTCCGCTTCATCGGCGATACTATCACTGCAGCCGGATAACACCCCAGCAAACACCAATACACCAAGAGCTAAACTATATTTTTTATAGTTTATGTGAATCATAAGCACCTCAAGCTTCCATTATTTAGCATGAACAATAAGGCTTTTTCTTAACATTGTTTAGCTTCTTTACACCGGCTTTACATACATACAGACTGCATTGCTGCGGCCACCATTAAGAAATTTGAGCTGACCGGGCAAATTTCATTTCGTCAATTGCTGTTGCTATGGCAGACCCTTGATTCGCTAGATAGGCTTTATCAGCTCACGCAACTTAGCAAAGAACGCGCTGCTATACCCACGAGTATTGATGAGGTGCTAAAAGATGAGTTTTAAACCGATTCAGAAGCTTAATGTTACTCGTACGCTAAGCTCAGGTGAGCAGCCGCACCAAGGTGTACATGGCGTATTTGGAGATTGTTTGCCCGATGGCTGGGGCATGCTGTTGCAAGATCGTATTTTCCGACAAAAGGGTACCCTGCCTAATCAATTAACGGCAATGGCAACTCATTGAAGCACCACCTACCAGCGTTGGATTTCAATCGAGAAGCCAAACAGTAAATAGAAGGTGGCTCTTGGATTGTGAAATTGCCATCGTCTCGCTTTGACGCTGTGCCAGAAAATGAATATTCGATGATGGAACTGGCTCGCATGTTGGGGATGGATGTTCCAGAAACGCAGCTACTCCCGATTAGCCAGATTGCTAATATCCCAAATGGTATTGGCAAATTTGGCGATGCTTTTAAAAATGTTCAGGCGTTTGCGATCAAGCGCTTTGATCGTGCAGGTGAACAAGCAGTACATATTGAAGATTTTGCGCAAGTGTTTGGCGTCTATCCTCAAGATAAATACAAAAACGCCAGAATGCGCAATATTGCTCAGGTTATCGGCGTCGAAGGTCAAGATAAGGACATTGCAGAATTTACCCGTCGATTGGTATTCAATACCCTAATTGGTAATGCCGATATGCATTTGAAGAATTGGTCTGTGATTTACAAAGACAAGCGCACCGCATCGATTGCGCCTGCCTATGACTTTGTCTCGACCATTCCTTATATCCCCGATGATAGCGCGGCGCTGAAGGTGAGTCGTAGCAAGAAACTCAGTGATTTTACGCTGGATGAGCTGTCACACTTAGCGGCTAAAGCCATGCTGCCAGAAAAATTGGTGTTAGATACTGCCAAGCAAACCGTGGCAGGCTTTCATGAAATCTGGCCTTCTAATAGAGCGTGGCATGTTGCTGCACAGCGTGCCGAATTTTGACCAAAAATTGGTTTGCCGCAACAAAGATAATTAGTGGCATAAGTATGCTCAAGAAATTAGCCAAGGCGAGCAATACAGGTCTATTTTCGGCCGCCCAAGAACTGTGACTTTGATATTGCGCCAGAACGGTCAGCGCAATACAGGCAACAAAGGCCACAATAATCTCTGAAAATAACCCTTTCCTTTTCTTTAAGAAAAGAAGTAATTCGGCCACTGCAAACGCCAACAGAAAGTATGGCCAACTACTTTTAAAGGAACCAATCAGAAATTCGTCCATAAGTACTCACAATATTGTCACTGTCTACTTGCGTCCTAAGCTCCGCTTGCAAGCAAGCTGCATCTGCAATGCGCCACCCGGCTTACCTTGCGGAAAAACGCCGGGTTATTCGATGTTTTGGATCTGAACGGATGATGTGAATATTATTTTCTTATTAAACAAAAACTTGCTTGTTTTAAGGCTGACGTTTTTTGCATTTAGGATCCATTTTTGGATCCAGTTGGACTATGTACTGACGCTCAAAACGGCGAGAAATTAAGCTTTGAACAAAACATCATAAACTTCTTCGATGCTGTTTATTTTCTTAAATTTCCCTTTTGGTATAACTCTTATATTTGGCCTTTCAGCTTTATAACCGTCCTGGTCGCCTTTTGTATGTCTCGCTATCTTCATTCCACTTAGGTCAGGTAGCTTTTCACCTGGGGTAGAACCAAAAAAATAAAACGGGCCCAATTCTAAGGTGTCTTGGTCAAAGTAAATCCAAATCACACACCCTGATGGCTTATCAGCAAGTCTCGTATGTACTTTCTGGTTTGCGGTCTTACCGCCGATATATGAGGCTTTCAATTGAATGTGCCTTACTATACCGCGATCTTCCGCTATGACATCATATCCAGCATTATCGACCTCGGGACTGGCAACCTCAAGTGAGCAGTCGTAGTCTTGCCAAGAAAGTTTCAACAGCTCACCCACGAATAAATGCTCTATTAATTTTTCTCGAAATGAGGAATTTTCACTGTGCTTCAATTCAACTTACTCCCTATCAATGTTCCCAAAGTGATCGCTATTGCGTTACTTCGATGCCTTTAGAATCTCAACTATAGTTGACGTTATGCTCTTAAATGAAGACTCATGAATAACGCCTTCGTCAGGCTCACCGTTCTCAACACCAAAGAAAAACTTTTCAGCAAGACGTTCCTTCAGTTCCTTTTGTTTGTCAGAATCAAGCGAGTAAATGTATGGTTCTAGTGCCTTTATCTGTAGGGCAAGGCCTCTAGCTTTCTTGGCTTCGTTGCGGTGTTTCGTTGATTGCTGGCTACTAAACGCAGCTCCGAATAACAATACGCCCGTAATAGAAAAGTTAATTATCATTCTGTACCAGTCTGGGGCAGCACTTTGTGTTAAATGCTCAGCTACATCCATGTCGATAGGCAGTTCGGGCTGTAAAAAGTAAAAGACGACTAGCAGTAACCATGCGATTGTTGCCCCAATGAAGCCTAATGAGATCCATCGCCAAATGTTTGCCTGAGTTGTCTCTGAGGTCGCTGTTTGACTGTAACCACCCGCAATACTATCACCAGCCGCAAGTTCATAGAGTTCCTTAATATCGTCGTGCTTACTCGTTGAATCTGCGATGAGCTGTTGCAGCTCTTCCTCGGTCGCTTTCATAAGTTCACGGGAATCTTCTCGCGCTTTTTGGTCAATGCTATTGAACCAATCCGAGTATTTTTGGCTTCTAGACTCCTGAGCATCCGAAAACTGTTGCTGAAACTGTGCAGTAAGACTATCCAGCTCTTGTTTCCGTGTACTTAACGATTGTTCGATTTTCTCTTTTTCTTTAGCCAGAGATTCTAGCCCGCTGGTCAACTCTTTAAGACGCTCTTCTGCTGATTTGGCTTTAGCGAGAACTTTATCCAACGCTTGCTTACTCGATTCTTCGGCTACTAAAATAACCGTAGAAACCTCTTCTTCAACATCTAACCTAGGAAGCTGATTAATTTTAGGTATTAAGCCGGTAAGCGTTTCGTTAAGTGGCTGTAGTTGATTGTTATCGCCGCCAGCAAAAGCTTTTGCTTTCCCTAGAATATGAGGGCTCTTAAGTGCATTACTTATTTCGTCAAGCAAAGGAAATGGTAAAAGTCGAGCGTCGACTTCACTCAGCCGATTACGGCACTCTTCAACAACAAGTCGTGCCCTTACTAGCTCATCAAACTGGGATAACTCAAGGTTCTCGGGCTCATGACCAAGAGCTTCTTGAAGCTCTTCAATTACTTGATGTATCGCATGCTCACTAAATTGCTTTTGCCATCTATTCATATTGATTTGCCTATCTACCTAACAAGCTAACTTGGCCAATTGAGAAAATGAAAAACCGAGGTAGACTGAACTGGTGGGCTCTTTCCTTGAGGAAAACTATCTGAGCGGGGAATTCAAACTGCGCTTTACCTCGTATCCTTGGCGACGCTTTTAATTCGTAAGGTGACTTTACATCACCTTATTCGGCTGAGCAAATTTTAGACTATATGGTTGGTTCGGGATTTATTTGCGGAGTCGATAGACGGGAATAGGTACAGGCTCAACGCCCATGCGTGACAGTGTTGATTGCGCGTATTCGCGCCAATAAGGCCATACATGGTAAGGAACGTTAAAACGTCCAAACTCGCGTAAAGAATCTTCGTTTACGTCGTCTTTCATCACATAAATAACGCTGAAACGAGCTTCGATCAGAAGTGTTGTGCAATCACTATCTGACGCTTCCGCGTCGACTTCTTTCGGCTCGAACTTAAGGCCACATTGATAAACGTAGGCAACATACTTCGGGTTACCTTCCTCGCCCTCACCAGGCTCCAACACAGAAAAGCTGACCAAACCACGACCAACTTTTACATTGCAATTTGGTTTAGGTTTGCTAAATGAGAATACCTCATCGCAGTCGACTCTGGCTGTAAGCAGGTCAACTTTCTCTATGCTGAGGTTATCGACTGCTGGTTTAATCACCGCTTCGTTCATTTATTGCGCCTCAAACTGCTTGATATTCACATTCATCAACATCAACGCGTCGGCTGGTATGGAGGTGACTTGGGAAATCAACAACATTATCGCCGTTGTTCACTCGAACGTTTTCCCAGCTGTATCCCTCAGTTGCACGATCACGCAAGTCGAAATGCACTTCTTTACCCAATGCAAAGGCGAGACTGGCGATTGTACGAACAGTCATGTTGTGGTCACCTTTGAAAACTCGGGTAATGAATGCAGGCTTCTTATCAACTAATTCGGCAAGCTGAGAGTTGCTGATCTCGGCCTCTTTCATAGCATGATAAATCTCATTTGCGATGCGGTAGATTGCTTTCTCTTGAGCAACTTTACACGCTTTCTCCTGCTCGTTTTCAGTGTCACTCCACTCTGAAAAGGCGTTCTGAAAGTCAAATTTACTCATTCTCTTCTCCAATTGTCTGCAACCATGCTCTGTAGTTTTCTTGCACTGCTCTTGTATCAGCTTTCGACAGCTTCTGCTGTTTTTTATAGATATAGTGACTAATCACAAAATTTCCACGGTAGTACCAACCGTAACAGCGAACTTGCTTCACCTTGAGCGCATAAAATTTACGCCGCGCCTCGAGGTCACCTTCAACATTGCATTGTGCTGGCACCTTCCAATCGTGACCCTCTTCATACATTTCAAAGAGCGCAGTAAATTTTTGGGCTACACCAGCTGCAAGATGCGGCGGAACGTGACTCATCGCTTCACGCAAGGTGTCGGTCACGTTGTCGTTAGCTTCAAGAATTTGTCTTGTCTGCGCCATTAAGGGTAGCTCATTTTACTTATAAGTTAAAAATATTCAAGATCAATTTTGAATTACTCATATAAACAACTTCGCCATGCATTATGTCCTTTCTGGTTCTTGATCTAATCGATAACGAGAGCGCAGCGCGCTTCGAGAAGTCCTTCCATAACATCGTTGTTACGAAATCCTTTTGCTTGTCTGTCATTGCCTAGATCTCCTGCTTCAATGAGTTGACCAGCGTATCTAGCAGGCTAGTTCCTTCGAGTGCTGTTACGATGGCAAATGTTGCTTTGTAAACTCTTCAATCGCACTTATTGCATCGGTAAGTAAAGACTCAAGTTCATTATCATCTTCATCACCTGCATAAGTAATATCCTGCTCGATTCGTTCACCGAATTCTGGGTTGGCCTGAAAATTTCTCCCACCCGATGCGATATTCCTAAGCGAAGCCTGCATTGATGCTCGCAATCTCGTGACACACCTTTTAATGGCAGCGGTTAGAGGAATTACCTGTTTACCCCACAAAACCTCAGCTTCTATCGACGCAGCTTCTAAATCAACAAACGCATTCGCAACATCAGCCCACCTATTCGCATATACATGCGCGTGTGCAGAAGAACGTTCGCTTGCGTTGGCTTCTAGTGGGTTGTACCCGTCTGGAAATTCTTGAGCTGAAATCATCGGGCTTCGACAGTAGTTTAGCTCCTTTCTGAGGTGGTATGCAGCGCGTAAATAATTTTTAGCAGCTTCAAACTCAGTTCTTCCTCGAATTTCACTCTTCCACTGATTAACACCTTTTATTGCTGCGACGCCAAGTAGCAAGGTTCCGAAGGCGGTTGCAAAACCACTCAGCGTAGGCAAAAAGTGACCTTTACCCTCAATTAACAGCCCTAAACATATTCCACAGAACAAAACGCCAATGATGACGATAGTCCAGATGACGCCATCTCTTTCGAAAAAAGCCATACCTCGCTCACTTACCTAATACTCTCAATATTAAGTTTACTTTCATTTCCCTAATTACTTTATGCCTCGGCTTTTCGGTCACTATTGCTACGAATAATCAACAGCCACATCGCTACTGTACAACTCCGCTATGGATGTCGCTGATGCTATCGCTGCGCGCACTCGACGCTCTTTTAGATCAATAACCCGGTATACATCATCAACTTTAGCAATTGCATCAATACGGCGATAATGAGCTCCGAAATTTTCCGCATATTGCGCCAGCCCTTTCAACTTAGGAATTGAGTCACTAAATTGCGTTCCATGTGGGTCAACAATGTCCGCTGCAATGCTGCCATCTGCAAGTTGGGTAAAAAAGATGAAGTCAGGACGCATCAATTTTATATTGCCGGCATCCTCGTAAATTACCCCGAGAGAGTCTTGACTCGCACGAGCTGGGTTTCTATACCAAGCAATAACTTCGTTTCGGCTTAACTCGTGATTAAGAACATCGACTTCCCACATGTTGAAATCCTCTGGGAAAAAACCTTCTGAGTCACAGAGCATATGCTTCTCATATTTTGGCAGAGACCTTTCAGTTCCATCGGCCTCTCGGATAATCGTTCTCTGCATCCATGAATTTGGTTTTGCTAAATCGACGTCCATTGGCTCTGTACTCATTTCTCGAATTTCGCGATATACGTCTTGCCGCTCGTCCGATAAGGTTTTAATTTCAATCCTGAATCGCATTAGCCAAGTTTTAGCGAGCTTTTCAGCCTCTTGCTCCAAATATGTTTGAATTTCGGGAACTAATCCAAGTGCAGCGACTGTTGCATGAGCATCCATGAGCGCCTCTTCATAGTCGTCTTCGTCACTTTCTGAGCTAGCCAAAAATTCGCTGTAAGAATTCGCCAAGTCGGGACTAATACTTCTACTAGCTCTTCGATATGCATCATCGACGACGACATAATCAGCTGTTTCCAAGAAAGCATCGAAAGACATTTTCTTGTCTGCTAGATCGGCGTTTAATGTTCTCCCTTCAACAGTGAGAACAGCTTTTCTTGCGTCGGTAATTTGGTCTGAATAACGCTGGCGAGCGGCATTTAATGCTTTGTGCATCTCAGCATGTGCAAAAGTCCCTGCATCCGACAGAATTCCATCAAAGGCAAGTTCATGCGCCAAAGATGTCAGCCGCTTAATTGGCTTAGACTGTTTTTTAGGTATGGTTTGACTTGGAAGAGAAATTAGTTTTTCCCAGACCGCTTCAGGAACACACGGATTCGCAAGCATCTCTTCTGGATTGATTAGAATTCTTCGCCCGTCTAATTGCTCTCCTCCGTCGCTACCTGTCATCAGTGAATCAGCAACCTCAGTAACGGACTTTTCATCAAAAAACGGCAGTAAACAATCTACAGAATTGAGGCGTTCATTACCCGAAATACGCCGGGCTAGAGGGGTACGAACCATGCGGCCAAGCAACTGGGTAATATGTGTTTTGTCCTTTGCTGGACGAAAAGAAACCATTACCTCCGCTCTCGGACAATCCCATCCAGTGCTAATAGCATCTTTAGCTATAAGCACACGAACCCAACTAGACTCTTGAACACGCTCCGGCGAAATATAAGGAACGCTATAACTCCCAAATGTCTGGGTTTTGTGGTCACCAAAAACATGAGCTATCGCATCAGTAGGTAAGTTCGGCCAACGCTCGAAGATAGTATCCAACGCTCTGCCAATCTCATTATGATCTGGTGTATTAGGTACTTGCAGTACCATAAGTGGAATGACTTTTTCAGTATCGCCTTGTTGCTCATGATAGGCCAACCAAGCTTCTGAAATGTCTTTTAATTTATCAATCCCTCGTCGTACAAGAATAGTATCAAACTGGCCTATTTCACTCGGCACATCAAGTATAATAGTGTCTTTTAATAACCCAGAAGCCTGAACTTTTGAGGAGTCAACTACTACATTTGGCAACGTAGCTCGCGCTTGCATATAGGATATCGCACTGTTAAATCGCTCTACGGTTGCAGATATTCCCCATACAACAGGAATTCCTGGCACTAGGCCTTTACCGTTAATGAGGCGCTTTACGATTGTTGACTTCTCATCTGTCCTAGAATTAACCCCCATCCCCCGGTGAGCTTCATCTAATACTAATGTCAAAGTCAGCGATGGGTCATCAATGGTATTTTGAATAGTGTCCCAAATCGTGAAAGAACGCAGATCTGGCATGACCCTCTGGCCTGATGTCTCATAACCTTCTTCATCGATATCTGAGCCTCGCACAAGTAAGCTGTTCTTACTAAGCTTTTGAGTGTTAAGAAAATAAATCTTGCCCGGTTCAAATTTTTCTTGATTAAAAGTATTTTGAACAACGACAAGATCACTCGGCGAAATCCTGTCTGATGCTTCCAGTAGACGATACTTAGATTGCTCATTTAAAGAGGGATCGTCACTAAACCAAATTACCGCTGCGCTCGGATCTGGTTCATAATCGAAGTTGTCATCGCCATGAAATAAAGCTTCAAATACAGCTGCAGCCATTACGGTCTTGCCAGCACCTGTCGTGGCAGTTAGAGAGAATGCATGTCTGTCTCCATCCTCTATCCAGCGTTTGGATGCCTTTTTTAAATTGACGAGTACATCTCTTACCGCTTCTTCCTGATAATCTTTTAATATAAATTTCATTTTTAACGGCCCATCGAAAAGCGGAAGTTAGACAAGTAAGACTCATAAAGGCGCACTGGCTCTATTGAATCCGGCAAATAACGAACAACGGCCTGAAAACGTCGATCGTCGTCTGTTACAATGTAAGCAACACGCACGGTCTTTTTCATTTTTACTGCATTACAGAACTTCACTGATTGATCGAGGTTTACCAATATCCCATAAGAATCGACAATTTCCCAACCCTGCTCTGGTATTTCCTCAATCCGCGCTCCGGTAGATCCGGCTCTCATCCATAGCAACGGTGCAATACGCCTTAAAGCCAAGTTATGCCTCACCGCAACTGGAGTTTCATAAGTCAAAGTAAAAAACTCTGCGTTCTCTTCAAATCCTTCCGCCAAAGGAAACTCATCAGTGAATTTGTAATCTCCCTCGATGCTTTTTCCATCTGGAGTATCACCAGTAATCGTTGCTTGAATTCTCGGCTTGGTAATATACTCGCATATACCCCACTGTTCCCATTCGTCATCTCCTGGCCTAAATCTAGATTTAATTAGGCGTTTTTGCTCATCTGCACTAACTTCATTATTTGTAACTGATATGGATTGTCTCAACCCGTTATCTTGTCGGTTAAGTCGCATTACTGCATGTGCTGTTGTGCCCGATCCAGAAAAGAAGTCTAGAATTACTGCATTCTTGTTTTTCCCCACGAAGAAACGCAGAATGTCTTCCACCGAATAAAGCGATTTGGGAAATGGGAATTTCCGGCCTGGAATGAGGGTTCTTAACAGCGTTGAACCGTATAAACCAGCGTCGTGCGCAGGACTCGACCATACCGTGCGTGGACGAGTTAAGCGATTAGCGCCCTCCTTATGCTTGAGAATCAATGCACCGAAGTCATCTCGTCCAAGAATTTCAATTTCTCCTTGCTCAATTCTTTTTTTCTCAGCATTTCTAAGATAATTTATGGTGATTTTCTTTGGTGAAACATTAACTTTTGCATAGCCTTCAATGAAAGCCTTTCTGACTGTTGCAGCTCCGAGTTGCCAAGTGTTTTCAGTACCATCTGGTCTTAAAGGCCATATAGCTATCAAATTATCTGATGGAGAATTGACTGTATTCCGGTCTTGGTCTAGTGGGATTGGATTCCCTACTGAGTGTAATTGCCCAGTCGGATAAACCCATATGGGATAAAAAAGATTAGGGCGCGCCTCCCTAGAGCTATTTGAACCTGTGCGCATAAGTGAAAACCAAATTGGAGCTGTGTTTTTGTTCTTATTAACTTCTCCAGAGAGTGGAGCAGATAACACAGAAGAATTTCCGAATTGGATTACGAATATATATTCCTCTGTGCGAGTAAAAGCATCTGGTCTTGTAACTCCTGCACGCGGATTTATAACGGAAGTTAACATCTGGATCCGACCCTCAGGGAATGTCTGCTCCAGAAGTAAACCTAATCTCAAATACTCTTTTTCATCAATCGTGACTATTAAGACAGAGCAAGTTGGATTTAATAATTGCTTTGCAACTATCAAACGTCGCTCCATAAATGCAAGCCATTTGCTATGCCTATATTGGTCATCATTTTCTACATAATTGTTATTATACTTCCAATCTTTCGCACCGGTGTTATATGGAGGATCAATATAGATTGCATCAATCTTGCCGCGATGAGTATAAGTCAAGGCTTCCAAGACGTGAAAATTCTCGCCATTGATGACAGTGTGGTATGGCTTATTGCCGCCTCGTTCAATTTTCCCTGTACTGACAAGCCCAGGATAAATATAGTCACGGAACTCTGCAACGACCACCAAATCCGCGATAAGTACTTCAGCTATTTCTTGGCGATCAATATCAATTGATTCGATTTCAGCCATTCGAGCATTTTTACTTTTTAATATTCTTCGAACTCTCCACAGTGTTTGGTCTCCTTTTTTTGTAGACCCACGAGGAGGAAGAACTCTAACTTTGTCGCCTTTGCGAACTGGCCGTCCGGGTAATTCAACACTCTCGGGTTTATGGCGCTCAAAGTTGAGCCCAAACGATCGTCTTGATGAGAGCGCTTTAAACTCTTTTTCAAGCTCCTCTCCCAGAGCGGGATCTTTAGCTCTGGCCCGAGCCAGCAAATCGGTCAATCGTGACACAGTTATCCCTCACTTTTTAAATACAACTTAGGCTTCCAATGAGGCCCTAGCTCCATAACTACTTAACTAATAGTCGACTTGAGCTTGTGCTTTCTCGCATAATCCAAAATCAAAACTTCTAGCATGGAAGCTTGAGAACGTCGCTCTCTGAGAGCTGCAGCCCTTAGTAACTCTTTGACCTCTGCAGATGTGCGAAAAGACAAGGTTTCATCTTTTGTTCTCGTCATTACCAACCCTCAGTAACTTTTTGAGACCCAATGTACTGCGTTATGCTTACAAGATCTATAACCTTGCTTCTTTTGTACAGTAAAATCCCAACACCAAATATTAAACCCGATTATCAAATCTAGCGTTGTTCCCGCATGCCGCACTCCCACCCTAACCTAAATTAAATTCCTCTTAGATTTAGTACGATGTGGGCGGGATAGGCATAGGTTTACATAAAAGCACCCTCCCCATCGGAAAGAGTGCTTTCTGACCAAAATCAATGGCTGTGGTAGAGGTGGGACTCCTCAATCAACACTTTTTACAGCGCTTATAAAACGCTTCATCGCATGATAGGCCTTAGTATCGCCGGAAGCATCAATAATGCGGTCTTCTCGCGTTCCTGTTGGCGTTTCGATGCGTAACCATACGCGCTTGGCTTTGGTTAGTGCTTCAATGGTTTCGAGTGTTGTGCGAAACCCTTTTGTCGAAGTTCGAACACCTGAGCTAGTTTCTTGGCCAGTAAGCAGGTCCGCTGGCTCAAGATCTACAATTTTACCGTCAATGTTTAGTTGGGCGTCCAGAATAGCCACCAAGTCCATAAAGTTGGCCACTATCAGAAAGGCTTCATCTCCGTGCGCCTCGTTCCATTGTGCTCCCAATCCAAGACAGGCGGTCGTGCAAGCCGCACCATGAGGGGCAATTTCGACTAAGGTGCTGTTATCAAATCCACTCGTGTATATATCAGGTCCCGTTCCAGAAGTGGTTGAACATGCGGTTAGAAGAGTGGCTAGAGTCATTGTTATCATTGTTTTTCTCATGAGCGTTCTCCGTATTAACTTTCTTTTACTCTTTGTTCTCTTGTTCGTTGTCATCGCCGACGATTTCAAATGCGATTGGCATGGTGAATTTCTCCCGCTGGCTTGGGTCACAGCCTTGCACCCAGTCCGATTCATCAAAGTCGTCTCGCATATCGCGTTCACGATCGGCTGCAAACCTTGCCTCGACCTCCTCACGGGTTTGGCCCGTCAGTCTTAAGTATTTTTCGATGTACTCTTCTGACATTTGTAAAACGTGCCACATGTTCGTTCTCCTTATTTTGAGCATGCGTTAACGAACACCGAAACCTAGGAGTATTGCTATCGTTTGGATAGCTCAGAAGAAACGCGTTACCTAAAACGATGCAGCGTTCCAAGTATTGGTGTTCCAGCTACATCATTATCAATAACGCGCACTAGTCAACTAGTCGAAGAGGTCATGTGGTTCAGCACAGATAAGCCTTGCGAATCGCTCGCGCATATCATCAACGCTGCCAAGTTCAAAATACCGACCACCTCGATCTGACCGACCATAAATTTGCTCTGCGATCTCTTTGAACAACTTGCCCACCGAGCTGCTGGCACTGCCATAACTCACGTCATGATTATGGCTCTCACACCAGTGCATAAAGTCGTTGATGGCATCCGTAGACAATATTCTTGCTCGGCCTGCAAAAGGTGTCTCACTGCTTAGGTTCTGATACGCATATTGGTATATCAATGGCATGGCTTGCAGCTTTTGCTCCATTAGTGCCGATGTGGTCGGTGCTTTGTATGGGTTGAACTCGCTAATATCGAGCTTTAACAAGTAATCCATCAGAAACGACGTTCCGCCATTTTCTAGCCACTGGTGTAGCTTACTGAAATAGCGCTGGTCTTGTGCGTATTCAACCGACGGCTCCAGCACCAAGTAACGCCGTTCTTTTAAGCCAGCTTTCAACACGAAATCGCGGTTACTTGCAAATATCAACCGCGCATAGTTGGGTATCGCTATCGGTTCGAGTCCTTTGCGTTCCAACTGCACAATTGGTTCGCTGATGAGCGCCTTGAGTTTATCGGCTACTTGGCTCGATGAAAGGTCCACTTCGTCAGCAAATATCAGTAGCTTGTTTGCTATCACGCTATTGAACTGTCCGGTTATGTGATGATGCCCGTTTATATGGGCTCCCTGAGCGCCTACCATCGCCAACAAAGGCTTCACCATGGTGCCTTTCCCGGTACCCTCCACCGAGCGTAGCAAAATCGCTGTAGTCGGCTTTTCGTCCGGTTTTTGCAGCAGGTGCGCCATAAACTGAATGAGGTAGTGGTAGGCACGTTCATCGCCTGCGCATATCACGTGCTTCAAATGATTTAGGTACAGCTCGCAGCTTCCCGGTAACGGCATCACATGCGATGCTGTATAAGTATTAAATACGCTGGCAGGGCATTTCTCGGGCTTGGGGTAAAAGCCGATGCCATCGGGTTTGAATGATTTACCGGGCCACATTAACCACGCTTTTCCGGCACTCTTACCTGCAACTTGTGGCAAGTGGCGAACGTAGTTGATGAATTCCTCCATCGACAAAAAGACGAAGTTTGCGCCGTGCACTGGGCACGGCTTTACCGTCACTATCTTGTTCTTATTGCCAAACAATACATGGGTGAATGTTTTGTTCAGATTTTCCAGTTGCGTAAGCTCTGCCGAACTTAATTCTTTGCCGTCAGAGAGCACGCGATGATCAAGCTGCTCCACGATCTTTCTCCTCTAGCTGGCGCAAAAATTTTAACTTCCGGCGCAGTTCTTGATGAATGCGGTGTAACGTCTGTTGGTGGAACATTAGGGAGCGTTCCATTAGCGACATGCGAATGCGCTTGAGCCAGTCTCCGGTAGCTTGAATCGGGTGGTTGAACTGATGTGCCACTACGCCCGGTTGTGACGCAATTGCACACAAAAACCAGCCAAACTTGCTCGGAACGATGGTTATTGCGAGCCAATCCGGACTTCCGCCCGGCTGGCTTAGCAGAAATGAATGGGGTCGACCGTCGGCGATTAAGATCAATCGGTTAACGCTGTTCACGAATAAGGTCCTCCAACGTTAAACCCGCCTCATCAAGTTTCTTGCGGATCATGTTGAGAATGTCGAGCACATCGTTATGCGTGATTGGGAACTCGCCATCGGCTCCGGCATTAAACAGCAGCTTCACAACGAGGTTGGCTTCGTGAATGTGAAACTCTACCGACTCGTACTTGTTATTCATCGTTGAAACCCTCCAAACCTGGGTTCCGCTGATTAATGAACAGCAACAAGTCAGAAAGCAGCCAAGCCACGCTATTGTTGCCAAGAATGCGACGTTTCGAGTGCTTACCTTCGCGCTCTAGCTGTGTGGTTCGGCTGCGAGAGAGCGTCGTGATCCGCTTGCGCTCCTGTTCGCGCACAAGGCGCTCGGTTTCACCATATGCCTCAAGCAGCGCTTGGCGGATTTGATTAGGTTTTGGTAATGACTTCATCGTTTTCTCCTGTATTGAAGCTCAGGAGAAGTTTCTTGAGATTACTCAAGTGAAGCGGCGTAAACATGCTGCGACATGTTTACATTGACCTTCAATAAAGCCTACTGGGGTCCACATAAATATTCTTTAAACGGTCAAAGATAAGGCGGGCTTGTTCATATGGAATTTGCGGGTCTTCGCTGAGCGAATCGAGCATAACTTTTACTTCCTTATGACGCCTTATTCGGGCACGTTCTTTTCTATTAAGTTGATCCAGTGCGGCGGCACTTCGATAACCGGAAAGTTCAGGGAAGTCAGTACTTACTCTTTCAAATGTTGCCTTCTTATCAGTCTCTCCAACGGCACTGCTATTTTTCCGTAATATTAAGTGGAGTTCCTCAGTATCAATTACCGACTCAGACTTCATTCGACCTTTGTAACAAAGCCCCTGAATAATTGCTCTCGCCGGAACTTCCTGCTTTACAATAGCTTGAAGTAAACTAGCCACATATTGCTGTACTGAGATCGGTGCTACGATCCCACTTTTCGTTTTCGTGCAATAGAAATCCAATAAATGGCGATGCGAGATCTCGACCCCCTTATGCGCTTCGAACAGCAGAATACCTAACGACTCTCCATTGAAATACTGTTCTGATAGAGGTTTGTAATCTTTTTGGAAATTAAAGGTGATCAAGTTAATCGACATACAAAACTATCTCGCTAGCTCTAACACATAAATAATTTCAATGCATTTATGACAAAAAAACTAATTTTCAGTATCCTTAATTAGCTAACCAAAGCCTTTATCTTTCTGGGGCTGCTTGTAAAAATGATAATCTTAACATTACTTGTTTACGAAGTCGGTGAAACCAATCCCGATAAGGATATTAGATGGCATTTAATCCAAAATCAGAATACACAATTGTACCGAAGGAATTCGGTATTAAAGACTTTTTTGATTACCAAGAAGACTTCGTTACACGCCCTCCTTACCAACGGAAAGTTGTTTGGTCAAAGAAGAAGAAACAAGCTCTAATGGATAGTCTATTCCGACGATACTATGTCCCGAAATTAGTTTTGAGAGAAATACGACTTTCCGAGACAAGTACCTTAAATGAGGTAATCGACGGGCAACAAAGGATAACTGCAGTTCAAGATTTCTTTGCAGGTAAATATCCTTTACCTAAATCACTTGAGGATTTGGACTCGAGCTTACCCGGCAAGTTTTACAACGATCTGGATTCTCATGTCAGAAAATTCATTAATAAATCTCTTAAATACCAAGCGGACATAATCAAGGATATCGAAGAGCCTCAAAACGTATCTCATCAAATTATTGCGACCGAGATTTTCTGGAGACTTCAACAAGGCGAAAGTCTTAACTACATGGAGGTCGCACATGCGCAACTATCAAGCCTCACACGAAACTTCATTGTCAAATATGCTGATGATCAAGGCTTCGACTATGAAAACTATACCCCCATTGATTTTAACGGAAGCAAACATAAATTCTTCGAACTTCTGAGTGTCGATAACAATCGAATGAAACATCTCCAATTCATGGCTCGCTTCCTGATGATCGAGCAAGGTGGAGGCTATGCTGATTTGAGCGATCGGAAAATTGAGGACTTTATCAACCAAAATAAAGTCCCTGATGGCATTGGCAACCTGAGTTTTGAAGAAACAAAGGAAGCGAAAGTAGTTTTGAGTACACTCAACACCTTTTACGAAATATTCAAAAGCGATCCTATGCTTGACGAAAATTCAGGAATTAAAGAGCTATCGGTAGAGTACTTTATTATTTCCGTTTATATATTAATCAGGCATTTGAATCGTTTTTACGTGATCGACGAATCCGCTCAAGAAAATATAAGGAATTTTGTATATCAATTTCACGAGCGTTGGAAAAATTATGACGAAGCCCTCGATACAGACCTAATGAGCTTTTCCAACCATCGTCAACAGGGCGAACGAGAGCTTGAAGTGAGAGACATAATCATTCGTCAGGCCTTTTTCGATTACCTATTGAAAGCCAATTTGTCGATCTTAGCGAAAGATACAAAACGTCACTTTTCCGAAGCCGAACGAATAACAATATTCCGGCGAGATAAAGGATACTGCCAACAGTGCCTTCGCGAAGGCAAGCCAGACCACGAAGCAAGAGTAAGTTGGTCCAAATACCAGGCCGATCACGTTGTTCCCCACGCCAAAGGAGGAGAAACAACTATCGACAACGGTGAACTATTGTGTGCATATCATAATCAATCTAAAGGCGCCCGTATTTAGACTATGAGAAGTCAACGGGTAATAATCCTTACCCGTTGAGCCTTCAACAATTCACCATCGGCGCAATTACCTCGCTCAATTTCTCATACGCGGTTTTGCGCTCATCAAAATAATCGTAATGGTCATACACGCCTTCCACGCCACGAATCTTGTGGTTCAGGCAGCGCTCGCTCACGTGCGGCGGAACGCCCATGCTGGCCAGTAGGGTTTTCGTGGTGCGGCGAAGGTCGTGAATAGTAAAAGGTTCTAGCGCCAGCTTCTCTTTACGAAGTAACTTTGCCAGTGCCGCATTTAATGTGTCGGGTGACACATGCGGTCGCTTGCTGGCGCGTCGGCTTGGGAATACATAGTCGGAACCGGCAGCGCGAACCTGCAGTTCCTGCAACCAGTCGTAAACAGGGTCCACCAAGGGTACACGAATCGCTTTCCCGGTTTTACTGCGGTTGCTTGGCATGAGCCACTCCCGCTCGTTAAAGTCGATCTCGTCCCAAGTGGCAGCCATGAGCTCCATTTTGCGGCACCCCAAACAAACCAGTAGCGCAACGGCAAGGTAGTTCTCCCGCGTGATCTGGTCTTTGTATTTGCGCATGGTGCTGAACAAAATTTCTAGCTCTTTGAAGGTGAGCGCTCGGTCACGGGGTTTCTCGGTTCCGCCCGCATCTTCATAACGGAACGGCTCGGCAGGGTTATTTGTCACTTCACCGAGTTTCATGCCGTGTTGGAAAATACGCTTAATGTAATGCAGCGCGTCATTGGCGATTGCAGGTCGGCCCGATGCGCGTATTTTCTTCAATAGGTTATTAATATCGATGGGACGGATCTTGTCCGGTGGCAAGCCACCCAGCTGTGGATCTATGTCGTTGTTGTAGACGCGTCGATAGATGTGTCCGGTTTTAATTCGGTCGTCTATATCGTCTAACCAGTGCTTCGCAAGATCCCTAAACAGCTTAAACGGCTTCTGTTTTACCTGCTTTTTTGTCTCTTGTGGATCCAAGCCTTGCTTGGCTTGGTAACGAATTTGGGCGGCTTGGTGTTCAGCTTCAGCAAGTGATAGGGCGGGGAAAGCAGGGAGTAATCCCATAATTCGTCGCCGACCATAAATGCTGTAGCGAACCTCAAAAGTTGCGGTACCTGAAGCACTTATGCTAAAAATTAAACCGTTACCGAGAAACGTTCGGCCCTCTTCGCCTTGCTTCCAGATTGCGTGGAGTTGTTTGGTATTTAACTTTGCCATTCACGTAAATCTCAAAATGGATCCAAAAATCGGAACATGGAGTGGGAACTCCAGTTTTTGGATCCATTATTGTATCCATTTGGACTGTTTACGCTAGTGATCTTGGGGTATCTTGAGGCAATTATTTTCAGCTAAGTTATTGATTTATATAATCACCAGATACCTACAGTGCATCATTCTATATTTTGGATCTGCTCCCGCATCTGCTCAATTAACACCTTCAACTCTACAGCAGCTGCCGTAATGTCAGCGTTAATTGACTTGGAGCCCAGAGTGTTCGCTTCGCGGTTAAATTCTTGCATCATAAAATCTAAGCGGCGGCCGCAGGCTCCGCCTTTGCGTAGTATTTTGCGGGTTTCGATAACGTGGGCGTTTAGGCGGTCTAGCTCTTCGGCGACGTCCACTTTTTGCGCTAGCATCACCATTTCGGCTTCAAGGCGGGTTGGGTCGAGTTCTACGCGGGCCTCTTCAAAGCGCCCTAGCAATTTATCGCGCTGCCACTGCAATACCTCTGGCATACGGCCGCGCACAAAAGTTACTTGGGTAGAAATACCTTCAAGGCGCTCTTCAATCATGCGCTCAAGGGCTTTGCCTTCGCTGCCACGGTTATCAATGAATTCGCTCAAACAGGCGTCAAACGCACCTAGTACGTCAGCTTGAATGGCATCCATATCTTCTTCTTGCTGAGCGACTACGCCCGGCCAACGTAGCACGTCTAATGGGTTTAGTTGCGCGCTCGAGCTTTGGTTGGCGACCCAATTTGCAGAAGAAATAACGCTACGTGCTAGTTCTTCGTTGAGGCTTAAACCGCCTTCGGCTTTTTGCTCAATGTGTAGGCGCAAATTGCACTCTACTTTGCCGCGCTGCAGCTGCTTACGCAGGCGATCGCGCAGGCTGTTTTCTAATGAACGAATTTGCTCTGGTAACCGAAAATAAGTTTCTAAAAAGCGTTGGTTTACTGAGCGCATTTCCCAGGTGGCGGTGCCCCACTCTGCTTTGAGCTCATGGCGCGCATAGCCGGTCATTGATTGAATCATTGGTATTCCTTAGGTTTGTAATACGGATAGTTTAGCACCTCTCGCAAAGCAACGGAATTTCACATCCATATCTGATATAATCGCCGCCATTATTTTTGCGCAGCAGAGGAATTCAACATGCGTCCAAGTGGTCGTACAGCCCAACAGATTCGCCCGGTAACTATTACCCGGAATTTTACTCGCCATGCCGAAGGTTCGGTGCTGATTGAGTTTGGTGACACTAAGGTGTTGTGCACCGCTAGTGTGGACCGCAATGTACCGCGTTTTTTAAAGGGCAAGGGTCAAGGTTGGGTCACGGCTGAATACGGTATGTTGCCGCGGTCAACGCACACGCGCATGGACCGTGAGGCGGCGCGTGGCAAGCAAGGTGGTCGCACGGTAGAGATTCAGCGTTTGATTGGCCGCTCGTTGCGGGCTTGTGTGGATATGGCGGCCTTGGGTGAGAACACCATTACCATCGACTGTGATGTGCTGCAGGCTGATGGTGGTACGCGTACGGCATCGATTACCGGTGCTTGTGTGGCGTTGGTGGATGCTTTGAACTGGATGCGCAAAGAAGGTTTGGTTAAGACTAATCCGCTGAAGGGTTTGGTTGCTGCAGTTTCTGTAGGGATGTACGAAGGTAATCCGGTAGCTGATTTAGACTACCCAGAAGACTCAAAAGCTGAAACCGACATGAACGTGGTGATGACTGAAGCTGGTAAATTTATTGAAGTTCAGGGTACCGCTGAGGGCGAACCCTTTTCGAGCGAAGAGATGAACGCTATGCTAGACCTCGCCAAACACGCCATCCGCGAACTGATGGACTTACAAAAGCAGGCTCTGGCTTAAACGCCCCGAACAGCGAAGCGTACGAATCACGAACAGCGCAGCGCACGAACAACGAATAACGAATAACGGCTCTTATATGAAACAGTATCAAAAAGATTTTATTGAATTTGCCATTGCACGTGGTGTTTTAAAGTTTGGTGAGTTTACGCTGAAATCTGGGCGTACTAGTCCGTATTTCTTTAATGCTGGACTGTTTAATAAAGGCTCTGATTTGGCACGCTTAGGGCGTTTTTATGCGGCAGCGTTACAAGATAGTGGGGTCGATTATGATCTGCTGTTTGGCCCTGCTTACAAAGGTATTCCTATTGCGACTGCAGCAGCTATTGCCTTGTATGACACCTATCAAAAAGACGTGCCTTACTGCTTCAACCGTAAAGAGAAAAAAGATCACGGCGAAGGCGGTAACTTAGTGGGTTCCGCTCTTACTGGGCGAGTGATGTTAGTCGATGATGTGATTACCGCTGGCACCGCTATTCGTGAGTCTATGGCGATTGTTGAAGCCAATGGCGCAGAGCTGGCTGGGGTATTGATTGCCTTAGACAGGCAAGAAAAAGGTCAAGGTGAGCTGAGCGCCATTCAAGAGGTTGAGCGCGATTATCAAGCGCAGGTGATTAGCATTGTGAAGTTAAACGATGTCATTGCTTACGTTCAAGACAACCCCGATTTAGCTGCGTTTTTGCCTGCAGTAAAAGCTTATCGTGCGCAGTATGGTGTGGCTTAATCAGTCCACCTGAAAGTAGTTCTAATCTAGCAATAAAAAAGCTGGTGGCTTGAATAAGTCCACCAGCTTTTTTCATTTCTCTGCAACCCTGTGTTGGTTAAAACTTCTCTGGCTGCCACGATATACCCATGCGGGCATTCATCACTTGGCATTCGCCGCCAGATTTCTGTCGCTGTGTGGCATCATCGGCAATCACCATCAAGCGAAATTCGTTTTCGATCAGATTAAACTGGTCGCGTTGTTGGCAAATCAATCGTAAGGAGTCTACCGCACCGCGTTTGTTCAAGAAACGTGTGGTGGGGTCTTCTTGCACCACATTATCGCGTTTGGCAAAGGTCACGTTGCTAATATCGTTGTCAACAAACTGTCCGCTGGCACCTGCGGTCAGGTAGTGAAACGCCGATACTACTGAATGCTCCACTTGTTGCGGGGCTGGAGCAAAGAAGACGCCGCGCTCACCAAGCACGGTAAAGGCGCCGCTATGAACGTTCACGGCTAAGGCTGTGCGCGCATCGATGCCCACGGCAAGCGGCGTAGCGGTGGTGGCCGCAACGCTTAGTAAGCGCCCATGCCGGCCTAAATCGGAGAATTGTCCGTCTAAGCTAGCAAACTCGAACAAACCTACTCCGCCTAAAGGGTGATAGCTGACGCTATCTTGATTCATGTTGCGTGGACAGCTGTCGTCTTTGTTGCAGGCAAAAGGTGGAGCTTCGCCAGCAATGGCACCGCTTCGCAAGGCTTCGGCACTGGTGCCGCTGGCCACCATGGCGCGCGCGGTGAGTGCGTTCATAGCATCGCTGGTTGCACCCACTACTAATCGGTTCGCTTTCATTTTTAGATAGATGGACGTCATGATGTCGGTCGGCTGACTAAGCGGATTTAATAATGCGGCTCGCACTAGGCTCGGGTCGTTACCCACAATAAATAAGCCGTCGGCTTGGTCAATCATTTTGATGCCAGCTAAGGGGCTGTTACAAAACTCTAGCTGCTGACGATGTTTATCAGCATGTACGCGAGCCCGATGCCAAGTACCGAGTTCGGTTTCGCGCAGGGCTTCTAGCTCGTTACATTGTTTGGTGCGCTGCGCGGTATTCACTGCTGCATCTAGGGGTAGCCACTGTACGTTAGCGCCGGCTTGGGCAAATCCACTCAAAAAAGGTTCAACGGCGGTAAAAGGGTCTCGCGCTCCAACCGCAGCAATCACTATGGTAGGTACTTTGTCGTCTTTGGATTGTGCTTGTTTCACCAAGCTTGCTTGGCGAATAAACGCCTCAAGAATGTCGCGTTTGGCAGGCAATACCAGCTCATCCAAGCGTGCGGTATCCGTTTTGCCTTGTGGTACCGGCATCTCTAAGTGATCAACCACTAGGTTCCATTCGCGCTCGGACAAATTGTCATACAAATAACGGGTGGCGCGCCGCGTAAATTCTTCTAAAAAGACCCGCTCTGGTACGATATCTTCGTTGAGTCGGTTGCGAATAATAACAATGGCATCAGCTACATCATCACGGGTTTCGCGTCGATGTTGCGGCCAGCGTTCGTCAGCTAGCAGTGGCTTCACGTACTTATCCGTGAGGTTGAGGTAGCGATCCGTACGCATGCTGGTGTTATCAATCCAGTTGGTATCATCGCAATGCTGCCAAGCCATGCTACTACACAGCGCAAGTTCGTCGCCTGCTAAAAAGAGCTGGTATTCGGGGCCTGCTTGTTGCGCTAAGCTGCTACTCGGCAAGCCGGCACTCACACTGATGCCGATGGCTGCTAGCCACGACCACATATTTGGTTTCATACGTCTACTCCCACCATTGAATGGCGCCCAAGCTAACGAGTTAGGCGCTTACAGTCAATTAAGTTTAGCTGTTATTGGCATTTTGACCTGATATACTGCGGAAGGTTTAATTTTTCATGGCTGGATAGGTGTTGCTGATGGGGTTTGCCACAATCACAACCACACACACTGTTAGCTCTGCTTGGCAGCGCGCTAGCGGCCTGCTGGTTGCTGCGCTCCTAGGTACCTTGCTGCTGACATTAGCCCTACCTGCGGCCCAAGCAGCCCAGGCGACGGCAAATGTAGCCGCCTCAACGCCGCCTCAGACCTTGGTATTTCGTGCGCCCGAGCCTGGCCCCCTCAGCCATGCGTTGCAAGAGATTATGCAAGAAGCTTATGCCCAGCATAACGTGCAAGTTAAGTACGTGGAGATGCCGCGTACGCGCAGTTTAGTTGAAGCCAACAACGGCCGAATTGCTGGCGAGCTAGGGCGCTTACCTGATTTAGACGAGAATTATCCGAATTTACGACGCAGCAGCTTTCCGCTGTTTGGTTTTCAATTAGTGCTGGTTGCCGATCGTCGTTATTGCGGCGTGTGTAACTTGCAGGATGTCGAAAACCTAGCCTACATCAATGGTCAACAAGGGCCGGTGCAACTGCTCAAACAGGAGTCTTTTAAGGGCCCGACGGTACAGGCTCAAGACTTGCACCAGTTACACTTGATGTTTAGCAATAATCGGGTTCGGGCGCTGCTCATCAACGATTTTGAAGCACGCCAATTAGGATATTATCAGCAAAAACATTTGGTGATTGTGCCACTCAAATACATCGTTGGTTATCACTACCTACACAAGCAGTATGAAGCCTTGCTGGCCAAGCTCGATAGCACCCTTGAAGAGATGCACGATAACGGTCGTATCACGCAAATTTTTAATGGCCATCAAGTGATTATCGAGCCGCTACAAGAGTTTAACCAGCCGCCCCATTTTCAGTTGGTGTCCGCCGCTGCCGGTTTATGGCGAACGCGCACCGCAGTAGATGGCTCAGGTCGTTATTGGGATATCATTCGGCACGTTTTTGAGCCCGTTACAGACGAGCTTGATTTACACACCAGTAGTTTTCAGCGTGCGGTATTGGGGCTACAAGATCAGCGCTTTGATATGCTCATTGGCAGCAATATAGAACAGGTTCGTGTGGATGCTATTAGCTCACGTCTGCATGTTGACTACGATTTGGATTTATATGTGTTTGCTCTCAATCAGCACAGCATCACCGCTGCCATGCAAGGCGCGTTGAAGCGCCCTGTATGTTTTGTTGCCGGGTATCATTATGAGCACTACTTTCCGACCGGCACATCATTTTACTATGGCAGCAACTCGCTGGATTGTTTTGTGATGTTAGATAAAGGACGGGTTGGCGCCGTGGTCACTTTCAGGGCCAATCAACCCGACTGGATTACTACGCCTTACCATGAGTTGAAATTACGTGAAGCGGATCCTATTCATGTGCTTTTTCATAATACCCCGCGCGGTCGCCTGCTGCGAGATTGGTTTGATACCCAATTTAGAGAGTTGGTGAGCTCAGGCAAGATTCGTCAGTTTTACTCTGAACCGGATCTTGAGCACGCCCAGTTAGATACTGACAAAGCTCGTTAGTAGCATCTGCTGCTAATGAGTAAAGAGAGTTCATTTGCATGTTTCATATTGCTTTGTTTAACCCGGTGATGGCAGCCAACACCGGTAATATTATCCGTTTATGCGCGAACAATGGCTGTACTTTGCACCTCATTGAGCCATTGGGCTTTGATTTTGAAGAGAAGAAGCTACGGCGTGCGGGGTTGGATTATCACGATTTAAGTCGGGTTGAACGCTATCCTGATTTTGCTGCGTTTAAGCAGGCTATGGGTGCGCGTACCATTTATGCCATTACCACCAAAGGAACTGTAGGTTATACCGAGGTGGCTTATCAGCCCGACGATGTGCTGCTGTTTGGTTCCGAGACCAGTGGCTTAGCACCTGAGGTGATGGAGCAAATTGCACCGGCCCAACGTTTGCGAGTTCCCATGATGCCCAACAACCGCTCGCTTAATTTATCTAACACGGCGGCGCTGGTGAGCTACGAAGCTTGGCGCCAGCAAGGATTTGCACAAGGACAATAGGTAACGCAATGCGTGATTATGGCTTCTGGGTAAAACTAGCAACGCGGGCATCGGTGTCGGTGGCACTGTTGTTGATTGTGGTTAAAGCCGGTGCTTGGCTGATGACAGACTCATCGAGTATGTTGGCCTCGCTGACGGATTCCATGCTAGATAGCTTAGCCAGCCTGTTCACCTTTTTCGCCGTTCGTTATGCTATTCAGCCAGCCGATAACGAGCACCGCTTTGGCCATGGTAAAGCTGAATCGCTAGCCGCGTTAGTGCAGTCGGCGCTCATCACGGGCTCCGCGCTGTTGTTGTTTGTGCATAGTATTCAGCAATGGGTGCAAGGCTCACCGGTGCAACAACACCAGATTGGTATCTATGTATCGCTATTTGCCATTGTCGCTACTTTAGCTTTGGTGATCTTGCAGCGCATTGTGGTAGCAAAAACGCAATCTAAAGCCATTGCTGCTGATTCGTTGCACTTTACCTCTGATTTAGCCTTAAATACCGCTGTTATTGTGGCCCTTCTTTTCAATGCCTATGGCATGGGCTGGGCGGATAGCGTGTTTGCTATCGGGATTGCTATTTTCTTGGCCTATGGCGCGGTGCGTATTGGCTGGGATGCGTTTCAAAGCTTGATGGATAGAGAGCTACCAGAAGCTGAGAAACAGCAGATTTTAGCTACCATTAAAGCGGTACCGGGGGTGTTGGGCGTGCACGATTTACGCACCCGCGCAGCCGGCCAAGTTCGCTTTGTACAATGCCATGTGGAGTTAGATGACCATTTGTCGATTCGCCAAGCTCATCACATTGCTGATACGGTTGAACGCCAGGTAGCGGCGCTGTTTCCGCCTACCGATGTGATTGTGCACATGGATCCACAATCGGTGGTACCAGATAACGGCGACACGCCTTTTTAGGGATGCGCTTGGTTAAACCAAGCTTGAATGTGCGTTAGCGCTTGTTGCCGATACGGGTCTGCTTCGATGAATAATTCATGCCGCGCTCCCCTTATCACTTCGATACGGCTAGCCGCATGCGGTAGTTGCTGCACAAACTGTTGTTGGCCTTGGTTATCGACAATGGTGTCAGCCCCAGCTTGTAAAATTAAGATCGGAATACTGATTTGCGCTGCTTGTTGCTGAGCTGCGCGCACAGCCGCAAAGGCCTGTGCTACCCAATTAAATGTAGGCCCGCCTAGTTGTACTTGCGGATGCTGATCGTACAAGTCACGGAACATCTGATAACGGGCTTCACTTTGCGTGAGTTCGTTTTCGTCAAAGGGCACCGTGCGGTAGTCTTCCATCCCAATAAAATACCAAGGCTTGCGCGGTTGTAACCACCGATTCAACAAGGCGCCTGATACTGCAATGGTTTGCGCTAGCCACTTGGGCGTACGGCCGGTATCTAGCCCCAACATAGGCGCTGAAAACACGGCTTTCTCAATCTTATGTTTGCCACGAGCTAGCATCAAGCTGGCAATAGCGCCGCCCATGGAGTGAGCCAGCAAGTATTGTGGCAACTGCGGACACAGTTCGGTGGCGGCGGCAGCAACGGCTTCAAGGTCGGTGACAAAATCTTCAAATTGGTCGATATGGCCATGGTGAGGATTATTACTTAACCTATCTGAGAAACCTTGGCCACGATGATCAAGTATGGCTACTGCGTAACCTTGCTGAGCCAACCACCAGATTAATTCTTGATATTTTAAGCCAGCTTCTACTCGCCCTGGGCTAATCAGCACCAAGGCTTTGGCTTGCTCCGGCTGATGCAAATACCAAGTTAAGTTTACCTTGTCAGGCCGCCTTAACTGCAGAGTTTGTACCTGCTGTTGCCAAAACGGAAGGATGGTTTGTAGATAAAAGCGCAGCCATTGAGGATCATTATCGGCTGGCACAGATTGCTGCGTCATTGCATGGTTACCGCTGGTTAACTATTGGGCCTCAACTTAGGCAGATGCTGCTTGTGCTGCGGTTTCATCCTCACTCACCAAGGGTAGTGTTACTGTCACTTCTAAGCCACCGTCAGGATGATTGCGCGCGCTCACCGAGCCGCCTAACACATTTGCTGCCCGTAAGCTTAACGCCATGCCTAGCCCAACGCCAGCTTTATGATGGCGCGAAGGGTCACCACGATAGAAAGGTTCGAACAGCTGCGCTAGTTGCTCTTCTGGTACGCCATCACCGTGGTCACGCACCAAGATAAAGCACTCGCTATCGCCAAGTTCGCAACTGATTTCAATACCATGTTCGGTATATTGCAGCGCATTGCGCACTAAGTTTTCTATCACTAGGCGCAACAGTTCGTCATCGCTAGCAGTAATCGGCCAATCACCATCTAGTACCGTCACCCGCTCGCCGTAGCTGGCATCTACGTAAGCCAAATCAGCCGCGAGCACGCGCATGAGTTCGCCGACATCAAGTTGTTCGCGCTGTAGCGGTACTAAGCCGTTTTCTAGGCGCGATAAAGATAAAATTCGCTCAATGATGGTGCCTAAGCGATCCACATCACGGGCCATCTGGCTTAAGTGCGGGTTGCTATCAGGGTTATCATCGTCTTGGCTCAGCATCAAGGCTACTTGCATTCGCGCCAGTGGTGAGCGCAGTTCGTGCGAGACATCACTCAATAAACGCCGTTGGGCGTTTCGTGACACAGTAAGATCGTGTGCGGCAGACTCCAATGAGCGAGCTAGTTCGCCCAACTCATCGGAACGTTTAGGGAGCTTTTTTAGATGCAGTTGCTCTGCACCTTCGGCAATTTCCTTGGTAGCAAAGGTGAGCCGCTTCAACGGCTGCACCAACCAAAAGCCAAGCAAGACGGCGATGAGCAAACTGCCAAACACCAAGGTTAGAGTTTGTGCTTGCTCTGATTGCTGGGCGTCGGCTTGTTGCTCTGCTTGCTCGGTTGCACTCAGCGGTCGAATCAACAGAATCTTTTGTTCGCCTAAACTAAAAGGCCCGATCAATAAGCCATTGGCGAGCCGTAATTGTTCGGGCTGGTCGGCGGCTAACTGGCTTAGCAGCACTTCGTAATGGGTACTGGCTAAATTAGGCTCAAGCTGCAAGCGGTTGGGCCCGGCCTCGGAAGTGACAGCCGCTGCCACTCGATACTGGGCTGCTACTAAACGCCCTGGCGATAGTGAGCTGAAGGTTGCTTGATCGGATAACAGCGGCGCCAAGGCAGTTTTGATACTGTCTTGTAAGGGTTCTGGCTGGGCTGGTTTGGCATACCATAGCGCTAATAGATAACCGCTGGTGGCTACCGCAAACAGCAGTAGCCAGAACAGCAGTAATAGTCTTAAAGTAAGCGATTGATACCAGCGAATAGCCATGCTGTCCCTAGCTTAGGCCAGTTGCAGCAGGCGGTAACCGCGGCCACGCACGGTTTGAATGCGCTCGGGGTTAAGCTCAATTTTTTTACGGATGTTGCTGATATGCACATCAAGGCTGCGATCAAATGGCGCAAGTTGACGTCCCAAAGCAGCTACTGATAACTGATCTTTGCTCACAACTTGGCCTTGTCCTTGCACCAAGGTTCGCAGAATATCAAACTCAGTCGGGGTTAATTCCAACTTAGCTTCATCGCAGCGCACTTCGTTTTGCTGAGGGTCGACCCAAAAGCCCGCATAATGAATAGGCTCAGGCACCACGGTGGTATTTGGAGTACGTCGCAATAAGGCTTTCACTCGTGCAACTAACTCGCGCGGGTTAAAAGGTTTAGGCAAGTAGTCATCAGCACCTAGCTCAAGGCCTTGTACGCGGTCATCATCATCACCACGCGCGGTTAGCATCAACACTGGGGTGCTGCGTTGCTGCTGGCGTAAGCGCTGTAATAACTGAAAACCGTTAATACCAGGCAGCATCACATCTAACAGAATGAGATGATAAGAGCCGCTAAGGGCACGCTCTAAACCCGTCTCACCATCGGCGGCTAAGGTTAATTGATAGCCTTCTTTGGTCAGAATCTGCTCCAGCATACTGCTTAATTCGGCATCATCATCTACTAACAATAACTTGGTCATGGTGTTGTTCCTGAGTTTTCTAGAAGTATAGTTTTCTTAATTATGTAAAGAAAGCTGGTTGCTTTACACAGGGTTTACCTTAACTTTACGCTTCGTTAAGTTTGCGCGCTAAGGTGTTGCGCCCCCAACCCAGGATTTTCGCCGCGTTTTGCTTGTGTCCCTGGGTATGTTCTAAGGCAAGCTCCAACGCCAGTTGTTCCACTTCTTTGCACAAAGGTGCCAAAATATCTTGCTCGCCGGCCGCGATGCGCCGCTTCAACTCCGTCTGAAGAACCACTTGCAGACCCAGCTCTGGCCCCAGCTCCGTAGCTGGGGCCGAATGTCTTTCGGCTTGCAGCTCGGGGGGCAGATCGCTTACTTCGACCACGGCGGCGGGGGCCATTACGGTTAGCCAGCGGCAGCTGTTCTCGAGTTGGCGTACGTTGCCGGGCCAAGGCGCTTGCTGTAACACTGCCATGGCAGCCGCGCTGATGCGCTTGGGTTGACCACCGAGCTCTTGAGCTGCTTGTTGCAGAAAGTGTTCCACCAATTGTGGAATGTCGCTACGCCGCTCAGCTAATGTCGGTAACGTCAATCGGATCACGTTAAGCCGGTGCAGCAAATCTTCCCGAAACAACCCGTCTTTGACTCGTTGTTCGAGATTCTGGTGGGTGGCTGCAATAATACGTACGTCCACTGTAACGGGTTCATAGCTACCGATAGGATAAAACTGGCCTTCTGCGAGTACTCGTAACAAGCGCGTCTGCACTGCCAACGGCATATCACCAATTTCATCTAAAAAGAGTGTGCCGCCATGCGCTTGCGCAAAACGGCCTTGGCGGGCATTGCTGGCCCCAGTAAAAGCACCTTTTTCGTGCCCAAACAGCTCAGCTTCTATCAAGTCAGCAGGAATCGCCGCCATGTTGAGTGCAATAAAGGGTTTGTGCGCGCGCGGGCTGTTGTCATGTAGCGCTCTAGCTACCAGTTCTTTACCGGTGCCCGATGCACCATTGATTAGTACCGTCACGCTAGAGTGCGAGAGCCGCCCAATGGCCCGAAACACATCTTGCATCGCTGGTGCTGAGCCAATCAAACCACGCAGCCCGCTGCTAGGTTCAACCGCGGTAGCTGGAGTGGGAGCTTGGCTGCGCTCTCTTTGTAAGGCGCGACTCACCGTTTGCACCACGTCGTTTAAATCAAAGGGTTTGGCGAGGTATTCAAAGGCACCACCCTGAAACGCACTCACCGCTGATTGTAAATCAGAATGGGCAGTCATCACGATTACGGCTAGCTCCGGATAATGATGACGCATATGCTCTAGCACCGCTAAGCCATCATCACCAGGCATCCGAATGTCACTTAACAGCACCCGCGGCTGGCTACTGGGCGCTTGCTGTGCCAAGGCCTGATACACACTGCTGGCATCGGCAAAACTGCGACAGCTTAAACCCGCCCGGGCGAGCGCCCGTTCTAATACCCAGCGAATGGAGCTGTCATCATCCAGAATCCAAATGTCCGCACTGCTGCTGCGGTTTGCTTCGTTGCTGCTTAGGTTGTTCATGTTAAGGTTTCTACATAGGGTAGATAAAGGGTAAATTCGGTGTGCCCTGGGCGCGATTGCAACTCAATCTTGCCACTATGTTGGTGCACGATATTCTGCGCTATCGCTAAGCCCAAGCCAGTACCGCCGGCTCGCCCACTTACCATAGGATAAAACAGGGTATCGCGGAGTGCTTCGGCAATACCCGGGCCGTTATCTTGAATCACGATCACCGCACATTGCCGGTAGCGCTTACCATACAAGGTTTGTTGGTGGGCGATGCGGGTTCGTAGCACAATCTCGCCACCAGCTTCTTGCGCCAGCGCTTCACATGCGTTCATGACAATATTGAGTAACGCTTGTTCAATCTGGTCTGCGGCCATGGTTAACTCAGGCAAACTTGGGTCGTAATCTCGTTGCCAACGAATCTGTTCGGCACCAGCTAAACGGGCCACTTGCAGCACCCGCTCGAGCACCGCATGGATGTTGCTGGGCTCTGGTTGGGGCAACTGATTTGACCCTAACATGCGATTAACCAAGGTGCTGAGACGATCGGCTTGGTTAATGATTAAATCGGTATACTCTTGTAATTCGGCATCATCAAGTTCGCTTGCAAGTAACTGTGCAGCACCACGCAAGCCACCTAACGGATTTTTGATTTCATGAGCCATGCCCCGCACCATGCTTTGTGCTGCCAGTAGTTGCTGCTGTTGTACGGTTTCTTGATTAATGCGTCTAATTTGGTCCATTTGCCGCAACTCAAGCAATACGCCAATGCGCTGCTGCTCTAGTTTCAGTGGCTGCGCAACTAGCTCGACCGTGATGCGTTGGCCGTCATGAAAAACTAAGGTCACGTCGCTGTCGGATACCGATTGGTCGTCATTGAGCGCTTGCTTGAGGGTGTTGGGGTCGATGCTGCTGTAGCTAAACAGACTAAAAAAATCCTGCTGTTGCAGCCGATTACGACTGCCATCAAGAAGCGCCTCGGCGGCGGTGTTCATGTAGGCAATACAATAATCGGTATCGAGTTGCACCACCGCGGTTAAGAGCTGATCTAAACTAGGTTGCACCACAGTGGTGCAATCAGCGTTAGTTGCCGTCATTGCCACCACCATCACCGCTAGTTGCTCCGGTCGCCAAGGCTGGGCTGTTGATATTAGCCCGCAGCACATACACCACAATAGTATCTGAGCGCGATACTTCGTTACCTTCGGCATCAAGCACCCGCAGTTGCAAGCGCCGCTCGCCGCGGTCGATATCGGTTAGGGTCAGTTCGGTTTGGCTGGACCCCTGCCAAGCAATGCGCTGATCAACTCGCAATTGTAACTGATAGCCATCGGGTAGTGGGTTGGGTGTGGTTTGCCACCGCACCGCAACTGAACCATCGTTGGCACGCACCGCGGCTTGTTGCGCGGGCGCAATAATCTGGGCCATGGGCGCTGCGGCATCAGTAACCGTTGGCATGGCAGTTTGAGTTTGGGTAGTAACCGGGGGGTGCGTGGTGAATTCGGTGACTGGCACCGGCTGTAGGTTAATCACTTCAGCTTGGGGTAAGGGTTGATCCGAATATGTGACCGAGCCATCAGCATTTTGCCGTTTGTAAACTTGCTGTGCCGCTGCAGTTGAAACTGCAACGGCCAGCATTATCACAACCATGAGGCGGCTAATAAGCATCGGTCCTCCTAGGTTCAAACCTCAGCTGAATTAGACGCTGTAGTAAAGGTCGAACTCGATTGGGTGAGTGGTCATTTTCAGCGTCATTACTTCTTTGTGTTTCAGCTTAATGTACGCATCAATCATGTCGTCCGTCATCACGCCACCAGCGGTTAAGAACTCGCGATCTTTATCCAACGCTTCTAGGGCCATTTCTAATGAATGACACACGGTTGGAATTTCTTTCGCTTCTTCTGGCGGTAAGTCGTACAAGTCTTTATCCATAGCATCGCCAGGATGAATCTTGTTTTTAATACCGTCTAAGCCAGCCATTAAGAGTGCTGCAAAACATAAGTACGGGTTAGCGGCTGGGTCTGGGAAGCGCACTTCGATACGACGTGCTTTTGCACTCGCAACCACTGGGATACGAATAGATGCAGAACGGTTACGTGCTGAGTAGGCCAACATGACCGGTGCTTCGTAACCAGGGACTAACCGCTTATATGAGTTGGTGGTTGGGTTACAGAAGGCGTTCAAGGCACGTGCGTGCTTGATGATACCGCCGATGTAATACAACGCCATTTCGCTCAAACCGCCGTACTGGTCGCCAGCAAACAGGTTTTTACCATCTTTGCTAATCGACATGTGAACGTGCATACCTGAACCGTTATCGCCAACAATCGGCTTCGGCATAAAGGTTGCGGTCATACCGTAAGAATGGGCCACGTTGTGGACCACATACTTGTAGGTTTGAATCTCGTCAGCTTTTTTAACCAATGTGTTAAAACGGGTGGCAACTTCGTTCTGGCCAGCAGTAGCAACTTCGTGGTGATGCGCTTCAACCACTAAGCCCATGTCTTCCATCACGGTACTCATAGTGCTGCGGATGTCGTGCGCTGAGTCTACCGGAGGCACAGGGAAGTAACCACCTTTTACGCCAGGACGGTGCGCTAAGTTGCCGTCTTTGAATTCTTTACCTGAGTTCCATTTTGCTTCGTCGGCTTCAATTTTGTAGAAGCTGCCGCTCATGTCAGTATGAAAACGTACATCGTTGAACAAGAAGAACTCTGGCTCTGGACCAAAGAACGCGGTGTCACCGATGTTCATGCTTTGTAAGTATTCTTCAGCGCGACGAGCGATAGAGCGTGGGTCACGGTCGTAACCTTGCATGGTATCTGGCTCGAGGATATCGCAAACCACGTTCATGGTGACTTCGTCAGTGAACGGGTCTAATACTACGGTACTGCAATCTGGCATCAGTACCATGTCTGATTCGTTAATACCTTTCCAGCCGCCAATCGACGAGCCGTCAAACATTTTGCCTTCTTCAAAGAATTCTTCGTTAATTTGCGACACCGGAATGGTCACGTGCTGCTCTTTACCTTTGGTATCGGTAAAGCGCAAATCTACAAATTTAACTTCGTTTTCTTCAATAAAAGCCATAACGTCTTGTGGTGTAGACATGTGATCCTCCGCGATCGCAATCGTCAAAATGAACAATGAGTATAGCGTGCACTGAAACTTTCTGCACTGCGTTTGCACAAAACTAAAGCAAACCCCGTGCCAACTATTAAAACACTAATAAAATCAATAGCGAATAACTAAACTAACGATATTGGGGTCTGCTTTCACTCATCTTTTGCACCATCATAGTGCATTTATGTGCATCACGATAGTGCATTATGATCATGCGTTACAATTGTGCAACCGGTAAAATGCACAAAGAAAGGGCCCCACCCACGGAGCCCTATCGCAATCAATCAGTAACGAACAAGGTTGAACAATTAAAGATGCTTAGCCTTGCGTCGCAATAACGACGCGTACAGCAGCGGAATAACCACCAAGGTTAATGCTGTTGATACTGCGATACCGAAGATCAAACTCACTGCTAAACCACTGAAAATCGGGTCATCCAGAATGAAGAACGCCCCCAACATGGCCGCTAGTGCCGTTAATACAATCGGCTTAGCTCGCACCGCTGCAGCTTCTATCACTGCCTCGTTCAAATCCTTGCCAGCCGCCACTTCTTCGCGGACAAAATCCACCAAGAGAATGGAGTTGCGCACAATGATGCCAGCCAACGCAATCATCCCGATCATCGAGGTTGCGGTAAACTGCGCTCCCAGTAACGCATGCCCTGGCATAATCCCTATTAGGGTGAGCGGGATCGGAGCCATGATGACTAACGGTACTGCGTAGCTGCCAAAGTGCCCCACAACCAGTAAGTAAATCAATAACAAACCGACGGCATAGGCTGCCCCCATATCACGGAAGGTCTCATAAGTGATTTGCCACTCCCCATCCCATTTTAGTGCAGCCGTATCCCACACATCAGGTTGGCTGATATAGGTTTGTGGCAACTCAATGTTACCAGCGGCGGCAAACAGACCGTATAAAGGACTATCCAAATCACCCGCCATATCGGCCGTCACATAAACCACCGGACGCAGGTCTTTGTGGTAAATGGGCTGCGCATAAGGCCGCTGAACTCGGTCGATTAGCTCCGCTACCGGAATCGCCTGGCCACTGGTTTGTGATAGCACAGTGACGTTCTGCAGCTGGCTTAACTGACCTTGCCAAGTGTTTGGTAACCTTACTTTTACCGCTACCGGTTGGGTTTGATGGGGGACGGCTAAATAAGTGACATCCATCCCTGCCAAGGCCGTTTGCAATACCCGTACCACTTGTTCAGCAGTCACTCCTAATTGCGCCGCACGCTCGCGGTTAACCTGCCAGACTTCTTCTAAACTATCGCTCACCAAGGTGCTATCAATATCCACCACACCTTCGGTTTGCTGCAGTTGTGCCAAGGTTAACTGAGCGGCATCAGCCCGAGCCTGTGCACTTGGACCGTAAATTTCTGCAACAATTGGCGCCATCACCGGTGGCCCTGGCGGCACTTCAACGATTTTCAATGACGCGCCAACAGCTTCGGCAATAGGTGTCAGTAACGGGCGAATGGCTAAGGCCAACTCATGGCTTGCCCGCTCTCGCTCGCCAAGCTCTTTCAGAGTGACTTGCACATCGCCCATGTTTGCGCCTTGGCGCAAATAGTACTGCCGCACTAAACCATTAAAGCCTATCGGTGATGCGGTACCCGCATAAATCTGCGTCGCGGCTACTTCGTCCACGCTATCAAGCGTCTGCGCTAGTTCCACCAGCACCGCGTTGGTCTGCTCTAAGGTGCTGCCTTCGGGCATATCCAACACCAGCTTAATTTCACTTTTGTTGTCAAACGGGAGCATTTTCATCACCACTGCTTGCACCACGGCAAGACCGAGCATCGCCACAATCAGGCCAATGAGGCCAAAGCCCATCAGGTAGCGACGTTTGCGATGAGTTAGCAGCGGTAGCATCAGCTTATGAAAGAAACGATGCAATTTATCACTTTGCTGCTCTTGATGATGCTCATCTTTGAGTAAGTGGCGCGCCAGCCAAGGGGTAACGGTTAACGCAATCAGCAGCGACAGCAACATTCCCAAAGATGCATTGATAGGAATGGGGCTCATGTATGGGCCCATTAAGCCACTAACAAAGGCCATAGGTAAGAGCGCGGCAATCACCGTGAAGGTTGCCAATATCGTTGGCCCACCTACTTCGTCCACAGCAGCAGGAATGGACGTTTTAAGTGACTTGCCCAGCCCTAGATGGCGGTGAATATTTTCTACCACCACGATGGCGTCATCCACCAAAATACCAATCGAGAAGATCAGGGCAAACAGCGACACGCGGTTTAAGGTGAAGCCCCACGCCCATGACGCAAATAGGGTCATGGCTAGGGTTAAGACCACCGCACTGCCCACCACCACGGCCTCACGTTTACCGAGTGTGAGCAGCACTAAAGCCACCACCGAGATGGTCGCAAAGATCAGTTTCTGGATCAGCTTAGATGCTTTATCGTCTGCAGTTTGGCCGTAATTGCGAGTTACTTCTACCTGCAATTGTTCAGGCAACAATTGCTGCTGCATGGTAGCTAAACGAGCTAATACTTGCTCGGCCACCACCACGGCATTTTCGCCCGCCTTTTTGGTAATGGCTAAGGTTATTGCTGGTGCAAGCTCACCCCCTTTTTGCCGCGACCACACGTACTGTGAGGGTACTTCTGCTTGGGTTGAGATGTCCGCCACTTGATGCAAGCGCACTGGTTTACCATCAACATTAGCTACAATCAGATTACTCAGCGCCTCAGCACTTTCAATAAACCCACCTACTTGCACTGGGATGTACTGATTGCCCTGTAATCGATACCCCGCTTGTCCACTTTGGTTTTGGCTAGCTAGCGCTTGGCTAACCGCATTAAAATCCAAACCTACCCGAGTGAGGGCGGTGTTATCTAAGGTGACATTTATTTGCTCGGGCTCGGCACCAATAATACTGATGTCTCGCACCCCGGCGACGTTTTGCAGCGGCTCAATCAAACTATCAGCTACATCCTTCAGCTCTAAGTCTGCGCCGGTTAGGGTTAGCCCTAAAATTGGTACATCATCAATACCTCGAGCTTTCACAAGCGGTTGCGTAAACTGCGGATGCTGTTGCTGCCAACCGGCTAACGTATCAAACAATTGCACCAGTGCGGTGTCGCGCGCAATGCCAACTTCAAACTGCACCGTCACTAAGGCTTGGCCAGGCTGTGACACGGAGAAAATATGCTCAATACCCTGCATGCGGGCAAAATGACGCTCTAACGGTGTGGTCAGTTGCTGTTCAACTTGACTCACATCGGCACCAGGAAAGGCGATCATGATATCAGCCATGGTCACATCAATTTGGGGCTCTTCTTCGCGCGGCGTGATCATCGCCGCCATAATCCCCAGAATTAAGCCAAATACCGCCAACAGCGGGGTTAGTTGGGAGCGCTCACCCCAGGCTGCAAACTTACCTGCAATCCCTAGTGGTTTATTACTCATAACGAATAACCTCGCCAGCTTTTAGCCCGCTGACCACTTCTACTTGACCATTTTGAGTGAGGCCTAAGCGAACCGCACGCCAGCTATTATCTTGCATTCGCACCATGGTCAGTTCACCACGTTGCAACACCGCTTGCTGTGGTACTAGAAGGCCCTCGTGCTCACCCACTTGCACGACCACCGGTAACCACTGACCGGGCAATAGATTACCGTCTGCAGGCAAATTTAACCGTAATCGCACGGTACTGGAGGCACTATGAATGGTGGGAAATAGACGCTGTGCTACTGGTTTTAAGCCGGCTACTTCAGCCCATTTGAATTGCTCGACCGCCGGTGCAAACAGGGCAGGAAGATCAACATGCACTCGTAATTCGGCCGGATCAAAGCCTGACATCAACGGGGTGCCTGGCTGCACTAACTCACCTGGCTCTACTAAACGCTCACTCACGACACCGCTGTAAGGAGCTTTGACTGCGGTATAAGACAGTTGCTCTTGGGCGCGCTTGGCTGCTGCTTGCGCCGCTTTTAACTGGGCATTAGCGTTGTCTAAGCGCGCTTTAGCCCGATCGAGTTCGGCATCAGGCACTAACTTTTGCGCCACTAATTTAGTGACTCGATCAAATTCCTGCTGCTCAGCCACTAGGGTAGCTCGTGCTGCCGCTACTTGGGCTTGGGCCTGAGCCACAGCTTGATATTGATCAACGGAGGTGATGGTGACTATGGTGGCACCCGCTTCAACCTGGTCACCAACATCCACGTTAACGGCTTCAATACGGCCAGAAACTTGCGCTGATACGGTCGCGCTGTTGGTTGACTCCACCACCCCTTGCAAATGAATGTATTCAGCAATAGATGCTTGCTTTACGGTGTAATCGGTGGCGTGAGCCATGCCACTGCTGGTGACTAAAACGAGTGCGGCGCTGAACATCAGGCCGACTAAACTACGATTTAAAATCATCTTCATCCCCTTGCTAGAAATCTCTATAGAAAAAATTATAGAGCATATTCTAGCAACTTGGGATGATTATTTCGCTTTTTTCTAAAGAACCTCGAAAACCGCGCCGTAACTGCCTCTACGTTGAGTTGCCGGGGCCTTACCTTGGTCGTCTTGATACTCGGCTTCCATAAAATACTGGCCGGCTTCAGTCCAAGTTACTGAGAATTCGCCGGCACCATTACTGGTCACTGTTTGCTCTTCTTGCTGCGCACGGTAGCGCATGCCTTCACGAATAACAGTAACTTCAGCACCAGCTACGGGCTTGCCATCAAACAGCACTTTAAAGTCTGCGGTTTCGCCAGCGTACAAATCGTTTGGATGGGTTACTGGAACCACTTCAAAGCCCTGGTTAGTTGGCGCCAACACCGTATCACTCGGGGCTCCGTTGGTCACAAAAGTTTCAATCCGACGCGAGTATTCAGTAATGGTTAAATCTTGCGCTTGTTTTGGCACTTCACGCTCAAAATCACCCGGCTTAGGCGTAACCCCACGACCTGGCCAGAATTGACGTTCACCGTTGGCATCTACCCAGCGGGCTTGCAGGTTTTGCGATGCGGTAACAACTTTATAGGTGCCATTTTCGGTAAGCTGCAAATCAAAGACGGAGCGCAATTTACCCGTATGGGCATTCTGTAACTCTAGCGGCTGACCGTTGGGTGCTAATGCCACAACCCCATTCAGGCGGAACGCCACGTGGTCACGAGCAAATATTTCGTTAGAAACTGCCGCCTCAAAGGTAACCCAAGCATTTTCTTTAGAAATCACCGTGGCATCAGGTTTGATCCAAGCGCGATGCGCCTCGGCCGAAAAACTTAGGGCGAGGGCCCCGAATAAAATAATATAACGCATGCTAGTTTCCTTTCGTTCTAATTCAATCAAAGATAGTAAGTGTTCACATTCAGATTCGCGTGGTTATTGTGCTGTTACGCTTAACTTAATCAGGCCGAGCTCGTGTTGACCTTGCACTTGAGCGCTCACCGGTGCCTGCAATGGCAGGGTGATAGGCAGTTGTAGATGTTCACGACCACCAACCTCACGCGCGGCTTCAATATTCAACCGATACTCACCTGGCGGTAGCTCGGCTAACTGCGGTAAAAATTGGCTTAAATTAAGGTTATGGCTGCCCGGGCGGCGGGTTGCTCCAGTAACTCCATCAATCGGCATGGTGGCCATGCGGCCACTGCGGCGCCACCATTGACGCATATCCTTGAGCCATTTTTCGCCCTCTTTGTTTGCTAGTTTGCCGTCATACCAAACAGCAAGGTCGGCCACCCGTTGATGTTTCGCATCGGCTAACCAGATAGCAACATAAGGTCGATGGTATTCAGCCACATCTAACTGCGGGATCTCTACGTGCAATAGCATCTGCTTGGGCGAAGCGGCTTCTGCTGCATGGGCTGGTACCAACAAGGCTAACCAAGGAACAACCACGCCCAGAGCTACCCACCACCAAGTAGATTTACGACCTTTGGCATAGCGCTTTAATAACAATAAACCGCTTACTGAAAACACCAGCATCACGACCGCTAAAATATCTAACATAGTTATCCATCCCCAGCCGGTATTGCGGCCCTTGTGTAAATCGTTGAAATAGGCAATCCAGCCTCGATCAATGCTTTCTTGGTAAAACATGCCGGTCTCTAAATCGACTCGAAACCAGAGATCACCACCGGCCCGAGGTAAGCCAAAATAGGCCTCAAACTCGTCCCACTGGGCGGCTTTTTCAGCAGGCAAGGATTGCTGCTGCGAACTTAAGTACCAACCTCTGAACACCGCTGGTAGAGGCCCTTCCGCGCTGTAAGACCCTTCGAGTAATTGCTGCTGGCGGGCTTGCATTGCCTGTACCACAGCCGTGGGCAGCTGCTGCTCTATCACTGTTGTAGAGGGCGAGGCTTCTAGCTGATGCGCATGGTTTAAGGTGATGCCCGTAAGCGCGAACAAAAGTGTCGCAACCAAGCAGGCGGCTGAACTAACCCAATGCCAAGCTTTCAGATCGCGCCAGCCTGATTTGCGGCGCGTGGGTTTATCCTGTGCTGCATGACGGCGCTTGGATTTAGGCGATTGACTTGTTGATGAAGTGATTGGGCACATTCTTCGAATCCGTTCTACCTAGTTGAGCTCTCAAAGCAAAAACCGACTTGGTCAATGTTTTTGAGAATTATTATCATTTAACTGTTTACATGATAAATGAGAGTTATTATCATTTGCAACATCGGATTCATTAATTTTCATTAAAAGGTTGTTTTATGTCACTTCGGACTCGTCCTACACCGCTTGCTTTAATGATTGCATCACTGGTATTCAGCACTATCCAAGCGCCAGCTATGGCTGCTGGCGAACCGGTGCCAGACGCTGATGCAAAAGACCGCGTAGAGCGGATCGTGGTTACTGCTGCGGGCTACGAAACCAAGGTTATTGATGCACCAGCGAGTGTAACCGTGGTAACTCGCGAAGATTTGGCAACCAAACCCTATTCGGGCTTAGCCGATGCCTTGCGTGATATAGAAGGTATTGATGTAGGTTCTGGACAGGATAAGAACGGTAACTTAAGTATCACCATGCGCGGCTTACCCGCTGAATACACCTTAGTGTTGATTGATGGCCGTCGCCAAAATGATACCGGTGATATTGGGCCTAACAACTTCGGTAACAGTCAGTATATGTACATGCCGCCGTTAGCCGCGATTGAACGCATTGAAGTGGTCCGCGGGCCAATGTCTACTTTGTATGGTACCGATGCCATTGGTGGGGTGGTGAATATCATTACTCGCCGCACCCTAGATGCTTGGCACGGAGATGTGTCGGTAGCTGGTACTTTGCAAGAAGATGACCAATACGGCAATGACCAAAAAGTTGATTTTTACCTTACCGGTCCAATTAACGAGGCCTTGAGCCTTGCCTTACGCGGCAGTGGTTATTGGCGCGAGCCTAGTGAACCGGGCTACGTGACTGAACTGCCGTTGCCCGATGGCAGCACTTGGACCGACTCAGGCAGCTTTGGCGACCGCAAGATTGTCGGCGGTAAGTCTTGGAACTACGGTGCTACTTTAGACTATAACCTGACTGAAAAGCAGCGCTTTGCGCTTAGTTACGATTTAGCTAAACAGCGCTACGATAACACTCAAAGCCAAGTGGGTACGCTTGATTCTGCCGAGAACATGTGGCGAGCTGGCGGCAACGGTTTAGTTGAGCCCCGGGTTGGTTATGCGCCTTACCAGCGGGTGCAACGTGAGCAAGCTGTGCTCTCTCATATTGGTACCTTTGATGCTGGCGTATGGCGCAATAGCATCACCCATAGTATCAGCGAGAACTTAGGCCGTAGCTTGCCGCTGTCTTTGGCAGAACGTGCTGCGTTTCAACAGCTGTGGGACCAAGCAGTCGCAGACCAAGGCGTGAGCCGACCGGTACTAACTGATGATATTCGGGCGGTGATTGAGAGCGAATACTTACCTCGCCCTAATCGACCACTAAAACTGACCAACTGGATTTTTGATTCGACTTTTGAGATGAGCTTCGCCCGTAATAAGTTGGTGACTGGGGTGCAATACCTTGATGTCTCCATGGAAGACGGGGTGTTTGGTTTTTACGGTAGTGATTATCGCGCAGGTACCACTCAAGACCATCGCCAATGGGCTATTTTTGCAGAGAACAGTTTTGATGCAACCAACTCGCTGACCTTAACGACCGGCGCTCGTTACGATCATCACAATATCTTCTCTGGACAGTGGAGTCCGCGCGTTTACTTAAACTACAGCATTAACCCAGACTGGACCGTTAAAGGCGGGATCAGCACCGGCTATAAAGCACCAAAACCCAATGATCTCTTCCCTGGCATCACTGGCTTTGGTCGCCAAGGTACCATTCCTTTGGTGGGTAGCCCTAACCTGCAACCAGAAACGAGCGTGAACTACGAAGCGGCCGTATATTTTGATAACGCATACGACTTTACCGCCAACCTCACCGTGTTCTACAACGAGTTTGACGACAAAATCATTCGTCAAGACAGTGCCCCTAACTGTGAGATCGCACAGCCAGGTCAGTATTGTGTAGACATTGGTGAGGGTTGGGCGGACCTTGGCTACGACTACTTTACTCAATATGCCAACGTTGACAAAGCGGTCACCAAAGGTGCTGAGGTGTATGCTGAATACGATATTACCGATGCTTTAAGCGTACGCGGTAACTACACCTACACTCACAGTGAAGTACGCAGCGGCGCTGACAAAGGTTTACCCTTGGTCAATACGCCTGAGCACATGGCCAATGCTACGCTAAGTTACGCCCTAACCGATGCGCTGAGCTTTGATTTACGTGCCGAAGTACGTGGTGAGCGCTTCCGTGGTACCGCCAACGTGACCGGCCCGGCCGGCCCTGAAACCGTTGAGGAATATTACAAAGCTTACGAACTGTTGCATTTAGGGGCTAACTACGAGCTCTCTGAATCATGGACTTTACGGGCCAGAATCAACAACTTGCTTGATACCGACTTGTCTAGCCGCAGCTGTTTGCTAGCCGACAATGAAGTTGAGTACTTATGTTCGCCCGATTACAACACGGCTGAACGCGCCCGCAGCTTCTGGTTCTCAGCCAGCTACAGCTTCTAATAACCAGCGTTTAAGTACTTGCGAAGAGGGGCTGCGGCCCCTTTTTTTGTGCTTACAGTTGTGCCACAATCGCTTGTCTTATTTAACTTATGTGAAACCCATGTTCCTGCTGATTCTGTTTGCTTTTATTGCCATTGGTATTTCTTTTTTATGCTCCATTCTTGAAGCTGCCTTGCTCTCCATCACGCCAAGTTACGTGGCGCAACTTAAGGCAGAACAACCGGTATTGCATGGCAAACTACAAGCGCTCAAAGATAATATTGACCGCCCCCTTGCGGCTATTCTTACCCTCAATACCGTAGCCCATACTGCAGGTGCAGCGGGCGTAGGTGCACAAGTTGGTGTGGTGTTTGGCGATGGTTATTTAGCGATTGCCTCAGCAGTCATGACCGTCTTAATTTTGGTGCTCTCAGAAATCCTCCCTAAAACTATCGGTGCCAAATTCTGGCGTCAGCTAGCTCCGTTATTGCCTGGCATCCTGAATCTGATGATCCTCATCTTGAAGCCTTTCATTTGGCTATCCGATCAAGTCACCAAACGTATTGGTGGTGAAGAAGATGTCGATGTGCGCTCAGAAATTAAGGCGCTGGCGACCTTGGGTGAAGAGCAAAAAATCATCGATACCGATGAGCGACGAGTGATCAGTAATATTCTCGACCTGCACACCATTCGTGTGCGGGATGTCATGACACCACGTACGGTGTGTGAATCTGTACGCCCAGACGAAACCGTCAGTGACTTTTTGTATCGGGTAAAATCTATGCCCTATTCGCGCTTTCCGATTATTGATGCAGACGAAGTACCTCATGGCATTATCTTACGCAATGAAGCACTGGAATCAGACACCTCGCAAAACATTGCTGAATTAGCCCGCGAAGCCGAAATTGTTAGCGAGATGGTGAACGTTGAAAAACTAATGGCTAGACTCATTCAGCAGCGTCAACATATGGCATTGGTGTACGATGAGCATGGCACTTGGATGGGCTTAGTGACACTAGAAGACATCATTGAAACCATCCTCGGCCAGCCTATTATGGACGAAACTGATACGGTTCCGAGCCTTCGTCGCTATGCCCAGCAACGCTGGGGTAAGCGCCTCAAACACGACAATAACAGCGTAAATTAAGTCTTTTGCTGCCACAAGCCTGTAAAAAAACTAGCGTAGTGTTAGCTGTATGCGTATAATACGCCGCTATTTTAACCACTCGTGACATTCTCGCGGCGTGGCCATTTTGGGGTCCTATCCTCGCGTTTTTACAGGCTTTATCAATGACAATTCAAGCAACTGAACTTTCCAAGCTGCGCAATATTGCAATTATTGCGCACGTTGACCACGGCAAAACCACCCTTGTTGACAAACTTCTTCAAAGCTCCGGCACTTTAGAAAGCCGCGGTGGCGCTGAAGAACGGGTGATGGACTCCAACGATCTTGAGAAAGAACGTGGCATTACCATTTTGGCGAAAAATACAGCGGTAAATTATCAAGACTACCGTATCAACATTCTTGATACCCCTGGACACGCCGATTTTGGTGGTGAAGTTGAGCGGGTATTGTCAATGGCCGATTCAGTGTTGCTGGTGGTTGATGCCGTTGACGGACCTATGCCACAAACCCGCTTCGTTACGCAAAAAGCTTTTGCGCATGGCTTGAAGCCGATTGTTGTTGTAAACAAAATCGACCGTCCGGGCGCACGTCCTGATTGGGTTATCGACCAGATTTTTGACCTATTTGACAACCTAGGTGCTACCGATGAGCAGCTAGATTTTCCAGTTGTTTATGCTTCTGCATTAAACGGTTGGGCAACCCACGATTATAACGTGGTGACTGACAACATGACTGCGTTGTTTGAAACCATTCTAGACAAAGTATCACCACCAGATGCGGATCGTGATGGTCCATTACAAATGCAAATTTCACAGCTTGATTACTCAAGCTACGTGGGCATTATCGGTATTGGCCGGATTAAACGTGGTTCATTGAAAGTTGGCCAGCAGGTAACTGTGGTTGGCGCTGATGGTTCTACTCGTAACGGTAAAGTTGGCCAAGTTTTTGGTTATTTAGGCTTAGACCGTATCGAAACCGATAAAGCGAGTGCCGGCGACATCGTGGCTATTACTGGCTTAGGCGAATTAAAAATCTCTGACACCGTATGTGCGGCTGGCTCAGTAGAAGCTCTGCCTGCATTAACTGTAGATGAGCCAACAGTAACCATGACATTCCAAGTAAACACCTCACCTTTTGCTGGTAAAGAAGGTAAGTTTGTTACTTCACGTCAAATTCTTGAGCGCTTGCAACAAGAGCTTAAACATAACGTGGCCTTGCGCGTAGAAGAAACTGACAACCCAGACCGCTTCCGGGTGTCTGGCCGTGGTGAGTTGCACTTAGGCGTACTTATTGAAAATATGCGTCGCGAAGGCTTCGAGCTGGCGGTATCTCGCCCTGAAGTTATCATGCGCGAAGTAGACGGCGTGAAAGAAGAACCGTTTGAAAACCTGACCGTGGATATTGAAGAGCAACACCAGGGTTCAGTGATGGAAAAACTTGGCTTGCGTAAAGCCGAAATGACCAACATGACTCCAGATGGTAAAGGCCGTATTCGTATCGACTTCGTTGTACCTAGCCGAGGTTTGATTGGCTTCCAGACTGAGTTTATGACCTTAACCTCAGGTACCGGCTTGCTCTATCATAGCTTTGATCACTATGGTCCGTTTAAAGGCGGCAACATTGGCCAGCGCATCAACGGCGTCTTGATTTCTAACGCCCAAGGTAAAGCCCTAGCCTACGCCTTGTTTAACCTACAAGAACGTGGCCGGTTGATGATTGGCCACGCGGAAGAAGTTTACGAAGGTATGGTGATTGGTATTCATAGCCGGTCTAACGACTTAACCGTAAACTGTCTGAAAGGTAAGCAATTAACCAACATCCGTGCAGCTGGTACTGATGATGCATTATTGCTAACGCCACCTATTCGGATGTCATTAGAGCAAGCTCTTGAGTTTATTGATGACGATGAATTGGTAGAAATCACACCAAAATCAATTCGTGTTCGTAAGCGCTTGCTTACTGAGAACGAGCGTAAACGAGCTAGCCGTAGCTAATTAATTAGTCACAACAGCTTGATTAAAAAAGCCAGTCAGAAGGTTCTGACTGGCTTTTTTTTGCGGAACCCTGATGGTACCGGTTAGTCCGCTTTGTTCTTCTTTTCTCTACGTTTTTCTTTCAACGTTTTTTGCGGCTTTTTCTTCTGCTTTTCTTTACTCATGATGATCTCCTGCTGAGTTGATTGCAACAACACACCAGTGACTTTCACTGGCCCTATCAGACAAATAAAAAGTAGCGCCTAACGGCAAAGAAAGTAGCGCTAACCCCATCGGCGAAAGATAAGAGATCTTATGTCGCTGTAAGTTAGCGCTACTTGGCTCGACAATTGTCAGATGAAAAACTTGTTTATCATTGGCATTTAATTGACGCACGGTTACCCGCGAACCTATCACCACCCGTGCATTCATTTTTGATGCAGGACGGTCGCTGAGTTCTAAGCGTTGATAGAGATCGGCAAGTAACAAAGGGTCTTGTAGTACCCTAAATTGCTGACATTGAAACCATGACTGATGTAAACAAGCGGCGGAGTTACAATAACCCCAAATACGCGCAAGCACGGCTTTACTCCTACCGAACTAAAACACGAAAAATCATTAATTAGCTACATGGCTAGTTGCTTTGGATAAAACAAGATACGCCGATTGCTTAAACTGCAATCGGCTTAATTTGGAAAGGTGAGTGCGGTACTTAGAATTGAATAATCGTACTTAAACATAATAAAACTGGTTACCCTCTTTGCTTAGGCGCAACCATAGCCCTTTCATTTAGGAAAGGCAAGCTACCATAACTTAAATCATATTCGGCTGGGGCAAAACGTAATAAAAGACGGATAAGAAGTGCAGCACACTGCCGGCTAAAACAAAGAGATGCCATATGGCGTGATGAAATGGCAGTGACTTCCAGACATAGAAAATCACGCCAAAGGTATAGGCTAGGCCACCGCCTAATAATAACCATAAACCTCCGGCGGCTACGTTATCTAGCATGGGTTTAATCACCAGAATGGCCATCCAGCCTAGCCCTAAGTAGAGGCTTAGCGAAAGCCATTTCTTGCGTTCTTTAAGCGCAAGCTCAATAACCACGCCGAAGATAGCAATGCTCCACACCACCGCTAGCAGCGTCCAACCCCACGCGCCACGTAAGTTTACCAAGGCGAACGGGGTGTAGGTGCCGGCGATCAGCACATAAATAGCGGCATGATCAAGATGCTGGAAAAACGCCTTAATTCGCGGCCACGGAAATGCATGATAAAGCGTCGAGGCCGAATACAATAAAATCAAACTTCCGCCATAAATAGCCGCACTAACCACATGAAAAGTGTCACCATAAGTACTGGCCCAAGCCAGCATCAGCACTAATCCGACAATGGCTGCGATGGCGCCAGCACCATGGGTTAACGCATGGGCGACTTCTTCAGCCACACTATAGGCTTTGTGCTTTATCTTGGTCATGCCATCCTACTCTGCTGGGTTAAGTTTCGGTGCGTTTGGGCTCGTAATGGCCTTGGCTAATATTTTCTAGTGCCCGCATGAACATTTCATACTGACGTTCGTTCTCATAATCCAAATGATATTTATTGTGGAACTCAAGCGTCATACGTACGCCATGTCCCTCTAAAAAGACGGTATAGCCATCGTGGTCGGTATAGGCCGAAATACCCTCTAAGGTATGCTTACCTTGTTCGGCTTTACCGTATTCATGAATTGTCTCATAAGCATCTAATACTAAGCGTTGATCAATCTCATTCTTCATGGCAACCCCCTGTTAAAACTTATTAGGCTACGTTTGAGCATAGCACTTGCGGTTCAACAATGACTATTTTTTGTCTTTAACTCTATACTTTAACTCTATAGTTAAGCTATGGGGATTAAGATCTTATCTTGCAAGTTTTGCATTTATACATACATACATGCATGTTTGTATAAAATAGTTTATAATCGTCCATAGTTTATTCAATTGAGGTGAATTGTGGTACGCCGTACAAAAGCTGATGCATTAACAACCCGCACTGAGTTATTAGATGCCGCTGAGCGAGTATTTAGTAGTAACGGGGTAGCTAATACCTCGATGATGCAAGTTGCCGAAGCCGCTGGGGTAACACGCGGCGCTATTTATCATCACTTTCAAAACAAACTGGATCTTATCAATGCATTGATGGATCGGGTGAAACTGCCTGTGGATGAAATGCTAGAAGAAATTGTCCAAGCTCATCAGGATAATCCATTAGCTATTCTAAAAGCGCGGTGCTTTCATATTATTCACCAGGTTGAGCACGATCCGCACATGCAAGCACTGATCAATATCTTGCTGCACAAATGCGAATACGTGGGCGATGCCTTACCGATTCATTTGCGCCATCTAGGTGGTCGTAACGCTTGCATTGAAGAATCTTGTATTTTGCTTGATGAAGCAAAAAAGAAAGGCCTCATTGGTGCTGACCTTAATTCTCAAGCTGTTGTGTTGGGATTATTTAGCTTGGTTGATGGACTGATGTACAACTGGCTACTGGATAAAAGCTTGTTTGATTTAAGCAGTACTGCCAAACAAGCCATTGAATGTTACTTCAAAGGCTTGCAGGCTTAACTCGGCTTAAAATTAGCCACCTTGCGCAATAAAGCTCTCAATAGCTGCTTGGTCAAACTCAGCGAGGCTTTCTGCGCTGGCATTAGCGCAGCTAAGAAACATGGGTGCAACCCAACTTTGTACGGCACTCATCACTGTATTTAAATGGGTCAATACCCGCATACAGCCTAGGCGACCTGGCGCAGCGCCAGCTAGTAACACGGTTTTACCTTGCCACGGATTCTGTGGTAGCCGGGTCGACCAATCAATCGCATTTTTTAATAAAGGCGGAATCGAACTATTGTATTCAGGCGATACAATAATCACTTTGGTGACGTCGTTGATAGCTGTCGCTAGTTTCTGAATATTTGACGGTACTCCATTTTCTTGCTCGTAGTCGCCTTGATACAAAGGTGCATCTAAATCGGCGGCAGCATACAGGTGGCAGGCCTCGCCCGCAGCCGTTGCGACTGCCGCAATTCGTTGCTGCAGCACGGCATTAATAGAATCTTCGCGGCTGCTGCCGGCAATAATAAGTAAACTCATGATTGTCCCTCTTGCATGGCTTTAATAAAGGCGTCAGATTCCGCTATTGCCGCTTCCATTTCTTTGATCAACACAGCGATATCCGTTTCTAAACTACGATACTCGCCGCGAATGGCATCTACCGCCGACGCATTGAGGTTATGCTTTAAAAATAGAACGTTGTCCTGCAGTTTAGCTAACACGGGGTCCATGGTTGCCGCGGCCCGCTCCATACTTGCTAACAGACTTTTGTAACGCCGTTCGGTATCACGAAGTGAGCGCTCGCTTTGGCGACGCATGGCGTCATTAGAGTACATCGCAAGTTCATCTTGCCATTCGTCAAACAGTGCTTCGGCGACATCATGAATAGCTTCAATGCGATCGTTAACCCGCTCGGCCGCCGCTTTACTGGCTTCATAATCATCATTTAACGCATTGTAACGCTGCTCTAGCTCACCACCGTCAATGTTCAACAACGCATCAAGTTGTTCTAACGCTGATTTAAATTCTTGCTGGGCATCGCCTTGCGCTTCACGAGCATCGTCCACTCTATCCACGAGAATATCGCGCTTGTGAATGCCGACTTTTTCCATGGCGCCGTAGTAAGCACTTTGGCAGCCCGTTAACAGTACTGCGCCTAAGGCAACACTGGCAATCTGCAGCAGAACTCGCATAACATCTCCTTATTTGCTGTGGTATTCGCCACAGTATACCTGCAAGGCGGCTGTTTGAAAAAGAAACTATTGCTGCGCTAGGCTAATAAGGTAGTAAGGTGCCGTCCCAATGCCAAAGCGCACCGCTGTGCTGCGGATCGAGTTGTGCGATGACAGCTGCAATACGTTGTGCCGATAGTTGCGCAGAGTAGAGCTTATCTGGCGTGAGTCGGGCTTGGAAGGGTTTAGAAAGTTCGGTATCCGTGGTACCCGGATGAATCGCTGCGATGGTGAGCTGTTTATGTGTACGTCGTAACTCTATCGCGGCGGTTTTAAGCAACATGTTTAGGGCCGCTTTACTGGCTCGATAACTGTACCAGCCTCCCAAATGGTTATCAGTGATACTGCCAACCTTGGCGCTCAATTGCACAAAGCTGCATGGTTGCTGCCGAGGTAAGTAAGGCACTAATTGCTGTAACAGCAATAGCGGCAATATGGCATTCACCTGATATTGATGTTGTAACTGTGCCAGATTAAGATCCGCTAAACGCTTTTCTGGCTGATAACTATCGGTGTGTAATAACCCAATAGCGCTGAGCACCCCACTCACGACCCGACCGGCGGCTAACTGCTCCGTTAAGACCTCGAACAGCGGCACTAAATGCTCTGGCTGGTAGCCTGCGACTTGTGCCCAAGTGACATCGGCCGCCAAGGATACCGGCGGCGCTGTCCGAGAAACAGCAATCACATGTTCAGCTTGGCTGTAATAATCCACCAACGCACCACCTAAACCACCATTTGCACCTATAATTATCCGCATACTTGCTCCTCTATCTTGATATAGTCTTTACGCAAGCACTAGGGTTTGGGATTATAACGCTCTACTAAATAGTCAGATTAACTCAAGGAATCACCATGACCGAGCTGTCATCTTGGCAACAACAAGGGTTAGAACGGCTGCGCTACGCAGGGCGGTTTTTGTTGTATTTTGGCAAGCGCTGTTTAGACGACCGCGTCACCATTATTGCCGGCCACTTAACCTTTGTTAGCATGTTGGCGTTGGTGCCGATGATGGTGGTGATGTTCTCGATTTTCTCGGCTTTTCCTATGTTTGAGGAGTTACGTGAACAGCTAGAAGCCTTTTTATTCGCCAATTTGCTGCCTACTTCTAGCGAAGTCATTAGCGAGTACTTAAATACCTTTGTTGGTAATGTTTCTAAGATGACCACCATTGGGGTGGTTTTTGTGATTGTGGTGGCGGTAAATCTTATCAGTACTATTGATGCCACCATGAACCGTATTTGGCGTAACCATCAACGCCGCCGCATTGTAGTTGCGTTAGCTGTGTACTGGATGATTTTAACCTTGGGCCCTATTTTGATGGGTTCGGGAATGGCCGTGAGCTCTTATCTGATATCTTTGACAGCATTTGCTGAAGATTACGTATCAGGAATTCGTACCACGCTCCTCAGCGCCGTGCCGATTGTCACCTCGCTGGTTGCTTTTTTACTGCTGTACGTGATGATGCCAAACCGTATCGTACGGGTGCGACATGCCTTTTGGGGAGCGCTGCTAGCTGCCATCTTGTTTGAAGTCAGCAAAAGAGGCTTTGCGGCCTATATCACTGCTTTCCCTAGTTACGAAGCCATTTATGGGGCTTTGGCTGCTATCCCAATTTTGTTACTGTGGATTTTCGTGTCGTGGAATATTGTGTTGCTGGGTGCCGAATTAACCGCAAGTATTGAAGAGTTCACTACCCCAGCGGCACCTCCTGAGGCCGATCCCGCTGCAGCAGCAACCTCTAACACTGGAAATCAGGGATCTGAATGAAAGCTTTAATTCAACGAGTGCGCCAAGCTAGCGTGAGTGTGGCTGATGTTAAGGTTGGTGCGATAGAGCAGGGCTTACTGATCTTGCTCGGGGTAGCCACCAGCGATACTCTAGCTGATGCGCACAAGTTAGCGCACAAAGTGGCTCACTACCGCATCTTTGCCGATGCCGATGACAAAATGAATATGAGTTTAATCGATGTCCGTGGCCAAGCGTTGGTGGTGTCGCAGTTTACCTTGGCAGCCGATACCGATTCTGGCCGGCGGCCAAGTTTCTCTACTGCGGCAGCTCCGGCTCAAGCAGAGCCTCTTTATGAGGCCTTTGTTGCAGAGTTAACTAAGCTTGGTATTTTCTGCCAAACCGGTCAGTTTGGTGCCGACATGCAAGTTAGCCTGGTGAACGATGGCCCCGTGACTTTCTTACTGCAGGTACCCGCAGCAAAGACTTAGTAAAGGATAAAAACATTTATGTATCGAGTAATTACGCCGTCTACGCCAGAACAATGGGAAAGTTATTATTATCTGCGTTGGCGGGTATTGCGCGAGCCTTTTCAACGTCCACGCGGCTCTGAACAAGATGAATATGATGGTGTAGGTCAACATCGTATGGTGGTGAACAGTGCCGGCGAAGCCATTGCTATTGGCCGTTTACATTTTAATAGCCCTGACGAGGGACAAATCAGGTTTATGGCCTCGGCTCCTGAGCACCGGGGCGAAGGCCATGGCGTAGCTATCGTGCATGAACTAGAAAAGGTAGCTCGTGCTGAAGGTGCCAAGCATGTTGTGATTAACTCACGTGATAATACCCTCGGTTTTTACATTAAATGCGGCTACGAGGTGGTAGAAGAAGGCGATACCGTGAAAAACCCGCAAGCCGAGCACCAGTTGCGCAAAACCTTTACCGAGTTTAACCGCATTATTTATCGTCCTAGTTGGTGCCAAGATCTACAACAAACCTGGCATCAAGAAATTCCTATCACGGATACCATGGGCATCCGTATTATTCAGTATACGGGGCGCGAATTTGAGACGGCTGCCATCTTGTCGCGCAATATCAATGTGCATGGCACTATGTTTGCCGGCAGTATTTATTCACTCGCAACCTTGACATGCTGGGGCTTACTGCATTTACAATTGCGCGAAAGAGAGTTAGCCGGAGCCATTGTGTTAGCCGATGGGCAGATCAGCTACCACAAACCGGTGAGTAAAGAACCTAGAGCGCTGGCTCGCTTATCAAGTTTTACCGGGGATTTAAGCAGCCTTAGCCAGGGGCAAAACGCTCGCGTAACGCTTAAGTCGCAAATTTACGATGGCGATAAACCGGTCGCGGAATTTACTGGCCAGTTTGTTGTTTTAGCGAAGAAAAAATAAGAAGGACGTAAACATGAGTGAATCATTAACCGCCCAGCAGTTGTTACGCATCCGTAGTAAGTTAGAAAACGTGGTCAACGAGCAACCCAACAGCCGTAACGCTGAAAGCGCGCAAGCTGCACTGCAACGTATGCGTAGTGGCGAATATGGCTATTGCATTGAATGCGGTGACGAAATTTCAGCAGCACGGCTAGCAGCCAAACCAGACGTTGCTCTGTGTGTTGACTGCCAAGCGCTTAAAGATGAAGAAGAGGACGCTTAAGCGTCCTCAAGTAATGCCCCGGTGGTTATTAATGAAGATAACTCACCTTGCTTGATAAGCTGTGAAATAGCAGCGATATCAGGCGAAAAGTAACGATCTTGATCATAAAAACCCACCTTTGACCTTACCATGGCATGCGCCTGTTCTACTGCATCAGCAGCTTTTAGCGGGCGTCTAAAATCTAACCCTTGAGCCGCTTCTAACAGCTCAATAGCCACAATATCACGCACGTTAGCTGCAATATCTGATAATCTTCTTGCGGCAAAGGTAGCCATAGACACATGATCTTCTTGGTTTGCCGAGGTCGGTAGGCTATCAACCGATGCCGGATGCGCTAAGGTTTTATTCTCTGAAGCAAGAGCCGCCGCAGTCACCTGCGCCAGCATAAAGCCCGAGTTAACCCCTCCATCATTGACCAAGAAAGGTGGCAAGTTACTTAGATGGTGGTCGATTAAAAGTGCACTACGGCGTTCCGATAAGGCACCAATCTCACTGGCCGCAATCGCTAAGATATCAGCTGCCATTGCCACTGGTTCGGCATGGAAGTTGCCTCCTGAAATAATGTCGCCATTATCAAAAAATACCAGCGGGTTATCGGTTACACCATTAGCTTCGCGCACCAAAATAGCGCTGGCATGTTGCAGCTGATCAAAGACCGCACCCATCACCTGTGGTTGGCAACGCAACGAATAAGGATCTTGAACTTTTTCGCAATCCGCATGGTTACTACCAATCTCTGAGGTATCACCCAAGAGCTGCCGGAAGCTAGCTGCGACAGCGATTTGGCCGGGTTGACCACGCACCGCATGAATTCGTGCATCAAAGGGTGAACGTGAGCCCATGGCAGCCTCTACTGACATAGCTCCTGTGACCAAAGCTGCATGAAATACCCGCTCGATTTGGAATAAGCCATGCAAGGCCAAAGCCGTGGACGCTTGGGTACCATTAAGTAGCGCTAAGCCCTCTTTGGGTGCTAAGCGGCCGAGCGGCTGCAACCCTACTTTAGCTAAACCGGTAACCGCATCGAAGATCTCGCCATTGATGCGAACTTGGCCTTCACCTAGTAGCGGCAACACCAGATGCGCCAGCGGGGCTAAATCACCCGACGCACCTACTGAGCCTTTGCTGGGTACGCAGGGGTACACTTGATGGTTAACTAAATCAACCAACGCATCAATAACCTCTTGGCGCACGCCAGAATAGCCACGGCTGAGCGAGTTGATTTTGAGTAACAACATCAAGCGGACAACGGTATCACTCATCAGCTCTTGAGTACCTGCAGCATGGGATAACACAATACGGCGCTGCAGATCTTCTAATTTTTCGGGTGGGATACGAGTGTTTGCCAGCAAGCCAAAGCCGGTATTAATGCCGTAGACCACTTTACCCGCTGCCAGCACCGCAGCAACGGTTTGTTGTGACTTAGCAATTGCTTCATAAGCTGCGCTCGTCAAACTCAATTGCTGTGGCTGCTGCCACCAGTCGCGCAGTTGCTCTAAGCCCAGTGCACCTGGCTGTAATTCAAAACTTGGCATCTTCGTCATTGCTGTCATTTGGGCTGCTCCACCATAGGTAAATCTAAACCTTGCTCACGGGCGCACTCTTGTGCAATTTCGTAGCCAGCATCGGCATGACGCATCACGCCAGTGCCAGGATCGTTCCATAGCACTCGGCCTAAGCGTTGCTCAGCAGCATCAGTACCATCAGCGACAATCACCACGCCGGCATGTTGGGAGTAACCCATACCAACCCCGCCGCCATGATGTAGGCTAACCCAAGTTGCGCCACCGGCGGTATTTAACAAGGCATTCAACAACGGCCAATCTGACACTGCATCGGAGCCATCTAGCATGCTTTCGGTTTCGCGGTTAGGGCTGGCGACAGAACCTGAATCTAAGTGGTCGCGACCAATTACTATCGGCGCCTTCAACTCACCGGTTCTAACCATCTGATTGAAAGCTTTTGCAATGCGCGCACGGTCTTTTAGGCCAATCCAGCAAATACGAGCCGGCAAGCCTTGGAAGGCAATACGTTCACGCGCCATATCTAACCAGTTATGTAAGTGCTTGTCGTCTGGGATCAGCTCTTTCACCTTGGCGTCCGTTTTATAGATATCTTCAGGGTCACCAGATAACGCGACCCAACGGAATGGCCCTATCCCTTGGCAAAACAAAGGACGAATATAAGCTGGTACAAAGCCAGGAAAATCAAAGGCATTGGCTACCCCCACATCCTTTGCCATCTGCCGAATATTATTGCCATAATCAAGGGTTGCCGCGCCTCGCTGTTGCAGCGTTAACATGGCTTGTACTTGTACCGCCATCGACTGTTTCGCGGCAGCTACGGTGGCGGCTGGGGCTTGCTGCTGTTGTAGCTGATAGTCGGCTAAACTCCAACCTTGTGGGACATAGCCATGCAAAGGATCGTGTGCTGAAGTTTGGTCTGTCACCACATCGGGAGTAACCCCACGGGCTACCAGCTCCGCATAAACATCGGCGGCATTGCCAAGCAGGCCAACCGAAATAGCTTCGCCCTTGGCTCGTGCTTGCTCTAGCAGTTGCAGTGCTTGATCTAGGCTTTCCGCTTTGTAGTCCAGGTAGCGCGTGCGCAAGCGAAAATCAATTCGAGTTTCGTCCACTTCAACAGCCAGCATACTGTAGCCCGCCATGGTTGCCGCCAGCGGCTGCGCTCCACCCATACCGCCAAGCCCGCCGGTAAGGATCCAACGGCCACGAGTTTCGCCGCCAAAATGCTGGCGCGCCACGGCCACAAAGGTTTCGTAAGTACCTTGAACAATGCCTTGCGAGCCGATGTAGATCCAAGACCCTGCGGTCATTTGACCGTACATCATCAAGCCTTGCTGATCTAATTCGTTAAAGTGCTCCCAAGTGGCCCACTGAGGTACTAAATTTGAGTTGGCAATCAGGACTCGCGGCGCATCTTCATGAGTCGTGAATACTCCCACTGGTTTTCCCGACTGAACCAATAAAGTTTGGTGGGGCTGCAAGCGTTCTAAAACTTCAACGATTTTATCGTAGGCTTCCCAGCTGCGCGCGGCGCGGCCAATACCGCCATACACCACCAGCGCTTGTGGATGCTCTGCCACTTCTGGGTCGAGATTATTCATCAGCATCCGTTTGGCAGCTTCAATCTGCCAGTTTGCTGTAGTGAGCTGACTACCGCGGTCTGCACGAATCTGGCGACTGCTATCTAATCGGGTGAAACTCATTGTAGCTCCTTTGCTTACTAAGATTTAAAGGTTAAATGGCCGCCTAGCACAAAACGCGAACCTGGATGGGTTAGCACGGCGTAGGTCACAATACCGGCATGACTCCAAGTACGGCGAATAATCCGTAGGCACGGCTCTGGCTTGCTTAAGCGCAACCATTCACACAATTGTGCACTAGGGCTAACCGCTTCAATTTGGTGGCTAGCTTCGGTTAGCGGTGATTCCGCACTCAAATATTCATGCGGGGTGAGCTTGGTAAAATCTTGTTTGAGGTAGTGCGTGGCCATGGAAGGGTTCACGTAACGCTCTTCTACCTGCACCGGCACCCCGTCTTCTAGATGAGTGATGACCGAGAAAAAGACTTTGCTGGCTACCGGTACTTGCAGAAACTCCGCGACTTGCGGGCTAGCCGGTTGAGCTTTAAGGGTGTGCACAATAGCTTGATGCTGGTGGCCGCGATTGGCAATTTCATCGGCAATATTGCGTATGGCCATAAAGGATGTTTGCGACTTTAGCGGCGCCACATAGGTACCAGAGCCTTTGTTGCGCAACACCAAGCCCTCATCCGCCAGTTCTTGCAGGGCACGCCGCGCAGTCATGCGACTCACGTTAAATTGCTGTGCTAAGGCATTTTCTGAGCTTACCGGATGATTTTCAGGCCACTCTCCAGAGGCTATTTTTTGATACAGATGTTGTTTAATAACCGAGAACTTTGCCATGCCTCTACACTTTAAGATTTATTAAATTGTGCTAGAGTGTAGGCAAGCTTAATTGTATATACAAGTAGCAAAGGGAAAATTCATGTCAGCTTCCACCCTGCAAGCCATCCACAATGTCCGTTTAGCCACCATGCAAGGCGATGGCTACGGTCTTATTGAACAAGGCCTGATTGTGTTTAACGCTAGCGGAATTCAGTATGCTGGTGAGCATCTCAGTCATGCCGAAGGAGGCCCTGATCTAAGCCAAGTAGAATTGCTTGACGGTGGCGGCGGCTTGGTTACCCCCGGCCTGATTGACTGCCATACTCATTTAGTTTGGGCAGGCTCGCGCGCTAATGAGTTTGCCCAGCGTTTGCATGGCGCTAGCTACGCTGATATCGCTGCTCAAGGCGGCGGTATTGCAGCTACCGTTGCCGCCACTCGAGCGGCAAGCCTTGAGCAAATAATCGCGCTGAGCCAACCACGCTTAGAGGCTTTGATGCGTGAAGGCGTTACTACCATCGAGATCAAGTCTGGCTATGGCCTCAGCTATGAGCATGAGCGGAAACAGCTATTAGCGGCTAGAGCCTTAGCCGACAGCAATCCAGTGTCGGTGGTGACCACTTTGCTCGCTGCCCATGCCTTACCACCTGAATATCAACAGCAGCCTGATGCATACATCGACCTCATTGTAGAGCAGATTCTACCGCAAATAGCAGCCGAGGGATTAGCCGACGCAGTGGATGCTTTTTGTGAGAAGGTGGGCTTTACCACGGTTCAAACTGAGCGCGTGTTTGCTGCAGCCAAAGCGCTAAATCTGCCGGTTAAATTACATGCAGAGCAACTCAGTAACCAAGCCGGGAGCCAATTAGCCGCGCGTTATCAGGCGTTATCTTGTGACCACCTCGAATATCTCGACGAGGCTGGCGTCGCGGCCATGGCGGCGAGTAATACCGTTGCGGTGTTGTTACCCGGAGCTTATTACTTTTTGCGGGAACAACAATTACCGCCATTAGCATTGTTGCGTGAGTACCAGGTACCTATTGCCTTAGCAACGGATGCCAACCCAGGCACTTCGCCTATTTTTAGTTTGTTATTGATGTTGCAGATGGGCGCGACATTGTTTCGGCTAACCCCAGAAGAGTGTTTACGTGGAGTAACGGTGGCGGCCGCACAAGCACTGGGGCTTCACGACCGCGGTCAATTAAAAGCTGGAATGCGGGCTGATCTATGCTGGTGGGACTGTGCCGACCCAGCCACACTTAGCTATCAGTTTGGCCTGCAGCAGTTGCGTGGTTGCTGGCATCAAGGTCAACGCCGATAAAAGCCAGCATTAATTCGCTGAGTAGTTGCCCGCACACCATGTCTCCCACCGCCTGTCCGGCGGGGTGTAAGCTGGGTGCGGCTTCCGCTAAATGCAGGTATGCGGCATGGGGTAACTGCGCCAATTGTGCGACAAACTGACAGGCCTGCGCCGCACTCACGCCTAAATAATTAATCGCACTTGCAGGCGCACCTTGAATCGCATCAATATCCACTTCTATGCCTAACGGCAGTTGCCCCTGCGCTTGCTGCGCTAGTTGCGCTGACCACAGCGGTTGCCAACCGTGCTGGTAAATGGCTTGAATACTGCTGTAGCTAAACCCAGCAGCAGTTAATGCTTGCAGGCTGGCGGCATTGTTCTTAGCTAGGTGTAGCCCCATCACATGGTAATGTTGTAACACCCCAGCCGCATGTGCATAAGAAAAACCATTACCGCTATGGCGCCCTTCTAAAGCACGAAAATCAGCATGGGGATCTAAATTGATGGCGGCAACAGGGCTAGCTTTGGCAGTGGCTAATGATTGTAATAACGGATAGGCATTATTGTGTCCGCCACCGATTAAAATCACCCGAAAACCTTGGCTAAAGAGCGGCGTCAACACAGCGCTTAGGCGACTATCAAGCTCGGCACACAGCTGCCTTAATTGGGCCAATTGTGACGGTTCAGTTACCTCAAGCTGGTTCGCTTGTTGCTGTAAATCATCACAAGCTAAAGCGCCTAGCATCAGTATCTGATCCGTTGCTAGGTGGGCGTTAGCTTGTAAATTGAGCCAGCTTTTTAGGGCGGCATGAAAGCCATGTTCAGCACCCCCTCGGCCTAAGTTGGCACGCGGGCCAATACCTTCAGGCACGCCAATAATTGCGATTCTTTGGCCTTGCTGCCAAGCATGGGCGAGGGCCTTGTTATAAGCAGGGATATCAGCAACAGGTGGTAACCAAGTGAGCACTTGGCCCAAGCGAGTTTCACCGCTACGAGGGGTAAACCACGTAGCGGCGGGTAGGGCTTCAAACAACATAGGTTATTCGATATCGAGAGGTTCTGGAGAAATAATCACGCCGGTACTATCAGCATAAAGATGGTCTTCAGGTAAGAAGGTTACCCCACCAAAGTTCACTGCTGTGTCGACTTCACCAACGCCTTCACTGATGGCTCCAACCGGAATAGATGCGACTGCCATAATGCCCATATCAAGCTCGTCTAGAGCTTCAACATCGCGCACTGCGCCATAGCAAACAATACCTTCCCAGTCGTTATCAAAGGCTAATTCAGCGATAGCAATATCAATCAATGCACGTCGATTAGAACCGCCGCCATCAATCAAAAGTACTTTGCCAGTGCCTTGCTGCTGTACGACTTCTTCAATCACGCCTTTATCTTCAAAGCACTTGATGGTGACTAACTGACCACCAAAACTGATGCGCCCGCCATAATGAATAAACATGGGCTCGACCACATCAATCATGTCCGGATATAAATCGCAAAGTTCTGAAGTATTGTATTCCATGGCCATTCCCCTACTCTCTGTGCTGGCAACCTACCTGCGGGCTTGCAGGTAGGCACCGATGCGTTAACTTTGCACAGTATAGCGGGTAAACGGCCTAGGCAAAAGCAAGGCTTTACTGCGTTAGCTCAAGCGCTTACAGAATAAAGCGACTTAAGTCTTCGTCTTGTGCTAATTGGCCCACATGTTGCTCGACATAGGCAGCATCAATTTCAATTCTCTGCCCATGTAAGTCACTGGCTTTAAAAGATATTTCTTCCATTAAACGCTCCAGCACTGTGTGCAAACGACGCGCCCCAATATTTTCCGTGGTTTCGTTCACATGAAACGCTGTTTCAGCAATCCGCGCAATCCCATCTGCGGTAAATTCAATATCTACCCCTTCGGTTGCCATCAAAGCCTTGTACTGGGTAGTTAAAGAGGCATTCGGCTCGGTCAGAATGCGCACAAAGTCACCACTGGTTAGCGCATTAAGCTCAACTCGAATAGGTAACCGACCTTGCAGCTCAGGAATCAGATCTGATGGCTTAGACATCTGAAAAGCACCTGAAGCAATGAACAAGATATGGTCGGTTTTTACCATGCCGTGCTTGGTTGATACTGTGGTGCCTTCTACGAGTGGTAGCAAATCGCGTTGTACGCCTTCGCGACTTACATCTGGGCCCGATACATCACCGCGCTTACAGATTTTGTCCACTTCGTCTAAGAACACAATGCCATTTTGCTCAACCGACTGCAGCGCCTGTTCCTTGATTTCTTCAGGGTTCAGCATTTTCGCCGCTTCTTCTTCAATCAGGTGCTTGAAGGCGTCTTTGATCTTCAGCTTCTTCGGTTTTGCTTTGCCGCTACCTAGGTTTTGGAACATGCTCTGCAATTGCGAGGTCATTTCTTCCATTCCTGGTGGCGCCATAATTTCTACGCCCATTTGCGGCGCGCTTAACTCAATCTCAATTTCTTTATCATCAAGCTGACCTTCGCGAAGCTTTTTGCGGAATACTTGGCGAGTATTACTGCTATCACGCTCTGGCTCGGCTTCGTCAGCCCAACCGGTCTTTTTAGCGGGTGGCAATAAGGCATCAAGAATACGTTCTTCAGCGGCTTCTTCAGCTCGGAAGCGTACTTTTTGCATCATTTGTTCACGTGTTTGCTTCACTGCTGTATCAGTAAGATCGCGAATGATAGACTCCACTTCTTTACCAACATAGCCAACTTCAGTGAATTTAGTGGCTTCTACTTTGATAAAAGGAGCATTGGCTAACTTAGCTAACCGCCGTGCGATTTCAGTTTTGCCCACCCCTGTTGGCCCTATCATCAGAATATTTTTTGGAGTCACTTCAGGGCGCAATTCATCACTTAACTGCATCCGTCGCCATCTGTTACGTAGCGCTACTGCGACTGCTTTTTTGGCATTGTCTTGGCCAATAATATGACGGTTAAGTTCGTCAACAATTTCACGTGGGGTCATATCAGACATTGGCTACCGACTCCTGCTCTTCGATGGTTTGGAAACTATTAGTAAAGACACAGATATCACCTGCGATAGTGAGCGCTTTCTCAACAATCTCCCGTGCGCTTAAATCGGTGTTTTCGAGTAGTGCCGTGGCTGCTGACTGGGCAAACGGCCCGCCTGAACCAATCGCAATGAGATCATGCTCGGGTTGCACTACATCACCATTACCAGTGATGATCAGTGACGTATGCTTGTCAGCCACGGCCAATAGCGCCTCGAGTCGGCGTAGAGCACGGTCGGTACGCCAGTCTTTGGCAAGCTCAACAGCAGCGCGCATGAGGTTACCCTGATGCACCTCAAGTTTCTTTTCAAAACGTTCAAATAGGGTGAAAGCATCCGCAGTACCGCCAGCAAACCCAGCCAATACTTGACCGTTGTATAGCCGTCTTACTTTGCGTGCATTGCCTTTCATTACGGTGTTGCCAAGTGAAACTTGGCCATCGCCACCGATGACAACTTTGTCACCGCGGCGGACAGATACGATAGTAGTCACAATTCGTCCTCTTGGTTGCTATGAACCAGTTATGAGGACGAATTTGTGAAATTCAATAGGTAGGTTATTCCCAATTCCAAATCATGCAATTGTGAATGCGGGCACGTTCTAGTTTGTGGCGCTCGGCTTCGGCTTCGCGTTTTGTTGCGTAAGGCCCTAGAATCACTCGATGCCAGGTGCCAGTTTGACCTTCGGTAGTACGGACTTGCGACTCTAAGCCGGCCATCGCAATTTGCGCACGCAAGCGCTCTGCATCGGCCAATTGCCGAAACGAACCGCATTGCATCACTTTCGGTGGGCCCACCTCACGTTCTGGCACATCCACAATCACTTCTTGGTTTTCTAGCTCGTCAATATACTCCCAGCGCTCTTGCGGTAACTCTGGCAGTTCATTGATGGATTGTGGCACCGTCGCTGGCACGGGCTCGGGCTGTGACTGACTGACCGCTGGTTGCTGATGGCGTTTACCGGCAATAGTAACCAACCCCCACACGAACAAGCCAACCAGTACCAGAGCTAACACCACAATGCGCCAAGGCACAGCGCGTTGAGCTGAGACCTTTTTGGCGGCTGGCTTTTTCTTTACCGGTGGCCGCTTGGGTGGACGCTTACGATTGGCGTAATCCATGCTTACATCTTCTCAAGTGTATGAATACCCAATAACTGCAACCCTTGGCGTAACGTTTTGGCAGTTAGTGCGGCAAGCTTCAAACGACTTTGACGCAGGGCTTGGTCGTCTTGTTGTAAGATCGGACAAGCTTCATAGAAGCTTGAGAACTTACCTGCTAATTCAAACAGATAACCACATAAGAAGTGCGGCATGGCCTTATCTGCAACTTGCTGCACCACTTCGTTAAAGCGAACTAATAAGTTGGCTAACTCCAGTTCACGCTCATCATTTAAGACAAACTCACCACTCACTTCTGCCGGATTGATCTGGGCTTTGTTAAAAATACTGACCACCCGCGTGTAAGCATACAGCAGATAAGGCGCAGTATTGCCTTCAAAGCTAAGCATGGTATCCCAATCAAAAATGTAGTCGCTGGTACGATTTTTTGATAAATCAGCGTATTTTACTGAGCTGATACCTACCACTTTAGCTACGTGCTCTTGTTCCGCGGCAGTTAAACCTGAATTCTTCTGCTGCACCAGTTCTAGCGCGCGTTTTTCTGCCTCATCAAGCAAATCTGCTAACTTGGTGACACCACCGTCACGACTCTTATACGGGCGCCCATCTTTACCCATCACGGTACCGAATCCGTAGTGGTCCATTTGCAAATCAGCCCGGGCAAAGCCGGCTTTTTTAGCTAAGGTAAAGATTTGCTGAAAGTGCAAGCCTTGGCGCTGGTCAACAAAATACATCAAATGATCGCCATGCAACACATTCTGACGATAGCGTATCGCGGCCAAATCAGTCGTCGCATACAAGTAACCGCCACCCGATTTTTGCACGATAACAGGTAGAGCTTCACCATCTTTATTCTTAAATTCGTCTAAGAAGACACATTGTGCACCTTGGTCTTCAACTAACAGACCTTGTGCTTTTAAATCTTCGATGACTTGCGGCAGATCATCATTGTAAGCACTCTCCGCCATCACATCAGCTCGTGTAAGCGCTACGCCTAAACGGTCGTAAACTTCTTGGCAGTGGCTTAACGACACATCGATAAACTGTTGCCATAACTGACGGCAGCGCGCCTCACCCGATTGCAGCGCAACCACCAGCTCGCGCGCGCGGTTAGCAAATTCAGGGCTGTCATCAAAACGTTTCTTGGCCGCCTTATAAAAGGTCTCCAGATTACTAAGCTGCATGTCTAACTCAGCATCACCTAGTTCTTCCATGTGCGCTAATAGCATCCCGAACTGGGTACCCCAATCGCCCACATGATTCTGTCGTACCACCTTGTGGCCCAGCAATTCTTGTACCCGCGCCACAGCGTCACCGATGATAGCTGAACGCAAATGGCCAACGTGCATTTCTTTGGCGAGGTTAGGCGATGAGTAATCAATCACGATGGTTTTTGGCGCCGGGGCCGCTTGAATCCCCGTAGTTGCACTGGCTAATGCGTGCTCCAATTGATCAATCAGCTGCTGTTGGCTCAGGGTGAAATTGATAAATCCTGGCCCTGCGATATCCGCTTGAGCTAACCAATCAACCTTAGGTAAGGCTGCTATCAACGCCTCGGCTAGGGCGCGCGGGTTCATTCCCGCCGGCTTGGCCAAGGTCAGAGCTAAGTTGGTGGCAAAATCGCCATGGCTTTTATCGCGGGGGCGGTCGAGCAGAATGCGTGGTTGCACATCGGCTGGTAGCACGCCCTGTTGCTGTAAATCAGCAATCGCGGTGGCAAGAATTTGTTCCAACTGTTCTTTCATTGATATGGCCTTAAAAACAAAGAGTGAAAAGCAAAAAATATCTTGCCGCATTTTACGCTGTTGGGGGCAGAAAAAAAACCGCTAGGTGAAGTCTTGTGGGTCGACATCTAACGACCAGCGCACTTTGCGCAGTTCGGCGCGCTGCTCTAATTGAGGCAAAACATGACGCAGCACTTGCGCACGAAGCCCACGCTGTTGAAATTGCAGCAATAATTGAAAACGGTGGCGACCTGCTCGGCGTTCCAGTAACGCTGGTAATGGCCCTAACACACTGATGTCAGCAATCTCGTTAAAGTAGCTGGCAATAAATTCCAGTGCCGCGACGGCTGCAGTCGCATGCTGAGCTTCTGCCCGAAACAATGCTTGATAGGAAAATGGCGGCAACTGGGTAAGCTGACGCTCATGCAGCGCCGTCCGCGCAAAATGCCCGTAGCCATTATTGACCAAGTCTTGTACGAGCTCGTGCTCCGGATGATGGGTTTGCAGCACCACTAAGCCTTGTTTACTAGCCCGCCCGGCCCGACCTGCTACCTGGGTATAGAGTTGGCCTAGGCGTTCGGCTGCACGATAATCGGCACTGTATAAAGCGGCATCAACATCTAGCAAAGCAACCAAGGTTACTTCAGGAAAATGATGTCCTTTGGCTAGCATTTGGGTGCCCACTAAAATCTGATACTTATTAGCGCGCGCATCTTCTAAGTACTTCGCTAAACTACCTTTGTGGCGAGTACTGTCACGGTCGATACGCAGCACTGGATACGCTGGGAACAACTCAGTGAGCGTTTGTTCCAATTGTTCAGTACCAACCCCGCGGCCTACTAATTGCGTTGAACCACAGTCGTGACATTGCTGCGGCAGGCGTTGCGTGGCCCCGCAATGATGGCAATGTAGCTGTTTATCCCCTTGATGGACAGTGTAATAAGCATCACAGCGGCGACATTGGGCTAGCCAACCGCATTCATGACAAAGCAGTGCCGGTGCATAACCGCGCCGATTTAAAAACAGTAGTACCTGTTGTCCTGCAGCTAGTTGTTGCTCAATGAGGCTAATCAAAGGTTTGGATAAACCAGCCTTAAGTGGCTGATTTTTCATATCGATGACGACGTGCTTGGCAGGTTTAGCCAAGCCAGCTCGCTCGGTTAGTTGTAAATAGCCGTAACGCCCCTGTAAGGCATTATTGAGAGTTTCGAACGAGGGAGTCGCTGAACCTAGAATCACCGGCACCTGCTCTAATTGAGCGCGCACCACGGCAAGATCGCGAGCATGATAGCGAAAGCCGTCTTGCTGCTTTAGCGAGTTATCATGTTCTTCATCGACCAAGATCATGCCTAACTTGGCGCAGGGCGTGAAAATAGCCGAACGGGTACCAATGATGATGGCAGCGCTACCCGCGCGCGCATCTAACCAAGCATCCAAACGCTCGCGGTCAGTCAGCGCTGAGTGCAACATCACCACAGGGACGTCAAAACGTTGTTGAAAACGCCGTAAGGTTTGCGGTGTCAGCCCAATTTCAGGCACCAGCATCAGCACTTGTTTGCCCTCTCGCAACACTTGCGCCATCGCTTGCAGGTACACTTCGGTTTTACCACTGCCGGTAATGCCTTCCAGCAAATAAGGCCGCGGCTGCGTTGCTGCAGCAATAGCCGCAACCGCAAGGGCCTGCTCAGGATTTAACTGCAATGGCTCGGCAGCAATCTTAAAGCCCCACTGCGTATCGGCTGCGGGCACATGAATTACAGCCTCAACCCAACCTTTGCTTTGTAGGGCTTTGAGGGCGCTTGCTGAAAACTCTTCAATGCGAATATCGCGTGCTAACAACGCACGCTGCTGCAGGGTAGCCAACAATCGTTGCTGCTGTGGAGCGCGCTGCAATGGTGCTAACTCTTGTGCGGCTCCGGCGTTAGTCACTTGGTAGAGGGTGGTTGCTTGATAAGAGGCGCCTTCACCTTGGCGCAGTAAAGCAGGCAAGGCATGTTGCAATACATCGCCGAGTGGATGCTGATAGTAATCAGCGGCAAAGGTCAGCATCTGCCACAGGTGCTCAGGCCACAAGGATTGCTCGTCAAGCACCTCGAGCACGGCTTTGCGCTGGTAGGGCTGCGGCTGCTCTGCGGCACCAATACAAATTCCGACCATCACGCGCTTACCAAACGGCACCCGTACCCGCGCCCCTCGCGCTGGCAAGGTGCTGCAGTCATAGTCGAATAGGCGCAGCAAGGGTACCGGCAGCGCAACTTGAATTACCTGAGTCATAGTTCCAGTTTACCTGAGCGCAGGCCTCGGGTTAAAGCTTTATCGGCTACTTTACTAAGCGCCAAACATCCGTTACAATTCGCGCCCTAATTTTGAGCGATTGGATAATAATCCATCGTATTGTGTATTGATGAATTTGCATGGTGCTCGGCAGCAGATCGGGTGGCGATGCAGCCTAACTGAGGTAACCCCCATGAAAGAAGGTATTCACCCTAATTACAGCGCAATGAAAGTAACTTGTGCATGTGGCCACTCGTTCACCACCAACTCAACCAAAGGCGGCGAGTTGCACTTAGACGTATGTTCAGAGTGTCACCCGTTCTACACTGGTAAGCAACGTATCATGGATACCGGTGGTCGTATTGAGAAGTTCAACAAGCGTTTCAGCGTGTTGGGCGGCAAGAAGTAAGCTGTTTTCAAGCTCTTCTAGCGAGATTTGCAGAAAAGGCGCCGAAAGGCGCCTTTTTTGTTTGAATATAGTCTTTAGTTATTGTTTTATAAAGATTTTGATATGGTGCTAATTTAAGCACCTGTACTTTCTACCTGTTGTATCATCCCGCTGTTTGCCTCGTCACGAATAGTTTAATCTCACCTTATATCGACCCAACCATCGCTGCTCTTGGTTATTCAATATCGCCCGCTCAACCGCCTAACTGAACTTGTTATGAGGTATGACATGTTGAAAAAATCATTGCATCTAACCCGTCAATTATTCATCATCGTTATATTCTTTATAACCCCTGTTAAATTGGCGATAGCCCAAGGTGCATAACAACCATGACCGACTTTCGTAAACAGGCTTTGGATTATCATGCGTATCCAACGCCAGGTAAAATCAGTATTGAACTCACAAAACCAGCCGCAACCAGTAAAGATTTAGCGCTAGCCTATAGTCCCGGCGTTGCTGAACCTGTGCGTGCTATCGCTGAAAACCCTGATGATGTTTACAAATACACCGCTAAAGGCAACATGGTCGCAGTTATCTCTAATGGTACCGCTATTCTCGGATTAGGTAACTTGGGGCCGATGGCATCTAAGCCCGTGATGGAAGGTAAAGCTCTATTATTCAAGCGTTTTGCTGGCTTAGACTCGATTGATATTGAAGTCACCCACCGTACCACCCAAGACTTTATCAATACCGTTGCCAATATTGCTGACAGTTTTGGTGGGGTAAACCTCGAAGATATCAAGGCTCCAGAATGCTTTGAAATCGAACAAGCCTTAATTGAACGTTGTGATGTGCCGATTTTCCATGATGATCAGCATGGTACCGCTATCGTAACCGCAGCAGGTTTGCTCAATGCGTTAGAAATTCAAGGCAAAGAATTACGTAAAGCGCAAATCGTGTGTCTAGGTGCTGGCGCCGCCGCTATTGCCTGTATGGAGTTGCTGATCAAATGCGGCGCGCAACGTGAGCATATCTATATGCTCGATTCAAAAGGCGTGATTCATACGCGCCGTGAAGACTTAAACGAATACAAAGCCCTGTTCGCCAACAACACCGATAAACGTACGTTAGCTGAAGTGATTACCGAGGCTGACGTCTTTGTTGGGGTATCGGGTCCGAATCTGTTACCGCCCGATGCGTTAAAATTGATGGCCGCTAAGCCTATTGTCTTTGCTTGTTCTAATCCAGATCCTGAAATCAAACCTGAGTTAGCTGTTGCTGTGCGTGATGATCTGATCATGGCAACTGGGCGTTCAGATTATCCAAACCAAGTGAATAACGTACTCTGTTTTCCGTTCATTTTTAGGGGCGCTTTAGATGTGCGTGCGCGAGCTATCAATGACGAGATGAAGCTAGCGGCTGTCGAAGCCATTCGCCAATTAGCCAAAGAGCCTGTGCCAACTGCGGTTCTTGAAGCTGCAGGGGTTGATAAACTTGAGTTTGGGCCAGATTACATCATCCCCAAACCGCTCGACCCACGGTTACGCACACGGGTTTCTAAAGCCGTTGCAGAAGCCGCCATAGCGTCAGGCGCTGCACGGATTAAACTACCGAAAAATTACATGCAGGAATAATTCAACAGGTAATATATTTATGCTTGTTTAATGAATTTTTATTCACTATACTTACGCCATTGTTAACTGCGTAACGTATGATTGTGGATGAACCAGAGTAAATTAATTCCTTGTGCTGTATTTGGGGCCAGCGGCTATAGCGGTGTTGAACTGGTATGGCTGCTGCATAATCACCCGCAATTTAACGTTGCCTACGGGTTTACCTCTAGCGCACGTCCCGCAGAACCTATCGCTGCTTTGTATCCGCAACTAGCCGGACGCTGTGACCTGATTCTGCAACCTTGGCATCCCAACTTGTTAGGCGCTGTCGCCCAGCAAGTTCGGGTTGCATTTTTAGCGCTCCCTCATCAAGCCAGTGCCGAACTTGCGCCGTTATTAATCAAGGCAGGCATGACTGTGTTTGATTTATCTGGCGCTTTTCGGTTACAAGATGCTAAGCAGCATCAAGCGGCCTATGGCTTTAAACAGCCGCACTTAGCCCAGCCAGTTCCTTATGGCTTAGCCGAATGGGTTGACTTACAAGGTGACGAGCCGCTTATCGCCGTGCCTGGCTGCTATCCTACCGCGGCAGCAACTGCACTGATGCCAGTACGCACCATGCTCAAGCCAGATAGTGCTCCTATTGTAAATGCTGTTAGTGGCGTTTCAGGTGCAGGACGCGCAGCTCAAGCTCATACCAGCTTCTGTGAAGTAAGCTTGCAAGCCTATGCTATTGGTACTCACCGCCACCAAGCTGAAATGGCCCAAACGTTGGGCTGCGAGCTTCTATTCGTGCCGCATTTAGGCTCGTTCAAACGGGGTATTCTAGCGACTGTGTACGCCCAATTAGCCGCAGGCGTAAGCGCGCATCAAGTGCAGCAAGCCTTCCATCAGGCCTATGCCGACCAGCCTCTAGTACGAATTTGCCAAACCCCACCCAAGCTGGCGCAAGTAGTGGGCACGCCTTATGTGGATGTGCACGTTACTGTGATAGGTAGCCAACTGGTGGTGTCTGTTGCTCTGGATAACTTACAAAAAGGAGCCGCTGCACAAGCTGTACAATTAGCTAATCAATACATTGGCTTACCCACTGAGTGTGGCTTACTGCATGCTGGAGCTGTGATATGAGTGTGCCACTCGTAATCAAATTAGGCGGCCGCGTGGTCACTGATAACGACTGCTTGCAGCAATTGTTCAGCACAGTTACACGGCTTGCGGCACTACGGCCGTTGGTGCTGGTTCACGGCGGCGGCGACCAAGTACAAAGCTTATTGCAACAGCTTGGCCAGAGCAGCCACAAAGTAGATGGGCAACGGATCACGCCTGCCGCCCATATGCCGATTGTGGCGGGAGTCTTAGCCGGTGATATCAATACCCAATTGTGCGCAGTAGCGCAGCAACATCAATTGCTTGCGGTAGGTTTAACCCTAGCCGCTGGCGGCACCGTACAGTGCAGCCAAGACACCAGCCGGGGCGCGGTTGGAATTCCTAGCCCGGGCTCAGCGCAACTGCTAGAAAGTCTGATTGAACAAAATTATTTACCCATTGTGAGCTCCATTGGGGTGAGTGCAGCGGGCGAGCGGCTAAACGTGAATGCCGACCTTGCTGCTGCAGCGATTGCCCAAGTGTTACATGCGGATCTTATTTTACTGACCGACGTGCCTGGCATTCTTGATCAGCACGGTCAACTCATCAATACCATTCACGCCGACCAAGCTCCTGACCTGATTGCCAGTGGTGTCATCAAAGACGGGATGGTGGTGAAACTACAAGCAGCATTGCAAGCTGCACACGCCTCGCGACGAAGCATCGCGGTGGCCGGCTGGCAAGATGCCAACGCGCTCACCCGTTTGGCTAAGGGTGAAGCCGCCGGAACCCGCGTTAGATATTAAGCCGACGCTATCCATCTGATTACTTACTGGAATTTACTATGCATGATTTATTAGCTATGCGCGATTTAAGCAGCGCACAGGTCACTCATTTATTGGAGTTGGCGCAGACCATCAAACAGCGTCCGAGCGCTTGGCAGCAAACCCTACAAGGCAAAAGTATTGCGTTGTTGTTTGAAAAGCCGTCATTACGCACCCGCGCCAGCTTTGCCGCAGGTATTCATCGGTTAGGTGGCCATAGTATCTACCTTGATGCTGCGCAATTGATGGGAGTACGCGAGCCGGCCAGTGATGTTGGCGCTAATTTGGCACTTTGGCACGATGCTATCGTAGCACGGGTTTACGCTCAGGCGACCTTGGCCGAACTTGCCGCCGCATCTGATAAACCCATCGTGAATGCTCTTAGTGATGAGTGCCATCCCTGTCAGGCATTAGCGGATCTGCTTACCTTAAAGGAGCATGCTGGCGAGCTAGCAGACCTTACTCTAACCTATATTGGCGATGGCAATAACGTCTGCCAAGCATTGATGGCTGGCGCTGCCGCTACCGGGATGAACTTGCAAATTGTAACCCCCGCTGATTATCAACCAAACCCAGCTTTGGTGGCCTTAGCGCAACAGCAGGCACAAACCACGGGCAGCCAGATCAGCTTGCATACCCAGATCACGGAGCTGCAACAAACCGATGCTATTTATACCGATACTTGGTTCTCGATGGGGCAGCAGCGCGATAGTAACGAGGTGATGCATGACTTTGCTAGCTACCAAGTTAACAGCGCGCTGATGAAACAACTAGGAGCGCGCTTCTTTATGCATTGCTTGCCTGCCTATCGCGGTCGTGAGGTTACGGCTGAGGTTATCGATGGGCCACAGAGCTTGGTGCTACACCAAGCGGAAAATCGTTTGTTTGCACAAAACGCCATTCTTGTTGAATTATTTGCTGGAGCTTAATCATGACTGCATCTGTTAAAAAAGTTGTTTTGGCCTACTCTGGTGGTCTTGATACTTCTGCCATTGTGCCTTGGTTAAAAGAAAACTACGACTGTGAGGTAGTAGCATTCGTGGCCGATGTGGGCCAAGGTGAAGATGAGCTAGAAGGCGTTGAAGCAAAAGCTATCGCTTCTGGCGCCAGCAGCTGTCACATTGTTGATTTAAAAGAGCAGTTTGCTCAAGAGGTTATTTACCCGACGCTGAAAACGGGAGCCTTATACGAAGGCCAATACTTATTAGGCACTGCGCTCGCTCGGCCGATTATTGCTGCTGCACAAGTCGCGGTAGCGCGCCAAGTAGGTGCCGACGCACTGGCTCATGGCTGTACCGGCAAAGGTAATGACCAAGTACGCTTTGAATCCGCTTTTGCCGCTCTTGCTCCTGATCTTACCGTGATTGCGCCTTGGCGCGAGTGGAGCATGCGGTCGCGGCCAGATCTCTTGGCCTATCTTGCTGAGCGCAATATTCCGTGTGCGGCTTCAGCGACTAAAATTTACAGTCGTGATGCTAACCTATGGCACATCTCTACCGAAGGCGGTGAATTAGAAGACCCGTGGAACGAGCCATCAGCGCAAGTATGGACTTGGACTGTCGCCCCAGAGCAAGCGCCGGAACAACCAGAATATTTACAGTTAAGCTTTACTGCTGGCAGCCTCACTGCGATTAATGAGCAACCGATTGCGGCAGTAGCGGCAATTGAGCAACTCAATAAAATTGCTGGAGCCCACGGTATTGGCCGCTTAGACATGGTAGAAAACCGGTTGGTTGGGATGAAGTCACGCGGCTGTTATGAAACTCCTGCTGGCACGGTTTTATATGCAGCCCTGCAAGGCCTTGAAAGCTTAGTTCTAGATCGTACCACGCAAGATTATCGGATTCGTTTGGGCAACGAGTTTGCGCAACTTATGTACGATGGCCGCTGGTTTACTCCACTCAAAGATGTGATGTTAGCTGCGGCAGAACAAATTGCGAAGCCTTTAACCGGTGATGTGGTGGTCAAACTCTATAAGGGTACCGTGAGCGTCACGCAAAAACGTTCACCCAACAGCTTGTACTCCAATGCTTTTGCTACGTTTGACGAAGATACTGTTTACAACCAAAAACATGCAGAAGGCTTTATTCGTTTGTACAGCTTAGCTAGTCGTATTCGTTGTTTACATCAAACTGCCGCAGCTGAAGCTGCCGACAAGGAGCAACCATGAGTTTATGGGGCGGGCGTTTTAGCCAAGCCAGTGCCGATGAATTCAAGCAGTTTAATGACTCGCTGCGGTTTGATTATGTACTGGCACCATTTGATATTCAGGCGTCTCGGGCATGGGCTGAAGCCTTATTGAGCGCAGAGCTGATTAGCTCTGCCGAACAACAACAGTTGGACCAAGCCTTGGCGGAATTAGCGCAGGCGGTAACGGTTGATCCTCAGTTGCCCTTGCAAAGCCAGGCTGAAGACATTCATAGCTGGGTGGAAGGCGAGCTGATCAAGCGGATTGGCGATACCGCGAAGAAGCTTCACACCGGCCGGAGCAGAAATGATTTAGTGGCGACTGATTTACGCTTGTTGTGTAAACAGTTTACCCAGCAACTCATTCGGGAAAACTTAGCCGCTGTGCAGGCTTTGCTCGAATTTGCCAAACGCTATCAAACCAGCTTATTACCGGGCTACACCCACTTGCAACGAGCCCAGCCGATAGTAGCTGGGCACTGGGCTATGGCCTACGTACAGATGCTACAACGCGATGTTAGCCGACTACGCGATGCCGGCAAACGGATGGATGTCTGCCCGCTCGGTAGTGGTGCCTTAGCAGGAACAACTGCCGCCATCGATCGGCAGGCGTTGGCGCACGAGCTTGGCTTTCGTCAAGCATGCGAAAATAGCTTAGATGGTGTGTCGGACCGAGATTTCGCCCTAGATTTGCTGCATATCGCTAGCACCGGGATGATGCATTTATCGCGTCTGGCCGAAGATGTCATCTTCTATTGTTCTGGCGAAAGTGGCTGCTTTGCCATGAGCGACCGCATCAGCAGTGGCTCATCGTTAATGCCACAGAAGAAAAACCCAGATTTGTTTGAGTTGTTACGGGGCAAAACAGGGCGAGTTCTGGGCCATTTACAAGCGCTGTTCATTACTTTGAAAGGCTTGCCATTAGCCTACAACAAAGACATGCAAGAAGATAAAGAAGGCCTGTTTGATGCCCTGCAGACCTATCAGCATTGTCTGGCCATGCTCACGTTCGCCTTACCTGAGTTATCGGTGAATCAAGATCATGCCGCTCAGCAAGCTTTGTTGGGCTACAGCAATGCGACTGAATTGGCTGATTACATGGTGGCGCAAGGGATTCCGTTTCGGGATGCTCATCACCTTACCGGTAGCTTAGTGCTCTTGGCTCAGCAAGCTGGCGTAGCACTCGAGCAGCTCGATTTAGCCTCCATGCAACAAGTGTGTCCGCAGTTGCAAGCCGATGTCTATCAGGTTCTTGATAGCCAATACGGTTTGCATAAGCGGCAGGCTCTGGGTGGCACCGGCCCAAGCGCCGTTAAACTAGCTATCAAGCACGCCGAAGACTGGTTACATGCGGCCGAAGCGGCAAGTAAACATGTGCGCCAAGCTCGTTTAGCAGACGCCGACAAGATTTGTGAATTGATCGCCTACTGGGCTGAGCAAGGTGAAAACTTACCTCGTGACAAAGCGGATGTATTGCAAGCGATTCAGAGCTTTGCCGTAGCAGAAATTAATGATGAAGTGGTAGGCTGCGCAGCACTTTACGTCTACACCACTGGCTTGGCCGAAATTCGTAGCTTAGGATTATTTCCACAAGCGCAAGGTAAGGGGCTGGGAGCAGAATTAGTCGCTTGGTTACTCTGGAAGGCACGTGAACTTGGCATTAAACGGACCATAGTGCTAACCCGAGTACCTGAGTTCTTTGGCAAGTTGAACTTTAAGCTGACGGTGAAAGATGCGTTACCAGAAAAAGTGATGAAGGACTGCGACATCTGTCCTCGTAAAGAGAACTGTGACGAGACCGCGCTTGAGTATTTATTGAAATAACCAGACTTAACCGTCCCTGCAAGTGACCCGTGGTAGAAGTAGTGCTGCTGCCACGGGTTATTGCTTGGTCGCTGTGCTACAAATTAATCCTCGTTAATCTTCGTCGTCGTACAGATCGTCTACTTCCGGAATAGGTAAATTGCGCCGTTCTAATTCAGCCCGAACTTCAGCTGGGATCTTATGTGGATTGTCTTTGCGTAAATCATCATCGGTAGGCAGCGGCTGCCCGGTAAAGGCATGCAAAAAAGCTTCGCACAGTAGCTCACTGTTGGTGGCATGACGTAAGTTTTTTACCTGGCGACGAGTTCGCTCATCGGTTAGCACCTTGAGTACCTTGGTAGGAATAGACACCGTAATTTTTTTTACGTGCTCGCTCTTTCTACCGTGTTCTACATACGGGTAAATATACTCACCATCCCATTCCATACCGCACCTATACACCCTGTTCATTGGCTGGGCTGACTGCAACTGCTGCTGGTGGCAGTCGGCAAACTCAGCAAAATAAAAAGTTAAAAACCTTAAAGCTTGTGGTGAATTGTACTGTGGATATTAAATCAGTCAACTTTATACGTATAGCGGTCTATACTTCTTTATCTGTTCGTTTTAATCTTGCACAGTAAAACTCACGTAAGCACATGCTAGGTTAACCAACTTTATGCATCGCGCGCTTTATTGAATGGGGGCTACCCCCTATAATTATTGTTCATTCATTATCAGCAGACCGCTGCACACAGGAGAACGCACACGCATCATGACGGTTGAGGTTAAAGTTACCCCCGAGCAAATTCAAAACGTGGCCGAGCAAGTTCAGGTTCACAAATTTGGTGGCAGCAGTTTGGCCGATGCCTACTGTTATCGTCGCGTCGCTCGCATTGTTAGCGAATACGCCGGTGCTAGCGATTTGGTCGTAGTGTCTGCTGCGGGCGATACCACCAACCGTATTCTTGCCATTATTGATGCCAAAGCGGATGACCGTGGCGTTGCCGAAGTGCTGCTGAAACAACTCGAAAAATATCAGCAAGGGCTTATCAACGAGTTGCTTAACGGTGACCACCAACAACGCGTACTAGACCTATCGCAACAAGATTTTAAGCGCTGGTACGGGTGGTTAAACGACCAAGAAGTGATTACCCATAAGCCTGAATTGCTGTCCTACGGCGAGTTATGGAGTGCCCGTTTATTAGCAGCCCTATTGCAACAGCAAGGGGTCACCGCCGATTACATTGATGCGCGTACTTTCTTGGTAGCTGAAGATGCGCCCGAGCCACTGATTCAGGTGCCCGTATCTCGAGCTGGCTTGCTCAACCGCATTGCACCTCACCCGGGTACAAGATTTATTGTGACCGGCTTTATTTGTGCCGACCCTAGTGGGCGTTCCTTAATTTTAGGTCGTAACGGCAGTGACTATTCTGCCACCCTCGTTGGTAGCTTAATAGATTCTAAGCAGGTCACTATCTGGAAGGATGTGGCTGGGGTGTACTCAGCGGATCCGCGTAAAGTAGAGCGGGTGGTGAGCCTACCTATTCTAGATTGGCAAGAAGCTGAAGAACTGGCACGGTTAGGTAGCCCGGTGTTACACCCGCGTACCTTCCAGCCGGTTAACCGCGAACGCATGGTGATTGCGGTACGCTCTAGTTTGAAGGTAGAGAATCAGCAAACTCGTATCGGCTTATACGAAGATACCGAAGCTAAAGGCAAGGTGTTAACGTCGCTAGCCGACGTGGTGTTGTTTAGAGTTGATTTAAGCGATGCCCAGCTGATTGATAAATTTGAAAATTTAGAACTGACTCCGCTTATTAGCTGGAACGAAGTAGCACAACATCATGCCTACTATGCCTATCACCAAAACCATCTCGACTTTTTACAGCAGTGGTTACTTGAGGTAGATAAAGCGGATCATGTGGTGCAGATGGAAGGCTACTCGATGATTGCCTTGGTAGGTAATCGGATTCAAGAGACGGCCCAGTACAGCACCTTTAAAACCGAGTTAAGCGCACAGAACCTGCGGCGTTTGGCGTTTTCGCCAGATAACAATGCAGTGATTGCTATTTTGGAGCAAAAGCTGGATAACCGCTTACTCAATCGTATTCACAGCCAATTATTTAACTATCGCCGCAGCCTTGGCGTGTTGGTGGTGGGCCGTGGCAACATTGGTAGTGCTTGGTTAGCGCTGTATCGTCGCTTGCGTGAACGTATCAACGAGCAAATGGACGTCCGCATCATCGGGATCCTGAACTCCAAACAAATGTGGTTAGATTACAACGGTCTGGATCTTAATGATTGGGAGCAGCAATTTGATCAATTTGCGCGTCCGTACGAGATGAGTCAGTTGATACCCGAATTACCAAATGCGCCTTATGATGAATTGGTGATGCTGGATTTAACCGATGCTATTGCAGTAGCACAACTGTATCCGAGCTTTTTTGCCAACGGTTTGCACATTATCAGTGCCAATAAGCGCGCGGGTGCTTCAGGCGAATCGCAATACAACGAAATTCGTACCATTCAGCGCGAGTACGAACGTGAATGGTACTACAACACCACCGTCGGTGCTGGCTTACCATTAAATTACGCGCTGAATGATTTGCGTAACTCGGGCGATACCATTCGCAGTATTTCGGGTATCTTCTCAGGTACCATGAGTTGGTTGTTTGAGAACTTTAACGCTGAAGTAAATTTCAGCGATTTGGTGCGCGAAGCCAAAGTTCGAGGCCTGAGCGAGCCCGATCCTCGCGAAGATTTATCCTGCCAAGATATCATTCGTAAGATGTTGATTTTGGCTCGTGAAATCGGCTTGCGCCTAGACTGGCAAGACATTGATGTCGACAGTCTGTTACCAGAAAGCTTGGCTGATATTTCCTTAGATGAGTTTATGCAGCGCTTACCTGAACTTGATGCTGGCATGCATAACCTTTATCTTGATGCACAAAAAACCGGCAAGGTACCGCGCTTGTTGGCTAGCTTTGCAGTACAAGATGACGACAGCGTGCGGGCTCGTGTAGGCATTGAGTATATTCCGGAAGGCGATATGCTGGCCAACCTCATTCCGGGCGAAAATATTTTTGTGATTTATACCGATTGGTACCACGAGATGCCGCTAGTTATTAGTGGCCCAGGCGCCGGTAAAGAAGTAACCGCCGGTGGTGTGCAATCTGATTTGAATCAACTGTTAAGTCGCTTGATTAGCCAGCGCTAAGCTAGCAATGGCCACAAAAAAGCTGGTAGTGCCTATGCCCTACCAGCTTTTTTTGGTCTTATGACGTGAGCTTAGGCTCACTAGAAAATCGAATCATCCTCAGCAAAGATGTCACGATTAGTCTCGCCCTTGGCATACTCAGTGGGCGCTGTGCCCGGCAAGAAATATTCAAATCTGGAGGTGTAATCATTGGCACGGCTGAGTTTACCCGTCGCCAAATCGATACGCGCCGAGACTAAACCTGGTGGCACAATAAAGGGCTCCACCGGAACATCTTGCACCGCCACTTCCATAAAGTCTATCCACATCGGCAGGGCCGTCTTTGCCCCCGCCTCTGTGCCGCTAATGGGCTGCTCCGCACTACTTAGATTCTCATTCATGGTGGTGCTGCCCAAAGCCCGCTCTAGATTATCAAAGCCTACCCATGCAGTTGTTACCAAACCACTGACGTAGCCTGAGAACCAAGTGTCTTTCACATCGTTGGTGGTACCTGTTTTACCCACGACGTTACGGCCAGCTCTGTTAATCAGGGGCTTAGATTGCTGTACTCGCCAAGCGGTGCCGTTCCAGCCAGTACGATGCTGCCAGCTACCGCCACCCCACACTGCTGATTGCAGCCCTTGCGTAATCAAGAAGGCATTTTGCTCGGTAATCACCTGCGGGGCAGGTAACACCTCACGCTCACCGCTTTCACAAAGCACACAGGCTACTGCTGGGCGGGCCGAATAAAGGATCTCGCCTTGGCTATTTTCAATCCGCTCAATAAAATAAGGATTCACCAGATAGCCCCCGTTCGCAAATACCGCATAACCGCGTGCAACTTCTAACGGCGTCATCGAAGCTGAACCCAACGATAATGATTCGTTACGCGGTAGTTCATCGATGGCAAAACCAAATCGAGTTAGATATTCAACCGTGGTGTCTACTCCTAGCGCACGCAATAAACGTACCGAAACGACGTTCTTCGATTTAGCTAAACCTTGCCGAACTCGAATCGGACCTTCATACACATCCGGTGAATTGCGTGGTCGCCAAGCAACACCACTGCCTGGATTCCATTGGTTAATCGGGGCATCATTCACGAGCGTAGCTAAGGTAAAGCCATTTTCTAATGCCGCAGAGTAAATAAAGGGCTTGATGTTAGAGCCGGCCTGACGCTTGGCTTGAATTGCTCGGTTATATTGACTCACGCTAAAACTATAACCACCAACGGCAGCAGCAATGCCACCGTCTTGGGGGCGCAGCGCAATAATAGCAGCGCTCGGCTCAGGAATTTGCGCTAAGCGCCAGCCTTGTTCTGTTTGTCTTACTCGTACTTGCTCGCCGACTTTAAGCACATCCGCCGCTTGTTGCGGTGCAGGCCCTTGCCGATCGGCATGCAGGTAGGGTCTTGCCCATGCTAGGGCGGACCATGCTAGACGACCAAGGCGACCATCTCGTAATTGCACCGTGGCTTGTTGCTCAGCCACTTCGATCACTACTGCGGGTTCTGTTAAGCCAATATTTTCTTGGGTTTGTAGATGCTGATTAATGGCTTCTGCGGTCCAGGGCTCGGCGTCGGCTGGCCACAGTACTTGCTCTGGCCCACGATAACCATGGCGCTCATCATAGCCGTGTAAGTTCAGCCGAACCGCCTGCTGAGCCGCACGTTGCTGCTTGGCATTGGCGGTAATATACACCTTAAAGCCGCTGGTATAAGCCATCTCTTCGCCGTAGCGATTGACCATTTCAGCACGCACCATTTCTGCTAAATAAGGCGCATCCATGGTTACTTCAGCGCCATGTAGCTTAGTCGCAATGGGCTCAGCTAAGGCTTGCCGATACTGACTATCGGTAATGAAGCCTTCTGCCAGCATCCGGCCTAATACCACCGCCCGTCGCTGTTCAGCGCGCTCAGGGTTACTGATAGGGTTCATGGTCGAGGGTGCTTTCGGGAGGCCAGCTATCATGGCCATCTGCGCCAAAGTCAGGTCTTTGACATCTTTACCATAATACACTTGGGCTGCCGCACCCACGCCGTGAGCACGATGGCCAAAGGTGATTTTATTCAAATAAAGCTCAAGAATTTCGTCTTTACTGAGCTCTTTTTCCATCCGCAACGAAATAAAAGCTTCTTTTACTTTACGCGACCAGGTTTGTTCAAAGCTGAGATAAAAGTTACGCGCTAATTGCTGGGTAATGGTCGAGCCACCGCCCTGAATTTCACCTGTGCTGACCAATAAAAAGAAGGCCCGAGCCACACCTATGGGGTCGATGCCAAAATGCTCATAAAAGCGCTGGTCTTCAGTTGCCAGAAAAGCTTGTATTAATGGTTTCGGAATTTCGTCTAATTGCAAAGGAATACGGCGTATCTCGCCAAACTGCGCAATCAGCTCACCATCGGCAGAATAGACCTGCATGGGAGTTTGTAATTGCACCTGCTTAAGCTCGGCAACGCTTGGTAAATCATCCTTTAAAAATAAATATAAGCCGGCTACGGTGAGCGCACCTAGCACCACCGTAGTGATCGTTATCCATAAAAACCACTTCAAAATCTTCAAAAAGTCGCCCCTTGTATCCGTGTCATCTGTTGATTCGCGGGTTGCGTATAAGTTCTACATATTATAGAAAGATACCAGAATAAACAGAACGATTATTTAGAATTTGCAAAGTGCTTTGCATGATCATTACATTTGCGCTTAATATGATCATTCGCATAGAACAATTTTAATAACACGTGCGCTATACTATTCCTATTCCAGTTAGGGGAGTTCCATGGGTTTATTTGGCTTTGGTAAGAAACCGGGGCTAGGTATTGATATCTCAGCAGAGGCCGTTCGCGGTGTTGAAATCATGCCTACCGATAACAGCTACAGCATTGAGCATGTGGCCGAGGTGACGCTGGCCAAACAGATCATGGATGGTGATGAGATTGTCGATATAGACAAGCTTGGTAAAATGATTGCCCAGCTACGCAAACGCATGGGCCATGCGCGTGTTGCGGTGGCTGCGATATCCGGTAATCAAGCCATGCAGCGTATTATAGCGATGGATATTGAGCTGGATGACGAAGCTATTGGCGAAAAAATCGAATCAGACCCCGATCTGTTATCTGTTGATACGGCCATAGACCATGTTTACGATTACGAAAGTCTAGGTGAACATCCTTCGCTACCTGGGCAGCAACGCGTCATGCTGATGGCGGCTCGAGCCTCAAGTGTGAGTACTCGTAGCCAAGCCATAGAAGCTGGCGGCTATAAAGTAGCGGTCATGGATGTGGATAACCATGCAGTAGCGCGCACCTGTAATCATGTGTTACCCCATCTTTATCCAGACGTGGCTGCCAGTAATTTACCATACGTGGTGGTCGACATTGCCGTCTCGGCAATGCAATTGGTCGTAGTGGTTGATGGCGAAGTAGTTAGCAACCGCTTTCAAGCCGGTGGTTTACAGCCCTTACTCAATGCCCTTACCGAAGGCGATTACAACAAGCATGGCGAAGTTTTGGCCAAATTACGCAGCGGTGAACATGAGCAATACCCCGATTATATCTTGGATGACATGCTCAATGATTTAGGCAGCCAGGTATCTCGGGGCATCCAAATGTACCAAAGTAACGCGGTTGAACGCGGCTTTGCGGCGCTATTTTTGATTAATACCGGGGCTATGATTCCAGTTCTACAAGATATGGTTGCGGCGCAGGTTTCCTTTCCTGTGCATGTACTTAATCCTTTTGAGCATTTCCCCTTGCCCGATAAGTTGAGCCATTTGCATGCACACGGCCCACGCTTTGTTGAAGCCTTGGGGCTAGCCTTACGGAGCTACGCACCATGGCACATATAAACCTGTTACCGTGGCGCGAAACGGTCAAGCAACGAGCCAAAACTCGATTTGGGATACACGCTGCTTTAGCCTTGGGTAGCGCTGCTCTCATTTTTGCGGTGGCCTACTTTTTAATTAATGATTACAAGAACTATCAACAGCGTCGGAATCAATTTCTGCAATCAGAAATTTTGGTGCTGGATAGTCAAATAGCTGAAATCCGTAATATTAATAAGAAAAAAGATGAAGTCTTGAATAGAATGAAACTAATTCAAGCCTTACACCAAGACCGTAACACAGCGATTACCTTATTTAATGAATTAACTCAGCGCACTCCTGATGGGGTGTATTTGCACTCGGTAGAAAAACGCGAGTTAACCCTAACCATTAACGGCCGTAGTAGCTCGAATAACCGGGTTGCTGAGTTTTTACGAGCGCTGAAAGATTCTCCTACGTTTGCTCAACCCGAGCTACGTAACGTGGTGGCCGCCAGCGCTAACGACCGCAGCATTCCTGATGCTGATGGCTTGGGCTACGATGCTTTTAGCTTAACCATTAATATTGTGCCCACAGCCTTGGCTACCGGTGATACCGGAGGCAAGCCATGAGTGTTAACTTAGATAGCCTTCGTGAACTTGATATCAATGAATTACCATTTTGGCCGCGACCCTTTCGAGTGGCGGTTCTGGTGCTACTAGCGGTTATCGTGCTAGGTCTTAGCTATCACTTTGTATTAGCTGACGAGTTAAAAGCCTATCAGCGCGAGCAAACCAAAGAGGCACAATTGCGCCAAGACTTCGAGAGCAAATTCAACGAAGCCATTAATTTGCCGCTGTATCGTAAGCAATTAGATACGTTGAATGAAAACTTAGAAGTACTGCTGCAAATGCTGCCCAACAACGATGAAACGCCTAAGTTATTGGACGATATCACCTTGATTGGCACTCGCAGTGGGCTTAAATTTGATCGTATTGAGTGGCTACCGCCCCAGCCACGCGAGTTTTATACTGCCCTGCCGATGCGGTTTGAGCTCAAAGGTGAGTATCATCAGATTGGTGAGTTTGTTGGGCAAATTGCCAGCCTAGACCGCATCATTAGTGTTAAGAATTTCACCATGCAACTGCAAGACGGCAGCAGTTCCATTCGCTTAATTGTGACCGCTGAGACCTATCAGCAGCAAACCCTGAGGGCAGAACCATGATAAGTCTGCTACCTCGTCGTCTGGGCCTCAGTTTCATCAGTGTCACTTGCGCACTGCTGGTTGGGTGCGCCCCAGTGAGTTTGAGTGATTTAGAGCAATTCAAGCAGGGCGTGCAACAGCGTGCCCAGCCCGGCATTAGTCCTGCCCCAGAGCTACCAGAGTTAGCGCGCATGGGCTATTTGGGCCAATCCGCCCGCAATCCTTTTCAACCGACGCCGGTGCAAGCACAGGCAATTCAAAGCGGCGCCGGCAGTTGCCCACAACCTAATCTAAATCGGGCAAAGGGTGCGCTGGAGGCGGTTGCGCTAGACCAATTAACCTTTACCGGCACCTTACGTACCGGCGCTAGTGGGCTTACGGCGCTGGTGGTTTCAAACGAAGGCCGGTTGTACCGAGTTACCCAAGGGCAGTACCTTGGGTTAAATATGGGTGAGGTATTAACCATTTCACCTCAAGCAATTGCAATTCGCGAGTGGATAGCTACCGGCGACGGCTGTTGGCAGCGACGCGATGTTTCGTTAACCTTGCTGAATTCGCAAAGGAATTAAAAAAACATGAAGCACTTAATTCGCACGGTCTGTTATTTGGCGCTATTACTACCTGCCACACTTTATGCTAACGACCTTATCCGCGTCGAAAAAATTGGCTTAGGCCCGGAGCGGTTCAACTTAGAGGCGCATTTTAGCGAACGCGTAGATGCCCCTGTGGTGCGACGTCATAGCAATCCGTTAGTACATGAATTTTTATTGCGCGGCACTTCAGCAGCCGCTCTTGCTGGGCTGTTGAACGTAGGTGAGCACCCACTATTACAACAAGTTGAAGTAGAGCAGCAACGCGACGATGTGTTGTTACGGGTTAGCACCACCAAGCCGCTGGAACACCTGATGAGTCGCATGGGCGAAGTGATGGTCTTGGTATTTGTCGCGAGTAAGAAAGTTCCTGATGCTGTCGCTGCAACGACTCCTGCTCAGCCGGCCCCACGCTCAGCCCCAGCAGAGCCAGCTCCGTCACCACAGCCGTCAGCTCGCGACCCTGAGTTACGTACCGCCAGTGCCGCCTATATCGCTACGCAAAACGCTAGCAATAGCACAGTCACCTCCATCAATTACTTTGGTTTAAGTGGTGCTACTGGCCAGCTCAGCATCGCTTTTAAGGGCGCTGAAATTGAACACGAACTAGATGCCAGCAAGCAGCAGCTTGAGCTTACCCTGTTTAATACTAAGTTACCTGACGACCTATTGTACGTGCTTGATGTTAGTAAGTTTGATACCCCCATAGGCTACGTTGAAACCTTTCAAGAAGGCCGTCATGCGCGCTTAAAAATTGCCGGCAAGAGCGATTTTAGACATCAACTTGAGCAGTTGGATGGCTATTTGCGCCTCACCTTTGCCGAGCGTACCGAGCCCAAGCAAGCGGCCCTAGATAAAAATCAAAAACCCATTTCGTTAAACTTTCAAGACGTGCCAGTTCGCCAGCTCTTGCAAATTTTGGCAGAAGAAAACCAGCTCAACTTGGTGGCGAGCGAGTCGGTAACCGGTAATATCACGCTACGTTTAGACAATGTTCCTTGGGAGCGAGCGTTAGAAACGATTCTGCGCGTTAAAGGCTTAGATAAACGCATTGATGGCAATATTCTGATTGTGGCGCCAGCCGTCGAGTTAGCGCAGCGAGAAGAGCAGCAGTTAGAGGCGAATCAACGGATGGCCGAACTAGCGCCATTAACCAGCTCCTATATTCAGGTTAATTACGCTAAAGCTGCAGAGGTCGCAGCTATTTTACGCACCGATAGTTCTGATTTACTGTCCTCGCGAGGAGCTGTGACGGTCGATGAGCGTACCAATACGCTCTTGGTACGCGATACCCAGCAGCAGATCGACAGCGTTAAAGCCATGGTTGAGGTCTTAGACATTCCAGTAAAACAAGTGATTATCGAAAGCCGCATGGTGACTGTACGCGACAACATTAGCGATGAACTGGGGATCCGCTGGGGTATTACTGAGCCTAGTGTGGATACTAGTTTGCCACTACCCTGGGGCTCAGGCACCTCTATTACTGGTGATTTTAATGTCAACCTGCCGGTAAGTAGCCCCGCTGCAACCATAGGTTTTCAAGTCGCTAAATTAGCCGACGGCCGGTTACTTGATTTGGAGCTGTCTGCGTTAGAACGAGAGAACAAAGGTGAGATCATTGCGAGTCCTCGCATTACCACAGCAAACCAAAAAGCCGCTTACATTGAGCAAGGTACTGAAATTCCATACGTAGAAAGTGCCTCCTCTGGGGCAACGTCGGTGCAATTTAAGAAGGCCGTGCTGGGGCTGCGAGTAACCCCACAAATCACCCCTGATAATCGCGTGATTCTTGATTTGGTGATCACCCAAAATACCCGTGGCGAAACCGTAACCACCCCTACAGGGCCGGCGGTTTCAATCGATACCCAAGAAATTGGCACTCAAGTTTTAGTAGAGAATGGCGAAACCATTGTGCTTGGTGGTATTTACCAACAGCAAATTCTTAATGATATTTCCAAAGTACCCTTGCTTGGTGACATCCCTTACGTTGGGGTATTGTTTAGAACGGAAAACCAAGTGAACGAAAAGCGTGAATTATTAATTTTTGTCACGCCACGAATTGTGACCAATAATCCGTAAACCTTGCTTAAATGGCTGTGACTTGCGATAATCGCGCATCTTTTTGGTTGGGTAAAGGAAGGTCTTGAGACACTCCGGATTCCGTGAGTCACAGCTAGTTAAACAAGTGAAGTAAAGCATCTAATGGCTGAAAAACGTAATATTTTCTTAGTGGGCCCTATGGGGGCTGGTAAAAGTACCATCGGGCGACAATTAGCACGCCAACTCCATCTTGAATTTTTCGATTCTGATACTGAAATTGAGCGCCGTACCGGTGCTGATATTGCGTGGGTGTTTGAATTAGAAGGCGAAGACGGATTTCGTGCGCGTGAAGAAAAAGTCATTGAAGAGCTCACCGAAAACACTGGCATTGTGTTAGCTACTGGTGGCGGATCGATTTTAAGCAAAGAGAGCCGTAATCGCCTTTCTGCGCGAGGCGTGGTGGTCTATTTACAAACCACCATCGATAAGCAGTTAGCAAGAACCCAACGTGATAAACGACGCCCTCTGATCGCGGATGCAGAAAATCCTCGCGAAGTACTAGAAAACTTGGCTGAAATCCGTAATCCTTTATACGAAGAGATTGCTGATGTTATTGTTCGTACAGACGAACAAAATGCAAAGACAGTGATTGACCAAATTATCGAACACATCAACGTATAAATTCGGAGACGCTCATGCAGACACCCATACAACAAATCACCGTTGGTCTGGGTGAGCGTAGTTATCCGATCGAGATTGGACCCGGCCTGTTGCAACGCAGTCCGCTATTTCCAAATCTTCCTCAGCAGATTTTAATCATTACCAACACCCTGGTAGCACCGCTCTATTTAGCCCAAGTAAAACAGTCGCTGGCGGCACATCAGGTGGTGGTGCATGAAATTGGTGATGGCGAAGCCGAAAAAAGCTTACCTAACTATCAAGCCATCATGGATACCCTAATTAGCCATAGTTTTGCGCGTGACTGTGCCATTATTGCCTTAGGTGGCGGTGTGGTTGGCGATTTAGCCGGCTTTGTCGCAGCAACCTATCAGCGGGGCGTGACCTTCTATCAAATTCCAACCACCCTGCTGGCGCAAGTGGATTCGTCGGTAGGAGGTAAAACGGCTATTAATCATCAGCTTGGTAAAAACCTCATTGGCGCCTTTCACCAGCCCCATGGGGTGTTAATCGATACCGACTGCCTGCAAACACTCAGTGCTCGTGATTACACTTGTGGCCTTGCTGAAGTAGTTAAGTACGGCATTATCGCCGATGCTGATTTTTTCACGTGGCTGGAGCAGCAAGCCGGCGCTCTATGCGCACGGGATACCAGCGCAATAACTCAAGCAATCAAGGTAAGTTGCAGTATTAAAGCCGCCATTGTCGCAGCGGATGAAACTGAACAGCATCAGCGCGCCTTACTCAATTTAGGGCATACGTTTGGGCACGCCATCGAAGCAGCCGATTATCAACATTGGCGCCACGGTGAGGCAGTCGCCGCAGGAATGGTGATTGCGGCCACCTTGATGGAACAAACCGGCCAACTAGCCAGCACGGATCTGCATCGAATTCGGCAACTCTTGCAGCAACTGGGGTTACCTGTTGAAGCTCCTCAACTAACGTTGCAGCAATGGCAAGATTACATGCAACGCGATAAAAAAGTAAAAGCAGGAGTGATTCGATTTATTCTCCCTACCGCCATTGGCCAAGCTCAAATGATTGGCTTAAGTGATTGGCAAGTGATTGCGACAGCAATCAACGCTTGTAGCAGTTCACAGCCCTTCAGCAAACTGATGTTAGGATCGGCTGATGCTTAAGAAACGTGCGTTTTTGAAATGGGCTGGGGGCAAATATGGTCTTATTGAACCTATTACAGCGCTCTTGCCTGAGGGCAACAAGTTAATTGAGCCTTTCGTCGGCGCCGGTTCGGTGTTCCTGAACACTAATTATGACAGATATATTCTTAACGATGTTAACCCAGATTTAATCAACCTGTTTAAGATCGTCAAACGACGGCCGCGACGTTTTATTGATGATGCTGCGCGCTTGTTTACTCTGAGAAATAATACCGCTGATGCCTATTACTCACTACGAGAGCAATTCAATCAATGTAGCGACTTATATCAGCGTGCGCTGTTATTCTTGTATCTGAATCGCCATGGCTACAATGGTTTGTGCCGTTACAACTTATCAGGGCACTTCAATGTGCCGTTTGGACGTTACAGCCGGCCTTATTTCCCACAAGCTGAATTAGAATTTTTTGCCGAAAAAGCCCAGCAAGCCGTCTTTACCTGTATGAGTTTTGAGCAGGTGTTTCGTCGTGCCCGTAAAGGCGATGTGGTGTATTGCGATCCTCCTTATGCACCGCTCAGCACTACCGCTAACTTCACCAGTTATGCTAGCGGTGGCTTTAACCTCGAGCACCAGCATGAGTTAGCTCGTCGGGCTGCTCATACCGCACATAAACGCGGCATCCCGGTGCTGATCAGTAATCACGATACGGAACTAACACGATTACTGTACCAAGATGCGGATATTCAAAGCTTACAAGTAGCACGCTTTATTAGCCCCAAAGGCGATAGTCGTGGCAAGGTTGCAGAGATTCTGGCGCTCTACACTCAACCTGAGCGCGCCAATGTCATTCCTTTAACTCGGCGAGTGAGAAGCAGATAACGATGAACTGGCAGCTAAAATCCTTTCCTCAGCTCAGCACCAGTGAGCTGTATACCATCTTGAAAGTGCGCCAAGAGGTGTTTGTGGTTGAACAAACCTGTCCCTACTTAGACGCTGATGGGAAAGACCCGCAGGCTCTGCATTTGGTGGCATGGGATGCGTCCTCGGCGCAAGCTGAGCTGTGCGCCTACGCTCGTATTTTTATTGGTGATGCGCACACGTCATCACGCATTGGACGAGTATTAACAGCTAACCATGCTCGTGGCCGTGGGTTGGGTCGTGAGTTGATGCAGCGTGCAATCACGATTTGCCAACAACATGCTAAGACTCAGCCTATTCAAATCGGTGCGCAAGTATATCTACGCGACTTTTATCAAAGCTTAGGCTTTATTGAGACCAGTGCCGAATATCTTGAGGATGACATCCCTCATGTGGATATGGAGCGCGCCGTATGAATGCTGCCGAGGTACCAATTCTGGTGCTGACTGGGGCAGATCATGACTATGCACAAAGGTTAGCCCAACGCTGCCAACTGCAAGTGCTTAGCGCTACGAACGCTAATCTAGACCAGCATGAATTTGTGCTTGAACTGACTCCTACCCAGCTACAACTTCGCTGGCTTGCTGCGCCTAAGATGTTGCCGCTGGTGGTTGATTTTAGTCAGGGTAAAGCAGCCTTTCGGGCGGCCAAGGCGAGCCTTAAAGATGAAGCGATCGGCCGCGCCTGTGGCCTGGCTAAATATAAATCAGCAACTATCCTAGATGGTACTGCTGGCTTAGGTCGCGATGCCTTGGTGCTTGCTCAGCTAGGGGCTACTGTCTTACTGCGCGAACGCAACCCAGTGGTAGCAGCCTTACTGTTGGACGGATTACAGCGGCTGCAGCACAGCGATGCTAACTTGGCCGCACGGTTACAATGGTATGACGACAGTTATCAAGGGTCTATCGAGGTGGTTTATTTAGACCCCATGTACCCGAAAAGCGATCGAAAACAGCGCGCAGCCGTAAAAAAGGACATGCAAATGTTTCAGCAGTTAGTTGGGGCCGACCATGATGCCGACCAGCTGCTAGCAGATGCGCGCGCCAAGGCGCAGTATCGGGTGGTCGTTAAGCGTCCACAGCACGCTGATTTTCTGGATCAACAACCACCTCAGAGCCAAGTAATAAGCAAAAAACATCGATTCGATATTTACTTAACGGAGCAATCTCATGATTCAAGTCAATGACCGTATTCCCGCTGGTACCTTAACCGCTTTAGGTGATGTTGGCCTTCAGCAGTTTAATCCAGCAGAAATGTTTGCCCAAGGCCGTCATATCCTCTTTGCAGTACCTGGCGCCTTTACTCCTACTTGTTCAGAGAAACACCTGCCAGGTTTTGTTGAGCATGCTGCTGCGCTGCAACAAGCAGGTGTGCAGACTATTACCTGTGTGGCCGTAAACGATGCCTTTGTGATGCGCGCTTGGGGTAAAGCCCTCAATGTAAATGACAAAGTGCAATTGTTAGCTGATGGTGATGGTTCTTACCATCAACAACTGGGGCTGACTAAAGCAACGGGCTCGTTTGGCGGCTTGCGCGCAGAACGCTACGCTATGGTGATTGAAGATGGTGTTGTCACCCACCTCTTTGTGGAAGATGAAAAAACCTTTGGTGTAAGCAGTGCTGAGCACGTGCTAGCAGCTTTAACAGGCGAGTAACCCTAGTCCATGAGTGAAGCAGTTCAGCATTATGACGTGATTATCATTGGGGCGGGTGCCGCCGGTTTACACTGTGCTGCACATGCAGCAGCCCGAGGCAAAAGCGTGATAGTGCTGGACCATGCTAAACAAGCTGGTAAAAAAATTCTGATTTCTGGTGGTGGACGTTGCAACTTCACCAACATGTTTGCGAGTGCTGAAAACTACCTCTCGGCTAACCCTCATTTTTGTAAATCTGCATTAAAGCAATACACCCCATGGGACTTTATTGCTCTAGTTGAGCGCCATGGTATCGCTTATCATGAAAAAACCTTAGGCCAGTTGTTCTGTGATGTAAGCGCCAAAGACATTGTCTCTATGCTGCTCAAAGAATGTAAGCAGTATGGCGCCAAAGTACAATTACGCACCGACATAACTGCAGTTGAATACCACCAGCAGAAGTATGAGTTAACCACCTCACAAGGCCAGTTAACTAGTACTGCTCTGGTTGTTGCCTGCGGCGGCTTATCTATGCCAAAACTTGGTGCAACGCCTTTCGGTTACCAACTAGCCGAGCAATTCGGGCATACCATATTGCCCGTACGCGCTGGCTTAGTGCCTTTTACTCTGCATGACACCGATAAACAACAGTATGCGGAGCTTTCTGGGTTAGCGGTTGATGTGATTGCTAGTACGGCAGCCGATGCTAAAATGAGCGCCAGCTTCACTGAAGCAATGCTGTTTACCCATCGTGGTTTATCTGGTCCGGCAATGCTGCAGCTATCCAGCTACTGGCAAGCTGGTGAAGTTATCGATATTAATCTACTGCCTAGATTTGAGTTGTTGCAGCAGTTACAGCAACTGCGTCAACAACGTCCAAAGTTAGGACTACGCAGCGCTTTGCAAGAATGGCTGCCCAAACGCTTGGTACAAGTGCTAGCTCAGAGCCAAGGGTGGCCTGACAAGAACCTCGCTGATTGCAATAATCAGCTGCTACAAAAAGTCGCCGAGGACATTCAAGCTTGGCGTCTTAAGCCCAACGGCACCGAAGGCTATCGCACCGCCGAAGTGACCCTCGGCGGTGTTGATACTAAAGAAATCAGCTCTAAGACGATGCAAAGCACCATCCAGCCTCAGTTGTATTTTATTGGTGAAGTGATGGATGTTACTGGCTGGCTTGGCGGCTATAATTTTCAGTGGGCATGGAGCAGTGCCTACGCCTGCTCTCAGCACCTCTAAAATCACTAGCGCTTTAATCCAGCATCTCTTGCACTAAGGCTTGTAATTGGTCGTATTCCACAAAGCCAGGAATCACTGCGCTGCCCACCACAATGGTTGGGGTGCCGCGATAGCCAAAATCACTAAAGGCTTTGTAGTTTTCCATCAAATTACGACGGGCAACTTGGGGATTATTGAGTTGTCCGCGTGTTCCTGTTAAGCGGGCCACATGCTCTATCGATTGAGCTGTGTGTAAGCCGTTTTTAGCGTAAAGCAGCTTGGCTACTTCAGGGTATTGCTCAGGTTGATGCTGCCACACATTCATGGCGAACTCAGAGGGGTTAACGTTACTACCCTCTGTTTGTTGCTGGCGTAACGGCACCACAATATTAATCACCTTAACCCCATCAAACTCTTCCACTAAACGCTGTAAATGAGGCTCGATGCGTTTGCAATAAGGGCAATCGTAATCGGTATAAACCAGCACGGTCAGTTTGGGATCGGCTGCGCCATACCAAGGTTGCACCTTGTCGTTATCGTATAACCAGCTTTCGTATTTAGCTTGAGCATTACGGCTGGCTTCTTTGCCCTCAATGTAACGCTCAACACTATTTAGCACGTCACCAATCACTTCGGGATGCTGCTTTAACAAACCGACCAACTGTTCAAGTTGTTGTGCTTGTTGATTGGCCTGCTGTGCTTGTGCAGTAGCGCCCAAGGTAGCTAAGCCGAGGGCCATCAGGGTGCCGAAAAACAAAGATTTGAACGTCATACTACTCTCCAATTAACCAGAAAAACTTGCCCACCAGCGCCGCCACCATAAGCCAGTTGGCGTGGTGATACCAGTGGTATAAGAAACAATTTCGCCTTCATGAACGATGGCGACAGTAGGGGTAGCCGTTATTTGCCACTGCTGCCCCACTTGTCCCAGTGGATCGTTCACCGTAATGAGTTGGTAATTTTGTTGCTCCAAATAATGCGCAACCTTGGCATCAGACCCCGAACGTAACGCTACCGTGACCACCGGATAATCGGCTGCCATCCAATTCACCGTTGGCGTTACGTACGTACACACCGGACACCAAGTGGCCCAAAAATACACAATGACAGGTTCACTGTAACTGCGTTCCAACCAATCTTCTGTCGTTCCTTGTAGATCGGTATAGGTCATCAGCGGCACCGCTTGCGGATCGAGATTACGGCCTCGCCACGCATCTACAGCCGTACTAATCAGCATAAACATTACCACCATGGCGGCAATATTTTTGAGCAGCTTGAGCCATTTGCTGGATTGCTTTGGCTGCGACATTATTCTCTCCCCGTGGCTTGGTCGATTGCGGCACTGACAGCCTCGGCCGTTAGAATCACAGGTAAATCGATGCCCGCAGGGGCATTTGGACCATAAACCCGATTAAAAGGCACCCCATAACGCTGATATTTGCGTAAATACTGAGTGACTTGGTCATTGGCTTGGCTCCAGTCACCTTGCATGGTCACCACCTGTGGGTCTTGCAGCAATTGATACACGGGCTGCTGCAATAGCACCCCTATTTTGTTGGCCTTACAGGTAATACACCAATCCGCGGTAATATCGACAAACACCACTTGACCTTGGGCCACGGCCCGACTGATCTCCGCTTCATTTAGGCCTACCCAAACGTGATCGGGGCGCGGGCCACTAGCCCATTTAGCGCTGGTAAGACTAGCGGTGACGGCTACCGCTGCTACCACTAACAAGCTACTGGCCATAGCAATCAACAGTCCTTGTTTGCCGTAAGTTCTAACTACCAGTAGCGCGGCTAGTACTAACCAACTTAACGCTATTAGCCAGACCATTGCAGCACTTAAATGATTATTGAGTAAGGTTAATAGCCACAAGGTGGTGGCCGCCAACATCAGACTAAAAATCACTTTTGTGATCTGCATCCACCGGCCCGGTTTAGGTAGCAACTTAGCCAAAGATGGTAGCGCCGCCACCAATAACCAAGGCGATGCCATGCCAAGTCCTAAACCAGTGAAAATAAACCAGAGTTGTAGATTAGAGGCGGCCATAGCAAAACTTACCGCGGTTCCTAAAAAGGGGGCCGAACAAGGCGTTGCTAATAAGGTCGCGAACATGCCTTGGACCACATGCCCTAGGTACGAATTATCACCACGTTGGGCAGCCCAAGTTTGCCAGCTACTAGGTAGTCGAAATTCAAATAGGCCAGCCAAGTTGAACGTAAACAAACCAGTGACTAGCACCATAAAGCCAATAAACCATGGGCTTTGAAATTGAATACCCCAGCCTAGTGCGCTACCACTCGTTTTTAGGCCCCAGATAAACAGTGCCAACAACCAAAAAGACAGCACAATACCTAATGCCGATGCTAAGAACTGACGCCGAATAAGACCTCTCTCTCGCGGTATCAACAACACGCTTTGCAACTTCATCCCCAGCACAGGTAGGACACATGGCATGATATTTAAAATAAGCCCGCCGAGTAGCGCAAAAGCAAACATCAAACCAAGACTACTAGATACCGCTGGTGCATGAGTGACTTGCGTCACGGCCTGCGCCGTTGTGGATAATTCAGCCGCTAGCGCCTCATCTAGCACAGTAATTTGAATGGGATAACTAGCCACCTCCGCAGCACCTAACCAATGGCTAATGTTGAAGGTAGCCAGTAACCGCTGACCATCGATATCCAGGCGTGGTGGCGCCACCGTCATATCTGCCAATTCCGTGGCCAAGCTATCAACCAAGACATCCGGCTGTTGCCAGCCCTGTGGGTGGGTAAGCTCAAGTTGCAACTGCTGTTGACTGGCTGACCATTCTGCCCGCTCCAAGACCACCGCGGGATGGTCTAGCCGAGGCACTTGGCTTAAGGCCTTCTGCAATTCAAACATCCGCTGCTCAGATGCGACCAATTGGGCCGGATTGAAGCTGATATCAACGGGGAAATCCGTTAACACGCAGATGTTAGTGCAGCTAGACATGGTCACCACACCTTGTAGCCGCGCTGGCTGCTGCCAGTTTTCTATCGCCAACGTCAGCGGAAAGGCCACCGTGCCTTGATAGCCTACCGTTTCAATCCCTTGCACCTGGTAACGCTGTGGCGCAGGCCACTGCCACTGCACCCTACTGATATTACTTTTGGTTTGCCACTCTGTGGTAGGGGGAATGCCGCCCTCTCCGGGCGCCCGCCAATAGGTCTTCCAAGGGCTCTCTAAGCGAACCTTTAACAATGCTTGCAACTGTTGCTGATCGGCTTGCGCAGTCACTAAATCTAACTTGATTTGAACGTGCGGATGCTCTGAGCTGGTTATCCAGTCAGTAGAATCCTGTGCCCATGCAGAACTCATCAACATGAACAATAAAATAAAGGGGATTATGTGTTTCATCTATACATCTCAACTAACCTATGACTGAGTACCTACTTGAACCGATTCGAACAGAACAGTCGTACCCCTCGCTTGCTGCATCAAGCAGCTACAGACAACTCAGTGAGGTTATTCTCGAAACACACAAAAGTGCAGATGTGGCCGATATCGCCACCGCGGCGGTGGCACTGTCAAAGTTACCGCGGTGGTGCCTAGCCGGCTGGATAAAAGCAGAGCAACGACTAATAATAGGCCGACACTCAGTTGGTCAAATAATTGCTGTAATGCCTGCTGCAATAGTTGCTCACTGGCACTACATTCACTCTCGCTAGCTAGGGCACTAGCGACGTCGCTGGTGGCGCTAGTTGCCACCAGGCTAGCCTGCGGTAGCGCCTGCTGTTGTAATGGACAGCCCTGAATCCAACTACTTTGTTTCGCCAAACACAGACACAACACCAGCATGACGGCCCATAGGCAGCCACGTGCGCGTTGTTGTTCAGTCCAGTTAAGCATCAGGTTATCTCTTTAATTTAGCTGTTGCCGATACTAGCAAGTTTTCAACGCGCGGCCAAGTTTTAGCCAGCGCCAAAGTGGCTTAGAACGTTTAAGCCAAGAGTTGACTTAGCGCGGTAGCAATACCTAGCACCACGAACAAGGTCGCCGCAATATAACGAGCTGCATTCAGTGGTAGTTTTTGCATCAACCGTTGTCCGAGTAGCACGATCGGAACATTGGCAAGCATCATCCCTAAGGTTGTTCCTAATGTAACCCACAATACGCTGGTGTATTGAGCTCCTAGAATAACCGTAGCCACCTGGGTCTTATCACCTATTTCAGCAATAAAAAACAGCACTGTGGTGGCGATAAAAGCGCCGTATTTACGCACGTTTTCGTGTTCGTCATCATCTGCTTTATCGGGTATCAGTACCCACAGGCCAACGGCTATAAAAGAACCAGCGACCACATAGGTAGCGAGTGTTGCCGGGATGATATCTACTAACCACGAACCCAGCCAAGCGGACGCTAAATGATTGAGCAGAGTCGCCACTAATATTCCCAGGATAATTGCTGTTTTGTGGCGGTAACGCGCGGCCAAGAACAGACTTAGCAATTGCGTTTTATCGCCTATTTCGGCTAAAGCGACGGTCACTGTTGAGGTTATGAATGCATCCACTTAAGGGCTCCTGCTGGTTTGGTCGCGCATTTTAACAGTCTAGGACAATCCCCACAAACCCTACCAACTACCCCCTCTTAGGCATATTGGAGGTACTCCATCGGCACAAGGTTACTTTTCAGGCGTTGGGCGTATACTGCAGTTATTCGTTAGGGATGTTGATCTAAATCAGGAAATCATTATGGCTAATCTGACTTCTCACATACATTGTCAAAATTGCAGCATGGCAGCGCTATGTTTACCGTACCAATTAGATCAAGAGGGTATGAATCGGCTAGACACTATTATTCAGCGTCATAAGCCTCTGCATAAACGTGACGTGTTAGTTAATGCCGGTGCGCCGCTAAAATATTTATATGCCGTACGTAGCGGTTCACTAAAGTCTTACACCATTGACGATAATGGCGTAGAGCAAATCATTGATTTCCATTTGCCTGGCGACCTCGTCGGTTTTGATGCTTTAGCTGAAGGTCAACACCGCAGTTACTCACAAGCTCTAGAAACCACCATGTTGTGCGAAGTGCCTATTGTGTCACTGGATGAGCTAGTAATTGAGATGCCATCGCTGCGCAAACAAATGATGCGTTTAATGAGTAGCGAGATATTCTCCAGCAAACAACTACTCGGCACGTTGAACAACCGCTCAGCCCATCAACGTTTAGCGCACTTCTTAGTCACCTTGTCCGATCGCTTTAAAGCGCGCGGGTTATCTAGCACTTCGTTTCGCTTAACCATGACTCGCGCTGATATCGGTAACTACTTAGGCCTTTCGGTAGAAACCATTAGCCGTATTTTATCGGCACTGCAAGGCGAAGGTGTGATTGATGTGCAGAACAAGCTAGTTAACATCATCGAGCCAGCCCGCTTGCGCGAGCTAGCTCACTAACTGACGCAGCACTTATTGGCAACCACCACAGCAGTGACCATTACCATGGCCACTGCTGGCTGGTTTATCTGCTTGCTTAAAAAGAATGCTATTTTCAATATCGATGTGCAGCTGCAAGTCTTTCACTAACTCATTTAGCCCCTCATAAAGCATGATCCAGCTTCCACAAGCGCCGCGTGGAGCTTGGTTTTGATGGGTCAACTCTAATAATTCGGCTAACATTTGCTCGTGCTGGTCGTGCTCTTCTTCCATCACCGCGATAGGTCCGCTTGGATAGATCCCACCAGCTAACATCGGAAACAAAATTTGCTCTTCTTTCATCATGTGGCTTTCTAGCTCTTGGTACATGCTTTGCAGCAATTCTGCCAAGCCTGCTGGACAGGCTTCATGATCATTATGTACGTCTTCTATTTTGCGCGCTAAGTTAATTAACTCCGGCAGCTGTGCGCGATGCTTATCGTGAAAATTCTCAACAATATAATCAATTAAATGCTTGCTAGGCATGGCTTGAAACACGGCTAAAGCTTCTGCATGAATGGTAGATGGTGTTGACATAATAACTCCTAATTTTGAGATAAAAGCGGCCAAAATGGACCAGCAATACCTGTTGATATTGCAAAATAGATGCCAAAACTACCTACTTTGATTTATATCGATTTTTTCCCTGCAATGGTAAATTAAACCCATATTTATTTGGGTCAAAAAGGACTTTAAGGGTTAAATCTACCATGCAAGATGTCACCTTACTTGAAACTCTGATCGCCGATTTAGTGACCGAACAGCCTGCCGTAGTAAGGCTAGAGAAAGTCGTCAAAACACTACGCCAACACTTTCATTGTGGTGCCGTGGTGCTGCTTAAATTAGAGCAGCAAATGCTTAAGCCCATTGCTAGTATCGGTTTAGCACGGGAGGCCTTAGGGCGCCGTTTTATTGTGCATCAGCATCCGCGCCTAGCCACCATTATGGCGAGTCGCGAAGCGGTTCGATTTGAGCCAGATAGCCACCTCGCAGACCCCTATGACGGGCTTATAGAAGATAGCCCCGATGGCCATTTGGCAGTACACGATTGTATGGGGATCTCATTACATGTTGAAGGCAAATGCTGGGGGGTTCTGACCCTAGATGCCCTCACCCCAGGAACCTTTGATACGGCTGCCATGCATGCACTGCAACGAGCAAGCTTGCTGGTTGAAGCGGCGATTCGCATGGGGCAAATTGAGCAAAGCGTCAGAGCCCTACGTAATCAACGGCGCGATCAAGAATACTCGCTTAGTGGCGAGGCTTCCGCTAGTTACGAAATCATCGGGCGTAGTGCTCCATTGCTCAATGTGATGCAAGAATTGAGTGTTGTGGCCGGCTCAGATCTTCCGGTATTACTGCTGGGTGAAACCGGCGTGGGTAAAGAGTTATTTGCACGACAGTTACATCGCCAGTCACAACGAGCGCAGCAGCCCTTAGTGTATGTGAATTGTGCAGCGTTACCGGAGGCTCTGGCCGAGAGTGAACTCTTCGGCCATACCAAAGGGGCCTTCTCTGGGGCAACCAGCGAGCGGGCCGGTCGGTTTGATAGCGCTGATGGCGGCACCATCTTCTTAGATGAAGTAGGTGAGCTGCCACCAGCAATTCAGGCAAAGTTACTACGAGTATTGCAGAATGGCGAGATTCAACGCTTAGGAAGCGATCGTAGCCATACCGTCAATGTCCGAGTTGTGGCGGCAACCAATCGCGACTTGAAGCAGCAAATAAAATCAGGTGATTTTCGTGCTGATCTCTACCATCGCTTATCCGTGTACCCGTTACCTATTCCACCGCTGCGAGAACGTAGCGATGATATTCCTGTGTTAGCCGGTCACTTCTTAGAGCTTAACCGAGCTCGCCTTGGGGTACGAGCGTTACGCCTCACCCAAGCGGCAGAGCATGCCTTATTGGCTTATGATTGGCCTGGCAACGTGCGCGAACTTGAGCATACCATCAGCCGGGCGGCGATTAAGGCGCTTAGCATAGGTGCGGCACGAGAAGATATTGTTAGTATCGATATTGGTTTGCTGGATTTACCTGGTGCAGCCACCGCCAGCGTGCAAGTCACGGATATATTGCAGAGCAACCAGCGCAAGGCGTTTCCCACCATGAACTTGAAAGATACCCTCAATGCGGTGCAGCGCCAGCTTATTGAGCAGGCTTTAGAGCAAGCGGACTACAAATGGACCCAAGCGGCCCGTATACTAGAGATAGATGCAAGCAACTTACACAAATTGGCGCAGCGGCTGGGCTTAAAATAGCAGCTGCCCACTACCAAGCCATGCAAGGAGCTCTATGACGGTTGTGCTGCGGATTTTATTGTGGCGGACGCTAGCTATTATTACGCTAGCGCTGGGCATCATTGGTTTATTGTTGCCCATCATGCCAACGGTACCTTTTCTGCTGGTGGCCGCATGGGCCGGCGGCAAGGGCTGGCCGGTATTAGAAGCCAAGCTATTGGCGCATCCAACCTATGGCCCGCAAATCATTGCCTGGCGCCGCTACGGTGTCATTAAGCGTAGGCCCAAAGTGATTGCATCGGTGATGATGTCCGGGAGCGCAATCATGTTGGCATTTAGCCCAGCACCCTTATGGTTAAAAGGCTTAGTTATTGGCATTATGGCCACCGTTGCAGTATGGATGTGGCTGCGCCCAGAGCAACAGCCACCTGATTCAGGCTCCGATTCTTAACCTGGACGTCCATCTGGACGTGGCGTGGTAAGAATAGGAAAGTACACCAGTACATAAATGCCATAGGCTAACACCCAAGCAAACGCACTTAGGGCATACCAATACACGGATAACTCTGGCCATAAGCCTTGCACAAATACGCGAACCACCGCAGCTACTATCACTAACATAAAGGCTGCGCTAATGATGGGTTTGGGTTGTAGGGCACGACCGCTATGGCCCAGAGAGACCCGTGCAATCATCGCTAAAATCATATTACCCATAGCGCCAGCAGTTAATGCATGTAACGCCAAGCTGTTGGTGATAGGAAAGCCCGCATAGCGCAGCGCATATAGCGCTAAGCCAATTGGAATAAACCAGTAAGCTACATGTAGCGACCACAGTAACGGTACTTTCCAGGTGATCCAGATACGCCAACGGGCGCAGCGAATAGCTAAAGCTAAAGCACTTGTCGCGAAGAGTAGAGCCATCACCAAGGCCGGTACCATGGCGCTGAAATTGGTAATATTCAGCACAAAAATCAACCACAAACTACCTAACCCGATGCGGTCTAACCAGACGATGGGTTCGGCTTTTGGTGTCATAGTTCCGTTGGCGGTAAACATAGGGAGTACCCGACCACCTACGATGGCCATCAGTAAAGTGACCAACCACACCGCATTTTGGCTACCTAATTGTTGAATTTCGTATTGTCCGGTCTGCAGCCCGAAGTGCATCAGCGCATTGCACAAGGTTAACAAGAAAAGCACGGGCACGAAGAATAGGTTTCGCTGCTGCTTCACCGCAATTAAGGGCACAGCCAATAAAATCGCCGCTAACGGTAAAAATAATAGATCAACCGCAGCTACCAGCCACCAAGGTAGCCAAGCCCCAACTAAAAGCCCTAACCGACCCAACACCCATACCGCAGTGAGGATGCCAAGGGCCCGTCCGTGGGTAGCGCGTAAGCCAGTCCAATTCTGTACGGCGGTCAGCAAAAAGCCCACGATGATGGCCGCCACAAAACCAAAGATCATTTCATGACTGTGCCAGAATAAGGTTTGCCCATACACGGGCAGCTCGATGACCTGAGCTAATACCAGCAGCCACAAGGTGATGGCCAAGGCACTAAAGCTCGCCCCCAATAAAAACATCGGTCGAAAAGCTTGCCGCAATAACGGCCACATTTTTTGCTCAATTTGTAAGTCAGTAATTTGAATCATGCTGTCTTCCTATATGGTTGCTAGCAACCCTAATTATGCTGTTTGCACTAACCCTGCTAATGCCATCCAATAGCCGTTACTATCGTTCGGCTCGAGGGCTTGGGGCTGTTCGCCATGCTGGTTCTGCCGAAATTTTTCTAACCAAGAAAAGGTGCCTTCTAACTGCGGACTTAAACGCACTATGTCAACTAAGCCTTGCATGCTAGGTAACTGATTTACCAAGTTATAACGAGTTCCGGATTGCGTTTGAATACCATTTAGAACAAATACTTGCTGACCTTCTTGGCTATCCACACGACGCCCCTCTGGGTATTTAATGCAACAGAGTTCGCATTGGTCTTTGGCACGGTTTTCTGAGCGCGCCGTAAAACAGCGACCGGACCAAGCCAAAGGCATGTGCCCAAAGCTAAACACTTCAACTTCTAAGCAATCGCGCACATCTTTTACCATCGGCTGTTGCAGTAATTTCTGCAACCAGTCACGAGATAATTCAACCGGCATCACCCAACGGCTCATCCCCATGGTCATTAATTGCCGCAGCGTGTGCTGGTTGTAGCAATTGATGGCGGCTCCAGCGACAAAGGGTAGTTGGTTATCTTGCAGAAGTCGAATGGCGCCCACGTCGTTGGCTTCCACTAAAAACTCACCATTATCGCAATACTTGCGTAGCTCTCGTAGCTCGGATGGTGCTTCTAACAGGGTCATGGTAGACAACACCACCTGTTTGCCCGCCTCGCGTAATTCATGAGCGACTTGCAGCCAATCAGCAAACTTCAGTTCACGCCTTTTACTACAGACCGTCTCGCCTAAATAAACAATATCAACGGCAGATTCTGCGGCTTGCCGATAGAAGTTTTTTACCACTTGCTGCGGCCAATAGTATTGAATTGCTCCTAGAGAAAATTTCATGATTACTTCCATTTCCGGTGGTAGGCACCCAACGTGGTTTGGCTGCCTTCAGATAAACCTGCGAGAGTCGCATCCCAGTCGGGCTGCACGGCAAAATTAGCAGGATCTGCTAGCACTTTGTCTATAGCCTGACGCCACACCCGCGTTAATTGGGCGACGTAAGCCGGGCTGCGTTGCCGACCTTCGATTTTTAAACTCACAATGCCCTCTTTATGCAGCTCCGGTAACAAGCTTAAAGTATTCAAGCTCGTTGGTTCTTCTAAGGCGTGATAGGTGTCTTCACCGACGGTGAAACGTCCTTTACATAACGTTGGATAACCTGCAGTTTCATTGGGGGCAAAGGTATCAATCAGAATATTGTTCAGCCGTGACTCTAACGAGCCATCTTCGTGTTCATCCCAGCGTACGTATTTTGCCGGTGAACAAGCTCCTGCCGTGTTCGGTGATTCACCTGTCATGTACGAGCTTAAATAACAGCGCCCTTCGGCCATAATGCACAGGCTACCAAAGGCAAAAACTTCGAGGTCAACATCGGTGGTGCGCGCTAGGGTACGCACTTGGTTCATCGAGAGCACACGCGGCAGCACCACGCGCTTCACATTAAATTGTTGATAAAACTCAATCGCTGCCGCATTGGTGGCTGAGGCTTGTACCGAAAGGTGTAATTCAACCTTAGGATAGCGCTCAGCTGCGTAAGCTAGCACCGCAATATCTGCCAAAATGAGCACATCAGCGCCACACTTCACCGCCATATCAACCGCTTTCCGCCAGTTTTCCCAGCTATCTGCATGCGCAAAGGTATTAATGGCAACATGCAACTTCTTGCCATGGCTATGCGCAAACCGAACGGCTTCAGTTAAACCTGCTTGGTCAAGATTTAAACCAGCAAAATGACGTGCGTTAGTTTCATCTTTTAAACCTACATATACCGCATCTGCACCATTTTCAATGGCTGCTTTCAAGGCTGGCATACTGCCGGCGGGGCAGAGTAATTCCATAATTATTGATCCCGTCCATAAACATGCATTGGTAATGAGTATTATAATCGGGTTAAATTTTTCTGGGCTGATTAATCGAGGTAATAAATGGTTATCCCTAAAGTAGTAGATCTGGCCTATCAGTGGGGCCCACACCTTTCTAAGTCCTTACTACAAGTAGCCCCGCGTGGGGTAACTCAACACCTATTTGCGCAAGCTCTAAACCATGTTCTTAACGATGAACTGGTGGCCGATAAATTTGCTTTCTTGCGCCAGCGATGGGTTCTTATTGAGGTGCCAGACTTAGCCTTAAAGTTCAGCGTATCCCTCGCCAACCAAGGCCTACGACCACGCCTACAAGTAACTTTTGACGGCCCGCAAGCAGACGTTACCATGCGCGGTAATAGTGAGTATTTATTGCTGATGCTAAGTGGCAAAGTAGACCCGGATACCTTGTTCTTCCGACGCAAATTATTGATCAAAGGTGACACTGAATTAGGGCTTGAAGTGAAGAACTTATTGGACACCATTGAGTTGAATCAACGCCTACCCAAACCTGTTTTTAGGTTTAATCAGGCCTTAGCAGAGCGTATTTTGCAGCAGCAAGCTTATACCCCTTCAGGCGTATCAAAATTCTGATCTGCATCAAGTATTATGAGCGACAGAATTTAACCAAGGTGTCACCAAGGGGTAACGCATGAACGCATCAGTAGCAAATATCACCTGGAGCCAAGAGCTCATTGATAAATACAACATTAACGGTCCGCGTTATACCTCGTATCCGACCGCCTTGGCGCTGCATGATAAGTTTCCGATCGGTACTTTAGAGCGCACCCTGGCTGATGCGCCAGAAAAGTTAAGCCTCTATATTCATTTACCTTTCTGTCACAAGCTTTGTTACTACTGCGGCTGCAATAAGGTGATTACTCGGCATCAGCACAAAGCCGATATCTATCTTGATTACTTAGCCGAAGAAATGGCGATGTACGCCAAGCTGTTAGGGACTCGTAAGTTTGAGTCTGTGCATATGGGCGGTGGTACCCCAACCTTTTTAACCGAGCAACAATTGTCACGCTTAGATGATTTGCTACATCAACACTTCAGTTTCACTGACGATGCTGAGTGGAGTATCGAAATCGATCCGCGCAGCTGTAGTGATGAAAAATTACGGCATTTACGAGCGCTCGGTTTTAATCGTGTAAGCTATGGGGTGCAAGACTTTGACGAAAAAGTACAGATTGCGATTAACCGTGTCCAAGATACCGATCTCATCCGACATCAAGTAGAGCTGTCCAAAGAATTGGGTTTTAAGTCGATCAACCTAGACCTAATCTACGGTTTGCCTTACCAGCGTCCAGAAACCTTTAAAGCCTCAATTGATCAAGTGATTGCCTTGGCTCCCGACCGGGTATCGTTATTTAGCTACGCTCATTTGCCGGCACGTTTTGCTGGTCAAGCAAAAATCCCAACTGAGAGCTTACCTAAGCCATCGATTAAGTTAGAACTGTTGCAGCTTGGGATCACTCGTTTTAACGCTGCCGGTTATCAGTTTATTGGTATGGACCACTTTGCTAAAACATCTGATGAACTTGCTATTGCTCAGCAACAAGGGCGCTTACAGCGTAACTTCCAAGGCTACACCACCAGCGGCCAGGATGCTTTGTTGGGAATTGGAGCTTCTTCCATTAGCCAAATTGATGGGGTGCTTTGGCAAAACAGCAAAGAACTACCTGACTATTACAAGCACCTGAAGGCACAACGCCTGCCGGTTATTAAAGGATTTGAACTGAACGCAGATGACCGCTTGCGCGCCGCACTTATTTCGCAAGTTATCTGCCACTTTGAATTGGATATTGCTGCGTTTACACAGGCTTGGCAGTTGACTGATTTTTGGACTTACTTTGCCAATGCTAAACAAAAATTAGCCCCCTTTATTGAGGATGGGCTGGTGACCATTGATGACTCGCAATTACGTGTTACTGAATTGGGTCGCTTATGGGTACGGAGTATTTGTGCCTGCTTTGACGCCTACTTAGACGATGCAGCTACGGCTCCACGCTACTCTAAAGTCGTTTAACTAAGAAGAGGCTCTCGATAGGTGCTGCCATAGTCTAGCTATGGCAGCATCATTTGTGCTGGCCTGACCATCCCAAGCTAGCCAGCTTGGGATGTTGCCGCCTCTACCGCCCGCTGCGGCTGGCGATGATAATGGCGGGCGGCATGTTCTTGCCGACGCCCAGCACTAAATGCCGACACTCGTTTTAAATAGCCAATCACCCGCGTACCATAATCAATATCTTCAGAACCGCAACTTGAGCAGTTATGCAGGGTGCGCTTATCGATATGTTCACAGTCATTACAAATGGTAATCTTCACATTGATACAGAAATAATTGCAGCCTGTTTTAGCAGCAATATTTAACAGTGATAAATAGCCATCCTCGTTAAGTTTTTCATCTAGGTTAAGATGTAGAGCCGAGCCACCATCTAAAAACTCTATTAATTCATGACCATGTAAGGTGAACTTATCAATTGCATTGGTTTGTTCATCCTCTACCACGTAAAAGTAGGAGTTGTAGCAATCACGCGGCACAACATAGCCATCGGCGCGGTCCCACTTCGCATTTTTGACACCAAGGTTTTCTGCCGGCACAAACTCGGTATTAAACATATAGCCATATTCTTGTTTGGCTTTTTTATTAGCATCGTAAATAACCTTTAAGTGGCGCTGCACAAATTCAATGTACTCAGGATTATTACTGGCCGTTAAACCTTGCGATTCCGCCGCCTCTACCATGCCATTGATACCAATAGTTAAGAACTGCTTATCCAGGGTAATAAAACCAGCATCGTAAACCGTGAGTAAACCGGCTGCTTGGTAATCTTCCATGAGCCTCCGATAGGCCACTTGGTATTTTTGAATTTTCTCAATTTCCTCACCCAAGTCGCGTCCATCTTGCACTAACCGATTCATATTAATGGTGATCACATTAATGGATCCGGTCGCGACGCCACCAGCACCAAGGGTGTAAGAAAAGGTATTATCACTAATTTCAGAGCGTAAACGACAGCAAGAAGCTAGCGAATCGGCATTGGGTGATAGATACACGAAGAATGAGTTACCGGCAGATAATTCATGGGCAATATGCTGAGCAAATTGCTGATCTTTGCACTGACCATTTTCGGTCAGCATAGCCACGGTAACGACCGGGAAAGTGAGTATGGTTTTCTTCCGTTCTTCATTAAACCAATGTAAGAAAAAGTCCTGAAGCTGGCTCACCGATTGCCATGATGATTTGCTGAAATCGGCGGGAAAGACAAAGTCACCAAACATACTTTCAAAATAATGCTGGTCATAGACTGAGATATTCCAGAAGACACTTTGATAACCGCGCGCTGCCGCGGGCTGATTAAGGGCATACACGACGTGCTGTAAATGGTTTTCAATCTGATGGCGATGTGTTTCTAGGTAGTTATCACCGTAATCTTTACGAGCAAAATAATCAAAGTAAGCCAAAAATTCGACGGTGGCGACGGCCCCGGCAAACTGTGAGCTCACCGCAAAGACGAAGTTCACGAAAGTGCCACAAAAGCTTTCTAGGTGTTTTGGTGCTCTTGATTCGCCGCCCAACTTAGTGAGCCCATCACGTAAAAACGGATACATGGTAACCGACACACAGTAAGGCTTTAAGCTAGTTTCATCATGCACATAAATCTCATGATCTTCTATTTGACGAATATACTCCTGCGCCAACGGCTGCCCAAACAACTCTGCAATTTTATTGCTGACTTGCTTGCGGTTCACTTGAACAAAAAAATCCTTCATGATTTCTGACTCTAGCGTCGCAATATTCTTTTGCGTCACATTCGCATTAGCATCCATTTTTGAACCATCAGCGGCATTTTCGGCATGGAGATATTGCTGAATAAAGTCAACTTTGGCGTCTACTTGATCGGGGTGTAAGCGCAACATAGGTATGCTCCTTGTTTTAATCAGTGCTTAAAAAGCGCACGTTTAGTAATTGTTGATTGCGTAAATCAATAAACTTCTGATTTGTGTTTGGACTATCTAGGCCACCAAGCTCAGCTATCCAAGGGCCCGTTTTTAAATAGGTGAGCTGTTCGCGGAGTGCAGGTAGCACCTGCTCATAACCGGTATACAGACAGGTTTCTAGCCCCTGCTCACGAGCTAATTTAAGTAAGTGCAGTAACTGCTCTGGGTACCATTCACCCCCTAAAAACAACACGCAGGTGATTAAACCCCGATATTGCTGCAGCCGCTTCGTAAAATACTCTGGGGTTAATTCCACTCCGCTATGAGCGGGCCAGCTATCAACGCTATGACAGCCTTTACAACCCACAGGGCAGCCGGTGATGGTATAAGCCAACGAGACTTCGCCGGGCACCTCCTGAAAGGCTATTTGCTCTGAACAGTAGCGCATTAAAACCCCACATATTGTGCTGAATTGGTTATTTGCATCTATATATTGTGCTAAAGCCTAGACGATCACCTAGATATTGTGTTGATCCGGATCAATAAATAAGCAGCCTGAAAAACTCAGTCCGCGGTTTCGGCAAGCTAGCCAAAACATGCTGATGGGTAAAAATAACCCTACGGGTTACTAGCACCCTCAAAAAGTGCGGTTATATCTACCCCAAAAACAAATAAAAACCAATAAAATCAGATGGATAAAAGTTGGCACGAGACTTGCTATAAGGAAAGGGTACTCATCTATGAATGCGTGCGAAATGCAATAAAGGGAGACTCTCGCATGAATCAACAACAACAACCGGAGGTGCCATATGGCCGGTTATAAAAAACTTTGGTGGATACTCATCGGCATCCTAGCGATTACCTTTGGTATCTTGGGTTATTTTGGTAAAGAGGTATACCGCGAAGCACCGCCTATTCCAGCGCAGTACGTGACGGAATCGGGACAAGTGTTAATGACTGAAGAGAGTATTCTCGATGGTCAAACCGCTTGGCAATCCATCGGTGGTATGCAATTAGGCTCGATCTGGGGCCATGGTGCTTATCAAGCACCCGATTGGACTGCAGACTGGTTACACCGTGAGCTCGTAGCTTGGTTAGAAATTGTAGCGCAACGTGATTACGGCATGAGCTACGACAGCTTGAGCCCAGCTGAGCAAAATGCTCTGCAATTTGCGTTAAAACAGGAATATCGTACCAACACCTACGATGCTGCAACTGATACGGTGCTACTAAGTGAGACTCGAGTAGCAGCCATCAATGACGTAGCGGATTATTATATTCGCTTATTCAGCGATGCTCCTGAGCTACAAAGCACGCGCGAAAGCTATGCAATGAAAGAGAACACCTTGCCGAGCCTTGAGCGACGCGAGCGCATGACTGAGTTCTTTTTCTGGACTGCTTGGTCAGCCGCTACTGAACGCCCTGATAGCAATGTCACCTACACCAATAACTGGCCGCATGAGCCGCTTATTGATAATAAGCCAAGTGCTGAGAATATCATTTGGTCTATTATTAGTGTGATTTTACTGATTGCTGGTATCGGTGCTTTGATTTGGGGTTGGGCTTTCTTGCGCGACCACGATGAAGAAGAAATTGAGATTCCTAAGCAAGATCCAATCACTACCTTCAAACTTACACCATCACAAAAAGCACTAGGTAAATATTGCTTTATCGTCGTGGCGTTGTTTGCTTTACAAGTTTTGTTAGGTGGCTTTACTGCTCACTACACTGTAGAAGGTCAAGAATTCTATGGTATTAACGTGTCTGAGTGGTTGCCCTACTCGCTAGTGCGTACTTGGCACTTACAAGCGGCCATGTTCTGGATTGCTACTGGCTTCTTAGCTGCTGGCTTATTCTTAGCACCTATCATTAATGGTGGTAAAGATCCTAAGTATCAAAAACTAGGAGTCGACCTACTATTTTGGGCGTTAGTTGTAGTGGTTGCTGGTACCTTTATTGGTAACTTCCTCTCTATTGCTCAAATTATGCCTGAGCACTTAAGCTTCTGGTGGGGTCACCAAGGTTATGAATACGTCGACCTCGGTCGTGCATGGCAGATTGGTAAATTCTTAGGTATCGTGTTCTGGTTAGTGTTGATGATGCGCGGTGTCTTCCACGCTCTTCGTCAACCAGGCGACAAGAACTTATTAGCACTACTCACCGCATCTGTTGTTGCTATTGGCCTGTTCTACGGCGCTGGCTTCTTCTATGGCGAACGTACTCACTTATCAGTGATGGAATACTGGCGCTGGTGGATCGTGCACTTGTGGGTAGAAGGCTTCTTTGAAGTATTCGCCACCGCGGCCCTAGCCTTTATTTTCCATAGCATGGGCTTGGTTTCTAGAAAAATGGCTACTACGGCCACCTTAGCGTCAGCCTCGTTATTTATGCTTGGTGGTGTACCTGGTACTTTCCACCACTTGTACTTTTCCGGTACCACCACTCCCGTGATGGCCGTTGGTGCAACTTTCTCTGCGCTAGAAGTCGTTCCCTTGATTGTCTTGGGCTACGAAGCCTGGGAAAACTGGAGCTTGCAACGCAAAGCCGAGTGGATGCAACGCATTAAATGGCCACTCATGTGCTTTGTTGCGGTAGCCTTCTGGAACATGTTAGGTGCTGGCGTGTTAGGTTTCATGATTAACCCACCTATCTCGCTGTACTATATTCAAGGTTTGAACACCACACCAACTCACGCTCACGCGGCCTTGTTTGGGGTGTATGGCTTCTTAGCGCTAGGTTTTGTTTTACTTATCTTGCGCTACATTCGTCCAAACCTGCAATTTAACGATAAACTGATGACTACTGCGTTCTGGTGGATGAACATTGGCCTTGGCATGATGCTATTTACTAGCTTACTGCCAGTTGGCTTCATCCAGTTCTATGCATCAGCGTCTGAAGGTTTATGGTATGCACGTAGCGAAGCCTTTATGCAACAGCCGTTGCTAGAGGGTCTGCGTTGGGTGCGCACTGTTGGCGACGTGGTCTTCATTATTGGTGCTTTTGCTATCAGCTGGCAAGTTGTGTATGGCTTGTGGTTTGATAAAAGCTCACGTGAACAACAGCATATAGCTTAATCACAGCCTGAAATTAAAGGTGACGTTAAAAGCGGTGGCACTTAGGTGTTGCCGCTTTTTTTATGGTTGATTGTTGTTCAGTTGCTATCCGAGGTACACTAACGCATCTGTTTAAATCAACCTAAGAGTTTGACTCCTAATTGTCTATGCCTAATTCATCTATTGTGACACGCATTGGTTTTGCTTTGAGTTTTATGGTGGCGCTTACCGTAGTTACTCTGTTGGCTTCGTATTGGCTCTCAGAAAAAGCAGATCAAGATGCCTTAGCCATAAATATTGCAGGCTCATTGCGCTACCAAGCGTATCAATACAGCTGGCATCAATTGCATGATGCTGATAGTGCTGCAGCAGCGGCCATGCAAGCCGAATTTGAACAAAGTTGGCATCATCAAGTCTTTAACCGTTTTAGCCATAGTGAGTCTGATTTAGCAACCTTATATACGCAAACTCGAACCAGTTGGCAGCAATTTCAGCAGCAAATAGCCGATGGCGTGGTCACCAGTGCTAATTTACAACAACAGATCTTGCCGCAAATAGACCAAATTAATCGCTTTGTTACCGCCATTCAACAAGATGCCGAGCAGCGCATACGTTCTATTCGATTAATTCAGGTGCTCTCGTTGTTTTCTAGCATTGGTTTAGCGCTGGTTATTTTCTATTGGTTACGCACCCGCGTTAAGTATCCATTAGAGGTTTTAACTCTCGCCGCCAAAAGAATTGGTCAGGGCGATTTTACCGCCCGCGTGAATCATCCCATGCGTGATGAGCTAGGCGTGCTCTCGGGCACCTTGAATAAAATGAACGAAGCTGTGGGTTACATGTATGGTAACCTCGAGAAACGTGTCGATGAACAAACTCGGGCCATTTCTCAAAGCAATGTGCGCTTGCAGTTTTTGTACGACACCGCGCGAATGATCATCGAGCATTCACCTGGTTATCACGACTTTACCACCATTGTTGAAGGGTTAAAGCGCGCCTCTGAGGTTGAAGACCTCGAGCTTTGCTTAATTACCGAGGCAGGCAATAAACCCTATTTACAGGTGCAGCCTACTGGCGCCCCAGAAGATCCTTGCGAAGGGGTTGATTGTAGCCAGTGTGTGAATGCTGGGGCCGGAGTGAGTATCCAGAACAACCAGCGCATTTATCGCTTTAGCATTGAGCGCGAACAACAAAATTACGGGGTCTTGGTAGCTCGTTGTAGCCTTAGCGAGCAACTTAACGATTGGCAACAACAGTTGCTACAGTCAGTTGCCGACCAACTGGCCATTGCCCTAAGCCTGAAACAAGAAGAAGAGCAAGTACGGCGCCTCGCCCTTATCCAGGAGCGTACGGTGATTGCGCGTGAGCTGCACGACTCTCTTGCGCAAGCTTTATCTTATTTGAAAATTCAGGTAACACGACTCAACAAAGCCATTGAGAAAGATAATAAAGAAGTGATTGATGATGTTGCAGAAGAGCTTAAACAAGGGCTTAATGCGGCTTATCGGCAGTTACGCGAATTGCTAACCACTTTCCGCCTCAAAGTAGATGGTGCGGGGCTGTTGCACGCCCTGCAAACAACTATCAATCAATTTAGTGAGCAGTCTGATCTGTCCTTCAGGCTGAACTATCAGTTAGAGAATACGCCCTTGGTACCGCATGAAGAAATTCATTTGCTGCAAATTATTCGTGAAGCCTGTCAGAACGCCATTCACCACAGTCAAGGCACAGATGTGGTGGTACAGCTAAGCCAGCAGGATCAGCGAATTGAATTATGCATTGAAGATAATGGTGTAGGTATTCCCGATCAGGCCGAGAAAATGAATCATTACGGGCTTGCTATCATGCAAGAGCGTAGCCGTCATCTAGGTGGCACCATTGAAATAAAACGCCGTTCTGAGGGTGGTACTGGAGTCTATTTTAGTTTTGTGCCGCAATACCTGTTAGAGCGTGAAGCAACTGTTTAAGGATTATAGAACTCGCTACGCCGGCGCAGATACATCCAACTAACCAGTGCCGCACACAGCACGTAAAAAAGTGCAAAGGCCACCAGCGTATTGGCGCCATGGGCTTGGCTCAAATTGATGTACCACAGAGCCGGTATGTAGATAGCGCCAGCGGTTGCCACGGCAGTAAGCCAACGCAATGCTAATGGTAACTGCTCTAATGGCAGCACCACGCTGGCGGTTTTAAAGACCGCACTGCTAGCCGCTCCGGCTGCAATAAAAATCACCAAAAAGACCAGCAGGTAGGGTAAGAACCACTCTTCAGGAACCCTACTTTGCAGGGCTGCTGCGGTCATGTAAGCGGCACTCAAGCAAGCCATAGCCATCACTAAAGCACACACCACCAAGACTTTGGCGCCACCGTACTGGTCAGCCAACCAGCCACCAAAAGGTCGCGCCAGCACTCCTAAGAGTGGCCCAATCCAAGCATACGTTAGGGCACTTGGTGTGTAGTTAGCACTAAAGGTTTCAAGGCTTAAGGGTAGTGTCATCGCAAAGCCAATAAAGGAACCAAAGGCCATCACGTAGAATAAAGTCATCAACCAAGTGTGACGGTTCTTTAGAATGCGCCCTAGCATCGGCGGTTGGGTGTTGGTAACAACAGGCTCAGCGCTGGGGGGATGCCCTGAGGGGCTAGGCATAGCCTGAGCTCCTCGAGCACGGCGCTGCCCTAACGAATACAGGCTTGTTGCAATCACTGCCACCACCAATAACCAGCCCGTGTTGGCAAGCCATAGGGGCGTACTCGGCGGTAACACCCCGACAATATCACCACTTGTTTGATGAGTGAACCAAGGAGAAGCCGCCCAATCACCTAGCCAGTTGATACCGCTAAGCAACGGTAGTAGGGTTTGTGCCAACACAATCCCGACCCCACCGATCCCTGCGTTAACCGCTAGCACCCAGCCAAGTGAGCTCTTCTCAATCCGTGCACCTGCAGCAGGTTGTAAGGCAATAAATTGGGCGCCACCTAAGCCAGAAAGAAAGGCCAACACATACAGTTGCTCAATCGCAATCTCCGCCACACTTAGCTGCCACGTAAGTCCAATTGCCGGTATCAATAACAGTACTGAACCTACTTGAATAAAGCGCTTATGCATACTGCGCTCACCCAGCCATAAAAAAACAAACTGAAACACACAAGCACCGCTCCCGGCTGCTGCCAGCAAACTGTATAGCTGTGCATAGCTCAAATGAACCGTTACTGCATGGAGCTGCACCACCAAGACACTCCAACTTAGCCACAAGGTCATCCCCACAATTAGATTGATTGCGGTGAGTTTGTCGATGGTTGGCGAAAGTCGAATGGTGTTCACATGTTACTCCTCAGCTATGCTAGTAACTATGCGTGAGCACCGCCAAATAAACAATTTAGCGAGGGGGATAAATAGCAATGCAAAAGAGGCAGTTAAAACTACCCCCAAAGGGTTAATAAGGTGCTAAGCTTTGGCTAACGGGGCTACATTGTGCAAAAATACCCCCTATAAAATATTGACGCTTATCATCATAAGACATTAAAGGAGCAACTCATGTCTGATACTCCAGCTAGCATTATGCTTGTGGACGATCACCCACTTTTGCGTAAAGGGCTCAAACAACTGATTTCGCTTGAAGACGGCTTAGAGGTTGTAGCTGAATGTAGCAGCGGTGCAGAAGCACTAGAGTTAGCCGAAGAAATTGATCCGGATTTGATTATCCTTGATTTGAACATGCAAGGTATGGATGGATTAGAAACCCTCAAGCGGATGCGCGATAACGGAGTGACCTCGCGGATCGTCATGCTCACTGTATCTGATGCCGATGAAGATGTAGTTACGGCGATAACTAACGGGGCCGATGGCTACTTATTAAAAGATATGGACCCGGAGTTATTATTAGAACAAATTCAACGCGCTATTGAAGGCAAAATGGTGCTTAGTGAGGCTATTACCGAAGTTTTAGCAACCGCCTTGCGACGTCCCTCAGCACCTTCTGCGAGCAAGTACGATAGCCTCACCAATCGCGAACAAGAAATTTTAAAACTCATCGCTAAAGGCATGAGCAACAAGGTGATTGCTCGTGAGTTAGATATTTCTGACGGTACCGTTAAAGTACACGTGAAGCACTTGCTGAAAAAGCTAGGTTTACGGTCGCGGGTAGAAGCGGCAGTGTGGATGGTAAACCACGACGCTTAAGCTAGTTAGAACCTGAGCAAACTCCAGCAAAGATTGATGCCGATCAAGTTTTGTCTGGGGTTTTATTTGTAACATGAGCGGCTGCGCACCGCAGCCTCTTAATAATCCATCTAAGCTCTCGCTTAGATGCCATGTACCTTGTAGTAAGAGCAATGACCATCATGACAAGCCCTGAACTTCTTTCGCCCGCTGGCAGCCTAAAAGCCATGCGTCTGGCCTTTGCCTATGGCGCCGATGCCGTTTATGCCGGCCAACCAAGATATAGTTTACGCGTGCGTAATAACGAGTTCGATCTCGCTAATCTTGCGCTCGGTATTGCTGAAGCACATGCCTTAAACAAGAAGTTCTATGTGGTAGTCAACATTGCTCCTCATAACGCTAAGCTTACCCGATTTGTAGAAGACATGGCGCCAGTGGTGGCGTTACAGCCGGATGCTTTGATCGTTTCAGACCCTGGCATCGTGATGCTGCTAAGAGAGCATTACCCGCACCAAGCATTACACCTAAGTGTACAAGCCAATACCGTCAACTGGGCGGCAGTTAAGTTCTGGCAACAACAAGGCATTGAACGGGTCATTCTGTCTCGTGAACTCGAAGTACGAGAAATTGCCGAAATTAGGCAGCGCTGCCCCGAGATGGAAATTGAAGTTTTTGTGCACGGCGCATTGTGTATGGCCTATTCCGGCCGTTGCTTGCTGTCGGGCTATTTCAATAAACGAGACCCTAATCAAGGTGCTTGCACCAACTCGTGTCGCTGGCCCTACCAAGTGCATGATGCTGAAGAAGATGCCGTCGGCCAGTTTAATCCGATTGATAAGCCGGTATTATTAACTGAGCCCCAGCGCCCGGGCGAATACATGCTGATGGATGAGGATATTCACGGCACCTACATTATGAATTCAAAAGATTTACGGGGTATCGAGCATGTCGAGGCACTCACCCACATGGGAGTGCATTCGTTGAAAATCGAAGGCCGTACCAAGTCGCCTTATTATGTAGCTCGTACTGCACAAATTTATCGCCAAGCTATCGATGATGCTGTTGCTGGTAAGCCTTTTAACCGGGCGTTACTTAACGAGCTAGATGGCATGGCCAACCGCGGCTTTACCGAAGGCTTTTTACGCCGCCATGTACCCAGTGATACCCAAAATTACGACACCAGTCATAGCTTAGGTGAGCAGCTATTAGTGGGTGAGATTATCCGTAGTAGTGGCACCCAAGCTTATGTCGAGGTGAAAAATGCATTTGCTATAGGCGACACTATCATCTTGATGAAGCCTTCTGGCAATATCCAATTTACCTTGTCCAGCATGCAAGATAATCAGGGCATTGATTTGGTTCGCGCCGCGGGTGCCAGTCGTCAAGTTACTATTGGCTTGCCATGCGCGTTAAGCGAAGCAGATGCTCCATTTGCGATGCTTATCAAAGTTGCTGCGGTTAAACCCCAGCAGACGATTCCTGTTGTTGATCTCAATGTGGAGGTTAAAAATGCCGGTGCTCATTGAAAGTGACTGCATTAACTGTGACATGTGTGTACCCGAGTGCCCTAACGAAGCCATCGCTATGGGCCCAGAACATTATCTGGTTGATGTTGAAAAATGTACTGAATGCGAAGGCTTTTATGATGAGCCAGCCTGCATTCCAGTCTGCCCCATAGAATGCATGGTGCTGGTGCCTAATTAGCCTGGCTCTAGCACTGGTCAAAATGGCAACCTCTCGGTTGCCATTTTTTCTTGGTTGGTGCTTATTGTAGGTCGTGACTGCGTTGCTGGCATAAAGTGCGCAGCCATTCTAAAGCCGGTTGTCCTGATTTAGAGCGTGGATAAGCTAAACCAATAGTGCGCTGTAATGTTAAACCTTGCAGCGGTCGTAAGATCACATCCTGACGTTCACGTAACGCCTCAAAATCTGGCACTAGTGCGACTCCAACACCTGCAGAAACCAATCCTAATGCATATTCAATGGTGTGAATATCTGCTCGAATATCCGGTTGGATGCCATTTCTTATCAACTCTGGATACAACTGTGACCACGCATCACATGGGGTGCGCTTAATGAGTGCCAGTTGATCAAAATCAGCCAAATCTAAGGAGCTTTTTAACCCCAACGGGTGTCCGGCAGGTAACGCCACCAAAAAGTTATCAGTCCAAATGGGTAGAAATTGCTCGCCCGCTTTCAGCATTTTGGGTGTGATAATACGAGCATCCCCTTCATCTTCTGGTTCAACAAGATGCAACTCTAAACCCTCAACCCCGGCACTGAACTCTCTTAATAGCTGGCTCATTCGTTCTACCCCAAGCGCGCGAATTAAGCCTAAACGAAACTGAACGCGCTTCACACTTTGCCGAAAAGACGCGCGCAAAGATTGCATCTGACTAAGCATACGCCCGGCATGACCATATAACCGCTCACCATCCTCGGTGGGGGTGACACCTCGTGATTGCCGCGCAAATAATGCAACGCCTAGTTCATCCTCTAGTTGTTGTAAGGCTTTTGAGAGACTCGGCTGAGCCACATTACAAACCCGCGCAGCGGCGCTAATACTGCCATTTTCATAGACAGCCACAAAATAATTGAGTTGGCGCAAATCCATAGTTATTAACTATACCTGATGTAGATTTTATATGATTTAACTTTACAGCAAACCGGAGTAAAGTGAAGCCTATGAAATAAGAACAAGAGCGATATTAGCTATTAGACATTGGCTATTGGTTGATAGCGCAGCTCGAATATCTAATAGCTATTATCCAATTTGCATTAATACAGAGGATTCTCCATGGCACGTTTTCCTTTTGACTGGCAAGACCCGTTTCAATTTTCTAGCATGCTGACTGAAGAAGAACGCATGATTCGCGATACTGCTCACCAATATTGTCAAGAGCGCCTTATGCCGCGGGTACTGACTGCTAATCGCGAAGAACGGTTTGACCGCGAGATTATGAACGAACTAGGCGAGTTAGGTTTGCTTGGTGCTACTTTGCCAGAAAAGTACGGTTGCGCTGAAGTTAACTACGTTTGTTATGGTCTTATTGCCCGCGAAGTAGAACGCGTCGATAGCGGCTATCGTAGCGCGATGAGCGTACAATCGAGTTTGGTCATGCACCCGATTTATGCTTACGGAACCGAACAACAACGAATGAAGTACTTACCCAAGCTCGCCAGTGGTGAGTGGGTCGGTTGTTTTGGTTTAACTGAGCCAGACGCGGGTTCAGATCCGGCTAGCATGCGCACTACTGCCAAGAAAATTGATGGCGGTTATGTGCTTAAAGGCAGCAAGATGTGGATCACGAACTCCCCTATCGCAGATGTCTTTGTGGTATGGGCCAAGTTAGATGGTGAGATTCGCGGCTTTGTTTTAGAAAAAGGTATGAAAGGCCTTTCTGCACCCAAAATAGAAGGTAAATTCTCACTGCGCGCCTCCATCACTGGTGAAATTGTGATGGATAATGTGGAGGTTGGCGAAGATGCCTTACTACCAAATGTAAGCGGTCTCAAAGGGCCTTTCGGGTGTCTCAACAAAGCTCGCTATGGGATTGCATGGGGGAGTTTAGGTGCCGCTGAATTTTGTTGGCACGCCGCACGCCAATACACCCTAGACCGGCATCAGTTTAATCGTCCACTTGCAGCTACCCAACTGATTCAGAAGAAGCTGGCAGATATGCAAACTGAAATTAGTATTGGTCTGTTGTCCTGCCTGCAAGCTGGCCGTTTGATGGATTTAGATCAGCTTCCACCAGAAACTATCTCGCTCATCAAGCGTAACTCTTGTGGCAAGGCATTAGATATTGCCCGGGTTGCTCGTGATATGCATGGCGGCAATGGTATTGCTGATGAATACCATGTGATTCGTCACGTGATGAACTTAGAAGCTGTTAATACCTACGAAGGTACGCACGATGTGCATGCGTTAATTCTTGGCCGCGCCCAAACTGGGTTACAAGCGTTCGCTTAACCAACTCATTCAAGCTAGCCATAGTAACGCGTAGGAGAATTGCATGTCGACCTCAGAGACCATGCCACGGGCTGCTATGCACCCCTGGCTCTCGGAACTGTTGCAGCGCATTGAGCAGGGCCACCTGCCACAGGCGCACGCCGCTGGTGGTGTGTTGAGTGACGCCGAGCTGTATGATTTATTTGATTCGCAGCTTAGTAGTCGTTTATTAGATTTACAGTCTCGCTTAATGCAAGCTGCGGGCCAGAGCTTCTATACCATTGGTAGCGCCGGCCACGAAGGCAATGCTGCCGTTGCGAAAGCTTTGCGGGTTACCGACCCGGCCTTTTTACATTATCGCAGCGGTGCGTTTTTTATTCAGCGCGCCAAGCAAGCACCGGGCTCCACTCCGTTGTACGACATGCTACTCAGCTTTGCCGCAGCCGCTGATGAACCTATTGCTGGCGGTCGTCATAAAGTGCTTGGCAGTTTGCATCTCAACGTACCACCGCAAACAAGTACCATCGCATCGCATGTACCGAAGGCGATGGGTACCGCTTTTGCATTGGGCTTGAGTAAACGCTTAGCGCACCAAGGCACATGGCCTCATGATGCTATCGCGGTTTGTAGTTTTGGGGATGCCTCGGCGAATCATTCTACCGCTTTAGGGGCGATCAATTCGGCCAGCTGGGCCGCTTATCAGCAAATTCCGATGCCTCTGCTACTGGTCTGTGAGGACAATGGCTTGGGAATTTCCACCCACACTCCCAGAGGATGGATTCAACAGCAGTTAAGTCAGCGCCCAGCCCTTAAATATTTCAGTGCTGATGGCAGCAACCTTGCCGAAACCTATTTGGTGGCTCAGGCCGCGGCCGATTACGTACGCAACAAGCGCAAACCTGCCATCTTGCATTTACGCACAGTACGCTTGTTTGGGCATGCGGGCGCCGATGCCGAAGTTGCTTATCGCAGCAAGCAAGAAATTGCGCTAGACCAAGAGCGAGACCCGTTACTGCATAGCTGTGCCGCGATACTTAGTCGAGGATTACTCGATCCGCATCAACTCGGTGCATTTATTCAAACGCAGCAACAACGTATTGCGCGTATTGCGGTGCAAGCAAGCCAACGACCTAAACTCAATTCTGCCGCTGAAGTGATGGCCAGCATTGTGCCTCCAGCACGGTCGCAAGCGCTGCCAAAACCAGCGTCGGCCGAACAGCGCCAAGCGCTATTTCAGTGGGACAAACATAATGTCGGCAAACCCCAGCATTTAGCTAAACAAATCAATTGGGCGTTACATGATTTAATGGCGCAATACTCTAATATCGTGATGTGCGGCGAAGATATCGCTAAAAAAGGCGGTGTTTACCACGTCACTCAGCATCTGATGGAAGCTTTTGGCCCCAATCGCGTCCTTAACACCGTGCTTGATGAACAAAGTATTCTCGGGTTGGCCATAGGTATGGCGCAACAAGGCTTTATTGCGATGCCAGAAATTCAATTTTTGGCTTATGTGCATAATGCTGAAGACCAAATTAGGGGCGAGGCCGCCACCTTATCTTTCTTCTCCAGTGGTCAGTATACCAACCCCATGGTGATCCGAATTGCTGGCTTAGCTTATCAACGCGGTTTTGGTGGTCATTTTCATAACGATAATTCGTTTGCGGTGTTTCGGGATATTCCAGGGATCATCTTGTTGTGCCCTAGTCATGGCCGTGATGGCGCATTATTAATGCGACAAGCGGTGCAACTTGCAGCTCGTGAACAGCGAGTGGTGATCATGCTAGAACCCATTGCTCTGTATATGACTCGCGATCTACATCAAGTGGGTGATAATGGCTGGCTAAGTGATTACCCTGATCCGCAGCATCCTGTGCCAGAGTTAGGCGAGCCAGCCGTGTTTGGAGACGGTCTCGAGTTGGCTATTATTTCTTACGGCAACGGCTACTATCTAAGCCGTCAAGCTGAAGCCAAGCTTGCAGCAGCAGGGCACTCGGTTCGGGTTCTTGATCTAAGGTGCTTGGTACCTCTGCACGTAGATAAAATCATAGCTGCACTAGACGGCTGCAAAAAGGTGCTGATTGTGGATGAATGTCGTAGTCGCGGGTCATTAAGCGAAGAGTTATTCACAGCCCTGCACGAACATCAGCCAGGAAGTTTTCATATCAAGCGTCTTAACGCTGCTGACAGCTTTATCCCATTAGGGGCAGCGGCCTACACCGTATTGCCTTCGTGCACCGATATCGTGACTCAAGCCTTAGCTATGCTGGAGCAACATCATGACTAGTTCACGCAAAACGGCCGTCGTTGTTTGTCCGGGCCGTGGTACCTACAACAAGCCAGAGCTTGGCTCTATTAGCAACGCCTTACCTGCAGCTTTACAATCTACCTTGGCGCAAATCGATCACACCCGCACCGAACTCAATCTAGCAACTGTCAGCGAATTAGACCAAGCGCCGTTGTTTAAAAGCTCGCTTCATCAGCGCCCGGAGCATGCGGCGGCACTGATTTATGCCGGTGGCTATTTAGACTATCAAGCGCTTAATACCGATAAGTTTGAGGTTGTGGCTATCACCGGTAATTCAATGGGCTGGTATACCGCCATGGCCTGCGCCGAAAGCTGGAACATAAATACCAGCACACGCTTAGTAACGCGCATGGCGCAGTTAACTGCTGGCGGTGCTGGGGCGCAATTTATTTATCCTGTCGTCGATGAGCAGTGGCGACCTTGTGCCGCCAAGCAAGCAGCAGTAGCGCAGCAGTTAGAGCGTTTTGCCGGTGATTTAAAGATGTCGATAAAGTACGGTGGCTATGCCGTGTTAGCTGGTTCCGAGGCTGCTTGCAGTGCTGCTATGGCGGCTTTACCTCGATTAGATGAACGCTTCCCTATGCTCTTACCAGGCCACGCCGCATTTCATACTCATTTTATGCAACAGGCATCGCAACAGGCTTTAGCTGAATGGCCAGCAGCGGCTTTTCATGCTCCACAAACGCCCTTGATTGATGGTCGCGGCCAGATCTGGCCTGCCCATGTAACTCATCAAGCAGCATTACAGCAATACACACTGGGGCACCAAGTCACCGAAACCTACGATTTTAGCAAAGCGATACAAACAGCCGCGAAAGAGTTTGCCCCTGACCACTTTATCCTGTTAGGCCCAGGCGCAGGGCTTGGTGGTGCTGTGGCGCAAGCGCTCATCGAAATTAACTGGCAAGGCTTGGACAGCAAAGCCGAGTTTAGCGCACGCCAACAGGTGTCATTACCCTACGTGTTATCTATGGGGTTACCTGAACAGCGTGCTCTGGTGACAGGTTAGCAAACTCAATATTTAACGCGCGTAGGCAAGCTTTGCCACGCGCCGTTAAATCTGTCATAAACTGGAATTGTTGCCGCGGATCTATCGGATAAGCTTTTAAACGGTAGTGAGTGCCCCACGGCTTCTCAAGAATGATCACCACAATCGGTTGCTTCAGTTGCACATAAGGACTGGTAAGAGCAACATCTTCAAGCAGCTGTTTAACCTGATGCGCATCATGATTAGCGGCTAAATAGAAGTCGGTAACCACCATCAGGCTGGGGCCGCCATTGTTCGCGTTATGGATCAGGCTATTCCATAATTTTAAATGAGGCACAAACACCACGGTATCATCAGGCGTCACCATTTCTACAGCTCGCATACCAATGTGTTTTACTTCACCGTAAGTACCATCAACCTCAATCCAGTCGCCCGGACGATAAGGTAATTCGTAAACTGCGACAATACCGGCAATTAAGCTACTCACGTAATCTTTAAGTGCAAACCCTATGGCGAGCCCAGCTGCGCCTAATATCGCCACCATGTTTTGTACGGTGGTTTCAATTACCATGGGCACTATCCACAAGGCCGCTAAGATGAAAACCACCACCCGAAGGGTTGGGATCATAGCTAAAACAAACAGCCGCTGCTTACCATGTAAATGGTTTGCTAACCAAGGTAAGAGACGCTGGCTCAGCCAAATAATAGCCACTGCGACAGCAATCACTATCGCAATTTCTATCACAGCGGCACTCGTTACTGTCTTAAAGAGCCCCAGTATTTTATCGGTTTCCATGAGTTAGATTATCCTGTTCGACCCATTGCGGATGCTCGTTTGCAGTTAAAACGCATCCATGAAATAACCACGACTATTAAGAAAGTCACGCGCGGCTAAATAACCATAAACAGTAACTTCCCACTTACCTTGATTGCACTCGACCAGATCAGCTTGCTGTAATTGCAGTAGCTGCACATCCAGCTGGTCTGCCGCCAACGTAGGAAGGACGCTTTGCAAGGCTTCTCCACTCAAACCGTTGTGAAGAAGCAGTGCATATAGAACAAAAGCACTGGCATCACCGCAATCAGCTGGCATCGCTGGTAAATCTTTAGCATCATCTTGTGTCACGGCCCATAAGGCTAGTGCTAACCCAACGTTTCCCATGGCTCGTGCTGCCAATGCGCGCAGTTGTTTACTCGGTGCCTGAATACCTACTTGCTGCAGCAACGCTTCTGTTGCGGCTGAAAAGCAATACACCTGTGGCAAATGTACTGGCCAAGCACGCTGTAGAAAGGCAAAGCTCCAGCTATCACACACAACGATTCCCTTGCCTAACTCGCCGCGCATTAACTTAGGTAGCAGGGCACGGATAAAAGCTAAGCCATTGGTTTGTCGCTGCCAATAATCAGCCAAATGATCAATCACCCACACGGGTGCTGCTTGCGGTTGCCACCAGGCCTTGATATCAACACCGGCAAAGAGTTCAGCCTCCGGAGCTTGTAAAACGGGTAACTGGTGACGCTCTGCCCACGCTCGAGTAATTGCCGCGGTGCCACTAAAAGGTGGGCTCACCAAAAACTTCACCCCAGTGCCGTCGCTAGCCAGCCATTCTTGCCACGCCTCATCTAGCGCATCAGCGGCCGGCGCTAGGTCAAAATCACGGTAGCCGGGAAAGTCTTTTGCCTCAGATTCTTCTGTACCTTGCTCTGAGCTAGGAAAAAGATTGCGCAAGTGCTGCACCAATTGCTCAATCCGTGTGCTTGCTGGAGCACTTGGTCGCTCAAATTCAGCAAGCTTAATAATCTGCCAATGATTGTCCTGGCTCATTTGGGTCCTTGTTCATCATGAGGGCTCAACTTTATAGTACCTCGCATGCGGTTGTCGTCAAGCTCATGCGAGAGGATGACGCTCGTGGAGCAAGAATAGTCTAAATTCATGCTTGGGATCTTGGCTTTATTGGCAAACTACTATTAAATGACAGCATCATCCATGACTAGATTGCACACGGACTATGTTTGAAATTTTCATCGCCGTCTTATTTTTTGCCTTTTCTACAACCATCACTCCCGGCCCAAATAATGTGATGATCATGTCTTCGGGCATGAACTATGGCATTAAAGCTAGTATGCCGCACTTTCTTGGCATTTGTTTTGGCTTCCCATTGATGGTGCTCTTAGTTGGGCTTGGCTTTGGGGTGATTTTTGATAAGTTCCCTAATCTGCACCAATTGATTAAAGTGCTAGGCGTGCTTTATCTCATTTGGTTAGCTTGGCATATTGCTAGTGCCGAGCCACAAGCTATCAAACGTGGTGAGAAAAAACCTTTCAGTTTTTGGCAGGCAGTGTTGTTTCAATGGGTTAATGCGAAAGCTTGGGTGATGGCCACCGGTGCCGTTGCAGCCTTTACTACGGTGCAAGGCTCTCCGTTCATGGAAGTATTGGCTATTACTTTGGCGTTTTTATTGATGGCATTTCCCTGCGTGGGTATTTGGCTGGTCTTTGGTTCGCTCTTACGTAAAGTGCTGACCAACCCGCTGATGCAACGTCTGTTCAATATCACTATGGCGCTTATCTTAGTGCTTTCTGTGGTGCCTGTGATGATAGAGTTGTGGCATTTTTATATGGCGCCAGCCGTCTAACTAAAAGCGACTGATAGGTTCATCATCAGCATCTAGATAGGCGGTAATGGCAGCAATAAACTCATCGCCATAGCGCTCTAGCTTCTTATGACCCACCCCACTTATGTTGAGCATAGCGCCAGCCGTGGTGGGGTATTCTATCGCCATTTCGACCAAGCTATTATCATTAAAGACCATATAAGGTGCCAACCCTTCGGTATCAGCAATTGTTTTACGAAGTGCGCGTAAGCGTCGGAACAAGACTTTGTCATAATCGCCTCTATCAGCCACTCGTGGCTTACTCGTGGCCAAGTTGATTCTTGGTTCAGCTAATTGTAGGGCAATTTCACCACGTAAAACGGGACGTGCAGCTTCAGTAAGTTGCAGCACGCCATACTGTTGCACGTTCTGGACTAATAAACCTCGATGCACCAGTTGTCGAATAATAGCTTGCCAGTACTCTTGGCTATGCTCGGCACCTATGCCGTAGGTAGAGAGCTTGTCATGCCCAAGATCCATCAACCGCTGTGACTTGCTTCCGCGCAGTACGTCGATGACATGAGTAGAACCAAAGCTTTGCTGCACTCGATAAACACACGAAAGTACCTTTTGTGCGTCCACTGTCCCATCGTATTGACGTGGTGGATCTAAACAAATATCACAGTTATTGCAGGGCTTATCACGGTATTCGTTAAAGTAATTTAGCAGCACCAAGCGCCGACAAGTTTGTGCTTCAGCCATAGCTTGCATGGCGAGGAATTTATGAGTCTCTACCCGCTTGCGATCTTCATCCGGATGATCATTAATCACTGAGCGAATCCAGCCCGCATCACTTGGTGCATACAACAGCATCGCTTCAGCGGGTAAGCCATCACGTCCGGCTCGTCCGGTTTCTTGATAATAACCCTCGACACTGCGCGGTATGTCAAAGTGCACCACAAACCGCACGTTGGGTTTATTGATCCCCATACCGAAAGCTACGGTTGCCACAACCACATCAATATCGTCACGCACAAACCCACGTAGCACCCGTTCGCGTTCATCATGGTCCATGCGAGCGTGATAGCCTGCTGCACGCAAACCGTCTCGCTGCAACATCTCAGCTAGCTCTTCTACTTTTTTGCGGCTGCCACAGTAAACAATGCCTGAAGCGCCTTTTTGCTGTGCAATATAGTCGCGTACCTGCTTGAACGGCTTGAATTTTTCTTCCACTAAGTAACGAATGTTAGGGCGGTCAAACGAGCCTTTGTACACTTCCGGCTGGTTTAACCGAAGCCGCGAAATAATGTCTGCCTCGGTGGCGGCATCGGCGGTGGCTGTAAGTGCCATAAATGGCACTTGTGGTAGAGCTTCTCTTAATTGCCCCAACTGACCATACTCGGGACGGAAATCATGACCCCACTGGGAGATACAATGAGCCTCGTCGATGGCTACAAAGGCGACCTGCCATTCTTGCAACCGTTTAATAAAAAAGGGCTGCATCACGCGCTCAGGGCTTACATATAAAAGCTTGATCCGTTGCTGCTGTAGCTGTTGATAAATCTCTGCATTTTGCTCAGGGGTGAGGCTGTTATTCAACGCGGCTGCGGCCACCCCCATTGCGTGAAGGGCCTCAACTTGGTCTTGCATCAGTGAAATTAACGGCGAAATAACAACCGTCAACCCTTCCGCAGCCAGCGCTGGCAATTGATAGCACAGCGATTTACCGCCCCCAGTGGGCATCAGCACTAAGGCATCATGCCCCTCTTGCACCGCCTGCATCACTTGCGCTTGGCCCTCGCGAAATTTGGTGTAACCAAACACTTCGGCAAGAAGTTGTGACAGCGTAGAAGATGACAAAATAAAGGCCCCAATTGACGGCAATGAACGATAGCTCTATTGTATGCATCCCTGTCGCTGAACACTACCGGCACAGGCCTTTTTCCGTGATATTCCGCCACCATCTGATTAAAAATCGCACGAACGTGAGATCCGACCATAATGACTGAGACCACCCAACGTAGCCGCCAGGGCGTGCTATTTGCTATTGCTGCTTATACCATGTGGGGCATTGCACCGGTTTACTTCAAAGCCCTCGAGAGTGTGCCGGCGATAGAAATTGTTAGCCATCGTATTATTTGGTCATTTGTTCTGGTGTTAGCGCTTATTCTGCTCTTGCGTCGTGGTGGCCGGCTCAAACCCGTGTTACAGAATCGCAAGCACATGTTGCGTCTTACTGTTGCGACCTTTTTACTGGGCGGTAATTGGTTTCTTTTTATCTGGGCGATCAACAACGACCACATTTTAGATGCCAGCTTAGGTTATTACATTAACCCATTGCTTAATGTGGCTATCGGGATGGCGTTTTTTGCCGAACGGATGCGGCGCTTACAGCTGGTAGCAATAGGGTTAGCTTTTACTGGAGTGTTTATTCAAGTGGTATCGTTTGGTTCGGTACCTTGGGTGGCTCTTATCTTAGCGAGTAGTTTTGCAATTTACGGTGCTATTCGTAAGCGCCTTCCGATAGATTCTATTACTGGGCTGTGGCTAGAGACTGTGATCTTGTTACCTATCGTACTGGTTTATATGCTCTTTTTCGCTCAATCAGATAACGTGAACATGCTCGACAATAGCTGGCAAATCAACAGTCTACTGGTAGCGGCAGGAGTGGTAACTACCGCGCCGCTGCTCTGTTTTACGGCAGCAGCACAGCGGATCCGCTATTCCACTTTAGGCTTTTTTCAATACATAGGGCCAAGCCTGATGTTTATTCTCGCTGTCTGGGTTTATCACGAGCCGTTAGCGTCAGATAAACTGGTCACCTTTGGCATTATTTGGGCTGCACTGGCGCTGTATAGTTTTGACTCACTGGTACATCAACACCGCTCTAAACGAGCATAGGCAGTCATTAACCATTTGGAGCCTACACCGTCAAAGTTAATTTGAATGCGGCTTTGGGCTCCTACGCCTTCGTAATTAAGCACGGTACCCTCACCAAATTTAGGATGTCGTACGCGCTGCCCCAGCTCATAGCCCGTTTGCTCAAAGGTCTCGTGGCTGGCTCCACTATGAAAGCGGCCAAGCGCAGGGCTGTGATGCTGAGTTCGGCTTTGTAAGCGAACATGGTGGAGGGTTTCGGGAGGCATCTCACCCACAAAACGGCTTACTTTATGAAAGAACTCTTGCCCATAAATACGTCGCTGTTCAGCATAGCTAATCACTAATTTTTGCATCGCGCGGGTCATGCCAACGTACATAAGCCGGCGCTCTTCAGCTAATCGTCCGCTTTCATCCAAAGACTGTTGCGATGGAAACAGGCCTTCTTCTACCCCTACCATAAACACTAACGGAAACTCTAAGCCCTTAGCACTATGCAGAGTCATTAACTGCACTGCATCCTGATGTTCTTCCGCTTGCTCATCGCCTGACTCAAGGGCTGCATGAGCCAAAAAGCTGTTCAACGGCGTCATATTCTCATCGTTGTTTTGCTCATCAAAAGCATGGAAATTATCGCAGGCATTCACTAACTCTTTTAAGTTTTCTACCCGGGTTTCAGCTTTCTCACCTTTTTCAGCTTGATACATCGCCATCAAACCGGAGCTTTTGATAATAGTATCGACCTGTCGTCCTAACGGAAAGTCACTGACATCGTCTTCCAATCGGTCGATTAAATCTAAAAACGCTTGTACGGCATTACCGGCGCGACCATTGAGAATCTTCTCCTGCACCAATTGCTTGGCCGCATCCCACATGGTGGTTCCACGAGCTCGGGCCCCATCACGGATAATAGCCAGGGTTCTATCGCCGATACCTCGCGTGGGAGTGTTGATCACACGCTCTAGTGCCGCATCATCGTTGCGACTGGCTAACAGCCGCAAATAAGCCAGCGCATCTTTGACTTCTTGTCTATCAAAGAATCGCAAGCCGCCATAAATTCGGTAGGGAATACGCGCATGCAATAAAGCTTCTTCAATTACCCGTGATTGCGCATTACTACGATACAAAATCGCGACATCTTGCAGGGCATGGCCTTGTTCATGCCACTGCTCGATTTGTCCGGCAACATAGCGTGCTTCGTCCATCTCATTAAAAGCGGCATAAAGATCTATCGCATCACCACTTCCGTCTTCGGTCCATAATTCTTTACCTAAGCGATCGTTATTGTTGGCAATCACTTGGTTGGCAGCCTGGAGAATATTATTGGACGAACGGTAGTTTTGTTCTAAGCGGATGGTTAGTACATTTGGATAGTCTCGTAAAAACTGCTGAATGTTTTCTACTTTGGCACCGCGCCAGCCATAAATAGACTGATCATCATCGCCGACAATGGTGACATAATTGGTAGCTTCAGCGCTGTTACTAACGCCTGAGAGTAACTTTATCCATGCGTATTGAATCGAGTTAGTGTCTTGAAACTCGTCCACTAAAATATGCCGAAAGCGGCGCTGATAGTGCTCCCGGACAATAGCGTTGTCGCGCAGCAGTTCATGTGCTCGCAGTAATAGCTCGGCAAAATCCACCAGCCCCGCACGGTCACAAGCTATTTGATATTCTTCATAGATCTCTTTAAAGGTGCGCTCATTAAAATCAAAGCCATCCAAATGGTGCGGACGTAATCCTTCGTCCTTCTTGGCATTAATAAACCACTGGGCTTGTTTAGCTGGCCAACGTTTTTCATCTAAGTTTTTATTTTTAATGATACGTTTAAGTAATCGTTGCTGGTCATCGCTATCAAGGATTTGGAAATTTTGCGGCAGCTTAGCGTCCATAAAGTGAGCGCGTAAAAGACGATGAGCTAGCCCGTGGAAGGTTCCGATCCACATAGCGCGTACAGAATTACCTAAAATCTGCTCAATCCGTCCACGCATTTCTGCGGCTGCTTTATTGGTGAAAGTAACGGCCATGATGCTATGGGGCGATACCCGCTGCTCTTGCAGCAACCAAGCGATTCGGTGTACCAGCACCCGGGTTTTACCGCTCCCCGCGCCAGCAAGAACTAGCATGTGCCGCTCATGCGCAGCTACTGCTTGTTGTTGCTTGTCATTAAGTTGGGCGAGTAAAGGGTGCTGAGTCATAAAGTTATCCGAGCTTAGGTATCTATTAAAATGAAAATTACTGGCGCTTGCGGCAGTTTAGTTTTCTAATACTGTATATGCAACCAGTTATTTAGCGAAGCAACTTACTTTAATAAATGCTGCGTTAGGTCTTCAAGGCGCTGATAAGCAAGCGTTGGCAGCACTCGCAAATGCTCAGCTTGACCAAGCCCACCGGTAAACCAGGCACTTTGCCAACCCGCTCGGTGCGCCCCTAAAACATCGGCGTAGGGGCTATCACCAACGTGCAACCACTGCTGCGGATGTAGTTCTGGAAACTGTCTAGCGGCGGCCTCAAACATGTCGGTAAATGGTTTTCCACGTAGCTCTGCATTGGGCTGCAGTATCAATTGAAAATAAGGAGCTAGGCCAATCTCAGTCACGTTCACGTTACCATTGCTTATCGCAATTACGGGTAACTTGGCACTCAGTTGTGCCAGTAACTGATGTACTTGGGGATCAATTTCAACCAAATTACGATACCGCATAAACTCGGCCATCGCTGCAGTAGCACCCGCTTCTGCTTCTGCACTTGGCACGCCAAAGTGCGCCAGCCCCGCGGCTAGAGCAGTTAGTCTAAGTTGGGTCATATCGCTGGCTAAACGAACATCGCGTTGCATGATTTGTTGGCGTAATTGAGCCCAGTCGTGCGGCTGCCAGGTAGCTGTTTGAGGGAATTCACGTACCACATAATCTCGAACGGCTTGCTCGGCGCGTTGCATCACTGGCACGTTGTTATAGAGGGTATCATCCAGATCAAAACTAACTGCTGCGACAGGTAACAGTCGTCGATAAAACTGCATTATTTATTCCTTACTTGAATGACTACTTTTTGCGGGCGCGCGGGTGGGCTCCGTCATAGACCTTGGCTAAATGCTGAAAATCCAAATGGGTATAAACCTGAGTTGTACTTAAGTTTGCGTGCCCTAATAATTCTTGCACAGCACGTAAGTCACCACTTGATTCTAACATATGCGACGCAAACGAATGACGCAGCTTATGCGGATGCAATGAGCCTTTTAGTCCTTGCTGTTCGCCCCAGTAGTTCAAGCGCTGCTGCACTGTCCGCGGACTCATTCGTGTTTGCCGCTGGGTAACAAACAGAGCAAGCTCGGTTAAATTGCCTTGCAGCCACTGTGTCCGTACCGGCAACCAGCGCTCAAGTGCAGCTGCGGCGCAGCGTCCGTAAGGCACAATCCGAGTTTTACTCCCTTTACCAAAGACCCGCAGCTCACGATGGCGCGGATTAATGGCATCAACATCTAGTGCCACCAACTCAGCTAAACGAATGCCACTGGAGTACAGCAGTTCCATAATGGCAGCATCACGCAGCGCCAAAGGCTCATTTTGTGGTAGTTGCAATAACTGACTAATGCTGTCTATATCAAGGTTCTTTGGCAGTCGCTTGGCCGCACGAGGAGCTTTCAGTTGTTTGGCCGGGTTATCCTGTAGTTCACCTTCGCGAAGCAAATAATCACAAAAAGTACGCCACGCGGCTAACCGTAAAGCTAGCGATGCGTCACCAAGCCCTCGGCGACGCCAGCTAATGAATAACCGCTCTAATACTGGTAATTGCAGTTGTTGTGCTTGCTCAATCCGTTGCTCAGCCAAACTATTGAGGTCTTCCACCAAAATTCGGTCGTAACTATTGAGCGTATGTTGAGCTAATCCGCGCTCGCCGGCTAAGTGATGAATAAACCGATGTTTGAGCGCACTGAGTTGCATTATTCCTGGCCCGGTTGCGTTTGGTGCTGTAGTAAAGGCGGCAGCAATTTACTCAATAAATGGCGTAATTGATTAATCAACACCGCATCCATGGTTGGCTGAAAATGGCTGGCATCTTGATTGCCTATAGCCAGCATGCCTAATTCGCCTTGTTCACCCAAGAGCAGTAGCGCCACTGAAGCAATGGCTTGCTCAGGAAACAGCAACCGTTGCTCACTTTCAGTGAGGCGACCTAAGTACAAGTTAGTGTCATTAAAACGCTTACTTAGTAACTGTTTGTGAGTGTCAGCAATAAAAGTGAATTGCTCTGGTAGGGGCAGTGGGCTGGCGAAGAATTTCAAGCTCACTGCCGGCATGTTGAGCTGCTCGGCAAAGGTAGCCTGTAAACAATTCATGATATCGGCCAAGCTGTGACAATCGAGTAAAGCAATATACAGCTCGCTGTAGATATTAAAGAGTTGCTCATTGCGTTTAGCCGTGATCATCAATTCGGTAATATCATCTTCCAGCTGACCAACTCGCTGCCGCAATACTTGTTGCTGACGCTCAACCAGGCTTACGGTACCTTGTTGCTCATGGCGTAGCCGCATGTGCTGCAGCAACTGCGGATGACGCTCAAAAAAATCTGGATTTTCAGCCAAATATTCAGCGATCAGCGTATCATCCACTAATGTTTTCGGATCCTTGATTAACTCACCTGTCATAGCTTTAAATATCCATCATAAATATGTTCCGCGGGGCCCGTCATGCGTACGGTTTGACCTGACTGCCAGCGAATTGAGAGGCTACCACCTGGTAACTCAACTGTAACCTGTTCATCTAATTTGCCTTGACGCATACCAATCACGGCGGCGGCACAAGCACCACTGCCACAAGCTTGAGTTTCGCCAACGCCGCGCTCAAACACGCGCAAACGCACACGATCACGAGCGATTATCTGCATAAAGCCCACATTCACACCTTCTGGAAAGCGCTCGTGGGTTGCCAGCGCCTGACCAAGCGTTGCTACCGGGGCGGTTTGTACGTTATCCACCTCAATAACTGCGTGCGGGTTACCTATACCCATCACCCCACACAAAATCGTTTGGTCTTGCTCGCGTAAAATGTAGGTTAGCTCTTCTTTATTCGCTTTAAAGGGAACCTCAGCTGGCGCAAATTGTGGTAAGCCCATCTCTACGGTGATACGCCCATCACGCTCATGATGCAAGACCATGCGGCCGGCTTTGGTGCTTACTTTCAGATGGTTTTTGTGGCTCAATCCTTTCATTTTTACAAACAGCGCAAAACAACGAGCGCCATTACCGCACTGGGATACTTCAGTTCCATCGGCATTAAAAATTCGGTAATGAAAATCTAAATCCGGATCGTACGGTGGCTCAACTAAGAGCATTTGGTCAAAACCCACACCGCGGTGTCTATCGGCCCAATGTCTGATATTTTCTGGGTTGATATAAATATTCTGGGTGACATTATCAATCACCATAAAATCATTACCCAAACCATGCATTTTGGAGAAATTCATCGTGACTCCTCCACCAGCTGTTCGCCCTGCCATAGTTGCTCTAAAGGCTCGCGCGCACGAATTAAATGGGCACGATCACCATCCACCAGCACTTCAGCTGCACGCGGACGAGAGTTGTAATTGGAGCTCATAGTAAAGCCATAAGCACCGGCATTTAAGACAGCTAAGACATCCCCCTCAACTGCTGCAATATGACGAGCGTGGCCAAGAAAATCACCGGTCTCACAAACCGGCCCAACCACATCCACGATACTGGGTTCAGCATCACTTTGGCGAACCGGGATGATGTCATGATAGGCCTGGTACAGCGCGGGGCGGAGTAAATCATTCATCCCTGCATCAACCAATAAGAAATTCTTATCCAAACCTGGTTTATTAAATTCAACCCGAGTTAGCATAACGCCAGCGTTACCAACAATCGCTCGACCTGGCTCTAACATCAGTGTCAAATCGGTCACATCTTGAGCTTTTTGCTGCAACTTAAGTAAGTAATCACTTACATCTATCGGCTGTTCATGGTTGTAGGATATGCCCATACCACCGCCCATATCTAAGTGCCGAATATGAATGCCTTCGCTGCGTAACTGGCGAATTAAATCGAGCATGATGTCAGCGGCATCAAGAAACGGACTGGCTTTTAAAATTTGCGAGCCGATGTGACAATCCAAGCCTTTTAAATCAAGATTCTTTAGGCTTGCCGCATGCCGTGCCAAAGCGACCGCATCCGTCATGGCAATACCAAACTTATTGGTTTTTAGCCCCGTTGATATATAAGGATGGGTTTGCGCATCCACGTCCGGATTAATCCTCAGACTGACCGGAGCCACCTTATCCAGCGCCGCGGCGACATCATTCAAACGTTCTAATTCTGCCGCCGATTCCACGTTAAAACAGTAGATGCCTTGCTCTAGAGCATAGCGCATTTCTGCCCGCGTTTTTGCGACGCCAGAAAAAACGACGCTATCAGCGCGTCCACCTGCAGCCAGTACACGCGCGAGTTCTCCACCTGAGACTATGTCAAAGCCTGCGCCCAGTTTGGCCAGTTGATTAAGAATAGCCAAGTTGCTGTTAGCCTTAACCGCATAACAGAGTCGGTGAGGTGCCGGCCAAACCTTAGCGAATTGCTGCCAATTAGCCAGCAACTGAGCTTTGGAATAAACAAACAATGGCGTACCAAAGCGTTCAGCCAGCTCATTGAGCGGACACTGTTCCGCATGTAATTGCTGCTGCAGGTAATCAAAACTCATTGGCTTTTATCCTGTAGCAAAGCTGTGGTTACTGGTGTTTGATTAGGCTCAGCCGGTGGCGGTAGTTCAAGCGGACCTTTTTGTCCGCAGGCGACCAACGTCAGCGATCCTGCTACAATGATCAGACGCATTACTTTCAGATTAAACATCGGTAAACTGTACCTACTTTATTTGGGTCATAAATCGTATGGTGTCTATCATCGCATTGAGACGCACAAATGTCATTATTAGGAGTGGACATGCAAGAGCACGACTATCATGAATTAGCAGAAGCTACTATTTTAGCTATTGAAGAGGCTGTTGAAGCCTGCCACGTAGACATAGATACTGAATCGGGCGGAGATATTCTGGAGCTGACGTTTCCTAATAACACGAAAATGGTGATTAATAAGCAGCCACCCCTACAGCAGTTGTGGGTTGCAACCAAATTTAATGGTCATCATTTTGAGTATCGTGATGGTGTCTGGATTGATAACCGGACGGGTGCTGAATTGTGGCAATTATTGAGTGAAGCAGCCAGCAAGCAAGCTGAAACTGACGTGACACTAGCTCCATTAAGCTAATCAGGATGTGGGGATAAAGGATGAGTGAGACACTACGTATTGCTACACGTAAAAGCATGCTGGCGATGTGGCAAGCAGAACACATTAAAGCACGTTTAGAGGCCCTGCACGAAGGGCTCACGGTTGAGTTACTACCTATGAGCACCCGCGGAGATGTGATTTTAGATACACCGCTGGCCAAAATTGGTGGTAAAGGCCTCTTCGTCAAAGAACTTGAAGTGGCGATGTTAGAGGGCCATGCCGATTTAGCTGTGCATTCTATGAAGGATTTACCGGTGGAGTTTCCACCAGGGCTTGAGCTCTTTGGTATTTGTGGGCGCGAAGATCCGCGAGATGCCTTTGTCTCAAATACCTATGCAAGCCTTGATCAGCTTCCTGAAGGAGCCGTGGTCGGCACCTGCAGCTTGCGCCGCAAATGCCAAGTATTGGCACAGTTTCCTCACTTGGTTGTCAAAGACTTACGTGGCAATGTGCAGACCCGCTTGAACAAACTTGATGAAGGCCAATTTGATGCCATTATTTTAGCCGCATCAGGGCTTATCCGGCTGGAGCTACAACATCGTATTAGCCAGCGAATTCCGGCAGAAACCTGTTTACCCGCTAATGGCCAAGGCGTGTTAGGCATTGAATGCCGTAGTGATGATGCTCGTACCAAAGAACTCTTAGCGCCCTTAACCTGCCCGGACACACGTAGTTGCGTATTAGCTGAACGGGCGATGAATCGACGCCTACAAGGTGGTTGCCAAGTACCTATCGGTGCCTATGCTGAGTTGCATGGCGACGAACTGCATTTACGTGGTTTGGTGGGGCGTCCTGATGGTAGCGAGATCATTGAAGGCGACATTCGCGGTCTGCGTGATGATGCCGAGCAATTAGGCATTGAATTAGCGGAATATTTGTTATCCCGCGGTGCTGATGTCATCCTGAAAGATGTCTACGCTGAGAACGAGCTACATTCATGAATCATAAGCTACTTATTTTACGCCCTGACGAACAGTCTAAACCTGTGCAAATGCGCTTACAGCAACAAGCTAAACAGCTCGAGCTAGGCGACTTACAGACCGAATGCTTTAGCATGGTGAAAATTAGTAGCTATGACGACCCCAACAGTAGTTACGTGCAACTCTTGGCTGAACCTTGGGATGCAGGGTTGATGGTTAGCGTAAATGCTGCCCGCTATTTTGCAGAACAAAAACAAGCATGGGCTGCCGATGTCCCGGTACCGATGGCACGCTGGTTTGCCGTTGGCCCTACTAGTGCCGCAGCTATTGCAGCAACCGTTGGCCGACCTGTTACTTGTCCATGGCGGCAACACAATAGTGATGCTTTACTAGAGTTGCCGGAGCTACAGCAGGTAGCTGGCCAACGCTGGTTGCTAGTACGCGGACATGGTGGCCGCGAGGTCTTTGCGGAGACCTTACGCGCACGAGGTGCCGACGTACACTATTTGGAAGTTTATCAACGCACTCCCGTAGCTATTAAACCGCAGCTTATTACCCAGTGGCAAACTCAGGTACAGGGCATTATGGTCACCAGTGCCGAGCAGCTCGATTATTTTCTTACTGCGATGCCCAGCTCTGCATCAACTTGGTTAGCCCAATGTTATTGGGTTGTCGCTAGTGAGCGGTTAGCACGCATGCTACCTGCTAGCTACCAACGAGCATGTGTAGTTGCTGATAGCGCTACTCCCTTTGCTCTCACTCAGGCTTGGGTAAAAGCCATTAAGAACCAACAGGATACCATTCTATGACGCCAACCAAATCAACTAAGGATAACGATGCGGCAGCTGAAATTGATAGCCCTACCGATATCGATAGCGCTACCGAGACCACCACACCAATGAGTAAATCGCGGCGCGGTGGTATGGGCTGGTTGGTCGCAGTGCTCGTGCTTGCAGCCGCAGGAGCTGCACTCTGGTATGGCTATCAGGTGGTCGTGCTTAAACAAGCACAGCAATTGCATGAGTTAACTCGCCAATATTCCACACTAGAGCAACAGTTTAGCCAGTTACAGCAAGATCTAAAATCCCAAAATGATACCTTTAAAGCCACTGTTGACGAGCAGATCCAACAATCCAATCGCGGGCTACAGCGAGCTCTTAACGAACAAGCCGACCTCTTAGAGAGTAACCAAATAGCGGTTCGTTCTGTACAAGCCGAACTAGCGCAACTGGATATCACTCAGCAATCAAGCTGGCGAATTTTTGAAGCGCGGGCACTAGCGGAACGCGCCGCAAGTAAGTTGTGGATAGAACAAGATATTGCTGCTGCAGTTGAGTTATTAAAACTCGCCGATTCGCACCTGCGAGCATTGAGTAATCCCGCTCATCAAGCAGTTCGTCAGGCGCTAGCAGATGACATTTTGCGCTTAAGCTCATTGCCAGCACAACAACGCGAAAGCATCACGCTCACGCTAGGAAGTTTACGCAATCAACTACAGCATAGTCACTGGTATCAGCAGCCTACACCAGGTGTTAGCAATTCGGTAAACGAGGCCGCTGCGAGTGGCTGGCAACGCTTTAAACAAAGTTTCACGGCACTTATGGATAAGTTAATTCGGGTGCAACGTCGTGATACCCCGGTGCAGCCTTTAATTGCCGATACCTATTTTACCGCCAGCAAAGAGCGCGTGTTACTGCAGTTGCAACTAGCCCAGCAGGCAGCTCTGAGCGGCTCGCAGCAAGTTTTTGAGCAGGCCCTAGCCACTGCAATCGAGCAACTAACAACTATCACCGAGATCAGCGATAACGCGGATATTGAGCCTATCCTCGAGCAATTGATGACCTTACAAGCGGCCAAATTGCAGCCTGAGTTACCAGCTCAGTTACCTGCTGTTGCTCTCCTTTCCCGATTAGCTGATCAATATGCCGTAGGGCAAACCGCTGAGGAGGACTTATGAGGTTTGCGCTAACGCTGATTATTTTATTGATTGCAGGGTTATTGATAGGCCCTCTGTGGTCAGGCAACACCGGTTACATTCTGATCAGCTTGGGTCAATGGACTATAGAGACCAGTATCGTTGCGGCCATTATTATCCTAACCTTATTGATTTTAGTGCTACGGCTACTTTTAACTGGCATTCGCCGGATCATTCGCGGTACCAGCTGGGGTATGAGTTGGTTTGGTAGACGCCGTGAAGCCAAAGCTGGTGACGCCTATACTGACGCCCTTGAAGCACTGCTACAAGGCGACTATGTGCTAGCTTCACGCAACATCAATCGTTGTTATCAGCTTGGCAAAGATCAGCAAGATGCCTTATTAGCAGCATACATCGCAGCCCAATTAGGTGATTTAAAACAAGCCCAAGACTGGCTCAATAAGACTGGCCGTACCGATGATTTTCGCTTAGCGGAGATGTTATTTTCTTTACGGGCAGATCCTGCTAATGCAAGTAGTCGAATAACCGAGCTAGCCGGTTTATTGAAGCAGTATCCTCATCACCCGCAGCTCGTTAAGTTAGCGATTTTGAGTTACCGCAACTTACATAAGTACCGTGAAATTTCTGATTTATTGCCAACTGCAGCACAATTAAATTTGTTCAGCGCTACCGAATTAGCGGAGCTTACTGAGCAAACATTCTTAGCCTTGATGCTAGCCGCAGCGAAGTTAAGCTTACCTTCATTACGCCAATATTGGCAAAGCTTAAGCAAAGAACAACGTGCCACCACAGCGATCAGGACGGCTTACTTACAGACACTGATTAAGCTCGAACAAAGCACTGCTGCCGACAAGATAGCTGCTCGTGGGTTAAAACGTGGACAGTTAGAATTAGCGGAATTACTGCAGCGTCAGTTATTGGTTGCCGGCACAGAATTACGGGAATGGTTACAACAGCAATTAAAGCAACATCCCGATGATGCGCTGTTGTTGCAAGCTTTAGGTCAGATGGCCTACCTCAGCAAAGACTACTCGTTAGCACAACGGGCATTGCGTAAAGCTACTGAATTAGCACCATCGCAGCGAGCATGGTTCGATCTGGCTCAAACCTATGATGCCTTAGGCGATACCAACGCTGCTTTACGTGCCTATCGTGAAGGGCTACAGCACTCATCTTAAGCACTGCATCATTGAATGAAAGGGCAGTTATTACTGCCCTTTTTTATCATTGCTATTACTTACGAATACCTTCAATCGACAAATAGATTTCTACGGTTTCAGATGCTGGACCCAAATCATAATCCATACCAAAATCCGCTGGAGTAATTGTCACCGCCCCTTCAAACCCGCGACGGAATCCTCCCCAAGGGTCTTGCCCAGCGCCAATTTCTGTCACATCAATTGAAATGGGTTTAGTAGTACCGTGCAAAGTAAAGTTACCCTTCAAAACACCAGTACCGTCGCCGTTAGCAGTGTAGCTCGTTGATTCAAACTTAGCTTGCGGGTATTTACCAACGTTAAAGAAGTCAGCGCTGCGTAAATGCTTGTCACGCTCGGCGTGATTACTGTCTAAGCTTGCCACGTCAATAGTTACATTAACTTTGGCTGCACTAGGGTTGGCCTCGTCGTAACTGAAGGTTCCTTCAAAATCGTTGAACCGACCGAGCAACCAGCTGTAGCCTAAGTGGCTAACCTTAAATTGTACGAATGCATGAGCACCGTCCGTATCAATCACATAATCTTCGGCTTGCACCGGAGCTGCTGCTAAAAAACTAGCTGACATAATCGTGGCTAATAAAAGTTTTTTCATGATAAATCTCCGTTATTAATTAATCTTTTAATGGTCGTAGCATGCGCTTTAGGGTTTCATCTTTGTTTATAAAGTGATGCCTTAAGCCTGCAATACCATGTCCAATCGCTATAATCACAAGACTCAGTGCGGCATACCAATGCACCTGTCCAGCGATGTCTTCTTGCTGCGGTATGGAGGTGATCAAGGCTGGTACTTCAAACCAATCAAACACCGAGATTCCACGCCCATCCGCCGTTGAAATGAGGTAACCACTGATCATGGTAATAAACAACAATGCATAAATCAGTGCGTGTCCTAACTTGGCACCTACTTGCTCAAACGTCTTGCCAATAGCTGTGGGTCTTGGTTGCGTAAGTTTCCAGGTCAGCCTAAAGATGGTGAGCAATAACAACGTCATGCCAAATGATTTATGCCACCATGGGCCTAATCGATACCAGGCATCGTAGTAGCCCAGTGTTAACATCCAATAGCCTAAGCCGAATAAGGCAAAAACCATCATAGCTGTTAACCAATGCATGATAATTGCCACCCAGCCGTAGCTACGTTTTGAGTTCTTGAGCATAGTCAGTCTCCAAGTTACATCTGTTATTTTAGTCTCATTTATTGAAATTAATATCGGCAATTATAGACAATTTTGTTCTATTTTTTAGAAAGGTTTGTGTGATGGGGAGCCGCCAACCGTTAGCGATCTTTTCGAGCGCACAACGAAAAAACCCCTAGCATAGCTGCTAGGGGTTGTTCGTATTTGGTGCCTGGCGGTGACCTACTCTCGCATAGGGAGACCCTACACTACCATCGGCGCGGAAGCGTTTCACTTCTGAGTTCGGAATGGATCAGGTGGTTCCACTTCGCTATTGCCGCCAGGCGTAAACTTGTACAATATGAATTCGCTGATTGTCGTGCCGTAATGCACCACTCTAGTTGAGCCTAGTAGAAGCTCGAACTTATGTCTTGGCTACAGCCCTAAACACCTTCGGTGTTGTATGGTTAAGCCTCACGGGCAATTAGTACGGGTTAGCTCAACGCATTACTACGCTTCCACACCCCGCCTATCAACGTTGTAGTCTCCAACGACCCTTTAGGACAATTACATGTCAGTGAGAGCTTATCTTGAGGCTCGCTTCCCGCTTAGATGCTTTCAGCGGTTATCGATTCCGAACGTAGCTACCGGGCAGTGCCATTGGCATGACAACCCGAACACCAGCGGTTCGTTCACTCCGGTCCTCTCGTACTAGGAGCAACCCCTCTCAACTCTCAAACGCCCACGGCAGATAGGGACCGAACTGTCTCACGACGTTCTAAACCCAGCTCGCGTACCACTTTAAATGGCGAACAGCCATACCCTTGGGACCGACTACAGCCCCAGGATGTGATGAGCCGACATCGAGGTGCCAAACACCGCCGTCGATATGAACTCTTGGGCGGTATCAGCCTGTTATCCCCGGAGTACCTTTTATCCGTTGAGCGATGGCCCTTCCATTCAGAACCACCGGATCACTATGACCTGCTTTCGCACCTGCTCGACGTGTCTGTCTCGCAGTTAAGCTGGCTTGTGCCATTACACTAACCGTACGATGTCCGACCGTACTTAGCCAACCTTCGTGCTCCTCCGTTACTCTTTGGGAGGAGACCGCCCCAGTCAAACTACCCACCAGGCACTGTCCTCACCCCAGATAATGGGGCTAAGTTAGAACATCAAACATACAAGGGTGGTATTTCAAGGATGGCTCCACGTCAACTAGCGCCAACGCTTCATAGCCTCCCACCTATCCTACACATGGAGGTTCAATGTTCAGTGCCAAGCTGTAGTAAAGGTTCACGGGGTCTTTCCGTCTAGCCGCGGGTACACCGCATCTTCACGGCGATTTCAATTTCACTGAGTCTCGGGTGGAGACAGCGTGGCCATGGTTACACCATTCGTGCAGGTCGGAACTTACCCGACAAGGAATTTCGCTACCTTAGGACCGTTATAGTTACGGCCGCCGTTTACCGGGGCTTCGATCAAGAGCTTCGCTTACGCTAACCCCATCAATTAACCTTCCGGCACCGGGCAGGTGTCACACCCTATACGTCATCTTTCGATTTTGCAGAGTGCTGTGTTTTTAATAAACAGTCCCAGCCACCTGGTCACTGCGGCCAGCTCCGGCTCCGTCCGTGTGGACTTCACCAGCTCTGGCGTACCTTCTCCCGAAGTTACGGTACTATTTTGCCTAGTTCCTTCACCCGAGTTCTCTCAAGCGCCTTAGTATTCTCTACCTGACCACCTGTGTCGGTTTGGGGTACGGTCAACATGAACCTGAAGCTTAGAGGCTTTTCCTGGAAGCATGGCATCAACAACTTCGCATCCGTAGATGCTCGTCTCGTATCTCAGTCTAAGCGGTCCGGATTTTCCTAAACCACCAACCTACATACTTTCACCGGGATAACCAACACCCGGCTTGCCTAGCCTTCTCCGTCCCCCCATCGCAGTTCATGTCGGTACGGGAATATTAACCCGTTTCCCATCGACTACGCCTTTCGGCCTCGCCTTAGGGGCCGACTTACCCTACCCTGATTAACATGGGATAGGAAACCTTGGTCTTCCGGCGTGGGGGTTTTTCACCCCCATTATCGTTACTCATGTCAGCATTCGCACTTCTGATACCTCCAGCATGCTTCTCAACACACCTTCAACGGCTTACAGAACGCTCCCCTACCCAGCAAACAAGTTTGCTGCCGCAGCTTCGGTGCATGGCTTAGCCCCGTTACATCTTCCGCGCAGGCCGACTCGACTAGTGAGCTATTACGCTTTCTTTAAAGGATGGCTGCTTCTAAGCCAACCTCCTAGCTGTCTAAGCCTTCCCACATCGTTTCCCACTTAGCCATGACTTGGGGACCTTAGCTGGCGGTCTGGGTTGTTTCCCTCTTCACGACGGACGTTAGCACCCGCCGTGTGTCTCCCGGATAGTACTCACTGGTATTCGGAGTTTGCATGGGGTTGGTAAGTCGGGATGACCCCCTAGCCCAAACAGTGCTCTACCCCCAGTGGTATTCGTCCGAGGCGCTACCTAAATAGCTTTCGGGGAGAACCAGCTATCTCCGGGCTTGATTAGCCTTTCACTCCGAGCCACAGGTCATCTCCTAATTTTTCAACATTAGTGAGTTCGGTCCTCCAATTGATGTTACTCAATCTTCAACCTGCCCATGGCTAGATCGCCCGGTTTCGGGTCTATACCTTGCAACTAGACGCCCAGTTAAGACTCGGTTTCCCTACGGCTCCCCTATTCGGTTAACCTTGCTACAAAATATAAGTCGCTGACCCATTATACAAAAGGTACGCAGTCACACCACGAAGGTGCTCCTACTGCTTGTACGTAGACGGTTTCAGGTTCTATTTCACTCCCCTCGCCGGGGTTCTTTTCGCCTTTCCCTCACGGTACTGGTTCACTATCGGTCAGTTGGGAGTATTTAGCCTTGGAGGATGGTCCCCCCATATTCAGTCAAGATAACACGTGTCCCGACCTACTCGTTTTCACCTTCATGTTTCCTTCGTGTACGGGACTATCACCCTGTATCGTTGAGCTTTCCAACTCATTCCACTAGAACCATGATTGCTTAAGGGCTAATTCCCGTTCGCTCGCCGCTACTAGGGAAATCTCGGTTGATTTCTTTTCCTCCGGGTACTTAGATGTTTCAGTTCTCCGGGTTCGCTTCTTACACCTATGGATTCAGTGCAAGATAGTGTGCATGCACACTGGGTTTCCCCATTCGGAAATCCATGACTCAAGCGGCTCTTACTGCCTCATCATGGCTTATCGCAAGTTAGTACGTCCTTCATCGCCTCCAACTGCCTAGGCATCCACCGTCTACGCTTAGTCACTTAACCATACAACCCGAAAATGTTTATTCGAGCTCTATGGGCTGTTTCTTTGCTGTACACAAGTTCGATACGCCTCTACCATTTTTGGATTCAAGTAGAGTGGCATTTCATTACTTTATTACAATCAGCTTGTTCATATTGTTAAAGAGCGGTGTAACATCAAGTTACTGATAAAGATTCTCGTAAGAATGTTTATCGCTAACTTTGGATAAAAACCGTTGTTCGTTATTCGTGCGCTGCGCTGTTCGTACGCTTCGCTGTTCGATAACTAAGAAGTGGTGGAGCCAAGCGGGATCGAACCGCTGACCTCCTGCGTGCAAGGCAGGCGCTCTCCCAGCTGAGCTATGGCCCCGTGTCGTTGTTCGTGCGCTACGCTATTCGTACGCGGCGCTGTTCGTTATTCGTGAAAATAACCAACCAAACCAACAAACCGATAAGACTAACTTCAAGGTTAGGCAAGGCGGGAAGGCACGAAGCATACATCAGTATGTGAGTGGCTTTCCAACGCAGCATAACCGCAGAAGTGGTGGGTCTGAGTAGACTTGAACTACCGACCTCACCCTTATCAGGGGTGCGCTCTAACCAGCTGAGCTACAGACCCAGTTTCTATCCGTTACATCTACCAAACCAGGCAATCTGTGTGAGCACTTAACTTCTTCAAGGCTTTTTCATAAGGAGGTGATCCAGCCGCAGGTTCCCCTACGGCTACCTTGTTACGACTTCACCCCAGTCATGAACCACACCGTGGTAAACGCCCTCCCGAAGGTTAAGCTATCTACTTCTGGTGCAGCCCACTCCCATGGTGTGACGGGCGGTGTGTACAAGGCCCGGGAACGTATTCACCGTGGCATTCTGATCCACGATTACTAGCGATTCCGACTTCACGGAGTCGAGTTGCAGACTCCGATCCGGACTACGACGCGCTTTTTGAGATCCGCTTACTATCGCTAGCTTGCTTCCCATTGTACGCGCCATTGTAGCACGTGTGTAGCCCATCCCGTAAGGGCCATGATGACTTGACGTCGTCCCCACCTTCCTCCGGTTTATCACCGGCAGTCTCCACAGAGTTCCCACCATTACGTGCTGGCAACTGAGGATAAGGGTTGCGCTCGTTGCGGGACTTAACCCAACATCTCACAACACGAGCTGACGACAGCCATGCAGCACCTGTCTCAGTGTTCCCGAAGGCACTCTTCTATCTCTAGATGATTCACTGGATGTCAAGGGATGGTAAGGTTCTTCGCGTTGCATCGAATTAAACCACATGCTCCACCGCTTGTGCGGGCCCCCGTCAATTCATTTGAGTTTTAACCTTGCGGCCGTACTCCCCAGGCGGTCAACTTAGTGCGTTAGCTGCGTTACTCACATCGTTTATGACACGAACAACTAGTTGACATCGTTTACGGCGTGGACTACCAGGGTATCTAATCCTGTTTGCTCCCCACGCTTTCGTACCTCAGCGTCAGTTTCTGACCAGGTGGCCGCCTTCGCCACCGGTATTCCTTCCAATATCTACGCATTTCACCGCTACACTGGAAATTCTACCACCCTCTTCAGAACTCGAGCCTGCCAGTTCAAAATGCCATTCCCAGGTTGAGCCCGGGGATTTCACATCTTGCTTAACAAGCCGCCTACGTACGCTTTACGCCCAGTAATTCCGATTAACGCTTGCACCCTCCGTATTACCGCGGCTGCTGGCACGGAGTTAGCCGGTGCTTCTTCTGTGGCTAACGTCAATCTTGTAGAGTATTAATCTACAAGCCTTCCTCACCACTGAAAGTGCTTTACAACCCGAAGGCCTTCTTCACACACGCGGCATGGCTGCATCAGGGTTTCCCCCATTGTGCAATATTCCCCACTGCTGCCTCCCGTAGGAGTCTGGGCCGTGTCTCAGTCCCAGTGTGGCTGATCATCCTCTCAGAACAGCTAGAGATCGTCGCCTTGGTGGGCCTTTACCCCACCAACTAGCTAATCTCACTTGGGCCTATCTCTAGGTGCAAGGTCCGAAGATCCCCTGCTTTGGTCCGTAGACATTATGCGGTATTAGCCACAGTTTCCCGTGGTTATCCCCCTCCTAAAGGCAAGTTCCCAAGCATTACTCACCCGTCCGCCGCTCGCCGGCAGAGTAGCAAGCTACTCCCCGCTGCCGCTCGACTTGCATGTGTTAGGCCTGCCGCCAGCGTTCAATCTGAGCCATGATCAAACTCTTCAATTTAAAGTGTTTAATCGACCCATTGAATCAATGACTTAATAAAATCTAATTTGTTAAGCACTTTTCCAATCAGTCAGGTGGTCCGTCTCTTGTTAAAGAGAGCATGACCTTTGTTGCATCCGAAGATGCTTCTCTGCCTGAATCCGGTAAGTGCCCACACAGTTTGCTTGGCTTGGTATATTGTTAAAGAGCGTTCGCTTCGCTTTCGAAGCGGCTTGCGTTTCAGCAAGCAAGGCGGCGTATTCTACAGCCTTGGAGTTTTGTGTCAAGCCTTTCGGCAAACTTTTTTCTGACTCAAAACTTGTGCTTTTGGCGACTTCGTTGTCTGCCTCAAGCGTGGGGCGCATTTTAGAGATTTTACTGGCAACGTCAAGCGCCTTTTTCAACTTTTTAAGTGTTTTTTTACTGACTGCTGGTTTTGTAAGCGAAGCGCGTTTTAAATCAGCAAAAACTGTTCGATTCGCCAGCATTAGCGCTTTCTGCTATCTTTTTAGGTACGACTTTAGCAAGATCAAAAATATAACAAATTAGGGAGTAGAGACTCATGAGCGGAGATATTCGTAGTTATCGTGGTATTGAGCCACAATTAGGTGAACATGTTTATGTCGATCAAAGCGCCGTTATTGTGGGCGACGTACAGCTAGGTGAACATAGTAGTGTATGGCCCTTAGTTGCTATTCGTGGTGATGTGAACTTCGTCCGAATTGGTGCGCGTACCAATGTTCAGGACAACTCGGTGCTTCATGTTAGTAGAATTAGTGAAGGCAACCCGGATGGGCATCCGTTATTAATCGGAGATGACGTTACAGTAGGACATCATGTGATGTTGCATGGCTGTAGCATAGGTAATCGCGTCTTAATTGGGATGTCGGCGGTGATCATGGATGGTGCGGTAGTAGAAGATGACGTGATTATTGGGGCCGGCAGTTTGGTTCCACCAGGTAAAACGCTCAAGAGTGGATACTTATATGTAGGCAGCCCGGTAAAAGAGGCCCGTCCTCTATCTCAGGCAGAACGAAACTTTTTACCGCAGTCTGCAAATAACTATGTGCAATTAAAAGAAGATTATCTGCTTCATGTGCAACAAATAAGTTAATGGAAGTCTCGTGAGCGATTAGCCTGCATTCCAAGACGGGCTAATTGCTCAGAACTATCAATAAGTTCACCCGCTATGATATGTATGACTTCTCCTTCTCGCTCTAAGATGCCTTTTACTGTTAATAGCTGACTGGTAAGAAATGCTTTGCGATAGGCTTTCGCAACTCGCGCCCAGATAACCACGTTCGCCATACCGGTTTCATCTTCCAACGTAATAAAAGTAACCCCGCCGGCACTACCTGGACGCTGTCGACAAGTCACTAACCCCGTGACAGTAACCAGTTGCTTATGGCGACAAAGCTGCAACGATTGCGCCGACTTACTATGGCGCAGCCACCCCTGCTCACGAAGTAGAGCTAGTGGATGACGCCGTAAAGACACCCCTGTTGTTTGGTAATCACCCGCAATATCCGCAAATTCGCTTGGTTTGGGTAAATAATCAGGGGTTGCTTCGGCAGTCTGCTGGTGCGCAAACAAGGGCAGTTGCTCGGCTTGGTGGGCCAAACTCTGCCATTGGCTTTGGTAACGATTACCGGCTAGGCTGCCCAGCACATCTGCAGCAGCGAGACGTTGTAAAGCGGCCGCAGATAAGCCTAGGTCTCGCAACTGTTGTAAATCACGAAAACCACTGCGCGGACGCTGCTCAATCAGTTGCTTGATTTCGTCAGCAGCTAACCCTTTCACTAATCGTAATCCCAGTTGTAAGCCATAACCTTGCTGTAAAGGAACTAGATGGTGATGCCAGTGGCTCTGTTGAATATTAGCAGGCAGTACTACCAACTGATGGCGACGAGCATCTTGAATTAGTTGATCGGCCGAATAGAATCCCATAGGCAGACTATTTAAAAGCGCACAATAAAAGGCTAGGGGATAATGATACTTTAACCAAGCCGACGCATAAGCTAGGTTAGCAAAACTGGCTGAGTGAGATTCTGGAAAGCCATATTCACCAAACCCACAAATCTGGGCAAAAATACGTTGAGCAAACTCTTCACTATAACCGCGCGCCAGCATGCCACGAATAAGCTTATGTTCGAACTGCTGCAATTCGCCGTTACTTTTCCAGTTCGCCATAGCGCGACGTAGCTGATCGGCCTCACCGCCACTAAAGCCAGCGGCAACCATGGCGAGTTTAATCACCTGCTCCTGAAAAATAGGCACCCCTAGCGTACGAGCTAAAACCTGCTTAACTGCAGCGCTGGGATAAGTTACTGCCTCTTGCCCGGCTCGACGTCGTAAATAAGGATGGACCATATCCCCCTGAATAGGCCCGGGCCGCACAATCGCAATCTGCACCACTAAATCATAAAAACAATGGGGCTTTAAACGCGGCAACATATTCATTTGTGCGCGTGACTCTATTTGAAACACTCCTACAGAATCGGCCTGTTGCAACATCTTGAAGACCTGCTGGTCGGCAGGGGGAATATTCGCAAGATGGTAATCTTGTTGATAATGCTCGCGTACTAACTTAAACATTTTTTGCAGAGCACTGAGCATACCTAATGCCAAGATATCTACTTTTATGAGCCGTAGCGCTTCGATATCGTCTTTGTCCCATTGAATAACCGTACGCTCTGGCATGCTCGCATTTTCAACGGGGACCAATTGATTGAGGTTAGTCGCAGCAATAACAAAGCCACCGACATGCTGGGATAAATGCCTTGGAAAACCTTTAATAGTTTCCGTAAGGGTTAATAGCCAACGGCCTCGTTGGGTTTCTAAGAGCCCAGGCACCTTGGCCGATAATTGTTGCTGCCAATCACATTCGGTATCACGCTTATCTATTTGTTGTAGATAGTGGCGTAATTCTTGCTCCGGATAGCCTAACGCTTTACCGACATCTCGCAGCGCACTGCGCAAGCGATAGCGAATCACGGTAGCTGCTAACGCAGCCCGATGCCGCCCGTACTTACGATAAATGTATTGAATCACTTCTTCACGGCGCTGGTGTTCAAAATCAACATCAATATCTGGTGGCTCGTCTCGTTCTGCCGAAATAAAGCGCTCAAAGAGCACATCTATTTGATCCGGGTTCACCGCAGTGATCTGCAGGCAATAACAAACAACAGAGTTTGCCGCAGAGCCACGGCCTTGATACAAAATATCTTGCTGTTGAGCAAATTGCACAATGTCGTGAATGGTTAAAAAGAAATACTCATACTTAAGCTGAGCAATAAGCTGCAATTCTTTCTCTAATTTTGCCTTAACGTCTGCTTTTAATCCTTGAGGAAAACGCTGTGCTGCCCCGGCATAGGTTAACTGGCGCAAGTATTCTGTTGCGTTCATTCCTGCGGGCACCAGTTCAGCCGGATATTGGTACTGCAATTCACTTAAACAAAAGTGACATTGTTTTGCCACCTCTGCTGCTGTTGCTAACCATTCGGCTGGATAGCATTGCTGCAACTCTGCGGCGGTTCGTAGTCCATAATCTTGATTCGATTTTATTTGTGCTAAACAACAATCTAACGGCTGCTGTTCATGTATCGCAACTAAAACATCGGCCAAGGGTTGGCGGCTAGCCTGGTGATAAGTAACCTGACATGCGGCTGCGACCTTGATCCCGGTGTTTTGTTGTAACGACTGATACAGACTATATTGTTCTGCATCATCCGCTTGGTAATGGCGCCCGTAGGCTAACCACAACCGCTGGCCAAACAAACCACGTAAACGCTGGGCTAGCGCTAAAAGTGCAGAGGTCAGCCCTAATGATGTAAGCGGCCGCCACAGTATCTCGCAGTCACTCAGACGCTGATCAAAGTCATCTAACTGCAATAAATAAGAACCTTTTTTACAACGGCTACGGGCTAGCGTGATGAGCTCACACAACTGCGCGTAACCCTGCTTATTTCGTACCAAAACAACCAAAGTACCCACGTCATCAAGCCGAAACTCACTTCCTACCAATAACTGAATAGGGTACTCACGAGCCGCCACATAAGCGCGCACAATACCCGCTAATGAACATTCGTCCGTGATGGCGATGGCTTGATAACCGAGTTGGTAAGCTTGCTCAATTAATTCATGTGGATGCGAGGCTCCACGTAAGAAGCTGTAATTACTTAAACAATGCAGCGCGACGGGCTTAACTGAACCAACCATGTAAATACCACCCTTGCTGATCTTTGAACAACCATGCTTGGCGCTGGTTTTTATCCACCCCAATAAAGTAATCACGCTGTACCGGCTCGGATAGCCACCAGCCCGTAGCTAAATGCTCAGGTCCCCAATGCAGATCCCAATCTTGTACTTGAATCGGCTGTGGCTCAGGCAGTAACCACAACGGTCGCTTAACTCGCAACGAACTGTGCTGACCAGCGGCTTGCACTGCTTGCGCTCGTTGCCAAGCTTGTAATTGCCCTCGTTGCTCTGGTAGCCAGTGCTGATGCAAGGTTATCCGATGCACTTTGTCGGTACCTAAACGAGCCTGCAATAAACTCACCAGGCTATCTATGTTTGTTTCGGATTGCTTAGTTTCGGTTAAGAGTGCTTGGTTGCTAGCAACTCTGGGCTCGGTTTGCTGGATCACGACTGTTAGCCCCAATACCGGCTGAACCAATTGCTGGCGTTCTAAATGAAGCTGGCTTAGCTGAAGTAGATCTTGTTGTTGCCAGACCGGATGCGCAAACGACACTCGGACCTGAGTTGGTTGGCCATGACGATGATGAGCCTTGACTAGCAGCATCCGAGTACTTTGTTGATGCCCCTGTAAAAAAGCTTCCGCTTGTTGCAACAGCCGTTTTAATGGGAATAACAACTGCGGCCAACTAGGAATTTCTGCTAGTAAATCTAGGTACTGCTGAAACGATAGCGGTGGCTGATAGTAGTGTTGTGGTGATGGCAATTCACCTTGTAACTCCGCCATATATAACACGAGCGCCTTGCCGAACCGGCGACCTAACTCAGCTCTAGGTACCTGCATGAGCTGGCCAAGCCTCTGCATTCCTACTTCTTGCAAGCGCTGCTGCTGACTTGGTGTGAAGCCACAGGCAGTAATAGGTAACTCCGCTAAAGTCTGCTGAATAACCGCAGGGTTTTCATTTATCACTCCTTGCTGCGCCTGCGCTAATAGACGAGCACTTAGCGGACTATAACCACAACTTAACTGATAGCGTAGTGCCCATTGTTGTAGACGCTGCTGTAAATAGCTAATCAGGTTTGGATACCCCCCATGCAGGCGTACCAAACTAGCTACCTCACACAACAACCCTTGGGGTGGTACTAACACCAACTGAGCAACGTCTTGATAAACTAATTGCGCTAATTGTTGTAACACGCGTTGTTCTTGTTGTTCGTGATAATCCCGTATCTGTAAATGGGTGACTAAACTGCTGGCTAGCACTTCAGTCATCTGTAACCGAACGCCTTGCTCTAAAGCCGCCGCTGTGGCTTGATGAACAAGCCGTTGCCCCTGCTGACTAGTCACCAAAATCTGTGGTGCGTCTGTCAACTCAGGTGGTTGCAGCGCTAATTGATAATCTAATAATAGGTGCGGAAAGTGCACATACACCCACTTATTCATACATCACCTAAGCTGTTAGTCTTCGGCCTGAGCGTTGACGCCACCTAGGTAGATAATCGGGGATAGCACATTCTAAATCGGCTAGCGGCCAACCGGAGCGGCGCTTGCGTAAAGCAAACTGCAATATGGGGACATAACTTACTGAGGTAGAACGCTCGTTACTGGCGTGAAGGTGGGTTGGCGCTGCCACCGATTTAACCTTAACCCCATGTAACTGCACCCTAGTAACATAAGAGCGTGCTTCTGTAGTGCTGCTGGTGGTAAGAATAAACACTAGGTTTTGCGCCGCTTCAGCTGCGGCTTGTAGCCGCCTTACTTGTACCGCCGTTAATTCATCACACCAAGCCAAAACAAGCCCCACCGCTGGATGCTTAACCGCTTGCTCTAACGCCCAAACCGCTAATTTTGCGTCAGCCTCTTGAATAACCAACTGTTTGCGTAAATCTAACTGCTGATAGTCTAGTCCTGCCGCATAAGGTAATGCTGGCGGATTAAGCCACACCGTCGTACGCTCTTGTTGTTTGATCAGGGGTAAGAGCAAGGCTAACTCGCCGGAAAACCTCTGACTGAGCTGCAATTCGTTTACACTCCCGACCGGCCAGCCTCCTGCTAAATACTGATTTAGCTCGCGCCAGCCACTCGCAACGACTTGTTGCTGTTGCTGCTCGGGCATTGCCTGGCCTTGCCAAAGCAAGCCTCTGCGAAGCAATTCTTCAACGGCTGCAGATGTTGCCATAAACCACCTCAAATACTGTACATATATACAGTATAATTTAGGCTATATTTGTTCTTCTGGCAAGCGCTTTACTTTTGCGTATCATAGACGCATTAAAAATAATAATTGGGATACCTTATGCTGACTGTTTTGCTGCTGCCTTTTCGGCTCATTCTTAACTTCACCTTCGCACTTATTACAACAGCCTTAATTGGTCTAGCTATTATCATTATTGGCTTACCCAAGTTATTGCTACCTATTCCCGTAGTTCAGCGCAGTATCTCAGTAGCAGCTAATGCATTATTTAGGGTCTGGGGTTATGCCATGTCCGCACTGTTTCGGCTCACCCAACCCATGCGTTGGCATATCGAAGGCGATAGCCTACTACACCGTGATAGGTGGTACATGATTATCGCCAATCATCGCAGCTGGGTTGATATTCTGGTGTTGATGCATTTAGCCTGTCGCAATATGCCCATGCCACGGTTTTTTCTAAAACAGCAACTCTTTTGGGTACCCGTCGTCGGATTAGGCTGCTGGACGCTAGATATGCCTTTTATGAAACGCTACTCTCGAGAGCAAGTTGCTAAAAATCCTAAATTAAAAGGCAAAGACATTGAAACCACACAGCGTAAGTGTGAAAAATTTCGGCATATTCCTACTACCGTGATTAACTTTTGTGAAGGCACTCGTTTCACTGCTGATAAGCATGCACACAAGCACAGCCCTTATCAGCACTTATTACCACCCAAAGCTGGTGGTACTGCCTTTACACTACAAATTATGGGGCAGCAGTTTGATGCGATTTTAGATATCACCATCGTTTATCCAAACGACAAGCGCCCGGCAGTATGGGAGCTGCTTACCGGGCAATTACGTGATGTTTATGTACACGTTGAGACACTACCGGTAACTGATGATTTAATTGGGGATTATTTTCAGGACGAGGCGTATAAAACGCATTTTCAAGAATGGTTAAATCAGCGCTGGCAACACAAAGATAAAATTATTGACGGCATTCGCCAGCGCCTGGCGAAGCCGTCAAAGTGATTGATTTAACGCTGCTCTAATAAGTAACCAACGGCTTTAACAAAATCACCAACAAAGTCGTTGCTGTCTCTGAAACCTTCAGTTTTTAAACGATACTTACCATTCACGATAAAAGTTGGAGTAGCGTTTACCTGAAGGTTTTGCGCATCGCGGTCCATTTTATTCGCCATACCACGTACAGAAAAGCTGTTCATCGCTTTATCTAAATCGCTTGCAGAAATGCCATTGGCTTCAAATATAGCATGCAAATCTTCTTTTGAACCAATCATTTTACGCTGGGCAAAGTTACGCGAGAAAATCGCTTTGCTAATTTCTTTCTCTTTATTGAACTGACGCGCAACAATGTAGGCACGCGACATATCTAAGCCCATGCCTTGATAGTTAATAAAAGATACATGAGATTTTTTAAATTGCTCTGGGTAAGCTTCGGCTAAAGCCTCTGCCACACCTTCAAAACGATAACAATGCACACAGTAGAAAGAGAAGAACTCATGAACCTGTGGGGTATCTGTTGCCTGCTCAGCAATCACTTCATAATGTACATCTTGTTCAAACTGCTGTGCAGCAGCTGGTAACATGAACAATGCCAATACGGCAAACATCAACTTTTTCATGGGTAAACATCCTAACTTGTTCTAAAGATTAAATTATCGATTAAAGTTTGGTTCTAAATCAATCGGCTCTTCTTGCACTGCAGCAAATTGTTCTTTTAAGGTCAGAATTTGCTGCTCCCAATATCGCTGTTCAGCAAACCACGGAAACGCTCGTCGAAATGCTTCGTCATTCCAGCGTCGAGCTAACCACGCCATGTAATGTATGATGCGAAAACTGCGTAAGGGTTCAATCAATTGCGTTTGATTTTTGTCAAACTCACAGAACTCTTCGTAACCATCCACTAAGGCTTGCAGTTGCATAGTTCGCTCGTAGCGATCGTCGCCCGCTAACATCATCCACAAATCTTGCACGGCCACACCTGAGCGCGCATCATCAAAATCAACAAAGGTTAACTGCTCGTCACGCAGCAACATATTGCCTAAATGACAATCACCATGCAATCGTTGCGTGGTAAAAGAGTCCCATTTAACTGTACGTAAATAGTCCACGAGGGGTTCGATAATAGCCCAAAATGCGGGTTGTAAATTACTAGGGAGTAATTCTGTGGCTTGCAGTGTAGTCATAGAGTCGGTGACAAACTCTTGAAAACTAAGCGTAGGGCGATGCTGAAATTGACCTTGCTGCGCCACCGCATGCAGGCGCCCTATTTGCCGGCCGATACGCTCTAGCTGGCCCAGATCTCCTGGCTCTACAGCTCGGCCGCCAACACTGGGAAACACTGCAAATCGATAACCTTGATAGGTATGCAAGGTTTGCCCTGCGAGAACCAGCGGCGCCACTGCTGGCACTTCAGCTGAGGCTAGTTCAGCACAAAATGCATGCTCTTCTAAAATTTGTGCATCGCTCCAACGGGCTGGACGATAAAACTTGGCTACATAACGCTGATTATCATCAGCAAGGTATTGATAGACTCGATTTTCATAACTATTAAGTGCCAATAAACCAGATTGCGGATTAACGCCAACTTGCGCTAATCCGTTTGCAATTACATCTGGGTTAAGCCCTGTAAAGCTAAAGTCTTGCTGACCATCATCAATCATATAAGAAGGTTGCAACGTGGCGTTGTACCACATCTCCTTGTTTGTTCTGCACCACAAAGTTTATTTCAACTCTAGCTTGTGGTGCATTACCGCGAGGCGGTAAGTCAGCAGGATCTATGGCTAAGGTTAACGGCACCGTAGCTACATCACCGCCACCAATAGATAGCTCCGTTTGCCCCATGAGTTTGGCATTATCGTAACCCTCTACGGTAATCACAAAGTCATCAGCTAACTGGGATTTGTTCAGAACTTTCAGCGTAAATACGTTTTGTACCCAACCATCCATGTTATAGGTGTAGAGCTGATTACGATCGCGAATCACGTTAACTTCTAGCGGTACTCGGGTCGCAATATCCCAGACCAACAAGCCAGACATCACCAGCATCACTAAAAAGTAACCGACGCTTTTGAAACGTAGTTTGTGCGTTCTACCGCCTTGCAGATTGCGCTCGGTGGTAAACCGAATTAAGCCGCGCGGATAATTCATTTTATCCATGACATCGTTACAGGCGTCGACACAGGCGCCGCAGTTTATGCATTCGTACTGTAAGCCATTACGAATATCAATTCCGGTTGGACAAACCTGAACGCACATATAGCAATCAATACAGTCACCTAACCCCAGCTCTTTAGGGTCTTTTTTACGTGACCGGCCACCACGTGGTTCGCCGCGATTGGTATCGTAAGACACAGTAACCGTATCTTTATCAAACATGGCTGACTGAAAACGTGCGTATGGACACATGTGTGTGCACATGATCTCGCGCATCCAGCCTGCGTTACCGTAGGTACAAAAAGCGAAAAAGATCACGCTGAAGGTGGCCCAAAAACCCGCGTCAAAAGTCCAAAAACTAGTAAATAACGAGCGAATATCGGTAAAGTATCCGACAAAAATCATCGCCGTCAGCAAGGCGACTATCACCCAAGATACGTGCTTTGCTGTTTTGCGCCATAGCTTGTCAAAATCCCAAGGCCGCTTATCTAAACTCATTCGCTGATTGCGTGAGCCCTCAAATTTCTTTTCAAACCACATAAAGATAAAGGTCCAGGTGGTTTGTGGACACATAAAGCCACACCACACACGACCATAAAGCGTTGTTACAAAGAAGAGTGCGAAAGCTGACACAATCGCTATCCAAGCCAAAATGGTTAGATCTTGCGGCCACAAGGTTAAGCCAAAAATACGAAAGCGCTGTTCAGCGATATCAAGTAACACGGCTTGCTCACCGTTCCATTGCAGCCAAGGGATTAGGGCAAACATAGCTAATAAGATAAAGCCAAAGCCACGGCGAAACCACTCTAGGGTGCCTTTCACGTCACGCACATAAATGCGATTACGCGGAGAATAATCATTACTGCGCTTATTTGGATCGGGCCGCTCAATTTTCACTTGATTTGCAGCCAACACTTTAACTTTTTGTTCCATAACCGTACGACGCCCTCAGCTAGTGGCCTAATTCCTCAGCGATTATACGCCTATTGACTCATTTTGCACGGCTTCAGCCCATACTTTAGCTAGATAAAAAAATAACCCGAATGATTAGTTCTATTAATCATTGATCTGGATCAATAATGCCAAATACAGTCTAGCGGCCAGCGCAATAAACCACCAATAATCCTTGAATTACGGACAAAAAAAACCCGGCTTGGGGGCCGGGTATAAAGAGAACAACCAGATCTCAGGGAAGTTGCAGGCACTATAAAGAGTGCATGTGACGAGAATATGACATCAGACGAACAAACTTAGGCAATGCGTTTAGCCGTTGCTGCCGCGTTCAGAACCGCCGCCATTTTGATCGAGTTCTGAATCGCTTGCGCTGAAATATTGTGCTTTAACAATACGCCAACGTGCGAGTCAATACACATTCCACAACCGTTTAAGGCTGATACAGCTAATGAGTACAACTCAAAGTCAGCTTTATCGACGCCAGGGTTAGCCATACCATTCATGCGCAAGCCAGCCGGCATTTTGGCGAATTGCTTATCGCTGCATAAATGTACAAAGCGATAATAGATGTTATTCATCGCCATCAGGGTTGCCGCAAGTTTCGCTGCGCCATCCACGTTATCTTCAACTTTGCCTTCTGCTTCAGTTTTAACCGCAGCGATAAGCTCTTCATCACCGATAGCATAAACTAAAGATAAAGCAGTTCCGTAAAACTGGGTCGCGGTCATACCCGAAGTATCCACATTGCCGAAAATATTCGACAAGTTCAGTTTGGTATCTTTACCGTGCTCGCCCAAGCCTTGTTTGTAATCTGCAATGCTCATAAAAAATTCCTCCGCTTAAAAACGGTGCCGCTTAAAGCGGCACCTAGAACGTCACTCAATGTGGGGAAGTAACGTTGTCTTACAGGGTGTCACCGCCAACAGCACGGTTACATGGACACAATTCGTCGGTTTGCAAACCGTCTAGAATACGTAATACTTCTGCTGGGTTACGACCAACGTTCAAGTTGTTCACTGATACGTGCTGAATGACACCGTGTGGGTCAACTACGAAAGTTGCACGTAAAGCTACGTTTTCTACTTGGTCACGAACGCCTAAACCATCTACTAAAGACTTAACGCCGTTGTCTGCAAATGACCATTGGTTCAAGCTCTTAAGATCTGGGTGTTCACGGCGCCATGCTAATTTCACGAATTCGTTGTCAGTGCTACCACCTAAAACTACTGCATCGCGGTCAGCAAACTCTTCATTTAATTTTGCGAACTCAACGATTTCAGTTGGGCACACAAAAGTGAAATCTTTTGGATAGAAGAAAATGATTTTCCATTTACCTTCAAAGCTGCTGTTATTAATGGTTTCGAATGCGCTAACACCATTTTCTTCTGGCATGTTGAAACCAGGTTTAACACCAACTGTAATCCCCCCGAAAAATCGGAGCAGTTATAAGTAGAAAATTCCGTTAAACTAAAACGAAGGAGTTTTCTATGCGCAAATCACGATACACAGACAGTCAGATCTTAGCGATTCTGAAACAAAACGAGAACGGTGTACCTGTTCCAGAGCTTTGCCGTGAACACGGCATGAGCTCTGCTCAATTTTATAAATGGCGCGCCAAATTTGGCGGCATGGACGCATCGATGATGAAGCGTCTTAAAGAGCTTGAGGACGAAAATAAGCGCCTCAAGAAAATGTATGCCGAAGAGCGACTCAAAGCTGAGATCCGCAAGGAAGCCCTTGAGGGAAAGCTGTAAAGCCATCTCAGCGCAAAGAGATGGCGCAAGCTGCCATTCAACGTCATGGTATTAGTGTTCGTTTTGCCTGTATTTGCATGGGCATTAGCATGAGCTGTTACCACTATCAAAGCAAACTCAGCGATGAAAACGCTGTGATTGCTGATTGGTTGCTACGCTTAACCACTACGCAGAAGCGATGGGGTTTTGGTTTGTGTTTCTTGCACTTGCGTAACGTGAAAGGGTTTCCATGGAACCACAAGCGCGTTTACCGCATTTATCGAGAGCTAGAGCTGAACTTACGAATTAAACCCAAACGTCGTCTGCGACGCGATAAACCGGACGCTTTAAGCGTGCCAACCGCAATGAATCAAGTCTGGTCGATGGACTTTATGTCCGACAGCTTAGCCGACGGCCGTTCACTGCGAACATTTAATGTTATTGACGATTACAACCGCGAAGGGTTAACCATTGAAGTCGATCTGTCGCTGCCAAGTGCTCGAGTCATTCGCGCCTTAGAGCAAGTGATTGAATGGCGAGGAAAACCTGCGGCTATTCGCTGCGACAATGGCCCTGAATACCTTTCGGGTGAGCTCATCAGTTGGGCTGAAAAGCATCAAATTACGATGCTCTATATCCAACCAGGTAAACCAACTCAGAATGCCTATGTTGAACGATTTAATCGAACAGTACGACATGAATGGCTCGATTTACACCTGTTTGACAGCGTCGAACATGCACAAGAACTTGCCACTCAGTGGCTTTGGCTTTATAACAACGAACGGCCTAACACGGCCATCGGAGGCATTCCGCCCAAACAATTAACGCAAGCGGTTCATTAATTCTACGAATAACTGCTGCTTAAAATGGGGGGATTACACAACCACTTCAAATTCTGGTAATTTATCGCCTACTGTTAACATACATGTCTCCTTGTCAGACTAAGTTAAATAAAGTTATTAACCATTTACGAGGCTGCTTGCCTCAGCTCGGAGACTATAATAGGCGGTTAACTAAATTTGTTAAAACGAATAAAACGGATTATCATAATCGAAAATACTAATTGAACTATTCCGCAATACTTTCTAGTCAGAAAAGGTAAGAGTGATATGAGTAAGTTGCCCAGCTTAAAAAATCTAAGTTACCTGTTAGCGCTACATGAACATCAGAACTTTAATCGCGCCGCACAAGCCTGCAATGTCAGCCAGTCCACTTTAAGTAGTGGTATTCAGAATTTAGAAGAACAACTAGGCTGCCAACTCATTGAGCGCGACCACAAATCATTTCTGTTTACCGGAATGGGGGAAGAGGTAGTTAAACAAGCTCGAAACATCCTCACCTCAACCGAAGAGTTGTTATATTTTGCGCAAAGCCAAGGCAAAACCATGGAAGGCCCGTTACGATTGGGCTGTATTCCAACCATTGCCCCCTTCTTGCTGGGTGATTTAACCAAGAAGCTGCAGCGTGAATACCCTAATTTACAGTTGAACATTCGTGAAGATACCACGAGCAGCTTACTCAACTTGCTGCGCAATGGTGAATTAGACGTGTTGGTGCTAGCTTTGCCATTTGATGTACAGGGTAATCAAAGTTATTTGCTTGGTCGTGACCCATTTAAGTTAGTCATGCACAAATCGCTGGCTGAAAATTTACAAGAACCGGTGCAATATAATCGTCTCCCTGACAATTCCATTTTCCTACTAGAAAAAGAGCATTGTTTAACCGGTCATGCGGTGGCAGCCTGTGAATTAGCTGATTCAAGCAAAATTAATCCGTTTACCGCGACCAGCTTGCACAGTTTGGTGCAAATGGCCGACGCTGGTTTAGGCGCCACGTTTATACCACAAATGGCTATAGAAAGAGGCATTTTGAATGGGACTGACTTGGTTGCACTGACACCAACTGGACAGCAAGCTTCTCGTGATATTGGCCTTATTTATCGACCTACCACAAACCGGCGGCAGACGTTTCGGCGCTTAGCCGAGTGTATTGCGGGCCTATTGCCAGAGCCGCTACTTAACTAACGGCCCTGGCTGGCTAACGGTAGCTAAGTTACGGAGCTACCGTTAGTTCATTTAGACGCATATGGATAGCAGCTTGCGTAGCGGCTTTCTCAGACCGAATTTGCGCTTGGGATAAATCAACAGGTTGCCCTACTTCTGCTGAAATTAACTGTTGTAACTGATCGGCAGTTAAATCTTTTCCCGCATGAACAATACGCACATCATCCTCACCGCTAGCATCAGCTGAATTTGGCAGATAAATAGTACCGTTCGAGAAATCCACGGCAAAAGCTATTACGCCCGGGACTAAGAAAAACAATAGCCCGATACCATTTAACGCTGCCACGCCAGCGTCAATTTGACCGCTAACTTGGCCTTTGCGCTCCGGATAAAGAATGGTTCCACAGGCACTTAAGTGTAAGGTTGCAGCAATTAGAGCCGCGGCTTTAACCGTTTTGCTTTTTAATAGATTCATTATTTTCTCCTTGGTGCTTTTATCCAATATCCGATACTCTGACAAACCTGTATTAGTTTAGCTGGTCGCCAACAAATGTGTTATCTAAGCTATGTAGCAAGTAATAACTGGATAAATGACGACGCTACTCTTTTGTAGTTAATGTTCTTTACCGTACTCTTTACCGTACTCTTTACAAAGTATAGCTAACTCAAAGCAATCCAAATTTGGCTTTAAACGATATTTACATTTAGACCCTCAATTTATTATTCAACAAGGAGCACCCTATGTTTCGCACATTGCTCACCGTAACCATCGCTGGCGCACTAGCCGTAACCAGTACCGCTAGCTATGCAGAATCCGTTGCTACCGAACGCCATCAAGTAGAAATAACTAGTCTCACTAACTCCTTAGCAAACCCTTGGGGTATGGCTTTTTTACCAAGTGGTGACTTGCTAGTTACCGAAAAGGGCGGCCAACTGCGACGAGTAAGCCTCGATGGGGCCGTAAGTCAGCCTCTAGCTGGGGTTCCTGAAGTTGTTGCTCGTAGCCAAGGTGGCCTGCTCGATGTTGCGATCGACCCCAACTTTAGCAGCAACAACTGGGTTTATCTAAGTTACTCTGAAGCCGACCCCGATGGGGGCGAGGGTAATAGCACGGCGGTAGCTCGCGGCAAGCTTGGTGATGATGGTTTAACCCAAGTTGAAGTTATCTTTAGAGGTGCGCCAAAATACAAAAGCGGTGCGCATTTTGGCTCGCGCTTAGTCTTTGCTCCTGATGGACATTTATTTATCACTCTGGGCGATCGCTATTCCGCTATGGCCGATGCGCAAACCTTGGATAATCATCATGGTAAAGTGGTTCGCATCAAGCCCGATGGCTCGGTCCCTAGCGATAACCCTTTCGTTGACCAAGCCAATGCTCTGCCTGAAATATGGTCTTATGGTCACCGCAATGTTCAAGGTGCCGCCTTTCATCCCGAAACAGGTGAATTGTGGACGGCGGAACATGGCCCCAAAGGTGGTGACGAAATCAACATCCCCCAGCCGGGCAAAAACTATGGCTGGCCAGAGGCCACCTATGGTGTTGATTACGATGGTAGCATCATCAGCGATAAGACCCATGTAGCTGGTACTGAACAACCACACTATTATTGGGTGCCGTCCATTGCCGTCTCTAATATGATTTTTTATACCGGCGACCAATTCCCAGCATGGAAGAACGATTTGCTCGTGGCAGCATTGAAAGGCTCACAAGTGGCTCGACTTGACCTGCACGGCAATCGTGTCATGCACGAAGAAACCTTATTTGAAGATGCCATTGAGCAGCGTATACGAGACATTGAGCAAGGTCCGGATGGCTATATTTATTTGCTTACCGATGATCGTAATGGTCAGTTAATCCAAATCAAACCAGCGAAGTAATTTATGTTTGTAAGTGGTTACTTACTACCTTTGATAACGCTAGCTTCGGCTAGCGTTACTGTAGATGAAGTTATTGTCGTTAATCCAGCCGCTCCGCAAAGTGCGCAACAAACAGCCGCTGCCACCTCTAATCTTGAGGTTACACAGCAACTATCTGGTATGCGAGTGGATGCGGCGGAGCTATTACAAGGCCTAGCCGGAGTCCAAGCTGATTCACGTGGCAACTACGCTCAAGATTCGCGGATTACCTTACGCGGTTTTGGTGCGCGCTCAGCTTTTGGAGTGCGTGGGGTGGTGCTGCAGCTTGACGGGATTCCGCTAAGTATGCCCGATGGCCAAGCACAAACCTCCAGTATTCTGCTCGATGAGCCTGCTAATGTGCAGGTTTTGCGGGGCCCCCTTGCCACTATTTATGGTAATAGTGCCGGTGGTATCATCCAGTGGTTTAGTACGCGTCCAGAGTCTTCATCTGTAAGTCTTGCCGCCTCTGGCGCAGCAAATAATACGCAACGCCAAGTAGTTACCGGTGAATGGGTTAACGATACTAACGCATTAAAACTCGTGGGTGCTAGATTTCGCACCGATGGCCCTCGCGCGCACAATAAAGCAGAGCGCGACCAGTATGCTTTACGTTGGTATCACGACCTCACCGACAGTATCGAATTGATTGTTCGTGCGGATGACAATAATGCGCCGCTACTACAAGACCCTGGCTCACTTACCCCAAGCGCGTGGCAGCAAGATCCTCAACAAACCTTTGCCGGTGCTGAGCGTTTTAATACGCGCAAACGGATTCATCATCAACAGCTATCGGTAACTCTGCGTAGCCAAGCTGGCTGGAATGTAAGTACCTGGCGGGGCTGGCGGAGTATTGAGCAATATTTGCCATTTCCTGGCGATGATATACGCGGATCGGGTGCTGTCATCGATTTGCGTCGGGATTTTACCGGCTTAGATGCTAGCTATGATTATCAATGGCAGCTGGCGCAACCGGTTACCACAACGTTGGGTTTGCATGTAGCAGAGCAAAACGATCGTCGTTTTGGCTATGAGAACAACTTTGGCGAACGCGGAGAATTACGCCGCAATGAACTGGGTGAAGTGACTCAGCAAGGCCTCTACAGCTTAACTCGCTGGCAACCTCAACCTGAGTTCACCCTGCAAGCTGGCTTACGCTACAGTGACATGAGCTTTCGTGTGAATGATTACTTTATCGTGGCTGGCAATCCCGATGATAGTGGCGAGCAACAGCAACATGCATGGAGTTGGAACTTAGGCGCCAGCTATCAACTGAGCGACCAGTTAGATGTGTTTATTGCCCGTGGTCGTGGGTTTGAGACGGCTACGCTAACTGAGTTAGCTTACAGCAATAATGAAACCGGTTTAAATACTCAGTTAGGCCCAGCTTTTAATCAGCAATGGGAACTTGGCTTGAAGTGGCAAAGCCAAGACTTACGTTTGCAGCTAACTGGGTTTGTGATTGATACCACCGATGAAATCGTAGTTGACCAAAGTATCGATGGGCGCACCACCTATACCAACGCCGGTTTAACCGAGCGTAAAGGGATTGAGTTAGAGAGTTATTGGGCGCTAACCAACGCTTTATCTTGGCGCTCTGCATTAACTTGGCTAAGTGCAAATTATGCCAATGGTGCGCGCCTACCCGGAGTCGCTGAACGGCAATTGTTTAGTCAATGGAACTGGCAGCTCAATCCTTACCAGCAAATAAGCTTAGTCACCGAATACCGTGGCGATATTGCCGCAACCGATACCAACGATGTGATTGCCCCAAGTCATACCCTTTGGCACTTAGGTTGGCAGGCTCAGTGGGCATGGCAGCAGTGGCAACTTGAGCCTTGGCTTAAAGTGCATAACCTCACTAACCGCACTTATGTGGGCTCGGTCGTGGTTAATCAAGGGAATGGTCGAGCCTTTGAACCTGGTACCGAACGCGAGCTACAGTTAGGCGTCAATCTGACTCACCGTTGGTAAGCCATCGATACAAGGTGCGACGCGTCACCCCGAGAATTCTTGCTGCCTGCTGCTTGTTACCTTGGGTGTGACGCATAACTTGTGCTACGTAGTCTTGCTGCAATTGTTGCATAGAGGGCCATTGCTGAGCTGTTTGCGCAGTAGCAATAGGTTCCTCTTTGGTTTTACCTGCTCGAATACGCTCAGGTAAATGCGCTGCTGCTATCCAATCGCTATCACAGAAAGTGACAGCCCGCTCCATCGCATTTTGCAATTCACGGACATTACCAGGAAAAGAATACGAATAAATCAACTCTTGCGCATCCAGCGCTAGACCTTTGAGTGATTTATTTTGTTCGACCATCACCTTGTTTATGAAAAACTCGGCCAACATCAGGACATCATCTCCCCGGTGACGCAGCGGTGGCACCTTAATAGTGAAGGTTTCTAGTCGATAGAATAAATCTTCACGGAAGCTCTTATCCGCTACCTTCTGTTCTAAATCTTGATGGGTGGCGGCCAAGATTCGCACGTCTATGACTTCTTCTCTGTCACTACCAACGGGGCGCATCACCCCTTCTTGTAGCACCCGCAATAATTTTGCTTGCAGAGCCAGCGGCATCTCACCAATTTCATCAAGCAATAAGGTACCACCATGTGCCTCTTTGAGTAGTCCTGCGCGCGCGCGCTGCGCTCCGGTAAAAGCCCCAGCCGCGTGTCCGAAAAACTCACTTTCCAATAAATCAGCTGGTATACCGGCACAGTTCACGGCCAGAAAGGGACCCTGATGGCGAGCGCTTTGTTGATGTAGAGCTCGTGCCACCAGCTCTTTACCAGTGCCGCTTTCACCTAGAATAAGCACAGCCCCCTCGACCGGTGCCACTCGCTCAATTTCCTGATATAAACGCTGCATCACTCGGCTATGACCAACGATTCCAGCTGGACCCTGCTGAGATTGTTGTTGGCTACTCCGATAGTATTCCAGCTCAGAACGTAACTGATGAAATTCCAGTACCCGTTCAACACTTACTAATAGATGCTCTAGATCTAATGGCTTCGTTAAAAAATCATCCGCTCCTTGACGTAGAGCCTGTACAGCTTGGTCAACCGTACCAAAAGCAGTAATCAAAATAAGTGGAATCGGCTGCGTTTGCTGTTGTAATTGCTCCAGCAAATCTAATCCCGACATGCCCGGCAAGCGAATATCACTGACGATCAGTTGTATTGGGTTGTGCGGCAAAGCTTGATGAAAATCTTCAACACTATTGCAAGCGAGCGTGAGATATCCTTCGCTTTCCAGTTCTTCTACTAACAACTCCTGTAGCCCTGGATCATCTTCAATTACTGCAATCATGAGATTATTATTTGTCATTCCAAGTCATCCTTTGCCTACACGTCAGTGGCACCCGTGGGAAGTGTTAACACGACTTCACAACCACCTGTGGGATGATTGCGTAACCGCACCTGACCTTGATGATCCGCCATAATGTAACTCACCAAAGCTAACCCTAGACCGGTACCTTTACCGACTTGCTTGGTGGTGGTAAAGGGTTGCAATAAGTCATCATGTTGCAACTGTTGAGGTAACCCGGCGCCATCATCACGAACGCGGACAAGCACCTGCTGATTGCCTTTTTCAATAACCACCGAAACTTGGCTAGTAGCAGCCTGCATTGCGTTTCTGAATATATTAACCAAAGCTAATTCGAACCTTTGTACATCGATAGTGGCTCGTATTGACTCAGCTGCGGCCGGTAAACTAAATCGTATCGGCGGTTCAGGCTGCTCGTATGAAACAGCTTGATAAGCTTGATTGATAACATCAGCTAACACGACTTGCCGCTTGGCGGTGATCGGCGTACGGGTGAAATCTAATAACTGCTGCACAATCTTGGTTAGCCGTTGCACTTGTCCACGAATGGCTTTTAGTTGCCGTTGTGATTCGGGCTCTGTATGCAACCTTGCTAATTTTTTAGCTCTGGCATCAATCACCGTTAGTGGAGCTCCCAGCTCGTGTGCAACACCACTAGCAACTTGGCCAATAGCGACCATTTTTTCTTGGTCGCGCCGCTGTTGTTCAAGCTTCTGCTCTAAGTAGCGTCCCACCCCACGGTAGTGGCCAAAGACAAGAATCCCGATGGTCGCTATCGCAAGGACTAACCAGGTACCCCAAGCTACTTGGGCAAGATCTGCGAATGCATTATCAAAATCTTGGGCACGCCTATTCAATTGCATAAACCCGATGATTTGGCCGCCATTATCTTGAATAGGGACAAACTGAGAGAACACATCACGGCCGGCTACTTCACGGTAACTATCTTGAGCTTCACCAGTGAGGATGACTTGCTCGGCAACAAGGCTTTGGGTTAAATCGCGTTCGGTAATACCCGCTGATGCAATCAAAGCACCGTCTGTATTGTAAACGGATGCCCCATAAACACGGCCAATTTGGAATACCGCATCAAGGCTAGCCTGAACCGTATCAAGGTCTTGCCTCACCATAGCATTACTAATAGGTATGCGAATAGCTCGCCCCACTAGCTCGAGATCATCACGTAACCGCTCATTCTGGAACTCTGCTGCCCGCTCTAACCCAACACCTATGGCTATGCCTGATAATGCAAGCAAGGGCAGCATGACGTAAAAGGTTAAGACACGCTGAAGATTATCACCGCTCTTGCGCCACCATCGTGCTAACCATGTGTATCTTTTTGTCACGTGCAACTCCTGCAAAAAGTGTTTAATTATGATACACATTTTTCCCCAAAGAATCATACTGGAGAATAAATTTAATAAAAACAATGAATTGCTTTATTTAAAAAGTTGGCACGACCTTTGCAGCCTTATCAGTGAATTCAACTTAGGAGGTAAATCATGAAACATTCAATGACCGCATTGGCATTGGCCGCACTATTTTCTGGCGCTTTGGTAACTACCGCAGCTAACGCTACTCCAGTGCAAGCGCAGCAAGAACAGCAAATGATGCAGCAACAGCAAAACATTGAAATTAATGACGATATGTTAAACGACTTTGTTGATGCTATGGGTAGCGTGCAGCAAATTAGCAATAAATATGCTGAGCAATTTCAGAATGCTGAAGATGCTGAACAGGCCCAACAAATTCAACGTAAGGCACAAGAAGAAATGGTCGCCGCAGTTGAAGAATCTGGCCTAACTGCTGCTGAGTACAACGCGATTGTGCAACGGGTACAGCAAGATGAAGAGTTACGCGCCAAGCTTCAAGAAATGACCGAATAAAATAAGGTCCTCAATACTTGCAGAAAAAAGCCAACCTTCGGGTTGGCTTTTTTGTTACAAATTTGCAGTTTTAATTTCTACTCAATCTGTCACTCTTGCACGACTTAGCAAGATGGTTTTAGTGCTTTAGCTGCTGCAATAGAGCTCGTGCAACTGCCGCTGAGCTAGCTGGGTTTTGACCGGTAATAAGGTTACCATCAACTACTGCCAGTGGCTTCCAGTCGTCTACTTTCTGATAGTGCGCGCCCAGCTCTTGTAGCTTGTCCTCTAATAAGAAGGGAACAACATCGGTTAAGCCCACTGCAGCTTCTTCGCTGTTAGTAAAAGCACTCACCTTGCGGCCGGCTACGAGTGGTTTTCCGGCTGGGGTTTTGGCATGAACAAGAACAGCAGGGGCATGACATACCGCTGCTACTGGCTTATCCTGCTCCCAGAATTGTTGAATCAGGCCAATGGATAGCGGATCTTCGCTTAAATCCCATAACGGACCATGGCCACCGGGGTAAAAGATTGCATCAAAACCATCGGCTGTTACTTGACTAAGTTGAAGCGTATTAGCTAGTTGTTCCAGAGCTGCTTCATCTTCAAACAAGCGTACAGTCTCATTGGTTTGAGCTGCAGCTTGTTGACTATTAGGATCGATCGGAGGTTGGCCTCCGTTGGGGCTAGCTAGCACAACTTCAGCGCCAGCGTCTTTAAAAGCATAGTAGGGGGCGGCAAACTCTTCTGCCCAAAAGCCAGTTTTGTGGCCACTGTCACCGAGCTGTTCATGTGACGTTAGTACCATTAGAATTTTCATGCCGAACTCCGGTTTTCATTGAATGTAATATAGGTATGGGTGTTACCTATTACTTTTTCAAGTAAGGAATGGATTAGATGAGTATTACTTGGCAGCCGGTTGAGCCGGCCTATAAAACCAGTTTACAAATAGCGGTCATACTAGATATGGGCTTACTCGCCATTGTTGGCGCAGTTTTTTATCTATGGGTCCCTAATACCTCATGGCTGCCCAATGCGCTATGGCTGGCGATTCCTTGGGCTGTCATCACACTTTTTTTGGGGCTTTTTTGGAGCTCGCGACGCTTTCAGTTTACCGCTTACGCGCGTACAGATGCATCCATGTATCTACGCCGCGGCGCCTTGTGGCGTTTAACTCGGGCGGTGCCGCTTAACCGCATACAGCATGTTGAAGTGCGACAAGGACTGATTGAGCGCACTTTGGGCTTAGCACATTTAACCTTATATACGGCCGGTAGCGGTGGTGCCGATCTGAGTATTCCCGGGCTCAAACTAGCCACAGCAGAAGCTATGAAAGCCGCTTTGGTTGATGCCATTGCAACCGAATCTAGCCCAGCAGCCACGGAAACTGAAGAGCATGTCTGAGCAGTCAACCCAGCCACAACTTAAGTGGCAGCGCACACCATGGTTAACCCTTGGCTTTTTTATCGCCAAAGAAATTAAGTTGTTCATCAAGAACTTTACGAATTTCCTGCCTGCGCTAGCAGTTATCTTTGTCACCGACAGTGCTTGGGTGCCTTACGCACTCGGTGGTAGTTATTTGGTTTATATTTTTATCAGCGCCTTGCTCAATCATCGTTTCTTTTTATTTGCGCTAAGCAATGATGCGGTGCATTTACGAACCGGCGTCCTTGGTAAAAAAAGCCTAACCTTGAAATATGAGCGCATTCAACAAGCCGAACTCGAACAAACTTGGTATTTTCGACCCTTTAACCTCACCATTTTAAAAGTCGATAGCGCCGGCTCTGCGGGCAAAGAGGTAGAGATCCCCGGTTTACCCATGCAGCAAGCACAGCAGTTGCGGCAGCTCATGCTGGCTACCGCGCCCGCTGTAGAATCCGAGCCTGGCGCCACCACCGAGGCGACCCAAGCTGCAGCGGTAGAAGAACCTCAATGGCAAACTCAGTTCAGTTTAGCTGAAATCATTAAAGCCGGCGTCATCGACAATAAAATATTTGTGCTACTGGCGCTGTTAAGTTACCCACTGTCGCAAACCGATTGGCTACAAGAACAAGTGGTGCCCTGGCTAGAAGCAAATATCGGATTTATTGAAAGTAGCCTGTGGTTAAATGTCGGGTTAGTGCTTGCGGTGTTAAGCCTATTGTTTGTGCTTGCCATAGCAGTAACCGTTATCACTTATTATGGTCTAGCTGTCAGCATTGATGGAGACCGTTATCAGGCTCGTAGTGGCCTTTTTAGTATCCGTACTGTGAGTTTCAGGTATCCCAAACTACAACGAGTGCAGATCAAGCAAAATTTACGCGCGCGCCTACTCAAACGCTTTCGCGTACGGGTAAGTCAGTTACAACCGGCCATGGCACAGCATACCGCTGGGGCAAGTGCTTTTATTCTGCCAGTCGTTAACCCCGAACTCTTACATGAACTTAGGCAGCAGCTAAACCTCACCAATGCCAATCAAGTTCATTGGCAATCCATCAGTGCTTTAGCGTTATTAAGCCCTACCTTTTGGGTTGCTTGGTTAGCCCCGATAGCCTGCTTGGTCGGATATTTTGCGATCGAACTGAGCCTAACAAGCAGCTTCTTAATTGCCGTCTTACTATGGGGATTAATGCAAACCTATGTGGTAATTCGCTGGCGTAATTATGGCTTCAGTTATGACAGCACTTGGTTAGCCGTCAAGCACGGTGTGCTGGGACGGACCGAAAACTGGTATCCCTATTATAAAATTCAGCAACTGGATGTGTACCAGTCGCCTTGGTTAAGAATGCTTGGGTTTGCGCACATCATTGTGCACACTGCTGCGGGTGCTGAAGTTATCAAGTATCAGTCGCTGGCGTCGGCATTACAGCTACAACAGCAATGGATACAGCAAGTAGGACAAAATCAGCAGCGTTGGATGTAAGCCGCCGTTCTACGCGACTATAGGGTGGTACTTTGCTGCAGTTTTTGCTGCCAACTGGCAAGCGACTCAGGGTAACCAAAGAGGTAACCTTGGAATTTGCGACAGCCTAAGCTGCGAAGGTGTTGTAACTGAGTTTCGGTTTCGACACCTTCAGCAATCACCGATAAATTTAAATTACGAGCCAAGCCAATAATAGTAGCTGTTATCACGTCATCATTGTTATCGATAAGCATATCGCGCACAAAAGACTGGTCTATTTTTAACTGATATAAAGGTAGGCGCTTCAAATAGGCGAGCGACGCATAACCAGTACCAAAATCATCAAGACTAAAACGTACGCCTAAACTGCCAAGCTTACACATTCGCTTCACGGTAACTTCCACGTCGTCAATCAGCATCCCCTCCGTAATTTCTAGCTCCAATAAGCCTGCTGGCACCTCAGCGGAGCGAATACACTGCTCTATTTGTTCAACAAAACCACCATGCTTAAACTGTCGCGGACTTATGTTCACGGCAATAGGAATGTGCTTGAGCTGATCGATACATTGCCAGTCCTGTAACGTTTGACAGGCTTGTTCAATCACCCAGTGTCCCAACTCAATAATCAGCCCACTAGATTCAGCAATCGGAATAAATTCTGCTGGTGATATAACACCTAGGTTAGGGTCTGTCCAGCGTAACAATAGCTCCGCCGCAACGACTTGCCGCTGGTCATTCACCTGAGGTTGCAGATAAGCCTCCAGCGCTTGGTTCTTGATGGCTTGCCGTAGCGCAGCCTCAATGGTCATGCGGCGACTAATCTGCGCCTGCATTTTCGGGTCAAAGAAGCTAATGGATCCACCTCCCATCGCCTTGGCTTCGGCAATCGCTAAATCGGCGTTTCGTAGCAAGCCGCCAACATCGTCGACGCTATCCGAAAACATGGTGACCCCAAGACAAGCATTTGTTGTATGCGTATGGTCGGCTAATTGATACGGCTGGCTAAGTAATTCTAAAACACGGTTAGCCCAATGGCGTACGGCAACAACTGCCTGTTGAGGATCTTTATCAAGGGTCTCTAAAATCACCACGAAATCGTCTGAACCAAGTCTTGCCGCGGTATCTGCCTCACCTAAACATTGTCGAATACGTGCGGCCACTTGCTGTAACACTTGATCGCCGGCATGATGTCCGAGTGTTTCATTGATAATGGTGAAATGAGTTAAATCAATTGCCACCAAGGCTCCTTCATAGCCCGTCTTACTAGCGCTCGCCACCGCATGCTCAAGATTTTGTAATAGTAATTTTCGGTTGGCCAAGCCCGTCACGCTGTCAAAAAACTCCAATTGATTCAGGGTTTCTTTGAAGGCTAAGTGCTCTGAAATATCCGTAGAGATACCACACAGCGCATACACCTTATGCTGGGCATCGAATAGCGGGATCTTGACCGATAAGAATTGCCGTATTTCACCACTGGCAGTCACATTGAATTCTTCACTAGAAACTCGCTGGCCTTGCTCAATCACCTTTAAGTCATTGCTACGTAGATTGGCATAGGTTTCTTGATCAAAAAAATCTCGATCCGTTCTCCCAATAATGGCCTCGGCTGTGGTGTTCAAATAATCACACACGCGCTTATTGGCATATTGATACTTAAGCTGTTTATCTTTGATATAGATATAGGCTTCAACGGAATCTAAAATGGCACTGAGCTTTAACTCACTATGGCGCAGCTGTTGTGTCTTTTGCTTTACTCGCTGGCGCATCCATAGCGCCAGGGCAAGTGTAAGTAGGACGATAGTAACCAGTGACCACACCAGCACGTAAGGGAAAACACCCGCCTGTTGCGGAGTCCGCCACCGTTGTAAAATCTGATAGTAGGGTGAATCACTGTCATTACGCCAAGTTTGTACATAATCATTAATCACAAGCAACTGTGACTGCATGGCGGGAGCCGCGGCTACGACGTAGAGACGGGTGGGTTGAAACATGACAGGCGTTGGCTCTAAGTGCAGCTCGTGGGCTTTTAAATCACCGTACAAGTGATTGGCCGCCACCACATCTGCGGCACCACTAACCACCGCGGCAAAACCGGCATCAAACGATTGCACTGGCACAAACTCAATGGTTAAACCAAAGTTGGTGGCAATATCTTGGAGGTAACTTTGCTGAACCGAATTTTCTAGAACTGCAATTTTCACCCCATCAAGGTCAAGTAAACTACTGATTTTTAAACTTCGTTGCCCGTACAGTTGCGACCATGAATGCAAAATCGGGGTCTGGTGAAAGAAAAATCGCTGGTCGCGTTCATGATTTAAAGCAACATCCGGCATTAAATCAATTCGACCTTGCTCTAACCATTGTAAGCACTGATTCCACTCACAACTCACCGCTTCTATTTGCCAACCTTCTCGATGTGCAATCTCAGTAACTAAATCACCAAATATTCCTGATATTTGCTGATCTTGCAGCTGCACTTTAGGTGGGTTATGGTACACCCCAATACGCACCACAGGCGCCGCCGCAATGCTGGTGAAGGAGATGCCACAAAGGCTCACAGCTAGCCAGGCAGCAATAAGCAATTTAGTTTGTCGCAATCATCAACCCCACCCAATAGTTTTTACTTAACAACCAATGAATTACAGATGAATTCAGTTGCTGCTTTAAGCCTTAACTATAGTTGATGAAAATGCTTTTTGCTGCAATGCTGGAAAAATTATAAACGAGTTTGTTAACGCTCATCACTTAGTAAACGATTCGCCCATGTCACATAACACTGTTGCAATAAATCAGGCCCAGCAACCGCTCGATCATCTCGATTCAGTTTGGCTGTTCGGCTATGGCTCACTTATTTATAAAGCTGACTTTAGCTATTTGCAACGACGCCCAGCGCGCATCCATGGCTGGCAGCGGCGGTTTTGGCAAGGCTCTCACGATCATCGAGGCACTCCAACAGCTCCAGGCCGGGTTGCCACACTCGTTCAAGCCGAAAATGCGCAGTGTAGCGGTATGGCGTACCAAGTTACGCCAGCAGTTTTTGAGCATTTAGACCATCGTGAAAAAAATGGCTACTTACGCTTCTTCACTGAATTTGAATGGTTAGACGGTAGCGGCACGGTAAACGGATTAGTCTATGTTGCAGGACCTGATAATGAGGCTTATTTAGGCCCCGCTAGTGAGCAGGAAATAGCTCGGCATATTGCACAGTCAGCAGGGCCTAGTGGCCCCAATGACGAATATTTACTGTTATTGGCACAAGCCTTGAGAGATCTTGATGACCATGACTCTCATGTGTTTGCGATTGAGCGCGAATTACTCGCACTGCGACAGCGTCATTCTACTTAGTTATGATGACTTTTGTGATGGTTTTTCAGAAATATAAATGGTGATGGTACCTTCTATCACTACCTGACCATCAGCTCGCAACCCGCGTACGCAAATAGCACTATCGCCTGCTTGCCAACTATCAGCAGAGCATTCGGCAATAATGCGGATATCACTATCGGCTTTGGCGGTATATTGCACCGTCATGCCTTTAGGAATCCACCTTAGGTGTTTGGGTATAGAGGCTTCAGCTAGTGCCCCCATTGCCATTTCTAGACCATTACACAAAGCAATCGCATGCACAGTACCAATGTGGTTTTGCACTGCCTTACGTTTTTTGAACCTTAACTCACAATAATTAGGTTTGAGCTCGGTGATGGTTGGTTTTATGGTGGCAAAGTAAGGTGCTTTGCGCGCAAACATCCGCGAGAAAATCGTGCGACCAAAAGGGTACTTTAGACACTGATGGTATAGTTTCAGTAAATAGTTATCAGACATGCGCAGGTTCCGTTCTTGTTACCTTTATTCTTATCAGGGTACGACGAGCTAACTGTTGTCATTACGCCATACTTGCCAGCGCCTTTCTAAAGCGGGCTAGAGCGATCATAAAGAAGGCTAATCCTATCACAATGAGGGCCACTAATTGCGGCCAAATATGAGCAAACCCAGCCCCACGAAATAAAATAGCTTGGCCTAATTCAATAAAATGGGTGGTTGGCGCCGCACTCATGATCCAGCTAATCACTTGCGGCATACTCTCGCGCGGGGTCATGCCACCAGAAAGGATCTGCATCGGTAAAATAACTAGAATCAGCAACAACCCAAACTGCGGCATTGTACGCGCAAACGAGGCCAGGAAGATACCTAGTGAGGTTGTAGCAAACAAATGAAAAGCCATAGCGATAATAAACCAACCGACTGAACCCGCTAAAGGTATCTGTAACGCTCCTTCAACCACCACGAGTAGCGATAAACTAGCTGCCACCAACACAATCAATGCCATTGACCAAACTTTGGCAGCCATGATCTCGAACGGAGTAATCGGCATCACTAGCAAATGCTCAACGGTTCCATGTTCACGTTCACGTAAGAGCGCAGCTCCGGTCAGAATAATAGACAACATGGTGATCTGAGAAATCACCTCATTGATGGCAGAAAACCAGCTGCCATTGAGTTCCGGGTTAAATCGCGAACGCATGCTTAACTGCACTGGAACTTGAGTATCCGTTTGTGCAAAGTCTTGCAGTTCTTGTTGAATCATGGCCTGAATGTAGCCGTTACCGGTAAAAGCTTGGCTCATTCGAGTGGCATCTACTAAGACTTGAAGAGCCGGTTGGTTACCCGCTAAGACATCACGCTGAAAGCCACTAGGTATGTGTACGATGAAGGTAAAACGTCCTTCGTCCATGAGCCGATCGGCTTGGTGACTATCAACCGCCTCTGGTGGCATGAAATAGGGTTCATCAAACACCTGGACAATGCGGCTAGAAAGCTGTGATCGATCATCATCTATCACACCAATCGGCGTATTGTGTAGTGTTTCTGGCATAGCTGAAGCTGCGGTATAAACCGATAAGGTAAAGGCCATGACAATAATCAGCAATAGAATGGGGTCTCTGGCTATGGCGCGTAATTCTTTCAATCCCAAATACAGGATATTCTTCATTTGCATGTTAGCGCTCCTGCTTATTCAGTAACCACACACCGATGCCCAATAAAATCGGAATACTAACGGCTAATGGCCACAGTGCCGAGCCGGCGTCCGCTAAACTTAATCCTTTTGAGAAGACCCCGCGGGTGACAATAATATGATAGGTGGTTGGAAACACCTCGCCTAACCAGCGCGCGCCGCCCTCCAGTGAGGGCACTGGGGTAATTAAACCCGAAAATTGTGCAGCAGGTAAAATCGTGGCTAAGGTGGTGCCAAATAGCGCAGCTATCTGACTTTTTACAAAAGCCGACATGATCAAGCCAAATGTGGTGGCAATAATCACATACAGTAACGAAGCCAGCGTCAGAGCGGTCAAACTCCCGGTAATAGGCACATCAAATAAATAAACAGCCAGCACCATCAAAATAACGAAATTAAGCATGCCAATAGCGACATAGGGCAGTTGCTTACCTAACAAAAATTCGAGCTTGGTGGTTGGCGTCACATAAAAATTTAGCATCGAGCCCAACTCTTTTTCTCGCACCACCGCCAGCGACGTCAAAATAGCCGGAAACATCAGTAACAGCAGTGGAATCACCGCTGGCATCATGGCTGGTAGACTTTTCACATCAGGGTTATAACGAAATCGTGACTCAATCTGAGCTAAGCCTTGCAACCCATCTAAACCCTGCAAACGTGCCTGCTCTTGTAACCAATGCGCATGAATACCCTGCACGTAACCTTGCACATTTTCACCTCGCATCGGCAGCGAGCCGTCTATCCAAGCACCTATTTCAACCCCTTGCCCACGATGCAAATCACGCGCAAATCCAGCTGGTATTTCTAGCGCCAAACTTAACTCACCACTACGCATACGGGCATCTAACTCTGTGTAACTGCTCAGAGGAGGACGCTCATCGAAATACCTACTACCACTTAAACTAGCTACATAGTCACGACTCAAACTAGTTTGGTCTTGATCTAACACCGCAAAAGATAAATCTTCGATATCCATGTTAAGGCCATAACCCAATACCGCCATGAGAATGACGCTGCCTAACGTGGCCATAACTAACCGGATGGGGTCTCGAATCAACTCGATACTCTCGCGCCTCAAATAGCTCCAGAGACGCTGCCAACTAAATCTTAATGACTGTTTTGCCGTGTTACTAGTTGGCCTAGTTGATACCTCTAATTCTGCAGCTTGCGACTGTTCCGTAGCACCGGTAGTACGCTGCTGCGCGGCGATAGCATCTTGCAAGTAAGCCACAAAGGCATCATCTAACGAATCAGCCTGTTTACTGGCGGTAATTGCTGCCGGAGTATCGCTCACTAAGACTTCACCTGCATGCATCAAAGAAATTCGGTCGCAGCGCTCGGCCTCATTCATAAAATGGGTGGAAATAAAAATAGTCACTTGCTGCTCGCGGGCTAATTGCATCATGATGCGCCAGAAAATATCGCGCGCAATGGGATCTACGCCCGAGGTCGGCTCATCTAAGATCAAGAGCTCGGGCTGATGAATCATAGCCACGGCTAAACTTAAGCGCTGGCGCTCACCCAATGGCAAGCTATCAGGCAACTCATCAAGTACTTCACCTAACGCAAACTGTTCAGCCATGGTGTTAATACGTGCATTTAATTCAGCACCCTGCAACCCAAATAGGCGTCCATGTAAGGCTAAGTTTTGCGTTACTGTCAGCTCACCAAACAACGAAAACTGTTGGGTCATATAGCCCACACGCTTTCGCATAGCCACCGAGCTTTTTTCAGCTGGGGCACCAAATAAAAAGGCCTCTCCTGCACTGGCTTGTAGTAAGCCGGTAAGCATCTTCATGGTGGTGGTTTTGCCACAACCGTTCGAACCTAAAAAACCGAAGATCTCACCCTTATAGACGGTTAGATTAACGTCTTTTACCGCCGTGAAATCACCAAATTTCATGGTCAAATGACGCGCTTCAATAGCCACGGTAGCAGCGCTGTCATGCTCTCGTGGCGTCAACACGAATGGTTGATAATCGGCGTGATCCGGCAGCAACCTTACAAAGGCTTGCTCTAAGTGTTCAGATTGGGTTTGTTGCAATAATTCAGCGGGACTACATTGGGTTAAAATACGGCCATCATGCATAGCAATCAGCCAATCAAAGACCGCGGCTTCCTCCATGTAAGCAGTAGCAACAACCACAGTCATCGCCGGCTGTTGTGCTTTAATGCGCGCGATAAGTTGCCAGAATTGTCGCCGCGACAAGGGATCAATTCCGGTGGTGGGTTCGTCTAAAATGAGGCAATCAGGATCATGAATCAGCGCGCAACAAAGTCCTAGCTTTTGTTTCATGCCGCCGGATAATTTTGCCGCTGGACGATCGGCGAAAGCGGCCAACCCAGTCGCTTGCAACAGCTGCATGATACGTGGTTTACGGATATGTTTGCTTAAGCCAAATAAATCAGCAAAGAATTCTACATTCTCATAGACAGACAAAGTTGGGTAAAGATTTTTACCTAAACCTTGCGGCATATACGCAATCCGATGATACAAACGCGCCCGCGCACGGCTCGACCGAACATCTTCTTGCAACACCGTAAGCTGACCTTGCTGTAACTTTCTCGCGCCAGTAATTAAAGACAGCAACGTTGATTTACCCACCCCATCAGGGCCAATCAAGCCTACCGTCACCCCTGCAGGAATGGCAAGCTCAATATCCGTAAGTATCTGCGTAGCACCATAACAGTGACAAACCGCAGCGGCTTGAATCACTGCCGTTGTGTTCATCATCACTCGCCCGTTGCTTGCGGTGCCGCTAACTGTAATCGCGCGGGCCACGGCTGAGAGCTATCGGTGCGAACATAGGCCACCCCTGGTAGACCGGTTTTTACTTGGTCGATGTAGCGCTCAAGCAGTGCAGGCGACACCTGAGCCCGTACCCGAAACATCAGTTTTTCGCGCTCCAATGCAGTTTCTACCGTTTTCGGGGTGAATTGTGCTTCGTCTGAAATAAATGAAATAGTAGCGGGAATCACATAATTGGGGGCAGCATCGAGCAGAATACGAGCTTCACTCCCAATCGCCAACTTACCGACCACGGCAGTGGGCAAAAAGAAAGTCATATAGACCTCTTTTAAATCCAGCAAATTAAGCACTCGACCACCAGCGCCCACAACTTCGCCTTCGCGGGCGACAATAAATTGCACTCGCCCTGCTCGTGGTGCTAGTAACAAGCTATCATCTAACTCAACTTGAATACGCTCGACCGTCGCTTGCATTGCTTGAACGGCAGCTTCGGCACCAGCGACATGAGTTTGCGCAGCCGTGATGGCTGACTCTGCGGCAGCAACTTGCGCCTTGGTAGCAGCAATAGCGGCTTCAGCCCCAACCAAGGCCGCCTTAGCATTATCTAAATCTTGCGCCGACATGGAGCCTTGTTGGGCCAACTGCTGGGTTCGTTGATAACGCGCTTGTGCCAACTCCAATTCCGCCACCCGCTGAGCCAATACCGCTTGCGCGGCAACTTGCTCCGACTCGCGTAAAGTAACCTCACTTTGAGCGGCAACGACTTGGCTCTGGCTTTGTCGCAGTTGCGCTTGGGCTTGGTGCAACTGCGCCTGAAGCGAGGCGGTATCCATCAACGCCAGCTCGTCTCCAGCCGCCACCATTTGGCCCTCTTGCACCTTAATAGCCGCAATTCGGCCTGGCGTTTTTGCTGCTACATTAATTTCAACGGCCTCGATGCGTCCATTACCACTCGCGATATGTTCAGGTGGCGCCGATACCAACGACTGTACGTAGGTAAAACCGAACCAGCCAATAGCGGCGATTATTACCAAGCGCAACAGCCATTTAGTCGAGGTCTTCATGTCTCATCCTTTTAAATATTTAACAACAAAAACCCTATTCCAATGCGGTTTTGGCGGTGGTTGTAATCCAATAAGGTTTCACCGTAACCGGAGAAGAATTGAATGTAAAAACGTAACCCGTCGGGCTTACTTGAGTTAAGTGGGTGGGTAAAGTCAACTTGCCACGACCCTTTATCCCAAGATAACTCTCGAGTAACCCGAGTAACGCTATAGGTGCTTAACGAGTCCCGCCATAACAAGCGGTTCTCAAAGTTTCCACGGTAGCGGATAAGGTCTGGATTATCATCGTCATCACCGGTTTCATTCACTCGTTGCTTCCAGGTGGTTTCCCACGATAAATCACCGTACTCAATCATTCCACCAAAGTGAAAGTAATTCCAACTGCGCGAATCCGGTTTCGTTTGTCCATTAGACTCGTGTGCAAAACCTACTTTAGCAAAGCGGATGCGCGCCTTACCCGGCAACACATCAAGGTTTTCTGGAATAGGCACAACAGCAAACACATCAGGGTTGTAATCCGTGCTGCGGAAGGGAGATGAATTATCACCATCCCACACCTGCCATAGCGAGGTCTGTGTATAAGACACCCACAAATCAGCGCCCGGTAAAATCACGTCTTCAAGTAGCTTCGTACGCAATGAGATCTGGATCTTAGCTTCATTCGGCTTGTAGCTATCTAAGGTGCTAGCGGGACCTCGAGTAGGAGACACAGGTTGCTCATTAATATCCGAGCTATGAATCACGGGCAGAATAAAATTTGGCTCGTAAGTACGTAGCTGAAAAATCCCTCGCTTTTGCTCTTCGCTAAGCTCCCAATAAGTGCCAATAACATCCGTCACCGCAAACGCAGGATCTTTGTCTTGTTGTTGCTCTGAGCTGTTATCAACATCCTGTGCTAGCGTTGCAGACGTAAATAATCCTGCGATGACCGCCGTTATAGTAACTTTCATTAGGGGTGTTAATGGTGACCAACACATGCTTTATCTCCGTTATGATTCAATCGTCATGATGTCACTAAATAGCGGTCAACCAGCTCGGGTCCAAGCAACTTAGAAGGGGTATAATAACCACCTTCTGGCGCTTGCATTAAAACCTGTTGCGCTACATCCAGCGCACCTAAGCTGGTCAGCTTATAGCCATTCATCACGGTTAATTTCAATTCTACCCGCTCGCCTGCACGATTCGTCGCTTCACCCCAAACATAGGTGTGCGCTTGCTCTAATTGCTGCTGATCTGGGCCTGCGGGTTGCGCATCTATTTTCTTCGCTAACCAGTTTTTAACCCAATTAAATCGCAATAGCCAACGCCATCGATTCAGTCTTTTTAATCTTTTAACTAGGTTAGGTGACGCGGGTATGAATACCTCAACGTTACCAATACCGGTGCTGTAAAAAGCGGTCGCTACATCGCCCCAAGGAATCGTCATGGCGAATTTAGAACCACCACCAAAATCTATGTCGCGTGTTTTATAAGCCAGCGGAACCGTCTTTATCTCGCCTTGCTGGCGAATCGCACCACCTTCACCTAAACGCCGGACACTTGTCTTTGCGGTACCACGACTCATTCGTGAAGCCGAATCAAACCCCAAAGTTAAATGAGTTGCATCAGGTAATTGCTGCTGCAACCGTGCCGCCAGACAATCGGTCGGAATCACATCAAAGCCAACGCCTGGGCAGAGTACAATCCCTGCAGCTTGCGCCCGTTGATGTTGCTGATGGGCATATTCAAACACAGCCAACTCACCCGTAATATCCAAATAATGAGTACGAGTTGCTAGGCAGGCTTCAATCATAGGTTCGGCGGTGAGCTCAAACGGCCCCGCACAATGCAAGACTAAATCAACTTCGGCCAAGGCCTGGTGCAACGCCGCTTGGTCGGCTAGATCTACCACTCGAACCGGTAATTCTAAGCGCTCACCTAAGGCTTCTATCGCTGCCTGATTACGACCTGCTAAGATAGGCTGCAAGCCGCGCGCGACGGCCTGCTCGGCAATGAGAGTACCGGTGTAGCCGTTAGCTCCATAAATCATCCACTGCATCATAAATCCTTCTTATTATTAGCGAGCATAGTTAATTAAGCTGTTATTTATTGCGCATTTTCGAGATTTTTTCACTGGCATTAAACTGCCGAGCGGCACTGGCTTCTTCAATGGTGACCACGGTTTTTCCAACCGGGGATAACGCTAGGGCCGCCAACTTAATATGTTGAATCGCAAAAGGGATACCAATAATAGTTAAAATAAGAGCCGCGGCCGAAATTAAATGCCCCAGCGCCAGCCACCAACCAAACAGTACAAACCAAACAATATTGCCTAGGCATCCTAATGGCCCTGTTCCTAAATCTTCTCTCAAAGTCAGTTCGTTACGGCTGATAGCTTCTTTACCAAAGGGGAAAAAAGCAAACACCCCAATCACAAAGCAAGAACGCGCCCATGGAATACCAATAATGGTAATAAATGCGATCACACCGGCCAATAACCAGCCTAATCCCATGAGGATCCCACCCAACAAAAACCATAAAATATTACCAATAGTACGCACCCTGTATATCTCCCTTTCTTAACAAACTTTAACCATCTTTTCTTAGTGTAAAGCGCAAAAGCTTTGTAAACCACCTAGAAATACCATCAAGCTCTACTAAGCTTAGTAGCAGTATCAGCTATTTTTTCGTTTATTTGCATTAACTCATCACCTTAATGGAGGTTGATCATGAAAGCACCAACAACAGCAACTCTTGTGATTGTAGCTATGTTAACTACAGGTGGTTTAGCTGCTTGTTCTGAGCAGCAGCAAGAAGAAACTCGCGATAAAGCACGATCGAGTTTAGAACAAGCGACCGAGGCTACTAAGCAAGCAGTCAATGATGCTGCCGACTACGCTAAAGATGCCTCTGAGCGCGCCGGCGACTTTCTAAGTGATAGTGCAATTACCGCTCGGGTTAAAACTGCCTTATTTGAAGCGGACCAATTAAACGCCGGCCAAATCAATGTAGAAACCATTAACGGCCACGTGGTCTTAAGTGGTGTGGTGAAAACCGATGCCGAAGCCGATTTAGCCGAACAATTGGCTGAGGGCATTGAAGGTGTGAAATCGGTAGAAAATGATATTGAGGTAGAGTAGTCCAAACGCCACCGCTTTGCGTTAAACTAACCATTCTCTGCATAACAAGGAGTATGGTATGACCCAATCTTATACACCACCTAAAGTGTGGCAATGGGATCAAGCAAGCGGTGGCAAGTTTGCTAGTATTAATCGCCCTCAGGCCGGCGCCACTCACCAAGCTGAGCTGCCTCGTGGCAAGCATCCTCTACAGCTTTACTCGCTAGCTACCCCCAACGGCGTGAAAGTCACTATTATGCTGGAAGAATTAATTGAGCAGGGCATTCAAGCCGCCGAATACGATGCTCATTTGATTCAAATTCTTGAAGGTGAACAGTTCAGCAGTGGCTTTGTCGAGGTGAATCCAAACTCAAAAATCCCAGCACTTTTAGATACCTCGACCACACCACCCACACGAGTTTTCGAGAGTGGTTCGATTTTATTGTATCTTGCTGAAAAGTTTGATGCTTTCTTACCTAAACAACCCGCTGCACGAACGGAAACGCTTAACTGGTTGTTTTGGCAAATGGCTAGCGCACCTATTCTAGGTGGCGGTTTTGGGCATTTTTATGCCTACGCACCAGAAAAATTTGAATACCCGATTAATCGCTACACGATGGAAGTAAAGCGTCAGCTTGATGTTTTAGATAAGCAATTGGCCTTGCATCCCTATGTGGCGGGCGCTGAATATAGTATCGCCGATATGGCTATTTGGCCTTGGTATGGTGCCTTAGTCACCAACCAAGTTTATGATGCTGCAGAGTTTATAGAAGCTCATACCTATCAACATGTTTTGCGCTGGGCTGAACACATAGCACAACGCCCAGCAGTGCAGCGCGGTCGTATCGTCAACAAAACGTGGGGAGAATTGCATAAGCAGTTGCATGAACGCCACGATGCCAGCGATTTTGAGCTGCGCACGCAAGATAAGCTAACAACCTAACGAGTTGCAGCAAAACGTCGCCCTAGCACAGCTCGAAAAGAAGCCTAGCTAGGGTGACCTGCTTAACCTAACTAAGCCTTTTTAAGGGCGCGCACAATAATCAGCAATACCACCGCTCCAACTGTTGCCACCACAATACTCCAAATGATGCCACCGCCACTAGCAACACCAAGTGCGTTGAACAAAAAGCCGCCAATCATGGCACCAATAATACCTATCACCATATTGCCTAACAGCCCAAAACCGCCTCCTTTGATTAAGGTACCTGCTAGCCAACCGGCAATAATGCCTACCAATAAAAACCATAAAAAGCCCATAGCACGCTCCTTTCTTCTGATTTATCAATAAGTACTGATACTTAAACCTAGCAGTAAATGATAGTTCTTGCATACATAACAGATCTAGGTATAGAATTTATACCTAGAAGTTCTAGGTATAAGCATTTTATTTTACTCATTAGGTTACATATGAACTTATCCAAAGATCTGATGGCAGCATCATCCACCCCTATTGTATTAGGCGTGATTGCTGAAGGTGAAACTTATGGCTATGAAATCGTTAAGCGGGTTGAGCAACTATCTGGCGGCATTCTCACTTGGACTGACGGCATGATGTACCCCTTATTACATCGGTTAGAAAAACAAGGTTATCTGGTAGCCCGATGGCGCTTAGCTGACAGCGGCAGAAAACGTAAATACTACGCTATTACTGATCTTGGCCAACAAGCCATTCTTGAACAGCGCCAACAATGGCAGGTGATCAACAACGCCCTAAACACATTATGGAATAATCCTTATGACTTCCAACCCGCCTGATGACCATCTTGTTCTGACCCAAAATATTGCTGAATGGCGACGCTATTTATTACGCCAATCGGCCATTCAAGAAGAAGATGCGGATGAATTAGAAAGCCATTTACGCGATGAAATCGACGTACTCATCGGTGCCGGTTTAGCTGCCGACGAAGCCTTTTTAGTCGCCACCAAACGGCTTGGTCAAATCGCAGCTATTTCGCATGAATTTGCGGAGGTACATGCGGGCCGATTATGGCGAAATCTTGTCTTTAGCCCTGCTACTAGTTCGGCTTCTCTGCTGACGGTATTGCTGTTAGCGCTGGTAGCAGCCATAGCCATTAAAGCTCCCCTTTTATTTGGGGTATCCATGGCATCTCATGAATGGTTTTTTGCCTATAATATTTCATTGTTTTGCTTGCCCATGTTAGCAGCCTATTGGGTTATTGAACGGCAGCTGGGGCAACGGGGCTGGCTGTTTGTCGGTAGTTGTACCCTGTTTGCGGCTATCTATATGAATGCTATGCCGTGGCAACTTGGTGGTGATACGGCTGTCTTGGCCATGCTGCATTTGCCACTGTTGTTGTGGTTTATGGTAGGTGTCACCTACAGCGGAAACTGGTGGCGTTCGGATGCCAAGCAGATGGATTTTATCCGCTTCTCGGGCGAATACTTTATTTATTTTGTGCTTGTTGCGTTAGGCGGAGCCGTTTTAACAGCATTTACCATAGGTATCTTCTCGTTTATTGACATTGATGTGGAATGGTTCGCCAGTCAATGGATCATTCCTTGTGGAGCTATGGGCGCGGTGGTCATCGTAGGCTATCTAGTTGGCGCAAAACAAGGGGCGATAGAGACGATGGCGCCGGTGCTTGCTCGGATCTTTACTCCTTTGTTTACGCTGCTCTTAAGTGTCTTTTTAATGGTGATGCTCGTCACCGGCAAAGGCTTCAATTTAGAACGAGATGTACTGTTAGGGTTAAATATGATGCTGATTCTGGTACTTGGATTAGTGCTCTACAGTGTCAGTTCAAAAGCGCCTGCACAAAGCCCTAGTCTCTTTGATTATTTGCAATTGCTGCTAGTTGTGACAGCATTGTGTGTTGACCTTCTGGCTCTCTTGGCAATAGGTGGCCGCATTTTAGAGCTCGGTCTGACTCCCAATAGAATCGCCGTTTTAGGGGCAAACTTACTGTTGCTAACTAGTTTAGCCGGCTATGCCTGGTATTACTTCTTGTTTATTCGAGCACGAGCAGGCTTTGTTCAGTTAGAGCAGTGGCAAATTAAACTGATACCCTTTTATGTAGCTTGGGCGGCGGTCGTAGTCTTCTTATTACCACTAGCATTTAGATTTGCTTAATTGCTCAACAATATGGGTCTTGTTGACCTGCTTAGCACAGCCAGTCGTTACTCTAACCGGTAACGACTGACCGTTGCTAACAGTATTAAATACTGGTGTAGCCACCATCAACCAAGTAATAACCACCAGTCATGAAAGATGCCTCAGACGACAATAAAAAGCATACCAACGGAGCAACTTCATCGGCTCGGCCTAAACGCCCTAGCGGGTGCCGGCTCACCAATTGATCGCGTAACTCTTGCGGTAAACTCTCTAATAATGGTGTGTCTATGTAGGCAGGGCCCACACAATTAATGCGTAAGCCTTGTGGGCCGTATTCAGCTGCGGCGTTTTTCGTGAGTCCCACCACCCCATGTTTAGCGGCGGTATAAGCACCATTTCCAAGTGCTGCCACCATGCCATGGATAGATGCCATATTAACAATAGCGCAGTGTTCAGCCCCAGCCTTAAGCATGGCAGGTATTTGATATCTCATGCCATACAGCACACCGTTTAAATTGATATCAATCACCCGCTGCCATTCAGCCAAATCGGTCTCACCCGCTGGCGCTTGAGCACCACCAATACCCGCATTGTTAACGGCATAATGTAATGCACCGTAAGTGGCTTCGGCAAACTTAACCGCTTGCTCTGCAGCTTCGGCTTTTGCTGTGTCTTGCTGAAAAGCAGTAGCATCACCACCGGCTTGCTGAATAGCCTTAGTAACTCGTTCTGCTGCTGCTAGGTTGATATCTGTTAGCACCACCTTCGCGCCTTTACTCGCTAAGCCTTTAGCAATAGCTTCACCTAAGCCTGAACCGGCACCGGTAACCAAAGCAACTTTACCTTGAAATGACGTCGACATACCTACCTCCTAAACCTACTGGGTTTAATGTGAATGGTGGTGATGATGCTCGTGTTCGTGCTCATGCTCGTGGTACTCATTGTCACGGCATAATTCACCAGGAAACTCTAATTCAATGGTTGTATGACTCAATGCGAATGGCATCAGTACCGCATCAATTTGTTGTTTGAATAAGCGCCGCTGCGCTATATCTAAGTCGACAGCTACGACCACGTGTGCAGTTAAAACATGATGCTCACCATCTAACGACCAAAAATGTAAATGATGCACATCCGCTACTTGCTCCAGCTGGCGCAGTTGTTGCTCAACAGAGCTTATCGTATTTTGGTCTGGCGCGGCCTGAAAAAACAGCCGTGCCGTCTGAAATAGGTTACGAACTACATTAACTAAAATAAAAATCGTAAAAGCTACTGATAACAATGGATCGAGAATAGGCCATTCAACAAACATCAATACGACGGCAACAATCAGTACCGCAACCCAACCTAAAACATCTTCTAGTAGGTGCCAATTAATCACGCGTTCATTTAAGGTTTTGCCCGCTGATAACTTATAAGCGGCAAAGCCATTCACCGCTATGCCTAAAATCGCTAAGCCAATCATGCCCTCGGTAACCGGCATTTGCGGATCCCACAGGCGTGGAATCGCTTCAGTGAGCACCCACACAGACCCAGCAATCAGCACCAGCGCATTGATGAAAGCACCCGCCAAGCTGAGCCGACGGTAGCCATAGGTGTATTGCGGATTAGCCTGCTTGCGCCCCAATTTATTGAGTACCCAAGCTAACCCTAAGGCTAAGCTATCACCTAAATCATGTACCGCATCAGCTAAAATCGCAGTACTATTGGTTAATATCCCACCAATAAACTCGATGATAGTAAAACAGAAATTGAGAACGAAGGCCCAGCCTAGCCGTTCGGAAGAAAGATCTTTACTGTGATCATGATGGTGATGGCTCATGGACTACCGTTAGTTATGGATGTTATCCGTTTTAAAACGATAACACATAACACTAAAAAAGTGCCTAGAACAATGGTAGGCCAGGGAATAAAAACAGCCAAACCAAGACAAGCGATTAAGCCCAAAAAAGACACCCATTTAGGCACAAAACGCTGTGCTTGCGGAACCTTAAGCGCAGCTAGATTAGTTAACCCATAATAGACCAAGACCGTAAAAGCACTCAATGTCCATGCAGCTTCAATACCGCCGACGAGAGCAATCAAAGCCATCACGGCAAAGGTTAACCAGGTTGCAGCTGGTGCTGATTTTTGTTGGCTATCGAGACGAGCAAGGCTGCGAGGTAAATCGCCACGGCGGCCCATAGCCAAGACGACCCGCGATACGCCAAGTACTAGATTTAGAATAACGCCACACATGGCTACAATACCGCCTAGCACGATCACTCCATGCCAGGTCGAATGCTCCACTAATTGGGCTATATTAAAGTTACTCTGAGCAAAACTCTCGGCACCACTAACATGCAAAATAGCTAGGCCGACGGCTATGTACAACAGACTAATGATAGCCAACGTGAGCACAATGGCTTTGGGAATAGTCTGGCGTGGGTTTACCACTTCTTCGCCCATAGTAGCAATACGGCCATACCCGGTAAAAGCTACAAACATCAGCGCAGCAGCAAAAAACACACCATTATCGTATTGCTGTAACGATGCTTCGGTAAAAATCAATGGTGGGCTAGGTTCACTGTATGCAGCAACAATAAACACCACTAAACCAATCAGGCTAAGGGTTACGAGAATAGCATTGAGCCCATTGGTACGGCGTACCCCACTGAGTACAAAGCTAGTAAAAAGCAACAATAATCCCGCTGCAATCCCATGAATGGTCCAAGCTGGGGTGTTTACAAGTGTATTGAGATAGCCATGTAAATACCATGCAACAGCAAGTGCTGCGGTAGCGGCTGATGCGCTTTTTGCGAGCACAAATAAGGTGCCCGCAGTTAAGCCTGCGGTAGGATTAAGAAACTTATAGCCATACTCATAAGTGCCTCCACTTACTGGATGTACCGCGGCTAGTTGAGCCGAGCTTAGGCCATTAAATAACGCCGTAAATGCAGCCAGAATAATGGCAACAACTAGATTTGGCCCAGCTAATTCAGCGCTCAAGCCGACACTCACATACGCTCCAGTACCCAAAATTGAGCCAAGCCCGAGAATAATGGCCCCGCCTAACGTCGTTTCACGTACTAACTGTTGTGTCATCGTTTCACTTATCTCATTTGTGATAATCAGCCAACCTAACAGTGCCACATGACGTTTTTATGACAGATGATGCGTTAGCGCTTCAACGTTAACATGTTGGAGAGTTCTTCGCTGCCCTCTTTGCTATTGATGGTAGCTAATGTCCAAATAGCCGCTAGTACCAAGAGCACACCGTGAGTGATCGCACTGTCGAAATTGATATCAAACAGGAAACTTAGCAGCCAGGCCAGTAAATACGTAAAGCCAATTGCCGGTATACTGAGCATTGCAAAAGCTAGCATAACTATTACAAACGCACCCACATGCTGCAGTAATTTTTTAAGCATCAATACTCCAATGATTAAATGATTAACTTATACGTTTTTGTGTCCACCTAACCTCCCCCAAGTAAGGAGCGACAAGGTTCATGGGGGACCTATACATAACGCAGAGCGCACCGGTGACCTTGACGTAGCGAAGCGGAGACAAGGGCGTCCGAGTGCCGTGTTTGGTTAAATTGCTATCGTTCACCCTCAAGACCATGCCACACTCGGAGAATAATGATGGCACTGGCATGAACTGAATATCGAACGACGTATTTTCCGAAAACCATATCTCGAACAGAGTCAGGCACCGGTGCCATTTCAACTGGTGCGCCCATTTTGGGGAAGTCTGGAAGTAATTCGACTTTGCCAACCAGTTCGTCGGCAATCCTGACTGCCGACGACGGGCTGTGCACCGCAATGAACTCCCTGAGGCGTTTCAAATCATCAATGGCTTCGTCCGTGTAAACCAGCTTCACTTACCTGACCTCGGCGCATCTTGCTCGTTTTCGGTTCCCCAGCTATTAAGCCAACTGTGGACCTCGCTGGCATCAACAACCTTGCCTTGGGCAGCAGACTCCATTGCCTCTAACGTTTGTTTCCACCGCTCTTGCTCAAGCTGCTGCTTTTCTATGTATTCCGACAATGCCTGGTTAATTACCCAGCCTTTGCTACGGTGTAGCCTGCTGGCGATTGCTTCCAGATGCTGTTCAACTTCTGCTTGAAGGCGAACTGTGGTGACGCTCATGACTATGCCCCTCATACCTAGTGACTACAACGTATTACAGCATAGTCTGCGAGGTTAGGCAAAAAATTTTACGCTGAAATAAGCGGCGGCCCAACAGGGGCGTCCGGTGGAGGCCGCAGGCCGGAACGAACTTAATTGACTGGTTAACTGGCGCTGCCACCGTAGAAAGACCTTAGCACCTGATGACGGTGCTTGAAGATGAACCGGTAAACAGGCCCCAGAACGTATGCCAGCAGGGGCAACCTACACTGGAACTCGACCGTATCGGTGACTCGGCATGATGCCTCGCTTCTATCGATCTCCCGCCGATGGTGCCACAGCTTATTGGTTAAAGAGCTCGACGCCTCCGCAAAACCCCGTTGGCGATCAATGGATTGAAAGAAGAACGTGTGCCGATCGATGGGAAGGATACCGAAAAGGAGTATCGAGCTAGAAAAGAGCACCTTACCCGTAGGCCATTCAAAGATTGGCTTGCTTGACCACTCTGAGGGAGCCGTCATACGGATGATGGGACTCAGCTCCCTATTCACGCCCTTCATGGTGAGGAGCCCATCGACATCTTCGGGACTGATTTTGAGATTGCTCGATACTTCAAATTTCACTGAGGTCTTCCGTGACAGTTAACGCTTTGCTAAGGGGCAATTGACTGTTGGCTAAACTTGCGCGAAGCGCCAAGCCAACTGTTAATTGTCCCAGTGAGTTTACGAACGAACTTTAGCAACTTGTTATACATATTTTTGCACTATTGCCTTTAATTCGTCTTTTTCAGCTTCACTAGCAAATGAATTTGCCGGAATTATTAATGCCAACAGTTTATCTACAAAGATGTATAGGTCACCTTTATGCTCTTCAATTGCTTCTATTGCCTCCCACTTGTAGAAGCAACTACCAAGATGGTTGGTTTCATTGATGCCATCAGATTGAAGTTCTATGGTTTTTTCACCAATCATTACGCCATTTTCATTTGGAACTGAGAGTTTTTTGAATTTATTGATGTTGTACAGAAACGCAATAAGAAAAATCGAAAATGGAACTGCTATGATTAACGCAGATTGCCAATGAAAATCAGAAAAGCTAATCGACTTAATTTGAAAAACAGCCATAAAAGTTGCAGTCAAAACAAACCAAATAATCATATTCTTAAGAAAACCAGAGCTTTTTTGATTTTTAGGATTGCAAAGTCTTTTTACCGCAAATTGAGAGTAATCCAAGTAATCTTGCTTTGTAATAGTTACAGATTTAATCATCGGTCGTGAATATCCATATATGTATAACGCCGCCACCAGCGGCAAAAATTTGATGGCGCTTTTGTTGCGCCGTTTGCAAAAAAAGTGACAGCGATTTTTTGTCCGGCTTGTGTGGCCTTGTTATTCATAGGTTGCCCACTGCTGCTTTATTCCTACCCTTTGCTTGTGCTCAGGGTTGTTTTTTATAAATGCTGAGACATCAGATTTACTTCTAGGTAGCGCAGGATCACTGTGAGAACCGCTACCGACAAAACGAAATCCAGCTTCCCAGAGACTCTTTGCAGCAGCCCAAGCAGAAGAATCTGCTTTCGAGGGCACTGCAAAATTACGGCCCATAAATGCCATGCCATGCGATGGGCGCAGTTTGGGCACATATGGACGATATCTGAATCAGGCTGGTGAGCTGAACCAGACGATGTGTCTTCAGTTGCTTGACGCTTAAACGCAACTTTGCAATCAAAGCAAGCAAACTTGTGTAGGAACTCAGTCATAATGCATAACGCTTGCAACAGCGGCAAATTCGAGCGATTTGGCCGTAGTTTAGCCAGCGAGGATTTGTCCCTGCCTGGTTGCACTTGTTAGGGTTGTTGGCTTGCAACTTTATACCCCAACACCTTAATACGTTTGATCGTTTCATATACAGATTTATGTGATGCCCCAGCGTCCGAAGAAATGTTTACGGTTACAGTTTCACAGCTCTTACTTAGGTTTGAGACAATATCTTGCAGTAGATCGTCAGAATAGCGCTCTGAGCCAAGCATCACATCATTATTTTTAGTTATGGAAATCCAGACATGGCCTTCTTTTACTGAGCTTGAACAAGACGAATACACTATTTCCTGTGAACATGCGCTTACAAATAGCATCAATGAGATTAAGCAAAGATATCTAAAATTAAACACCATCTTCTTTGTAACCCTAACGCCCGCCACAAACGCGAGCAACGTGTTGCGAGTCGAGTGCCCAAAGGGCGCGTTTTTGATGGCGCTTGTTAGTTGCCATTCTTTACTTTTGTACCAAGAGTTGCATACCAGCATCCAGCAAATGCACAGATGGAATAAAGTGATGTGCGAATAAAGTATGACCTCGGGTTGTCATCAAGTGTGTAAATATTGCCTCTTCTAAGAACCTGTTCACTTTGAATTGCTTCAATGAGATTGCCGAGATAGTAGTAGGCAAGAATGCCTGCAAGCAATCTAATGATTATTGAAGCGAATACAGGTACTTCAATTAAGACTAATCCCATCCTTTTCTTCACGTCCTATCCCTCAGAATGAATCTAGCAACTAACGCTTCAATATGGGGCGCGCGCTGTTTGCGCGTCCCAGCCCAACGTGTTGGGCGAACATAATTGACTTGTTAGGTTGCGGTCTACAACCCTGAGTAGACAACTTCAACTTCATGATTTAAATACCTTTGCTCTTGGTCTGTATACACGTAAATTATTACTGAACAATCATAAAGGACGTGAACCATACAGTTATCATTATTACTTTTAAGCGAGCCCTGAAATCGCCCTAGATCACTATCGAAATGATATCCAATATCAAGCTTAATAAGTGATCTATTTATCTTTTCTAGCGAATCTCCAGCCTGAAGTAACTTACTCAAATCTCTGTCTAATTCAGAGGCTGTGACACCTCCAATGTTCTTTTGGCAATAAGCTAATAAAAAAACTACTGGAATCAAAAGAATAAGAAATTTCTTCATAGCAACCTAACGCTCGCAGCACAGGCCGAAACCCGCGCAGCGGTTGAGGTCCAGGCCACGCAGTGGCCGTTTGTGACTGCGCTTGTTAGGAGTCAAGGCTGTCACCATGCTGAAAATATATGATTTTATCGTTGGTTAAATAATTTGTTGCCCAAGTGGGTGAGTTAATCGATGCAACAGAGCCGTCTTTTGCAACCTTTGTTTTAGAGCGAGCAAATACATCGAATTTATGAATATCAGGTAAAGAAACTAGCTCTTCGTAGAGTACTATCGCTGTATAACTTTTAGCCTGTAGTTCATAGTGTTTAGCAATACCAGATGGTATCAAAAAGAACTCTTCGTCCTCATCCCAGTCAATAGCCTCGACATCCTTAAGATAAATTGTTCCGTCTTTATCTTCCGTATACTCAGCAAAACCTACAGAAAAAGATTTAAATTCTTCATTCATCTCAAAAGCTCTTTTGAGGTCTTCAAGTATATCATGGACTTTCAATTTGACTCCTAACGCTTTGCTAATTGGCTGCCGCAGCGTAGCGTAGGCAGTCCAGTGGAGGCCACGCTTTTTGTGGCCGGAACGAAATTAAGCAACTTGTTAGATTCGAAGCTTATTAATTTCTACCATGTTTTTCGTTAAGCGCCCTTGGGTATTAGGGCGGTCTATAAAAACAAACGTGTAGAATGTATCATGCTGGCCTGAATAAACTAATTTCCCTGTCAGAGTTACATTTTTCGGCTGTTTCACTGGAAGCATATCAAGTATAAAAGTACCTGTAGCACCATCCTTCTCGAATTTTTTCGTTAGCTCGGGAGCCATACCGATAACTCGGTCACTTACTACTGCTACAGCTGCTTCGTCAAATCCTTCTTCGGCTGTTACATTTGGAATTTCTACACCGCCAAAGTTTGAATCAAAGTAGTGATAAATTTTTAGCCAGCGCTCTTTTGCTGCATTATAGTCTTCACCCTCGTAAGCCCAGACTTGAATAAAATCCAAATTGTCTGAAGAAAATACGAATGAAATATTAGCCTTTTCTCCAAGGAACTTTCCATTACTCGTTTCGAGCCCTCCCGTTACATTTACATGTTTGTAAGGGCCGTATTCACTAAATGAAACGACAGAATCCCTAGATACGCCTAGCTGCCATGGTAATTCGTTAAATAAGATCTCTGGAAAACCAGAATTGTTTCTGGTTGTTTGGCAACCAACTAATAAAAGCAACATTAAAGGTATAAACTTAAATTTATTCATAATCTACTCTGTAAATCTAACGCAAAGCACACGGGTGACGACCGCGCAGCGGTTGGCATCCCAGCGGCCGCAGGCCGCGAGTGCTACGCCTTGTTATACGTGCTTTAGCTAAAATATCATTTAGCCACATAGTGACAGCCCCATTTTCGCGCCGAGGCTAGTGCAAACCCAAAACTGACTATTGAAAATACGGCTTGGTAATACATATGTTTTTCTGGCTGAAAAAGTACGGCATTTGCTATAGACACAAGAAAACCGAACGCTGATACAAACCATAAAAACTTAATAGCCTGATCATAATGCCCATTCGATACGATACCACTATGCTGCTGAAAGCTTAAAACGAACGAAGTCAGCTTGTAAGTTAACCATACAAAGAATATTGACATTATTGATATGAAAATTGCACCTGACACTTCGTGGAATAGTACGCCCCAAATTAGAGCGATTGAAGACCAGACAACCGGAAATAGAAATCCAATATTATCGGTTTTAACCAAGTAATTTGGCTTAATTGAAAGTTGCTTCAACTCAGTACTCCGAAAACGTATAACGCTTTGCTAATTGGCTGCCGCAGCGCAGCGTAGGCAGTCCAGTGGAGGCCACGTTTTTTTGTGGCCGGAACGAAATTAAGCAATTTGTTATATAGCCTTGCGTAACCAAAGCAGGTGCAAAACTATATGAATTAGTAAAAATAAAGCTGGGCATAAAAACAAATAAACCTCAAACCAGCCACTACCAAGTTTAAACATTTCACCGTCGAATTTAACACCTGACCAATAGGTAAATCCCAGAGCCAAGAAGCCTAAAATAAGAAATACCAACCGTGTCTTATGATTAAGCTTTAAACCCCAACTTACCGAAGTTAAAGCAATATAGCCAGCAATCCCAAATAGTGAAGTCAAAATCCATTTAAGGCTAAATGTAATAGGTAAATCAAAAATGCTACCTACCGCGCCAATTAAAGCGAAGCATGCGAGTACAACCAGCAAAGTTGATGGCACCCAGGCAAGGACAGTTGTTAACCCAATTAGTAGATTTCTCATAAGTTTCTTAGGCTATATAACGCCCAAATTTAGCGCGGAAAGCCGCGCAGCGGGTTGACGTCGCAGCCAGCGCTTTTTGCTGGCGATAAAATTTGCTTGTTAGGTAAGCTTTTAAATACGCTCAATTTTTTCAACTACTCGTATTTTGGGCTCACCTCGGCAAATCACTTCTAAACATTCATCGCCGGTAACTAGCAAATAAGACCATTCGTTATCATTACCCATGAAAAATGACAACGGGCTTTCTTTGTGCCAACCGTGTCCCTTAATCTTGAAGGTATTCACCTTAGGTGGGTTGCTACTCCATACATCTGTGAGCCCATGTTCATCAAGACATCTATATGCATTTACTATCCCAAAGGATATCTCGTAAAGCATTTCTGATTCCAAATGAAATACTCGAGCAATCAAATCGACATTCTCAAGTTTGTCGTTACCTTTGATTTCATACTTGGTGCCATCAGCCTTTTCTAGCGTCCAGGTTTTCGTACCCCAAGAAAGGTCGACTAGAAATATTGTCCCTTGTTCAAACAGGGTAGACCAAGTTTCAAACTGCATCTGATTACCTAACGCCTGCAGCAACGGCCGCAATGGAGCAGCAAAGCTGCGGAATGGAGGTCCAGCCCCGAAGGGGCGATGTTGCCTGCACTTGTTACACGTTGCGGACTATTTAAAAACACCGTTATCTCCTGCCTGCGCAAAGATATTGCCAAACCTAAGCTCTTGCTCTGTGAGCTGATATGGCAGGAGCACTACAACAGAGTAACCAGACTCATGATCTAGAGCGATTGCTATAGCGTCTGACTTTTCGCCGGTTTCTGGTAACGGGACACGGACATCATAGACTAAGGCGGTGGCTTTATATTCCCCTGACTGTGCTGCTGAGATGAAGGCCTGCTGAAGCATTGAGATAACTTCAGATGATGGAGGGTGCTCATCACCATCGTAAGCTGCAACACTAACTATTTCTCCGGATGGCGTCATTGCACCTCCGTAGGGGAAGAACTCACCATGCTGGGCTAGCAGCTGCTCTGCCAATGGCAATACGGCATCCATGAGTTGTTGTGATTCGGCTTTCCCTTGCTCCATGCTGCCTCCAAAGCAAAATGTTGAAAATAATAGGATTAATGTAGCGATGCTTAATTTCATAGTGACGTGTAACGCCGCCAGCAGCGGCCGAAAAACCGCGCCAGCGGATTTGAGGTCCAGCCCACGCAGTGGGCGTTGCTGACTGGCTTTGTTATAGCCACGTCTAACCGAGGACCTTGTTTATTTGTTTGACGATACTAATGCGGGCATTTTTACTTTTAAAGACTGTTGGCACATGCAAAAGAAACTTAGCCCATCTATATTTTTCGGTTTTTCGTTCGTTTGATGCAATGTAATCACGAAGATCGATAGCAGACTCACGATTAAATGCCCAAAGTATTTCACCTTTGTAACCGATGGAATAATAAGCATCTTCCGGCCACTGAAGAATATAAGGTTTTCTTGTATCGCAGTGGCTACAGGAAAACGCACCAAGATCAAGTCCATGATTTCTCATTAAATATTTTGAATGAGCCCAATTCTCGGGAGAATACCCCTCTGGTAATTGAGTGATAGCGTCGGTGGAACCACCATGCAAATTAGCGAAGTAAATTGCACCGTGCCACTTATGACCACAGCTATCGGTAAATACTGCATACTCAAAGACGTCGCTTTGCTCGAAAAAAGATAAATCTTTCTTTTGCGCTATTTTGACAACCTCGGCAAACTCGAAGACGCAATGCCCGCCACAAGCAGGACACTTAATGTCAACTTTGTGCGGCATTGGGTTCCAGTCGTAAGTACCGGTCATCTCGGTTCCTTTAAGCTATAACGCTTTAAACAGCGGAAAACGCGAGCGTAGCGAGCGGTTTTCCGTTGATTTAACTTGTTAGGTTTATCTAGCAACAATATCAACTTGATATGCCCTGTTAAACTCATTTATAGCGCCACTGCCAATATTACTTTCACTGTCTGTACAAAAATTACTATTGGTGCATTCTATTGTTGTAACGGAGCCTATATCTTGCACCCCTCTAAATGAAAAGATACTTGTACAAGATGTTGGTTCTTTGCCAGCTGAATTTACACACAAAAAGGCCATTACTGGTTTCCAATTACAAGGTGTATTCGGTTCTAATTCCTGTAAAGGCAATCTAACCGAATATGCAGATCCTTTTATGTCAGGGTAATAGTCAAATTCGAACTGCTGAGCAATACGTTTTCCTAATGCCAGATGGTACGTTGTACACTGATTTAAATCAGTAGTTGTTCGATATTCCACCTTAAATTTGTATGAAAAGCTTCTGTCGATACCACCTGTGATATCAATAAAATTTTCGTCTGGAGCACTCGATTCAACAAAACCGCCTAATGACGAGCAACCTACCAAAAGAAGTGTAATTATCGCTAATTTTAGAATGTGGCGCATAGTAAACCTAACGCCCGCCATAAACGGCCGAGTGAAACGAGGTCCGGCGACCAAAGGGAGCGTATTTCATGGCTTGGTTATGCATCGGGCTCCGACCATACGGCATACTCGTTTCCATTTGGATCATTGAAGTGAAACCTACGACCACCTGGGAAATCGAATATATCCTGAACCACCTTGCCGCCTGACGACGTGACTTTATTTACCGTTGCCTCAAGATCTGAGCTATAAAGTACCACCAGTACGCTACCGTTCTCAGGTGCGGATACTTTGTCAGATTTATAAAAACCGCCATCTAACCCGGCATTCTCTATAGCCACGTACTCAGGGCCATAGTCAATGAATGACCACCCGAATGCCGAGGCAAAGAATGCTTTAGTCGCTTCAAGATCCCTTGAAGGAATCTCGACATAGTTTATTTTACCGGTTTCCCTCATGGCATCCTCCCGTATGCATAACGCCGCCATAATTCGCAATTTTGGAGTGGAGACTTTTGTGCTATTTTAAAGCACAAAAGACGTAACGGAAAAATTGTCAAATTGATGGCTTTGTTACATTTGGAATAGAAGCAAGTTCTCATTTTCTTTTTCCTGCTCCTGCTCAAGGAGAGTTTCTGTAAAGTAATCCAAAATGCAGGTGCGTTTTTCATCAGACCAAGAATCGTAATATTTGGGACTTATTACAAGGTTTTCACCGTACTCTAATAATAGTTTAGAAACCACGTAACCGAAATAATGCGCCTCAGCTTCGTATAACTCAGGGAATGCTTTTTTTACTTCACCTTCATGTTCTTTGAGGTAGCTAAATATTACGACGGTTTTATTTTCGCTTAAGGGCACGATATTCAGCGCCACTCCAACCAAATCTTCTTCATTCGTATATTTTCCAACACCAAATAGAACACTTGCGGCTAAGGTAGCCTCAGATGTTTCTAGCTCTTTGGTGAAATGTACCAAATTTTCGTAGTCGCCAGCCTCTTCCAATTTATCGAACTTACACCTATATCGATAAGTCCTCCACGATTTCATCATTTGAAATATTGCTTCCATCCCTGCTGGAGAAGGCTGGCCCTTTGGATCTAAGCCCATTTCCACTCTTTGCTGATAGGCGCCTTGTATCATTCCCGCAGCGTGCATTGTTGCGTGAAGCTCTCTTAAAACAGACCGGTACGCAAGCAGATATAGTTGCCGGACATTATTTACATCAATTTCTTCAGTATCTATTTCCCTAAATATATCGCTATCATGAGTACTGCATAGGCCGGTAAATGTTGTTGCCCTATTTCTTCCTACAAGCTTGTATTCAGGCTCAGGCTGGGCATCCCCACCCACTTTAAGTTTGATTTGAATTACATGGCCATCTTCGCAAAGCAAGTCTAAAACATTCGAATTTTGGACCGAATGTGCTTTTATAGCTTTATTTTCGCACTCCATGCTGCGTTCAAGGCATTTATTAAACTCAGAGTTGATACTGGAGTAGAAAAGCTTCTTTAAGTCACCGTCATTTTTACTCATTTATTCTATCCGAATTTTTACGGTTAACACTGAATGAAATGTAACGCCGTGCGCATGCGCGCGAACTTGTGAGCGTCGCAGGGGCCGCAGGCCCCGAATGCCGCACTTTGTTAGGCGCTGGGTTTAAAGTAAAAAACATAACTTGTTACCTGTGATGGATCTTCTTTAAGAGAATCTATTGCCTCATCAATACTAGGCTGATTTTTAATGGAGAAAGAAGCACAAAACTCGTTAACAGGTTGTCGCTTACCGTTTGATAATACGGTAAAAGCATCGTAACCCAGAAAGATAAAACCATTACCATAAATCTGTTTTATCACTTCAACTGCATTGGCTCTCGCAACTACGCACTCACGTCCAAACACAACAAATGGTATACGCCAGTTTTGGAACAGCTCAGCGTGACTCATGGTTACCGCCTAACGCTCGAGTTAAGCCGACTTGTGTAGCTACACCACTTGCCCAGACGCCTTGACGGTTGCGAAGTGCTCTACGAAGGCTGCGCAGTTCTGTCGGTCGCGACGCGCGATTCGCAGTCTGCATCGCCCGCCACGCAACCTTGGAAAGCTTTGGAAAGTATCCATCCTCGTTCCCTGCAACCAAAGCAGTGTGTAGGTTCCAAACAAGTAGGATCTAATGGCAATCGATGCGACATCTCTGATTGGAACTTCCACAATCTGATGCCTAAATTTTATTAGTCCGGTTAATGAGTCAACGATTTGGACCTCAAGTCTGATAGCTTCTTGATGCAGGGCCACTAAGCCATGGCCTTTTGCGAGGCCTTGCCAGATATCTGCAATAAAGAATGGAACAGTACTAACATGATCTCCGAGAACGGGAATGCTTGACGCAATTGACGGCTTAGTACGCCTCGTCAGAACAGCAATGGCTAGAACTATAACGACCAGTGCAGCGTAGAAGTACCATGCAGTGAGTACGTAGGTATACAAGAAGTCTAATATTTCGCGGACAATCATTGAACGGTCCTTGCCGCCTAACGCCGCCCACAGCGGCGAGCGTAGCGAGTCCGGCAGCCGCAGGCTGCGAACTGCTGGGCCTTGTTATGTGGCGACTTGTAAGCTGATGTTATTCTTGAAATTCCCACGGGATTTCCTTTTTGAATAGTGCAACTGCTTGCTCTACGAGCTCAAGATCAAGCTCCTTTTTGTAAAGAGTCACCTCTCTAGTCTTTTTAGTGTCATCTCGAAAGACTTCCAGAAGCATATTGTTGCCAGAATAAACCTCTATTCCGATTCCATCCCGGCTGCAAACATCACTCGCTACAACATACTTTTCGATCTTGGAATATTTATCCATGCTCGTTACTCAGCGCCCCCACATAACGCCTTGCTAATTGGCTGCCGCAGCGCAGCGTAGGCAGTCCAGTGGAGGCCACGCTTTTTGTGGCCGGAACGAATTTAAGCGGTTTGTTAGGCATTTTTTTGCTCCAGTTTTACACCCATTGTCATGGGGGGAAAGACATGCCTGATTATAATTCTGCATTTATTCACTAGAACAAGGATAATTTCATTTACAGCGCCCTCACCCAAGTAATCTGTTTGAATTACTTCATCAACTTTCATCGGAAGGCACGAAGCATTGAACGGCGACTGACAATTTACTGACTCAATTTTTTCCAATGACAACGCCATCCCGGGATACCGACCAGCAATCCCAATTTCACATGGTTTGACCAAGAATATAGTTTGATCATCAAATAATAAATTAATGTCATAACAAATCAGAAAACCTTCATTAGTATCGTCTTGCCAAGCAGCATGAACCTTCTCATGGTTTTCCCCAAGACGAATTTCAACAAGGTATTTGCTATCTAAACTAATCTTTTCGTTCATGGAAATGCCTAACGCCGTGCGCATGCGCGCGAACTTGTGAGCGTCGCAGGGGCCGCAGGCCCCGAATGCCGCACTTTGTTAGGCGCTGGGTTTAAAGTAAAAAACATAACTTGTTACCTGTGATGGATCTTCTTTAAGAGAATCTATTGCCTCATCAATACTAGGCTGATTTTTAATGGAGAAAGAAGCACAAAACTCGTTAACAGGTTGTCGCTTACCGTTTGATAATACGGTAAAAGCATCGTAGCCCAGAAAGATAAAACCATTACCATAAATCTGTTTTATCACTTCAACTGCATTGGCTCTCGCAACTACGCACTCACGTCCAAACACAACAAATGGTATACGCCAGTTTTGGAACAGCTCAGCGTGACTCATGGTTACCGCCTAACGCTCTGTTAAGGGGGGAGCAACGCAATACCGAAGTCGCCGTAAACCACCTTAATCACTAAATTTAACGCATAGCAAAAATGCCACGCGTTGCGAATCCCTCTTAAACAGCTTGTTATGTTCGAAGCTTCACTGCTGTACCAAACACTAGTATTTCTGACGCACCATCAGTAACAGAGCTAGTTGTAAAACGTATGCCCACTATCGCATCTGCATTTAACTTTTCAGCATCTTCTATTAGTCGTTGTACCGCTATATTTCTAGCTTCCATCAACATCTCGGTATATCCTTTGAGCTCTCCTCCGACAATACCTTTCAATCCCGCCATGATGTCTCGGCCAACATGTTTAGATTGCACCACATTTCCATTCACAATGCCCAACACAGCTTCGATTTCCTTGCCAGGAACCGTTTCAGTCGTCGTATAAATCATAATTTACTCCTAGAACATAACGCTGCCAACACAGGCCGAGCGAAGCGAGGTCCAGTGCTATGCGTTTTTTGCATTGCACGTTTGTGCTTGGCCTTGTTATGAGTGTTACTTGCTGCATACTACAGCCCCAAGCCATTTTTTATTTCAATGATCATTTTTGCAATATTCAAGTCGTGCTCTGGCGCGGTAGACAAGCCCATACTTTCCGTTGAAACTACGCCAAGATACTTAGCAATTGGCTCAGGCGAATCACTTTCCATTGCATGGGCAAAAACTCTAGGCAAGTAAGACTGATACTCATCTCTAGCCCAGTCCCCATCTGAAATCCCAATCGGATCCCATTTATAGAAAAGAACCTCATCAATTCGTTTATAAAGTTCCAACTGATCTGGTGGTAGTTTCTGTCCCATTACTTACTCATAACGCTAAAGCTAAGACACGCGCGCTTTTCGCGCGTCGTGCTTGGGCGCCTTGTTAATGTTCATTTTGGCGAGCATCCACCACCCGATACTTCGCATCTAGGTTTTACGAAATCCTTGTCAGAATATGGAGTGCCTGAATTTTTAAAGTTTTTAAATTGCAACTCTTCGCCATGCGTTGGTGCACGGCCATGCTCTGAACGAAAGTGGCTTCTGAGAGCTTTGATTTTCCGCACTAATGCAATTTTGCATTGTGGGCATTGTGATGGCTGTTTTTGCCATTTTGGTTGCTTGGCCATCTCACTCTCCTTTGAACATTAACGCCCCAATATGCCGACGAAAAGAGCGCAGCGAGTTGAGGTCGGAATAATTGGTTTGTTAGCTTTGTATATCAATTTCAACAACTTGAGCCTCTTTAAATATACTTTTAGCTTTTTCAAACACAGTATCTTGATTAGCTGGATGCACCGTAATATCGATTGCGTTATCCGATAATGTAAAAAGTGTAAGACAACCCGCTTTTTGGATTTTTGCTATATCCGACTTTTTTACCAATCGTCCTTTGGTGTTATAAAAACGAGAGTAAGAATTTGTTCTTACCTGCACGTTTGCACCTAGATCGTTAAACGTTCTTTCTGCTTTGTCCAAAAAGTTGATGGGAATCATTGATTCCAACTTTATAACCAAAACAAAGAATAATACTGAGGCGATAACTAATATTAAAATGTCAATAAAGCCTCCGCAAAGCTAACGCTGCCAGCAGCGGCCGAAAAGCCGCGCAGCGGGTTTGAGGTCCAGGCCACGCAGTGGCCGTTGCTGACTGGCTTTGTTAAATGCCATTACCGCTGCACCACTTGCGCCAGTGGACTTATTAAAAGTGCAGACAACAGTGCTAGCCCCAAGCAAAAGCTAAAACCAGAGTACATTGCTACTTTTGCCGCCCATAGTTGTTTAACAGAAAATTTATATACCAACCAAGCAACGAAAATTGCACAAAACGAAAGCGCAAAAGTGGCAACCACCATAGTTGCATCAAGCGTTGTATGTCCATCATTGCCGTATCCAGCGAATTTGTACCATTGCCACAATGCGTGATGAACTCGCTCACCGATACCGAATAATTGAACCATCGCGGTAACGGCTAAAAAAACAGATATAAGGCGGTACACATTATTCATGGCATTTAACGCCCAGCTCAAGCGCGCACGCAGTGCGTCGCTTGCAGCTGTTTGTTATGCATTACTTGGCCAATGATATTTCTTGTGAATCTATGCGAAGCTCTGACAATTTATTAAGCAAACCTTCAATATTTTTCTTAGCCGAACCTTCATTGGCTAGCCTAAGTCTTTTCACAGCTGCAAAAGCGTCACCCACACCAGCGGTATGGGGTGTTATAACCGTATCATCAAAAACCACTGCTCCGCTATCAGCGTTGGTCAAAATGTATCGAACATGCGTAGTTACCTCTAAATCTAATCCAAATAGCGGATGGTCGACTTTGAGCATATTTACTTCTAACCGATATTTTCCGTTGTCTGAATAGAGACCCTGAGATTTGAGGCTCTCTTTTACAGCACCAGAAAATGCTTCATTATCTATTTCAGAGGTCCACGCGGGATTAGTTTTTTTGCCACCTGACACATTCCCAAGTCTCAAGTTCTCTTGTATTTCTTCAGAGTAGTTTTTTTGATCGCCGTGGAAAACCATGTTTTCCATTTTTGCTCCTGAAGCACAACCCCAAAGGTATGAGCATAGAACTAGAACAAACGTAAACTTTACTAACTTCATTTTTTTCTCCTTAGTTTTTGATTGCATAACATTTGTGTAGTGTGCTGGCACATGTCGTAATCGTTCGTTTAAATTGGTAACTCACAAAAAACAATACAAAAACCATCTAAAAAGTCGCCTTTTACTGTCAGTAAAGTAAGCACGCACACTTTGCTGTTCGACTACGCCTGGTAACACTATTTTTGTTTAAATTATGTAATTGAAAATAAGACATATTTATCCTACATGCAAGCTTTAAGTGTGCGACTTTGAGCCGTGAAGCGTGCCGATTGATCGATTATGCTTAACTCACGATTATCAAAAGTCATGGATGTTAATGATGGCGAGCCCTTTTATTGAAAAACTTCGCGCTGATATGCGATTACGTGGCTATAGCTTAAAAACTGAGAAATCTTATTTAGGTTGGATACGGCAGTTTATCTATTTTCATAAAAAACGACATCCTATTGATATGGGAGCGGAAGAGGTGAAGCCTTTTTAAGTTGGTTGGCGAATGAGCGCCATGCTGCACTTACGATTCGTGACGGTAAAGGCAAGAAAGATCGGCAAACCCTTCTCAGCCAAAGACTCATTGAACCATTACAACGAGCCATTGAAACGGCTTTAACTGTTCAGATCGAGGATAACAAGAATCGACTTGGCCCATCGATGCCTAATGCGCTCGATAGAAAATATCCAAATGCTTATAAACAAGCAGGATGCGACATTAGAACAGTGCAAGAACTACTAGGGCACAACGACGTGAGTACAACTCAAATTTATACACACGTCATTGGTCAACATTATGCGGGCACAGCTAGCCCACTTGATAGGCTTATCAGCAACCAGTAAAACTGGTGGAATTACTCCACCGTTACCGATTTAGCCAAGTTGCGCGGCTGGTCTACGTCGGTGCCTTTAATAATGGCAACGAAGTAGGAGAGTAGTTGCAACGGTACTGTGTACACAATTGGCGCAATCAGCTCATCACAGTGCGTCACGTTGATCACGCGCATGCTGTCGTCACCTTTAAAGTGTGCGTCTTTGTCAGCAAACACATACATGATTCCGCCACGGGCGCGTACTTCTTCCACGTTTGATTTCAGCTTCTCTAACAGCTCATCGTTTGGCGCGACCACGATAACCGGCATGTCGGCGTCAATCAGTGCTAAAGGCCCGTGTTTCAGTTCGCCAGCGGCGTAGGCTTCAGCATGAATGTATGAGATTTCTTTCAGCTTTAGCGCGCCTTCCATTGCAATAGGGTATTGCGTACCGCGGCCTAAGAACAAGCTATGGAATTTATCGGCAAACTCAGGGGCGAGCGCTTCAATCGCATCGCTCAGCAGTAAGGCTTCTTCAAGCTTAGACGGTAATGTTTTCAATGACTTAATTACGGCCGCTTGCTGCTCTTCGTTCATGCCGCGGTACTGACCAATAGCCAAAGTTAACATCAGCAAGCCAACTAACTGCGTGGTGAAAGCTTTCGTTGATGCCACGCCAATTTCCGTACCCGCACGAGTCATGTAGGCTAAATCTGATTCACGTACCATTGACGAGGTAGAAACGTTACATATGGTTAAGCTGCCCTTGTAACCAAGCTCCTTACTTAAACGTAGCGCCGCTAAGGTGTCAGCCGTTTCACCTGACTGTGAAATAGTGACTAATAAGCTATTTGGATGAACATGAGAGGTGCGGTAACGGAATTCTGAGGCGATTTCAACGTTACAAGAAACTCCAGCCATGGATTCAAGCCAATAGCGAGCCACCATTCCAGCGTGATAAGAGGTACCGCAGGCAACAATTTGTACATGCTGAATACCTTTCAATAGATCTAAAGAACCATTACCAAAGACATCTTCGGCAATTTTGCCATCAACAATCCTGCCTTCTAACGCATTACGCACCGAACTTGGCTGTTCATGAATTTCTTTGAGCATAAAGTGGCGGTATTCGCCTTTGCCACCAGCATCGTAGTTGCCGTCAGACTCATGAATTTCGCGCTCAACGCGGTTACCGTCAGCATCGTACACCTTTACTTCGGTACGACTAATATCCGCCATATCACCTTCTTCAAGGTACATGAACTTGCGGGTTACTGGTAACAAAGCCAATTGGTCTGATGCGACAAAGTTTTCACCAATACCAAGCCCAATCACCAAGGGGCTACCTGAGCGCGCGACAATAAGTCTGCCAGGATCGCGACAGTCCATGATGACAGTGCCGTAAGCCCCTTCAAGCTGTTTGATTGCGGCTTGTACAGCAGTGAATAAGTCCGCATGAGTTTTACGCTCGTGATGAACCAAATGACAAATCACCTCGGTGTCAGTATCAGACGCAAAGGTGTAGCCCAATCCTTTTAACTGCTCACGCAATTTATCGTGATTCTCGATAATACCGTTGTGCACTACGGCAATACAATCTTCAGAAATATGAGGATGTGCGTTTGCCTCGGTAACACCACCATGAGTAGCCCAACGCGTGTGAGCGATACCAGCAGTACCGGCTAACGGTTGCTCGCCAACCGCATCTTTGAGTGCCTGGACTTTACCAGTCCGACGCACACTTTGTAGGCGTCCGTCTTCGCTCAATACGGCTAAACCAGCCGAATCGTAACCACGGTATTCAAGCCGCTTTAGGCCTTCAATCAAGATTTCACTAATACGGCGCTCTGAGGTTGCACCAACAATTCCGCACATTGTCCTTATCCTTTTTTTACAGGGCGTTGCCAGCCACTGATGTTCCGTTGCTGACCACGGGCCACACCTAGCTCATGATCATCGATATTTTTCGTTACGGTAGAGCCTGCACCTACGGTAGCATGCTTACCAATTCGTACCGGAGCCACTAACGAACTATTTGAACCAATAAACGCACCATCGTCTATTTCTGTCAGATGTTTGTTTACACCGTCATAATTACAAGTAATAGTGCCTGCGCCAATATTCACTCCAGCGCCAATTTCTGCATCACCTAAATAGGTAAGATGGCTCGCTTTAGAGCCTTGCCCCATGCGAGTCTTTTTAATCTCAACAAAGTTACCTACCTGTGCGCCCTCAGCCAACTCAGCTCCTGGTCGTAAGCGCGCAAAAGGGCCCACAGCACAATTTTCTGCAAGTACGGCTTCTTCAATCAGGCTGTTCGCTTTTACCCGAGAACCTGCGCCTATCTTACAATCACGCAGCACACAGTTGCTTTCGATAACCACGCCTTCGCCAAGTTCAACCCGGCCTTCAAAAATAACGTTAACATCAACCACCACATCATTCGCGATGATAACCTCGCCGCGAACATCAACCCGGGCCGGATCCATTAAGGTGGCACCGTTAAGCATCAGTTGCTCAGCCTGGCGAGCTTGATAGGCACGCTCTAGCCCGGCTAACTGCACCCGATTATTGGCACCTTCCACTTCGCTAATGGCTTGCGGTTGTGCCGTGGTAATCACTACGCCTTCTGCGGCGGCCATGGCGACAATATCCGTCAAATAGTATTCACCTTGGGCGTTATCATTGGATAAATCGCCAAGCCAGCGTTTTAACGCTGCTCCTTTTACCGCCATCATACCGGTGTTTACTTCAGTAATAGCCAGCTGCTCTGGGCTCGCATCTTTTTGCTCAACAATACCTACTACCGCGCCACTGGCATCACGCATGATACGGCCATAGCCGGTGGGGTCGGGTAAGGTCACGGTGAGCAGCGCTAACTCCGTCGTTGCCGCAGCATCCAACAAGCCTTGCAGAGTTTCGGTGCGCGTTAGCGGTACATCACCATACAAAATAAGTACAGTTTCGTCGTCAGCCACATAAGGCACGACTTGCTGCACGGCATGACCAGTACCTAGCTGTTGCGCTTGTTCAACAAAATTTAACGATTGTCCGGCTAGCCTTTCCTTAAGTACATCGCCACCATGGCCATAGATAACCTGCACATGTGTAGGCGCTAAGGTATGCGCAGTATCAATCACATGCTGAACCATGGGTTTATGGGCGATGGGATGTAACACCTTAGGTAACGCTGAGCGCATCCGGGTGCCTTTACCTGCTGCTAGAACTACCACATTCAGAGACATGAATCCTTCCGTTTCTATTTTATAAGCCTGCAGCTATTTTAAAGCTGTTTACAACAAATTAACAGACGAAAAAAAGACCCGCAAACCGAAATTTACGGGTCTTTTCATTTTCTTTAGATTGCAGGCGCGCTGATTACTTGCGAATTTTGCGAATAATCTGCAGTTGTGCCAACGCTCGAGCTAATTCAGCTGCTGCTTCTGCATAACTTAAATCAGAGGCAGAATCTGCAATTGCTTCTTCAGCACGTTTCTTCGCATCAAGGGCTTGCTGTTCATCAAGCTCTTCACCACGAACTGCCGAGTCAGCAAGTACCGAGACGTTGTGAGGCTGCACTTCTAGCACACCACCGGCTACGTAGATGATTTCTTCTTCGCCACCTTCTTTAACTACGCGAACCATACCTGGTTTAATCGTCGTTAATAAAGGGGCGTGACCAGGATAAATACCTAGCTCACCTTCGCTACCGGTCACTTGCAAGGTCTCTACGGCGCCAGAGAACAAACGTTCTTCGGCGCTGACCACGTCAAGCTGTACAGTTTTAGCTGCCATTTAAACCTCCCGGTTTATTACATTTTTTTGGCTTTTTCGACTGCTTCTTCGATGCTACCAACCATGTAGAACGCTTGTTCTGGTAGGTCGTCGTAATCACCGTTTAAGATGCCTTTAAAGCCAGCGATGGTGTCTTTCAAAGACACATACTTACCTGGTGAGCCAGTAAATACTTCTGCTACGAAGAATGGCTGCGATAAGAAGCGCTGAATTTTACGCGCCCGAGATACGGTCATCTTGTCTTCTTCAGACAATTCGTCCATACCCAAGATTGCGATGATATCTTTCAGCTCTTTGTAACGCTGCAATACTGACTGAACGCCACGCGCAGTCTCATAATGCTCTTTACCGATAACCAATGGGTCCAACTGACGTGACGTTGAATCCAATGGATCAACCGCTGGGTAGATACCCAGTGACGCGATATCACGAGACAATACTACGGTTGCATCTAAGTGAGCAAAGGTAGTGGCTGGTGATGGGTCAGTTAAGTCATCCGCAGGTACGTAAACGGCCTGAATCGACGTGATTGAACCAGTTTTGGTTGAAGTAATACGTTCTTGTAGGACACCCATCTCTTCGGCAAGAGTTGGCTGATAACCTACCGCAGATGGCATCCGACCTAACAATGCAGATACTTCGGTACCAGCAAGGGTATAACGGTAGATGTTATCTACGAAAAACAGAACGTCACGACCTTCATCACGGAACTTCTCTGCCATGGTCAAACCTGTTAACGCTACGCGTAAACGGTTACCTGGAGGCTCGTTCATCTGGCCATAAACCAGTGCAACTTTGTCGAGTACGTTTGAGTCTTTCATCTCATGATAGAAGTCGTTACCTTCACGAGTACGCTCACCTACACCAGCGAATACTGAGTAACCACTGTGCTCGATAGCGATGTTACGGATAAGTTCCATCATGTTTACGGTTTTACCTACACCCGCACCACCGAACAGACCAACTTTACCACCCTTAGCGAACGGACAAATCAAGTCGATAACCTTGATGCCGGTCTCTAACAGTTCAGTAGCACTTGACTGTTCTTCGTACGAAGGTGCAGCACGGTGAATAGACATACGTTCTTCTTCACCGATTTCACCCGCTTCATCAATTGGCTCACCCAATACGTTCATGATACGACCTAGGGTTTGTTTACCCACTGGTACCATGATTGGCTCGCCGCTATTTTCTACGGTAATTCCACGACGCAGACCGTCAGTAGTACCAAGTGCGATTGTACGCACGATACCACCGCCTAACTGCTGCTGAACTTCCAAGGTCAAACCCTTGAGGTCACCGTCGGTCACCTTCAGCGCGTCGTATACCTTTGGCACGTCTGTTTGTGGAAATTCGATATCCACAACCGCGCCAATAATTTGCACGACCTTACCTTGACTCATGACATTTCCTCTAACTCTAAAATTCTTGCAAGCTTCGCCTTAAACCGCTTCGGCGCCCGATACAATTTCCGAAATTTCCTGCGTAATCGCTGCTTGGCGTGCTTTGTTATACACCAATTGCAACTGATCGATGAGGTCTTCGGCGTTGTCGGTAGCGGCTTTCATAGCCACCATCCGCGCTGCCTGTTCACTGGCAATGTTATCCACCACACCTTGATACACGGTTGCTTCTACGTAGCGACGAATCAGCAACTCTAAAATGGGTTGTGGATCAGGTTCATACAGATAGTCCCAGCTACCTGATTGAACCTCATCGCGAGACTCAGCTTTTGGCAACGGTAGCAATTGCGCTATCGTTGGCTCTTGCTTCATGGTGTTAACAAACTTGTTGTACACCACGAACAAGCGATCTAATTTGCCTTCATCAAAGGCATCTAGCATCACTTGTACAGTCCCTAACACATCATTCACGCTTGGCTTATCGCCTAGACCCGATGTTTGTGCCAGTAAACGGCCTCCAAAGCGTTTAAAGAAACCCGTAGCCTTGTTGCCAATGGCTGCAAAGTCTACTTCTACGCCGTTTTCTTTTTGTGCTTGGGCATGTTTCACAACCGCTTTAAATTCGTTTGTGTTTAAACCACCGCACAAGCCACGGTCGGTAGAAATGACGATGTAGCCAACCCGTTTCACATCACGATCTTCTAGATACGGATGCTTGTATTCTAGGTTTGCATGGGCAACATGGCCGATCACCTTGCGAATGCTGTCCGCATACGGACGGCTTGAAGCCATACGTTCCTGCGCCTTTTTCATTTTGGACGCAGCAACCATCTCCATTGCACTGGTGATCTTCTGAGTATTGTTAATACTCCCGATCTTGGTTTTTATCTCTTTACCGCCGGCCATGATATTCTCCTGTTAACTCAACGACTTGTGGCTACAAAAATTGTAGCCACGTTCCGCTTACCAAGACTGCGTTTTCTTGAAGGTTTTTAAACCTTCGTGCAGCTTAGCTTCGATGTCGTCGTTATAGTTGCCAGTTTTGTCAATATCCGCCATCAGCTCAGCGTGCTCGCTACGCATGTACGCAATCAGCGCACTTTCGAAGTCGAGGATTTTGTCTTGCTCTACATCTTTAAGGTAACCCTTTTCTGCAGAGAAGATAGACACTGCCATGTCAGCCACGCTCATTGGCTCATATTGGTTCTGTTTCATCAGTTCAGTAACACGCTGACCGTGTTCTAACTGCGCGCGAGTTGCTTCGTCTAAGTCTGAAGCGAACTGAGCAAACGCTGCTAATTCACGATACTGCGCTAACGCTAAACGGATACCACCACCAAGTTTCTTAATGATCTTGGTTTGCGCTGCACCACCTACACGAGATACCGAGATACCAGCGTTAACTGCAGGACGAATACCCGCGTTAAACAAGTCAGTTTCTAAGAAGATCTGACCATCGGTAATTGAAATCACGTTGGTTGGTACGAACGCTGATACGTCACCCGCTTGGGTTTCGATAATAGGCAGCGCCGTTAATGAACCGGTTTGACCTTTCACTTCACCATTGGTGTACTTTTCAACGTAGTCAGCGTTAACACGCGCTGCACGCTCAAGCAAACGTGAGTGAAGATAGAACACGTCACCTGGGTAAGCTTCACGACCTGGCGGACGACGTAACAACAATGAGATTTGACGATAAGCAACAGCTTGCTTAGACAAATCATCATAAACGATTAACGCGTCTTCACCACGATCACGGAAGTATTCACCCATAGTACAACCTGAGTAGGCTGCTAGGTATTGCAATGCTGCTGATTCAGAAGCAGATGCAGCTACCACGATGGTGTTTTCTAAGGCACCGTGCTCTTCTAATTTACGTACTACTGAAGCAATAGTAGAAGCTTTCTGACCGATAGCTACGTACACACACTTAATACCAGAGTTTTTCTGGTTAATGATAGCGTCGATAGCTAATGCAGTTTTACCTGTCTGACGGTCACCGATGATCAACTCACGCTGACCACGGCCTACTGGAATCATAGCATCGATTGACTTATAACCTGTTTGTATAGGTTGATCTACCGATTGACGCTCGATTACACCAGGAGCAATTTTTTCTACCGGCTCAAAGCCATCCGCATCGATCGGGCCTTTACCGTCAATAGGAGCACCTAGGGTGTTCACTACACGGCCAAGTAATGCACGACCAACCGGAACTTCTAAGATACGGCCTGTTGATTTAACTTTTACGCCTTCTTGAAGGTCCGCATAAGGACCCATAACCACGGCACCGACAGAGTCGCGCTCAAGGTTCAAAGCGATAGCGTAACGATTGCCAGGAAGCTCAATCATCTCACCTTGCATACAGTCTGCAAGGCCGTGAATGCGGATGATACCGTCGGTTACAGAAACGATGGTACCTTCGTTACGAGCTTCGCTGACCACTTCGAACTGTTCAATTCGTTTTTTGATCAGCTCTGCGATTTCATTTGAATTCAGTTGCATGCTCAAGTCCCCAATTAGGATTGCAGTGCGTGTGCAAGTCGTTCTAACTTGCCGCGCACCGTGCCGTCGATTACTGTGTCACCAGCTTTAATGTATAAGCCACTGACAATAGCCTCATCGACAGTGCAATTCAGCTTAACTTTGCGTGAAAAACGTTGCTCTAACGTTTTCGCTAGATTGTCCTGTTGCTGCTGTGAGAGTGCTACGGCGGAGGTAACATCTACCGTGACTTCTTTCTCATGCTCAGCGCGTAACTCACCAAATAGGGCAAGTACAGCAGGTAAAGCATTCAAACGGCTATTTTCAGCCATTAAACGAACAAAATTCTGGCCTTTTTCATCCAATTGTTCGCCACATACATTAATGAACACTTCAGTTTTCTTATCTAGCGTTTCGGCGCTACTCAAAAATGTGGCCATAGCCGAGTCTTTTGCTACCGCAGCAGCAAAAGCAATCATACTGTGCCAATTTTCAATCGCGCCGTTCTCTACTGCAAAATCAAAAGCTGCTTTTGCATAGGGGCGAGCAACCGTAGTCAATTCTGACATTTGCACAAACCCCTTTGGTTAGAGTTCAGCGACCAGTTTTTCAACAATGTCACTGTGAGCGTCTTTATCAATTTCACGCTCGATGATTTTGCTAGCACCAGCAACAGCTAATACAGCTACTTGCTTGCGCAGTTCTTCGCGTAAGCGATTGCGTTCAGCTTCAACTTCAGCGTGACCAGCAGCGATAATAGTTTCGCGCTCGGCTTCGCCGCGTTGTTTGCCTTCTTCAACCGATTGCTCAGCGCGTTTCTTCGCTTGGGCAATGATTTCAGCCGCCTGTGCTTTCGCTTCTTTTAACTCGTCAGCAATTTTAGCTTGCGCTAATTCCAGGTCTTTCTCTGCACGTTCACCGGCAGCCAGACCATCGGCTATTTTCTTCTGACGGGCTTCAATCGCATTATTCAGCGGTGGCCATACGAACTTCATACAGAATAGTACGAAGACGATAAAGGCAATCAGTTCGCCGATAAGGGTCATGTTTAAGCTCACGACCTACCCCCTTAGTTCAGTTGTTCGAATTGGTATCAATAGACCTTACAGTACGAACAACAGTACCATTGCGATACCTACGCCAATCATGGCTACCGCATCGATCAAACCTGCTAAGATGAACATTTTAACTTGCAGAGAAGGAGCTAGTTCTGGTTGACGTGCACACGCTTCCAAGAATTTACCACCCATGTTACCGAAACCTACTGCGGTACCGATTGCACCGAAACCGATCAGTAAAGCTACAGCGATATATTTAAGACCTAACATTAGTTCCATTGTTTTCTCCGATATTTCAAAGGTTAAGTTAAAAAATAAAAGTTAATACAAAATCTTAGTGGCTTTCTGAGCTGGCCATGCTTAAGTAAACAATAGTCAGCATCATAAATACGAAGGCCTGCAACACAATTACAAGAATGTGGAATACCGCCCACACAAAGTGCAATGGTAATTGCGCCAGACCAATCGCTCCAATCAGGATAAAGATTAGCTCGCCGGCATATAAGTTACCGAACAAACGCAGTGCCAACGAGAACGGCTTGGCCACCAAAGCAATCGTTTCAAGCAATAGGTTAAATGGAATCAGTAGCACCTGAACGACCATATTACTTGAGCTAAACGGGTGTAAGGTAAGTTCTTTGATGAAGCCAACGATACCTTTCATACGAATACCGTAGCCAATCATGAGTAAGAACACACCAATGGCTAAGGCTGCGGTCATGTTGATATCGGTGGTTGGTACGATTTTCATGTACACATCGTGCGAATCCACACCGAAGGCTTGCTCGCCCACAAAACCAGCAAAAGCAGGCAAAAAGTCAACCGGAATTAAGTCCATTAAGTTCATGAGGAAAACCCACACGAAAATGGTTAACGCTAGAGGAGCGATAAGTTTACTTTTACCGTGGAAAGTGTCGCGTACGTTGTTACCAACGAATTCAACAATCATCTCAATAAAGCACTGTAGCTTACCGGGCACGCCAGTATCTGCTTTCTTTGCAGCACTACGGAAGATCATTAAGAACAAGATACCTAGTCCGATAGACCAAGCTAAGGTGTCAATGTGCCATGTCCAGAAGCCAGCTTCACTACACGCTTTATTAAAGGCAATACCATTTTCGGTAGAGCACATTTTGGCGTTAGTTAAGTGGTGCTGAATATGACTTTGGAGCGTTAACTCTTCTGCAGCCATCTTAGTTTCCCACAATTTTAAGTTGATTTTAAAAACAAAATTGGTGCCAGCCATTGCACTGCTAAGGCGGTAATATAGCCGCTAACAACCGCACTAAGCGGGAGCGAAGTAAATACCAGCAATACAACCAATAAGGCTACTGCGAAGAAAATTTTTAATGCTTCGCCGGCAAAAAAATTACTCACTACAGTTTGCGCAGCTCGCGCTCCACCTTCAGCAAAGGCTCGCCATGCAAACAGTGCTGTAGGAATAATGACGGCGATACCGCCACCTACAACACCCCAAAAATACATATAGCCAAAATGCGGCTGCACCAAAGAAAAGACACAAGCGAGCAAAAATATAGCTCCAGCTTGGGCGCGAATTAACTTCGCTGCGAGTTGTTTCCCTTGGCCTGTTAACGTTCTATTCACGGGCTAAAACCCTCGGTTGAAAGCCCGCGATAGTATAAAGATTTAACGTTCAAATGCAAATGAAATGGGATGGTTAGCCATCCTCATTCAATTGAAATTGCATAAGAATGCCATCTAATTCATCTAAACTGCTGTAATTAATTACAACTTTACCCTTGCCTTTACGGCCGTGACTGATTGCGACAGCGGCGCCTAAGCGTTCACTTAAGCGCTTCTCTAGACGTTGAATATCAGCATCAGGCTGCGGTTTTGCTGGGCTTGGCTTGGCTGGTTCTAGAGCTTGGCGAACCACTTTTTCAGCTTCACGCACGGTCATGCCTTTTGCTGCAATTAACCGAGCAATGTCTGTTTGCGCATCACCCTCTAAAGCAAGTAACAGCTTGGCATGACCTAATTCAATGTCACCACGCTCTAGTAGCGTTTTAGTTTCGGGTTGTAAATTATTCAAACGCAGCAAGTTAGTTACAGTTGCTCGGGATTTACCTACCGCATCGGCAACTTCTTGATGAGTTAATTGAAATTCCGTTAGTAGGCGTTGTAAGGCGGTCGCTTCTTCCATGGCATTGAGATCTTCACGTTGAATATTCTCAATTAACGCAATAGCTACAGCCGCTTCATCAGGGACGTTTTTAATCAAACAAGGTACTTCGTCTAGGCGTGCCAGCTGGCTTGCACGCCAACGTCGCTCACCTGCGATAATTTCATATTTTTCTGGCGCTATTTCGCGCACAACAATGGGCTGAATTACACCCTGGGCTTTAATTGAAGCAGCGAGATCTTCAAGGGCCTCGGGAGTCATATCTTTGCGTGGTTGATATTTGCCCGGCTGTAACCATTCTATCGGTAACTTTTGCAGTTCGCCTTGGCGATAGTCTTGAACTATCTCATCTGGAACCTGATGTTCTTTTTCACGAGCCGTTTTACTGGTTGTAAGTAGGGCATCTAAACCGCGCCCCAATCCTCTTTTTTTGGCAGACATAAAGCGTCGTTTCCTTTAGCTTAAGCTTCAGCCGCTGCTTCGGCTTTTTTTTGTTGTTCGGCGCGACGAATTAACTCTCCGGCCAGGGCCAAATAGGCTTTAGCTCCGGCTGATGATTTATCGTAATACATGGCTGGTGAGCCAAAACTAGGAGCTTCAGCTAAGCGAACATTTCTTGGAATAACGGTTCGATAAACCTTGTCACCAAAATGATTTTTCAGTTGCTCTGACACATCATTAGCTAAACGATTACGAGGGTCATACATGGTTCGCAAAATACCTTCAATAATCAACCGTGGATTAACAGCTTCGGCTAATCGTTCAATGGTATCCATTAACGCCGTTAAGCCTTCAAGAGCAAAATATTCGCATTGCATCGGCACTAACACTGAATCAGCGGCGGCCATGGCGTTTACGGTCAACATACTGAGCGATGGTGGACAATCGATGAAGATAAAATCGTAATTATCAACCACTGGTTTTAAGGCATTAGCCAAGCGCTGCTCGCGCGCAAATTCTTCCATTAATTTAATATCAGCAGCCGTGGTATCAGAGTTAGCCGCAATGAGGTGATATTTACCGTTAGTTTCTTTAATAATCACTTGTTCGGCTGGTTTCTGCTCAACCAATAGTTCATAGGCGGTGTTTTCAACATCGTATTTGTCGATACCACTACCCATGGTTGCATTGCCCTGAGGATCAAGATCTATCAGCAATACTTTACGGCGGGTTGCTGCCATCGATGCTGCCAAATTAACAGCAGTGGTGGTTTTACCAACGCCGCCTTTTTGATTAGCAATCGCAATAATTCTGCCCACAGGAGTTATCCTCTCGTTTTTATAATCACCACATGGCGTTCGCCATCGGCCTCTGGAACCTGTAATCGAATCACTTGTTCAACCTCAAACTGCGCTGGCAAGTCAGCCAATTCAGCAGTTGGGTATTGCCCTTTTAGAGCAAAATACCGGCCATCAGGCTTAGGTAAATGCTCACACCAATTCAGCATATCATTAAGCGAGGCAAAGGCTCTACTTATCACGCCATCAAATTTTAGTTCAGGTTGATAATCTTCAACTCTACTTTGCACAGCTGTTACATTCTTAAGGCCTAACTGATGGCTAACTTGGCGGATAAAACGAATCCTCTTGCCTAAGCTATCTAACAGAACAAAATCACGTTCTGGACAAGCAATGGCTAAAGGTAAACCAGGCAATCCAGGCCCAGTTCCGACATCAATAAAACGTTGCCCTTGAAGATGTGGTAACACCACAAGGCTATCCACAATGTGGCGACTCACCATTTGGATGGGATCACGAACCGACGTTAAATTGTAGGCTTTATTCCATTTATTTAATTGTTCAACCAATTGAATAAGTTGAACTTGTTTATCTAGAGAAAGATCAAGCTCGGCCTGAGCCAATAATGATTGTAGTCTATTTAACATGGATTTTATTAAGCACTCTTTCGCAATAGGCCAAGTTTCTTCAAATGCACCAACAACATTGAGATTGCTGCTGGAGTAATGCCAGAGATTCGAGCAGCTTTACCAACTGTTTCTGGTTGATGTTGATTCAGCTTAGCAATCACTTCATTGGATAAACCCTTGATACTGGCATAATCAAAATGAGCCGGTAACTGAGTATTTTCATGACGTTGCTGTTTGCTAATCTCGTCTTGCTGACGCGCTATGTAACCAGCATATTTCGTTTGAATTTCTACTTGTTCAGCAGCTTTTTCGTCGGCTAAACCTGGTCCTAAAGCATCAATTTTGACGAGATCTTGATAACTAATTTCAGGGCGACGTAATAATTCTTCGCCATTCACTTCTCGAGTTATCGGCGTTTTAACTAATTCATTAACCGCAGCAACTGCTGGATGATCTTTATGGATCCAAGTACTACGTAGACGTTGTTGCTCTTGTGCAATGGCTTCCATCTTGTCGTTAAACGCAGCCCATCTTGCATCGTCAACTAAACCTAGCTCGCGGCCTTTTTCAGTTAAGCGCATATCTGCGTTGTCTTCGCGCAATAACAATCTATATTCGGCGCGTGACGTAAACATCCGATAGGGTTCTTTAGTGCCGAGCGTACTGAGATCATCAATCAATACTCCCATGTAAGCTTGATCACGACGAGGAGCCCAACCGTCTTTTCCTTGCACTTGTAATGCAGCATTTAAGCCTGCTATTAAGCCTTGTGCACCAGCTTCTTCATATCCAGTCGTTCCATTAATTTGTCCGGCAAAAAATAAGCCCTGTAGATGTTTGGTTTCTAAGGTTTGTTTTAAATCGCGAGGATCAAAATAATCATACTCTATGGCATAGCCTGGACGAGTAATGTGAGCATTTTCAAAACCTTTGATGGAGCGTACTAAGGCTACTTGCACATCAAAAGGTAAACTAGTTGAAATACCATTGGGGTACACTTCATGGGTGGTTAAACCCTCTGGTTCGACAAAGATCTGGTGCGAGTTTTTATCACTAAAGCGCATAACTTTGTCTTCGATAGACGGACAATAACGCGGACCAACGCCTTCAATGATACCAGAGTACATAGGGGAACGATCTAAGCCACCATGGATAATCTCATGAGTTTGTTCATTGGTATGGGTAATGTAGCAAGAAATTTGTTGTGGGTGATCTGCTTGTGATCCCATAAATGAAAAAACAGGAGTTGGGGTATCACCCGGTTGTTCTTGCATCACTGAAAAATCGATACTTTTTGCATCAATTCTTGGAGGTGTTCCGGTTTTTAAGCGATCTACTCGCAATGGCAGCTCACGTAAGCGTTTTGCCAATGCATTTGCTGGAGGATCGCCAGCTCGTCCACCTTGATAGTTTTGTAAACCTATATGGATTTGGCCACCTAAAAATGTACCTACCGTAAGTACAACTGTGGTTGCCGAAAACTTTAAGCCCATCTGGGTTACAACACCAACAACCCGATCGTTTTCAACGATCAGATCATCACAACCTTGTTGGAATAAACTTAAATTAGGTTGGTTTTCTAGTATCGTTCGGATAGCAGCTCGGTATAGCTGTCGGTCTGCCTGAGCTCTAGTGGCGCGAACCGCTGGCCCTTTCGATGAGTTTAAGGTACGAAATTGAATACCAGCTTTATCAGCTGCCATAGCCATGGCACCGCCTAGGGCATCAATCTCTTTAACTAAGTGACCTTTACCAATACCGCCAATCGCTGGATTACATGACATTTGCCCTAAGGTTTCGATGTTATGGGTAAGCAATAAAGTATTGCAGCCCATTCGTGCAGCTGCTAAGGCTGCTTCAGTACCTGCATGGCCGCCACCTATGACAATCACGTCATAATGTTGATGGTAAGAATTGCTTGTTGGCTGTGTTGGCATAGATTGATAAATCCTAGATAAACAGATGTCGTGTAACACCAAAAAAGTTGGGCTAACCCATGATCCTTGTGAGGATCATCAGATGTTATCGCGTCTTGGCTTTAAAAGCTTAGTTCACAAAAATGTAGCCGAGTATTGTACCTGTTATTTGGCTTGATCGGAACGTCTATATTTTAGTCTCGATCGCGTTAAGGATCTAAGAATATCTTTAGATCTTTTGTTTTGATCTTTTTTATTGCTACTACTACTAGTTCAGCAATGTTTGTGGATAACTGAAGCTAAGCTAGGTTTGGTAAGGATCACAACGATCGGTTAGGGTGTGATTAGATCATGATCCTTTAGGTGATCAAGGTGTGTATAACCGGGCTAGTTATCCACAAGCGATCTTATTCACAGGTTAATACAGTGCGTATGTACAGGGTTCAAGCTAGGTTATACATGGTTTGATCACAGGGCTTGGATAAAATAAGGTAGCCATGTTGATGATTTTTCAATCGGATCATCGCATGACATATCTATTTCTAAGCGATCTAAAAGCTTTTTTGCGCCTAAAAGTTGCAGCATAGCATCGCAATCTTTACCTGCCTGGCAATAGGTATCGTAACAACTGTCACCCACAGCAATAACGGCATATTTGAGAGGGCTTAAGTTAGGTTTTTGCTGGCTTAGTTGCTCGGAAAAATCAAGCATGCTGTCACCATATTCACCGGCACCGTGGCTTGCCACGCAACATAACCAGATGCTTTGATCTGTCACTTCAGTGATTAGTTCAGAGTAGCTTGGTTCATAATGCATCACGCTAGTCAGCCCTTGTTGTTCCAATAGGGCTGCGACTTCGTCAGCAAGGTATTCAGTATTACCAGAGGTTGTGGCTACGAGAATATGAATGGTAGGGAATGACATGCTAAAAGGCCCTTCTGTGCGTGCTAGATGTGTTGTTACATTAATTATTGCATTAATTAACGCATACTTTATCACGTCCGCTGGCTTTTGCTTGCTCTAACGCAATGAAGGCACGGTTTAATGCGGTGCTGGTCGTCTCACTCAAGTGAAGGCTAGTTACCCCAATATTTAGCTTAATTCGTAAGGTGACATGTTCATCTTTTACAAAGGGCATGTTCCGTCGAATTTTGTCTAAAATTTCAACTGCATTACTAACTGACGTCGAGGGCAACAAGACCCAATAAATGTCCCCATGTGAATGGGCAACTAAGCAGTGATGAGGTAAGTGTTGTTGCAACGCTGTAGCTACTTGGCTGATGACGGTATCGCCCGTAGAGAAGCCGCATTCAGTATTAATTTGCTGCAGTTGATCAATATCAATCACAGCGATACTCAATTCTTGTGTTGGTTTACGGTTAGCAATTAGTAAGTTAGCGGCTTGCTCAAAATAGTTAGCGGAGTAGAGACCGGTTTGTTTGTTGTAAATGCTATCTTGTTCTAAATCACGGTTACGCTGGTGTAGAGCAGGCACTGCGGTGCCTAAATAACAGGTTACAGCCACAAAGTAGATAGCGATTTGGTAAATGATGGCATTATCGCCGAGCGCCAAAAAATTATAGCCTGAAGAAATGACCACGGTGAGCAAAATCAAACTAAAGATAGTGCGAATGGTTTGTTCCGTAAATGCTATCCAAAATTGTGGAATAGCCACAAAGAAAATAAGCATACCAATAGATGGATGAGCAATAGCGTTATCTAGCAATAAAACTGTTATCACTGTTATCAACAATGCGGCCAATTTAAAAACGAACGGCCCCCATTGATTATTCAATAGGTAATCATGTTCAAAATAAACATCCAGCCATGCTATTCGTTGTTTGGGTAAAAGGCGTCTAAATAACACAGCAAATAACGGGGTGATAACTACAACTCCAACGGCATCTCCAATCCAAAACGGTAGCCAAGCTTCAATAAAGGGCACGTCTGATCGTAAGGTGACCAATTCCCAAATCAATAAGGCTCCGGTAGCAGCTATTAAAGCGGCGAGCGTGTAGCATATTAGAATCATGCTATTTTTAGCTGGTAAACTATTTGTGAACACGTGTTTACTAATGAATTGCGCACTTAAACCAGCGAAAGCATAGGCGCCCGTGTGCACCATGGCGAACAAGGTAGCTGTAGCTAACTGATGAGGGTCAAAACGCCCCTGCAAGAGCCCATTTAAATCTAGGGACACGAAGAAAATAGCGCAAAAAACGGCAGGGAAAATACGTTTTCCAAACACAAAAAATGCGGCTGTGGAAACCCCAGCAGGCAGATAATAAAGACTGATATATTGTGTATAGGACATGATGGCGGCACCGTAGAACAGTGCTACCCAAGATGCGAAGACGACTACTTGCTGTTTTAGATTCAAACTGACGCCCTAATCTGCTGAGAGTTTTTATTATTATTTATAACTAATTAAACCTAGCTGGCTTGAGGTTGCAAGCATTATTGAGTGGAATTTTAGCGGGATTACTAAATAGCTTCGATGAACGGCGATTTTTTACGCTCAAGTTAATGGTGCAGGGTGCCATTTGTTGATACATTCGTACGTACTTATTTCTTCTTTTATACGACGACCCAGCTAACGAGATAATAATAATGAAATCTACTCTGTATTGGTGTTCTGCGCTGGCTTTAGCGGCGACGCAATTATTTAGTACTGCTGCTTACAGTTCGGCAATTCAACAAACCAAAGGCACATTTGAAGATAAGTTTCGCCAACTCGATGAAGTGTTACCAACACCAAACGTTTATCGCAGTGCAGCCGGTGAACCGGGTGAGCAGTATTGGCAACAACAGGCTAATTATTCAATTAAAGTGCGCTTAGATGAAGAAAAGCGTCGCATAGATGCTGCTGAAACCATCACTTATTTTAATAATTCTCCCTACACCCTCAAATACATTTGGATTCAGCTGGATCAAAATATCTTTAAAAATGATTCGATGGCTGAGTTAACAGCTACCTTTAATAGTAAGCCAGATCCGAGTTTGGGTGGCGTGGATCGCCCTGCTCGAATCAGCCTGAACCAACTACGTCGGCAACAGTTTATGACCGACAACGAGTTAGGTTTTGCCATTAACAAAGTTGCGGATGGTCGTGGCAAAGCACTGGATTTTGTGGTGGTTGGTACCAATATGCGGATAGATTTACCGCAGCCACTTAAAGCCGGCGATAAAACGTCGTTGGCCATAGATTTTGGTTTCAACATCATCGATAGCGACACCGTAGGCGGACGCTCGGGCTATGAGCATTTTCCTGATGATGCGCGCGAAGGTGGCAACGATATTTTCTTACTTGCGCAGTGGTATCCGCGCGTAGCTGCTTTTACTGACTATGAAGCATGGACCAATAAAGAATTTTTAGGACGAGGTGAATTCACCCAAGAATTTGGTGATTTTGAAGTAACTATAGATGTCCCAGCAGACCATATTGTGTCGGCTACAGGGGTATTGAAAAATGATCGTGAGGTGCTCACCAAAACCCAACGCGACCGTTTAGAACAATCGCGCAAAGCAAAACGTCCGGTCTTTGTAGTAACCCCAGAAGAAGCCTTGGAAAACGAGAAAGAAGGTACGGACAAGCGTAAAGTTTGGCGTTTTGAAGCAGAAAACGTGCGCGACTTTGCTTGGGCATCATCGCGTAAGTTTATTTGGGATGCCAAAGGCTATCAGCAAGGCGGTAACGTTCAACCAGAAGTTATGGCGATGTCCTTTTATCCAAAAGAGGGCGGCGAGTTGTGGGAAAAATATTCGACCGAGTCGGTTATTCATACTATGGAAGTCTACTCTCGCTTTTCTTTTGATTACCCGTATCCAACCGCACAGTCAGTGAATGGCCCCGTCGGTGGTATGGAATATCCGATGATCACCTTTAATGGTCCGCGTACTATTTTACAGGATGATGGAAGCCGTACTTATTCTTTGTCAGAAAAACGATTCTTGATTGGCGTGGTCATTCATGAAATTGGTCATATTTACTTTCCAATGATTGTGAATTCGGATGAACGTCAATGGACCTGGATGGATGAAGGTTTAAACAGCTTTTTGGATGGGGTTGCCGGACGTGAGTGGGACCCGACCATTCCATGGGGTGTTGAACCGCGTTCAATCGTTGATTACATGAAATCAACCAATCAAGTTCCAATCATGACCCAGTCTGACAGTGTTCTTAATTTAGGGCCTAATGCTTACACCAAGCCAGCCGCAGCATTGAATATTCTAAGAGAAGTGATCTTAGGGCGTGAGTTGTTTGATTTTGCCTTTAAAGAATATGCACAGCGTTGGGCTTTCAAACGACCTACGCCAGCAGATTTTTTCCGTACCATGGAAGAAGCTTCAGGGGTTGATCTTGATTGGTTCTGGCGCGGTTGGTTCTACTCAACCGACCATGTTGATATTGCGCTAGATCGGGTTTACAAGTTACGTCTTGATACCCAAGACCCAGATATTGATTGGGAGCGTCGTCGTCAAGAAGAGGCCGATAAGCCAACCTCGCTGTTTGTGCAACGTAATCAAGCTGAAGGTCGAAAAACTTGGGTAGAGCTGAATCCAGATGTGCGTGATTTTCACGACGAGAATGATCGCTTCACCGTCACTAATAAACAACGGAATGCCTATCAGAGTTTCTTAGACAAACTAGAGCCTTGGGAGCGTAAGACTTTTGACCGTGCCATTGCTGAAGATAAGAACTATTATGTACTAGATTTCAATAATCTAGGTGGTTTGGTGATGCCTATTTTACTGCAGTGGACCTACACTGACGGTAGCCAAGACAGCATGTACATCCCTGCTGAAATTTGGCGGCGAAATGCTAAATCAGTAAGCAAACTGATAGTTACTGATAAAGAAGTTTTAGAATTTGCGGTCGACCCAAATTGGGAAACAGCAGACGTAGATATCGAGAACAACTATTATCCGCGGAAGATTATTCCTTCACGTATTGAAGCGTTTAAAGCAACTCGTGGTCAGGATCACATTTCTCGCGATATCATGCAAGATGCTAAAACCAAACTAAAAACCAAAGAAGCTAATGAAGAAGAGCAGGATTAATGCCATTCGTGATCTTACGTTGGTTGCTAGCGGTAACTAGCGTTTTTATTCTAAGTTTAGCTATTATGGCGGTGAGCACTAAAGTTAGTGCTCACCAACTAAAAATAGCCAGTACTACAGTGCTGTTTAACGAACGCACTGGCAATATTGAAATTATGCATCGGTTTATTTTGCATGATGCCGAACATGCAGTACGTGATTTGTTTGATCGTAAAGCGGACATTCATCAGCGAGAGGCAACTCGTCAGCAATTCGCAGATTATGTGATGCAAGCCTTTGCGCTAGCGGATCATCATCAGCAGCAGTTACCCTTAATGCGGGTGGGGCACGAAGTTCAAGGCGTTAATTTTTGGGTGTACCAAGAAACTCCGATCCCAGCTGATTTAACGCAATTACAGATTAAACATAAAGCCTTGCATGATTTATGGCCAGACCAACAGAATCTTGTCAATGTGGAAGGTTTAGGGGCAGTAAAAAGTGTCATTTTTACTGCCGAAAGTGATTGGCAAGCTGTTCAATTAAACTAGTTAACCTACTTGGAGGCAGCTATGGCACGCATCATGATAGCTTTTGCATTGGCAGTTATCGGGGCGGCTTTAGTTGCCACTGTCATTCAAACTCAATTTAATTTAGCAGCGTTAGTGGCGTTATCCGTACCTATTGATTTAACTGTACGGATGCATGCAATTAGCCATGATTTACTGCATTTTGGTCCTATCATTGCGTTAATCTTTATTCCTACCTTTGCCATTGCTTTTGTGGTGGCTTATTGGCTTAGTCGTAAACTAAAAGTGGCTGAACGTTGGTGGTTTATTCTAGCCGGAGGCGTTGGCTTAGCTGTCGCTTTTACCCTCATCGATAGTTTAGCCCCTATGCCCATCTTAATCGCAGCTAATAGAACCTTGCTAGGATTTATCTTAATGAGTAGCTGTGGTGCCTTTGGTGGCTGGATTTTTGATAGGTTATGGCATCCTCGCCCGCAAGAATTATTGGAGGAATTGCCATGAGTAGATTGCTACAAGCTTTATTAGTAAGCTTAAGTATGGTTCTGTCGGCGGCAGCGACGGCGTCACAGCAAGAACCACAAGCACCACAAGTGCAGGTCACACCTAAGGTTCTAGCAAAGGGGTTACACTATCCTTGGTCGATGGCAGAGTTACCGGAAGGTGGATGGTTAGTAACTGAGCGCCCGGGTAACTTAGTGTATTTAAATCCCCAAGGGCAGCGCATGCACATTCCCTTAGACTTGCCTGATTTGTACGCCACCGCTCAAGCTGGTCTTTTTGAAGTGCTGCTTACCCCTGATTTTGAGCAATCGCGAGAGCTGGTGCTGAGTTATTCTTGTGGTACTGAGCAAGCGAATAATACCTGCGTAGTTAAAGCCAAATTATCACCACCGAATGCCGCTGGTTATGCATTATCTGCATTACAGAATATTTTTACTGCGCTACCAAAAAAAGAAGGTGCCGCCCATTTTGGTGCCCGCATGACTTGGCTTGGTGATGGTAGCTTGTTGGTGGCTTTGGGGGATGGCTTTGTTTATCGAGAACAAGCGCAAAATTTACAAAACCACTTGGGTAAGATTGTGCGAATTCTGCGTGACGGCAAAGTGCCGGAGGATAATCCCTTTACCCACACACAAGCTCCCGAAGTTTATAGTTATGGTCATAGAAACGTGCAAGGTTTAGTGTTTGATGCCGAGCGCAATAAAGTGTGGCAGCACGAACATGGCCCTAAAGGTGGTGATGAAATTAATGATATTGTAAAGGGCGGCAATTATGGTTGGCCTATGACCACGTTTGGTAAAGACTATACCGGTGCTTTAGTGAGCCCTTATAATGACTTACCTGGGGTAAAGGCACCGCTTTATCAATGGACACCATCGTTAGCTCCGGCTGGTTTAGCCCTGTATCAGGGTGATTTACTCGTTAGCCATTTAGCTGGAAAGAGGTTACAGCGTTTGCGTTTAGTGGATGGCAAATGGCATCTCATAGCTGAATATCTAGTAGCACAACAACAGCGCTTACGCGCGGTAATGGTTGCCAAAGATGGTCGTGTGCTGGTGCTAACGGATAGTAACGAAGGTGAATTGTGGTCGTTAGATTTAGATATTCAGCAATAACAGAAAGATGAGGTTATATATGCAGTCTGTTTATTACCAGTTAAAACACCTCAGTGCGGCATTAATTCTGTCATTAAGCCTAGGTTTCGTCAGTTTAGTAAGCAGCCCAGCGCACAGTTACGGAGGTATTGGGCATGATGCTTTTTGCCAACTAGCATTTGATTTGAGCTCGCCGAAAACACAACAAGTGTTGCAGTCCTTTGCGGATCAGCATCCTGATTACGAAGACTTCGCCAGTATGTGTAATTGGGCCGACAACATAAAAAGTGACAAACGTTGGGACTGGGCTAAGCCGCATCATTATGTGAATTTTGCTCGTGGAAGTGCCAAGGTAACGGCTGCAGACTGCGCGGCTAACGGATGTATTTTATCAGCGATTCAACATCATTATGATGTGCTTAAACACGATCGCACAGATTGGATTGCCTTGGCTTTTTTAGCGCACTTTATTGGTGATTTACATCAGCCTATGCATGTGAGTTTTGCCGATGATCTCGGGGGTAACAGAGCACGCTTGTCTTACTTTGATGAAGCAACCAATTTACATCGGTTGTGGGATACCCAAATGTTAATGCAACGCGGTGGTAGTGATAGTAAAGCTAAAGCAAGTGAGCTGCTGCGCGGCTTAAGCCCTTTAAAGCCAGCGGCTATCGATGCTGAGCAAACGTTGGCGTGGGCGAATGAGTCAGCAGCAATTACTCGTCGTATCTATTCAGACTATCGTGCTGAACAGAAACTAGGCCAGAGTTATACCGACCAATGGGGACCCGTGCTAGAACAACGCATGCAACAAGGAGCACAGCGTTTAGCGGCCGTATTGGACGAACTTTATGGCGATTCGTTTTAAGCTTTAGAGTTAATTCTAGATGGGGTTTTGAATTGATTGCCGTCTGCACCATAAAGTGAACCGCTGGTGCCGGCGGCATCTTGCAAAATATTCAGCATGTGCTGATTGTGATGCAAGCGGTGCTGAATTAATTCACCGTTGAGTTGGTTTAATTGGGCAACCCGCTGGGTTGTAGCTAGCAGTTGTTGCCAAACCTCAGCACAACCAGTCGCTGCTGCCGCTGCTTTAGCGCCAGCAGCATCATTACTGTAGCCCAGTTTTTGTTGGGCTTTACGGCGCTGAGTTTCTGCTTGTTCAAGCTGCTGTTGCAGTTCTTGTTTCTGTTGTGCCAATACTTGCAACTGTTCACCGTTGATAGTGCCAGAACTTAACTCACGCTGCTCCTGCTCCAATAACGAGAGAAGATCTTGCAGGCGCTGCTGTTGTTGCGTTAAGTGTTGGCGCAAACTCATACTTTAATTAAACCTCGTCTGTCAGGCTTTTTAGTAAGCCTTCAGCGATCTTGTCAGCATTCATCGAGAGGCTACCATCGCGAATGGCTTGACGAAGCTCTTCAACGCGGGCCATATCAATGTCTTGGCTAGCATCTTGCGCTGCCGAACTTAAATGAGTAACCACATCAGCATGAGTCGCAGGCGCTGCGGTATCAGCTTTCTTTGTGGTTGCTTGTGAACGACTAGACTCAGTTTGAGTTAAGTTGTTCAGTGATTGAAATCCGTTAACTTTCACGGCTATTCCCTCGTTTTATCATGCACTACATGGTTTATCGGCATCTGCTGGTAATTCTTTAACCTATTATAGTGCTTTTGCCGTACCTTTACCTGTTACTAACACTTGTATGATGCGTTGATTATCTAATTTTACTCTAATTCTGTCACCTACTGCGGCAGTATCCATGGCTTTACCGCTACGAGTAATTACAAAGCCGGGACCTTCTGCGGTGATGATAATGTCGTCACCAAAGCGAATTACTTGAGTGGCTTGCAGTAAATTTTCTTGAATAATAGACCCTTTACTTAAGCTGCGGCGAAGTGTTTGCCCTAGCAGTTGGGGATGATCTTGTAATTGGCCTAATACCGCATGGCGCGGTAAGCGCTGCAGCGGCCCAGTGACTACGTCAATATGCTCTGATTGTAAGGGAGTTCCTGCGGCAAGCTCTGCTTTTGTCACCCAATAGCTACCGATAACCTCAACCTGAAGTTGCACAAATTGCTGGATGGCAGTGGGCGCACTTTCAGCGCTTGAATTACTGCACATGATTTTTACCATCACCCGACCTGTCAATCGCTCTGGCACACGAGTAAATTGCGCCAGAGGCTGGTCATGATAGCTACTGGTGCAGACACGAAGGCTGGCTAAACTAGCGCTTGAGCTAAGTAGACTGATGTGATGCTCGGAGCTACCCAGCGGCAGTTCTTCACGAACCAAGGTCGCAATAGCTTGTTGAATGATTGGCGGCAACAAAGACTCGGTCAGACTGGTGGCCTGACTCGAGGGTACGTAAGCAAGCCAGAGAGTGGCCCCAAGAAAAACTATCGCACGCAATAAAATAAGCATACTCACAAGGTGATGATGGATAACAGCTGCCTAGATTATAGCCATAAGCATGCTTTGAGATGGTTAGAATTGGCGTTAAAAAAAGCGCTTATTCATCGCTTTGGCTTGCCCTAAAGCGCAGTAATCTGCTTGGTGTAAAGGAGGGTCTCTTTGATGATCGATAAGTTAACGAGTGCATTACAGTTTCAGCAACAAGCGTTGGCCTTACGGCAGCAGCGCCAAGAAACCTTAGCCAGTAATATCGCTAATGCTGACACCCCCAATTATAAAGCGCAAGACTTTAACTTTGCTACTGCCCTAAAACGGGCCACAGCTAGTCAACCGGGGCCAGTACCGCTAGCAAAAACCCATAGCGGCCATTTGAGCTTAAGCAATACTCATCAAGCTCCAGTAGCTATGCAGTATCGCGTTCCTGCGCAATCGCGCCTTGATGGCAATACCGTGGATATGGAAATGGAGCGCGCTCAGTTTTTAGATAACTCGTTACGTTATCAAGCAGATATCCAATTTTTAGATGATCGTATCACAGGCTTGCGTAAAGCCATGCAACCGGAACAATAACGGAGCTTAACGGATGGCTAACTTTTCAATTCTGGATATTTCTGGTTCGGCTCTCTCGGCGCAATCCCAGCGCATGAACGTGGCGGCCAGTAATATGGCTAATGCCAACAGTGTGGCTGGTCCTGATGGCGAACCCTATCGGGCGAAACAAGTCATTTTTGAACAGCAGTTGCAAGCCAACGGGGTAGGCGGCGTAAAGGTGCAACAAGTGGTTGAATCTACTGCGCCAGCTCGACGAGAGTATCAACCAGGGCACCCGTTAGCGGATGAGCAAGGGTATGTCACCATGCCCAATGTCGATCCTGTTGCAGAAATGGTGAATATGATTTCAGCGTCGCGTTCTTATCAAGCCAACGTTGAAGTAATGAACACCAGTAAAGATTTGTTAATGCGTACCCTAACGATTGGTAAAGGCTAATGAACACCATCAATAACGCAGTATTAAACCAGGTTAATCAAACTACCCAGAACGCACAGGTGGCTTCGAATAGCCAAGAGATGCGCGATAACTTCATGACCTTGTTGGTTACACAGCTGCGTAACCAAGATCCATTGAACCCGATGGAAAACAATGAAATGACCTCGCAATTGGCGCAGATCAACACCGTCAGTGGTATCGAGTCCTTAAATGACACCATGCAAAACATCAACGGGCAAATGGAAGCCGCAAAAAACATGCAAGCGTCGGCCTTGATTGGTCGTGCTGTGCTGGTGCCTGGCGACCGTTTGTTGGTGGGTGGCGAAGTGGGTGATGTGACCCCTTTTGGTCTTGAGCTAAGCGCACCGGCTGAGAATGTCACGGTAAATATTTATAACGCTAGCGGTATGTTAGTGAAGCGAATGGATGTGGGCGCTGTAGGCAGTGGGCCACAATCATTCTCTTGGGATGGGGTGATGGATGATGGCAATCAGGCGCCCGCCGGATCTTATAATTTTACTGTTGAAGCCACCAATGGTGATCAAGCAGTAACCTCTCAACGCTTTAATTATGCTCAAGTGATTGCTGTAACCATGGGTCAAGATGGGCCACGGTTAGATTTAGGCGGAATTTTAGAACCGGTGCGTCTTGAAGACGTTCGGCAAATTATTTAAGGAGCTCTATCATGGGTTTTTCTCAAGCTTTATCTGGATTACGCGCTGCTGCTACTAACCTTGATGTGATTAGTAACAACATTGCCAACTCACAAATTGTTGGTTTTAAAAGCTCTCGTGCTCAGTTTGCCGATATTTATGCCAACGCGGAAGTTGGTTTAGGTACTCGTATTGCCGGTGTGTTTCAGGATTTTAGCGACGGTAACATTGAAACGACCAACCGTACTATGGACTTAGCTATCACTGGGAAAGGCTTTTTCCGCTTCGAGCAGCAAGGTCAGATTCAATATTCGCGTAATGGTCAACTTTCTATCGATAAAAACGGCTACATAGTGAATGCGCAGGGCGCACGCTTAACGGGGTATCCAGATGGCGTAGGCTTTGGTGGTCAACCGCAAGTATTGCAGGTGCCAGCGTCTGGTCTAGCAGCGAATGCTTCGACCGGTATTGAAGCCACGTTTAACTTGGATACCTCAACGCCCATTATCGATCCGGCTACCACGCCTTTTGATATGAACAACCCTGATACTTACAGCTATGCAAACTCGGTAACCCTTTACGATTCGTTAGGTAACCCGCATCAGAGCATGATGTACTTTACCAAGGTGGCCGATAACCAATGGCAAGTACGGATGTCACGCGATGGTGAATTAGCGCCAGAAACTGGTGTACTAGATTTTGATGCCAATGGCCTGTTGGTTACTCAAACCGATATGGATGCCTTTACTTTTACCCCAGGTGAGGGTGCGGCTGATATGTCGATTGCGTTGGATGTGACTGGTACCACCCAGTTTGCAAACCAATTTGAGCTTACCGCGATTGAGCAAGATGGCTACCAGTCAGGGACCTTGATGCAAGTAGCAGTAAGCGAAAATGGTGACGTTGTTGGTACCTACTCGAACGAACAACAAGTAGTTTTGGGTACCATTGCCTTAGCTAACTTCCAAAGTTTAGAAGGTCTTCAATCTATTGGTAATAACGCGTGGATTGAAACGCAAAAATCAGGCGTGCCGATTGTGTCAGTTCCAGGAGAAGGCCAGTTTGGTGGCATTATGGCCGGTGCCGTAGAAGCCTCTAACGTAGACTTAACCCAAGAGCTCGTTGCTATGATTATTGCTCAGCGTAACTATCAAGCCAACGCTCAGAGCATTAAGTCGCAAGACGAAGCACTACAAACCACCATGCAGCTGAAGTAATAAACCATGGACGCCATTTTATATACCGCCATGAACGGCGCCCGGCAGACGCTCGATGAGCAATCGGTAGTAACGCATAATTTAAGTAATGCTTCGACCACCGGTTTTCGTGCGCAGTTGGCTGCGGCTAGGGCCGTGCCTGTGCAAGGCCCGGGTCCGTTGGATACTCGCGTCGCTGCCGTCACTACGACGGGCTTGTTTGATACCCGTGCTGGTGCCATTCAAACCACCGAGCGTGACTTAGATGTAGCTTTAGATCAAGCCAACTGGCTAGCGGTACAAACCCCAACAGGCGAAGCTTATACCAAACGAGGTGACTTGCAGGTAGATGCTGACGGCCAGTTGCTGGTGAACGGCATGCCGGTATTAGGTGATGGTGGTCCTATTCTAGTGCCTTTGGGCACCCAGTTAAGTATTGGCAATGACGGTACTTTGAGTGGGATTGGCCTAGGGGGTGATGCCAATGAGTTGGTGCCGCTAGATCGTTTAAAGTTAGTGCGGGTGGATCAACCGCAGCAGCTAGAACGCAGCGCTGATGGTTGGTTTAGAAGCCCCAATGGCGGCGCTTTAGAACGTGATGAAACCGCCCAAGTTGTCAGCGGCGCGCTAGAGGGTAGCAACGTCAATACCATAGAAGCCATGGTAGCCATGATTGATACCCAACGTCGTTACGAGCTTAATATGAGCGTGATAAAAACTGCAGACGAAACAGCTCAGCAGGCAAACAGCTTGTTGTCGGTGAAAGGTTAGTTAGGAGAATCGCAATGATTAAATCATTATGGACGGCAAAAACCGGTTTAACCGCCCAGCAACAACAGTTAGACGTTATCACCAACAACCTAGCTAACGTGAATACTGCTGGTTTTAAACGCTCGCGGGCAGTTTTTGAAGATTTGCTTTATCAAAATATGCGCCAACCAGGTGCGATGAACAACGCTCAAGACGAATTACCGTCGGGGTTGCAGGTGGGTACCGGGGTGCGAACCGTTGCCACCGAGCGCCTACACACCCAAGGTAGCCTAAACAACACCGAGAACTCGCGCGACTTGGCCATCAGTGGCAAAGGCTATTTTCAAGTGTTGATGCCCGATGGCAGTATTGCCTACACCCGAGACGGTAGCTTTCAGATTAACCAAGATGGGCAAATGGTTACGGCCAATGGATTTCCATTAGAGCCAGCAATTTTTCTACCAGCGAACGCCTTGAGCGTCACTATTGGTCAAGACGGTATTGTTACGGTCACTCAGCCGGGTAACACCCAAAGCGTGCAGGTAGGTCAAATTTCTCTGGCAATGTTTATGAACGACGCCGGGTTAGAGGCTCGTGGTGGTAACCTTTACGTGGAAACTCAAGCGTCTGGCGCTCCAAACGAAGCACTACCAGGTTTTAATGGGGCTGGTACCTTGTATCAAGGCTTTGTTGAAGCATCTAACGTTAACGTCGTAGAAGAAATGGTGAATATGATTCAAACCCAGCGAGCCTATGAAATTAATAGTCGCGCCATTTCTACGAGCGACGAAATGCTGGCGCGTTTAGGTCAACTGTAAGGAATGAGCACCATGATGCGCGCTGGTAAGCTGGCAATCAGAGCTATGGCAACTGTTGGGTTATTAGGCTTAGCGGCTTGCAGTTCATCGCCACCTGAGCCCAAAGTTGTAGAGCCTTATCAGCCTATTCATATTCCCGAGTATGCCCAAGCAGAAGCGAATGGCTCGATCTTTCAAGCACAACAGGGCTATGTTCCTTTGTTTGAAGATCAGCGTCCCCGCCGAGTCGGTGATGTGATTACCATAGTGCTAGAAGAACAAGTGAGTGCTACTAAAAACTCATCCTCGCAGACTTCTCGAAGCAGCAATATGGGGTTGGATTTAGAAGGCTTACCGGAAGCTTTAGAACAGTTAGCTGAATATGGTTTCACCGTTGGCAGTGCCAATGATTTTGCTGGGTCTGGCGGCTCCAGTGCCAGTAATCAATTTTCTGGCATTATTACCGTACAAGTTACGCAAGTATTAACCAATGGTAATTTACGAGTGCGTGGCGAAAAGCAGCTCGCAATTAACCAAGGCACTGAGTACATCCGTTTTTCTGGGATTGTGAATCCACGCAGTATTAGTGGACAAAACAGCGTTACTTCTACGGCTGTCGCAGAAGCGCGATTGGAATATTTAGGTGATGGTTATATCACCGAAGCGCAGCAAATGGGCTGGCTACAACGCTTTTTTAATTATATTGCGCCGTTTTAACAGCAGCATATAAGCAGGATAGAAGAATGAAGATGCGACAGTTTTGGGTAGCTTTAGTAGCACTGACACTCTTGATGCCTACCGTGCACGCCGAGCGCATTAAGGATCTTGCTGATTTTGCCGGCGTTCGCACCAACAGTTTGGTGGGATATGGTCTCGTTGTAGGGCTTGATGGTTCAGGTGACCAAACCATGCAAGCGCCGTTTACTGGCCAGAGTATGACGAACATGCTAGCTCAGTTAGGAGTCACTATTCCGCCAGGTACGAATATGCAATTACGAAATGTTGCGGCGGTGATGGTTACTGCCACCTTGCCAGCTTTTGCACGCCCAGGGCAACAACTTGATGTGGTGGTGAGCTCCATTGGTAATGCCCGTAGTTTGCGCGGTGGCACCTTGTTGATGACCCCCTTGAAGGGTGCAGACGGGCAAGTTTATGCGTTAGCCCAAGGCAATCTGCTAATCAATGGCGCCAGTGCTGAAGCACAAGGCTCGTCAGCGCAAATCAATCAACAAGCCGGTGGTCGTATTAGTGCCGGTGCTACCGTAGAGCGTAGCGTCGCACTTGATTTGGATCGTACCCCGCGCAGTCTACAGCTTCATTTAAAGCAGGCAGACTTTACCACCGCGTTGAATATGGTAGATACCATCAATAGTGACTTTGGTTATCCAGTAGCACAGGCCATTGATGGAGGCACCATTCGCTTAGAGAGCCCTGCTGATACAACCGACCGCGTGCGCTTTATGGCGCGCATTGAAAACATTGATGTCTATGCTGGCCCAAGTGATGCCAAAGTGGTGTTTAATTCACGTACAGGCTCGGTGGTCTTGAGTGGCCCGGTAACACTTCGTCAAGCAGCGGTAGCCCATGGCAATTTAACCGTGACCATTGCCCAGCGTAGTCAGGTGAGTCAACCGCCAGCGCTTAGTGGTGGTGATACCGTGGTTACCGAAGGTGCAGATATTGCGATTAGCCAAGAAGGTGGTGCACTGCAAGTGGTTGAAGGCACAAATCTTATGCAAGTAGTGCAGGCGTTAAATAGCTTGGGCGCAACTCCTAGTGATTTAATGGCGATTCTGCAAGCGCTCAAAAGCTCTGGTGCATTACGGGCTGAATTGGAGATTATTTAATGGCTGATAGTAACGCAATAAGCCAGTTAACCCGTGGCGTGGCCATGGATGTGCAATCGTTAGACTCATTGAAAACGGCCAGTAGGCATCGCCCAGAGCAAGCGGCTACCGAGGCTGCGCAGCAGTTTGAAGCCTTATTTATTCAACAGATGATGAAATCGATGCGGCAAGCGGGCGGCGAGTCAGAGCTGTTTAATAGTAACGCCATGCGCACCTATACCGATATGTTTGATCAGCAACTAGCGAGCGAGATGGCCGCAGGTAAAGGGATTGGTTTAGCTGAGCAGTTATTACAGCAACTTCAGCAAAAGCCACGCTAAGCACTTAAGTTTATGCCGCTGCTGCCGATACCATAGGCATCAGTAAAGGGAGCAATTATGAGTATTTTTGCCATTGGCTTAAGCGGTCTTCGAGCTGCTCAAAGTGGATTGTTTGCCACCAGCGGTAACATTAGTAATGTGGGTACGCCCGGTTACAATCGTGAGTTAGTCCAGTTAAGTGAAAACCGTGCAGCTGGGGTTTTAGTGAATGGGGTTGAACGCCAGTTTAACCAGTTTGTAGCAACTCGACTCAATGCTGCAAGTGGCTCATTAGCATCCTTTGAAGCCTATCACACTCAAGTTAAGCAGATTGATAATTTGCTATCGGACGAACGTGCAGGCTTGGCTCCGGCTATGCAAGAGTTCTTTAAAGCTATTGGCCAGGTGAATAGTAACCCAGCAGATCCAGCCGCTCGTGCGGGTGTTATGGGTACCGCGGGCACCTTAACCGCACAATTCCGCTCCTTTGATAATTATTTAAACGACATTGAGCGCAACATTGGTAATGAGATCACCTACGAGGTGAACAGCATCAATTCACTCAATACTCAAATTGCTAGCCTCAATAAAGAAATTTTGTTGGCTCGCAGCGGTGGTACCGAGGCTCCCAATAGTCTCTTAAACCAACGCGATCAGTTGGTGCATGAGCTTAGCCAAAAAATGGACGTGCGCGTGTATGAGCAGTCTTCAGGCTCTTACAGTGTCTCAATGAGTAATGGCCTACCGTTAGTAGCCGGCGATAAAACCTATGAGCTTGAGGCGCAAACGGACCAAGCAGATCCTACCCGGTTAGCGATTGTTTATACCAATGCTACAGGGCAGCCTATTCAGTTACGAGAAAACGTATTTAGCCGCGGCTCGCTGGGTGGGTTACTGGAATTTCGCTCAGAAAGCCTCGATACCCTTCGTAATCAGCTAGGCCAGATGGTTGCGGTGTTTGCCTCAGCAATGAACGAGCAGCATCAACAAGGGGTGGATTTAAATCAGGACCCGGGCCAAGCGATGTTTAGTATGGGCAGCCCGCTTACCTACAGTCATAGCGCTAACACTGGCGATGCTACCGCCACCACAACAATTACCGATGCAACGGCACTGTTAGCCACAGATTTTGATGTGCAATTAGGACCAGATGGTTATCAGGTGACTCGTCTAGATAACGGTAAAACCGTACCAGCAACCTTTGATGCTGCTACTAATACGTTATCTTTTGCGGGCGTGGAGGTGAGTTTTGCTGGGGGCGCAGTAGCCGAAGGTGATCGCTTTAAAGTACGGCCGCTGGTAAACCAAGCGAAGAATTTCGAGCTGGAGCTTGAAGATGGCTCACAGTTTGCAGCAGCCCAGTCGAATGCCAGTGGCGATAATAGCAATAGCTTAGCCTTACAAGAGCTACAGAATCAGCTGTTGGTGGAAGGTAAAGGCACCTTTAATCAAGCCTACGGCAGCATGGTGAGCACCTTGGGTAACCAAATCAATGTGGTACAAGCTAACATGGCGGCCCAGCAAGGCCTAACCGAGCAACTTTATGCGCTGCAGCAATCTGAGTCTGGGGTCAACCTAGATGAAGAAGCCGCTAATTTGATTCGTTATCAACAATATTATCAGGCTAACGCAAAAGTCATCGAGACCGGTTCAACCATTCTCGATACCATTTTGTCGTTACGTTAAGGGTTGGGAGCAAGTAGATGCGTATTAGTACCATGACCATGTACAACCAGAGCAATACCTCGATGAATCGGCAGCAAACTGAGTTTCTGAAGATCTCGCAGCAAATTGCCAGTGGTAAGCGAATAGTCAATATTTCTGATGACCCGCAAGCCATGACCCAAGCCATTAATATTCAGCAATCTAAAGCGGTAAGTGGTCAGTATGACCAAGCTCGAATTGGCGTGCGCAACGCGCTATCGCAAGAAGAGAGCGTTTTGAACAGCGTCAGTGATGTGTATAGCCGCGCTAAAGAGCTGCTGATACAAGCCTCTAGCGATACCATGTCGGATGCCGACAGGGCTTCTATTGCGAGCGAATTAGAAGGGGCTTATCAGTCCTTGTTAGGGTTGGCTAATACCCGTGATGGCAATGGCCGCTACTTGTTCGCCGGGTACCAAGACGATAGCCCAGCTTTTGCTGCTGGCGCTGATGGAGCCGTGCAATACGTAGGTAACGACCAAGTTAGACAACAAAAAATAGATGGCGATAGATTGGTTGATGTGGGTCACATCGGGGCCGATATTTTTGATCGTGTGCATAGCAGTGCTAACTACCTTGCTGATGCCCCGCTTACAAACCAAGGGACATTAGAATTTGGCAATATCGCCATTACCGACGTTGATGCGGCGGGTTTTGGGGACGCTTTTGACATTGAATTTGCCGACAATGGCGGCGCCATGCAATACCGTGTTAATGGCGGTGCTTGGGAAGATTACACCGATCCTATGACGGTTTCTTTAGCCGGCGTGGCGATTGAGTTAAAAGGCCAGCCAGCTGCGGGCGATAGCTTGCGTGTGGCTCGAGGAGCTGAAAATAATACCAATATTTTCCGCACCTTCGAGAAAGCCATGGCCGTGTTAGATGCTCCTGCTACGGATGCCTCCAGTAAAGCTACCCGAGCTAATACCCTGCGTACCGTGATGCGCGAGTTTGATAATGGCCTAGACAACGTGCTTACTACCCGTGCAGAGGTGGGTGCGAGCTTAAACGAATTGGATGCGTTAGATGCTATTGCTGGTAATCGGGAACTGGCTTACGAACAAGCATTATCGCAACTGGTTGATTTAGATTATGTCGAGGCGGCTAGCCAGTACAGCGTGCGGATGGTGGGTTTACAGGCCGCGCAAAAAGCCTTTGTTGATATGAAAGGAATGAGCCTGTTTAACTTCCTGTAAGTTGTTAAACAGGGAGCAAACTCCAAGCCAAATTCAATAGCTTATAACGCCATGCTGGTGAGTACCTGCTCTAGCATGGCAAACCCCTGCTCAAATAGCCGCCGTAAATACCCGCCAAGCTCAGTCATCAATACCGTTAATAACACCAAACCCAAGGTCAACGACATCGGAAAGCCCACCGAAAATACGGTAAGCTGTGGCGCAGAACGATTCAATATACCTAAGGTAAGGTTAACAATAAGCAGTGCGCCGAACACCGGTAAAGCCAGTAAAATACCAGAACTAAAGATGACCATGCCAAACTGGGCAATCAACAAAAAGGCATCAGCGTTCATGCCCAAGGTTCCGACTGGTAACAAAGTAAAAGAGCGAGCCAGAACTTCTAGCATCAACAAGTGGCCGTCTAGGGCTAAGAACATCAAAATAGCAAAGGTATAGAAGACGCGCGATAAGATCATGGTGTTGGCGCCGCTATCGGGCGAGAAAAAGGTCGCGAACGCTAACCCCATTTGTAAGCCAATATATTCACCTGCGGCTTGCACCACGGCAAATACAACTTGCATCACTAAACCTATGGCGACCCCAATAATCAGCTGTTCGATGATGATACCAAAGCTGGCCCACGAGAACAGCGGCACGGCTGGTAGCGCTGGTAGTACTGGGCTAATAATCACCGTGAAAATCAGCGCTAAACCAAGTTTAACTCGGTTGGGCAGGCTTGAATGACTGAAGATAGGGGCTATCAATAAAAACCCAGTAAAACGGCAAAATGGCCACAAAAACAGGCTAATCCATTCTTGTAACTGCGCAAAAGAGACGGTAATCATGACCGACCCTATTGAATCATGATAGGAATATTAGTGAAGAGACGCGTGGTAAAATCAATAATCAACTGCAATAAGTAGGGCCCGATCATAATCAAAACAGCTAATACACCAAGTATTTTGGGGATAAAAGATAGGGTCATTTCGTTGATTTGGGTGGCCGCTTGAAACAAGCTGATCAACAAACCTAAAAGCAGCGCTGTAAGCAGCAGCGGGCCCGCTAGATAGAGACACACCAGCATCGCTTGGTAGGCAATGGTCATGACTGTTTCTGGGGTCATCGCCGGCTCCTACAGGTAAAAACTGTTGGCTAAACTGCCAATCAGTAGTTGCCAGCCGTCAACCAACACAAACAGCATTAGCTTAAACGGCAACGAAATGGTCGCCGGCGGGACCATCATCATCCCCAAGGCCATCAGCACACTAGCAACCACCAAATCGATGATTAAAAAGGGAATGAAAATAGTAAAACCAATTTGAAAAGCGGTTTTTAGTTCGCTGGTAATAAAGCTCGGCACCAGTACGTGAAAAGGCACGTCTTGAGGACTTTCTAAGGGCCCGACATTCGCCAAGTTCGCAAATAACGCTAAATCCGGCTCGCGCGTTTGTGCGAGCATAAACTCACGTAATGGGCCGCCAGCTAACTCGATAAATTGCTCAAATCCGATAGCATCTTGGCTAAAGGGGAGCCATGCAAGTTCGTAAATTTGGCTGAACACCGGCTGCATAATAAAAAAGGTTAAAAACAATGCTAACCCCAGCAGCACTTGGTTAGGCGGTGCTGATTGCGTACCCATCGCCGTACGCAGCAAGCCAAATACGATAATAAGCCGCACAAAACAGGTCATCATTAAGAGTACGGCGGGTAAAAAAGTAAGGCTAGTTAAAAACAGTAAGGTTTGCAGCGACAGCGACCATTGTTGGCCGCCATCTTCAGTTGGGCTAGTAGTTACCCCTGGGATGCTCTGCGCAATGGCGTCGAGCGGCAGTAACAGGCTACCTAATGCAACAACTAAGAACACCCACCAACGCATCAGTCGTTATCCTTGGTGGGGTTAGCAACGCGAGAATTGGCAGCCTGAAAACGAGCGGCAAAGCTGCTTAGTTGAGATGCAGGAAGAGCCTGCGCTGGCATTTCGTGTAATTTATTGATGCCGTTGTTGGTAACGCCAAGCACCAACCAAGTGTCTTTTACAGCAACAATGACAACACGTTCGCGTTGACCGATAGCCAAACTACCAACCACCTGCATTAAGCCTGGTTGGCCAACACTTTTTCCTGACAGCTTACGAAACACCCAAGCGCACACCAAGATCACCGCAATAATAAATAACAAAATCAGGGTTACCTGGCCTAAGAGGGCCATACCGGTGGCTAATTCGGGTGCGTCGGTACTTTGCATAAGCTTAACGGTTTAACTTTTGTACACGCTCAGACGGCGTGACGATTTCGGTAATTCGGATACCGTATTTATCGTCTAACACGACCACTTCGCCTTGTGCGATTAAGTAACCGTTGATCAGAATATCCATCGGTTCGCCAGCAAGACCATCAAGCTCTACCACTGAGCCTTGGGCTAATTCTAGCAACTGTTTGATGGTGATCCGGGTGCGCCCAAGCTCTACGCTTAGCTTAACCGGAATATCCATAATGATGTCGAGCTCGTTCATGGCTGAACTGGCAGCTGCACTACTATCCAGTGGTTTAAACACGCCGGCATTATCACTCGCCGCACTGGCTTGCTCTTCGTCTAGGGCATCAGCCCATGGGTCTTGTTCGTTGTTAAACGAATCGTCTTTATTCGTCATCAGATGACTCCTTGGCGCGCAATGGTGTGAATACACCTTTGCGGCTATCTCGCAGAATAGATTGAGGGAAGCGGTGATTATCTAGCATTTGCTTCACTTTCAGCGCTCTATGTTCATCAATGGTACCAAATTCACATTCCATGATAGGCAATGAGTTAACCGTAGCCATCACAGTCGCCGGTAGCTCAATGGGTAAAATATCGCCTGGCTTCAATGACATCACTTGGGGTAAGCGCAAGGGGATTTCGACAAAGTCGGCAATGACTTCAACACTAGACGACTGTAGTTCATGAGTGATGCGTTGGCGCCAAGCTTTGTCGTTTGAATTACCACCGATGTCTGCGCGAAGGTTACTTAGCTTGTCGCGCAGTGGCTCGACCATGGCATACGGCATACAGATTTTAAAGGTGCTTTCTAAATGCCCGACTTCTAAACGGAACGTCGTCGTCACCACAATTTCGCTGGGTGAACTGGTGATGGCGGCGAACTTAGGTTGTACTTCTGAGCGAATGAAGCTGATCTCTAACGGATGCACGGCACGCCACGATTCTTGATAGGCGTCGATAGCTAAATTCAAGACTCGATTGATGATTCGCTGTTCGGTGGCGGTAAATTCTCGCGCTTCGTTACGCGTCATAAACCGGCCATCACCACCAAACAAGTTCTCGACAATAATACTTACCAAGGCATGGGGAAACACCACCAAGGCACTGCCGCGCAGCGGCTTCATCGAGATGATATTGAGGTTAGCCGGTGACGGGGTCGCATCAGCAAAATCACTGAAGCGCTGATAGCGCACCGAATCCACCGTGATATCTGCGTTACGGCGCAACAAGTTAAACAAGTTCATGCGAAATTGTCGGGCAAAACGCTCATTGATAACTTCTAAGGTATGCAAGCGCTCGCGCACAATACGAGCCTGTGAACCAGGGTCGAAAGGCTGCTGCTTGACCTTCTTGCGCTGCGGCTGCGCACTTTTAGCGGTACCTGCGGACACATGGTCAGTAGCGGTAGAGCCGATCTCGTCGGCAACTTCCGCTTCTGGTTCTATAGCACTGATAAGAGCATCAAGCTCTTCTTGTGACAGGTGGTGTCCGCTACTCATAACTTCTTCTTATTGAACAATAAATTCTGTGAACAAAACATCGTTGATGAGGATTTCTTCATCGCTCGAGTAAGGCTCGCTCAAAGCCTTGGCTATGTTGCTAGCCAGGGTTTTTTTGCCTTCAGATTTAGCAATCTGTTCTGCTTGCTGACCTGATAATAAGACCAGTAAGCGGTTGCGTACTTGCGGCATGTTTTTAGTGAGCAATTCTTTCATTTTCTCACTAGGTAACTCTAGCGTTAATCCGGCATAGAGCAAGCGCGGACCATACTGATCGCTGGCCAAGTTCACCGTAAACGGCGCAATATTTAAAAATACTGGCTCAACTATTTCGGGTTCCGCATGTCCGCTAGCGACAGAGGCCGTTGCCGCGATGTTTCGAGTATCCCAAAGCAAATACGTATTAAGCGCCATTACCCCAATGAGGAGCACTTGCAAGACCATCATGATTGGAGAGCCCTGTCCCGCCGTAGCCGGCTGAGCGTCATTTTTTCGCGCCATGTTATCTACCTTTTCTATCATCCATTAGCTGCTTGCTTAGGCGTAAGTATCAACTGCGCCTGAAGCAGACACAGCAGTATGCCGAGAATTTGCTTCTCTGTCAGTATTCTCGGCCGCAGTGGCGATTTCTGCAGGGTTAATTTGCGAGTTATTTCGCCCCTGGTCACGATCTTGTTGCGCAAAGCCAGCTGCAGACTGGCCGGAACCAGCAAATTGCTGTGCGGTACTAGCGTGGTTAGATTGCTCACTTACTTGCGAGCCCTGTAACTGAATTCCCTGATTTGCCAAAGTATCTCGTAGCTGTGGCAAGGCTTGCTCTAACGCTGCACGCACAGCACCGCTGTGAGTGAGGATAGCCAGCTGTGCTTGATTGCGTTCATCCAATTGCAGTTGCATCTGTAGCGGACCAAGCTCGGCGGGATGAAGCTTTAGCGTCATCTGTTGGCCGTTGTGCATCACCATCTGCACCATTGATTGGCTTAACTGGTTAGCCCAAGCTTGAGAACCTACCGATGCAGTTAGCTGGGCACTGCTGGTGCTTGCGCTCGATAAGTTACTCGCATCGGTTAACATCACTTGAATAGCAGGTGCTGTCAGGGTCGAGCCTGCTGCCGCAGGAGCCGCAGTGCTGGCAAGTATGCCCGTAGCCAGTTGTGGTGAGGCGTTATCCGCAGGTGCTAGTGCTTGATTGCTTTGGCTAGCTAACGCTGCTGCCACAGAGTTAGCAACGCTAGAATGGGGCGCTTCGGTTGTGGCTGCCGCATGGGTTGCGGAGAGGGCTGCTGATAGTGTTGGCTTAGCCCCTGCTAAATCACTCGCAGTCGCGCTAGCAGCTGTTAAAGCTCCCGACACGTGATTAGGTTTGGCAGTCTTGCTTGCGACATGATTTGCAACATGGCTTGCTGCGGTATTCGTAGCCTGTTGGGTACCAGCCAGAACCGCTGGCGATAATGAGTTAGTATGAGCAGTCACTGAGGCGAGTACTTGTGCAGTGGTCCCGCCTTCGTTCGCAGCCAGCGTCTGTGCGAACAGAGTCGCAGCAGGTGCACCTGATGGATTCCCCGTTGCCAGGTCAGCTGCAACACCAAGGTTTGCCAGTAAGGCCGGCGCTGAAAATTGCGGTAATTGGCTGCCAGAGCGGGCCACAGCGGCCACCTGTTGCGTTAGATCTGGGTTCTTGCTGGTGGCAGTTTGGGCCGGCAACTGTAAAGCAGCGAAAAGCCCAGCAAAACCACTGTCGGCGCCAGTGCTGCCTAGCTCAGTACCACTGGCATCTTTAGTGCCGGTAGTACGAGGGCTAACAGGCACTGCTGCGATAACCGAAGATATTTGTACCATGGCAATTCCCTTATTTAAGCGCTTGTTGCTGACGTACGTACATCGCAATGGATAGTTCGTCAGCCAGCTTTTGCTCACGTTTATTTTGTTGTTGCTGCGCCTTATCCTGCTGCCGTTGTGCTAGGGTTTGATAAGACTGCAACTGCTGCTGTTGCTGCTGCCAATGCTTGGTACTGTGAGCTACTTTTTGTTGCTGTTGTACCAACGCTTGCTGAGCCTGCGTGATGGCTTGATCTAAACTACTTAAAAAACGCCGATAAGTGGTTACCATCACGGTTGGCAAGCCCGCCTGCAATTGCTGTTGCAACTGTGCCGCATATTCATTGCGATATTGCTGCAACACCTGTAACTGCTGCGAAATCTTTACTTTGTTCTGCCGCTCAGAGGCGAGCAACACAGCTGCCTCGGTGCGAGCTTGTTCAGCACGCTCGGTTAACAAAGACAATGCGGTAGAGTTCATTATGCCCCTCCTACTAACGAGGTTAAGCCTTTAAAAGCGGCCTCAAAAGGTGCTTGTTCGTGCATTTGCTGTTGTAAGAAGCGCTCGATTTGCGGTTGTTTTTGCACCGCCTGATCTAAGAGGGGGTCGTGGCCCGGGCTGTAAGCACCCACACTAATAAGATCGCGATTGCGTTGATAGACCGAGAATAGTTTTTTCAAGCGTTGTGCACTTTGCAACTGATTAGGCGCGGTAATGCTAGGCATAACACGACTGATAGAGGCCTCAATATCGATGGCCGGGTAGTGTCCACTCTCAGCTAATTCACGTGATAAAACAATGTGGCCATCGAGAATGGCGCGGGTGCTATCAGCGATCGGATCTTGTTGGTCATCGCCTTCAGTTAACACCGTATAAAATGCAGTGATAGAGCCGCCACCACGGGTACCATTACCGGCGCGTTCAACTAAGCTAGGTAATTTAGCGAAGACACTTGGTGGATACCCTTTAGTAGCTGGGGGCTCGCCAATAGCTAAGGCGATTTCACGTTGCGCCATGGCATATCGAGTAAGAGAATCCATAATCAACAACACATGTTGGCCGCGATCGCGAAAGTCTTCGGCTAAGCGGGTAGCATAGGTAGCGCCTTGAAGGCGTTGTAACGGCGATGAATCTGCGGGTGCAGCTACCACCACGGACCTGGCCATCCCTTGTGGCCCAAGAATATGATCAATAAACTCTTGTACCTCACGACCACGCTCACCAATTAAACCCACCACAATCACGTCGGCTTTGGTAAAGCGCGCCATCATGCCAAGCAAAACAGATTTACCCACACCAGAGCCGGCAAATAGGCCCATGCGTTGGCCGCGACCAACGGTCAGTAAGCCATTGATAGCACGAATACCAACATCGATAGGAGTATCGATAGGGGCACGTTGCATGGGGTTGATAGGAGCACTAGCAAGGCCGCCAAATTCTGTGTGTTTAGGCAATGGCCGATTATCTAAAGGCTGTCCTAAACCATCTAACACCCGTCCTAATAACGCAGGGCCCAGAGGAAAGCGCTGACCGCTTTGGTCGTTGTCGGTAAAAGGCACCACGCGTGCGCCTGGCACTAATCCTTGCACGTTGTTGAGTGGCATTAAATAAGTAATATCACCTGCAAAACCAACCACTTCAGCAGTAATGTTGTTGGTATTGGCTTCAATACAGCAATGGCTGCCAACCGGCACTCGTAAGCCCACAGCCTCAAGTACCATGCCGGTGGCCCGCACCAAGCGGCCGCACATAAACCAACGCGGCTGTTCGTTAAGGCGCTGCTGTACGCTGGTAAGCGTTTGTTGCCAGTGGGGCAATAGGCGGGCCGAATTAGGCATGTCGCCCTCGTACTTGCTGTAGCATACGTTGCCAGCGGGTTTCGATGGTTGCGTCTAATTCACCTTGAGAGGTGAGTAACTTACAGCCGCCGCGCTCTAATCGCTCATCGGTTTTTAATTTCCAGCGTAAACTGGCGAGCTCATCTTGCATATGCTGTTCCACGAGCGCCAGATCTTGTGGATGCAGAACTAGCGTGGGACGCTCACCCAGCAAGGGGTCTTCATGAATGATATCGCGGATAAGCGCAATGATTTGCTCAGGATTCGCCGCCAAGGCTTCACCGGCAAGTTGTTTTCCTACCGTCATGGCCAATTGCAGTAAGCTATCAGCTAACTGCTCGCTCATGCTATTGATAGCGCTGTCGGCACTTTTTAATAAGTCTGCTAATGGCGCTAGAGCTTGTGCTAGTTCGGCTTTTGCGGCTTCTTCTGCGGCCGCTTTACCCGCCGCTAGGCCCTCAGCGTAACCTGCGTCGTAACCTGCCTTATGCCCCTCGGCATGGCCTTGTTCAGCGGCCTCGGTACGCGCTTGCTCTTGTAACTTCTTAAGTTCGCTTTGCTGGGCAAACTCGGCCGTTTTAACCTGAGCATTGTCGGCGGGTGTTGGTGGTTTGGACGGCGCCGGCTGATTTAACGAACGCATGTTCCAGCTTTGCCACTCTTGCTCAGAGTTGCTATTGGTAGAGCTTGGTTCAGTAAAAAAAGGCTTAAACGTAGGCATCGTCACCGCTACTCAAGACAATTTCACCAGCATCGGCCAAGCGACGAACCACCTGCAGAATAGCTTTTTGTTCGCCTTCCACTTGCGATACTCGGATCGGTCCACGAGTCTCCATTTCTTCACGAATAAGCTGTGCCGCACGCTGGGACATATTGCGTAGAAATTTCTCCACCAATTCGTCGGGTGCGCCCTTGAGAGCGATCACCAACGATGAGGTTTCTACCTGACGCAAGAGTACTTGGATACTGCGGTCGTCCAAGTCCAATAAGTTTTCGAACAAGAACATTTCGTCGACAATCTTTTGTGCCAACTCGTCGTTATAGGCGCGAATATTTTCCAATGCAGTATCTTCTTGGCCTGCAGAAAGTAAGTTGAGTATCTCTGCAGCCGTTCGCACTCCGCCCATTTTGCTGCGCTTGAGCGATTGACCATCTAACATACCGCCAAGCACCTCGGTCAGCTCTTGTAAAGCCGCTGGCTGCACCCCGGTAAAGGTGGCAACTCGTAGCACCACGTCATTGCGTAGGCGCTCGTCAAATAGCTCCAGTACTTTTGCCGCTTGGGCACGATCCAAGTGGATTAAGATGGTGGCAATGATTTGCGGATGCTCATCTTTAATCATTTCAGCAACTTCTGGTACGTCCATCATGTTTAATGCGTCTATACCAATGCCACCCACTTTGTGCTCAAGCACGTCTTCAATCAGTGAGTTGGCACGGTCGGTACCAAGCGCTTTGGTTAACACAGAACGCACGTAATCGTCGTATTTATCTAGCGATGGGGTGTCGGCCAGATGCTGATGGAAGAGCTCCAGCACCGCTTTGATTTCGGCATGGGATACGTCATTAAGGCGCGTCATTTCCTTACTGATCTTTTGAATTTGGTTAGGCGCAAAGTGTTTAAAGACTTCTGCAGCAGATTCTTCTTCAATCATTAGTAACAGTAGCGCAGCCCGCCGTAGCCCGGTGGTTTCTTTACTTGCTTTGGCGCCATTGGTGGCCGGCGTCGCGCTCGCTGGGTTAGACGTGGTCATCTTCGTTCATCCAATTTTGTAAAATACGAGCTACTTGGCGTGGGTTACTTTGTGCTGCTTCTTTCGCCTTCGCTAAGGCTTGAACATAGCTCGCATTACGTTGCTGTTTCGGCCAATGGAAAGGATCGCTTGGGGTATTGTCATCCACCTCAAGCTCATCATCATCAGCGTAACCGCCGCCCGCTCGACGGCTGCGATTGTTGCTATTTGCAGCAACGGCATCATCATCATCATCGTCGCCTACTACTGCGCGTAGACGGCCACGAGTTTCAGGGGTCTCGGTAACTGCAGGAGCTGGTGCATAACGTTTTAACAACGGCCGTAGAATCAGCAAATACAGTAATAGCACGCCGATACCAGCAATAACATACCGAGTTAGCTGCTTGATAAAATCAACCATTGACGGTTGCTCGTACCAAGGCGGCTGTTCGTCGGTGGTGCGTTGTCGTACAAACACGCTATTCACTACTTCGAGCTGATCGCCACGGACTTCTGAAAAGCCCATAGCCTGGCGTACCAGCCGATTAATGTAATCAAGCTCTTCTTCACTGCGTGGAACTAATTGCGGCACGCCTTCTTCGTCTAACACACTGCGATGATTGATAACCACGGCTACGCTTAGTCGTTGCAGTTGGCCGCGTTGGTGGTCAACGTGTTCAACGGTACGGTCAACTTCGTAATTAACCACTTGGTCTTGCTGAATTTGTTGTGGATTAGCGTTGTCGGCAGCGGTGGCTTCATCGGCATTGGTGATCGACTCGATCGGTGATGCAGCTACACCAGGAGGCGTATTGCTCAATGCTCCGGGAACGCCGCTAGCGCCCTGGGCATTGCCCTGCATACTGAGATTGCGTTGAATACTACGGATAGCCGCAGTTTCCGGCGTTTGATTGGGGCTATAACGCTCGGCGGTCGCTTCACGCTTGGCAAAATCGACTTCAGCAACAACTTGCGCTTGGATATTATCGCGGCCAAGGATCGGGCTCAAAATATTTTCGATACGTTCTTGATAGGAGCGCTCTAACTGATGGATGTACTCTAATTTAGAACCGATTTGAGCGTCTTCTTGATTGCTGTTCGACAATAAGGAGCCGTATTGGTCCACCACAGTAACCTGTTCCGGCGCTAACTCGGGAACACTGCTTGAAACCATGTGGATAATCGCTTGTACCTGTCCATCGCCAAGCTTGCGGCCAGGATGCAAGGTAAGAATAACCGAGGCTTTGGCTGGCTCACGTTCACGGACAAACACGGAGGCTTTAGCCATGGCTAAATGCACTCGTGCTTTGAGTACAGGGCCGAGAGATTCCATGGAGCTGGCCAGTTCGCCTTCTAAGGCACGCTGAAAATTAACTTGCTCGGCAAACTGACTGATCCCAAAGGCTTGGTTGTCCATGAGTGAGAAACCAGCATTGCCCCCTTGCGGTAAACCTTGCTCAGCCATTTGTAAACGCAGCTTATGCACATCGTTACTAGGCACCAAAATAGTCCCATTGCCGTTTAGCTGATAGGGCACTTGCATGGTGTCCAGTTGAGTCACAATACGGCCACCATCAGCTTCGCTTAAATTGCTATAAAGCACGCGATATTCAGGCGCACTAGCCCACATCACTAGGGCAAAAACCAAGCCGATGAATGCAGCTCCGCCAATCAATAATGGCACCATTCCGGTTTGTTTTAACTTGGCCAGCCAGTCTGGGCTATTACTAGCGGTACCGGCTTGGGTCACTGTTGCAGATGCTTCCATGGGGCCTTGGGTCTCAATTCGGTTAATCAAATGACGGAAATGTCGTCTAGGGTAGACGGATTTATCTAGTGCACATTATGCGCAGGTAGTGGCAACTCAAAGGGGCAATAAAGGCACTTTTTTAAGGCTTATTGTTTGCTTCACTAGCGATTCAACTGGGTATAGTGGCATGCATAAAAATGGCCTAACTAGCACCAAGGACAATAATGAGCGTACCCGCAATTCAAACCGCATTGCAACAAATGCAAGCGCTTAAAGCCGAAACAGCAGCCCCTTCAGCGAGCTCGATGGCAGCCAACGCAATAGGCGCTGCAAACAGCGCAGTACCACAGGGTGGTTTTGCCACTGAATTAAAACAATCCCTGGAACGAATTAATAGTCTGCAACAAACTGCCGCAGCCAACACCAAAGCCTTTCAGTTAGGTGACCCGAACGTGTCTCTAAACCAAGTGATGGTGGATAAACAAAAAGCCGGGCTGGCTTTTGAGATGGGTGTACAAGTACGAAACAAATTAGTAAGCGCTTACAAAGAAATCATGAACATGCAGGTGTAGAACACCTGCATGGCGTCGTCATGGTGACCTGCTAGGCTTGCTCGCGGACCAGCAAGCCAGACATTTCATGCAGATGCTGGGCAATGCGAATCACTTCTTCCGATGGGATTTGTCGAATCACCTCACCGGAATCGCGGCTAATCACTTTAACCACCACTCGACCAGCATCATCATTCATTTCAAAATGAATGCCGTAATTGTTCATCACTTCGTTGATTTGTTGAATAGGTTTCACCAATTCGTCTTTTTTCAGTTCCTTTTGAGCTTCACTTTGGCGTACCGCAGGCAATTGCTGTAGTACCCGATCAAGCCGTTGTTGCTCGGCAGCTGCCGATGTTACCGGCCAATTTAAACCGGCTTCATTAATAGGCGACGCCATAACAGTTCTCCATAAACAATGAGGTTATAACGATATATCGGCAATCATTGCTGAAACTTTAAACAATTTAACGAAGCAACTAAAGTTTGGTCGTGAGCGCACAAACACGTTCATACAATTGGTAGACAGCAGTGATTGCCACACGCTCGTTATCGTCTAGATCTAAAATTTTATTATCAAGCCGACCAGCCGTAGGCTGTAAATCTTGAGTATAACGATGAAGTAAATGCTCTAAATTCATTTGAATCATCAATAGCTCTAACTCAAATTCTTGTTGCAGTAACTGATATTTAGTCCGGCTCTCAGCGCTAGGGCCATGATCAATAGCCTGTTGTAGCTTACCTTGTAAAATAAACTCTACCGTCTTCAGCTTCGGAATCACGTCATTGATTAGGTTGACTGAAGTAATGGTTGTCGCCGACCACGCCATAAATTCGCCTTAAAAGTGAGCATCATATACTGCCTCTACTAATAAAAAAGGCGCCAATCGGCGCCTTTTTCAAACAATTCAGAGCGATTAGCCCAACAGTGACAATACGCCTTGTGGAACCTGGTTTGCTTGCGCAAGAACCGAAGTACCAGCCTGCTGAAGAATCTGCGCACGAGTCATGTTCGCAACTTCTACCGCATAGTCAGCGTCTTCGATACGTGAACGCGCTGCTGCCAAGTTGGTTTCGTTGGTTTGCAAGTTAGTGATTGCAGACTCGAAACGGTTTTGGATAGCACCGAGGTCAGAACGTAAGGTGTCAACAGTTGATAACGCTTCGTCGATTGCTGCTAAAGGTGTTGCAGTCAACGCGCCAAGGTCATAAGTAGCATCTACTGTCACAGTAGCGGTTGAATCAGAACCGTCACCAGCAACACCAGTTGTTACAGCTACGTCGGTAACGTTTTGGTATACGGTATCACCATCAACGTTCGTTGTTTGCAGTACATACGCACCGGTGCCATTACCATCAGCATCAGTAATTTCTTGTAAAGTACCAGTTAAAGCGTTGCCATCAGCATCTTCGATAGTAACCGTGCCAGCCACAGTTTGGCCGTCGTCATCAGTAAAAGAGGCTGCTTGAAGGTTGTTAGTATCAACACCATTCACGTTGAAAGTATCCATGCTTAGCGTTGCAGCAGTGATTTCTTGTAAATTAACGTCGATCTTCTCGCCGTCATTCGCACCAACTTGAATTGAAAGCTCTTGGTCAGAAGCCAAAACTTTCACGCCGTTGAAGCTCGTTTCTTTTGAGATACGATCGATTTCGCTCAAACGCTGAGTGATTTCAGCTTGGATTGAGTTCAAGTCGTCTTGCGAGTTGGTATCGTTTTGCGCCTGAACGCTCAATTCACGAATACGCTGTAAGTTGTCGTTTACCTGGTTTAAAGCACCTTCAGCAGTTTGTGCAACAGAGATACCGTCGTTGGCGTTACGCTGTGCTTGAGACAAACCAGTGATTTGTGCGGTCATACGGTTTGCAATGGCTTGGCCGGCGGCGTCATCTTTAGCGCTGTTGATACGCAGGCCTGAAGACAAACGCTCCATAGAAGTTGCTAATGCTGATTGCGACTTCTGAAGGTTTTGCTGACCAATCATCGAAGTGATGTTTGTATTGATAACTGACATAGTCTTATTCCTTCTGTTTCCAAAATAGGCTGCCTACGTTGGCCTGCCGTTGTATCTAGTTATCGGTCGCTATTAGAAAAGCTTTAGAAAAATTTCTAAAAATAAAAAAGGCACCCTTAGGTGCCTTTCATCATCGCTAAGGGGATTAGCCCTGCCGGTATTAACCCAACAGTGACAATACGCCTTGTGGAACCTGGTTCGCTTGCGCAAGAACCGAAGTACCCGCTTGCTGCAGAATTTGTGAACGAGTCATGTTCGCAACTTCTACTGCGTAGTCAGCATCTTCGATACGTGAACGCGCTGCTGCCAAGTTAGTTTCGTTGGTTTGCAAGTTAGTGATTGCAGACTCGAAACGGTTTTGGATAGCACCGAGGTCAGAACGTAAGGTGTCAACAGTTGATAACGCTTCGTCGATTGCTGCTAAAGGTGTTGCAGTCAACGCGCCAAGGTCATAAGTAGCATCTACTGTCACAGTAGCGGTTGAATCAGAACCGTCACCAGCAACACCAGTTGTTACAGCTACGTCGGTAACGTTTTGGTATACGGTATCACCATCAACGTTCGTTGTTTGCAGTACATACGCACCGGTGCCATTACCATCAGCATCAGTAATTTCTTGTAAAGTACCAGTTAAAGCGTTGCCATCAGCATCTTCGATAGTAACCGTGCCAGCCACAGTTTGGCCGTCGTCATCAGTAAAAGAGGCTGCTTGAAGGTTGTTAGTATCAACGCCGTTCACATTGAAAGTATCCATGTTCAATGTTGCTGCAGTAATTTCCTGCAAGTTAACGTCGATTTTTTCACCGTCGTTAGCGCCAACTTGGATAGAAAGAGCTTGGTCAGAAGCCAATACTTTCACGCCGTTGAAACTAGTTTCAGAAGAGATACGGTCGATTTCGCTCAAGCGTTGGTTAATTTCAGCTTGGATTGAATCTAAGTCGTCTTGCGAGTTGGTATCGTTTTGCGCCTGAACGCTCAATTCACGGATACGCTGCAAGTTGTCGTTCACTTGGTTCAGTGCGCCTTCAGCAGTTTGCGCGACAGAGATACCGTCGTTGGCGTTACGCTGTGCTTGGCCTAAACCAGTGATTTGTGAAGACATACGGTTTGCAATGGCTTGACCGGCGGCGTCATCTTTAGCGCTGTTGATACGCAGGCCTGAAGACAAACGCTCCATAGAGGTAGCCAAAGCAGACTGTGATTTAGACAGGTTCTGTTGGCCAATCATCGAGGTGATGTTTGTATTGATAACTGACATAGGTATATTCCTTCTGTTTCCAAATTAGGCAACCCAATCGGCCTGCCGTTATTCTTGTTATCGGAAGCAAAAAAAATAACTTTAGAAATTTTCCTTTGATTATTTGTGGATAGGCTAAGCGAAGCCCCAGAGTAAGCTAAAGATCTAAGCTCTCATGCCGATATCAACATCAGCGAAGTTAAATTTAGTGACACAAGGAATTTTGCGTGAACGAAGCGCCGGTAACAGCCGACAACGAGTTTACTCCCGTTAATAGTGTGGTAGAGCTCGCCACCTATTACGATGCTTTGAGCCAACCGGGGGTAGCAAACCTAACCCTACTGGGACCGGGTGAGAAAAGTCATCCGTTGGTGATAGTTGAGCAGCTAGAAGAAGATTATTTATTACTTGATCTTACCGCCATTCGTGATGTTGCACCTAGTTTACGTCGTGGGGGTAAGTTTATCCTTTCAGGCTATACACCAGGCGGCCTAGTTCGCTCAAACCCCTTGGCGGTTCGTGATTTTTCTTCAGTAGAAGGGCGCTTGTTAGCTTATGTAGATTGGCCCAAAGAAATTCATGTACAACAACGTCGTGCGAGCTTTCGCGCCAGTTTAAGGTTAGGGATGCACGTTGGGGTGCTGGTGCGCAGTACCGATAACGACAAAGAAGAGTTAGTAGAGCTGCAAGGTGATTTACGTGATTTATCCGCGACAGGATGTTTGGCTGAATTTTTTATGCAAGATGGTGTATCGCGGGTATTGCCGGATATTGCTACGGAAATTGCACTGCATTTTCCTAACGGCACCTCGTTTGAGGTGACTGCTAGGGTTCGCCATATTAAGAACGACAACGACCGTCAGGTTATGGCGGTGGGTTTTGAGTTTGAAAACCCCAGTAAGGCGCAAGAGCGCGAGGTCTGGAACTATGTGCGGGAGATTGAACGCGAAGCTAGCCGTAGTGCAAGTAATGGGGATAGTCGCAACGAATCAGAGCTGTTTCGAATTCGCGATGAAGATGATGACCGCTTAGGGCGCCGGCATAAGCATCAATATGCGACTCCTATGGCGCGGCGCCTGGCTCGTATCGCTGGTTATTTAGATAGTCAGATGGTGGTGATGCGCCAAGGTGAAGCGGTGAGCTCACAACAATTGTCGCTGCATGCCGATCGATTACTGGATATGTTAGATGATGACCGCGAAGAAGCGCTATTTTCAGTGCACTGTATTCATCGCGAATCGCGGTGGGTGCGACACGGTTTAGCTGTGGCGTTGCGAATGGCTGATATGTTAGGCAGTCAGAAAGTACCGCGTGAATTGCGCAAAGCGGTGGCGGCTTCAGCCATGGTACATGATCTTGGGAAAGGCTTATTGCCACAAGATATTTGGCGAGCAACGACTTTAAGTACAGAAATGTACGAAGAAATGCACACCCACGTGGATGCGCTATTGGATAAAATGGGTGGCGTAAAGTGGTTAGCGCCGGTGGTTCGCGATAACGTGATTGCGCAAATCAATGAACGCCTTGATGGTTCGGGTTATCCGTTAGGATTAAAGGCCGACCAGTTGGGACAATTAGCGCGTATGGCGGCGGTCGTAGACAGTATGGATGCATTACAGCGCTCGCGTCCAGACCGACCGGCTAAACCGGCAGCGGTTGCGGCTAAGCTTATGCAACCCTTGGTAGATCAGTTCGATGAAAGTTGGTTAAAAAAATATGTTACGCACTTTGGCGTGCTACCTATAGGTTCTTTATTACGTTTTGAGAAAGGCGTCTTTGCCTGGGTGGTTGGGCTAGATAGACAAAAACGAGTAGCGAAAGTACGAGTGTCCCCGCATAAGTATGCTCCGGATGAAAAGCTGGGACCTGTGATTGCTGGCGCTGCATTGGCCGAGCTCGGACGAATTAGAGATGTTTTAGTTCCAGAGACCTAAAGTTGTTTAAATAACAGCCGATAAACATGAAATACAGCGCGTAACAGCGGCTATTATCGGTTTTGAATTGATTCGCATCAGGCAAACTGATTAGCAGTTAAATAGGACGTATTGATATGGCATCTATTGCAGCACTCGGAATTGGTTCCGGGTTAGATCTAAATGGCTTACTGACGCAGCTAGAATCAGCTGAACGTCAGCGCTTAGAGCCGTTAGTGCAACAACGCGCTAGCTATCAGGCGCGCATTTCTGCCTATGGTCGTCTAGAAGGTTCGTTATCGGCGTTTCAAAATGCCTTAACCAACCTTGGTAAACCAGAGACCTTTCAAGCCGTTAGTAGCTCAGTAACTGGCGAAGGTTTGCAGGCAGCAGCTAGCGCAAGTGCGGTACCAGGTTCGTATAACGTTCAAGTGAATACCCTAGCGCGGGCGTACAGCAGTGCAACCCTTGGATTAGACGATAAAAGTCGTGATTTAGGGGCTGGAACTTTTAGCTTTACTCTCGGTGATGGCACCAGTCATAGTATAGATATCGAAGCCGGTGCGAGTTCGTTAGAAGATATTCGGGATGCTATTAATGCTCAGCAAGGTGATGTCACTGCCTCGATCATTAATGACGGCGACCCTAACGCACCCTTCCGTCTAGCTTTGACCTCGAGTAAAACCGGCACAGATGCTGCCGTAAGTTCACTAACCTTTAATGGCTTTGGTGATGAGCTAGCTGTTGATGCTGGCTCGATTCAAGCCGGTACTAATGCCAGTTTAACCGTGAACGGGATTGGCATTAGTAGCCAATCAAACCAAGTGACCGATGCGTTGCAGGGCATAACCCTTACTCTTGAACAAGAAGGGCAGACTGCTACGGTTAATGTCACCCGAGATGAAGCGGCTATCACGGGTGCTGTTGAGAACTTTGTGAAAAGTTATAACAGCTTACAAAGCACCATCAAAGACTTAAGCAAATACAACGCTGAAACTCAAACCGCTGGCCGGTTGTTGGGTGATAGTGGTTTGCGCACCGTAGAAACGCGCTTGCGTAGCATTTTTTCTGAAGCTGTAGATGGCGAGGGGCTTAATACCTTAAGCGAGATCGGTATCAGCAGACAGCTCAATGGTTCGTTAGAACTAGACACAGATAAGCTGAAAGAGCTAACCAGTACACAACTAACGCAATTAAGTAACTTCTTCACGGGTACCGAAAACGTTGGTACTGACGAGGCGAATGGCTTCGTCGCTAAAGCTGGTAATACGGTCACTCAGTTATTGGACGAAAATGGTCCGATAGCGCTGGGTACCGAAGGTATGAAGAGTGCGATAGAACGTCTTGAAGAACGTTATGCACGAGAAGAAGTCAGCATCGCTCGAACAATAGAGCGGTATCGAGTGCAGTTTGGTCAGCTAGACAGCATGATCGCTAATATGAATTCTACTAGTTCGTATTTAATGCAGCAGTTTGATGCTTTAAATGCGCAGCTAGGCAATAAGAAGTAGCAGGAGTAACTACCTATGTACGGTATGCGTGGAGCGGCCGCTTACGGTCGAGTAGGAATTGAAAGCCATGTTCTTTCAGCGAGCCCGCACAAACTGATTAGTTTGTTATTTGATGGGGCTATTCAAGCCATTAAAGGCGCGAAAGCACACATTGCGCAAAAGAACATAGCTGCTAAAGCTCAGTCAATTAGCAAGGCGTTGGATATTGTGAACCAAGGTTTGTTGGCTGCCGTAGATAAAGAACAAGGTGGTGACTTAGCTGAACGCTTAGAGGCCCTTTACACCTACGTGGCTGAGTTGCTACTGAAAGCTAATTTGCACAATGATGTAGCGAAACTAGACGAAGCTGCAGCGTTGTTGGAGCAAATTGGTTCTGCTTGGAAAGAAATTCAGCCGCAGGTTGAAGGAGCATGATCGCAGTGTCAGCATCTGAGCGAGTTGCCCGCACCTATGCTCTCTCTGCGACGGAGGTTATTATGTCGTATTACACTTTGCTCGAGCACTCAAACCAGATGTTAGCTAGTGTGCGTAACGAAGACTGGGATAGCTTAATTAAAGCTGAGCTACAATACGTTGAAGAAGTGGAACGGTTGAGCGTAGCTGAAGCAGAAGTTGAGTTGAGTGACCAACAAAAGCTCGATAAATTGCAGTTGCTAAGCACTATCATGGATCAAGACCGCGAGATTCGCGAACGCTTGGTTGCACGGCGAACCATGCTTGAGCAAACCTTGCGCAGTATGAACAAAAAGCAAAAACTAGAGCATAGTTATCGCAATTGAGCAGCATCACACCTCTTCTCGATACGTTAGTCCACCAGGTTGCCAAGCAGCGCAGCCCGGTGGCAGCTCTGCCCAGACATCCTTTACCAGTTGCCCCCATTCAAGCCGCCGCAACCACCACTGAATTTAGCCAAGCGGGTCAGCAAGTAGCGCGCTTATTACAGCTAATAGACAGCTGGCAGCAGCAACTCCCACCACGTGGTTCGCAATCTGCCTTTATCCAAACTGCGGGGCAATTATTCCCAGCTCAAGCGACTAACTTGAATGTCGCTGCATTAGTTAGCAAATTACAGACATTAGTGAAAGATTCTGGCGTATTCTACGAGACGTTATTAGCCCGCTGGGCTGCACAAAAAGCGCCAATAAACTTGCTGCAACAACAGCCTCAAAATCGCACCCCCAGTACTATTCAATCTATTTTAGGGCAGCAAATAGACCTACTTAATAGCGGCATGTTGCGTATTGAAACCGAGTTATGGCCCCAAGCCACGCTGCAATGGTTGGTGCAACCCGAGGTTAATCCTCTAGTGCAACGTTGGCGTGATGAGCAACGGCGACAACAGGGAGATGAGCCCGAAGCCGCAGCTTGGACTAGTGAGATAAAATTGAGTTTACCAGTGCTTGGAGTATTGCGAGCCAAACTCAGGCTCGGTGATCAACATCTCACGATGCAGGTACAATGCACAGAGTCTCAAGTGCAGCTGGTACGGTCTCAGGTAGATATGTTAGCCCAACGCTTAAGGCAAATAACAGGATTGCAGATCGATCCCATTGCTGTAGGGGTGCTAGCCAATGAATCATGATAAGCCAAACAAGAAAGCAGTAGCGCTAAGATATCAAGAATTTGAACCTGCGCCCAAGGTGATTGCTAAGGGGCAGGGGCTAGTGGCGGAAGAGATGATCGCACTGGCAAATGAGCATGGGGTGTTTGTGCATGATTCGCCGGAGTTGGTGGATTTGTTGTCGCAACTGGAACTCGATACCTATGTACCCCAAACGATGTGGCTAATTGTTGCTGAATTGTTAATATGGGCGAAGGGTTTAGAGGATAACGCTAAATTCAGTTCAAATAATGAACCAAAATAACAAATAAATTACATAAAGCTATGAGTGCTTAGCTGTTTTATCTTTGCCGAAATCTTGACTTGCACTGTTAAAGTTTGTTAAAGATCCCATTAATTTGTATGGATTAATGGATCTGGGACTGTAGTACATGTCTGAAAATAGAATTATCGCTGAGCTACAAGAACTTAATTTAAGTTACTTGATGCTGGTGCAAAAGTTAATTGCAGAAGATCGCGATACTGCTATGTTTCGTCTTAAAATTGACGAGGATCTTGCGGATCTTATTGAAGGCTTGTCGGCCAAAGAACTCACCTTGCTTGCACGCCAGCCACACAGTCTACTCAAACCAAGTTTAGGGTCGGTAGAACAGTTACAAGCGGTGCTTGGTAATAAACGCGACACCGGCATGCAACAAACTCATTTAGCGATGTTGATGGCATCGGTATAAGGATAGCTTGTGAGCTCTACCAAGTTACTTGATGAACTGAACCAAGTGCAACTCGCCATCGAGTTGATAGAGCTGGGTGCCAGATTGCAAGTGCTTGAATCAGAAGTTAGTCTTAACCGTGGTCGCTTGGTTCGCTTGTATAAAGAAGTCGCAGGTAAATCACCAGCAAAAGGTATGTTGCCCTTTTCTACGGACTGGTTTATGACGTGGCAACCGAACGTACATGCATCTTTTTTCTACAACATTTACCTGCGTTTGCGCGAGCAACACAAATTAGAGCGGATGCAAGCTTTTATCAAGGCCTACAAGCTCTATCAAGAACATATTCGGTTATGCAATGAAGAAGATGTGTTGGCGCTCACCCGCGCTTGGACACTCATTCGGTTTTTTGAAAGCGACATGTTTCAGTTGTCTAGCTGCACCTGTTGTGGGCTAAAATTCGTTAATCATGCTCATACCCCAGATAAAGACTACGTATGTGGTGTTTGCGCACCCCCCTCCCGAGCCGGTAAACCGTTGAAAAATAAATCTCCAAAAGCAGCAAAACCTGCTTAAGTTTCGCCTGTTGTGGCCGATAAAATTCTTATAGTAAAAAAGAGAAGGATTAGGCCGTGCTCGTTCCTCTAGGGTTTATCATTGTTATTGCTTCGGTGTTTGGTGGTTATGCCTTGGCGGGTGGTTCGTTAGGGCCTTTGTTCCAGCCGTTAGAGTTTGTCATCATTGGTGGTGCCGGGCTTGGAGCCTTTGTTGCGGCAAATAATGGCAAGGCTATAAAAGCTACCTTAAAGATGGCTAAGCGAGTTAAGCCCTCGACCAAATACACCAACGAAACCTACCTCGAATTACTGGCGGTGATTTATAAACTACTCAATAAAATGCGCCGAGACGGGATGTTGGCGGTAGAGCGAGATATTGAAAATCCTACCGAAAGTGCCATTTTCAGCGAACATCCTGATGTGCTAGAAGATGAGATGATGCTGAACTTCATCTCAGATTATCTACGCCTCATGATTAGTGGCAACATGAACCCACAAGAACTAGATGAGTTGATGCTGCACGAAATAGAAACCTTTGAAGCCGAAGGAGAAATCCCAGCGGATGCCTTGAGTAAAGTAGGTGACGCCATGCCGGCTTTTGGTATCGTTGCAGCTGTGCTCGGGGTAGTGCGGGCATTAAGTACTGCCGATGTACCGCCGGATGTTATGGGTAACATGATTGCTCATGCATTGGTCGGAACTTTCCTTGGTATTTTATTGGGTTACGGCTTTATCAATCCGCTTGCCAGTCGCGTTGAACGGCAAGTGCAAGAAATGTCGAAAACCCTCCAGGTGATTCGAGTGACTCTCCTTGCCAGTATGCACGGCTATGCACCGCAATTGGCGGTTGAATTTGGCCGTAAGGCGTTATTCTCGGAAGAGCGTCCTAGCTTCAATGAGCTTGAAGACTATGTACGTGGAGCAAAATCGGACGCCTCGTGATGAATGACCAGCAACAACGACCGATTATTATTCGGCGCAAGAAAATCATAAAGAAACACCACGGCGGCAGTTGGAAGATTGCGCTGGCGGACTTTATGACGGCGTTGATGGCGTTGTTTTTGGTGATGTGGATTTTGTCGATGTCGTCGGAAAAGCAGAAGCAAAGTATTTCTGAATATTTTCGCACACCCTTGTTAGTAGCTATGGCTGGTGGTGACCGAGCGTCGGCCAGTACCAGCGCTATCAAAGGAGGTGGTGATGATCCCTCTCATAGCGCTGGCGAGCAGGCTCGTATCGATCTGCGTCGTGAGACGCGGCCAGCGGATACGCGCCAACAATTCAATAAATTACGGCAACGGGTAGAGGCTGCGATAGATCGCGACCCCGTTCTGCGTGCACTTAAAGCACAATTACGTTTTGACGTGACTCGCGAAGGCTTACGCATCATGATGTTAGACACCGAAACCAAACCCATGTTTGAGATCGGTAGTGACACCATAGCACCCTACATGCAGCGCCTATTAGAGACGTTAGCCCCCTTATTAAATGAATTACCCAATGAAATAACCATTGCTGGCCATACCGATAGCTTACCTTATGCTGGTGGTGAGCGAGGTTACAGTAATTGGGAATTGTCAGCCGATCGAGCCAACGAGTCGCGCAAAGCGCTTCTGCAAGGCGGGTTTAACTCGGACCAGTTGTTACTGGTGATGGGAGCTGCGGACCGCATTCCCTTAGACGGGACCGAGCCGGCTGATCCGCGTAATAGACGCATTACTATTGTGGTGCATACGCCAGAATCGGCAGCTTTCATTAAGCGCCAAGGATTTTTCCCTCAAGATCAGCAAGCTGAACCAGCTCCCGTTGCTGACCCTGAAGCTATAGACCCGTCAGTGGTCGACCCGCGTGTTAGCGATCCACCAAGCACCAAACAGTCCTCGAAATAAAGGGTTCTAACCCCGTTATTCAGTCCTTCAAACCGCCTCAACTGCGGCATACTAGAGCGCAATATCCCTAACTCTAAGTTTTTATTGCGTAGCAGCAGCGATGGCAGAAGAACAAACCAGCGATCAGGAAAAAACAGAAGACCCCACGGCCAGGCGAATTGAAAAATCGCGGGAAGAAGGTCAGGTTGCACGATCGCGTGAGTTAACTACATTTGTCATACTTTTTGGCGGCGTTGGCGTGCTTTGGGCCGTAAGCGAAACCCTTTATCAAAACTTGGGTAGGGTGATGGAGCAAGCTTTTCTGTTTGAACGCCTACAAGTGTCTGAAGCCGGGCCTATGCTGCAAAATGTTCTAGAGTTGGGCCAATCAGCACTGCTGGCGCTGTTGCCTCTGTTTGCCGTGATGCTGCTGTTGGCCTTGATTGCTCCGGCGCTATTAGGTGGTTGGGTGGTGTCGGCTAAATCTTTGCAGCCGAAATTTGAAAAGCTTAACCCACTAAAAGGACTTAAGCGCACGTTCTCGAGCCAGGCGTTGGCAGAATTAGGTAAAGCTTTGGCGAAGTCGATCTTGGTGGGCGGCGTATTGATGCTGTTTTTATGGCAACACCGCGATACTTTTTTGGCGCTGATGTCACTAAACGTTAAGAGTGCTTTGTTTGAGGCCATGAAACTTGCTGCACTCGCCTGCCTGCTGATGATTCTAACATTAATAGTGGTGGTACTGTTTGACGTGCCCTATCAATTATTCACCCATACAAAAAAATTGCGGATGAGCAAAGAAGAAGTCAAACGAGAAAACAAGGAAACAGAGGGTGACCCGCACGTTAAAGGTAAGATTAGACAGCAGCAACAAGCTATGGCCCGGCGTCGAATGATGAGTGAGGTGCCAAAAGCCGACGTGATTATTACTAACCCAACTCACTATGCCGTGGCTTTGTCGTATCAAGATGGTGCCATGGGTGCCCCCAGAGTGATTGCCAAAGGGACAGATTTGGTGGCTCAGCGTATTCGAGAGTTAGGTGATGAACACCAGATCCCCCGCTTAGAGGCTGCACCCTTGGCGCGAGCATTGTATACTCACGTTGATTTAGGGCATGAGATCCCTGCCGCTCTCTATACCGCTGTGGCCGAGGTTTTAGCTTGGGCGTTCCAGTTAAAACGCGCAGAGCAAGGCACCGTCGCTGTGCCGCCAACGCCTGAAAACATTGTTGTTCCTGCAGATTATGAGGTACCCGCATCATGAAATTAAGCTATCAAGCCCTCGCGGGTAGCTTGACCACTGCACGGCTGCAAGTGTTGGTGGGCCCGGTTCTAATTTTGATGATTTTGGCGATGATGGTATTGCCATTGCCGCCCTTTGCCTTGGACTTTTTGTTTACCTTTAACATTGCGCTCAGCTTGATGGTGTTATTGGTGAGTATGTTCACCGAAAAGCCTCTTGAATTTGCTGCATTTCCTGCTGTATTGCTGTTTACCACGCTATTACGTCTGAGCTTGAACGTGGCCTCAACCCGAGTGGTGTTGATGGAGGGGCATAACGGAGGAGACGCGGCAGGCAAGGTGATTGAAGCCTTTGGTGAATTCTTGGTAGGCGGTAATTTTGCGGTTGGCCTAGTGGTCTTTGCCATTTTGGTCATTATTAACTTTATGGTGATTACCAAGGGTGCCGGACGTATTGCTGAAGTTGGAGCTAGGTTCACGTTAGACGCTATGCCCGGCAAGCAAATGGCGATTGACGCCGATCTTAACGCCGGCCTGATTGGTGAAGAAGAAGCTCGTCGACGCCGCCAAGAAGTTGCTCAAGAGGCCGAGTTTTACGGGTCGATGGACGGTGCCAGTAAGTTTGTTCGTGGTGATGCTGTAGCCGGTATTGTGATCATGGTAGTGAACATTATTGGCGGCTTATTAATTGGGGTTATGCAGCACAATATGAGTGCCGGTGACGCAGCCCATACTTATGTGTTGCTGACCATCGGGGACGGCTTGGTGGCACAGATTCCTGCGCTGATTATCTCAACCGCAGCCGGCGTAACTGTATCTAGGGTCAACACCGAGCAAGATGTTGGCCAGCAGCTTATAAAACAACTCTTTATCAGCCCCAAGGTGCTGTATTTGGCGGCCGGGGTGATTGGTTTGCTTGGTTTAGTGCCAGGCATGCCAAACTTTATCTTCTTGTTGTTCACCGCCATGTTGGGCGGATTTGCTTGGTATTTACAGCAAAAGCAGCAGCAACAGCAAGCCGCAGCCAGCGCCACCGAAGCAGCTCCTGCACCCACCTTCAGTAGCCCTGAAGCTAGTTGGCAAGATGTGCAGTTAGTGGATACTTTGGGCATGGAAGTTGGCCATCGATTGATAGCACTGGTGGATGATAATCAGCAAGGTGAACTGCTAGGACGAATAAAAAGTGTGCGTAAGAAGTTTGCCCAAGAAGTGGGCTTTCTACCACCGGTGGTTCATATTCGCGATAATTTAGAGCTCAAACCAAACACCTATACCATTACCCTGAAAGGCGGTGAGATTGGTCGTGCGGAGATTTACCCTGATCGTTGGCTGGCGATTAATCCGGGGCAAGTAACTGGGGCGATAGAAGGGATAGAAACCACTGACCCGGCGTTTGGTTTGCCGGCCCATTGGATTCAAGCGAATCAACGTGAGCATGCACAAATCTTTGGCTACACGGTGGTTGATGCAAGTACTGTTGTGGCAACTCATTTAAACCATCTGTTACAGCGCTATTCGGCAGATTTACTCGGTCGCCAAGAGGTGCAGCAGTTGGTAGACAAGCTGGGCGAAGAGAATAAGGCGTTAGTTGATGACGTTATTCCTAAGTGCGTGACCGTAACGACCCTACAGCGGGTGCTGCAATACTTGCTAGAAGAAGACGTATCTATCCGCGATTTACGCTCGATTTTTGATACACTGGCAGAGTTTGAAGGACAACAGTCTGATGTGCATGAATTAACGGCCCGAGTGCGTATAGCTTTGGGGCGTAATATCACGCAAAAATGGTTTGGCGGCGAGCGTAATCTGCAAGTAATGGGCTTAGACATGCAGCTAGAAACCATGTTAAGCCAAGCTTTGCAGCAAAATAGCTCAATTGAGCCTAGCTTAGCGATGACGTTACAACAACAAACCGAGCAAGCCATGCACAAAGCTGAAGCTATGGGGTTACCACCGGTATTGGTGGTAGCACCTAATTTACGGCCACTGTTGTCTCACTTTTTGCGCCGTCAGCTACGTGATTTGGTAGTATTATCGCAGGCTGAAATTCCAGATGATCGTAGTATACAAGTAGTGACCGTAATCGGAGAAAGGGCATGAGTATTCGGCGCTTTTTAGCGGCCAGCCATAAAGATGCAATGCGCCAAGTACGTGATGCTTTGGGCGATGATGCGGTGATTGTATTATCCCGCAAAACGGCACAAGGGGCAGAGATTTTTGCCATTGCTGAAGCAGAACTGTTGCAGTTAAGTGACACTACAGCTCCGTCAACGAACGGGCATCAGACCACCTCGGGTGTTATTGCCGGTAGCGACTTTTCACAAGTGGCACAGCAGCTGTTAAGCGACGTGCAGGACATGCGGGCGATGTTGCACCAACAGCAAGGGCTAAAAGTACCCGACGACAATAAACGTAAGCTGTATCGCAAGATGCGAGCGGGCGGCTATAGCGATGAGCTAGCCCGCCAATTAGTAGCATTGCTACCGGTGCATTTAAATCATTCCGCCAAGCAGTTAACCGCAGCACAAGAATGGCTTGAGCAGCAATTAGGTGCACGCATAAGCCATCATGCTGGAACTTGGGACTTACTTGAGCACCAAGGGGTGCTTGCGTTAGTAGGCCCGACCGGGGTGGGAAAAACCACCACCACAGCTAAGTTGGCAGCTCACTACGTGATGCGCCATGGCCACGATAGCCTGTTGTTAGTAACAACGGATAGTTATCGGATTGGGGCTCAACAACAACTAGCTATTTATGCTGAGCTCCTTAATGTAGAGATGCATGCCTTGGCCGAAGGCGACACCATGAACAGCTTGCAGGAGAAAATGCAGGGCAAACGGTTGGTGTTAGTGGATACGGTCGGCATGAGCCAAAGAGACCAGCGTTTAGCCCAGAAAATCGCTGCGCTAGGTGCTGATGATTATAAAGATTCTACGCGCGTGGTATTGCTGTTAAATGCCGCCTCGCAACCTGAAACATTAGCCGAAGTAGCTACCATTTATCAGCGTTTAGGTGCCGAAAGTGGATTGCCAGTAAGAGACTGTGTGCTCACCAAACTAGACGAGTCAGCGCTACTTGGGGGCGTGTTAGATACGGTTATTCGGCATAAGCTAACCATTCAATCGTGTTCGGTCGGGCAACGCGTGCCAGAAGATATTCAGGCACCAGATATTGTTGCGCTGATCAGTCAGAGTTTAGCGAACGAGGTGAATGAATCGGTGCTGGCCCAAGCCGAGTGGGAACAACCTATGGCTACCGGCTTGGCGGCTAACCAAGTGATCAGTCAAGGCTCGGTGATTCAGTCGAGTATCCAAGCGTTACGAGCGCAACTGGCAGGATTTACCGAATTTGAGCAAGCTTGGCGCACCCAGCAATGGCCCAGTCCTCTGCAGGCTATGGCCTTTACGGAAAATGCTAGCACTGCTGCAGCGGCTCCTCCGCTGTTGCGTTGGGCGGCACCACAACCATTGCAAGGTTGGCAGCATCGCACGCCCCATTTGGCCCTAAACGCCGACGGTTCGCCACAATTACCGGCGGTATTGCAGCAAGCTGATGAGTTGCAACCGGACTATCAGTTGGCACCGGTGCAGTTATTTGATTATTTACCTGCGACCACCCTGTTAGAGATATTTATCGAACATGGAACCGGTTGGTTGGTGAGTTTAAATCTAAACCACAAATTAAGCTTTCAAGGGGCTGAGCTTGCAGTCGTTGATTTAGTTAAGAAGCATGCTATTCCGCTAACCAAACAGAACCTCCTGTATCGTGGCGAAATGCGCCGGTTAGAGTTGCGCATTGCTGCCGCAGACAGTCATCAAGCAGACGCACCTTATCAGGTAGTCTATGGTGAATTACATGGCGGCAGTGGTAAAAACCCCGTGCAGCGCCGTTATTGGATGCTTGATAGCAGATGTAGTGCGGAGCAACTCGTAGTTCGGGTTAAAGCAATGCTGCAAAGCGAAGAGTACAGTCGTTTGACCAGGCTGGCATGGCAAGAATTGAAAGCTACTATGCGTGAGGCCGGACAGCCATTACAGTTGCTGTTGGCTGGAACTCTGGCCGCCGCCGCCTTGCAGTTAGAGTACAGTCAGCACCCTGAAGCGGCCCATTTACGGGGTGAGTTACTTAGCTTAACCGGTAAACGTGGACGCGTGCAGGGGGATAAATTAGTGCCTGGTATGTTGCGAGTTTTACAGGCTCACCAAGCGTTGGTGGCAGCAGGGCGACAAGCAGGAGCATAACGCAGTAGTATGAGTGATCAAGCAGCAAGTTTGCGCCAATGGGCTGCGCAGCGGCAAGACCAACCGCAAGACCAGCAGAAAGCGGTGAGTGAACAGGTGAGTCCATCGAATGAGTCACAATTCAGCGGGCAGCAAGTGGTCGTGCTCGGCTTGCCTAGTTTGCAAGAGCAACATGCCTTAGCGGCATTAGAGGTGTTTCAACGCTGGGCCGCGGCTGGTAAAAAATGGGTGGGTGATCCGAGTCAATGGCGGGTGATACCCGTTGCATCAGATTATCCTGAGATGGCTAGGTTGGTGGGTACTTACCAACGCTGGGCGCTTTGGATAAATGATGATTTAGATAGTTTCGCACGGGCTTATCGAGCCTTGAAAGCCATGCACCAGGCGGGTGCACCGAAGCAGATCCTTGCGTTACACCAAGCAAGCTTGGCGCGGCGAGGTTTATTGGCTAATTTACAAGATGTCGCCAAACGCTACTTTAATATTGAATTATTAGTCTTGTCGTCTTAATTTGGTGCAACAAAACAGGACCCTAACGCATGTATACGGCCGCAGGAAAAATCAACAAACAGAGCTTGATAGAGCAATACTATCCGCTGGTGCGCAAACAAGCCTTTAGCTTGAAAGTGCGGTTGCCGGCGGGTATCGATGTGGACGATCTTATCCAAGCTGGCGTTGAAGGCCTGTTAAGTTGTGTCGAGCGTTTTGATGCTGAGGCAGGTGTGGCGTTTTCAACCTATGCCCATCAACGTATTCGTGGCGCCATGATTGATGAGCTGCGGAGTCGCGATTGGTTGCCGCGCAGTGTGCGCCGCAGCGGCCGCGAACTTGAACAGACGATACGCAAGCTAGAACAGCAGTTGGGTCGCAGCCCCGAAGAGCGCGAAATTGCAGCAGCCTTAGATATGTCTTTGAGCGATTATCAACAGCTGTTATTGGATACCAATAACGGGCTTATCATGTCTTACGACGATATGTTGGAGGATAGCCCTCACACCGAGTCTGCGGAAAATCCAGCCAGCCAGCCCGAGAATCTCTTTGGTGATGCCGAACTCAAAGGACTCTTGCTGCAGGCTATTGAAGCCTTACCCGAGCGTGAGCAGTTGGTGATGACGCTTTACTACCAAGAAGAACTAAATCTTAAAGAAATTGGCGCGGTGCTTGATGTCACCGAATCTCGAGTGAGTCAATTGCATAGCCAAGCGATTAAACGTATTCGCGCGCGAATTGGGCAATATAGCTAGTTTCTGCTATACCTCTTGAAGTTGTTATCGCAATAAGAACTATAATAAAACAAGGACAACCCTATGAATGCTATCAAACTAGAATTGCGCTGGGCCGTTATCTTTACTCTAGCGATGTGGGTGTGGATGCTGATCGAGCGACTGTTCGGATTGCATAGCACACGTATAGAAGAACATGCGATTTATACTAATGTGTTCGCGATTGTAGCAATAACCATCTATGTGCTGGCGCTACGGGATAAGCGAGATCGTGTTTTTGGAGGCTTGATTAGTTGGGGGCAAGCATTTAAATGCGGCCTATTAATCAGTGTTTTTGTCGCCTTATTAACGCCACTATCGCAATGGGTTATCCATACCCTGATTAGTCCGCATTTCTTCACTAATATGGCAGACTATGCGGTGCAGAACGGACTCATGGAGGCCACGGCTGCGGCCCAATATTTCTCATTGCAAAGCTACATGTTGCAAGCCGTGCTTGGGGCCTTTGTGATGGGGGTTCTCACCTCGTTGGTGGTGGCATTTTTTGTTCGTAGAACGCCGCAATCCCCAGCTACTAAGTAAGCTTGGTTGAGGGTAAAGAACACGCAAAGAAAGCTTTATTGTCAGGATGTATGTGCTACTTTCATTGTAAAGAAAGCTAGTAAGCTATGTTTGGTCTTGAATCAGCATTAAAAGGAACCTTGTATGAAAAAGCTTATGTTAGTGGTAGCCATGTCGTCCCTAGTGGCAACCGGTTGTGCCAATATGACCAATGCTCAAAAAGGCGCAGCAATCGGCGCTGTAGCAGGTGCCGTATTAGGTAAAGGCACGGGCGACCATGATAAAAGTCGGTATGCATGGGGTGCTGTCGTAGGCGCTATCGCCGGTGGCGCGATCGGTAACTATATGGACCAGCAAGAAGAGGAGTTTCGCCAAGAGCTAGCAGGTAGCGGTGTTGAAGTTATCCGTGATGGTGACAATATTCGCCTACAATTGCCTAGCGCCATAACCTTTGCTACCGATAGCACGGTGGTCAGCGAAGGTTTTTATCCGGTTCTTAATGATGTTGCTAAGGTGTTGAATAAATACAACAAAACCACCATGATTGTGGAAGGTCACACGGATAGCACCGGGGCTGCCGAATATAATCAAACCCTTAGTGTGAACCGTGCAAATGCAGTCCGTAACCATTTAGTAGGTCAAGCAGTAGATAGTCGCCGAGTTACGACAGTTGGGTATGGTGAAACCATGCCGGTTGCAGATAACAATACTCAGTCTGGACGGCAGTTAAACCGCCGCGTAGAGTTACGAATTGTGCCAAATCAAGCTTAGCGCTTAAGCGCATTGGCAACGCTAGTTATTAACCATCAAAAAACCCGCCTTATAAAGGCGGGTTTTTATTTATAAAACCAATCAATTATGCTTGCTGCCGTGACGAATCGACTAGCAGCGCAATCGCACCATCGCCAGTAACATTACAGGCAGTGCCGAAGCTATCTTGGGCCATATAAAGGGCAATCATAAGAGCAATGGCGGTCTCGCCAAAACCCAGCATAGATCCCAGCAAACCAACCGCCGACATCACCGCACCACCTGGTACTCCTGGCGCAGCCAACATCACCACGCCTAGCATCAAAATGAATGGCAGTATGGTAAGAAATGACGGAATAGCGAGTGCGCTATGTAAATACATTACCGCAAGAGTACAGCTAACAATGGTGATTGTTGAACCTGCCAAATGCACCGTCGCGCACAAAGGCACGGCGAAGTTGGCCACGTCATCATTAACCTTATTGTTTTTCACGCTCTGCAAGGTGACCGGAATAGTCGCAGCGCTAGACATGGTACCAAGCGCAGTAAAGTAGGCTGGCAACATGTTTTTGATAAGCGCAAAAGGATTACGCCCTGATTTCACGGCGGCAAGGGTATAAATCGCGGTGATATAAACCCAGTGCAGTGCAACTGCTAGCAGTAAGATGATACCAAAGGTTTTGAGGGTAGCGAAAACAGTGCCGGCAGCGGCCATTTCTGCAAATACGCCAGCAATATAGATTGGCAATAAAGGAATGATCACCTTGCCTAACAGTAACTCGATGATGTCACGGCCCTGGTCACTTATTTGCTTTAAGTTTTCAGCCTTGGTGCTTGCAATCCCTAACCCAAATATAAAAGCCAGGACCAATGCTGTCATAACCCCAAATACGGGGGGCATATCTAAGGTAAGAAATGGTTCCAGCGAGTTAGCGTCTGTTTGTTTAGCACTCTTAGCGGCAGTAGTTAAGAAAGGCACCACAATGCTGGCCACAAAATAGGCGACAATACCGGCGATGATTGTGGATAAATAGGCGATACCAAGGGTGCGTCCGAGTAGTTTTCCAGAATTTTGTGGTAATCCAGCGATACCGCTTGTGATAAAAAACAGGATGAGCAGCGGAATGGTAAAAAATAGTAGCTGACCAAAAATTGCTTTGAAGGTTAGTAGCAGCTGTGTCATCCAATCGGGGGTGTAGAGGCCAATAAGTGTACCTGCAACAATCCCTAGAATGAGTTTGATTATAAGACCCATGATGTTCTCTCGTTATTATAAAAATGTGTCGTGATGACTTATCTATACCGTTGCATTATCGCAAATAAAGTCACTAAGGGGGAAAAGTTTTAGTTCAGTAGCTAGGGCCTTGCGATTGATGTCGCGTCATGAACTGGCGCATAGAAATTAAAGAATGTCGCCGGCTATCCGATAACTTCTGTATAGCATCATTGAGTTTCTACTTTTACCTATGGAATATGGCAAGGACAGGTATGTCGATAATTAATACCAATATTCTTTCGCACAAAGGTCAAGCCCATTTATGGCAAGCGAAATCAACGGTGGCAGTCGCTCTTGAACGACTGTCGTCGGGGCTAAGAATTAACCATGCCAAAGATGATGCTGCCGGTGCTGCGATAGCTAATCGCTTTAGTAGTCAAACGCGCGGTTTACAGCAAGCGTCTCGTAATGCTCAAGATGCCATTTCGTTGAGTCAAACAGCCCTTGGTGTGCTTGATAGTATCAATGAGCGCCTGCAACGAATTCGTGAGCTCAGTGTGCAAGGTTTAAGTGATAACTTAAATAAACAAGACAAAGATACGGTTCAGGCAGAAATTAATCAGCATTTAAAAGAAATCGACCGCCTCGCCGAAAAGACCAACTTCAACGGATTAAAGCTCCTTAACGGCGGTGCAAACAGAATCAGCATGCAAGTGGGGGCTAACGACCAACAAACGCTGCAGCTTGATCTGACCGGCCCAGGGTTCTCAACTGATGCGCTAGGCTTGGCCGGATTTAACATCGCTGGTCCACCAACAACCATTACTGAGCGCAATCAGTTAACCGGTGTAGCTCAGCACATTGGCTTGTATGATGCAGCTACAACGCTGAGCGCAGATGGGGTGAATCTGCCGCTGTTCTACAATCCAAGTGTGGGCTATTACGCTAGTGACGATGCTGAGGGGTTTGTCCGGTTAAATGTTGCGGCGACCCATACTACCGCCACGGATACTAGCTCGGTGACCATCACGCCAGCTTATGACTTATTTAATCCTACGCTGAATGCAGGAAGTAACGATTTGCCAGCGCTTAACCCTAATGAGCGTCTGCTAGAAGCGGATGGCACCTTTTACATTGAGTCTCGCAACGCCGATGATAGTTTGAGTTACCGTGAGGCCAATACCTTGCTGCAATACGAAGAAGACTGGGCGACGGGGTATGACATCGATGGTAACCCCTACACCTATAAAGTGTATCCGGCACAAAGCAGTTATGCTCCATCGAATCCGGAAATGGGGAGCTACACGGCGGTTGAAAATGATTTTACTATTGCTGGTATCGATTACAACCTAGCTGCAGCCGCAAACGTTAGTTTTGTGAGCGATAGTGGTAACTCGTTACCCTCTGCGGCATTAGTGCAAGCAGATAGTACCAGCGAGTTCTATATTCAAAGTGGTAGCGGGAGTGACATGCGTTATCAACGCGTAGCCGCTATTGAACAAACCGATCGTTTACGCCTGGATGCAGAAGCAAGCGCCACCACCCCGACTGGGTCGGAGACCTTTGTCGCAGTGACTGATAGCTTTAATTTTGCTGGTAATGACTACGCCTTAACCGCGGTTGATGAAGTGATTCTCAATTATCTTGGGGCCGTTCTTGTAGAAGACACAGCTAGCGGCGATTTGTATCTGCAAGCAGCAAATAATAGCTATTACGCGTTGAGTAATGTAAGTGAAGAGTACGACTTAGCGTTGACGGCGGCTAGCCAAAGCTTTACTGGTGTTGATTTGGCCAGCGCAGCGAGCGTTTCAAGCTGGGCGACACCCGCTAAGGATTTTACTGCATTTGCGAACGTAGAATTTAGTGGTGCAGACTTTTCCGGATTATCAAACCTCACTCTCGTGCAACGAAATGATGGGTTGGGGCAATGGGTGATTCGTGGCGAGCAAGCCGATGGTAGCAGCGCCTACTTTAACGCGAATGTTGACCTCGAGTTTGATGGGCAACAGCAACTGAGCGCAGTGCGAGCGGATGCAACCCAAACTACTCCTCTGATTTTAGGTGCAACAGCTCAGCAGCAGGACCGTGTATCTGGTTATTCTGAAATCCTTATCGATACCCGCAATGTAAGCGTGAATTATACCGATCTTGAAGGACAAACCTATACGGATGTGTTGCGGCAAAGTGACGATGGTAATTACTTTTTTCAACTACCGAGTTCAAGTACTGACTTTAGCGGCTATAAAACAGCGACTTTGGTCGACTTAGATAGTACCGGAGAGGTTGTAATACGGACTAAAAATGGTGGCAGTGAGGTGGTTTTTTACTATCCGAGTAATGTCTCAGCGGGTGTTAATTATAGTGTTACAGCCATCACCGATGCCGATGGCTTTGTCGATGATGGGGTGGCGCATACTCAATTGAATATTCGCGAAATGGGTGAAGACTTCCGTTTGCGTCAGCCACCCAACCCATTAGCAGCTTTGGATAGAGCTATTGGTATGGTTGATGCCAAGCGCAGTTACTTGGGGGCGATGGAAAACCGTTTGAGTGCAGCTATTGATCATAATGCAGGGATGGTAACCAATCTAAGTGCTGCCAAAAGTAGGATTATGGATGCAAATTATGCGTTGGAAACTTCTCGATTAGCCAAAGCACAGATAATCAACCAAGCCGCACAAAGCGTATTAGCCCAAGCCAACGCTGTTCCTGAAACGGTTTTGGCCTTGTTGAATAGCTAAGTACTGGCGGTAGATGGCCGTTTCACTTCCCGATACAGAAACTACTAAAAATTTTGCCTAGTAGGTCATCAGAGGTGAATTCGCCAGTGATTTCATTCAGATGCTGCTGGGTTAGACGTAACTCTTCAGCGAGCAACTCGCCCGCTAAATTTAGTTCTAACTGTTCTTGCCCTATCAGCAGGTGGTCACGGGCGCGTTCTAAGGCGTCTAAATGGCGCCTGCGAGCCATAAAACTACCTTCACTGGTAGCTTGATAGCCCACACAGTGTTTAAGGTGCTCACGCAGCAACTCAACGCCATGCCCAGTTTTGGCCGAAAGATGGAGCACCGGAATACCACCAATATCCTCTAAAGCTACCGGTTCTTGGTTGAGATCTACTTTGTTGCGAATCACTGTGTAAGGTAAGTCGTCAGGTAATTGAGCGAAAAACTCCGGCCAAATGTCAGCAGGATGTACGGCGTTTGTTTCAGTAGCATCAACCATAAACAGGACACGGTCAGCGCCGCGTATTTCGTCCCAGGCTCGGGCAATGCCAATTTGCTCAACCTCATCAGGGCTTTCGCGTAAGCCAGCGGTGTCGATGATATGAAGTGGCATGCCGTCAATTTGAATATGCTCGCGTAAGACGTCGCGGGTGGTGCCAGCGATGGCTGTCACTATGGCAGATTCACGCCCCGCCAAAGCATTCAGGAGCGACGATTTACCGGCGTTGGGGCGACCTGCAATCACCACCTTCATGCCTTCGCGTAACAAAGAGCCTTGCTTGGCTTGCACCATCACTTGTTGGAGCCGGTCAATGATGGCTTCTAAATCGCCAGAAACTTTGCCGTCGCTTAGAAAATCAATTTCTTCTTCAGGAAAATCAATGGCAGCTTCGACATACATTCGCAAGTGAATAACTTGGTCAACGAGCTGATCAATTTCATGCGAGAAACCGCCCTGTAAGCTCTGTAAAGCCGCTTTTGCAGCTTGTTCTGAGGTGGTATCAATCAAATCAGCAATAGCTTCGGCTTGAGTTAAATCTAACTTATCGTTTAGGAACGCGCGCTCGCTGAATTCGCCGGGGCGAGCGGGGCGAACATCTGGAAAGTCTAGAATGGCCTTAATAATCATGTCGATCAGGATCGGACCGCCATGGCCTTGCAACTCCAGCACATCTTCGCCGGTAAAAGAATGAGGACCTTGAAAGAATAGGGCAATCCCCTCATCAAGGAGATTGCCGGATAAATCTTTAAATGGCAGGTATTCAGCCTTACGCGGTACTGGACAGTGGCCCAGGATACGTTCAGCCACCACACGTGCAGCGGGTCCGCTCACGCGAACGATACCAACACCGCCACGCCCTGGGGGCGTGGCCTGAGCAACAATGGTGTCGTTAGCCAAATGAAAGCTCATGAATTATTTCTTCTTCTTACGTTCCATCATGCCTTTCTTCTCAAGGCCGCGGTAAATCCACTGCATCTGACCAATAGTGATCAAGTTGCTGCTTAACCAGTACAGAACTAAGCCTGATGGGAACCACAGGAAGAAGACAGTGAAAATCAATGGCATAAACTGCAGTAGTTTTTGCTGCATCGGATCGGTAGCAGGGGTCGGTTGTAACCGCTGCATAAAGAACATAGATGCACCCATCAAAATCGGTAGAATAAAGAACGGGTCTTTTGCAGAAAGATCTGAAATCCACAGGAACAATGGTGCATGGCGTAATTCAACGCTTTCCAACAGAACCCAATACAAGGCTAAGAAGATTGGAAGTTGCAGTAACATCGGCAAACAACCACCGAGAGGATTTACTTTCTCTTCTTTGTACATCTTCATCATGGCTTGCGACATTTTTTGACGGTCATCGCCGTAGCGCTCGCGTAATGCCTGCATTTTGGGCTGAATCATGCGCATTTTAGCCATAGACACGTATTGTGCTTTGGTTAGCGGATAGAGCACCAGTTTAATCACCACGGTGACGGCGATGATAGACAAGCCCCAGTTAATCAAGAAGCTTTGCAAGAACTGCAGTAACTTAAAGATGGGCTGAGCTAGCCACCATAAGAAGCCATAATCTACGGTGAGGTTAAGGTCTTCTGCAACCAACTCCATAGCGTCTTGGTCTTTAGGACCCATAAACAAAGTTGATTTGATTTCGGCAGTGGCACCTGGAGCAACCACCGTGGTTGGGTACATCATGCCCATGATGGCCTGGTCACCACCAATAACTCGAGAAAACAATGTTTTGGTGCCTTCAACACGAGGAATCCAAGCAGACACAAAATAATGCTCTAACATCGCAATCCAACCTTTTTCGGTTGAGCGATTCAAGCGTTGGTCACGCATATCATCAAAGGCATATTTTTCGTAGCGGTCTTCATCCCAAGAGTAAGCACCACCGCGATAGGTTGGCATCATCATATTGCCAGAACCTTCAGTGATCACCTGCTTGAGCTGAGCATAATACTGCATTTGCTTGTGCTCGGTGCCAGCGTTACGGATGCTGTAAATCACGTCAACGGCATACGAACCAGCGGTAAAGACGAAGGTTTTAGTTAAGCTTGAGCCATCTTCTAGGGTTAAATGAAGAGGAACCCGTAACTCATCGCCTTGCATTTCAAAAGTGGTCTGTTCCACGTGGAACGTAGGGCGGCCAGCGGCGGAGTCGGTGCCATCAGTACCCACTAAACCAGATTGAGCAATATAGAGGTTATTGGCTTCTGCGTGGAGCAACTCAAAACGTTCGGTAGAGTCTTGGGTACGAGCAAACTTCAAGAGTTGTGCGTTGACCACATCACCACCTAGGGTGTCGATGCGAATATCAAGAACATCAGTCTTTACGGTCACCCACTGGCTGCGTTGCGCGTTTGCAGTAGCTGGCATATCTGCGTTAGTCGCATTGGGTACACTGCTGCTAGTTACGCCTGTGTCAGTACGGGCTTCTGGAATTCCAGAATCTAGTGATTGAGTTTGTTCAGTACCGGCAATTTTCTCAGTGCCGGGAGCGGTATCAATCAGCCAATTTTGGTAGAGAAAAAAACTCACAACCAAAAAAGCAATAAACAAGATAGAACGTGGCGAATTCATAATTAGTGCTTCGTCTCTGTTTTACTTTGATGTTCTTGGTCCGGTACAGGTTCAGTTCCTGGTACCGGGTCGAATCCACCGGGATGGCCCGGATGGCATTTAATAATGCGTTTACTGGCAAGCCAGAAGCCACGCATCATACCATGGTTTTGGATAGCTTCTATGGCGTACTGTGAACAGGTTGGGGTAAATCGACATCTGGGGCCGATTAACGGACTAATTATCAGCTGGTAGAGTCTGATAAAGCCGATAGGTATTGCTCGCAACGCTTGCTCAAAGTTCGCCATAAATAATCCAGACGTTGTTGTAGGTCTTCGCTTGAAAGGTCTACGACACCGTTTTTCGCTATAACGATAATATCGAATGCCGGTATTTTATGCTGTTTTAGCCGAAAATTCTCGCGAATCTTGCGTTTAATGCGATTTCGATCAACTGCACGCTTTGCTTTCTTCTTGGAGATAGTAACGCCAAGGCGTGGATGATCAGAATAATTGGGAACAGCGAGCACAGTTAGCTCAGCCGTAACGGCTTTCACCGGAGGGGAGTTAAATACAGTTTGGAAGTGCGCGGGAGTTAGTAGTCGTAACTCCCGCCCGTAATGATAGTTCTGCTTCAATTAAGCAGTCAGAACTTTACGGCCTTTGGCACGACGGCGAGCCAAAACTTGGCGGCCATTTTTCGTTGCCATACGAGCACGGAAACCGTGAGTGCGCTTGCGCTTCAATACGCTTGGTTGAAATGTTCTTTTCATGACGTTAATTCCGTATTCGAGTTACCTAAAAATTTAGAGCGCGAATTCTAACGGTTAAAAGGATCAAAGTCAACGTAAAAAGCTATCCACAAACCTGAGTTGAGAATGATTCTGATTGTGGATAAAGATGCGACAAGTGCCTAGTTATTTTACCGCAAACGCTAGCGATCTGCGGGGCTTTTCAGTACAATCAAATTCATTATTCGGTGACTGAACTACCAATAAATACAGAGGATCGAGATGATCCGTGGGCAGTCAAATCTAGACCATAACTATAAAAGCAAAATAATGGAGTCAGGT